>CAVYOL010000002.1:0-1702500 GCA_963770105.1 uncultured Acidimicrobiia bacterium | reverse complement strand
GTTTGTGGCGAGGTTAACCCGAGAGGGGGAGCCGGAGCGAAAGCGAGTCTGAATAGGGCGCAGAGTCGCAGGCGGTAGACCCGAAGCCGAGTGATCTAGCCATGGGCAGGTTGAAGCGAGGGTAAGACCTCGTGGAGGACCGAACCCACCAAGGTTGAAAACTTGGGGGATGACCTGTGGCTAGGGGTGAAAGGCCAAGCAAACTCGGTGATAGCTGGTTCTCCCCGAAATGCATTTAGGTGCAGCGTCGCGTGTTCAGTATCGGAGGTAGAGCACTGAATGGTCTAGGGGGCCTACAAGCTTACCGAAATCAATCAAACTCCGAATGCCGATACTCCAGAGCGCGGCAGTGAGACCATGGGGGATAAGCTTCATGGTCGAGAGGGAAACAGCCCAGAACGCCAGCTAAGGCCCCTAATTCTACGCTCAGTGGCAAACGATGTGGGATTGCCCAGACAGCCAGGAGGTTGGCTTAGAAGCAGCCACCCTTGAAAGAGTGCGTAACAGCTCACTGGTCGAGTGATCCTGCGCGGACAATGTAACGGGGCTCAAGCATAGAGCCGAAGCTGCGTCATTCTGATTTATCAGGATGGGTAGGGGAGCGTCGATCTCAGCTGTGAAGCAGCCGCGTGAGCGGTTGTGGAGCGTGGTCGAGTGCGAATGCCGGTATGAGTAGCGAAAGAGGGGGGAGGAACCCCTCCGCCGAATGCCCAAGGGTTCCTGGGGAAGGCTCATCCGCCCAGGGTTAGTCGGGAGCTAAGGCGAGGCCGAAAGGCGTAGTCGATGCACAACAGGTTGATATTCCTGTACCACCGTGTCCGCGCCAACCCCAAGAGTGGGCTGCTCGGAGGCTGTCTTCGGACGAATCCGGACCAGACGCTGGCGGGGAGCGAAGGGGGGACGCAGGAGGGTAGGTCAACCCGGGCGATGGTTGTCCCGGGGTAAGCGTGTAGAGGGTCCGATAGGTAAATCCGTCGGGCATAACCTCGAGACGCGATGCCGAACCGTTTCAGGTGAAGTGACTGATCCCATGCTGCCGAGAAAAGCCTCTAGCGAGCTGGCACGGTGCCCGTACCCCAAACCGACGCAGGTGGGCAAGTAGAGAATACTAAGGCGATCGGGAGAACTCTGGTTAAGGAACTCGGCAAATTGCCCCCGTAACTTCGGAAGAAGGGGGGCCTCGGTAGGGTGAAGGACTTCGCGTCCCGAGCTCGAGGAGGCCGCAGAGACCAGGGCCAAGCGACTGTTTACTAAAAACACAGGTGCGTGCGAAGCCGTAAGGCGATGTATACGCACTGACGCCTGCCCGGTGCCGGAAGGTTACGGGGAAGGGTTAGCCGCAAGGCGAAGCTCTGAACCTAAGCCCCGGTAAACGGCGGCCGTAACTATAACGGTGGGAATTTCCAGGCCGTTATAAAACCTAGCTATATGCTGGAACACCCGAGTATCCGGCGGTACTCGCCTCTCTTCGATCGATGTGGGAGGCAGTGACAATCCGACCGGTGCGGACAATCAGCAGGAAACCGAAAGGGATCCTCAGAGACTGCACGCTAGGCACCATCGGGAGCAACGCCAGCCCCGAACCGGTGAAGGTACAGTCCGATCCTCATGGCGACATGAGGAGTCAGGCAGAAATGACCTGGCCCTACCCACGCGGAAATGTACGTGTGCGTGGGTGGAGTAACAACATGCCTAAGGTAGCGAAATTCCTTGTCGGGTAAGTTCCGACCTGCACGAATGGCGTAACGACTTGGCTACTGTCTCAACCAGAGACCCGGCGAAATTGCACGACGAGTAAAGATGCTCGTTTCCCGCACTAGGACGGAAAGACCCCGTGGACCTTTACTGCAGCTTGATGTTGGGTTTTGGTACGGATTGTGTAGGATAGGTGGGAGACTTGGAAGCCGGGGCGTTAGCTTCGGTGGAGTCGTCCTTGAAATACCACCCTGTTCGTGTTGAAGCTCTAACCTGGGCCCGTAATCCGGGTCAGGAACAGCGTCAGGTGGGCAGTTTGACTGGGGCGGTCGCCTCCTAAAGAGTAACGGAGGCGCCCAAAGGTTCCCTCAGCCTGGTTGGCAATCAGGCGTCGAGTGCAAAGACACAAGGGAGCTTGACTGCGAGACCAACAAGTCGAGCAGGTGCGAAAGCAGGGCTTAGTGACCCGGCCGTGGCATGTGGAAGCGCGGTCGATCAACGGATAAAAGGTACCCCGGGGATAACAGGCTTATCTTGCCCAAGAGTCCACATCGACGGCAAGGTTTGGCACCTCGATGTCGGCTCGTCGCATCCTGGGGGTGAAGCATCTCCCAAGGGTTGGGCTGTTCGCCCATTAAAGCGGTACGCGAGCTGGGTTTAGAACGTCGCGAGACAGTTCGGTCCCTATCCAGTGCGGGCGTAGGAGATTTGAGGGGAGCTGTCCCTAGTACGAGAGGACCGGGACGGACGCAGCTCTCGTGTGCCAGTTGTTCCGCCAGGAGCATGGCTGGTTGGCGACCTGCGGAAGGGATAAGCGCTGAAAGCATCTAAGCGCGAAACCCGCCTCGAGATGAGATCTCCCACCGGGTTAACCGGGTAAGGCCCCTGGAAGACGACCAGGTTGATAGGCCGGAGGTGTACGCACGGTGACGTGTTCAGCCGACCGGTACTAATCGGCCGAGGGCTTGGGATCTTTGTTGCTCGTGCTCGCTATGGAGTTCTTGAAGGACGGCAGTCCTTTGTCGAAATTCAGATTTTGAAATCCAGGTTTCCGGTGGCAATTGCGGCGGGGAAACACCCGTTCCCATTCCGAACACGGAAGTGAAGACCGCCCGCGCCGATGGTACTTGGGGGGCAGCCCCCTGGGAGAGTAGGTCGCCGCCGGGATTTCTCGTACGAAGGGGCATCCACACCGGGTGCCCCTTCGTCGCGTCTCCACACATCCGGGGCGCCGACCGGCAGTTCAGTACGCTCGGCGCCCGCGCCCGACGAAAAGGCACCCCGTGAACGAACGACGCCCCCGTAGTGGCGACAGCCAGAACCGTGGCACCGGCCGCGCCAAGCCGACCGGTGGCAAGGGCGGCGCCGCGATCCGGGCGGGCAACGCCCGCGGGGAAGCCCGCGGCACGCCGGTCGGGCTCGGCGGGTGCTGGCGGTGCGCAGGGCCGGAAGCCCGCCGCGGGCGCCGGGCGGCCCCGGAAGCCGGGCGCAGGTGCCTCGAGCACCCGCAAGCCGTCGGCCTCCGGTGGGGCCGGCCGCGAGCGCAAGCCCGCGTCGGGCAGCGGCAGCCGGGACCGCAAGCCGGCATCGAGCACGCGGAGTGCCGGGAAGCCGACCGGCGCGCCGTCCGCGGTGGCTCGCGCACGGCGAGCACCTCCCGATCCTCGGGGGCGGCGGGCGAACGGCGTCCGAGCTCGTCGACGGGGGGCAGCCGGCGCGACGGCCCGGCCCGCGACCGCCGATCCGGGAGCGGATCGCGCGCCGCGGGTGCCGGTCGCGGCGGCAGTGGGACGCGCTCGGGATCCGGGTCGACCCGGGCAACGGGTGGCCGCAGCGGAGGCGCCGGCGCGCCCCGGGGCGGCTCGACGCGCGGTGGAGCACCGAAGCCGGGTGGCGCGCGGGCGATCGACGTCCGCCCGTCCGGAGCGACGTGGAAGCCGAACCGCGCGGCCAAGACCGACCGGCCCGCGCCGAGAGCGCCGGAGCGCACCGACGAGCCCCGCGCCCCGAAGGACTTCGAGCCGCGGAAGGCCGCGCCGCTGAGGGTCGTGCGGGGCCAGCCGCGTCCGGCCGCGCCCGCGGCGAAGACCCGCAAGAAGGCCCGTCCCGCGCTCGGCGCCCGGCAGCGAGCGCCGGAAGGCCCGGGGTCCGGGGCCCAAGGCGGTGCGCGAAGAGCTGTTGCGGATGGGCGGTCCGCGTGGCGCGAAGTTCTACGACCAGCTGGTGCGAGCGGCGGACGCGCTCGCGTCCGACCGGGAGAAGGACGCGCTGCGGTTGCTGCGGCCACTGCGGACCGCGCTCCCGCAGTCGGCCACGGTCCGGGAGCTGCTCGGGATCGCGCTCTACCGCAGCGGCCGCTACGAGCTGGCGGCCGACGAGCTCGAGGCGTACGTCGCCTTCTGTGGCGCGGTGGACCAGCACCCGGCGCTGATGGACTGCTACCGCGCGCTGCAGCGCTACGACCGGGTCGAGGAGCTCTGGAACGAGCTCGGGCAGACCGCGTCGGCGCCGGACGTCGTCGCCGAGGGCCGGATCGTGATGGCCGGCAGCCTCGCGGACCGGGGCCGGGTGCGCGAGGCGATCGCGATGCTCTCGCGGCGCGGCCGCGGACGTGCAGAACCCGAAGGAGTACCACCTGCGGCTCTGGTACGCGCTCGCGGACCTGGAGGAGCGGGCCGGGAACCTGCCCGGCGCCCGGACCCTGTTCGAGCGCATCAGCCGCAAGGACGCCGGGTTCGCCGACGTCATGGAGCGACTGGTCAGCCTCGGTTGATTCCGGCCGTTCGCGCCGTTCCCACGCAGCCAGCCTGTAGCCTTTCCGCCCTGTGCCGGAGATGAATGTGGCTCAAAAGGCCGACGGGGACCGAGCGGAATCGTCCGAGCTCGACGTCTCGGTGATCCTGCCCGTCTTCAACGAGAAGGGCCATCTCCAGGCCGAGATCGACCGCATCCGCGGGGCCCTCGACGCGTCGCCGTACTCCTACGAGATCATCGTCGTGGACGACGGCTCGAACGACGGCTCGGGCGAGGCGCTGCGCCAGATCGACGGCATCCGGCTCATCCAGTTCGCCCAGAACCGGGGGAGCGGCTCGGCCCGCAAGGCCGGGACGCACGCGGCGCAGGGCCGGATCGTCGTGTGGACCGACGTCGACATGACGTACCCGAACAACGAGATCCCGCGGCTGGTGAAGGAGCTCGAGGGCTGGGACCAGGTCGTCGGCGCCCGCACGTCCGAGCAGGGGACGGTCAAGATCGCCCGGGTGCCGGCCAAGTGGCTGATCCGCCGGCTCGCGAGCTACCTCGTCGAGACGCCGATCCCGGATCTCAACTCCGGGCTCGCACGCGTTCCGCGCCGACGTCGCCCGCCAGTACCTGTACCAGCTGCCGCCCGGGTTCTCGTGCGTCACGACGATCACGATGGCGTTCCTCGCGAACGGCTACTCGGTGAAGTACATCCCGATCGAGTACTCGCCAGCGCGCCGGCGAGTCGAAGTTCCACTGGTGGAAGGACACCAAGCGCTACATCACCCAGGTGGTGCGCATGGTGCTCTCCTACAACCCGCTGCGGGTGTTCCTGCCCCTGTTCGTCATCCTCGGGCTCCTGGGCCTCGGCAAGATGGTCTTCGACTGGGTCGACCACGACTTCCGGCTGGCCACCAACACGCTGCTGATCCTGTTCGCGGCCTTCCAGTTCCTCGCGATCGGGCTGCTCGCCGACCTCTTCGTGCGCCTCTCCAAACCCCGCACCGAGGTCGACCCCGCGTCGTTGTGAGCGCGGCACATCCCGTCCCGACGGGGAACACGTACGACAAGTACGGGAGCTCCAACCCGATCGAGCGCCGGCTCATGGCCACGTTCCTCGCCCGGCTCGACGACGCGCTGCCCGACTCGGCACCCGTGCGGATCCTCGAGGTCGGCGTGGGTGAGGGTGAGGTCGCGGACCGGGTGGCCCAGCGCTACCCGGACGCGTTCGTCACCGGCATCGATCTGCCCGACCCGGAGCTGGCCGAGCACTGGAGCTCGAAGCGGTTCGCGGCGAGCTTCGCCGACATCGGCGCGTTGCCCTTCGGCGACTCCGGCTTCGACCTGGTGCTGGCGATCGAGGTGCTGGAGCACGTTCCCGATCCGGCGGCCGCGCTGGCGGAGCTGAGCCGGGTCGCCCGTCGCGACGTCGTGCTCTCGGTGCCGCGCGAGCCGATCTGGCGGGTCGCGAACATGGCGCGCGGCAAGTACTGGGGCGACCTGGGCAACACGCCGGGGCACATCCAGCACTGGAGCCGGTCCGGGTTCGTACGCCTCGTCGGCCGCCACCTCGACGTCACGACGGTCCACAGCCCGACGCCGTGGACGATGGTGGCGGCGCGAGTGCGCGCCTAGCCGGGCAACGGCGGCGACGGCTCCGGGTCCGACGGCTCTGCATCCGGCTCGGCGATGGTGCCGGGCGCGGTGGCCGTCCAGCGCCGGACCGCGGCACCACCGATCAGCGCGCCGGCCGCGTCGACGATCATGAACGCGAGCCGGGCGACGATCGCGACGGTCGCGCGCACTCCCGCGGGCACGGAGCCGCCGACGAGCGCGACGAACGCCGCCTCCCGGACCCCGACGCCGCCGGGCACCGGGACGAGGACGAAGCCCACGACCCACGAGAGCATCGCGGCCGGTGCGATGGTCATCCAGCCGACGCTCGGGTCGAACGCGCGGGCGATGCACCAGGTCGACGTGCCGATCAGCAGCCACGCGGGGATGTACCGGACCAGCAGTCCCATGGACGCGGACCACGCGGGGATCCGGACGGTGAGCTTGCGCTTCATCACCCGCTCGGCGCGCTCGACCATCCATTCGAGCGGCCGGTGGTGGAGCATCGCGACGCCGATCGGCAGCAGCACGAGGACCCAGAGCCAGTCGCTGCCCTCCGACGCGAAGTGCAGCGGCAGCAGCACGGCGGCGGTCAGCATCCCGGCGAGGTAGAGCGCGCCGAGCGACAACGCCACGCTGGCGTACGCCCCCGAACGGGGATGCCCGCCCCGGCGGGCGAGCTCGGCGCGGCCGACGACCGGCCAGATGCCGCCGGGCACGTACTTGCCGATCTCGCCGACGAAGTACCAGGTCACGCAGGCCAGCATCGGTGCCTCGATGCCGACGAGCGCGAGCGCGTGCCGCCAGGGGAGTGCGATCGCGACCATGGCCAGACCGGCCACGATCAGCCCGGCCACGAGCCACGCGGGCCGGGCGTCGCCGATCGACGAGCGCACGCTGTCCCACTGGTGCGCGATCGCCCGCACGACGAACGCACCGGCCGCGATCGCGATCAGGATGCCGACCGCGGTCGAGATCCGCGCCAGGCGTTCGCGCTTCAGTCCGTGTCTCCTCCGAACATGCGATCCAGACGGCGCCGAGGCTACCGCTCCCGGTTTTGCTTCCGGGTCTCGGTCTCCGGAGGGCGGTTCCGGTCGTACTTGTCCCATCCGGGGGTTACGTTCGTGCTCGTCGCGCCGAACGTGGCGTGAGCTTCCCCGGCCCTTCCCCCTGCAGCTCGAAGACGAGTCAGGAGTGCGGTGATGGCCGGAACGAGGAAGACGACGAAGCGCACGACGAAGCAGGTGGCGAAAGGGGTGGCGAAGCGGGCCGCGCCGAAGGCGGTGGAGGAGACCGCCGAGGCGCCGACCTGGTTGAACCTGGTCGTGGTGCGGGGTGAGTGCTCGGGGCCGCCGGAGCTGCGCGAGCTCGAGTCGGGCCGCCGGCTGGCGTCGTTGTCGGTGCGGGCACCGGGGCCGGACGGCCGGGCCACCTCGGTCCCGGTCACCGTCTGGGAGCCCGCGGGGTGGGTCGAGGAGCTCGCCGAGGGTTCCGACGTGATCGTCGTGGGCGCGGTGCGTCGACGCTTCTTCCGCAGCGCGGTGGGTGGCGCCGCGACCCGGGTCGACGTCGAAGCGGTCTTCATCGGGCGCGCGGGTCAGCGGCGCCAGCTCGACGCCGCGCTCCGGAGGACCCAGGAGACGTTGGATGTCCTGCTCGCCTAGGACGGGGGCGGGTCAGACGGTGCCGGTGAAGCCCGCGATCGCCGCGCGGAACTTGGCCGAGATGCCGGCCGCCGCGTCCTCGGGGGACCGCGATCCGTCGAGGAAGGCCGTGATCTCGTCCCACCAGATCGTCCGGCCGATCGCGAACCCGAGGTATCCGGGCACCCCGGCGGCCGTCCGGAGCCAGTGTGCGACCCGCTCCGGATCCGCGCCCTGTCCGAGGACGACGCAGCCGACGCGGTCCCGCCCGCCGGCGCGGGCCTGCTCGGCGACCATCTCGCAGTCGTCACGGCGGTCGATGCCCTCGATCTTCCAGACGTCGGCCTCGATCCCGGCGGCCTGGAAGTCCGAGATGGCCCGCCGCATCAGCGCGGGTCGCAGCTCGTGCTCGTAGCGGGCGGCGTCATCGCCGACGCTCGCGAGCTGGTCCGGCTCCGCGGGCACGATCAGCTCGCAGAGGAAGCGGCGGTCGTGCTCGTGCAGCCAGTCCGAGAGCCTCTTGAGCCGCTCGATGGAACACGCGTTGTCGGCCTTGCGCCCGTCGACGTTGTACCGCACGAGGACCTTGGCGAACGTCGGATCGAAGGCCTCGATGTGCGCGGCGAAGTCCTCGCCGTACTCGAAGTCGAAGACGCGCTCCCCGCTGCGCTCGACGGGCATGGCGCAGATCCAGCCGTTCGCGAGCGCGGTGCGCGCGACCTCGGCCCCGAACTGCTCGTCGACCAGGATCCCGGCCTCGCCGGGCGCGGCTCCTTCGGTGAGCGCCCGCGCGAACCCGGCGAAGACGAGCTCCTTCGCCGCGACGATCCGCGCCGACTCCTCGGGCGCGGGATCGCCCGCGACCCCGAACAGCCGGGCCAGGTGCGGCCGGCGGTGGTCGAACGCGAGGAGGAAGAGCTGCCGGTCGTAGCCCAGCGTCATCGCCGTGCGCGCGTCGGTCAGGTGATGGACGCCTTGAAGATCTCCGCGATCGATGCGTCGAGGGTCGCGTTGAACTCGGCGTCGGTCTGCTGCGCCGAGAGGCCCTCGCTGAGGGCACGGGAGAAGCTGGCCACGACGCCGTGGTTCCGGGCCAGCCGGGCGCAGGCCTCGTCCCGGCTGTACCCGCCGGAGAGCGCCACGACCCGCAGCACGCGCGGGTGGGCGACCAGGTCGGCGTACAGGCCGTCGTGGTCCGGCAGCGTGAGCTTCAGCATCACGTGCTGGTCGGAGCCGAGCTGGTCGAGCTGTCCGGCGATCGCCGCGTGGAGCAGATCCTCGGCCTCGGCCTTCTGCGGGCTCTTGATGTCGACCTCGGGCTCGATGATCGGGACGAGCCCGGCCCCCAGGATCTCGCGGCCGATCTCGAACTGCTGGTCCACGATCTGCTTGATGCCGGCGTCGTCGGCGAGCTTGATCACCGAGCGCATCTTCGTGCCGAACACGCCCTTGGCGTTGGCCCGGGCGAGCAGGTCGACGAGCCCGGGGATGGGCTTCATCACCTGGACGCCGTCGACCTCGTCGGCCAGACCCTTGTCGACCTTCAGGAACGGGACGACCTGCTTCACGTTCCAGAGGTAGTCGGCGGTGTCGCGCCCTTCGACCTGGCGGTCCATCGTCATCTCGAAGAGGATCGCCGCGAGGATGCGGTCACCGTTGAAGGCCGGGCTGGTGATGATCCGCGTGCGCATCTGGTGCACGAGCGTGAACATCTCGTCGTCGCCCGAGTAGGTGTCCGGAGCGATCCCGTAGAGCGCCAGCGCCTTCGGGGTGCTGCCGCCGCTCTGGTCGAGCGCGGCGATGAACCCCTGGCCGGACTGCACCTTGTCGAACTGCTGCTGGTTCATGGAATCTCGAAGCCCCCGCTGATCGATGTCGCCCGGGCGCCGGTGCCGGGGCGGCGTTCACTCACGCTATCGCCCGTTCGCGCGCGGCCGCTCACCGTCCGGGGCACCGGCCCCGACGCGATCGCGCCGCGAAGTTCACCCAGGGTCCCGGGTCGAGGTGCCGACGCAAGTAGACTTTCTGATCGGGTGGCGGGCCTGTCACCCTGGATCGATGGGATTCGCGCCGCCGGACGGCACCTCCAGCCAGGCAGCGCGACCACGTTCCGCGCGAAAGTGCCGCGGAGCCATTGGGGGGTCAAAGTGAGGGCGAAGTGACCGACAGCGACATCGAGACCCGCAAGCCGGAGATGCTCAACCGGGTGGTGATTCGATTCGCCGGAGACTCGGGTGACGGGATGCAGCTCGTCGGTGACCGCTTCACCGACGTGAGCGCCGCCTTCGGCAACGACCTCGCCACGCTGCCGAACTATCCGGCCGAGATCCGCGCGCCGGCCGGCACCATCGCCGGCGTCTCGAGCTTCCAGGTCCACATCGCCGACTTCGACATCGTCACCCCGGGCGACGTGCCGAACCTGCTCGTGGCGATGAACCCGGCGGCGCTGAAGGCGAACATCGGCGACGTCCCGCCCGGCGCCGTCGATCATCGCCAACACCGACGCCTTCGAGCCCCGCAACCTCGAGAAGGCGGGCTACATCGGGAACCCGCTCGAGGACGACTCGCTCGCCGCGCTCACCGGGTGTACCCGGTGCCGATGACGCGCATCACGATCGAGGCGACGAAGGAGACCGGCGCCAAGCCGCGCGACGCCGAGCGCTCGAAGAACTTCTTCGCGCTCGGGCTGATCTCGCTGGATGTACACCCGCCCGATCGAGCCGCGTCCTCGACTGGATCGACGAGCGCGTTCGCGAACGAACGCGCTCGTCCACGACGCGAACCTCGCCGCGTTCAAGGCGGGCTACCACTTCGGCGAGACCGCGGAGCTCTTCGACCACCCCTTCGAGGTCGCGCCCGGCGCAGCTGCCGCCGGGTCGGTACCGCAACATCAGCGGCAACGTCGCGCTGGCCTACGGGCTGATCGCGGCCGGCCAGCAGGCCAAGCTGCCGATCCTCTACGCGTCGTACCCGATCACGCCGGCCTCGGACATCCTGCACGAGCTGTCGAAGCACAAGAACTTCGGCGTGCGCACGATGCAGGCCGAGGACGAGATCGCCGCCATCGGCGTCGCCATCGGCGGCGCGTTCGCCGGTCAGCTCGGCGTCACCGCGACGAGCGGCCCCGGCGTGGACCTCAAGGCCGAGGCGCTCGGCCTCGCGATGAGCATCGAGCTGCCGCTGATGCTCGTCGACGTGCAGCGCGGTGGCCCGTCGACCGGGCCTGCCGACCAAGACCGAGCAGGCCGACCTGCTGCTCGCGATGTACGGCCGCCACGGCGAGGCGCCGCTGCCGATCGTCGCCGCGAAGTCGCCGAGCGACTGCTTCGACGCCGCGTTCGAGGGCGTGCGGCTGGCGCGTGAAGTACCGGACGCCGGTGATCGTCCTCACCGACGGGTACATGGCCAACGGCTCCGAGCCGTGGCGCTTCCCCGACGTCGACGAACTGCCCGACATCTCGGTGCCGTTCGCCGAGGAGCCTGAACCACGTGCAGTCCGACGGCACCTGGGACTTCTGGCCGTACCTGCGTGACCCAGACGACGCTGGCCCGGCCGTGGGCGATCCCGGGCACGCCCGGGCTCATGCACCGGCATCGGTGGCATCGAGAAGCAGGACGGCACCGGCAACGTCAACTACGACCCGGTGAACCACGAGCACATGGTCCACATCTGCGGGCCGAGAAGATCGCCGGCATCGCGAACGACATCCCGCTGCGTCGAGGTCGACGACGAGCCGGCGACGCCGAGCTGCTCGTGCTCGGCTGGGGCAGCACCTGGGGCTCCGTGAAGGCCGCGGCTCGGCGCATCCGGGCCGCGGACAAGAAGGTGGCGTCGGCCCAGCTGATCCACCTGAACCCCTTCCCGCGGAACCTCGGCGAGGTGCTCGCCGCGGTACCCGAAGGTGCTCGTCCCCGAGATGAACCTCGGCCAGCTCTCGAAGCTGCTCCGAGCCGAGTTCCTCGTGGACGCGCAGAGCCTCACCAAGGTGCAGGGACTCCCGTTCCGCGCCGCCGAGATCGAGACGAAGATCCTGGAGATGATCGATGGCTGACCAGGTCGCGCTGACCCGCAAGGACTTCTCGTCGGACCAGGAGGTCCGGTGGTGTCCCGGCTGTGGGGACTACTCGGTGCTGACCGCACTGCAGCTCCTCATGCCGGAGCTGGGCGGGCAGCCGGAGAACCAGGTGTTCGTCAGCGGCATCGGCTGCTCGAGCCGGTTCCCGTACTACATGAACACGTACGGCGTGCACAGCATCCACGGCCGTGCGCCCGCCGTCGCGACCGGCGTCGCGGTGGCGCGTCCCGACCTCGACGTCTGGGTGGTCACCGGCGACGGTGACGGGCTGTCGATCGGCGGGAACCACCTGATCCACGCGCTGCGGCGGAACGTGAACTTCACGATCCTGCTGTTCAACAACCAGATCTACGGCCTCACCAAGGGCCAGTACTCGCCGACGAGCGAGCTCGGCAAGGTCACCAAGAGCTCGCCGTTCGGCTCGCTCGACCACCCGTTCAACCCGTTGGCGCTCGCGCTCGGGGCCGAGGCGACGTTCGTTGCCCGGACCCACGACATGGACCGCAAGCACATGCAGGAGGTGTTCCGGCGTGCGCACGAGCACAAGGGCGCGGCGTTCGTCGAGATCTACCAGAACTGCAACGTGTTCAACGACGGTGCGTTCTCGGCGATCCTGACCAAGGACAACCGCCCGGAGATGCTGATCGAGCTGCATCACGGGGAGCCGATCCGGTTCGGCGCGGACAAGGACAAGGGCGTGCGGCTCAACAAGTACGGCGAGGCGGAGATCGTCGACATCGCCGAGGTGGGCGAGGACGCCGTCCTCGTCCACGACGAGCACCGCACCGACCCGACGGTGGCGTTCGCGCTCTCGCGGCTGGCCGACCACCCGATCGTGCCGACGCCGGTCGGCGTGTTCCGGGCGGTCCAGCGGCCGAGCTACGAGTCCGAGGTGCAGCTCCAGCTGGCCGCGGCCCAGGAGCAGCGGGGCCCCGGCGACCTCCGGACGCTCATCGCCGGCCCCAGCGTCTGGGAAGTGGCCTGAACCGTCCCGCGTGCCGGGAAGTTCTCAGAATGAGAGCGCTTGTCCACCCAGCGTGAGGTTGTTACTCTTCCCCCCTCGCCAGGTGAACATCCGGCGAATGAGGGCGAGCTGGGGGTAAGCAATCGATGATCGCATACTTGGATGCGAACTCGGGCAGTTTGATCGCGTCCGCGCTGGCGGCGGGCTTCGCCGGGATCGCGGTCGTGTTCAAGATGGGTTGGAGCCGCACCATCGGGTTCTTCTCGCCGAAGAAGCGCAGAGCGGCGAAGGAAGCCCTGGCCGCGGAGTCGCGCGCCGCGGACGCTGAAGTCGCCGGCGACGCCACCTAGTCCCGCAGCCCCAGCCCTCATTCGAACGTGAGCGAGCTCCAGCCCGAACCCGGGTCCTTCCGCGACCCGGCCACTCGGGTCTTCTACTACGACGGCCGGGTGCTGCGCGGTCTCGACCAGACCGCCGCGGACGACTGGAAGCAGCTGAGCGCCACACAGTTCTTCCCGAAGCTGATGGAAGAGCACAAGGCGGTCCGCACGACGCTGCTCGAGCCGGCCGACGTGCCGGCCGAGGTCGCGGGCGACTACGCCGCGGTGCTCGAGCACGAGCGGATCCCCTACATCTCGTATCCGTACGAGTGGACGTTCGCGATGCTGCGCGACGCGGCGATCCTCCACCTCGAGATCCTGCTCGCCGCACTCGAAGAAGACGTGACGATGAAGGACGGCTACGCCTTCAACGTCCAGTGGGAAGGCGCGACGCCGGTCTTCATCGACATCGGGTCGTTCGAAGGGATCGGCGGCGGGCCCTGGATCGGGTACCGCCAGTTCTGCCAGACCTTCCTGTACCCGCTGCTGCTCGAGGCGCACCTGGGCGTGTCGTTCCAGCGGATCCTCATGGGTCACCTCGACGGCCTCGACCCGACCGAGATGCGCAAGATCTTCACCGGCCGCAAGCGGTTCAAGAAGGGCGTGTTCCGCCACGTCTACCTGCACAGCGTCGCCGAGAGCCGCGTCACGCAGGGCGGTCAGGCGATCAAGGAAGACCTGACGAAGTCCGGGTTCAGCAAGCAGCTGACCAAGGCCACCGTCTCGAAGCTGCTCAAGCTCGTGCGCAAGCTGCATTCGAAGCGCGCCGACTCCGGGTGGAAGGCGTACCGCGACACCTGCTCGTACAGCGACGAGGACCGGGCCGCGAAGGAGCAGTTCCTCCGCGCCGCGATCGCCGACGTCCCGCTCGGCCTCGCCTGGGACCTCGGGTGCAACGACGGCATCTACTCGCGCATCGTCGCCGAGCAGGGCGGGTACGTCGTCGCGGTCGACTCCGACGACGTGACCGTCGACGTGATGTACCGGTCGCTGCACCAGGACGGGATCACGAACATCCTCCCGCTGGTCATGAACCTCGTCGACCCGTCGCCCGCGCGGGGTTGGCGCGGCGAGGAGCGCAGCGCGTTCACCGAGCGCGGCGCAACCCGACCTCGTGCTCGCGCTCGCGTTGGTCCATCACCTCGCGATCGCGGCGAACGTGCCGATCGCGGAGGTCATCTCGTGGTTCCGCAGCTTCGGTGGCCGGCTCATCGTGGAGTTCGTCGAACCGCACGACCCGATGGCGACCCGGCTGCTCGGCAACAAGCCCGCGGGCATGTTCCCCGACTACAACATCGAGTACTTCGAGCAGCTGCTCGCGCAGAGCTACACCATCGACAGCAAGCAGGCGCTGCCGAGCGGCAGTCGCACGCTGTTCGCCTGCACCCCGCGCTGACGCGCAGAGCTCCTACAGCGGTCGGTAGACGAGCCCGCTGCGCGGCTTGGGTGCGAAGTACGTCGTCTTCTGCGGCATCCGTACGCCGGCGAGCGCCGCGGCGCGGATCTGCTCGACGCTGACCGGGGGCAGGAGGATCGCCGCGTCCGCGTCACCCTTGCCGACGAGCGCGGCGACGGTCTGGGCATCCGCCCGGAAGCTGATCTCCGCATCGACGAGCGCGGGCGCGGCGAGCTCGTCGAACCACGCGGAGGCGACGTCGTGCAACGCCGCGGGCAGCTCGCGCGCCGCGCGTTCCCGGGCGTCGGGGCGGGGAGTGAGGAGCGCGAGGCCGGTGCGGTCGACGAGGCCGATGGCCCCCTCGGCCCGCAACCGCCGGTCGAGCTCGTCGACCCGCTCCGGGCTGGACGGGCCGAAGTCCTCGACGGTGAACCCGGACCCGAGCGCGGCCCGCAGCGCCGCCGGGTCGGGGACGTGGTTCAGCAGCCGGTGGATCGGCTGGACCCAGAGCTGGTCGTCCGCGAGCTCGACCACCAGGCACATGACCCGACCGTCGTCGTCGGTCGCGGTTCCCGCCGCGGTCCGTTCGTCCCGGTAGGCGATCGCGGTCTCGAAGCGGTGATGGCCGTCGGCCAGGACGAGGGGTGCGGAGGCCACGACCCGGCGGATCTCGGCGACCTGGTCCGGGTCGGTGATCGGGACGAGCGAGTGGCGCACGCCGAGGTCGTCGGTGGTGACCGCGACCGGTTCGGCGGTGCTGACGGGCAGGCCGGCAGCCGGTGTGAGCCCCCAGATCGGGTCCAGGTTGGCTCGGGTGGCCCGGATCAGCGCGAGGCGGTCGCTCTTGGCCTTGGGCATCGTGCGCTCGTGCGGGAGCACGTCGCCTTCGCCCGCCCGGGGCGGCAGCGTCAGGGCGCCGATGATGCCGTCGCTGCGCCGGCGGGCGCCGTGGTCGTCGGTGAACTCCATGCGGTATCCGTAGAACGCGGGCTCGGTGTCGAGCTCCAGCGTTCCGTCCGCGCGCCACGCCTCGAGGTCGCGCGCGGCGCCTTCGTAGTCGCCCTCGGGGAGCAGCAGCCGGACCGCGTTGTGCGGCGAGCGGGCGATCAGGACCGCCCGCTCGTCCTGGTCGATCACGTCATAGGGTGGGGCGGTCACGGCCGCAAGATCGTCGTGGCGGTACCGGAGGCCGCGGAAGGGAAGGAACTCGGGCACTGCGGTGTTCGACTCCCACGTGATGGAACGAGACGGGTCGACCGATTCTGGCACGACGGCGATGAACGAGGCGTACGAGCGGTTCATGGAGGGCCAGGCGCGGCTCTCGTCCAGGGACGCGCCCGGCGCGATCGAGGCGCTCGAGCGCGCCCGCGACCTGGAGCCCGAGCAGGGCTCGATCCGCGAGGCGCTGGGTCGGGCGTACTTCGGTGCCCGGCGCTACGCGGAGGCGGAAGCCGAGTTCACCAAGGTGGTCGATCTCGACCCGGTGAACGACTACGCGTACTTCGGGATCGGGATGTGCGCGATGCGCACCGGTGATCCCGACCGCGCCCGCGGCCAGCTCCGGCTCGCCACGGTGATGCGGCCCGATTCCGAGACGTACCGCGACGCGTTGGCACTCGTGACCGAGGTCCCCTGACCGGGTGACGGTCGTCGTTCTCGATCTCGATGGCGTCCTGTGGCGCGGCGACGATCCGATCCCGGGCTCGCCCGAGGCGGTGCGGGCGCTGCGTGACGGTGGCGCCCGGGTCGCGTTCCTCACCAACAACTCGAGTCACCGGATCGGCGACTACCTGGACAAGCTCACGCGGTTCGGGATCGACGCGGCGCCCGACGAGATCATGACGAGTGCGCAGGCGGCGGCGGAGCTGTTGCCCGAGACGCTCGCGCCCGGCGCGACGGTGCTCGCCTGCGCGGGTCCCGGGGTCGTCGAGGCGCTCGAGGCCGCCGGGTACCGGGTGGTCGACGCCGGCCCGGCCGACGCGGTGGTCGTCGGCTGGCACCGGACCTTCGACTTCGACGAGCTCGATCGGGCGGCGCAGGCGGTCCGCGACGGCGCGCAGTTCGTCGCGACGAACATGGACCCGACCTACCCGGGTGCCGACCACGTCCTGCCCGGCGCGGGGGCGATCGTCGCCGCGATCGCGACGGCATCGGGACGCCGACCGGTGGTCGCGGGCAAGCCGGAGCCGCCCACCGCCGCGATGGTGCGCCGGCGCTTCGGCGATCACGGGATCATGGTGGGGGACCGACCGTCGACCGACGGCGCGATGGCGACCGCGCTCGGCTGGCCGTTCGCGCTCGTCCTCTCGGGCATCGGAGGCCACGACCCCGCGGAGCCGATCCCGGTCCCACCACCGGCGTTCCTGGGCGACGACCTGGCCGCGCTCGTGCCCCGCCTGCTCGCGGAGCCCGTCGCACCGTCGTGACCTGGTGCTTCGGATTCTGGGCGTCGCGGTAGCCTTCCTGCTTCCCCCTACCTCGAGACCCGCCGCAGGGAGTCGCGTCATGCCACAGCCGCCGGACTGGAACAAGTACCTCGACGCGGGCGCGGAGTTCGTGGCGATGACCCGCACCCAGGCCCGCAAGCGGGCCAAGGAGCTCGTGAGCACGGGCCAGCTCGCGCAGGAGCAGGTCCAGGGGTTCGTCGACGACCTCGTGGACGAGAGCCGGAAGCGGACCGACGTGCTGCTCGAGATCGTGCGCAAGGAGATCCAGCGCCAGGTCAAGACGCTCGGCATCGCGACCAAGGAAGACCTCGCGCGGTTGGAGACGAAGCTGGCGAAGGCCCCGAAGCCGGCGAAGGCCGGCGCCAAGAAGGCAGCCAAGAAGCCCGCGAAGAAGTCCGCGAAGAAGGCCGCGAAGAAGAGCTCGGGCACGAAGGCGACGAAGAAGAAGGCTGCGACGGCAGCCGGGAAGTCCGCCAAGAAAGCGGCCTCGAAGGCCGCTTCCTAGCGGTCTCGGCCGGAATCGTGCGCCGCCGTCTCGACGCCGAGCTCGTGCGGCGCGGGCTCGTGAGCAGTCGCAGCCGCGCGGCCGAAGCCGTGGAGGACGGGCGGGTCACCGTCGGGGGAGCCCCGACCCGGTCCGTCGCCCGCCAGGTCGACGAGCACGAGGCGATCGTGCTCACGGGCGACCCGCCCCGGTTCGTGTCGCGCGGCGGGGAGAAGCTCGATGCCGCACTCGACCGCTTCGCCGTCGACGTGCGCGGGGCGCGTGCCCTCGACGCGGGCGCGTCCACCGGCGGCTTCACGGACTGCCTGCTCCAGCGGGGCGCGGCGACCGTCGTCGCGGTCGACGTCGGCCGGGGGCAGCTCGACTGGTCGTTGCGCCAGGATGCCCGGGTCGTGCTCCTCGAACGGACCAACCTCCGCGGCCTCGAGCTCCAGGAGATCGGTGGCGACGCCTGCGCAGTTGCGGTCGCGGATCTGTCGTTCATCTCGCTGACGCTGGTCGCGCCGGCCCTCGCCCGGTTGACCACGCCGGCGGCGGAGCTCGTGCTCCTGGTGAAGCCCCAGTTCGAAGCGGGTCGGGCGCGGGTCAGCCGGGGCGGGATCGTCCGCGATCCCGAGGTGCACCGGGCGGTGCTCGAGGACGTCGTCCACGGGCTGGCGGAGGCCGGCCTCGGGGTCTGTGGCGCGATGCCGTCGCCGCTGCGGGGTGCGGCGGGCAACGTCGAGTTCCTGTTCCACGCCCGCAAGGCCGCGCCGACGGTCACGGCGGCGGCCCTGGATGCTGCGGTGGCCGACGCCCACGCGGGAGCGGAGTCATGAGCGGGTTGCGGACCGTCGGCCTGGTGCCGCACCGGGACCGCCCCGAGGCGCGCGAGCTCGCGGCGCGGGTCATCGACTGGTTCCAGGGGCACGGGATCACCGTGCGGATCCCGGAGTCCGACGCGATCGGTCTCGAGGCGGTTGCGGTCCCCGTCGTCGAGTTCGCGTCCGGGCTCGATCTCGCGCTGTCGCTCGGTGGTGACGGCACGATGCTGCGCACGGTCGACCTCGTCTACAACGCGGGCGTGCCGGTCCTCGGTGTGAACGTCGGCCAGCTCGGGTACCTGGCCGAGGTCGAGCCGGATGACCTGGAGCCGGTGCTCGAGAAGCTGGTGGCCGGTGACTACGCGGTCGCGGACCGCATGATGCTGCAGCTCACCGTCACGTCCGAAGGCGAGGCCGCGGGCAGCTGGTGGGCGTTGAACGAAGCGGTGCTCGAGAAGCCGCACCCCGGCCGGCTCGTCCGCCTCGACGTGGCCATCAACGGCGCGTTCTTCACGTCGTACGCGGCGGACGGCGTGATCGTCGCGACGCCGACGGGATCCACCGCGTACTCGTTCTCGGCCCGCGGCCCGATCGTGTCGCCGCGCGTGCGCTGCCTGCTGCTCACCCCGGTGTCGCCCCACATGCTCTTCGACCGCTCGCTCGTCCTCGACGCGGACGAGGAGCTCACGTTGTCCGTCACCGACGACCAGACCGTGCTGCTGACGATCGACGGCCGCTCCCGGGGCGTCCTCCGTGCGGGCGATTCGGTCCGCGGCACCGGCGGGCCGGTCCCGGCGCGGCTCGTCACCTTCGGCCCGCGCGACTTCCACCAGATCCTGAAGGCGAAGTTCGGTCTGGCGGACCGGTGAGCGGATGCTGATCGAGCTGCGCATCGCCGACCTCGGAATCATCGAGGAGATCCAGGTGCTCGTCGAGGCGGGCCTCACCGTCATCACCGGCGAGACCGGCGCGGGCAAGACGCTCGTGGTCGAGGCGCTCGAGCTCCTCGCAGGCACCCGCGCCGACGCCTCGCTCGTGCGCCCCGGCGCGTCCGAAGCGCGGGTCGAAGGCCGCTTCGAGGACCCGCTCACCGGCGAAGAGGTCGTCGTCGCGCGCGTCGTGCCCGCGACCGGCCGGAGCCGGGCGTACATCGACGGCCGGCTCGCGACGGTGAGCGAGCTCGCGGACCTCGGCGACCGGTTGATCGATCTCCACGGGCAGCATGCGCACCAGAGCCTGCTGGCCCCGGCGATGCAACGCGCGGTGCTCGACACGTTCGCCGGCCCACCGGCGCTCGAGGCGCGCGCGGACTACCAGGCCGCGCGCGCCGAGCTGCGCGCGATCGAAGCCACGATGCAGGGACTCGGCGGCGACGCTCGAGCCCGCGCACGGGAGATCTCGCTGCTCGAGTACCAGGTCGGCGAGATCGACGCGGCCGGCATCGACGACCCGGACGAGGCCGCGGTGCGCGCGGCCGAGGAAGAAGCACTGGCCGGCGCGGCGGAGGACCGCGAAGCGCTCATGGCCGCGCACGACGCGGTCGACGGTCGTGCCGTCGACGCGGTCGGGATCGCCGCCGACGCGCTGATGGCGCGCGCCTCCTGTTCCGAGCTGACGGAGCGGGTGCGCGCGCTCCAGGCCGAGCTCGCCGAGGCCGCGCACGACCTCCGGGTCGCGTCGGAGGCGGTGGTCGAGGATCCGGAGCGCCTCGATGCGGTGCGCGAGCGGCGCAAGCTGCTGCGGGACCTCGAGCGCAAGTACGGCGAGACGCTGAGTGAGGTGCTGGAGCACCGTGACGTCGCCGCGGCCGCGCTCGCCGAGCTCGAAGGCCACGAGGCCCGCACCGCCCAGCTCGAGGCCGACCGGACGAAGGCGGAATCGGCCGCCACGAAGGCGGCGGCCCGCCTGCACGCGGCCCGGGCCGAGGCCGCGGGCGCGCTCGCCGAGGCCGTGGAGGACCGGCTCCGCCGGCTCGCCATGCCGAACGCCCAGCTCGCGGTCGTCGTCGAACCGGCCGAACCGGGTGAAGACGGCGCGGATCGGGTGGTCTTCCTCCTGGCGGCCAACGCCGGTGAGGCGGCCCAGCCCCTGGCCAAGGTCGCATCCGGCGGGGAGCTCTCCCGGGCGATGCTCGCGCTCCGGGTGGCGCTGGCCGAGCGCGGCGATCGCGGCCGGGGGCCGGTGCTCGTGTTCGACGAGGTCGACGCCGGGATCGGCGGCGAGGCGGGGGCGGCCGTCGGCCGCGAGCTGGCCGCGCTGGCGCAGAGCGCCCAGGTACTCTGCATCACCCACCTCGCGCAGGTCGCCGCGTGCGCGGACGCCCAGGTCGTCGTCCGCAAGGCCGAGGACCACGGCCGGACCGTTGCCACCGCACGACCCGTCTTGAGCGAGGATCGGGTGGCGGAGCTCTCACGCATGCTCGCGGGGGTCGAGGACTCCGCCCACGCCCGTCGACACGCGGAGGAGCTCTTGAGCGAGGCGACCAGGAGCGCACGCTGATGGCGCGCCGACTCGGGCGCCGCAAGAAGGCCGAGGCCGACACCGTCGTGGGTCCGGCACGGGTCGACAAGCGCACGAAGGACCTGTCCCGGCGGATGCAGCCGGGCGACATCGCGGTGATCAACCACACCGACATCGACCGCGTCGCCGCGGAGAACCTGATCGCGCACGGCGCGGTCGCGGTGATCAACGGGGGCGTCTCGATCTCGGGCCGGTACCCGAACGGCGGGCCGATCCGCATCGTCGAGGCGGGTCTCCCGCTGATCGACGACGTCGGGCCCGAGATCCTCGAGCGCATCAGCGAAGGCGACGAGCTGCGGATCGTCGGCGCCGAGGTGTGGCGGGGCGACGAGCTCGTCGTCACGGGTACCCTGCTCGACGCCGAGGCGATCGAAGTCGCGATGGAGTCGGCGCGCGGCAACATCGGCGCGGAGCTGGAGAAGTTCGCCGAGAACACGCTCGAGTACATCCAGCGCGAGGCGAAGCTGACCTTCGAGCCGATCCTCCTGCCGCCGCTGGACACGGAGATCAAGGGTCGTCATGCGCTCGTGGTGGTGCGCGGGCACGACTACCGCAGCGATCTCGCGGCGTTGAAGCCGTACCTGCGCGAGTACCAACCGGTGATGATCGGGGTCGACGGCGGTGCGGACGCGCTGCTCGAGATCGGCTTCAAGCCCGACATCATCATCGGCGACTTCGACTCCGTCTCGGACCGCGCGCTGCGCTGCGGCGCGGAGCTGGTCCACCACGTCCACCTGGACGGCCGCGCCCCCGGGCGCGAGAACCTGCTCGAGTGGGGCGTGCCGTACGAGGAGTTCGTGATCGACGGGACCAGCGAGGACGTCGCGATGCTGCTGGCCTACGAGGCCGGCGCGCAGCTGATCGTCGCGGTGGGCACGCACGCGACCATGGTGGAGTTCCTCGACAAGGGCCGGAAGGGGATGTCGTCGACGTTCCTGACCCGGCTGCGGCTCGGCCCGATGCTCGTCGACGCGAAGGGCGTGAGCCGCCTCTACGAAGGGCGCGTGCGTCGGCGCGACATGGTCGCGCTCATCGTCTCCGCGCTCGTTGCGGTGGTCGTGATCAGCATCGTCGCCGAGCCGATCCACGTGTTCTTCGACGGGATCCGCGTCACGCTCAAAGACCTCTGGTACTCCGTCACCGGCGACTGACCGCCCCATTTCCTCGCACTGGATTGATGCCTGACCCATGATCAACTTTCGCTTTCACATCGCGTCGCTCATCGCGGTGTTCCTGGCGCTGGCGGTCGGGGTCGTCATGGGTTCGACCGTCATCGACCGCGCGATCGTCGACGGCCTGCGCGACCGCATCAACACGGTCGAGAACCGCGCCGACACCCAGCGGACGGACAACGCGAAGCTCAAGTCGCAGATCGACCAGCTGAACAACTACGCCGACCAGTCCGCACCGTGGGCAGTCGAGGCGCAGCTCACGGACCAGCCGGTGGCCATCGTCGCGGAGCGCGGGGTGGACGACGACGCGGTGAAGGCACAGGCCCAGACGCTGCGCGACGCCGGCGGGAAGGTGCCCGGGATCCTCTGGCTCGAGACCCCGTGGAACCTGGGTGGGGACGGCAAGAGCGCCGACGCGCTCCGGAGCGCGATCGGCGTCACCACGCGCACGGACAAGACGCTGCGCACGGAGGCCATCGGCGCGCTCGCTCGTCGCCTGGCCCAGGGTTCGGCCAACCCGAACGAGCCCGACCTGCTCGACTCGCTCGCGAAGGGCGGCTTCATCACGCTCGAGGGGATCGGGAACGAGGACGTCACCGCCGCGAGCTTTCCGGGCGCGGGGCGCGGGCGTTCCTGATCGGCGGCCCCCAGAGCTCGATCACCGCGAGTGCCACGACGGTCGAGCTGACCCAGGCGCTCGTCGCGACGAAGGCGCTCACTGCGGTGGGGGAGGTCGATCCCGACGGCACCACGAACCGCGGCACGTGGATCGCGCCGATCCGCAACGACGACCAGCTCAAGACGCAGGTGTCGACGATCGACGACGTGGATCTGGTCCAGGGCCGGGTGGCGAGCACTCTGGCCCTCGCGGTCCTGGCGCGAGGTGTCGTCGGTGCATTCGGAATCGGCGCGGGCGCGCAGTCGACCGTGCCTGCGATCCCCGCCGGCCGGTGACGCATCCCGGCGCCACTGCCGGGGCCGGGCCAGACTGAGCCCGCGTGGGCGTATTGATCGGATGGGTCGTCGGGTTTCTCGCGGTGCGCTTCGTGCTGCTCGCGGGCCACGACATGCTGCACGTCCCCGCGCTGGAGCGGCTGAACTACCGGGGTCGCAGGCTCGTCACCGCCGGTGGTCTCTACCTGGTCATGGCCGTGCTGATCATCGAAGCCGGGCGCTCGGCGCTCGGTGGGTTCGAGATCGGTGATCCTCCGGGGCTGAACCCGGCGCGCCCGCTCGTGCTCTTCGCCGCGTTCGGCTTCGGTCTGCTCGGGTTCATGGACGACATCCTCGGCAGCGAGGACCGGGGGTTCAGGGGCCATCTCCGGGCGCTCTCGCGCGGCCGGCTCACGACGGGCATGTTGAAGCTCATCGGTGGCGCGGCGATCGCGCTCGTCCTCGCGTCCGCACCCGGGTTCGTCACCGGGAAGCGACTGCTCTCCGACGCGCTGCTCATCGCGCTGGCCGCGAACCTGGGCAACCTCCTCGATCGGGCCCCGGGGCGGGTGATCAAGTGCTCGCTGGTCGCGTACATCCCGATCGCGATCGTCGCCGGCGCGGGGGCGGTCGGGATCGCGGTCGCGCCGTTGATGGGCGCCACCCTCGGTCTGCTGCCCGACGACCTGCACGAACGGCTGATGCTCGGCGACACGGGTGCGAACATCCTCGGCGGGGTGCTCGGGCTCGTCGTCGTGCTCGAGTGCGACCGGACGACGCGCAACATCGTGCTGGTCGTGCTCATCCTGCTCAACGTCGTGTCGGAGCTGGTGTCGTTCAGCGCGGTGATCGAGAAGGTGCCGCCATTGCGCTGGTTCGATCGCCTGGGCCGGGCGGCGAAGGTGCCGCCGATCGACCCGTCGGGTCACAGCGGCGCCTGACCCACACGGTGTGCTCGTGGTGGGGGCCGCCGATCGCGACCCGGTAGCCGGAGCGCTCGAGCGCGGGGCCGAGGCCGTGGAACGATCCGAACCGGACGTTCGCGTCCTGGACCACCGCGCAGACGACGGGGTTGCGCGCGGCGCGGATGACGGTCCGCTGGTCGATGCGGAGGCCGGGTCGATTCGAGTCGATGCGGAGGATCGAGACGTCGACGAATTTGTCGGGGGTGCGCTTCCCGGCCCGCCACACCAGCCCGGGATTGTCGCTGATGACCTGGGCGCCGGCGGGGAGCTTCCGCAGCCGATGGACGATCTGCGCGCTGACCCCCGTGTAGTCCCTGGGCCACAGCAGCTCGGAGAGGTGCGAGACGTGCCACGGCAGGACCACGAGCGCGGCGAGCGCGATCGCCGTGGCGATCCGCGGGGTCGATGCGGCCACGCCCACCAGGAGCGCGGCGGCCGGCGCGACGTGCGCGAGGTGGTTGCGCCACATGGGCGCCTCGAGCAGCAGCACGGTCAGGCTGAGCAACAACCAGAGCACGATCGGACCGAGACCACCGGTGAGCCGCGCGAGGAGGTCGGTGCGCTCGCGGGCGCGCGCCTTCGAGCGCCGGCGGACGATGAGCGCGGCGACGATCGCGACCAGACCCGCCGCGAGCAACGGTGCGTCGCGCTCGACGAGGGTGCGCACGGTCTTGTCGGCGTTGGCCCCGATCTCGCGGTGCTGCGCCTGATCCGTGTGGTACGTCACCGACTGGTCGTACACGCGCTGCAGTCCCCACGGTGCCGCGATCACGAACGCGACCGCGAGGGCGATTGCGGGGACCGCGAGGATGTGGCGGAGCCGGCGCTGGTCGATCACCAGGAGGCCGGCCGCGATCAGCGCCGGGATCTCGAGCAGGCTCTTCACCGAGAACGCGGCCCCGGCCAGCACGCCGATCGCGACGATCTTCCCGACCGAGGGCTTGCGCCGGTACGCCAGCGCGACGGCGACGCACGCGGTGGCGAACGCCTCGCCGAGGCCGTCGCTCGTCAACGGCCCGGTGGTCCAGAGCACCGAGCCGCTCGCGGTGACGAGCACCGCGGCCAGCAGCGCCCCGGCGCGGGTCGTGAGCTCGCGGCCGGCGCAGTACACCGCGATGGTGAGGGCCACGCCCGAGAGCACGGCGATGGTGCGGGGCGAGTCGATCGTGCGGCCGGTCAGGAGGTCGCCGAGCCACGCCATCGGCAGGAACAGCGGTCCCTGGCTGGAGAAGACCTCGCGAAACGGGAGACCACCGGCGCGCATCGCGAGCACCGACTCCGCGAACTGGCCGTCGTCGAAGCCGAGCTGCTGGAACGAGAGGAACGCCGGGATCCGGATCAGCAACGCGACGAGTCCGACGAGGACGATGTCGCGAGTGCGGTCGTTCACGCGTGTGCGGTGCAGTGCGGTCTGATCCATAGGCCCCGTCCTTCCCCGAAGTCCTCGGTCTGCCCGTACCCGAGCTCGACCAGGTGCTGGGGGAGTGTCGTGAACGTCCCGAACCGCACCGGTGCCCAGCACCACGACCGCGCACTCGCGCGGGTTCGCCGCAGCCTCGAGCAGCCGGTGCTCGTCGTAAGCATCCTCCTTGACCGGCAGGCCGATGCGCAGCACCGACGGGTCGACGAAGAACGGATCGGTGCCCTTGCCCGCACGCCAGATGAGCCCGGGCTCGTCGCTCAGCACCCATGCGCCGCCCGGGAGCTTCCGCAGCGCGTCGACGACCGTTGCCGCGTCGCCCGAGTAGTCCTTCGGGACGAGCAGCGGGCGCAGGTGGTAGGCCTGGTACGGGACGGTGATGATCGCCGTGATCACGACGGCCCGCCACGAGGGCCGGTACCGGGCGACCACCAGCGCGAACGGTGCGACCAGGGCGGCGAGGTGGTTCCGGAACATCGGGTTCTGCGCGAGCAGGACGATCAGGACCAGTCCTGCCCACCACCACAGGATCCGCTCGCCCTCGAACCACCGCTCGAGGCGCGGCGCTTGCTCCGCCGGCTCCGTGCTCCCGGTCGCCGGGAAGGGCTGCCCACCACCGCCCACCGTGACCAGCTCCCGTCGATCGGGGACGGGAGCTCGACGGAAGCGGTGCAGCAGGGCCGTGACGAGGCCGACCGCGCCGATGGCGACGAGGGTCAGGCTGCGGCTCCAGTAGGTCGTGACCAGCTTGTTCAGGTTGTCCAGGGGCTTGCGCCGGCCGGTCTTGGCGAGGTGGTACTTGATCGAGTTCAGGTAGACGTCGTTGAACCCCCAGGGCAGCGAGACCAGGATCAGCACCGCGAGGGCGCCGACGGGGGCGATGACCGTGTCGAGGATCCGTCGGCGCGAGGCGATCAGGAGCCAGGCGGTGATGAGCGCCGGAGTGACCAGCAGGTTCTTCACCGAGAACGCGCAGCCGGCGAGGACCGCGACCACGATGGCCAGGACCGTCGACGGGCGGCGGCGGTAGACGAGCGCCACGGCCACCGCGGAGACGGAGAACGCGGCGCCGACCCCGTCGCTCGTCAGCGGCCCGGTGGTCCAGAGCAGCACCCCGCTCGACCCGGCGAGCGCGGCCGCGAGGAGCGCCCGTCCCCGGTCCATCAGCTCGCGGCCGGCGAAGTAGACCGCGACCGTCGTCACCGCGCCGGCCAGCACCGCGAGCAGCCTCGGTGCGTCGAGCGTCTGGAACCCGGCGAGGTCCGCGAGGTGCACCAACGGCAGGAACAGCGGACCCTGAGACGAGAAGATGTCACGGAACGGGTCGTAGCCCTGACGCATCGCGATCGCCGCGACGCCGTAGCCACCGTCGTCGTAGCCCAGGTGCGTCGGCGCGAAGTACGCGGGGATCCGCAACAGGATCGCGCCGAGCGCGAGCAGCGTGACGTCGAGCCACCGGACCCGTGCGGTCCCGGTCGGCGCCGGCCTGGAGCGCCCCGTCTCGGAGGTGGTCACGGTGCTCCAGGATGGCCGGTGGACGGGGGCGCGCATGGTACCGTCGACTTCCCGAGAGCAGCGCGCGGTGTTCCCGTCGCGCCGACGATCGGACGAGCGGAGGCATGGGGTTGGCGAAGCACATCTTCGTGACCGGTGGAGTGGCGTCGAGTCTGGGCAAGGGCCTCACGGCCTCGTCGCTCGGCCGGTTGCTCAAGAGCCGGGGTCTGCGGGTCACGCTGCAGAAGCTCGACCCGTACATCAACGTCGATCCCGGGACGATGAACCCGTTCCAGCACGGCGAGGTGTTCGTCACCGACGACGGCGGCGAGACCGACCTCGACCTCGGTCACTACGAGCGCTTCGTCGACGTGCCGCTGAACCGCAAGAGCAACGCGACCACCGGCTCGATCTACCAGGCGGTGCTCGCGAAGGAGCGTCACGGTGCGTACCTCGGCGAGACGGTGCAGGTCATCCCGCACATCACCAACGAGATCAAGGACCGGATCGTTTCGCTCGCCGCCGACGACGTCGACGTCGTGATCACCGAGGTCGGCGGCACGGTCGGCGACATCGAGATCCTGCCGTTCCTCGAGGCGATCCGGCAGTTCCGCAAGGACGTCGGCCGCGAGAACGTCTTCTACATCCACGTGACCCTGGTGCCGTTCATCGGGCCGTCCGGGCGAGCAGAAGACCAAGCCCACCCAGCACTCGGTCACCGAGCTGCGGAGCCGGGGCATCCAGCCCGACGCGATCGTCTGCCGGTCGGACCGGCCGATCCCGACCCGGCTCAAGGAGAAGATCAGCCAGCTCTGCGACGTCCCCGAGGAGGGGATCGTCTCGGCGGTCGACGCCGACACGCTCTACGAGATCCCGCTGGTCCTCCACGACGAGGGCCTCGACGACTACGTGTGCCGGGTCCTGCACCTCGAGGAGCACGAGCCCGACCTCACCGAGTGGAAGGCGCTCGTGCGAGCGCGTGCGCAGCGCCGACTTCGACGTGCGCATCGGCCTCGTCGGCAAGTACGTCAACCTGCCCGACGCGTACCTCTCGGTGGCCGAGGCGCTGCGCCACGGCGGCTACGCCTGCGGCGCGCGCGTGCAGATCGACTGGATCGCGTCGGACGACACCGAAGGCCTGCTCGCCGAGGGTCGGTTGCGCGACCTGGACGGCATCGTCATCCCCGGTGGCTTCGGTTTCCGTGGCATCGAGGGCAAGATCGCCGCGGCCGGGTTCGCGCGGCTCCAGGAGGTCCCGTTCCTCGGGCTCTGCCTCGGGCTGCACTGCGCCACGATCGAGTTCGCACGGGACGCGTGCGGTCTCGCGGGTGCCAACTCGAGCGAGTTCGACCCGCACTCGCCCCACCCGGTGATCGACCTGATGGACGAGCAGCGCGAGGTCGTCGACAAGGGCGGCACGATGCGGCTCGGCGCCTACCCGGCCAAGCTCATGCCGGGCTCCATCGTGCGGAACGCGTACGGCGAAGAGGTCGTGTACGAGCGCCACCGCCACCGCTACGAGGTGAACAACAACTACCGGCGCCGGCTCGAGGAGTCGGGCCTGGTCTGCTCGGGCACCTCTCCGGACGACCGGCTGGTCGAGTTCATCGAGCTGCCGACGTCGATGCACCCGTTCTTCGTCGCCACCCAGGCGCACCCGGAGTTCAAGAGCCGTCCGGACCGGCCGCACCCGCTGTTCGCGGCATTCGTGCTGGCGGCGCGGGCTCGGGCGGAAGGCCGCATGCCGCGCCTCCCGCTCATCGCCGAGCCCGTCGACGTCTCGTGACGCCGCCCGTCGGCTGAGCGCAGCGTGCCGGAGTTCCGCGTCCTGGGTTCGGAAGTCGTCGCGGAGCTGGGCTTCCTGAGCATCAGCGAGCAACGGATCAAGGCTCCGGACGCCGAGGAGTTCACCCGGGTCGTCGTGCACCATCCGGGTGCGGTCGTCATCGTCCCGATCGACGGCGACGACGTGCTGCTCGTGCGCCAGTACCGCGCTGCGGTCGGTGACACCCTGCTCGAAGTCCCCGCGGGCAAGCGCGACGTGGAGGGGGAGCCGCCGGAGGAGACCGCGCGCCGCGAGCTCGAGGAGGAGATCGGCTACCGGCCCGGTCGGCTCGTCAAGCTCGCGGAGTTCTTCAACACGCCCGGCTTCTGTGACGAGTACACGCACCTGTTCCTCGCGCTCGACCTCGAGGACCTCGGTGGCAACGCCGCGATCGGGCCGGAAGAGCGCGCGATGACGCTCGAGCGCGTGCCGCTGGCGAGCTTCGACGACCTGATCGCGTCCGGCGAGCTGCGCGACGCCAAGAGCATCATCGGCTGGATGCTGACCCGCCGGTACCTCGATGCCGGACGGTGACGAGCTCGCCCTCCTGCTCGAGGAGCACGACAGCTGGCTCGCGGTCGAACGGGGTCTGGCCGCCAACTCGCTCTCCGCGTACCGGCGGGACCTGCGGCGCTACGCCGACTACCTCCGCAGCCACGGCCTGAGCGACGCCGCGCTCGTCGACGAGGGCACCGTCTCCGCGTACGTCGACCACCTGAAGCGGGCGCGCGACGAGGACGGCAACCCGAAGTACGCCCCGGCGTCGATCGCCCGCGCGCTCGTCGCGGTGCGGTCGTTCCACCGGTTCTGCCTCGAAGAGGGGTTCGTCGACGAGGACCCGAGCGAGGAGGTCGGTGCGCCGCGGGTGCCCCAGGGGCATCCCCAAGGCGCTGACCGAGGACGAGGTCGAAGCGCTCCTCGGCGCGGTCGTCGGCGACGATCCGCGCGCCCTGCGCGACCGGGCGATCCTCGAGACGCTGTACGCCACCGGCGTGCGCATCAGCGAGCTGGTCGGCCTGGACCGGCGGGACCTCGACTTCGAGGGCGCGCTGGTGCGGGTGGTGGGGAAGGGCGACAAGGAGCGGGTGGTCCCGATCGGGCGGTCGGCCCGGGGCGCGCTGGAGGACTACCTCGAGCGCGGGCGCCCCGCGCTCGAGCATCCGGTGACGCGCAGCCGGGTCCCGGGCGATCCGGTGCTGCTCAACGCGCGCGGCGGCCGGCTCACCCGGCAGGGGTGCTGGAAGATCGTCACCACCGCCGGTGACCGGGTCGGGTTGCACGGCCGGCTGTCGCCGCACGTGCTCCGCCACTCGTGCGCGACCCACATGCTCGACCACGGCGCGGACATCCGCGTGGTCCAGGAGCTGCTCGGCCACGCGAGCCTCTCGACCACGCAGGTGTACACGAAGGTCTCGCCCGAGCGGCTCCGGGCGGTCTACGAGCTGGCCCATCCCCGGGCCCGGGTCGGTGCTGGTCAGCGGTAGGCTGACCCCATGGCGGAGACCACGGAGCGGGCGCGGCGCGACCAGCTCACGGCCGAGCACGAGCACCTGATGACCCAGCTCAGCGCGATCGGTCGCGCCCCGAAGGACGCGGTTTCGGGCAGCCCGGCGGACCGCGAGGGCGGGGAGCTCGACTTCGACGAGGGCTTCGCCGACTCGGGCCAGGTGACCGCCGAACGCGGGGAGGTCGACGCGCTGGCCACGAGCCTGCTCGAGACCCTCCGTGACGTGGACGACGCGCTCGCGAAGATCGAGGACGACAGCTACGGGACCTGTGAGTCCTGTGGTCAGCAGATCGCGGAGGGCCGGCTCGAAGCCATGCCGTCGGCCCGGTTCTGCATGACCTGCGCCTCGGCACCCCGGTAGCCGGATTGGACCTTCAGACCTCGGTCATCTACTTCAGCTGCCTGGTCATCGCGGTCATCCTCCACGAGATCAGCCACGGCGTCGTCGCGCTCTGGTTCGGTGACGACACGGCCAGGAAGGCCGGTCGGCTCACCCTCAACCCGATCCCGCACCTCGACCCGTTCGGATCGATCATCCTCCCGGCGTTCGGGGCGATCACCGGCATCCCGGTCATCGCGTGGGCGAAGCCCGTGCCGGTGAACCCCAACCAGCTCCGCAACCCACGCCGCGACATGCTCTGGGTCGGGCTGGTGGGCCCGTTCACGAACTTCGTCCTGATGGGCATCGGCGCGGTCGTGGCCAAGTACATCTTCGACCACATCACGATCCTGCCCTCGGACACGCTGAACGACCTGCCGATCACGTTCCAGATCGCGTACTACTTCGCGCTCACGAACCTGTTCCTCGGGGTCTTCAACCTGTTGCCGATCCCGCCGCTCGACGGATCGTCGCTGCTCGAGCGGGTGCTCCCGGACGAATGGCTTCCGCACTGGTACCGGTTCCGCCCGTACGGCATGCTCCTGTTGTTCGCGCTGATCTTCTTCACTCCGATCCTCAGCAAGATCATCGATCCGTTCCAGAACGATCTCTTCCGCTTCATCGTGCAATGAACCTCACGCATCTCGCCCGCCGCTTCGTCGGTGCACTCCGGCCCGGCCCGCCTCCCGTGGAAGACGAGGCGTGGGCGGCGGAGGTGCTCGAGCCGGAGGAGCTCCTGCTGTTCCGGCGCCTGCCGAACCACGATCGCCGGCACGCGCTCCAGGTGGCCCAGCGCGCGCAGGCCGCGCTCGGCGCTCCCCGCGCCGAGACGCGGTGGCTCGCGGCGGCGATGTTGCACGACGTCGGGAAGTACGACGCGGGCCTCTCGGTGCCGGGCCGGGCGGTCGCCACCGTCGCGGTGCTCGGGAGGTCCGGCCCGGCGCGCGTGCAGCGGTGGTCGACGGGGGGCGGCTGGCGCTACCGGATCGCGCTCTACGCGCGTCACGGCGAGCTCGGGGCCGAGCAGATCCGACGCGCCGGCGGGCGCGAGGACGCCGCGGTGTGGTCCGAGGCGCACCATCACCCGGAGACCTGGGCGGAGCTGCCCATCCCGTACGACGTCGTCGTCGTGCTCGACGAGGCCGACCAGGTCTAGGACCGCGCGGGCGCGGCGGGCTCAGCCTTCCGGCAGCAACAAGCCGGTCGCCCGGCGCACGCGGTCCATCGTCACGGTGGCGATCGCCTGCGCCTTCTCCGCGCCGGCCGCGAGGATGCGCGCGACCTCACCGGGGTCTGCCGCGAGCTCCTCGTACCGCTCGCGCACCGGGCGGAGGTACTCGACCAGCGCTTCGGCGACGGCACCCTTGAACGCGCCGTACTGCTGGCCCGCGAACTCGGCCTCCGCGTCGTGGACCGTCGTCTCGGTCGCGGCCGCGTAGAGCGCGAGCAGGTTCGACACGCCCGGCTTCTCGTCCGGGTCGAACCGCACCTCGGAGCCGGAGTCGGTGACCGCGGACTTCACCTTCTTGGTGATCGCGGCCGGGGAGTCGAGCACCAGGATCGTGCCCTGGGGCGACTCGCTCGACTTCGACATCTTCGACTCGGGGTGCTGGAGGTCCTTGATGCGGGCGCCGACCCGGGCGATCGTGGCCTTCGGCACGACCAGGGTGTCGCCGAACCGGTGGTTGAAGCGGATCGCGATGTCGCGGGCGAGCTCGACGTGCTGGGTCTGGTCCTCGCCGACCGGGACCTCGTCGGTGTCGTACAGGAGGATGTCGGCGGCCATGAGGACCGGGTAGTCGAGCAGGCCGGCGCTCACCGACACCTGGCCCTGGCCCTTGTCCTTGAACTGGGTCATGCGCTGCAGCTCGCCGTAGGTGGCGACCCCGTTCAGGATCCAGGTGAGCTCGGTGACCAGGGGGACGTGGCTCTGCACGAAGACGATGCAGCGCTGCGGGTCGAGCCCGGCGGCGAGCAGGAGCATGGCCAGCCGGCGGCTCCCGGACCGCAGCTCGTCGGGGTCGTAGGGGAGCGTCATGGCGTGGAGGTCGACCACGCAGTAGAGCGCGTCGGCCCGGTTCTGGTCCTCGACCCAACGCCGGACCGCGCCCACGTAATTGCCGAGGTGCATCTCGCCGGTCGGCTGGATTCCTGAGAAGACACGGGTCATCGGCGAGCGAGGCTAGCCGGGGCCGCAGGTCCGCAGACCGGGGGTTGCGCTCTTGTAACCTGGTCCAGCGATGGCCTACGAGGTGTGCACGCCGGTCTACGAGGGACCGTTCGACCTCCTGCTCCACCTGATCCTCAAGGAGGAGGTCGAGCTCTGGGAGGTGTCGTTGGCCCAGGTCATCGACGCGTTCCTGGTCGAGATCGACCGCCTCGACCGGCTCGATCTCGACGTCGACCACCGAGTTCCTGCTCATCGCCTCGACGCTCGTCGAGCTCAAGGCCCGCCGCCTGCTCCCGGGCGCGGAGATGAGCGAGCTCGACGAGGAGCTGCTGCGCTTCGAGGAGCGGGACCTGCTCCTCGGTCGCCTGCTCGAGTGCAAGACGTTCAAGGACGCCGCCGCCGTGCTCGCCGGGCACCTGCGCGTCGGCAGCCGTTCGGTGCCGCGCACCGCGGGTCCCGAAGAGCCGTTCCGGTCCATGGCCCCGGACCCGCTCGAGCGGGTCACGCTCAAGGCGCTGCTGGGCGCGGCCGAGCGGGGTCTGGCGCCCAAGGTCGGATCCGGTCGTCGACACGTTCCACGTCGCGCCGATCCGGGCCAGCGTCCGGGACGCGGCCGAAGCGGTGTTGCTCTCCCTGCCCTACGGCCGGCCGATGAGCTTCCGGGACCTGGTCGCGGGGATCGAGGATCGCATCGAGCTCATCGTGCGGTTCCTCGCGGTCCTCGAGCTGTTCAAGCAGGGTGTGGTCGATCTCGACCCAGGTCGAGACGTTCGGTGACCTGCAGGTGCGCCGACTCTCCGAAGGGGAGCGGATCCTCGACGACGAGAGCCTCGACGACTGGGACGACGTACCCACGCCGGTCGGCTGAGGAGCCAGCTCATGGAGGAACGGGTGATCACGGAAGCGCGCCCGCGCGGTGGAGGCCGTCGTCATGGCGGCGATCGAGCCGGTCGAGCCGCAGGTGCTGGCTCAGCTGGTCGAGATCCCGGTCACCGAGGTCGAAGCGCTCTGCACGGAGCTGGCCGAGGAGTACGAGCGCGAGGCGCGCGGCTTCACGTTGGTGCGCGTCGCGGGCGGCTACCGGTTCCAGACCCACCCGGACATGGCCGCGTACGTCGAGCGGTTCGTGCTCGAAGGCCAGACCGCGCGCCTGTCCGCGCCGGCGCTCGAGACGCTGGCGATCGTCGCGTACAAGCAGCCGGTGTCGCGCGCGCAGCTCGCGGCGATCCGGGGCGTGAGCGTCGAGTCGACGTTGAACACGCTGGAGCAACGCGGCTACGTCGAAGAGGTCGGCCACGACCCGGGTCCCGGTCAGGCGATCCTCTACGGCACCACGCAGCTGTTCCTCGAGCGCCTGGGGCTGGACTCGTTCCGCGACCTTCCGCCACTGGCGGAGTTCGTGCCGGAGCCGTCGGTGGTCGAAGCCCTCGAGCGCGGTCTGCTGCTGCGCACCGAGCCGGAGCCCGAGCCGTCCACCGAGCTCGACGAGGCCGAGACCGACGCGGGCGCCGAGGCCGAGGCGGAGGCGGTGGCAACCGGCACGTCGGAGCTCGAGGCCGAGCTCGACGCCGAGGTCGCGGCGGAAGCGGAGCTGGAATCCGGCTCAGCGGCCGGCGAGGCGCCGGACGCGCGACGCGGCGGCTGCCACCGACTGGGAGACCGCACCGCCGCCGGTCGTGCACGGTCCGTTCGGCGAGCGCGCGGTGGTGGACGAGGTCGAGGTGGACCTCACCGAGCCCGAGGCTTGACCGCCCCGACCGACGGGGAGCGGCTCCAGAAGGTCCTCGCCCGGGCGGGTCTCGGCTCGCGCCGAGTGTGTGACGACCTGATCGCGGACGGTCGGGTGACGGTCGACGGCGAGGTGGCGGTGCTCGGGCGCCGGGTCGATCCGGAGCTGGACCACATCGAGCTCGACGGTGTCCCCGTCGTGACCCAGACCGGGCTCGTCTACTACCTCCTCAACAAGCCGGCGCGGCGTCGTCACGACCGCGCACGATCCCGAAGGCCGTCCGACCGTCATCGAGCTGGTGCCGAACGAGCCCCGGGTCTTCCCGGTCGGACGACTCGACTGGGAGACCGAAGGCCTGCTCGTGCTCACCAACGACGGCGACGCTGACCCAACGGCTGACTCATCCGAGCCACGGCGTCGAGAAGGAGTACCTCGTCGAGGTCGAGGGCGTGCCCAGTCGCGGCGCGCTGCGGCGGCTCCGGGAGGGCGTGGATCTCGAGGACGGGCCCAGTGCGCCGGCCGAGGTCCGGCTGCTGCAGTCGCGTGACGACAACGCGGCGATCGAGATGGTGATCCACGAGGGTCGGAACCGCCAGGTGCGGCGGATGTGCGAAGCGGTGGGGCATCCGGTTCGACGGCTGGTGCGGACCCGGATCGGTCAGCTGGCGGACCGGGACCTCGCCCCGGGCGCCTGGCGGGAGCTCCGCACCGACGAGGTTCGAGAGCTCTACGCGGCGTCGGGCGAGCCCGATGCGTGACCGCCGGAATTGCGAGAGCGGTCGCGTGGGCGCAGGTAGCGTGCGCCTGCGATGAGACTTTTGGCGCTGCGGGGCGCGACGACCTGTGACGAGGACTCGCTCGAGGAGATCGACCGGAAGACCCAGGGGTTGGTCCGGGAGATGCTGCTCCGCAACGAGATCGAGAACGAGGACATCGTCAGCATCATCTTCACCGCCACCGACGATCTCCACGCCCAGTTCCCGGCGACCGCCGCGCGCGCCCTCGGGCTCGGCGACGTCCCGTTGATCTGCGCCCGCGAGCTCGACATCGACGGCGGGATGCCCCGCGCGATCCGCGTGCTCATGCACCTGTACACCGAGCGCGACCGGACCGAGCTCCACCACGTCTACCTCGGCGCGGCGAAGTCCCTCCGAGACGATCTGCCCGAGTAGTGGTCCGCCGAGTCGCGATCGTGGGAGCCGGCCTGATCGGGGGCTCGATCGGCCTGGCCCTGACGCGCGCCGGCGCCGACGTCCGCACGTTCGACGCCGATCCGGAGCAGGCGGCGCGCGCGGTCGAGATGGGCGCGGCGGCGGACGTCGCCGAGAGCATGCTCGACGCCGCGCACGGCGCCGACATCGTGATCATCGCGACGCCCGTCGGCACCGTCGCCGAGCTGGTCATCGAGGCGCTCGACGCCGGGGCCGCGGTCGTGACCGACGTCGGCTCGGTGAAGGCGCCGATCCTGCACGAGGTGGAGCAGGCCCGGCCGGACCTCGCGGCCCGCTTCGTCGGCGGGCACCCGATGGCCGGCTCCGAGCAGGACGGCCTGCTCGGCGCCGAGGTGGATCTGTTCGCGGGGGCGACCTGGGTGCTCACTCCGACGGACTGGACCGATCCGGACGCACACACGGCCGTGCGCAGCCTCGTCGCCGAGCTCGGCGCCGAGATCATCGAGGTGACCCCGGAGCATCACGACGCGATGGTGGCGGTCGTCAGCCACGTCCCGCAGCTGGCCGCGACGACGTTGATGGACGTCGCCGCGACGACGGGCGAGGAGCACTCGACGCTCCTGCGCCTGGCCGCCGGTGGGTTCCGGGACATGACGCGGATCGCGGCCGGCCATCCGGGCATCTGGCCCGACATCTGCATCGCGAACCGCGACGCGATCGTCGCGGGCCTCGACGACTACCTGCGCGTCGCTCGCGGTCGTGCGCGGCTTCGTGGTCGCGGGCGACGCCGACGCGTTGCTCCAGGTCCTCGAGCGGGCGCGGTCGGCCCGGCGCAACCTGCCGCGCCACGCCACGGTGGAAGGCCCGCTCGTCGAGCTGCGGGTGCCGGTGCCCGACCGTCCGGGCGTGCTGGCCGAGATCACGATGCTCGCGGGCCGGTTGGGCGTGAACATCGCCGACCTCGAGATCGCCCACTCGATGGAGGGTGAGGCGGGCGTGCATCGTCATGGTCGTGCCCGAGGACGGGGTCGACGCGTTCGAGTCCGGTCTGGCGGACGTCGGATACCACCCGGCCCGGAGCGCGCTGCCGTGAGCCTGGCCCCGGAGCTCGTCGTCCGCGGTGGCCGGCCGTTGCGCGGTCGGCTGGCGCTGCCCGGCTGCAAGGGCATCTCGCATCGCGCGCTGCTGTTCGCGGCGCTCGCCGACGGACGCAGCCGGATCGAGAACCTGGCCGACGGCGAAGACGTGTCGCGCACCGCGCGGGCGCTCGAGCAGCTCGGCGTGCGGGCCCGGCTCGCGGACCGGACGGCCTCCATCACCGCACGCGGGGTGGACGGGCTGCGCGAGCCCGAGTCGGTCATCGACTGCGGGAACTCGGGGACGACGATGCGGATGCTGTGCGGGCTCGTGGCCGGCCGGTCGTTCCTCTCGATCCTCGCCGGCGACGAGTCGCTCTCGCAGCGGCCGATGCGCCGCGTGGTGGCGCCGCTGCGGTCGATGGGCGCCCGGCTCGACGGCCGGGCCGACGGCGACCTCGCCCCGCTCACGGTGCGCGGGGGTGCGTTGACGGGAGTGCGCCACGAGCTGGCCGTCGCGAGCGGCCAGGTGAAGACCGCGCTGGTGCTCGCGGGGCTGCAGGCCGACGGGGAGACCGAGATCGTCGAGCCCGCGCCGAGCCGCGATCACACCGAGCGGATGCTCGACGCGCTCGGCGCACCGATCGAGCGGGTCGACGACCACACCCTGCGGGTCCGTGCGGGCGCGCCGGCCGCGTTCGAGCTCGCGGTGCCCGGCGATCCGTCATCGGCCGCGTTCTTCGTCGTGGCGGCGACGATCGTTCCCGGATCGTCGATCGTGATCGAGGACGTCAGCCTCAACCCGGGCCGGATCGAGTACCTCGACCTGCTGCGGCAGATGGGCGCGCGCATCGAGGTCACGGTCACCGAGACGCGGGTGGGGGAGCCGGTCGGCACGATCGCGGTCGAGGCGGCGCCGCTGCACGGCATCGAGATCCGCGGGCACGAGGCGATCATCGACGAGCTCCCGGTCCTCGCCGTCGCGGCTGCGTTCGCCGACGGCGTCACGACGATCCGCGACGCCGCGGAGATGGCCGTGAAGGAGACGAACCGCATCGGCGCGCTCGAACAGGAGCTCACCCAGCTCGGGATCGGGGTCGAGGCCCACGCCGACGGGCTGACGATCCGCGGCGGCGCACCTCGGGGCGCGACGCTGAAGAGCCATGGCGACCATCGGATCGCACTGTGCGCGGCCGTCGCGGGCCTCGCCGCGGAAGGAGAGACGACGGTCCGGGGCTGGCCCGCCGTGGCGATCTCGTACCCCGGCTTCGAAGCGGACCTGGCCGGACTCCTGGGGGGCGGATGACCGACGCGGGTCGTCGCCATCGACGGGCCGTCGGGCTCCGGGAAGTCCACCGTGGCGCGCGGGTCGCGTCCGCGCTCGGCCTGCACGTGCTCGACACCGGTGCGATGTACCGGTCGGTGACGCTTGCGGTGCTCACGGCGCGGGTGGACACCGATGACGCCGAGATGTGCGGGCGGATCGCCGAAGACATCGGCATCGAGCTCGAGGACGAGACGGTGCGGCTCGACGGCCGCGACGTGAGCGCCGAGATCCGCGGCCCCGAGGTGACCGCCGCGGTGTCGGCGGTGTCCGCGCACCCGCAGGTGCGCCGGCAGCTCGTCGCCCGTCAGCGGGCGTGGGTCGAGCAGCACGGCGGTGGCGTCGTCGAGGGACGGGACATCGGCACCGTCGTCTTCCCGTACGCACCGGTGAAGGTGTTCCTGACGGCCAGCGACGAAGCCCGCGCCGAGCGGCGCCAGCGCGACGAAGCCGCGGCCGAGCGCCCGACCGGGGTCGCCGAGGTGCGGGAGTCGTTGGCCCGCCGGGACGCGTTGGACTCCGGGCGCGCGACGTCACCGCTGCGCGCCGGCGGACGACGCGCTGCGCATCGACACGACCGACCGGCCGGTGGCGGACGTCGTCGCGGAGATCGTCGATCAGTACCGGGCGAAGGTGCCGACGTGATGCTCTACCGGGTGGCCCGCGCGATCGTCCTGGGGCTGTGCCAGGTGCTGTTCCGGGTGAAGGTCCGGGGCAAGGAGAACGTCCCGCCGTCGGGGGCGTACATCGTCGCCCCGACCCACCGTTCGAACCTCGACACACCGTTCGCCGCGTTCGTCACCAAGCGGCGGATCCGGTTCATGGCGAAGCAGGAGCTGTTCAAGCACCCACTCGGCGCCAAGCTCTTCACCGCGCTCGGGGGCGTGCCGGTCGAACGCGGCTCGCCGAGCTCACGCGCCGCGTTGAAGGCGACCCAGGCCGCACTGGCTGCCGGTGAGCCGGTCGCGGTGTTCCCCGAGGGGACGCGGCGCAACGGGCGTGCGGTCGACGACCTCTTCGACGGCACCGCGTACCTCGCGGTGAAGCTCGGCGTCCCGATCGTCCCGGTCGGCATCGGCGGCAGCGAGGAGATCCTGGCCAGCGGCAAGAAGCTGCCGCGGCTGCGGCGGGTCGCGGTGGTGGTCGGCCCGCCGATCTCCCCGCCGCCCGACGCGACGACCCGCAAGCGCAGCGACCTCGCCGCGATCACCGCCGAGCTGCAGGTCGAGCTCCAGAGCCTCTTCGACCAGGCCATGGCCATCGTCGACCACTGACGACCCGGCTCGAAGACTCGTTTCGGGGAGTCTGAGGGTCGCCATAGCGACCTTGCAACGCCCCGAAACGAGTCGGGTGAGGGCTAGGGGGCGAGGTGGGCGAGGACGGTCGAGGCGTCGAGCGAGCGGTCGTCGGGCAGGGACGCGCGGCCGGGGTCGGGCTCGAGCGGCGCGCCGAGCGCGGCGGCGAGCAGGCCGACGAGCGTCGGCAGCAGCTCGCGGAGCTCGCGCGGGGGAGGGAAGTACTCGTCCTCGTCGGTCACGTTGACGAGCTCGACCCCCTGGACCGGCGCCAGGTGCTCGATCACCTGCTCGACGAGGTCCTCGGGCGCGCTGGCTCCGGCGGTGACCCCGACGACCGAGGCATCACCGAGCACGTTCAGGTCGAGCTCCTCGGGGCCGTCGATCCGCAGGACGATCGGGCAGCCCGCGGTCTTGGCGACGTTGGCCAGCGCGACGGTGTTCGACGAGTTCGCGCTGCCGATCACCACGACCGCGTCGGCGCGCGCCGCGATCTCCGATAGGGCTTCCTGACGGTTGGTGGTGGCGAAGCAGAGGTCGTTGCGGGTCGCGGTCCAGAGCTCGGGGAACTCCTCGCGAGCCCGGTCCGTGATGCCCTGCCAGTCGTGCAGCGCCAGGGTGGTCTGGGCGAGCAGCGCGACCTTGTGGGGGTCGGACACGGACTCCAGCACCCGGTCGACGTCCGCCGCGTGCTCGACCAGGCGGATCGATTCGGGGGCGACGGCGAGGGTGCCGACGGCCTCGTCGTGGCCGGCGTGGCCGACGTACAGGATCGTGTAGCCCTTGCCCGCGCGGACCTTGGCCTCGTGGTGGACCTTGGTCACGAGCGGGCAGACCGCGTTGACGACGAACCGACCTCTGGCCCGAGCGGCCTGGACCACCTCGGGCGCCGAGCCGTGCGCGGACAACATGAGCGGGACGTTCGCCGGCACCTCGTCGATGTCGTCCACGAAGACGACGCCGAGCGCCTCGAACCGCTCGACCACGAGCCGGTTGTGCACGATCTCGTGGTAGCAGTAGACCGGCGGCTCGAAGATGCGCACCATCCAGGCGAGCGCCTTGATCGCCATCTCCACCCCGGCGCAGAACCCACGGGGCTGGGCGAGGAGCACCTTCTGCACGGCCACCGGCCAAGGGTAATGCCGAGCCAGCGCGGCCCTAGACTCCACCCATGCCTCCCGCACGTGTTCTTGCTGTCGCGCCCGAGAGCCCTGCGGCCCTCGCCGGCGTGCTGGCGGGAGACGAGGTGCTGGCCCTGAACGGCGAGGATCTGCGCGACGTCATCCGGTACCAGGTGCAGGCCGATGAACCGGTCGTCGAGGTGGAGCTGCGGCGCGGCGGCCTGGAGCGCAACGTCCGGGTGGAGAAGTCCGCCGGGGTGCCGCTCGGCCTCGAGCTCGAGAGCGCGGTCTTCGACCGGGTGCGAACCTGCGACAACCACTGCCCCTTCTGCTTCATCTACCAGCTCCCCAAGGGGATGCGGCGCAGCCTCTATCTGAAGGACGACGACTACCGCCTCTCCTTCCTCTACGGGAACTTCACCACGCTCACCCGCTTCACCGAGGCCGATCTCGAGCGGGTCGTCACCGAGGGCCTCGGTCCGCTCTACGTCAGCATCCACGCCACCGATCCCGAGGTGCGCACCGCGCTGCTGCGCAACCGGCGGGGCGCCACGAGCCTGCGCTGGCTCGGCGCGCTGCTCGATGCGGGCGTGACCGTGCACGGCCAGATCGTGGTGTGCCCCGGCGTGAACGACGGCGAGGTGCTCGAGGACACGCTGCTCGGGATCCTGGACCGTTTCCCGCGGCTCGAGACCGCGGGGGTCGTCCCCCTCGGGGTGAGCGGGTTCAACCGGGAGCCCGACATGCGTCCGCACACCCGGGCCGAGGCGGAAGCGGTGCTCGACACGATCGCGCGCTGGCAGTCGCGCTACCTCGACGCGCTCGGCCGGCGGCTCGTCTTCGCGGCCGACGAGTACCACCTCATGGCCGGGCGTCCGTTCCCGCCGCTCGACGAGTACGAAGGCATCGCGCAGCACGAGAACGGGATCGGCATGGCGCGCGTGTTCGAGTCCGAGGTGCACGGCGCGCTCGCCGGCACCGTCGGGACGGCCGACGCGACCGGAACCCGCTCGGGATTCTTCGCGTGGGTCGACGGCGCGCCGCCGGAGGGCTACCGAGCGCCGCGCCAGACCAACGGCGGGCTCGCGGTGCGGGACGCGCGGCGCGACGGAGCCCGCGCACCGATCACGGTGCTCACCGGCACCTACGGTGAGGCGGTGCTCACACCGCTCCTGCCCGCGCTGACGGAGCAGGCCGGGACCCGCGTCCGACTCCTCGCGGTGGAGAACGAGTTCTTCGGCGGCAACATCGGCGTCACGGGCCTGCTCACCGGCGGGGACGTCACCCGCGCGCTCGCAGGAGTGGACGCCGGCGACCGGGTCCTGATGCCCGACGTCGTGCTCTCCAACGACCAGTTCCTCGACGGCACCTCGGTCGCGGATCTGCCCCGTTCGGTCGAGGTCGTCGCGACCGACGGCGCCTCACTCGTGGCGGCGCTGTGATGCGGGAGCAGGAGTGATGGCGGAGCAGCTCGACACCGGGATCGCCCCGGAGGAGATGGTTGACGGGGTTCCCGTCGCGCGCCTCCCGATCGTCGCGGTCGTGGGCCGGCCGAACGTCGGCAAGTCGACCTTGGTGAACCGGATCGTCGGCCGGCGCGCCACGATCGTCGAGGAGCACCCGGGCGTCACCCGTGACCGCAAGGAGCTGGTGGCCGAGTGGGCCGGGCACAACTTCCGCATCGTCGACACCGGCGGGTGGCTGAAGAGCGACGAGGCCCTCGCCAAGCAGATCACGTACCAGGCCGAGCGCGCGATCGCGGAAGCCGACGTGATCCTCTTCGTCGTGGACGTCACGGTGGGGACGATCGACGAGGACGCGCAGGTCGCACGGGTCCTGCAGCGCGCGGGCAAGCCGGTGCTGCTGGTCGCGAACAAGGTGGACGACCCCAACCGCGAGAACGACGTGTGGGAGTTCATCAAGCTCGGGCTCGGCGACCCGTACCCGGTCTCCGCGATCCACGGCCGTCAGAGTGGGGACCTGCTCGACGCGCTGGTGGCGGTGCTGCCCGAGGACCTGCCGGTCGAGCCGCCGGTCGACGACGGAACGTTCTCGATCGCGATCGTCGGCCGCCCGAACGTCGGCAAGTCGACGCTGTTCAACCGGATGGTCGGCGACGACCGCTCGGTCGTGCACGACATGCCCGGCACGACGATGGACACCATCGACACGATCGTCGAGACGCCGGACGGGCCGCTGCGCTTCGTGGACACTGCGGGCATGCGCCGCCAGAGCCGGGTCGAGGAGCAGACCGAGTACACGTCGGTCGTGCGCGCGCTCAACGCGGTGGACCAGGCGGACGCGGCGCTGCTGGTGATCGACGCGTCCCAGGGGGTCGCGCACCAGGACCAGCGGCTGGGGGAGCGCATCGACGCGGCCGGCACCGCGGTCGTCATCGTCCTGAACAAGTGGGATCTCATCGAGACCGAGGAGCGCGAGCAGGTCATCGAGGACGTCGCCGACCGCCTGTCCTTCCTCGGCTACGCGCAGATCCTCAAGCTCTCCGCGCTCGACGAAGAAGAACCTCCAGCACGTCCTGCCCGCATTGCGGGCCGCGGAGGCGGCGTACCACTCTCGGGTCCCGACCGGCGCGCTCAACCGGGCGATCAAGATCGCGCAGGAGCGTCACCCACCACCGCTCGACGGTCGGCACCGCCCTCGCATCCTGTACGCGACCCAGGGTGCGATCGACCCGCCGACGTTCACGCTGTTCACGACCCGCCCGCTCCCGCAGACCTACCTGCGCTACGTGGAGCGCACGATCCGCGAGACGTTCTCGCTCGGGCCGACGCCGGTGAAGATCCGCGTCCGCCGCCGGGGCGAGTGAGCGCGACTCGCAGGGTCGGGGAAACGGGCGCGGCCCGGTAGCCTGACGGGTCGATGTCCAGCTTCCCGAAGACGGTCGAGATCTGCGAGGTGGGCCCGCGGGACGGGCTCCAGAACGAGGCGCCGATCCCGGTCGAGCAGCGGGTCCGGCTCATCGACGCGCTGAGCGCGACCGGGCTGCGCCAGATCGAGGCCGTGTCGTTCGTCTCGCCGACGGCGATCCCGCCCATGGCCGGCGCCGAGGAGGTCATGGCCCGGATCCGGCGGGCGCCCGGCGTCACCTACCGGGCCCTCGTCCCCAACGAGCGCGGCGCGGAGCGGGCGATCGCGGCGAGGGCGGACGAGCTCGAGGTCGTGGTCAGCGCCTCCGAGACGCACAACCGGCGGAACGTGCGCCGGTCGGTCGACGAGTCGATCGACGGCGCCAAGACGATCATCGCGATGGCGCACGGAGCCGGGCTCCCGGTCGACGGGATCGTGTCGACCGCGTTCGGCTGCCCGTACGAAGGGGACGTCGAGCCCATCGAGGTCGCGACCGCCGCGGCCCGGTTGCTCGAGGCCGGCGCCGACGGCGTGTCGTTCGGCGACACGACCGGGATGGCCACACCGAAGCGGGTCGATGCGCTGCTCGACGAGCTCGACTGGGCCGGCGTCGAGAGCGCCACGGTCGGATTGCACTTCCACAACACGCGCGGCACCGGCCTCGCGAACATCCTGATGGGACTCACGCGCGGGGTGCGCCGGTTCGACGCGTCGATCGGCGGGCTCGGTGGGTGCCCGTACGCGCCGGGGGCGACCGGCAACGTCGTGACGGAGGACCTGGTGCACATGCTCGAGGACATGGAGATCGGGACCGGGGTGGACCTGGACGCCTTGATCGGCGTCGCCCACATGGCCCAGGAGCTCGTCGGCCGCGACCTGCCCGGGCAGGTGATGCGGTCGGGCCCGCGCACGCGCCGCGCCGGACTGGACCCGTCGTGAGCGCCGAGGAGGTCCGCAAGCACACCGACCGCGCCGTGCAGGGCAACCTCGCGAAGGACCGGGAGAAGCTCGCGAGCCAGAACAAGCGGTTCGTGCGCGACCGGCTCGATCGGCTGCTCGATCCCGGCTCGTTCGTCGAGGACGGGTTGCTCGCGAACGCACTCGCGCAGGACCTGCCCGCAGACGGGATCGTCACCGGCATCGGCCGGGTCGACGGGCGCCCCGTCTGCGTGATGGCGAACGACTCGACGGTGAAGGCCGGGTCGTGGGGCGCGCGCACCGTCGAGAAGATCGTGCGGCTCACCGAGACCGCGCTCCGCCTGGAGCTGCCCGTCGTCTACCTCGTCGACTCCGCGGGCGCGCGGATCACGGACCAGGTCGAGCTGTTCCCGAGCCGGCGGGGCGCGGGCCGCATCTTCGCGAACCAGGTCCGGCTCTCGGGCCGGGTGCCGCAGGTGTGCTGCCTGTTCGGGCCGTCGGCGGCCGGGGGCGCGTACATCCCCGCGTTCTGCGACGTCGTGTTCATGGTCGAGAACAACGCCTCGATGTACCTCGGGTCGCCGCGCATGGCCGCAGGAGGTCATCGGCGAGGATGTCACGCTCGAGGAGATGGGCGGCGCCCGCATGCACGCCACCGTCAGCGGATGCGGCGACAACCTCGTGACCGACGACGACGAAGCGATCGACGCGGCGAAGCGGTGGTTGTCCTACCTGCCGCGGTCGTGGAAGGAGGCTGCACCGGCGATCCGCCGCGCGTTCGCCGAGCGCCGCGGCCAAGCCGATCGCGACCACCGTGCCGGCCGAGGAACGGCGCGCCTACGACATGCGCAAGGTGATCGACGCGATCGTCGACGAAGACTCGTTCTTCGAGATCAAGCCGCTGTTCGCCCGGGAGCTCGTGATCGGGTTCGCACGGATCGACGGCCAATCCGTCGGCATCGTCGCGAACAACCCGATGCACCTGGGTGGGGTGCTGTTCGTCGACAGCGCGGACAAGGCGGCGCGGTTCATCTGGCTCTGCGACGCGTTCAACGTCCCGCTGCTCTTCCTGGCCGACGTGCCCGGCTTCATGATCGGGACCCAGGTCGAGCGGGAGGGCATCATCCGCCACGGCGCCAAGATGATCACCGCGGTGGCGGAGGCGACCGTGCCGAAGATCAGCGTCATCGTGCGCAAGGCGTACGGCGCGGGGCTGTACGCGATGTGCGGGCCGGCGTTCGATCCCGACGCGTGCCTGGCGCTGCCCAGCGCGTCGATCGCGGTGATGGGGCCCGAGCCCGCGGTGAACGCGGTCTTCTACAACAAGATCCAGGCGATCGAGGACCCCGACGAGCGCGCGGCGTTCGTGGCCGAGCGCCGGGCGGAGTACGAGGCCGACGTGGACCTGGTGCATCTCGCCGCCGAGCTGGTCGTGGACGCGGTGATCCAGCCCGAGGATCTGCGTGACGAGCTCGTGGCGCGGTTCGCGCTGGCCGCGACGCGTCGGCGCGAGCACTTCGACCGCCGCCACGGCGTTCCTCCGGTCTGAGCACCGTGCCCTGGTGCACGAAGTGCGATCACTACCTGGCACCGTCGACGGTGCGCGCCGACGGCACCTGCCCGACCTGTGGGAACACGGTCGACGAGGGTGAGGTGGCAACGGATGCCGCCGCGCTCCGGGCCCAGAAGGAAGAGGAGCCGCTCCCGCCGATCCCGTGGCACCTCAAGCTGCTCGCGGTCGGGATCGCGGTGTACCTGAGCTACCGCCTGTACCAGGGGATCGTGTGGGTGCTGGGTTGAGGCGCGTGACCCGGAACGGTCCGGGGACCGCGCGCCCGTCTGCGTAGACTCGGCCGCTTGCGGGCTGTGGCGCAGCTTGGTTAGCGCGTCGGTCTGGGGGACCGAAGGTCCCGGGTTCGAGTCCCGGCAGCCCGACCAATAAACACAGGGGGTCGTGATACGCCGCGTGGCGGCCGCGGACACGGATGCTCACAGAATGCTCACGAGAATGTGCGCGGGTCGTTGATGGCCGCTGATGGGCTACCGTTTTGGTGCTCACGTTGGGGCGGCATTCGGTTGAGCGTGCTCGGGCAGGTCGAGACCCCGCCGACCGACACTCGGTTTCTCTGGTTCGGACCTAACCCTCTGGGGGAGGGAGGCCCGAACCAGGAGCGTCGAGAGGATCCGACACCACCCTGCCCGGTGTCGGGCCTCGACGCGTCAGTCGTCGAGTTCGACGAGGCCGCCCGTTGACGTTTGGGAGAACGGGGTGGCGCGATTAGGTGTCGTCCCACTTGGTCAACGCGTTGAGGGCTAGTGAGGCAAGGAGTCCAAGGACCAGGAAACCAGCTGCCGCGGCGATCGAGACTGTGCTGTAGACCTCTGTCGTTACGGTGGCCATGCGGTCAAGTCGACCACGCGAAACCCCCGCGGACCGAGACTTGAACCACAGCTCTTAGGTTGGCTTCAGATCCGATGGGTACCGTCTAGGTGCGGCAGGCGAGTCCTGAACCCGCTGGGGGGCAGGACTGGCCGTGCCCGCGTGTCTTGAGGTCCCGCTGCCGCCCTGCCTGGTGTCGGGGCCTCGACGCGCAATCTGGTGCTCCGTTCGGCCCGTACCCTCACATGTCGCCGTTCCTCTCTTGCCCGAGATGGCCGGTGTGCAAGCGAGACCCCGACTTGCCTGACCGAGTCGGGGTCTCGACGCGTGTCAGGCGAATTCAAGTTGGGACTGGGTCCCGACGATGCGGGCAGTACGCAAACGTACGGTGTCCCTATTCGAGGGGGTAGCTGGAGCCGCACGCGCGTCGCGTCTTGAGGCCCTGTCTCCGCTTATTTCCAGTCTGGAGCCAGGGTCTCGACGCGTCACCCGGCTTTTCGGTCGTAGTGTTGGTCTTATGGCAGGAACCCCACAATCCAGACATTGCCCAGTGTGCAGGATCCCGGGAGCTGTTGTTCACTACGCGCTCCGACCCGACGGGAACGGCGGGCAGGCACCGACCGCAATCGGTGTTGATTGCCCGAACGCTCGGTGCAACAACTTTTCTCCCGACGCGCTCCGAGGCTCACGCCAGCAGTCGTAGCTTGAGACACGTCCGACGTGTCAGCGGTCCAAGCGCTCACGCTGTTTGGTGACGGCTCCGGCCACGTCCTGTTCCCAGGCGGCGCCGCAGCTTGGACACGTCAGCCACGCCCACTGATACGCCGGCTTTCGTCGTCCCGCGGTGAGGCCGTGGCCACTCGTTGCACGAACCGGGAGCAACCGAACGCCGCACTCACCACAATCGAACTCGACCATCGGCCCCGTCCTCCTGAGTGGGACTGAAGGTCAGTGACAATACCGCTCTGTGCGGTTACCGTGGCCTTGCAAGCCGCTCGGCCACTCTCGGAGACCCGACAGGTCGAGCATCGGGTCGCAACGCTTCTCCAATCCCGCAAGGAGGCAGGGGCGAGGCGAGCGTCTCAGAGGCCCTGACCCGGCCCCCCGAGTTGGGGCCTCGACGCGTTCCGGCCACATTCGTGCGCGGCGCGTCCCTGTGAAAGGGTTGAGGTCGGAGTCCTCGCATCGGGGAGGTGAGCGACTCATGGACACGCTCAAGAAGGTTCATCCGTACCACTCAGTCGGAGCCCACAGACGCAACGGCGTCTACCACGACCGCTCCGACTGTCCGACGGGACAGCTCATCCACTCTGAGCATCTCGCATCTGGCGGGCGCGGGCTGCGCCACTGCGACCAGTGCCAAGCACTGAACGAGGCAGAACGACCGGAGCACGAGCCCAGCTAGGCGGCGGCGTTCCTGCCACCGCGATATTCGCACTCAAGGACGGTCTGCTCGCGCCGATGGCGGTATGAGCGACGAACGGGAGTCCGGAACTCAACGAAGAGCACCGGACCGTTGCGATTATGCGTTCGAGGCCCCGCTTCAGGTGGGGCCTCGACGCGTCAGTCGTCGACCTCGACGACGAACCCCAGATGCATCGCGTTCGAACCTGACCTCGCAGTACGCGCACATGGAGCTATCGCTAGGCCTCGCCAGCTTCTCCGGCTTCCGGGGACGCCGACGCCTCGCCCCGGTCCAAGCGTGCGTAACCAGCGGTATGGACCCCCAACGCGACGACTCCTGCTGCGAGCATCGCCACGCCGGCGAACCACAGGATGTGCCAGAACCCGGCAACGACTCCAACGAAGGCGGACGCCTGCGCGACCGGCTTCGCCAGGTTGACGAGGGCCTGAACCAGCCGAGCGCCGCCTGAAGGATTCCTGCTGGCTGACCATCACAAGGGCCGCCAGGAGCGGGATCGACACTGCGAAGGCGACAACGCAGATCTTGGCGGACAGGTCGAGCGACGCCGCGTTGAGGAACGGCTGCACCATGACCAGCCCTGCACCTATCAAGCCCACATAGGCCAAGTGATTCTGGCGAATCCACTCCTCTTCCTGTGCGAAGTCCTTGTTCACGCGGATCCCCCTCGGCGGAACACAGTCACTCAGTTGGAAGGCAGTGCCTCACGGATTGCGCGTACCTGGTGCGACGTCGCGGGCGCTTGCGGGTTGCTCAGTCGTCTACCTCGACAAATAGCCCGCTCGCGTCGCGCTCAAACGTGATCTGGCACTCCCGGCAGATGTACCGGCGTTCCCAGCCGGTCATCTCGTCGCCGTCGACCTGCGAGATCTGCTTCGCGCCGAGCGAGCCCGGGTCGTGATCGAGATTGGCCTGGCCTACGGAGCCTCGGCTCTGGCGATTGCAGCAGCAATCGTCGGTGCAGACGGCGAGAGCACCGCTCGGCACCTGATCGTCGACGCCTTCCAAGACAGATTCGACGATGCCGGATGGGAGGCCCTTGTTCATGCAGGGCTCGCAGGGATATGCCAGTTGAAGCGAGAACGGTCGCAACTTGCCCTTCCAGTGCTGACGACTGAGGGGTTCGTCGCGGACGCGGCGTTCGTCGACGGCAGCCACATGTTCCACAACGTCTTCGTCGATCTCTTCTTCCTGCGTGAGCTTGTGCGCCCTGGGGGCTTGATCATCCTCGACGACTGCGACTGGCCGTCGGTCGCTACCGCCGTGCAGTACTTCGAGACCAATGCGGGATGGACGCGCGAGGTGATTGGCGAGGAGACACGCCTTCGCGCATACCGCCTACCTCTCGATTGGATTGACCCGAGCTTCGAGAGCTTCCAGGCCTTCGGCACCGACGCGAGCCCATAACAGCCGATCTGTTCTGGTGAGATTGGCGAACGCTGGCCTGGGCGGCGGGCCCATCGCTCAGTCGGACGACTACGAGCTATCGACGAGAGTTGGTCAAGTTGCAGCGCCGATGTGCATGCGCAGGCCCGGTCCGAAGCGCGTCTGTGTCACTCCGTCGTGAACGAAGCCAACCCTCTCGTAGAAGCCCAGCGCGTGCTCGTTCGCAGTCACTTCGATTCGTCTGACGCCGCGGCGAGTGGCGGTTGCGATTGCGTCGCGAACTAAGTCCCTTCCGACGCCGTGCCTCATCCAGTCGGGATCGACGAAGAGGTCTTCCAGTTCCATGACGTCTTCGACTTCCAGGGTGGTCGCGAATCCGACGAGTTCGCGGTCTCGCACCGCGACGCGTGTGCGGCACTCATGGAGTGCGAGGTCAGGCCAAATGAGTGACTCGGGGTGGGCGAGGAGGCTCGCTCGATCGCCGTCGTTGGAGAGTGAAGATCTTCGGTACAGCTCCCGCAGCGCATCGATCTCGCTCGGGAGCGCGTCCCTCATCGTGGAGTCCATCCACAAGATCTTGACCGACGCTCAGTGGGAACGGCAGCAGGCGCGCAGAATCCTGGCGTCAGCGGCGCACCGTGGCCTGCGCGAGCGAACCCGCACCAGAACGGGCAATATGGCGCGTCTCCGATCGACACTTGGAGGGGCGCCCGCTTGAGGTTCTCGGATGCCCGCGTGGCAACGCGACACACTGTGTGAATGATCACCGTCTACGCCGGCAGGTTCGATCCCGTCACCAACGGACACCTCGACATCCTGAGGCGGGCTGCACGAATCTTTGAGCAAGTCGTCGTGGGGGTCTTCGACGCACCGTCTGACAAGACCCTCTTCTCGACGAGCCGGCGGGTCTCGATGATTCAGGCGTGCGTCCAAGACATGCCGTCGGTCTCGGTCGAACCCTTCGACGGGCTACTCACCGACTTCGTCCGGACCGTGGGCGCGGACGCCATCGTCCGAGGCCTACGCGCCGTGACCGACTTCTCCGTCGAGTTCGATCAGGCGCTCATGTACAAGGACATGGCTCCAGAGATCGAGCAGGTGTATCTGATGAGCGATCTGAAGTTCGTGTTCGTCCGCGCAGCCCGTATTCGCGAGGTCGCAGCCCTCGGCCACGATGTCGCTCACCTCGTCCCAGAACCCGTCGCACTCGCGCTCCAAGAGATCTGGCCGTTGAAGTCGTAGCCATCCGGTCGACCAAGGCGATGCCACCGAACGCCGGATCGGGGCGGAAGACCGCACGCCATCGCGCGAGTGCGGTTGGCCGTGTGACGGAGCCCTCCTGATGATCTGTGCAGTCCTTCACGCAGAGCGAGATGGACTCGACGGTTACGACCGCGGGGCGCCGAGGATGCCAACGGCGACGTCCTGCATCGTGGCTCGAAACTCCTCGGGGCTGCTCACTCCGGCGGCATCAGGAGGGAGGCCGGCGAGAAGCCGACTAGCTCGGCGGGCCATCATCCATTCGAGAGTCCGGAACATCGCGATGTTGCGAAAGACCGCGAGATGCAATGGCAGGTCTGGCAGCATCCGGGCGACGGCGTCGAGCCAATCGGTGGCGACGGGATCGGCGCTGGCGAGGTACTCCTCAAACACATTGGGGTGCAGGTAGCCGTCATATTCCCAACACAGCCGGGCGAAGAGGCAACCCCGTTCGGTCGTGATCAGCTCGGCGGACCCACTGACCGGAATCGCGGCCCAGGCGTGGATGGAGGGCGGCTCCGGACCCTGTGCAAGCTCGATTTGGCGTATGAGCACTGGGGACCGCAGGTTGAAGAGCTCAGCCACCAGATCGTCGATCAGCTTCGCCTTGGATCCGAAGTAGTAGTTGATCGCAGAGGGGTTGCGTATCCCGGCCGCGTTGAGGATCTCGCGTGTCGAGGTCGCCTGCACGCCCTGACGGCCGAAGAGGTCGAGAGCCGCCTCGCGTAAGCGGGTGCGAACGTCGATTTCGAGCATCCCCCGACTCTCCCACGAACGGCGCAAGCAACGCTTCAATGCCGATCTGCTGCACGACCGGCGTCATCGACGCACACTGGCCCGGGCCGTGGGATGTCCCCGGCCGGCACTTCCGGGCGATGTGAAGGGGAGGATGCATGCGAGAGACTTTGCCCGTGAACGACGACGGACTCCTCGCCGAGCAGCGAGCGTATTACCGAGCTCGTGCGCCCGAGTACGACGAGTGGTGGCAGCGGCGCGGCCGCTTCGACCGAGGTTCGGACGTGGCCGAGGACTGGGACCGGCAGGTCGCGCAGGTCGCAGCCGCGCTCGAGGCGTTTGGCGCAACGGGTGACGTCTTGGAGCTGGCCGGGGGCACCGGATGGTGGACCGCGCGTCTCGCCCGCACTGCTGGGCATCTGACCGTCGTTGACGCTTCACCCGAGACCCTGGACCTCAACCGCGTCCGAGTAGCGCGGCCCGATGTGGACTACGTCGTTGCCGACCTGTTCAGGTGGCAGCCGCAGAGGACGTATGACGTGGTGTTCTTCTCCTTCTGGCTCTCGCACGTGCCGCGGTCACGGTTCGCGGCCTTCTGGTCTCTGGTGCGGTCCTGCCTTGCGCCGGGCGGTCGGGTGTTCCTCATCGACAACCGCGACGACCCGCGTCCAGCTGGCGAGATCGAGGACGCCTACGTCGTCCGTCACGGTCCGGATCTGGACCTACGCCGCTTGCACGACGGAAGGAAGTACCAGGTTGTCGAGGTCTTCTACGAGCCCGAAGAGCTGCAGTCGCTTCTCGGTGACCAAGGTTGGACGGCAAGGCTCGATGCGACGCGCTGGTTCGTCTTCGGAGACGCATTGCTTGGCTGAGGTCCGCCGGCCCGACAGGTCGGTCGTGCCGTGAACGAGATCGCAAAACGCGATCACGCAGTGCCATCGCGCAACGTACGGTGGACGCATGTCGGGACGGCTGCAGGGTCGGTCGGTGCTCGTCACGGGCGCCGCGAGTGGCATCGGGCGCGCGACCGTGGCGCGCGCGGTCGCGGAGGGCGCCCGTGTGGCGGCGGTCGACGAGGAACCGGTGGGATTGGCGGCCACCGTCGAGAAGGCCCGCAGCGCGGGTGGGATGGTGGCGTCTGCGTGCATTGACGTTGCCGATCGAGATGCGCTCGCCTTGGCCCTCCCGACGCTGGTGCAAGAGATCGGCACGCTCGACGGTGTCTTCGCCAACGCGGGCATGCTTCCGCCGCCGAGGCCCGTGGAATCCCTCGATGCGACCGAGTGGGACCGTGTCCTGGCGGTGAACCTGACCGGCGCAGTGATGACGCTGGTGACGGCGCTTCCCCATGTGCGTGACGGCGCTGCACTCCTCTTGAACGGCTCGTCCCTGGCCATCCGACCCCGCGAAGGTCGACTCGCCTACGTGGCCGCGAAGGCTGGGGTGCATGCAGTGGGGCGGGCGCTCGCGCTCGAGCTCGCGCCGCGGCGCATCAGAGTGAACGTCATCGCTCCGGGCTTGACCGACACGCCGATGGTTCACGCCATCCCCGGTCACATCGAGACCGGGATGCCCAGCGTGCCGCTCGGTGAGCTCGTACCTCCAGAAGAGGTCGCGGCCTTGGTCGTGCACCTCTGGTCGGACGACGCGGCGCACCTCACCGGCGCGGTCTTGAGCATCGACGGCGGGCGGACGGCCGGATAGCCGTCGGGCACACTGCGACCCGTTCGGTCGCCTCGTCTAGGGGTGCCCGGCGACGCAGCCGATGAGGCGGTCCGCGCCCGGGCCGGTGTTCGTCGCGTAGGCGCAGATGTAGTACGCCCTGACGGAGAAGGTGGCGGTCGCGCCGGGTGCGCTGAACCCGGCGTTGGGTCCGGCGCCTGGGAACGCAGCCTGCACATCAGGTCTGGCGACACCGGTGGTCAGATTGCCGACGCTCGGAGGGACGAAGGGATCCGCCGGTACCGCGAGCGTTCGGATCACGACGTTGATCGGTCCGGTCGTGTCGGGGTCGTACGCCCAGCCCGAGGCCGTATAGATCGGGTCGAACGTCGACGGAGGCCCGTTGCCCGACTGGAAGACGGATTCGAGGTTGCCGCGCGGGTCATGAGGTCCCGGCGGTTGGATCCCGGGTACGAACCGCGTCACGCATCCCACGGTCGAGTTCTGGAGCCCTTGACGTCCGCTGTTCTGCGCGTAGACGCAGATGAAGTGCGTACCGGGAAGGCTCGCCAGCGAGATGTCGAACCCGGTCGTCGTGCTCAGCGCAGGCAACGCGGCCTTCACGTCCGGGCGCGGCAACGCCGCGGTTTCATTCGCGACGAGATTGCCATCGAAGTACACGCGGAGCTGCGTCGTAGGAGTGCCGTCGGGGTCTCCGGCCCAACCGCGCAGGCGCACCAGGCTCGGCGACGCCACCGCGCTATCAAGGACCCCTACCGGATTGAACGGGCTGTCACCCGAGATCACAATGTTCTTGCAACCGAGCGGCGTCCTCAGTCCACTCGGGAGCGCGACAGCCACGGCGCACGCCGTCGTACCGTGCGGGTAGTTGTTGACGAGGTCGTCGGGTGAGAAGGCTGTGACCCAGCCGGTCGACGGACCGACCCCCGGGACCGCCGCCGCGACGTCCGGACGCGATCGGCCAGTGATCGCGAAGTTGTAGACCTTGGGCCCGAGCGAAACCTGTACGGCCACGGTCACGCCGGGCGCGGCGTTCGGAACGGCCGCCCATCCGTAGAGCCCCACGTTCCCGTCAAAGCTGGCCGAGGCGGTGTCGAACGCGCCGATCGGGCTGCCTGAGGCCGCCGAAGCCGTCTCGGTCCCGGCGATCCCCACCAACCCCGCCAGTGCGACGGTCACCACCGCAACGAGCGAGAGCGACCTTCGGCTCATGAAGGGAACGTTACGTCGCAATTCGAAGTCCGTCCGGTGTCGGGAAAGTTCTGACTGGCGATCACCCTGACGAGGTCGAGGACTGAGTGGGTAGCGGGTCAGCTTCCGCGCGGTGGCCCGCCGAACCGGATGAGGTTGCCGTCCGGGTCGATGTGGCGGCCTTCGCGTTTGCCGTAGTCCTGGTGCTCCGGGCCGACGACGTCCATCCCGGCCTTGCGCCAATTGGTCGCGACCTCGTCGGCGTCGTCGACATGGATGTAGAGCGCGCTCGTCATGTGCGCGTCGGGTTCGTCGTCCTGAGCGAGGTGGATGGAGAGGTTGCCCCAGCGAGCGAAGGCATAGGTGGCGTCGTGGTATTCGGTGGCAAACCCGAGGCGTTGGTAGTGGTCAACGGCTCGTGCCACATCGCGAACACTGAAGATCGGGTCGAATCCCGCGAGCGGCTTCAGGCCTCCCTGGACTGCGATCTGCGTCTCTCGACGGCGGTTGAGGTAGTCGAGGCACTCATAACAGATGAGCAGGTCCGGGTGAGACCAGAGCGTGACCCACGCGTCCACGCGGTTCTCGCAGTTCGAGCACTTCACGGCCACAAGGCGCGACACTACGTCCCGGTGGAAAACGGCACGCGCGATGAGCTGCTCAGCCGTCTGGCTGCGGCGGTCGGATCGGTGACGAACGCGCACCCGACGCGGGTCGCCCTCGACGGACCGCCGGCCGCCGGCAAGACGACGCTCGCCGACGAGCTCGCCGTCGTCCTGCGCGCGCGGGCCGCGAAGTCATCCGGGCGTCGATCGAGGGCTTCCTCTTCCCGCGGTCACAGCGCTATCGACGCGGTGTGTACTCGGGCGAAGCCTGCTACCACGACAGCTTCGACTACGACGCCCTGCACCGGGTCCTGCTCGATCCGCTGGGCCCGGGCGGAGACCGGAGGTTCCAGCCGGCGGTCTACGACAAGAGCACGGAGACCCTACGGTCCCGGCCGTTCACGACGGCGTCCGCCGACGCCGTCCTGCTCTTCGAGGGCGTGTTCCTCCTGCGCCCGGAGCTGATCGACCGGTGGGACCTGAGGATCTTCGTGTCCGCCGCGTTCGAGGAGACACTGCATCGCGCCAGGACCCGCGACGAGGCGCTCTACGGTTCTGCCACCGAAGTCGAGCGACGATTCCGCAACCGCTACCTGCCCTCGCAGCAGCTCTACCTCGACGCGGCCCGTCCGACCGATCACGCCGACATCGTCGTGCACAACGACGAGCCCCAGCAGCCGGCGTGGGAGGCCCGGCCCGGCTGATTGGCTCCGAGCCACCGCGTGCTCCCGACGCGTCGAAGTCCCGGCGTTCCTGGCAGGGAAGGAACCGGGACCTCGAGACGCAACCGTCCGGCGGCCTGCCCCCCAAGCGAGCCACCACGACCCCGACGACGGTATACGGCATCGGTCGTCGCGACCATGGGCCGTGAGACTCAACTCTCCAGACATTCCCAGGTAACGAGCAGGTGAACAATCGGGTCGGGGCCGACGCGCGACGCGTAGCTTCTCGTCGCGGTCGTGAGCAGGACGTCTTCGGCAGAGGCGAGACCGCGCGCCGGGAGCGAGCTCCCTCCGGGGTTCAGACCCCGGCGCGCCCGACGAGCGCGGGGCGGTGCAGGATGCGCTCGCGGACGTCCTTCTCAACCAGCACCGGGACGAAGTCCTTGATGTGAGCGTCGTCGAACCGTGCGAAGTCGGCGTCGACAACTGCCTCGAGGACGTGGTGATCGATGGCGTCCCCGAATTGCGCTTCGAGCGAGCTCATCACGAAGCGCTTCTGCGCCTCCGGGTCTTGACCGTCAATCGCGGCACTCGTCATGCACGACAGCCTTCCTGGTCGCGGCGACCCGTTGCAAGCTCCTGGTACGCTCACACCGTTCGTCACCTCTCTCCAGGGGCATCGCCCGGAGGGTCGTGACGACGAGGAATGACTGATGAGGCAGGAACAGAGACGAGTTGTCGCGCGGCTCGTACTGGTGGTGCTCGTAGCACTGGCCCTGAGCGGGTGCGACTGGATGTTCATCCACTCCAGTGCGGGTAACTCGGGCACTGCGCTCGACCCGGGCTTCGGGCCCGACCAGCTCGCACACCTCCACCAGGCGTGGCGCTTCCACCCCGGCGACGCCATCCAGGCGACGCCGGTCACGGCCGGCTCGTACGTCTACCTGGCTGCCGGCAACGGCGTGCTCTATGCCCTCGACACGAGCAAGATCGTCAACGGGGCTCCGGCCGTGGCCTGGTCCCGCAGCTACGGTCTGGTGCCGGCGACGTGTCCCAGGAACCCGGTCGGTCTGGTGAGCACACCGGCGGTACGCGAGGACGGCGCCGGAAATCCGTTTCTGTACGTGTACACACCGCAGGGCACCCTGCAGGAGCTGGACGGGAAGACCGGATCCTTGCTCTGGGCGAGCCAGGTGTACACGATCCCTCCTGACAACCAGAGCGACTACTTCAGCTGGTCCTCACCGAGCTACAGCGACGCGACCGGGCTGGTGTACATCGGGATCAGCTCGTACTGCGACGCGCCGTTCGTGCAAAGCGGCGTGAAGGCGTACGACGAGACGACGGGCGCGCTCCGTGCGAGCTACTCGACGATGCCCGGCCAGGTCGACTCGTACTACGCCCAGCACCACCCTGCGCCGCCGACGAATCTCTATGTCGGAGGCGGTGTGTGGACGACGGCGCCGGCCGTGCGGCCGAGTGGGGTCTACGTCACGACTGGTAGCACCTACGACGACACGAACGCGGCGCACCCCCCGCTCGACAACAACGACTTCGACCAGTACTCGATGATCAAGCTCAACCCGACGACGCTGGCCAAGACCGGCAAGTTCGCGGCGCCGAAGCCGGCGAACGTCGGCGACCCGGATTGGGCATCCGGCGCGGTGATCTTCCGGGCCCAGCTCGGCGGCACCGGCGTGGAGATGGCCGGCGCGTGCAACAAGGACGGCAACTTCTACGCGATCAGAACCGACACCATGAGGCCGGTCTGGGCCGTCCACGTCGGCCTGGGCACACCATACGGAGAGGTGGCCTGCCTCAGCGGTGCCATCTGGGACGGGCAGTCCCTCTACGTCACCGGCAACGACACCACCGTCAACGGCACCTGGACCACGACCATCCAGACGTCGTCGAGCGGTTACTCCTGGCCGCTCTACGTCCCATCCGGCGGGACTGCGAGTCCGAGCGCGACCCGCAAGCTCGATCCGGCCACCGGCCTGAACCTCTCGGGCAGCACGCCGAAGCCGGTGTGGGAGCTCGCCAATCCGCGACGGGTGCTGGGTACGTGCTCGCTCAACGGTCAGGATTCGCTCATCGCGTGTCAGACCACCGACTGGGCCGACACGTTCAACGCCGTCCTCCTGACCGGCACCGATGGCCACTCCTACGCGCCGCTGCACGACACCAGCGAGTTCGCCGGCTTCAGCACCCCGATCTGGGCCAACGGCGCGCTCATCGTGACCGACGACGATGCGGTGCGCGCGTACGTCCCTCAGGGCTGATCCCGACACCGGCGCCGTGAGCGACCGGTCACGTCGTCACGAGCCATCGGGCCGCGGACCCACACGGTGCCCGAGGTATCGCGCGACCCCGAACGCGCCCTGGCCGGCGTTCCCGGCGACGACGTACGACCCGTCCGGTTGCGTGATCGCCGCGTCCGCCTGGTCGCTGCCGTCGAAGAAGTCGGTGGTGACGCGGCCGTGGGTGCCGAACCGGTGATCGAGCGTCCCGTCCGCCCGGTATCCCGCGAGGAGGAAGTCGTCGGTCGGGGAGCTGGTCGTGTTGGTGCCGCCCACCGCGACGATCTCGCCATCGCGGCCGAGCGTCACGGCCCGAGCCTCAGCGGGCACGGCGAACGCGGTGGTGACCCGACCCCCGATGCCAAACCTCTCGTCGAGCCCACCGTCCGCGCGGTAGCGGGCCAGGGCGAAGGCGCCGCCGTTCGAGCCCGCGACCACCAGGCTGTCGTTCGATCGCTTCGCCATGCCCAAGGCCAACGTGGAGGCACTGCGGAATTGGGTGACGACCTCACCGCCGGTACCGAATCCAGGATCGAGCGCGCCATCGGGTGTGAAGCCCGCGAGCGCGAAGCCGTGCTCGGGGTCGGGTCCCACGCCCGCCGCGACGATCCGGCCGCTGCGCTGGATGACCAGTGCATGCGCTTGCGAACCCGCCTCGCCGAAGCTGGCCGCGGCGGTCCCGCCCGTGCCGAACGCGGTGTCGAGGGTCCCGTCCGGGAGGTACCGCGCGATCGCGAAGCCGTTGATCGGCTCGAAGCCGACCTGATGCCCTCCGGCCACGACGATCTTGCCGTCCGGCTGCAGGGCCATCGCGTTCGCGCCGCCAACGCCGGTCGGCACGTAGACGATCCCGCCGCCGGCGGCGCCGCCGAACGTCGGGTCGATCGTTCCGTTCGCGTTGAAGCGGAGCAGCGCGACCCTCGGCACGTCGCCACGGAAGGTCGCGCTTCCCGCGACCAGGATCTTGCCGTCGGGCAAGATCGCGACTGCATTCGCGACGTCGGCTTCGCTGAGATCCCAGGTGGTGACGCCGCCGGTGCCGAAGGTCGTGTCGGGGCTGCCGTCCGGGTTGTAGCGCGCGACCGCGAAATCGAAGCCCTGAGGTCCCCTGACCGAGCCGACGGCCACGAGCTTGCCATCCGATTGGCGTGCGATCCCGTGCGCCACCGCGCACGGCACCGGCGCCGCTTGACAGCTTGCGTCCGCGGAGTCGAAGTCGGTCGTGACCCGGCCGGACTGGCCGAACGTGACGTCGAGGTCGCCCGGCCCGCAGGCCCAGGCGACCAGAGCAAGGACGACGACCACGAGGGCCACGCGGCTTCGACGTGCGAGCTGCCTCATGCGGGACTCCTCGCCGGCGACCTCGTCCCATTCGGATCGTCCGCCCATCATGCGCTCCCACCGACCAGCATGGAAGCGTTCGCGCGGACATCGTTGAAACCCGCGAAGCCTGGGTACAAGACTCCCCGTCGGGGGACCGGCCGAGAGATTCGCTCGAGGGTCGGGAGGGGGGAGCTGCGTGGCATCGGTGTCGGCGGAACCCTCGCGTGCCGTCAGATGCCTCATGTGGGGGTCGGTCCTGGCGGCGCTCGTTCCGATCGTTGTCGCGACCGTGCGAGCGGTGCAGGACGGGTGGGTGCCCGTCGGTGACAACGGCCTGATCGCAGTCCGGACCCGTGACGTCTTCAGCAGCCATCCTCCACTGCTGTACACGTGGTCGTCGGCCTCGATCTCCGCGGGGTTCGGCTTCAACCACCCCGGCCCGCTCCTCTTCGACGCGCTGTCCGTGCCGACCGCGCTCTCCGGCGGCTGGGCCGGTCTGGCGGTCGGCGTCGCGATCGTCAACGCCGTGGCGGTGATCGGCATCGCCCTCTTCGCCTACCGACGGGGTGGACCGCTGCTCGGCACCGCGGCGGCCGCGGCCACCGCGGCGCTGTGCTGGACGATGAGTGGCCGGCTGCTCTTCGACCCCTGGTCACCGAACAGCCTCCTGTTGCCCTTCTTGCTCTTCTTGGTCCTGGTGTGGTCGATGAGCTGTGGCGACCTCGTCGCGCTCCCGCTCGCGGCGGGGGTGGGGAGTCTCCTGCTCGCGACCAACCTCGGCCTGGGCCTGCTCGTGCCGGTCCTGGCGGTGTCGGGTCTCATCGGACTGACCCTGGCGTTGCGTCGCGGGCGACGTGCCGATCCCGACTCGTGGCCGGCAGTGCGCCGCCGGACCGTCACGGCGGGGGCAATCGCGGTCGGTGTCTTCGTCCTGTGCTGGGTCCAGCCCGTCATCGAGCAATTCACGAGCCCGGGCGAAGGCAACTTGACGCTCGCATCGCGCGCGCTGCAAAAGATCTCGTCGACGGTGGGCGCGGAGCACGGGTTGCGGTTGTACGCCGGCGCGACGGCCCGCTGGCTGCAGCCCTGGTCCCTGCGAGCAAACGACGCTTCGTTCGCCTCTGTCGTCGTTGCGGCCGTCGTCGCGCTGGTGGGCGCGCTCCTTCTCGTCGCGTGCCTCGTGCTCGCCCGACGGCGTGGCGACCGCGTGGCAGGCGCGCTCGTCGTCACCGCGGTGGTTGCCGCCGTCGTCGGTCTCGTCTCGGCGATCCGCACGCCGACCGATCCGCTCGGCGCGCTCGCGGCGTACCAGACCCGTTGGCTCTGGCCGATGGCGGCCTTCCTCACGTTCGCGGTGGTCGCGACCCTGGCCCGCGCGCTCGCGCAGGACCCCCGCCGGTACCTGCCGTTGGTCGCAGGCTTCACCGCGCTGACGGTCGTGCTCGTCGTGCTCAACCTCCCGACCGGCGCGGGCGGCTCGGACGCGGCGAACTACACGCTACCGGTGGTGCGCGACCTCAATCATCAGATGGGTGACCTCGAGCACGTCGGCACGCTGTACGTGGACTGGCGCGGTGAGCCGCTCTCACAGGCCTACGGCTCGGCGGCACTCGCCGAGCTCGACCGCCGCGGCATTCCGTTCAAGGTGCGGGACCAGGTGCTCGTGCGGACACTCGGACCGAACCGTCGGTTCACGGGCCACAACGCGGACGCGGCGCTGCGGGTGCGGACGGGGGACGACGTCGATCACGCACCGGCGGGCAGTCGGCGGGTCGCGTTCCACGAAGCCCTGCGACCCGCGGAGCTGCGCGAGCTCTCGGCCTTGAAGCAGCGGATCGCCGCCCACATCCGCGGAGACGGCCTTCGGCTCACCCGGAGTGGACTCGCGGCAATCCGACGCCTCGGCGGCAAGGTGCCGGTCGCGCGTCCCTCGACGCGCACCGGCTCGACCGCGAAGAACCGAGCGTTCAACCCGCAGCAGCTCTTTGCGTCCCGAGGGTTGGTGTCGATGCTCCAGCACCGGTTCCTCGTGCTCACACCGCGCTGGAAGCGCGTGTACCGGCGCTACCTGCAGCTGCAAACCAAGCGGGACACGCAGACCGTCGCGCTCTTCCTGCGACCCCTCAACTGATCCATAGATCACAGAGCGAGGAGGCTCGCGGCCGCGCTCGTGATGTCGTCGACCTGGGGGAGGGTCGCGGATTCGAGCGTCGGCTCGTAGGCCACGTGCGTGTCCAGGGCGGTGACCCGGCGGATCGGTGCGTGCAGGTCGGTGAAGAGCTCGTCCGCCGCCCACGCCGCGACCTCCGCGCCGAAGCCGCAGGTCAGCGTGTCCTCGTGCACGACGAGCAGGCGGCCGGTCCGCCGTACCGACTCCGCGACGAGGTCGCGATCCCACGGGACCAGGGTGCGGAGGTCGATGACCTCGACCTCGCGTTCGAGCTCGTCGTGCAGTCGAGCCGCGGCGTCGAGCGACTTCTGGACGGTCGCACCCCACGTGACGACGGTGAGGTCGGACCCCACGCGCCGGATGGCCCCACGACCGAAGGGCACCTGGTAGCCCGCGGGCGGGAACGGGTCCCCGGCGTAGGGCTGGCGCAGCAGGTGCTTGTGCTCGAGGAAGAGCACCGGATCGTCGCATGCGAAGGCGGTGCGGAGCAGGCCCACCGCGTCGCGTGCGCGCGACGGGAACGCGATGAGCAGGCCGGGCACGTGCGCAAAGATCGACTCGCCGGACTGCGAGTGCCAGATCGCACCGCCCTGCAGATATCCGCCGATCGGCACCCGCACGACCATCGGAACGGTGAACGCGCCATTGGAGCGCCAGCGAATGGTGGCCGCCTCGCTCTTCAGCTGTTGCATCGCGGGCCAGATGTAGTCGAAGAACTGGATCTCCGGCGCGGGATGGAGGCCGCGGACCGCCTGACCGATCGCCCGGCCGATGATGTTCGACTCGGCGAGCGGCGTGTTGAAGCAGCGGGCAAGGCCGAACTCCCGCTGGAGGCCGTGGGTGGTCCCGAAGACCCCGCCTTTCCCCTCCACGCCGGCGAGCAGCGCTTCGCGGGCATCGGCGACGTCTTCGCCGAACACCCGGACCCGCTCGTCGCGGGCCATGACCTCGTGCAGCGCCCGGTTGATGCTCTCTCCGAGCATCATGGGGTCGCCGGAGTCGTCGTCGAGCAGCGCGACGTGCTCGACGACCTCCGGGAGGACCGTGACCTGCTCCGCGACGGAGAGAGGATCGGGACGCGGGGCTGCCAGCGCGGCGCGGCGGCGTCGGCCACGGTCGCGACGGCGTCGTGCCACGCCGCGTCCGTCTCGTCGGCGGTGAGGAAGCCGGCACCGACGAGCTGGCGGGCCATCGTGAGCAACGGGTCGCGTGCCGCCTCGTCGGCGAGCTCTTCACTCGAGCGGTACTTGCTCTGGGTGTCGGCGGCGGAGTGTGAGTACGGACGGGTGACTCGGGCGTGGATCAGCGCGGGTCCGACTCCGGCGCGGACCCGGGGGACAACCTGCGCCGCGAGCTCGCGCACCGCGAAGTAGTCGCATCCGTCGACCTGGTGCACCTCCAGCCCCCGGAATCCCCGAACCAGCTCGTGGACGGGAGCCGGCGCCTGGTCGATTGCCGGAACGGAGATGGCGTACCCGTTGTCGGCGACGACGTAGAGGACCGGCAGGTGGAGCGTGCACGCGGTGTTGAGGCTCTCCCAGAAGTCGCCTTCGGACGTCGCGCCCTCGCCGAGCGATACATAGGTGATCTCGTCGCCGTGCGCCGAGCATCCGGGAAGGTCGGGGCGTCGCGAGATGTACCGGGCGCCCTCCGCACAGCCCACCGCGGGCAGGCACTGACTTCCCGTCGGGCTCGACTGCGTCACGACGTTCTGGGCCGCGAAGCCCCAGTGTGCCGGCATCTGGCGCCCGCCCGACGAGGGGTCCTCGGCGCTTCCCACCGCCTGGAGCAGGATCGTCTCCGGGCTGATGCCGAGGCCGAGGATCAACGCCTGGTCGCGGTAGTAGGGGAAGAACCAGTCGTAGCCGGGGCGCAGCTCGCGGGCGAGGCCGAGCAGCAGTGCCTCGTGCCCGGCGCCCGAGATCTGGAAGAACACCCGCGTCTGCTTCTGCAGGGTGATCTCCCGGTCGTCGAGCGCGCGCGAGATGCACGCGAGCCGGAAGTCCGCCACCGCCTGGTCGCCGAGTCACGGTCCCTGCCGCACCCGTCCGCTCGGACGTGGTCATCGCAGCTCCTCGGACCAGTCACGGGTCCCCAGGATCTGCACGACGCGCTGCAAGAACGCGGACGCATACGCACCGTCGAAGGCGCGATGGTCGAAGGCGAGCGCGAGGTTCCCGACCGGATGCACCGCGATGCCGTAGCCGGCGTCGGCATCCTCCAACCGGATCGCGACGGGGCGCATCGTGACCCCGTCGGTCGAGATGATCGCCACCTGCGGTTGGCTGATGATCGGACCCGTGAGGAGCGTGCCGTAGCCGCCCGCGTTGGTCAGGGTGAACGTACCGCCGGCGACGTCGTCCGGAAGCAGGTTGCGTTCTCGGGCTGCGTCGGCCCGCTCGTGCATCGCGCGCGCCAGGGCCCGCAGGCGCAACCGACCCGCATCGGGGATCACGGGTACGACGAGGCCTTCGAAGTCGAGATCTACCGCGACGCCGAGGTGCACGTCACGGTGCACGACCAGCTCGTCGTCGCCGATGCTCGCGTTGACGCGCGGGTACTCGGCGATCGCGTCGAGGACCGCGCGCGCGACGAACGGGAGGTACGTGAGCCCGAAGCCTTCGTCCGCACGGAAGGCGTCGCGCACCGGAAGCCGGGCCCGTTCGATCGCGCGAGTAGTCCAGCTCCATCACGACGAGCGTGTGCGCGGCGGTGCGGAGCGAGCGGACCATGTGCTCGGCGGTGCGCCGCCGGATCGCGGTGAACGGTTCGACATCGTCGTTGGCGCCGGGCACCAGGGTTTGGTCGGCGTGCGCCGTGACGCTTCGCGGGGCCACGGGTCGGAGAAGGGGGCGCTGGCGCGCGTCGAGCCGGCGCGCCACGTCGTCCCGGGTCACGGTCGCGCCGGGCCCGAATTCGGATCCGGTCGACACCATGACCGATCGGGCCGGTGCCGGGGTGGGCTCGGCGCTCCGGTGCGCGGCCAGCTCCGCGGCGAGGTCGTCAGGCCACCCTTCGGCGCCGACGACCGCGAGCGGCGTGCCGACCACGACCGTCGCGCCTTCAGGGACCAGGATCTCGCGCACGACTCCGGTCGCCGGTGACGGGACCTCGCTGTCGACCTTGTCGGTGGAGACCTCGAACAGGACCTCGTCCTCGGCGACCTCGTCACCGACCGCTTTGTGCCAGTGGACGATCGTGCCCTCGGTCACCGTCTCGCCGAGCTGCGGCATCGTGATCACCATGTGCGGTACTCCGGTCGCGTCTGCGCACGAATGTACCGTTGCCCGCGCCCCGAGCCGTTCGATGGTCGTGTGCCGAACGCAGGTCTTCGCCGGCAGGGCTACGGGGAGTAGAGGTAGACGCGTCCCCAACGAGACGTCGGTCCGGTCTGCACGTCGAGCGTGGTGACGCACTTGCCGCCGCCCTGCTTCCCGCCGTTGAACGCGGTGACGAACCGACAGCCCGAGACGCCCAACGGGACCTTGGCGGCCCGAGTCGCGGTGCCGTAGGCGCTCGCGACGACCATCCCCTTCTGGAACCGTCGAACCCACATGCAGCCTCGGGTGTCGCAGTGCGCCTGGTACGCCGCCGAGTCGATCGGGTTCCCGAGCGTCAGGTCGGTGAGCGACGGGTTGTACCCGGTGCGGTTGCAGTCGGTCGTCCCCGGGGTCGCGCCGCAGTAGTCGAACCCGGCGTTGAGCGCGACGGGCTGCCCGCTGAGCTTGGCGAGCGCCCACACGTACTCATCCTGCTTGGCCCGGTTGGGATCCGTCGCGGGCAGGCGAGCCTTGGCCATCTCGACGACCTGCCCGCGCCCGTTCAGCGCGTCATTCACGTTCCCGGCGACCAAGGTCTCGAACGGGAACATGAGGCTGGTCACCCACGCGGGGTCCGATCCCGGGTAGTTCTCCTTGGGATGCCCGGCGTTCTCGTGCAGCACCCAGGAGAGGTTGCCGACGTCGGTCTTGACCCGTCCCGGGTTGTTGGGATCGGGTCGAGTCAACGGGAGCGCGCGTGCGCGACGACCAGTCGATCGCGACCTTGAGGTGCTGGGCACGGATTCGGGTCGTCAACGCCATCCACGCGTCCGACGACCGGATGCCGGGCTTGATCTTGGAGTCGGTGCAGGTGGAGGTGACGTTCCACCCGGGGCCATGGAGGGATCGCCCGCCGTTGTCGATGAAGACCCCGTCGTAGCCGAGCGCCTTGAGCTGCGCGGTCCAGGCCAACGCGGCGTCCGCCATCCCGGCCTCGTTGAGGTCGGCGTACGCCCAGTCTTCCGTGGGGTGCTGCAGCCCGTCGCCGTCGTTGGCGTCCCGCAGTGCCGTCGTGCCGGTCTGGCAGAACATCCACGCGGCTCGTTGCGCGGCGGTGGTCCCCATCCACGTCGACGCGGCGGTGGGGAACCAGGTGAGCTGCATGTACTTGTACGCCTTCGCACCGAGCGAGTGCGCGAGCGCGACCTCATCCGCGCTCCCGGCGACGACATCGTCGGTGTGTGCGCCGAAGACGATGTCACGGGGGTGGCCGATCTTGGCCAGCTGACCAGCCGTGGTGACCTGCGCCGGGGTCTGATAGAGGAAGACGACGTTCTCCCGCGCCGACACCGGAGGACCGGTGTACGGCGGAGGACCCACCGCGGCGCCCGTTTGAGGTGCGCCGACGGCCACGAGTGCGCCCACCACTGCGAGCGCCGTGGCGAGTGCGGCGATTTTTCGGAAGCTCGGAACCACAATTCCCTTCACGATGTCGTCTCGACCGGAGCCCCCGCGCGCTTGAGACTAGGCAAGGGCGTGCCGCGTCGGCGGTCGCGCCTCCTTGGGGGGCTGGCTGGGAGGGATACGGGGCTCGGGAGCCTCGACGCACCCGAGACGCCTGGCTTACCCTTCCAGCAGCTGAAGCCCGACGCGCCCAGACCCGCGCGACCGGCCGAAGCGCCTTGGGAGAGGCGTGAACACCGAAGACGGCAACTACGTCTGTGCATTGTGCGGCGCGGATCTCGACGTGTCCGAAGCCGACACGGTGACGACGATCGCCGGCGCGTCGGGCAAGCCCAACGTGCGGATCCTGTCCGCGCACGGCACGGAGATCCACCGCTGCGAGATGCCCCGCCGAGGCCGCCGCCGGCCCTAGCGGCGTCGCGAGGTTGTCGGGAGCGACTGTCCGCGTTTGCGCCCCGACCCGTCTGGGTAATCGCACCGCGGTCGGTCTTGGTGCTCAGACCCCGCCTCGAGACCCTCAGCATGCCCAGCAGGAGGCATTTTGATGGTCCCTCACTACGAGCTGCGGTGTCCGTTGCACGGCCGGATCAAGGACCTGCCGCCCGACGTCCGAGCCCTCGACCAGCGCGAGATCTGCCCGGTCGCGCGTGACGCCGTCAGGTGTTCGCAGCCGCTCTACGTCTCCGAAGCGATGTCGGACCAGCACGGATAGCACCCCGGGCGCGGCGAAATCCCGCGCTAGGGCTACCCGCTGCGCTGCTTCTTCGAGCCCTTGGCGCGGATCCGGTCTTGCCGACCGTGAGCCGTCCCGGCTTTCCCGAGACCGCGATGCTTGCCCAGGGTTGACGTGATGGCCGCGCCCGTGGCCGCGGCGGGCGGAACCGATTCGGTCGTGGTCGGCACGGTCTCGACGGTCACCGCCGTCGTCGGGTCGCCCGTCGTCGCCGGCGAGGTGCCCGCCGAGCTCGTCGATGACGTGTCCGCCGGAGTGGAAGCGGACGCGGGGCTGCTCTGGCTCGCCGAGGAACCCGAGTGGGTCTTCCCGTTCTTGGCGGCCTTCGCGGGCTGTCCGGACGCAAGGCTGCAGCCCGCCAACGCGACGGCGCCGATCAACAGGGCACCCACCCAGCGTCGCATGGGCCCGACGGTAGGGCGCCCGCATGAGAGCCCGATGAGCGACGCGGCTTCGCCGCGCTCCTCATCATCGGTTGGGTCGTGGTGTCCGTGGCGATCGTCCGCGTCCTCGGACGCGTCCGGCACTGAGCCGGGTGACCGGGAGCGAGCCCCTCACCAGTCGTCGATGACCCGCCACGGTCGGTAGCGACGGCTCAGCCCGGTGTCGCGGGGCCGCGCGCGGGGCTACGCTCGGCGCACCCGATCCAGTCCCCGTTGGGCAGTGTCAGTCAGTGCGAGCGTGAGGGGCTGCGGGTGGAACGGGACGCGCTGCTGCGGATCCTCGACGGGTTCGCCAGCGATCGCGAGGAGGGTCGCGATGCGGGCATCCGACTCGTCGTCGCGTGCGTGCACGTCCTGCGGGTGACCGGCGCCGGCATCATGCTGATGGTCGACAACGAGCATCGGGGCACGCTCGCCGGATCCGACGCGGCGATCGAAGCGACCGAGGCTCTGCAGTTCGCGTGCGACGAGGGTCCGTGCGTCGATTCCTACCGCGAGGGTCGACCGATGCTGGAGCCGAATCTCGGAGGCGCGGGCATCGCGCGTTGGCCGAAGTTCGCGCCGCCCGCGGTCGACGCGGGCGTAGGGGCGATCTTCGGGTTCCCGTTGCAGATCGGCGCGATCCGCATCGGCGCGCTCGACCTGTACACCGAGGCACCCGGCGAGCTGTCGAGCGAGCAGTTCGTCGACGCGCTCATCATGGCGGAGCTCGTCACGCATGCGGTCCTCGAGCTCCAGGCCGGCGCGCCGCCTGGCGCGTTCGCGTCCGAGCTCGACGCGACGACCGACCGCATGCTCGTGCACCAGGCGTCCGGGATGATGTCCGTCCAGCTGGACCTGCCGATCAGCGAGGCGATGAGCCGGTTGCGGGGCTACGCGTACGCGGAACGTCGGCCGCTCAAGGAGGTCGCGCGAGACATCGTCCAACGCCGACTCCGAGTGGAGTGACCCGGTCGCGCGAGCTCGGTCGAGGCCATCCGGAACCGCTTGTGGCTTCATGGGTATGCGTCTACGGTCATGAGCAGGCGCTTTCGGCGCCCGGAAGCGACGTTCTGCTCGGGTTCGGCGTCCAGACCCCGCCCCTCCCTCGGACCTCGCGCCACTTCCTCTCGCCCCGAGATCGAGGTGTGCGCGTGTTCCACGATTCCGAGCAATGCTCCATGGACGGTCGACTCGTGGGTGAGGTCGACCTCGCGGTCGCCCCCGACGCGGGCCGAGGCCTCCTCACCATTGCGCAGGACAGTCCGCGTCCGAGCGTGGTGTTCGACTGCGCGGAGCTGACCTTCATCGACGCGTCCGGCATCACGATGCTGTTGGACGTGGTGGAACGATCGGGCAAGGCGGTGCAGCTCGTGAACCTGACCGCCAACTGCCGACGGGTGTTCGACGTCCTCGACCTGTGCGAGTGGTTCGGCATCAAGGAGCGCAGCGCGATCGCCCTCGGCGGCATCTGAGGCGCCTCAGGCTCAGGTACCGCTCCAGCACCCCATGATCGTGGCGGCGGTCGCGAGCCCGACCTCGGTGGGAGTGATCGGCGGCTTCCCGAAGCGCGGTGGGATCTTGCTGACGTCGACGGTCAGGACCTTCCAGTCCTTCCTGGCGACGAGCGAACCGTTCGTCGTCTCGAACGCGCCCTGGCCGATCGCGATCTTGCCCGACTTGTGCCCGAGCTGGGTGCGGAGCTGGTTGAAGTAGTCCGTCGTCTGCTTGGCGCTGTCGAGCTCCTTGACCGACAAGGTGAAGGAGCCGTCCGGGTAGACGTAGCTGCAGGAATAGACGTGGTCGACCCACGTGGGCGTCGTGACCATGGTCGGCTTCACGCCCAGCGAGTCGGCGAGGTCGCCCTGCGCTTCCGCTTCGCACACCATCTTCGCCGACTTCGACGGGTTCACTCCGGCCGGGCGCGCCTTGACGGTCTCGACCGTCGACGAGGTCGGCTGCGTGGACGTCGACGACGACGATCCGCACGCAGCCAGCGCCACGACGCCCGCCACGATGATGAAGGTGAACCGCATCCCTCGTCGCTGACCCAGCACGTGTGCCTCTTCCACTCGTCGTCGCTTCCTCGGCGATTGTCCCACCTCGGCACCGATTGCAGTGCGCGACCCGACGAAGGGACCGCGTCATCGCGGAAGGGCGGAGCGGGTCTTTTCGAGCATGCAGGCCGTGGTGACCGGGGCGAAAGGGACCAATGCCGGGGGTTCACCAGCCCCGGGATTGGGTACCAATGCGGACATGACGGCGGTTCAGGTCAGGCAGGAATTCGACGTGCTGAAGGCCCGCGAGCTCGTCGACGGCTTCGCATCGGAGGAGGCGCCATTCCTCGATCTCGGCGAGCCCTCATGGTTCCCGACCGACGCAGATCGCCGTAGGTATTGGATCGATCACGCCCCGGAGGTCGTCACGTGGGCCCGCGAGCACGGGTTTGCCCAGCCGCGGGCCGCGATCCGGTACGGGCGCCCCGAGTCGGCGACCGCCGCGCTCTGGAAGTGGAGCGCGTCGCGTCCGTGAAGGCGACCCGGGATCGGCTGCGGTTGCAATGCAGCGTTGCAGTAGCGCGGATGGGCAATTGAGCCCATGCGCAGCCACGATTCCGCCACTATTCTCGACGGCGAGCGCACCAACCTGGATCTCGCAAGAGGGCAGGACATCGTGCGTTTGCGCTTCGAGGCCCTGTTCCCACCCTGCCCGGGACCAGGGCCTCGGCGCGCCACGACACTCCGGAGAAAGATCGCATCTCGCGGTTTGGCGGTCCCGGCTGCGGGGTACGTAGTGCGGACGGGTTGGTGGCGTGGTGCTCGGGGTCTCCCTGCCCGAGCCCGAGCACCCCACCGCCCGTGTCTTCTTGCAGCCGAGGACGTAGGTTTCCCGGGGTCGGAGCATTGGAAGGGAAACCTGGATGTCCGAAGTTAGTGCGCAGTGTGTCGAGTGCGAACGACCGGTGGTGCGGGAGCGGGATGCGATTCGCGTCTTCGCCGGCTTCTCCGGATTGAGCGAGATCGTCGCGGTCCACATCGATTGCCTCGAGCGGTACCTCAACCAGCGCTACCCGAACCGTCGCCGCTCGTAGCGTAAGGGCCACTCGTTCGGAGCACCGCGAAGGATCGCCCGGTAACGTCGGCGCGATGACGGACGTTGCGACGATGCCGGAACCCGACGAGCCGACGTCGACCGGCGGGAGTGCGAAGAGGCTGGTGATCGCCGCGGTCATCGCGTTGGTCGTGGTGCTCGGGCTCAAGATCGTCATCGGCCGATGGGTGCGCGGTGGCGGTCCCCGCCGTTCGGTCACGAGCTTGGCGGAAGACGGTGCGGTGAAGCTCACCGACGCGCTCCTCGACGAGGTGCTCGGCCCGGTCTGATCAGGCGGGCGTTTGTTCTTCCATCGCCCACGGTGCGCCGTACTCGTTGAGCAGGTCGAGGAACGGGACCGCGTCGAACGCCTCGGGCCCGAGGACGCCGGTGCCGCTCCAGTCGCCGCGGGCGAGCAGCTCCAGCCCGATGACCGGGTTGATCGCGGTCTGCCAGACGACCGCCTGATGGCCGTACTCGTTCATCGACCACTCGTTGTCGACGATGTGGTGCAGGTAGACCGCGCGCCGTGCTCCGTCCGGGCCGGTGCCGGTCACCCAGGTCCCGGCGCAGGTCTTGCCGTGCATGCGCTCACCGAGCTCGGCCGGATTCGGCAGTGACGCGGCGACGACGTCGCGGGGCGAGACCTCGACGTCGCGGACGCGGATCTTCTCGGTGCGGTCGAGCCCGGTCTTGTGCAGCGCCTCGAGCACCGCGATGAACTCGTCCCCCAGCCCGTACTTGAACGTGACCCGCTGACAGTCGACCCAGCGCGGCACGAGCAGGACTTCCTCGTGCTCGACGTTGACGCACTCGACCGGCCCGATGCCGCCGGGGAAGTCGAACACCTCCGGCTCGCTGAACGGTGCCGTGGTGAACCAGCCGCGTGCCTTCTCCCAGATCACCGGCGGGTTCAGGCACTCCTCGATCGTGGTCCAGATCGAGAAGGTCGGCGCGAAGTCGTAGCCGTCGATCACCAGGTTGGCGCCGTCGCGGATCCCGACCTCGTCGACGGCGGAGAAGAGGTGGTCGGCGGCGTAGCGGGCGAAGACATCGGAGAGGCCGGGCTCGACGCCGAGCCCGACGAGCGCGAGCTGGCCGCGTCCGGACCAGCGGTCCGCAACTTCGAATTGCGCGTCGCCCAGCTTCACGCCGGTCTCTTCGTAGGGCCGCTCCGGGTGGGGGTGCGACAGGTGCATCGCCATGTCCACGTAGGTGCACCCGGCGGCGAACGCGCCGTCGAAGATCGGCGGGTTCAGGCGCGGGTCGCAGGCGTTGACGACGACGTCGGCGTGGATCTCCCGGGCGAGCGCCTCGACGGAGGCCGCGTCCGAGGCGTCGACCCGGGCGGGGGCGAAGCGTCCGCCCTCGGTGAGCCGGGAGACCGCGCGCTCGGCGCGGGCAGGGTCGACGTCGGCGAGCGCCATGTGCTCGAAGAACCCGCGGCGTTCGGCGATCGCCGCGATCGCCGCGCCCACGCCACCGGCACCAACCACGAGGATGCGCATGCGGCGGACGCTACCCGGCGCCGACATCCGGAACGGCCAACAGGGCGGCGGCTAGGGTTCGATCGTGGTTTGGTGGCGGCGCCCCGATGCTGATCTGGTGCGCGACGTGCCGCAGCTCCGGCAGATCATGCCGTACGTCATGCGGACTCGGAACGAGTCCACGGTGTACTTCGAGCAGCGCATCGACGTGGGCAATGCCGAGCGGTTCGTGCGCGCGTTCAACGAAGCGCATCCCGAGACGCGCACGTCCGTGTTCCACGTGCTGCTCTGGAGCTGCCGCCAGGGGCTGGTGGACTTCCCGAACGTGAACCGGTTCATCGCCGGCGGCCGTCTGTACCAGCGCCGGGGCATCTGGCTCTCGTACTCGGCGAAGCAGCGCATGCAGAAGGGCGCGCCGCTCATCGTGCTCAAGCGCGAGTTCGACCCGGGCGAGTCCTTCGCCGAGATGGTGGCGAGGATGCAGGAGCAGCTGCACTCGGCCAAGTTCGGTGGCGGCACCAACACCGTCGACGGCGAGCTGAAGCTCGTGCTCATGCTCCCTGGGGTCCTGCGCCGCCTCGTGTTCGTCGCGTACCGCGCGCTCGAGGCGCTGGGGATGTTCCCGAAGGCGTTCGTCGACAACGACCCGCTCTACGCCACGATGTTCCTGACCGACCTCGGGAGCCTCGGCCTCGACCCGGTGTTCCACCACCTCTACGAGTACGGGAACGTTGGGACGTTCGGCGTCCTCGGTCGTGCGCACGCGGAGCAGATCGCCGATCCGGACACCGGTCGGCTCGAGCGCAAGCGCATCGCGATGATTCGGTGGAGCTTCGACGAGCGGATCGAGGACGGCCTGTACGCGGGCTACGGCATCAAGCAGGTGAAGCGGCTCCTCGAAGACCCGGTGAAGGGCGGCATCGCCGTCGGCGACGACGCGGTGCTGGCGGCTCTCGGACGCGACCGCGGGGCGGCCGACGCCGAGCAGGCGTAGCCGTGACCCCGGGTGTCGCGGCGCGGTTCCCGCGCTCGGGCCTCGCGACCCCGCACTACCTCGCGTCCGGTGCCGGTGCCGCGGAGCTCGCCCGGGGTGGCAACGCGATCGACGCGATCGTCGCCGCCAACCTCGCGCTCGGCGTCGTGGCGCCGTACCTGTGCGGCTACGGCGGCGACCTCTTCGCGATCGTTTGGGACGGTGAGCTCCACGGCTACCTCGGTTCGGGACGGTCACCGGCGCGCGCCGACCTCGCGACGGTCAGCGAGCTGCTCGGCGACGAGCCGTTGCTCGTCGGACCCCACTCCGTCACCGTCCCCGGCGCGATCGCGGGTTGGTTCGACCTGCTGGAACGTTGGGGCACCCGGCCGTTCGCGGAGCTCGCTCGCGATGCGATCCGGTACGCCCGCGACGGGTTCGAGCTCACGCCGATGGGCGCGATCTCGTGCATCGGGTTCCGTGGCGTGTACCGCGGTCTCGACGACTGGCAAGCGGTCTACGGCTCGCTCGAAGCCGGTGACGTGCTCCGCCAGCCCGCGCTCGCGAACCTGATCGAGGTCATCGCCGAGGGTGGACCCGACGCCTACTACCGCGGAGTCGTCGCGGATGCGATCGCCACGGCGATCCAACGCGGCGGCGGTCTCATGGAGGCGTCCGACCTCGCGGTGCACGCGGGGGAGTGGGCGGCCCCGATGCGGGCGCGCTACCGCGACGTCGAGGTAGCCGAGCTCCCGCCGCCGACCCAGGGCGTCGCGGTGCTCGAGATCATGCGGATGCTCGACGGCTTCGACCTGAACGCGCTCGAACCCGCGGACCGTGCGCACCTGATCATCGAAGCGGTGAAGATCGGTCTGCGTGACCGCGATGACCACGTGACCGATCCCGCGCACGCGAACGTGCCGCCGGAAGCGTTGCTGACCGACAAGTGGATCGACGCCCGTCGGGGCGCGATCGATCCTCGGCGAGCGCACATCCCGCAGCCGGGGCATCCCCAGCGCGGCGGGACGGCCTACCTGTGTGCCGCGGACGGCGACGGGCTGCTGGTCAGCCTCATCCAGTCCAACTTCCTCGGCTTCGGCTCCGGGGTGCACGTGCCCGAATGGGGCATCAACCTGAACAACCGGGGCTCGTCCTTCACGCTCGACGAGAGCCGCGTGAACGCGCTGGCCCCGTCGAAGCGTCCGATGCACACGCTCATCCCGGCGATGCTCTTGCGCGACGGGACGCCGAGCCTCGTCTTCGGCTCCATGGGGGGCGATGCGCAGGCGCAGGTGCACGCGCAGCTCCTCAACCGGATCGTCGACGACGAGGTGGACCCGCAGGCGGCGATCGACGCACCGCGTTGGCGGGTGGAGCTCCTGGACTGGAAGCTGCGGGTCGAGGCCCGGGCCGATGCTGCGCTGGTGGCGGCGCTGGCGGCGCGCGGCCACGAGATCATCGAGACCGGGGCCTACGACCCGGGGATGGGTCACGCGCACGCGATCTCCGTCGGTCCGAACGGCTACGCGGTCGCCACGGATCCACGAGCCGAAGGTGCCGCGGTCGGCCAGTAGCCGGACCGACCCGACCACCCGGCCCGGTAGGATCGACGCGATGGAGAGCACCGTCGAAGAGGTGCGTGACGCGCTCGAGGCGCACGGCTACCTGCCCGACGAGGGCCTCGCGACATCGATCTTCCTCGCACTCAGCCTGCAGCGGCCGTTGCTGTTGGAGGGCGAAGCGGGAGTGGGCAAGACCGAGGTGGCGAAGGTGCTCGCGCGCTGGACCGGCGGCGAGCTGGTCCGGCTGCAGTGCTACGAGGGCATCGACGCGTCACAGGCCGTCTACGAGTGGGACTACTCCCGCCAGCTGCTGCACCTGCGCGCGGTCGAGGCCAGTGGTGGGGAAGTGGTGGAGGACGAGCTCTACTCGGAGCGGTTCCTGGTCCGCCGGCCGCTGCTGCGGGCGATCGACCACCACGGCGCCACGCCCCCGATCCTGCTCGTCGACGAGGTGGACCGGGCCGACGACGAGTTCGAGGCCTTCCTCCTCGAGATCCTCTCGGACTACGCGGTGACGGTGCCCGAGCTGGGTGAGCTGCGGGCCGAAGTCCCACCGATCGTGATCCTGACGTCGAACCGGACCCGGGACGTGCACGATGCGCTCAAGCGCCGCTGCCTCTACCACTGGATCGACCATCCGGACTTCGAGCGCGAGCTCGCGATCCTGCGGTTGAAGGCGCCTGAAGTGACCGAGCTGCTCGCGCGCCAGGTCGCGGCCGCGGTCGAGGTGCTCCGCGGCCTCGAGCTGTACAAGCCGCCGGGCGTCGCCGAGACGATCGACTGGGCCGGCGCGCTCGCCCGGCTCGGTCGCGCCCATCTGGACGAGGCGGCCGTGCTCGACACCCTCGGGACGATCCTGAAGTACCGCGAAGACCAGGCGCGCGTGCGCGCACACGGCGTCGCCGAGATCGTGCAGACCGCGGTCGCCCGCAGTGCCTGACCCGAAGCACCGTTCTCGGCACGCTCGAGCACCTCAGCGGGGCTCCAGCGTGCCGAGAATGCCGGACGGGGTCGAGGGGCTCGAGGTCGATCGGGTGGTGGTGACGCTCGTGCGCGCGTTGCGGGGGCGCGGGTTGGCGGCCGAGCCCGGCGCGACCGTGACGTTCGCCCGCGCGCTCGCGGCGGTGGGCGTCGACGATGCCGAACGGGTCTACTGGGCCGGCCGAGCGACGTTGGTGCGCCGGCCCGAGGACATCGACGAGTACGAGCGTTGCTTCGACGCGGTGTTCGGCCGCGGTGGGCCGGGCGGCGCCGCAGCGCCCGAGGTCGAAGCCTCCGAGATCGTGATCGCGTACGACCTGCCCGGCGGCGAGCCGGCGACCGAGGCGCCGGAGCCGTTGCGGGCCGACGTCCCGGTGCTCCAGGTGCGGTACAGCCCGGCCGAGGTCCTGCGCCGGCGCGACTTCGCGACCTACAGCCCGGCCGAGCACGTCGAGGCCCGCCGGTTGATGTCCGACCTGCGCTTCGTCGGTGGCCTCAAGCGCTCCCGCCGCTCGCAGCGGTCCCGGCGCGAGCGGGGCCGTCCCGACCTTCGTCGGACGGTGCGCGGCTCGCTGCGGACCGGCGGCGAGCCGATCCGGCGCGCGTTCACCGAGCCGTCCGCGCGGCCGCGCCGGCTCGTCTTCCTCTGCGACGTGAGCGGCTCGATGGAGCCGTACGCGCGGGCCTTGGTCCGCTTCCTGCACACGGTGGTGATCGCGCGGGGCCGGGTCGAGGTGTTCGCGTTGGGCACGCGGATGACCCGGATCACCCGTGAGCTGTCGAGCCGCGACCCCGATGCCGCGCTGGACGCCGCCGCGCACCGGGTCGTCGACTGGTCGGGTGGGACGCGTCTCGGCGAGGGGATGCGCGCGTTCAACGACGAGTGGGGGATCCGGGGGATGGCCCGGGGTGCGACGGTCGTCGTCATCTCGGACGGCTGGGAGCGGGGCGATGCCGATCTGCTGGCCGAGCAGATGGCCCGGCTGCACCGGGTCGCGCACAAGATCGTGTGGGTCAATCCCTTGAAGGCGAGCCCGGGCTACGCGCCGCTGGCCGCGGGCATGGCCGCGGCCCTCCCGTTCGTCGACGAGTTCCTGGAAGGGCATTCGCTCGCGTCGCTCGAGGATCTCGCGGCGGTGCTCGCGACGTGATCGCCGCGGACCTGACCTGCGGAGAGGCGGGGCGATGAAGGAGGTCCTCGACGACATCGAGCGCTGGCGGGCCGACGGCCGTCGCGTCGCCATCGCGCGGGTCGTCGGCGTCGACGGATCGGGACCGCGCGATCCCGGGGCGACGATGGTGGTGAACGACGCGGGCGAGGTCGCGGGCTCCGTCTCGGGCGGATGCGTCGAGGGCGCGGTCGTGACCGAGGCGCTCGCGGTGCTGGCCGGCGAGAAGCCGCGCGGCATCGTGAGCTTCGGGTACTCCGACGACGAGGCCTTTGCCGTCGGGCTGACGTGCGGTGGGACCGTCCACCTCTTCGTGGAGCCACTGGACTGGTGACGGACGTCGCGGGGCCGCCGAGTGGCGCGGGAACCCCGGTCTTCGACGCGCTCGAGGCGACCCTGCGCGCCGAGCGACCGGCCGCGCTCGCGACGATCGTCGACGGGCCCGGGATCGGCGCCAAGCTGCTGATCCGCCCGGGGCAGGCGCCACTCGGCACCCTCGGGAACGAGGATCTCGACCGCGTGGTCGGCCGCGACGCGCAGGCCGAGCTCGACGCCGGCCTGACCGCCACCCGGCGCTACGGGCCGTACGGCGAAGCGCGCGAAGAGACCGTCCGCGTGTTCATCGAGACGTTCGCGCCGCCACCGCGTCTCATCATCTTCGGTGCGGTCGACTTCACCGGCGCGCTCGCGAAGGCCGGCAAGCTGCTCGGCTACCGGGTCACCGTGTGCGATGCGCGCGCCGTCTTCGCCACGGTCGCGCGCTTCCCGATGGCCGACGAGGTCGCGAACGACTGGCCCGACCGGTACCTGGCGAAGGTGGGGGAGGATCTGGGGCCGCGCGACGCGGTGTGCGTGCTCACCCACGACCCGAAGTTCGACATCCCCGCCATCGTCGCCGCGCTCGAGACCGGCGTCGGCTACCTCGGCGCGATGGGCTCGCGTCGCACGCACGCGGCGCGGGTCGAGCGGCTGCGCGAGGCCGGGGTCGACGACGCCGGCCTTCGAAGGGTGATGGCCCCGATCGGCCTCGACATCGGCTCCAGGACCCCGGAGGAAGCCGCGATCCGCGATCTGCGCCGAGATCATCGCGGTGCGCACCGGACGCACCGGCATCGCGTCCTTGCGGGACCGCGACGGCCCCATCCACGCGTAGGTCGGTGGCCGGATCCCGGCAACCCATGGGAGACTTCCGTCTCGTCGGCAGGGGAGACGTCGTGCATCGATCAGGCATCGGTCGGTTCGCTCGCGTGGTGGTCGCGGCCATGGTGATCGGAGCGGGCTGTGTCGCCGTGGCCGGGCCCGCCGGCGCCGCGACCACCTGGACCCGGGTCAGGTCGCCGAATCCGGGGCCGGCCGGCAACCTGTTCAACGGGATCAGCTGTGTGACGCCGACCTCGTGCACCGCAGTGGGGATCTTCTTCCCGAAGCCGACGGTCGCCGCGCTGATCGAGCAGACGACTGACGGCCTCCACTGGCACCGCCTCCGTGCACCGGCGCACCTGCCGGACTCGACGGGCGACGGCCTCCAGGCGGTGAGCTGCACCACGGCCTCCGATTGCACCGCGGTCGGGGAGTCGGTCTTTCCCGAGACCGCGACACGCCGCGCCGTGGTCATCCGGACGACCGATGGCGTGACGTGGACCCGGGTGTTCGACGCGAGGTTCGGGCGTGTGGCCGGCGACCTGACCGGGATCAGCTGCGTGTCGGCGACGCAGTGCACCGCCGTCGGGCACACCGAGCGCACGACGGTCGTCGTCCGGACGGACGACGGTGTGCACTGGGTTCGCCAACGCAGCCCCAACCCCGGGCGCGGCGAGTCGTCGCTGAACGCCGTCAGCTGCACGACGAGCACCTCGTGTGTGGCGGTCGGTGACTTCACCCAGGACACGAGCGGCGGCTACACCCGGACCCTGGTGCTCCGCACCACCGACGGGGCGACGTGGTCGCGTGTTCCCACACCGAACCCGACTGCGGTGAATGGAGTCAACACCCTGGCCGGGGTGTCGTGCGTGGGCCCAGTCTGTGTCGCGGTCGGGCACGTCAATCCCTCGCGGGGCGGCACGTACCGGGCTTTCGTCCTCCGCACGACGGACGGAACGACGTGGACGCGATCCTCGACCCCGGCGAACAACGGTCCGATCAACCTGCTCGGGGTCAGCTGTGTCACCGCCACGACGTGCGCGGCCTCGGGCTTCGCCCGGAGCGCCGACTTCGCGGTGAGCCGGACCTACATGTTGCAGACGAGCGACGGGACCTCCTGGTCGGAGCACGCGAGCCGGACTCCGGGATTCGAGACCGACCCCAACGGCGTCAGCTGCGCCGTGGTCGACCGGTGCGTCGCGGCGGGCGCGTGGATGGGCGAGCGCCCGGTTGGGGGAATACCGCAGCACACGCTGATACTGAAGGAAGGCTGAGTGCTTCCTCTTGGTTGCGTTGACACGCTCCGCCACCGCGTGGCTATGACTGGGTGCGAGGAGGCTCGCTGATGGATCTTGGACTCGCAGGCAAGCGTGCGGCGGTCGCCGCCGCATCACGCGGACTGGGCTTCTCCACCGCCGCCGCGGCTCGCGAACCGAGGGCGTGCACGTCGCGATCTGCGGCCGTGACCGGTCCCGGATCGAGGCGGCGGCCGCGAAGATCGGGAACGGCTGCATCCCGCTGGTCGCCGACGTCGGCACTGCGGCCGCGGCCACGGGATTCGTCGAGGCGGCCACGGAGGCGCTCGGCGGGGTCGACATCCTCGTCGCCAACGTGGGTGGGCCACCGCCCGGCGACTTCGCGGGCATCGACGACCTCGACGCCTACACGAAGGCGTTCGAGCTCAACTGCCTGTCGACGATCGCGATGTGCAAGGCCGCCGTGCCGGCCATGCAGGCGCAGCACTGGGGCCGGGTGGTCGCGATCACGTCGATCGCAGTGCGCCAGCCGATCGCGGGCCTGATCCTGTCGAACACCGCCCGCGCCGGCGTCACCGGGTTCCTCAAGACCCTGGCCCGCGAGGTCGCGGGCGACGGCGTGACGGTCAACAGCCTGCAGCCCGGGACCCACGACACCGAGCGGATCCAGGCGCTCTACGGCGACCCCGCCGGTCTCGGTGCGTCCGTCCCCGCCGGGTTCATCGGCACCGCCGACGACTTCGGGGCGATCGCGGCATTCCTGTGCTCGGACGCGGCGAAGTACCTGACCGGCACGGCCATCCCCGTCGACGGCGGCGTGTACGCCGCCCTGCTGTGAGCGGGTGCCGCCACGTCGTCACCTTCGTCTTCCGGGACGACGCGACCGACGAGCAGATCGCGGCCGTGACCGAAGGGCTGCTCGCCCTCCCCGCGCGAGATCCCCGAGATCCGGGACTACCGCGTCGGCCGGGACCTCGGCCTCAACGAGGGCAACCACGACTATGCCGTGGTCGCCGACTTCGACACCGTCGACGGCTACCTCGCGTACCGGGACCATCCCGCCCACCAGGCCGTGCTCGCCGAGCGCATCCGGCCGATCCTCGCGTGCCGCGGCTGCGGTGCAGTACGACATCTGAGCGCGACGACGGGCGCCGCCTACTCTTGGCCCCATGACCGCGCCGACATCGCGCACGACCGTGGGGTCTGGACCATCCCGAACGCCATCTCCCTGGCTCGGCTCGCCGGGGTGCCGTGTCTTCCTCTGGCTCCTGCTCGGCGAGGACCGTCCCGTCGCGGCCGGGATCCTCTTCGCCGTGCTCGGCGCCACCGACTGGGTGGACGGCTACATCGCCCGGCACTTCGACCAGGGCAGTGAGATCGGCAAGATCCTCGATCCCGTCTCCGACCGGGTCATGCTCATCGCCGGGGCCGTCGGCCTCCTGATCAGCGGTGATGTCCCGCTCTGGGTGGGCGCGCTGGTCCTCGGGCGGGAGGCGGCGCTGAGCATCGTGACCCTGATCCTGGCCGCCGCCGGTGCCCGTCGCATCGATGTGCAATGGGTCGGAAAAGCAGGCACGCTGGCACTGATGTTCGCGCTGCCCGGATTCGTGCTCGTCTCGGCCCTGAACGACGGGGCGCTGCGGGACGTCATCCAGGTCATCACCTGGCTCTTCACGATCGGTGGGCTCATCCTCAGCTACTACGCCGCCGCGCTCTACATCCCGATGGCCCGCACTGCCTTGCGGGACGGCCGCGCCGCGCGTGAGGTGAGCCAGATGAAAGCCGTGATCCTCGCCGGGGGAGAGGGCACCCGTCTCCGTCCGCTGACCAGCAACCAGCCGAAGCCGATGATGCCCGTCGCCAACCGGCCGATGATGGAGCACATCGTCCGGCTCCTGGCCGAGCACGGGTTCGACGACATCGTCGTGACCGTCGCGTTCCTCGCGAACCACATCCGCACCTACTTCGGTGACGGCTCGGACTTCGGGGTCCGCATGCGGTACGCGACCGAGGACTCGCCGCTCGGCACCGCGGGCTCGGTGCGCAACGCGGCCGACGAGCTCGACGAGACGTTCCTTGTCATCTCCGGCGACGTGCTGACCGACATCGATCTCAGCGCGTTCGTGAAGGCGCACCGCTCGACCGGGGCAACCGGTTCGATCGCGTTGAAGCGGGTCGACGACCCGGTGGAGTTCGGGATCGTCATCACGCACGAGGACGGTTCGATCGAGCGGTTCCTCGAGAAGCCGACCTGGGGTCAGGTGTTCTCCGACACGATCAACACCGGCATCTACGTCCTCGAGCCCGAGGTGTTCGACTTCATCCCCAAGGGCGAGGTCATCGACTTCTCCGGCGACGTGTTCCCCGCGATCCTGAAGCGGGGCAAGCCCCTCTTCGGGTACGTCGCCGACGGGTACTGGGAGGACGTCGGCACGCTCGAGGCGTACCTCGCGCGCGCACCAGGACATCCTCGAGGGCCAGGTCAAGCTCGAGATCGACGGGTTCCGGCTGGGCGAGGACGTGTGGCTGGGTGAGGGCGCGGAGGTCGATCCCGACGCGCGGATCGACGGTCCTGCGATCATCGGGTCGAACTGCCTGATCGAAGCGGGCGCGCACGTGCGCGAGTACACGGTGCTCGGCGCGCGACGTGGTGATGAAGCACGACGCGTCGATCGTCCGCTCGGTCGTCCACGAGCACGCCTACATCGGCCCCGCGGTCGCGGCTGCGCGGCACGGTCATCGGCCGGTCCTGCGACCTGCGCTCCCACGCCGCGGTCGAGGAAGGCGCGGTGCTCGGCGACGAGTGCTTCGTGGGTGAAGGCGCGGTCGTGAACCCGGGCGTCAAGGTGTACCCGTTCAAGACGGTCGAGGCCGGGGCGGTCGTGACGTCGTCGATCGTCTGGGAGAGTCGGGGGGCACGCACGCTGTTCGGCCGTCGCGGCGTCGTGGGTCTGGCGAACGTCGACATCACGCCTGAGGTCGCGACGCGCCTGGCCATGGCGTACGGCACGTCGCTCAAGAAGGGCGCGGTCGTCTCCACCAGCCGTGACACGAGCCGGGTGGCGCGGGCCCTGAAGCGGTCGATCATCGGCGGGCTGAACCTCTCCGGCGTCAACGTCGAGGACGTCGAGCTCGCGACGGTGCCGCTGACCCGCTTCCAGGTCCGGAACTCGATGACCGACGGCGGGATCTCGGTGCGGCTGTCGCCCAAGGACCCGAACAGCGTCGAGATCCGCATCCTCGACAACGAGGGCCGGGACATCGACGAGGCGACCCAGCGCAAGATCGAGCGGCTGCTGCAGCGGGAGGACTTCCGGCGCGCCTTCGCGGGCGACATCGGCGACATCGTGTTCCCGCCCCGCTCACTGGAGTACTACACCGCCGCGCTGGAGAAGAGCGTCGACAAGGGGCGGTTGCGCGAGCGGTCGTTCAAGGTCGTGCTCGACTACTCGTTCGGCGCATCGTCGCTGGTGATGCCCGCGGTGCTCGCGAAGATCGGTGCCGACGTGCTCGCCGTGAACCCGTTCGCCGCGACGCGTGCGCTCGGGAACGCGGACGACCGCGACGAGCGCATTGCCCGCATCGGCGAGCTCGTGCGCGTCGTCGGCCAGCGACCTCGGCATGGTCATCGACCCCGACGGGGAGACCGGCACGGTCGTGGACGACGCCGGTCACGCGCTCGGACCCGAGCAGACCCTGCTCGCGCTGCTGACGCTCGTGGCCGAGGCCCGTCCCGGTGCGCGGGTCGCGCTGCCGGTCTCGGTGAGCCGCGAGGCCGAGCGCATCGCGAGCGAGCGGGGTGCGCGAGATCGTCTGGACCAAGCTGTCCGCGTCGAACCTCATGGAGGTCGCGTCGAGCGACCGGGTGGACTTCGCCGCCTCGCAGGAGAGCGGGTTCATCTGGCCCGACTTCCTGCCGGCGTACGACGCCACCGCGACGCTGGTGAAGCTGCTCGACCTCATGGCGGTCACCGGTCGCAAGCTCGTCCGAGGTCGTCGCCACGCTGCCGGTGATCCACATCGCGCGACGACACCGTGCCGACGCCGTGGGAGCGCAAGGGTGCGGTCATGCGCGAGATGGTGGAGCGGGCCAAGGGCCGGGACACGGTGCTCGTCGACGGGGTCAAGATCCTCCATCCCGACGGGTGGGCGCTGGTGCTCCCGGACCCCGAGGAGCCGATCGTGCACGTGTGGGCCGAAGCGGGCAGTGACCACGAGGCGACCCAGCTTGCGGCAGAGTACGCACGACGGATCGCTCAGATCGTCTGACCCTCTGAAGGAGAATCGCGAAGCGCATGGAGTACCCCGAGGAATTGCGGTATTCGAAGGAGCACGAGTGGGTCAGGGTCGAAGGCAACCGGGCGATCATCGGGATCAGCGACTACGCCCAGGACGCGCTCGGTGACGTGGTCTACGTGCAGCTGCCCGACGTCGGCCTCGAGGTGATCGCGCAACGCGTCGATCGCCGAGATCGAGTCGACCAAGTCCGTCTCCGAGGTCTTCGCGCCGGTGACCGGCAAGGTGGTCGAGACCAACACCACGCTCGACGACGCGCCCGAGCAGCTCAACGCCGATCCGTACGGCGCGGGCTGGATCTTCGTCGTCGAGCTCGCGGAGCCCGAGCAGGTCAACGGGTTGATGGACGCGGCGGCGTACCGCGCGTTCCTGGAGGAGTAGCACCGTCGGGCGTTGGCGGTTGGTCGACGATCTCGGCGCCGAACGTGACGCGGCCGGGCAGATGGCGGCCGACCTGGCGTGCCTCGACGAGGTGGGCGCGGGCGGGCTCCCGGTCCTGCGCCTCTACCGGTGGACCCCTCCCGCGTTGTCGCTCGGGCGCTTCCAGCCCGAGACCGACGTGGATCTCGAGGCGTGCCGGGCGCGGGGCGTCGAGGTGGTGCGGCGGCCGACCGGAGGTCGCGCGCTGCTGCACGGCGGCGACCTGACGTACACGGTCGCGATGGCCCGCCCGAGCGGCGCGGCCGGTCACGTCGACGCGCTCTATCGGACGATCGCGACCGCGCTGATCGCCGGGCTCGCCGAGCTGGGGGTGACCGCCGAGGTCGGCGGCGATCCCGGGCCCGCCGGACCGGTCTGCTTCGTCGCGGCCCAGGGCGCCGATCTGCGGGTGGGGGAGCGGAAGGTCTGCGGGTCGGCTCAGGTCCAGCGGGGCGAGGTGGTCCTCCAGCACGGCTCGGTGCTGCTGGAGCGGCTGCCCTTCGACGAGCTCGACCTCCTGGTCCCCGCCCCGGAAGCCGGCCACGACCGCACCGAGGAGCGGAAGCGGTTGCGGGCGCGCAGCGTGACGCTCTCGGAGCTGGGGGCCTCGTCGGAGCCGGAAGTGGTCGCCGGGGCCATGGCCCGGGGGTTCGAGTCCGCCCTCGACGTCACGTTTGCATCGAGGGTTCGCGGCTGACGCCGTCGGGGTGATGCCGCCGAGTCCCGGTCTCGACCTTCCGTTCACGTTGTAGCCTGGAGTCATGATCTGCGGCCGGTGTGGCCATCGCAACGAGCCGGCCGCGCGGTTCTGCTCGTCGTGCGGTGCGGCGCTCGTCGAGGGCGAGGAGTCCACGATGAGCCACACGACGCTCGAGGACCGGGACCCGACCGCCGAGATCGCGGCCATCGCCGAGCTCGAAGAGGGCACCGGCCTGATCATCGTGGCCCGCGGTCCGAACGAGGGGAGCACCTACCTCGTCGACGGGGACGCGACGGTCGGGCGCCATCCCGAGTCCAACATCTTCCTGGACGACATCACCGTGTCGCGCCGGCACTCGGTGATCGAACGCCACGACGACGAGTTCCTCATCCGGGACGTCGGTTCGCTGAACGGCACCTACGTGAACCACGACCGGGTCGATCACAAGCAGATCGAGGACGGCGACGAGATCCAGGTCGGTCGCTTCGTCCTGATCTTCCGCGTGGGTGGGGCCTGAGATGCCGGCGACGACCCAGCCCTCGGAGCACCTCTCGATCGGCGAGGTCCTGGCGACGCTGCGCGACGAGTTCCCGGACATCACGATCTCGAAGATCCGGTTCCTCGAGAGCCAGGGGCTCATCGACCCGGAGCGGACGCCGTCGGGGTACCGGAAGTTCTACGGACCCGACATCGACCGCCTGCGGTGGATCCTCCATCAGCAGAAGGAGAACTTCCTGCCGCTGAAGGTCATCAAGGGCCGGCTCGAGGACGCCGGGCCCGACGCGCTCCCGATCGACGTCGCCGCCGAGCCGCCGGCCGAGAAGGCGACGAGCAAGTCGAAGTCGGGGAGCAAGACCTCGACGAAGGCGACCGCGAAGTCCGTCGCGACGAAGGCGGCGGCCGGCGATGCCGCGACCGGGACGGGCCCCGCGGCCCGCAAGGCGAAGGCGGCGAAGCCGGCGAGGGCGAAGCCCCGCCGACCGACCGACGACATGCCGACGCTCGCGCTCGACGACGGCGTGGACGACGATCTCGAGCCCGTGGACAACGGCGGGAGCCTGACCCGGGCCGAGCTCGCCGCGGCGTCGGGGCTCACCGACGCCCAGATCACCGAGCTCGAGGAGTTCGGACTGCTCGAGCCCGCAGGCACGGGTGGCGACCGGATGCTCTTCGACGAGGATGCGGTGGCCATCGCGACGTTCGCCGCGGCCTTTGCGAAGCACGGCATCGAGGCTCGGCACCTCAGGATGTACCGCAGCTTCGCCGAGCGGGAAGCGACCCTGTACGGCCAGGTGATCCAAGGCGTGCTGCGCCAGCGCAACCCGGAAGCGCGGGCGCACGCCCGCGCCGATCTGGTCGAGCTCGCGGGCATGGGTCGGGGGATGCGCAGCGTGTTCCTGCGTCGCGCCGTCGACGACCTCCTCACCGAATAAGCAGTGCCGGCCCCGACGCCGCTGCTGGGACGCGACGACCTCGCCGCGATCGTGGCGCGGCTCGGGGCCGAGATTGCGGCGGACCATCCCGAGGGCGTCGTGCTCGTCGGCGTGCTCAAGGGGTCGATGATCTTCCTGGCCGACCTCGCCCGGGCGATCCACGGCATCGACGTCGCGATCGACTTCATCGCGATCTCCCGGTTCGCACCCGACAGCGGTCGGGTGCGGATCCTGAAGGACATCGAGCTCGACCTGGCCGGCCGCGACGTCGTCGTCGTGGAGGACATGGTCGACACCGGCCTGACCGCGAACTACCTGTGCCGCCAGCTCGCGGAGCGGAACCCCCGCCGCCTGGACATGTGCACGCTGCTCGACCGGCCCGTCCGGCGCATCGTGCCGCTCGAGGTGCGGTACCGGGGCGCCGAGATCCCGGACGTCTTCGTCCTCGGCTACGGGCTCCACCTGGCCGAGCTCTACCGCAACCTGGATCAGGTCTACGAGGCGGACCGGCGGGTGGTCCAGGCCGATCCCGGGGCCTACGTCGCATCCCTCTACGGGGCTACCGAGGGCGGTTGACGAGCAGACGGAGACGGGTGCTCACGGTGTAACGTCGGCGCCTGAACGGAGGCGCATTTCGTGATCCGTGTTTCGCTAGTGGGAGTGCGAGTCGAGGTCCCCTCGAACCAGCCGATCGTGCTCTTGCGCGAGGTCGAGGGGCAGCGCTACCTCCCGATCTTCATCGGCCCGCCGGAGGCGACGGCCATCGTCTACGCCCTTCAGGGCATGGACACGCCACGCCCGATGACCCACGACCTGTTCAAGACGGTCCTGGACGACCTCTCGGTGAAGGTGGACCGGGTGGTGATCACCCAGCTCCAGGAAGGGACGTTCTACGCCGAGGTCGAGCTGGTCCGGGAGGGTGGCGCCCTGCGCATCTCGTCCCGCCCGTCCGACGCCATCGCGCTGGCCGTCCGCTACGAGGAGCCGGTGCCGATCTTCGTCGACGAGGCCGTGCTCGACGAGGCGGGCGTCCTCTTCGAGGCGGAAGAGGACGAAGAGCAGATTGAGCAGTTCCGGGAGTTCCTCGAGCAGGTGAGCCCCGAAGACTTCGCCTGATTCCCGCTCGACGCCTTCGGCGGGCCGCTCGGGCCCCGCGGTTGATTGACGGGTTCAGGTCGCTCGGGTACGGTCGACAACTCCGTAGTTACGCCGATGTGACTCGCTCGCCCGACGGGGCCGGCCGGTCGGAAAGGTCGCTTCCCCATGGCCGGCACCACCAAGAGCGCCGCGAACCCGCCCGAGCTGCCGAACCGGATCGAGCAGGGTGTGCTCGCGCCGGACGGCACCGCGTGGCAGGAGGTCGGCTACGGCGGCCCCCAGGTGTGCAAGATCGTGGGCATCTCCTACCGCCAGCTGGACTACTGGGCCCGCACGGACCTCCTCCGCCCGTCGCTCGTCGACGCGGCGGGCAGCGGCACCCAGCGGCGCTACTCGTACCGGGACCTCGTCGCGCTGAAGGTGATCAAGAGCCTGCTCGACGCCGGCCTGTCGCTGCAGACGGCCCGCAAGGCGATCGAGTACCTGCGCGACCACCTCGGCGAGGATCTCGCGTCCACGTCGCTCGTGCTCGACGGCTCGCGCTCGGTGCTCGTGCGCACCGGTGAGGACATCGTGGACGTCGTGCGCCAGGGCCAGGGTGTGCTCAACATCGTCCCGCTCGCCGGCCTGGTCGAGCAGCTCGCCGCGAGCATCCATGAGATCGCGCCCGCTCCGGTGGAATCCGAATCGTCGACGCGGCGCGGCCGCGCGGCGAGCGCAGGTGGGGGAGGGTAGCGATCAGTCCGGACGATCCGCTGCCGCACGAGCAGGTGCGCTTCGCGCACAACTCCGAACGGCAGTTCGCGAAGCTCCTCGACTTCTACGGCATCGAGTGGGACTACGAGCCCCGTACGTTCACGCTCGAGGTCGACGAAGCCGGGAACGCGGCCGGCGGCTTCACCCCGGACTTCTACCTTCCCGCGCAAGACCTCTACATCGAGATCACGACGCTCAACCAGAAGCTCGTGACCCGGAAGAACCGCAAGGCCCGCCGGCTGCGCGAGCAGTACCCGGACGTGCGGATCAAGGTGCTCTACCAGCGCGACTACCTGCACCTCCTCGTGAAGTACGGCCTCGAGCCGCCGTCGCAGCTGAGCGAGCAGTTCGCGGGGAGCCCGCCGCTGCGCCTCGACGTCGAACCGGCGGACTCGTCGGGCTCGCCGCCCGCGGCAGCCGAGTCGGCGTGACGCGCGCGTAACCTGCCCCGCCTGTGAACGACTCGCTGCGCCACAGCCCACTCGACGCCGAGCACCGCGCGCTCGGCGCCCGCCTGACCGAGTTCGGTGGCTGGGACATGCCCATCCAGTACCGCAGCGTGCTCGAGGAGCACCGGGCGTGTCGCGAGCACGCGGTCGTCTTCGACGTCTCGCACCTCGGCTCGGTGCGGGTCGCGGGACCGGGCGCGGTGCCGGTGCTCCAGTGGGCGCTCACGAACGATCTCGGCCGCATCGGGCCGGGGCGGGCCCAGTACACGCACCTGCTCGATCCGGAGGACGCGCACGTCGTCGACGACATCATCGTGTGGTGGGTGGACGACGACGAGCTGCTCGTCATGCCGAACGCTTCGAACACCGATCCGATCGTCACGACGCTCGAGGGCGCCAGCGCGGCGCAGGGCGGCGACTGCACGATCGCCGACATCACGTCGAGCCGAGCCGTCCTCGCGGTGCAGGGGCCGGAGGCGCGTGCGCTCCTCGGCACGGTGTCACCCGCACTGGCTGCGGTGCCGCGCTTCGAGGTGGCCCGCGTCGCGTGGGGCGACGTGCCCTGCATCGTCGCGGGCACCGGGTACACCGGTGAGGACGGGGTCGAGATCCACGTCCCGGCCGAGCACGCGGCGGCGCTCTGGCGCGAGATCGTGGCCGCGGGCGTGCTGCCGGCGGGCCTCGGCGCGCGCGCGACACGTTGCGGCTCGAAGCCGGCCTGCCGTTGCACGGCCACGAGCTCGGCCCCGGGATCACCCCGTTGCAGGCCGGGCTGAGCTGGGTGGTGCGGTTCGACAAGGGCGAGTTCCGGGGTCGCGAGCCGCTCCTGGCCGAGCGCGAGCGGGGCGTCTCCCGGCGCCTGCGCGGACTCCTCGTCGAAGGGCGGCGCCCGCCGCGGGCCGGCTACCCGGTCACCCGGGACGGTGCGCCCATCGGTGAGGTGACGAGCGGGAACTTCTCGCCGACGCTGGAGCGCGCGATCGCGCTCGCGTTCCTGCCGCCCGGGATCGAGGACGGCACCGAGGTGGCGGTGGACATGCGGGGGACGAGCGTTCGGGCGACCGTCGTGAAGCCGCCCTTCGTCAAGCACTGAGCCGGCCCACGCCGGGTAGAGTGCAGACTGACAGCTGAAGAACTCGGACGGGAGAGTCCCCGGCAACGGGGCGCCGAAGGAGCAACCTCCCCGGAATCTCTCAGGCCCACGAACCGTCCGGGCGAGGCAACTCTGGAGAGCAGGTCCGGCCGATCCACGCCGGTCTCACCGACGGGGAAAGCCGGTCCACCCTGAGCCCTGAGCCCAGGTCCGGGTGAATCTCTCAGGTCCCACGACAGAGGGGGAACGGCCGCGCTGGTCGGTGCCGCCAACGCGGAGAGACCTCGGGGATGGACGGAGCTCGTGGAGCACGACCGTTTCGACGACCGGCACATCGGACCGGACACCGAGCGAGCAGGCCGACCATGCTCGCGGGCGCTCGGGTACGCGTCGCTCGACGAGCTGAGCGATGCCGCGGTCCCGCGCGTCGATCCGCGCTCGAGCCCGTTGGACCTCCCGCGCCCGGTCGAGCGAGGTCGAGGCGCTCGCGCGCGCTGCGGGCGCTCGCCGACCGCAACGAGGTCTTCACGTCGCTGATCGGCATGGGCTACTCGGGCACGATCACGCCCGGCGTGATCCAGCGCAACGTGCTCGAGAACCCGGCCTGGTACACCGCGTACACGCCGTACCAGCCCGAGATCTCCCAGGGCCGGCTCGAGGTCGCTCCTCAACTTCCAGACGATGGTCGCGGACCTCACGGGCATGGATCTCGCCAACGCGTCGCTGCTCGACGAAGCGACCGCGGCGGCCGAGGCGATGGCGATGTGCCGGCGGCTCGCGCCGAAGGCGGGGCGACGGGTTCTTCGTCGACGCCGACTGCCACCCGCAGACGATCGCGGTGGTGCAGACCCGCGCCGAGCCGCTCGGCCTCGAGGTGATCATCGGCGACCCCGCGACGCGATCTCCCCGCCGACGGCCTGTTCGGCGTCGCTGCTGCAGTACCCGGGTTCCAGCGGCGAGGTGCGCGACGACACCGGGATCATCGAGCGCGTGCACGCGCAGGGCGCGCTCGTGACCGTCGCCGCGGATCTGCTCGCGCTGTGCGTGCTGCGTCCGCCGGGCGAGATCGGCGCGGACGTCGTGGTCGGCTCCGCGCAACGCTTCGGTGTGCCGCTCGGATACGGCGGGCCGCACGCCGCGTTCCTCGCGACCCGCGAAGCGCACAAGCGCACGTTGCCCGGCCGGCTCGTCGGTGTCTCCGTCGACAGCCGGGGCCGCCCGGCCCTGCGGCTCGCGCTCCAGACGCGCGAGCAGCACATCCGGCGGGAGAAGGCGACGAGCAACATCTGCACCGCGCAGGTGCTCCTGGCGGTGATCTCCGGGCTCTACGCGGAGTACCACGGCCCCGACGGGCTGCGGGCGATCGCGACGCGAGTGCACGAGCTGACCGCGTCGCTCGCGACGGCGTTGCGGTCCGCGGGCGTCGACGTCGTGAACGCGCAGTTCTTCGACACGATCACCGTCCGCGTGCCGGGGCGGGCCGGGGAGATCGCGGCACGGCCGCGCGACCGGCGGATCAACCTCCGCACCGTCGACGCGGACACGCTCGGCATCTCGCTCGACGAGACCACGACGGCCGAGACGGTGCGCGGGGTGCTGGACGCGTTCGGCGTCACAGCGGTGGTCACGGAGGCGGCGGGGGAGGGGAGCGATCCCGGAGTCGCTGCGACGAACCGGACCGATCCTCGAGCACCCGGTGTTCCACCAGTACCACTCGGAGACCCAGATGCTCCGGTACCTGCGGCGGCTCGCCGACGTGGACCTCGCGCTCGACCGCACGATGATCCCGTTGGGCTCGTGCACGATGAAGCTGAACGCGACGACGGAGATGGTCCCGATCACGTGGCCCGAGTTCGGCGCGATCCACCCGTTCGCGCCGCTCGACCAGACGGAGGGCTACCAGCAGCTGTTCCACGACCTCGAGGGCTGGCTGGCCGAGATCACCGGCTACGACGGGGTCTCGCTCCAGCCCAACGCCGGCTCGCAGGGCGAGCTCGCCGGCCTGCTCGCGATCCGGGCGTACCACCGGGATCGGCGGCGACGAGCGCCGCGACATCTGCCTGATCCCGGCGTCGGCGCACGGTACGAACGCGGCGAGCGCGGTGATGGCCGGCATGCGGGTCGTCGTGGTCGCGACGGACACCGACGGCAACGTCGACCTCGACGACCTGAAGCAGAAGGCGAGCGAGCACTCGGAGCAGCTCGGCGCGCTGATGGCGACGTACCCGTCGACCCACGGCGTGTTCGAGGCGGGGATCGTCGACGTCTGCGCGGTCGTGCACGAGCACGGCGGCCAGGTGTACGTGGACGGCGCCAACCTCAACGCACTCGTCGGGCTCGCCGCGCCGGGGGCGTTCGGCGCCGACGTCTCGCACCTGAACCTGCACAAGACGTTCTGCATCCCGCACGGCGGGGGAGGGCCGGGCGTCGGTCCGGTCGCGGTGCGCGAGCACCTGGCGCAGTACCTGCCCGGTCACCCGGTCGTGCCGGAGTGCGGTCCGCCGGGGGGCGGCATCGGCGCGGTGGCGGCGGCGCCGTGGGGGTCGGCGGGGATCCTGCCGATCTCGTGGGCGTACGTCGCGATGATGGGCGCCGACGGGCTGCGGCGCGCGACGCAGATCGCGATCCTCGAACGCGAACTACGTCGCCCGGCGGCTCGCACCGCACTACCCGGTGCTCTACACGGGTCGGAACGACCTGGTCGCGCACGAGTGCATCGTGGACCTGCGCCCCATCACGGAAGCGACGCACGTGAGCGTCGACGACGTCGCGAAGCGGTTGATCGACTACGGCTTCCACGCGCCGACGATGAGCTTCCCCGTGCCGGGAACGCTGATGATCGAGCCGACGGAGTCCGAGGACCTCGGTGAGCTGGATCGCTTCTGCGATGCGCTCATCGCGATCCGGGACGAGATCCGCAAGGTGGAAGCGGGGGACTGGACCCACGACGACAGCCCGCTGGCCCACGCGCCGCACCCGGCCGCGGACGTCGCCACGGATGCCTGGGACCGGCCGTACAGCCGGGACATCGCGGCGCGCGACCGTGGGCCCGTACAAGTACTGGCCGCCCGTGAGCCGGATCGACGGTGCCTACGGCGACCGGAACATCATGTGCTCGTGCCCACCGATCGAGGCGTACGAAGCGGCGAGCGGTTCCGAATAGGGGGCGGGAGGAGTACCGTCGGAGTGGGACGGGGCGAGGAAGGTGATGGCATGGCCGACACCAAACCGACGCCGGCGACACCGACGCTCGACCGGGACGAGATGGAGACCGAGGCGGAAGCCGAGGCGGAGCGCCACCTCGTCCACGACGTTCTCCTCGGCGCCCTGATCGCGATACCGATCGGCGTCGTGGTGTGCCTCGGGATCGTCCTCCTCGGGGTGCAGTTCGCGAACGTCCCGGCGGGCACGCCGGAGCTCATGGCGGTCTTCGTGGGAGTGCTCTTCGGGGTCTTCTTCGGGGCGTTGGGCGGCTTCGTGAAGAACACTGCGGCGCTCGACGAGCTCGACCGGCACGGCACTCATCCGGTGGCACCGAAACCCGTGGCCTGACCCGATCCGGCGGTGGCGCGCGCACGTAACCTGGCGGTAGCCGTAGGAAAGGGACCGCAGCGCATGGCGACCGGCCGGCCGGGGATCTCCGCCGAGAGTGCTCGATCGCACGACCGCGGCCCGATGGTGGTCGCCTGATGGCCGGCCGGGTGCGCACCCGGGAGTGGGCCGGGGTCGACTTCTACGTCGAGCTCGGGATTCCACGGAATGCCTCCCGGCCCGCGGTGGACGAGGCCTACCGGCGCCAGGCGAAGGTGCTCCACCCGGACCGGAACCCGGATCCGACGGCAGAGGCCCGGTTCAAGCGCCTGACCGCGGCCTACGAGGTCCTGCGGGACCCGGTGACCCGGCAGGCCTACGACGAGTTCCGGTTCCGGGTCGACGCCGGGCTGCTGTACGCCGAGCCGCCGGATCCGGCCCGCCCCGAGCCCCGGGAAGCGCCGACCGCGACCTACCCGCCGCCGGCCCGGAAGCACCGCCGGCCGATGCCGGACGGGCTCCGGAAGGGGATCGGCTACGTCCTGATCGTCGCGGGCTTCGCCGCGGCGCTCTGGGCGCTGCTGGGCCCGCTGCCGTCGCACACGGTCGGCGACACGAGCCTGGCCGTGCAGATCACCATCGGGATCATGGCGGTGAAGCTCGCGGGGTGCGGGCTCATCGTCATCAAGTACCCGCAGCTCAAAGCCCGTTGGCACCGGCCGCAGCCCCGGGTCGCAGTGGGCGCCGACGGGCTGCCCGTGACCATCCGCCGCGGGGCCTCCTAAGGCCTCGGGGCGCCCGGGGGACCGCTCGGTCCGGCGGAGCTTCTGCGCAACATGACATAACGAGGATTATGGGCGTCAGGCTCTGACCTGGGGAAACGCGGGCTCCGATCGCGAATTCACGCGTTCGACGGGTATCCGGGCCCCAGCGGCCGGCCCGGCGCCGTCGCGGTGCGTCCCCCGTGCGCCCGAGCGAACGTGACGCTCCACGCGTCGAGAGCTCGCGTCCCGCACGCCTCTCGACGGGTTGCCGGCGACGGATTCGTCGCGCTTCGAAGCGCGCTTCCGGGCCTGAACTACATAGTTGTAACTCCAGCTCCCCGAGCGGACCGCGGCGTGTGGATAGGAGGACACCATCCACAGGCCTGCATTGGTCGGGCTGCGCGGTCAGCCGCAGCGGGCGGTGAACTCCGGGGTGCCGGGTTGGTAGGCGCGGCCGGAGCCGGAGCTGACCTTCAAGCAGGACTCGTCGACCGCCTCGAAGGCGCGCGCCGGGATCTGCTTGAGCTGGCTCACCTGCGTGTCGGTCCAGCGGACGTCGGCGGTACCGGTGAAGTACCAGTTGCTGCCGTTGTCGGCGACGATCAGGCCGTAGCGCTTCATCGCGGTGACGACGGTCTGGCAATCCGCGGCGCACGCGGACGACGGCAGGCTGAAGCTGGACTTGAGCCGGAAGCGCGCGCCCATCGGTGGGCAGCTCGACGGGTCTCCGGCCTCGTGCCGTGCGGGCCAGAGGTACGAGTTGCTGGTGCAGCTGGCCGTCACCCGGATCGCGTGGTTGATCGCGCCCGACGGTCACCTCGTCGTAGTTCACGAGCCCGGGCAGGATCGGGAGCCCGGCCGCGTCGGCGGACGTCCAGCCGCCCGGCCGCAGCGCGTTGGAGCTCAGGTCCCAGATCGCGCCGGATCCGGCGGTCGAAGCGCCCCCGGTCCGGTAGTGCGCGTTGAAGAGCTCGTAGAGCGCGCACGTCGACGGGTTCACCATGATGGCGTGACGATCCGAGCCGCCCTCGATGGGCGTGGTGCTCGACAGCGGGTACGGACCGGGATCACTCTCGGACGAGTACGTGAAGTGGACGCCGACGAGCCCGCCCGACGTGATCTGCCACGGCATCCCGTACGGCGGCTGCCCACCCCCGGCAGGCCCGTAGTCCGGGTGCAGGTTCGTGGTGGACGAGCTCATCGCGGCGAGCCACTTCGCGCTCTTCGCATTCACCGGCAGCTTGTTGATCCGCGTGTTCCACACGTTGTCGGCCGGGAAGACGCGACACGAGGTGCCGGGCAGCTTCGCGGCCGACGCCGCGGGCGCGGCGGCGACGAGACCCGCCAGCGCAACGCTGAGGACGAGGACGATCAGACCGGAACGACGAAGCACGGAGACCCTTCACGCCCGCCCGGGCGATCCTGCAGGTATCGGCCGTACGCGCCCGGAAGTGAAGCGAACGGTCGTCGGCTCAGGGCTCGAGCTCGTGGTACATGACCAGCGCCCGTGCGGTGAAGCCGGCCGTCTCGAAGAAGTTCTTCGCGGCCCGGTGCCCCGGAAGGGCGAACGCGTCGATCCCGACGCAGCGCTGTTCGCGGCACCAGTCGACGAGCTGGCCCAGGAGCCCCTCCCCCACGCTCACCGAACGTGCCTCGGGGGTGACGAACAGCTCGACGATCTGACCGAGCCGCGTCCCGTCCCGCAGCACCGCGACGCTGCACGCGCCGAAGCCGACGATCACGTCGTCGATCGTGCCGACCAGCACGCACGCGTCCTCGCGCTCGAGCAGCGCGCGGAACGTTGCCTCGAGCGGGTCCGGATACGCAGCGGTGCGCGACCAGAGGCTGCCGCCGCGCATCGGCACCAGCTCCTCGCGCAGCTCGCCCGCGAGGTCGACCATGGCGCTCAGGTCGTCGACCGTGGCGCGGCGGGCGGCTTCCACCGTCAGCTGGTGAGCTGGGTGATCTTGCCGAGGATCGTCGCCCGCCCCCGGTGCGCAACCTCGTAGTCCCGCACGGCGTCGAGCTCGCCCGGGGTCAGGCCGTCGAGCCGCTGGACGACCTGCGACGCGGAGAGCTGGTCGTACTCGGGAATCGCCAGCTGCGGCGCGACGTGGACCGGCGCCGCGTCACGGGCCGGCGACTTCCCGTTCACGTTCGCGCCGTTGGTCGTGGAGTCGGCGGCCGCGCCGTTCGTCGTCGCGCCGTTCGTGACCGTTCCGGGGCGCGGCGCGGGAGTGGGCGCAGCCTTCGATGCCGTCGCGGTCGTGGGGGTCGCCGCGTCGTCCGCTCCCCCGTTGCCGCGCGCGACGATCAGCCCGGAGAACGTCTCCTCGGCCAACCGGCGCGCGCCGTCGAGCTTCTCCTCGGCCTGCTGCTTGACCACCGGGCCGCCGTACTTCACCGCGAACTTCCCGACCGTCCGGTACTGGTTCGCGTGATCGTGCAACGACTTCTTGCGCGACGCGAGCTCGGTCTGGCCGCGCGACACGAACATCTTGAGGAACGTCGGCACGGTGTCCTTCGCGAACATCGCGACACCGACGGGCGCGAACACGAAGAGATCGACCGCGCGCTCCAGGGGGTTCGGCTGCTCGCTCACTGATCGCTCCCGCGGGGCTGCGGTTCGGGCTGTGGGGGTGACGGTCGGAGTCTACGGCGCGTCACCGCCACGACCACGGCTCCGGCGAGCCCGATCAGGCACGCCCACTCCACCCAGTCCCCGAACCGGACGTAGGGGGTCTCGCCGCGCACGGTGGTGACCCGGCCGGTGACGATCGCGTTCTGGAACAGGTGGGTCGTCTGGCTGATGTCACCGTGCGCATCGATGACCGCGGTGATGCCCGAGATGGACGCATGCAGGACGGGCCGACCGACCGCCGCCGCGCTCATCTGGCTCAGCGCGACGTGCTGGGCCGAGTTCGGCGAACGACGGTACGAACGGTTGTTGGTGGTGACGACGATGACCTGGGCGCCCTTCTGCACCGACTTCCGCATCAGCGGGGTGAACGCAGACTCGAAGCAGATCACCGTGCCCACCGGCTTGCCGTTGATCGTGAAGACCTTCGTGGTGTGACCCGGGTCGAAGTCGGTCGGGATCTGCTGGAGCGCGCTGATGAACGTGAGCTCGTTCCGGAAGGGAACGTACTCACCGAACGGAACGAGGTGCTGCTTCGCGTACGTGCCCAGGAGCCGGCCGGTCGGCGAGTAGAAGCGGTTGGCGTTGTACGTCTTGCCGGGCCGCTGCTCGTCGAGGACGTTGGCGACGATCGCACTGTGATGCTTCCGGGCGAGGGCCGTCAGCTCGGCCTTGAGCGTCGGATCGGCCTCCGGGTCGGTGTCCAGCGACGACTCGGGGAACACGATCATGTCGTAGTCGCCGTGCAGCTTCCGGGCGAGGGCGAGGTGCTTCTCGGTGAGGTAGCCACGGTCGGTCTCGGCCTGGGTCAGTCGCCGGTCCTGGTCGTTGCCCTGCAGCAGCGCGAACTTCAGCGACCCGGTGCGTGACGGCTGGTACCAGGCGAACCCGGCCGCCGCGACGAACACGACCACACCGACGAGCGTGACCGCGGTGACGACGAGCGGACGGATGGTGTCGCGGCGCGCCTTCCAACCCATCAGCAACGAGAACAGGAGCCCGTTGACGAGCACCGCGACGAACGAGACGAGCGGCACCCCACCGAGGCTCGCGAGGGCGCGTGCGACCGGGAAGTCGTGGAGCGCGACACCGACCTGCCCCCACGAGAAGCCTCCGAGGGGCCAGCGACCCCGGAGCGCTTCGAGCGCGACCCACGCGGCCGCGGTGATCCACGGCGAGCGGATGCCGCGCCGCCCGAGCCCGCCGACGATCGCGCCGGCGCCGGCCCAGTACGCGGCCTGCACCGCGACGAACGGGATGATCGCGACGGCGCCGAAGTAGACCGACCACCACAGCAGCACCCCGAAGAACGCGACCCCGCTCGCGAAGCCGTACAGCGCGGCCCGTCCCGGTCCCGCGCGCGACCAGGACCAGAAGAGCGGGATCAGTGCGACGAGTGCGAGCGGTCCCCAGTCCAGCGCCGGGAAGGCCGCGGCGAGCAGGAGGCCCGAGGCAACCGCGGCGAGGGCGCCTGGGAGCAGTGGGTCCGCACCGTCAGGCGCAGAGCTCACTCGCAGTCGCGACAGAGGTCCTTCTCACCTCGGGCGAGCTGGCTGAGCGGCTTCACGAGGAAGCACGAGCGGCACAGGAACTCGTCGTCGCGCCGGGGAACCACCCGGGCGGAGACGTCGCCCTTCTCGTCCGGCTCGAGATCCTCGTCCTCGAGGTCGTTCGCTTCTTCCTCGAGCCGGTCAGCCTTCGTGCGCTCGTGGAGCAGCACGTCGAGCGGCTCCTCGACGTCGTCGGGGTGCAGCTCCTCTTCGAGGTCGACGACGTCGTCGTCTTCCTCTTCGGTGCTCTCCTCGACCGGTGCGGCGGCTACCGGTGCTGCGACGACATCCAAGGGGTCCTCTTCTACAAGCAAGTCGTCGTCGACCTCGACCTCGGCCACGACATCAACGTCAATATCCAGATCGTCGTCGACGAGATCGACGTCGTCTTCCAGCTCGGGCTCGTCGTCGTCGAGAGCTTCGTCGTCGGCCATCACGGTCTTCCGGGGTCTCCCCGCACTGAAGATCTGCGGGTTGGGGGGTGGAGGGCGCGCACTATAGCGCCGGGGATCTGGAGTTTCGGACCAACCGGGACCTGGCCCCGGGTATTCCCTGCGAGACCCGTCATCGGGGTGGACGCCGGTGGCGCGCCACGGTCCGAAGAGGTTGGAGATGTGCGGGGCCCAGGAGACCGTTGGGGCCACTGTTTAGCCCGGCCGGCGGAGCCGACGGATTATTCCAGCGTTCTCTACTTGGTCTCCTGGACCCCTCGCCCCGACTGTCGCCGCGAGCCCGACCATCCCGTTGGAGAGACGTTCGTGACTGCCGCGGACAGAAGACGCAGTGGGTAGGAAGCCAGACCGGGCCCTGCCCTGTCAAGCGCCGCGCGTCGTGTCTGCGGCGCTGTGACCTGCGGTGCCGCGCGTCGGCGCAGGTCACGACGGGCGCAGAAAAATCTCAAACGGGTGAGTTATCTGCCGAACGCGCGCGCACGGTCACGAGCGCGCCGCGCGGCGCGTCTCGGCGGCGCGCTCCGACGACAGTCGCTCGAGCTCGTAGACCTCGTGGTCGGCGAAGCTCATCGCGGCGGCGAGCGCGCGGTGACCGGCCTCCTCGGCGATCAGCCGGTGCATCTCCTGGGCCACGTGTCGATAGGCCGGGTGCCCCTGCGGTGTGGTACGAAGCTCGATCAGGTGCATCGCCTCGCGTGCGTTCATCTGCATGACGAACCGCAGGCGGTACGCGAGCGACACGGCGTACGAGGCCTGCTCGGGGAACCGGAACGCCATCGCTCCGTGCAGTGCCGCCGAGCGCTCCATCGCCTGCACGAACGACGCGGTCTCGCCCGCTTCCTCGACGGACTCGGGCACGTCGTAGCCGTGCTTGGGTGTGAGGGCCTGCCACTCGATCGTGAGCATGCGGTGACGCTGCAGGTCGCGGAACGCGCCGTAGTCGGCGAGCACGTCGAAGCGGTAGCCGGTGCGTTCGAACGCGCGGCCCGGCTTGTGGCGACGGTTGGTGCGCTCGCCGACGTACGCGGCGAGCAGTGACGACGCGCTCGTCGGTGCCGAGGCGACGGATGCGCGCCAGGATCTGATCTTCGGACAACGTCGTCTGCGGGTAGCAGATGGCGGCGAGCACCTTGTCCTCGCCCTCCGGATCGAAGTCCGTGAGCGTGACGCCGGGCCGGGGCTCGGGCTCCTCGTCGGCGAAGATCCGGTGCACCACGGCGGCCGTGTGCTCCCGGGTCTCCTCGAGGTGCGTGACCCACGCCCCGCCCCGCTCCGGGCGGTCCACGCGGGTGAGGAACGACGGGACGACCTTGCGCAGCTCGGTGAGCATCAGGTCGGCGTAGTGGCGGCTCTCCGGGAGCGGATGGGCCCGCATGCGCAGCAGCAGCTGCTCGTAGCCCTGGCCGGTCCCGTAGATGCCGACGTTGGACAGCGTCGCCGCCGGCAGCATGCCGCGCACCGCGTCGAACGCCTTGGCCTTGATCGTCTGCTTGTAGACGAAGTCGGAGTCACCCGGCTCCTTCGGGTACCGCTCGCGCGCCCAGTCGAGCATCTTGACCACGCTCTCGCTGTAGCTCGCGAACAGCGCGTCGAGCTCGCCGATGTAGCGGACGCCGAGCGGTGACTCCAGCACCTCCTGCGGGCGCAGGTAGCGGTAGCGACCTCCGAGGCGGCTGTCGTACGCGATGTAGCGCGTCGACTGCTCGAGGTACGCCATGAGCCGGCCCCACTCGAGCACCTTCGTCAACAGGTTCGACGCCTGCTCGCACGCGAGGTGCACTCCTCCGAGCTGGGCGACGGAGTCGTCGCCGTACTCGAGGAACACGCGGTCGTAGAGCTCCTCGGCGCGCTTGAGCCCGACGCTCGCGTCGATCGTGAGGTCACCGGTGATGTCGAGCGTGCCTACGAACTCGTCGAGGAACAGCCGGCGCAGGCTCTTGTCCGAGCGCGAGTAGCGCGCGAACAACGCTCCCTTCACCACCTCGGGCAGGTTCACGAGGGCGAACACGGGACCGTCGACGTTCGTGAAGTACGGGCGCAGGATGTCCTGTTCGTCCGAGGTGAAGTGCTCCGCCACGTACTGCATCGGACCGCCGAGGATACTGGCACCGGTCGGACCGGGCGGGGATGCGCCCGCGGGTCTCGGACCGGCCTCGGGCCCGGGCGGCCTCAGAGCACGAGGCGCAGCGCTCCGGCGATGACGTCGACCGTCAGGTCCGCGACCGGCTCGTGGGCGATGCCGTCGATGAGCACCGGCAGGCGTCCCCGCTCGACGTGGATCTCGACCTGCCGGCCCGTCGCGGTCGTGATGCGCGGGTGCGGGACGTGGATCCCCTGGGGCAGACGGGCGCGCATGGCCCGGCGCTCGCCGCGGCGCAGGGCGTACACCTGGACCTCGACCCGGCCGTCGCCGGGGTGACCCCGGGGCACGACGTCGAGGCCGTCGAAGAACTGGCCGTTCGCGATCACGACGGTCGTCGCCGGGCCACGGGAGATCTCGCGGCCGTTGACGAGGACCCGGAGCTCGGTGCTGCGGGTCATGAACCCGACCCGGCCCGGTGGCGTCCCGAGGACGACCCCGTTGACGGCGAACCCGCCCGGCTCGACCCGGAGGGCGTCGACCGGCGCCGCGACCCCGCCGCCGTCGCCCGTCGACGCGATGCCGAGCGCCCGGGCGAAGTCCGACTCCTCCGTCGCCCGGTACCGCACGAGCGCGCCCTGGTGGACGTCCAGCACCCGCGCGAGGTCCGCGTCGCCGCCCGCGACCTCGAGGTCCACCGCCCCCGAGAACGGCTCCCCCCACGCCTCCCCCGGCCGGATCATGGGTGTTGCCCTCCCCTGTTCGTCCGAATCGGTTCCTCCACGGGCCCGAATCGGACAAACGGCGGGTGGGGGTCGTGCGGCATCAGGGGCGGAGGAGGCTGGAGGCGGCCACCACGCCGCGGAAGCAGGCGCGGGCCGCGCCGCGGGCGCGCTCCGCGGTCTCGGCGTTCGGGGCGACGTCGCCGATCTGGTGGAGCAGGTCGATCACCTGCTTCACGTGGCGGACGAAGTCGCCGCCGGTGAGGTCCTCGTCGTCCTCGAGCACCTCGGTGAGGGTCTCACCCGCCGCCCAGGCGTGCATGGCGGCCGCGAGCCCCGGATTCGGCGCCCGGGTCTCGGGGAGGCCGGCGTCGTCCTCGTTGGCGCTGAGGTCCCGCCACAGCCGCTCCAGCTCCCGGCTGCGCTTGGCGACGCGGCTGCTCGGCCAGTGGACGGGCGCGAGCGCGCCGTCGTCGGGACCGCGGCGCTCGTAGGTGAAGCAGCTGACGAACGCGGCGAGCTCGGCCTCGGTCATGCCGTCGAGCAGCCCGATGCGCAGCGCCTCGGCGAGCAGCAGGTCGCACTCGGCGTAGAGCCGGGCCAGGAGATGGCCGGCGTCGGTCAGCTCCCAGCCGTCGACGTAGCCCCAGGAGTCGATGACGGCCAGCACGCGGTCGAACTGGCGGGCGAGGCTCTCGTTGCGGCTCCGCACCCGCCGTTCGAGCCGGGCGGCGTCGCGCTCGAGCCGTTCGATCCCGCCCGCGGACTTCAGGTGCACCGAGAGCTCCGGACACGACGCGACCGGATGGTCGGCGATGCGCTGCTCGAGCTCGAGGCGGTCACGCTCGGCGTCGTTGTGGTCGACCGGCCCGTTGACGGGCGCGGTCGTGCGGATCGACCGCATCTCGGCCACGACCCCCTTGCGGTAGGCCGAGCTGCGAGGCGCGTACGGCTTGGGCAGCTCGATCTTCGCGATCGGTCGGGGCGGTCCGTCGAAGTCCGCGGGACCGAGCTTCAGCACCTCGCGGCTCGACCCGAGCGCCAGCACCCGGGAACCGCCCCGGCTGCCCTCGTGCTTGAGGACGACCGCGCGGCCGCCACCGCGGCGCACCGCCAGCACGTCGCCCGGCCGCAGCGCGTCGATCGCGGCCGTCACCTTGCGCCCGCGCCCCGGATCGCGCCGGGCCGCGTCCCGTGCGGCCAGCGAGCTCGCGGTACTCCATGATGTCGCCGCGCTCGCAGCTCGCGGCCCGGCGCTGCCGCTCCAGCAGCTCCCGGTTGCGCTCGAGCTGGCGCTCCATGGCGACGACGTCCCGGTCCGCCCGGTACTGCGCGAACGACAGGTTCAGGAGATGGTGGGCGACGTCCGCCGGATAGCGGGCGACGAGGTTCGCGGCCATGTTGTACGTCGGTCGGAACGAGGACGTCAGCGCGTAGGTCCGCCGCGACGCGAGGCCGGCGACCTGGTCGAACGGGACGAACGGGCTCCAGCAGACGATCGCGTAGCCGACCTCGTCGATCCCCCGCCGGCCCGCCCGCCCGGTCAGCTGCGTGTACTCCCCCGGCGTCAGGAACTCGTGGTGCTCGCCGGTGAACTTCGAGAGCTTCTCGATGACGACCGACCGGGCCGGCATGTTGATGCCCAGCGAGAGCGTCTCGGTGGCGAACACCGCCTTGACCAGTCCGGCCGCGAACCCCTCCTCGACCGCTTCCTTCATCGGCGGGACCATGCCCGCGTGGTGCGCGGCGATGCCGTTCTCGAACCCGGCGCGCCACTCCTCGTGGCCGAGCGCGACGAGGTCCTCCTCGCTCAACGCGCTCATCCGGGCCTCCGCGATGCGGCGCAGCTCGCGCCGTTCGTCCGAGGTGGTGAGCCGCAGTCCCGCGGCGAGGCACTGCTTCACCGCGTCATCACACGCGGCGCGGCTGAAGATGAACGAGATCGCCGGGAGCATCCCCTGCTCCTGGAGCAGCTCGATGAGCTCGGCGCGCCGAGGGGTGTAGAGCCGGGAGCGAGGACGGCCCCGGGCGCCGCGCACGCGCGTCGTGCCGCGGGCGTCGAGGCGCGAGGCCTCCGGGTTCGGCCGGAGCTCGCCGCCCGGTCCCGGCATGAACGTGGGCAGCAGGTGGATGCGGTCCACCCCCCGCTCCCCCACCGTGTAGAGGTTCGTCAGCTCGACCGGCCGGCGCTCCTCGATGATCGCGGTGGTCTCGCCGCGGACGGTGCGGATCCAGTCGGCGAACTCCTCCGCGTTCGAGACGGTCGCCGAGAGGCAGACGAGGTCGACGGTCTGCGGGAGGTGGATGATCACTTCCTCCCAGACCGCGCCGCGGTAGCGGTTCTGGAGGTAGTGGACCTCGTCGAGGACGACGTAGCGCAGGCCCTCGAGCGCCTCCGACTCCGCGTAGATCATGTTGCGGAGCACCTCGGTCGTCATCACGACGATCGGTGCGTTCCCGTTGACCGCGTTGTCGCCGGTGAGCAGGCCGACGTTGCCCGGCCCGTGGACCCGCACGAGGTCCTGGTACTTCTGGTTCGAGAGCGCCTTCAGCGGCGTCGTGTAGAACGCCTTCGCCCGCTCGGCGAGCGCGATGCGGATCGCGTACTCGGCGACGATCGTCTTGCCCGAGCCCGTCGGGGCGGCGACGAGCACCGACTGTCCCTCGTCGAGCGCGTCGAGCGCCCGGCGCTGGAAGGGATCGAGGGCGAAGCCAAGCCCGGCCTCGAAGGCCGGACGAGGCGACGCCGCGGTCATGGTTGCGCGGGCGTCGAGGCGGCGGGGGTGGACGCCGCCGGCGTGGAGGCCGCCGGGGTCGTCGCCGGGGTGGTCGAATCCGTCGGCTGGGTCACGGACGTGTTCGGGATCGTGGCCGGCGAGCTGCTGGAGTCTCCGGGCTTCATGATGAAGATGAGCAGCACCGTGACCAGGACGACGCCGGCCGCCCCACCGATCGCCTTGTACAGCTCCGCGCGCGGCCGCGACGGCTTCCAGGTGGTGCTCTTCGTGGGGCGCTTGGCGGGCGTGCGGCGATTCGTCACTTCTTCAGGATCCTACCGATCACGATCGACGCCTCGTAGAAGAGGTACATCGGCACGGCCATGAAGAACAGCGAGTACGGGTCCTGGCTGGGCGTGATCACCGCCGCGAACGTCACGATCCCGACGATGGCCCAGCGGCGGGCCTTTCGCAGCTGCGCGGTCTTCAGGACGCCCGCGATCAGCAGGAACACCAGGATCACCGGGAACTCGAACGAGAGGCCGAACGCGACCACCATGAGTGAGACCAGGGTCAGGTACTTGTCCGACGTGTACTGCGGCGTCTGCGAGGGTCCACCGACCTGGATGAGGAACTTCAGCGCGGGCTCGAGGGTCAGGAACGCGACCACCGCACCGAGCGCGAACAGCACGAGCGACGAGAGCACGAACGGGATCGCGTACTTGCGCTCCTTCGGGTTGAGCCCGGGCGTGATGAACCGCCAGAGCTCGTACAGCCACACCGGGAGCGCGAGCACGATGCCGCCGTAGGTCGCGACCTTCAGGCGGGTGATGAAGCCGTCGACCGGGCCGAGCACGATGAGCGCGTTGCGCTGCCCGTGCGTCGCGGTCTTGTAGTACGAGACCAGGAAGTGGATCACCTGGTTCGAGAAGAAGAACATCACGATCGCCGCGAGGGTCACGGCGAGCGCGGAGATCAGGATCCGGTTGCGCAGCTCCGCGAGGTGGTCCATGACCGGCATCTGGCCGTCACGGGCGCGCGCTCGCTTGCGTCGGGGAAGGAACTTCAGAGCCATGGGCGCGGATCAGGTTGTCGGCCGCGGCCCGGGAGCCCGGAAGCGCGAGGGAGGCCGAGCGCCGTTGTGGGTGACGGCTCGGGGTGCCGGGGTCGTGGCCGGAGCCGGCGGCGCGGCGGCGGGCGTCGAGCCGTTCGGAGGCGTGGGCGTCGAGCCGTTCGGAGCCCGGAACCGCGACTGGGCCCGGGGTGCGGGCTCGGCGTCGGGGCGAGACGTTCCGTTCGCCGATCCGTTCGTGGCGCCGTTGGTCGACCCGTGGCCGATTCCGTCGGGCGGGGCCGGCAGGGCCGGCGGGGCCTCGGCCGCGATGATCGCGGCGTCCGCGGACGGGTACGAGGGTGGGGAATGGTCCTCGTCCTCCTGGAGGTGGAGGACCTGGTCGAGCTCACCCTTGACCGTGTCCTGGAACTTCTTGACCTCGCGCATGGCGCGACCGACCTGGCGCCCGATCTCCGGCAAGCGCTTGGGGCCGAAGACCAGAAGTCCCACGAGGAGGATGACCAGGATCTCGGCCGGACCGACCTGGGGCATCAGGCTCCTTTCCCAGTACGACGGTCCCCCGACGGGCTCAGACTAGCCCCGGGTCGGAGCCGATCCCGGGCGCTGGAGGTCGACTCGCAGCGCCACCTCTCGGGTTTCGTCACGGAGGACGACCAGGATGGGTGCAAGTGCCGCCTGGAACTCCGAGAAGGAGTCCACGGTGCGGGAAACCTCGTCCCGGACGTCACGCAGGGAGCGCACGAGCAGGGTCGCGCCGAGGACGGCGACGACGAGCACGGCGAACCACAATCCGGTCACGACGTCACCTTACCGAGGCATCGATTTGCGGACCATGGCCTCGACCTCGTCGAACCAGTCGTCGTGGCCGAGCAGCAGATGGAAGTCGAGCAGGTCGTCGGGCGACAGCGGGTCGCCGGCGTGCGCCTCGGACAGCTCGGCCGGAAGTCGCCAGACCTCCATGCGCACGCCGGAGGAGACGAGCAGGTCGACGATGCGGCGGCTTGCGTCCTTGGCCACTGCCTGCGCGCAGGAGGGGCACTGGAAGCAATAGGAACCCTGCTCGTCGTCCGAGCACACACGGACCGTGAGGTCCGCGGCGCGGAGCTGCACATCCCCGCAGCTCGGGCAATTCGCTCGGATCGTTGTCACCAGCAGGACCTCCTTCGGCACTCGATGTCCATCCATCGGCAGGCCGACGAGGGGCCTTGAGAGTCGATGACAGGCGTTCACCCGCCCGCCCGTGCCACGATCCGGCCCATGGCGGTGATCACGTTCGCTCACCGGGGCGGTCGCGCCGATCTCCCCGAGAACACACTTCCGGCATTTCGCCGCGCGCTGGAGCTGGGGGCCCGCGGGCTCGAGACGGACGCCCGGCTCTCGGCCGACGGGGAGGTCGTGCTGGCCCACGACGAGAAGGTCCGCCGCGGCATCCGGCGGGTCTCGGTGGCCGAGACCGACGCGGCCACCCTCGGTGGGCTCGATGTCCCCCGGTTGGCGGATCTCTACGCCGAGTGCGGCGTCGACTACGAGCTCTCGGTCGACCTGAAGGATCGCGAGGTCGTCTGGCCGCTCATCGACGTCGCGGTGGCCGCGGGTGGCGATGCGCCGGCCAAGCTCTGGGTCTGCTCGGCGTCACTGAAGCTGCTCGCGAAGCTGCGCCCCGAAGCCCCCGACGTGAAGCTGGTCTACTCCCCCGGTCGCAACCGGATCGCGCCGGCGGCGATGGAGCGCCACGCCGCCGACCTCGCGGAGCAGGGCGTCGACTGCCTGAACTGGCACCACTCGGAATGGACGCGGGGTCTCGTCGCGCTGTTCCACCGCTTCGGGCTCAAGACGTTCGCGTGGGACACCCAGGAGACGCGCTACATCCTCGCCGTGCTGCGTCAGGGCATGGACGGCATCTACTGCGACCGCGTGGACCGCATGGTCGCCACCGTCGGCGAGTGGACGACCGAACAGGACGGGAAGTAGCGCGAAGACGTAGCTACAAGAACGAAGCGGGGACACCACACTCTCGTCGCCGATAGACAAGCGAAGTGTGGCCACGAGTGGCCCGGCCCGCAGGGCCGAGAGCGGGTCAGAGGAAGCCGAGGCGACCGGGTGGCCAGATGCGCATGAAGACGCGCCCGATGAATTGGTTGCGTTTGATCGGGCCGAAGAACGTCGAGTCCTTCGAGTACTGCCGGTTGTCGCCGAGCATGAAGTACGAGTCGGGGGGCACCTTCTCGGGACCGAACGTTCGCGACTTCACGTCCTTCGGGAGGTACGGCTCGCTGAGCGCCTTCCCGTTGATGTAGATCCGCCCGTTCTTCCCCTCGATCGTCTCGCCGGGCAGGCCGACCAGTCGCTTCACGAGGTCCTTGATGTCGGCGGTCGCGGCCGCGGGCGGCGCCTTGAACACGACGATGTCGCCCCGGCGCGGATCGTGCAGCTTGTAGCTGAGCTTGTTCACGAGGACGCGGTCGCCGACCTTGAGCGTCGGGACCATCGACTCCGAAGGGATGTAGAACGCCTGGAAGACGAACGTCCGGATGACGATCGCGATCAGCAGCGCCGCGACGATGAGGATGCCCCACTCGAGCGCCGCACGGCCGTTCTTGCCCTTGCGCGGCTGCGCCCCGGGTGCACCGCCACGCCCCGACGCACCGGAGCCGTCGCCACCCCCACCACCGCCGGAACCGTCGGTCCCGCCGCCACCCGCGCCGCCGATGCGCTCGTCGGTCGTCAGCGGCCGGTCCTCGATCGACGTCCGCGCACCGGGAAGCGGGACCTCCACCGCGTCGTTGCCCTGCTCGCTCATCGGTGGCGCTCCACTCCCCTCATCCTTCCACGTGCACAGGGGTCCCGGGGTACCAGGGGGACCCGCTCACCCAACCTGATAGCGGCCTAAGAGCCGGCGTGCGGCCGCCGGTCCGATGTCCGCGCTCTCCGGTGGATCGACCACCCGGGCGTCCGGTCCGGCCCGGAGCAGCAGCCGCTCGAGCCAGGCGTTCTCACTGACCGCGAGCACGACGCGCTGCCCGCCGTCCGACAGCTCCTCGACCGATTCGGCGGGGAAGCTCTCCGCGATCCAGCTCGCGGAGCCCGGGAGCTCGAGCGTGACCCGGCGGTCGTCGGGGCGAGGGTTGTAGACCGCGCCCGGAGTCTCCGCGGGGACCGGGGCGAACGTTGCGTCGGTGGCGCGGACCGCGCGGATCCGGTCGATCCGGAACATCCGCGGCTCACCGCGCAGATGGTCGTGCGCGTCGGTGTACCACTCCCCGAGTGCGAAGAACGGCGGGCCGGGTTCGATCTCGCGCGTCGTCAGGGCATCGCGGCCCGCGCTCCAGTAGTCGATCTCGATGCGCGCGCCCGTCTCCGCGGCGTCGCGCACCTCCTGGAGGTGCTCGGGCGCGGCGAAGTCGATGACGACCTCCGAGACGCCGAGCGCGCCCTCGAGCTTGTCGAGCGCGGTCGCGAGCGGGCCCTGCTCGTCCGAGCCGGGGACCGCGAGGAGGCCGCGTCCGGCGGCGAGCAACGCGAAGCCCTCGGCCGCGGTCAGGCGCAGCGGCCGGGTGAAGTACGGCGCGAACCACACATCGACGGTGTCGCCCTCGTAGTCGATGTTGATGTAGTCCCCCGGCGAGTACGGGGGCACGCCGACCATCATGATGAGCCCGAGGTCGCGCTCGAGCTGCTCGAGCGTGATGCCGAACCGGGCCGCGACCTCGTCCTTGGTCGCGCCGCTGTGGTTCGCGAGCCACGGCACCATCGCGAGCACGCGCTGCAGATCCGACTCCGCCTCCCGCCGTGGGCTCACGAGCTCGCCCCGGCCGCGATCTGCTCGAGCCACTCGACGACCCCGGCCCGGGCCTCGGGCGGTGACAGCACCTCGGCGTGGTCGAGGTAGCCGAGGACGAAGCTGCGCAGGCCGCCGGGGTTCACGACCGAGAGCTCGACGACGACCGACCCGTCGGCTTGGCGTTCGATCGGGGTCTCGGGCCCGACCTGGGCTGCGAGCTCGGCCTCGTGACCGGCGTCGATGCGGACCCGCACCGGCACCGCGCGGCCCGCGCCGTACTCCCAGGGCTGGTCGGCGAGGTAGGCGTCGGCGCGGAAGTCGTCGGGGACCGTGAACGCACCGGGCGGCCCCGCCGTGAGCTCACCCTCGATGCGATCGGCGCGGAACACCCGCATGTCGTCCGCACCGAGATCCCGCCCGACGAGGTACCAGCGACCGAACTTGGAGGTGAGGCCCCAGGGCTCGACCCGGCGCGGGCGGTCCCGGTACGCGAACTCCACGACGGCGCGGTGCCGGGACGCGTCGAACAGCGGGGCCAGCGTGTCGACGTGGGGCAGCTCGGCGACCGGCATCCCGCCCGTGCCCTCGAGGCCCCCCAGCTTCATGAGCGCACCTGCACCCTGGCCGCCCCCGCTGCCGAGCCCGATCGCGGTGACGGCCACGTGCAGGGCTTCGAGCTCGGCCTCGCTCAGGTCGAGGTCGGGCAGGTAGTACTCCTTCGGGTCCACCCGGTAGCGGGACTCGTTGCCGTTGGCGTCCTCGCGCACCGGCACTTCCATCGCCCGCAGGCTCGCCTTGTCCCGTTCGAAGGCCTTCCGGGCCGACTCGGGCGCCGCGGGGTAGCCGAGCGACGCGTTGCCGACGATCTCGTCGCGGGTCAGCCCGGCCCGCGTCTCGAGCAGGGCGGCCAACAGGTTCAGCAGTCGTTCGCGGCGGTCCGGGGCGTCGTCCATCAGGTCCGACGATGCTAGTGACCCACCACTTAGAGGGGGACCCGCTCCGCCGCGAGCACTCCCCCGGCGGCCGCGGCCTCGAAGAGCACCGGGTCCTCCGCGGCCGAGCGTCCCATCGAGCTGATGTGGAGCCCGTGGGCGGTGAGCCGATCGATGATGCCGACCGGGGCGACGTCGACCAGCTCGTGACGGCTCGCGATGCCGCCGGTCTCGAGATCGCTCCGGATCTGCGCCTCGTCGTCACCCCCGACCGCCGGCACCGGGATCGTCACCCGGCTCCGGCACGCGACGCGCAGCGTCGTGAGCGTGTGGTGCGAGACCCCCTGGTGGCGCGGCCGCGGGTCGGCGAACGAGACGCGCAGGCACGCGATCGGGTCGCCGGCCAGCCCGGTGACCGCGTCGAGCACCGGGCCGACCTCGATCCCGCTGAAGCCGAGCCGGGTCCCGGTCCCGACGATCCCCGGACCCATCACGACGACCGCAGCGTCCGCGCCGACGACGTGGCGGGCGACCGCGAGCGCCGAGTACACCGAGACGGCTTCGTAGTCACCGCCGAAGGCATGGCCGCACGTGATGGTCGCGTCGATGAGATCGCGCTCGCGCAGGTTCGCCACGAGGTCCGAGAGCGCGATCGGGAGTGCCGCGCCGTCCGTCATGACGTAGACGAGCCGGGCGTCGGGTCGGAGGTCCTTGAAGGCGACCGCGACCGCGGGCAGCTGGCTGTGCAGCGCGGCGACGACGACAGGCATCCCGTCGATCGAGTCGACGTCCGCGAGCTCCGGATCGAAGTGCTCCTCCGCGCTGCCGACGTCGGTCTGGAGGCTCGTGTACCGGGCCTTGATGATGTGGCCCGGGCCCTTCTCCGACCACTCGGAGCGCGCGAGGTTCCAGTGCACGACGTGCCAGCCGCCGGTCCCGAGCCCGAGCTCCACCGCGGTGGTGTTCACGACGACGTCGTCGCCGCTCGCGACGGTCCCCGTGAGCTCACTGAGGACGTACGCGCGCTCGGGCCCGGTCCCGAGGTCGACCTCGACGCGCTGCAGCCCGGGGCGTTGCTCGAGCAGCCGCACGACGCGACCCGTCCGGAACGAAGGCATCGGGCGAGGCTACTTAGAGCGACGCGATGAGTCGCTCTACTCGTTCGTCCTTCGACTTGAACGGGTCCTTGCAGAGGACGGTCCGCTGGGCCTGGTCGTTGAGCTTCAGGTGCACCCAGTCGACGGTGTAGTCGCGCTTGCGCTCCTTGGCCTTCTTGATGAAGGCGCCGCGCAGCTTCGCCCGCGTCGTCTGGGGCGGGGTGTCCATCGCGATCTCGATGTCCTTGTCGTTCGCGATGCGGTCGACCTGGCCGCGGCGCTCGAGCAGGTAGTAGAGCGAACGCGGGCGGCTGACGTCGTGGTACGCGAGATCGAGCAGCGCGACGCGCGGGTGCGTCAGCGGGAGGTCGTGCTTCTCGCGGTAGGCCTCGATGAGGTGGTACTTGATCACCCAGTCGATCTCGCGGGAGAGCTTGAGCGGGTCCGACTCGAGGTGGACCATCACGTGCTCCCACATCTCGAGCGCCTGCTGCTCGAGCGGCGTGAGCCCGTGGCGCTTCGCGAACCGCAGCGCGCGGTTGAGGTACTCGCTCTGGATCTCGACTGCCGACAGCTCCCGCCCGTTGGCGAGCCGGACCCGGCGGCGGCAGGTGACGTCGTGGCTGATCTCGCGGATCGCGCGGATCGGGTTCTCCAGCGTGAGGTCGCGCCAGGGGCTCGGGTCCTCCTCGAGCATGCGCAGCAGGATCGACGACGTTCCCACCTTCAGGAACGTCGTGTACTCGCTCATGTTCGAGTCGCCCACGATCACGTGCAGCCGGCGGAACCGCTCGGCGTCGGCGTGGGGCTCGTCGCGGGTGTTGATGATCGGGCGGGAACGGGTCGTCGCGCTCGAGACGCCCTCCCAGATGTGCTCGGCCCGCTGGGCGATGCAGTACATCGCGCCCCGCGCGGTCTGGAGCACCTTGCCCGCGCCCGTGTAGATCTGGCGGGACACGAGGAACGGGATCAGGACGTCCGTGAACTTGCCGAAGTCGCCGTCGCGCTCGACGAGGTAGTTCTCGTGGCAGCCGTAGGAGTTGCCCGCGGAGTCGGTGTTGTTCTTGAAGAGGAACACCTCACCGCGAATGCCCTCCTCCCGCAGCCGCTGCTCGGCGCTGTGGACGAGACCCTCGAGGATCCGCTCCCCCGCCTTGTCGTGCACGACGAGGTCCGCGATCGAGTCGCACTCCGGTGTCGCGTACTCGGGGTGGCTGCCCACATCGAGGTAGAGCCGGGCACCGTTCTCGAGGAAGACGTTGCTCGAGCGGCCCCACGAGACCACCCGCCGGAAGAGGTACCGCGCGACCTCGTCCGGGCTCAGTCGGCGCTGGCCACGCAGCGTGCACGTGACGCCGTACTCGTTCTCCAGCCCGAAGATCCGGCGTTCCATATGCGAAGCGTACCGGTGACCGGACCGGGTCCCGACCTCGGCCGGGTCAGCCGTTCAACGCGCTGCAGGCCCGGGTCGCCTTGAAGGCCTTGGCGATCTTGTGGCCGGGGTCGTACTTGCCGAGGTTGCCGAAGGCCTGGTTGAGCTCCCCGAACTGCGTGTTGATCTTGGTCGTGAGCTTGGCGAAGTCCGCCGTGGCGGCGGCGGAGCTCGACGTCGAGACCTTCTCGGCCTCGTTCTTGAAGTGGCCGACCGCCGTGTGGATCTTGGCGAAGCCCGTCTCCAGGCCCTGGGCGGCCTGCTTGCCCTTCGGGGTCTTGGGCGTGCCGGCGTGCTCGAGCTTGTCGCGCACGGTGTCCGTCGCCTTGGCGGTCGCGGCGAGGTACGTCACCAGCGCCTTCTTCACCTTCGGGAGGTCGCCGGTGGAGCCGGCCGTCTTCGTCTGGAGCGCCGTCGCGCCGTCCTGCGTTCCCTGCACCCAGTCGCCGACCGCGGTGCAGACGCTGTTGGCCCACTTCTTCGGGGGAACCGACTTCGCGGGGAACCCGGCACCCATGACGACCAGGGCGAGCGCGAGCACGCCACCGGTCAGTACCTGCAGTGAGCGCCTGGTCATGGAATTCCTCCGGTGGTTCGGTCCCTGATGCGGAAATGCGCGACCCGCGTGGTCGGCAGCGCGGTGGCTCGGCTTGAGCCGGTCGGCCGCGGCGGATGTGCACCGTATCGCCCTGGGATTCGGCCAGGGCGGGGCCTACGATGCCTTCGTGGCGACCATGGAGCAGCTGACATCGGTCTGCGGGTCGTTCGAGGCCCGGGTCCTCGCGGCCCGCCTCTACGACGAGGGCATCGACGCCGAGCTCCGCGGCGCCGCTCGACTCTCCCTACGGGTTCACGGTCGGTGAGATGGCCCGGATCGACGTCTACGTGCCCGTCGAGCAGGCGCAGGACGCGCAATTCGTCCTCCTCGCGATCGAGGTCGACGCGGCGACCGAGCTCCCCGAGCCCGGCTATCGCTCGCGTCCGCTCACCTGGCCGTTCTGGATCGTCCTCGTCGTCGTGGTGGTTGCCGCGATCGCGCCGCTGGCGCACCTGTTCCCGCACTGATGGGGCCGGGCCAGGCGTCGACCGGCGCCGAGGAGTCGATCGCCGTCCCGGACGCGATCCTGGCCGTCCGCACGTTCCCGCGCCGGTACCGCGAAGCGCTGGCCCGGATCCCGGCCGATCAGCTCCGCGTCCGACCGGATCCGCAGACCCCGTCCGTGCTCGAACACGCGGTGGCCGTCGCGGCGGTGCTCGAGCAGCTGGCGCGTGCCCTCCCGCTCGCGCTCGATGAGCCGGGGATCCACCTCCCGTCGTTTGACGCCGACGCGTCCGCTGGCAGCCGGCCGGAGTCGTCCCTGGACGCCGACGGCGCGCTCGCCCGGATCGCAACCGCGTGCGACGTGCTCGCGACCCGGGCCGAGGCCACCCCATGGGAGGCCTGGGAGCGAACGTTCACGACCGGCGCCGATCCGCACCCCGCGTCGTGGATCGTGCAGCACGCGGCCGTCGTCGGGTCGCAGCACCTGCGCGACATCGAACGCGTCGGCCGGCTCGTCGGTGCGCGCGACGCCGACGACTGAGCGTGTGACCGCCCGTCAGCCGTTCAGCAGTGCTTCGAGCTCGTCGCCCTTGATCCGGCGGAACGTGCGCCGGGGCCGGTTGCGGTCCAGCAGCGCGACCTCGAGCTGGTCGGCCGGCGGCGCGGTCTGCTGATCCTCGCCGAGCACCCGCGCGCCGAGCCGGGTGGCCGCGGCGAGGTCCATGCCCGACTCGTAGGCCTGCTTCAGCACCTCCATGATCGTCTCGGCCTGGCCGCCGAGCACCGTGAAGCTGTGCTCGTCGATCACGGTGCCGTCATAGAGGATGCGGAAGAGCTCGTTGGGCTCGTCGGGGTCGCCGCTCACCTGCGCGACCAGGATCTCGACCTCGTAGGGCTTCATCTCATGGGTGAAGACCTGCCCGAGGGTCTGCGCGTACGCGTTCGCGATGCCGTTCGCGGTGACGTCCTCACGCGAGTACTGGTAGCCCTTGAGGTCGGCCAGCCGGACGCCGCCGATCTTCAGGCTCTGGAACTCGTTGTACTTGCCGACGCCCGCGAACGCGATGCGGTCGTAGAGCTCGCTGATCTTGAACAGGGTGCGGCTCGGGTTCTCCGCGAGCAGCAGCACCCCGTCGGCGCACTCGAGCGCCACGAGGCTCCGGCCGCGGGCGATCCCCTTCCGGGCGTAGTCCGCCCGGTCCTTCATGACCTGTTCGGGAGAGACGTAGAAGGGCTGGCTCATCGCGGCAGGTCCCTCACGCCGGGTCCCCATTGCTGTCGCCGGCCGGGGGTCCCTGGGTCTCGTTCCCGCCGCGGGCCGGTCCACCGAGGAGGTTCTGGGCCCGCGCCGCGACATCATCGTCGGTGAGGGCGACGAACCCGTCCGCGTTGATCACCGCGACGTTCGGGTAGATGCCGCGCACGAGGTCGGGCCCGCCCGTCGCGACATCCTCGTCGGCGGCCGCGAACAGCGACCGGATCGCGAGCTCGATCGCGTCGTCCGCGCTGAGCCCCTCGTCCCAACCGGACTTGATCCAGTTGCGGGCGTGGACGCCACCCGAGCCGTTGGCCTGGTAGTCGGCTTCCTCGTACTTGCCCCCGGCGGCGTCGAAGCTGAAGACCCGGCCGACGCGTCGACGTTGGTCGTAGCCGGCGAAGAGGGGGACGACCACGAAGCCCTGCATCGCGGCAGGGAGGTTCGCCCGCACCATCTGGGCGAGCTGGTTCGCCTTGCCCTCGAGGGAGAGCTGCTCGCCCTCGACCTTCTCGTAGTGCTGGAGCTGCACCTGGAAGAGGCGCACCATCTCGACCGCGGGCCCGGCGGCCCCGGCGATCGCGACGCCGGAGAGCTCGTCGGCGGCGAACACCTTCTCGATGCGCCGGTTCGCGATCGTGTAGCCGGAGGTCGCCCGCCGGTCACCGGCCATGACGACGCCACCGTCGCAACGGATCGCGACGACCGTCGTGCCGTGCGTGATCTCGAAGCCCTGCGCGCTCGGGTTCATCACGCTGGGCGGGAGAGCGTCCGGTGCGACCTTGCGCAGCAGGTCGACGAACGACGACCCCGTATCGGCGAACGCCGGCAGTCCCGGCTCGTGGTTCACGGCGGCGAGACTACACGTGGCTCTAACGGATCAAGCCCACGCGGGAGAGGATCCGGATGCGGCGTCGGAGCCGGCGCAGCGACCGTTCCTCGCGCGCCGCGGCGATGACGTTCTCGGGGATTCGGGTCGAACCGACGCGGGTCCGCAGGACGTGCGACTCCGCCAGGGCTCCGTGCAGCCGGCCCGGGGAGCTGGTGCTCATCAGACGCTGATCAATGGATCGTGGTGGCTCACTCGCCACCCTTTTGGACGTAGCTGCGCACGAAGTCCTCGGCGTTGGACTCGAGCACGCTGTCGATCTCGTCGAGGAGGTCGTCGAGCTCCTCCTTGAGCGCCTCGGCCTGCTTGGTGGGCGCGGCTTCGACCTCTTCGGTCTCGGGCGCCCGCTTCTCCGGCGCTGTCCGCTTCTTCTGCTCCCGCTCCGGCATGTTCCCTTACCTCCCTGACGCTGTGTGAGGCAGCGTCTACGACGCGAGCCGCTCGACCAGCTCGGCCGGCGTCGTGCATTCGGCAAACAACCGCTCGACAAACGCGCGGCTTCCCTTGAGTGGTTCCATCATCGGTATCCGGCGCAATGGATCACTCCCCACGTCCAGGATGATGCTGTCCCAGTTGGCGGCGACCACGGCATCCGGCCAGCGAGCAAGGCATGTTCCCCGGAAGTATGCCCGGGTTCGTCCGGGAGGCTCCGTCATTGCCTCGATCACGTCGGTTTCTTCCACCAGGCGCTCGACCTTACCGGCCCGCACCAGCCGCTCGTACAGGGAGCGTTCGGGCCGGACGTCGTGGTACTGCAGGTCCAGGAGGGCGAGCTTCGGGTCGTCCCACGCGAGCCCGTCGCGGGACTGGTACGCCTCGAGCAGCGACAGCTTGGTGACCCAGTCGAGCTGGCCGTCGAGCCCCATCGGATCACGCTCGAGCTGGGTGAGCACCGCTTCCCAGCGCTTCAGCACGTCGCCGCCGACGTCCTCGCCACCGCACTCCTCGAGCCCGGTCTCGTCGGCGTACTTCTGTGCGAGCCGGAGGAACTCCCACTGCAGCTCGACGGCGGTGCACGACCCGCCGTCGACGAGCTCCAGGGTCGCGCGGCACGTGGGGTCGTGAGACACCGTTCGGACGGCGTGGACCGGGCCGACGATCGACAGGTCCTTGTCGATGAAGTCGTCTTCGATCATCGCCAGGATGATCGCGGTGGTCCCGACCTTGAGGTAGGTGGCGACCTCGCAGAGGTTCGCGTCGCCGACGATCACGTGCAGGCGCCGGTACTTCTGGGGGTCGGCGTGGGGCTCGTCGCGCGTGTTGATGAGGGGGCGCTTCAGCGTGGTCTCGAGGCCGACCTCCTCCTCGAAGAAGTCCGCCCGCGCGCTGATCTGGTAGTCGACGGGGCTCGCACCGTTCTCGGTGCCGACCTTGCCCGCACCGGTGAACACCTGGCGGCTCACGAACCACGGCAGCAGGTTCCGCACGAGGTTCACGAACGGCACCTGGCGGCTCACGAGGTAGTTCTCGTGGCAGCCGTAGGAGTTGCCCTTGCCGTCCGAGTTGTTCTTGTAGACGACGATCTCCTCGCCGGGACCGAGCAGCCGGCGCGACGCCTGCATCGAGCGGGCGAGGATCCGCTCCCCCGCCTTGTCCGCGCAGACGAGCTCGAGCGCGTCGACGCACTCCGGGGTGGAGTACTCCGGGTGCGCGTGGTCGACGTAGTAGCGCGCGCCGTTGGTGAGCACGGTGTTGACGAGGTGGGTCTCGATCTCGGGGGGCTGGGAGCCGTCGCGACCGAAGCCGCGCCGCGTCCTTGCCCGGGGACTCGTCCTCGAAGTCCCAGCCGACCTTCTTGTGCTCGACGTAGGCGTTGATGAGCATCGAAGAAGCCAGCACCGGGTTGGCATCCGCGGTGCCGCGCAGAAGCACCGCGTACTCCGTTTCGATGCCGCACACCTTCGGGACTGCCACGAGGTCAGCCTACCCGTCGTCCCAGCGCGTCAGACGCGACTTGGACGGTTCTTCCTACAGGTATTGACCGGTGGTGACGCGCTCGATCTGGCGGCCACCGGACTCGCGGTCGCCCTCGGCCAACAGGGTGCGCACGAAGACGATGCGCTCCCCCTTCTTGCCCGAGATCTTGGCCCAGTCGTCGGGGTTCGTGGTGTTCGGCAGATCTTCATGCTCCCGGTACTCCTGCTTGATGGAGTCGAGCAGGTCCTGGGTCGCGATCCCGAGCGATCCGCCCGCGATCTTGCGCTTGATCGCGAGCTTCTTGCTGCGCCGCACGATGTTCTCGATCATGGCGCCGGACGAGAAGTCCTTGAAGTAGAGGATCTCCTTGTCACCGTTCTGGTACGTGACCTCGAGGAACCGGTTCGGCTCGTCGGTCGCGTACATCGCGGCGACCGCGGAGTCGATCATCGAGGTCACGGTGCGCTCGACGTCGCCGCCGTGCAGCTTCGTCTCGTCCTCGGCGATCGGCAGCGACGGCAGCAGGTACCGGGCGAAGATCTGCTTCGAGCTCTCTTCGTCCGGACGCTCGATCTTGATCTTCACGTCCAGGCGCCCCGGGCGCAGGATGGCGGGGTCGATGAGGTCCTCGCGGTTGGACGCGCCGATCACGATCACGTTCTTCAACGTCTCGACGCCGTCGATCTCCGCGAGCAGCTGCGGCACGATCGTGCTCTCGATGTCCGAGCTGATGCCGGTGCCGCGGGTGCGGAACAGCGAGTCCATCTCGTCGAAGAAGACGATGACGGGCACACCTTCCTCGGACTTCTCCCGCGCCCGCTCGAAGATCAGCCGGATCTGGCGCTCGGTCTCGCCGACGTACTTGTTGAGCAGCTCCGGGCCCTTGATGTTGAGGAAGTACGAGCGCGTCTTCTTGTTGCCGGTCTTCTCGGCGACGCGCGATGCGAGCGAGTTCGCGACCGCCTTGGCGATCAACGTCTTGCCGCAGCCCGGCGGGCCGTAGAGGAGGATGCCCTTGGGCGGCTGCAGGTCGAGCTCGTGGAAGAGGTCGGCGTAGAGGTACGGCAGCTCGACCGCGTCGTGGATCTGCTCGATCTGGTCGTCGAGGCCGCCGACGTCGGCGTACGTGATGTCCGGCACCTCTTCGAGCACCAGCTCCTCGACCTCGGGGCGCGGGATGCGCTCGACGAGCAGGCCGGAACGGCTGTCCATCAGCACGTGCTCACCGGAGCGCAGGCGCACGCCGAGCAGGTCGTCGCCGAGCTCGCACACGCGCTCCTCGTCGGCGCGGCCGACGATCAGCGCCCGGGTGCCGTCCTCGAGCAGCTCCTTGAAGACCACGACCTCGCCCTGGACCTCCGGGCCGCGGGCGAGCACGACGTTGAGCGACTCGTTGAGCACGACCTCCTGGCCGCGCTTCATCTCCTTGGTCTCGAGCTCGGGGTGCGCCGCGACGCGCATCTTGCGGCCGGCGCTGAACACGTCCACCGTGCCGTCGTCGTTCGCGCCGAGGAACGTGCCGTACGCCGAGGGCGGCATCGTCAGCTTCTCGACCTCTTCGCGCAGCGCCGCGATGTGCTCGCGCGCCTCACGGAGCGTGGCGGAGAGGCGCTCGTTCTGGGAGACGGCCTGGGCGAGCTGGCCCTTCGTCTCGAGCAGCCGCTCCTCGAGGGTCCGCACGCGCTTGGGTGCGTCCTGGAGCCGGCGCCGGAGGACGACGACCTCCTCCTCGAGCGTCTTCAGCTGGTCTTGGAGATCCCCGACCTGGCGTTCGTACTCGGCGAGGCGTCGCTCGTGCTCGGAAGCCACGAAGACCCTCCTTGTTCTGGAGACCCGTGAGTCTCTGCCGGACGATCGAACCTACACCTGGGCACCCTAATCACCGATGATCCCCCCGATGTGCATTTTCCACATCCGCACTTGGTAAATTGCTCAGCACGGGAGCGCGGCTCTACTCTGATCGCGAACTCGCGCGTCAGCTCCGACGAACTCCACGAACACTCCACGAAGAGGTGAAACTCCATGCCCATGAAGGTCTGGATCGATCAGGACCTCTGCACCGGCGACGGGCTCTGCGAAGAGATCGCGCCCACCGTGTTCACGTTGCTCGATGACGGGCTCGCGTACGTGAAGGAGGGCGACAAGGTGTTCAGCAGCCCGGGCGGCCCCGAGGGCCTCGCGATCATCCCGGACGACATGCTCGAGGCGACGATCGAATCCGCCGAGGAGTGCCCCGGCGAGTGCATCTTCATCGAGGCCGAGTAGCCCGAAAAACCTGACGTTCGGCATCCGCCCCGGCGTCGACGCCGGGGCGTTGTCGCGTCCGGGCTCGCGATCGGGCCGCGGCCGTGGGCGTGCACCTCATGGCCCACGGGGCGGGCCGGGGCTAAACTGCGGGGCCTTTTGGGTCGATCTTTCCGGCGGTGGCGCCCGAAGGTCGATGCGCCCGGACATCGAGGAGGTGAGGCGCGATGCATACGGACGAACCTCCGAGTAGCAGCGGTCGCGCCTGCCGCCGCATCGTCCGCGTCTGAACCCCGGAAGCGTGCGAGCCTGCGGGCGGGCCGACCCATCTCATCCCGTCGCCCTGTCCGCCACCACCTCTCGGGAGGTGCGCCATGGCCCGCCGTCCGCCCCTGCCCACTCCCTCGGCGCTCCGCCGCCGTCGTGAGACCCGAACCCAGCGACTCCTGGCCAACCGCCAGGTGGCGGACGCGCTCGTCTCGGCCGCGGGCCTCGTCGGCCGGCCGGTCCGGGACCGCACCGGCGCGGAGGTCGGCCGGCTGCTCGACGTCGTCGTGCGGTGGCGGGGCGAGCCCTATCCCCCGGTCACCGGGCTCGTGGTGCGCGTGGCGCGCCGACGCGTGTTCGTCCCGATCGACCACGTCGAGGAGATCAGCACCGAGCGGGTGACGCTGCGTTCGGTCCGCCTCGACCTGCGCGACTTCGAGCGGCGGCCGGGCGAGGTGGTCTTGAACGGCGACGTCGTCGACCACCAGCTCGTGGACGTGGACGGCGTGCGCGTGATCCGTGCCGCGGACCTCTACCTCGCGAAGGTCGGCGAGATCTACGAGCTCGTCGGCGTGGACGTGGGCTTCCAGACCTTGCTGCGGCGCCTGGGCCCGCCCCGGTGGCGGCGGCGCCCGACGCCGGACCGCGTGATCGACTGGGCCGCCATCCAGCCCTTCGGCACCGGTGGGCCGGGCGGCACGAGCAACGGTCCGCCGGGCCAGATGCGCCTCAGCACGCCGAACCAGGCGCTGCGGCGCCTGCGGCCGGGAGAGCTCGCCGACCTCCTGGAGGAGCTCGGCCGGGACGAGCGCCAGGAGCTGCTTGCCCAGCTCGAGCCCGAGACCGCAGCCGACGCGCTCGAAGAGATGGAAGCCGACGAGATCAGCGCGCTGCTGCGCGAGTCCTCGACCGCGCACGCGGCCTCGTTGCTCGCGGAGATGGAGCCGGACGAGGCGGTCGACGCGCTGCGCGACCTCGAAGGCGACGAATCGGAAGAGCTGCTCGACGCGATGCCGCCCGAGACGGCGGCGCGCCTGCGCGCGCTGCTGCTCTACCGCGAGGGCTCGGCCGGTGGCGTCATGACGACGAACCTCGTGCTCGTGCACCCGCACCAGAAGGTCGGCCAGGTCCGGCGCATCCTGCGCAGCCAGGCCGAGCACCAGGCGGACGTCGACGCGGTGATCATCGTCGACGAGACCGGTCGGCTGATCCACGACATCGGTCTGTTCGAGCTGCTCGTCGCGTCGAAGGACGACGCCGTCATCGACGTCGCGGGGCCGCCCGAGCCGGTGACGGTGTCCCCCGACGCGCCGCTCGACGAAGTCGTGAAGCGCTTCATCGACTCGCGGGGTCCTCCGTGCTCGTGATCGACGACGACGACCGGCCGGTGGGCCGCATCCTCGCCGACGACCTCGTGGACGCCCTCGTGCCCGATCGCGGCAAGGTCCGCTTCCTGCGGCTCCTGGGCTGATGGGATAAAGGGTCAGGAGCGGGAGAGATGAGCGCGGTCCCGGTACCTCCGCCTCCCGCGCCGCGGCGTCGTCGCATCGTGCGACCGCTCGCGATCTTCGCCGTCCTCGGGCCGGGCGTCATCGCCGCGAGCGCGGGCAACGACGCGGGTGGCATCACGACCTACGCGTCGTCGGGCTCCGAGTTCATCTACTCGATGCTGTTCGTCATGGTGCTCGTCACCGTGGCGCTCGTCGTCGTGCAGGAGATGTGCGCGCGGCTCGGGGCGTACACCGGTGAGGGACTGATCTCGCTCGTGCGCGAGCAGTTCTCGCTGCGGATGGGCGCGTTCGCGGTGGGCGCGCTCCTCGTCGCGAACCTCGGGCTCGTCGTCTCCGAGTTCGCGGGCATCGGCGCGGCGATGCAGATCTTCGGCGTCTCCCGCTACATCTCGGTGCCGATCTCCGCCGCGGTCATCTTCAGCGTCGTCGTGCTCGGTTCCTACCGGCGGGCCGAGCGCATCTTCCTGCTGCTCTCGCTGGTGTTCCTGGCGTACCCGATCTCGATGGTGCTCTCGGACCCGGACTGGAGCCAGGTCGCGTCGAACACCCTGTGGCCGCACTTCCCCGCCACCCAGGCGTTCCTGTTCCTCGCGGTCGCCATCATCGGTACGACCATCACGCCGTACATGCAGCTGTACCAGGCGGCGGCCGTCGCGGATCGCGGCATCGGTCCCGAGGAGTACCCGCAGGAGCGGATCGACACGATCGCGGGCTCCATCTTCGCCAACCTCATCGCGATGTCGATCATCATCGCCACCGCGGCCACGATCGGTGGGACGGGCCCGCTCGAGTCGGCCGCCGAAGCTGCGAAGGCGTTGGAGCCGGTCGCGGGCGCGGGCGCGGAGACGCTCTTCGCGGTCGGCCTGCTCGGCGCGTCGCTGCTCGCGGCCGCGATCGTCCCGCTCTCGACGGCGTACGGCGTCGCAGAAGCCGTAGGTGCGGAGCGGTCCGTGTCGCGCCGGTTCCGGGAAGCCCCGCTGTTCCTCGGGCTCTTCACCGCGCAGGTCGTGATCGGCGCGGGCGTCGCGCTGATCCCGGGGAACCTCATCGACCTGCTGATCACGATGCAGATCCTGAACGGGATCATCACGCCGGTGATCCTCACGTTCATCCTCATCCTGGCCAACCGCCGCTCGGTTCTGGGCGACGCGGCCAACAAGCCGAAGTTCAAGATCGTGGCGACGATCTGCGTCTTCGTCGTGTCCGTGCTCGCCGCGGTCGTCCTCGCCCTCACCGTCCTCGGCTGGTTCGGCCTCGCCTGATTCCGCTCCGCCACAACGAGAGGGTTGCTAGCCGACGAGGCAGGAGCCGGTCTCGGCGGTGGTGCTCGGGACGTTCGCGACGACGGGTCGGACCTCGGCGTTCGTCAACGCGTACGCCGTCGTGCCCGCGGTGGGGTCGATCGCGAACGCCACACCGACCACGGTGCCGGACGGGTCGACGAGCGGGGCGCCCGAGTCGCCGGGCGCGAGCTGGGAGGCGAGGACGAACACGGAGCGGCTCGTCGGCGTGGTGCGGTAGATGTCCGTGCCCCGGGCGTCGATCTGCTCCGCGATGCGCGCCGGCGTCGGCCGCAGCGGTCCCCCACCCGGATGCCCGTAGACCGCGCCGACCATCCCCGCGGTCGCGTTCCCGAGGGGCAGCGGGGTCAAGCCGAGGTTCGGGACCGAGAGGACGGCCAGGTCGCGTCGGGGGTCGAAGCGGACGACCCGGGCCGGGAGCTTGTCGCCATCGGGAAGGAACACGAACGTCTCGTTCTCCCCCGCGACGACGTGCGCGTTGGTCACGATGAGGTTGTGCGCGACCGCGAAGCCGGTGCCGTCCTGGATCTCGCTGCACGCCTGGCCCTCGACCCGGACCACCGCGTTGCGCACCCGGGCGTCCGCGGCGGGGGCCAGCACGAGCTGTGGCGGCGCGCCGACGTCACCGGGGCGATCGGTCGGGCTGAAGACCTCGGGGAACGGCGCCGCCGCGACCATGCGCCCGAGCTCGCGCAGCGACGGCGGCGGGTCGGGCGCGACCCGTTCGATGGTGGCGGCGATCGTCGATCCCTCCGCCGCCTGCGCGGGCCAGCCGGGTGCGCTCGTCAACGCGGGCAGCAGCAACCAGAGGAAGATGAGGGCACCCATCGCGCCGACGGCTGCACCGGCCACCCGATCGCCCCGTTGCACGACGTTCGCGCTCGACAGCCGCGCGTGCGCGAGCGCGCCGACCGCGAGGCCGAGCGCCTGACCCAGCAGCCCGAGGCCGATGACGAACGCGATGACGGCGAGCAGTCGCCCGCGTGGGGTGGCTCCCGCGAGCGCGGTCATGAGGTCGGGGATGAGCCGGACCGCGAGCACGAGCGCGGCCGCGAGCCCGGCCCAGGACAGCGCGCGGGCGACGAACCCCAGCCGGTAGCCGCAGACCGCCGCGACTGCGATGCCGCCGAGGATGAGAACGTCGAGCGCGTTCATTCCCGGCTCGAGGTCACGAGGCCGCTGCGAGCAGCCGGGCGTGGGTGAGGAAGCCGGTGTGGGCGACCATGCGATGGTCGGGCCGCACCGACTGCCCGTCGACGTGCCACGTGCGCTGCAGCACCTCGAGCGTCTCGCACATGCCGAACGACGAGCCGTCGAGCTCTTCGCGCAGCCGCATCACCTGGCCGATCGTCGGCAGGTACGACAGGAGGATCCCGCCGGGGCGCAGCGCGGCCTCGGCGTGCTTCACGACCCGCCACGGCTCGGGCAGGTCGAGCACGACGCGGTCCAGGTCGTCGACCTCGATGCCGTCGTAGACGTCGCGGACCTCGATGGTCAGCGGGACGTCCGCACCCAGGAAGCTCTCGACGTTGCGCCGGGCGCGGTCCGCGAAGTCGTCGCGCAGCTCGTAGCCCAACACGTGACCGGTCGGCCCGATCGCACGCAGGAGCGTCATGGTCAGCGCGCCGGACCCGACCCCGGACTCGAGCACGCGCGCGCCCGGGAAGACGTCGGCCAGCATGAGGATCGGCCCGAGGTCCTTCGGGTAGATCACCTGCGCGCCGCGCGGCATCTTCAGGATGTACTCGGAGAGCGTCGGCCGCACCGCGACCAGGCGCGACCCCATCGTCGTGCGGACCGTGATGCCCTCGTCCGCGCCGATGAGGAGTGCGTGATCGAGGACGCCGGTGTGGCTGTGGAACGCGCCGTCCTCGGCCAGCGTGATCAGGTGGCGACGCTGCTTGGCGTCGATGAGCAGGACGCGGTCTCCGGCGACGAACGGTCGGGGCATGGCTCGGCTACCAGCCGGCTCGGAGCTCGACCGGCACCTCGCCGGCCGCCCGGGCCCGCAACGAGCAGAACGCGCACAGTCCGCCCGTCGTGGTGGGCGCGCCGCACTCCGGGCACGGCGCGAGCTCCACGTCTTCCTCCTCGGTCTGGAACCGGTCGTGGCCCCGGGCGAAGAAGCCGCTGACGAACGCCGCCTTCGCACCGGGCGAGCGGTCCTCGAGCGCGTTGAGCACCTCCTTGAACCCGAGGTGACGGTTGCCCTCGGCCATCGGGCACTCCTCGACCTGGTAGTCGATGCCGCGCAGCACGCAGTACGCAGCCATCTCGCGCTCGCTCAGCCGGACCAGCGGCTTCACCTTGCGGGCGAACCCCTCGGCCGCCGGGAGCACGGGATACTGGCGCCCGAGGTAGCCGGCATCCCAGCGCAGGACGTTGCCGAGCAGGACCGCGGCCTCGTCGTCGAGGTTGTGGCCGGTCGCGACGACGTCGTAGCCGTGCTCGAGCGCGGTCGAGTTGAAGAGGTGGCGCTTGGAGAGCCCGCACGCGCCACACGGCGCACGTCGGGTCACCTGCGCCGCACCGGGGATGTCGAAGCCGTGGTCCGAGCGGAGGTCGACCTCGTGCAGCTTCAGCCCGCGCGCCTCGGCGAACGGCCGGACGAACGTGCCCGATTCGTCGGAGTACTCGCCGATCCCGAGCCCGAGGTAGAGGCCGTCGGCGTCATAGTCGAGCGCGACGAGCAGGTCCCACAGCGCGAGCGAGTCCTTGCCTCCCGAGACTGCGACCAGGATGCGGTCCTCGGGCTCGAACATGTCGAACTCGTGGATCGCCCGGCGCACCTGCTCCCGGCAGTGGTGCAGGAAGCACTCCGGGCAGAACGCCGCGTTGTGGCGGCGGATGTCGATGACCGCCGGCGCCTTGCACCGCGTGCACTTCACAAGAGGCCGCCGGAGATCACGGGACGGATCTCGATCGTGTCGGAGTCGGCGAGGCGGGCGTCCTTCGGCACCAGGGTGTCGCCCTGGATCACGAGGACGGACTCCGGGTTCAGCTCCAGGCGGGCCAGGAGCTTCGAGACGGACATCGGGCCTGGGACCTCCAGCTCGCGCCGAGGGTTGCGGAGCAGGACTTTCATCTGCTCCAGGCTACCGGCCGCGCGTGATTCCCCGGATCTCGAAGATCTCCCCCGGCTTGACCTCGAACTTCAGGAGCGTCCGCTCCCGGTTGTTCATGACGCGCTTCAAGACCTTGTAGCCGGTCGAGGCCATCGTGAGGTAGATCGCGGCGCGACCCGGCTTGCGGGCCTGCCCGCCCAACCCGCGCAGGATGATCTGCAGTGGGTTCACACGCGCCGGATCTCGACGATGGTCGCCAGCCGCCGACCCCGGCGCCGGCCGAGCGCGAAGGTCGCGAGCACCACGACGACGGCCACGGTCACGCCGACGGCGATGGCGATGCCGCGGACGTTCGCGATCTCGGTGTCCACGCCACCCTTGAGGGTTGCGAGCTTCTCCTCGATGTCGGCCTTGGTGACCGGCTCGTTGGTCGGGATCGTCATGCGGGGTGGACTTCCCGGCGTTGCTTGCGGCGTGTCCCGAGCTTCCAGGTCAACGCGCCGCCGATGATGAGGACGACCGTCATGATCCCGTACGGCGCCCAGGACCAGTTCCCGGTGAACGTCGACCCGGTCTCGGTCTGGAGCGCCCGGAGCCCGCCCACGGTCACGCAGACGACCCCGAAGCCGAGCAGCAGCGCCCCGGCGAGCCCGAGCGCGACGACGCGCACGAGCTGCTGGAGGGGGGCAAGCGTCTCCTGCTTGAAGTACGCAACGACGAGCTCCCAGAGCTCGGCGATGACCTGGGGCAGCGGAGGCGGTCGTTCGGGCACGTTTGGATTCAACTCGGAACCGCGCCGGGTCGGCAAGCGCAGCTCACGACGACGCCGGCGTCACGGGCTGTGGGACGAGTGCGTCGGCGGTGGGAGCATTCGGGTATTGCGCGATGACTTGGGCCATCTGCTCCCGCTTCGCGCTGCCGGTGCCTTCGGAGAAGCTGCCGTTCAGCAGCAGGGAGAACTCGAGCGGCAGCTTGATGTCGATGAAGCCGGTCAGTCCGGCGACGCCGTTGAGCGATCCGGTCTTCGCGGTGAGCTTCCCCTGCAGCGGCGTGCCGATGAGGCTCTTCGCGAGCGTGCCGTGCTCCCCCGCGACCGACATGCCCTTCCGGATCCATGCGAACCGCGGCTGGCTCATCAGCGACAGGGTCGCGAGCTCGAGCGAGCACGGCGCCCGGTTGTCACGGGAGAGGCCGGACCCGTCGACCATGTGCAACCCCGCGATCGGCAGGCCGAGCGCCTTGAGCTTGTCGCTGATGACGGCCAGTCCGTTCGCGGTCGTTCCTTCCTTGCCCGCATGGGTCGCGATCTCGCGCGTGAGGAGCTCGCCCGTGAGGTTGTCGCTCGACGAGAGGAAGCCGGCCAGCACGTCGGTGAGCAGCGGTGACTGCAGCGTCGCGATGGTGGCGGTGTCCTTCGGCGCCTTGCCCCGCCCGATCGGCCCGACGTCCACGCCGCGCGCTTCGAGCAGGCGGGCGAGCTGTGTGGCGGCGTTGATCGCGGGATCCGCGGCGGCCGGGCCCGAGCCGTCCGGGCCCTCGAAGCCGTCGTTCACCGTCAGCGCGCCGAGCGGCCCGATCTCCTTGTCGGTCCGGTAGCTCGACGGCCAGACGGACAGGTACCGCGTCGTGTCGTAGTGCGAGTCGTCGCCGTCGATGCCGCCGGGAATCGACTTCACCCCGGCGTGCACGATCGCATCAGCCAGGTTCTCCAGCGGCGTCACCTGGTCGCCCTTGGTCAGCGGTGCCGCCGCGAGCCGCGCGGCCGCCTCCGACGTGGTGATGCCGGGGTCACCGGACCCGACGAGCCAGAGGTGCTGGACCTCGCCGTTCTTGGGTGCCGCGGTGGCTACCGCCTTGGTCTCGTAGCGGAACTCGGGCCCGAGCTCGTCGAGCGCGGCGGTCGCCGTGAAGAGCTTCTGGGTCGAGGCCGGGATGCGCGGGGTGTCGGCCTGCGATGCCGCGACCAGCCCGGAGGGAGCCGAGACCGCGAAGCACGCGTCGAGCCCCTGCACGTCCGCGTCGAGGCCGGCCTGGAGCCGCTGGGTGCCGACGTCGTAGACGATCGACTGCGGCACGCGCCGCGCGGACCACAGCGGCGTGGCGAGCTTCGGAGCCGGTGCGGCGGCGGCCGGTCCGCTCGGCCCGCGCAGCGCGAAGACGATCAAGACGATCGCGACCACGCCCAGGATCGCGGCGAGCACCCGGCGCCGCGTCCGCGCCCGTCGCTCACGCGTCGGTCCGTTCGCGTTCCGCCGGGACTGGCGGGTGTCGCTCACGCCAGGCCGCGGCGCTCGCGCCACTGCCGCGTACCGGCGAAGGTGGCCGAGCGCGGTCACCGCGCGGTTGGAGGACGCGTAGCAGAGACGCCCGGTCTCGCGGACGGTACGCGGCCCCGGGTTGTCGGGCGCCGCGATCGCGAGCTCGGTCGCGGTCAGGATCGGCTTGTCCGTCGCGGCCGAGATCTCGGCGGCGGCGCGGGCGAAGCGCTCGTCCTGGCGCTCGTGGTACGCCACGATCCGTTCGAGCCCGTCGCCCGGGTAGTACGGACCGTCCTTCATCATCTGGGCCTGGTTCGACTGGATGCCGAGGCCGAGGTAGACGATCGCGTCGATGCCGGGGTGGCGCGCGACGAGCTCGAGGACCTCCGGGATCGTGTCGCGGGTCTCACCGCCGGCGAGGTCGATCGGGTTGTTGCGGCTCCACCGGGGCGGCAGCAGGGTGTCGATCTCGGCGAGCAGGTCCTCGGGCATCTCGGCCAGGGTGAGGTCGCGGGAGCGGGTGATCGCGTCGGCAGTGACGACTCCCCACCCGCCCGCGGTCGTGACCACCGCGACGTTCGGGCCCCGCGGCAGCGGTTGGGTCGCGAAGGTCGCGGCGGCCTCGAACGCGGCTTCGACCGAGTCGGCGCGGGTGATGCCGGCCTGGTGGCACATGCCGTCGAAGACCTTGTCGTCGCTCGCGAGCGCTCCGGTGTGCGAGGCCGCGGCGCGCTGGCCACCTGCGGTCGCGCCACCCTTCAGGATCACGAAGGGCTGGCGCGGGGTGATCGCGCGCAACCGGTCGAAGAACGCGCGGCCGTCGCGGATGCCCTCGACGTACGCGAGCCCGACTGCCGTCTCCGGGTCGTCCGCGTAGAACTCGAGGTAGTCGGGCACCCCCACCATCGCCGCGTTGCCGGCGCTGACCCCGCGGCTGATGCCGATGCCCGTCTGCACCGCGTAGTTCTGGAACGACGACACGAAGTTGCCCGACTGGCTGGCCACGCCGATGCGGCCCGGTGGCGGCGCGGGGGCGACGATCTGCGCGCACAGCTTGGACGGGGTGGAGATGACGCCCTGCCCGTTCGGCCCCGCCACGAGCACGCCGAGCCGTTCGGCGAGTGCGACGAGCTCGAGCTCGGCCGCCCGTCCCTGCTCCCCCGCCTCGCCGTACCCCGCGGAGGTGATGAACGCCGCGCTGATCCCCCGGCGCGCGCACGCGGCCAGGAGCTCGGGGTTCGCCGCCGCCGGCGTGCACACGAAGACGAGGTCGACGGTCGCGTCGGGCGGCAGCTCGTCGACGGACGTGACCGTCTCGATGCCGAGGATGGTGCCGCCGTCGCGGTTGGTGGCGAAGACCTGGCCCTCGTAGCCCTGGCTCAGGATGTTGTGCAACGCGACGAAGCCGAACTTCCCGGGGTGGCTCGACGCGCCCGCGACGACCACGCCGCGGGGATCGAACAGCGCGCGCATCTGCTCCGCGGAGCTCATGAGCCTCTCCGCGCGACCTCGACGAGCGCGTCGACCGCGATCGGCTGCCCGTCGACGACGATGAGCGGGTTCACGTCGACCGACACGATGTCCGGCTCCGCGGCCGCGAGCGCGCTCGAGCCCGAGGATCGTGGCCGCGAGCGCGGTCGCGGTCCACTGCGGGCTCGCCCCGGAACGGGCCGAGGAGGGCCTGGGTCTCCAGCTCGTCGATCATCTCGTCGGCGTCGACCCGCTCGAGCGGCACGAGCCGGAAGCTGACGTCGGCGATCGCCTCGGCCAGGATCCCGCCGAAGCCGATCATCACGCAGCGCCCGAACTGGCCGTCCGTGTGCAGCCCGGCGATGAGCTCCCGGGCCCCGCGCACCATCGGCGCGACGAGCAGGTGCACCTCGCCGTCGGCCGCCGTCGCCGCGCGCAGCAGGTCGTCGGCCGCATCGCGCACCGCGGTCTCGTCGCCGAGGTTGAGCCGCACCAGCCCCCGCTCGGTCTTGTGCGCGATCGCGTCGCCGCCGAGCTTCACGACCACCGGGTACCCGAGCGCGGCGGCCGCCGCGACTGCTTCCTCGGTCGTCAGCACGCTCCGGTCCGGCAGCACGGGGACGCCGTAGTCGGCCAGCAGGCGCTTCGAGGCGGCTTCGGAGAGGGTCGTCGACCTCGGAGGGCTCATCGGCCACTCGACGCTAGCGCCACCGACCCGGTTGACCGAGGCAAAGACCGCCGTCCGCCGCGGGGTGCATCCCGGCTAGACGGCCTGGGTGCGGTCCTTCCAGTACTCGTCGCGCAGCACCCGCTTGAGCAGCTTCCCGCGTCGGTGCGCGGGCAGCTCGTCGCGCAGCTCGTAGCCGCGCGGCCGCTTGTAGCCCGCGACGCGCGCCGAGACGAACTCCTCGAGGTCGGCGAGGTCGAGCGCGCCGGGCGTCTTGGCCTGGACGATGCAGTAGACGCTCTCGCCCCACTCGTCGTCCGGCACGCCGAAGATCGCGACGTCGAGCACCTCGGGGTGCTGGTAGATGATCGCCTCGATCTCCGCGGGGTAGATGTTCACGCCGCCCGAGATGATCATGTCCTTCTTGCGGTCGCAGATGTAGAGGTAGCCCTCCTCGTCCGCGTACGCGATGTCACCCACCGACTTCCACTGCCCTTCGTCGTACTCGCTCAGCTGCTCGTCGGTGCGGTGGTAGCCGTCCATCGCGAGGCCGGTGGACATGAACAGCTCGCCGTTCTCGCGCGGTCCCGCGACCGTGCCGTCGTCCTTCACGATCCGGAACTCGATCCCGCCGTACGGCTTCCCGCACGATCCGGGCTTGCGCAGCTGGTCTTCCGGGCGCAGCACGGTGATGATCCCGAGCTCGGTCGAGCCGTACACCTCGAAGAGGAATCCGTCGCCGAGCTTCTCGATGATCTCCTGCTTCAGCACGTACGGGACGGGCGCGGCGTTCGCGATGAGGCACCGCATCGTCGAGAGGTCGGCGTGCACGAGCTCGGCGGGTGGCAGGCTCACGATCCGCTTGAGCTGGGTCGGTGCGGAGAACGTGTTCGTCGCGCCGTGCAGCTTCACGGCCGCGAGCCACGCGACGGGATCGAACTTGCGCAGCACGACGATCGGCGCACCGAGGGTGTGGTTGATGGAGGCGAACGCCAGCGGGCCCGAGTGGTACATCGGGCCGGTGGTGATGTGCACCTCGTTGCCGAACTGCAGGCCGAGCTCGGCGAGCAGGGCGAGCACGATCTCCCGGTTGGTCGTGGTCCGCAGCGCGCCCTTCGGCTTGCCGGTGGTGCCCGAGGTGTAGAGCATCTGGGCGCCGACGGTCGAGGCGTCGGGGGCGACGGGCTCCTCGTCCGGCTGGCCGTCGATCACCTCGGGCCAGGACAGCCATCCGTCCGGCACCGCGGCCGGTGCCTCGGTGGCCACGAACCCGATGTACGCCCGGACCTTCGGAAGGCGGTCCCGGGCCGCATCGATGAGGGGTGCGTACTCGGCGTCGGCGATCACCAGCGTCGCGTCCGAGTTGTCGATGACGTACTGCATCTCGTCGGAGTTGAACCGGTAGGAGAGCGGGACGGCGACGAGGCCGGCCTTGCGGGCCGCGTGGATCACGGCGAGCACCTCGAGCGAGTTCGGGCCGCACCAGACGAGGCGGTCCCCCTGCTCGACGCCGGCCGCGCGCAGCCCGTGGACGAGCCGGTTCACCAGCTCGTTCAGCTCCGCGAAGGTCGTGACGGAGGGCCGGGCCCCGTGGCTCGCGTCGACGATCACGGCGTGGTGATCCGGCGTTCCGTCGGCGTGGAGCTTGATCACGTCGGGCATCTCGGTCATGGCTTTCGGCTCCCCCGGGCAGACGCCGGCAGCCTACCGTCGAGCGTCGCGAGCGACTCCGGGCCGGGCCCGGCTGCCGAAACACCCGTCGCGCGCGTCACCATGGGGGCTCGCCGCCGCCGTTCCGGACCGGAGGATCCCGTGATCTCGATCGTCATGCCCGCCCACAACGAGGCCTCCATGCTCGAGGCGAGTGTGCGCGACGTGGTCACCGGGATGCGTGGGCTGGGCCTGAGCTTCGAGGTGCAGATCGTCGAGAACGGGTCGACGGACGGAACGCCGGGGATCGCGATGCGCCTGGCCGAGCAGCTCCCCGAGGTCAAGAGCTCGGAGATGCGGGCCGCCGACTACGGCGAGGCGTTGCGGATGGGGCTGCTCGAGTCGGCGGGCGACGTCGGCGTCGTCTTCGACGTCGACTACTACGACCTGGACTTCCTGAAGGAAGCGCTCGAGCTCCTCGACCGCTCGGACGCTCCCCGCGGGCCGGCGATCGTGGTCGGGTCCAAGCGCGCGCCGGGGCGCGCGACGAACGCAGCTCGCTGCGTCGCGCCGCCACCTCGGTGTTCAGCGGCATCCTGCGCCTCGCGTTCGGGCTGACGCTCTCGGACACGCACGGCATGAAGGTGCTGAACCTGCTCGCGCTGCGCGACACGGTGCGCGCATGCCGCTCCGGCGCCGACCTGTTCGACACCGAGCTGATCATCCGTGCCGAGTACAGCGGGTTGGTGACCGCGGAGGTGCCGGTGACGGTGAGCGAGCTCCGGCCGTCGCGCACGTCCATCGCGAGGCGCGTGCCCCGGACGCTGCTCGGGATGGCGAAGCTGCGCTGGCGGCTCGGGGGCAGGCCGCGTGGGTAGTGCGGTGCTCGCCGGCACCACCGGTGCCTGGCTCGCCATCGAAGACGGAGTGGTGGCGCAACAGGGGGTGACCGCGACGCACCGAGCTGAGGCCACGCGTGGTGGGCGACGTCGTCTTCTCCCCGGGGTTCGTGGACATCCAGACGAACGGGCTCGGTGCCGTCGACTTCTGGCGGGCCGACCCGGAGGAGTGGCGCACCGCGGGCCGCGCGATGCTCGCCGCGGGAGTCACGTCGTACCTGCCCACGCTCGTGAGCTCCCCGCGACGGGTACCGGGACGCGCTCGCCCGGGTCGCGGCCGCGGAGGCCGACGCGGCGGCGGAGCGGACTCCCCCGGATCGAAGGCGTCCACCTCGAGGGCCCGTTCCTCGGGGACGCGCCCGGTGCGCACCCGACCGACCTGCTCGGACCGGTGGACGTCGACTGGCTCGTCGACCTGCTCGACTCCCAACCGGGTCTCGTCCGGCTCGTGACGATCGCGCCGGAGGCCGACCCGGAGCTGCGGGGGACGCGCGCGCTCGTCGAACGTGGCGTCAAGGTGTCGCTCGGCCACTCGCGCTGCACCTACGAGCAGGCGCTCGCCGTGGCGGCACGCCGGGGCGACGCTCGTCACCCACCTCTTCAACGGCATGGGCCCCCTTGGGCATCGGGCGCCCGGGCTTCCCGGCGCCGCGCTCGACGACGACCGCCTGACGCCGAGCCTGATCCCCGACTTCGTGCACGTGCACCCCGCTGGCCCTGCGCCTGGCCGCACTCCGCAAGCCGTGCATCATGATCACCGACGCGGTCGGTGTCGGCATCGACTACTTCGGGCAGCACGGTCACGGACCGCGACGGCGTGGCCTACCTGGACGACGGGACGTTGACCGGCTCGACCATCTCCATGGCCGCCGGGGTGCGGAACCTCCAGACCCTCGTCGGGCTGCCGACGGCCATCGACATGGCGACCGTCACGCCGGCGCGGGCGCTGGGGATCGACAGCTACGCAGCTCGGGGCATCGGCGGCCGGGCCGACCTCGTCGCGCTCGACCGCTCGACCCTCGAAGTGGTCGCCGTATGGCTCGAGGGAGAACCCGCGTACGCTCGGCCCCTGATGCCGGCCGTCGCCCTGTTCGTCACCTGCGTGGTCGACCAGCTCGCGCCGGAGGTCGGGATCAGCGCGGTGCGGCTGCTCGAGGCGGCGGGGGTGACGGTGGCGTTCCCCGAGGCGCAGACGTGCTGCGGCCAGCCGGCCGGCAACGTGGGCGAGCCGGAGGCGGCGACCCGGCTCGCGCGGCACTTCCTCGACGTGTTCGAGCCCTTCGACGCCGTCGTCGCGCCATCAGGTTCGTGCGTGGCCATGGTGCACCACTGGTACGAACGCCTGCTGACCGGACGTGACGCGGCAGCCGGCGCGCGCGACCTCGCGGCGAAGACCTACGAGCTGACGAGCTTCCTGGTCGACGAGGTGGGGGTCGAGGACGTGGGCAGCGCGCGTCGACGCCACGGTCACCGTGCACGACGCGTGTCACGGCCTGCGGAACCTCGGGGTCCGCGGACGCGCCGCGGCCGGCTGCTCGCAGACCGCGGGCGCCACGATCGTCGAGATCGGCGAGGCCGAGACCTGTTGCGGCTTCGGTGGCACGTTCTCGGTCGAGCACGGTGAGATCGCCGCACCGCTGGCCGACGACAAGCTCGGCGCACGCCGGCGGCGAGCGGCGCGCAGTGGCTCGTGAGCGGCGACGTCGCGTGCCTGCTGCACCTCGAAGGCCGGCGCCGGCGCACGGGCGTCGGACCCGAGCCGGTGCACGTCGCGCGGCTGCTCGCCGACGGGCTCCCGAAGAAGCGTCGCGTGAGCCACGGGATCGTGACGCCCGGTGACACGCTCGCCGCGTGCGCTGACCAGTGCGGTGGCCGATCCCGACCTGCAGCACGCGCTCCGCAACCTGGACCAGCGCCTCTTCACCGCACGTGACGTCGAAGCGAAGTTCCCTCAGCTCAAGGAACGGGCCGCCGCGGTGCGGCGCGAGACGCTCGCCGACCTTCCCGGCTGGCTCGACCGCACGGAGGCCGTCCTCACGGGCCTGGGCGTGCACGTGCACCGGGCCGCCACCCCGGAGGCAGCCCGGCGCATCATCCTGGCGATCGCGCGTGAGGAAGGCCTGACGCGCGCAGTGAAGTCCAAGTCGATGGCGACCGAGGAGATCGACCTCGCCGACGCGTTGGAAGCGGCGGGGATCGAGACCGTCGAGACCGATCTCGGCGAGTACATCGTGCAGGTCGCGGGCGAGCGGCCGTCGCACATGATCGTGCCCGCCATCCACAAGACGCTCGCCCAGGTCGCGGCGGTGCTGCAGACGCGCGCCGACGAGGAGCTTCCGGTCGAGCACGAAGCGATCACCGCGTGGGCTCGCGACCATCTGCGCCAACGGTTCCTCGCCGCCGACTTCGGCATCACCGGCGGCAACTTCGTCGCCGCGGACACGGGGACGTTGGTCCTCGTCACGAACGAGGGCAACGGCGACCTCTGCACGATCATCCCCCGGGTCCAGGTCGCGGTGGTCCCGGTCGAGAAGGTCATCCCCCGCTTCTCGGACCTCGCGACCCTGCTGCCGCTCCTGACCATGAGCGCGACCGGTCAGCGCATCTCGAACTACGTGACCATGATCGACGGGCCGCGGCGCGAGGGTGAGATCGACGGCCCGGAGACGCTGCACGTCGTGTTCCTGGACCACGGACGCCTGCGCCTCGCCGGCACCGCGTACGAAGACATGCTCGCCTGCATCCGGTGCGGCGCGTGCCTCAACGTGTGCCCCGTGTTCCGCCGCATCTCGGGCCACGCGTACGACGCGGTCTACAGCGGGCCGATGGGCAAGGTCCTCACACCGCTCCTCTCGCTCGACGGGACCGATGGCCGGGATCTCCCCGAGGCGTCGACGCTGTGCGGCGCGTGCACCGAGGCGTGCCCGGTCGAGATCCCGCTCGCGGACCTCCTGGTGCGGCTGCGCGCGGACCTGCGTCGCCCCGGCGCCGTGGACCCCCTCCCCACCCCCACCTCGCGGCACCGGGGCCGGGGCCGGGGGTCACGCCCGCCGGCCCGGCGAGGGCAACGACTCCCGGGTGCTGCGCACCCCGCTCGCCTCGAGGCCACCGCCCCGCAGCGCGCGGCGAGCCGCGTTCGACGCGCTGGGCCCGGGTCTGGTCGAGCCCGGGGGGCTACGTCCGATCGACCGCGCTCGCGCGCGTCGGCGCCCGGGTCGTCGGGCGCGGCGGCGATCCGCGCTGGACGCGCGGGAAGGTCCTCGGGCTCGGGGCCTGGACCGCGACGCGCGACGTGCCGCGACCGGCGCAACGGTCGTTCCGGGATCGGTGGACCGCTCGGACCCGAGGTGACGAGCAGTGGTGAGTGGATCGGTGCTGACCCAGCAGTTCCTGCTCGCCGCGGCCGAGAACGGGATGGTGGTGCACGGACCGCATTCGCCCGAGGTGGCGACGCGGATCGCGGTGGACCGGACGGTCGCGCGCACGGGCGCGCGGCGAGTCGCGGTCCCGGTGGCCGACCCGCTCCTCGAGGCGCTCGGACTGCGCGACGCGCTCGGCGTGGGCCGGGGTCGAGCTGCTGCCCGCGAACGACGTCGGGTGGCGCGACGAGATCGGGGCGGTGGGCGCGGGCGTGACCGGTGCCCGTGCCGCCATCGCCGCGCACGGGCACGTTGCTGCTGCCCTGTGGCCCCGGTCGACCGCGGGGGACCCACATCATCCCGCCCGCGCACGTCTGCATCGTCCGGGCCGACGATCTCGTCGCGACGATCGAGGACGCGATCGCGCTGCAGTCGTCCGAACGGCATCCGAGCAACATGAGCTGGGTGAGCGGTCCGAGTCGCACCGCCGACCTCGAGATGCGCCAGACGATCGGCGTCCACGGACCGAAGTCCGTCGACGTCGTGGTCGTGAGCGTGTGAGCAGGTACGCGGCGGCGTTGTCGCAGCACCCGATCCCCGCGCACGCAGTGGGCGAGGTCGCGGGCAGCATCCTCGAGCAGCTCGACGGGGAGCCGCCCGACCTCGCGGTCTTCTTCGTGTCGCCCCACTTCGTCGGCGCGCTCGACGACATGACCGAAGCGCTGCGACGGCTCTTGGAGCCGGGCGCGCTCGTCGGCATGACCGCGCTCGCGGTGATCGGCGGGGCGGTCGAGGCCGAACGGGTGCCTGCCCTCTCGGTCTGGGCGGCGTGCCTCGACGGCTCGGTCACCCCGGTCGGCCTGCAGATGGTGGAGACGCCGGACGGTGCCGCGATCAGCGGCTGGCCGGTGGCGGAGGAATCGGACGAGGCCGCGGGACCGCCGCACACGCTGGTGCTGCTCGCGGACCCGTTCACGTTCCCCGTCGAGGCGTTCATCACCCGGCTCGCCGACGATCACCCCGATCTGCAGGTCATCGGCGGTCTCGCGTCGGCCGCACCGGGACCGGGCGGCAACCGCCTCTCGCTCGACGGCGATCTGCGCCGCGAGGGCGCGGTCGGGGTGCTGCTGCGGGGCGGGCCCCGGGTGCGGGCCGTGGTCTCCCAGGGGTGCCGGCCGGTCGGTCGCGCGTACATCGTCACGGATGCGCAGGACAACGTCATCCGCGAGCTGGGGGGCCTGCCCGCGCTGGAGCGGCTCGCCGAGGTCGCAGAAGGGTTGCCGGACGACGAGCGGCTGCTCCTGTCCCAGGGGCTGCAGATCGGGATCGTCGTCGACGAGCACCAGGCGGAGTTCGGCCGCGGTGACTTCCTCGTCCGCAGCGTGCTGGGCGCGAGCAAGGAGGACGGATCGATCTCGCGTCGGGACCAACGTCGACGTCGGGCGCACCGTCCAGTTCCAGGTCCGCGACGCGATCGCGGCCGACGAAGACCTGAGCGAGCTGCTGGTCGGAGCGCACGCCAGGGCCGCGCTGCTCTTCGCGTGCACCGGGAGGGGCGAGGACCTCTTCGGCGTCCCGAACCACGACGCCGAGCTCGTGGAGGACCTGCTGGGTCCGCTGCCGGTCGCCGGCGCGTTCTGTGCCGGCGAGCTCGGCCCGGTCGGCGGGCGGAACTACGTGCACGCCTTCACGGCCAGCCTCGCCCTCTTCGAGGACTGAGCCGGAACCTCCGAATGGCCCGGATTGCCCGCGGGCACGTGCTCGGGGTTCGGCGGCCTCCGACCTAGGCTCGGCGAGAGATCGTGGAACGCCGGATCGAACGAGGAGCGTGACCGTGGCGGCCGCCGCAGCGACATCATCAACGCCGAGCGACATCGAGCTCCGGGGCATCAACGTGGTGCGCGGCCTGACCGTCGACGCGGTCCAGAAGGCCAGCTCCGGCCATGCCGGGACGCCGATGGCGCTCGCCCCCCTGGCCCACGTGCTGTTCACCCGGGTCATGACCTACGACGCCTCGGACCCGCACTGGCCGGACCGCGACCGGTTCGTGCTCTCGAACGGTCACGCGTCGATGCTGCTCTACTCGTACCTGTACCTGACCGGCTTCGGGTTGGAGCTCTCGGACATCGAGCAGTTCCGGCAGTGGGGATCGCGCACGCCGGGCCACCCCGAGTACGGGCACGTGCCGGGCGTCGAGGTCACGACCGGTCCGCTCGGCCAGGGCATCGCCAACGCGGTCGGACTCGCGCTCGCGGAAGCGAACCTCCGCGAGCGCTTCGGGCCGACGGTCACCGATCACCACGTCTTCGCGATCATGGGCGACGGTTGCCTCGAGGAAGGGGTGAGCCACGAGTCGTGCTCGCTCGCGGGGCACCTCGGTCTCGGCCGGCTCGTCGCGATCTACGACGACAACCACATCACGATCGACGGCCCGACCGAGCTCGCGCTCACCGACGACCCGGTGCTGCGCTTCCGCGGCTACGGGTGGCACGTCATCGAGGTCGGTGAGATCGCGAACGATCTCGACGCGCTGGAGCGGGCGCTCCGCGAAGGCATGGCGGAGACCGAGCGCCCGAGCGTCATCGTGCTGCGCAGCCACATCGGCTGGCCGTCGCCGAAGTACACGGATACCGCCAAGGCCCACGGTGAGGCGATCGGTCAGGACGCCGACGAGGTGCGCGCGATCAAGGAGATGCTCGGCTTGGCGCCGGACGAGCACTTCGTCGTCCCCGACGACGTGCTCGACTACTACCGCGCCGCCGGCGTCCGCGGCCGTGGCGCGCGCGAAGACTGGGAGCAGCGCCGCGCCGCGTGGAGCAACGCCGAGCCGGGACTCGCCGAGGACTACGCGGCGTGCCTCGTGGGTCGTGGCGTCGAGGGGTGGGCGAGCAAGCTGCCGACCTGGTCGGCGGGCGAGTCGATCGCGACCCGCCAGGCCTGCTCCGACACGCTCGACGCGATCACCGACGTCGTGCCCGGTCTGGTCGGAGGTGGCGCGGACCTCACCGGGAACACCGGCACCAAGCTGCAGGCGGACGCCGGGGTCATCGGCACCCACGACTTCCGCGGTCGCCAGATCCACTTCGGGATCCGCGAGCACGGCATGGGCGCCATCATGAACGGGATGTCCTCGGGCTACCTGTTGCCCTTCGGCGGGACGTTCTTCGTCTTCAGTGACTACATGCGCGGCGCGGTGCGCGTCGCCGCGCTGTCCGGCTACAAGGTGGCGTTCGTCTGGTCGCACGACTCGATCGGGGTCGGCGAGGACGGGCCGACGCACCAGCCCGTCGAGCAGCTCGCGGCGATGCGCGGCGATGCCCGGCATCCGGGTGATCCGACCCGGGGATGCGAACGAGACGGCCGAAGCGTGGCGCGTGCACCTCGAGAACGAAGGCCCGACCGCGCTGATCCTCACCCGCCAGAAGGTCCCGGTGTTGGAGAACACCGCGGAGCGAGCCGAGCGCGGCGTCCCGCGTGGTGCGTACGTGCTCGTCGACGAGCAGGGCGACGACCCGGACCTCGTGCTCATCGGCACCGGCTCCGAGGTGCAGCTGTGCGTCGGAGCGCACAAGGAGCTCTCGGCGCGCGGCGTCTCGGTGCGGGTCGTGTCGATGCCCAGCTGGGAGCTGTTCGCCGCGCTGCCTGACGACGAACAGGCCGAGGTCCTGCCGCCCGGCGTGCTCACGCTCTCGGTGGAGGCCGCGACCACGTTCGGATGGGAGCGCTACGCCGACGACAGCATCGGGATCGACCACTTCGGCGCTTCCGCTCCGGGTGACGTGACCATGCGGGAGTTCGGCTTCACCGTGGAGAACGTGCTCGCCCACGCCGCAGCTCTGCTCGCCCTCGAGGAGGACGCATGACCAGCTCGATCGCCCGGCTCAACGACTTCGGCCAGAGCCCCTGGTACGACAACGTGACCCGCACCATGGTGCGCGGCGGTGGGCTCCAGCAGCTCATCGACGAGGACGGGATCCGCGGGGTGACCTCCAACCCGACGATCTTCGACAAGGCGATCGCCGGCGGCGAGGGCTACGACGAGCAGCTCGTCGAGCTGCACCGGCAGGGCGTCGGCGCGGAGGACGCGTTCTGGGCGCTCGCGGTGGACGACATCGGCGGCGGCGCGGACCTGCTGCGCCCGATCTACGACCGGCTGGACCGCGGTGACGGGTTCATCTCGATCGAGGTGTCGCCGCTCCTGGCCCACGACACCAAGGCCACGATCAAGCAGGCGGCCGCGCTGTTCGAGCGCCTCGGCCGGCCGAACGTCCTGATCAAGATCCCGGCGACGCTCGAGGGCATCCCGGCGATCGAGGAGACCATCGCCGCGGGCATCAACGTCAACGTGACGTTGATCTTCAGCCTGGACCGCCACGCCGCGGTCATCGAGGCCTACCTGAAGGGGCTCGAGCGCCTCGTGGCGGGGGGCGGAGACCCGGGTGGCGTCAGCTCGGTGGCGTCGTTCTTCGTGAGCCGGGTGGACACCGAGACCGACCCGCGCCTGCCGAAGGGCTCGCCGCTGCGGGGCCAGGCCGCGGTGGCGAACGCGAAGCTCGCCTACGCGCTCTTCCGCGAGAAGTTCGCAGGGCCTCGGTGGGACGCGTTGGCGGCGAAGGGGGCGAAGCTCCAGCGGCCGCTGTGGGCGTCGACCTCGACGAAGAACAAGGCCTACTCCCCCACGCTGTACGTGGACTCCCTCATCGGACCGGACACCGTCAACACGCTGGCGCCCGCATCGATCGACGCGCTGCACCAGGGCGATGCCAACCTGCGGGCGAACACGGTCGCGGAGGACGTGGACGGAGCGCGGAAGGTGATGGCGGACCTTGCTGCCGCGGGGATCGACTTCGACGACGTGACCGCGACGCTCGAGCGCGACGGCGTCGACTCGTTCGCGCAGTCCTACCAGGACCTCATCGCGACGCTCGAGAAGCGCACCGCCGAGATCGCCTGACTCCGTCGCCAAATCAGGTGGCGGTGGTGGCGCTGACCGCGAGGGCGGCGCGCAGGTGGTCGACGAGCTCGGCGCGGCGACGTGCGCGCGTTGAGTCCGCTCGTGCTCGGCATCACGTACGCGGGCACGCCGCCGAACAGATCCGGTTGCAGTCCTGGGAGTGCGCGCTTGTCGACCGCAGCGCGGTAGCCCGCGAGCCCGACGAAGCAGATCACTCCGGGCCGGAGCCACGCCGTGAGTCGTTCCACCCGCGCCCTGCCCTCGCGGTACTCCGCCGCGCGCAGCTCCCCTGCGCCGACGGTCGCGCGCTTCACGAGATCCGTCATCCCCATCCCGTGGTGGCGCAGCGCGTCCCAGGGATCGCGGGCGACGGACGCGACGCCGGCTTCGATCGCCGCGGGCCAGAACCGGTTGCTGGGACCGGCGAAGCCGAGGCCGGCGTCCGCAGAGCGCAGGCTCGGGTTCAGGCCGCACGTCAAGATCCGCATCCCGGGACCCACGAAGTCCGGCAGCGTGCGCAACCGGGTGCCGCGGACCTGGATCCAGTCGCCCTCGGCCCGGACCGCGTGGACGTCGAAGCCGGCGCCCCGTACGACCGCGACGAGTGGATCCGGCTCCCAGCTCGCGAAGAACCGGCCGGTGAAGCTGTCGCCCGGGAGAGCGTGGCCCGAGTAGTCGCCCCGCAGCATCGCGATCGCCAGGGGTGCACCCGGCACGGTCGCCCGATGGAGCTGCGCGAGCGCCAGCGGGAGGCGCGGCTTCGGGACGTGCAGGTAGCTCGCCATCGCCCACGCGCCGCCCAGCGACTGCGGGCGGATCGGCAGCGCTTCCAGGTCGGCCTGCACGAGGAGCGCGGCGGGCACGGCGACGCGGGCCAGCTCCAGCATGGCGACCGCGGCGTCGAGCGCGACGACCGGCGCGCCGAGCTCGCCCGTGTACCGGCCGGGCCCGCAGCCGAGATCGATCCGCGCGCGCCCGGGGTGATGCCGGCCACGAACTCGGACGGGTCGACGCGAGCGGAGTGGGCCCGCCGTTCGGCCCATTCGGCGGCGCGGTCCTCGTAGATGTGGACTGTCTGCTGATCCATCCCTCGTATGATCCCGCGCGGCCGACCGGAGGACTGAGAAATGGCTTCACCCAGCGGCGGACCCAATGTCGCGCCCTCGGCCGCGCTCGTCGTCTTCGGCGCCACCGGGGATCTCGCGTCCCGGAAGCTGTACCCCGCGTTGACCCGGTTGGCCGAGCGCGGGCAGCTGCCGAAGCAGTTCGCGCTGATCGGCGTGGCCCGAACCCAGATGTCCGACGACGACTTCGAGCAACGGGCGCCCGAGCTCGCGAAGCACTGCGTGTCCTTCCGCTACGTCGCGGGGTCCTACGACGACGCCGACACGTTCACGCGCCTGAAGGAGGTGCTCGACGCCGAGGACATCAGCAGCGAGACCGGTGGCAACCGGCTCTACTACCTCGCGACGGTGCCGACCGCGTTCGCGACCGTCGCCGACGCGCTGGGGAAGGCCGGACTGGCCGAGGAGCCGCCGGGCGCGTTCCGCCGCCTCGTCATCGAGAAGCCGTTCGGTCGTGACCTCGCGAGCGCCGAGCAGCTCGACGACTGCCTGCACGAGGTGTTCCAGGAGCACCAGATCTTCCGCATCGACCACTACCTCGCCAAGGAGACGGTGCAGAACATCCTGGCGCTGCGGTTCGCGAACGCGATCTTCGAGCCGGTGTGGAACCGGCGCTACGTCGACCACGTCGAGCTCACGGTCGCCGAGGATCTCGGGGTCGGCCACCGGGGCACGTTCTACGAGCAGGCCGGCGCGCTCCGGGACATCGTCCAGAACCACCTGCTCCAGGTGCTCGCGCTCACGGCGATGGAGCCGCCGGCGAGCTTCGAGGCGAATGCGGTGCGCGACGAGAAGGTCAAGCTGCTCCACTCGGTCCGCCCGCTGCAGCCGTGGGACCTCCCCCAGCTCGTCGTCCGGGGTCAGTACGGGCCGGGTGAGATCGACGGCGAGCCCGTGCCGGGCTACCGGGACGAGGAAGGCGTCGCGGCGGACAGCACGACCGAGACGTTCCTCGCCCTGCGCCTGGAGATCGACAACTGGCGGTGGGCCGGCGTCCCGTTCTTCGTGCGGACCGGCAAGCGACTGCCGCACCGGGTCACCGAGGTCGCGGTCCACTACAAGCAGGTGCCGTTCCTTCCGTTGCCGAAGAGCGCGATCGACTCGCTCGAGCCGAACACGACCGTGGTGCGCATCCAGCCCGACGAAGGCGTCGAGGTCGCGTTCGCGGCGAAGGTTCCGGGCTCGCCGTTCCGGGTCAAGACCGTCGACCTCGACTTCTCGTACCAGGAGGCGTTCGACGAGGAGCCGCCGGAGGCCTACGAGCGGGTGCTGTTCGACGCGCTGGCCGGTGACGCGACCCTGTTCATCCGCAGTGACGAGGTGCTGCAGTCCTGGCGGATCGTCATGCCGCTGGTCGAGGCGTTCCAGCACAACGCGCTGCCCCTCTTCTTCTACCCGGCCGGCACCTGGGGTCCGCCCGAAGCCGACGCGCTGTTCGGCCACGAGGCCGACGACCACTGGAGGACACCGTGACCAGCTTCAAGGGTGAGATCCGCGAGGTCGACGACGTCGCCGCCGCGTTCGCGGACCTCGTGGCGCAACGCAAGCCTCCGTCCATCGCGCTCTCGGGCGGTTCGACGGCCGAAGAGGCGTACGCGGCGTTGGCGACGCGCGGGCTCGACTGGTCGGGGACGGAGGTGTTCATCGGCGACGAGCGCTTCGTCCCCGTCGACGACCCGGATTCGAACGAGGGAATGATCCGCCGGGTGCTCTTCTCGACCGCCCAGCCCAAGGCGCTGCGCTCGATGGCGGGCGCGGGCGCGACGGTCGAAGCCGCGGCCGACGCCTACGACGCCCTCGTCGCGCGAGCGATCCGATCGACCTCGTGCACCTCGGTCTCGGCCCCGACGGCCACACCGCGTCGCTGTTCCCGGGCGCGGCGACGCTCGACGATCACCGACCGGCTCGTGGTCAGCGCAGGTGACGCGCTCCATCCGCATCCCCGGCTCACCTTCACCTACCCGGCGATCGCGCGCAGCCCGCTCGTCGTCTTCACCGTCGCGGGTGAGGAGAAGCGCGAGGCCTTCGCCCGCGTGCGCGCCGGCGACGAGGCCATGCCCGCGGCCCGCGTGACCGCCGCCGAGATCATCTGGCTCGCGGACCGGCCCGCCCTCGGCTGACCCCAGCTGGTTTCGGGGCGCCTCATCGTCGCCCAGACGACCTCGAGACGCCCCGAAACCAGCCCGGTCAGTCGCCCCAGCGCGGTTGGGCGTCGGGTGGGATGCCGAGCGCGGCGCGGCCGAGGCCCTCGAGCGCGAGGTCGTTCGTCGGTGGGTGCAGCGGACCGGCCTGGACGTCGCGGAACAGCCGCTCGACGGGCAACCGACGGTAGAGACCACTGCCGCCGACCATGCGGAAGCACTTGTCGACGGCGGCGACGGCGGCGTTCGTCACGCAGTACTTCACCGCGATCACCTCGTGCGCGGGGAGGAGCTGGGTCTCGCGTCGGCGGATCGTGTCGTAGAGCAAGGCGCGGGCGGGACGGATCAACGCGTCGACCTCACCTGCGTTGAAGATGATCCCGGGCTGACGCGACAGCGGGAGCTCCATGCCGCCGAGCGTCCGGTTCGCCAGGTACGAGGACGTGAACGCGGCCGCGGCCTCCGCGATGCCGAGGTACACCGACGCGACGGTGCACGTGAACCAGGAGAGCATCGACTCGCTGCGCCGGTTCCACTCGTCCCACGGCGTGCCGACCTGCGCCATGAACTCCGGGACGAAGACGTTGTCGAAGATGACGTCCCAGGAGCCGGTGCCGCGCATCGACATCGTGTCCCAGGTGTCCACGAACGACAGGCCCGGGGGCGTCGCGGCCGATGGCGAAGAGCAACAGGCCGCTTCCGTCGGTCAGGCCCGCGGTGCCATAGAAGACGTCGAGCGCGGGCGCGAGCGAGCAGAACGCCTTGCGGCCGTGGATCTTGTAGCCGCCTTCCACCCGCTCGGCGGGGGTCGACGATGCCCGCACGTTGAGGCCCGTTGCCGCGTCGGTGAACGACCCGCCGATCAGGATCCCGCTCGCCGCGAGCTGGAGGACCATGCCGCGCCTCGGCCTGGCCGTCCCGCAGCGACTCGGACGCCGCGCCCAGTCCGAACAGGTGCATGTTCGTGGCCAGCGCGGTCGACGCGCAGCCGCCGGCGAGGATCGACTGGGCCCGGCAGACGGTGGCCAGGTCGGCGCCCCCGCCACCGAGCTCCTCGGGGATCGGCAGGGCCAGGTATCCCGACTCCTTGAGCCGGGCGAAGTTCTCGTGCGGGAAGCGGCCGTCACGGTCCACCTCGGCCGCCCGGGTCCCGAACTCGGCCGCCAGCTCCTCGGCCAGGGCGATCACGTCTTGACCGGTCGCGCTCACGCAGTGCTCCTGATCTGCCCGGACTCGAACGGTGAAATCTAGCGGGAGGACCGGCGCGTAGGCTGCCCAGCGTGATCACCCCCGATGACGCGAGGTCGCTGCTGCACGCGCCCCTCGCCGAGCTCATGGACGCCGCGGGCCGGCTCCGGGACGAGCACCACGGCAACCGGGTCACGTACTCCCCGAAGGTCTTCATCCCGCTCACGATGCTGTGCCGCGACCGCTGCGGGTACTGCACGTTCGCGAAGCCCCCGGCCCGGCTCGACCACGCCTACCTCCCGCTCGAGGAGGTCCTCGCGATCGCCCGGGCCGGTGCCGCCCTGGGCTGCCACGAGGCGCTCTTCACCCTCGGCGAGGGTCCCGAGGACCGCTACCCCGTCGCCGCGGAGTGGCTGGCCGCGCACGGCTACTCGACGACGATCGACTACCTCGAGGCCGCGTGCCGGGCGGTCCTCGAGGAGACCGGCCTCCTTCCCCACGCCAACGCCGGTGCGCTGAGCCAGGCCGACCTCGAACGCCTCCGGGCCGTCAGCCCGTCCCAGGGGATGATGCTGGAGTCGCTCGCGGACCGGCTCCACGCGCCCGGCGGACCGCACCACGGCGCGCCGGACAAGACCGCGGGTCGCCGCCTCGAGACGCTCGAGGCCGCGGGCCGGGCGCGCATCCCGTTCACCACCGGGATCCTGGTCGGCTTCGGCGAGACCCCGGAGGAACGTGTCGATGCCCTGCTCGCGATCCGGGCCGCGCACGAGCGCCACGGGCACGTGCAGGAGGTCATCGTCCAGAACTTCCTGCCCAAGCCGGGCACGAAGATGCACGACGCGCCGCCCTGCCCGGCGGAAGACCTGCTGCAGTCGATCGCGATCGCCCGGCTCGTCCTCGGCGGCGCGATGCACATCCAGGCCCCGCCCAACCTGACCGACGCCGACGGCCTGGGCGACCTCGTGGCTGCGGGGATCGACGACTGGGGTGGCGTGTCGCCGCTCACCGCGGACCACGTGAACCCCGAGCGACCCTGGCCCGCGCTGGACCTTCTCCGCGGTGCGACGGAGGCCGCGGGCAAGACGCTTGCACCGCGTCTCACCGTCTACCCGGAGTACGTGCGCGACCCGGAGCAGTGGCTCGACCCGGAGGTTCGGTTCCCGGTCCTGTGCGCGAACGACCTCGAAGGCCTCGCGCGCGACGACGACTGGGCGAGCGGCGGCGACACCCCGCCCCGCACCCTGGTCCCACCTCCGACGCCGGCGCGCGCCGGTGGTCCCGTCGGCGCGGTGCTCGACGGCGTGCGCAACGGCGAAGAGGTCGGGGTGGACGAGATCGTCACCCTGCTCGGTGCGCGCGGCCCCGAGTTCGCGGCCGTCTGCGAGGTGGCGGACGAGCTCCGGCGCGAGCTCGTCGGCGACACCGTCACGTTCGTCCGCAACCGCAACATCAACTACACGAACATCTGCACGTTCAAGTGCCGGTTCTGCGCGTTCTCGAAGGGTCCGCTGTCGCTGAACCTGCGGGGCGATCCGTACCTGCTCGGCGTCGAGGAGATCCAGGCCCGGGTCGTCGAGGCGGTCGAGTGCGGCGCCACCGAGGTGTGCCTGCAGGGCGGCATCCACCCGGACTTCGACGGCGACTACTACCTCGACATCGCCCGGGCCGTGAAGGCCGTCGCGCCGGGCATCCACGTGCACGGGTTCACCGCGCTCGAGGTCACCGAAGGTGCGAAGCGGCTCGGCATGGACCTGGCGCGAGTACCTGACCCTCGCGAAGGAAGCCGGCCTGGCCACGCTGCCGGGCACCGCGGCGGAGATCCTCGACGACGAGGTCCGGGCGATGATCTGCCCGGACAAGATCAACACCGAGGAGTGGCTCGAGGCCCACCGCGTCGCGCACGGCGTCGGCCTGCGCTCGAACGTCACGATCATGTTCGGCAGCGTCGAGCGCCCGATGCACGTGGCCAACCACCTGGTGCGCACCCGCGAGCTGCAGAAGGAGACCGGCGGGTTCACCGAGTTCGTGCCGCTGCCCTTCGTGCACATGGCGACGCCGATCTTCCTGCAGCGCAAGGCGCGCAAGGGCCCGACGTTCCGGGAGCTGCTCCTGATGCAGGCCGTCGGCCGCATCGCGTACCGGGGTTGGATCGACAACATCCAGGTGTCCTGGGTGAAGACCGGGATCGCGGGGGCGCGCCAGGCGCTCCAGGCCGGGTGCAACGACCTCGGCGGCACCCTGATGGACGAGAACATCTCGCGCGCGGCCGGTGCGAACCACGGCCAGGAGGCCGACGAGACCGACTTCCACGCGATGGTCGATCCGCTCGGTCGCCCGCTCGAGCAGCGCACGACGTTGTACGGCCGGGTCACCACCGTGGGCCGGCGTCTTCGCCCCGCACCCGAGCCGCACGACCACGCCGCCGAAGGCGCGGTGCCGGTGGTGCTGCGCAAGTCCGCACCGGTGCAGGCGTAGACCGGACGACATGCGTACGACCAGGACGGGCAATTCGGATCGCGAGCAGGAGAGACTGTGACCCTCGATGTAGTGGGCATCGGCAATGCGCTGGTCGACGTGCTGAGCCACGAGACCGATGAGTTCGTGACCGAGCAGGGCATGGTGAAGGGCACCATGGCGCTGATCGACACCGAGCGCGCCGAGTCGCTGTACTCGGCGATGAACCCGGCGGTGGAGATCTCGGGCGGCTCGTGCGCGAACACGATGGTCGGGCTCGCGTCGTTCGGGAGCAGTGCCGCGTTCATCGGCCGGGTCCGCACCGATCAGCTCGGCGCGGTCTACGCGCACGACCTGCCGCGCCGCGGGCGTCCGGTTCGACACGCCCCCTGCCAGTGAGGGCCAGCCATCGGGCCGGTGCCTCATCGTCGTGACGCCGGACGCCGAGCGGACGCTGAACACGTACCTGGGTGCGTCGGCGGAGCTCGGTGAGTCCGACGTCGACCCCGAGCTCATCGGCGCCGCGTCGATCACCTACCTCGAGGGCTACCTCTGGGACTCCCCCGGCGCGCAGGTGGCGTACCGGTCCGCGGCGGCGCGCGCGCACGAGGCGGGCAACCGCGTCGCGCTGACGTTGTCGGACCTGTTCGCCGTCGAGCGCCACCGGGAGACGTTCCTCGACCTGGTGGCGGGCTCGGTCGACATCCTCTTCGCGAACGAAGCCGAGATCTGTGGTCTCTACGAGACGGACGACTTCGACGCGGCGGTCAAGCAGGTCACCGGGCACTGCGAGGTCGCGGCGTTGACCCGCGGTGAGCAGGGTGCGGTCATCCTGCGGGGCGACGAGGTGCACGTCGTCCCCGCGCACCCGATCCCGGGGGGACGGCTCGTCGACACCACCGGCGCCGGCGACCTCTACGCGGCCGGGTTCCTGCACGGCTTCACCCGCGGCTACGAGCTCGATCTCTGCGGCCGGCTCGGGGCGCTCGCGGCGTCGGAGATCATCTCCCACATCGGCGCGCGTCCCGAGGCCAGCCTGGCCGAGCTCGCGCGGCCGCTGCTCCCGACCGGCTGATGCAGAAGCTCCCCCGCTACCGGACCGGCGACGCGGATCTGGACCAGCAGGTCGCGGCGCTCGTCGACGAGGTCCGCCCCGGCCGCAACGCGGACCTGGTCTTCGAGCTCGTCACGTCCGCGCTGCGGATGGCGCTCGACGGTGCCTCACGCGGCGACCTGAAGGTGGCCAACGCCGCGCTGAAGGAGCTGCGCTACGCGTTCCATGTCTTCGCGCCGTACCGCGCCGCGCGCAAGGCGTCGATCTTCGGCTCGGCGCGCACGCAGCCGGACGACCCGCTCTACGACCAGGCCCGCCGCCTCGCCACCGCGCTCGCCGCGCACGACTGGATGGTCATCACCGGCGCCGGTCCCGGGATCATGACCGCCGGCATCGAGGGTGCGGGCGTCGAGAACGCGTTCGGCGTCACGATCCGGCTCCCGTTCGAGGCGACGACGAGCGAGTTCCTGGCCGGCGACCCGAAGCTCGTGAACTTCCGCTACTTCTTCACCCGCAAGCTCACGTTCGTGAAGGAGTCCGACGGGTTCGCGCTCCTGCCCGGCGGCTACGGCACGCTCGACGAGGCCTTCGAGACGCTGACGCTCATCCAGACCGGCAAGGCGCAGCCCGCGCCGATCGTGCTGCTCGACGTCCCGGGTGGCACCTACTGGCACGGGTGGATGGAGTTCGTCGAGGCCGAGCTCGCGGGGCGGAGCTACATCTCCGCCGAAGACCTGAACCTCGTGCTCGTGACCGATGACGTCGCGGTCGCGGTCGAGGAGCTCACCGGCTTCTACGCCAACTACCACTCGATGCGCTTCGTCGAGGGCAACCTCGTGCTGCGGGTGCAGCACGCGCCGGACGACGAGCAGCTCGAGGCGTTGAACGAGGTGTTCGCGGACATCGTGGTGAAGGGGCGGATCGAGCGGACCGGCCCGACGAAGGTCGAGATCGGCGACAAGGACTTTCCGGAGCTCGACCGCGTCACGTTCCGGTTCGACCGCCGCAACTGGGCCCGCCTCCGCGACCTCATCGACGCCCTGAACCGCCCCTACCGCACCTGACCCCACCGTTCTCGGAACGTTCGACCGCGCCAGGCGCGGTCCAGCGTGCCGAGAACGGGGTGAGGTGGGTCAGGGGCCGTCGTCGGCGACGAGGTCGGTGGTGTCGAGGGCCCGGATCGCCTTCTCGATCGCCCGACGGGCCTGCAGGAGCTTCTTCTCGTCGGCCTTCGCCTGGTCGTCGCCCTTCGCGGCTTCGCGCAGGCGGTCGTAGGCGTGGTCGCGCAGCTGCTCCTCGATCGTGCGCAGCTGCTCGACGATCTCCTCGAGACCCGTCACGGCAGTGCCTCCTCTACGCAGCTCGGCGGGATGGCGGACGGTGAGTCCGGCGGCGGCGAGGTGCATCGCGCACCCCGGGTTCGCGGACGCCACCACGAAGGGCCGGCCACCGGCGACGGCCCGGATCGCGGCGACCTTGCGGTCGCGGACGGCGCCCGAGAGCGTCGGCTCGGTCACGCTGTACGCACCGCCGGCGCCGCAGCACAGGCCGTCGTCGTCCAGCTCGACCAGGTCGTAGCCGTCGCGCAACACCGTCCGGACCGCCCCCTCGGCGTGCTGCACGTGGCGCAGATGGCAGGGATCCTGCACGACGACGGTCGCGCCGGTCGCGCGCAGCGGTGCGAGGCTCGCGGTCGGCGAGCCATTCCGAGAAGTCCCGGACGCGGGCGGAGAACGCCCGCGCCGCGTCGGTGTCGAGCAGGCGGCCGTAGTCCTTCATCGCCGCGCCGCAGCCCGCGCTGTCCACGACGACGGGATCGTCACCCGGGAACGACGGCGATGACCCGTTCGGCCAGCCGGCGGGCCTGGTCGTCGAGCCCCGCGTGGAGGTGCAACGCACCGCAGCAGTCCGCACCCGGCCCGGGCAGCCCGGGTCGAGTCCCGGTGGCCCGCATGACGGTCAGTGCCGCGCGGTGGACGTCGCGCTGCCACGCGTCCATGACGCAGCCGGTGAACAGGAACGCATCGGGTCTCGTATCCGCGACGAGTGGGGTGCGCAGCGACCGGAAGGACAGCTTCGGCAACCCGAGCCGGCGCGGGACCAGCCGGAGGCGCTGGGCGATCGCGAGCAGCCAGGTCAGCGCGAGCAGGAGCCCATGGCGCGGAAGCACCAGGCGGTAGCCGATCCACTCGAGCGCGCGCCGGGAGCGCGACCGGCGCGGCTTGGATCTGCTGCCCGCGCCCCCTCCATGAGGTGACCGAACGGGACGGACGACGGGCACGCGACCTCGCAGCCGCGACACACCAGGCACGCGTCCATCGCCGCGGTGAACTCGGCGTCGATCGGCGCGCCGTGCAGCTGCACCGCCTGCATCGCGGCGATGCGGCCGCGGGGTGACGCGATCTCGAGACCGGTGACCCGGTAGGTGGGGCACGCGGGCAGGCAGAGCCCGCACGCGACGCAGGCGACCAGCTCGTCCTCGTCCAGGTGGAGCGTCACGCCGCGCTCCGGACGAACGGCAGCCGGCCGGGGTTGAGCTTGCCCGTCGGATCGAACGCGTCCTTGATCCGCTCGGAGACGGCGACGTTCGGCCACCCGACGCCGAACGGATCGAGACCGGGCGCGCCCGCCTCGCGCAGCATCCAGCCTCCCTCGGCTTCGACCGCGGTTCGCGGCGTCCGCCAGCCCGGCCTCCGTCTCGGCGCTGACGTGGACGGTCCCGACGCCGCCCTCGGCCAACCAGCGGCAGCTGATCTCGCGCAGTCGGGTGGCGACGGCCGGGAGTGCGCCCGGTCGCACCGAGGCCCGGCCGCGGTGCGGGAGGGCCGGGAGCGCCGCGGCGGCCGGGGCAACCACGAGGCCGGCATGCGCCTCCTCGCTCGCCACGTCGTCCGGATGGCCTTCGAGCAGCACGTGCGTCTGCGTGCCGTCCCACGCGAGGCACGACGGCCGGAAGAGCCGCGCCGCCAGCTCGGCCGGTGGCGCGTCGCTCACCGTCCAGCTCGAGCACTCGGGCCGGGGCAGGGTCCGCAACGTGACCTGCACGAGCACGCCGAGCGTCCCCAGCGAGCCGACGAGCAGGCGCGGCAGGTCGTAGCCGGTCACGTTCTTGACGGTCGGACCGCCGCCACGCACGAGCCGGCCGTCACCGGTGACGAAGCGCACCTCCAGCACGCGGTCGCGCACCGGACCGTGGCGGAGCCGGCGGTGACCGGAGAGACCCGCCGCCAGGACGCCCCCGACCGTCGCGGCGGGATCCACCGGATCGAGGGGGCACTCCTGATCGTGCTCGGCCAGCGCGGCGTCGAGCTCGGACACCGGCGTGCCCGCGAGCACCGTCACCGTCATGTCGGCGGGCGCGTAGCTCACGACGCCGGACGGAGCCCGGACCTCGGTCGCGCCGGCCGGGACCGCGCCACCGATCTCCCGGTGCGTGCCGGCTCCGACGACGACCACCGCGTCGGACGCGGCGACCGTCTGCCGCGATGACCTCGATCGGGTTCACACCCACGCGCCTTCGGGGACGCGCATCGACTCACCGCAGCGGCTGCCGCGCGGCAGGACCTTCTGCGGGTTCGCCCGGCCGTCGGGATCGAACGCATCGCGCAGGCGCGCCTGCGCGTCGAGGTCGTCGGCGGTGAACACCAACGGCATGAAGTCGCGCTTCTCGAGCCCGATGCCGTGCTCTCCGCTCAACACTCCTCCGGCATCGACGCACGCGCGGACGATCGCCTCGCCCGCGCCGTGCACCCGTTCCCAGATCCCCGGCTCGCGGGCGTCGAAGACGAGGATCGGGTGCAGGTTGCCGTCGCCGGCGTGGAACACGTTCACGACGAGCAGGTCGTGCTCGTCGGCGATCGCGTACACCTGGCGCAACACGTCGACGAGCTTGGTGCGCGGGACGACCGCATCGTGGAGGTAGTAGTCGGGTGCGATGCGGGCGATGGCGCCGAACGCCGACTTGCGGCCCTTCCAGAGCAGCGCCCGCTCGGCGGCGTCCGCCGCGACCCGGACCGACCGGGCACCGTGCTCGCGTCCGACCCGGTCGACGACCGCGACCGCGGCATCCACGCCCGCCGGGGAGGCCGTCGAGCTCGGCGAGGAGGACCGCTTCTGCGTCGCGGGGATAGCCCGCGTGGACGAAGTCCTCGACCGCCTGGGTGATCCGCGCGTCCATCATCTCCAGCGCGGAGGGGACGATCCCGGCGGCGATGATCGCGCTCACCGTCGCCGCGGCGTCGTCGATGGAGGTGAAGTCCAGCAGCAAGGTCCGGACGCACGGTGGGTTGGGTTGGAGCCGCACCGCGATGCGGGTCGCGATCCCCATCGTGCCCTCGCTCCCGACGAAGCAGCCCCGGAGGTCGAAGCCCGGTGCGTCGGGTTCGAGACCACCGAGGCGGGCGATCGACCCGTCGGGCAGGACCACGTCGACCGCGAGGACGTGCGCCGACGTGACGCCCGCGGCCAGGCAGTGGGGGCCGCCGGCATTCGTGGCCACGTTGCCGCCGATCGTGCAGGCCTGCTGCGACGAGGGATCCGGCGCGTAGTGGAGGCCGTGCGGCGCGACGGCCCGGCTCAGGTCGAGGTTGAGGACACCGGGCTCCACCCAGGCGACCCGGGCCTCGACATCGACCTCCAGCACCCGGTTCATCTGGGTCGTGACGATGACCAGCGGGTCGTCGACGGGCGTCGCGCCCCCGGCCAGGCCGGTGCCGCTCCCCCGGGCCACGAACGACCGTCCGTGGCGGACCGCGCACTGGACCGCGTAGGCGACGTCCTCGGTCGACCGGGGGAAGCAGACGGCGACCGCGCGCCCTCGCTCGGTGCCCGCGTCGCGGGAGTAGAGCGCGAGCTCGAGCGGCTCCGCGCGCGCCTGGCCCGGGCCGAGTCCGCGTTCCAGATCGGCGACGAGCGCCTCAGACGTGGTGATCCACCGATGCTACCGACGGTTGCCACTACATTTCGTTGCGTGGCGAAGACATCGGGAGCGGTACGGGAGTGGGTCACGTTTCAGGACCCGAAGCGCAAGAAGCACGTCTGGCACGTGGACATCACGTTCATGACGTCGCACTGGAGCTGCATCTTCGGCAACGGCTGCCAGGGCGTCCTCACCGAGGAAGCGCCCGAGCTCGTGCACGGGTGCTGCTCCTACGGTGCGCACGCGTCGGGGCCGAAGGACCAGGCCCTCGTGAACAAGGCCGCGAAGCTGCTCGACGACGACACCTGGCAGTTCCGCAAGCGGGCCAAGAAGAAGGGCATCTGGGTCAAGGTCGCGAAGGACGACTACCGCACCCGCCTGTACGACGGTGCCTGCATCTTCCTGAACCGGCCCGGCTTCGCGACCGGTCCGGGCTGCGCGCTGCACCAGCTCGCCGAGCGCACCGGCAAGCACCACAGCGATCTCAAGCCCGAGGTGTGCTGGCAGCTGCCGCTGCGCAACATCGAGGAGTACGACGAGGACGCGGACGACGGCATCGTGTACCACCGCCTCACCGAGTTCGCCCGGCACGGCTGGGGTGAGGGCGGCGAGGAGTTCGCGTGGTGGTGCACCGAGGAGCCGGCCGCGTTCGTCGGCAGCCAGATGGTGTACCGGAACCTCGAGCCCGAGCTGCGCAAGATGTGTGGCGACGAGCTCTTCGAGCTGATCGCCGTGTACCTCGACGAGCGGGTCGCCACCGGCCCCGCGCCCGTCCGGCACCCGGCCGAACGCCCGATCGCGCTCGGCCCGACCCGCAGCGCTCGCAGCGCCTGACGCGCCGCGCCTGACGACCGTGGCGGACGACGCGACCGCGGAGCTCGTCGCGGACCTTGCCGCGGAGCAGGACGCGCTCGTCGCGGTGCTCGAGCCGCTCGCGCCCGACGACTGGTTCCGTCCGACCCCCTCGTGGAGCTGGGACGTCCGCGACACCGTCGCGCACCTGGCCGACACCGACGAGCTCGCCGTCGACACCTGCACCGACGGACCGCGCGCGTTGGCGAAGGTGGCCGCGGGGTGCGCGTCGTCGGAGGACCTCACCCTGATCGGCGTGCGTCAGGGTCGTCGGCTCACGGGCGCGGAAGTGCTGGCGTGGTGGAAGCGCGCCCAGCTCGCGGAGCGCGAGGTGCTCCTCGAGATCGACCCGCAGATGCGGGTTCCGTGGGGGCTCGGCATGCGGCCACCGTCGTTCGTCACCGCCCGGCTCATGGAGACGTGGGCGCACTCGCTCGACGTCCACGACGCGCTCGGCACCGTTCCCGTCGACACCGACCGGTTGCGCCACGTCGCCTGGATCGGCGTCCGGGCGCTCCCCTATGCGGCCTCGGTCGCCGGCGTCGCCCCACCCACCGATCCGATCCGGGTCGAGCTCACGCTGCCGTCCGGCGCTGAGTGGTCCTTCGGGCCCGAGGCCGCCGCGGACCGCATCACGGGTCCGGCGTCGGAGTTCTGCCGGGTCTTCGTCCAGCGCATCGGGCTCGAGGACGCACCCGGCGTGGTGGCCGAGGGCGACGGCGCGCTGTTGGCGCTGCGCGTGGCACGCTCGTACCTCTGATCTTCATCTGATCTCATGGTTCCGGAGCCCTGCATGCCGCTCTACTCCTTCGAAGGCCTCACGCCGAACGTGCACGACACCGCCTTCATCGCGCCGACGGCCACGTTGGTGGGTGACGTGATCGTCGAGGAGGGAGCATCGGTCTGGTACGGCGCGGTGCTGCGCGCCGACTACGCGCCCGTCGTCGTGCGGCGCCGGCGCGAACATCCAGGACGGCGCGGTGCTGCACTGCCCGCCCGGGCTCACCACCGAGGTCGGGCCGGGCGCGACCGTGGCGCACAACTGCGTGGTGCACGGGGCGATCCTCGGCGAAGAGTGCCTGATCGCGAACGGCTCGATCGTCCTCGACGGCGCGACGGTCGGCGACCGCGCGCTGGTCGCGGCGGGGTCGGTCGTGGCCGCGGGGGCCAAGATCCCGCCGGGCATGCTGGCGGCCGGCGCGCCGGCTGTCGTCAAGCGCGTGGTCGCCGGATCGTCCGCCGAGTTCTGGGTCGTTGCCAACCCGCCCGCCTACGCCGAGCTCGCGCAACGCCATCGCGTCGGCATCGAGTGGGTCCGCGACTAGGCGGGTCAGCCGCGGATGAGAGCGCCACCGTCGACGACGAGGGTGGCGCCGGTGATCCAGGACGCGGCGTCGGAGCAGAGGAACGTGGCCGCCTGTCCGATGTCGACGGGCTCGCCGAGCCGGCCGAGCGGCATCGTGCGGGCCATCGCCTCCTCGTGCGGCTCCCAGAGCGCCCGGGCCATGTCCGTCTTCACGAGGCCCGGTGCGATCGCGTTCACCCGCACGCCGGGCGCGAGCTCCGCGGCGAGGGTCCGGGTCAGGTGCAGCAGCGCGGCCTTGGTCGCGTTGTAGGCCCCGATCGTCGACTCGACCGACAGCCCGCCGACGGACGCGACGTTGAGGATCACGCCACCGCGCTCCCGCATCGACCGTTGCCACGCGAGCTGCGACCAGTACAGCGGTGCCCGCCAGTTGACCGCGATCGTCTTGTCGAGCCGGGGCAGGTCGATGTCGATCGTCGGGCCCATGTACGGATTCGTCGCCGCGTTGTTCACGAGGATGTCGAGGGAGCCGAACCGGTCGATCGTCGCCGCGACGCACGCTTCCGCCTGATCCGGCTCCCCCACGTTCGCCACCGTCCACGCGACCTCGCCCTCGATGCCCTGCGCCGCCGCGTCGAGCGCGTCGGCCTTCCGGGACGAGAGCATCACCCGCGCGCCGCCGGCCGCGAGCTCGGTCGCGATCGCGAGCCCGATCCCGCGCGACGACCCGGTGACGAGCGCGACCTTGCCGTCGACGCGGACGTCCATCGGAGCTAGAGGTACAGACCGGTCTGGCCGGTCGCCGCGCTCCGAGGCGATCGCGTGCACGTCCCGCTCGCGCAGGATGAGGTACTCCTCGGCCCGGATCTCCACCTCGAACCCGGCATCGGGCGCGAACAGGACCTGATCGCCGGCCTCGACGTTGCGCACGGTCGGACCGACCTGGATGACCTCGGCCCACACCAGCCGGCGGTGCACGTCGGCGGTCGCTGGGATCAGGATGCCCGCGCGGGACTTGCGCTCACCCAGCTCGTCGGACGGCTGCACGAGCAACCGGTCGGCGGCCATGCGGATGGATTGCTTCGTCTCGTCGTCCCCGATCGAACCGCGGGCGGCCGCACGAAGCGGTGCGGGATCGGCCATGTCCCGCAGGCTACCGCCCACCTGAGAAGTGGCTGGATACTTCGTGAGGTTCCGGACCTCCCTGATACCGTCGCCCCCGTGGCGGCACTCCCGGACGATCTTTCGCCCTCCGCGAAGTCAAGGACGAGTCCCGCCGAACCCGGTGCGACTCCGAGCCCCCCGGTCGCCCGTACCCGCTCCACGATGCGGGCGTACTTCCTCCTGACGAAGCCGCGCGTGATCGAGCTGCTGCTCATCACGACGGTCCCGGCGATGATCCTGGCCGACAAGGGGATCCCTGCCCTGTGGCTGATCGCGGCGGTCCTGGTCGGCGGATCGATGGCCGCCGGCGGCGCGAACACCATCAACTGCTGGATCGAGCGCGATCGGGACAGCCTGATGCGCCGCACCCACGGTCGCCCCCTCCCGGCCGGGGACATCAACGCCACCGGCGCCCTCGTCTTCGGCCTGGTGCTCGAGGTCCTGGCGTTCGCGCTGCTCTGGGCGACCTCGAACCTGCTCGCCGCGTCCCTGGCCGTCAGCGCCACCCTGTTCTACGTCTTCGTCTACACGCTGTGGCTCAAGCCCCGCACCGACCAGAACATCGTGATCGGTGGCGCAGCCGGCGCGGTGCCCGTGCTCGTCGGCTGGGCGGCCGTCACCGGATCGCTCGCGGCACCCGCATGGCTGATGTTCGCCATCATCTTCTTCTGGACCCCGCCGCACTTCTGGGCCCTGTCCATCCGGTACCGGGACGACTACCGCGCCACGGGGATCCCGATGCTGCCGGTCGTGCGGGGCATCCCCGCCGCGGCCAACCAGATCGTGGCGTACTCGTTCGTCCTGACCGTGATCACGCTGCTGCTCGTGCCCGTGTCGACGCTCACGTGGGGCTACGCCGTCGTCGCCGGCGTGCTCGGGGTCGCGTTCATCGTGCAGGCGATCCGCCTCCACGGTGACCCGACGCCGCAGCGGGCGATCAAGCTGTTCACGTTCTCCAACATGTATCTCGCGATCCTGTTCGCGGCCATTGCCGTCGACACCGTCGTCCACTTCGCCTGACCCCGGGCGCCGGTCACGCTCCAAGGTCGGCACGCTCGTGCTGGTCGGGGTGCTCGTGATCGCGGCGATCGCGGTCTACGCGACCGTGTCGGCCAACAACGACGACTCGAAGGGCGCGGATCCCGTGCCGGTCAAGACGTCCGCAGCCGGGGTCGCGCCGGCGGGATCACAGGCGCCGGACTTCGACCTCCCGCAGCTCCGCGGCCCGGGCCGCGTGCAGCTCGCGGCCATCCGCGGCCAACCCGTCATCGTGAACTTCTGGGCGTCGTGGTGCGTCCCGTGCCGCAAGGAGTTCCCGCTGTTCCGGGCGACGCAGGCGAAGTACCGGGCCCAGGGGCTCCGGATCGTCGGGATCACCTTCAAGGACCTCTCCGGTGACGCCCACGCGTTCGCCGAGCAGCAGCACACGAACTGGACGCTCGCGCCGGGTGGCGACGGCGATCCGGTCGGCAAGGCCTACGGAGTGCGCGCGCTCCCGCAGACGTTCTTCATCGACCGCACCGGGAAGATCACGGCCCGCTACTTCGGGGCTCCCGCCGGCGACCAGTTCGACCGCGAGGTCCACAAGATCATCGCCAGCAAGGCCGCCTGACTCGAGCTGGCTACTCCTCCCAGCGGAAGAAGCGGATGGCGAGGAGCGGCGCACCGATCGCCCACGCCAGGAGCACGAGGAGCTCACCGACGGGCACGTGTGACGGGCTCGCGAGCGCCCCGCGGACGCACTCGGAGAGCGCCGCCGCCGGCAGTGCCTTCGCGAACACCTCGATGGCGTCGGGCAGCTTGTAGAGCGGGTACGCCATGCCGCCGAGGAAGAGCAGGACGAGGAACAGGCCGTTCGCCGCGGCCAGGTTCGCCTCGGCCCGCAGCGTCCCGGCCATGAGCATGCCGATCCCCGCGAACGCAACCGTCCCGATGAGCAGCAGGCCGATCGCGGGCAGGATCCCGGACGTCGCGTGCCACCCGAGTGCGATGCCCGTACCGATGATCAGGACGGCCTGGAGCACCTCGATCGCGAGCACGTTCGCGGTCTTCGCGGTGAGGAGGCCGGCCCGTGAGAGCGGCGTCACGCCGAGCCGCTTCAGGACGCCGTAGCGGCGCTCGAAGCCGGTCGCGATCCCGAGGCTCACCATCGCGGTCGACATGACCGCGAGTGCGAGCACTCCGGGTACGAGGAAGTCGATGCTGTTGCCCGACGTGACCTGGACCGCGTCGACCTTCGAGAAGAAGACGAGGATGCCGATCGGGATCACGAGCGTGACGAGCAGGCTCTCGCCCCGCCGCATCGTCATCATCAGCTCGATGCGCGTCTGCGCTGCGACCGCGACCCGGCTCATGTCCCGTCCTCCCGGGTCAGCTGGAGGAAGACCTCTTCCAGCGTGGCGCGCTCGGTGCGCAGCTCGGTGAGCTGGTAGCCCTTGTCCCGGAGCCACACCGCGAGGTCCGCGACGAGCTCGGGGCTCATCTCGGCCCGGATCGTGTACTCCCCCGGGCGCTCCTCGAGCACCGTGGTCGCGGCCAGGCTCATCGCCGCGGCCAGGGCCGGCAGGTCGAGCCCCGCGCTGGTCGAGAAGTGCAGATCGTGCGTCCCGATGTTCGTGATGTCACCCGGCGTGCCCTCGAGGACGATGCGACCGTGGTCGATGATCGCCAGCCGGTCGCAGAGGTGCTCGGCCTCGTCCATGTGGTGGGTCGTGAGCACGACGGTCGTCCCCGCATCGCGCAGCTCGCGCACCAGCTGCCACGTCGTCGCCCGGGCGCGCGGGTCCATCCCCGCCGTCGGCTCGTCGAGGAACACGACCTCGGGCCGGCCGATCAGCGCGAGCGCGAGCGACAGGCGTTGGCACTCGCCCCCCGAGAGCCGGCGCACGTAGGTGCCGGCCACCTCGCGCAGCCCGACGAGGTCGAGCAGGCGGTCGGGGTCATCGGGGTTCGGGTAGAACGCGGCGAACAGCTTCAGCGCCTCGAGCGGCCGGACCCCGGGGTAGAGCCCGCCCTCCTGGAGCATGACGCCGATGCGGCCGCGCAGGCTGGGGCCGTCGGTCTGGGGGTCGAGACCGAGCACGCGCACGGTGCCGCCGTCGGGCTTGCGGTAGCCCTCCAGTGTCTCGACCGTCGACGTCTTGCCCGCCCCGTTGGGTCCGAGCAGGCCGAACACCTCACCGGCCGGGATGCGCAGGTCGATGCCGTCGACCGCGCGGCGATCGCCGTACCGCTTCTCGAGCCCGGCGACTTCGATCGCCCACTGGGCTCCGCCATCCATCGTCAGATCAGCCTATCGGCGCGTGCGCGGCGCCCCCGGTACGTGCCCGCGCCTCCCTGCCCCTGGTTCTCGGCACGCTCAACCGCGCCTGGCGCGGTTCAGCGGACCGAGAACGGGAGTCGGCGGGCATCAGCGGTCGCGCCAGGCGACGAAGCGGCCGAGCTCGGCCAGCGCGGCCTTGGCGTCGTCGGTGATCGGGACCTGCTCCAGGGCGGCGAGGCTCTCGTCGACGAGGCGCTCGATGTCCGCTTCGATCTCCGCGACCGCGCCGGTCGCGACGAGCAGGTCGCTGATCACCTGGATCTCGTCGTCGTCGAGCTCGCCGCTGCCGACCCGTTCGAGCTGCCGCAGATCGTCACCGGTCGCGCGGGCCGAGGCGGCCGCCAGGAGCGGGGTCAGCTTTCCCTCGCGCAGATCGTCGCCGACCGGCTTGCCGATGACCGACTCGCGGCCGAACACGCCGAGCAGGTCGTCGCGCATCTGGAACGCCTCGCCCAGGGGGAGGCCGAACGCGCTGAGCGGCGCCCGGAGCTCCTCGAGCCGACCGGCCAGCGCCGCGCCGAGGTGCAGCGGGCGCTCGACCGTGTACTTGCCCGACTTGTACCACTCGATGGTCCGGGCCTGGCTCGCGTCGCGCCCGCCCGTCGCGGTCGCGCTCAGGTCGAGGTACTGCCCCACGCACAGCTCGATGCGGAGCTCGTCGAAGACGGCCCGGGCGTCGGCGGGGACGTCCGTCATGAGCACGTCGGCGTAGACGAACGCGAAGTCGCCGACGAGGATCGCCGCGCCCTCACCGAACCGGCGGGCCTGACCGCGCCAACCGGCGGCCTCGTGCTCGTCGATGAACGCACGGTGGACCGCGGGCTCGCCGCGGCGGCGGTCCGACCCGTCCATGATGTCGTCGTGGACCAGGGCGAAGCTGTGGAGCAGCTCGAGGGCCGCGCCCGCGTCGACCGCGATCTCCGCGTCGGGATCTCCGCCGGCACCCACGAACGCCCAGTGGCAGAACGCCGGGCGCAGCCGCTTGCCGCCGCTGACGACGAGGTTGCGCAGGGCATCGAGCGCCCCGGCGAGCGACCCGTCGACGTGGCTCCAGCGCTCGCGCTCGGCGTCGAGGAGGATCCGGATGCGGGCTTCGGCCCGTTCACCGACGGCCGCGAGGCTCGTCGGAGCGTCGGCCGGCGCCGTGGCGCGATCCGGAGAGCTCATCGACGGCACCCTAGGTCCGGCCCGAAACGATCCGGACATCGGGCGCCCGGATGATCCTCGCTACGATTCGCCGACCCGGGGGGACGAGGAGACCGCGCATGACCGAGGCCATCACACTCGAGGACTTCACTGCTCAGGCGGAGAAGTTCCTGGACGCCAACGCGGAGACGCGCGGCGAGGAGAAGTTCGTCTGGGGCGAGGGCTCGGACTCGGTCGGCGTGCTCGACGAGAAGACCGCCGACGAGGAGCTCGAGGAGCTCGCCGCGGCGAAGGCGTGGAAGGCCAAGGAGTTCGACGCCGGCTTCGGCTGGATCAGCGGCCCCGAGGAGTACGGCGGGCGCGCGCTGGCGGCCGACTACGACCGCCGGTACCGCGAGCTCTCGAGCGGGTACCGCACGCCGAGCACGCAGCCCTTCGGGATCGGGCTCGGGATGGTCGCGCCCACGATCCTCGCCCACGCGATCCCCGAGGTGCGGGAGCGGTACCTGCGCTCGATGTACCGGGGCGACATCGTGGGGTGCCAGCTGTTCTCGGAACCGGTCGCCGGCTCCGATCTCGCCGGCATCCAGACCCGCGCGCAGCGCGACGGCGACGAGTGGATCGTGACCGGGCAGAAGGTCTGGACCTCCGGCGCGCAGTATTCCGACATCGGCGAGATCATCACCCGGAGCAACACGGAGAAGCCGAAGCACAAGGGCCTCACCATGCTGCTCGTCGACATGCACGCACCCGGCGTCGAGGTGCGACCGCTGCGCCAGATGACCGGCGGCGCGACGTTCAACGAGGTGTTCTTCAACGAGGTGCGCGTGCCGGACTCGCACCGGCTCGGTGACGTCGACGAAGGCTGGACGGTCGCGCTGACGACCCTGATGAACGAACGGGCCGCGATCGGTGGCGGTGGTGCGGGCGTCGGCACGATGAACTTCACCCGGTTCGTGGAGCTCGCCCATCACCTCGAGATCGACAAGGACCCGCTGATCCGCCAGGGCCTCGCCGACATCTACATCCGCACGACGGTCGCCAAGTACACGAACCAGCGGGGCATGGCGAAGATCCGGGCCGGTCAGCTCCCCGGCCCGGAGATGTCGATCGGCAAGCTCGCGCTGACCGACAACATGAGCCGCCTCGGCGACCTGCTCGGCGAGATGCTCGGCCCGCGTATGGCGGCGGACTCGGGCGAGTGGGGTATGTACGCATGGCACGAGTTCGTCCTCGGCACCCCCGGCATGCGCGTCGCCGGCGGCACCGACGAGATCATGCGCAACATCGTCGGCGAGCGCGTCCTCGGCCTCCCCAAGGAGCCCAAGCCCGCATAGCGCGGTCGGCACGATGGGCAGCAGTGGAATCCGGCGCCGGAAGCGGGTGCGGCACCTCCCGAAGGTGCACGGGGACGTCGAGGCGACGTACGACCATCCCGACCCGTACACGCCCATGGGGGTCGTGGCCGGCATCGGAACCATCGCCCGGGCCACGCACAGCCGCTACCGGAGCACGCGCCGCCGCGCGCTGATCATGTGGGCCATCCTCGCCCTCCCGTTGTTCGCCGCGGTGGCCGGCTCCGTCCTGCACGCGTTCGGCGCCATCTCCTAGGCGCGCCTGCGTCGTCACGTGGCCGAACCGGCGCGGTCATCACGGAAGCGACTCAGCCGTTCTCGTGGCGGTCTTCGCAGACGGGGGTCTCGAAGCCGGGGTCGTAGCGGTTGCAGATCGTCCAGAGGTCGTCGTGCAACGACCCCCGCTGCGAGATGAGCTTGGCGAGGTCGTCGTGCTTCGCGGGCACGGTCCAGAACGCCGCGCTTCCGCACTGTGTGAACGAAGCGCGCGCCGCCCGCCCGACGCGCGCATCACGCGGAGTGGGGTGCGCGTTCATCGTCTGCTCGAGCTTGCGCACCGACGCGGTGCAGGACTTCGCCGCGGCCTTGCTCTCGCCGCTGCACGCGACGAGCGACGAGCCCGCAACGACGAGAGCGAGCGCCGCGGCCCACAGCTTCATGATCGGAAGGTAACGGGTCGGAGGCGGCTCCCGGCGGCGAGGAGAGGTTGGTGCCGGGGGTAGGGTCGGAGGATGCAACCCTTCGAGCGCCTGCGGTACCTCGCACGGTGGTCGGAGGATGACGGGCCCGAGCTGCTGAGCGAGGCGGCCGACTGTCTGGCCGCATTCGGCGGCGACCCGGCCGGTCTCGTCGTGGCGTGCCGACGGCTCCTCGCGCACCACTCGACCTCGGCCACCCTCTGGTGGCTCTGCTCGCAGGTGCTGGCTGCGCCTGACGCCGTCGATGCCTCGTGGTCCGCCTGGCAGGCCTTCACCGACGACGCGACGCCCGGTCGGCTGGTGTCCGCGCTCCCCTTCCCGCACGACGATCCCGTCGCGGTGCTCGGATGGCCCGACGTCATCGCGGCCGGACTGTCGGAACGCCCCGACCTCGACGTCGTGGCCGTGCGGGCCCGGGACGGCGGCGACCAGCTGTCCCGGCGACTGCGACGGTCGGAGCTGCCGGTCCGGGTGGTCAGCGAGACCGAGCTGCTCACGCTCGAGCCCTCCCACCTCCTCGTCGAGACCGCGGCTGCGGGCGGCGGCAATGCGCTCGTGCCGTTCGGGGCGATCGACCTCGCGGCAGCGGCGCGGGCGCACGGGACCAAGGTCTGGCTCGTCGCCGGGCTGGGCCGGGTCCTGCCCGACCGGCTCTTCCAGTCCCTGACCCGCGCGGTCGGCGAGGACGCCGGGACCGAGCTCCTCGCGGCCGAGGCCGTGGACCTGGTCGTCGGGCCGACGGGGCTGGAGCCCCCGGCCGCGTTCGCGCGGCGTTCCGACTGCGCCGTGGCCCCGGAGCTCCTGCGACTCGCGGGATGATCCGCGCCGCGCGCGTGGCGGCTCGGTAGCGTGAGTGGTCACATGTACTTCTCTTCCGTGACCCAACCCGCCACGAACACGGCGCCGGAACCTGAACGCGATCTCTCGACCACGTGCCTGTCGTGTGGTGAGCAGATGCGCGAGGAGCATGCGCACTACCGCTGCCCGGCCTGCGGATGGCGTGACTCGTGCTGCGACGGCCCTTACTGATCGAGGTCGGGGCGCGCCGGCGGCGGTGACGCCGGCGGCAGCGGTCGTGCCGCGGGCGGGAGCACCTCGGGCCCGTCGCCGGCACTCGAGGTGGGCGGCGCCGAGCTCGTGCCACGCGTGTTCACGACCTTCACGACCCGGTTCGCGACCCGGACCGAGAAGCGGCGGCGAAGGATCCGGTGCGCGATGTTGCGCACCGGCGGGAGCAGCAGCAGGAGCCCGACCACGCTCGTGATGAAGCCGGGCAGGATCAACAGCACGCCGGCGATGAGGATCAGCAGGCCGTCGACCAGCTGCACGGTCGGCACGGTGCCGGCGCGCAGCTGCTCGCGCACCCGCCGGTAGACGCCCAGGCCCTCGTAGCGGACGATGAACACGCCGACGATCGAGATGAGGATCAGCAGCCCGAGGGCGTCGAGCACTCCGATCCAGTGCGCGACCTGGACGAAGACCGCCAGCTCGACGAGTGGCAGCACCACGAAGAACAGGAGCAGGAACAGGCCCACGCCTCGATGGTACCGGGATGGTGCCGGCCTCAGGCCTCCAGGAAGAGCCGCCGTTCCGGGTCGGTGATGGCCAGCGCCTGGTCCGTGCGCAGGTCCTCGATGCGGTCGAGCTGGCGCTCCAGCTGGCGCCGCCGCGTGCCCGAGAGCTGGTCGAACGCGGCCGTGGTGCTCTCGATCCGCTTCCCCAGCGTGTCCATCTGGCCGACGAACCCTTCCCACTGCTTCGAGAACGAGCCGAGCACGTCGAGGATCTCGCTCGTGGTCCGCTCGAGCTGGAAGCTGTCGACCGCCTGGCGCACGACGGCCAGCACCGCGAACAGGGTCAGCGGTGAGCACATCACGATCTTGTGGCCGAGCGCGTGCTCGAGCGCAGCCGCGTCGTGCTCCTGGATGAACCCGTAGAGCTGCTCGTTGGGGATGAACAGCAGGACGCAGTCCACCGTCTCGGCGTCCGACGAGTTGTAGGCCCGGCCCGCGAGCTCCTTGATCTTGGCCCGCACGTCGCGCAGGAAGGCCTCGCGGTGGCGGCGCTGCTCGAGCTCCGACTCCGCGTCGAGGTAGCGCATGTAGGCATCGAGCGGGAACTTGACGTCCATGTACATGACCACGCCCCGCGGCAGCATGAACGTGAAGTCGGGGATGCCGCTCCCACCGTCGACGGACACCTGCTTGCGGTACTGGATGCCCTCGACGAAGCCGGCGAGCTGCAGCACGTCCTCGGCCATGCGCTCGCCCCACTGGCCCCGGGCCTTGCTGCTCGACAAGGCCTCGCGCAGGCCCTGGGTCGTCTGCGTGAGCTCGGTGATGCCCTCCCGCTGCTCGCGGAGGACCCCCGCGAGCGAGTCGAGCTTGGCGCCGCGCTGGGCCTCGAACTCCTTGAGCAGGTCCGTGACCCGGCCCAGCTCGAGGTTCATCGCCTCGAGGCGCGCGTCGATGAGGACCCGCTTGCCGTCGAGCTCGGTCGTCGAGCGTTCGCGCTCGGTCTCCATGAGCGCCCGGTTCGCGTCGAGCAGCTGCGCGACGACGGCACCGCTCTGCTCCGCCGCGGCCTGGCCCGCTTCGCGGGCGATCAGCGCGGGATCCGCCGGGTCCGCGGCCGGCACCGACACCCGACGCGTCGCGAGCACGGCGATCGCGGCGGCCGCCGCCATGGCGACGATCAGGGCGAGGAAGAGTGCGATGAAGTCCATGCCGACAGCGTGGCCGGAGGGTGGGACAGCAACGATCGGGCCCACCGAACCTGGCCGAACCGGCCGAACCCGCGAAGAGAAGGTCAGGCCAGGCGGGTCAGCTCGACGCTCACGTCCAGCGCCTCGGCGTTGCCACCGTGGTACACGCCCTTCAGCGGCGGCACGTCGCCGTAGTCGCGCCCGTGGGCCACGACGACGTGACGGGGGCCGACGTCGTCCCCACTCGTCGGGTCGAGCGCGATCCACTCCCCGACCCACGCCTCGATCCACGCGTGGCTCTCCCCCGCCGTCACCTCGCCAATCGGGGCGTCCTCGTCCGACGGGTGCAGGTAGCCGGAGGTGTACCGGGCCGGGATGCCGAGGCTGCGCACCATTGCGAGGCCGAGGTGGGCGAAGTCCTGGCACACGCCACGACGGGCGCGCAGCGCCTCGGGCGCGGTCGTCGTCACGGTCGTCGAGCTCTTGTCGTACTCCATGCCGTCGTGGATCCACGCGGCGACGCCTTCGACTGCATCACGCGGCGTCGCGGCCGCGGAGAACTCGGCGCTCACCGATTGCACCTGGTCGTCGAGCGCGGTGTACAGCGTCGTCGACAGGTACTCGCACCACGCGTCCTGCACCGGGATCGAGCGCATGTCCGACCAGGTCACCTCCTCGGCCGGCTCCGCGGCGCGCAACCCGGTCTCGACCACCGAGTACCCGGACACGGCGAGCTCCCGGTGCACGCGGTTGAGGTCGAACGAGTGCACCCAGGTGCCCCAGTAGTCGCGGTAACGGGTCAGCGACGCCCCGGGCTTCACGTCGATCCGGTGCTCGGTCACCTGCTGCGACGCGGTGTCCGCGGGCGTGAGCCGCGCCTCGTTGTAGGACGCGTGCACGTCCGTGCTGTAGCGGTACCCGGTGTGGTGCCGGACCCGCAGCCGCCAACCCGTCATGCGGTCCACTTGATCGCCTGCGTGTCCAGGAAGTAGCGGCTCATGACCGAGGCGTGGACCTCACCGGTCGCGGCCTGCAGCTCCTCGAGCAGCTCGGGCAGGTCGGCCGCGGCATCGCTGACCCGGAGGAAGCTCAGCTCCGCGTGGCACCGACCGAGGATGCGCCGGGCGTCGTCGTCCACGCCGGTCCGGCTCGCCCGGGGATCGAGCTCGCCGAGGGCGCGCTGCGCGGTGGTGAGCGTGTGCAGCACCGAGCGCGGGAAGAGCCGGTCCAGCAACAGGAACTCCAGTGCGGACGAGGCGTCGACGCCGTGACGGTAGGTGCGCAGGTACGCCTCGTACGCGGAGCAGCAGCGCAGCGTCGTGGCCCAGACGGTCGGGCCCCAGGTCTCGGTGTAGCGGGCGGAGAGCAGGCGGGCGGTCATGTCGACGCGCTCGAGGTTGCGGCCGAGCACCAGGAAGGACCACCCCTCGTCGCGGGTCAGCGTGGAGTCGGCGAGACCCGCGAGCATCGCGGCCCGCTCCTTGACCCATCGGAAGAAGTCGTGCGGGGTGCGCCCCGCCACCAACCGGGCCTGGCCCGCCAGCTGGTGGTGGGTCGTGTTGAGCGACTCCCACATCTCCGACGAGATCGCCTCGCGCGCGCCGCGGGCGTTCTCCCACGCGGCGGTCAGCGACGAGGTGATGGACGCGGGGTTCTTCGTGTCGAACGAGAGGAACTCGGCGACGCCGTCGGCATCCGTCGCCGCGATCAGGGTGTCGGGGTCGTCGCCCATCGCGCGCAGCAGGCCGGCGCACGCGGTCGCTTCGTCGGCCCACCGGTCCTCGAGGAGGTGGTGGTAGTGCACGTCGAGCAGTCGCGCGGTGTCCTCGGCCCGCTCCGTGTAGCGACCGATCCAGTACAGCGACTCCGCGATCCGGCTCAGCACGGCGCGTCCCCCGGCGCGCGCGTCACTGCTGCTGCCCCTGCGCCTGCACGGGGCCGCGATCCGGCGCGCGCAGCGGTCCGTCGGGGAGCGGAGCGCCGGGGACCGCGGGATCCGGGACGGGCTCGGGGCCGTCGCTCGCCGAGGCGAGCACCCACGTGTCCTTGGACCCGCCGCCCTGGCTGGAGTTCACCACGAGGCTGCCCTTGGGCAGGGCCACCCGGGTGAGCCCGCCCGGGACGACCCAGATGCGCTCGCCGTCGTTGATGGCGAACGGGCGCAGGTCGAGGTGGCGCGGCCCCATGGACTCGTCGACGTAGGTGGGCGCGGTGGAGAGCGCGACGGGCTCCTGCGCGATCCATCCGCGCGGGTTGCGGCGGATGCTCCGACCGAGCGCGCTCAGCGTCGCTTCGTCCGCCTGGGGGCCGATGACCAGGCCGTGGCCACCGGAGCCGTCGACCGGCTTCACCACGAGCCGATCGAGGCGTTCGAGCGCCCAGGAGCAGACGTCGGGCTCCTCGAGGCGGAACGTCTCCACGTTCGCGAGCACCGGGTCCTCCTCCAGGTAGAAGCGGATCATGTCCGGCACGTAGGGGTAGAGCGCCTTGTCGTCGCCGACGCCGTTGCCCACCGCGTTCGCGATCGTCACCGTCCCGGCGCGCGCCGCGTTCACGATCCCGGGGCACCCGAGCACGGAGTCACCGCGGAAGTGCAGTGGGTCCAGGTAGTCGTCGTCGATGCGCCGGTAGACGACGTCGACCCGTTGCAGCCCGTCGGTGGTGCGCATCGCGATGATGTTGTCGTGGCACACGAGGTCGCTGCCCTCGACCAGCTCGACGCCCATCTGACGCGCGAGGAACGAGTGCTCGAAGTACGCGGCGTTGTGCACACCCGGCGTCAGCACGACGACGACGGGATCGTCCACCGGCGCGGTCGCGCGCAGCGATTCCAGCAGCCGGGTCGGATAGTCGGCGACCCGGCGCACGCGGTGGCTCGCGAACAGCTCGGGGAAGACCCGCGTCATCGCGCGCCGGTTCTCGATCACGTACGAGATGCCCGATGGCGTGCGGAGGTTGTCCTCGAGGACGCGGAACCGGCCCTCGGCGTCGCGCACGAGGTCGATGCCGGCAACGTGGACCCGGACGCCACGGGGCGGGATGATCCCGGCCGCGGCGCGCTGGAAGTTGGTGGAGGTCACCACCAGGCGGCGCGGGATCACGCCCTCGCTCAGGATGCGGCCCGCTCCGTAGACGTCCGCGAGGAACGCCTCGAGCGCGAGCACGCGCTGGCGCACCCCGGTCTCGATGGTCCGCCACTCGTCCGCGGGCAAGATGCGCGGGACGAGGTCCAGGGGGAACGGCCGCTCCTCGCCGGAGAGCTGGAACGTGATGCCCGCGTCTCGGAACGCCCGGTCCCGCGCGTCGCAGCGCTCCTCGAAGTCGCGCCGCGAGAGCGTCTGCAACACACCGTTCAGCGACTGGTAGTGCTCCCGCGCCTCGGACGCGCCGGCGAACATCTCGTCGTACGCGTCGACCACCTGATACTGGTCCAGCAGGTCCCCCATCGCCCGCCGACGGTACTGAGGCCAGGTTTCGGGTTTGTTTCTGGGACTAGAAGGTTCCGCCGTCCACCGGCAGCCGGGTCGCGGTGATGTACCGGCCGCCGGGACCGACGAGGAACCGCACGACGTCCGCCACCTCTTCCGGGGTGCAGACGTGGCCGAAGGGCGACTTCTCGTCGAGGGTGGTGATGTCCTCGACCCCCATCGCACCCTTCACGAGCCGTCGGCCCATCTCGGTGGCGACGAGGCCGGGCGCGACCACGTTCACGTGGATCCCGTTGCGCCGCTCCTCCTTCGCGAGGGTCATCGCGAGCGCCTCCAACGCGGCCTTGGCCATGTTGTACGGCGAGGAGTACCCCGCCAGGTGCGTGGTCGCGGCGCTCGAGATCATGATCACGTCCCCCCGCCCGCGGTCGCGCATCTGCGGGACGAGCTCCTTGCAGAGCACGAACGCGCCGAGCGCGTGCGTGCGGAAGAGACGCTCGATCTCCTCCGGGTCGGTGTGCGCGACGTCCTGGCCGCGCGACGCGATCCCCGCGTTGTGGACGAACACGTCGACCGCACCGAACTCGTCCAGCACCGACCCCGCGAGGACGGTGGCCTGCTCGACGTCGTCGACGGACGCGGCGAACGCGGCCGCCCGGCGCCCGAGTGCCTCGATGGCCGCGACCGTCGCGACCGCGGACTCCTCGTCGCGCCGGTAGCTGATCGCGACGTCGGCACCGTCTCGCGCGAGTCCGAGCGCGATCTCACGTCCGATGCCCCGGCCGCCGCCGGTCACGAGCGCCGTGCGCCCGGTCTGGTCACCCATGCGCTTCTGCTCCCATCACTCGACTTCCCCGCCACCGAACCGGGGCGGCCGCTTCTCCAGGAACGCGGCCATCGCCTCTTCCATGTCACCCGCGAAGCTCGACAGCACCTGCGTGCGGTTCTCCAGGTCGATCCCCGCCTGCATGCTGCCGATCTCCAGCTGGCTCCACATGACCTCCTTGGTCATGCGCACGCCGAACGGGCCGTTGCTCAGGATGACTCGACGCCTCGGCCAACGCGGCGTCGAGGAGCTGCCCGTCGGGCACGACCTCCGTGACGAGCCCGATCCGCTCGGCCTCGGCCGCGTCGGCGAACCGCCCGGTGAGCATCAGCTCGTACGCCCGGGACGCGCCGATCAACCGGGGCAGGATCCAGCTCGTGCCGATGTCGCACGCGGAGAGCCCGACCTTGATGAACGCCACGTTGAACCGGGCCGACGCCGCGGCGATGCGGATGTCACTGCCGAGCGTGAGCGCGAGCCCCCCGCCCGAGGCGGCGCCGTTGACCGCCGCGATGATCGGCTGCGGCTGACTGCGGAACAACGGGATGAGCCCGGCGATGTACTGCTGGACCCGCATCCCCGACCGGGCCCGCCCGAGTCCGGGCTGGGACGGCAGCGTGACGCCCTCCGCGAGGTCGAGCCCGGCACAGAAGCCCGCGCCCGGCGCCGGTGAGCACGATGACCCGGCACGAGGTGTCGTCGCGCAGCTCACCGAGCGTCGTCGTAGAGACCGGCGAGCAGTGCCGCGTTCATCGCGTTGCGCCGCTCGGGCCGGTTCATGGTGACGATCGCGACCTCGGGATGGCTCCGGTCGGTCACGACCGCGGCGCGGATCTCCTCCGCGCTCGGCGACGACTGCCCGCTCATTGCCACGTCATCTCCTCGACTCGGCCAGCTGGTGCGCCCGGCGCGCGATCCCGTCGGCCCCGAGGCGGTTGCACCAGTCGTCGAACGTGGCGTCCGGCCCGATCCACTTCCATTCGTCGACGGTGCCGACGTCGGCGTCTTCGCGCAGCGTCGCCAGCACCTTGAACAGGTCCGCGTCCTCGCGCTGGGCCACGAGCGTCGTCGCCAGCTTGACCGCGCTGCGCACGTCGACGTCCCAGTCCTTCGCGAGCGTCGGGAATGTCCTCGAGGTGCACGTAGCGGGCCAGCACCGTCGCCGCGGACTTCGCTCCCCAGCCGGGCAGACCGGGGAACCCGTCCGCGCTGTCCCCGACGAGCGCGAGCCAGTCGGGGATCGACTCCGGGAGCACGCCGAACTTGTCGACCACGCCGGCTTCGTCGCGGATGGTCGTGCTCCGACGGTCGAGCTGGACGACCCGGTCACCGACCACGCACTGGCTCAGGTCCTTGTCGGGCGTGCAGATGATCACGCGCTCGACGCGCGGGTCGGCGGCGCCGACCGCCGCCGCGCTCGCCAGTGCGTCGTCCGCCTCGACCTCCACCATGGCCCACACCGCGACGCCCAGCGCGCGGAGCACGTCCTCGATCAGCGGGAACTGCGCGAGCAGCTCGGGCTCCATGCCGGCGCTCGTCTTGTACGGCAGGTAGAGGTCGTTGCGGAAGGACTCGACCACGTGGTCGGTCGCGACGCCCAGGTGGGTGGCGCCGCCCTCGAGCATCATGAGGATCGAGCCCACGACGCCGCGGGTCGCCGCGACCTCCATGCCCTCCGGATCGTGGTGCGACGGGACGGCGAAGTGGTGACGGAACAGCTCGTAGGTGCCGTCGACGAGGTGGACCTGCATGAGCGCTCAGCCTGGCACAGCCGCGCTCGCGGGAGCACGAGGTGACAGGATCACCGCCGTGAGCGACCCGCCCGCCCGGACGTCCCATACCCGGAGCTTCGCGGCGCGCCTGGCCGAGGGGGACACCTACGGGACGCTGCTGATCCTCATCATCGTGGCGTACACGCTCATGGCGGTGACCGAGGACAGCAAGTGGTCGCGGACGATTGTGAGCCTGGCGTTCGGTGGGACCCTGCTGCTCGCGCTGCACACCTCGCACGTCCGCGGCCGGGTGATCCGCGTCGTCGCCGTGGTCGTCATCCTGTTCGTGGCCTGGCAGGGATTCCTGGCCGCGATCAACCACGAGCCGTTCGTGGGTGCGAGCTACGTCTTCGTGCTGCTGATCGTGGCGTCTCCGGCCGTCGTCCTGCAGCGGATCTTCCGACATCCGGTGATCAACGTCGAGACGATCCTGGGTGCGATCGACGCGTACCTGCTGCTGGGCATCTCGTTCGCCGCGGTCTACGGCGCGATGGACGGCATCGGTCCCCACTTCTTCCGCCAGGGCGCCGCCACCGGGGTGCAGTACCTCTACTTCAGCTTCGTCGTGATCACGACGCTGGGCTTCGGCGACTTCACGCCGGCGACCGACATCGGACGCGTGATCGTCAGCCTCGAAGCGCTCTTGGGCCAGCTCTTCCTCGTGACGGTCGTCGCGGTGCTCGTCGCCAACCTCGGCCGAGCGGCTCGGCCCAGCGCGGCCCCCGTCGGCGCCGACACCGACGGTGAGGGCACCGAGACCGACGATGCGGGCGGCGACGCAGAGTAGGGCGTCGCCGCATCACGGTTCGGGGGTCAACCGGGGCGGACGCCGAACTGGAAGTTCTCGCGCCAGGCCGGCGCGATCTTCACGAACTCGCCCGTCTGGGGGGCGTGGATCATCATGCCGCCACCGATGTAGAGGCCGACGTGGTGGAAGTCCGAGTAGAAGACGACGATGTCACCGGGCTGCAGCTGATCCCAGGAGACCTTCGGGAACGCGGCGGCCTGCGAGCCCGAGTAGTGGGCCATGCTCACGCCGGCGGCGCGCCACGCCGCCATCGTGAGCCCCGAGCAGTCGAACGTGTTGGGACCGGCGGTCGCGAAGACGTACGGCTTGCCGAGCTGGGCCCGCGCGTACGCGACTGCGATCGCGGCGCGCGACGACGGGGGTGGTGGCGGCGGGTGCGGAGCCGAGGTGGGGGGCGGCGTCGACGGTTCGTGAGGGGCGGTGGCGGGCGAGCTCTGGATCGGCGCCCGGACGGGCGCGGCCCCGTGCCGCGCGTTGGCGCCGGACGCGGAGCTGGCCACGAGCATGGCCCGCGGGGTCCCGACCGGCCCGGCACCGTCACCGGTCGGTTGGGTCTGCGCGGCGGCTGCCGCGGCCTCGGCCATCAGCTTGTGTCGCGCCGCGGCCACGGCGTCGGCCTGGACCCGCAGGCGGTCGCGAGCCGCGGTCGCGGCCTTCTCCTGCGTGTCGAGCGCGTCGAGCGTGCGGCGGAGCTTGGCGAGGAGCGCCTGATCGGGCTTCGCCGCGGCGGCGACGTACTGCGTGCGCCGGACGAAGTCGTCGACGCTCCTGGTGTCGAGCACGGCCGCCACGCCGTCTCCGGCCGCGCCTTCGTAGAGCGACGCGGATCGGGCCCGGACGGTCGCCTGGACCGCGTCGGCCCGGTCCCGGGTGGCCGCGAGGCGGTGCTCGGTCTCGTCGAGCGCCGCGGACGCCCGGTCGAGCCGGAGCCGGGTCAGGTTGTACTGCTCGTTGAGGACGCCGAGGTCACGGGTTCCGGAAGCGACCTGGGTGGCCGGCGCCGCGCCGGCGGGGCCGGCGAGCCCGAACCCGAGGGCGGCGGTCGCGGTCAGGACCGCGACGGCACGCAACGCGAGGGCAGAACGGGAGGGCACGCACCTTTCTCGGCGAGTTGTCCCTGGGAGTTGAACGAGGAATGCGCCTATTGCGGAGGAAGCGCCACTCCGGCCACGTTCGTAGAGTTTTCCGCCCAGACGGGGGCGACGGGATCGGGGCCCGGCACCGGGGCCGGTGCCCCGTCGAGCTGACCGGGCGAACCGGGGATCCCCCGCCGTCGGGGGACCGGGTCGTACATCGAGAGCAGCACGGCCAGGGTGGCGCTGAAGACCGCCGTGGCGCCGGCGACGTGGAAGCCCACCAGGATCGGGGGCACCCCGTTGAAGTACTGCGTGTAGCCCAGCGCGGCCTGCGCCACGAGCAGGATGAGGAGCAGGCCGACGCGCTGCATCACGCGACGCGCGCCGGGTTCGCGGCTGACGACCCACAACGTGATCAGCGTGAGCGCGAGGAAGGCCATGACACTCGTCCCGTGGATCCGGGCCACCTCCGGAACGGTGAAGTTGAGGCGGGTCGCCTTGAGCTTGGCGTGGCTCCCGGCGTCGCCGGAGTGCGGGCCGGATCCGGTGACGACGGTTCCGGTCACCAGCACGATCGACGCGCTCAGGACGAGCACGCGTCCCGAACCAGACGGTCCCGGGCCGCACTCCCGGTCGGCTGCGCGCGTCATCCGGGATCCCCGCGCGGTGGTACAGCACGATCGCGTCCGCGAGCAGCACCGCGGACACGAGGAAGTGCCCCATGACGAACGGCGGGTCGAGGAGCTCCTCGACGACGAGCGCGCCGAGGAGGATCTGCGCGATCAGTCCGACCACGAGGCCGAGCGACAGCCAGACGAGGTCGCGTCGGCGGGGCAGCCGCACCAACGAGCCCAGCACGGCGACGACGATCGCGAGTGACACGAGGCCCGTCACGACGCGGTTCGCGAACTCGATGTTGGCGTGCGTGGAGTGGGACGCGCCGGATGTCAGGTGCCCGTTGGTGCAGTTGGGCCAGTCCGGGCAGCCGAGGCCCGATCCCGTGAGCCGGACCGCCGCTCCGGTGACGATGATCGCGGCGAGCAGGATCGCCGCGACCAACGTGACCTGGCGATACGCGCGCGGCGAGATGCGAAGCCGACCCATGGCGGTGCCATCGTAGGTGGGGGTCCGACGCGTACGCTGATCGCCTTGCGCCGCGCCCCCCACCCCTTTCGGTGTGACTTGCACCCCCTGGAGGGGGTCCAACTCGCACCGGAACGGTTCTGACCGGGTCAGGCGGGGGGTGGGAAGGGGAACCGGGCGGAATCGAGGCCGTCGTCGCGCTCGACGCCGAAGGCGTTCAGCGCGAAGGACACGAGGTGGTACTGGCCGATCGCGAACACGAGGTCCATGCACTGCTGCTGGTCGTAGGTCTCGGCGAGCGTGGCCCAGGTGGCATCGGAGATCGTCGACGTGTCGTGCAGCTCGTCCGCGGCCCGCAGGATCGCGGCGTCGTGGGCGCTCCAGCCCGGCGCGTCGGGCCCGGCGGCGATCGCCGCGATCTCCGCCTCCGTGATCCCTTCCCGCATGCCGATCACGACGTGCTGGCCCCACTCGTAGGGGGCGTGGCACCGCCAGCCCGACCGCAGGATGGCGAGCTCGCGGTCCCGGCCCGAGATGTTCGACTTCGTGAGCACGTGGTTGGCGAACACCAGCCAGCGCTTCATCAGCTTGGGGTGCTGCGCCATGGTGCGGAACACGTTCAGGACCTCGGCGTCGTCACCCCGGAGGTTGGACAGGGCGCCGAGCAGCTCGCGGGTCTCGGGCTCCGCATCGTCGAGCGAGACCGGCTGGATGCGTGGAGTCATTGCGACAGCCTACGGTGACCTCGTGGCCAGCATGGAGTACGACGAGTTCAGCCTCTTCCACGAGAACGCGGAGGAGGTGGGCCTGACCTTCGAGGCGCCGGTCGTCGAGCGCGTGAGCGTCGAGGTCGGTCCCCGCCAACGTGCTGAGCGCGCTGCGATGGGGCACCGCCGAGCCGGAGCTCGTGTTCCTGCACGGTGGCGCGCAGAACGCACACACCTGGGACACCGTCGCCCTCGCGCTCAACCGCCCGCTGCTCGCGATCGACCTGCCCGGCCACGGCCACTCCGACTGGCGGAGCGACCACTCGTACTTCCCCGTCGAGAACGCCCGCCGTCGGTGGCCGCGGTGATCCGGGAGCTCGCACCCGAAGCCGCCGTCGGTCGTCGGGATGTCGCTCGGTGGACTCACCGCGCTGGCCCTCGCGCTGCGCACGTGCCCGAGCTGGTGCGGCGGCTGATCCTCGTGGACGTCACGCCGGGCGTCGACCGCGACAAGGCCTCGGCGGTCATCTCGTTCATCGCCGGCCCGGAGTCGTTCGCGAGCTTCGACGAGATCCTCGAGCGCACGGTCACGTACAACCCGACCCGCTCGGTGTCGTCGCTGCGGCGCGGGATCCTGCACAACGCGGTCGAGCGGCCGGACGGCACGTGGGCGTGGCGGTACGAGCGCTTCATCCTCCCGGAAGGGACGAGCAGATGCCCGACTTCGGGAACCTGTGGGATGCCGTCGACTCGGTCCACGTCCCCCTGCTCCTCGTGCGCGGCGCCGACTCACCGGTGGTGAGCGACGCGGACGTCGACGAGCTGCTCCGCCGGCAGCCCGAGGCGCGGGTCGTGGTCGTCGAGGCCGCGGGCCACAGCGTCCAGGGCGATCAGCCGCTGGAGCTGGCCCGGATCATCGACGCGGATCTCCAGGGTGAGCCGGGCTGACGGGCCCGGTCCCGCCGGACCCGCGAGCGCCCGAAATCGCCCGAGAAAGCACGGTCTGTGGGACGATGCGCGCGTGCTGCGTGGGCGATCAGCGAGGACTTTGTGGCAATAGTGCGGATCGCGTTGCGGAGAGTGGTCGGCACCGGTAGACCCACACATCATCCCGACCGCGCCGCGCCGACTCGCACCACACCTGCAGCGGACCTTCAACGCGCCGGCACGGTCGGCCCGGGCCACCGCCGTGCTCTTCGCGTTCGGGTCGTTCCTCACGCTCGTGGACGCACTGCTGACGCACACGCTGTTGCAGCAGTCGGTGATGACCGAGCGGTGGGCGCCCGTGCGGGAGCTGATGCACGCCGTCGGGGTCGACGTGGCGCTCGCGCTCTGCTCCGCGCTGGCGATCGGGGCCATGGCGATCATCGCGTGGGGCTCGGTCCGCGGCCGGTCGACGATCGCGACCGTGTCGTTCGTGGTCCTGTGCGCGGTGGTCGCGGTGCGGGTCTGCGGGTGCGTGAACAACTTCGGGTTGATGGTGTCCTAGGCCCGACGCCGGCACCGGTGGCGGGCCGATGAGCGACGCCGGCGCACTCGAGTCGCGGTACCGGAGCCGGAGCTTCTGGCTCGACTCGCTTCCCGGGCCACTGACGCCACGCGGCGCGCTCGGATCGCGACGTCGACGTCGACGTCGCGATCATCGGGGCCGGCTACACCGGGCTGTGGACCGCGTACGAGCTCGCCGGCCAGGACCCGACGCTGCGGATCGCGGTGCTGGAAGCCGAGATCGCCGGGTTCGGTGCCTCGGGCCGCAACGGCGGGTGGTGCTCCGCGCTCTTCGCCGGCAGCCGTGACGCAACCGCGAAGGCCCACGGTCGTGAGGCCGCGGTGGCGCTGCAACGCGCGCTGTTCGCCACCGTCGACGAGGTGGGCCGCGGTCCTCGGCCGAGCAGATCGACGCCCACTTCGCAAAGGGCGGCACCCTCGAGCTGGCGACGGCACCGGTCCAGGTCGCGCGGCTGCAGGCCCACGTGGAGGAAGAGCGCAACTGGGGCTTCGGCGAGGAAGACGTGCGCTGGCTCGGTCCCGAAGAGGCGATGGCGCGGCTGAACGTCGCCGAGGTCCTCGGTGCCGTGTTCACCCCGCACTGCGCGCGCGTTGCATCCGGCCCGCCTCGCGCGGGGGCTGGCCGACGCGGTCGAGCGGCGGGGCGTCACGATCTACGAGCGCACCCGGGTCGAGGAGATCTCGCCGCGGCCGTGTCGCGACCTCGGGCGGACGGGTCAGGGCCGACGTCGTCGTCCGCGCCACCGAGGGCTACACCGCCCGGATCCCGGACCACCGGCGCACGCTCGCCCCGCTGTACTCGCTGATGATCGCCACCGAGCCCCTGCCGTCGAGCTTCTGGGCCGACCGATCGGCTGGACGAGCGGGAGACGTTCAGCGACGGTCGCCACCTCATCATCTACGGGCAGCGCACCGCGGACGACCGCATCGCGTTCGGCGGTCGGGGCGCGCCGTACCACTTCGGCAGTCGCGTGCGCGACGGGTTCGACCGCGACCCGCGCGATCTTCGCGGAGCTGCACCACGTCCTCGCCGGCCTCTTCCCCGCGGTCGCCGACGTGGCGATCACCCACCGCTGGGGCGGTCCGCTCGGCGTCCCTCGCGACTGGTACACGCTCGGTCGGCTTCGAGCCGCACGACCGGCCTCGCGCTGGGCCGGCGGCTACGTCGGCGACGGCGTGGGCACGAGCAACCTGGCCGGACGGACGCTGGCCGACCTCATCCTCGGCGCGACACCGGCCTCACCCGGCTGCCGTGGGTCGGGCACCGGTCGCCGCCGTGGGAGCCCGAGCCGTTCCGGTGGCTCGGCATCAACGCGGGGCTCCGCCTCACCGCCGGACTGGACCGGACCGAGGCGCGCACCGGTCGTCGCGGCCGCTGGCGCGAACGGATCCTCGCTCGCATCATGGGTTGATCGTCGGCGTTCCTGCCCCGTCGATCGCGATCGGCGACAGGTAGAGCAGCCGGCTGTTGGGATACCCGACGAGGGGCTGCCGGTACGCGTGGTACGCGAGCCACCAGTGGCCGGACGTGTCGGTGAAGACCTCTCCGCCACCCGGGCCCGCGATGCCGTCGCGTGTCGCGAGGATCGGGTTCCCACCGGCCGCGGTGCAGGGGCCCGTGGGCCCGGCGCACCGGGCGACGCCTTCGGCGTAGTCGGCGCCGTTCCAGCTGTTCCCGGAGAAGAAGAGCCAGTACGTCGAGCCGTTGCGCAACATCGACGGCGCCTCGACGTTGCCGCTCTCCCACCGTTGCGTGGGCGCGAGCAACGGGCTCGCCGGGCCGGCGAAGCTGCGCCCGTCCGCGCTCAGCGGCCGGCTCCAGATCTGGGGCGGTCCCTCGGTCTTGTAGAGCAGGAACGCATTCCCGTTCGCGTCGACGAACGGGCTGGGGTCGATCGCACCGTGGGTGCCGCAGTCCAAGGGCGCCGTCGACCCGTCGAGGAAGGGTCCCGCCGGCCCGCGGCCCACCGCCACCGAGAGGCATTGACGACCGGAGGATGCCTCGCGCACCGTGTAGTACAGCAACGTCGCGTCGGGACGCTGCAGCGCGGACGGGGCCCAGATGCTTCCGGCGGCACCCCAGGACGGGATGTTGTCCAACGCGTTCCCGGCGAGCTCCCACTGGAGGAGGTTGGAGCTGCGCGCTTCCTGCACGGCGCCGCCGGCCGCGTTGGTCGCGTAGGCGTAGTACTGGCCGCCCGCGCGCAGCACGAAGGGGTCCGCGAAGTCGTACGCGAGGGCGGGCGCCGCATCGCCGCCCGGTGCGAGAGCGCTCTCACACGCGGGCGCCGCAGCCCGTAGGAACGCGGTCGCCGCGGCGGTGTTCCCGGTCCGGGTCGCGTCCAGCGCCCGCTTCACGCCGGTGAGGCACTGCTCGACGGTGACGCGCCGAACGGCCTGCGTGCCGAGCGTCGCCTGGGCCTGGTCCCGCGCCGACTTCGCCGTCGTCAGCAACGCCTGGGTCAGGGTCCCGTCGGCGTTCGCATCCACGAGATCCTTGGCGAGGGTCTGGCCGAGCACTGCTGCCGCCCGTATCTTCCGGCGCTGGTCGGCGATCGAGGCCCGTGTGAGCCGGAGGTTGGCCCGCTGCGCCACCTCGACCCGGCGGTCCCGGTCGAGCCGCCGCTGCTCGCTCGCCCCGGCGAGAAACCCGGTGACGAGGACCACGACGACGACCACCGCCCCGGCGATGAGCAGCAGGCGCGTGCGCTCGGGGCTCATGCGATCCCTGCCATTCGGCACTGCGCGTCGACGGTCTGAAGGCTCGAGATCGCGCCCCCGTCGCCGACGGCGAGCTGGTTCAGGGCCTGCGAGACCCCCGTGAGGCACGCGGCGAGGTTGTTCGCCTGGGCGCCGGACGTGAACGCGCCGACCTCAGCCGTCGTCGTGTCGGCCCGGGTCTTGTCGAGGTCCGCGTGCAGCGCGGCCGCGAGCGTCCGAGCACCGTCGCGTTGCGCCTGGACGATCGTGTTGTGATCGTCGGCGCCGGCCCGCGTGTCCGTCACCCGGTGGAGCAACGCGAGGGCAGCAGTGGTCTGCCGGGTCAGGGTGACGATGGTCTGCTCGGTGTGCTGACGCTCGTGGCGCACCCAGAAGTACCGCGTGCCGACGCCGACGAGCGCGAGCGCGCAGACGACGACCGCGACCACCTGGAACGTCCGACCCCTGCCCATGGACCGCAACCGATGCAGCCTACCGGTGCTCCGCGGTCCCGAACGCGCGCGCGTACCCCGTCACCGAGGCCGGCGCCGCGACTCCGTCGAGCACGTGCTCGTCGGCGATCGGCGCGCCCGCGACCGTCTGCAGCGGGATCTCACCCGCCCAGATGGGGAGCGCGAGATCCGCTTCGTCGTCGTTCGGCGGCCCGCTGCTGACCTTGGCGGAGACCTCGTCGAGCTTGATCGCCGTGACCAGGGTCTGGCGCAGCTCGACGTCGTTCGGCGGCCGTACCGCGTCCCAGTGGCCGGGCACGACCTGCTCCATGACGGACCGGAACGCGGTCATCCGCTCGTCGGGGTCGGTGACGAGCCGCGCGTGGCCGTGCACGACGACCGCGCGGTAGTTCATCGACATGTTGAACGCGGACCGGGCGAGGACGATCCCGTCGATGACCGTCACCGTGATGCAGATCGCGTCGCCGGTCTTGAGCGCCCGCATCATCCGGCTCGCGGTCGAGCCGTGGATGTAGAGGGTGTCGCCGACCCGCCCGTACGCCATCGGGATCACCACCGGCGCGCCCTGGTACGAGATCCCGACGTGGGCGACGAGCCCCGCATCGAGCACCGCGGCGACGGTCTCCGCGTCGTAGCGGGCCAGCTCCGGGATGCGGCGCACGGTGCTGCGGGGGCTCGGATCCATCGGAGCAGTCTCGCAGGGCGCAAGTCCCATTGAAGTGCAAGGCCCGCTTCTGCCGATACCCCCCGTAGCTCCACACCGTGTCTTGACTGCTCGAGGACCGATTCCGCCGTGACCGACGACCATCTGATGGAACGGGCTGCTCGCCTGACGCCTTCGGATCGCGCGCCGACCGGGCGGTTTCGTCGTCACCATCCCGCGTCCACCGCCCGCGCGCTGACCGGGATCTCCGCCGCAGCGGCGACGATCGGCCTGGTCGCGGTGATCTTCGCGGGCGCGCCCGCGACCGCCACGACCTCCCCGATCGCGGCCACGGTCCCCGCGGGTTCCTCTGCGGCCGTCGCGACGACATCGACCCGGCCGCCTTCGGGTGCGCCGCCCGCGCCGGATCCGAACGGGATCGTCACACCGACGACCGCGCTCCCGGCCGCGACGAGTGCCGCGGCGACCCCGGGAGCCTCGGCGCCTGCGTTGCGCGCGTCCGCCGCCGGGGCACCCCCGTCGGGATCGAGTGTCGCGGCCGCGACGCCGGCGTCGGACGCACCGGTCCACCCGCCGGTCACGACGCCACCCGCGACCAGCCCGGCTCCCGCCCCGGCGACGACGCCGCCCACCACGGCCGCGCCTCCCCCGCCGCCACCGCCACCTCCGCCCGTGACCGGCGGGAGCTGATGAGCGCGACGCACACGCCCGCCTGGTCCGACACCGAGTTCCCGTCGATGGGGAGCACCGCGCGACTGCTGATCCTCGGCGGACCACCCGACCTCCCGGATCTGGCGCGCGAGCGCCTGTGGCTCCTCGAGTCGCGGTGGTCCCGGTTCGACGCGGGCAGCGAGCTGTCCCGCCTCAACGTGGCGAACGGTGCGGTCGTCACGATCTCCCACGAGACCTTTGACGTCGTCGCGCTGGCCGTGGGTTCCTGGCGCACGACGCACGGCTGGTTCGACCCGACCGTGCTCGACGCGCTCGAGCAGGCCGGGTACGACCGCGACTTCACGGCGATCGATCGGGACGGTGCCGGGGATCCGCACGACGTGGAGCCCGGATCATCCGCCGGCTGCGCCGACATCGAGCTGCTCCCCCTGGTCCCGGCCGTGCGGCTCCCGCTCGGGGTGCGGATCGACCTCGGCGGCATCGGCAAGGGCCGGGCCGCGGACCTGCTCGCCGAGGAGCTCATCGCCGCCGGCGCCGAGGGGGTCTGCGTGAACCTCGGAGGTGACGTGCGGGTCACCGGGACGCCACCGGTGGCGCCGGACTGGCAGGTCGACCTCGACGAGACGCTCGCCGCCGGGCGGTCCTTCCGGCTCGCCGAAGGGGCGGTGGCGACGAGCACGCGCCTGCGCCGGGCCTGGAACCGCGCCGGATCCCCCCGGCACCACCTGCTCGACCCCAGCTCGGGCCAACCGGCCTGGACCGGGCTCGCCTCCGTCACCGTGCTGGCTGCGAGCACCGCGACCGCCGAGGTGCTGGCGAAGGCCGCGTTCGTGGCCGGCCCCCGCGCCGGGGCCGAGCTCCTGGAGGGCCAGGGGGTGACGGGCATGTTCGTGCACGACGACGGAAGCGTCGAAGAGCTGCCCGGCCTCGAGTACTTCCTTCCGTGAACCAGCAGCTGTGGTGGTACACGGTGCGCGCCAGCGGGTTGGTGGCGTGGGTCCTCGTGACCGCAGCCGTGGTCTGGGGGTTGCTCCTGTCCCTCCACCAGCTCTCGAGGCCCCGGCCGGCGTGGATGCTCGACCTCCACCGCTTCCTCGGCGGCTTGACCGTCCTGTTCGTCGGGCTCCACCTGGTCGCGCTGTCGTTCGACACGTTCGTCGGCTTCGACTGGGAAGATCTCTTCGTTCCGTACGCCTCGACGTGGCGACCGGGCGCGGTCGCGCTCGGGATCGTCGCGCTCTCCCTGCTCCTCGCCGTCGAGCTCACGTCCTTGATGATGCGCGTGCTCGGCCGCGGCCTCTGGCACGTGATCCACCTCTTCAGCTTCGGGGTGTTCGTCGCCCTCAGCCTGCACGCGCTGTACGCGGGTTCGGACGCGCAGGAACCCTTGTTCGTCGGGTTCGCGATCGTGTCGAGTGTGACGGTCGCCGCGTTGTGCGTGGCGCGGGTGGTGCTGCAGCCGCACCGTCGTGCCGTCCGCGCCGCGAACGTACGACCGGCTCCGACGGACGTCGAGCTCAATGAGCTCGAACGGGCTCGGGCGAGCTGACTCAGGCGCTGAGCGCAACCCCGGCGGATCGCTTCAGCTCGTTGATGTCGCGGCAGCGCAGCTCGGCCGCCTCCATCGTGACCCGGCCCTCGCGCACGAGCGCGCCCAGGTGCTCATCCATCGTGTTCATGCCGAACTTCCGGCCCGCCTGCAGCATCGGGTACACCTGGTGGATCTTGCCGTCCCGGATCAGGTTGCGGATCGCCGGTGTCGCGATCAACACCTCGGCCGCGACCGCGCGGGCCTTGCCGTCGGCGGTCGGGACGAGCTGCTGGGTCACGATGCCCTGCAGCGTCGACGCGACCTGGATCCGCACCTGACCCTGCTGCTCGGCCGGGAACGCGTCGACGATCCGGTCGATCGTCTGCGCCGCGTCCTGCGTGTGGAGCGTCGCGAACACGAGGTGGCCGGTCTCGGCCGCGGTGACCGCGGTGGAGATGGTCTCGAGGTCGCGCATCTCACCGACGAGGATGACGTCGGGGTCCTGACGCAGCGCCTGGCGCAGGGCCGTGGCGAACGACGCGGTGTCGGTGCCGACGTCGCGCTGGCTCACCAGCGCCTGCTTCGAGTCGTGCACGAACTCGATCGGCTCCTCGATCGTGATGATGTGGCACGGGCGGTTCTGGTTCACGAGGTCGATGATCGACGCGAGCGTCGTCGACTTCCCCGAACCGGTCGGCCCGGTGACCAGCACGAGGCCGCGCGGCAGCTCGGAGAAGTGGCGCACCGCGTCCGGCAGGCCGAGCTGCTCGAACGGCAGCACGGTGTACGGGATCTGGCGGAAGGACACCGCGACGGCGTTGCGCTTCAGGTAGATGTTCACTCGGTACCGGGCGATGCCGGGGACCGTGTAGTTCGTGTCGAGCTCGTGGGACTCCTCGAACTGCTGCTGCTGGCGCTTGCTGATGATCGAGTAGACGAGCTCACGGATGCGCGACGCGCTGAGCACGTCGAAGTCGGTCATCCGGTGCAGGTCACCGAGGATGCGCACGAGCGGGGGCTGGCCCGCCGCGAGGTGCAGGTCGGACGCGTCGATCTCCTGGACCCGTTCGAACATCCGGTGCAGCTCGGGATCGATGCCGGAGCCGACGAGGTGCTGATCGGCTTCTGCATCCGTCGGTCCGTACGCGGTCTCGATCGCCGCGAGGAGCTCCTGGCGTTCGGCACCGGCGGGGATGACCGTGAAGCCGGACTCGGCGCGGACCGCGGCGCTGACCTCGCCGAGGGCCGCGTGGTCGGCGGGATCGGCGAACGCCACCACGATCGAGTCGTCGCGCATCTCCACGCCGATCGCCGCGAACTTGCGGGCGAGCGTCTCGGGGACCGTGCGGGCCGCCACCGGCTGCACGACGGCCTCGTCGAAGTCGACGAAGTCCATGCCCAGCGCGACGCACAGCGCGGTCGCGAGATCCTTCGGGCCCACGAGCCCGCGCTGCAGGAGGATCGTCGGCAGCGGGAGGTTCGTCCGCGCCGATTCGTCCATGGCGTCTTCGAGCACGTCGGGCGCGAGGACATGGCGCTCCACGAGCGACTGTCCGAACTGTCGGGCCTGGCGGTTCAGCATTGCGGTCTGGCTCCTCTGGACCCGGATGGGTGCGCAGAGCGTTCATCGGCACGATTCGAGCCCGGCCCAACCCCAATTCGGCCCGAGACCCGGGGACTACAGGTCTTCGGCCGGGACCAGTGCCTTCCAGACGAGGGCTCCGATCAGCCCTCCGACGATGGGGAAGACGATGAACACCCAGAGCTGATCGAGGGCCCACGACCCCTGGAAGACCGCGGTCGCGAGGCTGCGGGCCGGGTTCACCGAGGTGTTGTCGATCGGGATCGAGATCAGGTGGATCAGCGTCAGCATGAGCCCGACCGTGAGGCCGGTGAACCCGATGGTCATCGAACCGCGGCTGGTGCTGGCGATCACGAAGACGAACAACGCGGTGAACACGATCTCGGCGACGATCACGGCGCCGAGGCCGAAGCCCCCGGCGACGTGCCCGCCGTTGGCGATGGCGCTCGGCGAGTGGTCGCCGTAGCCGTTCGATGCGAAGCCCGACGCCTTGGCGCTGAACCCGTTGATGCTGTTGGCGATCACGAAGATGATCCCGGCACCGACGATGCCGCCGATGATCTGCCCGACGATGTAGAAGGGCACGAGACCGGTCTTCGTCTTCTTGATCGCCCACAACCCGATCGTCACGGCCGGGTTGATGTGACAGCCCGAGATCGAACCGATGGCGTAGGCCGCGCACAGCAGGCTGAGGCCGAACGCGAGTGCGACGCCCAGAATGCCGACGGTGCTCTTCGGTCCGGCGAAGCCGCCGGTAGCCAGGATGGCCGTCCCGGGACCTCCGACGACCAGGATCATGGTCCCGATCGCCTCGGCCAGCCCAATGCGCCAACGCTCCTGCATCGTGCACCTCCCCCTCGCGAGTATCGAGGCCAGATGCTACGGACCGGCCGGTTCGCGCGCTCGGATGGTCGCTCAGCGTCGCGGCGGGCGCGCCGGGACCTGCCGTTCGGCGCAGGTCTCGCAGAGCACGATCACCGGGCCGGACGGGGGTTCGGAGACGTCGCGGTCGCACTCGGGACAGAACGTCCCCGCGAGCACCGAGCCGAGCGATGCCAGCGAGTGGGGCCGGATCGCGGCGTCGAGCACTCGGCGCGGGGGAATCGCCGTCGTGTCCACGCAGCCACACTCCGATCCGGGCGTTGCGCGGCGGCGCCGCGGTGTGAACGGCGTGCGAACAGGTGCTCACGCCGATCCTTCACGCCCGCAGGTCAGTGGCTGGCGGTGCTCTTCTGCGAGACGAACGGGCCGGGGTGCTCGATCCAACGGCTCAGGTCGGCCGCGGGCATCGGCCGGGCGAAGTAGTAGCCCTGGGCCACGTCGCAACCGAGTGCCGCGAGCGCGTCCCGTGCGCCCTCGGTCTCCACGCCCTCGGCGACGGCGACGAGGTGCAGGTTGTGCGCGAGCTCGATCGCCGAACGCACGATGGTCGCGTCCGCCGGGTCGTCGAGCATCCCGAGCACGAACGACTTGTCGATCTTGATCTCGCTCACCGGGAAGTGCCGGAGGTGGGCCAGCGACGAGTAGCCGGTGCCGAAGTCGTCGATCGAGACGCTGAGCCCCTCGGCCCGGAGCCGCCGCACCACCTCGGTCACCTTGACCGGGTCCGCCATGATCGTGCTCTCCGTGATCTCGAGCACCAGCGCCGACGGGGGCAGGTTGTGCCGCCCGAGCAGACCACGGACCCGATCCAGGAGGTCGACCTCGATGAGGTTGCGGGCCGAGAGGTTCACCGAGACGGTGAGCTCCACGCCCGCCGCGCGCCACTCGTGGCACTGCGCGCACGCGCGTTCGAGGACGTACGTGGTCAGCGGGTGGATCAGGCCGGATCGCTCGGCGAGCGGGATGAAGTCGTCGGGGCGCAGCAACCCGTCGTGCGGGTGGTTCCAGCGCAGGAGCGCCTCCGCCCCGATGACGCGGCCGGTCCGCAGCTCGATCTGGGGCTGGTAGTAGAGCACGAGCTCGTCACCGTCGAGCGCGCGCCGGAGGTCCGCGATCAGACCGAGGCGCCTCCGGCTGTAGGTGTCGTGCTCGTCGGCGTAGAGCTCGATGCCGACGTGGGATTCCTTGGCGCGCTGCATCGCGACGTCCGCGCGGCGGAGCAGGGTCTCGGAGTCCGTGCCGTGCTCCGGGGAGACGCTCGCTCCGATGGTCGCCTCGACCTCGACCGAGAGGTCGTCGACGGTGAACGGGGTCTCGAGTGCCGCGACCAGGTCGCGCGCGACCGCGAGCACCCCGGCGGGATGGGCCAGTGCCGGCAGCAGCACCGCGAACTCGTCACTGCCGAGCCGGGCGACGGTGGCGTCGGCGGGCAGCGTCTCGACGATGCGCGCGCCGATCCCGCGCAGGAGGAGGTCGCCGTTCTGATAGCCGAGTGTGTCGTTGACCTCCTTGAACCGGTCCACGTCGAGCACGAGGACACCGACGCCGGTGTCGGTCTCCCGGGCCGCGTCGATCGCTTCGACCAGGCGGTCACCCAGCAGCGCGCGGTTCGGCAGGTCGGTGAGCGCGTCGTGGCGGGCCTGGTGTCGGTTCTCGGCCGCGGTGCGGCGCAACCGGCGCGACGCCTGCCACACGACGGGCAGCAGCACGAGCCAGAGGAGCGCGAGCCCACCGGCGAAGAGCAGGTTGCGCTGGCGGTTGTCCTTGGCGATCTCGCGGGAGATCGGTGCGTACGGAAGGTAGAGCTCGAAGGCGCCCGCCGGTGCCTTCTGCCCGGCGTAGACGATCGGCACGTAGACCTCGAACAGCTTGCCGAACTTCCGCTCCCCCACGTTCTCCGTCTGCGCGAGATCGCTGACGTCCGATTCCACCTTGCCTCGCAGCGCCGCGGCCAGCTCGTCGTCGCCCGGGAAGTGGTGGCCGATGATTGACGTGTCGTCCGAGTAGACGACCTCGTGGGCTCGGTTCCAGATCTTGATGCGGGAGATCGCCGCGCTTCCCTCGTCGCTGCGCAAGATGCGATCGAGGTTCGCGACCTCGGCGGGCGAGAGACCGTGGGCGAGACCGTTCGCGGTCAGCTGGGGTTGGATGCCGAGTCGTGAGACGAGCACCGCGCTGTCGCGCGCCGAGCGGAGGTTCCGGGTCGCGGTCGCACGAGCCGAGGACCGGGTGAAGACCAAGCCGAGCACGACGATCACCGCGAGGCTCAGCAGGGCGAACCTGAGGACCAGGCTCAGTCGGCGCATAGGTCGGCACTCCGGAGGGGCATTTCCTCACAGGATCGGCGAATTCGGCCCCAACTTGAGTGCGCCGGATCGGGCCCGACGACCGATCCGGGCCACCACGGCGGGCTCAGGCGCCCCTGAACCCCACGTCGTGGAGATGGTGGATCGGGTCGTGGATGAAGTAGCGGGCGAAGGAGTCCACGGTGAACGCCGAGCCGTCGCTGCGGGTCCCGGTGCGGTCCCATTGGGCGCCCGAGACGCCGTCGAAGCGGTCGGCCACGGTCGCCGCGGCGATGCCGAGCTCACCCGTCACCACCGTCGGGTCCTGCTCGTCGTAGCGGGATTCGACCGCGGTCGCGTCCTGGTCCCAGTTCGGGAACCGCGGATCCACCTCGTTGAGCATGAGGGCGAGCCGTTCGTCGAAGCGACCGAACACGTCGCGGACATGGCACGCGTACTCGAGCGCGGACCAGACGTCCGGAGCGGGCCGACGCCCGACCTCCGGGCGCGCCAGCACGTCGCCCCACGCATCGGCGTTCGCACGAACCATGGACCCGACGGCGGTCCGGTCGACGCCCGTCGCATCGAAGCCGCACTCCGGGCACGGTCGCTCCAGCACCCACGTCCAGTCCTTCGCGTCGGGTGTGATCATGCGACGAGCCTAGAGAGCCCGGTTCACGGCGTGACGTAGGTGGCCGTGAGCTCCGTCGCGATCTGAGCCAGCATGGTGCGGATCGACGGTGGCTCCAGCACCTCGAGTCCTGACCCGAACCCGGCCAGCTCGCCCGCCAGCGCACGATCGTGCGCGCCACCGATCTCGACGTCGACGCGACCGTCCGCCCGGGTCGGGCCGATCCGAACCCGCGTCCCGAACACCATCCGCAGCACCGGAACGGTCTCCGGTGTCGCCGCTCCACGTGCCTCCGCCGATCCGTGCCAGTTCGTGTCGACCCGGTCGGTGATGAGGCGCCACGCCTCGGCGAGGTCGAAGCCCTCCGGCCGGACCACGGGCTCACCGGTCGGCTCGGTCGACGTGACCCGGTCGACGCGGAACGTGCGCAGCCCCGCTTCGGTGTCGGCCACGAGGTACCAGACCGGCCCCTTCGTCGCGAGGCCGAGGGGGTGAACGACGCGAGTGCTGGGCGGCTTGTTCGGGGTCGCGTACCCGAGCGTGATCTGCTCACCGTCGACCACTGCTCCTTGCAGCGCGTCCAGGTGCTGCGGCGTCGGTTGCGCCCGCCGGCTGCGACCCCACGCGGTCGGATCCACGACCACGGCGTTCGAGGCGGCTTCGGCGTCGGTGCGGAAGGTCTCGGGGAGGGCCCGGACGAGCTTGCGCAACGCGGTCTTGACCTCCGGTGTGCTCGAGGCCGTGCCGGCAACGAGGAACAGCGCCCGCGCCTCGGCGGCGGTCAGGCCGCTCAGGTCGGTCTTCGCCCCACCGACCAGCTGCCAGCCGCCGTTGCGCCCCTGGCGCGAGTACACCGGGACCCCCGCCATGCTCAGCGCGTCGAGGTCCCGCCGGGCGGTGCGCTCCGACACCTCGAGCTCGGCCGCGACCTCCGCCGCCGTCACCTGGGTCCGGGCCTGCAGCAGGAGCAGGATGGCCACCAGCCGGTCCGCACGCATGGACCGAGTCTTTCAGGTGAACCGGTCAGCTCATGACCGGTTCACCTCGGTGGCGGCTCCATTCCCCCGTAGCCTCGGGGCGGCTGCCGACGTCAGCCGTGATAGCCGGCGACGATGGTGCTGTACGCGTACGGCGACTGGGCCACACCGCTGCACTGGTCGGCGCTCGTGTTCGCACCACCGCACGCACGGTCGCGGTTGACGCTCCAGAACGTGAAGCGGCCGAGATGGTTCTGCTGGGCGAACGTCAACATCGACTGCACGTCGGCGGTCGTCACGGTCTCACCCGCGTCGGTCCGACCGTTCATGGTGGAGATGCCGGCGTGCTGGTAGGCGGCCGCCGCACTCAGGTGGTACGCCGACTGCAGCGTGCGCCCGAGGCCCTGGACCGCGGCGATCGACGTCGACCCCATGTTGAGAGGCCCCGCTCCGAAGTCGAAGGGCATCACCGTCCACGCCGTCGGGAGGAAGCCGATGGACGCGGCGTAGGTGATCATCGCGGCGCCCTTCTTGTCGGGTCCGGTGGGCGTCGTACCGAACGTGACGTAGATCTCGAGGTTCGGGTTCGCGTGGTGCACCGCGGCGAGGGCTGCGATCACGCGGTTGCGCACCTTGGCGGAGCTGATCTCGCCGTGCTCGATGTCGATGTCGATCGCGTGCAGCGCGTACGCGTCGATGACCTTCTGGTACGCCGCCGCGAGCGCGGTGGTCGTCGTGCACTTGTTCCCGAGCTTCCGGCCGCTCCAACCACCGAACGAGACGACGACGTCCCCTCCGGCCGACCGGATGCTGCTGATGGCAGCCTGGTCCGCGCCGCCGGTCAGGGGCCGGCTGCCGTCCCACGCCGGGTCGCACGTCTTCTTCGACAGCATGAACGCGAGCGTCAGATCGTGCAGGCCGGTGGCGGCCATCACGCTGGTCGGTGCGGGCGGGTTGCCCCAGCCGAGGTACTCATAGGGCGCCGTCTGCCCGACCGGGGTCGCCGCGCCGGCGGTCGCGGGCGCGAGGAGCACACCAGTGCACACGAGCGCGGCCGCGAGCACGGTCGCGCCCGTCAGGCGGAGCTTCATCGGCCATCGTCCCCCGTCGCCGATCCCGTGTGCGCTCGGGACACTACGCCCGTCTGGACGAGAATGACCTCCATCATGAGTGGACCGCTGCAGCTCGAGTTCGTCCTTTCGGCCCCGGATCTCGGTCAGCTGCCCCCGACCCGGGCGGAGATCGCGTTCGTCGGTCGATCGAACGTGGGCAAGTCGTCGCTGCTCAACGCGATCGCCGGGCGCAAGAAGCTGGCCCTCGTCTCGAACACTCCGGGGCGCACCCAGCTGCTGAACTGCTTCGCGCTCCAGGGCACCGACGCGACGGTCGTCGACTGTCCCGGCTACGGCTATGCCAACGTGTCGAAGACGACGCGCGCCGCGTGGCAGCCGATGATCGAGCGGTACCTGCTCGAGCGTGAGCACCTGGAGATGATCCTGCTCCTCGTGGACGGCGAGATCGGCCCGACGAAGTCCGATCTCCAGATGCTCGACTGGCTGCGTGCGAACGAGCTGCCGCACTCGGTCATCGCGACGAAGCACGACAAGGTGAAGTCCTCGCAACGCGACAAGCGCAAGCGCGAGCTCGCGGCGAGCTGCATGCTCGAACCGGGCGACGTCGTCTGGGTCAGCGCCGCCAAGGACACCGGGATCCCGCGCCTGCGCGACCTCGCCCGACTCTGGCTCTCGTAGGGATGCTGCTCGTCGACGGGAACAACGTCGTCGGCTCGGTGCCGGACGGCTGGTGGCGGGACCGCCCGGCCGCGGTGCGCCGACTGGTCGACCGGCTCCGGTGCCTCGTGATCGCCGACGGCGAGCCGCTGCACGTCGTGTTCGACGTCGCCCAAGCCGATCTCCCCGAAGGTGATCACGAGGGCGTCATCGTCCACTACGCGACCCGGCGCGGCCGCGACGCGGCCGACGACCGCATCCTCGAGCTGCTCGACGCGGGCTTCGACGAGCCGATCGAGGTCGTCACGTCGGACCACCGTCTCGCGGCGGGTGCCCGGGCGCGCGGCGCGTCGGTCCTCGGCGCCGGAACGCTGCTCGCCCGGCTCGACGAGGCCGAGTGTTGATCCCCGATTCCCCTGTCAAATATTGGATGCGACGGGTACCCTGAACGCGTTGAACATCCGGGCGGGTGCTGCCGAGATCGACGTCGACGCCGACGCGCGTACGCGCCTGCGCGAAGCCGCCCTCGGACGCTTCGGGCGCCAGGGTGTGAACGGGACGACGACCCGCGAGATCATCGCCGACGCCGGCCTCCGGAACCCCTCGGCGATCACGTACTACTTCGGGTCGAAGGGCGCATTGGTCGAGGATCTGGTCCGCGAGGTGAACCTCGAGGAGTCGGCGATCATCCAGCGACAGGTGCGGCTCGCGAGCGCGTCGGCGGCGCCCACGCCGGAGCAGTGGGCCGCCGCCGCGGTCGACGCCGCGAGCGGACTCCTGGCCACCGAGCGCGGCTGTCTGCTGATCCGGGTCTGGGCCGAGCTCGACGCTCTGGAGCCGGACGCGGTCGAAGTGTTCCTCGCCGGCGATCACCCGCTGGCCCGATCATGGCGCGCCGCGGTCGCAAAGACGTTCCCCGCGATCCCCGCCGTCGTGGCGATCGCGCGCAACGTCGTGGTCCTCCGGACATTGCAGTGGATGACGGTCCGGCGGGCCCGCCGGTTCCTCAGCGAGGCACGACCTCCGTGGCAGGTCGACCCGGGCACCACGCGACCGTTCGTGCTCGAGCTCGTGTTGAACATGCTGACGCCCGCGAGCACCGTCACCGAGGTGCCGCTGCTCGAGCCCTGAGCTGTCGTCTTGGTACGGCGCGTGCGTCGGGCGGCTCCTAACCTCCGCCCGGTGGTCACGTCGGCCAAGACTCCAGTGCTGCTGCTGCCGCCGTCCGAGGGCAAGGCGCTCGGTGGGCGCGGCCCCGCGTGGCGCCCCGGGGCGATGCGCTTCGACCTCGACGACGCCCGGCGCATGGTCATGCAGCGCGCGCTCGGCTCCCAACGCGCGGCCGTTCTGGATGGTCCGACGATGAAGGCGATCGACCGCTACACCGGCGTGCTCTACGGCGGGCTCGACTACCGCAGCCTCGACCGCACGCTCCGACAGCGGATCGACGCCCAGGTCGTCGTCTTCTCCGGGCTGTTCGGCCTCGTCGCCCCCGGGGACCCGATCCCCTTCTACAAGCTGAAGATGACGGCGCCGGCGCCGGCGCCGCGCGGCGGGCGGCTCGCGGCCTGGTGGCGACCCCGGCTGGCGCCGGTGCTCGACGCCCGCGTCGACGGTCGCGTCGTCTGGGACCTGCTCCCCAACGAGCACGCCGCCGCGTGGCCGGTGTCCGACGCGCCGGCGCCGCCGGGTCGCGGTGCGGTTCCTCGACGACAACGGCGGCGGAACGCTCATCACCGTCAGCCATTGGAACAAGCTGCTCAAGGGCGCACTCGTCCGTCACGTCGTCGCGACCCGGCTCACCGATCCGGACGGCCTCGCAGACTTCGAGCACCCGCAGGGCTACCGCTACCGCCCCGACCTCACCGTCGAGGAGCCGCACCGGACCGTCGTCGCGCTCGTCGCCACCCGCTAGGGCTTGTGCGCGTGGGCGACGAACCCGAAGTCGTTGACCCGCACGTCGACCCCGGCGAACCCCGCGGCCGTCAGTCGGTTCGGGAGGGTGGTCGGGTCGATCGGGTTGTAGGTGTCGTCATCGTGGAGCGCGGCGAGATCGTCGCTCGCCACGCTGTCCGAGATCACGAGCACACCCCCGGGCGCGAGGACGCGGGCGAGCTCTGTGAAGAGCCGGTCCTGGAGCTCGGCTGAGGGAACGTGGTGCAACATCGTGAACGACACCGCGCCGCTGAACCGGTCCGGCTCCAGCGGGAGCGCGGTGGCGTCGGCGTTGAGCACCTCGACGTTCGTCCCGGCCAGGCGCTGCGCGAGCGCGCCCGGCGAGGTCGGGGTCGATCTCGACCGCGGTCAGCTGGCGGAGCGTCGCCCGGAGCACGTCGGTCGTCACGCCGGGACCGGGCCCGACCTCGATCACGTCGGTGCCCAGGTCCACATCGTGCAGCGCCCAGGGCAGGATCTGCTCCTGGACGATCTCCCGCCACTCGGCACTCGCACAGAGCTGCAGATGCACTTCGTTCATGGGTCGACGGTACGGACCGGCGGGAGTGGCGTCCACACCGTACGATGACAAGAAATGTCGCCGGCCCGCCAACCTCCTGCGCTCGGCCCGTTCGCGCTCGGGCGCGGGCAGGGCTTCGAACGCCACCACCACGACGAGCACCAGCTGGCGTGGACGGCGAGTGGCGTCCTCACCATGGGGACCGGCGAGCGCACCTGGGTCCTCCCCCGGTCCCGGGCGCTGTGGATCCCGGCGCAGGTTCCCCACACGGTCGGCGTCGCGGTGCCCGCGCAGATGTACTCGCTGTACTTCCGCACGCCGGGGTGCCCGATCGCGTGGGACGCGCCGACCGTCGTTGCCGTCCCGCGGCTGCTGGGCGAGCTGATCGTGCACCTCGCCGCACCGACCGTCCGAGGCGCCGCGCGTTACGAGCCGAAGCACTGGTCTTCGACCTGCTCGAGCCCGTCGACCTCGCGCCGCTCCACACACCGATGCCCTCGGACGAGCGCGCGCGTCGCGTCGCCGATGCGCTCACCGAGCATCCGGCGGACGCGCGGACGCTCGCGGAGTGGGGCCGAGTCGTCGGCGCGAGCGAACGGACCCTGAGCCGGCGCTTCACGGAGGAGACCGGGCTCACGTTCACCGAGTGGCGGACCCAGGCCCGGCTCATCGCCGCCCTCCCACGGCTCGCGCACGGTGCCGCGGTGGCGAACGTCGCGCTCGAGGTCGGGTACGCCAACCCGAGCGCCTTCATCGCCGCGTTCCGCCGGGTGTTCGGCGTGACGCCACGCGGCGTACTTCGACCGTCCGCGGACCCGGGCCCGCGCCGCCCCGGTCACCGCCTGGTCCGATTCCCGCTAGCAACCCGGGGCGAAGGCTGTCACGCTCGCACCATGATCGAGTCCGAGGAGCAGTGCTACCGAGCCGTCCAGAGCCGTGATCCCCGCTTCGACGGCTGGTTCTTCGGCGCCGTCACGAGCACCGGCATCTACTGCCGGCCGAGCTGTCCGGCCCGGACCCCGAAGCGCGAGAACATGCGCTTCTACGCGACCGCGGCTGCAGCGCAGCTCGCCGGGTTCCGGGCGTGCAAGCGCTGCCGGCCCGACGCGACGCCGGGTTCGCCCGAGTGGAACCAGCGCGCCGATCTCGTCGGCCGGGCGATGCGGCTCATCTCGGACGGTGTGGTGGATCGTGAAGGGGTCGCCGGTCTGGCCCGGCGGCTCAACTACAGCGAACGTCACCTGCACCGCCAGCTGGTCGCCGAGGTGGGCGCGGGTCCGATCGCACTGGCCCGGGCGCAGCGTGCGCAGACCGCGCGCATCCTGATCGAGACCACCGACGTGGCCTTCTCACAGATCGCGTTCGCGAGCGGCTTCACCAGCATCCGCCAGTTCAACGACACCGTGCGCGCGGTGTTCGCGACGACACCGAGCGAGCTGCGCCGCCGCGCGACGGCCGGAGCGACGCGCCGACCGCCGACGGCCGCGGGGACGATCTCGGTCCGGCTCCCCTTCCGGGCGCCGCTCGATGCCGGCCCGCTGCTCGACTTCCTCCGCACCCGCGCGGTGCCCGGCGTGGAGAGCGTCGACGCGACGACCTACCGACGCACGCTGGAGCTGCCGTTCGGCGCCGCGACCGTGGCGCTCAGTCCCCGACCCGAGCACATCGCCTGCACCCTCCGCCTCGACGACCTGCGCGACCTGCCGGCCGCGGTGCAACGGTGCCGCCGGCTCTTCGATCTCGACGCCGATCCGGTCGCGGTCACCGCGCTCCTCGAGGCGGACCCGCTCCTCGCACCGTTGGTCCGCAAGCATCCGGGCCTGCGGGTCCCCGGCCACGTCGACGGCTTCGAGCTGCTGGTGCGGGCGATCGTCGGCCAGCAGGTGTCCGTCGCCGGTGCCCGCACCGTGCTCGGACGGATCACGACGGCACTCGGGAACCCGCGTGCGGTGCCCGACGGAGATCTCAACGTCCACTTCCCGAGCCCGGAGGCGATCGCGGCCGCGCCGCTCGGGACGTTCCCGATGCCGCGAGCCCGGGCCGAGACCGTGCAGCGCGTGGCCACGGCGGTCGCCTCCGGTGAGCTGCTCGTCGACCCGGGCGCGGATCGCGAGGCACTCCGAGCGTCCCTCCTGGCCATTCCCGGCGTCGGACCCTGGACCGTCGAGTACGTCGCGCTCCGGGCCCTCGGGGATCCCGACGCGTTCCTGCCGACGGATCTCGGCGTGCGCCGACGCCCTGGAGCACCTCGGGGTTCCGGGCGACGCGCGGTCTGCTCGCGGCGGGCCGAGCCCTGGCGCCCCTGGCGCTCCTACGCGCTCATGCACCTCTGGACGGGCCTCGCAGGCTGACGAACAGCAGGTGAACCCGGCTGAAGACCAGTGAAATTCGCCCGCACGGCGACTGTCCGCCGGCCGGGGCCAGGGCTAGCGTGCCCCCATGGCTGATGACGTTGCTCGCCGCACGTTCCTCCTCGGGCTCGGAGCTGCCTCCGGGCTCGCGCTCGCGGGCTGTCGGCCGTGGCGCGGCCGTCCCGGCGGGCCGGGGCGCCCGGGGTTCCCGATCCGGCAACCGGGGAACCGGCCGAACCCGTTCCGGGCCGAGGGTACGGACCTGCTCCCCCAGGTCGAGCACATCATCATCTACATGCAGGAGAACCACTCCTACGACTCGTACTTCGGGCTGTTCGATCGGGGTGACGGCTACTGCATCCGCAACGGCGTCCCGACGAACAGCAACCTGGATCTGGAAGGCCGCAGAGTTCCGGTGCAGCACGCGCCCTCGACGTGCCAGCTCGGCCAGGGCGTGTCGCAGAGCTGGACCTCCAGCCACCTGCAGATCGACGGCGGCCGCATGGACGGCTTCCTCTTCGACGACAACCACAACGCCATGCACTACTGGGACCGCACGGACCTGCCGTTCTACTACTCGCTCGCCGACACGTTCCCGCTGTGCGACCGGTGGTTCGCGTCCGCACCCGCGCAGACGTACCCGAACCGCATGTACCTCCAGGCCGGGACCTCGCAGAGCCTGGTCAGCACCGACACCGCGAAGGCGTTCGCGCTCCCGCATCCCGCGGGCGGCACGATCTGGGACAAGCTCGACGCGCACGGGATCTCGTGGAACGACTACGCGTGGGACCTCCCCGACATCGCGCTCTTCCCGAAGACGCTCGGTGCGAACAAGGACAAGATCCGGACCTTCCAGCAGTTCCTCGGCGACTGTCAGACCGGTGCACTGCCGTCCGTCTCGATCGTGAGCCCCGGCGTCAACGTGTACACGGAGGAGAACCCGGCCGACGTCCAGCTCGGCGAGGCGTACAGCGCGTCGATCGTCAACGCGGTCATGGGCAGCCCGGCGTGGCCGAAGACCGTCCTGCTCTTCATGTACGACGAGCACGGCGGCTACTACGACCACGTGCCGCCACCGGCCGCGGTACCGCCGGACGACATCCCGCCCGACGTCGTCGCGACCCCGAACGCGCCGGCGGCGTGGAACCAGTACGGGCTGCGGGTCCCCGCGTTCGTCATCTCACCGTTCGCGAGGCGCAACTACATCTCGCACGTCGTGCACGACCACACGTCCGTGCTGCGGTTCATCGAGACGAAGTTCAACCTCGGTGCGCTGACCCGGCGCGACGCGAACGCGGACAACCTCCTCGACTGCCTGGACTTCCACCGGCCCGGCTTCATCGAGCCGCCCCGGCTCGCCGCGCCCGGGCTCCCCGCGACCGGCAGCACCTGCCAGCCGCAGACCCCGCCCCCGCCGACCTCGGCCGCTGCGACCCCGGCCAAGACCATGGCCATGGTCACGGCCGGCGGTGGGACGAGCCCGTCGAACGCCACCTGCCCGACTCCCCAGGGCACGACGGCGTCCCAGGACGAGCGGGTCAAGCTGCTCGAGCACATTCGCAGCACCGGACTCAGCCCCGTCTGAAGGCGGGGGCGGGCCGAACCGCGAGCACGGAAGCGGAAAGCTCTCGACGTGTGATCGGCGACGAACGTCGCGTGTCACGTGCACCGTCGACAGGTTGCCGACCGCACCTCGCGGGAGAACGAGTCGGGCTGTCAGACTGTTCGGAGTGAACGAGTCATCCCCCGCCGAGCTCTTGCGCGCGTCGCGCGGCGAACGTGCCCGACCTCGCGCTGCTACGGCTGGGACGACCACTGGGCCGCGCTGCTGGCCGAACATCCCGGTAGCCATGCGGGCCGGGTGACCCGCCATGACGGCACCGCGCTGCACCTCGCGACCACGGAGGGTGTTGTCATCCTCCCGATGGTCCGGCGCCTGGACCCCGCGCCCGCGGTCGGCGACTGGGTCGCGGTGCAGGGAGATGAGCCCGTCGCGGTGCTCCCGCGCTCGTCACTGTTCCGCCGGCGTGCCGCGGATCGCGACGAGGGCCAGGTGCTTGCCGCCAACGTCGACATCGTGTTCCTCGTGTGTGGCCTCGACCGCGCGGTCAAGCCCGGTCGCATCGATCGAGGCGCGACGCTCGCCCGCGATGCCGGTGCCACGCCGATCGTGGTGCTGACGAAGGCGGCGCTCTCGCCCGACGCCGAGGCCGTCGCCGACGAGGTCGCCACCGCGAGCCCCGGGATCGAGGTGATCATCACCTCGGCACGTGAGGGCATCGGACTCGACGCGCTGCGCCAGCGCGCCCGCGGCCAGACCGTCACGATGCTCGGAGAGTCCGGGGCCGGGAAGTCGAGCCTCGTCAACGCGCTGCTCGGCGAGGACGTCGCCGCGATCGGCGAGGTGCGACCCGGTGACTCGAAGGGGCGTCACACGACGACGTCGCGCGACATGCACGTCCTGCCCACCGGCGGCGTCCTCATCGACACCCCGGGCATCCGCGGCGTGGGTCTCTGGGTCGAGCCCGAGGCGGTGGCGGAGACGTTCTCCGAGATCGACGATCTCGCGGACGAGTGCCGCTTCACGGACTGCGGGCACGACAGCGAGCCCGGGTGCGCGGTCACGGCCGCCGTCGCCGCGGGTTCGGTGACGCCGGCCCGGCTCGCGGCCTGGCGCGCGCTCCAGCAGGAAGCGACCACCTCACCCCACGTCGCGCTGACCTACGAGCAGGCCCGGGCGAACAAGGAGCTGGCCCGCAACACCAAGGCCGCGCAGCGCCGCAAGGGGCGTTAGCCCGCGAGAGCCTGCACGTGGGTGATGCGATCGTCGGTAGGACCGAGGTAGCGCGTGAGCACGCCGACGACGCGGTCGACGTCGAGGGTGCCGGCGGCCGCCATCTCCTCGAGGTCGGCCCAGTCCTTGGTGCGGTTGAAGAACGCCTTGAACACCGCGAGGTCCGAGCACGAGAGGAACGGGATCTCGACGCCCTCGAACTGCTCGACGCGCGATCGGCGCGCGATCTGCGTGTGGAACTCCGTCGTGTTCACGAACACGTCGACCGGGGTCGTGTCCCACCAGAGCCGGGTCTGACCGTCACGCTCGATCACGGCTTGATCCTCAGCCGACCACGCGACGCCCTTCGGGAACGCGGCCAGCACCTCACTGGCACGCGTGGTGTCGACGAAGATGTTCAGGTCGATGTCGATCGTGCCGCGCGCCCGCTGGGTGCACCACGCGAGCGCGAGCGCACCGCCGAACGCGTGCGGGATCGCCGCGGCCTCGAGCGACCGGTGCAGCAGGACGATCTTCTTCGGGAGCGTCGTCACTGCCGGCCGAACTTCGGGAACTCCAGCGTCGGCGCGTGCCGAGCCGGAAAGCGCGCCGCGAGCTCGAGCACCTCCGCCAGCTCCCGGCCCCGCGACGCGGGGTCGGCACCGCCGACGTTCGGGGTGAGCTCGATCGCGAGCTCGTACCCGGCGGCGCGCACGACCCGGTCGAGCGTGTCGACGGTCGGCACCTTGCGACCCGCCTCGTACGCGGCCAGGGTCGAGTGCGAGGTCCCGGCCCGGTGGGCGAGGGCGCGCAGCGTCAGGCCCGATCGCCGGCGCGCCCCGCGGAGCGTCACTGCTGCATCCATGGCCCTATGGTATCCGATCGGATACCAGGGGTTCAAGCGGACGGCGTCGCCCCGTCCGGGCCCGGGGTGGCCTCCGGGTCGGTGGTCGCGGGCAGGTCGAGATCGGCCCCGATGCCGTCGAGCAGGCGGGCGAGGTTCCGCTCGAACCGCTTCGGGTCCCGGCGGTGGCGCTCGATCTCCTCCCAGGCCTCGTCCAGCCCGTGCTCCGCGGCCAGCGCCGCGAGCTGCGGGTACTGACCCGTGGCGATGAGCCCCTTGATGTAGGTGATCATCCCCGTGTCGTCGCTCGCGTCGGGCAGGCGCCCCTCCCGTTCCCAGAGGCAGGACCCGAACACGTACTCGTCGACGGCGGTGACGATGTCGAACTTCTCGGCGAGCGTGATCGGCAGTGACGCGACCGCCTGGAGCGACTGGTCGAAGTGCCGGACGCTGTTGGGGCCGAGCGCGGGGTGCTCGGTGATGTCGAGGATCCACGGGTGACGCAGGATCGACGCGCGGCTCCGCGCCGCGATGGCGGTCATGGCGTCGCGCCAGTGCTCCGGCATGGGTTCGTCCGGACCGAACACGACCTCGCCCATCAACGCGTCGAGCACGAGCGTGAGCACCTCGTCCTTGGTGCGGACGTAGTGATAGAGGGTCATCGTGCCGGCGTCGAGCTCGGCCGCGAGGCGACGCATCGACAGCGCATCGAAGCCTTCGGTGTCGGCGATCTCGATCGCGGTCCGGGCGATGTCGTCGTGCGTGAAGCGCGGTCGCCGGGTCCGCTCGGTGCGGGTCCAGAGGTCCAGCGATCCGAGTCCCTCACTGATCCGGTCGAGGGCTTCCGCCTTCAGCGCGGCCTTCGCGGCGATGCGCTCGTGGCGCGCCGCCCGGTCGTTGACCTTGCCGGCGCCACGTCCGAGGGACTCGGCCTTCAGGGCCGCCCGCTGCGCGATGCGCTCCTGTCGCGACGCCTTCTCGGCCGCCTTCTCCGCGACCTTGCCCGCGACCTTCTCGACCACGAGCCCGCGCAGCGCCGAGCCCGACATCGGCCCCGCGTCTCCTGCGTCGTGCCCCTCGGCCTTGGTGTGACGCTTCTCACTTGTCATTCGTACAGTGTACCGCTACGATCCGTACCATGTACGAAACTGCCGTACGTCATACGAACAAGGTAGCCGACCCCCACCGGACCGGCGGGGTCTCCGCCCGGGGGCTGGGGAAGCGCTACGGGGACCTCTGGGCCCTGCGCGACCTCGACCTCGACGTCGCCCCCGGGACCGTGCTCGGCCTGCTCGGCCACAACGGTGCGGGCAAGACCACCGCGATCCGCATCCTCACCACGCTCTCCGCCCCCACCGAGGGGACCGCGACCGTGGCCGGCATCGACGTCGCCACCGATCCGCTCGGCGTCCGTGAGCGCATCGGCGTCGCCGCGCAGCAGGCCACCGTCGACGGTCTCATGAGCGCGCACAAGAACCTCGTGATGGTCGGCCGGCTGCACCACCTCTCCAAGGCGGAGGCCCAGCGCCGGGCCGACGACCTCCTGGGCCAGCTCGACCTGGCGGAAAACGCGACCCAGCTGGTGAAGACCTTCTCGGGCGGCATGCGCCGCCGGCTGGACCTCGCCGCGAGCCTCGTCGCCGCGCCGCCGGTCCTGTTCCTGGACGAGCCGACGACGGGACTGGACCCCCGGAGCCGCAACGACCTCTGGGAGCTGCTGCGCGGGCTCGTGCGCGACGGGACGACCGTCATCCTCACGACGCAGTACCTCGAAGAAGCCGACCAGCTCGCCGACGACATCGTCGTCCTCGACCACGGTCACACGGTCGCGCACGGCACGCCCGACGAGCTCAAGGCGCGCATCGGCACCGACCGGATCGACATCAAGGTCGCGACCGCCCCCGAGCTCGCGGCGGTGGTCACGGCGACGGAGCAGTTCGCGTCCAACGCACCCAGCCTCGACCACGACGCGCTGGTCGCGACGATCCCCGTCCGCGAAGGCACGCGGCTCATGGAGATGATGCGCGCCCTCGACACCGCCGGGATCGACGCGGTGGACCTCAACCGCCGCGTCGCCTCGCTCGACGACGTCTTCCTCACCCTCACGGGCTCCACCGCCCCCGTTGAAGAGGTTCCCGCATGACCGCAACCACGCAAGCTCCCGAAGCTCCGATCGCGAGCCCGCCCGAAGTGCGCCACGACTCGCCGCGGGGCTCGCTCGCGACCTGGTGGAGCGACACGCTCGTGTTCGCCGGGCGGAACATCGAGCACATCCGCCAGATCCCCGAGAAGCTGCTGGACGTCACACTCCAGCCGCTCATGTTCGTGCTGCTCTTCGCGTACGTGTTCGGCGGTGCGATCGCGGTCAGCGGTGGCAACTACCGCGAGTTCATCATCGGCGGCATCCTGATCCAGTCCCTCGCGTTCGGCCTGACGGGCCCCGCGACCGCGATCTCGACCGACCTCACCGAAGGCGTGATCGACCGGTTCCGGTCGCTCCCGGCCACGCGCACGGCGTACCTGTCGGGCCACTACCTCGCGGAGCTCGCCGGCATGGCGTTGTCGGTCGTCGTGCTGCTCGGCGCGGGACTGATCGTCGGTTGGGGCATCCACCAGGACCCGCTGCACGTCACCGGCGCGTTCGCCCTGCTCTTCCTGTTCTGCTCCGCGATGATCTGGATCGGCACCTACATCGGGCTCGCGGTGCGGACGCCCGACGCGGTCATGGGCGTCGGCTTCGTCGTCGTGTTCCCGTTGACGTTCCTGAGCAACGCGTTCGTGCCCATCAACACGATGCCGAACGTGCTGCAGTGGATCGCGGCGTGGAACCCCGTCAGCGTCGTGGTCGCGGCGGTGCGGGAGATGTTCGGCAACCCGTCGTCCGCCATCGGTAAGCACACCTGGCCTCTCGATCACCCGATCCCGGCCGCGTTCCTCTACTGCGGGCTCATCCTGGCCATCGCCGTGCCGGCCTCGCTCCGGCGCTATCGCGCCCGCACGAGCGACTGACCGCCGAACGACTGACCCGATGAGCCCGGTCCGCTACCCCGTTGCCGAGTGGACGGGCGTGGCCCGGCACACGTAGTCGGCTCAGGTCGTCGGTTGACGCCCGCGCGTGGCGAGCCGCTGGGGGTCGCTAGGCGAAGCGGACGACGAGCACGACGAACGCGGTGATGAGCGTCACCGTGAGCACGACCCACGAGATGATGCGGCCGCGGGCCGTGACGGGTCGGGCCGGCGCGTCGTGGCCACCGTTGAGCACGTTCATCGGGCCGCCGTACGGGTTGCTCGTCCGGTACACGCCGGACGAGCGCCCCCAGCCCCGTGGCCGTCGTCTCCGTCGTCGGTACCCGTCGCCCACGAGATCATCCTACGCGGGTGGGTCACTGCGCCCGGGCCGCGTCAGCTGGGAACGGTGCGGGTCGCGCAGCCGACCGTCAGGTTCTCCAGCCCCTTGAGGCCCGTGTTCTGCGCGTAGACGCAGACCTGGTGCGTTCCCGGCGTCTGGGGCAGGACGAGATCGAAACCGACCGTCCCCCCGATGCTGGGAAACGCGTCGAACACGTCCAACCGATGGAGCGCGGCAGTGCGCTGCATCACGAACACACCGTCGGAGTAGACGCGGTAGAGGGTCGTGCGGTCGCCGTCCGGGTCGCCGGCCCAGCCGATCAGCTCGACATGACCCGGTGAGGTGGTGGCCGAGTCGAGAGCACCCTTCGGGTTCCGGGGCTCGGGCCCGGACGTCGGCAGCGTCTGGCACCCGATGAACGAGTTTGCTCCGCCTCCGACGTTGATCGCGTACGCGCACAGCGGCTTGCCCATGCCGAGGGTGGCGAGCGTGGACTCGTCGACCGTCGCGTGCCAACCGGTACCCGGGCCGACTCCCGGCACCGCGGCACCGATGTCCGGGCGCTCATCCCCGGTCGGGATCTGCGTGACGAAGGTCGATCCCAGGTACAGGCGCACCTGGACCCGCTTGCCGATGATGTCCGCATCCGACGCCCAACCGGACACCACCCAACGGTCGTTGAAGCGAATGGAGACGCTGTCGAATGCACCGATCGGGCTGCCCGTCGCCGCGAACGCGCGCTCGGGGAGCACCGTTCCCACGATGCCGGTGAGCGTCGAGGGCGAGGACGAGCGCCGAGGTCACGATCCGTCGCTTCATGCCACGAGCGTAGGACGCTGGGCCGAGCCTGGCATCCTGGGTGGGTGACTTCCCGGGCCGGTGGCAACGAGTTGAGCGTCTCTTGACCGATGACATGGAGATGGCCGAACGGTTGCGTTCGGTCACCGAGCTGCTGAGCCTCATCGCGCTCGACCCGTCGATGCTCGGCGTGTTGACCGAGAAGGAGCGGATCGCGCTCGTCAACGCGGCGGGCGACGTGTTCGAGCCCGACGTCGAGCTCCGCCGGCAGCGGGTCCGGGCCCGGCAGCGGCGGGAGCGCGCCGACAAGCTCCGGCGCGACGAGCACGTCCTGGCCGAGACCGGCATCCGGCGGCTCCGGGCGAAGCCGGTGTTCACCACGCCGAACGTCTTCCCGCCCGAGGGCTTCGTCCAGGCGGACGTGACCGACGAGGCGCCCGCGGCCGTCGCAGACCCGCAGCACTGCTACGTCTGCAAGCAGAAGTTCTCCGAGGTGCACCACTTCTACGACCAGCTGTGCCCGGCGTGCGCGGCGCTCAACTACGAGAAGCGCACCGAGTCGGCCGACCTGCGCGGCCGGGTCGCGATCCTGACCGGCGGCCGCGTGAAGATCGGCTACCAGGCCGGGATCAAGCTGTTGCGGGCCGGGGCCGCGCTGATCGTCACCACGCGCTTCCCCCGCGACTCCGCGCTCCGCTACGCGCGCGAGCCCGACTTCGACGAGTGGGGCGACCGGCTCGAGATCTTCGGCCTCGACCTCCGGCACACGCCGAGCGTCGAGGCGTTCTGCCGGCACATCCTGTCGACGCGGACCCGGCTCGACTTCATCGTGAACAACGCGTGCCAGACCGTGCGCCGGCCGCCGGACTTCTACCGGCACATGATGGACATCGAGACCGCGGCGATCAGTGCGATGCCCGATCGCGCCCGGGCGCTGCTCGGGGAGTACGAAGGGCTGCGGGGCTATGACCTCGTGGGCGAGAGCCCGCCCGCGCTCGTCGAGGCGGACGTGACTCCGATGGTCGGGCTCACCCGCGCCGCGGAGCTCTCGCAAGCGGCGCTGCTCCCGGACGACGCCGCGCCGCAGGGTCACCTGTTCCCCGAGGGCCGGCTCGACCAGGACCTGCAGCAGGTGGACCTGCGGGGCCGGAACTCGTGGCGGATGACCCTCGCCGAAGTGTCCTCGGTGGAGCTGCTCGAGATGCAGCTCGTCAACGCGGTGGCGCCGTTCGTGCTCAACGGACGGCTGAAGCCGCTGATGGTGCGCACGCCCGAGCGGGACAAGCACATCGTGAACGTGTCGGCGATCGAGGGGCAGTTCTACCGCCGGTTCAAGACCACGAAGCACCCGCACACGAACATGGCGAAGGCCGCGCTCAACATGATGACCCGCACCTCCGCGGCGGAGTACCACGCCGACGGGATCCACATGAACAGCGTCGACACCGGGTGGGTCACCGACGAGGACCCGGTCGAGATCGCCGAGCGCAAGACGTCGGAGCACCGCTTCCATCCGCCGCTCGACATCGTCGACGGAGCCGCGCGCATCGTCGATCCGATCATCTCCGGCTTCAACTCCGGCACCCACGTCTACGGGCAGTTCCTCAAGGACTACCGACCCACCGACTGGTGACCCGGCTCCGCCGCGCCGCGTCCTACCGGCCGCGGAAGCCGAAGGCGCTCGACTCGACCACGGCCTTCGCCAAGGGTCGCGCCAACGTGCGCAAGCGGGCGCAGCCGTCCTCGCCCAACGCCTCGTACGCAACCACCGCGAGCGCGTCGGTCCGGTCCTCGACCTGCTGACGGTGGGCCGATCCGGCCGCGGTCAGGAGCCCGTCCTCGGCCAGCCAGCCGCGGCTGCGGAGCGACTCGGCGGTCGCCTCCCATTCGTCGTCGCTCCACCCGCGGGTCGACTGCAGCGCTGCGCCTGGGCACCTCGCCCGTCCCGCCGTGCACCACCAACGCCTCCAACCCGCTGAGCCCCTCGGTGGTGAGCACCGCGATGTGGCCGTCGCCGCGGAACTCGCGCAGCAGGCTCTGCGCGTGCCACAGGACCAGCAGCGGATCGTCGGGCCACGGCAGCGACGCGTGGGCTGCGAACAGCGGCCTCCCCTCCGGGTGATCGGTGGCGCGCTCGGCCGCCCCGCGCGCCAGGCCCGCAGCCTCCGCGACGTCCGGCCCCTCGGCCGCATCGCCAAGGATCCGGCGCAGCATGCGGCCGGCGGCGCGGAGCCGCGCCTCGAGGATCGTCGCGGGGGTCGCGATGCCCCACGTGCGCGGGATCTCCTCGCGCACGACGTCGGGGCGGAAGTTGTAGAAGGTGGCGATCACCACCTCCGCGGGCACAGCGCCCATCGGAGCGGCGCGTGACGCGAAGTAGCCACCGACCTCGGGCACCAGCCCGATCGCGGTGTACTCCTCCACGGCCTCGGGCGCGAAGTAGATGAGGCCGTGCAGCGGCTCGAGCGTGCGCCATGTCTTGCGGGCAATCACCGGATCCATGCTGCGAACCTAGCCACCGTCTCCTTTCGGTGCGCCCTACCGGTGTCCTGGCGCGGGTACGTCGCACCGAAACGGGTCCTCGGCGGTGGGGCCAGACGGTGGGTCAGGCGTTGGAGCTGATGCGGTCGGGGGTGACGAGGACCGCGGTCCGGTGCTCGGCGGCCATCACCCGGTCGTACTCGTCCCAGTCGTCGTGGGTCCCGCCGGCCGACATGAAGATCGTCCGGAGGAGCGCGGGCAGGTCGGACGGGTCGACGCCGGGTTCCGGGTCGTCGGGACCGATCAACGTCGTCGTGCCCTCGACCGCCACCCATTCCCATCCGGCGCGGAACACGACGTTCGCATAGGGCCGGCGCCGGAGGTGGCGCAGCTTCAACGCGTCCCCGTGGGCGACGAACGCCACGACGTCATGGCCGTCGACCGGGTGGACGGTGACCCCGGCGTTCACCAGGGACGCCTGCACGGTTCCGTCCCTGCGGGTGGTGCTCACGATCGCGAGTCCCTGATCCGCGGCGACGAGCCGGCGTACGAGATCCATGTCTGCCACGTGCGCGTCCTCCTACTCGTGGTTCGGGCTACTGGTGATTCGGGTCCGCGGGCGCGACCGTCACCGGTACGCCCGAGGCGTGAGGCATCGTGGTCAGCGGGTCCACGGCGTTGTTGCTGCTGGTCAGCTGACCGGGACTGCAGCCGTCGTGCCCGTGGGTGACCGACACGACCCCGGTCCGCACGTTGTGATCCACCATGACGGCCGCCGTCATGTCACCGTGCGCGCTGGTGATCCTGATCGCCGCCCCGTCCGTCAGGCGCGCCGCGGTCGCATCATCGGGATGCATGCGAACCACCGGCTCCTCCGCGCGACCCGAGTAGACGATCGAGTTGCTCCACGCCATCTCCCGCCGCGGGGTGAGCACGAGACCCGCTCGGGGACCGGCGTGGGCGCCGAGCCGTGCGATCATCTCGGGCGGCGCGATCTGCCAGTGACCGCCGGGGAGCATCCCGTCGCGCACCCAGCCGAACTCCTCGGGGACCTCGACGCCGTGAGGACCGGCCGCGAACACGGTGGCCGCGTCGAAGGGCGAGCGGGCCAGCAGCCCGGCGAGGAACGTCTCGTCGTCGAGGTCGTCGGGATCGGCGCCGGCCAGGAGATCGCCACCCATCTGCCGGGCCAACGACGCGAGCATCCACCAGACCGGCCGCCGCTCCCCCTCGGGTGGGACCACCGCGGCGGTCGCCTGCAGCCCCGAGCGCACGGCGGTGAGCTCTGCGACCTGCAGGTCGGCCCGTTCGAGCTGGCCCGCCGCCGGGAGCACGTGGGTCGCGAGCGCGGTCAGCTCGCTCTCCACCACATCGACGACCACGAGCGTGTCCAAGCGTTGCAGCGCGGCCCGCATGCGGTCCGGCTCGGGAAACGCGGTGATGGGGTTGCCACCGGTGATGACGAGGCTGCGGACGTTGCCCGCCTCGATCTCGTCCACCAACGCGACCGCGGGCATCTGCCCGACGACCCGCGGCAGCTCGGGACGACTCGACGGCCCCGGCATCGCGGCTGCCGGGCGCTCGCGGTCCGGCGTCCGGTCGGAGGCGACCTTCGGCGAGGGCGGTGCCAGCCGGTGGATCGCGCCGCGGTTGAAGCGCATGCCGCCCGCGCGATCGAGTGAGCCGTTCAGGACGAGGACGACCCACCGCAGCCATTCGACGAGGATCCCGTCGGTCGCCATCGTCGTGCCGGTGCCGCACATGATCGCGACCCGTCCCAGATTGTCCCGGACCTCGGCGACCAGGCGGCCGATCGCGCTGCACGTCGACGTCGGCCGCGGCCGCCGCGCGCGTCAGGGTGAAGGGGGACAACGCGTCGCGCAGAGAATCCAGGTCCTCGGCCGTGCAGAGCTCGGACGCGTCGGCCCCGTCTTCCAGAAGAGCACCCGCGACTGCCGCCAGCACCATCACGTCTGCGCCGGGCCGCACCGCGAGGTGCTCGTCGGCCTGCGCCGCGGTCTCGGTCCGGCGGGGGTCGATGACCCAGACCCGCCCGCCGCGGGCGCGGTACTCCCGCAGGTGGCGGACGGGATCGGGCAGCGCGGTCCCGTAGCCGTGCGAGATCACCGGGTTGGTGCCGACGAGCACGAGCAGGCCGGGCGCGGACGGGTCCCACACCGGGTTCAGCATCGGGTTGCCCGCGACGAGCTGCGCCGCGACGAGCACCGGCGCGTTGTCGACTGTCGCGGCAGAGTAGAAGGACCGGCTGCGCAGCGAGCCCAGCCACCGACCGGCGGCCACCTGACCGCCCGCGTCGTACGCGAGCCCGGTAGCGAGGTAGAGCGCGACCGCATCGGCACCGTGCGCGTCGATCGTGCGCTGCAACGCGGCCCCGAGATCGGTGAGCACGGCCGACCAGCTCGCGTCCCGGCCGTGCACGCGAGGGGTGTCGAGCCGTGCCGGCGAGTGGTGCCATTGCGGCAGGCCGCGTCCCTTGGAGCACGTGTAGCCCCGGGAGACCGGGTGGTCGGCGTCACCGCGCACGCGCACGACCCGCGCTCCGTCGACCGTCACCACGATCCCGCACGCCGCGGCGCAGATGCGGCAGTACGAGAGGTGGTCCTCCTCCACGTCAGAGAACCGGTGCGCTCGCCTTGGCCGTGGTCATGACCGTCGGGCTGGGCGCCACCAGCGGCCACGGGCGTTCGCGTTCCACGGCCAGCGCGACGTCGAAGAGGAGCTCGTCCTCGTGGTGGCGGGCGAGGACCTGCATGCCGACCGGAAGGTCGTCGACCGTGCCCGCGGGGATCGAGACCGCCGGGTTGCCGTAGACGTTGGAGATGATGGTGAGCCCGCCCATGTTCAGCAGCTCCCGGGCGTACGGCGCGGCCCGGTCCATCAGGACGCTCGGCAGCTTGGGCACGAACGCGCTCGTGAGCCTGGTGCCGAACAGGATGCTGCGGAACGCGTACGACGCGGCGGAGCTCGACTTCGCCCAGTCGATGAAGTTCGCCTCGCTGCTGCTCATCGACGCCTCGGCCGGGAACGCAGGCCCCGGGTTCGTCGCCGCGACGATGAAGTCGGCCTGCTCGAAGGCGGCGGCCATGACCTCGTTCGACTGGACCCGCAACAGCTCGGCGACGGCCGCGGTCCGCAGGTTGTAGAGCGACTGGGACATGTACAGGCCGGCCGCGACCTCGGGGGTCATCTCGTCCGCGCAGCCCGGCCAGCGATCGCCGAGGTCCGCGAGCAGCGTCGCCAGGTTGCCCATCATCCATTGCGCGGCGAGGTTCGGCAGGTCGACCTGCACGTCGACCGGCACCATCCCGGTCGCGGCGATCATCGCCGCGGCTTCCGCGCGCAGGTGCTCTTCCACCCCGGGCTCGAGCGGCACGCCTCCGAGGTCGGGAATGATCGCGACCCGCTTGCCGGCGAGGTCCTGCGATCCCAGTCCGGCTTCGTAGCTCGGATGCTTGGGAAGGCTCGACGGGTCGGCGCCGTGATAGCCGCCGCACACGTCGAAGTACCGGGCCGCGTCGCGCACGGAGCGCGCGACGTTGCCGAGCACGACCGTGTTCGGGCGCATGAACGCGTGCGGGCCGCGCGGGATGCGCCCGAACGTGCCCTTCATGCCGAGCAGGCCCGTGTACCCGGCGGGGATCCGGATCGATCCGCCGCCGTCGCCGCCGGTGGCCAACGAGACGAGCCCACCCGAGACCGCGGCCGCGGAGCCGCCGGACGATCCGCCGACGGTGCGACCGTGCCGCCACGGGTTGTGCGTCACGCCGTTGATCTTCGTGACGCTGACGTTGAGGCCGCCGAACTCGCTCGCGGTCGTCTGGCCCACGGGGACCGCGCCGCCGCGATCCAGGAGCCGTTCGATCACCGTTGAGGTGTAGGTGGCCTTGCGGTCCTTGAACACGAGCGAGGCCTCGGTGAACGGCCAGCCCTCGACCGGCTCGAGCTCCTTGATCCCCGCCGGCACCCCGCCGAACGGCTTCGACAGATCGGCGGACGCCGCGGCCGACCGGGCCCGGTCGGCATCGATCATCGAGAAGCAGTTCAGGTCGGTGGCCTCGATCGCCGCGAGCGAGGCCTCGAGCTCTTCGACCGGCGAGCGCTCGCCGGCCCGGAACGCGTCGACGAGCGAGGACGCGTCACCCTTCCAGGGCTGATCAGTCATCCCCCGATCATGTCACCCGGGAGGCTGCGAGAGGAATGCCGGGACCGGAAGCGCTCAGGCGACCCGATGCATCGTGTTGTGGTCGGTATGGGCGAACGGCTCCTCGAACTCCCGCATCTTGAGCATCGTCTTCTCGTCGTACGAGATCGTGCCATCCGGGTTCGCGGTCACCGTGACGACGTAGCTCAGGGTCGAGGCGTTCTGCGCGAGGTACTTGTTCTCGCCGATCGCGTACTGCGGGTCGCCCGCCGCCGCGTGCAAGGTGAACGTCTTCGCGTCGGCGGTCGCGGTCCCACCGGCGAGCACCGTGATCCCGCGCGGCACGACGAACCCGCGGAGGACCTCACCGGTCGCACCGTCCCACAGCCAGTACCCGACCTCGGTGTGAAACGGGTTGTCCTCGTCGCCGCGCCACATGGCCGACTTGTAGTCGAGGCCGTAGAGGTGCTGATCGCCGTTGTCGACGGGTCCGAAGGGCTTGAACGTCAGCTTCTCCAGGTACGGCGTGCCGAGCACCTCGTGACGTGAGTGCGAGTACGCGGTGTCGAGCCCACCTTCGCCTTCCCACTCGCCCACGAGCGGTCCGAGTGGACCCCATTCGTCAGCCATCGCCGTCGTCCCTTCACGGTCGTGCGCACGCGCCGGTTGATTCGGGTGACCCTATAGCGTTCACCCCATGACGATGAAGGCTTGGCGACTGCACGAATACGGCCGACCGACCGACGTGCTGCAGCTCGACACCGTGCCGATCCCGGAGCCCGAGCCGGGCGAGCTGCGCGTCCGCGTGCAGGCGATCCCGCTCAACCTGAACGACCTCGAGCGCATCACCGGCGGCAACATGATGGTGCGTCCCGAGCTGCCGTACAGCCCCGGCATGGAGGTGATGGGCGATCGTCGACGCGTGCGGCACCGGCGCGGAGGCGTGGCTGGGCCGGCGCGTCGTCGCGATGCCGAAGCGGCGCCACGGTGGCTTCGCCGAGTACGCGATCTGCCCGACCGTCTCCGCGTTCGAGATGCCGGAGTCGATCCCGCTCCCCGGCGCCGCCGCGCTGTACTTCCCGTTCCACCTCGCGTGGCTCGGGCTGTTCGACCGCGCCGAGCTGCAGGCCGGTGAGAGCGTGCTGATCCACGCCGCCGCCGGCGGTTCGGGCTCGGCCGCGGTGCAGCTCGCGGAGCACGCCGGCGCCCGCGTCTTCGCCACCGCGGGCACCGACGAGAAGGTCGCAGCTCTGCCGGGAGCTCGGTGCCGACGTCGCGATCAACTACAACGACGCCGACTTCGCCGAGGTCGTGCTCGGGCGAGACCGGCAATCGAGGGGTCGACGTCGTGTTCGACAACGTCGGCGAGGCCGTGTTCGAGAAGTCGCTCGCAGTGCACCGCCTACAACGGCCGCTACCTGATGATGGGCTTCGCCTCGAACAAGGTCGTCGCCGACGAGCCGTTCGTCGTGCCCCGGCGCCTCGCGCTCGGGAACCTCAAGCTGTGCGGCGTGCTGCTCGCCTACGCCGAGGACGACATGGCCGCGATGGTGAAGACCGCGATGGGTTGGAACTTCGCGCTCGGGGCGGCTCGGCGAGCAGATCATGCGCGACATCGTCGATCTCGTGGTCGCGGGCAAGGTGAAGCCGGTCGTCGGCCGGACGATCCCGTTCGACGGACCTCCCCGGCGCGATCGAGGCGATGGCGAACCGGGAGACGACGGGCCGCACGATCGTGATGGTCGACGGGTCCTGACCCGAGGCGCCCGCGCGGTGCGTTCAGTCGACGCGCGGCGTGCGCCGGCTGCTCCAGAGGATCCATGCCGCGCGCCCGTCGTCGTCGAAGCCGAAGCGGGCCACGCGCGGCGAGCCCGACGGTTCGACGGACACCGCATGGTCGTCCGCGAAGAACGCACACGTGAAGGGCGGGTCCACCGGTGGTTGCCATCCGTCCGGGCCGATGTCGTCACGCCGTGACGCGGTCACGACGATCGTCCCCGGCTCCGATCCCGGCGTGACCGTCAGCAGCGAGAACGTGTGCACGTACGTGCCCGCGAATCGCTCGGTGTCGATCGCCAACGTCGGATCGGGCCGGGGATCCCTCTCGTCCAGATCTGCGAACCGGCGCAGGCCCCAGCGGCGCATCGCGTCGTTGACCAGGCCGCCGTTGGTCCCGTTCGTCAGTGAGACGACGGCGACGCCGCGCTCGGGGACGATCACCAGGTCGCTCGCGTAGCCCGCGGTGAGGCCACCGTGCCCGATCCACGTCACCCCGTCGATCCGGCCGACGAACCAGTCGATGGCGATGTCCTCGACGAGGTTCGCGGTGAGGATCGGGGTGTGCAGCCGGTCGAGGCTCGCGCGGGTCAGGATCTTCGATCCGTCGAGCGCGGTGCCGGTCCACTGGAACCGACACCAGGTCATGAGGTGCTCGACGGATGCGATGAGCCCACCTGCGGGCCGGTCGACGGGTCCGAGCTCCCAGCCCGGTTGCCAGCCCAGGCCCCGGATCACGTGGGCGGTCCCGCCGTTCACCCAATGGGGCGCGGCCACGGAATGCGTGATCGCCTCGTCCGCGGTGAACGATGCCGACGCGAGGCCGAGGGGATGGAGCAAGCGCTCGCGGGTGAACGACTCGAACGACTGCCCCGAGACCGCCGCAACGACGGCCCCCGCGATCGAGAAGCCCGCGTTGTTGTACGAGTACCCGGTGCCGGGTGGGAACAGGCGCCGCGCACCGCGGAGGACCGTGAGGTCATCCCACTCGCGCTGGACGAAGAGGTGGTCGCCGTCGAAGCCGGACTGGTGGCTCAACGCGCGTTCGACGGTGATCGCGTCGAAGTCCAGGCCGGTCGCAGGCCCGAGGTCGGGCAGGTACCGGGCAACGGGGTCCTCGAGCTCGAGTAGGCCCTCCTGGACCAGCAGCATCACGGCCGCCGAGGTGAACGTCTTGCTGATCGATCCCACCTGGAACAGCGATGCGGGCGTCACGGGCGCCGGGTAGTCGACGTTCGTCACGCCGTGGGCGGCGGTGAAGCACTCCTCTCCCACCAGCACCCCGACCGCGGCGCCGGGGACGTGATTTCGCTCCACCGTCGCCCGTAGTGCCTCCGCCAGCTCGTCGCCGATCGCCATCGGCGGACGGTAACCCACGAAAGCGCTACCTTCCCGAGCGCGCCCGAGGTGATCCGGGAGCCGCGCCGCGAACGAAGAGGTGGGTATGAGCGAGAGCACCGAGATCGCGATCGTGGGCGGGGGCATCGGCGGGGGCGCACTCGCCGGCGCGTTGGCGCAGGCCGGGCTCGCGGTCACCGTCCTGGAGGCATCCGAGGCGTACCAGGACCGGGTGCGGGGCGAGAGCATGCACGTCTGGGGAGTGAAGGAGGCGCGCGATCTCGGCGCCGAAGCGGTCCTGCTCGACGCGGGCGCCCACGTCGCGCCCGTCTGGAAGCAGTACGCGCAGGACGGCGTCGTCGCGGCCGAGTTCCCGATGAGCCTGATGGTGCCCGACATCCCGGGCACGCTCAACGTGCGCCATCCCGTTGCGTGCCAGGCGCTGGTCGACGCCGCGGCTGCTGCCGGCGCGCGGGTGGAACGCGGGGTGCGCGACGTGAGGATCACCGGCGGGTCCACGCCGACCGTCTCCTACACGACTGCCGACGGCGCGCATGAGCTCCGGACTTCGCTCGTCGTCGGCGCCGATGGGCGCGCGTCGACCGTTCGCAAGCAGAGCGGGATCACCCTCGAGCGCCAGGAGCCCGTCAGCTACATCGCCGGGCTCCTGGTCGACGACCTCCGAGACGTTCCCGACGACCACGACGTCATGGCGGCCGGCGACGACGCGTTCTTCGTCATGTTCCACCAGGGCGGCGGACGAGCGCGCGTCTACCTGATCCCCGGGCTCTCCGGCCAGCACCGGTTCTCCGGCGCGGCGGGCACGCAGCGGTTCCTCGAGGCCTGCGCGGCGTCGTCGTATCCGTGGGGTGAGCAGGTCGCGGCCGGCACGCCGGCCGGTCCGTGCGCGACGTATCCCGGCGACGACACGTGGACCGACGCGCCCTACGTCGACGGGGTCGTCCTGGTCGGCGACGCGGCCGGGCACAACGACCCGGTCGTCGGCGAGGGCCTCTCCATCGCGATGCGCGACGCGCGGATCGTCCGGGACCTGATCCTCGACGGGGCCCGGACGGCCGCCGAGTTCGAGCCGTACGGCACCGAGCGCTTCGGCCGGATGGAGCGCCTCCGCTTCGGCGCCGACATCATCGCCGTGACCAATGCGGAAGACGCCGAGAACCGCCAGGCCCGTCTGGAGTTCGTCGGCGAGCGGATGGCCGTGATGGACCCGGAGGTCTTCCCGGTCCTGTTCGGGCTGTTCGCCGGCCCCGAGAACGTGCCCGGGGAGCTCGTCAACCCGGACCTGCTGGCTCGCATCCGCGCCGCGTGAGCCGTCCCTGTACCGTGCGCGCATGGCTGAACCCGTAGCGCTCACCCACCAGCAGGACGTCGCCGTCGTCACCGTCGATGACGGCAAGGCGAACGCGTTGTCCTTCACCGTCATCGACGCGGTCAACGACGCACTCGATGCCGCTGACTCCTCGGCCAAGGCCGTCGTCATCAACGGACGCGACGGCAAGTTCTCGGCCGGGTTCGACCTCAGCATCATGACGGGCAACATCGACGATGCCCGTCGCCTCCTCGCGGCCGGCGCGCGACTCGGCCTGCGCATCTTCACGTCACCGATCCCCGTGGTCCTGGGCGTCACCGGGCACGCGCTCGCCATGGGCGGCATCCTCACGACGACCGCCGACTACCGCGTCGGAGCCGACGGCCCCTACAAGCTCGGGCTCAACGAGGTGGCCATCGGCATGCCGGTGCCGACGTTCGGCGTCGAGCTGTGCCGCGACCGGCTCTCGCCCGCGTGGTTCACCCGTTGCGTGCAGAGCGCGACGCTCTGCTCTCCGAACGAAGCGGTGCAGGCCGGCTTCCTCGACGAGGTCGTGCTCCTGGCCGAGGTCCCCGAGCGCGCGCTCGCCGTCGCGACCCAGCTCGCCGAGAAGGTCCACCCCGGTCCGTTCCGCATGACCCGCGAGACCATCCGCGGTGCCCTGGCCGAGCGCCTGCGGGCCGGCCTCGCCGCCGACCTGGCCCTCTTCGACGTCACCACCTGATCGAGCGGCAATCAGGCTGCTCCGAAGAGCTCGGTGATGATCGGCCCGGCGTCGGGCGGGCCCGTGACGGTGAGCACACGACCACGCGGGTCGATCGTGATCGTGAACGCCAGAAAGGCGCAGCACTCCTGCTCCGCGGCGGCCAACCGCGCGATCTCGTCCAGCCGCGCGGCCGGACCGAGCGCGAGCTCGACCCCACCAGGCAACGCGGTCCGTGCGGTCACCTGCTCCAGCGCGACCTTCCACTCCTCCACGCGACTGGCCTGTCCGTCGGATCCGAGCGTGCACACGATCGCCGGCGTCGACCCGGTGGTCGGATTCGGCTCGTCGCAGGTTCCCATCGTCCCCAGGCTGCCACTTCCACCACAGTCCCGGTGCCCTCATCGGAGCTCCGTTCCGTCGGGGCGGATGATCCGTAGATCCGTACCGCCGTCGAACTTCACGAGCCAGCCGGGTTGATGGACGACGTGATGGTGGTTGTCGCAGAACGGGATCAGGTTGACGACCGCGGTTCGACCTCCGTCGAGCCAATGGACGACGTGATGGATCTGGCACCAACCGGGTGGTCGGTTGCACCCGGGGAATCGGCAACCGCCGTCGTGGGCGATCACCGCCCGCCGCATCGGCGGCGGGATGGTCCGTCTCGAGCGACCCACGTCGAGCGGGAAGCTGTCGGGGCCGGTCACCACCCGGGCGACCGAGGAGTCGCACAGCAGCCGACGGACGTCCTCGGGGTGGATCGCCCCGGAGAACTCGCCGTCGGCCCGACCGACGCGGCCCTCCGTCAGGGTCTTCCAGTCCACGACGACTGACACGTGGGCGACCGCCCGACCCGCGGCAGGTGCGTGCTCGAGCGCCACCTGGCAGATCTGCACCAGTGCGGCCGCGCTGCGCTGGGCCGGCGTCCGATGATCGTCGTCAGACGGTGCGTCGGTGTACGCGTGGATCGCGGTCACGACCGTCTCGGCCGCCGCGTCGGTCAGCTCGCTGCTCAGCACGGTCACGCCGCCGTAGGTCTGCGAGAGGTGGAGACCGTCCCGTTCGCTCGGCGCGGTTCCGTCGGCGCGGGCGAGGTTGCGAAAGTGGCTCGCCGCGAGCCGGAGGTACTTCAAGTCACCACGACGGGCGAGGTCCAGCAGTGCGGGCTCGCTGCCCCGGAGCTGGTCGTCGTGCCCGTCCACGCGGGCGCCGAAGATGGTGCGCGCGGCGCCGGACGAGATCTCGCCGGCGCGCCAGGCGGAACCCGTCTCGGCCAGCACGTCACTCATCTCGCCGGCTTCGACGGCCGCCTTGGCATCGCCCTCTCGCATGCCGGCCCGCCACCGCAGCCACGACGCCGTCGACTGCGCACCGTCGGCAGCACCGACCCCGCGCTGGTGTGCAGCCACCGCGAGTCGGGCAAACGCGCCGTCGAGACGATCCATCTGCGCCCGTAGCGCGAGGAGCTCGGACGCGAGCGCAGCGTCGCAGAGCTCGGCCGGATCAACCTCGGCCCACTCGTCGACGATGTCCCGCAGCTCGGCGATCACGGCTCTCCCTCGAGACGTACGACAGGTACGACGCGCACACCGACGGAGGAAGAGGATCTTCGGAAGCGGAGCAAATGCGCTGCCGACACTCTACGAACATACGTTCGGGTTGTCAAGTCACGCAGGGAGCAGCTGCAGCACGAGGACCAGGGTGATCGCGGTGAAGCAGGCGACGTGGTCGCGCAGCACCGACCGGGCGAGCCGTGACGCAACGACCGCGTCGTCTCTCCCGCGACCGAGTCGCACGGCGTTCCGCACCGTGCGGCCAAGCGCGAGACCGATCGCGAACACCGCGAGCGCCAACGACACGAGCGCCCGCCACGTCGCCAGGTCACCGCGCACGACCTCTGCGACGAGCGCACCCAGCGCGACGAGCATGGCGACGGGCACCAGTCGGTTCATCGGGCGGGCCGCAGTCGTCACCCGCGCGTAGTAGCGCGAGATGGACGCGAGGACGTCGGCCGGCACCTCGCCCGTCCCGCGACCCCGGACCTGGACGTCGAACATCAGGTCGAACCACAACACCGCAAGGAGGAAGCCGGCTCCGGCTGACGCGAGGGCGCGCACCCGGACAGTCTCGCCCGGGCGCGCGCTCCGCGCTCAGATTCGGGTCACGTACGCGTCGAACTTGTCGAAGCTGCTCTGCATCCCGGCCTGGGCCTCGGGGCTGCGGTACATCTCGGGCACGTTGGTCTGGTGCGTGATGATCTCGGTCCGGTCGTTGCCGAGGTCGACGAAGGTGATCGTGGTGGTCATGCCACCTTCGACGTCCGGCTCGGTGAACACGAACCGCGAGGGCGGGTCGATCTCGACGTAGACGGCCTTCATCGGGTACTCGTCGCCGCTCTCGTCGTTCACCATCACCGTCTCGAACTTGCCGCCCGGTCGCAGGTCGACGGTGATGTTCTCGATCGGCGTCGTCACCCCGACCGGACCCCAGAAGTGCGCGAGGTGCTCGGGCTCGGTCATGCACCGGAAGAGGAGCTCCCTCGGTGCCTCGTAGATGCGGGTGAACGTCAGCTCGCCGAGGTTGGTGTCGGTGTCGCTCATGAGTCGTGCTCCTTCTGGGTTCGTTGGATGTCTCGCAGGTGCTCGTCGAGCCGGTCGAACCGCGTCGTCCCAGGTCTTGCGGTGACGGTCGATCCAGTCGACGGCGTTGTCCAGCGGCTCCGCCTCGAGCCGACAGGGCCGGTACTGCGCGTTGCGGCCCCGGCTGATCAGGCCCGCGTGCTCGAGCACCTTCAGGTGCTTCGAGACCGCTTGCAGGCTGATGGCGAACGGCTCGGCGAGCTCGTTGACGGTCGCCTCCCCCGTCGCCAGCCGAGCGAGGATCGCCCGCCGGGTGGGATCGGCCAACGCACCGAACGTGACGCTGAGGGTGTCCGTCTCCATCCGTATTCAACCTTTGCTTTGATCAACTAACAGGTTGAACAATGACGCACGGCACCGAAGTTGTCAAGCCCCCGGCCGTGCGTTCCGGCGACGAACCGGTCTGAGCGTGCGCGGCGCGAAGTCCACTCCGACGAGCAGGCTCACCGAAGTGGCCACGATCCATGCGTCTCCGACGGTCAACCCGAGGCGCTGCCAGAGGCCGTGCGCCGGCCCCAGCGCGCTCAGCGCCAGGCTCGCGGCCGAGACCGCTGCGACCAGCACCGACAGCCTCGCCCAGCCCGGGCGTCCGGAGTGACGGATCGGGCGCGCGGCGGAGGCTGGTAGCGCGACGATCGTGAGGTAGCCCAGCGTCGCGAACCCGCCGTGCACGGTGTCGCCCGCCCACCCGCCGAGTGGCGTCGCGGCCACGGCGATCGTGGAGGCACCCGTCGTCACCGCGGCGATCCACGCGGGCCCCGTCATGGTCTCCCGGAGCGCGAGTCCGAACGCGATGAGGCCGAGCCCGAAGACCAGGAACCCGAGCGTCATCGCGACCCGGGTCGGCGCACCGATGCGGGCGAGGTTGCTGATCGCGTCGTCGACGGGTGAGTAGGCCGCGGTCGTGGCGGCCCCGCTGATCGCCCATGCACCCACGAACGCGACCGGACCGACGATCCCACCCCACGCGAGCCGTCGCACCGGAGGTCGCTGCAATCCCGGGGTGAGCTAGGGCTTGATCACGTGATGGAGCGTTCCGCTGAACGGACCGGTGTCGGTGAAGTCGGCACAGACCCCGTGCGCGCAGCTGGTCTGGTTGGTCTCGGTGAACGGACCCATGACCAACCCACCCGTCGCCGCGCGCGAACCGCTTGGTGCCGCTCTGCACCGTCACGGTGAAGCTGGGGTTGCCGGCGCCGGCGAAGGTGCCGCTGATCGCGCCCCGGAGCTTGGCGCCGCTCCGGGTGACGAACTTCGCCTTCCCCGAGAACGAGAACCCGGACGTCGTCTGCGTGACGCACGCATCGAACGAATAGGTGCCGATCCCGAGCGCGGTCGACGTGTAGGTCCCACTGCCGATCTCGTCGGCGGTCCCTCCGGTGCAGCTCGCCGGGCGGAAGCCTCCGGGCCCGGTCATCGAGCCGGTCACGTTCCGGGTCGCCGCCCCGGCGGCCCCGGCCGTCCCGAGCACCACGCCCACGACGACCGCCGCGCCCCACATCCACCGCTGTCGCACTGCAGTCCCCCCGACGTCCGTCCCGCCGGGCTCGATCCTGCCACGATTCCTGCGAGCACCGAGCGCCGCCGCGTGGGAACGCCCGGTGGACCCGACTTCCGTAACATCACCGCCGTGCCGCCCGATGCGTCCGCGACCCGTGACAAGCTCCTCGACGCGGCGACCCGCGCGTTCGCAGAGCACGGCGTGCGCAACGCGTCGCTCATCGAGATCACGCGCCAAGCCGGCCAACGAAACCGGTCCGCGCTGAACTACCACTTCGGCTCGCGCGACGGTGTGCTCTGTGCGGTCCTCGATCGCCACGTGCCGTTCCTCGCGCAACGCGAAGGTGAGCTCTTGGCCATCGCGGCCAAGGCACCGGCCGACGACGTCGCATCCGTCGTCGAGGCGATCGTGCGCCCGGCGACCGAGCTGGCGGACGGTGACTGGCGCGGCCGGTGCTGCCTCCTGATCGTCGCGGAGCTGGCCGACGAGGACCCGGCCACCTTCAGCCCCGAGCTGGCGTCCGTGCTGGACCGGACCGGCGGCAACGCGGTCTACGCGGTGCTCGCGACCCGGATGGCCGACGTGAGCCCGGAGGTGCGCGTCGAGCGCTTCGCGCTCATCACCACCTTCGTGCTGCGCGCGGTGGCGAACCGAGCCCGGGCGCTCGGGACGCGCGGGCACTCGGGCCGGCCGCAGCTCGAGTCCGAGCGCTTCGTGCAGAACCTCGTCGCGATGGCCGCGGCCGCGATGTCCGCACCGGCCGAGCCCTTGAGGTAAGCAGGGCTCTTTACTATCTTCGCCGGCGGGGGGACCCATGACGGACGGCCCGAATGCAGACGAGCTCATCGACGCGGCCCGGACCGAGACCGGGCTCGAGGACTTCGGGCCCGAGACGTTCCGCGAGGGCCTCGGGATCCTGTGCACCTCCATCGCCGAGGACGCGCAGCTGAACGAGCTCGGTGGCTTCGCGGTCGGCGACACGCTCCTCGCCGCATTGCGGACCCGGCTCCGGGTGGTCGAGTGGGCGCGGACCGATCCCGAGGTGGCCGACGAGCCGATCGACTCCCCCATCGTCGTCATCGGGATGTTCCGGGCCGGCACGACGCTCCTCGGCCAGCTCCTCGATCAGGATCCCGGCAACCGGTCCCTCCTGCGCTGGGAGAGCGCGGATCCGGTCCCGCCACCGACCCCGGCGATCCATCGGACCGGGCCGCGGGTCGAGGCGGCGCAGGTGGCCGTCGAGATGCTCGACCAGCTCAACCCGGCGATGCGGGGGATCCACCACGAGGACGCGGACGGGCCCACCGAGTGCATCTCGGTCATGAGCCAGGACTTCAAGAGCCTCTCGTGGGAGGCGATCACGAACGTTCCCGCGTACGGTCGCTGGCTGCTCGAGGTCGACCAGCAGTCGGCCTACGAGTACCACCGGCAGGTCCTGCAGATCCTCCAGAGCGGTGGCGTCCGCGGCCGCTGGACGCTCAAGAGCCCGCACCACGCGATCGCGCTCGAGGCGCTCACCGCCGTCTACCCGGACGCGCGCCTCGTCCTCCTGCACCGCGACCCGGTGGTCCTGTGCGCGTCCGTCTGCAGCCTGATCAGCACGCTCTCGGGCACGTTCTCGGACGCCGACCACACCGCCTACATCGCGGAGCACTGGACCGCGATGCTCGAGGAGTCGGTGCACCGGATCGACGCCTTTCGCGCCGCGCACCCGGAGCACTCCATCACGGACGTGCAGTACTCGGACCTGGTGCGCGACCCGGGCGCGACCGTGCGGGCCATCTACCGCGCGTGCGGTGACGAGCTGAGCGACGACGCCGCGTCCGCGATCAGCCGGTACGGCGACGCGCACCCGAAGGGCGCGCTCGGGTCACACCGCTACGACGTCACCGAGTTCGGGCTGGACCCGGCCGTGCTCACCGAGCGGTTCGCCGGCTACATCACCCGCTACGAGGTCCCCACCGAGGACCAACCCGCGTAGTCGAGCCCACGCGGTCGGTCAGGCGACGATCGAGCCGCCGAGGTAGGCGTGGTCCAGCGCGGGGCCGATGTCGGTGGGTGCGCCGACGAGCTCGATCTGACCGTGCAGCATGATCGCGGCCACATCGGCGACGCCGAGCACCTCGTGCGCGAACTGCTCGACCACCAGGATCGACACGCCGGTCTCGGCGATGCGCTTGACCACCTTGTAGAGCTCTTCGACGATCAGCGGCGCGAGGCCCATCGAGAGCTCGTCGAGCAGGAGCACCTTCGGGTTCGACGTGAGCGCCCGGGCCATGGCGAGCATCTGCTGCTCGCCACCCGAGAGCGTGCCCGCGACCTGCTTGCGCCGGTCGCTCAGGCGGGGGAACTGCTCGAACGACTTCTCGAGCACGTCCGAGAACGAGACCCCGGTGTAGGTGGCCATCCGGAGGTTCTCGGTGACGGTCAGGTTGGGGAAGATCCCCCGGCCTTCGGGGACCAGGCAGACCCCCTCCCGGGCGAGCTGGTCCGGCGCGATCTTCTTGATGTCACGCCCGGCGATCTCGACCGTGCCCTTGGTCGCCGGGAGCTGGCCGCTGGCGATCTTGAGCGCCGTCGACTTCCCGGCGCCGTTCGGGCCCAGCAGCGCGAACACGTGACCCTGCGGCACGACGAGGTCGAGGCCGTGGATGATCTCGATGTTCCCGTACGCGGCCCGCACGCCGGTCAGCGCGACGGCCGGCGATGTGCCACCCGTCGCGGCATCGACCTGCGGGCGCTCGCGCAGCACGGCATCGAGTGGCGGTGCGACCTCGGAGACCTCCTGCTCGTGCGCGTCACCGAGGTATGCCGCCCGCACGACGTCGCTCGCCTGGACCTCCGTGGGGGTTCCCGAGCTGATGATCTTGCCGAAGTCGAGCACGTGGATGTTCTCGCACGACCCCATCACGAAGCCCATGTCGTGCTCGACCAGCAGGATCGCGAGGCCGTCCGCGGCGAGCTCGCGCAGCAGCGCGCTGAGCGCGGCGGTCTCGGTGGCGTCGAGGCCGGACGACGGCTCGTCGAGCAGCAGCACGCGGGGCTTGCTCGCGAGCGCGCGGGCGACCTCGACCAGCCGCTGCGTCCCCGTGGGGAGCGAGTCGACGCGCTCCCCCGCGACGGATTGCAGACCGATGCGAGCGATGAGCTCGTCCGTGAGCGCGGAGGGATCGAACTTCTCGCCGGACCACCCGCGCCGCATCTCGGCCGCGACGAGGACGTTGTCCCGGGCGCTGAGGGTGTCGAACGTCTCGAGTCGCTGGAACGTGCGGCCGATGCCGAGCCGGGCGCGGTTGGTGGGGCTTCGCGTAGGTGATGTCCTGCCCGTCGAGGGTGATCCGGCCGGAGCTCGGTGCCTGCAGCCCGGTGATGACGTTGAAGAGGGTCGTCTTGCCCGCGCCGTTGGGGCCGATGAGTCCGGTGACGTATCCAGCACGAACGTCGATCGACACGTTGTCGAGCGCATGCAGGCCACCGAAGCTGACTGCGATGTCCGTGATGTCGAGCAGCGCGGGCACGGGGTCGCCGGCCGGGCTGACGGGCGCCCGGGGTGCGGCAACGACGGGTGCCGGCGTCGGAGCCGCGGGAGCTTCGAGCGGGGGCTCCGGGACCGGGGTCACGGTGGGTGCGCTGCGGGCCTGCCAGCGTTCGCTCAGGTCCGTGACGACACCCTCGGGGTTGCGCCCGATGCTGATGCCCGCGAGACCCGGGCCGATCTTCGCCTCGAGGTCCACGGCGTCGAGGTTCAGGCCGGGGATCTTGAGTCCGTGCGGGAAGATCACGACGATCCACGTGAAGAGCTGCAACAGGACGCCACCGAGCAGCGCGCCCGACACGATCGACGCGCCACCGACGACGAGCAGCAACAGGAACGGCAGACCCGTCAGCATCTGGAAGTCGAGCGTGCTCGCGGTGCCGCGGGCCGTCCCCAGCAACGCACCGGCGAAGCCGGCGATGCCGGCCGACAGCGCGAAGACCGCCAGCTTGGTCCGGGACAGGTTCACTCCGAGCGTGGCGCACGCGGCCGGGCTGTCGCGCATGGCGACCAGGCGCCGGCCGAAGCGACCCCGGCGCATGGCCACGACGAGCATCCCGACCACGCCGAAGAGGAACCCCACCAGGATCAGCAGACCCGCGTCACGCGGGAAGTCGATGCCGAGCAGCGTGAACGGCGCGCTGATGTCCGTGCCGAAGAACTTCAGGTCGGCGAGGTTGCGGCCCTGACCTCCGAACACCTCGGGCTGGTCGAAGATCACGAACTCGGCCATACGCGCGAAGGACATCGTGGCCAGCGCGAGGTACAGCCCTTTGAGCCGGAGCGCAGGGAGCGCCATCAGCACCCCGAAGGGCACCGCGACGGCCGCGCCGACGAGTATCAACATCGGGTTGCCCGGCGCGAAGAGCTTCAGGCCGAACAGGTCGCCACCGGCCGTGGAGAACTCGAACGTCGCCCACGCGCCGATGCCGACGAACGTGATCTGCGCGAGCGAGATCTGGCCCGCCCATCCGGTGAGTGGGACCAGCGAGACCATGATCAGCGCCGTGACCATCGCGATCGTCAACCGGCGGATGTTCGGCCGGTCGAGACCCCCGGAGAGGATCAGCACGGCGAAGAACACGAGCACGAAGCCCACGAACGCCCGCTTCATGCTGATGAGGCGGGGACTCTTGAGCGCGTAGGACTTCTTGCCCTCGATCCGGTCCTGGGGCAGGAAGAGCAGCGCGAGGAACAGGATGATCGTCGGGATCGCAAACGCGGCGGAGCTCCAACGCCCGGACCAGTTGAGGAAGTTCGACTGGAAGGAGATCGACAGGCCGATGATCAGGCCACCGACGTACGTGAGCGGCAGGCTCTTGAGGCGCCCGATGATCGCGGCGGCGAACGTGTCGACGATCAGCAGGGTCAGGATCTCGATGCTGAGCGTGCTCAGCTCCTCGGCCAGGAAGATGCCGGCGATCGCGGCCATCGAGGAACCGAGCGCCCATGAGGCCGCGGAGACCCGGCCCGGCCGCACGCCGTTCAGCCCGGCGAGGTCGCGGTTGTCGACCACGGCGCGCATCGCGACCCCGAGGCGGGTTCGGAACAGCACGAAGCGCAGCACGATGGCGATCACGATCCCGGCGACGATCGTGATGAGCCGGTAGTACGGCATGAAGGTCTTGCCGATGTTGAAGCCCTCGGAGCCGAAGAACGTGGTGATCGCGTGCGGATCCGACGGGTTCCAGATGAACGCGGCGAGCCCGATGAGCGCGAGCATCAGGCCGATCGTGACGACGAGCTGCGCGACGAGCGGAGCCGTCGCCAGGCGGCGCATCATCAGCCGCTCGATGCCCGCGCCGAAGAGCGGCGCGGCCACGAGCACGGTCAGGACGAGCGCGAGGATCGTGTTCAGCCCGTAGTTGACCTTCAGCTCCCAGTACACGAACGCCATGAACATCCCGATGGCGCCCTGGGCGAAGTTGAAGATGCCCGAGGTGGTGTAGGTGACCACGAGCCCGCTGGCCGCGACCGCGTAGATCGACCCGATCGTCACGCCGACGATCAGGAAGAACAGGATGGAGTCGAAGTTGACCGGCCGCCCCGCCCACGATGCCTGGATGACGTAGCCGACGAAGATCGCGACGGCAAAGCCGGCGAGCACCGTCGAGCGGTGCGTGCGGTCCATCATGCGTGGGAAGTTACTTGAGGAGGTCCAGCTTGACTTGGGTCACGTTCCGCGACTTGCAGTCGAACGTCCCCTTCTTGGACGGGGTCACCCGTACGAACTTGCCGTTCCGGACCTGGGTCAGCACGTAGCAGGGCGAGACCTTGCGGTTCCCGATGTCCGTGGTGCCGATCATGCCGCCGGCGGTGAACGCGTGGATCTTGTTGAGCTGCGTGAACGTGTTCTGCCGGGTCACGGCGTTCACCCCGCCGGCCTTGACGGCGGCGTTCACGGCCTGGCTCAGCAGCAGACCCGACGCGTACGCCTGGATGCCGAAGCCGGTGACCTTCTTGGGTCCGGTGTACTTGATGAAGTTGGCGAGCGCCTTGTTGTAGTGCGCCTCTTCGAACGGCAGGAACAGCAGGGACACGTACTGGTTGTTCACGTCCGCGCCACCCTGCTTGATGAGCTGCGTGTCGTAGCACTGCAGGGTGCAGTCCCAGATGAAGTTCGAGGACGTGCCGACGCCCTGGAGCTTCGCTTCCCGGCGCAGCAGCACGGTCGTGTTGTACGTCGCGCCGCTCTGCGCGTAGTTCGACGACTTGTCCTTCAGGTTCTGGACGAGCGGCGTGTAGGCGCTCTGGGTCGCGGTCGATCCGATGAGCGACTGGAAGTCGGCCTTGATGCCCTTGCCCGCATGCATCATCTCGGTCATCGAGCGCGCGGTTGCTGTTCTCCGCGGACTTGAGGTCGCCGGAGTAGATGTAGCCACCGTGCAAAGCGTTCTTGTACTTCGACTGGTAGTAGAAGGTCCGGCCGACGTTGGCCTGGTAGGTCTGCGGGTGCTTGTTCTGGGTGGAGCAGATCAGCGGCGACGAGTTCACCGCGTAGGTCGTCTTCGAGCACTGCTGCACGACCTCGGTCGCGACCACGGCGATGTCGGGGATGCCGATCGCCTGGCCCGCCTGGTTCACACAGCCCTCGATGTCGTCGACCCGGTTCAGGAAGATGGCGGAGGTGCCGACGAGGGCGAAGTCCTGCGAGCACGCCTTGATGACGGCGTTGACGGACTCGTCCTGGCTCAGCTTCGAGTCGATGAAGTCGACGACGACCTTGCGCCCGGCGAGCCCGCCGTGGGCGTTGGTGTACTTCGCCCAGCCCTTCACGCCGTCGACCGAGCCCTGGAACAGGCCCGGCGACAGCGGGGTGTCCACGTCGGCCACGACCGCGATGCGGATCGTCGTGGGCGTGACGCCCACGTCGCTGGCGGTCTTCGCCGTCGTCGTTGTCGCCGCCGAGGCAACGGACGCGACTCCGCTGGTCGCAGCCAGGGCGCAGGCCACCGTCATGACGACCGCAATCCAACGTACGTGCTTCACGTGGTCCCCCCGAGATTCAGAACGTGTTCTAGAAACCTAGAACATTCGCGCGTCGGAGTCTGGTCTGCAGCGCGGCCCGTTTCAAGAACCCATCCTTAGGACGGGTGGTCGGGGTCGGACGGGCGGCCGTCAGCCCGCGGTCAGCTCCGGGGGACGTAGGCCCGCACGGCGTCGCCGTCGGTCACGATCAGCGCACCGTTGGACCAGATGGGCGAGCTGAACCCGGCGAGCTCGCCCGAGTCGTGGAGCGGCGGGTAGGAGTGGCCGTCCGTGCCGGTCAGCAGCACGGCGTTGAACGTGTCGTCCCAGTCCGTCGTCTGGCAGGCGATCAGGGTGCTCTGACCGTTGAGCGAGCAGGTCCCGAGCACCCGGCGGGGGTTCGCCACCTCCCAGATCGGCTTCGGGGAGGGCCCGGTGACGTCGAGGCCGGTCGCCGGGTCGAGCTGGCGCGTGGCGCTCGGCGCCGCGGTTCCACCCGACGGGACGTACAGCGGCCAGGAGTAGCCCGAGAGCGAGGTCTGGGTGGTCCTGGTCCAGGTGCCGCCGACGGTGGTGTCGTTCCCGGTCACGAACAGGTGCTGACCGTCCCAGATGCCACCGCTCAGGCAGGCCAGCTCTCCCGAGGGCGTGCCGAGACCGACGTGCACGGCCCAGACCGGGCGCATCGTGTCGGTGCGGACGGCGTAGAAGTTGCCGTCCTTGTTGCAGGCGCCGGCCATCTCCACGGTGGTGCCACCGATCGCGGCCTTGAACATGACCGCACCGGACGCCCAGTCCGGATCACCGACGCCCACAGGGAACGGCGACGCGAACTTGCCGGTCTTCGCGAGCGTGGTCGGGTCGAGCTTGAGCATCGAGTACTGGTCGAAGTCGTTGGTGTCGAGCGCGGGGTGCTCGGAGTTCGTGTCGTCGTACGTGCTCCCCGTCGTGACGTAGATCCCGGTGCTCGAGATCGCGGGCGCGGTCGTCCACACGCCCGCGCCGACGTAGCGCGTCGTCGGCGGCGCCGGGGAGTGCTTCGCGTAGTCGGGGTCAGTCTGGTTCGGCATTGCGGTGAACGTCGCGCGCAGCGCGCCGGTGTTCTCGTCGAACGCCTTCACGCCACTCGGGACGAACGGCGCGTCGCACTCCGAGCTGATGCCGATGTAGACGAGACCGGTCGCGTCGCTGTAGGTCGGCGACGACCAGCTGAAGTAGTCGTTCTGGTTGTCGGCGGGCACCGTGTACACCGTGCTCGTCCAGACCGGCGCTCCCGTCAGGCCGTTGAGCTCCTGCAGCGTCCCCTGCGGTGTGTAGACGTAGAGCAGCGGGTTCCCGTTCGCGTCCTTGCGCACCGCGGGGGTGCTCACGAGCCCGACCGGGTCCGACGGGCAGGTCGACGGCGTCCGCATGCCGTAGTCGTGCGACCAGGCGACCGTCGGCGCGCCGTTGACGATGTTGCTCGTGTCGAGCGCGTAGAGCACCCCGTTGCCGCCGGCGAGGTAGAGGTACTTCCCGAACGTGACGGGCGTCGCGTCGATCGCGTAGCCGGGATGGAAGCGCCACGTCTGCTTGAGGTTCGCGAGCTGGGCGGGCCCGAAGCCGGGGTCGACGGCCGAGCCCGAGTTGCCCGCGGACGAGTGGATGAACATCCAGTCGCAGCCGCTCAGGCTCAGGGCCACGAGGAAGACCATGACGATCCGCGCGAGGTTCCGCTGCCCTGTCCTGCTCATGTGCCCGCTCCTCGCGTCCAGTCCCTCACGGACAATGCTCGCACGTGAGGCCGCCCAAACCTCGGCGCGCATCCGGTTTCGGGGCCCGAGGGTCCGCCTGCTCCCGGTCGAGGCCTCCTAGCGTGACCGCATGGCCGACCCGCCCGTCGTGATCCGACTCGAGCTGGCCCGCCCGACCGACATGTTCCAGTCACCCACGTTCGAGCTGGGCTCCGAGCTCGGCGGCACGATTCCGGGCGTCGAGCGGGCGGTCGCCGAGCTCACCGCGCACCCGGTCCAGGCGCCGGTGCAGCTCGAGGTGGTCCTGCCGGCGTCCGAGATCACCCCCGACGTGGGCGACAAGCTCGGGGTCAGCCTGCGGCGCTACTGCGACGAGCACCGGCGCCACAACGAGAACCTGAAGCAGGCGATGCAGCGCAGTGGCTGGCGCGCGCTGCGGCTGGGCTTCCCGATCACGTTGCTCGGTCTGATCATCGTGAGCCTCGCGGGAAAGATGGGTCCCACCGACGATCCGGCCCAGGACGTCATCGAGATCATCGGCTGGGTCTTCGCCTGGCTCGGCCTCTGGTACCCGTTCGACAAGGTGTTCTTCTATCCACTCGATCTGGTCCGCGAGAACCGCGCCCTGCGCGCGTTGCACGACGCCGAGCTGACGACCGCCCCCTACGCGGCCCGCGACTGAGCGGACTCGTCCGCCCGTCGGTCGGTCGGCGGGTTCGTCAGGGGGTCACGAGCGTCGGCAGCACCGGCGCGGAGTCCGGACCGGGGACGCGCTTCGGACCGATGTTGAACTCGGCGCGGATCTCCGCGAGCGGGCGGCGGGCGTGGGCCCAGTGGTCGAGATCGAGGAGGTCGACGCCACTCTCGCTCCCCCGCCGCAGCGCGTCGGCGACCTGGTGGGCGTTCACCGGGTCGGAACCGATGGTGCCGACGGCACCGGGTGAGAGCGGCACCTTCAGCATCCCGCTCTCGTAGATGCTCCAGGCGAAGAACAGGATCGAGAGCGCGGTGTCCTCGGGCATCTGGGCGCACATGAACGCGCTCACCTGGATCTCACCGATCGGCGTGGCCTCGTAGCCGGACGCGACGTGGACCCAGTCGTGCTGCGTGGTCAGGAAGGGCACCGAACCCTTCTGCCCCGGGAGCGGCCAGTGGTGACGCGAGTAGAAGTCCGACACCGCGCGCCCCCAGGTCCCCTCGGGGTACCCGGCGAGCTCGGCGAAGCGAGCGACCATCTCCTCGTCGTCCGCGCCGCTGTCCCTTCATGCGCGGGAGCTGTTCCACGAACGCGCGCACGCCGCTCGACTTCACCTCACGCTTGATCTCGTCGGTCGCCCAGCTGTGGCGGGCGTAGTCCGCGAGCATCCAGAACCGGTGACCCTCGAGGCTGCGCTCGAACGCGTCGAGCATCGGCTCCTCGACACCCAACGCCGCCGCGAGCTCGCGCGTCCGGGTCGCGACCGCGGGGTCCGACGGGTGGATCGTCAGGCCCAACGCGACCGCCGCGCCGACCAGCTGGCGGCGGAACACGGGATCGGGAATCACGCGGTCGACCTCGTCGAAGCCGATCGGCTCGAGCGCCGTGGCGATGACCGGGTGACCGAAGACGTCGCCCGAGACCGCCTCGATGACACCGGCCGGCGCCGGGTCGAGTGGGCCGGTGCCGGCGAGGACCGTCCGCAGCGCGCGCGCACCGGGCTCGATGAGCTTGGGTGACGGGATCCGCAGCATGGGTTCTAGAACTTGCCGATCGAGACGAGGAGCGCGACGAGGGAGATCGACACGCCGAAGTCCCAGATGAGGATCAGCGTGTTGTTCGGCGCGTAGTTCTGCTTCCGCACGATCTCGACGACGTGGTTCACGCCCGCAAGGAACAGGAACGCGACGATCGGGATCGACACCGCCACCATCGCGTCGATGCCGTTGTACACGGAGTAGAAGCACGCGATGCCCAGGCCCAGCGAGACGGCCGCGAGCTCGTGCTGGAACCCGTTGCTCTTCCATCCGATCGACGCGGCCATGCTCTTCGCGAAGACCGAGTGCATGACCGAGGAGAACAGGAACACGAAGCCGGCGAAGTAGAGGATCCAGTGCAGGTGCGCCAGCGCGGACCCGTCGATCGTCTTGGATCCGGGTGCCGTGGCGCCACTGAGCGCCCACCCCCACGCAATGAAGAACAGCGCCGGCAGCACGAGCGCCGACCCCTGCGTGCGCTTGGTCTGCGCCTCGACGGGGGCGCCGGCTTCGGGTTCGGACGTGACGACTGCCATGGTTCACGACTCCCTGAGAGCGATGAGAAAATCCATCGACCAGTGAGCCTTGGACCTGTAGCGGTGCCGACGATCAGCGGTCCGGGAGCCCCAGCACCTGGAATCCGCTCGGGTTGAACCCCATCCCCGGGCTCCAGGTCATGAAGAGCGAGCCGTTCGAGACGAGCGGAGCGGTCGCGAACCCGGCGGTCCAGGATCGGAGGGGCGGGCAGACCTTGGGATCACCGCTGCACCCGATCGTCCCCGTCGCGTCATACGCGGTGACGTCCCCCGCGGCGACGTTCGAGTAGCCCTGGTACACGACGTTGTTCGCGATGGTGTAGCTCGACAAGCTGTCACACGGTCCCGGCAGGTGACATTGGAACGCGTGCTTCGTGTAGGTCCACAGTGGGCTGCAGGTGCGGAGGGCCCCACCGGTGCACCCGTCCTTTCCCGTCGCGTCGTACGCGGCGAGCCGGCCGTCGTGCGTGACGAACAGCCGGTCGTTCGCGACCGACGGGAGGCCGCTGGTGCTCCGCGTGGTCCAGACGCGCGTGCACACCTTGGGGGTGCCGCTGCAGCGATCGTTCCCCGCCGCGTCGAAGCCCACGACGCGCGCGAGCCCCTCGGACGTGACGAAGACCTTGCCGTCCGCGACGACCGGCGCCCCCCGGCCCGGACCGCCGTCGATCGCGGCAGTCCACAGCGGTTCGCACGTCTTCGCGGTGCCACTGCACCCGACGGTGCCGGTCGCGTCGAAGGCGTAGAGCGTCTCGCCCGAGACCAGGTACGCAACTCCGTCGGCGACGCTCGGCGCGCCGACGGGTGTCGAGAAGGTGGGAGTGAGGTCGGTCCACAACGGTTCGCACACTGCCGGCGGGCCCGAGCAGCCCTGCACGCCGGCGAGGTCGTATACCGCGAGACCGGTGGCCTCCGGTTCCGTCGCCGTCCCCCGCACGCCCTGATAAACGAGATTGCCGGCGACCGTCGGTCCACTGTCCCCGGGAATCGAGGGGTCGGTGCTCCACAAGGGCGCACAGGTCTTCGGCGCCCCGGAGCACCTCGTCTCACCCTCCGCGTCGAAGCCCACCAGGGTGCTGCCGCTCTGCACGACCATCACGCCCGAGCCGACCGTGGGGTCCGCCAATGGCGCGGCGGGCGACGTCGTCGCCGTCCACAGCGGCGAGCAGACGACGGCGGCACCCGAACAGCCTGCGACTCCGTCGGCGTCGAATGCGGCCATCCCGGTGGGCATCCCGGGCGCGAACACGATGCCGCCCGCGACGGCCGCCGCGGGTCCGTAGCTCGCGGTCGACGTGTCGGTGTGCCACTGCGGTGCGAGCGCGCCGGACGAAACCGCGCTCGCACTGATCGAGGTGTCGGGGCTCGACCCGGTGTGCGCCGGCCCGTACGCCAGCTGGGGCCAGTCACAGGCCGCGGCGACCACGACCAGGACTGCGACAAGAGCGAGCTTGCGCATCGCGGATCCCCCCGGATCGTCAGCCGCGTCGAACGTACTCCCGACCCCTCGGGCCGACCAGGGCCGATATGCCGCAGACCGCTACGTCGCGGCCGCGGCGTCGGGTGGAACCGTCGGATCCGCGAGGTCGGGTGCGGCGAGGCGGCCGAGGACGAGCGTCGCCCACACCATCGTCACGATCGACGCCAGGAGCAGCAGGTCTCCGACGCCACCGATCTTGAGGGTCTCGTCGTAGATCGTCAGCCCGAGGACCATCGCGACGAGCGGCTTGAGCACCGTCACCGCCGGCAGGCTGGTCTGCACGTCACCGGCCTGGTAGCTCGACTGCTGCCAGAAGGTGCCGAGCGTCGCGGTGATCGCCATCCCCCAGAACTCCCACGTCCCGAGGCCGGCGAGGAAGCCGTCGCCGAAGCCCGCGATCGCGCTCTTCGTCAGTGGCGCCGACACTCCCAGCAGCACGCCCGCGGCGATGGCCAGGACGAGCGATCGTCGCGTGCCGTGCGCGAGGCCGCCGGCCGCGAACACGCACGCGGCCACGAGCGGGACGACGACGATGATGATCGGGAGCCACGCCGAGAACGGTGGTGCGTCACGCCCGGCCGTCGGCTCCCCCATCACGACGAAGACGACGAGCGAGACGGCCAGCAGCCCGGACCACCGCCACTCCTGCTCGGTCAGCTTCCGGTGCGCGACCCGCGCCGCCATCGGCAGCGCGAACAGCAGGGTCGTGACCAGGAGCGGCTGCACCAGGAGCAGGCTGCCGACGCCGAGCGCGGCGGCCTGCACGCCGAAGCCCGCGACGTCCGCCGTGATCCCCAGGAGCCAGATCGGGCGCCGCACCAGCTTGGCGAGGAATCCAGCACCGAGCGCGTCGTCGTCCGCGATCCCGACCGTGCCGCGCTGCTGCAGCACCGATGCGGCCGCGAAGAGCAGTGCGGCCAGCAGCGAGAGCCCGATCGCCAGGCTCACGACCCGCGGGGTGTGTGTGTCGAGCGCACCGTCACGTGATCGGCTCGCCGTTCCAACACACGTCGAAGAACTGGGCGGCCATGAGGTCCTCGCGCGACTTGTGGTCCAGGCCCAGCGACTCGCGGTACGCCTTCACGTGCTGCAGCGAGAGCACGGTGTAGAGCAGGGGCAGGTGGTCGTGCGGTTGCGTGTAGACGCCGGACGCGCCCTTCGCGGCCTTGAGGTCGGAGCGGAAGCGCCCGAGGTGCTGGAACATGTCCCGGAGCACCGCTTCCTTGATCTCCCGCTTGCGCCCCGCGGGCACGACGACCGGTGCCGCGGGCGGCGCTGCGAACAGCGCGGTGTCGAGCTGCTCGGGCGTCGCGAGGGTGCAGCCGTCGGTCGGGCGCGGGTTGCACTCGACGAGATGGTGGACGCCGTCGTCGGTGCGCAGGAAGTCGAAGCTGACCTGGCCGTGCCAGCCGAGCGCGTCCACGATCTTCTGCGCGGCGGCCAGCGTGGCGGGCGCGTCCACGGACTCGAACACGATGCCTCCGCGGTCGTCGATCGTGAGCGGGTGCTGGTACGTCGAGTGGAGCACCACCTGACCGTGCCGGACGACGCTCCAGCTGCAGAGGTCCACCCCTTCGAGGTACTCCTGCACCAACCACGGGTCGTCCGGCGTCGGGACGGCTTCATCCACGCTGCCGTCTCCCGCGAGCGGTCCGGTGTTCGTCAGGATGTTGAGCCCGCCGCGCCCGTAGGCCGCCCGGGCGAACCAGTGGTCCCAGCGCCCGATCGCGTCCCGCAGCTCGGCCGGCGAGGTTGCGGTCACCGATTCCGCGACCGGGAGACCGAGGTCGCGGCACAGGGCCGAGAACGAGACCTTGTCGTGGACCTTGGCCAAGGTCGGGAAGTCGGGGAAGAAGAGCTCGCAGGCGCCGTCGAGCCGATCGCGGTGCGCCGCGAGGTAGAACACCTCCTCGAACATCGGCAGCAGCCATTCGATCTGGTGATCGGCGATGATGCCGACGATCGCGTCCACGAACTGCTCGGTCTCCTGCGCCGGCGCGGGGACCTCGATGTGGCGAGCGGCGTAGCGCGAGTGGCTGCCGGGCGCCGCCTTGAACGTGTCGACCGCGGTGACGTCGTTGCCGGACTCGCCGAGCTTGCGGATCTCGTCGACCGCGAACGGCATCCGTGACGTCGTGACCAGCGTGCGCACTGGGACCTCCCGAGTAGCGAAGATCGCACCCTACCGACGGATCTGGGCGCGGAGATTGCTTTCCGGAGGCTCGTGCAGTCCCGCGCCTAGCCCTCGACGAACCTCGCCTCGATCTCCGCGAAGAACGCCTTCGAGAGCTTCACGAAGTCGGCCTCCGTGAGCGCGATCGTGTCGCCGATCTCGTAGCCGAGGACCGACTGCTCCGCCTTGTACTTGATCGTCGTGTCGGCGGTCATCACGCCGTCGTGGACGAGCAACGAGACGGACAGCATGCGCACCTCGTTGAGCGGGTTGCCGTCCTTGCCTTCCCGGCCCCGCAGGCGGTGGACGAAGGCGACTTCCAGCACGAGCACCAGGTTGGCGAAGAGGTCGGGCTCGAAGGCCGCGACCGCCGGGGGCTTCGCGGTCTTCACCAGGGCCCGGTACGTCTTGAGCTGGTGGGCGATGCGCGCTCGGCACGCGTCGACGTAGGCCTGGGGATAGCTGCTCGTTCCCAGCATGTGGGCGCCTTTCGAGGTTGGTCGCGGTCGGTACCGGTCCGGGATTCTTCCCGAAAGGAGGGCTTCATGCCCGCGGGCGGCTCGACCCGGTAGGGTCTCCGGCGGGGGCGCACTCTGGGGGGTGCGCATGACGTTGCTGAAAAAGGTTGGTCCGTACCGCTCGCTCGGCGCGACCCATCGTGGCGGTGTCCACCACGATCGGAGCGACTGTCCGAACGGACAGCGGATCCCGTCCGATCACCTTGCCTCGGGGACCGGCGATCTCGCGCGCTGCGAGCTCTGTCGCGCACTGGACGAGGACCGAGCCGCGGCACCCTCGGAGACGCTGAGCTCGCTCTCCTGAGGCGCGCCGGCATCCGCCTGCCCGCGCCGGTTTCGGTCAGAGGCTGACGACCAGGCGGCCGACGGTCTCGCGCCGTTCCATCGACTCGAGTGCTTCCGGGATCTCCTCGAAGGTGAGCTCGCGCCCGATCGCAGTATGGATCGCGCCGGTGCGCAACAGCTCGAGGATCTTCGCGTGCGCCACCTGCCCCTCGGCTCGCGACGGCCAGTTGAACCCCATCGTGCGCCGGGTGCCCAGCGGGTCGTTGACGTAGACGAGGCAGACACCGCACAGCGAGAAGTTGCCGTACGCGATCGGCCACGGCGTGAAGTAGCTCGCGTGCTCGAGCTGGATGTCCACGCTCCATCCGGCCATCAGGTGCCGGCCGTTGAACCCCATGCACTTGAACGTCTGCAGGGTCACGTCTCCGCCCACTGCGTCGAAGGCCACGTCGACGCCGCGCCCGTAGGTCAGCTCCTCGACCTCCGCGACGAAGTCGGTGCTGCGGTAGTTGATCGCGTGGTCCGCTCCCAGCGCCTTGCAGTACTCGACCTTCTCGTCCGTGCCCGCGGTCGCGATGACCTTTGCGCCGAGGGCCTTGCCGATCTGGAGTGCGCCCGAGCCGGTACCACCCGCGCCCGCGTGCACGAGCAAGGTCTCGCCGGGCTGGAGCCGGGCCCGCTCGTGGAGGGCAAACCAACCCAGGTGGAACGGGTAGTGCAGCGCGGCGCCGTCGGCGCTGCTCATCGCCGCCGGGATCGCGAGCGCGGTCGCGGCATCGACGATCGCGTGGGTCGCGTAGCCACCGTGGGCCATGACCGGGATGCCGACGATCCGCTGACCGAGGAGGTGCTCGGCGCCTGCACCGGCGCTCTCCACGACACCGACGGACTCCATGCCCGGCACGAACGGTGCCTCGAGCGGCAGGGTCAGGTACCGGCCGCGAATCACGTCGATGTCATTCCAATTGAGGCAGAACGACTCGACCGCGACCCGGATCTCGTTCGGGCCCGGGAGATGGACCTCGACCGGCTTGCGCTCCATCACCTTGACCGGGTCACCGAGCTCGGTGACCACCCACGCGTCGCACCGCAGTGTCCCGTCCGAGTCGCTCATCCCCTGATCCCCCTGGGTTCTCGTGCTCGTGGACCCGAGCCCGGAGCGCCACGCTAGGAGCAACCACCACGAGATGTGGCCGGGAGATGTTTACGGCCCCGGGATCTCGGGTACCTACGGTTTGCCTGGCTGCCCCCCAGTGGCAAGGCAACACGAGTCACCGTCTTGAGGCCCCGACCCCCTGCCCGAGTCGGGGCCTCGACGCGTCCGGCCTCGGTGCGCCCCACCGCCTGCCGCGCGGCGGTCAGCGGATGAGGCCCAGACCCTGCTGGCAGTGCGGGCCGCCCCAGTGCTCGACGATCTTGCCGTCTCGCATCCGCACGATCGCGGTCCCGTTGATCTCGACCGGCTCGCCCGACGGCGGGACGTCGAAGAACGGCGCTCCGGTGTGCGTCCCGACGACGCTCCAGTTCGACACGATGAGGTCGTCGGACTCGATCACGAGGTTGACCCGGAACTCCATGTCGGGCAGCGCCGCCATGATCTGCTGCCACCACTCCTGCTCCTCGCCACGTACGTCGGTACCGACGCGATCCGGAGCAACTCGTGCCGTCACGTGGCTCTGGAACTCGGGCGCCCAGAAGTCGTAGACGGCCTTCGTGTCACCACGGAACATCGCGTCGGAGTACTCGGCCAGCGTCTTGAGGTTCTCGGACATGGCGTTGACGGTACCTCCGGCGCTGCGCCCGCTCCACCGGAGCGGAGCGACCCTGCCGGCGCGGCCTGACCGCGTGGGGTCCTCGCACCCTGCCGCGAGGACCCCACACGGACGCTCCCGCCTAGGCGAGCCGGCGGTAGATCGTGGCCTGGGTGAGGTTCGCGTCCTCGACGAAGCAGCCCTTGGTCGAGTCGAGGAGCTTCAGCCAGCTCGTGTCGGCGCCGAGCGCGTCCTCGGCCTTCTCCATCGCGGTGATGTTCTCGTACCCGGTCAGCCAACCGACGGCACCGTACGGGCCGGTCATCGAGCGGCCGAACATCGTGGGCAATCCGGTGATCTTCTCGGACTTCTGCGCGATCTCGATGCCCGCGCTCATCGCCCGCTCGATGTTGCCGGCCGCCGCGACGGCGACCGCTCCGCCGACGTACTGCGTGGGAACCGAAGCATCCGGCGCTCCGTAGATCGGCTGCACGAGACCGTCGTCCAGCATCCCGTCGGTGTGCTTCGTCCCCTCGTCGGCGAGCTTCTGCATCCCGGCGTCGCCTTGCAGCTTGTCGCCGACGGTTTCGAGCGCGGCCAGGTCCTCGAACCAGCCGGTCCACGAGATGGTTCCGAAGCCCGGCGAGTACACGGTGCCCCAGAGCTGGATCTCCTGACCGGTGACTTCCTTCACCTTGGTGGCGATCGACGCGGCCCACGTGACCCCGGCCGCGCCGTCTCCACCTGTGAGACGGGTACGTCGAGTGAACAAATACATGATCTGCCCTTTCGCTTGCCCGGGCGCGAGCTGCGCCCACCCGCAGCCTCCTACCATCCGGCACGCAATGCAAGGGGTGCATTGACGCCTGAAAAGTCAACGGATACCGGCTCATCCGCGGCGGACACCTCGATTCCGAGGTCGGCGCGGCTACGGCTTCTTCGCCCGGCTGGGCGCGACCCGGGGTGGCTCGCCGGGCATCTTCGGGTAGACGGGCGGCCACGGCGCGTCCTGCATCCCCGAGGCGAGGTCCCGGTCGTACATCTCGAGCAGCGGTTCCAACGACTGTGGCGGCGCGTCCAGGCGCTCCCAGGGGTCGCCGTGCTCGGCGACCCGAGCGGGCACCGTGCTGACCGTGAGCGTGTCGTGCTCGATCTCGTCCAGCTCCTCCCAGGCGAACGGTGTCGACACCTGGGCCTCGGGGCGCGCCCGCACCGACCACGCGCCGAACACCGTCTTGTGCGGGGCGTTCTGGTTGAAGTCGATGAAGACCCGCTCGCCGCGCTCCTCCTTCCACCACGCGTCGGTGATCGCGTCGGGGCGACGGCGTGCGAGCTCGCGGGCCACCGCTACGGCCCCTGCGCGCACCTGGGTCGGTGACCAACGCGGCGCGAGCCGCACGTAGACGTGGATGCCCCGGTTGCCCGTCGTCTTCGGCCCGGACTCGATGCCCAGCTCGTCGAACAGCGCGTGGACCTCGCGCGCGGCGTCCCGGACATCGTCGAACGTGACGCCGGGTTGCGGATCGAGATCGATGCGGAGCTCGTCGGCGTGCTCGAGGTCGTCGGCATGGCTCGGCCAGACGTGGAAGCCCAGGCAGCCGAGGTTCACCGCCCACGCGACGTGCGCGAGGTCGGCCACGACCAGCGCCTCGGACGTCGTCCCGTTCGGCGTGCTGACGATGGCGGTCTGGAGCCAGTCGGGCGCGTTCTCGGGCACGCGCTTCTGGAAGAAGGACTTGCCGCCGACGCCGTGGGGGAACCGTTCCATCAGGACCGGCCGACCACCCATCGCCCGCAGCAGCGGCGCCTCGACCGACTCGTAGTAGCGCACGAGGTCCAGCTTGGTGATCCCCGGCTCGGGGAACATCACCTTGTCGGGGCTGGAGAGCGAGAACGTTCGCCCGGCCAGCTCCAGCTCCACGTGCTCGCTTCGAGCCATGCGCAAACGCTAACGGAACCCGGTCCGTCGGCGGCACGGCTGATCCGGATCACGGCGCGGGGCGAATGACCGGCATGGACGGGACACTGGTCGAGAGGTACCGGCGCTGGCTCTTCGAGGTCTGGGGCGCGGGCGACTTCGCAGTCGCGGACGAGCTGCTCGCGGAGGATCTGATCGATCACAACGCGGTACCCGGACAACCGAGCGGCCGCGCGGGCGACATCTGGGCCGCGAGATCGGTGCGCACGGCCTTCCCCGATCTCGTCTTCACCCTCGATGTCGCATTCGAGCAGGGTGACCTCGTCACCGGACGTTGGACCATGACAGGCACGCACACGGGACCGCTCGAGCTCCTCGGGCTTCCGCCGACCGGTCGCCCCGTGCAGATGTCGGGACAGGAGATCTTCCGGGCCGCCGGCGGGGTCTTCGTCGAGGTCTGGCACCTCGAAGATGTCGGGGCGCTGATGCGCGGCCTCGAGCTCGAACCGCCGGCTCCGATCCTGAAGCTGGCCGCCCGGCGCAGTGCCCGCCGGTACCGCAAGAGTCGGGTGGCGGATCCAACGGCGCGACCCTGATCGGCGCCTAGCCTGCGCGGTCGTGCGCCTCGGGATCATCACGCCGATCGTCATCCTCCTCCCCCGCGCGCACAACGAGTGGGAGGTCGACGCGACCGTCGATGACCTGGTCGAGGTCGCGCAGGCCGCCGACCGCCTCGGCTACCACCATCTGACCGCCAGCGAGCACATCGCAGTGCCGGTCGACGTGGAGGCGCGCCGGGGCAAGCGGTACTGGGACCTGCTCTCGACGCTGTCGTACCTCGCGGCCGTCACCGACCGGATCCGGCTCGCCACGAACATGGTCGTCCTGCCCTACCACCACCCGCTCGAGGTTGTGAAGCACTACAGCACCCTCGACCGCTTGAGCAACGGGCGCGTGATCCTCGGGGTGGGAGTGGGATCGCTGCAAGAAGAGTTCGCCATGCTCGGCCGCGACCTCGCCGGCCGTGGTGAACGGTCCGACGACGCGATCCGGGCGATCCGCGCCGCGTGGGGACGGCTCGAACCGCGCTACGACGGCCCGCACTGGTCGTTCGACGACGTCGTCGTCGACCCGACCGGGATCCAAGCAGATCTGCCGATCTGGGTCGGCGGCCGCACCATGCCGTCGCTCCGTCGCGCCGTGGAGCTCGGCGACGCGTGGGTGCCGTTCATCATCGGGCCCGACGAGGTCCGCTCGATGCTCGACCGCGCTCGGGACGCGCCGGCCTGGGCGCAGCGCGCGACACCGCTCGACGTCGCGCTCTGGCCCGAGCCGGTGCTCGATCCGTTGGTGGAACCCGACCGCGTCGTCGAGCAAGCGCACGAGCACCTCGAGCGCGGCGCGACGATCCTCAACTACCGCTTCCCGAGCCGGTCGGTGACGCACCACGTCGAGCAGATGGAGGCGCTCGCCACCCTGCTCGACCCGACCTGGACGTCGACGCTCTGAACCGGCAGCGCGCCGGTGGGCTCAGCCCTCGACCAGCGTCACGATCGTGTCCGGGCGCACGCCGTCCTTCTGCATCGCCGCGGCCGCCGCGGGAGTCGACATCGCCTCCTGGAACGCCTCCATGCTCGGGACCTCGGCGAGCAGGCCGACCCGGTTCGTGCCGGTCGGGTCGACGAAGGTCCGCGCGCTCATGCCGAGCGGCCCGAAGAACTCCTCCCGGGTCGTCGCGGCGAGCCAGCTGTCGACGTCGTCGACCTCATGGGTGATGAGCAGGGTGATCATGTGGCGCCTCCATCAGTCGGGTGTGCAACCGAGAGCATGCACGACCGGCTGCATCACTCCCGCGTCACCTCGCCGACTTCGTCCTGATCAGCCCGATCGCGGACCCCCGTCGGGCAGGTACTCGCTCATCTGCTCCCCCAGCGGGCCACCAGACGGCACGACGTACCACGTGCGGATGTGCACCTCGCGGTCCTCGGTGAACGTGTAGTTCTCGATGCTCGGTGACCGGGCCTCGGTGCCGTTGTCGTCGAAGACGTTCTCCATGACCCACGCGATCTCGTTGCCGCAGACGAAGAAGGTCTCCTTCGGGACGTTGAACCTCACCACCGGCTGCCACAGGTCGAACGGATCGAGGGCGCACTCGACGAGGCCACGCTTCATGGGGGTCCCGACCGGGTCGAACATCTGGAAGCCGTCGTCACGGGCAAGGAACTGGCGCCAGTTCGCGGCGAAGCGCTCCTTGTCGCCGGAGTTCCACGAGTCCACGTAGTCCTCGCGGAACTGGACCAGCTGGTCGAACGTCGGTGTCGGCATGGTTCGTGTCCCCCCGGGGGTCGTGACGATTCATGGTCGCGCACCCCGACCGGGCCGGGCCACGGCGCAAGGCATGATGAGTCGATGAGGCCACCGCTGGCGGAGCAGCTCGACCTGCAGCCGCATCCCGAGGGCGGCTGGTACCGCCAGACGTGGATGGCGGACGAGCGGGTCCGAACCCGCGACGGTCGGGACCGCGCCACTGCGACCCTGATCCTCTTTCTCCTGCTGGCGGGTGAATCGTCGGCGTGGCACCGTGTGGCTTCCGAGGAGATCTGGCTCGCGCATGGCGGCATGGTCACTCTGGAGCTCGGCGGCGACGGGTCCGAACCGGGCCCCGGCGCCGTCGAGACGCTCGGCGTCGATCTCGCGGTTGGACAGCGACCCCAGATCGTCGTCCCGGCCGGCGTGTGGCAACGGACCCGGCCCTCGGACGCGGACGCGCTCGTCAGCTGCGTCGTCTCACCCGGATTCGACTTCGCGGACTTCGAGCTCTTCCCCGGCTAGACCGGCGCGGGAAAGATCCGGGCGCGCTCGGCGTCGGTGGCATTTGCGGCTAACCGTTCGAAGCTCTCCAGCGCGGGGAACACCGCGGCGAGGAATCGACCCTGGAGCGCTTCGACTGCCGCCTGATCCGGATGCCGAGTCAGTGCGCCGACGAGGTTCAACCGCGAGCTCTCGACCCAGGCGCTGGTGTCGGGGTCCTGCCATTGCATCTCGGTCCTGATGCCCAACAGGATGGCGCGCAGGAAGTCGAACGCGGTCTGCGGCCATGGATTGGGGACGCACAGGCGGTTCTTCTCAGCCGTCGAACGATCGCTCGCCTCGACCAGGCCGATGAACGCGGACGACATGCAAAGGCTGACCCGTGACAGCACCTGCAACGTGATGCTCTCGTCCGTGAAGATCGGTACCGGCGGGCGGTCGCTCAGCCCGCGCGTGGCGCAATGCACGTGCAGATGCTCCGGACTCGTCGCGATGGTCCCACCCTCGAGCACGATCCCGTCGAGGTTGATACGTTCCACGTGGCCGAGCCGCACGACGTTCTCGACCCGACGGAGCTGCGCGAGCTCGCCCTCGCTCAGCGTGGCGCCCTTCATCATGGTCGGCGCCACGGAGCGGTCGACGCGCACCAGGACCTCGTGGGCTTCGAGCCGGTCGCAGATCTCCTCGATCGAGTCGCAGTCGCGCACGGCCTCGAGCTCGAGGACGATCCCTTCGAAGGTCTCCAGGACGCCTTCGCCGGGCTGGAAGAAGCGGCGATTCAACAGCCAGGAGTCGCGAGGTCGGATCCAGGTGATGTCGTCGGCGGGCGTCCCGCGATCGAGCAGCCAGCAGATGGCGTCGAGCGCGGTCTTCCCGCCGCCGACGATGACGTAGCCCGCGGGGGCGTGCGCAACCTTCGTGAGCTCGCCGACCGGAACGCACTGCACGCCCTCGGCGATGGCGAACGGCGCCGGTTCGCGAGCCGGCACGAGTGTTGTCATGTACGTCGCGTCGACCACGCGTCTTCGAACCGTCACCTCGGTGACGTCGCCGTTGACGAGCGAGCGGAAGCGCCGGTCCCCCAGGTAGTCGCACATGGGGAAGAACCGGACCCGACCGGAGGCGAGGAGGCGGTGGCGCATGATCTCGTCGTAGTAGCCGCAGATCTCGGTGCCACTGGCCCGCTCGTAGAAGCCGGCATCCATGCCGTCGGGCTCGGTCCGGTCCTGGCCGAGGACCGTCGAGTTGACGCCGTAGTTCGCGGACGGCTGATGGAGCTGGACGAAGGGATAGGAGTCGAGCCAGTGACCGCCGGCGCGATGCCGGCGCTCCACGATCACGACGTCGAAGTCCGAGTGCTCGATCAGGCTGTCGACGAACGCAACGCCCATCGCGCCCGCGCCCACGACCAGGTAGTCGGTCTCGATCCCGCCCTGCTCGACCACGACCGAAGGCTAACGCCGACGTCGAGTGGTCGTCAGCAGGTTGTGGGAGGCGGATCGCCGGCCAGACGCGCCCGGATCCAATCGGTGAGGACAGTCTGGGAGCCGGCCACGAGGTTGTTGTGGTCCAAGCCGGTGTACACCCGGTACTCGACCCGGTCGCCGAGCGCGCACAACCGTGAGACGAGCCCCTGGGTCGCGCCTTCCGGAACGTCGCGATCGGCGGTGCCCTGGGTGATCAGGATCGGTGCCGCGGCAGGCGCATGGTCCGGGTTGTCGTACTGTGCGAGCAACGCGCTGAGTCGATCCTCGGTCGCGGCGTCCGCGGTGAGCAGCCGGCCGACCGGCCGGGTCGTGAGGTCGCGGACGATGTCGTCGATGCAACCCGTCGTCGTGTCCCGGAGCGCGGCACGGGCCTCGGGAGTGAGCAGCGACTCGACGTGCACATCGGCACCGGCTGCTTGAAGCCCCTCGAGTGCATAGATGAGGTACGACTGCTCGACCGGATCCTTGGTGGTCTCGGCAAGGGGGATGATCGCGTTCAGGGTCGACGCCGGTGCGAGCGCGACGGTGCCGAGGAAACGCAACGGTGATCGTCCTTCGCCGGCGGCTTGCGCGACGAACAGCGCGGTCTGACCACCCTCGGAGTGCCCGACGGTGAACCATGCATTCGAGACCTTCGGCCCGAGCAGGGAGTGCGCGGCGGTGACGCCGTCGATCACCGCCCGCGCGTCGGCCCGTCCGATGAGATACGTGTGCACTCCCGGCGTTCCGAGTCCGGGGTAGTCGCTCGCGACGACCGCGAGGCCTTGTCCCAGCAACGCGCGCACCTCCCGCACGGCACTCGAATCGCGACCGAGATCCTTCGCGATCGACGGCGCGCACTGATCCGCGAGCCCCGTCGTGCCGTGCGCCCACGCGGCGAGCGGCCAGCCGTGGGCTGGTGCCTTTCCCTTGGGCACCAGCACGAGACCGCTCACTGCGATGTCGTGACCCGACAGATCGGTCGAGTGGTACAGGACCTGCCAGGCCCGCCCGGCCCCGAGCAGCCGCGCGGGTGCGGCCGCGTCGCGGGCGCCGATCAGCGTGCCCCGTGCCGCGCGCGCGAGCGGCGCCGGAACGTCGTATCCCGCGCTCGTGACCAGCAGCTGGGCGTGCTTCCCCTCCGGCCGTCCGCTCGACGCGTCTCCGCCCGTGCACCCGCTCAGGATTGCGGCGCACGCGAGCGCGACCCACATGAGTGCTCTGGGATGCCGTCGGCGGTGCATCAGACCATTGTGCTGTGGATCGTCGTTCCGAGGATCGACCCCGCGGCTGCGGCTGCCGCCTAATCTCGCCCGGATGAGCACGGCCCCCGCGACCAGGACCGGCGCGTGGACGCTCGTCGCGACGGGGCTCGGGCTCTTCATGATCTTCCTCGACGCGATGATCGTGAACGTCGCGATCCCCGACATCCAGCGCAGCTTCGGTACCGGCGAGTCGGGGATGCAGTGGGTCGTCGCGGGCTACAGCCTGACGATGGCGATGTTCATGATGTCCGGCGCGACGTTCAGCGATCACTACGGTCGCCGGCTCGGTTACATCGTCGGGATCGTGATCTTCTGCGTGGCGTCGCTGGGATGCGGGCTCGCCCCGGGGCTCGGCGTGCTCATCGCGGCGCGCGGCCTCCAGGGGATCGGGGCGGCGGTCGTCAACGTCACCTCGCTGGCGTTGGTCGGTGCCGCGTACCCGGATCCCGACGGCGAAGGCGCGGGCGATCGGGATCTGGACCGGCATCGCCGCGGTCGGTCTCGCCATCGGGCCGACACTCGGCGGCATCCTCACCGAGCACATCGGCTGGCGCAGCATCTTCCTGTTCAACCCGTTGATCGGCATCCTGGCCATCGTCCTGACGCTGCGAGCCGTCAGTGAGTCACGCGATCCCGCGAGCCGAAGCTTCGACGTGCCGGGCCAGATCCTCTTCATCGTCGGCGTCGGCGCGCTCACGTACGCGCTGATCCAGGGCGGCCACAGCGGCTGGCTGTCGGCGCCGATCCTCGGCAGCTTCGCAGTCGGCGCTGGTGGTGCTGGTCCTCTTCGTGCGCTACGAGATCCAGGCACGAGATCCGATGATGGACGTGCGCGTCTTCGTCAACCGGGTCTACGACGCGGCGATCTACGCGGTCTTCGCCACCCTCTTCTGCATCTACGGGACGCTCTTCATCATCACGCAGTACTTCCAGAACGTGCGTGGGTACAGCCCCGAGAAGACCGGCGTGCTCCTGCTCGCGATGACGATTCCCACGATCATCCTCTCGCCCATCACCGGCAAGATCGTGGCCGCGCGCGGGGCTCGCACGCCCACGCTCATCGGACTCGGCTGCGTGGTGATCGGGACGGGCATCCTCGCGGCGAGCAACGCCGGCACGCTGTGGGTGACCTTGGTCGCGCTGGCGTTCATCGGCGCGGCCGGCGGCATGTCCGTCGCCGCCGCGACGAGTGAGGCGATGGGGTCGATCCCACCCGAGCGCTCCGGGATGGCCTCCGGGATCCTGAGCTCGCAACGCGCCCTCGGCTCGACCGCGGGATTCGCCATCATGGGCAGCATCCTCGCCGTGACCATCTCGGTGACCCTCCCGCACGACCTCAAGCCCGTCATCGCGGACCCCGTCCAGCGCAACGAGGTCGTGCAAACCGTCGTCGACGACGCCAACCCCCACGCGATCGCCAGCCTGATCGGGCCGGGCCGGCCACTCCCGCGCAGCATCACCGAGGATGACGATGCGCTCGACGCCGCCGACGACGCGTTCGTCGAGGGGATCCGGATCGCGATGCTCGCCGGCTTCCTCGTCTCACTCAGCTCGTTGCTCGTCGGGTGGCGCCTGTTCCCCCGCGGGCGGGAGACCACGAGCGAGGAGATCGCGCTCGAACCGGGCTGAGCGTTCCTCGGGCTCATCGCCGACAGCTGTCGATTCGGGTGTGGGTCGTTCGTCGTCTGGGTAACCCTCGCGTTATCCCCCTGATGGCCAAGGAGGCTTCTATGAAGGCTGTTCGCTTCCAGGAACCGCAGGGCTTCGAGGGCATCGATGGCCTCGTCTTCGAGGACGCCCCCGACCCCCAGCCGGCAATCGGTGATGCGCTCGTGCAGGTGCGCGCCGCGAGCTTCACCCCGACCGAGCTGCTCTGGCCGCTCTCGACTGATCGGGCCGGCCATGACCGCGGGAGGCGCATCCCTGCCCACGAGGGATCGGGGATCGTGGTGGCGCTCGGCTACGGCGCCGCCGGCGTGTCCGTGGGCGACGAGGTGTACGGGCTGATCGACGGCTACCGCGACGGTTGGGCCGCCGACTACGTGGCGATCGAGGTCCGCAGCCTGGCGCCGAAGCCGACGACCGTCGACTTCGTCGAAGCCGCCGCCATCCCGCAAGCTGCGCTCACGTCGTGGCAGGCGCTGTTCGACCACGGTCATCTCGAGTCCGGCCAGACCGTGCTCATTCACGGCGCGGGTGGTGGGGTCGGGTCGATGGCGGTGCCGCTCGCCCGCTGGGCCGGCGCCCACGTCATCGGAACCGGTCGCGCCGGCGCGCGCCAACGTGTGCTGGACCTTGGCGCCCAGGAATTCGTCGACGTCGAGCGGGATGGCTGGGAGACCACCGTCGGCCCGGTCGACCTCGTCTACGACATCATCGGCGGGGACGTGCTCGCTCGCTCGGCGGCGCTCGTCAAGCCCGGTGGAGCGCTGGTCTCGATCGTGGGCCCGCCGCAGACCGATCGAACCGACATCCGAACAGTGGGCTTCATTCGCGATGCGAACGGGGCCCAGCTCCGTGAGATCACCCGACTCGTCGACGACGGGACGCTGCGCCCCGAGGTCGGCGCCACCTATCCGCTGGCGGATGCACGCGAAGCCTTCATGGCCAAGTCCACCAAGCACATTCCCGGAAAGGTCGTGCTGACTCCCTGATCACGAGGAGGTCCACAGTGGAAGACGCCCACCGCGTGGTGGAGGCCTACTGGATGGCGGCCGAAGCCAGAGACTGGCAACGCTTCGGTGACCTGCTCGCCGATCAGGTCACCTACGAGGGACCGCAGACCCGGGAACGGGTGCGCGGCCGAGCCGCCTACATCAGGTTCAACGTCGAAGGGTTCCGTTACGACTGGCACCTCACCGTCGAACGGATCGTCGGTGAAGGTCACCACGCGGCGAGCTGGGTGGAGTTCAGCGGGCCGGAGGGCACGCAACCCGGCGTCTGCTTCTTCGATCTCGACCACGAGGGCCGGATCAGCAGGATCACCGACTTCTGGCCCGACCCCTACGAGCTCCCGACCACCCGGGCCCACCTCGTCGAGCGCTACTGACCGATCACCGACCTCGACGCGGCCGGCGCATCAGTCCTCCGGGAGTGCGGCGAAATCGCGCTTGGTGGTCTTGTACCACTTCATTCCGGACACGGGACGCTTCCACCGGCCCTTCATCGCCTTCAGGGCATCCTGATGGGTGTCGTCGCCCGCGGCGACCGTCTCCTTCAGGTGCTGGTCCTGCGCCTTGATCACCTCGTCCGCGGTGTCTCCACGGAGCGGAAGGTCGCACGGGCCACCCAGCTGCTTGCAGGTCATCGTCTTCACCGGTCTTGCCTCCTTCTCACGGACGGACTGCCTGCGGACGACTGTACGGGGACGTACCCGGTGATTGCTTCTTCGATCCTGATCGATGCCCACGTCGTGCCGGACCTCCGTTGCGTTACCGTCTGGACATGCCCCGCGGGCGTCCGGGCGGGACGGTCACGTTCCTCTTCACCGACATCGAGGACTCCACCCGTCGGTGGGAGGAAGATCCGAGCGACATGGCCGACGCCCTGCGCGTGCACGACGCGATCGTGCGGGCCGCGATCGAGCGGCACGACGGCTACGTGTTCGGCACCGGCGGAGACGGGTTCTGCGCGGCGTTCTCGACCGCGGCCGACGCGACGGCCGCTGCCCTCGAGTCCCAGGAGGAGCTCCGCGACGACAGCGCGGTCGACTTCGCGGTCCGCATGGGGCTGCACACCGGTGAGGCGATCGAGCGCGACCGGAACTACTTCGGCAGCGAGGTCAACCGCGCCGCGCGGCTGATGTCGATCGCGCACGGCGGGCAGGTGCTCGTGTCCGACGCGACCGAGGTGCTGCTGCGCGACCGCGTCGGTCTGCGCCCACTCGGCGAGCACCGGCTGCGAGGGCTGCGCGGCCGGATGTCGGTGTACCAGGTGCTCGCCGACGGTCTGCGGGCCGACTTCCCCGTGCTGCGCAGCGCCGACGCGGTGACCGGGAACCTCCCGCAGCAGCTGAGCTCCGTGATCGGGCGCGAGGAGACGGTCGGCGAGGTCGGCGAGCTCGTGCGCGTGCACCGGTTGGTCACCTTGACCGGCGTCGGCGGGGTCGGCAAGACCCGTCTCGCGGTCGAGGTCGCGAGCGAGGTCGCCGGAGAGTTCCCCGACGGAGTCTGGCTGATCGAGCTCGCGTCGGTGAGCGATCCGGACTCGGTGCCGGCGGCGATCGCCACCATCCTCGGCATCACGCCGCGGGCCGACACCCCGCTCGTCGAGACCATCGCCGAGACGCTCGCCGGTCGGCAGCTGCTGCTCGTGGTCGACAACTGCGAGCACGTCCTCGCCGGGGCCGCCTCGACGATCACGACGGTCCTCGGCCGCTCGGGCCGGGCGCGGATCGTCGCCACGTCACGCGAGGCCCTCGGTGTCCCCGGCGAGTCGACGATCGCAGTCCCGCCGCTCGCTCGCGAGGGTGGTGTGGCCTCCGACGCGGTCGCGCTCTTCGTCGACCGGGCGCGAGCCGTGCGCCCCGACTTCGGGCTCAACGACGCGGCAGTCCGCCGACGCAGTGACCGAGATCTGCGAGACCGTCGACGGGCTTCCCGCTCGGCATCGAGCTCGCCGCGGCCCGCATGGCGGCGATGAGTGCGGTCGAGGTCCGGGACCGGCTCGCCGATCGCTTCCGCCTGCTCCAGGGTGCGACGCCCGGTCCCGAGCGCCAGCTCACGCTGCGGAACGCCGTCGAGTGGTCCTACGACCTGCTGACCGACGACGAGCGCGCCCTCCTCCGCACCACCGCGGTCTTCGCCGGAGGCTTCGACCTGGCCGGCCTCGGCCCGGTCGTCCACGACGCGGACGACGTCGACGTGCTCCGGCACCTCGACTCGCTCGTTCGCAAGTCGCTCGTCGTCGCGGACCATACCGGCCCTCGCACCCGCTACACGCTCTTCGAGACCATCCGGCAGTTCGCCGAGGACCGCCTGGCCGAGCACGGCGGGCTCGAGGACGCCCGCGACCGTCACGCGGCGTACTTCGCACGGGAGGCGGCGACGCGCTGGGAGACCTGGGAGGGGCCCGGCTGGCGCGCCGCGGTCGACTGGGTCGAGACCGAGCTCGGCAACCTCCGCACCGCGTACCGGTGGAGCGCGTTCCGCGGCGACCTCGAGGTCGCGACCGACGTCGCGGCGCACGCGGCGCTGATGGGCTTCTCGGTCCAGCTGTTCGAGACGCTCGCGTGGGCCGAGGAGCTGCTCGAACCCGCGACCGCGGCGGACGTGCGCCGGCTCCCCCGCCTCTACACCGGCGCCGGCTACGCGTGCTTCGCGGGACGGGCCGAGGCCGCCCGCGCGAACGCGCACCGCGCCACCGAGCTGGAACGCGACCAGCGCTACGAGCCGTGTCCGCCCGGATACGCCTCGTTCATCGAGGCGCTGGGCGCGGTCTACTGCGGTGACCTCGACCGCTACATCGAGCTCACCGGCGAGGTCGCCCGGCGCTACGGCCGCGAGCGCGGGTACGGCCTCTCCTCCTACGTCGACGGGCTCCAGTCCGCCGGCCGCACCGAGGAGGCGCTCGCGCTCACCGAGGAGTCCGTCGAGGTGGCTCGCGGGCTCGGCAACCCGTACTGGATCGCGTACTCGCTGTGGATCGCGGGCATGGCGTTCTCCCATACGGAGCCGCGTCGTGCGCTCGCGGCCTGGGACGAGGGCATGGCCGTCGTGCGCGACCAGCGGGTCCGGTTCTTCCAGGGCTTCATCGCGCGCGACGCCGCGCGGCTCCACACCTCCGACGGTGAGCCCGCCGCGGCACTCGGGCTGTTCGCCGATGCGATCACCGAGTTCCAGCGTGCGGGCAACGTGCCGCAGCTGATCATCACCCTCGCGAGCGTGCCCGCGTTGTTCGAGCGTCTGGGCCGGCCCGAGCCCGCGGCCGTGCTCCTCGGCGCGCTCACCAACGAGCCGTCGAGCGCACACCACGTGCCCGAGCTCGCCGAGCTCACGCACCGGGTCGCCCGCGACCTCGGGCCGAAGCGCAGGGAGCAGCTGACCGCCGACGGCGTCGCGCTCGATCTCGGCGACGCGGCCGTGTACGCCCGCCAGCAGATCGACGTCGCGCGTCGGGACCCGGCACCGCGACCTCGTGAGGATCGCCCCGGTGGACTGAGCCGGCGCGAGGTCGAGGTGCTCCGCCTCGTCGCCGACGGGAGGACCGCGACCGAGATCGCCACCGAGCTGTTCATCTCGAAGCGCACTGCCGAGCACCACGTCGCGCACATCTACACGAAGATCGGGGTCGACAACCGCGCCGCGGCGACCCGTTGGGCGGTCCGGCACCGGGTCGTCGACGGGGTCGTCAGCGCCTGAATCGGGATACCCATTTCGAATGGGTATCTCTACCGATGCCGCGTGGGCGGAACCTCCGGAGAATGCGCAGTACGCCGATCGAACCCGGTCGGCGTCCGCAGAACCGAAGGGAAATCGCCATGTTGCTCGCAACCACGACGGTCGAGGACGTCGACCGGTTCCTCGAAGTGTTCGGCACCAAGGGCGCCGAGAAGCGCTCGCTCCACGGCTCCAAGGGCTCCACGGTCTTCCGTGACCCGTCCGAGGACAACCGGGTGTGGGTCCTGTTCGACTGGGACGAGACCGGCTGGGCCGCGTTCGTCTCCGACCCGACCGTCCCCCCGATCCTCAAGGAAGCCGGCCACCTGACCAAGCCCGAGTCGGCTGCCCTCGTCGGCAGCTACGACGCCTAGGAGGACGGGACGATGACGAACACTGCTGATCGATCAGCACGGGTCGGGTTGATCACCGACCAGTCCGGCCCCCTCTCCTTCATGGGGATCGCCAACGCCAACGTCGCCCGGATGGTGATCGACGACATCAACGCCGCAGGCGGGCTCCTCGGCCGGCCGGTCGAGCTGTTCATCGAGGACAGCGCGACCGACGACGAGGTCGCCGAGGCCCGGGCTGCGAAGCTCGTCGAGCGGGTGGGCGTCGACGTGGTGGTCGGCGGGATCTACAGCTCGACGCGCGAGGCGATCAAGCGTCCGGTGGTCGACTCGGCGGAGACGCTGTACCTGTACCCCGAGCAGTACGAGGGTCAGGAGAGCCACCCGCTGATCTTCTGCACCGGTCCCGTGCCGGCGCAGCAGATCGAGCCGTTCTTCCCGTGGCTGATGCGCGAGACCGGTGCCAAGACCTTCTACATGCCGTCGGCCGACTACATCTGGCCGCACACGCTGAACAAGAAGGTGCGGGAGGTCGTCACCGCGGAGGGTGGTTCGATCGTCGGCGAGGAGTACTTCCCACTCGACCACTTGGACTACGAGCAGGTCGTCGCCGACATCATGGCGAGCGGCGCGGACGTGGTGTTCAACACGATCGTGCCGCCGGGCCTCACGCCGTTCCTCGAGCAGCTGCACGACGCGGGCTTCTCGGCTCGGGGTGGGACGATCGTCTGCACGTACTTCGACGAGAACTTCCTCAACCTCGTGCCGGCGGAGCACGTCGAGGGGCTCTACGGCTGCCTGGACTACTACCGGGCGGTCGACGACCCCTTCAGCATCGAGCTGCTCAACCGGTACGACGGGCGCTTCCCCGGGAGCGCGCTGTTCACGGCCGGGAGTGCGTGCACGGGGACGTACCGGGCGCTGAAGCTCTGGGAGGCGGCGGTGAACGAGGCCGGGTCGCTCGACCAGGCCGAGGTCATCGCGGCCCTGGACCACGCCAAGATCTCGGAGGGCCCGGGAGGTCCCGCCGAGATGGTGCCCGGTGAGCACCACGTGCGGATGAACATGTACATCGCCCGCTCGGAGGGCAGCACGTTCAAGGTGGTGCGGAGCTTGGGGCACATCGACCCGAAGGAACGTCAGGTCGAGCGGGCCTGATCAGCACCTCGCGAGTCGGCCCCGGGGTTTGCATGACCCCGGGGCCGACTCGCGCCCACCGACGCACGCCGTTGTGCGTCGGCTGCTTTGGGAGCGCCGAAGTCCGTCAGTAGCCACCATTCGCCATGGTGCCGGTGCTCACCGCCGGCGCGTTCTTGATGAGCTTGCCGTCCGTGCCGACTGCGAACCAGACGCCGCCGGAACCTTCTCCGTTGACATCGCCGGGCTTGGCGTCACCGGAGAACGTGTAGAGCGGCCACTGGCCGGCAACGAGCTGCCGCTTCCCGTCCTGACGGACGATCGTGCTGAACAGTGACCGATCGAGGCCGGGCGCGGCAGTCCAGGTGGTGTTGACAAGCACCGGTGGCCAGGCCTGGGCGCACGCGCCGGTGCACGTGCTGTTCGTCATCGAGTCCTTCGTGAGGGCGTAGATCGTGCGACCCGACGACGAGACGAGGACCTGGCCGAGCGAGGTGGTGCGGCTCTGCACCGCGGCGGCAGAGCTCGTGCTCGCGACCGGCTTGGCCGACGGATGCTTCGCAGCCGTCGAGGAGTATGAGGTGCCGCCACAGGCGGCCAGCGCGACTGCGCCGAGCGCCGCGACGCCGATGAGGTGCTTGATGCGCATTGGAGGATCTCCTTCGGGGGATGGCGTGTTGTTGGGTTCAGTGAGCAATACGACGTCCCGCGCGCGACGGTTCGCGATTCGACCGGGCTGCAAGCCGAACGAGACGCATGCCACAGCGGCGCTCGCGCGCCGGCGCGCGCGTCCGTCCGCCAGCGGCGACGACCGAGGCCGTCGCCGCGCTGGTCAGCCCGCGTGCACCTGGCCGATCAGCACCCGCACGCCCGACGACTCCTGGATGTTGTCCGTCTTCTCGATCGTCACGGTCATCGTCGGGAACTTCTTGGGTGAGACTCCCGACCAGAGCGTGACCCGAGCGTCACTGGAGCTGAACGTCCCGATCGGTACGAGCGTCCCCGCGGCGTTCTTCAACCACGCCTGGTAGTACTCACCGGTCGGCAACGTGGGGAGGCCGTGCGCGTCGAGCTCGACCCGGAAGCCCGCCGTCGTGTGGGTGATCTCGGCCGACGCCTGGGCGCCCGACGCCGGGCTGGTCGCGGCGAGACTGGCTGCGTAATCGGCCCGCGAGCTGCTCCTCGTCGCGACGAGCACGCCGAGGACGACGGCGAGGGTCGCGGCGACGGCAACCGCAGAGAGGAAGATGCGGCGCCGGCGGGACCACGCGGTTGTGGAGGCGCGGGTCGCGGTCGATGGCGCCGAGGTGCCCGATCCGGGATCGGCGGCTGCGACGGCTGCGACGACGGAGTTCTCGAGGTGCGCGTCCGGCTCGGCCCACGTCGAGGGGTCGGCGAGCAGATCGGCCATGAGCTCGAGGTCGTCGGCCTCGTCGGGTCGGAGCGACCCGGCCCGATCGCCGGCGATCAGGGCTTCGCGCTCTTCGTTCGTCAGACCATCAGTCATGGGACCCACTCCGGAGATGCCCCAGCAATGTTGCGAGCGTTCGGTGCGCGCGGTGCGACCGCGACTTTACGGTGCCGAGGGCGACACCGAGCTTCTCGGAGATCTCGGTCTGCGTCATGCCCTCGAGGTGCTGCATGCGAACGACCACGGCCTCGTCGGCCGGCAGGGTGTCGATCGCCTGCCGTACCCGCCAGACGGCATCGATCGCTCCGAGGTCCGGCGGCAGGCTGACCACCGCGCGGTCGTCCGCAGCCACGTCGTCGAGCGCACCCGCCGGCCGACGAGATTCGCGCCGGTAGATGTCGATCGCCGCGCGCTTCGCGATCGTCGCGAGCCACGGCGCCGGGTCCCGGTCGACGTCGATGCGGTCGGCGGCCTGCCATGCCTGCACGAAGGTCTGTTGCGAAGCTTCCTCGGCCAGGTCGCGCCGGCCCAGCACCCGGTGGGCCACCGCGTAGACGAGCCCGCCGTACTCGCGGTACACCGCGCGCACTGCCTCGTCGTCGCGGCGCCGGAAGGCGTCGAGCAGGGACCGGTCCACGGGGAGCAACGGTACGACGAATGCCCCGCTCGGCGCCGTTGCCGAGCGGGGCATTCGTGTTCCGGTCACGGATTGCAAGTGAAGGTGCCACCGGTACCGGAGGTCGGGCTGGAGCACAGCGGGCCCAGGTTCGTCCGCGCGCTGGGGCGGGTGACGAAGGCGAGCGGTCCGGCCGTGTGCTCACCGTTGAAGGGCGTGGATCCCGTGAAGCCGCAGTGCCCGGCGTCCGCGGGGTTGTTGAACCAGAAGCCGAGGTGGAACGTGTTCGTCGGCGCGAGCGACACGTCCTTGTCCACACCGAAGATCTGGTCGAGCAGGATGGTCTTGATCCGGGCTTGGCCGGTGCCGTCGGCGCCGACGTGGATGTCGGACTGGTACCAGGCGAGACCAACGCTCGGGTTCGCGTCTGCAGCCCCGGTGGCGGTCTGCGGGCTGTGCTGGATGGTGAAGAGGTCGAAGGCAAGGTGCGGCTTGAAGCCCTTCAGCTCGAGGGTCGCCGTGTCGTTCTGGTTGTGACGGTCGACCTCCACCGAGACGCGCGGCGTCGGCGCACCGGGGCTCGGCGTCATGCAGTTGACGAACGCAGACTGCGGGAACATCTGGAACCGCGTCGTCTCGGGCTTGGAGGTCGAAGCTGCCGCGACGCCGGCCGAGAGACCGAGGACGGCAACCGCGACCCCCGCGAAGACGCGGGCGGGGCGGGAAGGTGCATGCATCGGGAGACTCCTTTGTCGTGGTGACGGGTCCCGTCGAAGACGGGCTCAAGGAGTCAGTACGGCCTCGCTCCAGATCCGGTTCGCGATTTCTCGTTCGGTGGAGGCGTCGATAGCGTGGGCGTCGATGCCGAGCGCCGATGAGATCAGGGACGCGCAGCGAGCGGCGTGGGCCGGCCTCTCTGCCGGTTGGGAGAAGTGGGACTCGGTCATCACGGATCAGCTGGGGCCGGTCGGTGCCGCGATGATCGAGCGTCTCGACATCGCTGAGGATCAGCACCAGCTCGACATTGCCTCGGGCACGGGTGAGCCGGGTCTGAGCATCGCGAGGGTGTCGCCGCAGGGGCGCGTGGTGCTCACCGACCTCGTGCCAGAGATGCTGGAGATCGCCGCGCGACGAGCCAAGGCGCAAGGGGTCACCAATGTCGAGACAAAGGTGTGCAGCGCCGATGATCTGCCGTTCGAAGACGCCACGTTCGACGGCGTTTCGGTGCGCTTCGGGTACATGTTCTTCCCGGACATGGTCCAGGCGACGGCTGAGTTCTTCCGCGTGCTGAAGCCAGGCGGGCGTCTCTGCTCGTCCGTGTGGGTCAAGCCGGATGAGAACCCCTGGACGACGATCGCCATGGAGGCAATCGCGTCCGAGGCGGTCCTGGCACCACCGGACCCCGACGGGCCGAACATGTTCCGGTGCGCGGCCCCGGGATATGTCACCTCCCTGTACGAGGGCGAGGGGCTGCGCGACGTTGCCGAGTGGGACGTCGCCGTCGAGCTCGTGACGCGATCGCCCTCGCAGTATTGGGAGATGATCAGCGAGCACGTCTCGCTCGCAGTTGCGGCGCTTCGGCAGGTCGATGGACCGGCCCGGGAGCGGATCCGGGCAGCCGCCATTGCGAAGGTCAGCGCGTTCGAGCAGGCCGGACAGGTCCGCGTTCCGGGCGTGGCGCGCTGCATCGTGGGAACGAAACCGGACGCAACCTGACCGAACCCGCGGTAGGCCGGCGATCTCGAAGCGCGATGCCTACGTAGCGGGAGTCGTCAGTGTGAGTCCGACCGCGGCCGATTGGGGTCCCCGATCGTGACGCCCTTCAGGCGTCTGAGGTAGTCGGCGCGATCGAGCGGATTGTGGTCCGTGCGCGGGCGCGACGGCGGTGTGTCGGTGACCGGGCGGTAGCCCCCAAAGGTTGACTCGAGCACGCCTTCGCCGCGCGTGAGATCCGGAAGCCGAGATTGGAGCTCGTGGAACCGCGCGGCGCGGATCTCGGCCTCGAGAGTGCACACGCGTCCGCTCATGTCCGGCGATCCCGGCAACGCCTCCACGTCGGTGAGCGTGGACATGATCGGTCCGAGCACGTCGGCGGGGAACTCGAGATTGATCTTGAGCACCGGCTCGCACACTGCGGTGCCCGCCCGCAGCAGCGCATCCATGACCACGAGCGGTGTCAGGAGCCGGTAGTCGGAGAGGGTGGTTCCCGGCCACTTCCGCGGCGGTGCTTGATAGTCGGAGTCGGTCATGGTCACCGCGCAGTCGGTCACCGTCCAGCCATGGAGACCTTGGCCCAACGCGTCCTCGACCGAGCGCGCCATCACGTTGCGGAACGCATCGACGGTGCCGAACACGTGCATGGGAATGGATCCGACCTTGACGTCGAGCGCGAAGCTCACGCCGGAGTCGGGCGGCAAGGGCACGATCGTCAGCCCGACCGTCGCGAGGAATGGCCGGTGCGGCGACCGGTGACGAGGGATGGTCTCGATCGCGGATCCGGCTCCGAGCGGCCGCTCGATGCATATCGGCGTCACCGATCGGAACGCGACGTCGATCCCATGCTCGTCCGCAAGCGTCTGCGCGACGATCTCGCGCTGCACCTCACCGTAGAGCGACAGGAACAGCTCGCCCCGTGTGTCGTCCTGTCGCAAGTTGATGAGTGGGTCCTGCTCGGCGAGGTCCGCCAGAGCCGCAAAGAGTGCCGGCCGGTCACGTTCGTCCCGAGGAACGACCGCGGTCTCCAGGGTGGGCGGCGAGAAGGCGTGGCGCCGTGTGTGCGCTCGGGCGGCACCGAAGCGGTCGCCGATACGTGCGCTCGTGAGACCGCGTACCTCGGCGATCTCGCCCGCTGTCGTCGACTGACGCCGGCTGGTCGTGCCTTCTGCGAAGACGCGAATGGCAGTGACGCGATCCGGATCGGACTTGTCGTCGCCGAACGGAATGCGATCGCGCGTCGTCAACGTGCCTGTGAACATGCGAGTGAACGCGAGCTTCTCGCCGTTCGGCCCCCGTCCGATCTTGAAGACGGTGCCCGATGGTGGCCCGGTGGCATCGCTCGGTGCCGTCGGCAGCAGACCGACAACACCGGTTGCGAGCTCGTCGGTTCCGGCGCCCGTCATGGCCGAGCCGAAGTACACCGGGTGCACTCGCCCCGCCGCAGTCTGGGCGACGAGCGCCGCATGCAGACCGTCAGGCGTCATGTGCTCGCCGTCGAGGAAGCGGCGCAGAATCTCGTCGTCGTTGATCGCGAGTGCCTCGGTGACCGCCTCGACGCGGCCGACGTCGTTCCAGGTCCACGCCACCACGCCCGCTCCGCGCGTGCCGATGTCGCGAGGGGCGTTCATCGGGATCGGCCTCACTGCGAGCCGATCGCCGATCGCGTCGAGCACTCCGCGCTCGTTCGCCCCGGCCCGGTCGATCTTGTTGACGAAGATGACGGTCGGAATCCCGAGTCGGCGCAGGGCACGATGGAGCACGAGCGTCTGCGATTGCACGCCCTCGACCGCCGAGATCACGAGCACTGCGCCGTCGAGCACTTCGAGCACCCGCTCGACCTCGGCGATGAAATCCGGATGGCCGGGCGTGTCGATCAGGTTGACGACCACGCCGTCGACCGTGAACGACACCACCGCTGACTTGATCGTGATGCCGCGCTGCCGTTCCAGCGCCAGCGAGTCGGTCTGGGTCGTACCGTGATCGACGCGTCCGATCTCGTCGATCACGCCGGCCGCATGCAGCAGCCGCTCGGTCAGGGTGGTCTTACCGGCGTCTACATGCGCCAGGATTCCCAAATTCAACGTTGCCACGTCGCGTCACGTCTCCCATGAAGGCATCAAGTCCCAGATGGATGAGCAGTGACAGACGACGCATGGCGGTCCCCTTCCGGACGGGTCGAGGCGCGAGCACAGCACACGCGGAACTCGAGAACAACCGATTTCCGACCCGACGCCGCGGCGGACCGTCGATGAACCAACGTGGTTGACTGAGCGCTTCAGACGCCGTAGGCATGGCATGGGGCACCAGCGAGTGGAGGCGGCCGTGGCCGAACCGACGCAGCCCGCAGCGCGAATGGTGGTGGCGTACTTCATCGTCACCGATGACTTGGAGCGCTCCCGGCGCTTCTACACCGAGGTGCTCGGCGGCACGGTCGTCTTCAGCCCCGAGCCGACCAATGTCGCGCTCGCCAACAGCTTCATCATCATCAACCGCGGCGGAGGCCCGACCGACGACAAGCCCACGGTCACGCTCGAGACGCCGAGCGACCCCGACCGGGTCAGCAGCTTCCTCAACATCCGGGTCGCCGACATCCACGCCGTGTACGCGGAATGGAGCGCCCGGGGCGCAGAGTTCCTGACGCCGCCGAAGCAGCACCAGTACGAGATCCGTTGCTACATCCGAGATCCCGACGGTTACATCATCGAGGTCGGCCAAACCACAGACCCACAGGGAGACTGGTGGCCCGCCGACTGGCCACCGATCGACGCCGGCGGGCAGTCCGACTGACCCCGTCTCCGTGGTGTCACGAAGACGCTGACAGAGCTCGGTCCACATCTGTCTCGTCTGAGCCACAGCGCGGCGCGGTATTTCGGTGCTGGCACTGCGAGCGCGACCATCGCAGCGCTCAGGCCACCAGGATGAGCGCGACGACGACGAACAGGACCGTCTGCGCGCTGTGGACCGCGATGCTGATCCAGGCGCTCTGGTAGCGCTTCCCCGGGTACGCGAGCACGAACGTGTCGACGATGAGAGTGGCCGGGATCACCCAGGGCTCGCGCAGGTGGTAGAGGGCGAAGAGCACGCCGTTCGCCACCCAGTCGCCCCGGCCGAAGCCGCCATTCATACGGGGCAGCAGGAAGCCGCGGAAGAGCAGCTCCTCGCCCAGCACGGTGTTGAAGATCAACAGCACCAGAATCAGCGCGAACCAGCCCCACGCACCGTGCAGGAACACGTGCCCTGCGTGCGATCCGAGGAAGGTGCCGAAGTCCCGGTGGGCTGGCGGCGATACCGCGGGGATGAACTCTTCCGCGCCCAGCGCGACGGCCAACGGGAGGACGAGCAGCCGATACTTCGGAGCGAGACGAGGGGCCGCAGATGCCCGACCAGGAACGACATGCTCGTCGCGTGCCGACACGCAGGGCCCGCGAATCGACGGCGTTGCTGCTCGCCCTGCTCGCAGCCCTTCTGGTCCTGGCGAGTGTCGTCGGCGACGGGCCGCCCGACGAGCTGGTTGACCTCGCCGCGCTCGGTACCATGTGCGCGACTTGCTGGTCAGCAGCACCCCTCGACTTGCAACAGTTCGCGGCAAGGTTCGCGCTGACCAGTCGTGAGCTCCAGGTCGCTCGCTGCGCCTCCAACGGCTCGTCGAACCGCGAGATCGCCGAACATCTCGGCCTCAGTACCCGCACGATTGAAGGACACTTGTTGCGCACCAGCGAGAAAGTCGGCATTCGTAAGCGCGTCCGCCTCGCCCTCTTGGTGCAGAGCATCACCCCACCCGACCGGTAACACCAGGACCAGCCCGCTCTGGTTCTTCGTGTCGGAGGGGGGACTTGAACCCCCACGCCCCAAAGGGCACCAGCCCCTCAAAATCGTTGCCGGGGTGTTCGGCCATCCGCACCGATCCGAGTTGATCCTGTTCTTGCAGGCCAGACCGCATGCAGCCGGACTCACGCACACGGCAAGCACCAGCCGCGCGCCGGTGCTCGGTAGAAAGCGGTAGAAGGTCGAGCGTCGACAGCCGACACCTATGGAGCCCCGGTCCGAAGTCTCGACTTTCCAGATCTTGGGGCGTACCGTTTCCCAGTCGATGTCCGTCTAGACCCCGCGGCGTCGGACTTCCCAATGGCATGCAGGGGTCCGCGTCACTTGAGGCTCCGATGCCACCCTGCCCGGCGTCGGGGCCTCGACGCGTCTGGTGGGGGACGCGTACGGTTGGGTAACGGCAGGGATAAACCACATCGCCAGGTGGAGCTTGTCGTGCGTCTTTGAGGCCTCGACCTCGATACCCCCCGGTCGGGGTCTCGACGTGTCTGGGTTGTCTGATTTACGCTTCAGGTTGCTGAGTCGCGAAGCGTCTAGACCCTGCGCTTCCCAGGTCCCAGCGCCTTGGGGGAGGCGTGAAACTTCAAGCGGGCAAGTATCTCTGTGTGCTGTGCGGTACGCACCTTGATGTAGACGAACACGACACCGTGACGACCATCGCCGGCGCGTCTGGGAAACCCAACGTGCGGATTCTGTCGGTGAACGGCAGAGAGATCCACCGCTGCGCGATGGCCAGGCGCGGACCCCGAAGGCCCTAGTTCGGTTCGGGTCTCGACGCGTGCGGCGGCGGCGCGTACGGTCGGAGTCGCGGCAAGGGCAGGTTCTCCACTCCGCAAGGTGAAGCGACCCGAGCTCGTCGTGCGTCGCGGGCCGCCGATTGTCTTCCCCCCAGGAGACGGGGGCCTCGACGCGTCAGTCCTCAGCCTCGACCAGACCGACGGGTGCGACTCGAATTGCTCTCGTATCGCGGGCCCCTCGCGTCTGTCTCTACTTCCCCCCGAAGGCCACCCACACGTTGTGAGGATCGCCAAGCGCGATCGCGCCCGGCCCTTTCGTGTAGTCGTAGCCCTTGCCCGTCAGCAGTCCCTCGAACGTCGCCTCGTCGCACTTGTTCACGATGTTCGTCTGGTACGCAGCCTCTCGACTGTCGCTGAGGTTGTCGTTGCTGGACAGAAGCGCCTGATGGTACGAGTCGAGCGTCTTCCCACACGCCGCGGCGTCCACGCCAGTGCTCGCGGAGGCTCCGAGGCCGAGCCCAAGGGCGAGCTCTATCGGAACGAGCAGGATGGTGCTGAGGCTGCGCATATTGGCGACGCTAGGCGACTTCGAAATCCAAGGGTGGCTGCGAGCGACGCGAGCAGAACGGCAGTTCTGCTCGGCCTCCTGGCGGGCTTTCCTGCAGCTTTGGCCGGATGCGAGACTCCGAGTCGTGGGCCTTGAGGACGATCTGCGAGCGATGCTGGCCACGCGTGCGGGGATGTGGGGCGTCTATGCGTGCCATCTCGGCACAGGTGAGACCGTTGCGATTCGACCCGACGAAGTGATGCCTGCGCAAAGCTCTGTGAAGGTCTGCGTCCTCCTCGCCTACACGAAGGCGATTCGGCTCGGCAACGACGATCGGAATCGGCGTGTCACGCTGCTCGGCGAAGACCACGAACTCGGGAGCGGCGTGCTGCGCTATCTCGCGCCGGGCCTGACGCCCACCCTGGAAGATCTGGCATGGCTGATGATCGTGCTGTCCGACAACATCGCAACGCGAGCCCTCATCCGCGAGCTCGGCGGACGCGAAGTCGTCAACGCCGAGATGGACGCGCTCGGCGTCTCGCAGCTCCGACTGCACGATTCGTTGCAGCAGGGCGCGTCGTATTTTACGGCGACGCCGCATGACCTCGCTGAGGTCTACACGCACCTCGACGAGCACGCTCGGGAGATTCTGTACCGAGTCGAGAAGGTGGACTTTCTGCCCCGTCGGATTCCTCACGTACATGCTGCGATCGACCACGACCTCACCGCGCCGGTGCGCGTGTACGGCAAAGCTGGTTGGGGAGCGTGCGAGGGCGTCGACGCGGGTCTGTTCGAGACGGACGAGTGTTCATGGGTTGTCGCCGCGATGGCGAAGGATCTTCCCGGCCTCTGGCAGCAGACCGATGACGAAGGGCCTCGCACCCTCGCCGACATCGGAGAAACGATCTACGCAAGGTGGAACAAGTAGGGAGCTCGCCGAGGCGGCGCGCACGTCGTCGTCTAACTCACGGAGGGGTGGCTAGTCGCCTGCATGTCGAGCAGGGCCAGACCGCATCCGGGGCATGGGTCGCCGATTCGAACTGTGTCCGGGTCAACGGCTTCGGGGTCACGGGCCGAAACCTAGGGGTCGTCAACCTCGAGCACCAGGACCGGAGATGTCGCGCCCACGACGAGCGCCAGCCTCACGCCCGAGGCTCGGTAAAACCGGCAGACGCTCGGTCGACTTTCCAGATCTTGGGGCGTACCGTTGTCGGGTCGATGTCCGTCTTAGACCCCGCGGCGTCGGTTGGCTTCCCAAGGTAGGGGTTGCGTTTTGGCTCCGCCATTAACCCTGCCGGGTGGCGGAGCCTCGACGCGTTCACACAAGGGTCTCACGACCCGAGGCGTACCTTCCGCGACGGTTGCCTATCCGCTCGGAACCTCCAACGAGGCGGGATAGCGAGCGCCGAAGAGGCCCTGGCCTTCACTCCCAAGCGGAAGGTCGGGGTCTCGGCGCGTTCACACATGGGTCTCATGGGTCGAGGCGTACCGTCCCTGGTGATCGTCGGGTCACTCGGCCCCCCAAAAACCGGTTGCTCGGCGAGCGTCAGGCCCTGACTCCTCGCGGGTGTCAGGGCCCCGACGCGTCTAGGCCTCTTCAAGTTGGGGCTGGGCCGAGACGATGAGGCAGTACGCCACGGCGGTACCTCTATCGAGGGCTAGCAGGACTGCACGGGCGCGCGTCGTGTCTTGAGGTCCTGACTCCAGCTGTGGACAGGCTGGGGCCAGCATCTCGACGTGCGCCGAAGTGTCCCTAGACGGGTTCAGGCTTTCGCAGCGCGGGAACACCCAAGCGCCTTCGCTTCACGACGCCCAACGTGTCTTGCACCCACCCCGCCGCGCACCGTGGACAGAAGAACCACTGGGACTCGTACGGTCCTTCGGTCAACCGCTGAAGGGCCGTGGACCATTCGGCATCGGCCTTCGTCGCAGGTACGAGCTGCAGAGGTGCGCCGCAATCGCCGCACTTGAGCATCGGAATGTCTCTCGCCGCTGGGGGGAAGTGCACTCCCACCGTACTCGCATGCGCGAACGGACGTAGGCTGAGTCGACGCGGGCAGGCAGGAGGTTTACGCGCATGCTCACCAAGGTTCACCCGTATCACGAGGTTGGAGCACGCAAGCACGGCGGCGTGTACCACGACCGTTCCGATTGTCCGCAAGGGCGGACGGTCCCCTCAGATCATCTCGCGGCCGGCGGGACAGGCCTTCCGCACTGCGACCAGTGCCGTGCGCTCAGCGATTCGAAGGTGCGTTGATGAGGAAACTGCTCTGAACGTGTACCGCGTCCTTCCGCCCTACGCGGATGAGAAACCTCAATCGTTCGGATCGGAGGCCGAAGCCCGAGCGCATCTCGCATCGGAGATCGGCGAGGGCCGGGGGCGCTCCGACGAGATCGGCCTCGAGCGGGGCGTCTGGGTCTCCGAGGGTGATGCTCCTGCCGTGTACGTGCAGCCACACTGACCTGGGCGGCCGCCCGCTGCCGCCCTTGCCTGGTGTCGGGGCCTCGACGCGTCAGTCGTCCAGCTCGACGAGCCCGCCGGCCGGGCTGGTCACGAACATCATCTGGCAGTCATGGCAGAGGTACTGCCGCGGAGCCGAACCCATCTCGTCACCTTCGAGCTGGTGGAGGATCTCGCCACCCTCGACGGCACGGGACGTCCATGCCGTCGAGGGTACGGCGAAGGTGGGACAGCTCAGTCTTCGGCCCCGTGCGCGAAGACGGCGCGCTTGAGCCGCCGATTGGCCCGCCCCATCTGTCCCGCCTCAGCTAGCCCCTTGAGGAGCAGGAACGGGGCGATCACGAGCATCACGACCACGATGCACGCCACGCCTAAGAACCGCAGAGCCCGCATGCCACGACCGTACGCCTCAAAGCGGCTACCAAGCGATGACGATCGCCGGTTGGTCGAGTCCGCCCGAAAAACCGTCGCCCGGGGGATATTCGACGCGCGACTGGATGACGTAGTGATGCGGCCCACCGTCAGGCAACGTGAACGGTCCAATGTCGACGGACTGATATGAGTTGTCGTCCGTCGCCCGGGCATAGCAACCGGTCGAGTTCGGCACGGCAACGTTGCCGTCGACGTCGTAGAGGCGAATGCAGGCGAGCGATGGATGGTCGCTCGCGGAAGCGGTGAGTACACCGGTGAAGTGAACCTGCGCCGTCGCGGGATAGTCGGCCGCGGTCGAGCGCGACCCGCGAACTGCGAAGCCCACGCCGGATCGGTGCAGCTGTTCACCCCGGGCACTGCGGATACCCAGTCGGTCGCGCGATTGCAGCCCCCGAATCCGTAGACGGTCAGTGCGATGCGCGTGGTCGTTGCAGATTGCGCGTCGGAGCCAGTCGTGCCTGTGGGACCCGTAATACCGGTAGGGCCTGTGGGGCCCTGGGCGCTCCAGGACCGGATCTTGTCGCTTGGGTATAGGCAGGACGTCGGCGGGCTGTTGAGCCGGATCGTCTTTTCGTGCACCGCACCGGCCGAACCGACACACGCGTAGTAGCGGTCAGCACTGTTAGGCGGGACAACCGTGACCGTGTAGGCGACCCCGCCCGTGATCACCGCGCCGAGAATCACGCCAAGAACGATTCCCTGCAATCGCCGACTCATAGCAGCAACATCGGACGGTCAGCAGGACACCTTGAGGTAGCGCAATCCGGTGTCGGTCGAGAGCGTCGGGCGCTACTTGGCCTCACGAAGCGGTGGTGACCCCACGCACCACCGCCCCGCCAGGCGCGGACCCGGTGATTGCGATGGCGTCGAGTCCACCGCGATCACCGTTGAGGTCCGCTCGAAACACGTGCCGGGTGAGCTACGAACCCGACGACGAACCGCGCTCACGCCTTAGGTGCTCGGACTCGCGAGGGCCTTCACCGCATCGCGAGTCCTGCACCTTCCCATCCAACCTCTGCAGCACGCGATACGAAATGAGATCGCGGTCGTAGGCGAAGTCCACTGAGCTGGTGAGCTGCACACCCGCATCCCGCAACGCGTAGTAATCCCGGAAATTTCCGAACAGGATCGGCTTCGCCGTCGACGCAGCCGTGCCGAAGCTCGCACAGTTCGGATCAGTGATGATCGGGTAACCCAGCACCGTGTCAGGCGTACCGACCTGCACCGAGGGCTCCCACAGCGGACGGTTCTAGGGGCGCGTCCGTGTTGCGTCGCGAACATCTTCGCCCAGACGAGCCGGCGGGTGATCCTGGGCGAGGCCTACGCTTCGTTCGTGCCGATGTACATAGACCGCCACGATGCTCCGGGACTCTCGCCCGAGGAGGTCGCGGCGGAGCACCTGCTGGATCTGGCCGTGCAGGAGCGCTACGGCGTGCGATATCACACCTATTGGTTCGATCCCACGAACGGGTCGGTGTTCTGTCTCGCGGAAGGCCCGAGTCAGAATGCCGTCGAGGCGGTGCACCAGCACGCGCACGGGCGAACCGCGCCAACGATTATCGAGATCGACGGCAACGCGCCCCTTAACGCGTTCTTCGGTGCGCTGCCGACTCATGCACCCGGGACGCCTTACGCGGCGCCCGCCATGCGAGCAATCGTGTTCACCGACATTTGCGGATCGGTCGCGGAGACCCAAGAGCTCGGCGACGACGGCCACATGCGCCTGTTGGGTGAGCACAACGAGATCGTTCGTGCGGAGCTCGACCCGCATGACGGCCGCGAGGTCAAGCACACCGGCGACGGCATCATGGCGGCGTTCACCTCCGTAACCGCCGCGGTCGCGTTCGGGATCGCTGTGCAACGAGCTCTCGTACGGCGCAACGAACACGCCACCACCGCGCTTCACGTGAGCATCGGCATCAGTGCGGGTGAACCAGTCACCGACGAAAACGACGACCTGTTCGGGGCGGCCGTGCAACTCGCGGCTCGCCTCTGCGCAGCTGCGTCTCCAGGTGACGTCACCGTCTCGATTGCTGTCCGAGAACTCTGCATCGGTAAGCCGTTCCGCTTCGAGGATCGCGGCCGCGTGACACTCAAGGGACTTCCTGAGCCCGCTCAGATCTACTCAGTGTTGTGGCGTGAAGCGAGCGAGTGAGGCGAAGAAATGACCCAGGTGGGCAACTGGCGTCATTGACGAACAATGGCTTGGACGAACGCACTGTCCCGGAGCTGCCAGCACTCGACGCCGACGCGGGCGTGCTCTGCAATGGCGACTCCCGGGCGGTTCTCTTCGGGGTCCAGAGGTAGCGGATCCTGAACGAGGAAGGACTGCTCATCGTGGACGGCGCCAAGTACCGACAGCTCATGTTCGAAATTGCCATCGCCATGGTCAGCGCCCCAACCCAGCTGACCGACATCGACATGACATTTCCGAAATCGTGAGCGTGCGTGGCCTCTGAAACCGCCGCGGCAAGTCGGGTTCTCGCCGATCACCGATGCTGAGCGACGCGACTGAAACATCTGTTTGTACCGAGTGCGCCTGCACCGAACCGCGCGTTTAAGTCGCGACCTTTCGGGGGTCGATCCCGTTGAAGTGAGAGCTGGCGACGCGTGTCCGAACTGCGAACCGAGTGGCATGCTCGTCGGCGGGACGCGCCGCGGTACGTTGGCGCGAGGTGAGCGCGACCCTCCAGCCGAGCGCATCGCCGTGCTTCGGTGCATCGGGTTCAGCGCGGATATTGAGTCATGCGGCCATACGTGGGCTGAGAACCCGGACGGGACGTGGCGACGAGTCGAGGATGAGCCGTTCACAACCGAGGGCTAGACGACCTCGCTCGTGATGAGTGCCTAGCCGTCGACGCGGAACCCCTCGGGCCCGCTAGGCACACGAAACTGTCGAACAGTGGCATGGGAAGCCGACCTGTCCCGTACGGACCTCGGGGGTACGTCTGCCTCGAGCGACATCGAGCGTGCCGGTCTCAGCGATTCGTCGAGTTCTCCAGCTGTCCATGGCGCGCTGACACCCGCGGGCTACGTCGCCGAGCGTCTCAACTAGCTCTTCTTGGTATTCGGTCAGGAGTAGGCGTGAGACGTGTACATGTCCTTGGCCCGGTCGTAGTCGAACCGCCGAGTGAGACCCAGCGACTCGATCGTTGAGATCTGGTGGACGAGCTTCCCATTGGTCACGATCACCGGGCGCTCGAGCGACCAGTCGTCCCGTAGCCAGCCGAGAAGCGCCTCGAGCAGGACACGCTCGAATCCGGTTTCCCACCTCGACACGCGAACCCAGAACGCGACGGTGGCGTCGACGGAGGACAGGTCGGTGCCATCGCGCGACGTCACTTCGGCGGTCCGGTACATGCGGTCGTCGTTTGGCAGGAGGTAGACGCAGCCGAGCACCTGGGTCTCGTCCGCGTTCATGACGGTGTAGGTGTACCGAGTCCCGTTGCGGTGCTCGGTGTCCATCTGCTCGAGGTCCTCGAGGTTTTCCTCGACCGAGAAGTCCGCGGGCGGATACGGAGGGTCCTGCTCCCAGTGGTAGAGGAACTCGCGGCTCGACATCACGGCTTCGTGGTCAAGCACTGCATCCGACGGTACGAGCGGCCGAATGATGAACCCGTCCCGCGAATCCATCCGCTGGTTGGATTCCTCGCTCACGGAAGCTCATACCCCGACATGATCACATGCCAGGTCGAGATGAGCCGACACCGCTTCGCAAGGATCGGGCGGCCATCTGCACGCGAGGTCGCGCAACACCGAGGCGGCCGAACTGGTCCACGGTGCCGATTCCAGCCAAGTTGCTCAACCCGTTCACCTAAGAAGGCGGAGACCCATGCGTGGACACATCGCCAAGAAGGGCGACACTTTCTACGTCGTCGTAGATGCAGCCCCCGACGAGTCGGGTAAGCGGCGAAGGAAGTGGCACCGCGCCGGCATGACGCGTGACGCAGCGGAAGAGAAGCTCAACGAGATCGTCGGCTCGGTCTACCGTGGAAGCTACGTCGAGCCCTCTCGCGTCACGGTCAAGCAGTTCATGATCGACGAGTGGCTGCCAGCAGCGCGAGTGACGTTGAAGCCGAGCACGGCCAGCCTCTACGAGATGTACCTCAAGCGTGTAGCCGTCGTCGCTCTGTTCGCCTGATGTTCAATCATGGCAAGCATCCGACGATCGGCGACATTCCGATCGGCGTGATCAGCGTTCGCAACGTGCATCGTGTGATCCACCGGGCGCTGCCGGGTGGCGATCCGCCGCACCCTTTCCTATGTCGGCACCACTCCGACGATCTCCGAGCCCAAGACGGGCGGGAGCCGTCGCCTGGTCACCGTTCCAGCCGACACCCTCGCGGGGCTCAAGGCCCAGCGCGCCCGGCAGGCCGAAGTCCGCCTCATGCTCGGTAGCGACTATCGCGACCAGGGGTACGTGTTCGCCAGCCCGACGGGTGACCCATTGAAGCCTGCAACGGTCTCACGCACGTTCGGCCGACTGATCGCCGAACTCGGTCTCCCGAAGCTGACCGTGCATGGCTTGCGCCACAGCTTCGCAACGGTCGCGCTGGGCAGTGGAGTACCGGCGAAGGTGGCCTCGGAGGTGCTCGGGCACTCGAGCATCGCGATCACGCTCGACACCTATTCGCACGCGCTGCCGTCGATGCAGGAAGAGGCGACTCAGACAGTTGCGGATCAGCTCTTTGGACCGACCGGTGGAAAAGCGGTAGAAGGCCGGTAGAAACGCGGGCTGCGAACCTGCCGAAAACTTCGTGTCGGAGGGGGGACTTGAACCCCCACGCCCCTAAGGGCACCAGCCCCTCAAGCTGGCGCGTCTGCCGATTCCGCCACTCCGACGTGGAGGGGCGATCTTAGCGATCCGGCACTCCGGATCGGGGAGCCTGGCGTGCACCTTCTCGGCACGTTGAACCGCTCCTGGCGCGGTCGAGCGTGCCGAGAACGGGAGGGGGACCGGGAGAGAGCTAGATGACTTCCATCTCGCCGGCGAAGTGGCAGGCGACGGGGTGGCCCTGGCCGCGGTCGATCAGCGCGGGCTCCTCCTCGCGCGCAGATGTCCTGCGCCTTCCAGCAGCGGGTGCGGAACCGGCAGCCGCTCGGCGGGTTCGCCGGGGCTCGGCACGTCGCCTTCGAGCACGATGCGCTTGCGGCTCGCGCTCCTTGCGCGGATCGGGCACCGGCACCGCCGAGAGCAGCGCCTGCGTGTACGGATGCGCCGGCGTGCTCGTACACGTCGTCCGCCGGCGCCGATCTCGACGATCTTGCCGAGGTACATCACCGCGACGTCGTCGCAGATGTGGCGCACCACCGACAGGTCGTGCGCGATGAACACGTACGCGAGGCCGAGCCGTCCTGCAGGTCCTCGAGCAGGTTCACGACGCCGGCCTGGATCGACACGTCGAGCGCGGACACCGGCTCGTCGAGCACGAGCAGGTCGGGGTCGAGCGCGAGCGCCCGGGCGATGCCGATGCGCTGGCGCTGCCCGCCGGAGAACTCGTGCGGGAACCGGTTCGACGTGCTCGGGGTTCAGGCCGACGAGTCGCCATCAGCTCCTTGACCCGCGTCGAGCCCGTCGTGCTTCCAGGTGCCGTGGATCCGCATCGGCTCGGCGATGATCGACTGCGACCGTCATCCGCGGGTTGAGCGACGCGTACGGGTCCTGGAAGACGATCTGGATCTTCGCCCGCATCGCCGCGCAGCGCCGAGCCGGACGTGGCGCAGCACGTCGACGCCGTCGAAGTGCACCGACCCCGACGTCGGCTCGATCAGCCGCAGGATGCAGCGGCCGGTCGTCGACTTCCCGCAGCCCGACTCCCCGACGAGCCCGAGCGTCTCGCCCCGGTCGACCGAGAAGCTCACGCCCGAGACGGCCTGGACGTCGCCGACCTTGTGCTGGAACAGGCCGGCCCGGATCGGGAACTCCTTGACCAGATCCGTCACCTCGAGGACGAGCTGCGGCTCCACGGGCACCGGTGCGCCGGCTCGCGTCGACGGTCGTCATGGCGTCCGCTCCGGTGCGCCGAGCGCGAGCTCGCGGTCTCGGCGATGCGCTCCGCGAAGTGGCACGCGGACCAGTGGTCGGCACCGACGAGGCGGAGCTCCGGCCGCTCGGTGTTGCACGACGCCGGGCACCTCGGCCGTCGGGCACCGGGGATGGAACGCGCAGCCCGGCGGCAGGAAGATCAGCGACGGCGGCTGGCCCTTGATCCGGTGCAGCCGGTTGTTCTTGTCCGATCGGCGGTCGAGGCGCGGCAGCGACGCGAGCAGCCCGTCGCGTGTACGGGTGGCGCGGCTCGTAGAAGATCTCGTCGACGGTGCCGATCTCCACCTGCCGGCCGGCGTACATCACCAGCACGCGGTCGGCGACGCCGGCGACGACGCCGAGGTCGTGCGTGATCAGCATGATCGACGACTTGGTGCGGTCCTGGATGCGCTCGAGCACCTCGAGCACCTGCGCCTGGATCGTCACGTCGAGCGCGGTCGTCGGCTCGTCGGCGATGAGCAGCGTCGGGGTCGTTCGCGATCGCCATCGCGATCATCGCCCGCTGGCGCATCCCGCCGGAGTACTCGTGCGGGTACTGGTCGACGCGCTGCGTCGGGTTCGGGATGCCCGACGATGTCGAGCAGCTCGATCACCTGCGCCCGACGTTCCGAGCTCGCTCGATGTCGCTGGTGCACCGTGATCGCCTCGGCGATCTGGTTGCCGACCGTGTGCACCGGGTTGAGCGCGGTGAGCGCGTCCTGGAAGATCATCGCGATCTTCGAGCCCCGCACGCTTCTCGAGCTGCTTCTCGGACAGGCCGAGCAGCTGCTCGCCGCGGAAGAGGACCTCGCCGGTGATCGTCGCCGTGCTCGGCAGCAGGCCGAGGATCGCCATCGACGTCACGGTCTTGCCCGAGCCGGACTCGCCGACGATGCCGAGCGTCTCGTTGTGGTGCACGTCGAAGCGACACCTTGTCGACCGCGTGCACGATCCCGTCGTCGGTCGTGGAACTCGACGGTGAGGTCGCGCACCGAGAGCACCGGCACGCTCTCGACGGTCGACGCGGCGCGGTGCCGTCCAGGCTCGAGCTCGACCGGGTTCAGATCGTCAGCTCGGTTGCGCCACGTCAGTGCTTCTCCGCCTGCGGGTCGAACGCGTCGCGCAGGCCGTCGCCGAGGAAGTTCACGCGCGAGCACCGTGAGCAGGATCATCAGTCCCGGGAACGTAGAGCAGGTACGCCTTCGAGGTGCCGACGTAGCCCTCGGCGTCCGAGAGCATGCTGCCCCACGACGTCTGCGGCGGCTGCACGCCGAAGCCGAGGAACGACAGCGTCGACTCGGTGATGATCGCGGCGGCGACGCGCGAGCGTCGCGTTCACCATGATCGGGCCGATGAAGTTCGGGAGGATGTGGCGCACGATGATCCGCGGTCGGCGACGCGCCCGACGCGCGCGCCGCCTCGACGAACTCCTTCTCCTTGAGCGACAGCACCTCGCCGCGCACGACGCGCGCGACGTACATCCAGAACAGACCGGCGAGCACCACGATGATGATCGTGTCCGTGTGGCCGAAGTTCTGGAGCGCGACGGCCAGGATCGCGATGCTCGGCACGACGAGGAACAGGTCGGTGAAGCGCATCAGCACCTGGTCGGTCCCCTTCCCGAAGTAGCCGGCGATCGCGCCGACGGCCGTACCCGACGACGGTCGAGATGATCGCGACCGCGAAGCCGATCTTCAGCGAGATCTGGCCGGCGTACAGGAGCCGGCTGAGCTGGTCCCGGCCGAGCTCGTCGGTGCCGAGCCAGTGGGTGCCGTTCGGCGACGACCGGTCCGAGCAGCAGGTCCTGGTCCGTGTTGCGTGAACGGTGCGAAGACAGTTGGCCCCGAAGCAGATGACGACGAGGAACAGCAGCACGAAGATCGAGAAGACGGCGACCCGGTGGCGCAGGAAGCGGCGCCGGAACAGCTGCCACTGCGAGTGGGCCTTCGGCTCGGCGTGGGTCGCGCTCTCGAGCTCGACCTTCGGCGGACGGGATGAACCCGGACGGCCCGATGCCCGACGGCGCCATCTCCTGGCGCAGGTTCCGTCGACCTCCTCGAGGTCGTGCTCGGTCGTCATGTGAGCCGGATCCGCGGATCGAGCACGCCGTAGAGCACGTCGGCGATCAGGTTGAACACGATGATGAAGATCGCGGTGACGATGATCCACGCGACGAGCACGGGCGCGTCACCGGCGGTCAGGGCGTCGATGAAGAGCCGGCCCATGCCCGGGATCGAGAAGATCTCCTCGGTGATGATCAGCCCGCCGAAGAGCGCGCCGATGTCGAGCGCGATCACGGTGACGAACGGGATCAACGCGTTGCGCAGCGCGTGCTTCAAGACGACCTTGCGCCGCGGCACGCCCTTGGCCCGCGCGGTGCGGATGTAGTCGGCGGACATCACGTCGAGCATCGACGCCCGCTGGAACCGGCTCCACGCGGCGATGATCTGCACGGTCAGCGTCATGACCGGCAGCACGAGATGTCGGGCGTAGTCCCGGTTGAAGCCGGTCTGGCCGCTGCCGTGCAGCCCGACGAAGTACAGCCAGCGGCTGATCGAGGTGGAACCACGTCTTCGGACCGACGGCCAGGAACTCGATGGCGAGCAGCCCGAACCAGAACGGCGGCATCGCGATCCCGATGAACGACAGGCCGGTGAACGTGTAGTCACCGATGGAGTACTGCCGGATCGCCGAGTAGACGCCGAGCGCGATCGACAGGATCGCCGAGACGAGGATGCCCCAGAAGATCAGCTGGATCGTGAACCACATCGCCCGCTGCACCATCGAGCTCACCGAGTCGTTCGTGCGCTCGCTGGTGCCGAAGTCGCCGTGAGCGGCGTCGCCGAGCCACCGGCCGAACTGCGCGGTGACCGGCTCGTTCGAGGTGGAACTCGTCGCGGCACCGGCTGACCGCGGTGACGTCCTTGCTCGTGCGCTGCCGGGCGCACGGGTCGAACGTCGAGCGCACGAACCAGAACAGCAGGAACGCCGCGATCAGGATCACCGGGATCGAGTAGATCGTCCGACGGGTGATGTAGGTCAGCATCGCGGTGTCGTGCTCCCGGCCCCCCGGATGTGACCCGGGCTCGGCTCACGAGGAGCCGAGCCCGGACACAACGGCATGTCAGTGACCCCGTGCTCGCCTAGCCCGACACGGTCCATTCGTTCATGTTCCAGAACATCGAGAGCAGCGGGTTGTCGCCCACCGGACCCGAGATCTTGTTGCTCCAGAGCACGATGTTGGGCAGCGGGTCGAGCGGGAGGCTCACCTGGTCCTGCGCCATGATCTGGTCGGCCTGCTTGGAGGCGGTGATGCGCTCGCTCTGCACGAAGCTGGTGTCGACGGTGTGCAGCAGCGGGTCGAGCGTCGGGATGTTGATGCGCTGCCAGTTCTGGCCACCGAACTGGTTGGCCTTCGCCGGGATGTTCTTCGAGCAGGCGATGGAGCAGAGGCCCGGGTTCGAGGCTCGTCGCCGTCTGCGCGTAGAGCGACATCTGGTAGTTGCCCGCCGCCAGGATCTTGCCGAACAGGTCGTCGGCCGACGGGTTCTGGATCGTCAGCTTGAAGCCCGCCGCCTTGAGCTGCTCCTGGAGGATCTGCTCGGTGAGCTCACGGCGCTTGTTGCCGGCCGTGCTCTTGATCACGAAGGCCGCCTGCTTGCCGCCCTTCGTCCAGTAGCCACCGCTCTTGGTCCAGCCGTCACCCGTCATCAGGCTGGTCACCTTGGACAGGCTGAGCACGTAGTTGGAGTAGGCGGTGGTGTCCGCGTACTTCGAGACGATCGGCGGGTTCAGGGTCTGCACCGCCTTGTTGACGCCGAGGTCGCCGAAGAGGCGCGCCACGATCGCGTCACGGTCGATCGAGTAGCCGATCGCCTGGCGCACCGCCACGGAGTCGAACGGGAACTTGGCGTTGTTCAACCACAGCGCCTCGACGTTGCCGGTGTCGGCGGAGTAGAGGCTCTTGGCGCCCTCGATCCCGCCCTTGATCTCGGCGATCGCGCGAAGGCTCGGGCTGCGGGTAGATCGCGGAGACCTCACCCGACTTGAAGGCCTGGAACTCGGCCGCGGTGTCCGCCAGGATCTTGAAGATCACCTTCTGGATCGTGGGCTTGGTGCCGTACCACTTCGGGTTCGGGGTCAGCGTCACGCTCACGCCCTTGTCCCACTTCATGATCCACGGACCACCGGACCACGTGTAGCCGTTCTTCATCGAGCGCGTCGCGGTTCTTCCCCTCGAGGATGTGCGACGGCATGATCCCGTAGTCGGCGCTGAACAGCTGCGTCCACGTGCCGAAGGGCTCGGAGAACGTGACCACCGCGACCTTCGGGTTGGTCGTGTCGACGCTCTCGATCTTGGTGTAGCCGGTCGGGTCGTAGATGTTCTTGCCGTGCGCGATCTGGTCCCACGTGTACTTGAAGTCTTCGGAGGTGATCGGCTGGCCGTCGGACCAGACCGCGTTCGGGCTGATCGTGTAGGTGACGGTCTGCTTGCCGTTCACGGTCGCGACGGTCGGCATCGACGCCATCGTCGGGCTCGGGACCTCGGTCCAGGTGCCGTCCGCTTCCTTCTGGTAGTTGAACACCCGCGGCATCGTCTGGTACGCCATCATGTACGAGCCCCAGCTGGAGCTCGCGCACTGGTCGACCCAGTCGGCACACGCTGCGTCCTGCTCGGCACCCACGGTGAGCGTCCCGCTCTCGGCCGGCGCCGAAGCCGCAGCCTTCGTGGTGCTGGAGGTGCCGCCGCTCTTGGAGCTGCTGCTCCCACAAGCTGCGGCGACGATGGCGAGCACTGCGAACAGTGCCACCACACTGACAGAACGCTTCGATCGACTCACTCGAGACCTCCCCGGTCTTGTCAATCTCGGTTTGGCCTGCCCGGGCGCGTCAAGCGACGCGTAGACCGAGCAGGATCGTCGTAAAGGTGAAGATCAGTGCGGTGATGACCGTGATCCGGTCCAGGTTGCGCTCCACGACGGTGGATCCGGCCATGGAACCCCCCAATGACCCGCCACCGAACATGTCCGACAAACCGCCGCCGCGACCCGCGTGGAGCAGGATCAGGACGATCAGCGTGAGCGACACGATGATGTGAAGTACGAGAACAATCGGTGTCAACACGCTGGCGGGGCCCCCTTCAAGACGCGGGAACGCTAACAGGGATTGTCGGCAATTCCGCGGTGATCCTAAACGCTGAGCGGGTATAAAGCGGGGTCAGGCGGAAAAGCGGATGATCCGTGCGAAGTCCTCCGGATCCAGCGACGCGCCGCCGACGAGCGCTCCGTCGATTCCCGGACGCGCCATCAGCTCGGCGATGTTGCCCGGTTTGACGCTCCCGCCGTACTGGATCCGCACCGTCTCGCCCGCTTCCTCTCCGGCTGCCTCGACGACCGCGCCGCGGATGACGGCGATCGTCGACTCGGCATCGTCGGGCGTCGCGGTCTCCCCAGTGCCGATGGCCCAGATCGGCTCGTAGGCGACGACGCAGGTGGCGACGACGTCCCGCTTCACCCCGGCGAACGCGGACGCAACCTGGCCGAGCACCTTGCCGTCGGTCGCGCCGGCCTGGCGCTCCTCGAGGGTCTCGCCGACGCACACGATCGGCGTCATGCCCGCCGCGAGCACGGCGCGGGTCTTCTGGTTCACCCAGTCGTCGGTCTCGCCGAAGAGCTCGCGTCGTTCGGAGTGGCCGACGATCACGTACTGCACGTTGAGCTTGGCGAGCATGAGCGGGCTCACCTCGCCGGTGAACGCGCCTTCCTTCTCCCAGTAGCAGTTCTGGGCCCCGAGCGCGATCGGGATGCGATCCGCCTCGAGCGTCGTCTGCATCGACCGGAGGTCGGTGAAGGGCGGGCACAGCACGACGTCGGCGCGCTCGTAGTCCTTCTTGTCGAGCAGGTACGACAGCTTCTGCGTGAACTGGATCGACGCGAAGTGGTCGTGGAACATCTTCCAGTTCCCGGCGATGATCGGCTTGCGGTCGGGCATCAGCCCCTCTTTCCGTTACGAAGCGCGGCGAGTCCGGGAAGGTCGCCCTGTTCGATGAACTCGAGCGACGCACCCCCGCCGGTGCTGACGTGGTCGACGCGATCGGCGAGCCCGAACTGCCGGATCGCCGCGGCGCTGTCGCCGCCTCCGATCACCGTGAACCCGCGGCAGTCGGCGACGGCCTCCGCGACCGCACGCGTCCCGGCGGCGAACGGCGGGAGCTCGAAGACGCCCATCGGCCCGTTCCAGAGCACGTTCGCGGCGCCGGCGATCGTGTCGGCGAACGTCCCGGCCGTCTCCGGGCCGATGTCGAGGCCCTTCCACCCGTCCGGGATGCGGGAGGCGCCGACGTGGCGGGTCTCGGCGTCCGCGGCGATGTCCTGCGCGATGACGACGTCCGTCGGGATCTTCACCCGGCCGGTCTCGAGCAGCGCCTTGCAGTCCAGGACCCACTCCGGCTCGAGGAGCGAGTCCCCGACCTCGTAGCCCATCGCCGCGAGGAACGTGAAGGCCATCGCGCCACCGATGAGGATCGTCTCGCACTTGTCGAGCAGCGCCCCGATCACTCCGAGCTTGTCGCTCACCTTGGCCCCGCCGAGCACCGCGACGAACGGCTGCTTCGGGTCGTGGAGCAGCGCGGAGAGCACCTCCACCTCCCGGAACAGCAGGCGGCCGCCCGCGCTCGGGAGGATCGCCGGCGGACCGACGATCGACGCGTGCTCGCGGTGCGACGCGCCGAAGGCCTCGTTGACGTAGGCGTCCACCATCTCGGCGAGCTCGACCGCGAGGGCCGGGCTGTTGGTGGTCTCCCCCGGCATGAACCGGAGGTTCTCGAGCAGCATCACGTCGCCCGGCTCCAGGCTGGCCGCCATCCCCGCGGCGGTCGGCCCGACCACCTGCGGCGCCAGCGCGACCTCACGGCCGAGCAGCTCGCCGAGGCGCGCCGCGACCGGCGCCATCGAGAACGCGGGATCCACCTTGCCCTTCGGGCGTCCGAGGTGCCCGCACGCGACGACCGCGGCCCCTTGCTCGTGCAGCCAGCTGAGCGTCGGCAGCACGGTCGCGATGCGCAGGTCGTCCTCGACCCGCCCTTCGCGGAGGGGAACGTTGAAGTCGGCGCGCAGCAGCACCCGACATCCGTGCAGCTTCGGTAGGTCTTCGAGGCGCGGCAGGTCGATGCTCATGAACAGCTGAAGGCTCTCGGGTGGTTCAGCTGGCGCCGACGAAGCCGATGAGGTCCAGCAGCCGGTTCGAGTAGCCCCACTCGTTGTCGTACCACCCGAGCACCTTGATGAACTTGCCGTTCGCCATGGTGTCGAGCGACGAGTAGATGCAGGACGACGGGTTGCCCACGATGTCGGCCGACACCAGCGGCTCGTCGCTGTACTCGAGCACGCCCCGGGTGCTCGGCGCCGCGGCCGCCTCGGCAAACGCGGCGTTGATCTCCTCGATCGACGCCTCGCGGCTGAGGTTGGCGACCAGGTCGGTGATCGAGCCCACGGGCGTGGGGACGCGCAACGAGGTGCCGTCGAGCTTGCCCTTCAGCTCGGGGAGGACGATCCCGATCGCGCGCGCCGCGCCCGTGCTCGACGGGATGATCGACAGCGCCGCGGCGCGCATGCGCCGGAGGTCCGGCTTGCCGCTGCGGCTCGCGGTGGCCTGATCCTGGAGCTGCTGGTCGGTCGTGTACGCGTGCACGGTGGTGATCAGGCCCTGCTCGATGCCGAACCGGTCGTTCAGCACCTTGGCCATCGGCGCGAGGCAGTTGGTCGTGCACGAGGCGTTGGAGATGACCTTGTGGGCCTCGGGGTCGAACACCTCGTCGTTCACACCCATGCAGATCATGGCGTCGGCGTCGCCGCTCGGCGCGGAGATCACGACCCGCTTCGCGCCACCCTTGAGGTGGCCCGCCGCCTTCTCACGGGCGGTGAAGAGGCCGGTCGACTCGATGACGACGTCGACGCCGTTCGCGCCCCACGGGATCTCGCCCGGGTCGCGCTCCTCGAGCTTCTTGATCTCGTTGCCGTCGACGGAGAACCCGCTGTCGGTCTCCTTGACCTCGTTGGGCAGGATCCCCCCGACCGAGTCGTGCTTGAGCAGGAACGCCATGGTGTGCGAGTCCCCGAAGGGGTCGTTCACCGCGACCAGCTCGACGCCCGCCGACTCACCCCGGGCCAGCAGGGCCCGCGTGAACGAGCGGCCGATGCGACCGAAACCGTTGATGCCCACCCGTACCGTCATGACGCCTCCGTGTCGATCAATGGACCCCTCTCCTGCGGGCCGGACTACAGCAGAGCCTGCAAGCCTTCCGCCAGTTTTAGGGGATCGTGAGCCAAACCGTCGGGTCGGGCGACCTGGGCGGCCACCGGTTCGACCCCCCAGCCCCGGATCACCACTTCATCCGCGACCAGGTTTCCGTCTCTCTCGTAGAGGAACCGGTCGACCCGCCCCCCGTGTTCCAGGACCGCCAGCAGGTGGTCCGCGGCGTCCAGCCCGTTGGTCTCGGGCACCTGCGGCCCCAGGTTGTTCACCTGGATGACCGGCGCCGACGCCCCCGCGAGCGCGTCCCGCACCGCGGGGACGCAGAGGACCGGCAGCAGGCTCGTGTACAGCGATCCCGGGGCGAGGATGATCTGGTCGGCCGCCCCGATCGCGGCCAGCGCGTCGGCCGGTGCCGGGACGTCGCTCGGGATGAGGCTGACCCGGCGGATCCGGCCGGCCGAGTTCTGCACCGCGACCTGGCCCTCGACCGCCTCACCTTCGATGTCCGCCTTCAGGACGACGGGCTCCGTCGTCGCCGGCAGGACCCGGCCCACGGCGTTGAGCAGCCGACCGGCTTCGTCGAGCGCCCGGCAGAAGTCGCCGAGCGTGTTGGTGAGCCCGACGATCATCAGGTTGCCGAGCGCATGGCCTTCGAGGTCACCCGCATCGAAGCGGTGCTCGAACGCCTCGGCCCACACCGTGTCCTCGCCCGCGAGCGCGACGAGGCACTTGCGGAGGTCGCCCGGCGCGGGGACGTCGAAGTCCTTGCGCAGCCGACCGGTGGACCCGCCGTCGTCGGCGACGCTCGCGACCGCGGTGATCTCTCCCGCGTACCCGCGCACCGCGCGCAGCGTCATGGCCAACCCGTGCCCTCCGCCCAGTGCGACGACCTTCGGGCCTCCGGCGACCAGCCCGCTAGACACGTTCGACGTCACGGTGGCGCACCGATGCCTCCGTGCCGAGCGGGACCAGGATCTTGCCGAGCTCCTCGGCGATCGCCACGCTGCGGTGACGGCCCCCGGTGCAGCCGATCGCGATCGAGAGGTACGACTTCCCCTCGCGCTCGAACGCCGGCAGCGTGAGCTCGAACAGGCGACGGAGCTCCTCGAGAAACGCCTGCGTGTCCGGCTGGCCGAGCACGTAGTCACGCACCGGCGCGTCGCGTCCGTCGAGCGGGCGGAGCTCGTCGATCCAGTGCGGGTTCGGCAGGAACCGGCAGTCGAACACGAGGTCGACGTCGAGCGGCAGCCCGTGCTTGTAGCCGAAGCTCACGATGCTGACCTGCAACGACTGCGACGACAGGTCTTCGCTGAACAGGTCCACCAGGCGGTCGCGCAGCTCGTGCACGTTGAGCTGGGAGGTGTCGAGGACGACGTCCGCGCTGCCCTTGAGCTCACCGAGCAGGGCGCGCTCCTTCTGGATTCCCTCGTGCACCCGGTCGGTCACCGCGAGCGGGTGGCGCCGTCGGGTCGCTTCGAACCGGCGCACCAGCGAGTCGTCGGACGCGTCGAGGAACAGCACGCGGGTGCGGGCGCCGCTGGCCCGGAGGTCCGCGAGCGCCGCGCCGAGATCCTCGATGAACACGCCCGAGCGGACGTCGACGACGAGCCCGTAGCGGTGCGGACGCCCGCCGCCGCGCGCGAGCTCGGCGACCTTGCCGATGAGGGCCGGCGGGAGGTTGTCGATGACGAAGAACCCGAGGTCCTCGAGCACGTCGGCGGCCTCGGAACGGCCGGCGCCGGACATGCCGGTGATGACGGTGACGTCGAGGCCGGACTCCGGCATGGCAGCGGTCATGACGACTCCAAGGATGGCAGACCGCCGGCGGTGCGACGCGCGATCGGGTCCGGTCCACCGTGCAGGTGGTCGAAGAGATCGTGCGCGACCTTGTCCGGCAACCACGACAGCGCCTCGAAGGCCTCGACCGGCTGCTCGCGCATCTTCTTCACCGAGCCGAACTCCTTGAGGAGCCGCTTGCGCCGGGTCGGCCCGAGGCCGGGAACGTCGTCGAGGACCGAGCGGGTCATCTGCTTGTCCCGCAGCTTGCGGTGGTAGGTGATCGCGAACCGGTGGGCCTCGTCGCGCACCTGCTGGAGCAGGTACAGCGCCTCCGAGTCACGGGGGATGCGCACCGGATCGGCGAGGCCGGGCTTGTAGACCTCCTCGAACCGCTTGGCGAGACCGACGACGCAGATGTCCTCCAGCCCCAGCTCCTCGAGCACGCGGACCGCGACGTTGAGCTGGCCCTTGCCGCCGTCGATGACGAGCAGGTTCGGCGGGTACGCGAACCGCTTCCCCGCCCGGGCACCTTCGTCACGCTCCTCGAGGTAGCGGCGGAACCGCCGGCCCAGCACCTCTTCCATCGCCGCGAAGTCGTCCTGGCCCTCGTGCTTGACCTTGAAGTGCCGGTAGTCCGACCGCTTGGGCAGGCCGTCCTCGAGCACGGTCATCGACGCGACGATCTCGGTGCCCTGCAGGTTCGAGATGTCGAAGCACTCGATCCGCAACGGCGCCTCCGGCAGGTCCAGCGCCTCCTGGAGCGCGACGAGTGCGCGCGCCCGGGCGTTGTGGTCCGACGCCCGCTTGAGCTTGTGGCGCCCGAACGCCTCCTGCGCGTTGTGGGTCACCGTCTCGAGCAGCGCGCGCTTCGCGCCCCGCTGCGGGACCCGGATGCGGACCTTGGACTTCTCGCGCGTCAGCGAGAGGAACTCCTCGTAGAGCTCCCGTTCCTCCGGCTCCACCGGGACGAGCACCTCACGGGGCACGTCCTCCGCTGGCGCGTCGCCGTAGAGCTGCTCGAGGATGCGCGCGACCAGCTCGGGCGGGTCGACGTCCTCGACCTTGTCGACCATGAGGCCCTTGCGGCCCGTGACCCGGCCCCGGCGCACGTAGAACACCTGCACCGATGCTTCCAGCGGATCCTCGGCGAACGCGATGACGTCGAGGTCCTCTTCCTTCGCCCCGACCATCTGCTGGCGTTCGATGACCTTGCGCACCGAGAGCAGCTGGTCGCGCAGCCGCGCCGCGCGCTCGAAGTCCAGTGACTCCGACGCCTCGTGCATCTGCTTCTCGAGCCGGTCCAGCACCGGCGCGTGGTCACCGTCGAGGAACGAGATCAGCTCGTTGACGAGGTGGAGGTACTCGTCGTCGGTCGACCGCGCCCACGCACGGGGCGACGCACTTCTCGATGTGGGCGTAGAGGCACGGACGGCCGAGGCGCTGGTGCCGCTGCAGCTTGTTGTTCGTGCAGGTCCGGATCGGGAACGTCCGCAGGAGCAGGTCGAGCGTCTCGCGGATCGCGTAGGCGTGCGCGTACGGGCCGAAGTACCGGACGCCCTTGCGCTTCTTGCCCCGCATGACCATCGCCCGAGGCCACTCCTCCCCCACGGTCACCGCGAGGAAGGGATACGACTTGTCGTCCTTCAGCCGGATGTTGAACCGCGGCTTGTGCGCCTTGATCAGCTCGTTCTCGAGGAAGAGCGCCTCGACCTCGTTGCGCACCTCGATCCACTCGACCGTCTCGGCGGCCGTCACCATCTGCCGGGTGCGCGGCAGCAACGTGGCCGGCGCACCGAAGTAGTTGTTCAGCCGGCTGCGCAGGCTCTTCGCCTTGCCGACGTAGATGACCCGGCCGTCCTTGTCCTTGAACTGGTACGAGCCCGGCGTGTCGGGGATGGATCCGGCGGGAGGACGAACGACCATCAGCCGCTCCGCAACACCGCGAGTACGCGGTCGATCACTTCGTCCTGCTGCTCCGTGGTGAGGTGCGCGGCGCAGGGAAGGCACAGCACGCGGTCGGCGATCGAGACCGCGGTGGTCCCGCCGAGGACGGCCGCGTCGCGGTACGGCGCCTGGGTGCGCAGCGGTGGCCAGATAGGTCGGGCTTCGATGCTCACCGCGTCGAGCGCGTTGCGCACCGCGGCGCGGGTGTCGGGATCGGGGAGCATGACGCTCGACAACCAACCCGATCGACGGGCCCAAGGCTCGTCGGGACCGCCGGCGAGACCGAGCGGAGCGAACGCCTCGCGGTAACGCGCCGCGATCGAGCGTCGCCGGGCGACGAGGTCGTCCAGCCGCGCGACCTGCGCCGCGCCGATCGCCGCGGCGACGTTCGAGAGCCGGTAGTTGTACCCGACCTCGTCGTGCACGTAGTCCGAGCCTGGGACCTTGGCCTGCGAGCCGAGGTGCCGCACCCGCGCCAGGTCCTTCGGGTCGCGGGCGACGACCATCCCGCCGCCGCCGGTGCTGATGAGCTTGTTGAAGTTGAAGGAGTAGATGCCGAACTCGCCGACTGCCCCCGGGGCCCGACCCGCGAGCGGGCCCTCGGCCCAGGACGATCCGAGGGCCTCGGCCGCGTCCTCGACGACCGGCACCCCGTAGCGGCCCGCCGCCTCGAGGATGGGCGCGAGCTGCGCGGGATGCCCGAGCAGGTGCACCGGCATGATCGCCGCGGGCTGCGACTCGCCGGCCCCGGCCCGCCGATCGAGCTCGCCGACCACGACGTCCGGGTCGAGGTTCCAGCTGCCGGCCTCGCTGTCCACCAGGGTGATGCGCGCCCCGCACTGGTACGCCGCGTTCGCCGAGGCGATGAACGTCAGGTCGCTCACCCAGACCTCGTCACCGGGCTCGACGCCGGCCACGATGAGCGCGAGGTGCAGGCCTGCGGTGCCCGTGGAGACGGCCACCGCGTCTTCGGCGCCGACCGCGGCGGCGAGCCCGGATTCGAAGGCCGGGAGGTCCGGCCCGAAGGTCAGCTCACCCGCTTCGACCGCGCGGGCCGCGGCCTCGATCTCGGGGGGGCCGATGGTGGGCTCGGAGAGGCGGATGCGCGGGTTCACGGCACTCCATTCTCCCAGAACCGCGAGGAGGGGTGAGGATCAACTGCGGAGCCGGTATGCTGCGAGGAGGCCGGTCCTGGTTATTCCGGCCACATATCGGTTCCGAGGCCGACAACCCCGCGGTGTGGCGACCAGGCTGTCCCCGCCGGCCAGTATCGGAGCCCTTCCCCCGAGGGGGCACTCCATGTTGCGACTGCAGGCACCTCTGCCGGACCGCTACACCACGGCAGAGCCGGAAGAGCTCCGCGAGCGGATCCGGACCGCGAAGGCGGAGCTCGGGTCCCGGCTCCTGATCCTGGGCCACCACTACCAGCGCGACGAGGTCATCGACTGGGCGGACATGCGGGGTGACTCCTTCAAGCTCGCCCGCTTCGCCGCAGACAACTCCGAGGCCACCGACATCGTGTTCTGCGGTGTCCACTTCATGGCCGAGTCCGCGGACGTGCTGACCGGCGACCACCAGCGGGTGATCCTCCCGGACCTGAACGCCGGCTGCTCGATGGCCGACATGGCCAACATCGACCAGGTCGAGGACGCCTGGGACGAGCTGGCCCGGGTCACCGACGTTGATCGGATCGTCCCGATCACGTACATGAACTCCTCCGCGGCGCTGAAGGCGTTCGTGGGTGAGCACGGGGGCGCGGTCTGCACCTCCTCCAACGCCCGGGCCGTCCTCGAGTGGGCGCTCGACCGGGGTGACCAGGTGCTCTTCTTCCCGGACCAGCACCTCGGCCGGAACACCGCGATCGACATGGGCCACGCCGAGTCCGAGATGCTCGTGTGGAACCCGCACGTCGACCTCGGGGGCCACGAGGACCACGCGGTCAAGCAGGCCACGTTCCTCCTCTGGCGGGGCTGGTGCTCCGTGCACCAGCGCTTCCGGCCCGAGCACGCCGCGGCCTTCCGGGCGGAGCACCCCGGCGGCGAGGTGATCGTCCATCCCGAATGCGCGCACGACATCGTCGAGATCGCGGACCGGGTCGGTTCCACCGAGCGGATCCTCGAGTGGGTCGAGGCGGCGCCTCCGGGCGCGGCGCTCGGGATCGGCACCGAGATCCACATGATCCAGCGGATGGCCCGCGAGCACCCGGACAAGACGATCGTGTCCCTGGACCCGCTCGTGTGCCCGTGCTCGACCATGTTCCGGATCGACGCACCTCACCTGGCCTGGTGCCTCGAGCGCCTGGTCGAGGGCCGAGTCGTCAACCAGATCACGGTCGATCCCCGCACCGCCGAATGGGCTCGGGTCGCCCTGCAACGGATGCTCGACATCACCTGACCGGTCGCGGCGCCTTCACCGTCCGGAGCGCGAGCAGCCGGGGGATGGTCACGGACTCGGCGTACTCCGGAGCCTTCGCGATGAACCCCGGCGGCGGTGCCGGCTCCTCCATGCGCTCGATGTGCAGCCCGACCTCCGCGAGCCGGTTCACGTAGCGCGACAACGGCCGGTGCACGAACGGCAGCACGACCCCTGGGGCGAGCTCTTCGAGCGCGACGTCCTCGGTCAGGTAGGGACCGACCCGCCAGTACTGCTCCCCCAGGATCTGGTCGTCGATCCAACCGCTGCCCGGCACCTGCAGGAACGGGTGGTTGAGGAGGAACAGGAAGATCCCGCCGGGTCGCAGCGCCCGCGCGACCTCCGCGAGCGCGCCGTCCACGTTCGTGATGTGCTCGAACACGAGGCACGCGACGGCCGCGTCGAAGGCTCCGGTCGCAACCGGCAGCGCGTCGGCGGCGCCCCGGAGGTAGGTCGGGCCTCCCGCGCGCTCCTCGGCCACCACGAGCTGCGCGACGGACGGGTCGACGCCGACGACCTCGGCACCTTCCACCGTCCGGGCGATGTGGCGCGCGACCTGGCCCTCACCACACCCGACGTCGAGCACCCGGGTCACACCCTGCAGGTGCTCCGTGACCAGCGGGAGGATCTGCTCTTCGTACTCCGGGTCCGCGCCGTCGGTGAAGACGTCCTGCCACCAGCCGGCGTGCCGCTCCCACGCGTCGTACGTCAAACGTCGAGCACCGGCGCCAGGTACTGACCGGTCCACGAGCCCGCGGTCTTCGCCACCTGCTCGGGCGTCCCTTCGGCGATGACCTTGCCGCCACCGTCGCCGCCCTCGGGCCCGAGGTCCACCAGCCAGTCCGCGGACTTGATGACGTCGAGGTTGTGCTCGATGACGAGGATCGTGTTCCCCGCATCGACCAACCGCTGCAGCACGCCCAGCAACCGGCTCACGTCCTCGAAGTGGAGGCCGGTGGTCGGCTCGTCGAGGATGTAGATCGTCCGGCCGGTCGAGCGCTTGCCCAGCTCGGTCGCGAGCTTCACCCGCTGCGCCTCGCCGCCGGAGAGGGTCGGAGCGGGCTGGCCGAGCCGCACGTAGCCCAGCCCGACGTCGACCAACGTCTGGAGCCACCGGGCGATCGTCGGCTGGTTCTCGAAGAAGTGGACGCCCTCCTCGCACGAGAGGTCCAGGATCTCGGCGATGTTCTTGCCCTTGAACGTGATGTCCAACGTGTCGCGGTTGTAGCGCGCGCCCTTGCACACCTCGCACGGCACGTACACGTCCGGCAGGAAGTGCATCTCGATCTTGATCGTCCCGTCACCCGAGCATGCCTCGCACCGGCCGCCCTTCACGTTGAAGGAGAACCGCCCCGGCTGGTAGCCGCGGACCTTCGCCTCGGGCGTGGCCGCGAAGAGCGTGCGGACCTTGTCGAACACGCCGGTGTAGGTCGCCGGGTTCGAGCGCGGGGTCCGGCCGATCGGCGACTGGTCGATGTTGATGACCTTGTCCAGCGCGTCGACGCCCTCGATCGACTTGTGCTTCCCGGGCACGGTGCGCGACCGGTAGATCTTCTGCATCAGCGAGCGGTACAGGATGTCGTTCACGAGCGTGCTCTTGCCGCTGCCGCTCACGCCGGTCACCGAGACGAAGCAGCCGAGCGGGAAGCTCACGTCCACGTTCTGGAGGTTGTGCTCGCGCGCGCCGCGCACCTTGATCCACGCGTCGCCCGGCTCCCGCCGGCGCTCCGGGACCGCGATCGTCCGCTCTCCCGAGAGGTACTGGCCCGTGATGGAGCGCGGCTCCGCGAGCACGTCCTCCAACGAGCCCGCGACGACGATCTCGCCGCCGTGCTCACCGGCGCCGGGCCCGATGTCGACGATGTGGTCCGCGACCCGGATCGTCTCTTCGTCGTGCTCCACGACCAGCACGGTGTTGCCGAGGTCCCGCAGCCGGATCATGGTGTCGATCAGGCGCTGGTTGTCCCGCTGGTGCAACCCGATCGACGGCTCGTCGAGCACGTAGAGCACGCCGACGAGGCCGCTGCCGATCTGGCTCGCGAGCCGGATGCGCTGCGCCTCGCCACCGGCGAGCGTCCCCGCGTTCCGGTTGAGGCTCAGGTAGTCGAGGCCGACGTCGAGCAGGAACCGCAGCCGCTCGTTGACCTCCTTCAGCACCCGCTCCGCGATCAGTCGCTCGCGCTCGTTCAGCTCGATCTCGTTGAAGAACGCCGCGGTCTTGCGGATCGAGAGGTTGCCGACCTCCGAGATGTTCCGGCCCGCGATCGTGACGCCGAGCGACGCGGGCCGCAGCCGCGCGCCGTTGCACGCGGTGCACGGCACCTCGCGCATGTAGCCCTCGATCTGCTCCCGGGCCCGGTCGCTGTCCGCCTCGACGTAGCGCCGCTCGAGCCACGGGATCACGCCCTCGTACCGGGTCTTGTACTCGCGCTTGCGCCCGTACCGGTTCTTGTACCGGACGAGCACCTGGGTCTTGCCCGCGCCGTAGAGGACGACCTTCTGCTGCGCCTTCGTGAGCTTCTTCCACGGCGTCTCCACCGTGAAGCCGTACTCGTCGCCCACCGCGTCGAGCACCCGGTTGAAGTACTCGCCCCGGTACCCGCTCCACGGGGTCAGCGCGCCCTCGCGGATCGTGAGGTCGTCGTCACCGACGATCAGCTCCGGGTCGACCTCGAAGCGCGTCCCGAGGCCGTCGCAGCGCTCGCACGCGCCGTACGGCGAGTTGAACGAGAAGTTGCGCGGTGCGAGCTCGTCGAACGACAGACCGTCGTACGTGCAGGCGAGGTGCTCGGAGAAGGTGAGCGTCTCGACCTCCGCCCCGACGTCGTCGTCCTTCGGGACGATCTCGACCTCGGCGACTCCCTCGGCGAGCCGCAGCGCGGTCTCCAACGAGTCGGTGAGCCGGCGTTCGATCCCGGCCCGGCGCACGAGCCGGTCCACGACGATCTCGATCGTGTGGTTCTCGTAGCGGGCGAGCGCGTTCTTCGTGCGGTCCGCGAGCTCCACGATCTCGCCGTCGATCCGGGCCCGCGTGAACCCCTGCTTCGACAGCTCGGTGAGCATGCCCTCGTACTCGCCCTTGCGGCCGCGCACGACCGGTGCGAGCACCTGGAAGCGCGTGCCCTCGGGCAGCTGCAGCACGCGGTCCACGATCTGCTGGGGCGTCTGGCGCGTGATGACCCGCCCGCACTTCGGGCAGTGCGGGATCCCGATCCGCGCGTAGAGCAGGCGCAGGTAGTCGTAGATCTCGGTGATCGTGCCGACGGTCGAGCGCGGGTTGCGGCTCGCGGACTTCTGGTCGATCGAGATCGCCGGCGACAGGCCTTCGATGAAGTCGACGTCGGGCTTGTCCATCTGGCCCAGGAACTGGCGCGCGTACGACGACAGCGACTCGACGTACCGGCGCTGCCCCTCGGCGTAGATGGTGTCGAACGCGAGCGACGACTTCCCCGACCCGGACAGACCGGTCAGGACGACGAGCCGGTCGCGGGGCAGGTCGATGTCGACGTCGCGGAGGTTGTGCTCGCGGGCGCCGCGGACAGCGATGATGTTCGGCTCGCCGGCCGGTACCACGGGCGGGGCCGGGCGCTCCCGCTTCGACGCCTTCACCGTGGGCTTCGCCGCCGCCTTCGTGGTCTTCGCCGCGGCCTTGGCTCCGCCCTTCGGTGCCGCCTTCTTCACGGTCTTCGACACCGCCTTCGCGCGCGTCGAAGCGGTCCGCTTCGCCCCGCCCTCGGTGGTCGTCTGAGTTGCTCGCCGCTCCGCCATCGCCTCGGCAGTCTACTCCCGTCGAACAGGTGTTTGGGGTCTTTCCCGGTCGGTCAGCTGACGGCTTTGAGCTCGCGCTTGAGCTCGTTGATCTCGTCGCGCAGCCGTGCGGCCTCCTCGAAGCGCATGTCCTTCGCGGCTTCGTGCATCTCCTCGCCCAGCGTGAGGATGAGCCGGCCCAGCTCTTCGGGTGGCACGCCCTTCATGTCGGCGAACACCGCGCTCGCTCTGCCGGCTCCGACCGCGCCCGCGCGACGGCTTCGAGTCGCTCGTGTCGCGCAGCCGGACCATCTCGAGGATGTCGGTGACCTTCTTGCGGATCGTCTGCGGATCGATGCCGTGCTCCGCGTTGTAGTCGAGCTGGCGCTTGCGGCGCCGGTTCGTCTCGCTGATCGCGTGCCGCATCGAGTCGGTCATCTGGTCCGCGTACATGACGACCTGGCCGTCGACGTTCCGGGCCGCGCGCCCGATCATCTGGATGAGGCTCGTCGCGGAGCGGAGGAAGCCCTCCTTGTCCGCGTCGAGGATCGACACGAGCGAGACCTCCGGCAGGTCGAGGCCCTCCCGGAGCAGGTTGATGCCGACGAGCACGTCGTACTCGCCGAGCCGGAGCGACCGCAGCAGCTCCACGCGTTCGAGCGTGTCGACCTCGCTGTGGAGGTACCGGACCCGGATCCCGAGCTCGACCAGGTAGTCGGTCAGGTCCTCGGACATCTTCTTCGTCAACGTCGTGACCAGCACCCGCTGGTCGTTCGCGGCCCGCAGGTTGATCTCGGCGACGAGGTCGTCGATCTGGCCCTTCGTCGGCCGCACCAGGACCTCCGGGTCCATCAGCCCGGTCGGCCGCACGATCTGCTCGACGACCTGTGTGGACACCTTCATCTCGTAGGGGCTCGGCGTCGCCGACATGAACACGACCTGGTTGATCTTCTCGCCGAACTCCTCGAAGCGCAGCGGCCGGTTGTCCATCGCGGACGGGAGCCGGAACCCGTGCTCGACCAGCGTCTCCTTGCGGGAGCGGTCGCCCTCGTACTGGCCGTGCAGCTGCGGGATCGTCACGTGGCTCTCGTCGAGCACGCAGAGGAAGTCGTCCGGGAAGTAGTCGAGCAACGTGTACGGCGCCTGGCCCGCGGCGCGACCGTCGAGGAAGCGCGAGTAGTTCTCGATCCCGGAGCAGAACCCGACCTCGCGCATCATCTCGAGGTCGTAGGTCGTCCGCATGCGGAGCCGTTGCGCCTCGAGCAGCTTGTTGCGGTCCTCCAGGTACTTCAGCCGCTGCGCCAGCTCGGTCTCGATGCCGGCCACCGCGGTGCGCATCTGCTCGTCCTGGGTCACGTAGTGCGACGCGGGGAACAGCACGAGGGTGTCGAGCTCCTCGAAGATCTCACCGGTCAGCGGATCCACCGAGGCGATCCGCTCGACCTCGTCGCCGAAGAGCTGCACGCGGATGCCGCGCTCCTCGTACGCCGGGAAGATCTCGATCGTGTCGCCGCGGACCCGGAACTTGTTGCGCACGAACGACATGTCGTTGCGCTCGTACTGCAGCTCCACCAGCCGGCGCAGGATCGACCGCTGCTCCCGCTCCTCCCCCACGTTGAGGGTCAGGAGCTGCTGGGAGTACATCTCCGGCGAGCCGAGGCCGTAGATCGCGGAGACGCTGGCCACGATGACCACGTCCCGGCGGCTGAGCAGCGCGCTCGTCGCCGAGTGCCGGAGCCGGTCGATCTCGTCGTTGATCGACGAGTCCTTCTCGATGAAGGTGTCCGTCGACGGCAGGTACGCCTCGGGCTGGTAGTAGTCGTAGTACGAGACGAAGTACTCGACCCGGTTCTTGGGGAAGAACTCCCGGAACTCGGACGCCAGCTGGGCGGCCAGGCTCTTGTTCGGGGCCAGGATCAGGGTGGGCTTCTGGACCTCGGCGATCAGCCCGGCGACGGTGAACGACTTTCCGGACCCCGTGATGCCCAGGAGGGTCTGGTACCGGTCCCCGCGCTCGAGCCCCGCGGCCAGCTCCGCGATCGCGCGCGGCTGATCGCCGGCCGGAGCAAAATCGGAGACGAGCTCGAATTCGGGCACTGCCATGACCCTAACGGCAGGGTGGGACAGTTACTTCCCCGTCGTCGCCTTGGCCGCGGCGCGGGCCGCGAGATCGGTCCACAGGGTGTCGATCTGGGCCGCGAGGTGGGCCCGGTCGCCGCTGTTGTCGAGCAGGTGCGTGGCCACGGCCCGCCGCTCCTCGTCCGTGGCCTGCGCGGCCATCCGGGCCTCGGCGTCCGCGCGGTCGAGCCCGCGCCCGACCAACCGGTCGAGCCGCAGCTCCCGGGGCGCCTCGACCACCACGATGATCTCGTAGCCCCGCTCGGCCGCCTTCCCCTGCTCGACCAGCAACGGGACGTCGTTCACGACGATCCCGTCCGGTGGCGCCTCGCTCATCTCGCGGAGGAACTCCGCACCGATCGCCGGGTGGGTGATGGCCTCGAGCGCCTTGCGGTCCTCGTCGCTGGCGAACGCCTTCGCCGCGAGGGCCGGGCGGTCGAGGGATCCGTCCGCGGCCAGCACCTCGGGCCCGAAGCGCTCGACGATCGCCGCCAGGGCCGGCTGGCCGGGCTCCACCACCCGGCGCGCGATCACATCGCCGTCGATGAGGATCGCGCCACGTTCCGTGAGCAGCTCGGCCACGGTCGACTTCCCCGCCCCGATTCCACCCGTCAAGCCCACCAGCAGCACGGTCGAGGATGCTACGGGACGGTCAATGGGCCCGGGCTCATCCGGAGATCCCGGCTGTCCCGAACATACCTATCGTCCCCTATGTAGGCTTTCGGACGGGACTCGGAATCCGAGACACTTTGACTCAGACACCAGTGAACCACTCCAGCACCACCGCCTCGTCGACGCCCCGGCCCACCCGCGGCCGGCGTCACGACGACCCGAACCACGCCGTCCCGCCGCGCCGGCCCCGCCTCGGGCCCCGCCTCGACGAGCGCTCCGTGACCACGCTCGGCCACCTCGGCTCGCTCGTCACGCTCCTGCGCTGGGCCAGCCTCGCGGTCGGCATCGTCCTGCTCCCGACGACCGGCGACGCGGGCAACCCCGTGCTGATCGCGGCGATCGCGGTGCTGTTGGCGAACACGATCTTCCGCACCGTCCGACCGCTCAAGCTCCAGCCGGCCACCTGGCAGGCGGAGGCGATGCTGCTCCTGGACCTCGCGCTCGCGGTCCTCATGATCACGCTCACCGGAAACTGGGCGAGCCCACTCATCCTCACCCCGCTCCCGACGGTGATCCTCGCCGCCTACGGCTGGGGGTACCGGGAGGGACTGGCCACCGCCGCGCTCACCGGCGCGACGATCGCGCTCGCCGACGCGCTCTCGGGCGTCTCCGAGAGCGCGCTGCGCACCGGGATCCTCGCGTCCGTCGTCGTGCTGCTCGCCGCGCTCGTCGGCGGGTTCACCCGCCAGCTCTGGCTCGAGGCCGAGCGCCGCCAGCAGGAGACCCTGGACCGGGTCACCCGCATGTCGATCGCCAACGACCTCCTGCACGCCCTGCACGACGTCGTGCAGACGCTGCCGTCCTCACTCGACCTCGGCGACGTCGTGAGCTCCGCGCAGGAGACGTTCCGCCAGCTCGTCGACTCCACCGTCGCGGTCGTCCTCGTTCCGGACGACACGTCGGACGTGTGGCACGTCGAGCTCTCCGAAGGCGTGCGCCTCCCGGCCACGCTGCGACTGGGCGAGCTCCCGGCCACGCTCAAGCAGGCGCTCGCGACCGATGGCGTCGTCCGTGCGGACGACCTCCCGGTCGGCAACGGCGGCGCCTGCGGCCCGGAGACCCGCAGCGTGCTGGCCACCGCGCTGCGCGCCCAGGACCGCGTCGTGGGCCTCGTCTCGATCGAGCACTCGAACCCGAACGCGTACACGCGCGAGGACGCGTCCCTGATCGCCGGGCTCGCGTCGTCACTCGCACTCGCGGTCGACAACGCACGCTGGTTCTCGCGCCTGCGCACCCTCGGCGCCGAGGCCGAGCGCGCGCGGATCGCCCGGGACCTCCACGACAACGTGGCCCAGTCCCTCGCCTACGTCGGCTTCGAGCTCGACCGGCTCGCGGTCGTCCACGGCGACGACCCGGAGCTGAAGGAGCTCCAGGGCGTGGTCCGGGGCGTGGTGGCCGAGCTGCGCGAAACGCTCTATCAGCTTCGGGCGAACGTCAGCGAGAACCAGGATCTGGTGGACGTCGCGCGGGACTACATCACGCGTTGGAGCAACAGAACCGGGGTCGAAACCGAGTTCTCGCCGCACACCGGCGGCCGCCGGGTGCCGGTCCAGATCGAGCAGGAGCTCTGGCGGATCCTCCAGGAATCCCTCACGAACGTCGAGCGGCATGCCGATGCCTCTCATGCATGGGTGAGCTGGAGGATTGGTGATGGTCGAGCGCAGCTCGAAGTGCGGGACGACGGACGCGGCATGAACACCGACTCCGTGTCCCGGGAGCGCTACGGGCTGGTCGGCATTCGTGAGCGTGCGGATGCCGTCGGTGCGCAGGTCACGCTGATGAGTGAGCCCGAAAACGGTACGACCGTGCTCGTGGAGCTGGAGGTAGCCCAATGACCCGTGTCCTGATCGCCGACGATCACCAGCTCTTGCGCCAGGCCCTGCGCCGGGCGCTCGAGGACGCGGGCCTCGAGGTCATCGCCGAAGCCGGCGACGGCGAAGAGGCCACCCGGCTCGTCGCGCTGCACCGGCCGGACGTCGTGATGATGGACGTCACGATGCCCGTGCTCGACGGCATCGAGGCGACCCGCCGGATCCACGCGGCCACCGGTCACTCCAAGGTGATCGTCCTCACGATGCACGACGAGGACGCGCTGCGGGTGCGGGCGCTGCGCGCGGGAGCCGTCGGCTTCCTCACCAAGGACTGCGCGATGCAGGAGGTCGTCGAGACCGTGCGCCGGGTCGCCGCCGGCGACACCGTGTTCTCCCCGGAGATCGCCGCGGCGATGATGGCCGAGTTCCCCATCAACGGCGACAGCCTGACGAACGGCCACGCGGCCGTCGCGGTCGCGATCGAGTCACCGTTGACCAAGCGCGAGCACGAGATCCTGCAGCTCGTCGCGGACGGGCACTCGACCACCGACATCGCGCGGACGCTCTTCATCAGCGCGAAGACGGTGAAGAACCACCTCGCGTCGATCTACGCCAAGCTCGACTCGCGTGACCGGACCCAGGCCGTGTTGAGCGGCATGCGCCTCGGGATCGTGCAGCTCCAGTAGCTGCACGACCCCGTTCGCACGATCAGACGGAAGCTTCGCCACCCGGCTCGGGGGGCGTCGTCTCGGCGACGACCGCGTCGGGCGTCGCATCGGCCGCGACTGCCGCCTCGACGAGACCTTCCGGGGCCGCTTCGCCCTCGACTGCCGCGGTCTCGCCTTCGGCGCCTTCGACGGCTGCTGCCGTCTCTTCCTCGGTGTAGTCGGGACCGATGTAGTTGCCCTCTTCGTCGTACGCGTGCTCGCCGAACTGGTCCTGGTACTCCGCGGCGACGATGCCGCCTTCGGCCGCCTGCTTGATCGACAGCGAGATGCGCCGCCGGTCGAGGTCGATGTCGATGATCTTGACCCAGAGCTCTTCACCCGGCGTCACGACCTGCTCGGGCGCCTCGACGTGGTGCACCGCCATCTCGGAGATGTGCACCAGGCCCTCGATGCCGTCGCCCACCTGCACGAACGCACCGAACGGCACCAGCTTGGTGACCCGGCCGTAGACGAGCTCGCCGACCTGGTGGGTCGTCGCGAACTCCTGCCACGGGTCCTGCTGGGTCGCCTTCAACGAGAGCGAGATGCGCTCACGCGAGAGGTCGACGTCGAGCACCTGCACGGTGACCTCGTCGCCGACCGTGACCACCGAGCTCGGGTGGTCGACGTGCTTCCACGACAGCTCCGACACGTGGACGAGGCCGTCCATGCCCCCGAGGTCGACGAACGCACCGAAGTTCACGACCGAGCTCACGACGCCCTGCCGCACCTCGCCGGGCTTGAGGTTCGCGAGGAACTCGTCGCGCTGCTCGCGCTGGGTCTCCTCGAGGTACGCGCGGCGCGAGAGCACCACGTTGTTGCGGTTCTTGTCGAGCTCGATGATCTTGCACTCGATCGTGCGGCCGACGTACGGCTGCAGGTCGCGCACGCGGCGCAGGTCGACCAGGGACGCGGGCAGGAAGCCGCGCAGCCCGATGTCGAGGATGAGACCACCCTTGACGACCTCGATGACCGGGCCGGACACGACGCCTTCTTCTTCCTTGATCTTCTCGATCGTCCCCCAGGCGCGCTCGTACTCGCGCGCGCTTCTTGGAGAGGATGAGCCGACCGTCCTTGTCCTCCTTCTGGAGGACCAACGCCTCGAGCACCTCGTTCAGCGCGACGACTTCGTGCGGGTCGACGTCGTTGCGGATCGAGAGCTCCTTGGACGGGATCACGCCCTCGGACTTGAACCCGATGTCCAGCAGCACTTCGTCGGAGTCGATCTTCACGACGGTGCCGGTGACGAGGCCACCCTCTTCGAACTCGACGAGCGTGGCGTCGATCGCGTCGGACAGCGACATGCTGCCGAGGTCGTCGAAGACCACGTCGTTGGTGCCGCCGTCGGGGGCGAGGTCCTCCATGGACTCGTCGGCCGCGGGGGCGGACTCGGTTGCGGACACGCCGTTCTCGATGGCGGTCTCAGCGGTTGCGGAAGGTGCGGTCTCGGTTGCGACGGCACCGGTCTCGGGGGCGTCGGCCGGAGTTGCGGCCTGCTCGTGCTCGGACAAGGGGAAGGTCTCCTAGGGATTGGGACGCTCGGGCACCGGGCTCCGCCCGCGAGCGGACGGCGGCGCGTGAATGTTGGAGCCCCGAATTGCGGGCCAAATGAGGCTACCGGTCCTGGGGCCGCCGTGCGAACAGGAGCAGCTCGGGGTGCTCGAGGGTCGGCGGGCCGGCCGCGTACGCGCCGGGTCGCACCCCGTGGATCGCCCGGACCTCGAGCCCGGCGGCGCGAGCGATCAGCGCCAGCTCCCGGGCCGTGAAACACGTGGTCCAGAGCTCGAAGACCCGTTCGTCCCCGGCCTCGTTGCGCACCGTCGCGTGCTCGTGGAGCACCCCGGTGCGGGGGTCGAATTCCTCCCCGTCCTCGAGCCAGCGCACGGCGAACCCGGCCGAGAAGGCACTCACCGCGATCTGACCACCGGGTCGCGCCGCGCGCGCGATGCGGTCGATGATCGATGCGTCCTCGTCGCCGCCCAGGAGACCGAAACCGCCCTGGCACAGGCACAGGACCGCGTCGTACTGCCCCTCCACCGCCAGGTCGCGGACGTCCAGCTCCTCGAACGTCGCCGGCAGATCCTCGGTCGCAGCGGCCGCCCGGGCCAGCGCGATGAAGTCCGGGGAGAGGTCGACGCCGTGCGTCTCGATGCCCAACCGGGCGAGCGCCAGCGAGTGCCGGCCGGGGCCGCACCCGACGTCGAGGACCCGCATGCCGGGCGCCAGCCCGAGCTCCTCGACCAGGAACTCGACCTCGTTGGTGGTGCCCATGGTGAACGAATTCCGCAGGTAGGCAGGGCCCAGGTACCGCGCGATCTCGTTGAACCACGGACCGTCGGGATACCGCTCCACCGCCACGCCCGCAGGCTACGAGGGCCGGGCGCGCGGCGGCACAAGTGAGCCGGGTTGCTTAGTTGAGAACTTTACGATTGCTTGACAATCCGCGCGCCGGAGGGGCCATGATGGACGGGACGCCGAACTCTGGGGGACGGCTCGCGCATGGTGATTCCTGTTCTTCTGGTCGTGATCGTGCTCTCGGGGTACGTCACCGCCTTCCCGATCGTCCGGAGGGGTCTGGCCGACGTCGGTCGGATCCCCGGACCGGTCTGGCGCGTCACCGGCTACAAGAACAAGAAGAGCTGGCGGGTCCTCATGATCGCCGGGTACGTGTGCGCGGGATGGCCGTCCGTCGTCGTGGTGCTCGTGTGGCGGCGCAGCGAAGAGCGCGTGGTCCTGCGCGACGAGTGGCAGCTCCTGATCGAGGAGCGTCGCGCCCGGCACGAGATCGTGCTCGCCGACTTCGAGGACGCGCCGAACGAGGCCGAGACCCCCAGCTAGGCGCCGCGGCGCTACTTGGCCTCGGCCCAGTTCGTCCCGAAGCCCAGGTCGACCACGAGCGGCACCCGCAGCTCGATCACGTTCTCCATCGCCTCGCGCACGAGATCCTCGACCGCGGCGCGCTCGTCGAGCGGCACCTCGAACACGAGCTCGTCGTGCACGGTCAGGATCATCCGGGTCGCCAGGTCGCGCTCGTCGAGCACGCGGTCCACCTCGACCATCGCGAGCTTGAAGATGTCCGCGGCGGAGCCCTGCACCGGCGCGTTCTGCGCCATGCGCTCCCCCATCTGCTTGATGCGGAAGTTGTCGGAGGCGAGCTCGGAGATCTGCCGGCGCCGGCCGAGGATCGTCGTCGTGTAGCCGCGCTGCTTCGCCTCCGCGACCGTGCGCTCCATGAACTCGTGCACGTTCGGGAACGACTCGAAGTAGCTGTCCAGGATCTCGCGGGCCTGGTCGGTCGGGATGTTCAGGCGCTGCCCGAGTCCGTAGGCCTCCATCCCGAACGCGAGGCCGTAGTTCACGACCTTCGCGAAGCGGCGCTGGAACGCGTCGACCTTGTCCTCGTCGACGTCGAAGACCTTCGCCGCGGTGATCGTGTGCACGTCGGCGCCGCTCGCGAACGCCTCGATGAGGCCGGGGTCTTCGGCGAGGTGGGCCAGCACCCGCAGCTCGATCTGCGAGTAGTCCGCCGCCAAGAGGCCCGACCCTTCCTCCGCGATGAACGCGCGGCGCATCTCGCGGCCCTCCTCGCTCCGGACCGGGATGTTCTGGAGGTTCGGGCTCTCGCTCGAGATGCGGCCTGTGGTGGTCGCGATCTGGTTGAACGTCGCGTGGATCCGCCCGTCGTCGTGGATCAGCGGCGGGAGCGCGTCGGCGTAGGTGCTGCGGAGCTTCTCGACCTCCCGGTAGCGCATGAGGTCGTCGAGGATCGGATGGGCGTTGGCCGCCGCCATCTTCTCGAGGGAGTCCGCGTCGGTCGACGGGCCGGTCTTCGTGCGCTTGACCGGCGTGAGCTCGAGCTTCTCGAACAGGATCCGGCGCAGCTGCGGAACCGAGTTGACGACGAACGGCTCGCCCGCGTGCGCGTGGATCTTGCGCTCGAGGTCGTCGCACTGGTCCTGCAGCTCCGAGCGCAGCTCCTCGAGGAACGCGCGGTCCATCCGGATGCCCGCGTCCTCCATCTTCGCCAGGACGCGCACCAGCGGACGCTCCACCCGCTCGTAGAGATCCGTCAGCTCGCGCGCTTGGAGTCCCTCGGCGAGCGCGCCCGCGAGACGGAGGACCGCGATCGCGCGCCGACCCGTCTCGTCCGGCGCGGCCTCGCCGTCGAGGTCGAGGGTGCCCTCCTCGCGGTCCGGTGACGTCAGCTCGAGCTCGAGGAACCGCAGTGCGAGCTGTTCGAGGTCGTACTTCCGCTCCCCCGGGTCCAGCAGGTACGCCATGACCGCGGTGTCGAGGTCGAGGGACTGCACGTCGACGCCGAGCGCCGCGCCGAGCCCGTGCATCAGCTCCTTCGACCGGTGCGCGACGAGCGGCGGGCCGTCGGGCCCGAGCAGCGCGGCAAGCTCGGCGGTCACCGACGCGTCGCGCGCGTCCTCGACATGGAAGTACACCGCGTCTTCGGTCGAACCCGAGATGGCCAGACCCTGCAGTGCTGTCCGAGTCGCGTCGTTGTCCCACCGCGGTTCGAGTGCATAGCGCTCGCCCCGATCCGCGATCTCGCGCACGTGCTTCACGATCTCGTCCGGCGTACGCAACGTGCGGACGGACGCGTCGAGCGTCGCTCCGGCCGGCGCCGCCTCGCCGACCTCACCCAGCGCGTCGAGCAGGCGCGGGTAGATCAGGCGGAACTCGAGCTGCTGGAAGAGCAGCTGCACCGCATCCCGGTCCCAGCCGCCCATGCGCAGGTCGTCGGGATCGAGGTCGAGGTCCAGGTCGGTGCGCAGCACGGACATCTCGCGGTTGTGGAAGACCTGCTCCCGGGACTCCGCGAGGTTCGTCTTCTGCTTCGGCGGCAGGTCGTCGAGGTGCTCGAAGATCCCCTCCAGCCCGCCGTAGGTGTTGATGAGCTTCGCCGCCGTCTTCTCGCCGATGCCCGGCACGCCCGGCAGGTTGTCGCTCTTGTCGCCGCGCAGCGCCGCGTAGTCCACGTACTGCTGTGGGGTCACCCCGGTGCGCTCGAGGATCCCCGCCTCGTCGTAGAGCGCGTAGTCCGACACGCCGCGCTTGTTGTAGAGGACCTTGAGGTGGGGATCCCGTACGAGCTGGTACGAGTCCCGGTCGCCGGTGACGACGATCGTGTCCATGCCCTGCGCGGCCGCCCGCACCGCGAGCGTGCCGATCACGTCGTCGGCCTCGACCCCCTCGACCTCGAGCGTCGGGATCGCGAGCGCTTCGAGCACCTGACGGATGAGCGGGAGCTGGCTCCGGAAGAGGTCCGGCGTCTCTTTGCGCCCGGCCTTGTACGTCGAGTCCATCTCCTTGCGGAACGTCTTGGCCGGCGCGTCGAACGCCACCGCGAGGTGGTCGGGCTTCTCGTCGCCGAGCACCTTCACGAGCATCGACGTGAACCCGTACACCGCGTTGGTCACCGTGCCCGAGGACGTCGCGAGGTCGGTGGGCAGGGCGTAGAAGGCCCGGTACGCGAGTGAATGCCCGTCGAGGAGCAGCAGCTTGCTCACGCGCGCATGCTACGTGCCGAGCGCCTACTTCCGACCGGCCTGTTCCAGGTACGGCAGCAGGTACTTCGTGACCCAGACCGCGGACTGGGGCGAGAAGTGCGCCCCGTCGAGCGGCCGGGGGGTCAGCCCCTCCACGTTCACCGGACAGGGCGGGCCGCCGGGGCACACCTTGCCCGCGAGGTCGACGAGCGTGACGGCCTTCGGGTGCCGGGCCGCGAACTGGAGGAGCTGGAGGTTCAGCCGGTCAAAAGCCGCGTCCTGCGCCTTGGCCTCGGCGTCGGTCGGGCGGTGGAACTCCGCGTCGACCTCGGACGGCTGGGTGGTGAGGACCAGGTGGGTGCCCGTGCGCTGGAACTGGTGCAGCAGGCCGTCCAGCTTCTGCTGGACCGCGTGGGCCCATTCCTTGGTGCCCGCCTTCAACGTGCGGTCACCGACCATCAGGTCCGCCCGCTCCCAGGTGCTGAGCACGAGGGCGACGTTGGGATGGGGCGGGCCGAGCGCGCCCCGGAGCGCGAAGTGGAGCAGCCGCGGGCAATCGGAGGTGTTGCTCGGCACCGGTATCGCCCCGGTGACGACCTCGTTGCTCACGATCCCGCACGCGATCACCGAGTCCTGGGAGATCTTCAGCCCCGCGGCCGGGCCGACGACCTGGAAGCCGGGCAGGAGGCTGCACGCGACGGAGTCACCGACGAGCACGACCCGGAGCCCGTGGTCCTTGGGCAGTGCCGCGGCGCCACCGTCGGCCCGGAGCGCCTGCTTCGCCTGCTGGACCTCCTTGGCCCCGGACGGCGGGCAGTCGAACGGGTGGGACGCGTCGCCGAAGAGCGGCGGGAGCTTCGTCGCCCCGGCGGTCGAGATCATGAGGGTCAGGACCACGAGGAGGATGCCGGCCGGCGCGACCACGCGCAGGTTCGGCCGGCGGAGCCGGAACCGGAGGAAGTGGCCCTGCCGGATCGGTCGCTCGACCAGGTAGAACGACGCGATCGCGAACGGCGAAGGTGACCACGAGCCGCAGCGCGTTCAGCACGTTGCCCGCGACACCGGTGCGCGTGTCGGTGAGCCAGACGTCGATCGGCCAGTGCCAGAGGTAGAGACCGTACGAGATCATCCCGATCCAGCGGAGCGGTCGCCACGACAACGGAGTTCGCACGAAGCCGAGGCCGGGCTGCACCGCGGCGGCGATGACCGCGGCGACGGAGATCGCGAAGAACAGCGACCCGGTCCCGTAGTAGCTGCTCTGCACGTCGCCGAGGGTGTGCATCATCCACGCCACGTAGAGGAGCGCCCGCCACCCCGACCACCTGGATCGCGATCTTCGCCTGGCGCGGTCACCGGCCTCCACGTCACGAGCAGCAGCGCGAGGAGGCAGCCGACGAGGATCGTGTGCGCGCGCGAGTCGGTGCCGTAGTACGCGCGTGACGGGTCGTCGCTCCGGTACAGCGCGCCCATGAGGTAGACGGAGCCGACGATGCCGGCCACGCAGAAGCCCGCGAGCACGCGCGAGCCGACCGCGCCCGAGGCGCATGCAGACCAGCACGACCAGCGGCCACACCAGGTAGAACTGCTCTTCGATCGCCAGTGACCAGAGGTGCTTGAACGGTGACGGCGCCGAGAAGAGGTCGAAGTACGACTGCCCCGACGCGATGAAGCGCCAGTTCGCCACGTAGAACAGTCCGGCGAGCCCGTCCAGGCGGATCTTCGTCAGCTGGTACGACGGCACCGCGAACCACGCGTAGATCGCGACGAACAGGATGACCAGCAGCAGCGCGGGGAGGAGCCGGCGGACCCGTCGGCCCCAGAACGCCACGAACGCGATCCCGCTGACCCGCTCCCACTCGAGCACGAGCAGGGTCGTGATGAGGAAGCCGGACAGCACGAAGAACGTGTCGACGCCGAGGAACCCACCCTTCGCCCACGCGTAGGTGCTGTGGTAGGCGATCACGGCGAGCACCGCGACCGCGCGGAGGCCGTCGAGCGCGGGCTGATACCTGAAGGTGTTCTCGCGTTCGGTCACGACTGGGGCCGCGCGTGCTCCCGGGTCAGGCAGGGTCCGGAACGAGGTCACCGACGATCACGAGGTTTGCCACCTCGTGCACCTTCGTGCGCCGGTTCATCGCCTCCGTTTGCAGGAATCGCCATGCTTCCTGCTCGTTCTTCCCATGTCGGTCCATGAGTATGCCCTTGGCCCGATCAATCACCTTCCGGGCCTCGAGCCGCTCGGCCAGGTCGCCGACCTCGGACTCCAGGCTCGTCAGCTCCGCGTGCCGGCCGAGTGCCACCTCGATCGCCGGGATGAGGTCGCTCTTCTGGAACGGCTTGACGATGTAGCTCATCGCCCCGGCGTCCCGCGCCTGCTCTACGAGGTCACGTTGCGAGAACGCCGTCAGGATCAGCACGGCGGCCAGCCGCTCGCCCGCGATGTGGCGGGCCGCCGAGAGGCCGTCGAGGCCCGGCATCTTGATGTCCAGGATCGCGAGATCGGGCCCGAGGCCGCGGACGAGCTCGACGGCTTCGTCCCCGCGACCGGTCTCGCCGACGACCTCGTAGCCCTCTTCCTCGAGGAGCTCCTTCAGGTCGAGACGGATGATCGCCTCGTCTTCGGCGATGACCACTCGGGTCGGTTGGTCGCTGGCAGTGGGCACGTGGTTCCTCAGCGGTTCGTGAGCTCGGCGGCCATGCGGTCGAGCAGGTCATCCTGCTCGCGGAGAAGTGCGGCGATCGAACGGGCGAGGGCATCCCGCTGGCGGGCCATGGCGTCGGCGTGCTTCCGGGACTCTCTGGCCTCAGCCTCGCCCAGAGGCGTCTCGGACACAAGGGCCCGCAGCCGGGCGTCCTCGGCCTCCTCCTCCAGGAACGCCAGCTGCTCCTCGGTCACCGAGAGCTCGGCGCGCATGCGCTTGACGCGTTGGCTCACGTCCATCAGACGCCGCTCGAGGATCGATTCGCTCACGGGCGCCAGTCTACGAGGGTTCCGGGCCCCGAGGACGGCGAGACACGCCAGAATGGGAGCCTTGAGCAGCTACCCGATCTACACCCAGGAGCACGACGAGCTGCGCGACGCCGTCCGGCGGTTCGTCGACAAGGAGCTCCGACCCCACGTCGACGAGTGGGAGGACGCCGGATTCTTCCCCGACGACGTCTTCCGCCGCTGCGGGGAGCTCGGCTTCCTCGGGCTCCACTTCCCCGAGCGGTGGGGCGGCTCCGGTGGCGACCTCACGTCCGGGCTGGTCTTCGTCGAGGAGCTCGCCCGCTGCGGGTGCGGTGGCGTGCCGATGGCGATCTCGGTCCAGACCCACATGTGCACGCCGGCGCTGGGCGAGTTCGGCAGCGACGACCTGCGCGAGCGGTACCTGCGGCCCGCGATCGCCGGCGAGAAGATCGGTGCGATCGCGATCACCGAGCCGGACGCGGGCTCGGACGTCGCCGGGATCTCGACCCGGGCCGTGCGCGACGGCGACAGCTGGGTGATCAACGGCCGCAAGCTCTACATCACGAACGGGATCCGGGCCGACTTCCTCACCCTGGTCGCGGAGACGAACCCGGGCTCCGGCCACCGCGGCATCTCCCTCTTCATCGTCGATGCGAAGTCACCGGGCGTCTCCGTGTCCCGGAAGCTCGCCAAGCTCGGGATGCTCTCGAGCGACACCGCGGAGATCGCGCTCGAGGACGTCGTCGTCCCCCACGCGAACCTGATCGGGACCGAACCGGGACAGGGCTTCGCCCAGCTCATGTGGCAGCTGCAGTACGAGCGCCTCTCGGGCGCGGCGGGCTCACTCGGCGCGGCGCAGGAGATCCTCGACCAGACGATCGTCTACGCGCGCGAGCGTCGTGCGTTCGGCCGACCGATCGCGGACCACCAGGTGATCGCGCACAAGCTCGCCGACGCCGCGACCGAGCTCGAAGCGGCGCGCGCGTTGTTCTGCTCCGTCGTGTGGCGCATCCAGCAGGGCGAGTACCCCGTCGCCGAGATCTCGATGGCGAAGAAGTACGCGGCCCAGGTCTCGAACCGCCTCATCGACGCGTGCGTCCAGGTGCACGGCGGCGCGGGCTACATGGCCGAGTTCCCCGTCAGTCGTGCCTACCGCGACGCCCGCCTCTGGCGCATCGGCGCGGGCACCGACGAGATCATGAACGAGGTCATCGCCAAGCGCCTCGGCATCTCCGGCTGACACCGCGCAGGGCCTCAGCACTCGATCCCATCAGTAACACTCGCGGAGGCGAAGGGCAGCAATCCCACTTTGAACGATCGGGCAGCAAGGACTGGCGCCACTCGCGGCTCGGCGACGCGCCGCGTTGTCAATGAGTGGCACCCATGAGGTCGTTGATCAACGCCGCGCCCGGAATCCTGCTGGTGGTCGGTCTTCCCGGCGTGCTCGTGCTCCTCATCGCTCGCGTGCGCCTGACGATCGTCGAGGCGGTTGCGTCGGTCCCGGTCTGCTCCATCGGTGCCGTGTGGGTGCTGGCGGAGATCTGCCAGCTCCTCGGTGTGCCGTTCGGGCCGACTGCGTTTGGTCTGCTCGTCGTGCTGCTCCTCGCGACGCTGCTCGTCGTCGTGGCCAGAAGGCGCTACCGCCCTCCGGAGCTCGTCCTCGATCTCCCGCCGGAGGGTGAGAAGAAGGCGCCCCTCAGGCTTGCGTTCGGGCTCCTGGCGATCTCGGTGCTGGTCGGCCTCTCGGTGTGGGTGCCCGGCGGCATGTCGGGCACGGACAGCACACCACCGAACAAGGACTCCGCGACGCACGGATTCCTGATCGAGCGCATCATTCGGACCGAGAGCGTCTCCTCCCGTGACGTGGTGGTCTCGGACCCACGCGGTGGGTCGGCCGCGGCCGAGTACTACCCGCTGGCGGCACATGCCTCGCTGGCGCTCGCTGCGTCGATCACGGGAGCAACCGTTGCTTCCTTGCTCACGGCGGTCACCGTCCTGTTCGCGGCGCTGGTCTTGCCGCTCGGGCTCTTCGCGCTCACGCGCGTGCTGCTGCCCGCCATGCCCCTCGCGGCCGGCTTCGCCGCGGTGCTGGGTCAGATGCTCGGAGCATTCCCCTACGAGCCGTTCGCGTGGGGCGGCCTCACGCTGATCGTGGGCATGGCGATGCTTCCCGTCGTGCTCGCCATCGTGTACCGAACGGTGACGTCGGCCTGGTCGACTCGAACGCTGGCCCTGAGCGCCCTGCTCGTCGCCGCCCTGTTCAGCGTGTACGTGAGCGTCTTGGTCTTCCTGCTCTTCCTTGTCGGGCTGCTCCTCGTCGAACGTGCGTGGCTCGGACGGTCGCTATCGCTGCTCCTTGCCTCGCTACGGCACCTTGCGATCCTGTGTGCGGTCGCGTTTGGCGTCTCGTTGCCAGTCGTGGTCGGCGTCGTGCAAGGAACCTCGGAGCGCACCGGTGTGACCACGACGCCAGTCTCTTCACTCGGCCATGCGCTCCACCGCGTGCTCACCATGGCCTACATCGCGCAACCCGCCACGTGGCTCGCGATCCTCGCCGCCGTCGGCATCGCCCTCATGGTGTCGCGTCGTGCACTCGTCGCTTGGGCGGTCGGAGCAGCCGTGGTCGTTGCGCTCGCGACGCTTGCAGAGATCTCTCACGGAACGCTGAGTCAGCTGCTCACGCTTCCGTGGTACCACCAAGCGGAGCGAATCACGTTCAACGCGATCTACTTCGTCGCGGTCTTCGGCGGAGCTGCGCTGGCGCTGCTCTGCGACGCAGTGCTCACCGTGAGCAAGCGTCGCTCGACCGCCCTGCTCTCCGGCGCGGTGGTGTTGGTGCTGCTGGCGACCTGGTTGGTCGGTGGTGGGAATTCGGTACGAGACGATCGACACCTCATCCAGACCGCCTACCACTTCAGCTCGTTGGCTGGTCCGGATCAGGTTGCCGCCTTCAAGTACCTGAGCGTACGAGCGCCGCACGACGGGTTGGTCCTCGTCGATGAGAACCTCGACGGCGGCTTGTGGATGTACGCAGACGCGGGCGTGAATCCGATGTTCGGCGCCCTCCCGACCGACAAGGCGATCTTCGACCGACGAGACCTCCGCGAACGCGTCTACCTCCGGGACCACCTCAGCTCCCTCGGATCGAACCCGAAGCTCCAGCCACTGCTCGAGAAGTACCGCGTTCGCTACGTCTACTTCAACTCACGGACGTACTTTCCGTACCTCCCCGGATGGAGCCTCACCGAGCTCACGCACATCTCGCGCCTCCAGCCGGTGTTCCACCGGGGATCGGCCTATGTGTTCAAGATCAGCCCCCCGAATGGCGTCGCGGTGGCGTCCGGTGCGACGCGCTGACCTTGGACGCCCTCGGTTAAGGCGCGTGACTTAGGCGGATTCTGGTCGTAGCGTGGTCGGTGCCCAGCCCCATCCCGGTTGGCGTGCACGCGTCGTGGCGACCCCGACTCTGATCTTCGAGGCGGGGTCCCGACGCGTCTGGGCCCGGAATAGCCGGCACCCCCCGCCCGTTGCACAACGACGTTCGCACCTTCCTCGCTACGGCTAGGGAGGGCGTCATGTTGGCCCCGATGCCCCCTGCCCGGCTTCGGGGCCTCGGCGCGCGTACGGCCGGACCGCCCGTTCTCGGAACGTTCGACCGCGCCAGACGCGGTTCAGCGTGCCGAGAACGTGCCTGAGATCAGGGGACGATGCGGGTGGCGCCGGCGAAGCCCTTGGTCGGGTCCGTCCGGGCCCCGGCGACGACGACGCCGTACGCCCGACCCTTCGCCTCCACGTCCATGTTGTCGCCGATGTACATCGTCACGTGCTCGGACCCGTCCGGCCCGTAGGTGAGCAGGTCACCCGGGCGCAGGGCGGCCGGCGCGACCGGCACCCCGATGTGGAGCTGCGCACCGGAGAAGTGCGGCAGGCCCAGGTGGAGCTGCGCGTAGGCCGCCTTGGTCAGGCCGGAGCAGTCGAAGGTGGTCGGCCCGTCGGTGGCGTAGATGTACGCCTTGCCGACCTGGCGGAGCGCGAAGAGCATGGCGTGCACGACGTTCGCCGGCGTCGCCGCCCACGATGCCTGCAGCGCCGCGGCGCTGGCGGTGGCATCGATCCCCGCCTTGCTCGTGGCGATCTGGACCGCGAGGTCGTGGCTGGCGGACTGCCACTTGGCATCCGACTCGCGGGGCATCTGCGTCGCCAGCAGCCGGGACAGCTCCTTGTCGGCCGCATCCGCGAGCAACGCGATCGGGCTCGGACCGGTCGGCACGTACGTGAGGACGCCGTTGATGATGCTGAGCGTCCCGCTGCTGTCCGCGAGCTTGTCGAGAAGCCGGTTGACCCGCGCGATCGCGTCGTCGAGCTGCAGGCCGACCTTGACCCGCTCCGCGCGCTCGTCCTTCAGCTGCGTGTCGAGCGTGGTCACCGCGTGATCGAACGACTTGATCTTCTCGCGGGTCGCCGCATCGACCGCGCCGACGAGGTAGAGCGCGCGTTCCTGGTCCAGGCCGTGATCGACGATCACACCGAGCTGCCATCCAGACGACTGCCCGCGGTACGTCGCGACCGCGCGGTCGAGGCGCTCGGCTTCCTCGCGCTTGCGCAGGGCCCGGATGGTCGCGACCTTCTTCTCGTGGGTCATGATCGCCTCGTCCAGCTGGTCACGCCGCTGGGAGACGAGGTCCACCCGCGCGCGCTCGAGCACCAGCTCTTCCATCGCGGCGACGAGCGAGTCGTCCGGGAGCAGGACGCCCGCCTTCTTGAGCTCGGGCGGACCGGCGGTAGGCGCCTGATCTGCGATCGCCGCCGGGTCGGTCGACGGGGTCGTGGTCGTCGTCGTGGAGCTCGAGCTCGACGGCTTCTTGTCCGGCTTCGTCGTCGTGGTCGTCGACGTGCTGGAGCTCGTGCTCGACCCGTCGGGAGGTGACGGATCCGTGACGCCGGACGGAGTCGTCACGTCCGAGCGCATGAGCGCGCCCGCGGGCGCGACGAAGACCAGCGCGCTCAAGGCCACGATCGCCACGCAGAGCGGCGCCCGGCGAATCCCGCTTCTCAACTTCCGACCGCGCAAATCCAACCCAAACTGCGTCGCGAGCCTCAACCAGAAACCACGGAACGTGGCTGTGCGCAGGCTAGCCGCTCACCCTCCCGAAGCGATCTCGGGTCGATCACGGTTCACCTGGTGTTTTCGCACTGTCCGCCGCCCTCCGGCAGCTTTCACCACAGTGTCTTCGGCGCCCGAAGTCGCCGACCTGAGCGGGATCGGGCGACCAACCGGTCCGGCCCGCTACTGCTGCTTGCAGCCGAGGAACGCGTCGCTTCCCGGGCCGGTGTTCACCGCGTACGCGCACAACAGCTCGACGCCACCCCAGTTCGGGCTGTTGACCGGGGCGAAGGTAAACCCGGCGTTCGGGCCGGCCGCCGGGAAGGCGGACTGGACGTCCGGGCGCGGCGTCCCGGTCGGCCCCGAGTACGTCTGGAAGAACACGTCGTTCGGCGACTGCCCGAGCCGGTGACCGAGCGCCCGCACCTCGATCGTGAGCGGCCCGGGAGCGTCGGGGTCGAACGCCCACCCCGACGGTGCGGTCGCGTTCTGCGCGTAGGAGACGTTGGAGAACCCGCCCGAGTCGAGGTTGCCGCGCGGGTCGTGCGGGCCCGCGCTCGGCACCCACGTGATCGTTCGGGTTGCGCACCCGACGGTCGCGTTCTGCGTGCCCTGGTTCCCGGAGTTCTGGGCGTAGACACAGATGACGTGGGTGCCCGCGGTGATCGGCAGACTCAGATCGAACCCCGTGGTGGGGCTGAGCCCGAGCGCGGCGCGGACGTCCGGGCGCGGGAGTCCGGCCGTGCCCTGCATCACCTTCTGGCCGTCGTAGAAGACGCGCAGCTGCGTCGTCGGATCCCCGTCGGGATCGCCGGCCCAACCCTGCAGCCGGATCAGTCCCGGGCTGGCGGTCGCGGAGTCGAGTGCACCGCGCGGGTTGTTCGGGTTGGGGCCGGGCGGGAGCGCGTACGCGCGACAGCCGATCGGCGTCTTCGTCGCCCCACCGTTGGTCACCGCGAAGGCACAGAACTGCATCGGATTCGGCGACGGGACGTAGTTCTTGGTCGTGAAGTGCCAACCGGTCGACGGCCCGGCGCCGGGCACCGCGGCCGCGACGTCGGGGCGGGCGTCACCGGTGTGCACGACCCCCATGAAGTAGTCGTCGCTGTACACGTAGATCGTGACCGGCTGACCCGGTGCCGCGGGGTCCGACGCCCATCCGGAGAGGTAGCGGATGTTGTCGAAGCGGATGGACACGCCGTCGAACGAGCCGATCGGATGTGTGGGAGCGGCCGTCGCGGTCGTCGCCGCGACGCCGACCAGACCCGCCAAGGACACCGCGAGCACCGCCGCGCCAGTCATGAGTCGCTTGAGCATCCGGAGAGCCTAGGTGCCCGGGGCGTCGACTCAACGTCAAGAGACGCGGAACGGGAGGGCCGAAGCCCTCCCGTTCCGGAGTCCTTGCGTTGTTGCGGACTTACGCTGACGCCAACGCGCTGGCGATCAGTTGACCTTGAGTGCCTTCAACGCGGTGATGTTCCCCGTCGAGCTGATGCACACCGCACCCTTGAACTTGCCGGGAACCTTCATCCCGCTCGTATCGGCGGTCACAGTGCCGGCAAACTTGTCGGCCGTGGGATTCGTCGGCGGCGGGGGCTGGCCCTTCGCGGGCTTCACGTACCCCGGGCACTTCTTGGCGCTCGTTGGAGACGAGTGCGGGTGCGGCGAAGGTGGTGGTCTTCCCGCTGACCCAGGTGACGGTTCCGCCGGCAGCCAATGACGTCGGTCGGGAGCGGCTGGGAAGCTGCGCCGGTGTTGGCACCTGCGGCGTCGACACATCCGCTGACGGTGACGGTGCCCGGTGACAGTTCCGGTGACGGTCGAGCACGTCACTTTTCCTTTGGGTCCAACCGCCCATGCCTGGCCCCGCGCCCAGCAGCGCGACTCCAGAAATCGATAGGGCGAGCGCGGCCCCCAGTACCCGTCGGCTTCGCATGTGTTGCCTCCTGTTGTCAGTGGTGCAGCAGTCCCGTTGCCAGGGCTCCACACGGTTCCCCCCGGATCCGAAGGATGTTGGGATGCTAAAGCGCTTGTGCCAGGACCGCAATCACCCTCGCGCCGATAGAGAAGGAACTCCTGCTTCGGCCACCCAGAGCGTTGGACGGTTACGGGTGCCCGGGGCGGGACTTGAACCCGCACGCCCTTGCGAGCAACGGATTTTGAGTCCGTCGTGTCTGCCATTCCACCACCCGGGCCCGGGGGTCGCCCGTGCATCTTCGCAGGTGGGTGGCATCCCGTACGCTCCATCCGAAGTCAGCGGGGGGATGCCATGAAGGTTCGGTCGTTGCGCGCCGCGTTCATCGCGGTCATCGCGCTCGGGCTCATCGGCGTTGCCCCGACGGGTGCCGGCGCCACTCCCCGGAAGGATCCGGTCCTCCCGGTGCGTCACATCACGTTGACGCTGGTGGACCACAGCCGGCCCACCGTCGACCCCGCGCACGGCCGCAGCGCCCCCACCCGCACGCTGGTCACCGAGGTCTACATCCCGAAGGGCAAGGGCCCGTTCCCGCTCGTCGTCATGGCCCACGGCAACGCCGGCAACCCCGGGAAGCTCTCCGAGCTCCTGACCCACTGGGCCCAGGCCGGCTACGTGGTCGCGGCCCCGGCGTTCCCGCTCACGAACGACCTCACCAACATCCCGACGGTCATCGGCGACTACATCCACCAACCCCGGGACATCAGCTTCGTCATCGACCAGGTGCTCCACCGCGCCAAGGTCAAGGGCTCGCCGCTGTACCACCACGTCGACGCGCAGCACATCGGCCTGGCCGGCCACTCGCTCGGTGGCGCCACCGCGTATGGGGTCGGCTTCAACTCGTGCTGTCGCGACCCGCGGGTCAAGGCCGTCATCGCGATGGACGCGATCAAGCTCCCGTTCGGGAAGCACCGCTTCTCGTTCACGGGAAAGCCCCTGCTGCTGATCCACATCAAGGGCGACCCGGTCGTCTCGTACTCCTACTCGCAGGACATCTACGCGGTCGCCGCGCCGCCCAAGTACCTCATGACCTTGAGCCAGGGCATCCACTTCGAGCCCTACGAGAACGCGCCGAGCCCCCACGACGCCGCGGTGATGGCCGCCACGACCACCTTCTGGGACGCGTACCTCAAGGGCCGGGTCGCCGATCGTCAGCGGGTCGTGGCCGCCGGCACCCAGGCCGGTCTGAGCACGGTCGCCGCCAAGCTGCGCTGAGCTCCGCCACGGAGGGTGAATCGCGGTGTCGCGGCGACTCTGAGCCCCATGTCACTCCAACGCAGATTGCGTCACCTTGGCCGTCCGTGGGGCGGTAATCTTCGGTGGGGAGAGCGGGAGTGGAGGGAGCGGGGGCAATGGAGTCGTTACCGGTTCTGATCATCGTGGGGCTGGCTCTGATCACGCTTGTCGCGATCATCGTCGCCCCGTCTCGGAAGGTGCGGGCGGAACGGCGGATGCCGAGCGACGTGCAGGCACGGGTGTTGCTCGGTGAGTCGCCGGACGAGATCGCGGCGGCCATCGCGCCCCGCGAGGAGTCCACCGTCGAGCCGTTTCCACCGGCCGCCAGCTAGCCCAACGGCGTTCAACCGCCGGAAACGAAGCCGGAGGTACGCTCCGGGCAGCCCCGGCGGGCTCGGATGCCCGCGCCACCTCTCCCTGCGGAGCACAGCTGCGTGGACACCGCCGTCATCTTCCCCGGCCAGGGAACGCAACAGCCCGGCATGGGCGTCGCGTGGCGTGACCACGAGGCGTGGGGCGTCGTCGACCAGGCGGAGGCCGCACTCGGCGAGCCCCTGGCGCACCTCCTCCTCGACGCCCCGGCCGAGACGCTGGCCCGCACCCGGGAGGCCCAGCTCGCGGTGCTCCTCACCTCGCTCGTGATCTGGGACGCGGCCCGCGCCGGCATCGAGCAGCCGGTGGCCTTCGCGGGTCACTCGCTCGGCCAGGTCACCGCCCTGATCGCGTCCGGCGTCATGACCGTCGAAGCCGGCGTGCAGCTCGCCGCCCGGCGGGCCGAGCTCACCCAGGCCGCGGCCGACGCACACCCGGGCCGCATGGCGGCGCTGCTCGGCGCCACCGTCGAGACCGCCGAGGACGCGTGCACCGCGATGCCCGACGCGGTGTGGCTCGCCAACGACAACGCGCCGGGCCAGGTCGTCATCGCCGGTACCCCCGAGGGCGTCGACGCAGGAGTCGCGCGACGCCAAGGAGCTCGGCGTCCGCAAGGCGATGCCACTCAACGTCGGCGGCGCGTTCCACACACCGTTGATGACCGACGCGGCCGACGGCCTCGTTGGAGTGCTCGCCGGCGTCGAGCTCCAGGCGCCGACCGCGCCGGTCGTCTCCAACCACGACGGCGCGGCGTACACCGACGGTGACGGCTGGCGCGAGCGATCCGCGCGTCACGTCGCGGTACCGGTGCGTTGGCGCGATGCGCAGCTCACGCTCGCCGGCCTCGGCGCGACGACGCTGCTCGAAGTCGGTCACGGCTCGATGCTCGCCGCGCTCGCAAAGCGCACGATCCCCGACGTCACGGTCGTCGGCCTATCCACCCCCGACGACCTCGCGGCCCGGATGGAGCGCGCGTGAGCAACCGCGCGTTCGTCGCCGGCTGGGGTGCCGCGGTCCCCGATGGAGTCGTCACCAACGCGGACCTCGAGGCCCGCCTCGACACCTCGGACGAGTGGATCGTCGAGCGGACGGGGATCCGCGAACGTCACGTCGCGGCGGCCGACGACACGACGGCCAGCCTCGCGATCGCCGCCGGGGCGGCCGCGATCAAACGGGCCGAGCTGACGCCGCACGCCATCGACCTGCTGGTGCTCGCGACCGCGACGCCCGAACAGCCCATCCCCCACACCGGCGCCTTCGTCGGTGAGGGCATCGGCCTGCGCTGTGGCTCCTTCGATCTCGGCGCGGGATGTGCCGGATTCGTCTACGCCCTCGTGGCCGGTGCGTCGATGCTCACCGCCGGCGGGCTCGACCACGTCCTCGTCGTCGGCGCGGAGACGCTCTCGCGCATCGTCAACCCGCAGGACCGTGGAACCTGCATCCTCTTCGGCGACGCGTCGGCCGCGGTCGTGCTCGGTCGCGACGAGGGCTCCGGCGGTCCCGGGATGCTCGCGTGGGACCTGGGGTGCGACGGTTCCGCCGCGGGGCTGCTCGAGGTGCGCGCGGGTGGAAGCCGGCGGCCGACGAGCGCCGAGACGCTCGCGGCCGAGGACCAGTACCTGCGCATGGCGGGTCAGGAGGTCTTCCGTCGCGCCGTGCGCGTGGTCGTCGACTCGTCCGTCGCGACGCTGGCGCGGGCCGAGGTCACGGCCGCGGACGTCGACTGGTTCATCCCCCATCAGGCGAACGTGCGGATCATCGAGGCCGCGAGCAAGCGGTTCGGGATCCCGAGCGAGAAGACGATCGTCAACATCGATCGCTACGGCAACACGTCCGCGGCGTCGATCCCGCTCGCGCTCACGGAGGCCGCCGAGGACGGTCGCCTCCAGCCCGGCCAGCTCGTCCTCGTGTCGGGGTTCGGTGCCGGGATGGCCTGGGCGAGCGTGTTGCTGCGTTGGGGCACGCCATGACCGAGACCACGAGCCGCGTCGCGTTCGTCACCGGCGGTTCGCGTGGCATCGGCCGCGCGGCCGCGGTCGCGCTCGCCGAACAGGGTCACCGCGTCGCGCTCTGCTATTCGCAGGACGAAGCCGGCGCCAAGGACACGGTTGTCGCGATCGAAGCCGTGGGCGGAACCGCGCTGGCGGTCTGCGCGTCGGTCGACGACGTCGTCGCGGTCGACGCCGCGTTCGGTGAGATCGAATCGGGACTCGGCCCGGTCGAGATCCTGGTGAACAACGCGGGCATCACCCGCGACGGGTTGATCGCCCGCATGAGCGACGAGAGCTGGGACTCCGTGCTCGGCGTGAACCTGTCGGGCCCGTTCCACACCATCCGCCGCGCGGTGCCCAAGATGATGCGCGCCCGCTTCGGCCGCATCGTGAACGTCGCGTCGGTCGTCGGACACGCCGGTGGTGCCGGGCAGGCCAACTACGCGGCCGCAAAAGCGGGCCTGCTCGGGCTCAGCCGGTCGGTCGCCAGAGAGCTCGGCAGCCGTGGCATCACCTGTAACGTGGTCGCACCCGGGCCTATCGTGACGGGAATGACCGAAGCGATGGGTGAAGAGTGGTTGGCGGGCGTTGGCGCCCTCGTACCTCTCGGCCGGCCTGGTACCGCCGAGGAGTGCGCGGCAGTCATCGCGTTCCTGTGCTCCGATCCCGCCGGGTACGTGACCGGCGCACTCGTTCCGGTCGACGGCGGCCTCGGCATGGGAACGTGAGCCCCACCGTGGCGCACGCCCGTCCGGCGCCGCCCCCCACCCATCCCACCTAGCGAGGAGAAACCCTGCATGGAGCGTGACGTGGCCCTCGTCGCCATCCGCGATGTCGCCGTCGAGGTGTTGAGCGTCGAGCCCGACGCCGTCACCGAGGACGCCCGCTTCAAGGAGGACCTCGACGCCGACTCCCTCGACCTCGTGGAGCTCGTCATGGGGCTCGAGGAGCGATTCGACGTGACCATCCCGGAGGAAGACCTCGAAGGAGTCGCGACCGTCGGCCAGGCGGTCGACCTCGTGCTCTCGAAGGACCCCGGGACGGCGTGACCGAGCAATCCAGGAGCACCAACCATGAGTGAGCACCTCGATCATCGCGGCCGCCCCCGGGTGGTCGTCACCGGGGTCGGGCTGCAGACGCCCGCCGGCGCGACGCTCGACACGGTCTGGTCCACGTTGCTGGCCGGGCTCTCGGTCGCAGCTCCGATCCGGCGCTTCGACGCGTCTCCCCTCTCGGTGCGGTTCGGCTGCGAGTTCATGGACTTCGACCCGGTCCCGTACCTCGGAGCGAAGGAGAGCCGCCGCGTCGACCGCGCGGCCCAGATGGGGTTCGCGGCCGCGGCCGACGCGCTCGCCGACGCAGGTGACGTCGGCGTCGACCCCGCCCGGGCCGGCGTCATCGCGGGAACGGGGATCGGCGGGCTGATCACGCTCGAGGACCAGGTCAAGACGTACATGGAGAAGGGGCCCGACCGGGTCAGCCCGTTCTTCGTGCCGATGATGATGGCCAACGCCACCGCCGGGATCATCGCGATCCATCTCGGCTGGACCGGCCCCAACCTCTGCATCAGCACCGCGTGCGCGGCGAGCGCCAACGCGCTCGGCGAGGCGACCCGCCTCATCCGCGACGGGCTCGCCGACGTCGTGATGGCGGGCGGCACCGAGTGTGCGATCACCCCGCCGGCCGTGGCCGCCTTCGCCCGGATGGGTGCGTTGAGCAAGCGCAACGACGAGCCCGAGCTCGCCTCCCGGCCGTTCGACGCGGACCGGGACGGCTTCGTGATGGGTGAAGGCGCCGCGATGGTCGTCCTCGAGCGGGCCGACCGGGCCGAGGCCCGCGGCGCGCGGATCTACGGCGAGATCGCGGGGTACGGCACGAACAGCGACGCGTTCCACATCACCGCACCGTCGCAAGGCGGCGCCGGAGCTGCCGCGTGCATGCAGCTCGCGCTCGACGACGCGGGACTCACCGCGACCGACATCGGTCACGTGAACGCGCACGGCACGTCGACCGCGCTCAACGACTCGGCCGAAGCCGAAGCGATCCGCAAGGTGTTCGGCGATGCCGCGCCGCCGGTGACGTCGACGAAGGGCGTGACGGGTCACCTGATCGGCGCGGCCGGCGCGCTCGAAGCCGTTGCATCGCTGCAGGCGGCGCGGACCGGTCTCGTGCCGCCGACCGCGAACCACCACCGGCTCGGAGACGACATCGTCGAGATCGATGTCGTGCACGGCGAGCCGCGATCCGTCCCCGCGGCTCCCGCGATCTCGAACTCGTTCGGGTTCGGCGGCCACAACGCGTCGCTCGTGCTGGTGCCCGCGCCCTGATGCTCCTCGACGGCAAGCGCATCCTCGTCAGCGGGGTGCTGAACGACGCGTCGATCGGCTTCGGGGTCGCGAAGCTCGCGCAGGAGCAGGGTGCCGAGGTGATCCTCACGTCCTTCGGGCGCGTGATGAGCCTCACCAAGCGCACGGCACGGAAGCTGCCGTCCGAGCCCGAGATCGTCGAGCTCGACGTGACCAACGCGGACGACCTCGCGGCCCTGGCCGGACGGGTCGGCGGGAAGATCGACGGCGTGCTCCACGCGATCGCGTTCGCGCCCGAGTCCTGCCTCGGCGGCGGGTTCCTCGAAGCACCGTGGGAGGACGTGGCGGTCGCGTTCCAGGTCTCGGCGTACTCGCTCGCCGCGCTCGCCCGGGCCGCGCTCCCGTTGATGAGCGAGGGCGGCTCGATCGTCGGGCTCGACTTCGACAACCAGAGCCAGGCGTGGCCGGTCTACGACTGGATGGGCGTGGCGAAGTCCGCGTTCGAAGCGACCGCGCGCTACCTGGCCCGCGAGCTCGGACCGCGTGGCATCCGCGTCAACCTCGTTTCTGCGGGCCCGATCCGCACGCTCGCGGCGCGCAGCATCCCGGGCTTCGAGCAGTTCGAGGAGGTGTGGGCCGCGCGCGCTCCGCTCGGTTGGGACATCCGCGACAACCATCCGGTCGCGCAAGCCGCGGTCGCGCTGCTCTCGGACTGGTTTCCCGCGACGTCCGGCGAGATGCTGCACGTCGACGGCGGCTTCCACGCGGTCGGCGCGTAGTCGTCCACGCTGACGCGATGCACCCCTGACGCGTCGAGACCCCGGCTCGGGAGGGCGAGTGAGTCAGGGTCTCGAGACGCTCGCATGGCCTTGTCCCTGCCACGGATTCGGGGGAGGGGTGGCTCTCTGCGATGGGGTCTCGACCCTCTGCAGGGTCCGGGCTGGAAGCCGAGAACTCGTAGCCGAGGGTAGACCCGGGACTCGCCGCCGCGCGCGAATTCCGGAACCTTCCGGTAGGCAGATTTCCCGGATCAGACGCCGGAATGCCGCATGCCGGTCAAGTCGCCGCGCCGATCACGAGCACCTTGTCCGGGACCCTCAACCGTTGGCAAACTCGTCTCCGTAGACACGCAGACCTTCAGACCCGGAGGCTTGCCCATGGCACTGACCCACGACGACCGAAGCCAGATCGCGCCGCTGGGCTGCGACGTGGCGTACGTCGAAGACCGCGCCGTGTTCAGCCTGAGCGGCGAGCTGGACCTGGCGTCCGCACCGGCACTGCGCCGCGAGGTCAACGCCGCGCTCGCGTTGCCGATCGTCGGTCTCACGCTCGACCTCCGTGCCCTGGAGTTCCTCGACAGCAGCGGGCTGCACTGCCTCCTGGCGGCGCGGAACGACGCGGCCGATCGGGGCATCCGGTTCGAGCTCGTCCGCGTACCCCGTCATGCCCTGCGAGTGATCGCCGTCACCGGACTCAACCAGATCCTCGGCGTGCCACTCGACTGAAGCTCCTCGCACCGCCGGCCGGTCCTGGGGCGTCGACCCCTAAGCGTCGAACAGCTGGCCCATCAGGCCGCCGATTACGAGCAGCACTGCACCGGCCATCGTGATCCAGAGCCCGACCCCCACCGTCGTGTTCGTGCGCCCGACCGGATGAGTGCCTATTTGGCGTCGAGCGCCTGGAGCGCGGCCTGGGCGTTCGGGAACGTGGCCTTCGGGCTGACCTTGTAGAAGGTGTCGGCGATCTTGCCCTTCTCGTCGATCACGAACGCGGAGCGGATGATCCCCTGGTACTTGCGTCCGTACATCGACTTCTCGCCCCACGCGCCCCACTTCTCGGCGACTGCGTGGTCCTCGTCGGCGAGGAGCGGGAACCCGAGCTTGTACTTCTGGTCGAACTTCAGCTGCTTCGCGGGCGGGTCCGGGCTGATGCCCAGCACGACCGCACCGAGCTTCGTCAGGTCCTTGCGGTGGTCGCGCAGCTCACAGGACTGCGTGGTGCAGCCGGGCGTATCGGCCTTCGGGTAGAAGTAGACGACGACCCGCTGGCCCTTGAAGTCCGACAGCTTCACCTTGTCGCCGTGTTGGTCCACGAGGGTGAAGGCCGGAGCCCGATCGCCTGCCGAAAGCTGCGCCATCCGTCTCCTCCAGTCCGCACGACTTCTCTGAACGCGCCGTAGCATGCCGCGCGTGCGGCGCCGGGCGACAATCCACGTCGACGCGGCGTACGACGTCGTCGTCGCGGCAGCCCGCCGTGACCTCGCGCTCGAGGACGACCTCACCGGCATCACGACCGCTGACGCCACCATCGAGGTCGTGGTCACCCCGGAGGACGATCTCCACACGAACGTCGAAGTCGTGGTGACCGACGACCTCTACGTTCCCTTCTTCCAGTGGTTCTTCGGTCCGCCGCACCGACGATCGCTCACCCGAGCCGCGCGCCACGCGGCCCAGACGATCGACGCGGGCGCGACCGGCGGCACGGCACCCGAGCCGCTGCGCCGCTCGCTGTTCCTCCCACCCGTCACCTTCACCCCGAGGCAGGCCGGGCTGATCGCGGCCGTCGCGCTCGCTGCGACCCTCGCCGGCTTCGGCTCGGCGCTCTTCGGCCAGAACGTGGACCCGATCGCCAAGAGCTTCGGCGTCTCCAACGCGACGCTCGGCGTCTCCCTCGCGGTGACCCGGGCCGGTGTGCTCTTCGCGCTGCTCGCCACCGCGCTCGCCGACCGGCGCGGTCGCCGGATCGTCCTGCTCTGGTCCGTCGCCGCGCTCTGCATCGGCAACCTCATCTCGGCCGTCTCCCCGAACATCGAGATCTTCACGGCGGCCCAGCTGATCGTGCGCGCCGCGGTCAACGCGGTGGTCGTCGTCGGTGGCATCGCAGTCGTCGAAGAGGCTCCCGAGGGCGCGCGTGCGTTCGCCGTCGCGATGCTCGGCCTCGCCGGGGGTGCCGGCTTCGCGATCTCCGTGGTCCTCCTGCCGGCCGCGGACCTCGGCACGGAGGCCTGGCGCGGCGCGTTCTTCGTCAGCGCCGCCACCATCCTGCTGATCCCGATGCTGGGCCGGCACCTGACCGAGACCCGCCGCTACGAGCAGCTCGCGGCCCGATCGACGGACCGGGGACGCGTGCGCGAGGTCGTGGATCGCGGGTACCGACGTCGGTTCTGGATCCTCGCCGCAGTCGGCTTCCTCACCAACATCTTCAGCGCGCCGTCCGCGCAGTTCACGAACCGGTTCCTGTCCGACGAGCGGGGGTTCTCGTCGTCGGGCGTCGCCGCCTTCCGCGCGGTGACCGCCGGACTTCCCGGCCTGTTCGGGATCCTGCTCGCCGGGCGCATCACCGAGACGCGCGGCCGCCGACCGGTCGCAGTCGCGAGCCTGCTCATCGGGACGGGCTGCACGATCGTCTTCTTCCTCGGCAACGGCATCATGCTCTGGACGTTCATGACGATCGCGATCGTCGCGGCCGCACCCGCCGCGCTCTCGATCGGCACCATGGACGCCGAGCTGTTCCCCACCGAGGTGCGCGGCACCTCGAATTCCGGACTGCTGATCGCGTCGGTGCTCGGATCGGTCGTCGGGCTCGTCGTGGCCGGTCAGCTCTCGGACGCGATCGGCGGGCTCGGCAAGATCATCGCGTTGTGCGGCATCGCGCCGATCCTGGCCGCGATCTTCCTCGTCCCGCGCCTCCCCGAGACCGGCGGTCACGCGCTCGACGACGTCAGCCCGTCGCAAGTCTGAGTACGCTCCCGCACCGATGCCTGCCGCACGTGATCCCCTCAGCGACTTCGCCGTCTCGTCCTTCACCTACGACGGCCTGACCCGGCCCGTCTACCGCATCGGGTCCGGGCCTGCGATCGTCGTCATCCACGAGATCCCGGGCATCACGCCCGAGGTCGCCGACTTCGGCCGACGCGTCGCCGCCGCGGGCTTCACCGCCGTCCTCCCGGCGTTGTTCGGTGACCCCGGGAAGCCGATGACCTTCGGCTACGTCGCCAAGAGCTTCGCGACGGGCTGCGTGTCGAAGGAGTTCCACGCGTTCGCGCTGCACTCGACCAGTCCGATCACGGTCTGGCTGCGCGCGCTCGGCGCCCAGGTCCACGAAGAGTGCGGCGGCCCCGGCATCGGCGCGGTCGGGATGTGCTTCACGGGCAACTTCGCGCTCGCGATGATGGTCGACGATCGACTCCTCGCCCCGGTGCTGAGCCAGCCCTCGCTTCCCCTCCCACTGGGCAAGAGCCGCCAGGCGGACCTCGCGATCAGCCCGAGCGACCTCACGAGGGTCAAGGAACGGGTCGCCGACGGGACGTGCGTGCTCGGCCTGCGGTTCACCGGCGACCGTGCGGTGCCGCCGGCCCGGTTCGAGACGCTGCGCCGTGAGCTCGGCGACGGGTTCCTGTCCGTCGAGATCGACTCGTCGCCCGGCAACGCCTTCGACATCAAGAAGGCGGCGCACTCGGTCCTCACCAACGACCTCGTGGACGAGCCCGGCCATCCCACCCGGGATGCGCTCGACCAGGTCCTCACCTTCTTCTCGGAGCGCCTCATCCACGACGCACCGACCGCCTGAGCCGGCGTCCCCGACCGAACGGTCAGGTCGCGGCGAACCTCGCCGCGCACAGCACGTTTCCCTGCGGATCGACCAGGCGCACCATGTCCGGCGTCCCGCTCGTGCCTCCGCTCGGCAGCTCACCCGCCCAGGCCCCGTGACCCCCGGAGACCACGACGTGACCCAGCGCGGTGACGTCGTTCTGGGCGTCGACCGACTCGATCCGGTACATCCCCGTCTTCACCCCGTAGTTCACGTCGACGAACACGTAGCGCTCGCCGCCGGAGGTCATGAAGGCGTCGCCGGCCCGCCGACCACCGTTCCCGATCATGCTGGCCGATGCGACGTCCGAGGATGACGACCCCGAGCCGCGGGCGTCGAGGATGCGCACTGCCGCGACGCTCGCGACCATCACCAACGCAACGACCGCGGCCAGCGCGAGGACCCGCTGGATGATCGGGCGGCGCGGGACCCTCGACTGGTCAGCGCGCAGGCGCTCGAGGGTGCGGGACTCGAACCCGGCCGGCGGCTCGGCCTCGGCCAGCAGGGTCGGCATGACGTCGACCGTCGCGGCCCACTCCCCCGACTCCGCTCGGCAGGACGCGCAGGTGTCGAGGTGCGCCAGCACATCCGCTCGCTCGGTGCCGCTGAGGATTCCCAGCGCGAGCTCGGGCAGCCGGTCCGAAGTCGATGCGCAGTCGTTCGTTGCGCCCGGGCCGTTCATTCCGATGCCTCCGTGTCGTCGACGAGCGCGGCGCGGAGCCGCTGCATCGCGGTGCGAATGCGCGTCTTCGCGGTGCCGAGCGGGATGGACTCGCTCTCCGCGATCTCGCGCGCGGTCTGACCGAAGAACGCCGCGAGGACCAAGGCGCGGCACTGCTCGGGTGGAAGCTCGGCGAGCGCGACCTGCAGCCGTTCGGTGTCCGAGCTCAGGACCGCGAGGTCGTCCGGTCCGCGCTCACCGTGCGGGTCGCGCCGGGCGAGGATCTCCGAAGGGTCGACGATCACGATCCGGCGCAGTCGCACGGTGTCGATCGCGAGGTTGCGGGCGATCGTGAGGAGCCACGCGCTCACGGTGCCCCGACGCGGATCGAAGGCCTCGGATCGCTGCCACGCGTGGAGGAACGTCTCCTGCGCGACGTCTTCGGCGAGGCGCGTGTCGTTCACGATCCGCAGCGCGACTCCGAACACCCGACGCTGGAACCGCTCGATGAACGCCGCGGTCGCGTCGGGGTCACCGGTCGCCAGGCCGTCCAGCAGCGCATCGTCGGAAACCACCCACACACCAGTGCTACGGGCGGAGCGGGGCGACGGATTGGCACGAATTCACACCCGGAACGCTAGCGGGCAATCCCCGTGATCGCCCGGGACGTAGATGCGCTCAGACCACCCCCGAAGAGGAGATGCAGATGTCGAAGGTCCTCGCCGTCACCGCCCTGGCCGTCACCGCCGCGCTCGGCGTCACGGCCTGCAGCAGCGGCTCGTCCAGCTCGTCAGGCTCGAGCTCGACCACGAAGGCGGCCGCGGCGGCTCCGGTCACCCTTTCGGGCAAGGTCAACAACAAGGGCACCAAGAACGTGAGCACGAAGGGTTCGACCGCCACGGTCGACCTGGATCTCTACAACTTCTACTTCGAACCTTCGTTCGTGAAGGTGGCACCCGGTCAGAAGCTCACGATCGAGCTCCACAACGAGGGCAGCGTCCCGCACACGTTCACGTCGCCCAAGCTCAACATCGACAAGGAGCTCCAGCCCGAGGGCAAGGCGACGATCACGGTCACCATGCCCTCGTCCGGCACCGTTCCCTTCTACTGCCGCTTCCACAAGGACAACGGCATGCAGGGCGCGATGTACATGACCACCAGCTGACCCGCGGTTCGGGAAGGCCTCCCTCGGCCGGACCGGGTCCCCCCGCCCGGTCCGGTGACGACTTGGGCGGGCGCGCGCTCCGGAAGCGCGCGCCCGCTCAAGTTCTGTTCGCGATTTCGTCGATACGCGAACAGTCCGCATCACCCGAGGGGGGAAGCTCTGCCCACTTCAGCCGCAGACGTGGCCCTGCTGCTCCGCCGCACCGGCTTCGGCGGCACGCCCGCCGAGGTGGACGCGCTCACGCCCCTCGATCTCCCGACCATCGTCGACCAGCTGCTCGACTTCTCGCCCAACGACATCGACACACCGCCACCCAGCCTCGGGAGCGCGACCGTCGCGGACTGGCAACAGCTCGTCGACCTGCAGAAGTGGTGGCTCGACCGCATGGCGACGGCCCCGCGCCCGCTCCAGGAGAAGCTGACCCTCTTCTGGCACGGCCACTTCGCCACGGGCCAGGACAAGGTCAACAGCACCGTCGACATGTACGCGCAGAACCGACTGTTCCGCGCCGAAGGGCTCGGGAGCTTCGAGAGCCTCGTGCAGAAGATGTCGCTGCAGGTCGCGATGCTGATCTACCTCGACAACGACCCCAACTCGAAGGGCTCGCCGAACGAGAACTTCGCGCGCGAGCTCATGGAGCTGTTCACCCTCGGCGTGAACCAGTACACCCAGGACGACGTCGTCGCGTCCGCCCGCGCGTGGACCGGGCACAACGTCGACTACAACGCGGTCCCCCGTGCCTACCGCTTCTATCCGGAGCGTCACGACGACGATCCGAAGACCTTCATGGGGACCACCCAGAACTGGGACGGGCCCGAGATCATCACCCGCATCCTCACCGTCGAGCCGCAGCGGTCGATCGCGGCCCGCTTCATCGCGAAGAAGCTCTGGACGTTCTTCGCGTACTCCAACCCGAGCGCGACGATCCTCGACGACCTCACGAACGCGTTCGTCGGCTCGAACCTCGACATCCGGACTGTGCTGCGCGCGCTCTTCCTCCATCCGGAGTTCTACTCGGACACGTCCCGCCAGGGACTGGTGCGCAGCCCGGTCGAGTGGGTCGTCGCTTGCCTCAGGGCCCTCGGCATGACCGCGAAGGACCACGACCCGCAGTGGTGGATGGACCAGATGGGCCAGTCGCTCTTCTACCCGCCGAACGTCGCGGGCTGGAAGAACAATGCGTACTGGATCAACTCCACCGCGCTCTGGGCCCGCGCGAGCTTCGCCCGCAACCTGACGTGGTCCGCCAACGACGCCGGCTTCCTCGCCGAGATCATGGCGCGCGATCTCGTCACGAACCTGCACTCGATGACCCCCGCCGACGCGATCGACCTCGCGTACAGCCGCTTCGGGCTCACCGCCGAGTCCGGCACGGTGTCGCCGTACGTGCGCGGGGTGCTCATGAATTGGCTCGACGGCCAGTGGTCGACGGAGTACGCGCCGACCTACTCCTGGCCCCACTGGGCCCCGATCGAGCTCACCACGATGATGATGCTCACTCCCGACTTCCAGCTCGCCTAGGAGCGCCGGTGCTCGACGAAGACTTCGACGACCTTGCGCTCCAGCGGCTGTCCGTCCCGGCGCGGGCCCCGGGCGGGATGACCCGACGGCGGTTCCTCCAGCTGACGGGCGCGGGAGCCGGTCTCGCCGCCGGTGCGTCCGCGCTCGGACCGATGCTCAACCAGATGCGCGCGTTCGCCGCGCCGCCGATCGGTCCGACCGACGGTGTGCTCGTCCTGCTGATGCTCGAGGGCGGGAACGACGGCCTGAACATGGTGATCCCGCGGGGCGTCGGCACGTACTACGACCTGCGGCCGCACATCAGCATCCCGGCCGCCCAGGTGCTGCCGCTCAACGCGAGCACCGGGCTGCACCCCAACCTGACCCGCATCAAGTCGCTGTACGACCAGGGGAAGGTCGCGGTCGTCCAGGGCGTCGGGTATCAGCCGGCCGACCTGAGCCACTTCACGTCGATGGGCATCTGGATGAACGGCTGGGGCGGCGGGAGCCAGCCCGGCGGGCCGACCGGTTGGATCGGCCGCTACCTCGACGGGTTGCCGAACGCAGCCAACGAGTCGCTGCTCGGCGTCGTGATGGGGAGCTCCGTGCCGCTGCACATGGTCGGTGCCGTCGCTCGGGCCTCCGGGCTCCCGCAGGACATCAGCGGCGCGTTCGGCGTGAACCGCACCCAGGCGGAGGACGCGCGGATGTTCGACGCGATCTCCGCGTTCGGCAGCGGCCCGAGCCAGCTCGGGCCCTGGGGCGATCTCATCGCGAAGACCGAACGCAACACGCTCGACCTCTCGCAGCGGATCCAACCCGCGTACCAGGGGACGTTGCCGACGAGTGACCTCGGCCAGAAGCTCGTGCTGTGCGCGCGGCTCATCAACGCCAACCTCGGGATCCGCGTGCTCAGCACCAACATCGGGGGCTTCGACACCCACTCGGACCAGCCCACGACGCAAGCCGGTCTCATGACCGACATGAACGCGTCGATCGGCGCGTTCTACGACGCGCTCTCGACCACGTTCCGGTCCCGGGTGACGCTGATGACGTTCTCGGAGTTCGGGCGGCGCCCGGAGGACAACGACACGAGCGGCACCGACCACGGCACCGCGGCCCCGCACTTCGTGATCGGCGACGGTGTGAACGGCGGGCTCTACGGCGCCGCGCCGTCACTGACGCAGCTCGACCCGAACGGCAACCTCGTGAACTCGGTCGACTTCCGCCAGCTCTACGCCACCGTGCTGGACAAGTGGCTCAAGGCCGACTCGCAGCAGGTGCTCGGGTACAACTTCGGCAACCTCGGGATCTTCAACCAGGCCGGCCCGGGAGGGACGAGCGGCGCCGGCGCCGGTGGGGGCACCCCCGCCGTCCCCATCCGTCCGGTCCGCCGCCTCCGCAAGCGACTCACCTCCGCCTGACCGCGCAAAACGAGGGGGTTACTTGGTGGGGCGCTTCAGGCCGTGGCCGAAGAAGCCACCCTTGGGACGCGCGTGCGCGTGATAGTGGTCCGGGATGTTGCGCATGTTGTCGTCGACGTAGTGCTCGAACCCGAAGTGCTCGGCGACGACGCCCGCGAGCTGCCCGTGCATGTGCTCGAGGTCCTCTGCCGGCGGTTCCGTCCCGTGCTGGCGCCAGACGACCATCGGCACCGCGCAGATCTCGCACTCGGCGATCCAGCAGACGTCGTCCTCGTGGTACCACGGCGTGATGCGCGCCGCCTCACAGAGGTCGCAGTGGTCGGCCGGAGGGAACGCGCTCACGCAGTGCCGTCCACCAGGTGGCGGTCGAGCCAGTCCATCGTGCGGGGCCACGCGTCCTCGGACGCCTCGGCGTTGAAGGCCGGGCGCTCGTCGCAGAAGAAGCCGTGCTCCGCGTCCGGGTAGCGGAAGATCTCGGTCGGGACCGGTGCATCCGCCAGCGCGGCGCGGAGCGCCTCGACGTCCTCGGTCGGGATCCCCTGGTCCTGATCGCCGAACAGCCCGAGCCACGGCGTCTTGAGCGTCGCGCTCTCCTCGATGAGCGGCGGGAACTGCGGGAACCGTGCGGTGACGATGCCACCGCCGTAGAAGCCAACCGACGCGCCGAAGGCCCGCCGCGCCGCGGCCAGGAACGTCACGCGACCACCGAAGCAGAAGCCCACGACCCCGATCGACGCCGGGTCGTGGCCCAGGCTCGTGAGTTGGGCGAACGCCGCGTCGAGGTCCATGAGGATGCCGTCGTCGGTCAGCCCTTCGTAGAGGGGCAGGACCTTCGAGAAGTCGTCGTACGACGCGGTGCCACCGCCCGCGCGATGGAAGAAGGCGGGCGCGACGGCATCGAAGCCGGACCCCGCGAACCGTTCCGTGACCCGCTCGATGTAACGGTTCACCCCGAACGCCTCTTGCACCACGATCACCGCGCGCGTGGCGGGGGTCGACGGACGGGCCTCGAAGCACGCCATCAGCCCGTCGGGCGTGTCCAGCTCAATGGTGCGCGGATTGACCGCTTCGGTCATGCCGGTCGTCCTTTCGGTCGTTACGAATCAGCGTCGAGGCCGGCGCGGAGCGACGCGACGAACGCCCCCGCCTCCTCGGGACCACCACCGGCGAGCAACCGCCGGACCAGCGCGCTGCCGACGATCACCCCGTCGGCTGTCGCCGCGGCTTCCGCCGCCTGCGCGGGGTTCGAGATCCCCAGGCCGAGCAGCACGGGCTTGTCGGTCGCGGCCTTGCACCGCTGGCCCATCACCTTGGCCTGGTCCTCGAGCTGATCGCGCTCGCCGGTCACGCCCATCAGCGCGACGCCGTACAGGAACCCGCGCGTCCGCTCCCCGATGCGCTTGAGTCGCTCGTCGCCGGTCGTCGGGCCGGCGAGCAGCACGGTCTCGATCCCGGCGTCGTCCGCGGCCTCGCCCCAGCCGTCGAGCTCGTCGAGCGGGAGGTCGGGGACGATCGCCGCATCGACGCCGCCCGCCACCAGTGCCGCCGCGAACCGCTCGTGACCCATGTGCTGCACCGGGTTGTAATACGTCATGACGACGAGCGGGACGTCGACGTCGACCTGCGCCAGGTCCGCGGCGATCCCCGCCGGAGTCGCACCCAGATCGAGCGCCCGCTGCGAGGCCTCCTGGATCGTGCGGCCGTCCATCACCGGATCGGAGAACGGGATGCCGATCTCGATCGCGTCGGCTCCCGCGAGCGCGACCGCGCGCACGACGTCGAGCCACGCGGCTCCGAGCCCGCCCGTGACGTACGGCACGAGCAGCTTCTTCCCCTCGTCGCGCCGCTTCCGGAGGACCGCCTCGAGGTTCACGCGAGCGGCTCGCCGGTCAAGCGCTCCGCGACCTGCATCGCGTCCTTGTCGCCGCGTCCGGAGAGGGTCACGAGCACCGTGGAACCCAACGGGACGCTCCGGCCCGCCTCCCGGGCCAGCCAACCGATCGCGTGGGCCGGCTCGAGCGCCGGCATGATGCCCTCGGTCTTCGTGAGGAGCACGAACCCCTCGAGGGCCTCCTCGTCGGTCGCGTGGCCGTAGGTCGCGCGACCCGTCGCCGCGAGCGTGGCGTGCTCCGGCCCGACGCCCGGGTAGTCGAGCCCGGCACTGATCGAGTGCGCCTCGAGGATCTGGCCGTCCTCGTCCTGGAGGAACAGGGAGCGGGCGCCGTGCAGGACACCCGGGATGCCGCGACTCACCGAAGCGCCGTGCTTGCCCGACTCGAGCCCGAGCCCGGCCGCCTCGACGCCGACCAGCTTGGCCTTCGTGTCGATGAAGCCGGCGAAGGTGCCGATGGCGTTCGAGCCTCCGCCGACGCACGCGATGACGTAGTCGGGATCATCGCCACCGAGCTTCGCCCGGCACTGCTCGCGCGCCTCGTCGCCGACGACGCGCTGGAACTCGCGCACGAGCCACGGATACGGGTGCGGGCCGACGACGGAGCCGATGCAGTAGTGCGTGGTCTCGACCGACGCGACCCAGTCCCGCAGCGCGTCGTTGATCGCGTCCTTCAACGTCGCGCTGCCCGAGCTGACGGGGATGACCTCGGCGCCGAGCAGCTCCATGCGGAACACGTTCAGTGCCTGCCGCTCGACGTCCACCGCGCCCATGAAGACGATGCAGTCGAGCCCGAACAACGCGGCCGCGGTGGCGGTCGCAACGCCGTGCTGACCCGCACCGGTCTCCGCGATGACGCGCTGCTTGCCCATACGCCGGGTGAGCAGCGCCTGGCCGAGGACGTTGTTGATCTTGTGCGATCCGGTGTGGGTGAGGTCCTCGCGCTTGAGCATGACCCGCACGCCGAGCTGCTCGGAGAGGCGGTGGCACTCGGTGACCGGCGTCGGTCGGCCCGCGTAGCTGGTGAGGAGGCCGGCGAACTCGTCGCGGAACTCCGTCGACGCCCACGCGGTCCGGAACTCGGCCTCGAGCTCTTCGAGCGCCGGGATGAGCGTCTCGGGCACGAAGGCACCGCCGTACTCGCCGAACCGGCCGCGATCGTTCGGGGGCGGGCCGGGGGGATCGAGACGGACGTCATCACCCCGAACGGGCGCGGACATGGGTGCTCCTCAGCGGGGGCGAACCGGGCCCCGTCATGTTACGGGAGCGCACCAGGGTTCTCCCCACGACTGGAGGAGCGACCGCCGAAGGGCACCGACCATCACGTCGGCCCGGCGATCGCCCTTCGGGGATCTTCAGTAGTCGGTGAGCTCGTCGATCTGCCAGTCGTACGGGCCGTCGGGGCTCGCCGCTTGCGGTCGCTCGTCGTCGACGATCGCGTCACCGGCTTCGTGGGCCGTCTGGATGAAGCGCCGCAGCTTGCGCGCATCCTTCGTGCCCGGGGACGACTCGACCCCACTCGCCACGTCGACGCCCCATGGTCGAACCCGGCGGATCGCCTCCGCGACGTTGTCCGGCGAGAGCCCACCGGCGAGCATCAGGCGGATCCCACCCGGTGCGCCTTCGGCGAGCTTCCAGTCGAAGAGCCGACCGGAGCCGGGATCGGGCGAGTCGATGAGGATGACGTCGGCGGGCCCGTTGGCGGCCGCGCTCAGGGCCGGGTCACCGGCCGCGAACGCCTGGATCACGAACTTGACCCGTTGCCGGACCCACCGGACCTCGGAGAGCGGCTCGCGCCCGTGCAGCTGCGCCCCCGTGAGCCCGATGTGGTGCACCGTCTCGACCAGGCGCTCGGGCCGCTCGTCCCGGAACACCCCGACGGTCACGGTCTCGGGCGGGAGCCGCTTGATGATGTCCCGGACCGCATCGGGCCGGATCAGCCGGCGGCTGCCGGGCGCCATGTTGAATCCGAGCGCGTCGGCACCCATGGCGACCGCCAGGAGGGCGTCCTCCTCGCTCGTGATCCCGCAGATCTTTACGAACACGCGATCCCGACGGTACCGGACGTAGCGCCCGTACCTCGACCACTTCCGTCGCTCGGAACGAAGAAGAGGTGGAGACGCGGCGGCGGTGTACCTGAGCCGGAGCGGGCAGGGCAATGGGCACGATGACTCATGGTGACGATGGAGGGCGGTCGATATTTTCGACGCTCCCGCAGGTGACTCCAGGACGGAGCACGCCACGCGGGTCGCGCTCGAGGCCCTGCTTTCTTCTCTCTGCCCGGAAGGCAGGGTCTCGGCGCGGCTGATGACGTCCTAGCCGTCGATCAGACGGTCATGGAGGAAGTCGTCGTAGGCGGCGAGGTCGAGGAGACCGTGACCGGAGTAGTTGAAGAGGATCACCTTCTCCTCGCCGGTCTCCTTCGCCGCGAGCGCCTCGTCGATCGCGGCCCGGATCGCGTGCCCGGTCTCGGGCGCCGGGATCTTGCCCTCGGTGTTCGCGAACGTGACGGCGGCCTCGAACGTCTTGCCCTGCTGGTAGGCGATGGCCTCCATGCGGCCGGCCTTCACCAGGTTCGAGATGATCGGCGCGTCCCCGTGGTAGCGCAGGCCGCCGGCGTGGATCGTCGGCGGCATGAAGTCGTGACCGAGGGAGTACATCGGCAGCAGCGGCGTCATGCCCACCGTGTCGCCGAAGTCGTACTCGAACGCCCCCTCCGTCAGGGTGGGGCAGGACGCAGGCTCGACGGCGACGAGCCGCACCGCGCTGTCGGTCATGAACGGCAGCGCGATCCCACCGAGGTTCGAGCCCCCGCCGCACGACGCGATCACGACGTCGGGCCGGGTCTCCCCCGCGAGCGCGAGCTGCTCACGCGCCTCGAGCCCGATGACGGTCTGGTGCAGGAGCACGTGGTTCAACACCGAACCGAGGGAGTAGTGGCTGTCCTTGCGTCCCGCGGCGTCGCGCACGGCGTCGGAGATCGCGAGCCCGAGTGAACCGGGGCTCGACGGGTCGTCGATCGGCGAGGGCACGACCTCGCCGCCCCAGGTCTCCATCACGATCTTGCGGTACGGCTTCTGCTCGTAGCTCGACCGCACCATGTAGACCTTGCAGTCGATGTCGAACTGCCGGCACGCGAACGACAGCGCGGTGCCCCACTGGCCCGCGCCGGTCTCGGTCGTGAGCCGGTTGATGCCTTCGGCCTTGTTGTAGAAGGCCTGCGGGACCGCGGTGTTGGGCTTGTGCGATCCCGCAGGTGAGACCGACTCGTCCTTGAAGTAGATGCGCGCCGGCGTCCCGAGGTAGTCCTCGAGGCGCGTCGCGCGGACGAGCGGCGTCGGGCGCCACAGCCGGAGGATGTCGAGCACCTCACCCGGGATGTCGATCCACCCGTCGGTGGACACCTCTTGCGCGATGAGCCCCATCGGGAACAGCGGCGTGAGGTCGTCCGGGCCGATCGGCTCCCTCGTCCCCGGGTGCAACGGCGGCTGCATCGGCTCCGGCAGGTCCGGCAGCGCGTTGTACCAAGCCGTCGGAATCTGGTCGGTCGAGAGATCGAATCGGATCACGAGCTTCCCCCTCGTTCGTTCACCTTCACGTCGCGCAGCGCGCCAACGAGCTCGGCCGCATCCGACGCGCGGACCAGCGCCTCGCCCACGAGCACCGCGTCGAACCCGGCCGCAGCCATCCGGTGCGCGTCCTCGGGGCTGCGGATCGCGCTCTCGGCCACCGCGATCACCTCGGGTGGGATGTTCCGCGAGAGGTCCGCGACCAGGTCCAGGTGCTCGTCGAACGTCGACAGGTTCCGGGCGTTCACCCCGAGGATCCGGGCCTCCAACCCGAGGCCCCGATCGACCTCGGCGGCGTCGTGGGCCTCGACGAGGACCGAGAGCCCGAGTGACCACGCGAGGTCCTGCAGATCCCGCACGATCGCGTCGTCGGGCAGTGCCGAGAGGATCAGGAGGATGGCGTCAGCGCCGATCGCGCGGGTCTCGTAGACCTGCACCGGATCGATCGTGAAGTCCTTGCGCAGGATCGGGACCTGCACGCTCGCCGAGACCGCCTGCAGGTCCTCGACCGTCCCACCGAAGAACGCGTGGTCCGTCAGGACGCTGATCGCCGACGCCCCGCCGCGCTCGTAGTCCTTTGCGGTGAGCGCCGCATCGAGGTCCGGGGCCAGCTCACCCTTCGACGGCGAGCGCCGCTTGATCTCCGCGATCACCGCCAGCGTCCCGTCCTCGCGCCGGAGCGCGGCCGCGAAGTCCCGCGTCGCCGGAGCCGCGAGCGCGGTCATGCGGAGCAGGTCCCGGGTCTGCGGCCGGTGCAGGACCGTGACCTCGTCCCGCTTCACCATCAGGATCTCGTCGAGGACGCCCATCAACCGCCGAGTCTAGGGTTCGAGGTATGACGATCTCATTCCCTGACGGGTTCCTCTGGGGCACCGCGACCGCGGCCCACCAGGTCGAAGGCGGCAACTGGAACAACGACTGGTGGCAGTTCGAGCACACGCCCGGGTCGGCGGCCAGCGAGCCGTCCGGGGATGCCTGCGATCACTTCTGGCGCTACCCCGACGACATCAAGATGCTGAAGGACCTCGGCTTCGGGGCCTACCGCTTCTCGCTCGAGTGGTCGCGCATCGAGCCCGAGGAGGGCGAGTGGTCGATCAGCGCACTCGACCACTACCTGCGGATGATCACCGCGTGCCGGGACAACGACCTTCTGCCCGTCGTCACCTTCCACCACTTCACGACGCCGCGCTGGGCCGCGGCTGACGGAGGTTGGGACAACCCGGCGATCGTCGACCGCTTCGGTCGGTTCTGCGAGCACGCGGCCGCGCACCTCGGGCGACGAGATCGGCATGGGCTGCACGATCAACGAGCCGAACGTCGTGTCGCTGATCGGCTACCGGCTCGGTGCGTTCCCGCCGGGCGTCAACGACCGCGCCGCGTACGACCGCGTGAACGAGAACCTGAAGTCCGCGCACCGGGTCGGCTACGACGCCATCAAGGCGGGCCCCGGCGACTTCCCCCTCGGGTCCTGCGTCGCGATGGGCGACTGGTGGTCGCCCGAGGGGTCGGAGGCGATGCTCGAGGACTTCCGGCACATGCACGAGGGCCAGCACCTCGAGGCGGCGCGCGGCGACGACTTCGTCGGCGTCCAGGCGTACTCGCGCACCCGGCTCACTGAGCACGGCAAGCCGCTCGGCGCCGAGGAGGGCGTCGAGACGCTGGACATGGGCTACGAGTTCTGGCCCCAGGCGCTCGAGGTGTCGATCCGTCATGCCGCCGCGGTCACCGGCTGCCCGATCTACGTCACGGAGAACGGCATCGGCACGACCGACGACGAGCAGCGCATCCGCTACGTCGGGGAGGCGCTCGAAGGCGTGGACCGTTGCCTCCGGCGACGGCATCGACGTGCGCGGCTACTTCTACTGGTCGCTGCTCGACAACTTCGAGTGGGCGTTCGGCTACCGACCCCGCTTCGGTCTCGTCGGCGTCGACCGCGAGACCCAGGCGCGCAGCATCAAGCCGAGCGCCACCTGGCTGGGCGCCGTGGCCCGGGCCAACCGCCTCGGCTGAGCCGGGTCCGCACCTCCCGTTCCGGGAAGCCTCATACTTCGATAACAACCGCATGACTCAACCTTGCGATTGTGATGGAACAGTGAGGCCATGGAAAAGGGAACGATTCTCGTCGTCGAAGACGAGGCCAACATCGCAGATCTCGTCGACCTGTACCTCACACGTGAGGGGTACCGGGTCCTCAAGCAGGCGACGGGCGCCGGTGCGCTCGAGGCGGTCCGCGACCACCGCCCGCGCCTCGTCGTGCTCGACATCGGCCTGCCGGACATCGACGGCCTCGAGGTGTGCCGGCGGATCCGGGCCACCGGGAACCTGCCCGTGATCTTCCTGACCGCCCGCGGCGACGAGGTCGACCGGGTGCTCGGGCTCGAGCTCGGCGCGGACGACTACCTCACGAAGCCGTTCTCCCCCGCCGAGCTGGTCGCGCGGGTCAAGGCGGTTCTGCGGCGGGTGGACGGGGTCGCCCCGGCGGAGATCGTCCAGGCCGGGCGGGTCACGATCGACGGTGGTCGCCGGGAGATCCGGGTCGACGAGGACGCGGTGGACTTCACCACCAAGGAGTTCGACCTCCTCCGCTTCCTCGCGGAGCGGCCGGGGCTCGCGTTGAGCCGCCAGCAGATCCTGGACGGCGTGTGGGGCTACGACTGGTTCGGGGACGTGCGGACCGTCGACGTGCACATCGCGCAGGTGCGCAAGAAGCTCGGTGACGCGTGCACGATCACCACGGTGCGCGGCGTCGGCTACCGGATGGACAGCAGCAGCCCCGCACGCTCGGCGTGACCAGGAAGCGCCGCACGCTGCGGACCCGGCTCGTCCTCGCGATGGCCGGGATCGCGGTCGGCGTGCTGGCGATCACCGCGGTCACCACGGACGGCCTCGCCCGGCGCAGCGCGGCCAACACCGCGCAGCAACAGCTCGAGGACAAGGCCCCCCAGGTCGCCGCCCAGCTCGAGGCGCTGGGTCTCCGGCTGCGGGCCCGCCAGTCGCGGGGCACCAACGCTCGGGCTCTCAGCCGCCTCATCGTCTCCACCCTCCGGATCGCCAACGGCGGCGTGGTCACCGTCACCCCCAAGGGGGAGGTGACCGACGGGGTCATCGGGCTCAGCAACGTCGTGTTCGCACAGCCGAAGAACGCGCCGCTCCTGCAGCTCCCGGACGGACTGAGCGTCGGTGATCTCGACACGAAGGCCCTGCTCGCCGGCGAGCGGCAGACCGGTCGGGGCGACGGCATCGTCTTCGTCGCGCAACCGCTCACGTCGAGCGCGAGCGGCACGCCGGTCCTCCTCCTCACGCAGGAGATCGACCAGAACGCGACCCGCCAGGCCCGCGGCTTCTTCCTCATCGCCGCGCTCGTGGCGGTCGGGATCGCGATCATCGTTGCGGTGTTCCTCGCCCGCCGCCTCACCCGGCCGCTCAAGGCCATGGGCGAGACCGCCCGGTCGATCACGTCCGGCGACCTGGCCGCGCGCGTCGATCTCGGCCGCCATCCGGACGATGAGCTCGCGGACCTGGCCAGGACCCTGAACGCGATGGCGGCGCAGCTCGAGCACTCCCGCGGGATGGAGCGGGCGTTCATCCTGAGCGTGTCGCACGACCTCCGCACACCGCTCACCTCGATCCGCGGGTACGCGGAGGCGATGACCGACGGCGCGATCAGCACCGACGCGGAGCAGGCGCACGCGGCGCGGGTCATCACCGCCGAGGCCCGTCGACTCGAGCGGCTCGTCGCGGATCTCCTCGACCTCGCGGATCGACGCCCGGCAGTTCTCCCTGGCCCCCCGCCCCATCGACGCGGCCGAAACCGTGCGCACCGCGGTCGACGCGTTCCGGCCCGCGGCCGCGGAGCTCGGGATCGCGATGCGGGTGGACGGCCCGGAGTCGCTGCCCGCGGACACCGATCCCGACCGGCTCGCGCAGATCGTCGCGAACCTGGTGGAGAACGCGCTGAAGTACTCGACCGCGAACATCGTCGTGGAGCTCGCGCCCTACGGGACCGGCGATCTCGACGTCCGCGTGCGCGACGACGGGCCCGGCATCGCGCCGGCAGACCTCCCCCAGGTCTTCGATCGGCTCTACGTGTCGCGCACCGTCCCCGGCCGCAGCGTCGGCACCGGCATCGGGCTCGCGATCGTCCGCGAGCTCGCCGCCGCGATGGGCGGCCACGCGTGGGTGGACCCGACCGAGCGGGCCGGCGCGACCTTCGTCGTCCGCCTCCCCATCCTCCGTGTCCCCGCACCGACCCCCTAGGTCGACCGGGTCAGGTGGGGATGGGCTCGGGGAGGGGCTCGATGGTGGCCGGGGCGCCGGTGACGGTCGCGGCGGTGGGCGGCTCGATCTCGCGCCGGACGTACACGAGCGCGAGTCCGGGGATCGCGCTCGTCACCTGGCCGACGCTCTTGCCGTCGACCTCCACTTCCGCGTCGCGCGCCAGGACGGTCGTCGCGTCGGCCGGGCGGATCCAGCGCAGCACCCGGTTGACGTGGCCGCGCGAGTCGATGCGGGCGACGAGCTCCTGACCGAGGTAGCAGCCCTTCGTGAACGAGACCGCGTCACGATCGAGCCACGCCTCCTGCGGGATCGTGCTGTCGTCGAGGTCCATGCCGAGTCGCGGCACCCCGGCCTCGATCCGCGCTCGCTCGTACGCGTCGGCATCCAATCCTACGGACGCGACGTCGAGCGTCGCGACGACGGCCCGGGGACCGATGACGTCCACACCCGGTCCGGTCGACCACGCAACGGGGAGCACCTGGATGCCGTCGGGCACCGTGGCCGGTGCCTCGCCCCCGCGGATCGCCACCATCCCCCACGGCTCGGTCGGCCCCGCGATCTCGACCTTGACCCGCAGCTTGAACCGTTCGAGCCCCGACCGCAGCGCCTCGCCGAAGCCCGCATCGACGTCGAGCCAGGCTTCGTCGCCGACCCGCACCAGTCGGAACGCCGAGTCGACCTTGCCCTTCGGCGTCAGCAGCAGCGACGCGACCACCGCACCGTCGTCGAGCCCCTCGACGTCCTGGGACACCAGGCTCTGCAGGAACGAGAACGTGTCGGGCCCCGTCACCGTGACGAGGTCCCGGTCGAGCACGGTCACGAGCGGGTGACGGTCATGGGCGGGGCTCCAGGGTGGCGAGCTTGCGGGATGCCGCAGCTGCCGTGAGCAACGCCTTCGCCTTGTTGTGGCATTCCAGGTCCTCGAGCTCCGGATCCGAGTCGGCGACGATCCCCGCCCCGGCCTGCACGCTCGCCTGGTCGCCCCGCCAGAGCATCGTGCGGATCGTGATCGCGGTGTCGAGGTTGCCGGAGAAGTCGAGGTAGCCGACCACGCCCGCGTACGGCCCGCGCTTCACCGGCTCGAGCTCGTCGATGATCTCCATCGCCCGGACCTTCGGTGCGCCGCTGACGGTCCCGGCCGGGAACGTCGCCCGCAGCACGTCCACCGCGCTGCGGCCCTCGGCGAGCTCACCCGAGACCTGGCTCGTCAGGTGCATCACGTGCGAGTAGCGCTCGAGCGTCATGAGCTCGTCGACCTGCTCGGTGCCGAACCGCACGACGCGCCCTACGTCGTTGCGGGCGAGGTCCACGAGCATGACGTGCTCGGCCCGCTCCTTCGGATCCTCGCTCAGCTCCGCGGCCATCCGCCGGTCGTGCTCCTCGGTGCGCCCGCGGAAGCGCGTACCCGGCGATCGGCCGGCTGATCACGCGGCCTCCGAGCACCTGGACCATCGGCTCGGGCGAGGAGCCGACGAGCGTTGCCTCCTCGTGGCGCAGGAAGTACATGTACGGCGACGGGTTCACCTGGCGGAGCACGCGGTACACGTCGAACGGCTCGTAGCGGCCGTCGAGATCGAACCGCTTCGCGAGCACCACCTGGAAGACGTCGCCGGCGAAGATGTGCTCGCGCGCCACCTCGACCGCGCGCATGTACTCCGCCGAGCTCAACGAGGTGGTGAACGGCGGCAGCTCGGTGAGCTCCTCGGCCGGTGGCGGCGACGGCACGTACGGCAACGGCCGCGCCAGCTCGTCGACCAGCTCGTCGAGCCGGCTCACCGCCCGCGCGTAGGCCGCGTCCACCGCGGCCGTGGTCGCGTCCGGATCGAGGAAGACGTTCTCGATCAGGTAGAGCCGCTGGCGGTAGTGGTCGAACGCGGTGACGTGGCCCGTGAGCGCGAGCACCGCGTCGGGCCAGCCGAGCGGGTCCGCGGGCACGTTCGGCAGGCGCTCGACTTCCCGCACGACGTCGTAGCCGAGGTAGCCGACCACTCCACCATGGAACGGCGGGAGCTCCGCGAGCCGTGGCGCGCGGTAGCGACCCAGCAACGCCTCGACCGCGGCGAGCGCGCCCCGGTCGAGCGGCACACCGGACGGGACCTCCCCGACGGTCTCGACCCGGTTGCCGCGCACGACCATGGTGAGCGCGGGATCGCGCCCGATGAAGGAGAAGCGACCCCAGTGCTCGCCGTGCTCGACCGACTCGAGGAGGAACCCGTCCCGATCACCGACGAGCTTCACGAAGGCCGACACCGGCGTCTCGAGGTCCGCGAGCACCTCGCGCCACACCGGGACGACGGTGTGCTCGCGCGCCAGCGCCCGGAACTCGTCGAGCGACGGCTTGACGGTCGGGAGGCTCACACGGGACCGGGCTCGGCGCCGCCGCCGAACGCCCGGAAGAAGCAGCTCCGCTCGCCCGTGTGACAGGCGCCCCGGCCCTCCTGCTCCACGACGAACAGCAGGACGTCCATGTCGCAGTCGTAGTACGCGTCGCGCACGTACTGGCGGTCCCCGGACGTCTCGCCCTTGCACCAGTACTCCTGGCGGCTCCGGCTCCAGAACCAGGTGCGTCCGGTCTCGAGCGTGCGGCGGAGCGCGTCCTCGTTCATCCAGGCGAACATCAGCACCTGGCCGGTGCCCTGCTCCTGCACGATCGCGGGGACCAGGCCGTCGTCGTTGTACGCAACGGCCCGGATCTCGGCCTCGGTGGCGGCGATCGGGGTGACCGACGGGGAACCGGGCGATGGGGCGGTGCGAGGGGCTGCCGACACGCCGAGCAGCGTACCTGGCGCACCCCGCACCTCCCGGGCCGTTTCCGCGCCCGGCGGGGTGGCGCGATGGCAGACTGCGCCCGATGCCGGACTCCCCTGCCCCTCCCGTCGCGCCCGAACGCCCCGTCGAGCTCACCGCCCACGGCGATGCGCGCGTCGATCCCTGGTACTGGCTGCGGGACCGCGACGACCCCGCGGTGGTCGAGTACCTCACGGCCGAGAACCGCTTCACCGCCACCGCGATGGAGCACACCAAGGACTTCCAGGACCGGCTCTTCGAGGAGATCCGGGCCCGGATCCAGGAGACCGACGTGTCGGCGCCGGTCCGGTACGGCCCGTGGGACTACTACGCCCGCACGTTCGAGGGCCGCCAGTACGCGGAGCACGGGCGCCGCCCCGCCGGTGCCGCCGCGGGTGAGCGGGAGACGGTCCTGCTCGACGAGAACGAGCTGGCCGGCGAGTCGCCGTACTTCTCGCTCGGCGGGTTCGCGATCGCGCCGTCCCAGGAGCTGATCGCGTACTCCACCGACTACTCCGGCGGCGAGCGTTACACGCTGCGCTTCCGCGACGTCGGCACCGGCCGGGACCTGCCCGACACCGTCGAGGACGTGTACTACGGACTCGCGTGGGCCGACGACAACCGCACGATCTTCTACATCCGACCCGACGACGCGGTCCGACCGCACCAGGTCTGGCGCCACGAGCTCGGGACCGACCCGGGCGACGACGTGCTCGTGTTCGAGGAGGCCGACGAGCGATTCTTCGTCGGCGTCTCCCGCACGCGCAGCGGCCGCTACGTCGTCATCTCCTCCGACTCGAAGACGACGAGCGAGGTGCGGTTCATCCCGTCGGACGCGCCGGGCTCCGAGCCTCGCGTCGTCGAGCCGCGCACCCCGGAGCTCGAGTACTCGGTCGAACACCACGTCGACGCCGAGCACGGCGATCGCTTCTTCGTCCTCACCAACGCGGACGACGCCGAGGACTTCAAGGTGATGGTCACTCCGGTGGCTTCCCCCGGACGCGACAGCTGGACCGAGGTGATCCCGCACCGCCCCGGCGTCCGGGTCGCCGACGTCGAGGCCTTCGCCGAGCACCTCCTGATCTCGGAGCGCGAGGGCGGGCTCGAGCAGCTGCGGGTCCGGCGCGTGGCCGACGACGACGAGCACCTGATCGCGGTCCCGGATCCGGTGTACTCCATCTGGGCCGGCGAGAACATCGACTACGAGACCGACGTCGTGCGCTACGGGTACACGTCCCTCGTGCGACCGACCTCCGCGTTCGACTACGACCTGCGGAGCCGCACGTCGACCCTCGTCAAGCAGGCGCCCGTGCTCGGCGGCTACGACCCGGGCCGGTACACGTCGGCGCGGCTGTGGGCGACGGCCTCGGACGGCACCATGGTCCCCATGTCGGTCGTGCACCGCACGGACGTGCCCCTCGACGGCACCGCGCCCGCGCTCCTCTACGGCTACGGCTCCTACGAGCTGTCGATCGACCCGACGTTCTCGTCGGTCCGCCTCAGCCTGCTCGACCGCGGCTTCGTCTTCGCGATCGCGCACATCCGCGGCGGTGGGGAGCTCGGCCGCCGCTGGTACGAAGACGGCAAGCTGATGCACAAGCGCAACACGTTCACGGACTTCGTCGCGTGCGCGGAGCACCTCATCGCGTCGGGGTACACCTCGGCCGCCCGCCTCAGTGCCCGCGGCGGCAGCGCGGGCGGTCTGCTCATGGGCGCGGTCACCGAGCTCCGGCCCGACCTGTTCCGGGCGATCGTCGCCGAGGTCCCGTTCGTGGACGTCGTCACGACGATGTCCGACCCGAGCATCCCGCTCACCGTCACCGAGTGGGAGGAGTGGGGCAACCCGATCGAGGACGCCGACGCGTACGCGTACATGAAGTCCTACTCGCCGTACGACAACGTGATCCCGACGGACTACCCGGCGATCTTCGTGTCCGCGGGCCTCAACGACCCGCGGGTCGCCTACTGGGAGCCGGCCAAGTGGGTCGCCAAGCTGCGGGCGACCAAGACCGACGACCACCTGCTGCTGCTGAAGACGGAGATGGGCGCGGGCCACGGGGGCCCGTCGGGCCGCTACGACGCCTGGCGCGACGAAGCACAGGTGATCGCGTTCGTCGTCGATCAGCTCGGAGGAGAACTGCAATGACCGGACTCGAAGGGTTCGCCGCGCTCGTGACCGGTGGCGGGAGCGGCATCGGGCTCGGCTGCGCGCGCCGGCTCGTGGCGGACGGCGCGTCCGTCACCATCGTCGGTCGCACCGAGGAGCGGCTGGCCGCGGCCGTCGCGGCGCTGGCCGAGCTCGCGGCCGACGGCGCGACCACCCAGTACGCAGTGGCGGACGTCACCGACGAGGACGCGATCGCCGCAGCCGTCGCGACCGCGTGCGGGCCGACCGGCGGTCTCGACGCCGCGATCGCCTGCGCCGGCGGCTCGGAGACGCTCGGCCCGATCACGCAGATGGACACCGACGCGTGGCGCCGGACGATCGATCTCAACATCACGGGAACGATGCTGACGATCAAGCACGCGGCGCGACCGATGGCCGCCGCGGGCGCGGGCTCGATCGTCGGCATCTCGTCGATCGCGAGCACGCGCACCCACCGCTGGTTCGGTGCGTACGGACCGGGCAAGGCCGGCATCGACCACCTCTGCCAGGTTGCGGCCGACGAGCTCGGCGCGAGCGGCGTCCGCGTCAACTCGATCCAGCCCGGGCTCGTCGACACCGACCTCGTCGCGTTCGTGACCGCCGGTGGCGAGGTGCTCGACAGCTACTTCGCGAACATGCCGATCCCCCGCGTCGGCACGGTCGACGACATCGCGGCCTGCGCCCGCTTCCTCGTCGGCCCGGAGTCCACCTGGATCACCGGCCAGGCCATCGGCGTCGACGGCGGGCACTCCCTGCGCGCCGGGCCCGACTACGGCTCGATCCTCGAGCCCCTCTACGGACCCGAGGGGATGCGGGGCATCGTCAACCCCGACTAGCCCAGCGGCAGGATCGTCGCGAGCTGGCGGGACTGCGCGAGCAGCGTCCCGTCCGGGGCCCAGATCTCGCCGTCTTCCTCCAGGAAGCCGTCGGCCGCGACGGTCGTCCGGAACGAAGCGAGCACGAACGCATCGGCCGCGAGACCCGGGTGCGGGAGCTCGGAGCGGAAGTGGATCGTGAGATCGACCGTCGGGACGACGACCGGCTCGTCGATGCGGCTGAACGTCGGTGGGACCCAGCCGTCGGTGATCGCGGCGGCGAGCAGCGGATCGACCACGCGTTGCTCGGGCAGCCGGATCCACCCGCCCGCGACCGCGCGAGCGCCCGTGGGCGTGCCCGGGACGGGTGGATGGCCGATCGCCCAGCGCGTCTCGTAGCGCCGCGCGATCGCGGGCGCGTCGCGGGGTGGCTCGCGCATGGGGACGTAGAACTCCGGGCCCGGGACCTGGGGCATGACCACGTCGCAGAACTCGGGACCGGGCCGCGGCGTGGAGAACGCGGCTACGGCGAGAGCGATCAGCTTGCCCTGCTGCTCCATCCGGCAGGTGCACGTGGTCAGCGAACGACCCTCGCGCTCGATCACGGTGCTGAGCTCGACGTCACCCTCTCCCGGCGCGCTCGCGTAGTGGACGGTGAGCGAGCGCGGCGTCCGCTCCGGGTCGTCCACCGCATCCGTGAGCGTCCGCAGGATGATCGCGGCGAGGTAGCCACCATTCGGCCCGCGCACCACCCACCAGCTCGTCGCCATCGTCGCCGAGTAGCGACCATCGCCCTGCTTGGTGATCGCGGTCTCGCGGTCAAAGGTCGTCTCCACCGAGCGGGGAGCCTACCGGTGCGCGGTGTCTACGCTGCTGCTCGATGCCCACCACTCCGTTGACGCTCACCACCACCGACGGCGTCTCCATCGAGGCCGAGCTCGCGCTCCCCGCCCCGGGCACCCCGATCCGGGCCGGCATGGTGCTGTGCCACCCGCATCCGCTGCACGGCGGGACGATGCGCTCGATCGTCATCTCCGCACTGTTCGGCGAGCTCCCCGACGCGGGCGTCGCGTGCCTCCGGTTCAACTTCCGGGGCGTCGAGGCCAGTGGCGGTGAGCACGAGTACGGCGACGGCGAGCGTCACGACGCCCGGGCCGCGATCGACGCGCTCGCGGGCGAGCTCCCTCCCGGAGCACCCCTCGTCCTCGCCGGGTGGTCGTTCGGCGCCGACGTCGCCCTCTCCGTCCGCGACGACCGCCTCGCCGCGTGGTTCGCCATCGCCGGGCCCTTGCGGTTCGTGCACGACGTCGAGCGGGTCGCGATGGACCCCCGCCCGAAGCTGTTGGCCCTGGCCGAACGGGACGAGATCCGGGCTCCGGCCGAGGTGGCCGACGAGGTCGGCGGCTGGGCGAACACCACGATCGTCATCGTGGGCGGTGCATCACACTTCTTCGTCGGGAGCACCGACCGGCTCGTCGTCCACGCGCGCGAGCTCGTCGATCAGCTCACCGGCGACGCGGCTCGATCCGCGTCCTAGGCACCGGCCCCGAGGTGCGATCGCGGGTTACGCGCTTGCGGTGATCGGGGTGAAGCCGGAGCGATCGAGAAACGCCATGCGCTTCGCGACGGTGCCCTTCCACGACTCCAGGTCGAGGTCGTAGTGCTCCCGGTCACCCTCTTCCACGGAGTGCTCGAGCTCGTCGAAGGCGGCATCCTCGGCGTCGAGGAGCTCGCGATACCGCCGCAGGAAACCGTCGTCGATCACGCCATTCGCATCCAACGCAACCCCCTGGATCGTCGGGGCACCCCCACCGGGGATGCCGTCTCTCGCTCGTCCGACCGTACCCGACCCCGGAGCCCGTCGCTCACGGACGCAGCGCGGCCAGGGCTTCGGTCACCGTGAACCGCCCTTCGTAGAGCGCCCGGCCCACGATGGTCCCGACGAGCCGGCGCCCTCCAGCCTCGAGCCCGTCCAGGGAACGGAGGTCGTCCAGCGTCCCGACGCCCCCGCTCGCGACCACGGGGAGCGCGAGCGCGCGCGCAGCACCGTCGCGAGCTGGCCGAGATCAGGGCCCTCGAGCGTTCCGTCGCGACCGATCTCGGTGACGATCAGCGCGGCAACACCGGACGCGGCGAAGCGGCGACCCAGCGCGACGAGATCGGTCCCGCTGCCCTCGACCCAGCCCCGCACGGCGACGTCCTGTCCGCGCGCGTCGAGCCCGACGGCCACGCGACCCGGATGCTTCGCCCCCAGCTCGTCGACCAGCTCCGGGTGCTCGACCGCGGCCGTGCCGACCACGACCCGCGCGACACCCGCACCGAGCAGTGCGGCCGCGGCCTCGACGCTGCGCACGCCCCCGCCCGTCTGCACCGGACACGTGACCGCGGCCGCGATCGCTGCGACCGTGGCCAGGTTCACCGGCTCACCGGTGCGCGCGGCGTCGAGATCGACGACGTGGATCCACCGCGCGCCTTCGGCTTCGAACCCGCGTGCGACCGCCACCGGGTCCGCGTCGTAGACGGTCTCGGCCGCGAAGTCACCGCGCAGGAGGCGCACCGCGTTGCCGCCCCGGACGTCGATGGCCGGGAAGAGGTCTACAGGGTGCCCTTCGTCGACGGGAGCTCGGCTCCCTCGATGCGCACCGCGTCCCGGAGGCAGCGGGCGACGCCCTTGAACGATGCCTCGATCACGTGGTGGCCGTTCTTGCCCGACAGCGAGATCATGTGCAGGGTGATGCCGGCCGCGAACGCGAAGCCGCGCCAGAATTCCTCGGCGAGCTGCGGGTCGAAGGTGCCGATGAACTCGGAGATCGGATCGATCTCGTAGACGAGGAAGGGTCGACCGGAGAGGTCGACCGCGACCTGCACGAGCGCCTCGTCCAGCGGGAAGAGCCCGGATGCGAACCGGCGGACCCCGGCCTTGTCCCCGAGCGCCTTCTTGAACGCGGTGCCGATCACGATGCCCACGTCCTCGACCGTGTGGTGCGTGTCGACCTCGAGATCACCGGTCGCGGCGACCGTCAGGTCGAAGCCCCCGTGCTTGCCGAGCTGCTCGAGCATGTGGTCGAAGAACGGGATGCCCGTCGACGCCGACACCTTGCCGCCACCGTCGATGACGAGGTCGACCTCGACGTCGGTCTCCTTCGTGATGCGGTGCTCGTGATCGCTGCGTGTGGTCATTGCGAACCATGCTCGCGCAGGACGTCCGCGAGCGCCGACAGGAATGCGGTGTTCTCCTCGGCCGTACCGACCGTCACCCGGAGGCAGTCCTCGACGCCGGGCCAGCGGGAGAAGTCCCGCACGAGCACGCCGCGCTCGACCAACGCCTCCCAGATCGCGTGGCCGCGGCTCTCCGTGTCGGGCCCGCCGCCTTCGATGCGGAACAGCAGGAAGTTCGCGCCGGACGGGAAGACGGTCACGCCGTCCATCTCGCTCAGCGCGGCGAAGAGCCGCTCGCGGTCCTCCACCAGGAACGCGACCCGGGCCTCCATCTCCGCCCGGAACTGCAGCGCGGTCGTCCCGGCCAGCTGCGTGCTGACGTCGAGGTGGTACGGCAGCACCACCTTCTCGAGCTCGGCGACGACCCACGGTGGCGCCACGCAGAATCCGAGCCGGAGGGCCGCGAGCGACCAGACCTTCGAGTACGTGCGGGTCACGACGAGCGGTCGTTCGTCGTCGGTCAGCTCGAGCGTGGACTCGCGGGCGAACTCGCCGTACGCCTCGTCGACGATGACGAGCCCGGGCGCCACGTCGAGGATGGCTTCGACGGTGGCCCGTGGCTCCACGGTGCCGGTCGGGTTGTTCGGGCTGCAGAGGAAGACGATCTCGGGTCGGTGCGTCGCGATCAGCGCGCGGGCGGCATCGGGATCGACGGCGAAGTCGTCGCGTCGAGCACCGACGACGACCTCGGTGCCGGTCAGGTGCGCGATGTGGCTGTGGAGCGCGTACGTCGGCTCGAACACGAGCGCCTTCCGGCCGGGGCCGCCGTAGGTGAGCAGCAGCGTCTGGAGCACCTCGTTCGAGCCGTTCGCGCAGAACACCCGGACCGGCGGCTGGCCGATCGCCTCGCCGATCGCGCCGCGCAGCTCGCGAGCCGCCCGATCGGGGTACCGGTGCAACGGGGCCGCCGCGAGCTCGCCGAGCCACGCGTCGACGAACTCGGGCGGAGGCGGGAACGGGCTCTCGTTGGTGTTGAGCCGGACGGACACGTCGAGCTGGGGTGAGTGATAGCCCTCGAGCGCGCGGAGATCGTCACGCGGGGCGAGGCGCGGCCGGTCGCTCACAGGTTCGCCCGCAGGTCGAGCGAGCGCGCGTGCGCGTCGAGTCCCTCGGCCCGGGCGATGACCGCGGCAGAGCGACTGAGCCGGGCCGAACCCTCGGGCGTCGCGCGGACCACGTGCACGTGCTTGCGGAAGTCATCGACGCGCAGCGCGCTCGCGAACCGGGCCGAGCGCCCGGTCGGCAGCACGTGGTTGGCGCCCGCGGCGTAGTCACCAAGGGCCGTGGGGGCGTACGGGCCGAGGAAGACCGCGCCGGCGTTCCGTACCGACGGGAGCAGCGCATCCGGGTCGTCGGTGACGATCTCGAGGTGCTCGGGCGCGAGGAGGTTCACGACCTCCATCGCCTGGATGGCGTCGCGCACGAGGACGACCCGGCCGCCCTCGACCAGGGTCATCTCCATCTCGTCGCGGCGGGGCGCGTCGGCCACCATCGTCTCGAGCGCCTGGTCCACCGCGTCGGCGACCGGCTCGCTCCAGGTGACGAGGATCGCCGTGCCGCCGGGCCCGTGCTCGGCCTGCGCGGCGAGGTCGGACGCCACGAGGTTGGGCGGTCCGTGCTCGTCGGCGACGACGACGAGCTCGGACGGACCGGCCGGGGACTCGATGCCGACGACCCCCGCGCCCGAGACCTCACGCTTGGCGATGCTCACGAAGATGTTGCCCGGGCCGACGATGACGTCGACCGCGGGAATCGAGTCGGTGCCGTACGCGAGCGCGGCGATCGCCTGCGCGCCGCCGACCCGGTAGACCTCGGTGACCCCGGCGAGCGCGGCCGCGGCCAGCGTGACCTGCGGGACCCGCCCGTCCGGGTCCGGAGGCACCACCAGCGCGATCTCCCCGACCCCGGCGACCACCGCCGGGATCGCGGTCATCAGGACCGTCGACGGGTATGCGGCCCGGCCACCGGGCACGTAGAGGCCGGCCCGGTCGACCGGTCGGAGCAGCTCCTCGACCGCGACGCCATCGGCGGCGAAGGCCACCGGCCCCTGCGCCGCTCCCTGCGCCTCGTGGTAGCCGCGGATCCGTTCGGCGGCACGCTCGAGCGCGGTCCGCAGCTCGGGCTCGAGCTGGTCCAGTGCCGCCTGGATCGCCGCGGGCGGCACTCGAAGATCGCCGATCTCGCACCCGTCGAACTCGCGCGTGAAGCGTCGCAGCGCGTCGTCACCGTCGGCCCGGACCGCCACGATGATCTCGCGCACCGCGTCGACGGGTTCGTCGGGGACGAATGCCGCGGCCCGCAGCGCCGCCGCGGGGTCGGAAGCAGGACCGCGCAGGTCGAGGCGGGAAAGCATGGCGCGGGGATCGTACCTGGGCCTGGTTTTGGGGCCGTTCGAATTGCCCGACCCGTGGGATCACGCAAGGCTGGCGCCGATGGCCACGGGATCCGCGCACGCCGAGCTCAGCACGATCCACTCCCAGCTCGAGGAGCTGACCGAGCGCGTGGTGGCGGTCGCCGACCTCTTCCGCGACACCCCGGACTCTGCGATCACCTCGGAGCTCGACGGGGCGGAGCGCAACCTCCTGACCGCCCGCCGCGCGGTCGAGCGCGCCCAGCGCAACCTCCCCTAGCCCCCGAGCCGTTTTGGCGTCATCTACCCACGAAATGCGTGGGTAAGCGACGCCAAATCGAGCGGGGTGGGTCAGAACTCGTCGATCATCGTCGGGGTGGGGCCGGAGAAGGCGGCGTCGAGCGCGGCGTGGTGGGCGGCGGTCGCGTGGTGGAGGGCGCCCGCGCCGGTCAGCGCGCGCCCCGACGCCCAGCCGGTGAAGAGCGCGCTGAAGCCGTTGATCGTCAGGTCGAGCTCGCCGGTCCCGCCGGGGACGAGCTCACCCCGGCCGCCGTCCACCCGCAGGATCCACTGACCGTCGTTCCAGGGCGCGAGCCGGTCGGTCAGGTTCAGGTGGGCTTCCATCGCGACGTCCGGCGGGAAGCCCCGGGCCGCGATCGCCGCGGGCGCGTCGACGAGTCGGTGCATCCAGCGGTTGTTCTCGACCTGCTCGACGTCCTGTTCCGGGAGCACGAGGAGGAGGGAGTCGACCGGACCGCACTCCACGGTGATGTGCTCGACCTGCATGCTGTGGCCACCGAGGAAGCGCCACAGCGTCATCTCCGCGAGCGGGTCGCGGGCGACGAACTCCCCGACCGAGATGTCGTAGCCCCACGTCTTCGAGGGCTTCTGCGTGAACGCGACGTAACCGTCGAGACCGTCGTCGCCGTCGAGGCCGTAGACGAACGACAGGTCCTCGAAGTCGGCGTCCGCGACGACCCCCCACCACCAGTCGCTGCGGTCCACCCATCCGGGCCGGGTCGACGCGACGGCGGAGTAGCAGATCTGGACGTCCGGCCAGTCGTCCCGGGTCAGGCGCCGGAGCTGCTCGGACTCGCCCCGCGGGAGGCGTTCCAGCGCGCGGGTCGGGATGCGGTGCACGGCGAGGTCGCCCGCGATCTCCCACCCCGCGGCGCGGTACACCCGGGTCGTCGCCGGATTCAGCGTGCTCACCGGCAGTCCACGCTCGCGCATGCGCTGGAGCGAACCCTCGAGCAGCCGGGCCGCGATGCCCTCACCCCGGTGCTCCGGCCGCACCACGACCGTCGCGACCCCGCCCATCGGGATCGCCCGGCCACCGAACCACTGACCGAGCTGCAGGACGTTCAACGAGCCGACGACCTTCGTCCCGAGGAAGGCGGTCACCATCCCGGCCGGGTCGACGAGCTTGGTCCACCGTTCGCGGTCCGACTCCGGGATCGCGAAGGCCTGCGCGCGCACGTCGAAGATCCCGTTGATGTCCTCGGGCGTCGGCACCCGGATCTCGATGTCCATGCGCGGATGCTAGAAGGCGGCCGACGGGCAGAAGTCGGAAAGCAGGCACTCCCCGCACTTGGGCTTGCGGGCGATGCAGATCCGCCGACCGTGGAGGATCAGCCGGAGCGAGAACGCGCCGCGATCCTCCGCCGGGATCAGCCCGTTCAGGTCGAGCTCCACCTTCACCGGGTCGGTCTCGTTCGTGAGCTTGAGCCGCTTGGACAGCCGGCCGACGTGCGTGTCCACCGGCAGACCGGGCAACCCGAACGCGACGGACCGCACGACGTTGCCCGTCTTGCGCCCGACACCGGGGAGCGTCACCAGGTCCGAGAGCTCGGTCGGCACCTCACCGTCGAAGCGCTCCTCGACGGCTCGCGCCATCCCGATGATGCTCTTCGTCTTCTGCCGGAAGAAGCCGGTCGAGTGGATGATCTCCTCGACCTCCTCCGGATCCGCGTGCGCGAGATCGGCCGGCGTCGGATACCGGGCGAACAGGGCCGGTGTCACCGAGTTGACCATCTCGTCGGTGGTCTGGGCGGACATGATCGTCGCGACGAGCAGCTGGAACGGCGAGTCGTGCGTCAGCGCGCACAGCGTCTTGGCGTCGCCCGGGTACTCCCCCGCCAACCGCTCCCGCGTCATCTCGGCTCGCTGCTTCGAACCCCTCGGCCTCGCCATTCGGCCGACACTAAACCGCGCGCGCGTTTGCCGGGATCGTCGAGCGGGAACGGTGGCGGCCTCCCGGGGCTCCGCCCCGAGCACCCCGGCCCTCGATCGGGAGGTCCCCGTGCGCTCGCATCGCGACATCGCCGACCAGCTCGGTCACCGATCGAAGGTGCGCGACCTCTTCGACCGGTTCGCCGAGCACAGCTCCCTCGCCGCCGGAAGCCCGTGGGCGTTCTCGGTCGCCGCGATCGTGTTGGTGATCTGGGCCGTCAGTGGTCCCGTGTTCGGGTTCTCCGACACCTGGCAGCTCATCATCAACACCGGCACGACGATCGTCACGTTCCTGATGGTGTTCCTGATCCAGCATTCGCAGAACAAGGACGCTCGCGCGATTGCAGATCAAGCTCGACGAGCTGATCTCCGCGACCGCGACGGCCAACGACCGCCTGATCGACATCGAAGAGCTCACCGACGACGAGCTGCAAGTGCTCCACGAGCGGTTCGCGCAGCTCGCCGCCGCGGAGGCACCCACGTCCTAGCGAACGCCGTTCGCCAGTACCGTGGGGGAATGCTCTCGACCCGGATCCTTCGGCCGCCCGCGCCCGAAGCGGTCGAGATCGCCAGGGGTCTCGAGGCCGCGGCCACGGCCCACGACGGTCACGAGTCGCTCGCCTCGTTCGTCTGGCGCGACCTCGCCGACCCCGGTGCCGGCTCCGCGGCGATCATCGCCGAGGACGCCGGCCGGCCCGCCGGGTACGCGCACCTCGCCCCGAGCGACAACGACCTCGAGCCCCACCTCGTCGCCGCATTCGTCATCGCCCCGGATCACCGCGATGGGACCGTCGCGCGTGCGCTCCTGGACGCACTGACGACCGCGGCGACCACGCAGCACGCGCGGGTCGTCCTCTGGGTCAACGGGATCGACGACGACCTCGACGCGAGCGTGACCGCGGCCGGCTTCGAGCGGTTCAGCGAGCAGCACCAGATGCGAGTGGCCCTTCCCCTCGGCGAGTCGGCGAAGTGGCCGCCCGACGTGACCGTCCGGGCCTTCGTCCCGGGTCAGGACGAAGCGGCGTGGCTGCGGGTCAACAACCGCGCGTTCTCGGAGCACCCGGACCAGGGCGCGTGGATCCTCCAGACGCTGGCGCGGCGGATGGAGGAGAGCTGGTTCGACCCCGCGGGCTTCCTGCTCGCGTTCGACCCGGACGGGCTCGCGGGCTTCTGCTGGACCAAGGTGCACCCGCCCGAACCTGATGGCGCGGGCCCGATCGGCGAGATCTACGTCATCGGCGTCGACCCCGACCGTCAGGGCACGGGCCTCGGTCGGGCGCTCACGGTCGGCGGCCTCGAGCACCTGAGCCACGAGCGTCACTGCCCGATCGGGATGCTCTACGTCGACGGGGAGAACCCGGCCGCGCTCGGCCTCTACCGCGCCCTCGGCTTCACGGTGCACCGCACCGACCGCGCCTACACGTTCAGCCCGGACGGGACATGACCACCCGCTACGCGGTGACCCGGGAGGAGCTGGCGGCATGGTTCGCCGCGAACGGCGCGCCCCGGTACCGCATCGACCAGGTCTTCGACGCGCTCTTCCGCCAACGGATCCCGCTCGAAGACGCGTCGTCACTTCCCCGCGCGCTTCGGGCCGAGCTCGCCGACGCGTTCGCACTCGCGCTCGAACCCATCGTCGAGTCGGTCGGCGACGACGGGCAGACGGTGAAGTGGCTCTGGCAGTGCACGAGCGATGGCGCGCAGATCGAGACCGTCCTGATGCGCTACCCGGAACGAGCCACGGTCTGCATCTCGAGCCAGGCCGGCTGCGCGATGGGCTGCACGTTCTGCGCGACCGGTCAGGCCGGCTTCGTGCGCCACCTCGACGCCGGCGAGATCGTCGAGCAGGTCACCCGCGCCGCGCACGCGTCGCCCCAGCCGGTCAACAACGTCGTGTTCATGGGAATGGGAGAACCACTCGCGAACTACGACGCCACGTGGGCCGCGGTCGAACGCCTCCACGAAGACCTCGGCCTCTCGGCCCGCCACATCACGATCTCGACCGTCGGCGTCGTCCCGGGGATCCGGAGGCTCGCGACCGAGTCCCTGCCCGTCACCCTGGCCATCTCCCTGCACGCGCCGGACGACGAGCTCCGCAACACGATGATCCCGATCAACCGCCGCTACCCGCTCGCGGAGGTGATGGATGCCGCCGCGGAGCTCGGGGCCTCCCGCGGCCGGCGGGTCACGTTCGAGTACGCCTGCATCGCGGGCGTCAACGACCTGCTCGAGCACGCCCACGCGCTCGTCCGGCTCCTCCGCCCGCTCGGGCCCCGGGGCTCTCACGTGAACCTGATCCCCCTGAACGACACCGCGGGCTACGCCGGCACGGCGCCGGTACCGGTCCGGATCCAGGCCTTTGCCACGATTCTGCGATCCGGCGGGCTCACCGCGACGGTCCGGAGGAACCGGGGCACGGACATCGACGCCGCCTGTGGTCAGCTCCGTTCGCGCGTCCAGGGCACGGTCGCGGACCCCACCGTCCGCACATCTGTCGATCAGTCGGCAAGAATGGCCCCGTGAACGACTTCCGCTGGATCAACCAGTCGCAACCGCAGACCCTGTACGGCGCCACGATCCTCTGTTACATCGACGCCGTCTTCGGCCTGCTGTTCGGCATGATCGCGGTCAGCCTGCTCCTCGGGCTCCTGACCCTGATCGGCCTCGCGGCCGGTGGCTTCGGCATCGCGAACGAGAAGAAGTGGGGCTACACGGTCGCGGTGATCGCCGCGATCCTGCAGGTAGGGATGCTGATCGTGGTCTTCGGGATCAACGTCGTCGGCTTCCCGCAGATCCTGTCCCTCATGTTCGACGGCCTGCTGGTGGGCCTCCTCGTCCATCCCATGAGCCGGGACTACCAGCGCATCTGGTTCAAGTAGCGGTTGGCGCTCGCCGTGTCCAACGTCGGACCCCTGCTCGACGCGGTCACCGCCCGGCTGCGCCCGCTCGAGATCGCGGCGAACAAAGCGTGGTGGCTCGCCAGCACCGCGGTCTCCGACGAGCACGAGCGGCGCCGCGTCTCGACCGACATCGCCCTGCGCGACGCGCTCGGTGACGTCTCGGTCTTCGGGCAGGTGCGCGACGCGCTCGCCCGGCCGGCTGACGGCGAGGACCCGCTCACCCGGCGCCAGCTCGAGGTCCTCTACGACCGGACGCTCCCCCATCAGGTCCCGTCGGACCTCCGGGCGCAGCTGGTCGAGCTCGAAGCCGAGGTCGACGGGACGTTCAACGCGTTCAGGGGCCGCATCGACGGCGAGCCGGTGGACGACAACGTCATCGCCACGATCCTGCGCACCAGCAACGACAGCACCGAGCGCCGCGCGGCCTGGGAGGCGTCGAAGCAGGTCGGCGCGGAAGTTGCCGAACGGGTCCGCGAGCTCGCCCGCCTCCGCAACCGAGCCGCGCGCCACCTCGGGGCCCGGGATCACTTCGCGCTCGTCGCTGGCCACGAGCGAGCTCGACGAGGAACGGCTCTTCGAGACGCTCGACGAGGTCGAGGCCGCCACGACCGCACCGTTCACAGAATGGAAGGCCGAGCTGGACGAAGCCCTCGCGGTGCGCTTCGGCTGCTCGGTCGCCGAGCTGCGGCCGTGGCACTACGACGACCCGTTCTTCCAGGAGCCGCCGATCGCCGGGAGCGTGAACCTGGACGCGTGGCTCGAGCCCGCCGACCTCGAGGCCCTCACGATCCGCACGTACGCCGGCCTCGGTCTGGACGTCCGCACCGTCGTCGAGCGCAGCGACCTGCTCCCCCGCGCGGGCAAGAGCCAGCACGCGTTCTGCATCGACATGGACCACGAGGGCGACGTCCGGGTCCTCAGCAACAACGTCGCGTCGGAGTACTGGACCGGGACGATGCTGCACGAGTTCGGCCACGCGCTGTACGACACGCAGGTCGATCCCGAGCTGCCCTGGCTGCTGCGGACCATGCATCCCCTCACCACCGAGGGCGTCGCCATGCTCTTCGGCCGGCTGGTGCGCGACGTCGAGTGGCTCGGCGCGGTGGCCGGAGTGAGCGACGGGGACCTCGAGCAGCTGTCGCCCCAGCTCGCGGTGGCCCGGCGCGCGTCCCTGCTCACGTTCGCCCGCTGGGTGCTCGTCATGACCCACTTCGAGCGCGGCCTCTACGCCGATCCCGATGCCGACCACGCCCGTCGCTGGTGGGATCTCGTCGAGCGGTTCCAGCTCGTCACGCGACCCGACGGGCGCGACGCGCCCGACTGGGCGGCGAAGATCCACGTCGCGCTCGCGCCCGTCTACTACCAGAACTACCTCTACGGTGAGCTCGTGGCCTCCCAGCTGCAGGCGACGTTGCGGGACCGCGCCGGCGGCATCGTGGACCGCCCGGAAGCCGGCGCGCTGCTCGTCGACGAGCTCTTCACCCCGGGCCTCGCGCTGCGGTGGGACGCGCTCGTCGAGCGTGCGACGGGCGAACCGCTGACGGCCCGGCATCTCGCGGCCGAGCTGCAGTAGCTCCACCCCATGTGCGACACGCTCTGCGTCGTCGGTGCGCGCGGGACGTTGTTCGCGAAGAACTCCGATCGGCCGCCGGGCGAGCCGCAGGTCGTCGAAGCGCTCGGCCGCCGCGCCGACGGGGGCGCGCTGCGCACGCAGTACCTCACCCTGCCGGACACCGGCGCGTACGCGATCGCTGGCGTCGCGTCCGGCCTGGCTCTGGGGCCTCGAGCACGGGGTGAACGAGCACGGGGTCGCGATCGGCAACGAGAAGGTCTGGACGACGGACGACGCGAAGGCCGCGCCGGCCGCGTTGCTCGGGATGGATCTCGTCCGGCTCGCGCTCGAGCGCGCCCGTTCCGCCGACGAGGCACTGGACCAGCTCACCGGTCTGCTCGCGACCCACGGGCAGGGCGGCAGTGGCGAGCAGGACCACGACGAGCCGTACTTCTCGTCGTTCCTGATCGCGGACGCCACCGGCGGCTGGATCGTGGAGACGAGCGGACGGACGTGGGCCGCGCGGCCGGTCGGCGCCGGCGCGGCGATCTCGAACCGCATCTCGCTCGACACCGACTGGACCCGCGCGTCGGCGGACGTCGCGGCCGGCCGGAGCTTCCAGGACTGGCGCGACCCGAAGGCCCCGACCGCGATCGCCGATCTGCGCCTCGATGCGACGCGAGCGTGCATCGCCACCGGCGTCGCGGCCCACGACGACGAGTTCGGCCCGCGCGACCTCGTCGCGACCCTGCGCGATCACGGCTCGGGCCCGTGGGGCGCGCCGGGTGCCGCGCCCGACGAGTGCTCACCGGTGCCGACCGAGGTCGACGCGGACTGGAACGGCGTGACCGTCTGCATGCACCTGCGCGGCTACCAGGCCACGACCGCGTCGATGGTGGCCGAGCTCCCCACCGATCCGGAGGCGCCGCTCCGGGCCTGGGTCGCGCTCGGGAGCCCGTGTGTCAGCGTCTACGTGCCGGTGCTTCCCAGCCCGGGGAGTCCCGGCCGAGCTCGGGCACCCCGACACCTGGCACCGCTTCGCCGCGCTCCGCGACCGGGCCGAGGCGACGCCCGGGGCGCTCGCGCCGATCCGGGCTCGGCTCGCGGGCGTCGAAGCCGAGCTGTGGGACCGGGCCGATGCGGCCGTCGCGCTCGGGGATCCGTCCGCACTCGACGGGTTCACCCGGGAGGCGTGGGCGCCCGTCGAGCAGGCGCTCCACGACCTGGACGTCTGAGTCCAGGGCGCTGACGCGTCCGTCAGGTCGACCATCCGTCGCGGGCCTCACTAGGTTCGCAGCGATGGAGTACAACCTCGCCGACCTGTGGGAACGGGTCGTCGACACCGTTCCCGACCGCGAAGCGCTCGTCGCGGGTGACGTGCGCTTGAGCTACGCGGAAGCGGACGACCGCATCGACCGGCTCGCACACTTCCTCACCGGCCTGGGGATCGGTCCGGGCGACCACATCGCCCTGTACCTCCACAACTGCGTCGAGTACCTCGAAGGCATGCTCGCCGCGTTCAAGATCCGCGCGGTGCCGATCAACGTCAACTACCGGTACGTCGAGGACGAGCTGCGCTACCTCCTCGACGACGCCGACGCGAAGGCCGTCCTGTTCCACCGCGAGTTCGCCCCGAAGCTCGAGGCGATCCGGGACCAGGTCCCCGGACTCACGCGGTTCATCGTCGTCGAGGACGGCAGCGACCACGACGTCACCGCGCTCGGCGCGACGCGCTACGAGGACGCGATCGCGGGCACTCCGGGCGGCCGCGACTTCCCACCCCGCTCCGCCGACGACCTGTACATCCTCTACACCGGCGGCACCACCGGCATGCCGAAAGGCGTCATGTGGCGCCACGAGGACATCTTCTTCGGTGCCTTCGGGGGCGGCGACTTCGCGGGCCGGGCCATCGCCGCGCCCGAGGAGATCGCGGACAAGGCCGCCGCCGGCCGCACCCGCTGCCTCCCGGCGTGTCCCTTCATGCACGGCACCGCGCACTGGATGGCGTTCACGACGCTCTTCAGCGGCGGCACCGTCGTCATCTCGACCGATCGCCGATTCGATCCGCGCCGGCTCTGGGAGCTCGTCGCGCGCGAGCACGTCAACTTCCTGGTGATCGTCGGCGACGCGTTCGCCCGCCCGTTGGTCGACGCGCTCGACGAGCTGGACGGTCAGGTCGACCTCACGGGTCTCGTGGTCATCCTCTCCGGTGGTGCGATCCTGTCGCCGACGGTGAAGACGCGATCTCGTCGAGCGGCTCCCGGGCTCGATGATCGTCGACGGCTACGGCTCGTCCGAGACCGGCGGTCAGGGCCAGTCCGTGACCGTCGCGGGCGCGGAGCCGAGCGAAGCGCCGCGCTTCCGCGTGAACGACGAGACGATCGTGCTCGCCGACGATCTCACGCCCGCGCCCGTCGGCGTGATCGGCCGGCTCGCGCGTCGCGGTCACATCCCCCTCGGCTACTACAAGGACCCGGAGAAGACCGCGGCGACGTTCCCGGTGGTCGAACGGCGTGCGTTGGTCGGTCCCCGGCGACGATGCCCGCATCGAGGACGACGGCTCGATCACGCTGCTCGGTCGCGGCTCGGTCTCGATCAACACCGGCGGCGAGAAGGTCTACCCCGAAGAGGTCGAGTCCGCGCTCAAGGCGGACGCGGACGTCATGGACGCGATCGTCGTCGGCGTTCCCGACCGACGGTGGGGCGAGCGGGTGGTGGCGGTCGTGCGAACCGCGCGCCGGCCACACCATCGACCCGGCCGAGATCGATCGGCGGGTTCGCGCGCACATCGCCGGGTACAAGGTGCCGCGCGACATCGTTCGTGGTCGACTCGATCACCCGGTCGCCGTCGGGCAAGCCGGACTACCGCTGGGGCAAGGCGACCGCGCTCAGCCGGCTCGCCGCGGAAGCGTCCGCGGCGAACCCGTCGTGAACCGCCTCGCGGACGAGACCAGCCCGTACCTGCGTCAGCACGCGGACAACCCGGTCGACTGGTACCCGTGGGGTGACGAGGCGTTCGCCCGGGCGCGGGCCGAGGACAAGCCGATCCTGCTCTCGGTCGGCTACTCGTCGTGCCACTGGTGCCACGTGATGGCGCACGAGTCCTTCGAGGACGACGAGGTCGCGGCGGTCATGAACGCGCCGCTTCGTGAACGTGAAGGTCGACCGCGAGGAGCGCCCGGACGTCGACGCGATCTACATGGACGCGGTGCAGGCGCTGACCGGCCAGGGCGGCTGGCCGATGACGCGTGTTCCTCACTCCCGACGGCCGTCCGTTCTACGGCGGCACCTACTTCCCGAACGCCGACCGCCAGGGCATGCCCGGCGTTCCTGCGGATCATGGACGCGGTCGACGACGTCTGGCGCACCAAGCGCGACCGACGTGTTCGACCAGGCCGAGCAGCTCACCGACCGCGATGTCGAGCATCGACCTCGCGCGACCAGATCCAGGGCGCGACGCGGCCGGTGGGCTCTCGCCCCGCGATCCTCGACCAGGCCGAGGACGCGTTGGCGGGCGAGTTCGACGCCGCGCTCGGCGGCTTCGGCTCGGCCGCCGAAGTTCCCGCCGTCGATGACCATCGACTTCCTGCTGCGCCGCTACGTGCGCAACGGGAACGCCGAAGCGCTGACGATGATCACCACGACGCTCGACGCCATGGCCGCGGGCGGCATCTACGACCACGTCGGCGGCGGCTTCGCGCGCTACTCCACCGACGCGCACTGGCTCGTGCCGCACTTCGAGAAGATGCTCTACGACAAGGCGCTGCTCGCTCGGCGCGTACCTCCGCGGCTTCCTCGTCACGGGAACGCCGCGCTACCGCGCGGATCGTCGAGGAGACGATCGACTACGTGCTGCGCGACCTGCGCCATCCCGGACGGCGGCTTCTTCTCCGCGGAGGACGCCGACTCGCGAAGGCGTCGAAGGGCAAGTTCTACCTCTGGACGCCTCGACGAGATCGACGAGGTGTGCGGCGACGACGCGGCGAGGTGATCCGCTGCTTCGGCGTGACCGCGAGCGGGGAACTTCGTCGATCCGCACACCGGCTACTCGGGCAACATCCTCCACCTCGTCGACCGCACCGAGGACCCGCGCCCGGAGATCACCGACGCGCTCGGCCGGCCTCGTTCGCCCGCGCGCGAGCACGCGGGTCCGGCCCGGTCGCGACGACAAGGTGCTGCCTGGGGTGGAACGCGCTGTTCCTCGCGCTCGCTCGACCGAGGCTGCGGCCGCGTTCGACCGGCCGACTGGATGGACGCGGCCCGCGCGAACGCCACGCTTCCTGCTGCACCGCGCTGCGGCGCGACGACGGCCGGCTGCTCCGCTCGTGGCACGAGACCAGTGGCGGCGCGCCACCTCGCGGTCGCCGAGGACTACGCCGCGCTGCTCGGAGGCCTCGTCACGCTCGCCGAGGTCGACGACGTCGCGTGGCTCGAGGACGCCGCGCTGGTCGCCGCCGAGCTGCTCCGGCTGTTCCACGACGAGCAGAGCGGCGGCTTCTTCACGACCGGCACCGACGCCGAGGCGCTCATCGTGCGGCCCCAGGACTTCTTCGACAACGCGACGCCGTCGGAGAACTCGCTCGCGGCCGACGGGTTGCTGCGGCTCGCCGCGCTGACCGGCGACGTCCGCCTCGAGGCAGTCACCGCGGCGCCTGCTCGGTCAGCGTGGCCCAGCTCGCCGGCACGTCGTGCGGGCAGCTTCGCGTTCCTGCTCAGTGCCTACGAGCGGGCGACGACGCCCGCCGATCGAGATCGCGATCGTCGGCGCGGATCCGGCGCTGCGCCGCGAGGTGTTCGCCCGGCTGATCCCCGCGTCGGTCGCGGTGCAGGCCGAGCCCGGGCACCGGCGGCGCTCGCACACTCCCCTGCTCGCCGAGCGGACGCTCGTCGACGGTCTCCCGCACCGCCTACGTGTGCGAGCGGTTCGCCTGCCGGCTGCCCGTCACGTCACCCGAGGCGCTCCGCGACCAGATCGACGCCGCCCTCGCCCAACGCCACTGACGCCACCCAGCTCGTTTCGGGGTGGAATCGGGTCGCTCTGGCGACGATGAGACGCCCCGAAACGAGCCGAGGCGGGAGGTGCCGGGGCTAGTAGTGGCCGAGGCCGTTGGCCAGCGCGTCGGCGGTCGCCCAGCCGAACACGATGACCGCTTCGCCGCGGGTCACGTCGACCTCGCCGACGACTTCCGTGGCCGCCTTGCCGCCGCCCTTGACCGTGCTCGCGTCGAGCACCGCCTCGGGGCTTGCCCGTCGGCGCGACCCGGAACGCCCGGTCGTCGTAGCGGCCCTCGCAGCCGAAGCGCCGTGCGAGCCGACGGCCCCAGGCCCGCTCCTCACCCGTGGGCGAGTAGTTCGGTCGGGGGACGACGTCCGCGAGGCCGCTGATGAGCGAGTACGCCGACGGGTGGGCGATCCGCCCGGCCACGAGCACGTCCTCGTCGGGGAAGGAGATCGCGGCCCGCCGGTACAGCTCGCCGACCAGGCCCTTGACCGCGGCGCCGGACTGCCGACCGCGCGGGACCGCGCCGAGGCCCCAGAGGATGCACGGCGTGCCGCCGACCCGCTCGAGCGATCCGAACAGGAATCCGTGGTTGCCGCGTCCTCCACGGCCATCACGACCAGCGGGAACGTGCTCGACGTGGGCTTCGAGCTCGTGTCCATGCCGGAGAGACCTACGGAAGACAGGAGCTGACCGAGCTCATCGAGCTCCGCCGGCTTCAGCGAGATGGAATCACGGGATTCGACCTGCATCGCAGAGACATTGTTGCCGACCGGCGGGGGTTGAGGCCAGTCGAGATCAGAACGCGACGCCGCGGGCCCGGTCCAGACCCGGCCACGACGGCCCCGAGGTGGGTGCGGCCGGGGCCGCCCCGCCGGTCCGGAACGGGTGCAGACCGCCCGATCGATCCAGGACGAAGCCGCCGCTCCCACCCCGGACGAGGGCGAGGCCACGGGCCATGTCCTGGCCCGGCCATGCGATCCCCTTGCTCTGCTTCGCGGGGAGCGCGCCCCCGCCGATGGAGAAGCGGTACAGCGAGCCGTGGGCGTCGACCAGGTACCCCCCGGTGCCCGACGCGGCGATCGTCACGCCCCGGCCGAGGTCCGTCGGCCAGTGGGGGCCGCCGCTGACGCTCGGCGGGCGCGGGTTGTCGCCGATCGAGAACCCGTACAGGTTGCCGAACCCGTCGAGCACGTAGCCCGCCTGCCCGTCCGGAGTGATCGCCACGCCACGGGCCCAGTCACCGCTCTTCACGACCCGCCCGCCGGTCGCCGCCGGCGGCAGCGGGTTCCCACCGATGCCGAAGGGGTGCAGGCCGCCGAACTGGTCGAGCACGTAGCCCCCGGTCCCGTCGGGCAGCAGGGCCACCCCGCGCGCCTGGCCGTCCGCCGGGGTCAGATCGGTGGAGGTGGTCGTCGAGAGCTTCGGGCCGGTGCTCACCACGACGCGGGCGAGGCGGCCGGACTGGTGCACGACCACACCACCACTCAACGACCGCCCGATCGGCTGCACGGGCAGGCTGGGCCCGACCGCGTTCTGCGCCCGGACGGCGAACTGCGCGTTCTGGTTGTCGACCAGCCCGCCCAGGGTGAGGCTGTGGGTCGTGGCGCTGACGGGGTGCGCGCCATCCGGTCCCGTCACCGTGTAGCCCGTGATGCCCGTCGAGTTCCCGTTGGAGTCGGGCGCGGACCACGTGACGGTCCCCTGCCCGTGCCCGACCGCGACCCGGACGTCATCAGGCGGCGTCGGGACCTGCGCCGCCAGACCGCACCCCGGCACGACCTTGCACACGTCGAGCCGGCCGCCGCTCTTGACCTTGCCGCTCAGAGCGGTCTCCCGGTCCACGGCACCGACGAGGAGGCTGCGCAGCGCGCTCACCGTGATGACCGGTTGTGCCGCCACCGCGAGGACCGCCGCGCCCGACACCATGGGCGCCGCCATCGACGTGCCGTCCAGCGAGCAGTAGAGGCTGTCACCGCATCCGGGGATGACGCCCGGCGGGACGGTCGAGACGATCCCCTCCCCCGGCGCGGCCAGGTCGACGTGCGTGACGCCGAAGTCGGAGAAGCTCGTCAACGTGTCGGTCGACGTCGTCGCGGCGACGCAGATGACGTTGGCCAGACCGGCGTTGCACGGGTACACCGGCTGCTGCTCGACGTCCTGCATCGAGTTCCCGGCCGCAGTCACGAACAGGATCCCCGCGTCGCCGCGCGCGCTGGATCGCGTCGGACAAGCCCTGCGAGAACCCGTCACCACCCCAGGATGCGGACAGCACGCGCAGGTTCACACCCGCGTTCTTGGCCTGCACCGCCCAGTCGATCGCCGCGATCGCGCCGGCGATGGACCCGTTGCCGTTCCGGTCGAGCATCGTGAGCGACATCAGGGAGACCCGCTGGGCGACCCCGGTGATCCCGATGCCGTTGTTGCCGACCGCGCCCAGGATCCCCGCGACGTGGGTGCCGTGGCCGTACGGATCGTCGGACGTGCACTGCTTGGTGAACGTGTCGTAGCCGTGGGTGCCGTACCCGCAGCCGCCGATGCCGAGCCGGTTGCTCCAGAGGTTGGCGACGAGATCGGGGTGCGTCGGGTCGATGCCGCTGTCGAGCACCCCGACGACGACGTTGCGGGACCCGACGGTCGTGTTCCACGCCGACTGCGCACGGATCCCACCCGGCTGCGCGTTGAGGAGGGTGCCCAGAGACGGAAGGGCAGGGTCGTTCGGCTTGAAGGCACCGGAGATCCGGTAGTTCGGCTCCACGAACTTGACCCGGTGGTCCTGGCGCAGATCCTGGGCCTGCGGTGCCGCGGCGCCGCCCGGTGGCGCGTCGACCACGATCGTGTGGGAATCGACGACCTGCGCGCCGCTGACGCCGGCGTCCTGCGCGATCGATGTCGCCTCCGTCGTCGACGCGCCCGGCTCGAGCCCGACGACGAGACGACCGTCGGCGACCGGCGGGGCCGATGCCGTCGACGACGCCGCGACCGGACCGGGCGCGACCGACGCCGACGGCGCGGTCGTTGCGGTCGGTGATGCCGTGTCCGCGTGCGCGACCGACGCGCCCGAGGCCGCGACGAGACCCAGCGTGACCAATGACACGACGAGGAACGTCGGCACGGTGGATCGGAGGGATCGGGTGCGCATGAGGGGTCGCAGGTGTCCGCATGGTGGCGAATGATTGGCCCATGCACACTACGGGACCGGCCCGCGGAATCGGGCGTCACGTCGGAAATCACCCGCGCGCCCAGCGAGCATGCACTCCCGGGAACCGCACCCGCGTGCCCGTCGTTGTCGTCATGACCCCCGACGAACCCGCGCCGCCCCGGTGCACACCCCTTACCGGGCGCCGCCCCGAAACCCGAGCGAGCTTCCTGAGATGAGCCAGACCGCGATCAGCAGCAACGGCCACGGCACCGCGACGAGACGCGAACCGACGGTGACCTCCGAGCGCCGACAGACCGTCGACGCCGGAGTCCGTCAGCCCCGAAGCGCTGATCGCCCGCCACGTCGAGAACGCTCGGCGCCAGCTGGCCGAAGCCCGCGAGAACCTCAAGGCCTCCCGCCGCCGGGTCGTGCAGCTCGAGGACGCGCTCTGCAACTGGGAGCGGTTCGCCGCCGAGCTGCGCCGGCCCCGGGGCAACGGCCAGAACCCCCCAACGGCGCCCTAGTTCGGGGCCGCGTCCGGCGGGCTCGCGCGATCGCGTAGTTTCTACCGGTGCATCGGATCGACGGGGGGCAAGTGAAGAAGCTGACGGTGGCCGCGTTCGTCCTGCTGCTGGCCGCCTGCGGTGGGGGCAAGACCGTGTACGAGAAGGCGAAGGTCCCGAAGACCTTCACCCTGCAGGTCGACGGCAAGCTCAGCGGCGCGACGAACGTGCAGGGCGGTCTCTCCCAGTGCGTCGGGGTCGGGAAATTCGCCGACGTCGTTCCCGGCGCCAAGGTGACCGTCCGGAACCAGTTCGGCAAGGTCCTGTCCGTCGGCGCGGTGCAGGTACGGCCTGGGCACCGACCTCTTCCACGACGTCCTGGACCAGTGCGACTTCCGCATCGTCGTCTACAACGTCCCTCGCGCGAAGAGCTACACCCTCCAGGTCGCGGGGCAGACGCCCCAGCCCTTCAGCCGGTTCGGGCTCGTCGCCACGAACGGCATCTTCCCCATCAACATCAATCCGCCTCTGGTGACGGTCCCGACCCTCCCAGCCGCCCCGACCACGACGACGACCACGAAGAAGTAGTCCCTCGTCACGCGGCTTCGGTCGGGATGACGAGCGCGAAGACCGGCCCGGGACCCGGCTGCTCCAGCACGAGTCGCGCGCCTTCCGCTTCGGCCAACGAGCGCGCGAGCGCGAGTCCGACGCCGTGACTCTCTCCGGTGCGGCGCTCGAAGATCGTGCGGGCATCGAGCGTCGCGGTCCCTTCGTCACCGACCTGGATCACCACCGCACCCGGCAGGCTCGAGCGTGCCGCGACGGTGACCGTGCCGGTTCCGTGACGCTGCGCGTTCGAGATCAGGACATCGAGGATCTGCCGCACTGCGGGCTCGGCGACGACCGGGCGCCGGGAGCGCGTCCTCGACCACGACCCGGAGCGCGCGATCCTGCGCGGCCAGCGCGCCACTCCAGTGACCCTCGGCTTCGCGGAGCAGCGCGACCGCGTCGAGTGGTGACCGCTCGACGTCGGCATCGCGCGCGAGCCGGAGCAGATCCTCGACCGTCGCCTCCAGCCGGTCGATGGGCGGGAGCATGGCCGCGAGCGCGGCGCGGGCGTCGGTGTCCGGCTCGAGCAGCGCGCTCTCGACGTTCACCCGCAGACCCGCGATCGGGGTCCGCAGCTGATGGGAGGCGTCGGCGCTGAACGCCCGCTCGCGAGCCACCAGGTTCCCGAGCCGGTCCGCAGTGGTGTTGAGGGCCGACCCGAGCTGGTCGAGCTCCTCGATCCCCGACGTGTCGGTCCGGACCGAGAAGTCACCGCCGCCGAGGCTTCGGGCAGTGTCCACGAGCGCGTCGATCGGCCGGGTGAGCCGACGCGCCTGCCACCACGCCAGGACCGCGGCGACGATCACCGCGCCGATCGCGATCGCCAGCATCACGAGCCAGGAGCTGCGGGTGCGGTCCGCGACGACCGCGTCGGGCCGGCTGGCCCGCAACGCACCGACCACCTGCTCGTCACCGTTGATCGGCACGGCCACGACGATCCGGCTGCCGCGGCGGGCGTCGGCGGAGTCCCCGTCCAACGCCTTGCGCACCGTGCTGTCACCCCGGTCCGGTCCGGCACCGCCGACCCGCCGGCCGTGCTGGTCGTAGATGACGAATCGGGTGGTCCCCTCGTCCGCCAGGTCGATGGGCTCGCCCCGAGCGAGCTCGGACGTGCTGACGGAGCTCCTCGCCTCGTTCGCCTCCCGCTCGAGCCGGAGCACCTCTTCGCTGCGGTAGAGCCGGGCCACCGCGAGCGCAAGCGGGACGCCGAGCACGAGCAGTGCGACGACGGTCACGGCGACGATCGAGAAGATGATCCGCCGCTTCACGGCGCGTCGAGTCGGTAGCCCACCCGCGGGAGCGCGGTGATGGTCGGGCACCCGTCGGCGCCGCTCGCCGCGAGCTTGCGCCGGATCGCGGAGACGTGGACGTCCAGGGTCTTGGTCGAGCCGTGCCAGTGCTCGTCCCACACCTCGTCCATGATCCGCTCGCGGGTCACCGCCCGACCGGCCTCCTGGGCGAGCAGGGCGAGCAGGTCGAACTCCCGGGGCCGCAGCGAGACCTCGCGGTCTCCCGCCCAGACCCGCCGCGCCGCGTGGTCGATCCGCAGCGCACCGACGTCGGTCCGCTCGACCGCCGACGGCTCGGGTCGGCGGAGGTTCGCCCGGACCCGGGCCAGCAGCTCGGCGAGGCGGAACGGCTTCGTGATGTAGTCGACTGCTCCGGCGTCCAGGCTCACCACGATGTCGGCCTCCTCGTGACGGGCCGTGAGCACCAGGATCGGCAGCGCCGGGACCGCATGTCCGAACTCGCGACAGAGCTCGACGCCGTCGACGTCGGGCAGCCCGAGATCGAGCACGACGAGATCGGGCACGGACGCCCCGAACGCCCGCCGGGCGGTCGCGCCGTCGACGGCCAGGGTCACCTCGTAGCCCTGGCTCGCGAACGCCTGCGCCAGGGACCGCCCGATCGTCTCGTCGTCCTCGACGAGCAGCACCTTCGAGGACATGGGGCACCAGGGTATGGGTGCCTCGCCGCATGCCGCAGCCGCTCCCGGCGAGTTTGCCGTTCGCTTACGCGCGGCGCAGCAATCGCTGTCGGTCGGCTCTCTACGGTCGATGCATCGAGTTCCATGAGCCTCACGTCGCGATGCGACACGCGTCGTCATGGGCAATTGGGCTTTCGACGCTGTCGATCGCCGCCATCCTCGTCTTCAACACCGCGCTGCCGATCGGTCTCGCCCTCACGGCCGTCGCCATCCCGTTCGGCGGTTGGCTCCTCGTGCTGCAGGAGGAGCGGCGCGGGCACCCGGTCGACGTTCGGGTGCTCGTCGTGGCGATCGGTGCGCTCCTGGTGCTCGCCGTCGCCCTCGCCCCCACCGGTTCGCACGATCTCTGGTCCTACGTGATGTACGGGCGGATCGCCGCGCAGCACCACGCCGACCCGTACGTGCAGGTCCCCCGCGACTTCCCGCGCGATCCCTTCCTCCACCTCGTCGGACGCGGGTGGCGTCACACCCCCTCGGTCTACGGCCCCGTGTTCGTCGCGTTCGCGACCTTCGGGAGCGCGATCGCCGGCGGATCGACGCTCGCCGCCCGGCTCTTCCACCAGATGGGCGCCGCGATCGCCGTGGCGGTCGCACTCGGGTTGATCTGGCGCCGGACCCGGAGTGCGGCCGCGCTGATGCTGCTCGGCCTCAACCCGCTCGTGATCGTCGCTGTGGTCAACGGCGGTCACAACGACGCGCTCGTCGGCCTCGCCGTGCTCGGATCCGTGCTCCTGGCCGAGGGACGCCGGCCCGCCGCCGCCGGCCTCGCGCTCGCGCTCGGCGCGCTCGATCAAGGTGACCACGCTGCTCGCGCTCCCCGCGCTCGTCGTCTGGGTCTTCTGCCGCTACGGACGCCGAGCGGCCGCCCGCATCGGGATCACGGCGATCGCCGCGGTGCTCGCCGGGTACGCGGCCGTCGGCCCCGACGGGCTCCGGGCGCTGAACGCCAACCACACGCTCATGAGCCGGGCGTCGCCGTGGCAGATCGCCCGAGCGTTGCTCCACGTCCGCGCCCACCACTCGGTCGCGGGCTGGTCGGCGGCGACCTGGCTCGGCGCGTTCGGGATCGCGTCGATCCTCGTCGTCGGTGGGCTCGCACTCCTCGTCGCGTGGCAAGGGCGACGCGATGCCGAGCTCGGCGCCGTCGTCGCGCTCGCACTCGCCAGCTACCTGGTCGCGGGGATCTACGCCCTACCCTGGTACGTGATGTGGATGCTCCCGGCTGCGTGCCTGGTTCGCCGCCGGGCCACGCTCGTGTTCATCGCCGGGAGCGGTGCGCTGCTCACCGCGGTCTACGTGGTCAAGGCCCGCGCGCTGCCGAGCTCATCGGGTGCAGGTTGGTGGTGGCTCGGCGCGTACATCGGCCCGGTCATCGTGCTCGTCGCGTTCGTCCTCGTCGCCCTGCGATCGCCGGACGATCGGCGGCCTGCACCGGTCCCGACGATTCCGGATCCCGTCCAGCTGCCGCCGCGGCCGGTCGCGCCCGCGCCCGGGCGATGACGGTCCTGACGCCACTGGACGCCGACCGCGAACGTGTGGTTCCGCTCGGCCGCGTCCTGCTCGCGACCGTGATCACCCTCACCGTGGCCGCAATCATCGAGGCCTCGGTGTGGGCGCAAGGCGGTCACAACGCGCTCGGCGACATCGCGGGGCGCTACTTCGCCTGGCACCTCCACCCGTCTTGGCTGCCCTTCGGGGGCGGCCCGATCGAGTACCCGGTCGTCGTCGGATACGTCTCGTGGATCGCGACGTGGTTCGGGCGGCGCGCGTCGACGTTCGTGATCGTCAACGGCCTGGTCAGCGCGGGGCTCGCGTTGACCCTCTCGGTCGTGCTGCGCCGGCGTTCGGGCCCTCGGATCTGGCGGTGGGCCGCAGGCGTCCCGCTCGCGCTCTACGCGTTCCACAACTGGGACATCCTCGCGATGACCCCGGCGATCGTCGGCCTCCTCGCGTTCGAGGCCGAGCGCGATGTGGCGAGCGGTGCACTGTTGGCGGTCGGCGCGTCGGCCAAGGTGTTCCCCGGCCTCTTCCTTCCGCCGCTCGCCGTGATCCGGTGGCACGCGGGCGACCGGCGCGGCGCGGCGCGATTCGTAGGTGCCTTCGTGGTCACGACCATCGCGCTCAACGCGCCTATCGCACTCAAGCGGTGGGAGACCTGGACGTTTCCCATCAGGTTCCAGGGGGCCCGGTCAACGACATGGGGCGCCCTGTGGTTCTGGTTGCTCCGGATCCCGGGTGTCCGGCCGCTCATCGGGCCGGACACCAAATCGGCCGTCGACGCGCTCGCCGTCTTCGCGCTCGTCGCCGCGCTCGTCCTGATCTCGGTGCTCGCGGTTCGACGTCGGCTCGGCGCGGTGGAGGTCGGCGCGGCCGTCGTGGGCGCGTTCCTCCTCGCCAACAAGGTCTACTCGCCGAACTACGACCTCTGGATCGTGCCGTTCTTCGCGCTGCTGCCGATCGGCCGGCGCACCTGGGTCGCCTACTGCCTGAGCGACCTCGCGATCTTCGTGCTCGTCTACGGGCACTTCCACGGGCAGTGGTCCACCGCGGTGGTGTCGACGTACCTCCCGGCCCTGGTCGTCGTGCGCGCGGTGACGATCCTCGCGGTGATCGCCGTCGCACTCCGACTGCGCGGGTCCGGAGCCGCCGGGCCCGGTCAGCCGGACCGCGGTGGCCGGGGTACGAACGGGCTCGTCCGCTCGACGTAGTCGACGTAGCCCGGTCGGCGCTTCGCCATCGACCGCTCCAGCATCGGGACCCCGGAGACGCGCCGCAGCAGGATCGTCATCACGAGCGCGCTCACGAGGCCGATCGCGCCGATGCCCGTCTCGGCGGCAACGAGTGCGATCCCCCACCAGACGCACGCATCGCCGAAGTAGTTCGGATGCCGCGTGTAGCGCCACAGGCCGCGGTCCATCACCTGTCCGGCGCTCTGCGGATCGGACATGAACCGGGTGAGCTGCGCATCGCCGATCGTCTCGAACCCGAAGCCGACGGCCCAGACCAGGACCCCGACCGCCGCCAACGGTCCGAGACCCGGATCGACGCGGACCTGCCCGAGCTGCACCGGGAGCGAGACGATCCACATCAACGCGCCCTGTAGGGCGAAGACCGTCACCAGGCTGATGAGACCGAAGCGCGGGCCGTAGTGACGGCGCATCGCCTGGTAGCGGAAGTCCTCGGGCTTCCCCCGCTTGCGCCAGGCGAGATGTGCGCTCAGCCGCAGCCCCCAGATCGTGACCAACGCGATGAGCAGCCACTGGCGAGCGGGGTTGCCGTCGGCGACCGCGCCGGTGACCCAGGCGACGATCACGAAGCCGAGGGGCCAGACCGGGTCGACGATCGACGCGTCCCGGAGCGCCAGGCTGACGAGCCACGTCACCAGCATCAACGCCACGATCGAACCCGCCGCGGCGACCAGCACCTCGCCCGTCACGGTGTCACTCTACGGAGCCCCGGCCGCGGGGTTCCGGAGCCGGCTCAGCGATAGTTCCCCGTGTGGCCCAGGCTGTACCGGCCGGGTTGCGGGAAGAAGCAGAGTCCATGGGGCCCGCGTCCGACGGGGATCGTGTGCAGCAGCTGTCCGGACCGGGTGTCGATCACGTAGACGGCCCCGCTGTAGCGGCCGGTCAGCCACAGCTGGGTCCCGTCGGCGCTGACCCCGCCCATGTCGGGCGTGCCGCCGATGTGCCAGGTGGCGACGACCGACCGCGTCGCGAAGTCGATGACGGAGACGGATCCCTCGAGCCGATTGCTCACGTAGAGGTCCTTGCCGTCCCGACTCGGATAGAGCCCGTGCGCGCCGGCTCCGGTGTGGATGAACCCCACCTCGCGCATGGTCACGGGATCGACGATCGACACGCCACTGCGTTGCTGGTTCGCGACGTACATGACCGATCCGTCGGGAGATGACCGGACGTCGATCGGTGCGCCGCCCACCCGGAGCTCGCCGGTGATCCGCATCGTCGGGACGTCGATGCGCACGAGCCAGCCGGAGAACTCGCAGCTGGCGATCATCACCTTGCCGTTCGGCGTGAAGTCGGCGTGGTTCACGCCGGCGTGGGCGATCGGCACGGAGCGGATCAGCTTCCAGGTGTGGGGATCGCGGACGTCCACCCGACTCAGTCGCTCCGCCATCACGATGGCTCGGCTTCCGTCGGGTGTGAAGTACAGGTTGTACGGGTCGTCCACCGGGATCGGTGGCCCGGGCGTGCCCCGCACCGGGTCGATCGGCGTCAGCGAGTTCCCGACGTTGTTGTTGACGTAGAGCGTGGACAGGTCGTACGCCGGGACGACGTGCTGCGGCCGCTGGCCGACGGCGAAGTGGGCGACCACCGTGTACGTCGTCGGGTCGATCACGTCCACCGTGTTCGATTCGCTGTTGGGCACGTACACACGGGTCGGGACGGACCGTCACCTGCGGGGCCAACATGCCGACGCCGGTGTGGGCGTACACGTTGACGTCCGGGCCCGCGCCGGTCATCGGGTTGACCGGTCCCGACGTCGCGGCCGCCGGCGCGGAAGCCGGAACCGATCGGGCACGCGGCGTCGGGGCCCGGGTCGTCGGTGGGTCGGCTGCGTGACCGCTGCCGCCCCCGCATGCCGACGCGACCAGGGCGGCCGCGGCCGCCACCACGAGGACGCTCGAGCGCAACCTCACCGGACGGTCAGGATCGAGACGGTCGTGGTCGGGAGTGGGCTCTCGCCGCCGACGAAGTACGCCGAATCACCGATCGTCGTCGCGGCTCCATCCGTCACCGGCGCGGCCATCGTCCCGACCGGAACGAGCGCGTTCGTCGCGACGTCCCAGCGCCAGACCTGGGCCGTCGGCGCACCTCCCCACCGGCCGCCGAAGACGTAGATCTGCCCCCGTACGGTCGTGGCCGACGCATCCGAGAGCGTCTCCGGCAGCTGTCCGACGACGCGGACCGTGCCGGTCTGCGTGTCGAGCACCTGCACCGCGGTCGTCGCCCCGGCCGCGGTGATCCCGCCGAGGATCACGACACTCGTGCCGACCGCCGCGACGGCCGGGTAGCGAACGGGGACCGGCAGGTCCCCGAGCAGGGTGAAGGTGACGCCGTCGGTGGTGGCCAGCGTCGTGGCCCGGATGCTGCTCCCGTCGTATCCGCCGATGAGGTACGTCCGGGTGCCCACCGTGACCGCGCCGAGATCCGAGCGAGGGATCGGGAGCCGTCCGACGACGGTCGCCACCGGTCCCGGCCCGAACCGCTGCACCGCCGAGGACTCGGAGGCATTCCCTCCACCGAACACCAGTGGCTCTCCGAGCATCGGGGCTCCCGCCGCGTCGTGCACGGCTTCCGCCAGCTCCCCGACCGCGGTCGTGGCGCCGGTCCCGACGTCGACTCGGAGCACCTGGGCGATGGTCCGCTTGGCGCCGTCGAACCCGCCGAGGACGAGCAGGTCCCCCTGGTTCGCGATCAGCGCCTCGCGCGTGGACGGCCGGGGCAGCTTCCACGCGGCCGTCGTCACGGTCGCGTGGAGCGTCTTCACCGGCGCGGCCGAGGTGGAGGTCGTCGTCACGCGAGTCGTCGTCGACCGAGCCGCGGGAGCTGACGACGCGCCACTGCTGCAGGCGACCAGCGCCGCCGAGAGGCCGACACCCAGTGCCAGGACGCGGAACGGCACCGCCGGCGGTATCACCTCCGTACCTTCGCATCTCTCGCGTGTGCATTCGATGAGAACGCGAAGGCACCACCGAGAACCGCACGCTCGGCTCCGAGGCCTACAGTTCCGTCCTGGTGGACCCCGACCTTCAAGCGCGTGCTGCACCGCCGAGGGCCGGGCGATCTCGTACTGGGCCGAAGCGGCTCCCGACCGGCTCGCGATCGTCTCCCCCTTCGGTGACCGAACCTTCGCCGAGCTCGACGCCCGTGCCGATCAGCTGGTGCGCGCGCTGCGCACCCGCGGCCTGGCGGCCGGCGACGCGGTCGCGCTCGTCGCGCGGAACCGGCCGGAGTTCGTCGAGGTCTGGGCCGCGTGCCGGCGGGCCGGCTTCCGCCTGACTCCCCTCAACTGGCATCTGACCGTCGACGAGATGTCCTACATCGTGCAGGACTGCGAGGCGCGCGGACTCGTGGTCGATGCCGGCATCGGATCCGCGACCGAGCTCGCAGGGCGCCACGCCACCGAGCTCGACGCGCTCCTGACCATCGGCGGCGAGCTCGGCGTCGGCGAGAGCTACGCGGCAGCAGTCGACGCCGAACCGGCCGGTGCGCTCGCGGATCCCACGCCCGGAACCCTGATGCTCTACACGTCCGGGACGACGGGGCGGCCCAAGGGCGTCCGCAAGACCCCGCACCCGCCGGCCATGGAGAACCTCGCGGGTTACGAAGCCACGAGCGTGCATCTGTGCACCGGCCCGCTGTACCACGCCGCGCCGTTGAACATCTCGCTGATCAGCCCGCTCTCCAACGGCGCCACCGTCGTGCTGATGGACACGTGGACCGCGACGGAGACGTTGCAGCTGATCGAGGACCACCGGGTGACGCACACGCACATGGTGCCCACGATGTTCCACCGCTTGCTCGCGCTCGATGACGCGACGCGGGCGCGCCATGACGTCACGTCGCTGCGGATCGTCGTGCACGGTGCCGCACCATGCCCGATTCCGGTGAAGCAGGCGATGATCGAGTGGTTCGGCCCCGTGATCGTCGAGTACTACGCGTCGACCGAAGGCGCGGGCACGCTGGTGGACGCGGGGACGTGGCTGCGCAAGCCCGGAACGGTCGGCAAGCCGTACCCGGCCGACCTCATCGTCGTGGGCGACGAGGACGCGTCACCGGTTCCGGCCGGTGAGATCGGCATGATCTGGGTCAAGAGCCATCCCGGCGAGGAGTTCGAGTACTTCCACGACCCGGAGAAGACGGATCGCAACCAGCGCGGCGCCTGGTACACGCTGGGCGACGTCGGCTACCTCGACGAGGACGGCTACCTGTTCCTCTCCGGGCGCAGCGCCGAGCTGATCATCTCGGGCGGCGTGAACATCTACCCCGCGGAGATCGACGCCGCCCTGCTCGAGCACCCCGCCGTGCGCGACGCGGCGACGATCGGGATCCCCAACGACGAGTGGGGCGAAGAGGTGCTCGCAGTCGTCGAGCTCGGGCCGACGGAAGCCGCGTCTCCGGCGATGGCTGCGGAGCTGATCGAGCACTGCCGCGCGCGACTGGCTCGCTTCAAGTGCCCGCGCTCGATCGAGTTCGTCGACGAGCTCCCGCGCCAGGACAACGGCAAGGTCTACCGGAAGGTGCTGCGCGACCGGTTCGCGAGTCCCGCGCCACCCGCCTGAGCGCGGGAGCTACGGCGTCCCGCTGAAGCGGGCGAAGCCGGGACGGGTCATGCCGCCGACGGTCGTGAAGTCGCCACCGATCTGGAGACCGATAGGGCTCGCCACCGTCGCCCAGACGCCGAGCGTCCCGTCGACCCCCGGATCCCAGGTCGTCAGCGCGCCGGTGCTCGACACGGACGCGAGGTGGTGGCGCACCGCGTTGGTCGCACCACGCGTCATGTGGACGAAGTGGCCGCCGAAGTAGATCTCGGTCGCCGATGCGGCGATGGCCTGGGCATCACCGTCGAGCAGCCACTTGAAGAGCGGCTGGTTCGACTTCGCCGGTCGGTAGGCGATGAGCCGGTTGTGCTCGGTCGAGAAGTAGAGGCGGGAGCCGTCGGGCGAGAGTGCGACCGCGACTCCCACGCCGCCCAGCGTCGGCTCGAAGGCAGTCGCGGCGCCGGTGGTGGCCCGGAGCTCCGCGACGCCCTTGCGCGCCGCGCCGCCGATCGAGGTGAACCCTCCGACCGGGTAGACCTTCGTCTGATCGGGTGACACCGCGATCGCCCGGACCGTCCAGCTCGATGACGGGTTGAAGCCGGGCTGCACCGCGCGGGTGGTCGCGTCGACGGCGGCGATCCGGTGCCGGGTGATGCCGGCGATCGTCGTGAACTTGCCGCCGACGTAGAGCACGTTGCCGGCCGTCGTGAGCGCGTCGACCTCACCGTTCGCGGCGGCGTACCAGCTCGGGATGACGGCGCCGGTCGTCGCGTTGACCGCGGCCAGGTTGGCTCGGGGCGAGCCGCCGGCGCGTGTGAAGGTGCCGCCGAGAAAGACCCGGGTCCCGTCCGCGCTGACGGCAACTGCGCTCACGACGCCGTTCGGGTTCGGCTTGAAGGCCGGGTCGAGGGTGCCGTCCGGCCGGATCGCGGCGGCGTTGTGCCGCGCGACGCCCCCGACGGCGGTGAAGTCGCCGCCGATGATCGTCCGGTTCCCGATCCGCGCCATCGCGTAGACCGTGCCGGTCACCGCCGCCGTCGAGTCGGGCACCGAGCTCACCGATGCGGATGCCACACCGGGTGCGACCAGCACGACTGCGGCGAGCAGCGCGGTGGCCGTGGCCCACCGTCCGACGCGCCACGACGAGCGTGATCGGGTCGAGCGCCGCGTCAGGTCAGCCATGCAGAGTCCCATTCGGGGGATATCGGTCGCTCACCCCACTTCACATGAGGGTCAAAGCGATCTTTTCCCCATCTTGGGTGAAGGAGTGCGCGAACCCGGCACTCACCCACGGGTCATCGGTCACGCCGCGCTACCGGACCAACGGCAGGCTGTCCGTGATCCACTTCCAGATCGTGTGGGCACCCCCCGGAGTCAGTGCACCCGCGGGCGTGCGCACCGGCTCGCCGGCGAGCGTGCCGCCGTCACTCGTGCAGACGGTGCCCGGAAGGGCGAGCACGCTCACTCGGGTCGGGTCCTTCGTCGCCGCCGTGCGCAGCACATCGGTCAGCCACGCCTGAGCGCCCGGGTCCGGAGCCGGATCCGCGGCCGGCTCGGCACCGGGGTCGGAGCAGGGCGACGAGACCAGCACGATGTGGGCCGAGCGGTGCAGCATCGTCCGGCGGATCTCCTTCAGCGCGGCCTGGATCCGGCGCGCCCGTTCCGCGGGCGCCGCCTCGTGGTCCCGGACCGCGCTCTCGTTCCCACCGAACTGCATGAGGACCGTTCCGGGTCGGTAGGCGTCGAGCGCATCTCGCACCTGCTTCCACCATGCGGTGCAGGCCCGGTCCACCCCCGTCGTGGTCGACGGCCGGAGATCCTCGAGCCGGCAGGTCGTCGACCCGATGCTCAAGCCCTCCACGCCGGGGGCTTCGTACGGTCCGTGCATCGTGAGCGCGAGGTCGGAGACGTCACGGTCGCCGAGCACGACGACCCGACGGGCACCACTCGGACTGTTGTTGCGGAGGTAGGTCCACAGCTGGCCGGTCGGGGACAAGACCTCGACCGACGTCGCACCCACAGTGGTGGCGATGAGCACCATCGCCACCAGCGCGACCACGAACGGCGTGGCCACCAGCTGGGCCCGGCGGGGCAAGAACGTGCCCCGCCGGATGGGCCGCTCGATGAGCACGAAGCTCAACGTCGCGATCGCGACGGTGACCGTGAAGCGCACGAGCGTCAGCGGGACGACTGAGAGGCCGGTCCGGCTCTCGTTCAGCCAGCGCAACACTGGGAAGTGGTACAGGTAGACGCCGTAGGAGATGAGGCCGAGCCACCGCAGCGGGGTGATCGACAGCGCGCGTCCGAGCACAGGGCTCTCCCGCTGAACCGACGCCGCGATCACGAACGCAACCGCGATCGCCACCAGCAGGAATCCGCCCTGGTACATCCATGACGGCGGCTTCGCCGCCATGACCACAACCGTGATCAGGCTCGCGACCCCGACCAGCTCGAGTCCGACCCGCGTGCCACGACGTACTGGCCCCGACTTCACCTGGAGGAGCAGTGCGAGCGCCGCGCCGAGCAGCAGCGCCTGCGCCCGGGTGTCGGTGCCGTAGTACGCGCGCAACGACGGGCCGTACCGGCTCATCTCGAGCGCGGAGAGCAGCGCGAGGAAGAGGACCACCCCGATGAGCAACCGCCTACGCCCCCGGCACAACCACGAGAGGCCGAGGAAGACCGGCGGCCAGATCAGGTACCACTGCTCTTCGATCGCCAGCGACCACGTGTGCGAGAGCGGCGACGGCTGCGTCCCGGCCCGGATCATGTGCCAGTTCTGGACGTAGAAGAGGGTTGCGAGCCCATCGGAACGCACGCGCGCCAGCTGCTCGACCGGGGCGGCGAACACCGCGTACAGCGCGACCAGGAGCACCAGCACCAGCAGGGCCGGGAGCAGACGGCGGACGCGCCGGGCCCAGAAGCTCAGGAACCCGATGCGACCAGTCGACGAGAGCTCGATCGCGAGCAACGACGTGATGAGGTAGCCGGACAGGACGAGGAAGATGTCCACGCCCAGGTAGCCGCCGCTCCCCGCGCCGTAGTGGTAGCCGAGCACCGCCAGCACCGCGACCGCGCGGAGACCGTCCAGTGGTGGTTGGTATCGGAACCCTGCGTGCTCGACGCCGGCTGGCTCCACCCCGTGCCCCCCTGCCAGAGCGTTCACGCAGCGTAGGACCGAATCCACGCTTGGTCACCGGCAGGCTGGAGATTCTCAGACCGGCTGGAAACACCGTTTGACGGAGCGCCCGGTCCGGGCAACGTTTCGGAGGTCGAGCCAGGGGGGACTGCCGATGAGGCGCGCACCGGTCATTGCACTGCTGGCGAGCGTGATGATGCTGGGCGCAACCATCGCGCCCACGGCGGCCGGCCCCGCGACCACCGTCTCGGGTCCGGTCACCGGCGGGACCGGGGTCCCGGGCGGGCTGACCACGACCTTCGATCTCAAGTCGGTGGGCTACGAGCGCTCCGAGTTCTTCCTCTCGGGGAACGCGAGCGCCTACGGCTCGAACGCGCCACTCAGTGGTGATGGCCGGTGGAGCGTCTCGCCCACCTCGACCGCACCCTTCACGACCAGGGTCGTCGTGCACCGACCCATCGATCCCCACCGCTTCAATGGCACGGTCGTCGTCGAGTGGCTGAACGTCTCGATCGGGTCCGACGTCGGCGTCGACTGGGGGTTCGGCCACAACGAGCTCATTCGCCACGGCTACGCGTGGGTCGGGGTCTCGGCCCAGGACGTCGGGATCGAAGCGCTGAAGTCCTCGGACCCGGCGCGCTACAGCTCGTTGTCCGATCCCGGTGACAGCTACTCGTACGACATGTTCACGCAGGCCGCCGAGGCCATCCGCCAGCAGGCCGCGACCGTGCTCGGCGGGTTGAAGCCGCAGCGACTGATCGCGGACGGCGAGTCGCAGTCGGCGGCGCGGATGGTCACCTACATCGACGCGATCCAGCCGACCGCCCACGCGTTCGATGCGTTCCTGGTCCACAGCCGCAGCGGGAGCGGGGCGCCGTTGTCCCAGGCGCCACTTCCGTCGATCACCCCACCCCCGTCCACGATGATCCGCACCGACGATCCGACTCCGGTCCTCGTGCTGCAGTCGGAGACGGACGTCAGCGCGGGCGCCCGTCAGGACGACTCCTCGTCGTTCCGGCTCTGGGAGATGGCCGGCACGTCGCACGTCGACGCGTACACGGTGGTCATCGGCCTCGGCGACGACGGTGACGGCCAGGCCGATCGCGCGATGTTCGAGGCGATGCAGCACCCGCCGTCGATCGGTTGCGGGGTCCCGATCAACACCGGTCCCAGCTACCTGCTCGTCGAGAGCGCGCTCCGTCACCTGCAGAAGTGGATCCGGTTCGGTGAGCCGCCGCCGATGGCGCCGCGCCTCGACGTGACGTCGTTCTCACCGACGACCTACGCACGCGACGCCAACGGCAACGTCTTGGGTGGCATCCGCACCCCCGAGGTCGACGTGCCGATCGCGACGATCACCAACGCCGGCCAGAGCGGTCCCGGGCTCCTCTGCCGGCTCGTGGGGTCCACGACGCCGTTCGGCGCCGCGAAGCTCGCCTCCCTCTACTCGAGCCACGACAACTTCGTGCGGCGCTGGCGTCGGGCCATGAACCGGGCGGTCGCCGCCGGCTTCGTGTTGCCCGCCGATGCCCGCAAGGTCACGGCCGCCGCGGTCGCGTCGACGATTCCCTGACCGCGGGCGGTCGCCCGGCAGCCGAGACCAGGGCGCGGACCAGCGCTTTCTCGTCCCTCGTCGAGCGGTCGCGGCGCCGCTCGATAGGTTGCGGCCATGACCGCTGCGATCAGGATCGACGATGCCGACGGTGTGCGCGTCGTCACGTGGGCGCGCGACGAGGCGCTCAACGCCATGTCGCTCGACATGTGGGACGCGACCCGCGACGCGCTCGACTCGGCGCTCGACCACGACATCCGCTGCATCGTCCTGACCGGCTCGGGGCGCGCGTTCAACGTCGGCCAGGACCTCGGCGAGATGGCCGACCCGCGCCAGGCCGACGAGACGCGGGGCTACCGGGGCGTCATCCGCGCGCTCCAGGACGTCCCCGTGCCGCTCGTCGCCGCCGTGAACGGGCTCGCCGTGGGGTTCGGCGTGACGCTGCTCCCCTGGTGCGACTTCGTCCTCGTCGCCGACACCGCGCGCTTCCGGCTCCCGTTCGTGTCCCTGGGCGTGACGACCGAGGCTGCGAGCAGCGTGACCCTCCCCGAGATCATGGGTCCGCAGGCGGCCGCCCACTTCGTCCTCACGGGAGATTGGCTCTCCGCTGCGGACGCCGTGGCCACGGGCCTCGCGTGGCGGGAGTACCCGGGCGACGCAGCTCGTCACCGAGGCTCGGGCGTTGGCCGCTCGCCTGGCCGACGCGCCGCCCGAGTCGCTGCGGACCACCACCGGCCTGCTCCGGGTGGAGCGCCGGGCCCGATGGGCCGACGCGATGGAGCGGGAGAACGCTGCATTCGCACGACTCGCCGGGAGCGAGGAGAATCTCGCCGCCATCGAACGCTTCTTCTCGCGAAAGGCCGACCGTTGACTCGCTTCGTCGAGAGCTCGATCACCTTCCCGTACAAGCGGTCCCTCGGACCGGTGATCGGGGCGTTCATGACCGGGCTCACCGAGCAGCGCATCCTCGGGATCCGCTCGGGCGACCGGGTCCTGGTGCCACCGCTCGAGTGGGACCCGCAGACGGGCGCGGAGCTGGACGCCGGCGGCATGGTCGAGGTCGGGCCCGCCGGCACGGTCGAGTCGTGGACGTGGGTGCCGAGCCCGTCCGAGCAGCACCCCCTCGACCACCCGTTCGCGTTCGCGCTCATCCGACTCGACGGCGCGTCGACGCCACTGCTGCACGCGGTCGATGCCGGTTCGACGAGTGCGCTCTCGGTCGGTGCCCGGGTCGCGCCCCGTTGGCGCGGGACCCGCAGCGGGCGCATCGACGACATCGTGGCCTTCGTGCCCGGTGAGGTGCCCGAGGTCGAGGGCACGGACGCCGGGCCGGCGGCCGAGCCGGTGACGATGATGGACTACAACGCGTCGATCACCTACCGGAACCCGGTGCCACTGGTGTCGGATCGACTCCGGGAAGCGAGCCGGGAGCAACGGATCCTGGGCCAGAAGTGCCCGGTGTGCGCGCGCGTCTACGCCGGCGGCCGCGGGTACTGCCCGATCGACGCGGTCGAGCTCGGTGAGGAGCACGACGTCGATCTCCCCCACTCCGGGACCATCACGAACTTCACGATCATCACGCCGGTGCAGTACCCCGGACAGACCGAGACCGAGCCGTTCGCCCGGGTGTTCGTCCTGCTCGACGGCACGGACGTCGTGCTCCCCTACCAGCCTGTCATCGAGCTTCCGGTCGGCGACGTGAAGGTCGGCAAGCGGGTTGCCGCGGCGTGGGCACCGTCCAACGACGACATCGACGAAGGGGGAACAATGGGCGGCGCGTACGGCCATCTCATCGGGTGGATGCCGAGTGGCGAACCCGACGTCGATGACCCCGAGCTCGTGAACCGGATCTTCTGATGGCCGCCGCGAACGGACCGAGCACCGACATCGCGGTCGTCGGCTGGGCCCAGAGCCCGATGATCCGGCGCACCGAGCTGTCCGAGACCCAGCTGCTCCTCCGCGTGATCACCGACGCGCTCGAGCCGCTCGGCCTCACCCGTGCCGACATCGACTTCACGTGCCTCGGCTCGTGCGACTACATCACCGGCCAGGCGTTCTCCTTCGTGTCGAACCTGGACGCGATCGGGGCGTGGCCGCCGAAGCGGGACTCGCACGTCGAGATGGACGGCGCGTGGGCGCTGTACGAGGCGTGGCTGCGGCTGCAGGAGGGCGACATCGAGATCGCGGTCGTCACCGGCTCGGGCCGCTCCTCCACCGGAGACCCGGCGCTGATCTACCCGATGGAGATGGACCCGTTCTACCTCGCGCCGCTCGGCGCCGACCCGCTGACGTTCGCCGCGCTCCAGGCCCGCGCGTTGATCGCGGCCGGCATGACCAACGAGCACGCGATGGCCGAGGTCGCGGCCCGGTCGCGACACGACGCGCTGAGCAACCCGAACGCGCAGATCAAAGGCGACGCCGACATCGATGCCCAGCTCGCCGAGGAGTACGTGCGCGAGCCCCTGCGCCGCCACGACCTGCCCCCGATCACCGACGGTGCGGCCGCGATGGTGCTCGCCACCGGCGACCGGGCCCGTCAGCTGCGCGAGCGGCCCGCCTTCATCACCGGCTTCGATCATCGGACCGAGTGCCACAACCCCGTGTACCGCGACCTCACGGACTCGCCGTCGACCCGCATCGCGGCCTCGGCCGCGGGCCTCGACGCCGGTCCGGTCGAAGTGGCCGAGCTGCAGGCCGCGTTCACCCACGAGGAGGCGTTGTTGCGCCGGGTGCTCGACCTCGGCGACGACGTCGCGGTGAACCGGTCCGGCGGCGCGCTCGCGTCGAACCCGATCATGGCCACCGGGCTCGCCCGCATCGGGTACGCCGCGGACCACGTGTTCGGCGGTGGGAGACGGGCGCTGGCCCATTCGACGTCCGGTCCGTGCCTGCAGCAGAACCTGATCTGCATCCTGGAGGGAGACGCGTGAGCGCCGAACCGTGTGCGATCGTCGGCGTGGGCCAGACCCACCACAAGTCCCGCCGCCGCGACGTCTCGTTCGGCGGTCTCGTGCGCGAGGCGGTGTTCCGCGCGCTCGACGACGCGCAGATGACCTTCGCCGACATCGACGCCGTCGTGATCGGCAAGGCGCCCGACCTCTTCGAAGGCGTCATGAAGCCGGAGCTCTACCTCTCGGACGCACTCGGCGCGGTCGGCAAGCCGATGTTCCGCGTGCACACCGCGGGCTCGGTCGGCGGCACGACCGCGATCGTCGCGGCGTCCCACGTGCAGGCCCGGAAGCACGAGCGCGTGCTCGCGGTCGCGTTCGAGAAGCAGTCGGAGGGCAACGCGCAGTTCGCGCTCGGCAGCGGCCGCGGCGCCTCGCTCGGCGCCGGCGGTGCGTTCGCGCCGTTCATCCGGGCGTACATCGCAGCGCAGCGGCGCGCCGGAGCACATCGGCTGGAAGGTCGCGGTCAAGGACCGGCTGAACGCGCTGAAGAACCCGTACGCGCACCTGAAGATCGAGGACATCTCCATCGAGAAGGTGAAGGAGTCCCCGATGCTGTGGGAGCCCCTCCGCTACCTCGAGTCGTGCCCCTCCTCCGACGGCGCCTGTGCGGTGGTGCTCGCCAACGAGGCGGGCGGCAACGCGGCCGCCGCGGCCGGGCGGCCGCCGGCGTGGATCCTCGGGGCGTCGTCGCGCAGCGAGCCGCCGAGCTTCCCGGGACGCGATCCGGTCCGACCCGCCGCGTGCGTGCAGGCCGCGTGGGACGTCTACGGGATGGCCGGCATCACCAACCCCCGCGAGCAGATCGACGTGGCCGAGCTGTACGTGCCGTTCTCGTGGCACGAGGCGATCTGGCTGGAGGGTCACGACATCGCCGCGCCCGGTGACGGCTGGCGCATGATCGACGACGACGAGACCGCGCTCACCGGATCGTTTCCGGTGAACCCGAGCGGCGGCGTCCTCTCGAGCAACCCGATCGGCGCGTCGGGACTGCTGCGGTTCGCGGAGGCGGCCAACCAGGTGCGCGGCGCGGCCGGCGAGCACCAGGTCGGCGGCGCCGATGTCGCGCTGGCGATGGCCTACGGCGCGAACAGCCAGTACTTCAGCACGTGGGTGGTCGCGAGCTCGCTACAACCGTTCGGCTGACGCGATGAAGCTCAGGGGCAGGCGCGTCAGACGGCCGGTCCCGTGGATCGCCGCGCTCCTCCTCGTCGTCATCGCGAGCTGCGGCGGTAGCGCCTCGAGCAGCTCGGCGCCGGCGCAGAAGGCGGTCGTCGCTGCGAGCGATCCACAAGCCCGATGCGGAGGTGTTCCTCAAGCTCGCCGCCACCCCGGCCCAGACCGCCGCGGTCCGCAAGCTGCTGCAGCGCGCACCGGAGGTGCGCAGGTTCGCCTTCCTGACCCGGGTCGACGCCTGGCGCGAGTTCCGGAAGCTCTTCGCGGCACAACCGGACCTGATCGCCGGCACGACCGCGGACCAGCTCCCCACGTCGTTCCGCGTCGAGCTGGAGCACGGCGCGAAGGCCGCGGCGATCCAACGCAGGCTCCGTGGCGTGGCGGGGGTCGACACGGTGCAGCTCCAAGGCTCGAGCACCAAGGCGGATCGCGGTGAGCTCGAGGACCTGGAGTCGGCCTGTGTGTGGCGGAACAGCCACCCCTCGGCGAGCGACATGGAGGTCTTCCTCCGGCTCGGCGCGACCGCGGCCGAGACCGACGCGGTGCGAACGGCAATCGCCCGGTCCGAGCTGGTGCGGACCTTCGCCTTCGTACCCCGGAGCGAGGCGATCCGCCTGTTCCGAAAGATGTTCGCGACCCACCCGAAGATCCTGCGCTCGACCACGGCTGCGGACCTGCCCGAGTCGTTCCGCATCGGCCTCAAGGACCCGACGACGCGCGATCAGCTGACAGCAAGAGCTGACGAACCTGGCCGGCGTCGACAGCGTGCAGACCGGGAAGGGTGCAACGGCCGCGGAGTGCCAGGCGCTCGCCCGCGTGTCGAGCTGACGCGAGCGGTGAGGACGGACGGGACAACCTGAACCGCGGCGCGTACGCTCACCGGCCGATGAAGCAGACGTACGCCCCGCCGTCGGGTCTGGCGTGAGCCGGTTCTTCCCGTACGCCGTCGACGCGCGACTGGTCCCCTTTTGGGGCGTGTTCGGCGTCCGCCCGTCGCGCGACGGGGTGACCCTCACCGACGACGGGCGGCTGCGGGCGACGTTCGGGCTCATGAAGCTCGAGACGCCACTCGACAACGTCGACGGCGCGCACATCACCCGGGGCTACCGCTGGTGGACGGCCGCCGGCGCGCGGGGGTCGATGAAGGACGACGGCCTCACGTTCGGGACCAATGATCGCGCCGGCGTGTGCATCCACTTCCGGGACAAGGTGCCGTCGCCGCTGCGACGCTCGGGCCACTCGGCGCTCACGGTGACCGTGGCCGACCTCGAAGGCCTGACCGAGGCGCTCACGCACCCCTAGGGCTCGGCCCCCAATTTGCGACATCTCCCCCGCCCCTGACGGTGGTGCTGGTGATTTCCGGCCGCCGCCGCGATACTGCTCCCGACTGGGGAGCGTGGGTCGGGCTGCGCGAGCAGCTGCACGGGCAGAGGGACATCTATGCGGCAGGTACTTCGCCTCCTCGGCGTGAGCGCGTGCGTCGCGTTGCTCGCGATGGGCATGGCCGGCTGTTCCAGCACGTCCGGCGCGACCGGCACCCCGGCGGCGGCCGGCGCGTCCACCTCGTCCACGACCACCACCACCGTCGTCCAGGGGTTGGTGGCGGTGACCGGGACGCTCGATCACGTGGGCCGGGCGTGCCTGATCCTCCACAGCGACGACGGCGTCGAGTGGGCCATCGGCCAGAGCCCGGCGGCGCTCGGCCTGATCGTGCCCGACGACCCGAAGGGCGGCCCGGTCATCGTGGACACGAACGGCACCGCGCTCGCGCACGACGGCGATCACGTCACCGTGCAGGGGCTGAGCTACGCGGACCCGCGTCTCGAGTGCCAGGACTCCACGATGGTGCTGCTCGTCTCGATGGTCGCCCCGGGCTAGATGTGCCGTCCATCCACGTTGGTAGAGCGGATACCCGGGTGAATGAGCCTCCGAGTGATCGTGTGGTTGTTGACGACCAACACGAAAACCCTCGGGAGGCTCAGTGCACGTCATGCTCTGCGACTGGCTCGACGGTCCCGCCGTGCTGGGGAGCGCAGGGAACCGCGACGGCAACGCGAACGCGACCACCAGCAGCAGGACGGCGAGGGGCACCAGGATCGCGCTCGCGTGGATGCCGTGCTCCGGCGGCTCGGCCACGTCCGGCGCCGCAGCCGGAACCGCTACGGGAGCCGGAGGGTCCGCTGCCGCCGGTTGGGGGGCTCGGCGCGTGACGCGCTGGGCCCAGAGACGCGCCGGGCGTTCGACAAGGAGGTAGCTCAGCGTCGCCGCACCAATGGTCATCGCGAGGATGACCAGCACCTCGATCGGGCGGCTCGCCGGCAACCAGTCGCGGCGCCAGTTGGCGGACGCGACCCACATCGGCACATGCCAGAGGTAGATGCCGTAGGAGATCAGCCCGAGCCAGACGACCGGCGTGCTCCGCAGGGCCGAGCGGATGTACCCGCGATCCTGCCGCCCGAAGACTGCCGGCGCGACGAGGAATGCCGCGCACAGGAGCAGCAGCTCCGTGCCGAGGAAGTCCTGCAGGGGCGAGAACGAGGTAGGAACGCGTCGCGAGCCTCGGGAGCCGGAGCTGGGTGACCACCCAGTACGACTCGAGGGCGAGCAGCCACGAGATCCACGGTCGCCGGCCGAGCACCGCGAGGACCTTCGGAATGCCACCGCCCACCGCGGTCCACGCGCTCGCCACCGCGAGCAGCATCCCCACCCCGAACCAGTCCAGGTAGGAGGGCAGCCAGTTCGAGACCTGGTCCAGCGCGAACCACGCGCCGCGGTGGAAGGTCGAGGGAGGCGAGATGAAGAGCAGCCAGACCCGGAGCGCTGTCGCGAGCCCGATGATGACGAGCAGACCGATGACCTGCGTGCGGAGCTTCGTCGCCCGCGGCGCGCTCGGCCGGGCACCGGCGCGGAGGCACCACGCGATAGCCGGGAGCGCGATGTAGAAGCTCAGCTCGATGACGAGCGTCCATGCGACTGCGATGCCGGCGAGGGCGTATCCGGTCCGGTAGTTCTGGACCAGGCCGTAGAGCGTGGCTGTGTCGACCACCGAATGCGGCCTGGTCGCAGGGAGGATCACCAGGATCGTCACGGTGAGGGCCAGCCAGTAGCCCGGGAAGATCCGCGCGAAGCGACGGAGCCAGAACGGGCCCAATCGTGGAGCCGACGTGCCGCGGAAATGTGCGAGGACGAAAGGCCGGTAGAGCAGGAACCCCGAGATGACGAAGAAGACCGCGACGCCGAATGCACCGAAGCGGGCGATCCAGTCCTCCACGATCGTCGGCGCCCACCCGGGCGTAGCGGTCGCACTGACGGCGTGGTACGCGAACACGGACAGCGCGGCGATCGCCCGAAGCCCGTCGAAGCACGGGAACCAGCCCGATGAGCCCGCTTCGAGCGCGCGTCGGGACTCGAGCTGAGCCCGTGACGCTTCGGTCGCCATGCCCCTTCCCCCCAGATCCGCGGATTTGCCGAGGCACGCAATCTTCGCGCGGAAAATGACCCGCAGGACTCACTCGGCGAGCAGCAATTCCAGCACTACGTTCACAGCCTCATGTTCGCTGCGCTGCGAACTTCGCTGATTGACGCAGGTGCGATGGCAACTGGACGCGCGGGTGATCACCGAGCACGAGGACACCCCGCCGTTCCACACCGAGTGGGCCATCGGATCGTCGAAATCGACGAGCCGCGACGCCGAGGTCAAGAAGACTCGAAGCGCTTCCACTCGCCGGCGTTGGTGCTCCCGGCGCCGTGGGCCAATCCGACTCCGTTCGCATCGCTGAGCGCGGGGTCGGTGATGACCTTCTGGATGTTGCCGTTGACGGCGATCGTGATGCGGTCCCCGTCGGTGTGGACGGCGATCGACGTTCCCGGGACCGTGGTGGCGAACCCGATGTTGCCGAGGCTGGTCGCCCGACCGGCGACGATCTTCGTGACGCTCCACGTGCGGTACGCGGGCAGTGCCTCGAGCCACCAGCAGTTGGCCGCGTCCTGGCATCGGAACGCCACTCCGGACCGTTCGGTGTTGCCGACGACGGTCGCCCGGATGTTGGTGTGAGCTCCCGTCCGGGTTCGCACCACGGCGAAGCTCGGCGCGGTGCTCGGCGCGACCCGAGCTCGATGGCCCACGATGGACCAGGTGCCGGCGAGCGGGGTCCAGCGCAGGTCGGCTTCCCGCGCCGCCGAGTCCCGCCTGGTCGGGCCGCGCGAACTCGTCCACGACCGTCGAGCGCGTCTCGGGCCAGGAGTACAGGTCGGGCTGGCCCGGCATGCCGCTGGCGATCGACGCGCCGCCGCGCAGGTCGCGACCTCCGAGGATCAGCCCGACGACCGCGATGACGACGATGACGACGGCCACGACGAGGCGGTCGCGCGTCACGCCCGGTCGAGGAGCGCCCGTGCTCTGCCTGCAGCGCATCGGGGCGCTTCGACGTGGGCCGGCTGGTGCGCAGATCGCGAATCGCATCGGGGATCTGCCCGACGACCATCCGATGATCGGCCGCTCGATGACGACGTAGCTGAGCGCCGCGACCGTCACGGTGAGAGCGAGCACCGCGCCGATCTGCACCGGAGCGCCCCCTGGGAACTCGGTGCTCCGCGTGCCAGGCCAACACCTGTCGCCAGATCGGGAAGTGCCACAAGTAGATCCCGTAGGAGACGAGACCGAGCCCGACCATGACGGGGTGGCGGAGCAACGCAGCGGATCGCTCCTTGCTCCTGCGGCCCGAAGACCGCGGGCAGCACGAAGAAGGCCGCGGCGAGGCCCGATAAGGACGAAGCGCAGCCAGTCCTGGGTCCCGCTCAGCTCGATCGACTCGGGATAGAGCGCCAGCCCGAGCTGGGTGACGATCCAGTAGGCCCCGAGTGCCAGGAGCCAGGACAGCCACGGCCGCCGCCCGAGGAGCTCGACCAGTGACGGCACGCGACCACCGGCGGCGATCCACGCGCTCCCGACCGCCATGACCATGCCGAGCGCGAACCAGTCCAGGTACGACGGCAACCACATGTTGAACGCGCTCAATGGGAACCACGCGCCGAGTGGTGCGGTGCTCGAGGTGGAAGCCGAACATCCACCACGCCCGAGATAGTCAGTGCGATCGGCCGCGAGCCCGACGAGCCCGAGTCACCTGCAGGCGGGCCCGCTCGACCCGCGTCCGCGGCCGAGGAGCACAGCGTGCCCAGCAGTGCCGCGATGAAGGGCAACGCGAGGTAGAAGCTCAGCTCGATCACGAGGGTCCAGGCGACTCCCAGGCCGTGTCCTGGATGTACAGACCGCGGTAGTTCTCGAGCAGGCCGAAGTGGAACACCGCTTCCTGGAGCGAGGTGAACGGGGTCTCGCCCAGCACGTAGACGGTGACCGCGAGCGCGACCCAGTAGGCGGGAAAGATGCGGAAGAAGCGCCGTTTCCAGAACGGGAGCCATCGCGGCGCGGGTTGCCCGCTAAGGGTGGCCTTCGCGAACGGCCGGTAGAGCAGGAAGCCCGAGATGACGAAGAACGTGCTGACGCCGAAGAGCCCGAGCTGGCTCAGCCAGTTCAGCACCCAATGGGGCGCGTAGAGGTTTCCCTCCCCGAAGGTGATGCCCGACGAGTGGAACGCGAACACTGCGAGCGCGGCGAGGGCGCGCAGCCCGTCGAAGCACGGGAAGCGCGCGTCCCCCACGTCCGGGCCGGACTGGGTGCCGACTCCGCATCTGTCCGTGTCATCAGCCGAGGACGGGCGACTCGCCCCCACCCCATGGCGCGCGCACATCGGCGCCCCTGCTCATCCGGTACCCCCACTGCCATCGTGGATCGGACGCGGAACAGTACCGCCCAAGAACCCCAGCCACTCCGCGGTCTGGGAGATCTAAACTCTCGGCCCATGCATGGCGGGCGGGTGGAGTGGCATTCCGTGAGCGAGCCGCGGTGGCGGTTGGTGCTCGCGGCGGGCATCGTGTTGGTCGCCTGCGCGCTGATTCTCGGCGGTGCATTGCTCCATTCGGACCCGGCCGCTTGCAAGTCGGTGCCCGGGGAGACGCGCTGTCAGACCGACGTCCCATAGGCCACACTCATCTCCGGTCAGGTCCCCGGGGTGGTTCGTGGAAGGACCTCGAAGACGTGCGCGCCGGGCCGATGAAACACCTCTCGAAGGCGCGGGACCGCGCGGAGCTGTGCGAGCGTCCAGGCGTGCGAAAAGCCGTAGATCGTGTCGTCGCCGAAGTAGACGTAGTGGGTGTCGTACTTGCGCATCAGCGCGTCAAGTCTCGGGTCTCGCCCGAGAGAGGTCAGATGCGCGGTGATGTATTGGCGCTCTTGAAACGCCGGGGTGTGGTGGTTGACGTAGCCGCCGACGGGATAGAGCCCCCAGAGCGGATTGACGCCGGAGTACGCGTACATCCACGTGCGCCTCGTCGATCTGGTTGTCGACGACGACGAGACCATGCTTCGGGGCGTGTTGGCTCAGATATTCGAACGCGGCAACCTGCTGCGTTCCGATGAGGGCATCCGTTTTGTAGTTGGCCTGCAGGAACTCGCGGTCAGCGCGTTGCGCGCCATTTCCAAACAGCACCCCGATGAGAACGAGGGTCACGCAAACAGAGCCTGCCACCGCCCAGACGCGCGATCGGCCCAGCACTGAGATGAGCGCATTGCAGAAGAGCGCGAGCAATACCGCAGCAAAGACCGGAACGAAGTAGACGAGGTTGAAGACGACCCGTTCCGCTGTGTGGTACCAGGGAAGGGTCAACGCCTGGCTGATGGGCCCATGTGAGGTTGCTGCGAGGACTGCGAGATAGCAGACGACTCCGGTCGCGGCGGCCCAGGCGGCGAGCCGGCGACGCCACAACATCACGGCAATTCCGAGACCCGCAAGTGCAGCAAGCCATGGCGCGGGCGGAGTGAAGTACGCGATCGTCAGTGCTTGGCCGACGCGGCCGGGACCGGCTCGAGCGGCGTCGTTGTCGATCCGGTTCGCTCAGAGATTCCGTGCGAGAGGCTGAGCACGACCGGCAGCGCGAGTGCCAGGGCGGTCGCGACGATCGTGGCAAGCCGCTTCATCGGCACGATGAGCGATCGCGCCTCGCGCGCAATCCAGGCGCGCTCGAGCATGAGCAAGCCCAACAGGAAGCCAAGAAAGACGAAGACGCTGATGTAGAGCGCGAAGAGCGCCATCACCATGAGCGCACTCAGTACCGCAGCTCGGCGTGACCACGCGGTGGTAACGGTTCGAAATACCAACACCAAGACGATTGGCAGTGCGGCACCCGACACGATCGTCGCGGTACCGCCCCACGTGTAGGGCTTGTAGGGGAACGCGCCGAGGATCTGACTCAGTAGCGCGGCGAAGCCCGCGGCCAACGGAAGGTCCGGGACGAGCATGCGGGTCAGCGCGAAGAGACCGAGCGGCAAGACGACCGCACCGAACAAGACGCTGATGCCGACCAACAGCGATGCGACGCTGGCCCCGGTGATGCTTGCCGCAAGGGCGAGCGGCGCGTGCATTGCCAGTGGGTAGTAGCTGGCTCCCGTCGTGCCGAACCGGAGGTCGGAGACGAGGACGTCGCTGGCGGCCAGACTGTGGGTGTGCATGATGCGGGCGATGGCAAACCCGTTGTTGGTCGCATCCGGATAGGGCGGCGTCAGCGCCGAGCCGGCGATCCCACCCCGCAGCCAGATGGAACCGCCGAGCATCACCGCCGCCGCGAGCAGTCCCAGCGCGAGCCAGACGCGGAACCGCTCCCCTCCGTTCGTCGGCTCGAGACCTCCATCTGTTGGCACGCCTTGTGACTGGGCGTCATCGACATCGAACCGGAGTTCAGAGACATGCCAGCTCGACGAGGCGAAGGTGGCGGCGACAGCAACGGTCAAGCCGGCGATGAGCACCCAGAACGCAAGCGGTGCGAAGGGAGCTCCGGTGATGAGTGAGAGCTCCCCGAGCACCCACACCACGCCAATCGAGCAGACCGGTACCGCGCCGAGTGCCTGCACCCATGTCAGTCGAACTCGCGAGATGAGAATCACGAGGATGCCAGGAAGACCGAGTACCAGGACCAGTCCCGGAGTCGCCCTGAGCAAGGCGCTCATGGCCTCGGCACAGCTCGCAACGTCTGAACCCCCGCCCTTCCGCACGCCCTTACCCTGCCGAGCGGGTGCACCCTAGGACGGCGCCTCCAAGACGGTCCAAACGCGGTGACGAGTACGCCCGTCGAAGCAGGGAAACCGGGCACCGCGAGCCGTCGTGGCCTCGACCCGCTCGACCGGGACGGCTGCCGACGGTCCCGTAGCCGTGACTCCCACCGCGCCCCCCAACGCCAGAGGCCGACAGGATATCCGCTACCTCAGTCCGTCTCGCGGCTCTTGTCCTGATTACCCGGTTTGTGCCAGGCTCCCGCCCGGGAGGGCGGTTCCAGCTCGGGCAGGGCTGCTCTGCTTCTCAGCGTGTGTCCGGGGCAAAGGGAGGAACAGTCATGCGGGAGCAGAAGCGCAGGGTCGCGCCGTGGATCGCGCTCGGGACGATCTTCGGCGTCGTCGCGGCGTGGGGCGGGTTCGGCCTGGTCGGGGCGGCGCCGAGCGTCCCCACCAAGTTCACGACCTGCACCAACCTCAAGAACGGCAAGACCAAGATCACCACGGTGTGCAAGCCGGGGAAGGGGCTCGCGGCGACGTGGGACTCCCGCTACGCGGAGCTGCTCCAGAATCGCCCGCACTGGGCGCCGGGGCAGAACTTCACGGGCATGGACCTCTCGTCGATGTCGGTCGGGGTCGATCTGCAGATGGACAGCGCCAACTTCGCCGGCGACAACTTCTCGAACTCCGACTGGTACCAGGCGGCGAGCGGCGGCGGCAGCAACTTCACCGGTGCGAACTTCACGAACGTGTTCATGCGTGACGTGTTCCAAGGATCGAACAACTACACCAACGCGAACTTCACCAACGTGTACCTCGGCGGGAGCGCCTTCCCGGGCTCCGTCTTCACCGGTGCGATCTGGAACAACACGGTCTGCCCCGACGGCACCAACAGCAACGCCAACGTCGGCAGCACGTGCGTGGACCACGGTCTCGGCTAGACGCATCCACGGTCGAGCGGTCCCGATCCGTCAACGACGCCGGGTCGGGACCGCCGAGCCGGCCACTGGTCCGGTACCGCCCTTGCCGTGCGACGCGCCATCGTGAGACTGTCCGCCGAGCAGTCGATGTGCGGGCGGGACGCAGGGAGGGCCAGGAATGTCCGAGAGTGGAACGGCGGAGCTTCACTTCGAGCCGCCCGGGCCCGGGTCGTGGGGCCTGGACCCGGTGCACTTCCCCGCGTCCGGTGACGCGGTACTGGACGGAGATGCACCCCGAGCCGTTCCGCCGCGGCACGGCCGAGTTCATGGCGTACTACGGGACGCCGCATCGAGGCGATGGTGACCCAGTACGTCAACGGCTTCGCGTACAACACGATGCGGCCGGCACCGGACGAGGAGATCCCGCAGCGCTTCGCGCGGGCCGAAGAGGTGTGGGAGCAGAAGGTCTGGCGCGAGCAGCTCGAGGAGTGGGACGACGACTTCAAGCCGCCGCGATCGCGACCCACCGCGAGCTGCAGGCGGTCGACGCCGACGCGCTCTCCGACGACGAGCTGGTCGCCTACCTGACCCGCTGCCGCGAGCACCACACGCAGATGATCTTCCAGCACATGCGCTTCACCGGGTCGGCGATGATCCCGGTCGGCGACCTGCTCGCGCACCTCGGGGCGTGGACCGACGTCACGCGCGTCCGACGCGCTGGCGATGATGCGCGGCGCCGCGCCGGTGTCGGCCGGCGCGTCCGGACGAGCTCGAAGCGACTCATCACCGCGATCAACGACGACGCCGAGCGCGCGTGCGCTGCTCGAGTCCGACGGTGACCCAGGCAAGACGCTCGCCGAGCTGCGCGCGCTCGACGGACCGACGTCGGCGCGGCGATGTCCGCAGTACCTCGACCTCGTCGGGTGCCGGCTGCTCGACGGCTTCGACATCTCCGGGCGCTACGCGCTCGAGCTGCCCGACGCGCTCCTGCGCTCGATCCGCCTGTCGGTCGACGGCGCCGGGAACGACACCGACGAGGTCGACGCCCGCATCGCCGGCATCCGGTCGCAGGTGCCCGACGGAGCACCGCGCGGAGTTCGACGAGCTGCTCGGCGAGGCGCGCCTGATGTACCGGTTGCGCGACGAGCGCGGCGTCTTCAGCGACATCTGGGCCTCGGGCATCATGCGCCGTGCCGTGCTCGCCGCCGGTCGCCGGGTCGACGACCAGGGGACTGCGTTCACGACCCCGAGCACTTCGTCGACGCCGGCTTCGACGAGATGTGCTCGCTCGTGACCGGCGCCGGCGGCCCGTCGGCCGACGAGCTCGCCGCAGCGCTTCGCCGATGCGCAGCTCGCGCACCGCCAAGGACGCACCCCCGTCGCTCGGACCGCCGCCTCCCCCGCCGCCCGACCCGTCGATGCTTCCCCCCGGAGTCGCGCGGGTCATGCGGCGCCATCGGCATCGCGATGGGCGAGCTGTTCGGCAGCTCGGAAGCGGCGCACGAGGAGAACCTCCTGCGCGGTCTCGCCGCCAGCGGTGGCGTCTACGAAGGCCCGGCACGGCGCGTCTCGGGACCCGCCGAGTTCGACCGCATCGCGCAGGGCGACGTGCTCGTCACCGAGTCGACGACCGAGGCGTTCAACATCCTGCTGCCGCTGCTCGGCGCGATCGTCACCGACAGCGGCGGTCTGCTCTCGCACTCCGCGATCGTGGCGCGTGAGTACGGCATCCCCGGCGTGGTCGGCACCCGTGACGCGACCGACCGCATTCCCGACGGCACACGCGTGCGAGTCGACGGCGACGCCGGTGAAGTGACGGTCTACACGTGACCGAGGTCGTCCCGCTCGCCGAGGCGGACGACGAATCGCGCTTCGGCGCGAAGGCCACCGGACTGGGCGCGGCGGCCCGCGCCGGGCTGCCGATCCCGCCCGGCATCGCGCTGTCGGGCGCGTTCGTCGACGCGATCGCCGCGGCCGGGACGAGGCGCATCGAACAGCTCGTCGCGGCGGCGCGCCCGTTGCGGGGACCGCTCGCCGTCCGTTCGTCCGCGGCCGACGAGGACGGCGCCGACGCGAGCTTCGCGGGCCAGCACCTCACGCTGCTCAACGTGCCGTCGGTCGACGACCTGAGCGCGGCCGTCCGCGAGATCTGGTGGTCGGCGAACTCCGACTCCGCGATCACCTACCGCCAGCGGGTCGGCCTCTTCGCCCGTCCGAGCGTCGGCGTCGTCGTGCAGTCGCTGCTCGACCCGGACGTGGCCGGCGTGATGTTCACCCAGAACCCGATCAACGGCGCCGACGAGCGGATGATCGAGGCGAGCTGGGGGCTCGGCGAAGTCGTGGTCGCCGGTCGCGTCATCCCCGACACCTTCCGCCTCGACCGCGCGGGCGTCGTCCTCGAGCGCACGCCCGGGCTCAAGAAGATCGCGATCCGCGCCGCGGCCGACGGTGGCACGTTCGAGGAGACCGTCGCACCGGAGCGCACGGAGGCGCTTGTGCCTCGACGACGATCAGCTCGCGGAGCTGCACGCGCTCGGCGAACCGGTGCGACGAGGTGTACGGGCCGGCACGCGACATCGAGTGGGCATTCGCGGACGGGCAGCTGTACCTGCTCCAGTGCCGCGCGGTGACCCGGGCCGGGTCGACGCCCCGGCCGGCGGTTCCCGAGGGGACGAGCGGACCGGTCGAGGTGATCGAGCGCGTGCCGCTCTTCGCCAACATGAGCCCGCGCGACGTCGAACGCATCGCGTCGCTGTTCAAGGAGCGCCGCTTCGCCGCCGGCGAGACGATCACCAAGGAGGGTGCCGGCGGCGCGGCGTTCTTCGTGATCGAGTCGGGCGAAGCGACCGTCACGGTCGGCGGCCGGGAGCGGGCGACGTTGTCGGAGGGCGACTACTTCGGCGAGATCGCGCTGATCGACGAAGGCGCACGGCACGGCCACGATCACCGCCACCAGCGAGCTCGTCTGCCACGGGCTCACGTACTGGGAGTTCCGACCGCTCGTGCAGCACAACGCGGCCATCGCGTGGAACCTGCTCCAGACGCTGGCCAAGCGCCTGCGCCACCTTCAGGGCGACCAGCCGGTGTAGTCCGGCCGTCGGTGCCTCAGCGGCCGGCCATGCCGAAGCCGAGCGGGGAGACGACGTGCCAACCGGGGACGTTCACCCCGTTCGTGTCACCGGGGGCGTGGTCACCGGAGTAGTAGTAGAGGAGGTGTCCGTTGTAGGCCACCTGGCCCGAGGACTCCTTGACCACCTTGGTCGGGTCGAGTCCGGGCGCGACCGTGACGCTGCCGGTCGGCGCGAACTTCGGCCAGGTGGTCGCGCACTGGCCGGTGCAGGCCGAGGTGGCGCCGTGATCCTGATCGAAGAGGTACAGGCTGCGGCCGTTCGCAGCGACCAGCACCAGTCCCCCGTCGGGAATGCTGACGAAGGAGAGGGTGTGGGCGAAGTGGGGTCCTGGCGGCGGCGCCGACGCGAACGGGCTCGCACCCGCCTTCGTGCTGGACGTCGTGCTCGGCGCGGTGCTCGTCGTTGTCGTCGACTTCGCGCTCGACGAGCTCGAGGAGCTCGAGCCGCATGCGGCGGCGAAGACCGCGAGCGAGAGGAACAGTGCAACCGAGCTGAAGCGCAGAGCACGGGTCATGAGGATCTCCTCCGGCGCGAAGCGCGGATCGATGGGGCCCGATCAGTGCCCGATACAGATCTACGGCCCGCACCCGACCGGAGATTGCCGTCTGGTGCCAGGGACCGCGCTCGTCACTCTCATCGTCCTCTCACACTCCCGGTCTAGACCGTCGCGCGCGTCGGTAGCCGCTCACCGCGCGACGCGTGGTGAATCGCTACCGTATGGCCCGGGGGCAGGACGGGGAGGGCAGATGAGCGAGGGCAGCACGACGCAGGATCAGGCCTGCACCGCGGACAACGTCGTGGTCGACGGCCACCAGGCGGTGTGGATCTACTCCGAGTTCGAGACCGATCGATCACTCAAGGATCTCGTCGGGTGGCTCACACCCGACAACTGGCCCAGCTGGGGCGGGAACATGTTCAAGGAGATGCGGCCCGTCACGGCGCGCATCGACGTCCCCACGCCCGGCGGGCGCCAGTGGCACGCCAACTACCTCGAGGTCGTCTCGCTCGCCGGGATCGAGCTCAACACGGTGCTGCGGTGCGACTTCAAGCAGACCAAGACCTGGGCCGCGATGACCTACGACCTGGACCACAGCATCAGCAACCTGCTGCAGGTCGACCGGGGCTACCTCGTGGCCATCGACGTCGGGAGTCGCCGCCTGGTCAAGGCGCTGAAGGTGGTCGGCTTCACCGACACGCTCCTGAACGCGCAGGCGAGCGAGGTCTGCCCGGAGTGGGGCGAATGGATCCGCGACGCCACGTCCGACGCCCCCGTGATCGTCACCGAAGCCTCGCTCGGCCCGGTGCACCCCGGGGCCATCGGCGACGAGGGGGCGTTCTCCGACGCGCCGAAGTCGGACAGTGCCACTGCGTTCACCGAAGGGTACGGCGAGGTCTGGGCCGACGCGGTGTCGGACATGGCGCACTGGTATTCCGACTACGCGACGGACGTCGGCCGACGCATGTGGTCGGGGAAGTACGGCCAGGCCGACGCCACCCCCGACGCCAGCCGGCTCTTCCTGCGGCTGGCCCGGGACTGGTCACGCTCGTGGCAGGCGGGCACGGACTACGCGACCAACCTGGCCGAGGCCGACGTCGAGCCGACGGCCGGCGCTCCCGCCGGCGGGGGGCGCGACCGTCGAGTTCACGACCCTGGTCGTACCCCTCCCGGCCGAACCGGGGCCGGTCGTCGTCTCCGAGCTCGTCCGCGTCGAGCAACGAGCCGGCACGCATCCCGGCCCGGCCCTGCAGGTCGCGCCCGCGACCATCGGGCCCGACGCGGACCCGCCGAGCGTGCGCGTCACGACGAGCACGACCGACCTGCCGTGCGGCCTCTATGAAGGCAACGTGCTCGTCGGCGGTGGCTCGAAGCCGGCCAAGGCCCCGGCGCTGCTGTACGTCAGCAAGGCCCGGCGGGTCTAGGAGCGCACGTGGCCGCAGGAGCCGAGGACGGACCGGAGGCGCTCGATGACCGGTTCGCGCGCCTGATCGACCGGCTGCTCATCGAGGCGGAGGCGGCGGCCGCGAGCAGCGCGTGGGACCGAGCCAGCGCGATCGCCGAGGACATCCTGAGCGTCGCACCCGCCGACGGGCGCGCGAGCGCCATGCTCGAGCGGGCCCGCGCCGAGCGGTCGCTGCCCCACGGCCAGCGCGCGTTCGTGAGCGTGCTCTTCTCCGACATCGTCCGTTCGACGGATCTCGCCGAGGTCGCGGACCCGGAGATCGTCCGCGACCTGTTCAAGATCTACCGGGAGGCGGGCACCGAGGCGATCCAGGAGATGGGTGGCCACGTCCTGCAGTTCCAGGGCGACGGCATCGTCGCGTGCTTCGGCTACCCCACCGTGCACGAAGACGACGCAAAGCGCGCGGTGCTCGCGGCGCTCGGGCTCATCGAGCGGATGACTGCACACGCCCCCGAGCTCTGGGACCGCTACGGCGTCGAGCTCGCGCTCCGGATCGGCATCCACACCGGCACCGTCGTGGTGACGTCGCCCGAGACCGGGACCGCCCTCGCGTCGTCGGACGTCGTCGGCGCCGCGCTCAACGTCGCGGCCCGCCTCCAGGGAGAGGCGGCGCCCAACACGGTGGTGATCAGTGGGACCACGAGCGAGCTGGTCGCGCCGCACTTCGAGATGGAGTCGATCGGCGCGCGCGACCTGCGCGGGATCGCACGCACCATCGAGGTCTTCCGGGTCGTACGGCCCTACGAAGGCGTCGCCCCGCAGGCCGGCGACCCGTCGGCGACCGTGGCGATCGTGAATCGGAGCGAGACCCGTCGAGAGCTCCACCGCGCAGTGGGTGGAGGTCGTCGCGTCCGGCGCCGAGACCCGGGAGCCGGCGCCGGTCGCGGTGCTGAGCGGACCCGCGGGCATCGGCAAGTCCCGGATTGCCGCCGAGCTGTCCGAGCACGTTCGTGCCGCGGGCGGCGCGGTGCTCTACGCCGGCTGCTCCCCGTACCACGAGAACGTCGCCCTCTGGCCCATGCGCCGAATGCTCGAGCAGAGCCTGGGCCTCTTCCCCGAGCAGGAACCCGACGGCACGGCGGGCCGAGGTCGAGCGCAGCCTCGACGATGCAGGCCTTCCCGCCGACGACGTCATGCCCCTGCTCGCGCCGCTGCTCGCCCTCGACGTGATCCCGCACCGGACGCGCCCGCAGGTCGACCCCGTCGCCCGGCGCGCCGAGACGCTGGCGACTCTGGTCGAATGGCTCCTCCGCTTCGCGTCGCGCCAGCCGACGCTCCTGCTGGTTGAGGACCTGCACTGGGCCGACCCCACGACGTTGGACCTCCTCGGGCTCGTCGCCGCCGTCCCGCACCCCGGGGTCATGCTGCTCGTCACGAGCCGGACCTCGCTGGTGACGCCGTGGTCCACCCTCGTCGCGGAGCTCGAGCTCGGCCCGCTCCCTGCGGACGACGCCGCGGAGCTGGTCGCCGCGATGCTGCCGGACCTTGACCTCCCGCCGGAGCAGCGCGGGATCATCGTCGAGCGCGGCGGGAGGCGTGCCCTTGTTCCTCCAGGAGCTCGCTCGGAACGCCGGCTCCGTCACCGCCCGCGAATCACTGCCACCCCGTCTCCACGAGCTGCTCGCCGCGCGTGCCGGGCGCCGGGCGTCGACCTCCACCTGGTGCAGCTCGCGGCCGCGTTCGGTGCCGTGTTCAACGCCGGGCCGCTGCGCGAGCTCGCCGGCGGGCCGATCGTGGACGCGCTCCAACAGCTCCAAGCGGCCGGCATCGTCGAGCAGGTCGGCGACGCGCGGCAGCACACGTACCGCTTCCGTCACGTCCTGCTCCGTGACGCCGCGTACGAGACGCAGGTGCTCGAAGCCCGGCGCGCCACGCACCACCGCATCGCGCGGCTGCTCGAGTCGTCCGCCTCGACGCCGGGCGACCTCGCCATCGTCGCCCGCCACCACGACCTCGCCGGCGACCCGGAGCAGGCGATACCGGCCTACATGACCGCCGCGCTGGCCGCGCAGGCCGAGGCCAGCCACAACGAGGCGCGCGGGCTCCTCGACCGTGCATTGGAGCTGCTGGCCGAGACGCCGGAGACCGGCGAGCGCGAGCTGGCCGAGCTCTCGGCCCGGATGCTGCGCACCGTCAGCGTGAGCTCGCTGTACGGCTACGGGTTCCCGGACGTCCTCGCCGACTTCGAGCGCGCCGACGAGATCTGCCGGCGACACAGCGACCGGCCCGAGATCCTCCCGGCGCGGCATCGGCATCTGGAGCTACATGCTGGTGCGCGGCGATCTCGGCACCGCGGGCGAGGTGCTCGACGCCATGAGCCGGACGGTCGACTCGCCCGACGCCGCGTGGTTCTCGACCGAGATCCGCACCGCGATCGGCTGGCACGACTTCTACCGGGGCGATCTCGACTCGGCCCGTACGTGGCTGGAAGAGGCGTGGGCCGGATACGAGGAGCGGCCCGAGGACGCCACCGTGTCGGAGTTCTGGCCGCTCCCCCACGATCCACGCCCCGTCGTCGCCGTCGGGCTCGCGTGCATCGCCGCACTCGCGGGCGATCCGGACGAGAGCGCAGAGTGGGAGCGACGCGCGCACGCGAGCGCGGACGAGATCGGCTTCCCGCGGGGTCCGTTCAGCGCGGCGTTCGTCACGGTGTACCTGTCCTGGCTGCGCATGATCGGCGGTGACATCGCCGCGGCGCGCGCGTTCGGCGAGCGCACCCTCGCGATCGCGGCCCAGCACCGGTTCGAGTACTTCACGCTCATCGGGCGCCAGTACGTGCTGCTGCCCGAGCCCGGTGCGCCCGTCGACCCGGCCGAGCTCGCGGCATGCGAGGCCGCGATGGACCTCGTCGGTCACGGTGCGTTCCGGCCCTTCTTCCTCGGCCTGGTCGCGCGCAACCACCTCTACCTCGACGAGCCGGAGCGGGCGCTGGCGGCCGCGACCGACGCGCTCGCCGCGGCCCATGCCTCCGGGGAGCTCGTGCACCTGCCGGACCTGCTGCGACTGCGGGCCGAGATCTTCACCACTTCGTTCCCCGACCGGCTCGCCGATGCCGCGAGCGACCTCGTCGCCGCGCTCGAGGTCGGTGCGAGCCAGGGCTCGCTCGTCCTCGCGCTCCGCGCGGCCAACGACCTCGCCCGCCTGCCCGCCGCGGTCCAGCCGCCCGGCTGGCAGGACACCGCCCGGGCCGTGCTGGACCGGCTTCCGGCGGGCAGCGTGGTCCCGGAGGTCGTGGATGCACGCACGCTCCTCACGAGGTGACGTGACGGAGTCGGGGCGGCCCGCCGTCGTCGTGCTCGGCGGCGGGATGGCTGCCCTGACCGCGGCGTTCGAGCTCTCGGAAGGTGACTGGCGGTCGCGCTTCGACCGCATCACCGTGTACCAGCGGGGCTGGCGGCTCGGCGGCAAGGGCGCGAGCAGTCGTGGACCGAACGGACGCGTCGAGGAACATGGCCTCCACGTCCTGCTCGGCTACTACGAGCACACCTTCGACGTGCTCCGCCGCTGCTACGCCGAGCTCGATCGCCCGCGCACCGACCCGGGCTGCCCGATCAGGACGTGGGACGACGCGGTCGCCCCCGCGAACGACGTCGGCGTCACCGACGAGCGCGACGGCAGGTTCGTTCCCTGGGTCGCGTCGTTCGCGCCGACACCCGGACAACCCGGGGACGAGCCGCGGGCACCGGGCATGGACGGGTTGCTCACCGTCCCCGACGTCGTGGTGCGGTCGCTGCGCCTGCTCGCGGACTTCTTCGCGTCGGTCGACTCGTCCCGGCGGTCCGGCACGCACGGGGTCTACCTGAGCACGTCACCGACGCCGCGGAGGCCGGCGCGCCCCGGCGGCGTCGACCCGGTCGCGGTCGTGCGCGGCGCGGGGCTCCTCGGCCTGGCGCTCTCCCTCAGCTGGGCGCGGCGGGTCGCCGCGCTCGCGCCACCAACGGACCCCGGCGCGGGCTTCGCGGAGATCGTGGCCTCGGTCGTCGCGCCGCTGCGCTCCGCGCTGCGAGGCGCCGTCCGATCTGATCCCGACGCGCGGCGCACGTACGACCTCGTGGAGCTCGTCACCGCGAACCTCGTCGGCATCGTTGCCGACGGCCTGCTCGTGCGGCCGGAAGGCTTCGACGCGATCGACGACCTCGACTACCGCGAGTGGTTGCAATCACACGGGATCGACCCGGCCGCGCTCGACTCACCCCTCCTGCGCGGGATGTACGACCTCGTCTTCGGCTACGAGGACGGCGATCCCGGGCGCCCGCGCTTCGCCGCCGGCCTCGGCCTCCGCCTCGGCGCGCAGATGCTGCTCGGCTACTCGGGCGCGCTCTTCTGGAAGATGCAGGCCGGGATGGGCGAGATCGTCTTCGCGCCGCTCTACCAGGTGCTGCAGGCACGGGGTGTCGAGCTCCAGTTCTTCCACCGGGTCGACGCGCTGCGCCTGACCCCCGACGGCGACGCGATCGGCGCCGTCGAGCTGGGGGTGCAGGCCCGACCGACGCGCGGTGCCGCGGCCTACGACCCGCTGCTGCGCGTCAAGGGGCTCCCGTGCTGGCCCCCGGCCCCGATCGCGTCGCAGCTCGACGACCCGGCCGCGATCGAGGGCCTCGACCTCGAGTCGCTCTGGTCCCCGACGCGCGACGTGGACCGGCGCACGCTCGTCGCCGGCGAGGACTTCGACGTCCTCGTCTTCGGGATCTCGCTCGGCATGGTGCCGCACGTGTGCGCCGACCTCGTCGCGCATTCCCCCGAGTGGCGGGCGATGGTCGACCACGTCGGCACGGTGCCGACCCAGGCCTTCCAGCTGTGGCTGCGGGCCGACGAGCGCGCGCTCGGCTGGGAGGGACCACCCGGGGTCACCGTGAGCGGCTTCGTCGAGCCGTTCGACACGTGGGCGTCGATGTCCCACCTGGTCGAGGTCGAGGACTGGCCCGCCGAGGACCGGCCGCGCGCGATCGCCTACTTCTGCAGCACGCTCGCCCCCGCCGGACCTGCGCCGACGCCCGTCGACGCGGCCGTCGAGACCGCCGCGGTCCTCACCCGGGTCCGGGAGTTCCTCGACCGCGACGTGGCGGCGTTGTGGCCGGGGTCCGTCACCCGGGCGGGCTTCCGCTGGGAGCTCCTCTGTGACGGCGTCCGGGCCCGCGCCCAGGGACCCCGGCGGTCCGGAGCGGCTCGAGCGTCAGTACTGGAGAGCGAACGTGGACCCGTCGGACCACTACGTGCAGTCGCTCCCGGGCACGGGCCGCTACCGGCTCAAGCCCGACGAGACCGGGTTCGCCAACCTCGTCGTCACCGGCGACTGGACGGACTCGGGCCTCAACGCCGGCTGCATCGAGGCGGCGACCCGCGCCGGGAAGCAGGCAGCCGCCGCAGTCGCTCGCCGGGCAGCTGCCGCCCCCACGAGCGGAGCCGCGCGGTGAGCGAGCACGACGGAGCGCGATCGCAGGGCTTCGACGTCGAGGAGGCGGCGCGCCTCGCCGGGGAGGTGCAGGAGCTCGGCTTCGACGCGGCCCGGATGATCGTCGAGCGCTTCGTCGAGATCTTCGACCACTTCCGGGCGGACGCGCCAACACGGGTCCGCGGCGGCCGACGCAGACCGCGACACGCGCGCCTCCGAACCCGGTCCGGTCCGCCCGCCTCCGAGCGTGCACTTCCGGGTCGACGACGGTGTGCGCCGGCGGTTGCAAGCCGACGCGCAGCGCGCCCTCGAGGGCTATCTCGACGTGCTGCGGCGCGTCGGCGAGCTCGGGCTTCCGTTCCTGGACGGGCACGGGGCGCGAGGGTGGCGGCGCGCCGGGCGACGGCCTCGAGCTCCCTGATCTCGCACCCGGCGGCCGGACGAGCACGCGCTTGTGGCTGCACAACTCGACCGGCTCCGCCGTCACCATGCTCCGGCCGTGGACCTCGGGGCTCGTGAGCCACGACGGGTCGACGCTCGGGTCCGCGCTGGTGACGTTCCGCCCCGAACGGATCGACCGGCTCGACCCGGGGACGAGCGCCGAGCTCCTCGTTGCGGCGGCCGCGCCCCCGACGCTCGGCTCGGCCTGTACCACGGGCAGATCCTGGTCGAGGGCCTGCCCGCGACCGCGTTCCCCGCTCGCGTGCGCGTGATCGCGGAGCCGGCGTCGTGGTGACCGACGACCGCGGCGAGCCGGCAGCAAGCCTGGCGCGCTACGGCACGATCATCGCCGACGCGGCCGCGCAGCATCTCGGCACCCTGCCCGCGGCCGACTACCTGAGCGCGCCACTCGCGGACTACCCGGCCCGCGCGGGCAAGGCGCTGCGACCGAGCCTGTGCCTCGCCGCATGCGAGGCCTTCGGCGGACCCGTCGACGCCGCGGTCCCGAGCGCGCTCGCGATCGAGCTGCTGCACAACGCGTTCCTCGTCCACGACGACATCGAGGACGGCAGCCAGCTGCGTCGCGGCGAGGAGACGCTGCACCGCCGCTACGGCATGCCGCTCGCTCTCAACGCGGGCGACGGGTTGGCGCTCCACGCGGTCGGCGCGCTCCGCGCCAACGTCGAGCTGCTCGGGCCGCGACTCGCGGACCGGGTGATGGCGGAGTTCGACTTCATGAGCCACCAAACCGTCGCGGGTCAGGCCCTCGAGCTCGGATGGCGACGCGACAACCACCTCGACCTCGTGCCCGACGACTACCTCGACCTGATCATGAAGAAGACCTGCTGGTACACGACCGTGCTGCCGCTGCGCGTCGGGGCGCTCATCGGCTCGTGCGGGACCGCCGACCTCGAGCCGATGATCGACTTCGGGTTCCACCTCGGCGCGGCGTTCCAGATCCGCGACGACATCCTCAACCTCGTCGGCGACCCGCGCGAGTACGGCAAGGAGCGCCTCGGCGACCTCCGCGAGGGCAAGCGCACCCTGATGCTGATCCACCTCGTCGCCGCGGCCCATCCGGTCGACCGCCGGTGGGTGGAGGCGTGCCTCGCGCCCGACGCATCCGAGCGATCGGACGCAGACGTGCAGCGGCTCTTCGATCTCATGCTGGAGTACGGGAGCATTGCGTTCGCCTCCGAGTTCGCCGCCGGCGTCGCGCGCTCGGCCGAGTCAGGGCTCGACCGCGCCTTCGCCGGCGTACCCGACTCCGCGGCCCGGCGCTTCGTCGGCCGGCTCGTGCCGTACATGATCGAGCGCGCATCGTGACCCGGACCGGCCGGGGCGCGAGCGCATCTCAAGCGCGAGACTTCCGCTGATGGTCGAACCCCGGTTTGGCTACGCCGACAGCCACGGCCTCGACATTGCCTACGTCGTGTACGGCGACGGTCCGGTCGATGTCCTCGTGGTGACGGGCATGATCGGTCACGTCGGGATGAGCGAGGAGCTCCCGTGGTACCGGGAGGTGGTCGAACGGGTCCCGACCTTCGCTCGGCTGATCATGATGAACAAGCGGGGCGAGGGCCTCTCGGACGGTCAGAGCGGGCTCACGACCTACGAGGACGCCATCGACGACGTGCGGTGCGTGCTCGACGCCGTCGGCAGCGACCGGGCGGTCGTCCTGGTCAGCACCGATGCCTGCCCGCTGGGGATCCTGTTCGCGGCGACGCACCCCGACCGGGTCGCCGGACTGGTCTGCCGCGAGGGCTGGGCCCGCGCGTTCTCGTCCCCCGACGAGACCATCGAGGCCGAGGGTCCGCGGACCGAATTCATGCGGCAGATCCTCGACCTCTGCCGTCGCGAGTGGGGAACGGGCGGCTTCTTGTCGATCACGGTCGACGGCGCCCCGGATGATCAGGCGCTCCGGTCGGCCGCGGCGCGCTGGGAACGCAGCGTCGCGACCCCGCGGCGCGGCGGAGGAACGCTTCTGGATGATCGGGCACACCGACGTCCGTTCCGTGTTGCCGCTCGTCTCGTGCCCGACGCTCATGATCCACAACCGCGGCGACTTCGGCTATCCGCCCGAGCTGGGGCGATTCGTCGCGGAGCATGTCGCCCACGGGACCTTCGTCGAGCTTCCCTACGACCGGATCTACTCGTGGAGCGGAGAGGCCGAGCACGCCGCGCTCGACCACGTCGAGAGATTCGTGCGTGAAGAGCTGGGAGTCGCCGCCGCCTCCGCCCAGCGCCTGTTGATGACGGTGCTCTTCACCGACATCGTGGACTCGACCCGCAGCGCGCGGGAGGACGGCGACGAGACCTGGGGGCGGAGACTGCACCGGTTCGAAGTCGACACGGCGCTGATCATCGGACGGCGGCGAGGGACCGTGGTCAAGACCACCGGCGACGGCATGGTGGCGACCTTCGACGGCCCGGGACGGGCCGTCGACGCCTCCCTCGAGCTGCGAGATCACGCCCGGACCCTGGGGATGGAGCTGCGCGCCGGGTCTGCACACCGGAGAGATCGAGCGGCGGGCGCACGACATCGGTGGACTCGCGGTGCACCTCGCCTCGCGCGTGCAGAGCGCCGCCGCCCCCGGTGAAGTCCTCGTCTCGCGAACTGTCGTCGATCTGACCATCGGCTCCGACCTCGAGTACGAGCCCCGCGCCTTCGAAGACGACCTCAAGGGCTTCGATCGCAGCTTCGCCCTCTTCACCGTCTCGTAGAGCGCCGCTTGGCCCCCGACCTCGGCAGGGGTTGACCCGCAGCGGGCGAAGCGCGACGTTCAAGCGCAGACAACCCCCACGGAGGCCCCCATGAGCACCACCGAAGCCCGGAGCAACGCGAGCGCGGACGCGAGCGCCGCGAGAGCCGACATGAAGCTCGAGACGGTCGTCATCCCCGTCTCGGACGTCGACCGCGCGAAGAAGTTCTACGAGGGCCTCGGGTGGCGGCTGGACGCCGACCTCGGTGGCGACGACTTCCGGATCGTCCAGCTCACACCCCCGGGCTCCGGGTGCTCGATCCAGTTCGGCACCGGCCTGACGTCGGCCGCGCCCGGCTCGGCGCAGAACCTGCTCGTCGTCTCCGACATCGAGGCGGCCCACGACGAGCTCGTCGGCGACGGCGTCGACGCGACCGGGGTCTTCCACGACGGCGAGCGGTCGGCTACAACCGCTGCGACCCGCGACACCCGGGCGAGCGGCCCGGACCCGGAGCGGCGCACCTACGCGTCGTTCGCGGAGTTCCGCGACCCGGACGGCAACGTCTGGCAGCTGCAGGAGATCACGAACCGGCTGCCCGGCCGCGTCGACGCCGACGCACGACCACGTTCAGCTCCGTCGGCGACCTCGCGCGGCGCGCTCGAGCGCGCCGCGGCCGCGCACGGCGAGCACGAGAAGCGCACCGGCGAGGCGGACGAGAACTGGCCGGAGTGGTACGCCGCGTACATGGTGGCGGAGCAGACCGGCGACGAGCTTCCGTCGTGACCGACTACGACGTCATCGTCCTCGGCGCCGGCGCGCCCGGCGAGCACTGCGCCGGGGCGCTGGCCGAGGGCGGGCTGCGCGTCGCCGTCGTCGAGCGCGAGCTCGTGGGTGGTGAGTGCTCCTACTGGGCGTGCATCCCGTCCAAGACCCTGCTGCGCCCGGGCGAGGCCGTCCACGACGCCAACGACGCGGCCGCGAGCGCGCAGGTCGACGTCGAGGCGGCGCTCGCGTGGCGTGACTACATGGTGTCGAACCACACCGACACCAGCGCCGAGAAGTGGCTGACCGACCGCGGCATCGACCTGCTGCGCGGCGACGGCCGGCTCGCCGGGCCGGGCGCGGTCGAGGTCGGCGGCATGCGGTACACCGCCGAGCACGTCGTCGTGGCCACCGGCGCGGAACCGATCGTGCCGCCGGTTCCGGGCCTCCGGGGCTCGACGGGCGTGTGGACGAACCGCGAGGTCACCGCGATGACCGCGGTCCCCCGCCGCCTGCTGATCCTCGGCGGCGGTCCGGTCGGCGTCGAGATGGCCCAGGCCGTGCGCCGCCTCGGCGGCGAGGTGGTCGCTCGTCGACATGGCCGACCACGTGCTCGCCGAACGAGCCCGCACCGCTGGGCGAGGCGCTCGGCGACGTCCTGCGTCGCGACGGCATCGAGCTGGTGCTCGGCGTGCAGCGCGACCAGGCGCGCGGCGTGACGGCGACGACTTCGTCCTGACCATCGACGACGGGACCGAGCTGCGGGGCGACCGCCTGCTCGTCGCGACCGGTCGCCGCCCGCGGGTCGACGACATCGGGCTCGAGACCGTCGGCATCGAGGCCGACCGCCACGGGCATCCCCGTCGACGCGCACCTGCGCGCCGGCGACGGGCTCTGGGCGCTCGGCGACGTCACCGGCATCTGGCCGTTGACGACCACCGGCAAGTACCAGGGCGACATCGTCGCCGCGAACATCCTGGGCGAGCCCCGCGAAGCGCAACTACGAAGCCCTGCCGCGGGTCGTCTTCACCGATCCGCAGGCCGCGTCGGTCGGCGCGCTCGAGGCGCGGTTCAGCGCGACGCGCGCCGGTCTCGGGCGTGGCGAAGACCGCGACCTACACGCAGCGCGTACGCCGAGTCGAACGGCTTCCTGACCCTCCTCAGCGACGGCGAGCGCCTCACCGGCGCGTACGCGCTCGGGCCCGAGGCCGGCGAGTGGCTCCAGCAGGCGACGCTGGCCATCCGCGCGCAGGTGCCGCTCGACGTGCTGCGCGACACGATCCAGCCGTTCCCGACGTTCTCCGAGATCTACGCCGACGCGCTCGAAGGCGCTGCGCGCCGAGATCGCCGCCGCCGACCGGTAGGCGGCAGACCAACCCCCGAGGAGGAACGATGACCGACGTCAGCACCTTGCGCGCGACCACGCGGGAACCGCAGCTGATCGGACAGACCGTCGTCGTGATCGGTGGCAGCGCGGGCATCGGCCTCGAGACCGCCCGGCGCGCACGCGCCGAGGGCGCCGACGTCATCCTCACCGGCCGCGATCACGAGCGCCTCGAGCACGCCGCGACCGAGGTCGGGGCGCAGAGCGTCGCGGCGTTCGACGCCACCGACTTCGAGCAGCTCGGGACGTTCTTCGACGAGCTGGCCGCGCCGATCGACCACGTGCTGGTCACGGGCCCGGGTCCGTACTACGCGCCGCTGGCGGAGTTCGACTTCGACGCGGCCCGACGCGACGTCGAGGCCCACCTCCTGCTGCCGATGCAGGTCGCTCGGGACGCGACGAGCAAGGTGCGCCCGGGCGGGACGCTGCTCTTCATGAGCGGCACCGGTGGCCGGAGCACCGCGCCGGGATTCGCGCTGATCTCGGCGCTCACCGCCGCCATGCCCGGCGCTGACGAAGAACCTCGCGCTCGAGCTCGCGCCGGTCCGGGTGAACCTGATCGCGGCCGGGTTCGTCGACACGCCGCTGTCGGCGACGCTCCTCGGCGACGACGCTGGACGCGCGCCGCGAGGAGCTCCGCGCCACGCTGCCGATCCGACGCGTCGTCGGTCCGGCCGACATCGCCGCGCTGGCCGTCCACCTCATGACGAACACGGCGGTCACCGGTGCGACCTACGACATCGACGGCGGTCAGCAGCTCCTCTCGCACTGACCAGCACGAAAGGCCATCCCACCATGCGCTCCGACATCGCCCCCGGCGGCACCTTCCCCGACTACGAGCTGCCCGATCACACGGACGTCCGGCGCAAGCTCAGCGAGCTGCAGGGCGACGACCCGATGATCCTCACGCTCGCGCGCGGCCACTACTGCCCGAAGGAGCACCAGCAGCACCTCGACCTCGCGGCGTTCCAGCCGAAGATCGCGGTGGCCTACACCCAGATCGTCACGATCGCGACCGACGAGCATCACGAGCTGCAGGAGTTCCGTGCGTCGGTCGGCGCCCAGTGGCCGTTCCTCTCCGACCCCGGGCGGACGATCCAGCAGGACCTCGACATCCAGGAGTACACGGACCCCGACCACGACCCGATGATCCCGCACACGCTCGTGCTCAAGCCGGGGCTCGTCGTCCACAGCATCTACAACGGCTACTGGTTCTGGGGCCGCCCGTCGGTCGACGACCTCTGGCGCGACCTGCGCGCCGCGATCGAGCGAGATCCGCCCGGACTGGGACCTGAGCACGCCGGGGCTCCGCGAGCGTTGGGACGCGGGCGACTGGGCGCCCTTCCACGGCTGGGACAAGCGGGTCGGTGAGACCCCTACTCGCGCGCTCGAGCTCGGCCTGGGAGATCGCCCAGGCGGCGTTGACCAGGCCGATGTGGCTGAACGCCTGGGGGAAGTTGCCCAGGAGCTCGCCGGTGATCGGGTCGACCTCCTCCGCGAGCAGGCCGACGTCGTTGACGAACGCGGCGGCGCGCTCGAACACGGTGCGCGCCCGATCGGGCCGGCCCGCCATCGCCAGCGCCTGGGCCAGCCAGAACGTGCACAGCAGGAACGTGCCCTCCTCGCCCTCGAGGCCGTCGTGGGCGCGGTAGCGGTAGACCAGCCCTCGCTCGTCGGTGAGCTGTTCCTCGGTCGCGTCGATGGTGGACAGCACTCGGGGGTCGTCGGCGGGAAGGAACCCGACGAGCGGCAGCATCAGGTTGGAGGCGTCGAGGTCGTCCGAGCCGAACGACTGCGTGAACGCGTGCACCCGCTCGCTCCAGCCCTCGCTCAGGATCGCGTCACGGATCTGGTCGCGGGTGCGCTCCCAGTCCGGCGACGCGGTCCGCGGCGCCGAGCCGGTCGGCGAGGATCGTCGCCCGATCGAGCGCCACCCAGCACATCAGCTTCGAGTACACGAAGTGGCGGGGCTCGCCCCGGACCTCCCAGATGCCGTGGTCCTTCTCCTGCCAGCGGCGGGCGGCGGTGTCGGCGAGCTCGACGAGGAACTGCCGGGTGGCCGGGGCGAGCGCCGGGCGGCGCGTCCCACCGGTCCGGTTCGCGCCAACGGACCGACGCGGCGCGTGACGGGATCGAAGAGCCGGTCGGAGAGTCGGTGCACGGCGCTGAGCAGCTCGCCGTAGACGTCGAGCTGGCGTTGGCGCCACGCGCCGTTGCCGACCCGCACCGGCGCGGACCCCCGCCAGCCCGCGAGGTGGGGCAGCTCCCGCTCGGTCAGGTCCCGCTCGCCGCCGATGCCGAACATGATCTGCAGGTCGCCGTCGTCCTCGAGCGATCCGGCCGCGAACGCGGTCATGGAGTCGAAGAACTCGTTCGCCTCGTCGGGGCAGGCCGCCACCCACAGCGCCTCGATCGTGAACGAGGCGTCCCGCACCCAGGCGTAGCGGTAGTCCCAGTTGCGGGCGCCGCCGACCACCTCCGGCAGCGACGTCGTGGCCGCGGCGCAGATCGCCCCGGTGGGTTGGAACGACAGCGCCTGGAGCACCCGGCCGCTGTGGTGGACGAGATCGCGCCACGGTCCGACGTAGGCCTGGTGCAGGTCCGACCACGACTGCCACGCCGCCACGGTGTCGTCGAGGCGCGCCGCGATCTCGGCCTGGCTCCACACCCGCGCCGTCCCGGCGTCGGCGCGCTTGGTGTGGTGCAGCGCGAAGCCGGCCCGCTCTCCCTCCCGCAGGGTCAACCGTCCCGACGCCGACGACCGGTCGACGGTCAACGGCACCGGGCACGAGAGGATCAGGACGTCGGCACCGCCCGTCGCGGCGAGCCCGCCGTCGACGACGTCGAGCAACGGAACCACCAGGCCGTACTCGGGGCGGGGGACGTACTCCACCTCGATCTCGACCTCGCCCCGGGTGCACGTCACCTGCCGCAGCAGCAGGTGCGGCGCGTCCCGGCCGAGGCCGTGCCCCCGGTTGCCCTCCCCCGTCGCGAGCGCGTCGACGACGACCGCCGTCCCGGTCGCGGTGCGGTACGTCGTCTCCAACACCATGGTGCGATCCACGTAGCGCCGGGTGACCGTCGTCGGCACCCGACGCCCGGACCGACCAGTGGCCGGCGTCGCTCGTCGAGCAGCCGCGCGAAGACCGACGGGCTGTCGAACCGCGGGAAGCACAACCAGTCGACCGACCCGTCGCGGCTCACCAGCGCCGCACCGTGCCGATCCGACAACAACGCGTAGTCGCCGATTGCGGTCGTGCTCATCGGCGGGCTCCTAGGCGTGGACGACGGGTGCTTCCACGTCGTCGTAGGCCCGAACCGCCGCGAGCAGCCCGTCCGGATCACGCTCGAAGACCGCGATGCCGGCCTGGGGCGGCAGGTCGTGGCTGCCCCAGCGGACGCAGTTGTACTCCAGCGCGCATCGCGATCCGTCGTCGGTCACGACGCAGTCCTCGAGACCGATGCCACCTCCCGCGCTGAAGTACGACGAGAAGAACGAGCGCAGCGCGGGTCGGCCGCGGTGCATGGCGTCCGGCCCGATGGGCTCGCGGAAGTACCCGTCGGTCGCGAAGGTGCTCACGATCGCGTCGACGTCCCCGGCCTGCAAGGCCGCCTGGTAGCGGCCGACCACGTCACCAGGATGGGCTCGGCCCGGCTCGAGGATCGGCAGCCCGGAGGTGACGGCGCCCGTCGACCGGCCATTGGCTGCAGTAGGTGCGGAACTCCACCGACACGTCGTCGGGAGATTCGGCGACCACCGCCACCGGCCACGCCACCTCCTCCCCCGTCGTAGACGAGATGCACCAGCAGCTCGACGACGGCGCGCCGACCGACCCGCGTCGAAGCCACGGTCTCCGTGCGTGGCGTGGCGCTCCGCCCAGCAGGCCTGGTTCTCCTTCACGAAGTGCCGCAGCTGCCGGTGGCCGCGGATCTCGCCGGCGCGTGGGTCGTAGATCACGACGTGACCCGGCCACACCGTCTCCAGGGTGTGCGCGTCGCCCTGGTCGAGCGCAGTGAGGTACTGCGCAACCGGATCCGCTTGTCCTGCGGCGCGAACCTCCCGGCGCGCCAGCTCCGCGGCCGCGACGAAGTCCGGGAACCACGGCAATCGCAACCCCCATGATCGAGCCTGGGCCAGTCGTCCAGGAACGCGGTCACGCTATCTCGCGGTGCCGCTTGCCTGCTCTTCGGAAATTGGAGAGAGTCGACGCCATGAACCGAGCCGATGCATGGCGTGACAAGGGCGGGCACTTCTCGTGGAGACCGCGCCGCGGAGATGCGGCGGAGGTGCAGGTCTTCCACGTCGAGCTCGGTGACCCGGGGGCGCCACCGCTGGTGCTGGTCCATGGCTTTCCGACCAGCAGCATCGACTGGTTCCAGGTCGCGGAGCAGCTGAGCGACCGCTTCCGCGTCTGCGCGATGGACTTCCCGGGCTACGGCTTCTCCGACAAGCCACTCGGCTGGGGCTACAGCCTCGCTCGCGATGCCGAGGTCCTCGAGCACTACATCGCCGAAGTGCTCGGTCTGGAGTCGATGGTGATGCTCGCGCACGACCGCGGCTCCAGCGTTGCGATGATCCACGCGACCGGCGGCGAGTCGCGGGTGAAGCTCGAGCACCTCTTCATCACGAACGGCAACATCTTCCTGCCGCTGTCGAACCTGACCCAGGCCCAACGCCTCATGCTCGACCCGGAGACGGGCCCTGCGCTGCTCGCCCAGGCGACGCCGGAGCAGCTCGCGGCGGGGATGGGCCAGACGACGTACACGCCGGCGCGCGGCGCCGACGATCCCGAGATCGAAGCGCTGACTGCGATCTTCTCGCACGGCGAGGGGCTCGAGGTCCTGCACGAGACGATCCAGTACCTGGTCGAGCGATCGCAGGACGAGGGCGCCTGGCTGCAGGCCCTTGCCGCGCTCGAGACTCCGACGACGTTCATCTGGGGCATCTACGACACGGTGTCGCCACCCCGGGTCGTGAGCTACGTCTGGAACGAGTACATGATGAAGAAGCCGGGCCGGAACTCGCTGTACTTCATCCCGGATGCGAACCACTACCTGCAGAACGACCAGCCCGCGGCGCTCGTCGAGACCTTCCTGCACGCGCTCGACCCGCCCGCGGACGCGGCACCAGGCGCGATCGCGCCGCGGCTTGGGGCGCCGTTGCTCGTCGACCGCTCGCGATCGGAGCTGCCACAGGCCGCGGGCCTCCTGAAGCACCCGGCGTGAGACAGTCTCAGCTCGGCTGAGGTTCGGTCTCCGCGCCGGCGGCTGCGGTGATGGGGAGACCCCGGCTGAAGAACAGCGCGATCAACGCGATGACTGCGAGCACCGACAACGAGGCACGCAACGCGTCGAGGCGCGCGTCCGCGTTCTCGTCGACGATGGCCTGGCTCGCCTTCGGTGAGACCCCGGCGTCTTCGAGCGCGGCGTTGAGGTCCGCATCGGAGATGAACGGGACGCCGCTCGTGAGCTCCGTCTGCGCCTTGGACGAGACGTCCTTCGGGACCGCCGGATTGCTCGCGATGCCGGAGAAGAACGAGCTGCTGAGCACCGAGATCAGGACCGCGCCCGCGAGCGCGGTGCCGATCGAGATGCCGAGGTTGGAGGCGGTGTTCTGCAGCCCGCCCACCTCGCCGCTCTCCTCGTCGGGCACGGATGAGACCGTGACCGCGCCGAGCTGCGACGAGAGCATGCCGATGCCGAGACCCGCGAGGAGCATCGGCCAGGTGACGATCTCCGGGCCGGCGCCGGCGTCGAGCGCGGCGACGAAGACGACGATCGCCACGAACAGCACCACGAACCCCATCTGCGAGACCCGGCGCGGCGACGCACGTGGAAACACTCTCGGTATCCCGATCGCCGCGATGACCAGCGTGAGCGACAGCGGGAGGATCCGGAGCCCCGTGTCGATCGCGGAGAGGCCCAGCGCGATCGAGAGGAACAGCGGCACCGCGAAGAACAGGCCGGCTTGGAGCAGGTACTGGAAGAAGAACGCCACGACGCCGCTGCGGAGGAGCGGGATGCGCAGGATCGCGGGGTCGAGCAGCGCGGCCTGACCCGTGTCCCGCCGGTGCTTCTCCCAGATGAGGAACCCGTACAGGACCGCGCCCCCGCCGAGGATCAGCCACACCACCGGTGACAGCCCGACCCACGACGGCGCGTCCGGCTTCGGCGTCACGAATCCCCAGGTGCCCGAACGGAGGATCCCGTAGACCACGAGCCCGAGCCCGAGCGCAGAGAGCGCAGTGCCCACGAGGTCGAGGCGGGCGCCTTCCTCCTTCGGGGTGTCGGCGGTCCGGCGGTTCAGGAGGAGGACGACGCCGATGACGAGCACCTCACCCACGAAGACGTACCGCCACGACCAGTAGGTCGTGAACAGGCCGCCGATCAGCGGGCCGACCGCGACCGCGATCGCGCCGCCCACCGCAACGAGACCGTAGGCGCGTGGCCGGTCGGTCCGACCGAAGTTCGACGCCACCAGCGCCACGATCGCCGGCATCACGAGCGCGGCGCCGACGCCTTCGAGGAACGACCAGCCGAACATCAGGACCGCGAGGTTGGGCGAGAGCGCGGTCGTCATCGATCCGCAGGCATAGATCACGCACCCGATCGTGAACGCGCGCTTGCGGCCCAGGATCGCACCCATCTTCCCGCCGGTGATCATCAGTGACGCCATCACCAACGTGTACAAGGTGATCGCGGTCTGGATGCCGACCACGGTGGTGTGGACGTCCTTCGCGACCGTCGCGATCGAGACGTTCATCACCGACGAGTCCAGGATCATCACGAACTGCGCGGCCGCCAACGTGATCAGCACGGCCTTCGCGGCGCCGTTCGCGGATGAGGTGGTCTCGGTCATGGTCGTTCCCCCGCCAACGACGTGGCCGGATCCATTCTCACTTCGGACGCCACAACGCTTCCAGAATTCGACGGTCGAGTCGGGGATGCAGATGGCATCTGCATCCCCGACCGACGGTCAGACGCTTTCGAGTGGTTCGTCGGCGCGATGTCCCGCGAGCCCGTAGATCACCAAGATGTCGATGACGATCATGGTGAAGGACCAGAACGGATAGTGGCCCAGGTATGCGAACTGGAAGAGCAAGTTCACACTCGCGATCAGGATGCCGAAGACCCGGGCCCAATTCGCACCCGAGAGGATGCCGAATCCGGCCAGCAGCATGATCACACCGATGATCAGTGCGACCCAACCCCAGGTCTTGACGTTGTTCGTGATCGGCAGCTGCCCGCCGATGTTGCGCTCGATGTAGTTGGCCTGTGTGATTGCAACGAGCCCGTCGAAGGCGTTCAACATCCCGCCCACGAGCACCATGATGCCGGCGAACGTCCACCAGCTGGATCGGACCTCCATTGGAAGCTCCTGTCTTGGTCTGCCCCGCCTGAAAGGATTTGTACACCCTCCGTACCGTTCCTTCGGGGACTCCCCCAAAAGTGCACGACATTGGCCCGGATCGAGCGCAAGAGATTCGTTGTGGCCGGTCGTTACGAGAACGAGTCTCCGCGCGCCCGCATTTGCGCTCCGGACGAGGTACATCAAGGATCCGAAGGTCGCGATGCACAGCGCCGCGTGGAACTTGAAGCACGAGACGACCGCTCGAGCGATGCCCTGACCGTTGCGCAAGGATGTCGTCATGCGTGACGTTCCGGACTCGCCGTTCGACGGTTGGGACCCGCCGGACTACCGCGTCGATGCGGCGGGCAAGGTGGTCGGCGCAACACCCGGAGAGCCGAACAACTGGGGCCGTTTCGGCGCCACCGACCAGATGGGGTTGGCCAACCTCTTCACCCCCGAGCGTGTCGCGGCGGCCGCCGGCCTGATCCGCTCCGGCAACCGCTTCTCACTTGCGTTGCCGATCGGGCTGCCGACGCCGGGCGGTTACCGCGCCGAGCCCGCGCATCTCTATCGCTTCGCCGCGGGCGACGGTGTCCTCGGCGGCGGTCGCGGTGGCGCCGAGTTCCAGGTGTCGGACGACTACATCTTCATGGCGTTGCAGGCCTCGACCCAGATCGACGGCTTCGGTCACGTCGGTGGTGACGCGACGCTCTACAACGGCTACTGGGCCGGACTCGTCACGGCGACGGGCGGCGCCCGGCGGCTGGGCATCCATCATCTGGCCCAGGGCATCGTCGGGCGGGCGGTGCTGCTCGACGTGGCTCGCCATCTCGGGCTCGAGCACCTGGACCCGGGCTTTCCGATCGGGCCCGACGAGCTCGACGGTGCCGCGCGAGCCCAGGGCGTCGCGGTCGGACCGGGCGACATCGTCCTGGTGCGGACGGGACACATCGGCTGGAAGCTGGGTCTCGCCGCAACCGATCCCGGCGCAGCCAGCCGCCACGAGCCGGGGATCTCCACGCGCGCGATCCCGTGGTTGCACGAGCGGGACGTCGCGATGATCGCGACGGATACCGCCGCCTGCTCGGTCGTCCCACCCGAAGCAGGCGACCACTTCCTCACCTGGCACGTCGCGGCGCTGCGCGATCTCGGCCTGCTCGTCGGTGAGCTCTTCGACCTCGACGAGCTCGCGGCGGACTGCGCGGATGACGGGGCGTACGAGGGCTTCTTCGTCGCCGCGCCGATGCCGGTCGTCGGCGCGAGCGGTTCGCCGCTCAACCCTCTCGTCATCAAGTGAGGCCGAACGCGGCGGAACGGTCGTCTAGCCGGGGTTGCCGTTGAACCACGGCTCGCCACCGAGGCTCCACACCGACACGTCGGTGACGCCGAGCGCCTCGACCGTCTGCAGCTTGGCATTCAGCGCGGTGGCGTCGACGTAGTCGTAGTGCGTTGCGCCGGAGGTCCAGCGAATCTCGCCCGAGGCCGGGTCGCGCCGCGCCGCGACGACCGCCGGATCGGTCGAGAAGCCGGCGGCATGTTCCATCGTGACGTAGGCGACGTTGCTGGTCACTCCGGCCACACGTTGGCAGCTCGTCGTCGTGTACCCGTAGGACGGGATGCCCACCGTCAACATGGAGCTGGGCACCTGGGTGAGCGCGTAGTGGCCGACCTGCTGGAGCCACGCGTACGGCGTGATCGGCGCGCACGCGATGTCGTACTCGTGGTCGTAGGCCATGACGACGAGGCGCGCTCCCGCGGCGACGGGACCCGCGTAGCGCGAGGCGTCGGTCGGCGTCGTCGTCCACGCCTGCATGTCGACCTCGACGACCCGCCGTTGCGGGGCGAGGGCCGTCGCGATGTGCCCGACGAAGTCCATGTACTGCACCCAGAGCGTGGGCGACCACTTGTTGGGCTCGAAGTCCAGGTCGACACCGTCAAGACCGTTCGCGTTCACGAAGCTCTCGATGGTCTGCTCGGCCTTGGTGCGCTTCGCCGCTTTCCGCAGCACCGACTTCCCCGCGTTGCCCGCGGCAACCGTCACGTACACGTGGTGCGCGGCGCTCCGGACGTGCGCCAGGTTCGCCGCGCTGAAGCCGTTGCAGGGCAGCGACTGCGCGTCTTCGACCTGCACCTTCCCACCGCTCGCCACCAGGTACTCCGGCTTCAGCACGTCGACCGGGTCGGCCGCGAGTGCCGACAGGTCGGACGGGACCGAGCAGGCCGGCTGACCTGCACCACTGGGATAGATCCAGGCCTCGAGCGTCCCCGGTCGAGGTGCCGCCGCGGACGCCGGACCGGCCCCCAGGCCCGCGCCGGCCACGACCGCAGCCAGCGTCGCCACCAAGGCCGCCCGAATCCCCGCTCGCGCCCGCACCGCGTGAGCGTAAGCCGCGACCGACCCGACCGCACGGCCCGTCCTGCGAGCTGCGAGCGCCCCGAGCACGCCCCGCCCGGAGCGGGCAGTCTGTGGCGGTGACCGTCCGGGGAGCGGCAGACGTCAGGCGACCTCGGCGACGACCGGGAGTCATGCCGATCGCCGTCATCCTCGCCGTGCTCATCGCCGCGATCGTCGGGCCCACATCGCTTTCGGCCGCCTCCGTACCCCGCAATCGGTCGACCCGGAGCACCAACGACGTACCGCGGGTGATCATCGACACCGACCTGTCCCGGTGGTGGGACGACGCCACTGCGCTCGGGCTGGCCAACGTCCTGGCCCAACGAGGGAAGGTCCGGGTCCTCGGCGTCGTCTCCGATGTCCCGAACCCGATTGCCGTCGCGGCCATCGACGCCATCGACACCGCGTACGGACACGCCCGCATCCCTGTAGGTGCCGTCGCGCACAGCAACGGGGGTACGTTCCCGCACGGCTACACCGACGCGCTCGTCCACCGGCTCCCGCACTTGCTCAAGAACAGCGGCGACGCCCCCGGTGCGGTCCCCCTCTACCGAAGCCTGCTGAGCAAGCAACCCGACCACAGCGTCACCATCGTCTCGCTCGGCGGGTACACGAACCTGGCCGGCCTGCTGCGTTCGAAGCGTGGCCAGGGCAGCTCGCTCAACGGGCGATCACTCGTCACGAAGAAGGTGAAGCGGCTCGTGATCGAGGACGGGTTGTTCCCGGGCGGCGGCCCGGCGTTCACGAACCAGAAGATCGATCTCGCGGCCGCGAGCGCGGTGGTGGGAGGCGCGGGATGGCCCACCCCGGTCGCCTGGGTCGACGGGCTCGTCGGGATCGAGACCCGGGTCGGAGCATCGCTCTGCACCACCGCGCCGCCGAAGCAGCCGATGCGGATCGTGTACGAGCAGCTGTTCGGTTGCGGACCACCCAAGGACGGTGACTGGGACGCACCGACGTTCCTCTACGCGTTGGGCGATCCCCACGGCACCTTCTCCGAGCTCGGCCAGGGCGGCGCCGCGGTCATCAACCCCCAAGGCGGGCTGTCCTGGCAGGCCGATTCCCCTCGTCGGCACGACGTCTACGTCCACGTCGCCGACCAGTCGGCGCTGAACCAGCGGATCGACAGCCTCCTCTCGGCGCGCTGACCGGATCCGGGTGCCCAAGTTTGGGGTGTGATCCTGACGGGTATGGACTCGGGCAGCGCTCCCCTCATGCCCGTGAGTAGGTAGTGCAGAGTGCGTCTGGAGGCCCCGACTCGACCCTGCCCCGAGTCCGGGGCCTCGACGCGTCCAAGGCCCCTGTCCTACGCTTCCCGGCGCTGAGGCCCCAGGCGTCCAGATCCCGCGCTCCCGGTCGCAGCACCTTGGAGAGGCAGCGTGCGACTCGACGACGGGCAGTGCTTCTGCGCCTTGTGCGGCACCCCACTCGACGTGGATCAGGCCGAGACGGTGACGTCCATCGCCGGCACGTCGACGCGACCGAACGTGCGGATCCTGAGAGTCGATGGCTTCGAGATCCACCGCTGCGAGATCCCCAGCCGCCGACCCCGCCGGCCGGAGGCCGCGGACATTCGAGCCGGGCTGCGGAGCCCGACGCGTCCCTGACCGCGGAGCGGAAGGTCATGATGACCGTCGACGCGCAGGAGTCGTAGCGAGGAGATGCAATGCCAGACGATCGGGTCGGACGGGACGACGATGCACCCAAGATCGACCTCTCAGGTGCGATTGGAGAGGGTGGCCATGAAGTGGAGCAGCTCGGGTACGAGGGCGTCCCCGACACCGGATCGGCGCTCAGGGACCCCGAAGAGTCCCAGAACGACGAGGAGATCGAGATCAAGATCGACCGCGTGGCCAACGAAGCTTCCCTCGACTGACCGGCTGGCGCATGTGAGCCGGCTTGCCACGTTCCTCGCGGACCCGGAGACTTGCCCGAGATGACCACCGCATCCCCGCGCATGAAGCAGAAGGAGTACCAGCGCGAGCTGCGCCGGCTCCACGGCGAGCTCGTGGCGATGCAGGAATGGGTGAAGAAGTCGGGCGCGAAGATCTGCATCGTCTTCGAGGGTCGCGACACTGCGGGCAAGGGCGGGACCATCAAGGCGATCACCGAGCGCGTGTCACCCCGGGTGTTTCGCGTGGTCGCTCTCCCCGCGCCGACCGAGCGCGAGAAGTCACAGATGTACATGCAGCGCTACATGCCCCACTTCCCGGCGGCCGGGGAGGTCGTCATCTTCGACCGCAGCTGGTACAACCGGGCCGGCGTCGAGCGGGTGATGGGGTTCTGCACCGACGAGGAGGCCCGGCGCTTCCTCGACCTGGTGCCCGAGACCGAGAAGGCGATGGTCGACTCCGGGATGCTGCTCGTGAAGTACTGGCTCGAGGTCGGCCCGGACGAGCAGACGCGCCGCCTGGAAGGCCGCATCGACGATCCGCGCAAGATCTGGAAGCTCACGGACATGGACCTGAAGTCATACGTCCGCTGGGATGAGTATTCCGCCGCCCGCGATGAGATGTTCGCCACGACCGACACGGCTTGGGCACCCTGGTTCGTCGCGAGGACCGACGACAAGAAGCGCGGCCGACTCAACGTGATCTCGCACCTGCTCGACCTGGTTCCGTACAAGGCCGTTCACCGCAAGCGCGTGAACCTGCCAAAGCGCACGATCAAGGAGCCCGGCGACGACGCCGCAGCCACCCTGCGCCACGTCCCGACCCGGTTCTGACCGGGGCGGTGGCCGGCCGCGTCGAGCACGCGGCCGACCGCGCCCTCAGACTCGGTCCACTTCGTCGATGTACGTCTCGCTGCTACCGGCGAGGCCGTAGATGACGAGGATGTCGATGACGATCATCGTGAACGACCAGAACGGGTAGTGACCCAGATACGCGAACTGGAACATCAGATCAACGCTCGCAACGATGATGCCCACGATGCGAGCCCAGTTCGCGCCGGAGAAGATCCCGAAGCTGACCAGGATCAGGATGATCCCGAGGATCAGCTCCACCCAACCCCAGTTCTTCACGTTGTTCGTGATCGGCAGCACGCCACCGGTGTTGCGCTCGATGTAGCGAGACTGTGTGATCGCGACGAGCCCGTCGAACGCGTTGATCGCGCCGCTGACCAAGATCATCACACCGGCGAAGCTCCACCAACCGGAACGAATCCGCATCTGCCCTCTCCCTTCAGTCATCTCCCCGCCCGGGTTCAAGAGTACGACGGTGATGGTCCGCGGTCGAGCGACTCATTCCTTCGAGACGGACCTTCACGAACTGACGCCGTCATGGGCGACGGCGCCATCCGGCATACTGCCAGGGCCATGTCGATCGACCGGTGGGTTCCGGGAGTCGCCGCCGCCCGCTCGTACCGGCGGCGCTGGCTGCGCGCGACATCGTCGCGGGCCTGGTCCTCGCGGCGATCCTCGTCCCACAGGGCATGGCCTACGCGGAGCTGGCCGGGTTGCCTGCGGTCACCGGGCTCTACACCACCGATCGCCTGCCTCGTCGCGCTACGCGGTGTTCGGACCATCGCGCGTGCTGGTGCTCGGGCCCGACTCCTCCGTCTCCCCGCTGATCCTCGCCGCGATCACACCGCTGCTCGTGGTGCCACGACCCGGGCAAGGCGATCGTGCTCGCGGGCATGCTCGCGGTGCTCGTGGGCCTCATCGAGATCGGCCTCGGTGTGGCCAAGCTGGGCTTCGTCGCCGACCTGCTCGCGAGCGAGGTGCAGGTCGGCTACATGAACGGCCTCGCCATCACGATCGTCGTCAGCCAGCTGCCCAAGCTCTTCGGCTTCTCCACCGACGCGGACGGCGTCCTCGACGAGCTGCGCGCGTTCGTGGACCACCTCGACCAGACGCAGGCGTGCGGCGATCGCGGTGGGCGTAGGTGTGCTCGTCGTGCTGCTCGTGCTGCCCCGGTTCACGACCCGCCTTCCCGCGGTGCTCGTTGCGGTCGCCGGCGCGACCATCGTGTCCGCGGTGTTCGACCTCGCTTCCCACGGTGTCGCGACCGTCGGCACCCTCCCGCAGGGCTTCCCGAAGCCGTCGACTGCCGTGGACGTCCGTTCGGCGACGTCGGGCCCGCTGCTGCTCGCGGCCATCGGCATCGTGCTCGTGTCGCTGACCGACACCATCGCGACCGCGTCGAGCTTCGCGGCCCGGCGCGGTGACGAGCTGCAACCGAACCAGGAGATGATCGGCATCGGCACCGCGAACATCGCCGCCGGGTTCTTCCAGGGCTTCGCCGTCTCGACCAGCGGGTCGCGCACCGCAGTCGCCGAGCAGTCGGGTGCCAAGAGCCAGCTGACCGGAGTCGTCGGCGCGGCGCTCGTCGCGGTCCTGCTCCTCTTCCTCAACTCGCTGCTCGCGGACCTCCCGCAGCGGCGCTCGCCGGCGTGGTGATCGCCGCGGCGCTCTCGCTGACGAACCTCGCCGCGCTGCGCGGGTACGCGGAGGTGCGGAAGTCGTCGCTGCTGCTGTCGCTCGTGGCCACCCTCGGTGTCGTCGCCCTCGGCGTGCTCCAGGGCATCGTCGTCGCGATCTTCCTCGCGATGCTGATGTTCTTCCGGCGCAACTGGTGGCCCCACGGCGCCGTCCTCGGCCGCACCGACGACAGCGAGGGGTGGCACAACATCGACGACCTCCCGGGGCGCGCGACGAGCCGGGCATCGTGGTCTACCGCTGGGAGGCGCCACTGTTCTTCGCCAATGCACGGCATGTTCCGCGAGCAGGTGCGCCACCTGGTGAAGGAGCGACAGCCCCGCTGGGTCGTCCTGCAGTGCGAGGCGATCACCGACATCGACGTCACTGCAGCCGAGATGCTCGAACAGCTCGACGTCGAGCTCAACGCCGACGGGCATCCACCTCGCGTTCGTCGAGCTGCGCAGCCGCCTCCAGGAGCTGGTCGGCGACCACGGCCTGTACGACACCCTCGACCGCGAGCACTTCTACCCCACGATCGACGCGGCCCTCGCCGCCATCGCCGATGAGTCGTGACCCCAGGCGTGAGCCGGGGCGCCGGTCATCTCCGAGCGCTACGTTGCAAGAAGTCGCGAGCACCGCGTGAGCCGAGGAGCCTGGTGACCGTAGACCCGAGTGCCGGCACTCCGGAGCAGGCGACGGGCAACCCCCGATTGGCGATCCTGCTGGCGATGGCGATGTTCGTGCTCGTCGTCGACACGTCGCTGATGAACGTGTCGATCTCGGCGGTGGTCAAGGACCTCGACACGACGGTGAGCGGCGTCCAGTCGGCGATCGCGCTCGAGGCGCTGGTCTCGGCCGCGTTCATCCTGATCAGCAGCAAGGTCGGCGACCTCATCGGCCGCAAGCGGGCCTACGTGCTCGGCCTGCTGCGCCTACGCGATCGGCGCGCTCGCGATGACGGTCGCGCAGAGCCTCACCGCGATCATCATCTTCTGGGCGATCATCGGCGGCCTCGGCGCGTCGCTGCTGCTGCCCGCGATGCAGTCGCTGATCCACGGCAACTTCGACGGCGCGGCCCGCAAGAAGGCGTACGCGCTCGTCGGCGCGGCGGCCGCGATCGCCGCCGCGGTCGGACCGCTGCTCGGCGGCTTCGTCACGACGTACCTGTCGTGGCGGGTCGGCTTCGCGCTCGAGGTCGTGATCATCGCCGTCGTGCTGTCGGGCAGCCGGCTCGTCCGCGACGTGGAGTACACCGGACCGCGCCACATCGACCTCGTCGGCGCCGCGCTCTCCGTCGTCGGCATGGGCGGCGTCGTGCTCGGCATCCTCGTCTGGCAGGAAGGCGGCGAGTCCGTCGTGCTGCTGATCGCGCTCGGCGCCGTCGCGCTCGCGCTGCTCGCCTGGTGGCTCGTGAAGCGCAAGCGCGACGGGCAAGCCGACGCTGCTCGACCCCGACCTGTTCCGGTTCCCGCACTTCCGGATCGGGATCTCCCAGCAGATGATGCAGCAGATCACCCTCGGCGGGGCGATGATCGCGCTGCCGCTCTTCCTGCAGATGACGCTCGAGTACAACGCGATGGAGGCCGGGCTGTCGCTCGCGCCGCTGTCGCTCAGCATGTTCGGCGTCGCGCTGCTCGCGGGCAGGACGGGCGGGCACGCGGCGCCCGGCCAACATCGTGCTGGTCGGGTTCGCGCTGACCACGCGTCGGCATGGCGGCCGATCATCCCGATCGTGCCCCGCGCCGACTCCGGCTGGTGCGCTGGTCGTCCCGCTGCTGATCGCCGGCTCCGGCCTGGGCCTGCTGGTGTCGCAGCTCAACAACTACACGCTCTCCCCCATCGAGGAGGAGCGGGTGAGCGAGGCCGCGGGCGTGAACTCCGCGGGCGGGTCGTTCGGCCTGTCGTTCGGGCTCGCGATGGCCGGTGGCATCATGCTCGCGGTGCTCTCGCTGAGCTTCACCAACATGGTCGAGGCGAGCACCGTGATCCCACCGGCGCAGCAGCAGCACATCGCGACCGTGCTCGAGAACGACGCCGAGGTCATGAGCAACACCCAGCTCGAGCGCGCTCGTCGCCGACGAGCCGCCGGCGGTTCAGGACGAGATCATCCACATCAACACGGACGCGCGGAACCGCTCGCTCCAGGTCGCGCTGCTCGTGCCCGTGCTCGCCGGCCTCATCGGCCTGTTCAACGGGTTCCGCATGCGCCGCCTCCCGGACATCGAACCGGCGACCAACCTCGAAGGCCTCGACCTCGCCTGATGCGAGGTGCGCACCGCGGACCCGCAGTCACGGCTTCATCGCCACGACTGCGATGGCCGGGCGTCGCCCCGCGTCCGAGCGCACGATGTGGACCTCGGCAAATCCGGCTGCTCGAACGATCGTGGCGAACGCTTCGGCCTGGTCGTCGGTCCAGCCGTGACCCGCAAGGCCGGTCGCGCCCGGATGCGCCTGGTGCTCGATGACCACGAACCGGCCACCGGACTCGAGCAGGCGAAGCACCTCGGCGATCGCCCGGTCGATGTCGGGCCAGTGGTGCACCGACGAGAGCGACCACACGACCGTCGCACTGGCATCGGGGAGCGGGAGCGACTCGGCTGCTCCCTCGAGGTACGTGATGCGTCGGGAACCGCCGAGCAGACGCGCGACCCGGAGCATGACGGGTGCCGGATCGATGCCGGTCGCGCGGGCACCGAGGCGACTCGCGCGGCGCACCGCGGTGCCCGGTCCGCATCCGATGTCCACGACGTGGTCGGTCGCATCGAGCCGGGCCAGATCAACCGCGAGCGCGGCGTCCGCCTCCCGGCCGATGGTCATGCTCAGCGCGGCGACCAGGCCGTTCAGCCCGCCGAATCCGGCGTGATGAGCGTGATGGTTGGGGACTTCGTTGATGTGCGAGTGAGTCGTCATGCAGGCACCTTGACAGTTGAACCCGAGTTCAAGTCAAGTAGTGCGATGGAACCTGCACCACTGACCATCGGAGAGGTGGCCGGCCGGGCCGGCATCGCCACCTCGGCCGTCCGCTACTACGAGCGCCGCGGTCTGCTCCTCGCCGACGAGCGTCACTCCGGGCAACGCCGCTACCGCGAAGAGACGCTGCGACGACTCGTCTTCATCGGGATGCTGCAGGACGCGGGGCTCTCGCTCGAAGAGATCGCGGACATCCTCGAAGCGCCCGATGTCGCGACCTGGAAGGCGATCGCTCGCACCCGTCTCGCAGTGCTCGACGAAGAGATCGAACGCCTGGAAGCGGCCCGCGAATACCTCCGCGGCGCGCTGCTGTGCCGGTACGACCATCCCGCGACCGACTGCCGGGTGATGGGCTTCGAGATCGACCGACGCCTCGCCGAGTCCGCCTGACCCGTTCCCCGGTTCCGCGATGCGGTCCTACCGCTCGCGCAGCGCCGCGAGTACCACGGCGTCGTTCCGGCCGTCCCAGGTCGCGGTGAGCCCGATCTCCGGGCGAGGTCCGGGAACCGGGCGCCGGAACACGACGAGCTCGAACCGGTCGTTGCGCAGGACGGAAGCGGTCGCGTCGTCGGATTCGAGCTCGAAGCCGTCGACCGGCACTCGCTCCTGCGTCCAACCACCGCCCTGGATCCGGACGTTGCTGGGTGCGATGTACCAGCGGCCGTCGTACACGGCCAGGCCGAGCGCCTCACCCTGCCCCGTCATCGCGACGGCCGCGAGCATGATGACGAGCCGCGGGTCACGCAGCCCGTCGTAGACCCAACGGGTGCCGAGCACGGAGTGCTGCATCTCGGTGATGAGCGCGTCCTCGGCGCCATCGAGCGGTTCGTCGCGATAGGTCAGCGGGACCTGCATCAGCGCGCCGCCTGCGGTGACCAGATGGGTCTCCATGCCGACGCGCCCGTCGGGATCGTCGAATCGATAGGACCCGATCACCTCGAGCGGGTCTGCGGCCGACGGGCCCCACGGTCGAGTCGGGGCCCATGCCGCGATGAGCTCGGCCTTGCTCGGTGTGATCGTCGCCCGGTGGTAAAGGGCCATGGCCGGCACCCTAGGACGGACTCAGGTGAGCGGTGGCATCCCGATCATGTCCCGGAAGTCGTTGGTCGAGTTCGTGACGGGGAACGGCTCCGACGGTACGGGCAACCCGAGTCGATCACAGATCGGCTCCCATCCGTCGCCGAGCGTCCACTCCAAGAGCCGGTCGGCGGGCACTCCGGAACGCACCGCGTCGTTGTGGCGAACGAAGGCATCCATCATCGCCGTGGGGTTTTCGAAGTCGTCGCTGAAGCGGTCGTGGAGCATGCGGCGGACGGCATCGAGCCACGGTGCCACTTCCGGCGGCATGTGCTCGAACGTCAGGAAGATGGTGTTCGATGCACTGCGGTACCACGACTCGGGGTCACGTACCGACAACAACACCAGCGCATCCGGATTCGCGGCCGACAGCTCGGGCCAGAACTCACCACCCGGCCAGTCGACGATGGCCCGGTAGCGCGCCATCATCGCCGACCAGTCCACGGGGCGACCATCGATCGCATCGATCCAGGCCGGTGCCTGTGATTGATCGCCGAGTATCTCGACCATGTGGTGGCACGGCGCGTCAAGCAGCTGCTCGAGCGCGAGCTTGAGTGAATGCGTGCCGGTACGGCCGACACCGGCACCAACGACAGCGAGCTCCATGTTCCCCCCGAATTGTCAAACCGATCCCGCGGCCACGTTCGCGGGAACGATGAACGTCTATCACCGATCCGTCGCCGGTTCACCCGTTCCCGGCCGGCGGCGCGATGCAGACCGTCGCTCGCGGCTCGCGATCGGGATAGCGGAGGAGGTTGCGTCGTCGTAGCCTCACGCACGATGTGCCCTGACCCGCTGGTTCCCTACGGACCCGACATCTACACCGAGCCGGACAGCGATCCGGACACGCTCGCCAACCTCGGCCCACTCCGTGGCCTGGCGGGCATCTGGGAGAGCGCGGTGGGCGGCGACGATCATCCGGTCGGTCCGGGCTCCGACATCGACGGGCCGGTCGTCGACGGAGGCCTCCACAACGCATTCGTCGAGCGCTACGAGCTCCAGCCGATCGACCCGCAGACCAACGGCCCGCAGCTCTTCTACGGGTTGCGGTACCACGTGCACATCGTGAAGCCGGGCGAGGTGGAGACCTTTCACGACCAGGTCGGGTACTGGCTGTGGGAACCGGCCGCGCACGCAGTGACCCACACGATTGCGATCCCCCGTGGGCAGGTCGTCCTCGCCGGCGGTTCCGCCGAACCCGACGCCACGACGTTCGAGGTCACCGCGGCGTTGGGCTCCGAGGTCTACGGCATCTTGTCGAATCCGTTTCTCGACGCCGCGTTCCGAACGCTCAGCTTTCGGATCCAGGTGACCGTGCATGACGACGACACGTGGTCGTACGAAGAAGACGCCGTCATGCAGATCCCGGACCGCGCCGAACCGTTCCATCACATCGACCGCAACACGCTGACGCGTGTTGCTGAACCGAGTCCGAATCCGCTGATGCAACCGCCCGGACCGGACGCCGCGGCCACCAACGACGGCAGTCTCGGAATCCGGAGCCTTCGTAGCACCAGCTCCCTACCGACGGGAATGACGCCGTGACGCAAGTGGAGACACTCAGGTTTGCGCTGAACGAGCTGAGCGGTGTCGTGGCTTCGCTCGACGACTCGCAGATGGACACGGTGACGAACTGCGAGCCGTGGACGGTGCGCCGGCTGGCCAGCCACGCGGTGAACAACCAGCTGCTGTGGGCGGGCATGGTCACCGGCGAGCAGATCGTGTCGATCGAGGAGACGATGGGAGCGGTCCCGCACGAAGGTGACCTGGTCCCGTTCGCCGAGGACGCCACGCGGCGTGCTCTGGCGATGTGGGACACCGAAGGCGTGCTCGAGCGAACGCACGCGACACCGTTCGGAGAGCTGCCCGGTTCCGTCGTCATCCTCTTCCCCACCGTCGACGCGTTCGTTCACGCATGGGACCTCTCCGCGACCGTCGGGCACGCGATCGAGTTCTCACCCGAAGCGATTCCGACCGTCTCCGCGGTCGTGGAAGCGACCTGTACCGACGCAGCCCGGGAGCACGGCATCATCCGGCCCGCCACGGACCCGCCGACCGATGCGACCGACACCGAACGACTGATGGCCGCGGCCGGCCGGACCATCGCTCGTGAGGGCCTGTGACCTGTTTCGTGTGACGTTCGAGCACCGTGGATGATCAGCGGCGTCGACGTGGCCAGAGCTTGCCGAACGCGAGTGCGGCGTAGACGACGGTGTTGAACCCGACGTAGACGACGAGCAGCACATACCAACGGCTGCTGGTGAGGCTCGACGTCGCGAGGAACCTCATGTCGAGGAAGTCCGGACGGTCGCGGGGTTCCAGTGTTTGGAGCGCCCGAGCGCAATGTCGATGAGCGACTCGACGTAGACGAGCTGCAGGAAGATGGCGTACACGAGCTCGATCAGCAGCGGCGCGGCGAGCACACGCGCTCGCCAGCCGCCCGGCCACACCGTGACCGTGCGCTCCACGGCGAAGAGCGCGCCGACGAGCACCCAGAAGAGGACGACGATGAGCACGCCGACGGCGAGGTAGGACAACACGCCGAGCGTCAGCCAGGCGACGAGGGCGAGGACGCCGTATCCGAGGGCGAATTGTTGCGTCCAGGATCGGGCCGTTGCCGAAGTGATGCCGTACATGCCGATGTTCTCGAGGGCGCCACGCTGCCAACGCTGCCGTTGATGCCACAGGTCGCGCCAGGTGGGCATCAGCTCGGTCTGCACCTGACACTCCCGAGGGGAGACCAGCCGGGCGCCCAACGTCCTGAGAGCCAGCGTGAGCTCGTTGTCTTCCGTGAGCGAGTATGTGTCGTAGACGTGGCTCGGAGTGCCCGGCAGCACCGATCCCCGAGCGGCGGCGACTGCAGCCAGTGCGTCGGCACGAAACAGCGACGCAGTGCCGGTCAACACGTACACCCGGCCTTTTCGTCGCGAGATGTCGCGTCCGTAGCGGAGGTATTCGTTGCGTTGCAGCTGCGCGAGGAGCCCGGGCGCGTCGCCTCCGAAGAACACTCCGCCGACAGCATCAAGGTCGGGAAGCGCGTCGAACGCGGCCACCGAGCGCTCGAGGAAGTCGTCGACCATCACGGTGTCGGCGTCCATCACCAACACCGCGTCCAGCGGGCCGAATGCGGGCAGCAACCGGGCGAGGAGCTGGTTGAGCCCACCCGCCTTGCGGTGACGATTGTGCACCGTCGTGTAGACCTGGGCACCGTGGGCGCGGGCGACTTCGGCCGTCGCGTCGGTGCAGTTGTCCGCAATCACCCACACCGCCGCCGGAGGCACCGTCTGACGGCGCAGCGACTCGAGCGTGGCCGCGATGTGCAGCTCTTCGTTCCGGGCCGGGATCAGGGCCGTCACCGAAATTGGTCCTGACGGTCGGTTGCTCGTGACTTGCGCACGCAGTGGTCGTGTCGCCTCGTCCCGGGAACGACGCGCAGGATCAGTCACGCGCTTCGCCGCCCAGGCATCCAAACCGATGACGAGCAGCACGAACGCCCCGGCGGTGACGAGCGCGGCGACCACCAGATCCAGGGTCGGTGCCGAGTACACCACGACAGGATCGAAGGGTCCGATCGATACCTGCTTCGATGCCGGGACGTTCACGCCGGCATGAACGGCGAGCAGGATTGCCGCAGCCGTGGCCATCAAGCCGCTCCCGAGGATCAATCCGGGTACCGCCCGGACCAACCACGACGGCCCATCCTGTCCGGCGACCGACGAGTCCAACGGCGTCACGATTGGCTCGCGACGCACCGCTCCCGATGAGGCCGAAGGAGCTGCGGTCGAAGGTCCCCGCTCCCGGTTCACCTGGATTGAATCGGTTCAGAGCCCGGCTCGCTTGAATGACGTCGTCGATCGTCCTGCGCTCAGTCGGCGCGTGGTCTGGTGCCGTCGAGCCGCTTGCGGTACCAGAGGGCGGCCGTTCCCGATGGAAAGTCCTCGACTCGCCCTACGAGCTCGTAGCCGTTTCGCTCGTAGAGAGGTTGGGCCTGAAAGGCGTACGTGAAGTGGACGGTCTGTGTGCACCCTCGCCGCGCCGCCTCGGACTCGGCGGCGGCGATGAGCCGAGTCGCCAGCCCGCGACCACGGAGGTCCGGCGCGACCCAAAGGCTTTGCAGCTCACAGCAGTCGCCCCAGGTCCAGCCGCTGATGCCCGCGACGATCGTGCCGGCGTCGCGCACGAAGATCGCCAATTCGACTTCGTCACCGAGTCCCGTGGCGGTCGAGGCCTCGGAACGGATGTGCGCTTCGAGGAGCTCGACGTCCAGTGGATCCGGACGGTCCTCGACCTGAAGCTCCATGGGCTCTTGCTCGTCAGACGCCGATGATCTGCTCGATCAGCGAGAGGTCATCGAAGTACGTCCGGAACGACCGGATCTTTCCGTCGCGGAAGTCGGCGACGCTGACGCCGGCCAGCAGGACTCGCTGTCCCGTTGCTTCCAGCACGACATCGTCGTCCAGTACGAGTGGCCCGGTGTGATCGGCTTCGATCAGCCACTCGGCGTAGGCCCTGTTGCCCACCTCGTCGACGCCTCGCAACAGGATCACGACGTTGGAGAACGCTATTTCACGGAGGGCCGAGAGCTCAGCGAGTGCGGCCAACCCGGAGATGCTCGCGTACGGCGACCAACCGACGACATCGTCGGTAAACAGCGTGCCGAGCTCAACGGAGGCGCTCCCCACCTCGGCCTCGAGCGCCTTCACCATCACGTCTTTGCGCGATTCACCCATTGCCACCCACCGTTTCTGTCGTCGCCCGTCCCGAACGTCGCCTGGTCAGTCCGACGTGGTTCAGGAGCCGAGGATCTTGGCCTTGGCCGACGCGAACTCGTCGTCGGTGAGCGCACCCGAGGTGTGCAACTGCGCGAGGTGCTCGATCTCGTCTGCAGGGTCGGCCGGAGCCGGTGCATACTGCGCCTGATCCTCGGGCTGTTGCTCGGGCTGTTGCTCGTCAGCGCCCCGCGAGCGGTGGTGAGCCACCGCAGCTCCTGCCGCGGCTCCGACCAGGAGCCCACGACGCCTTGACCTACGCCTCATTCCCATACGTGCACCATATACGAGGATGCCCGCCGCCGAAACGCCCCGGTTCCCCGGAGACCACGAAGACGCGATTCGGAGACGGTCGGAGGACGCCCGCAGGTCCGTCGACCGAGCCCTACGTCGAGACGACGATGAGCGCCGAGAGGAGCAACGAGCCGATCACTGCAACCGCGGTGATCGTCAGGGGCCACTTGGGTCCAGCTGCTTCGTCACCCCTCAGAAGCTTCGAGACGCGGGCGTGCTGGAGATAGCCGACGACAACCAAGGCTGCGCCGGTCACGACGATGACCACTCCCGCCGCGCTGTACAGATCGTCGTCGGACAGCGGGGCAGTGCCCGGCTTCACGATCAGCGCCACCTTGGCGACGACGAAGCCCAGGCCGAAGAGCGCGATGCCGGTCCGGAGCCACGCGAGGAACGTCCGGTCGTTGGCGAGTTCGCTATCAGTCATCACGAGTCCTCGAGCCCGTCCGGGCCGGTCGAACCGAGGGTAACGTCGCAGCGCTCGGGTCGCGCCGATCGAGCTCATCGGGAGCAGGACGCCAGTGCCAGACGAGCACCATGATCCGGACGACGCACACCGGACTCGTCGACACATCGTTCGATGGGGTGCCGATCTCGAACGCGCACGACCGGGGTCCCGCTACGGCATCCTGCTCGTCCTGCTCCTTGCGACCTTCGTCTTCAGCGCCTCGGCCCCGATCGGATCGTGGGTACCGCTCACACTCGTCGCCCTGCAGGGTCTGACCCTCTTGGCCGCGCTCGCGGCCGCGGAGGCAAACCGCCATCTGCTCAGGTTCTCCCTGATCGTCATTGCCGTGGGGCTCGCCGTCGGAGTAGATGCGCTGATCACCGACACATCGACCGGCCGCGGCTCCGCGTCGATCCTGAGCTTTCTCCTCGTGGGTGTCGCGCCGATCGCCATCGTGATGTCGATCTGGCGCCGCCGCGTGATCGACATCGAGACGGTCCTCGGCGCGGTCTGCATCTACGTGTTGCTCGGCATGTTCTTCGCGTTCATGTTCACTGCGATCGGTGACTTCGGCTCGGTGCCGTTCTTCGCCCAGCAGAAGACCGCGACCAGCGCCGACTACCAGTACTTCAGCTTCGTCACCATGACGACGGTTGGGTACGGCGACCTGACGGCCGCCACCGGCTTCGGACGGGCGCTGGCATCCGTGGAAGGGCTCCTCGGTCAGGTGTACCTGGTCACCGTGGTCGCGCTGCTGGTCTCGAGGCTCGGCGGCCGGCTGCGCAGAGAGGCCTGAGCGATCGCGGCGACCGCGGGCTGAATGGCAGTATTTCGGCGTGCCTCGCGATCGGTCCGCCGCCCTCGACCACGTCGTGCTGCCCGCGGAGCTCGACGCGCCCGGGACGACGATCACCCCGGCACTCGTCGTCCCTGTCCTGCGAGACGTGGCCCATCACTTCTTCCCGCTCCTGGCGAGCACCGCGACGCCGTCGGACTGAACTCGGCCTTTCGGCACGGGGAAGGGGGCTAGCACCCCCGGGTTGGGGACCCTGGCCTCCTTGTGGTGGAGGCGCCGGTTGGCTTCGAATGGGAGATGTGACCGTTGAGGTCGTTGGTCGGGGTTGGGCGGGATGGGCACGGTGATGCGCGGGTTGGTGTGGGCGGGGGGCGGTTGAGCTGGGCGCGGTAGGGATGTTGTCGGCGAGTGAGATCCGCCGGCGATGGCGCAGTGTCGTGGTGCTCGTCGTGTTGGTCGGGGTGGTTGGCGCGGTGGTGCTGGCGACGGCGGCGGGGGCTCGGCGCAGCGAGACTGCCTTGGCGCGATTCAATGCGGAGAGCCGCTCGTCGTCGGTGAGCCTGCTCCCTGCATTGGGTTACACCCCGACACCCGCACAACTGGGTGCGTTACGTCGCTTGCCCGATGTCGCAGCGATCGCGGTCGTGCGCTTCTTCGCTCTCCGGCCAGTTCACGAGGCGACGACCTTGTCGCCCGGTGCCGCGGTAGACGGCGCGATGGGAAGCGTCATGGACCGATCCCGTCTCGTAGCAGGCCGGCGGGCCAATGCGGATGCACCGGATGAGGTCACGGTCGGCGAGACCCTCGCCCGGCAGCTTCATCAGGGGGTCGGAGGGCATCTCGATTTCGCGTCGTACACGCCCGCTCAGTTCGCCACCGCTCAAGGGGGTGGCCGGCCGCCCCCACCGGCCGGCCCGCGCGTCCGGTTACAGATCGTGGGGATCGTGCGACGCCCAGGTGACCTGGGCGACACCAATGCGGGGGGCGGCATCGTCGTTCTGACGCCGGCGTTCAACCACGCCTACTTGCACCGCATCGCCAACTTCGGCGTCTTCGTGCAGGTTCGGACCCGCCACGGCGCATCTGCTGTACCGGGCGTCGTCAAGGCCGCGCGCCCGATCTTCGCGAAGTCGGGAGGCCTGAGCGTCCAGGCCGCGGCGGAAGACACCCGAAGCGCCCAGAGCGCGATTGATGTCCTGTCGTTGACGTTGTGGGTGTTCGCCGGAGTGGCCGGCCTGGCCGGGGTCGTCACGATCGGGATCGTGTTGACCCGAGAGATCGCACTGCTCGGCATCGATCAGGAGACGCTGCGGGCGCTCGGCGCCACCCGCGCCCAACGCGTCATGGTGAGCGGCCCGTCCGCGTTGCTCATCGCGGCCGCTGGTGGGCTTCTCGCCGCACTGGGCGCGATCGCTGCGTCGCCGTTGCTTCCAATCGGTGTCGCTCGCCGCGCCGATCCCGACGTCGGCTTCCACCTCGACTGGGTGGTGCTCGCAGTGGGCGTCATCGCGGTCGGCTTCGTGGTCTTGGTCATCGCCTTGCTCGCGGCGGTTCGCGGCACTCGCGAGTCGGCGCTCGACCCGGGCTCGGGAGCGCATCGGCGAACCTCAACCGTCGTCGAGACGGCCGGCCGGGCGGGTCTGGCACCGACCGCCACCAACGGTTTGCGGATGGCCCTGGAACCTGGGCGCGGCAGGACCGCGGTTCCGGTCCGCTCCGCCTACCTCGGTGCCATCTTCGGTGTCCTCGGAGTCACCGCGATCCTCGTGTTCACGTCCAGCCTCGATCACCTCGTCGCGACACCACGCCTCTACGGTGCGACCTGGGACTTCCAGGCTGCCGACACGAACTTCAAGGACACCTGCGGCCGCAACGACTTCGGCCTCACCCGAGTAACAGGCGTCGGAGCGATCGCCGCCGTGTGCACCAACGACATCCAACTCGACGGGCACACCCTCACCGGCTGGGGCTTCACCCGCGTACGCGGCACGATCCAGCCCGCCATCGTGACGGGACGTGCGCCACGAGCTCCGAACGAAGTCGCACTCGGACACGCCACCCTCCACACTCTCGGTAAGGGCATCGGCGACACGGTACGCGGGCGTGGCCCGCACGGAACCGCGGCGTACCGGATCGTCGGACAGGTCGTGTTCCCCAGCTTCGGCAACCCACAAGCACTCGCCGACGGCGGCGCCTTCACCGGTGCGGGCCTCACCCACATCTTCGACAGCAACGCCACATCCAACCGGTATCTCGTTGGCCGCTACACACCTCGGAGTGACCACACCGCCGTCGACCGTCGCATCGCAGCACTCTCAGGGCTCGGCAATCCCGCGACAAGCACCGTTCCCGTCGAGATCGGCCGCCTCCGACACATCGGCTGGCTCCCCGTGACGCTCGCCGCCCTCCTCGGCGGCCTCGCGCTGCTCGCGGTCGGGCACGCACTCGTCACCACAGTCCGACGCCGCCGCCGCGACCTCGCCGTCCTCAAGACCCTCGGCTTCGATCGTCGGCAAGTCCGCCGTACGATCGCCTGGCAGGCAACGATCTTGGCAGCAGTTGGTCTCGTGCTCGGGATCCCACTCGGCATCGCCATCGGCCGCGCCGCGTGGCGCCTCTCCGCCGACGGTCTCGGAATCTCGACCGTCGTCGTGCTACCAACCGTCGTCATCTTCCTCGGCGCCATTGGCGTACTGGCGCTCATCAACCTCGTCGCGCTCTTCCCCGCCCGCGCCGCCGCCGGCACCCGCACGGCCAAGGCATTGCGCTCCGATTGAGCCTCACCCGGAACGAGCCGAGCACCAGCCCACCGACCGCTCCCTGCCCGATCGGGCCTTCCCGAGTGGGCGATACAAGATTTAAGGTCGTGGCATGAAGTACGAGGGTCGCGTGCAGCTCGGCGGCGACGACGGTCCGATCATCGAGGTGTCGATCGACAACCCCGACCACTCGCGCTGGGAGGGGATGCCAGATTCAGCCGACGTCTTCGCCGGTGTCACCAAGGGCGCGCCAGTGCTTGTGCGGCTCTTGGACGGTGAGCGCGCCGGAGAGAGCGCGCAAGGCGAGCTCGAGATGACCCTCGGAACGAGCACAGTTGTGCTCATCGGGCTCGGGCCGTTCGCGGCGTAGACGCAGCGGCGCACCGGCGACCGTGTCCCCGCGCCGGACCTACTGGTACTCGAGAGCTTCCACGACGTCGAGGTTGTGGAAGGTCGGCTCGCCGTTACCAAGAGCCATCATCTTTGCGGCGAACTCCTGGGTGACGGGCAGGCTCGAGTTCTTCTCCGCGTCCTCGAAGGAGTCGAAGAACACGATCTGGTAGTAGCGGCCGGGGTCGTCACGGTCAGAGCAAAGGATGCCGCGCTGAGCGGTTGCGCCGGCGGACTTCGCCCGGGCCTGCCACTCCCCATCGAGCTTGCGCATCTCGTCGATCTTTTCGGTCCGGAACTCGATGATCTGGATGAAGGCCATCGTGGGTCCTTTCTGTGGTCTGCCGCTCTACCGTCGGCGGACGGTCCGCCCGCGTTACAGACCCATCTTCGAAAAGTGCCTTCGACGTGCCCTGTAATGCATGGCGGCGCCGGGGGACGACATGCCGACTGCCGCCGAAGCCACAGGGAGAACGGGAAGCACATGACCACGGCCGGAGTGAAGCTGACCGACATGCAGGAGAGCCTCTGCGAGCAATCTCAATGGGACTTCTCGGACCTGCATGCACTGTTCATCAACTGCACCCTGAAGCGGTCGCCTGAGATCTCGAACACTCAGGGGCTGGCGGCGATCTCGATGGAGATCATGCGCCGCCAGGGCATCGCGGTCGACGAGATCCGGGCGGTCGATCACGACATCGCCACCGGCGTGTGGCCGGACATGACCGAGCACGGCTGGGCGAAGGACGACTGGCCGCAGATCTTCGAACAGGTCATGGCGGCGGACATCCTCGTGCTCTGCATGCCGATCTGGCTGGGCGAGAAGTCCTCCGTGTGCACGCAGATCATCGAGCGGCTCTACGGCAACTCGCACCTCCTCAACGACGAAGGGCAGTACCGCTATTACGGGCGGGTCGGCGGTTGCCTCGTCACCGGCAACGAAGACGGCGTGAAGCACTGCGCGATGAATGTCCTCTACTCACTCCAGCACCTCGGGTACGTGATCCCGCCCCAGGCCGACTCCGGGTGGATCGGTGAGGCCGGGCCCGGTCCCTCGTACCTCGACCCGGGATCCGGTGGGCCGGAGAACGACTTCACCAATCGGAACACCACGTTCATGACGTGGAACCTGATGCACCTCGCGCGGATGCTGAAGGATGCCGGCGGCATACCGGTGCACGGCAACCAGCGTTCACTCTGGGATGCGGGGTGCCGCTTCGACTTCCCGAATCCCGAGCACCGATAGCTCCGGGCGCGCGCCGGCGGTGCGATCCTCCAATGGAGAGACCGCACCGCCGACTCGGGGTATGCAGAGATCCCGTCAGGTGGCGGTGATGCCTTCGAAGACCTGCGCCGCGAGCCCGGTCACCCGACCGATCGCCGTGAGCGATCCGTCCGGGCCGGTGCGGAACTCGTCGATGGTTCCCGCGGCACCGTTCTCGCTGTAGACGAATCGCCCGTCGGGCGACGAGACCAGGTCGACGGATCCGCCCGACGTCGGAGTCACTCCCGGCAACAACGTCGCTGAGCCATCGAAGCCGAGGCGGAAGGTGCTGATGGTGGAGCTGCCCGCGTTCGCCACGTACGCGTACCGACCGGCGACCGTGATCCAGCACGCGGCCTGCTGGCCATCCGTCACCGGGCCGGCGAGGTTGATCAGGGATCCGTTCGCGCGCACCACGTGGGTCGACACCGAGTTGGTGCCGGCCTCGACGACGACGAGACGACCCAGGGAATCGAACGAGAACGCGAACGGGACGGCGCCCGTCGACGGGTTCGCGACCGCTGCACCCAGACGACCGTCATAGCGCACGGGAAACCCGACAACCGTCCCGTGCGACTTCGTGGTCACGAGGAGCTCACGACCGTCGGGGCTGAAGCCCACCTGGCCCGGACCCGCGGTGAAGAACGGAGGGTTCGTGTTGCCGAGCCCGAGGCTCGTGGTCCCGATCGTGTGCAGTCCTCCGAACCCGGCTCGGTAGCCCGTGACCGAGCCGTCACCACCCGCGTTGAGCACGTACACGAGGCCGTCGTGGATGGTCGCGCTCACGGGGAACGCCCCACCTGAGGGCAGGACCTGACGCAGCTGCAGAGAGGCCCCGTCCACACGGAACACGGACACCGAGCTGCTGCCTGCGTTCGTGACCACGAGCTCGTGTGCCGCCGCATCGAACGCCACAGAACCTTGCGATGCGATCGGGTCCACGACGGCACCGTCGGCCTTGCCTCCGGTTCCACCCGTGGCAAAGCTTCCGGCTGCGGTCAGCGTGCCGTCGGGCCGGCGCAAGTATGCGAGCACTCGGTTATGGATCGGATCGTTGGTCTGCGCGAAGACTGCGTGACGATCGAAGTCCGGGAACCCGTGGTGCGCTTCCCCGATGCCCGTGGCGCCGGCCGCGCCGGCCGACACGCCGAGCAGTGCGAGCGCTCCCACGCTCGCGCCCGCGACGATGCGAATCAACGACTTCATGGTGCTCCCATTCCTTGGAGAAAATGATGACGGGAGCTGCAGTGCGCCGAGGGGACGAGGAGTTACGCCTCGCGTCCGCGAAATGCGTCGAGCAGCCGAGACCGCAGCTCGCCCGGCATCGCGTCGATGTCCCGCTCAGCGATCGCGCCGCTCATCGTGATGGTGCGGCGCATCTGGGCCAGATACTCGGTGCAGTGCGGGCAGTCGGCAAGATGCGCCTCCACGAGAGCAACCGTCTCCGCGGGAAGCGACCCCTCGAGGTACGCGGTCACGTCCTCGACGAGCTGGCGGCACACATACGGCGCGGGGCTCACTGCTCCCCCTCCTCGTCGTAGTACCGCTCGACCGCAGCACGGACCTTCGATCGCCCCCGATGCAGGAGCACCCTTTCGTTCCCCGCACTCACCTCGAGCGCGGCACACGCCTCGGGTGCAGTCCAGCCCAGGACGTCGCGAAGGGTCACGACCTCCCGTTGCGCAGCCGGCAGCTGCTCGATGGCCGCCGAGACGACCGCGAGCACCTCGGCGTCAAGCGCCTGCTCCTCGGGTCCGGGCCAGGGATCAGGAGGCTGCTTCCACTGGCCGGCGTGGCGGAATCTCCGGAATCGCGAGGGATCCACCGCCGGCTCCCGATCGTCGACGGGCGCAACCGACGAGAACGGGATCGACCGGTGCTCCTTCACCCCGTTCGCCCGGGCGGTGTTCACGAGGATGCGGAAGAGCCAGGTCTTCACAGATGCACGGCCTTCGAACCGGTCGATGCTCTGCATCACGGCGAGCCAGGTCTGCTGCACGACCTCTTCGGCGACCGCCCCCGTGGAGACGTACTGACGGGCGAGTCGCAGCAGCGGGCCGTGATAGCGATCGAGCAGGAATCCGAAGGCATCCGGGTCACGAGCCGCGAGCGCGGCGTGCGAGGACCTGGTCATCGGCGAAGTCGGGTCCGGACGCGAGCGCGTCAAACTGCGCTGGGCTCACGGGGTGTAGTGCGGTGAGTCGCCGAGATGTTTCAGATCTCGCTCGAAAAGCCTGAACCGTTCGGGATTGCACTTCCGAGCGGCGAACCCCATGATGGGCCGCGGCATGGGCGGGTTCAGCGACACCTTTCCGAACGACGACTCGTTGGTCGCGGCGCTGCGCCAAGGTGACGAGCGAGCGTTCGAGTGGCTGCTCGGGACGTACGACTCGACCCTGCGCCGAATCGCCCGCTGCTACGTACCCACCGACGCACTGGCCGACGACGTCGTGCAGGACACCTGGATGGGGCTGATCCGGGGCATCGACGGCTTCGAGCAGCGATCGTCACTGAAGACATGGCTCTACCGAATCCTGCTCAACATCGCTCGGACGAAGGGCGTGCGCGAGAAGCGAACGATCCCGTTCTCCTCCGCGGCGAACGCGCTCGTCGACGGCGACCGTCCGACCTTCGATCCGGAGCGGTTTCGGACCCCGGCACCGACCGAGCAGTACCCGGGAGGATGGGTTTCGTTTCCGATGGCGTGGGAGACGCAGCCTGAGTGCGTCCTCGAAGCCCGCGAAACGGTCGGCGTTGTCAGTGTCGCGATCGAGCAGCTGCCGGCGGCCCAACGCGAGGTGCTGACCCTGCGTGACATCGACGGCTGGACCTCGTCGGAGGTCTGTAACGCCCTCGGGCTCACTGAGACCAATCAACGAGTGCTGCTCCATCGGGCCCACGCACGGGTTCGCCGGGCGCTCGAGCTCTACTTCGAAGGCACGATGGCCACGTGACGGCAATCCACAACGAAGGCATACCCTGCCAGGTGTTCGTCGAGCTCGTGACCGAGTACCTCGACGGCGCGCTCCCCGCCGAAGACGTCGCTCGCATCGACGCCCACCTCGCGCTGTGCCCCGGCTGCGTCAGTGTCGTCGAGCAGTTCCGGGAGACCGTTCGCCTCGCTCACCGGATCCGAGAGGACGACGTGGACCGGATCGAGCCGGGCGTCCGGGCCGACCTGATGGCGGCCTTTGTCGAGGTTGCGCGCCACGCGCTTCGCCGCAAGGTTGATCAGTCGGTCACCCAGGTGACGGGGTGGATCACCCGGTAGGCGTGAGCCCTCAACGTCACGATGTGAATGCCCGACGTCGGCGATGTGACACCACGGTGCCGGAGCTAGCCCGGCGCTTGAGCGATGGTGGGATGATGAGACCTCTCGGGAACCTCGCAAACAGCTTCCGATGCGCCGGCCGCGGATTGTTCCTCGCCGCTCAGGCACGCAACCTGCGGATCATGTTGGGGGTCCTCCTCGGCGTCATTGTGCTCGCGGCCACGTACGACGTGTCGGTGACCCGTTGGGCGGTGTTGCTCGTCTGTGCAAACGTGGTGGTCGCTACCGAGGTGTTGAACACGTCGATCGAGGCACTGGCCGATTACGTCCAACCCGAGCACGACGAAGACATCCGCACCATCAAGGACCTCGCCGCCGGCGCGGTGCTGTTCGCCGCCGGGCTCGCGGCAGCAATCGGTGTGATCGTGTTCTGGCCGTACGTCATCGATTGACCGACACCTTCCCGACGATGGCTGCTGCCCCCACCCGATCACACGATCCGAGACGCGTCGCGCTCGGAGTGGGCGTCTCCTTCGTACTGGCGTTCACACTGACCGTCGCGCTCGGCCTTCTGCTCGAGCTCGCTTGGGCGCCGGATGATTCGACGCCTTTCGACTCCCGGATCACCGGTTGGTTCCTGGACCACCGCTCCCCGACGTGGACCGACGCGATGCGCCTCGTCACATGGCTTGGAAGCAGCGCCGTGGTCATCCCCCTCACCGTCCTGGTCGTCGTGACGCTGCTTCTCACCACACGGAGATGGCTCGCGTTGTTCGTCGCGCTCGCCGTTGGCGGTGCGTCGCTCCTCGGTGTTCTCACGAAAGATGTGATCGGTCGGGACCGCCCACCCGTCGACCTACGCCTCCAACAAGCGCACTCATCGGCCTTCCCGTCCGGGCACTCGACCCAGGCCGCCGCGACATACTTCGCGGTCGCGCTGGTGGTCACCTTCCTCAGCCAGTCGCGTACGTTGCGCGCGCTGACCTGGTTCGGAGCGACGCTCATCGTGCTGCTCGTCGGTGTCTCGCGTGTCTACCTGGGCATGCACTGGGCCACCGATGTACTCGGCGGCTGGCTTCTCGGCAGCGTCTGGGTCGCCAGCCTCACCGTCGCGCTCGCACCGCTCCGAGCGAACCAGCATGCGGGAGTGCCCGGTGCTCCGAGCGGTTGACCGCACGAGCCGAGGTCACGCACACATCGCGCGAGCGACTCTCTGTTCGGTCGGCGGAATCGCTTGCCCGGCCGGTGGCTGCTCGAACCGGTTCTCGGCGACGCCGCGGCGAACGTCCGCTTACCCGTCGACTAGGAACCTGGCCCGACCTGCTGTTGGAACGCGAGGACGGGCGCCGCGACGGCGTAGAAGTACAGCTGGACGTTCACCTTCAGCAGTCCATCCGCGACGTCCTGGGGCGACATCGTCTCGAGTCCGACGACGACCTTGAACGCGTCGTCCGGCGCGGCGCCGATGAGACCGCCCTGCTGCCAGACGGAGGTCAGAAAGGTCGAGATGCCCGCGGTGACCTCGCCCCACAGGGTCGGGTCGTTGCTTTCGAACGCGGCAGCCTCGAGCGATGGCTCGACCGAACGACTGATCCAGCTCGTCAACCGTTGCTGGGTGATCCACCGGTCGTAGCCCGCGCCCTGCAAGGTCATGTCGCCGGACAGGATGGTCCCGGACCCGGGAAAGACCCGCCAGGAGTTGATCGCGCCTGGGGACGCGAGCTCGCTTCCGAGTGTGTCGTCCACCGTCAGCACCGGCTCCAGGCCGAACACGGTCCGACCCGGACCGCCCGGCGCGGTCCAGACGCCTTGCTGGAGGTCCGTGACCGTGATGGCGCCGGCCAGGACGGCAGCGCCGGATACCACCGTGGGCTGCTGCGGGTTGATCGGGGTCACGATCCCCACGAGGCCGGAGGACAGGAGCACCGCGTTGCCGGGCGAGGTCACCGCCCGGCGAAGCTGCAGAGCGAGATCCGTCAGCGGCCCGGCGTCCCCCGACGTGGTGAGGGCGACCGTGCTGTCTGGAGGATCAAGGAGCGCGGTGGCCTTCGCGGCTGTGGCCGTCGCGGTCATGTGGGTTGCGGTCGTGAGCCAGTCGGTCGGGCTCAGCGAACTCAACGCCGGGATGACGATGAGATCCCACACCGGTGCTCTCGGCCCGACGGGAGTGACGGCAGTCAGCGCCGCACCCAATGTGGGTGCGTCCTCGCTGCCGGTCGGAAGCACCAACGCGGTCGAGCCGCCTTGCATGTAGAACTCGTATACCGCGGCGACCAACGACGGGCTCGGCGCGGCGGACCAACCGGACAAAGTCATCCCAGTTCGTCATGAGCAGCATGCCGGGGTTCGACGCGACACCCGCCCCGATGAACAGCGGAACGCCGCTTTGAGCGCCGGAGACCGGGATGGGCACCGCGCCGGCGGTTCGCTCCGGCGCGGAGACACGCGCTTCGTGCGGCGCGCTCGCTGCGCCCGCGCGGCCGATCGTCGCCATCGCGAGCACGGCGACGATCGTGGTCAGGACCAACGCGTGGAAGGTCCGGCGGTTCATCGGAGGTTCCGTGCCACGACGGCAGCCATCAACCGCTGTTGGCGATCGGTCACGCGCCCACCGATCGTGATCACCTGCGCGAAGTCATCGTGGACGAGCATCCCCACGAGCCCGTGGGTCGGGATCTCGAACGCGGCGCGGGCGCCCTGGACGTTCACCCGGTGGCCGGAACCGAGCTTCAGGCGATGTGCTTCGGCACGCCGACGGTCGAGCGCTGCCATCCCCGCACCATGCTCCAGTTGAATCTGGACCATGCCTGCGAGGTGGGGCTCCGTGAAGCTGCACACCGCCTGGCCACGCCGGTGCTGGGCAGCAAGGACTCCCTCAGGAACGCGCCAACCGGCAATCCGACGGATGTCCCGACGACTCAGCAGGTTGCACGGATCGACAGTCCGGCGCTTCGACTGCGCGCCGGCCGAGGCCAGGTTCGCGCCGATACCCACGGCCAGCGTCACACCAATGACGAGCGCGCTGACCACGGCACTGCCAGGTCTGCGCATCCCTGTATATCGACGAGCGCGCTCTTGCCTTGAGGATCGCCATCGTCTTGCATGCCGCACGTACGTCGTTCGCCAAGCCAGGTGGAGCCTTGGCGCTGACCGACCGGATCATGACCCTCGAGAGGAGCGTGTCGTTCGTGTGACTCAGAACCGCCAGCGCGTTGAACCCGGAGTCTCTTCTGCGGTACCGACTGCGGTCGTGGTGCGCGGCTTGATTTCGTAGACGAACCACGGCGGCGGTCCGAGCGTCGGCGCGTTGAAGGGTGCGGTGATGCCGGTCCCCGTGTCGTCGGGCTGCGCGGGCCATCCGCTCTTCGCCCACAATGCCGCGATCTCGGCCACGGTCGTCGGGTCGGCCACGCGCCGGGCTTCGCCCGAGACCATCACGTCGAAGCCTTTCGTGGCGACACTGATCGTGCAGCGTGGGTCGCGTGCAAGGTTCTTGGCCTTGCGTGTGCGTTGGCCGGTCTGGAACCAGCATGAGCCCGCGTGCCAAAGGGCGCCCACACTCGTCACGTGTGGGCTTCCGTCCGTGTTCAGGGTCGTCAGCCAGAATGTCGAGCGGTTCGGCGAGCGCGGATCGTCGTGCGTCAGGAGACCTGCGAGCTGCCGTTCGACTTCTGACCACTCGATTGTGGGCAGTCCATCGGTTTCACCAAGGTTTGTTGTTTTCATGTTCGTTGTGACTCCAACCCGACCCGAAACTCAGCGCGAGCCGATCCGCGCGCCTGATTGCTCTCGCGGCGTCATACCCATCGTGCACGTCTCAGAACTGCCGATCGATCTGCGTTGACGGTCGGTGCTCGGGAATGGCTGGTGTGGCTGCTCGCCGGGCTGGGTAATCCGCTTCTCGGCGGCATGGACGTCGCTATCAGCGGAGCAACGCACGGGCACCCGGTTCGGACGTCTAGCGGCGCCGAGGGGCACGTCGGGCGCAACCGGCTGATTCACGGACGAGACCCGCGCGAAGCCGGGGACGCCGTTCGCTCCTTCCCCGGCGGCGGCTCCCCGGCCCTGCGTGTTTGGCGCGCTCGCGGGCTGGGTCGTCATCGTTCAAGCGCTTGAAGTCTGAGCGCCTCGTGCCTACCGTCAGCTCGTGAACGGCAGGGAAGACCAGGCCCGCAACGACGTCCTTCGGACTCGTTCGGTCCGGTTCCGAGCCGTTCCTACGCGAAGCTTTGGTACGGATTTTGGTACACGGCATCGTGAGGCAACTGCACGCCGATTTCGCTCGACTACGGCGACAGGACTTGGTGCGGGCGCCTCGGGTTCAAGGCAACCTCGTCGTCAATGACCAGTGAATGTCGGCCGCTCGCGCGCGGCCATCGCCCGGACCGCCTCTTTGCTATCCGCCGTCGTGAACGCCCCCAGCGTCAGCCGGAACTCCGCGCCCAGGTGCGCCTGCAGCTCGGGTGGGCGGGTGACGCGCCCCACCAGGTGCTTCGTTTGTCGGGCGGCGAGAGGAGCGACCCCGGCAAGCAGGTGGCCGTACTCGAGAAAGCGCGTCTCGAACGCGTCGTCCGTCTCGGTCATCTCACCGACCATCCCGATCGCGAGCGCCTCTGCGGCCGGCACCATCCGGTTCTCGAGGAAGAACCGCATCGCCCGCTCGTACCCGACCGCCTCGGGAAGAGTCCACGTGAGCCCGCCGTCAGGCGACGCGCCGACCCGGGCGTACCCGGGGTGGAATCGCGCAGACGGGGCCGCGAGGCGCATGTCGCCCGCCATCGCGAGCGACACGCCGATACCGACCGCGACGCCGTTCACACCCACCAGGATCGGCTTCTCGCAACCGAACCTCATGACGAGCGCGAAATGGTCGCGGGCTCGCTCCTCGTCGGACGGCTCAGGGGGTGCTCCGTCGTCTTCCTCTCGATCGTCGCCGATGCCGGAGAGATCGAGACCCGAGCAGAAGGCGTCCCCGTTGCCCGTCATGGCGATCGCCCAGACACCGTCGTCGCTGGCTGCGGCACGTACGGCCGAGACGATGGCTTCGATCAGCTCACCATTGAGCGCGTTCTTGCGATCGGGTCGATTCAAACGGAGCACCCGCAGGTGCCCGTCAGTCTGGACATCCAGCACGTTCGTCATGGCACGAACGGTAGAGCGAAGGGGCCCAACCCGCTAGATGTCCTGGGCCGTCGCCCGACCACGGCAGAGCTCAGATTCGGCTGCTGCTCCGGGTGGGCGATACAGGACTCGAACCTGTGACCTCTGCCGTGTGAAAGCGTGAAGTTGGGCCGACTGGACGCGAACGAGTCGGAACGGGACCGATTTCGACGGCTCGTTTCCTACTCGTTCGACGAGTCGAGGAGAGCGGCGGTGCAAATCCACGAGAGCCCGGGCTCGCCGATCTCGCTGCAACGGATCGGCGGATACCCGCACCCAGTGATACGAGGCCTGTTTTGGCGGCGGGGAATCGCCAAGGCACTGCCGACGGAACACGGCATCACACTGCATCGCCTGAGCTACTGGACGTCGAGCCCCGACGACGAGTGCGTGCAGGCATCCGCCCTGGTTGCGTTGCCACGGAGACGCCACCGGCTACGCGGCATCGTGAGCTGGCAACACGGAACCGAGTCACTGCGCACCCGCGCACCTTCGACGAAACACGTCCTGCACGGCCTGCTGCCGGCGGCCGTCTTCGCCGGACATGAATACCTGCTGATCGCGCCGGACTATCTCGGGTACGGAGAGTCCGATCGAGCGCACGACTATTACCTCGCTGACAACATGGCGATGGTGGTCCGTGATTGCATCCGCGCTGCCACGACTGCGATCGCCGGAGGCGCACCTGCTGCGCCATCGGACCTATTCCTCGCAGGCTTCTCCGAAGGTGGTCACGCCGTCCTTGCGGCGCACCGACTGTTGGAGACGGCGCCGATCATTGGCCTCACCCTCAGAGCATCAGCTGCGGTTGCGGCTCCAGGTGACCTTGCGGGGGCTGGCCTCGCAGGAGCTCTGACGGGCGGCTCCAGGTATTGCAGCCTCTACATCGCTTGGCTCGCGACGACCTACGCCCGCCACTATCGCGAACCGCTCGAGAGCGTTCTCGCCCCCGCGTGGGCCGAGGTCGCGGGATCCCTCTTCGACGGGACACACGACGCTGACCAGACCGTTGCAGCACTCCCGAGCACACCCCGGGAGCTGCTGCACCCGGCCTTCCTTACCGCATACGACGGGAACATGGACCACTGGTTCCTCGCTCGATTGCGAGAGAACGGACTCCTCGACTGGGCTCCTCGCGCTCCCGTCCGCGTGTACTACGGCACCAACGATGCCGACGTCACGCCCATGCAGGCTGAACTTCTTCAAGAGCACCATCAGGCTCGAGGTGGCAATACCACTGCCGTATGCGTCGGCGACGTCGACCACGACGGGACGATCTTGCTCGCTGCGCCGCTCCTTCGAGACTGGTTCGACGAACTCACGGAACATCCAGCCTGAGTGCCACGGCGGCGCGCCCGGATGGCGCAGCGCGTCGTCGATGCTCGCTGCCCGACTCGACGCGAACGCGACCGAGTGAGGCGCTGACCCTTCGCGGTGTTCGTCGAGGTTCTCCTACGTCAAGCTGCCTACCCGTTGGGTGCGTGACCCGACCGAAAGCGGCTGCCCCAGAACGCCGGCTCTGAGACCACGTACCCCTCGCCGGGAGTCCGACTGGTCCGACTGAAGTCGCCGTGAGCGGCGAGCGAGCGGTGCCGGTGCGAGAGACCGGCTAGAACCTATGAGATGCGCGGATCTCCTGCCTGGCTCGCGGTCGTCACAGCCGCGTGCATGCTCGCGGCGTGCTCGTCCGGTTCCGGGAGCTCGGCGCAATCACCGACCTCGCGCTCGTCGAGAGCGGCATCGACGACGAGCTCGACGGCCAGCCCGCCATCGTCCACGTCCGGCGGTGGCGGGCAATGGACGACCTACTACCGCGACCCCGCTCGGAGCGGCTTCGCACCCGACGGTCCGCCGAAGTCCGGCACGATCCGGCGGCAGTGGGCATCCCTCGCGCTCGACGGCGACATCTATGCGCAGCCGCTGGTGGTAGGCGAACGGGTCGTGATCGCAACCGAGAACGACAGCGTCTACTCCCTCAACGCCTCCGACGGCACCACGGTGTGGAAGGCACACCTCGCCGAGCCAGTGTCGGGGTCATCGCTCCCGTGCGGCGATGTCGACCCCGTCGGTATCACGAGCACACCCGTCATCGACGCGAACGCCGGGCGGATATACGCGGTCGGCATGACCCAACCGGGTCGACACACGCTGTTCGAACTCGACCTTGCGACCGGGCGTCTCGTCGCCTCGGCTCCCGTCGATTCCCCCGGCGCGGACCCCGCCGTCCACAACCAGCGAGCGGCCCTCACCCTCTCCGGGGGACAGGTCTTCATCCCGTATGGCGGACGGTTCGGCGACTGCGGCGACTATCACGGCCGCGTGGTCTCGGTGCCCGTTTCCAGCTCAGGGCTCGGACCGTCGAAGTCCTACACGCTCCCAACGCAACGCGAGGGTGGCTTCTGGGCCCCGCCCGGTGCCGCCGTCGGAAGTGACGGCAGCTTGTATCTCACGAGCGGCAACAGCTCGAGTAGCGGAACCTACGACTACGGCAACAGTGTCGTTCGGCTCAGCGCGGACTCGAAACTCGTCGACTCGTTCGCGCCGAGCAACTGGGCGTCGCTGAACAGCAGCGACACCGACCTCGGATCGACCAGCCCGGTGCTCCTGCCTGGAGGTCGTGTCTTCCAGATCGGAAAGAGCGGCATCGGCTACTTGCTCGACGCCGGTCACCTCGGTGGCGTTGGTGGACAGCTACACGCCGGCAGTGTCTGCAGCGGTCGCACGTTTGGAGGCGTCGCGCACGATGGCGACACGATGTTCGTCCCGTGCTCCGGCGTCATTGCACAAGTCACCGTAACCGGCAACAGCTTCCTCGTCGGGTGGACAACACCAGTGTCGACACCAGGACCCACGATCATCGCCGGTGGTGCCGTGTGGGCCGTTGCAACCGGCAGCGGCGAGCTCGTCGCGCTCGATGCTTCCTCGGGCCGAACAATCCTCACTGAGCACATCGGCAACGTGCCCTCCCGATTCACGTCACCAGCCGCGGGTTCCGGGCGTGTGGTCGTCCCCGCCGGACGCGTGGTGATGGCCTTCGGCACGTGACGGCAACACGAGGCGCAAAGGGCACTCCGCGTCCCAAGAGTTGCTTCACCCTGCGCTGGACGCGCAAGGGCTACGCGTGACTCCTGCTTCCCGGGTGGGCGATACAGGACTCGAACCTGTGACCTCTGCCGTGTGAAGGCAGCGCTCTAACCACCTGAGCCAATCGCCCGGAGTGGGCGAGGATAACCGTCGGCGTGGCGCGACGGTACGCTCGGCGCCTCACGTCCCCGGTGGAGGAACGATGCCCGAGCTCGCAGAGGTGGTCGACGGCCTGCGGATGCCGCTGGCCGAGGCGATGCGCACGCAGCGAGCGGTGCGCCGCCTCACCCAGGAGCCCGTCGACGACGACATCGTGCTCGAGCTCCTCCGGCTCGCGGTCAAGGCCCCGACCGGCAGCAACCTCCAGGGCTGGGAGTTCGTGGTCGTGCGGAGCCCGGACGTGAAGCACCAGCTCGCCCGGCTCAACCGCCAGGCCTGGTCGCTCTACCGCCGGATGGCCCGATCCCGGGCCCGGGGGGACCTCAGCCAGGCCCGGATCCTCGCCGCGGTGCAGTGGCAGGCCGACCACTTCGAGGACGCCCCGGTGATCGTCGTCCCGTGCCTGCGCGGGCACTCGTTTCCCTCCCCGATGGGCCGGACCTCGTACTACGGCTCGATCTTCCCCGCGACCCAGAACCTCCTGCTCGCCGCCCGGGGCCTCGGCCTCGGTGCCGCCCTGACCACGCTCCCCCTCTGGTCCCGGACCCTGGCCCGGCGGACCCTCGGCCTCCCGAGCTCGGTCACCCCGTGCGCGGTGATCCCCCTGGGCTGGCCGGCGGGCGGCGGCTACGGGCCGAACACCCGTCGCCCGGTCGAGGAGGTCACCCACCTCGACCACTACGGGAACCGAGCGTTTCTCGGCCGGGACGGCGATCCCGAGCCCTCCTGACCCCGCTTTTCACATTGCCGCGCGATATGCGAGATAATCGGTCTCTGCTTGGATTCGAAGCCCGGTCGGGGGTAGGTGAAGCGTGCCCAGAAAAGGAAGAGCGCGCCGGTTCCGTGAGGCCCGCGAACTGAAGCAGGGCTTCGACGACGGCATGTTCCGTGAAGGCGGTGGGTCGCTGGCCGACGTCGATGACGACGAGGCCGGGATCGTCTACCTCGAAGACGACGACGACGACACCGTCAAGGAGCCCTGGGACCCGGACGAGGAACGCAACCGCAAGGACGCGTGACCGTCAGGTGGTGCGGGGGTCGGGTGCTTCGGCGTCCACCTCATAGGTCCGGATGGCGTCGGCGACGACCTCGCCCTTGATGTCTCCGAGCTGCGCGAGCCCGTCGAGGGCCGCCACCACGAGGTGCGCGGCATCGACCTCGAAGTGGCGCCGCAGTGCGGGACGGGTGTCGGAGTAGCCGTAGCCGTCGGTGCCGAGCGGGATGAACGGCTGGGGGACGAACCGCCCGATCTGGTCAGGGACGCTCTTCAGGAAGTCGGTGACCGCGACGACCGGCCCCTCGGTCTCGCGCAGCTGCTCGGTCACGTAGGGCGTGCGCGGCGCGTCGGTCGGGTGGAGCCGGTTCCAACGCTCGGTGCTGAGCGCGTCCTCCCGCAACATCTTGTAGCTCGTCGCACTCCACACGTCAGCCGCGACATCGTGGCGCTCGGCCAGGAGCACCTGCGCCTCGAGCGTGGATTGCATCATCGTCCCGCTCGCGAGGAGCTGCGCCCGGTGCGCGCGCGGCTCGACGCGGCGCGGTACCGGTAGAGACCCTTGACGATGCCGTCCTCGACACCATCGGGCATCGCCGGCATCACGTAGTTCTCGTTGTACAGGGTCAGGTAGTAGAAGCAGTCGTCCGGCTCCGGCCCGTACATGCGCGCGATGCCCTCCCGGATGATGACGGCCATCTCGTACGCGAACGCCGGGTCGTACGCTCGGCAGTTCGGCAGCGCGGTCGCGAGCATCTGGCTCTGCCCGTCGCAGTGCTGCAGGCCCTCGCCCGTCAGCGTGGTCCGGCCCGCGGTGGCACCGAGCATGAACCCGCGACCGCGCTGGTCGCCGAACGCCCACACCAGGTCACCGACGCGCTGGAACCCGAACATCGAATAGAAGATGAAGAACGGGATCATCGGCTGACCCCACGTCGCGTACGCGGTGCCGGCGGCCGTCATCGACGCCATCGAGCCCGCTTCGGTGATCCCCTCCTCGAGGATCCGACCGTTCTTCGCCTCGCGGTACGAGAGCAGCAGGCTCGCGTCGACCGGCTCGTACCGCTGACCGATCGGCGAGTAGATCTTCACGTCGCGGAAGAGCGCGTCGAGCCCGAACGTCCGGGCTTCGTCGGGGATGATGGGCACCACCCGACGGCCGATCTCCGCGTCGGCGAGCAGCTTGCGCATCAGCCGGGCGAACGCGGTCGTCGTGGATGCCTGGAGCTTCTCGCCCGTGCCCGCGAGCAGCTCGGTGAACACGTCGTCGGCCGGCGCCGGGAGCGGCTTCGCCCGCACCACGCGCTCCGGGATCGAGCCGTCGAACATGCGCCGCCGGGACATCATGTACTCGTACTCCTCCGAGTCGACGCCCGGGTGGTAGTACGGCGGCAGCCCGTCCTCGAGCTCGGAGTCGGGGATCTCGAGGTAGAGCCGGTCCCGGAAGCTCTTGAGCTCGTCGGGCGTCAGCTTCTTGATCTGGTGCGTCGCGTTGCGCGCCTCGAAGCCGCGACCCAGCGTCCAGCCCTTGACCGTCTTGGCCAGGATCACGGTCGGCGTGCCCTCGTTCTTCATCGCGGCCTGGTACGCCGCGTAGAGCTTGCGGTAGTCGTGACCGCCGCGGGGCAGGCGCTCGAGATCCTCGTCGCTCAGGTGCTCGACCATCTTCTGGAGCCGCGGGTCCGGGCCGAAGAAGTGCTCCCGGATGTACGCGCCGGACTCGGTCGCGTACTTCTGGAACTCCCCGTCGACCGTCGAGTTCATCTTGTTGACGAGCACGCCGTCGACGTCACGGGCCAGCAGCTCGTCCCACGCGCGACCCCAGACGACCTTGATGACGTTCCATCCCGCACCGCGGAACATCATCTCGAGCTCTTGGATGATCTTGTGGTTCCCGCGCACCGGACCGTCGAGCCGTTGCAGGTTGCAGTTCACGACGAAGATCAGGTTGTCCAGGTTCTCCCGGGCCGCGACCGAGAGGCCGGACATCGACTCGGGCTCGTCCATCTCCCCGTCGCCGAGGAACGCCCAGACGCGCGCCGCGCTCGTGTCCGCGATCTCATGGTGCAGGAGGTACCGGTTGAACCGGGCCTGCGCGACCGCGTTGATGGGGCCGAGCCCCATCGACACCGTCGGGAACTCCCAGAAGTCCGGCATGCGCCGCGGGTGCGGGTAGCTCGGGATGCCGCTCGTCGCGGACACCTCGCGCCGGAAGCCGTCGAGGTGCTCCTCGGTCAGTCGCCCCTCGAGGAACGCCCGGGCGTAGATGCCCGGCGCCGCGTGACCCTGGAAGTACACCTGGTCGCCGAAGTCGCCGTTGCCCTTGCCCCGGAAGAAGTGGTTGAACCCGACCTCGTAGAGCGCCGCGGCCGACGCGTAGGTCGAGAGGTGCCCGCCGAGCCCGTCGTACCGGTGGTTGGCGCGATCCACCATCGCGACCGCGTTCCAGCGGACGAACGCGCGGATGCGCCGCTCGATGTGCTCGTCGCCCGGGAACCACGGCTCCTGCTCGGGCGGGATCGTGTTGATGTAGGGCGTCGAGGTCATGGACGGCACGCCGACCCCGTGCTCGTTCGCACGCGCCATCAGCCGGGCGAGGAGGTACCGGGCTCTCGGCGTGCCCCGACCGTCGATGACCGCGTCGAGCGAGTCCAGCCATTCGGTGGTCTCGTCCGGGTCGGTGTCCGGTAGCTGGTGCACGAAACCGTCGACGAACACCGCGGACCTCCTCGTCACTCGGGCCACCCTCAGGCTACGACCGACCGGCGCATGCTTTGGTAACGCCCGGATTACGAAGCGGCGACGAGCAACGCGACCCCCACGAGCAGGGCCGCCACGGTCAGCAGGACGAGCCCGCCGACGACATCAACAAGATGGTGACCTTGCAGCGTCCGGCGTTCCATCGACGCTTCATCGACGGGGTCTCCACGCGCGTTGAGGAAAACAACTCTCGGGGTGGGCGAAATGCCCGCTCAAGGCGCGGCGAGGTTCGGTCGATGGGGGCGCATCGGGTCACCTCCCTCCTGAACCTCGGGGCCGGGCTCGCAATGCGACCTACCCAAGGGACACTCGTGATCCGCAGTCCCCGCCAGGCTCTCCTCCCGATCCTCTGCGCCGCGCTCCTCGCCGGCGCCACCGTCGCCCTCAACGCCGAGCCGGCATTCGCGGCCGTGCCTGTTGGGGGAATGGCGGTGTCGTCGACTGACTCGACCTCGGTCTTCGGTCAAAGCGTGACCCTGAATGCAACGATCACCGGTGGATCTGGCACTCCGACTGGAACCGCCGATGTGCTCGACGGTGGCGTGCCGGTTTGCAGTGGCATTCCGATCGCCCAAATCCTCCCCGGGACCGCCGGAGCGAGCTGCACGACGGCGGGCCTGGCCGTCGGCACCCACCTCATCTCCGCGACCTACAGCGGCAACGGCACGTACTCCCCCGCGAGCTCGACGACGTTCGCGCCCGCGACGTCCCAGGTCGTCGCCCCGGCCGACACCACGACCATCGTCAGCTCCGACGACCCCGCCCCCAGCCTGAACGCACCCATCACGTACCACGCGACCATCGCTGCCGTGTCCCCCGCGACCGGGGTGCCCGGCAGCGGCACGGTCAGCTTCAACGTCAACGGCTCGCCGATCTCCGGCTGCGACGTCCAACCCGTGACCGGGGGCGCGGCACAGTGCGCGACGCGGGCCAACCCGGCCGGCAGCCCGATGATCACCGCGGTGTACACCGGGAACGGCGACTTCAACGGGAGCACCTCGCCGGGTCTGAGCCAGTCGGTGGCGACCGGGACGTCGACCACCGCCGTCGCCTCGAACCACCTGACCACGGCCTACGGCGAGGACGTGACGTTCACCGCCTCCCTCGGCGCAGTCGCACCCGCGAGCACGACGCCGGATGGTGGCACCGTCAGCTTCAACCTCGCCGGCACGCCCATCACCGGGTGCGGAACCCGGTCCGTGTCCGCCGGCATCGCGACGTGCACGACCACCGTGGTCCCCGCCGGCATGCAGTCCATCACCGCCGTGTACAGCGGCGACTCGAGCTACGGCGGCAGCACATCACCTCCGATCACGCAGACGGTGACCAAGGCATCGACGTCGACGAGCCTCGAGAGCGACAACAACCCGTCGGTGTTCAGCACCTCGGTCACGTTCACCGCGGTGGTCAGCACCGTCGCACCCGGCGCCGGCACCGCGACCGGGTCGGTCGCCTTCCGGATCGCCGGCAACGACATCGCCGGTTGCGCCACGAAGGCGCTCGACGGCTCTGCGATCGCCACCTGCACCACGTCCACACTCCCGGTCGGCACGCACGCGGTCACCGCGGTCTACGCCGCGACGGCCGACTTCGCAGCCAGCACGTCAGCGCCCGTCACCCAGGTCGTCCCCCAGCCCGCGAGCACCACCATGGTCAGCTCCAGCGACGCATCCCCGGAGTGGAACGACCTGGTCATCTACACCGCGACCATCGCCCCGGTCTCGCCCGCGACCTCCACACCCGCGGGCGGCGTCGTGATCTTCCTCGCCGACGGGATCGCCATTCCCACGTGCACCTCGCGACCGGTTGTCAACGGAGTCGCCACCTGTGCGACCAGCGCCGGCCCGGTCGGCAGCCTTTCGGTCACCGCGGCGTTCAGCGGTGACTCGAGCTACACCGCCAGCACGTCTCCCGCGATCACCCAGACGGTCAGCAAGGCGGCCACGGCAACGGCACTCGCCTCGGACCACAACCCGTCCCGGTCCGGTCAGGCCGTGACCCTCAGTGCGACCGTCACGTCGACGGCCGGCGTTCCGGGAGGGACCGTCTCCTTCTTCCAGGTGCAGAAGGACAGCTCCCGGAAGCTGCTCGCAGTCGGGACCCTTGCCGCCGGCCACGCTTCCATCACCACCGATGCCATGCCGGTGCGATCGGGCCACGTCGTGGCTACCTACAACAGCGAGCCCACGTTCGCCGCCTCGACCACGACGATGGGCCAGACCGTCTCGCGCAGCTTCAGCAACACACTGCTGACGTCGTCGCAGAAGAATGCAACCGCTGGAACTGTGGTCATTTTCCGGGTCGTCGTCGCCTCGCAGGGTGACGGCGCGGGAACGCCGACCGGGTTGATCTCGCTCTATCGCGTGCGGGCGAACGGCTCACGCGCCTGGATCGGACGAGGCAACCTGCGCACCGACGGCAGCACCCTGATCACCGTCGGGAACCTCCCGAACGGCGCCTGGAAGATCGTCGCCGAGTACCGCGGGAGCACGCAGCACCGAGCGTCACACCGTTCGATGACCCAGACGCTCCGCCCGTGAGCGGGGCCCGCGCATTCGCGAGAAAACAGCCCGTCCGCGACACTGCCAATAGCCGGTCTATACCCGGCCACTCACCGCGATAAACATGAAATGTTTTCGGCGCTTATATCGCCTTTATCGGTCAAGGCGACACACTCCCTGACCGATGGGTACGCGTGTTCAGCACCACCAGCAAGGACCACTACCGTGCTCCGCATCGAGTCGTCCTCCAGACCCTTGGGTCGGACTCGTCATGCGAGCGAATGAGGGGGACCACTCCATGATCCGAAGCACTCGGCGTTTCCTGCTGCCACTGGTCTGTGTGGCAGCACTCGCGGGCGGCATGCTCGCGGCAACCGCGGAGCCGGCGTTCGCGCTGGCGACGCCGACGGTTGTGACGACCTCCAGCGGCTTGGCCAGCGTGCACGGCCAGTCCGTGACGTTCACCACGACCGTGACCGGCACCGGCGTGACGCCGACAGGAACGGTCAACTTCCTTGACGGAGTCACCTCGCTCTGCGCCGCCGCTCCGTTGGCCTCGACGGTGACGAACGTCGCGACCGCGACGTGCACCACCGCGAACCTGGCGACCGCGACGCACTCGATCACGGGCGCGTACAGCGGCGATGCCACCTACGACCCGACCACGTCCGCGGCAATCTCCCAGGTCGTCGCCCAGGCCGCGACCACGACCGCGCTCCAATCCGGCACGAACCCGTCGGCCTTCGGCGGCTCCGTGACCTTCACGGCCACTGTTGCCGCAGCTGCACCCGGAACCGGCACGCCGAGCGGCACCGTCGACTTCAAGAACGGTGTCACCGACATCACCGGCTGTGCCACCAGCGCCATGACCGCCGGCGTCGCCACGTGCACGACGACGACGCTCCCGGTCGGAGGCAACTCCATCACCGCGATCTACAGCGGTGACGTGAACTTCACGACCAGCACCTCGGCTCCCGTGGTCCAGACCGTGGGTACGGCCGCTTCGACGACGACCGTTCTCTCCGGCACGAACCCGTCGGTGTTCAGCGGTCCCGTCACGTTCACCGCCAACGTCACGTCGACGGCCGGCACGCCGACCGGGACCGTCGCCTTCAAGACCGGTGCGCACCACCATCACCGCCTGTGGAACCCAGGCAATGACCGCCGGTTCGGCAACCTGCACGACCAGCGCGCTGGCCGTCGGGACCCAGAACATCACCGCCGTGTACTCCGGTGACGCGAACTTCGCCACCAGCACCTCGACGGCGGTCTCCCAGGTCGTCAACAAGGCGGGGACCACGAGCGCAGTGGCCTCCAGCGACCTGACCACCACCTTCAACGACCCGGTCACCTTCACGGCCACGATCGCTCCCGTCTCCCCCGCGACGACCACTCCGTCCGTCGGGACCGTGAGCTTCAACGCCGACGGCGTCCCGATCGCCACGTGCGGCGCCAAGGCCCTGAGCGGTGGAGTGGCCACGTGCGCCACGACCTCCGACCCGGCCGGCACCGCACAGATCACGGCCGTCTTCAGTGGTGACACGAACTTCCTGACGAGCACCTCGCCCCCGATCAGCCAGGTCGTGGCGAAGGCCGCAACCTCGACCGCGCTCGCCTCGAACCACAACCCGTCCCGCTCGGGTCAGGCCGTCACGTTCACCGCCACGGTGACCTCGACCGCCGGCACCCCGACGGGATCCGTCACCTTCTCCAGGGTCAAGGACGACTCTTCACTGGAGACACTGGGCACCGGCACCCTGACCGCCGGCGTCGCCACCTTCACGACGGCGGCACTCCCGGTCCAGAACGGTCACATCGAGGCGGATTACGCGACCACGACGAACTACCTGGCGTCGACGCACACCTCCTCGCAGACGGTCTCCAGGGCCCTGAGCAAGCCGAACATCGTGGCGTCGCGGAAGAACTCCCACCTCGGCGACCCGGTGACGTACGGCGTGGCCGTCTCCTCCGTGGCCCCAGGTGCGGGGACGCCGACCGGTCTCGTCTCCCTCTACCGCGAACGTGCGAACCACTCGCGGCAGTGGATCGGCCGAGGCAACCTGCATTCGGGCCTCACGGCCATCACCGTGACCGACCTTCCGCTCGGCAGCTACAAGATCATCGCCGTGTACCGCGGGAGCACGAACAACCGTCCGTCCGAGCGCGCGATGACGCAGACGGTCACCAGCTGAACCAGCTGAACACCTGAGGCAACCACCTCGCGAGCGACCGGCTCTCCGCTGCGACACCGTGGCGGAGGGCCGGTCGCTCCAATTCTCGGTGTCGTTCTCTACGCTCCGGACCGTGACCGAGCTCGAGGCCGCGGTGCGCGCCGTGCTCCTGACCCTGCCGCCGGGCGACACGTACTCGTACGGCTGGGTCGCCGATCAGGCCGGCTACCCCGGTCGCGCGCGAGCGGTCGGCACGTTCCTCGCGTCCGCCACGGACGACGAGATCCCGTGGTGGCGCAGTCGTGCGCGCCGACGGACGGCTCGTCGCTCCCTCCGCGCGCGAGCAGGCGCGACGACTGCGCGCCGAAGGCGTTGCCGTGGTCAACGGACGGGTGCGCGAGCACCCGAACCACGTACCGCGCGCATTGCCGCGACGTTCGTAACCACATCGCACCATTTGTCGCGCGAGACGCGCGCGAACCCCGTGCGCACCGCACGACGAGGTCGCTATCGTCGCCAGACCGTGACACTTCCCCTCATGGTTGTCTGCTACCTCGTCAGCTTCCCCGTCGTCGCATACGGGATCCATGACCTGGCGCGCATCCCACAACGCCTCTACCAGTACACGAGCTACACGCGCCGCGGTTGGGCCGCGGCAATCGTCGTGGGCTACGCGTGCTTCGGTCTCGGCGGCATCGTCATGACCCTCGCGTGGCTCTCGAGCTCCGAGCGGGCCGAGCTCCAGGAAGAGCTCGTGCTCGACGCCGTGCTGGAACCATCCCGCGTTCTCCGTCGGCACCCCGACTCGCGGCGAGCGTCGGCGGGAACGTCGGCGTCGCCATCGCCTGGCCGCGCTCGCGATCTCCCTGCCGGTCGTCCTCACCCTCGCCGCGGTCACTGCGGCTCGCGTGCGCTAGCTCGACTCAGAAGTCCGAGCCGCCGTCGACGTTGATGTTGGCGCCGGTCATGTACGAGTTCAGCGGCGACACCAGGAACGCGATCAGCGGACCGATCTCACGCGGATCCCCGGCGCGGGGCAGGAACGCCGGGTGCCCGAAGTCCTCGTCGATCACCCGCATCGCGTCGGTCAGGCTGTCCGGGTCGATCCCGCGCCCGGCGGCTGCGCAACGGAGGTACGCGCGCATGCCCTCGGAGAGGAATGATCCGGGCGACACCGTGTTCACGAGGATCCCCTCCGGAGCGAGCGACTGCGCGAGGTTCTTGCCCAGGCTCGTCATCGCGGCCTTCGACGCGGTGTACGCCACCAGGCTCGGCGACTGGCGGCGGGTGGAGTGCGCGGAGATGTTCACGATGCGGGCCCACGGCGCGGACCGCAGCAGTGGAAGCGCCGCGCGCACGCACCGCACGGCACTGATCGTCCCGATGTCGAACGTCGCGAGCCACTCGTCGTCATCGAGGTCCTCGAACCCCTTGATCCCCACCTCCACCGGACCCGCTGCGTTCACGAGTGCGTGCAGCTCGCCCCAGCGGTCGTGCAGCGCTTCGAACGCGGCGTCGACCTCGTCGCGCCGGGTCAGATCGGCCCGCAACGCCACCGCATCGGGACTGCCGAGCTCGCGGAGCGCGGCGACGGTCTCGTCGAGGATCGCCGGGGTGCGGGCCAGCACCGCGACGCGAGCGCCCTCCGCCGCCAGGCACTCGGCCGCAGCTCGCCCCATTCCCTTGGAACCGCCGCTCACCACGACCGCCGCACCGGCCAGACCCAGGTCCACGAACGAACCGTACCGGTCGGCGCGTGGGAGACTCCGGACATGAAGAGTGGCCACACGATCACGACCGAGCAGTCCGACGAACGGGTCCAGATCGTCGTCGACGGCGAATCCCTGGCGGACAGCACCCGCGTGGTGCTGCTGCACGAGACCGGGCTCGGCGTCCGGTACTACTTCCCCAAGGACGACGTGCGGATGGATCGCCTGGTCAAGACCGACCTGCAGACGCACTGCCCCTTCAAGGGCGACGCGGAGTACTGGTCGGCCCGCGTCGGAGATCGCGAGCTGACCGCCGTGGCGTGGAGCTACCCGGAGCCGCTCAGCGGCCGGGAGGACATCGCCGGGCTCGTGTGCTTCTTCGACGAGCGGGTGGACCAGGTCATCGTCAACGGTGTCCCGGTCGGACACGCTGCCTGATCCGCGCCGGGCGATGACCTCCGCAGTCACCCGGCGCTGACGAGCGCGACCCATGGCCGACTCCGTCGCGGTGAACCGCCGCACCGTCCTCCTGACCCTCGCGTTCGGGTCGGCGGTGACGTTCGTCGCCGTCTACCTCCTCGGTGTCCGGACCACCTGGGGCCAGCGGCTCGACGCGACGGCACTGCGCGGACGTTCCGCGCTGCGCCCCCGGACCATCCACGCCGCGCACGAGCTGCTCAACACCATCTCGATCGCGTCGCTCGTGCTCGTCGGCGGACTGATCGTGCTGGTCGCGCTCGCCCGGCGCCGCCCGCTGCTGGCCATGGGCGCGGCGATCGTCATCGGCGGCTCGACCGTCACGTCCGAGCTCCTCAAGCACGCGATCCTTCAGCGCCCGAACCTCGGCATCTTCGACGCGGTCGGGCCCGACGCGTCCTTCCCGAGTGGACATACGACGGTCGCGTTCTCGCTTGCGATCGCGGCACTCCTCGTCGCCCCGAGCCACAACCGCGCCGTCGTCGGGATCCTGGGCTCGCTCTACGCGATCGGCATCGCGGTCGGTGTGGTCGCGACGGCCAACCACCGCCCGAGTGATGTGATCGGCGCGGTGCTCGTCGTCACCGCATGGGCCGCGGTCGTGGCCGCGGTGCTCCTCTCCGTCTCGTTTGCCACACCTCGGGACGCCCGGGACAGACGCGTGAGCCCCGCGCTCGCACTGGGCGGCGCGGCACTGCTCGCGTTCGCGTTCGTGGGGCTCATCGGCACGGTGTTCGCGATCCGACTGGACCGGCTGGGCACGATCGCGGTCTCCGGCGCGTTCGCCGGCGCGTGCGCGGCGATCATCGGGGCCATCCTCGTCGCGACGGCCGCGCTGCTCGCGGCGTTGCGCGGCGTCTCGCTCGACCCACCGCTCGACGACATCGTGACCGCCGACGCGTGAGGTCTCCCGCGGTCAGGAAGGTGCTGCCGCCGAACGCACGTAGCGCAGGAAGAGGAACCCGTCGTCGTCGACGAAGCCGTGCGCGAGGTGCCACACGCCCGGGTCGGCGTCCGGACCGTGGACGACCCGTCCGGAACCCCCCGCGACCACCCGCGGCGAGACCGTCAGGAAGAACTCGTCGATGAGCCCGAGCGACGCGAGGACGCCGGCCAACGTCGGGCCGCCCTCCGCCACGACCACCTTGCCCGCGAGCTCGCGCATGAGGTTCGGGAGGTCGACCTGCCCGTTGCTGCCGCCCCGGATCTCCCCGACTCCGGCGGGCGCGGGCCCGGCGTCCTCGGGGATCACCAGCGTCGCGGTGCCCGAACCGAAGAGCTCCGGGTTGCCGGAGACGTCGGCGACATCGGCGACCACGTAGATCCGCAGGTGCTCCTGGGCCGGCCGGCGGTAGTGCTCCGCGATGACCGTGCCGAGCCCGACGACGACACCGTCGGCGCCGTCGCGCAGTGCGCCGTAGACGTCGTGGTCGTCCCGGTTGCCGAGACCGCCCGAGAGTCCGGCCACCGCGCTGCCGCCGTCAGCCGACGAGATCATGTTGAGCCGGACGAACGCCCGATCGCGCGGGCGATCCGACGGCAACGCGACGTGCTCGGCGACCATGTCACCGAGCGGCGGGCAGTGGTCAGGATCGAGATAGCGCATGGCGCGCACGCTATCTCCGCCGTGGGTTCGTGCAGAAGAGCACGTGCCCACCGCAACGGCTCCGAGCGCTACCGGGCTGTGGCACGCTCAGAGCCGTTGCGGAACCGGCACCGCTGGGCCCGGCGCCGGTCGAGCTTGGTCAGATCGCTAGTGGACCCGCGCCCAGACCATGCTCGAGACGGGCTGACCGAAGTCGGTCACGCCATCGCCCTTCGGCGTCGTGTCGTCGAAGAGGCAGAACTGCACCCACGCCGACCCCTTGATGAGGGTCTTGTACCCCGACTTCCCCTCGACCTGGTCGACGGTGAAGCGTGACGTGTGCGTCTTGCCGTTGCAGTTGATCGCGTTGCGGTGGCTGTCCTCCCAACGCGTCGCGGTGCCGCTCGCACCCGAGCCCTCAGCCGCGAGCGCAGGATCGACCTTGCCCTTGTCGTTCTGCTTGACCGACACCCAGAGGTGGCCCGGGTTGGCCTGCGGGTCGGCAATCGTGCAGCGGTACTGCGCGAGGACGTGCGCCACGCTCGGATCGGACGAGTCGATCTTGACCGTGCCCACGACCTTCGCCGTCGTTCCGTGGCCCCGTCCCGCGGCACCCGCAGGAGCTGCGGATCCGACGGTCAGGACTCCGGTCGCCACGACTGCGCCGATGATCACTCCGCGCTTGAGAACCGCTTTCATGTGCTTCCCCCAAAGAGACGTCTTCCCTGTCGGCAGGGCAATCGCCGCACCGGCGCGGGAAGAAACGGGGGAACCGGAGAATTCGAACGGCGCGCTAGCCGTCGGTCGGAGCCTTGTTGTGCCCCGGCGCGTCGCCCGACTTCCCGGAAGTGGTGCCGCTCAGGCCCGGCGCGGTCCCGCTCCGGCCCGGGGCATCGCCCGACTTCCCTGGCCCGGTCCCGCTCTGGCCGGGCGCGGTCCCGCTCTGACCCGGCGTCGAGCCGGTCTGGCCGGGCGCCGCGCCCGACTTCCCCGCGGCGCGACCGGAGGAGCGCCGGCGCCGGTGTGACCGGGCGCGGTGCCCGAGCTCCCGGGCGACGATCCACCGGAGCCGGAAGACGCCGCCGGAGACGACGCGTGCGAGCTGCCGGCGCCGGCCGACGGTGACGGGACCCGTCCCAGCGTCGTCAGCTCCGGACGTGCTGGTCGAGGTCGTCGGGGCCAGGTCTCGACCACCGCCCGCACCGGGATGCCTCGTGGGGCTCGAGGACCCGAAGTGGTCAGGGATCTGCCAGCCGACCGCGCCGGCCACCCGAGCCGCCTGCCGTTGGGCCGGGCCGGGAAGTCCTCCCGCGGCGGCCAGCCCGCAGGTGAGCCCGATGACGCCGAGGGTCGCAGCGACCGGCAGCGCGAGCGTGCGCACCCGTCGCCGACGCACCGGGAGCTCCCGGACCGGCGACCGCTCGGCCTGGTCCGGACCCCACTCGAGGTCCATGGCGAGGTCCATCGCGGCAAGGTGCGCGGCTTTGACGTCGGGATCGGGGGCGACGCACAGCTCGTCGCGCAGCACGCGCAGCTGGTCGCCGAGAGGACCTGCAGACACGACCATCTCATCGTCTCTAGACACCGGGGACACCTGGGCAATCGTCGGGGGCCATGATCAGGAAACGCCCATCAGGATCAGGTTGCGGCGCAGCGAGGCCAGTGCCCTCCGCTGCAGCGTCTTGACCGCGCCCGGCTGCTTGCCGAGGACCGCGGCCGTGTCGGCCACCGAGAGGTCGGCGATGACCCGGAGCAGGATGACCGCCCGTTGGTCCTCGGTCAGACGGTCGACGGCTTCCCGGGCGCGAGCGCCGAGCCCGAGCCGGTCGACCACGGCGTCCGCGACGTCGACGGTGGTTGCGGCCGCATCGGCCAGATCCTGCGCGTCGGTGGGGTCCTCCCGGCGACGGGCTCGAGCGCGGTGGGCATCCACCGCCCGCCGATGGGCGATGGTGAAGAGCCAGCGGCGGAAGCCCTCGGCATCACCTTCGAAGCGCCCGAGGTCGCGCACCACCGAGACGAAGACCTCGCCGAGCGTGTCCTCCGGATCCGGCACCCCGAGGCCGCGCAGGTAGCCCAGCACCGTGGCGGCATGGAGCTCGTAGATCTCCCCGAAGGCCGAGCGATCACCGGCCTGCGCCGCCGCGCACGAGCGACTCGACGCGCTCGCGGTCCTGCATCCTCGCCCTCGCCCCCCGGGACCCGTTCGCTCACTCCGCGTTTGTAGGGTCACGGAGAGTAGCAGCCGGATCACCCGGCCCGGCCGGGTCAGCGCGGATCTTCGCTGCGGCGGTCGACGAACACTGCCCAGCCGAGCGGCGACCGACCCCGGGGGCCATCGGGCTCGGAGCCGGGTTCCGGGCGCGGCCGGCAATCAGGCGCGGGACCTGCCGTCCGCGCTCGCACCCGCCGACCCGGGAGCCAGGTACGCCAGGAGCCCGTCCTTCAGCTCCTGCACGTCGTGCCGAGCCAGGCCACGGAGCGCTTCGTCCGCCTCCGCGACCGGGTACCCGCTCCAGAGATCGAGACCTGCCGTGATCGCCAGCTGATCCCAGAGCAGGGCGACGATGGCGCGTGGCGTCGCCGGCGCTTCGAGCTTGCCGGCCGGCTGATCCCGAAGCCGCGTGCGACCAACACCACGCACGCACCGGTACCGGAAGCTGCGCGCGTTGGTCACGGGCGCTCGTCACGAGCGTTCGACGTCGACGAACCCGATCGTGGTCGATCCATCGCCTTGCCATCGCTCCCGATGCTCCCGAGGAAACGGCCACCCCGCAGAAATCCACGGTTCCTCCGACGAGCCGGGCATGGTGGCGACCCGGACCGCGGGATTCGGCCCGCCCGGGCGGCATTACCGTTGCTGCCGTGCTGACTCGGGGGGGCACCGATCGGGCGGAGGCGCGGCCGGCGGAGCGCAAGCGTGCCGCGGCACGATCGGGATGCTGGTCTGGCTCAACCTCGGGGTCCTCTTCTACCTGCAGGGGCTGCACGGGTACGTGCCGATCCCCGAGCTCCACAACTGGGGGACCATCTTCCTGGCCGTCACCCTGCAGGCCCTCCCCTTTCTCGTGCTCGGGGTCGGCGTGGGCGCCGCGATCGCCGCCTTCGTCCCCGCCGTCGCACTGGCCAAGACGATGCCGCGCAAGGCACTGTTCGCGGTCCCGATGGCCGGGCTGGCCGGTGGCCTCCTGCCGGGCTGCGAGTGCAGTGCGGCTCCGGTCGCGAACCGGCTGGTGAACCGGGGCGTCCAGCCGGCCGCGGCGCTGACCTTCCTGCTCGCCGCGCCCACGATCAACCCGATCGTCATCGTCGCCACCGCGGTCGCGTTCCCGAACCACCCCGAAGTCCCCTTGGCCCGCTTCGTCGCCTCGCTGCTCACCGCGGTGACCGTCGGACTGATCTGGTCGCGCTTCGCCGGCACGGACTGGCTCAAGGTCTCGCCCGAGGACCGTCAGCACGGCAACAAGCTGGACACGTTCGTCGCGACGGCGACCACCGACTTCGTGCAGGCCGGCGGCTACCTCGTCATCGGCGCCGGCCTCGTCGCGACGCTCCAGACGGTGGTCCCCGGCCACGTCGTCAACGCACTCGGCGGATCCGGCTTCCTCGGCATCATGACGATGGCCTGTCTCGCGGTCGTGCTCTCGGTGTGCTCGGAAGCCGACGCGTTCGTCGCCTCCGGGCTGACCCAGTTCTCGCTGACCGCGCGCCTCGTCTTCATGGTCGTCGGTCCGATGGTGGACCTCAAGCTCATCGCGCTCCAGGTCGCGGTGTTCGGCAAGGCCTTCGCGGTTCGCTTCGCGCCGCTCGTGTTCGTGACCGCGGTGGTCATCGCGACGATCGTCGGCTGGGTGCTGCTGTGAAGATCCGCGACGCGTACCGCACCGTGATCGCCATCGGGCTGCTCGCGCTCTGGATGGGCGCGACGAACGCGATGTTCAAGTACCTGCGGCCGGCGATGCGCCCGTGGCTGCTGCTCGCGGCGGTCGCGCTCATCGCGCTCGGCGTCTACGGCCTCATCCGTGGCCGGAACGACGACCACGCCGAAGGCGAGGCAGACCGCGCGCACGACGGTCACCACCACCGCCTCGGAATCGGTTGGCTGCTGACCGTCCCGGTCATCGTCATCATCTTGTTCGGCACCGAGGCACTCGGCGCGTACGCCGCGCAGCAGGCGAACGGGAGCCTGCCGCCGTACAGCTTCAACATCGCCGCGTTCGCCGAGACGCAGGGCTCCGGTCCGCTGGACCTGAAGTCGTCGGACGTCGAGAACGGCATGCGGGCGCGCGCGAACCGCGTGTTCCTCGCCGCGCACGACGTGCGGCTCACCGGCTTCGTCACCGAGGCCGACAAGCGCGGGCCGGGAACCTTCGTGCTCTCGCACTTCCTCATCACGTGCTGCGCGGCCGACGCCTACCCGATCCAGCTCGGCATGATCGGCGCACGGAGCATCCCGGCGGAAGGCAGGTGGGTCGAGGTCGTCGCCCGCTACCAACCTCAGATCCGGGAGCCGAAGGACGGCGAGGTCTCCGCGAGCCTGCGGGTCCGCTCGCTCAAGCGCATCAAGGCACCCGACAACCCGTACGAGAGCCTGCGCTGAGCCCTGTCGCCAGGTCCGCTCGGGGTGTAGGCATCCCGCATGAGCGAACTGACGATGTCGAAGGCCGACCGCGAGGCGTTCCTCGCCGATGTGCACGTCGGGATGGTGGGCATCGAGCGTGACGGCGCCCCGCCACTGACCGCGCCCGTCTGGTACAGCTACACGCCGGGCGGCGAGGTCCTGTTCGCGTTCGAGGCCGAGAGCGAGAAGATCCGCCTCCTGCGGGCGACCGGCGAGGCGAGCCTGTGCGCGCAGACCGAGGCGATGCCGTACCAGTACGTCACGGTGGAGGGACCGGTGGTCATCGGCGAGCCGGACAAGGCGGTGGACGCCGCGCTCGCCTACCGCTACCTCGGCCAGGAGATCGGCGACGTCTACCTCGGCGCGACCGCGGATTCGCTCACCTTCGTCGTCCGCCTGACCCCGATCCGATGGCGGACCGTCGACTACGGACCCTTCGTCACCCGGGTCCTCGCCGGCGGCTGACCGGCGCGACCAGAAGCTCGGTCGCAACCGGAGCCGACCTGCGCTAGCGCTTGCGCGCGTGAGCTCGGCCTGAGCAATCTTCAGGCGCTCGTTGTTGACGCGTAGGAGCGGTGGAGCTATCAATCGGGCACCGGGTCCAGAGGTTGCCGACCCGAGGGGCAAGGGGGCAGGGCAGATGCGTGCGTCGCGCCGAGTCTTGGGGTTGGGCGTTGCCCTCCTCGCGGTTGCGATGGTTGGGTTGGCTCCGACGGCAGGAGCAGATGCGCGACTCCGGTCTACGTCGCTCTCGGTGACTCGTACACCTCCGGGTTCGGCGCTCGGCCCTACATTCCGCAGAGCGGACCATGTAGCCGCTCGGTCCAGGCGTACCCGAATGTGGTCACGACACCCGCGCTCCAAGGCGTGCAGAACTACGCCTGCGCCGGTGCAACCACCGCCGACCTCGACCACCACCAGCCGGTAGATCCCGACCCCGCACCGCAGTACGACCGCCTCGCGGCGAATCAGACTGCAACGACCAGGGTCGCCTACGTCAGCCTGTCCATCGGCGGCAATGACGCCGGTCTTCTGTCCTGTCTCAACCAGAAGAAGTGCAAGCCGAACCTGAAGACCATCAAGGCAAGCCTCATCAGTCACCTCGAGCGTCTGTCGTCGCTCGCGCCCGGGGCGAAGATCATGGTGATGTCCTATGGGCATCGAGTCGCGAGCACGCCAACGAGCCCGTGCGCGTTCACCAACACAGGGGTCTTCAACAAGACGGTGGCAAAGGTGAACCGGACGGTCAAGGCGGCGATGAAGAAGGCAGCGAGGGTTCAGACCGGCGGCGCGACCTTCCTGTTGGTCGACGATGCGCAGGTGTTCAAGGGCCACGAATTGTGCAGCGCCAGCGTGGACCAGTGGGTTGGGTCCGACATCCATCCCAACGCCGAGGGCAATGCTCGGTTGGCAGCCGATGTCGACTATTGCTTCGCCGTCCCGGTCGCCGCCACGAACAAGCTCACGGACTGCACCCCACCCCATCCCTGACGGCCCTCGGAGCAGTGAGGCGTCTTCCCTGGTACCGACGATCGTCTCGCGGGCGGCTGACCGGCGCGACCGGAACCAGGAGAGGTCGTGCTCGAAGCACACGGCCGCCGGCCTGACAGGGTCTTCCAGTAGGACCACACCCACAGCTGAGCCGAGACGGTACGAGCAGCCCCGGGCATACGCTTACCTCGTGCGCAAAACGGTCATGGCAGGAGTGGCGGTGCTCGTGTTGTCGTTGGCGGGCTTGGTCGGGGTCGCGGCGACGACCGCTTCGGCGGCGTCCGGGAGCCCGATCGGCTCGATCGACACCCTCTCGGCCGGCTTCGACGGGAACGTGTCGATCTACGGATGGGCGGCAGTTCCCAACGCCGCTCCGGGCGTAACGGTCGCCGTGCAGGTCAACCTCGGGCCCGTGGTGGGCAACTTCGCGATCACCGGCCAGTCGCGTCCGGACGTCGCGGCGGCGGTTCCCGGAGTCGGTCCGTCGACCGGGTGGGTGAGCGGATTCTCGACGCAAGACTTCGTCAACGCCTACCCGAGTGGTACGACGGCGTGCGCCGTGGCGGTGGCGCTCCCGAGCGGACTGAGGACGCCGCTCGGCTGCAGGAACCTCAAGATCTCGGGCGAGAGCCCATTCAATCCGGTGGGTGCACTTGACAGTGCCGTCACCTCACCAAGCCTGGTGAGCCTGCGCGGATGGGCCGGAGACCCCGACGGCACTCCCACGACACCGCTCCGCGTGTACTTCGACGGCACTCCGGTCGCCGCAGAAACCGCGGCATTGCCACGCCCCGACGTGACGGCCGCGTTGCCTGCGCTCAGCACGACGACGGGGTTCGACTTCTCGCTGGAGAGCCTTCCCGGTACGCACTTCATCTGCGTCTACGCGGAGAACACCGGACGTCAAGGGCTCCAGAACTCGACCGTCGGCTGCGTCACCAGGTTCGTGCCCGGGGTCCAACCGCCAGGACCCCACGACCCGCGCGGCAACCTCGAATCCGTCGTGCAGACGGGCGTCGGACCTCCGTCGACCTACAACCCGCTCTTCACGGTGTCGGGCTGGGCGTACGACCCCGACACCACTGCACCGATCACCGTCGAGATCCGAATCCTCGCGACTCCGGTCGAGCTCTTCGACCCGCCGATCGACAGCCCAACGACCACAGGGGTCGCCCGACCTGATGTGCAGGCCGCGTTCCCGGCCGCAGGACCCAACGCCGGGTTCAACGGGGGCACGAGCACCTCATTTCTGGTCAGGGGCTACTACGTCTGCGCCTACGCGACGAACGCCGGCCCGGGCGCCGACCGCCTCATCGGCTGCGTCGCCGGGCATCAGGGGTAGCGACGCTCAGGTTCGGCCGCGTGACAGCCCCGGCCGAAACCGGGGCTGACCTGCGGTTTTGCGTGGTGGGCGATAGAGGATTTGAACCTCTGACCCCTTCCGCGTCAAGGAAGTGCTCTACCCCTGAGCTAATCGCCCGAACGTCCGGCGGAACCGGCCGGGCAAGAGTAGTCCGAAGGGTGAAGTAGCCCTCAGGTCGGCCATGACACCGCCCGATACGCATCGAACGGGATGGGAGGCCCGAAACCGATCGCGGAGGGTACAAACGTGCAGCGGGTCCGAGGCCTCACCAAGCTCCTCTGTGCGCTCGGCTCCGCCGTCCTCCTCTCGGCGGTCGTCGCCCCCATCGCGGCCTCGGCCGCGGACTCCACGCCGGCGCTCCCCAACGGGTCCACCTCCGGCACGCCGGCTCCGATCCCGGCGGCCACCGCGGCCAACGAGGCCGGCGCTGCGTATCAGCGCACGGCTCCCGCGCCCGGCGCAGTCGTCCCGCTCGTCACGGTCGAGACCACGAGCTCGGGCCCGAAGATCGTGTCCCACCCGGTCACCTCGCAGACCCAGGCGCGCGCCGTCGCCACGGAGGCCGCGAAGGGCAACGACCTTGTCGTGGTCCAGCCCGACACGCTCGTGAGCCCGGTCGGCGCACCGACGAACGACTACTGGACCGCGCACAACGACCAGTGGGGCATCGACACCACGAAGACAACCTTCGCCGCGGCCTGGAAGACCACGACCGGCAAGGGCATCACGGTCGCGGTCGTGGACACCGGCGTCGACGCGACCAACCCGGATCTCAACGGCCAGGTGCTCAACGGCAAGTCCTTCCTGACCGGGGCCACCGGCGCCGCGGCGCTGAACCCGAAGATCGACACCTGCGGGCACGGCACCCACGTCTCCGGGACCATCGCCGCGCTGGCGAACAACGGGATCGGCGTCGCCGGTGCAGCCCCCGGCGTGAAGATCCTGCCGGTGAAGGTCATGAACTCGGCCCTGCAGTGCAGCGGCTACAGCTCCGACGTCGCCAACGGCATCAAGTGGGCGGCGGACAACGGGGCCAAGGTCATCAACCTGAGCCTCGGCGGCACCGGCGACGACAAGGCCCAGGACCTGGCCATCACGTATGCCCGGAGCAAGGGCGTGGTCGTCGTCGCGGCGGCCGGGAACAACCACGGTCCCGCGCAGACCTGCGGTGGCCCCGGCACCAACGCCGTCTCCTACCCCGGTGCGTCACCGGGCGTGATCGCGGTCGGCGCGATCGACATCAACTTCGGCCGGGCCTGCTTCTCGAACACGGGATCGTACGTGGACCTCGTCGGTCCCGGCGCCAACGTGCTCTCGACCTACCCGGTCGCGATGACGACCAAGGGCTACCAGCCCTACGCCTACATGAGCGGCACGTCGATGGCGACGCCCCACGTCGCCGCGGCGGCTGCACTGCTGATGGCCCGGTGGCCGAAGTGCACGCCCGACCAGGTCGCGAGCCGGCTCGAAGCGACCGGCGCGGCGCCTCGGCGGCACCACCCGGAACAACGACTTCGGCTACGGGCTCGTCGATCCCGCCCGTGCGGTCACCGCCTGCTGACCGTCACTCGTGCGCGATCGCCTCGAGCACGTCGAGCCGTGACGCACGCCACGCGGGGAGCACCGACGCGACGACGCCCGCGATCACCGAGGCCACGAGGAACAGCACCAGCTGGCCGCCCGGGATGCTGAACGTGTCGACGAACTGGCCGCGCGTCGCCTTCGTCACTCCCCAGCCCCACAGCACGCCGACCAGCAGTCCGAGCACGCAGCCAATCACCGCGATGATCACCGACTCGCCGCAGACCATGGACCAGATCTGGCGGCGCGTCGTCCCGACGGTGCGGAGCAGACCGACTTCACGGGTCCGCTCGTAGATCGAGAGCATCAGCGTGTTCACGATGCCGAGCACCGCGATGATCTCCGACAGCAGCAGCAGGGCGAGGAACACGTTCAGGAACTGGTCGATGGTCGCCTCCCGCGACGCCAGGTACTGGACGCGGCTCTCGACGTTGATGTTCGGGAACGGCTCCGCGAGGTCCTTCCGCACCCGGCGCCCGACCACGGCGTCCTGGCCGGGCTTCGCCTTCACGTAGATCAGCGTGTCCTGCTGGCTCGCGCTGAAGTTCTGCTCGAACAGGGCGCGCGACACGATGAAGTCGATCGGGAACGCGCCGGTGAACCGCCGGGTCCGGTAGATGCCCGCGACCCGGAGCGGTTGCGGGCCACTGGTGGGGAAGACGACCGTCAGCTCCTCCCCCACCCGCTTGTGGTAGCTCTGCGCCTCCTGCTCCGAGAGCAGGATCCCGCCCCGCTCGACGCCGGCCGAGCTCCCCGCGACGTACTTCATGTTGAGCACGTCGCCGAGCCGGCCGACGTTCGCGCCGTTCACGGTCTCGTCGTGGTTCTCGATCCGGACGTCTCCCCAGCGGAACGCGACCGCGGCTTCGACCCCGGGAACCTTGGCGACGCGCGCGGCGACCTCCGGCGAGAAGGACGCGAACTGGGGCGCGGTGAGGATGTAGTCCGCGCGGACGTCGTTCAGCGCGCCGCGGACGGACGTCTTCACCGAGTCCGCGAAGATCGCGACGAGCGTGACGAGCGCGAGCCCGACGATGAGGGCGGCCGCGGTCGCGGAGGTCCGGCGCGGGTTGCGCATCGCGTTCCCGCGGGCGAGGACCCCGGTCACCCCCAGCCGCGGTGCGCAGCGGACGGCCGATGATGCTCGACAGTGGGCGGGCGATCAGGGGCCCGAACACGACCAGCCCGAGGAAGATGATGAAGCCGCCCAGGAACGTGATCGTCACCGCGCGGTTGACCGGTAGGTCGGCCGAGAACCCGTAGATGCCGATCGCGACCCCGGCCGCCGTGACCAGCACCCCGCCGACCGCCCGCCCCCGCCGCGACTCGCGCCCGAGCGACTCGCGGACGTCGCTGATCGCCGCGATGGGGGCCGTCCACGCGGCGCGGATCGCGGGTACGACCGCGGCCAACATCGTGATGCCGATCCCGACCAGCGCCGACGCGAACACCGTCCGGCCGATGACGACGAGGTTCGCGTCCGGGACCGGGAAGCCGAACCCGGGGAGCGCCCACAACAGGATCTGCGCGAGTGCGACGCCGAGCAGCAGCCCGACGGCGGACGCGAAGACGCCGACCACCGCGGCCTCGGCCAGCACGGAGCCGATCACCTGGGTGCCGCTCGCGCCCATCGCCCGCAGGAGCCCGAGCTCCCGGGTCCGTTGCGAGACCAGGATCGTGAACGTGTTGAAGATGATGAAGCCACCGACGAGCAGGCCGACGCCGGCGAAGCCGAGCAGCGCCTCGTTCAGCGTTCCCAGCAGGTCGTCGACCGGCTTGCCGGTCTCGGTGGCGACGGCGGCCGCCGACGAGACCTCGAAGCCACCGCCGAACCGCGTGCCGCCGGGGTTGAGCGCGCGCTCGAGCACGCGCTTCTCGGCTGCCGCGGAGGTCCCGGGCGCGACGCGCACGTTGATCGCGTCGTAGACCCCGGGCGCGTCGAACACCCGCTGCGCGGTGTGCGGATCGAATGCCGCGAAGCTGACCGCGCCGAAGTCCCCCTCGGTCCCGAGCTTGAAGAGGCCGACGAGCTTGAACTCCTCGGCCTCGCCCTGCAGCAGGATCTTCACCCGGTCGCCGACCTTGAACCCGTTCCGCCACGCGGTTCCGACGTCCATCGCGACCTGGCCGTCGTGCACCGGTCGCTTCCCTTCGGCGATCCGGGCCGGCCCGACCTGGTCACCACCACTCCACGAGATGCCGAAGGTCGGCGCGCCCGCGGTCTGGATCGTGGTCTTGCCGTCCTTGCCCACGAACTGCGCGTAGCCCTGCAGGAACCCGTCCGCAGCGGCGACGCCCGGGACGTTGCGAACGGTATCGACCAGCTCCTCGGGCAGGCGCTGGCGGGTGGTCGTGGGGTCGTCGAACGACGCCCGGGTCCGCACGACGAGGTCCACCCCCGCCGCGTACTGCGAGAACAGGGTGCCGAAGGAGTGCTGGAGGGTGTCGGTGAGGACGTAGGTGCCGCTCACGAACGTGACCCCGAGCACGACGGCGAGGGCGGTCAGCGCAAGGCGCACCTTCCGGGCAAGCACGCCCTTGACCGTCGCCCTCCACATCCGCCCCATCCTGCCCCAGGGCACCGGGGCCTCGGGCATCACCCGGCGTCCCTTCCCGTAGGGTGTGCGGCCCATGGGACTGCTGGACGGACACCACGCGCTGGTCACCGGCGGGGGCTCGGGCATCGGGCGCGCGACCTGCCGGCGCATGGCCGAAGAGGGCGCGCGCGTCGCCGTCGTCGACATCGACGGCGATCGCGCCAGCGCCGTCGCGGGTGAGGTCGACGGGGTCGCGTACGTGGCCGACGTCACCGACTACGACGCGCTCGCCGCCGCGGTCGACGACGCCGCGGCGAAGCTCGACGGCCTCTCGCTGCTCTTCAACAACGCGGGCGCGAGCACGATCCACCGCATCCACGAGTGGCCGCTCGACGAGTGGAACCAGTTCGTCGCCCTCAACCTCACCGGCGTCTTCCACGGGATGCGCGCCGGGATCCCGCACCTCCTCGCGAACGGCGACGGCCGGATCGTGAGCACGGCGTCGATCAGCGGCACCCGGCCCGCCGCGGGCGAGGCGCCCTACTCGGCGTCGAAGGCCGCGGTCATCGCGCTGACCGCGAACGCGGCCCTCGAGTACGGCCCGACGATCCGCGTGAACTCGATCTCACCGGGCATGATCCGAACTCCGCTGACCGAGCCGCTGTTCGGGATCTTTCCCGACCTCGAGGGGCGCTTCGAGCGCGACACCCCGGTCGGGCGGGTCGGTGACCCCGAGGACATCGCGGACGTCGTGATCTTCCTCTGCTCGGACCTGTCCCGGTTCGTCAACGGCCAGAACATCGTCATCGACGGCGGGCTGACCCTCCACGGATCCGGCGTGGACGGGGTCCTGAACCGGGTCGATGCGCTGATCCACGGGTCCGGCCCGTCTTCCTGAGGGCGGTAGGTTTTCCCCCTCATGCCGCAACCTCCCCCCTCCGACGAGTCCGCCGCCGATCGGGAATTCCGCGCCGAGGCCCGAGCCTTCCTCGAGGCCCACGCGAAGCCCCGCGACACGACGGCCGATCTCGCCACCACCCTGGGCCGCACGGACATCAGCCCCGAGGCCGAGGCCGAGCACGTCCAGGAGTGCCGGGACTGGCAGGCGACGCTGACCGCCAACGGGTGGGCCGGGATCGCGTGGCCGAAGGAGTACGGCGGCCGGGGCGGCACCCCCAGCCAGGCGAAGATCTTCGCCCAGGAGGAGCACGACTTCGTCGTGAGCTCGGCGGCGCGTTCGCCGGTCGCGATCGGGATGGTCGGGCCGACGATCATCGCCCACGGCACCGAGGAGCAGAAGGACTTCTTCCTCCCGCGGATGCTCAACGGCGAGCAGATCTGGTGCCAGCTCTTCTCGCGAGCCCGGCGCCGGATCCGACCTCGCCGGGCTCACGACACGCGCCGAGCGCGACGGCGACGAGTGGGTCGTCAACGGCCAGAAGGTGTGGACGTCGGGCGCGCACTTCAGCGACTGGGGGATCCTGCTCGCCCGCACCGACTGGGACGTGCCGAAGCACCGCGGCATCAGCTACTTCCTCGTCGACATGCGCTCGCCCGGCATCGACATCCGGCCGCTGCGCCAGATCACCGGCTACGCGCACTTCAACGAGGTCTTCCTCACCGACGTGCGCATCCCCGCGAAGAACGTGCTCGGTGACCTGAACGGCGGCTGGGGCGTCACGCAGACGACGCTCGCCAACGAGCGGGCGATGATCGGCGGCGGCGATGTCGGGCGTGACGTTCGATGCGATCCGCCGGCTCGCGCGGGACTGCGACCGCACCGACGACCCGGTCGTCCGCCAGGAGCTCGCGCGCAGCTACACCCGGTTCGAGATCCTGAAGTGGCTGGGCCAGCGCGCCCGGGCCGCGGCGAAGGCCGGGAAGTCCAACGGGTCCGAGGCGTCGGTGATGAAGCTCGCGATCAGCCAGCGGGTCGCCCGCGACGGCGACCTGACCCTCTCGCTCGAGGGACCGGCCGGGATGCTCCACCAGGCCGACGCACCCTCGGCCGGGCTCTGGCAGCAGATGTTCCTGAACCAGTGGTCGGTCCGCATCGGCGGCGGCACCGAGCAGATCCAGAAGCAACGTGCTCGGCGAGCGCGTGCTCGGGCTCCCCGGCGAGCCCCGCCCCGACAAGACCCTCCCCTTCCGCGACCTCCCCCGCAACTGACCCGAGTCGTTCTCGGCACGTTGAACCGCCTCAGGCGCGGCTGAGCGTGCCGAGAACGAACAGAGTGGACGGGTCAGGGGGCGAGGGACTCCCAGCCGGTGAAGTCGGACGGGTCGTGGCGGCCGAACGACGCGTGCTCGAAGAGCCCGAAGCCCTCGTTGCCGTCGAGCGTGCGCGCGGCGCGACGTGGTCGACCACGCCGAACGGGACGCGGCCGAGGACCGCCGGATCCGTCATGTCGTAGACCGCGCCCTCGACCAAGTTGCGGCCCTTCCACTGGCCGTGGCCCCAGTCCGGGTCGCCGCCGTACCCCGCGCCGCAGTTCAGCGCGATGTACCCGAGCGTCTCGACCTCGAGGACCAGCGACTTGCCGCCGCGCTCCTGGAGCTGCACGGTCGCGCCGATCGGATGACGCGTCCCCGACTGGTAGTGGATGTCGATCTGGGGCCAGCCGAGCTGCTCGGGGGCGCGGTCCGCGCCGGGCCAGACCCGCACCGCCTCGTTCATGACCCGGTGCCCGTCGGGCTCCTCCTGCAGGATGATGACGATCGCGTAGTCGTCGAAGCGCAACGGGATGTAGGTCCACCAGAACCCGTCGATCGGCTCCTCGGCCGCCCGTCCGGGCGGCTCGGCCTCGCCCACGGGACGGATGCCCCACGAACGGTCGCGCGTGCCGAGCCAGCGGTCCGGCGTCACCGCGATCTTCTCGCCGTCCGCCTCGATCTCGCCCGTCCACGTGCCGACCTGCGCGAAGCGGCACGCGTCGAGCGTGATCCGGCTGCCCTGGCGCCAGACGTGGCGCGGCTCCTCGACCGCCGGGAACGAGCCGTCCCACGTGAGGTCGAAGGCGAGCCCCTGCGCGTCGGCCTCGCAGATCAGCCGGATCCTCTCGAGCGGCTCGATGACCTCGATGCGGTACGGGCCGACGCGCTGGTTGAGCCGTTCGTCGCCGAGCGCGTCCGACATCCGCACCGAGAGCTGCCGGTCCCCGCGCCGCAGCGTCGCGTACGCGTCGATGACCCCGAGGTTCGGGTAGATGCCGAGCCCGGTGATGAGGAACAGGTCCCCGGTGCGGTCGTGGGCGTTGAAGTAGCAGCGGTCGTACGCGTTGCGGTCGCTCGTCTCGACGTACTGCATCGACAGTGGCGACTGATGGATCGGGTACTCGTCGAGCGGGACCGGCACGGAGACCTCCAGGCGTGCGAAGCAGGTTCCGGGACCCTACCTAGTCCTCCGGGACGGGCGGGCGGGGCCTTGCGAGCAGCTCCGCGATGCGATCGACCAGCACGTCGAGGTCCGCCGGCGGATGGCCGCCGAGCGGCTCGACCCCGATGAACGCCTCCGTGACGCCCTCCTCGTCGCCCGGCTCCAGGAAGATGAGCAGCGACGTGGCCTCCCCCGGCCGGACCGTCACGATCGCCTCGAGCACCACGCTCTGCCGGTCGACGTACGAGACGACCCCGACCATGTGCGCGACCTCGAGCAGCGCGATGAACGCGTCGTCGATCTCGGCCGCGAGCAGCACCCGACGGGTCCCTTCCAGCGCGTCCTCGAGGGTGGTGTCGGTGCGCTGCGGCGTGAAGGCCGGCGGGCCTGCGGGCCCCGGCGGCGGCCGGTTGGCGAGCAGGACCGAGTACGCGCTGGTGATCTCCGAGGTGCGCAGGGTCCGGATCCCGGCCTCCGCCGCGTCCTTCGCGGTGTCGGGATGGTGCTCGCGGATCATGCGCAGGTACGCGGCGCGCACGTCGGGCCAGGCCGCGTCGGGCTCGACGCCGAGCACCTCACGAGCCGTCGTCACGTCCACGCCGCCATGCTCGCACGCCCCCCGGCCTTTCCCGAGCGGGGGTCCTAGGCTCGGCGTCGAATCGGGGGGTGCGATCGGTGCATGCGACGACGGACATCGGTGATCAGCTGGCGAGGGTGGTCGAACCGGCCCACGTCCTCACCGGCGATGCGATCACCGAGGACTACACGCACGACGAGGCGCTCACCGTCGCGGGCCGGCGCCCGGCGTTCGTCGTCCGCCCATCCACGACCGCGCAGGTCGCCGAGATCCTCCGCATCGCGAACGAGGCGCGGATCCCCGTCACCGCCCGCGGCACCGGCACCGGCCTCTCCGGCGCGTGCGTCCCCGGCGCCGACGCGATCGTCGTGTCGTTCGAGCGCATGAACCGGATCCTCGAGATCGACACGGAGAACCACGTCGCGGTCGTCGAGCCGGGCGTGACCCTCGACCAGCTCGACGAGGTGGCCGCGGCCCACGGCCTCGTCTACCCGGTCTTCCCCGGCGAGTACAGCGCGAGCCTCGGCGGCAACGTCGCGACGAACGCCGGCGGCATGCGCGCAGTGAAGTACGGCGTGACCCGCCACCAGGTGCTCGGGCTCGAAGCCGTGCTCGCGACCGGCGAGGTGATCCGCACCGGCGGCAAGTTCGTCAAGGCGACCACCGGCTACGACCTCACCCAGCTCATCATCGGGTCCGAGGGCACGCTCGCGCTCGTGACCGAGGCGACGCTGAAGCTCTACCCGCGCCTCGCGCCACCAGGCCACGGTGCTCGCGCCGTTCGGCGACGCTCGAGGAGATCACCGCCGCGATCCCGCGCATCGTCGAGAGCGGCGTCGGCCCGCTCATCCTCGAGTACATCGACATGATGACGATGGTCGACGGTCACCGCGTACGTCGGGCTCGACCTCGGCATCCCGAAGGACGTCAAGGACACCGCGCTCGCCTACCTCGTCGTCGTGATGGAGAGCCGGACCGAGGACACGGCTCGACGAAGACGTCGAGCTCCTCGCCGAGCAGCTCGCGGAGCTCGGGGCCATCGACGTCTACGTGCTGCCGCCGGCCGCGGCCGGTCAGCTCATCGACGCGCGCGAGAAGGCGTTCTGGGTCGCCAAGGCGAACCGCGCCGACGACATCATCGACGTGGTCGTCCCGCGGGCGTCGATCCCCGAGTTCATGGCCAAGGTGACCGAGCTCGCGGCGGCGAACGGGTCGCTGGATCGCGGGCTGCGGGCACGCCGGCGACGGCAACGTGCACCTCTCGATCTTCCAGCCCGACCCCGAGATCCGGTACCGCGTCACCAGGAGCTGTTCCAGATCGGGATGGCGCCTCGGCGGCGCGATCTCCGGGCGAGCACGGCATCGGCGAGGCCAAGAAGCGCTACTTCCTCGAGCTCGAGGACCCGGTGAAGCTCGACCTCATGCGCCGCATCAAGACGGCGTTCGACCCGGCCGGGATCCTCAACCCCGGCACGATCTTCGACTCGGGAGACCAGCCATGAACGGCGCCCAGGCCCTGATCCGCACGCTCGTCGACTCCGGCGTCGACGTCTGCTTCGCGAACCCCGGCACCTCCGAGATGCACTTCGTCGCCGCGCTCGACGACGTCCCGGAGATGCGCGCGGTGCTCGGCCTGTTCGAAGGCGTCGTCACCGGCGCGGCCGACGGGTACGGGCGCATGGCCGACGCGCCCGGCTGCGACGCTGCTGCACCTCGGTCCCGGGCTCGGCAACGGCATCGCGAACCTGCACAACGCGCGCCGGGCGCACACGCCGATCGTCAACATCGTCGGCGACCACGCCACCTACCACCACCAGTACGACGCGCCGCTCGAGTCCGACATCGACGCGCTCGCGAGCAACGTGTCGGGTTGGCTGCGCACGTCGCGCCGGACCGAGGACATCGCGGGCGACGCGGCCGACGCGGTGGTCGCGGCCCGGCGCCCGCCGGGCCAGGTCGCGACGCTGATCCTCCCGGCCGACGTCTCCTGGCTCGAGGGCGCCGCCCCGTCGCGCCGCGTCAGCTCGCCGAGCGCGACGCGGTCGCCGACGAAGCGGTCGCGGTCGTGGCCAAGGCGCTGCAGTCGGGCGAACCGGTGGCGCTCCTGCTCGGCAGCGCGGTCGTGCGCGAGCGCGGCCTGCGCGGCCGCGAGCCGCATCGCCGCGGCGACCGGCGCCAAGCTCCTCGGCGAGACGTTCCCGACGCCGGCATCGAACGGGGCGCGGGCTTCCGCCGCTCGACCGCCTCGGCTACCTGGCCGAGTTCGCGATCGCCCAGCTCGCGGGCACGCGCCATCTCGTCCTCGTCGACGCGAAGGCGCCGGTGTCGTTCTTCGCGTACCCGGACAAGCCGAGCTCCCTCGTGCCGGAGGACTGCGAGGTGCACATCCTCGCGAGCGGTCCGACGACGCCGTCGACGCGCTCGAACGGCTGGCCGACGCGGTCGGGCGCGAGCGACACGGACCCGGTCCTCTCGGCCGCGCCCGGCCCGACCGCCCGACCGGCCCGATCACCGGCGCGACGATCGCCGACGCGCTCGGCGCGCTCCTGCCCGAGGGCGCGATCGTCGCCGACGAGGCCCAGACCGGCGGGCTCTGGGCCGCCGGCGCGACCGCGGGCGCGCCCCGCCACGACTGGCTCACCCTGACCGGCGGGGCGATCGGGATGGGCATGCCCCTCGCCACGGGCGCGGCCGTCGCGTGCCCCGACCGCCCGGTGATCAACCTCGAGGCCGACGGCAGCGCGATGTACACCTGCAGGCGCTCTGGACCCAGGCGCGCGAAGGCGCTCGACGTCACGACGATCGTCTTCACGAACCGCTCCTACGCGATCCTCAACCTGGAGCTGAGCCGGGTCGGCGTCGCGGAGCCGGGCCCGAAGGCGCAAGAGCATGCTCGACCTGAGCAGCCCCGACCTCGACTTCGTGGCGCTCTCGCAGGGCATGGGCGTCCCCGCCACGCGGCCCGACACGAGCGAAGACCTCGACCCGCGACCTCGAGCGCGCCCTCGCCGAGCCCGGTCCCCACCTCATCGAGGCCGTCTTCCCCTCCGGCTTCTAGCTTGCTTCCGATCTCTCAGGACGATGGCCGTCGTGCCTGAGGGACCCGAGCGGGGGTGGGACCGCCGAGCGAGTTCGTGAGCGCCCTTTGCGAGCGACTGTTCGAGCGAACGGGCCTACCCACGCTCGGGGCCCGGCCTGATGTGGGCAAAGATGGTCGGCGTGCTGAAGATCCACTGGTTCCTGCCGACGGGCGGCGACTCGCGCGACGTGCTGCCGACCGCGCCGACGCGACACCCGCGGGCGCCGGACCTCGCCTACCTGGCGCAGGTCGCCCGGCCTGCGACCGACCTCGGCTTCGACGGGCATGCTCACGCCCTGCGGCACCGGCTGCGAGGACGCCTGGCTCGCCACCGCCGTCGCTGATCCCGCTCACGCGGCGGCGTCAAGTTCCTCGTCGCGTTCCGGCCCGGCCTGCTCTCCCCGACCCTGGCGGCGCAGATGGCGTCGACCTACCAACGCCTGTCCGGCGGCCGCCTGCTGCGTGAACATCGTGACCGGTGCCGAGCCGGCCGAGCTCGCCCGCTTCGGCGTCCACGACGACAAGGACACCCGCTACGCGCAGACCGGCGAGTTCCTCGAGGTCGTGCCGGGGCGCCTGGAGCGGCGAGCCCGTTCGACTTCGAGGGCCAGCACTACGAGCGTCGACGGCGCGACCACCCGGGCCGCGCCCGAACCCGGTCCCCGACATCTACTTCGGTGGCGCCTCGCCCGCCGCCGAGCAGGTCGCCGCGCGCCACGTCGACGTGTACCTCGCGTGGGGCGAGCCGCCGGACATGGTCGCCGAGCGGGTCGAGCGCGATGCGGGCGCTCGCCGCCGCGCGCGGGCCGCACGCTGCGCTTCGGCATCCGGTTCCACGTGATCGCCCGCGCCGACCGCGGCCGAGGCGTGGGCGGTCGCCGACCAGCTGCTCGCCGGCGATGGACCCCGACGCGATCGCCGCCGCGCAGCAGCGACTTCGCCGCCACCGCAGTCCGTCGGCCAGCGGCGCATGGCCGAGCTGCACGGCGGTGACCGCGACGCGGCTCACTCGGTGCACCCCAACGTGTGGGCGGGGATCGGCCTCGTCCGCGGCGGCGTCGGCACCGCGCTCGTCGGCAGCCTACGACGAGGTGGCGGACCGCATCGTCGAGTACGCCGACCTCGGCTTCGACGAGTTCATCCTCTCGGGCTACCCGCACCTCGAAGAGGCGTACTGGTTCGGCGAGGGCGTGCATGCCCGTGCTGCGCGCGCGCGGGCTCCTGGCCGACCTCGACGCCGGGCCGCGCACCCGTGTTCTCGTTCCGGTAGCGACGGATGGGTCCGCGCATCGGGCTCCTCATGGTCGGCCACGTCGACCCGAAGAGCGTCCACATCGCCGGCGACTACCCGGAGCTCTTCGCGGCACTCCTCGCCGGCCACGACATCGAGCTCGTCCGCTACGACGTCGACCTCGGCCGCTTCCCGGAGTCGGTGCGACGAGTGCGACGGGTGGCTGTGCGGTCCGAGCCGGTCGCTCGGCCTACGACGACCTGCCGTGGCGTGCCGACGCCGAAGACGCTGCTGTGCGAGATCGTCAACGTCGAGGTGCCGTACGTCGGGATCTGCTTCGGCCACCAGCTGCTCGCCCAGGCGCTCGGCGCCCACGTCGTGGCGGCCGCCGACGGTTGGCAGGTCGGCGTGCGCGACTACGAGCTCGTCGAGCAGCCGCCGTGGATGGACCCGCCGGTCGAACGGGTGACGCTCATCGCCAGCCACCAGGACCAGGTGGTCGACCTCCCCGAGGGTGCCGCGCTCCTGGCTCGCGGCGCCGACGGCGGCTGTCCCGTCGCCGGGTTCACCCTCGGCGCCCGCGCGCTGGACGCTGCAACCCCATCCCGAGTTCGTCGCGCCCCTCGCCGACCACCTGCTCGCGGGCCGGGTCGAGCTGATCGGCGCCGAACGCGTCGCCACCGCCCGCGCCTCGCTCACCCATCCGCTCGACCGGGCCCGGGTCGCCGGCTGGATCGCCCGCTTCTTCGCCGATGCCACCGACGCCACCGGCCCATGACCTCCAGGAGCCACTCATGATCCGTCGTGTCCTCAAGAACCTCTCGCTGCGCGAGGGCGACGTGCCCGAGGCGACCCGGCAGCTCGAGACCGACGGCTGGGTCGTCCTCCCCCACGTCCTCGACGCCGCGGAGACTGCCGCGCTCGCCGCGGAGATCGACGCGGTCTACGCCTCGTCGACGCCCGAACGCACGCGTGACGACCGGGACGAGTTCCGCTACGAGATGCTGAACCGCAGCGCGGCCAGCCAGGCCGTCGTCGGCCATCCGCGCGTCCTCGAGGTCATCGAGCCGTTGCTCGGCGAGGACTGCCACGTCATCGCGAACACCGCGTGGAAGAACCCGCCCGACTTCCGGGGCGGTCCCTGGCACACCGACGCGGGCCCGCACGTGCCCCGGCCCGCGGACGTGCCCTGGGACGACCGCATCCCCTATCCCGTCTTCGCGGTCGCGGCCCACGTGATGCTGGAGGACTGCACCGAGGCGGACGGCCCGACCGCGATCGTCCCCGGGAGCCATCGCTCCGGCCAGCTCGCCCCGTGGGACGGCGATCTCGACCTCACCTACGACGGACGTCCGCCGGTGCACGTCACTGCGAACGCGGGCGACGTCGTGTTGTTCGTCTCCGACGCCTGGCACCGCGGGCTCCCGGCCTCGCCCGACGGAACGGGTCGCTTCTTCCTGCAGGTGCACTACGGCCGACGCGACATCGCGCAGCGGCTGCGCACCACCGACGTGGCCAACCAGCTCTCGGACGAGGCGATCGGGCGGGCGGCGGACGACCGGGCCCGCGCGCTCGTGGGCCTGCACGACCCGTTCTTCTACGACGGCTAGGGCTCGCCTCAGAGCACGCGGGTCGCGTGGACCACCAGCCGGTGGTCGTGGGTGCCGTTGACGAACGTGCCGTCGCACGTGACCAGGGTCAGGTATGAACCACCGTCGGCGGACGGCTCGGCCCAGCGACCGGCCACCGGGCCCGCGCCGTAGATCTGGGTGAGGACCGCCGGGTCCGTCGTCTCCGCGAGCGGGTACGAGGTCGCGTCGGTCACCTGGAAGTGGACGTCGAGCCCGTTGCGCGTGTCGTGGATGACGACCGGGTCGCCGGGCTTCAGCTGGTCGAGCTTCGCGAACGCGCCGGCACGGCCGAGCGGATCGCTGACGTGCGCGGCGATCACCGCCGAGCTCGCCGCGCCCGGGACCGCGCTGCCGCGGTACCAGAAGGCCTGCTGCCAGTCCGGGTTGTCCGCCTTGCCCATCGGTGCGTCCATCACGTTGTTCGCGGTCATCCCGACACCGAGAACGGTCGTGTCCACGCCGATGGTCGGCATGCGGAGCTCGATCGGCACCGGGACCGGACCGGCCCGCAGGTTCAGGCCGGGATCGGTGAGGCCCGCCGGCACCGGGAGCGTCGCGAACGGCACCGGCAGGTCGGCCGGGTCGATCGGTGCCGCGACGCGGGTGAGCGCCTTCGAGCTCTCCTGCGGGATGGCCACTGACCCGGCGAGGAGCGCGGCCGCGATCAACAGCATCGCGAACCGGCCCCCCACCGACGTCAGCGGGCGCACCTAGTGACCCGGGTGGGTCGGCGCGTTGACGAGACCCGCAGCGCGACGGCTCCGAGCCCGTCGGGTCAGGAGCAGGTCCGCGGTGCCGGCCGAGACGAGCACGCCGGCGAACAGCGCGCCCAACCAGGGGAAGCTGCTGCCGGTGCGCAACGGTGCGCCGCCCGTGCGGGGCGGTCCCGAGACTCCGGGGACGCCGTTGCTCTGCGACGTCAGGCCGGTGCCCGTACCCGTGCCGGTTCCCGTTCCGGTTCCGGTCGTGCCGGCGCCGGTCGGGGTGCCGGCCGCGGTCGGCGTGGTCCCGGTACCCGTGCCGCCGGTGCCCGGGGTCGTCGTGGGAGTCGGCGTCTGCGTCGTCTCACCCGCACAGGTCGGGCTCGTGAACGTGTTCGTGAGCAGTGTCACCGCACCGTTCCGGGCCATGAGCCGGCCCCGGATCGTTGCACCGGTACCGACGCTGATCGATGTCAGCGCCAGGATGTTGCCCGCGAACGTCGCGCCGCTCACGAGGGTGGCGGAGCTACCAACCTGCCAGAACACGTTGCAGGCCGAAGCGCCCCGGATGAACGACACCCGGCTGCTTCCCGCGAAGTCGAGCGACGATCCGGTTTGGAAGATGAAGACGGAGTTCGGATTGTTCGCCCCATCGAGGGTCAAGGTGCCGGTCAGGCTCAACGGACCGTTCGCGCTGGCGCCGTAGACGCCTCCCACGAGGGTCAGCCCGGTGAGGTCGGCGGGCTCGACCACGTCGACCGGACGGCCGGCGGCGTTGTTGTACGCATTGACCAGGTTCCCCTTTGCGGTCAGTGCGGGCCCGTTCGCCACGTTCTGGACGCCCAGAACCGTCCCGGGCGGGAAGCCCGTGACCGAGGAGCCCGGAGCCAGCCCGAGACTCTTGTTGAGCACGCTCGGCCCGCTGTTCGTGACCGTCGAACCGGCGAGGACGGAGTAGTTCACCGCCGTCCCGAGCGGAACCGTCGGGACGATCGCCGCGTCGGCGCTGCCTCCCAGCAGCAGGATCGTCGCGGCGGTGAACGTCAACGCAAGCGAGCCCGCGCCGAAGCGACGGGCCGCAGGACCATGGATCCTCATCAGATGTGCTCATTTCATGCGTGGCAGGGCATCGCCTCAACAGCACCGCCGGCGCATGGGATGAACCCGTGAACGAACGATCTGCTGACCAGGTCTGCCCAGAGACGCCCGGCGGGGACCGGGTCGGACCTCATCGAGGAAGGCCAGCACGAGGGTGGGATGTCGGCACCCTTGATGTCTTGTCGGCACGTGCGCCGGAATAGTGAGACAAATTCCAAAGAAACCTTTCCGAGGTGCGCAGAGCTCCGGCTCGTTCTCACCCGGTTTGTCGCAGCGTGCATCAGTGTGGGCTGTTCGCGTCGCGCGCGATCACGCCGCGCGCTGACCAACAACGTTCGGCGCGCGCGTTGCAAGCTCGCGCGCGTCGCGTGTCGAACCTCCAGGAGCAGCACGCGTTGCCGCGCGCGTGAAGTGCGTTCCGCGCGCACGCGTGCGCCCGTCTTCGACGTCGCGTCACCGACAACGCGCGCTGCGCGCGTGCGCGCGTCGCGCGCGCGCGACATTTCCGATCGGTTGCAACAACTTCCTCATTGCGCGACACCACCAACTGTGTTTGAGTCACTCCGCCGGGACACCGGTAACGGCTGGGCACAGCTGTTCATTGCGGGGCAGGACTTACGGAGGTTAAAGAAATGCGACCTGGGCGGATCAAGCACAAGGCGCGCACGCGGCATCGCAAGATGGCCGTCACGTGTGCTGGAGTAAGTGCACTGACGGTGATGGGGGGTACCGCGGCCTTTGCGACGGAGGGAGGAGGCTGGAGCCCCCATTCCCACGGAACGGCGTCGCTCGAGAACGGTGGAAGCGCCTCGACCGAGGTTGACCAGGCGCAAGAGGCGTTCACCGGGCAGCTCGCACTCGCCAACACGGGAGGCAACGACGCCGTCGGCATCACCGGCAACGTCAACTTGGGGCGCCAAGGGTGCGACACCAACGTCGCCGACGGCAACCTGAGCAAGGTCGAACACGACAACTCGACCGGGAACAAGGGTGGCGACTGCAGCAACGACGCAACCGCCACCAACACGGGTACGGGAAGCGCGTCGGTGCACACCGGCGACGCCAGCGCTCCCAACTCGGCGCACACCACCGTGAGCCAGGGCAACAGCGGTGGGTCGTCGGTCGACAACTCGGCCAGCAACAACACGTTGGACGCCGAGGAGGGCTCTGCCTCCCTCGCCAACGGCGGCGACGCCAGCCTGTTCGTCGGGCAGTCGTCTTCGGTCGAAACCGACCAGGCTGCGGTTGCGAACACCGGCCACAACTCGTCGACTGCTGCGGTCATCGGCATCAACGCCGGGAGCCAGAGCGGGTCGTCGAACGTGTCCGGCGGCAACATCGACTGGGCGGGCGACCACAACACCGCCGGCAACACCGGTGGCAACGCGTCGAACACCTCGCACGCGTCCAACACGGGCACGGCGAACGCGTCGGTCTCGACGGGAGACGCCACGGCGTCGAACTCGAGCACCACGACCGTCACACAGACGAACAGTGGTGGCGCGTCGTCCACGAACACTGCGAACGGAAACAACGTCACGAGCCACTGACCGGCGACTGACCAACGGCGATCGAAGGGAGGGGTGCTCCGGCACCCCTCCCCCGATCGCTGACGACGGGCGCGGGTGAGGGGCGGGAAGACGTGACTGCGTCAATTCACAACACCATTCGAAACACGATTCGAGCCGTCATCTTCGTGGCGGCAGTGCTCATCGCGCTGCTGTTCACGCAACGTCACGCGCACGCGGAAGACGCGGCCGCGCAGGCCACGCCCGCCCCCGATCCGGGAACCGGCGCCGGCGGGACTCCGCCGACCGATGCGACGACCCCGACCGCGACACCGACGCCGACCCCACCGGCCGTCACCCCTTCGCCCACCCCCACCCCCACCCCGACGCCTGCGCCAACCCCCGTCGCCGCGCCGGCCCCGGCGCTCCCGGGAGGTTCGGTCGACGTCCCCCTTGGCTCGATCGCCACGTTGCCCTCGACGCCCGGCGGCGAGAGCGTGACCCCACCGGCGTACACGCCGATCACCGGCACCGGGTCCGAGAACAGCCAGACCGCCGGGGTCACCACGGGTGGCACCGCGATCGCGAACACCGGCGGCAACACCGGGAGCGCGACGACCTCCGTCGGCGGCGTCTCGGCCGCAGTCCCGGGCGGGAGCATCGCCGGGGTGCAGTCCGGCAACGCGACGGGACTCGGCTCGGTCGACCACAACGGCATCTCCCAGACGGTCAACGCGACGGTCACGCAGAACGGCCACGTGGTCGTCGTCCAGGTCGCGATCATCGTGAACATCGGCATCGGGCTCGCCGGCTCGGGCGGCAACGTCGCCGGAGTGGAGAGCGCGACCCCACCGCGCACCGTCTCGTCGGTCGGCATGATCGTCGGCAGCGAAGCCGCCGGCGCCGGTGGTACCGGGCCGACCCCCGCGCAGATCAGCTCCGGCGGTGCCAACGCCACGGGCAACACCGGGACCACGCAGGTGACCCAGAGCATCGTGCTCAGCGGCAACGACGTCGCGTCGCAGCTCGCGGCAGTGTTGAACCTCGGCGTGGGCGTCTCGAACTCCGGACTGAACTTCGCCCTCGCCGCGGTGACGGGCAACAACACCGGCAGCCCGAGCAGCGTCACCTTCGTCACCCTCGGCGGCGGTGCGTCGATCGGGACCGGGGGTGCGAGCGCGCTCGGCAACCGGTCCACGAGCGCGGTGTTCCAGGTCGTGACCGTGAGTGCGTCCGGCAACGGCAGCCTGCTGGTCGTCCAGCGAGCCATCATCGTGAACTTCGGGTTGGCCCTGGCGAACAGCGGACTGAACGTGGCGGGCGGAGGCGCACTCGACGCCGCGTTGCCGAACCCGGCAGCCACCCAGGCCCAGGCGCAGCAGCTCCTGCTGATGCTCCTGGACCCGGGCGCGCCGATGCCGGGTTCGGCAACGGACGGCGGGACCGGCGTCTCCGGCGGATCCATCATCGCGATCGGCACCGGCGGCGCGCACGCGATCGGCAACGACACGAAGAGCGGCATCGACCAGACCGTGACGGGCTCGGTCACCGGTCACGACACCGCGCAGGCCGTCCAGGACGCATGGGTCGGCAACTTCGGGCTCGGTGTCGCCAACAGCGGTGGCAACGGCGCCGGCGGCGGGGTCGCGGGGATCGACGCGTCGTCGCTGGCCGCGGCCCGCGGCGCGCTGCAGGCGTTCCTGGCCGGGCTCACCGGGCTGGGCGATCCTCTGCAGGGCCTCGACGGCACCTTCCAGCTCGGCTCGAACCTCCTGCAGCTCCACGGTGACGTCTCCGGCACCGAGTCGCTGCTCGGTGTCGCCGAGCCCGGCACCGCGACCGGGCCCGGCGACGCGGCCGTGGTCGTGCGCCAGGTCACCGCCGTGCTCAACATCGGGCTCTCCATGGGCGACTCCGGCCACAACGTCGCGACCGCGGAGTCGTCGGGCACCGACGGCACCCTCGTCGCGGGACCCGGCGCCGCCGTGGCGACGACGAAGATCCACACCGGCAAGGCCACCGCCGTGGGCAACCACTTCGCCGCCACGGTCTGCCAGGCGATCGGCGACTCGGTGACCTGCGCGGCCCCGCCACCGGACAACCCGCCACCGGACAACCCGCCGCCCGACGTCCCGCCGCCGAACACGCCCACCTCGGTCCTCCCGGAGGCGCGGTTGAGCACGTCGATCGTCGTGAAGGTGCCGGGCACGGACGTGCGGCCCGCGGTGATCGCCTCGACCCTTCCGTTCACCGGATCACCGATCGGCGCCGAGCTTGCGGCAGGATCGGGACTCCTCGTCGCCGGGATGCTGCTGGCCCGACGCCGCCGATCGGAGGCACGCCCATGAGCCTGACTGCACCGGAGCTGACCGGCCGAGACCCGCGCCTCGACCTCGACGACGTCGACGGGGCGTGGGTGAGCCCGATCCGACCGACCGACGACGACGTGATCGTGGTGACGTGCGCGGCGTGCGGTGCGCACCAGCAGGCATCGGGCCGCGCGTCGGGCTTCACCTGCGACAGCTGCATGTCGGTCTGGCAGGTGCTGCGCTGCCCCGGGTGCCGGAAGGCGTCGATCGTGGCGGCGGGCGTCAGCGCCTGCCCGCGCTGCGGGCACGACCGCCGGGCCCCCGAGGCTGCCACCCGCGCCGCGATGCCGAGCTGGCTCACCGAGCCCGACCCGCTGAGCGTCTGGCTCGGCGGGGTGAAGTACCTCGGCGGCCACGCGGAACGGGACCAGCCGATCACCAGCGCCGGACTGCTGCTCGACCGCCGCGGCATCCACCTGCCGCGCGTTCGCCGAGCTGTTCTCGATCCGCTGGGACACCGTCGCGGGCATCGACGTCGAAGGCCCGACCGACATCTCCGACCGGCTCTCGACCAGCCACCTCCTCGCGCGGGGCGCGACCACCTGGGCGATGCAGGTCGCGTACCTGACCGTCCACACTCCGGACGGCGACGCGATCTTCGAGGTCGACGGGCTGAGCCCGCCCGAGGTGCACGCGCGGCTCTCCCGGGTGCTGCAGGGGCTCCAGCGGTCCGAACGGCCGCCCATGCCCATCGCCATCGAACGGGGTCCGGCACCCGCGCCGATCGCCGCACCGGACCCGGTACCCGAGCCGATCCCCGAGCCGGTGGTGGCGCCCGAGCCGACGGTGGCCGCATCCCCGTCGGTCGCCCACCGACCGCTCGCGATCGACCCGGAGACGAGCGACGCCCCCCTCGAGGTCCTCGTCGTGGACGCGCTCTGGAAGCTCGCCCGCCTGCACGAGGCGGGGCTGGTCGACGACGCGGAGCTGCAGGGGCTGCGCACCCGGATCCTGGCGCGCGTCCCGGGCCTGGTCGGGACCCCCGTTACCGGCCCGTTGCTGCACGTCTAGGCGCGGTTCGCCGCGACCCGAGGCGGGTCGGATCAGCCCGGCTTGGTCTTCCCCTTCAGCGGTGCAGTGAGGAAGATGTTGAGCGCGGCCTGCTCCGTGTCACGACCGGCCTTCCAAGCCAGGAGCCGGCTCGTGCTCACACCCTCGGCCGGGACGTTGATGCGGTAGCCGAACCGCACGCTCTTCCCGGGCAGGAGGGTCACGTCGAAGCGGACGACCGGGTCCGGGTTCACGATCGCGGGCGCCGGGCCCACGAACGTCACGCTCGTCACGTTCGTGACCAAGACCTTCGGGATCACCTCGAGCACGGAGTCGGTGATGGTCTTGTTCGTCGGGTTGCTGACGTCCACGGAGGCGAGGAAGAGGTCGCCGTCCTCGCCCGCGAGCCGCCAGGTGCGGTTCACGACGAGGCCGGACGGCTGGGCGACCGCCGGCAACGCCAACGGCGGGACCCGGACCAGGGGCTTGGCCAACGTCGGCGCGGTCGTCGTCTGCGAGACCGGCGCGCGGGTGTCGGCGGTCGGCGTGCCGACCTTGGCCGTCGAGCTGTCGAAGATCACCACCACGAGCACCACGAGCGAGACGAGCGCGACTCCCGCACCCAGGCCGAAGCGAACCACCCGCCCGCGGCTGCGCGACGACTCGTCGGGGTCGGCTTCGATCGCCCGACCGACCGCGGCCATCGTGATCCCCGCCGCGGGTTCCGGGACGTCCGGTCCGGCTTCTGCGACGGGCTCGGCCCCGGCGGCCTCGGGTTCCGGCACCTGGGAAGCGGCGGCGTCGGGAACCGGTGCGTCGGGTTCGGCCGCGACTGGACCCGCCGCAACCGGAGCCTCACCGGCGTCGAGCGCGACCGGGAGCGGCTCGGGTTCCGGTTCCGGCGCGGGCTCGGGCTCGGGAAGGGGTGTGGGCTCGGGCACGGGTGCGGGCACCGGCAGCGGCACCGGTTCGGGTTCGGGGAGCGGCGGCGGCGGTTCGGGGTCGGGCAGCGGGGTCGGCTCGGGTTCGGGCACGACCACTTCCGGGGTCGGGGGCGGCGGCTCGACCACGGGTGGAACATCGACGGGCGATGCCGCGACGATCGGCGGGATCTCCGCCGGCGCGGTGATCCGCGCCGTCGCGCCGCCATGGGCGAGCGCCGAGCGCAACATCTCGCCGAGCAGGACGGCAGACGCGGGGCGGCTCGCGGGCGACTTGGCCATCGCGGCCTCGACGACGTCGCACACCGCGTCCGGAACCCCCCGGCGCCGGAGGTCCGGCACGGGCGCCTTGGCGATGCGCCCGAGCACCGCGTTCATGCCCTCTTCCGGGGCGCCGATGAAGGCCGGGCCCCCGGCGAGCAGCTCGAACAGCGCCGAACCGAGCGAGTAGACGTCGGCGGTCTCGGACGGCCGCCGGCCCTCCACGACCTCGGGCGCCGCGTTGCTGAGGCTCACCGGGGCCGTCCGGGCCTCCACGAGGTCGAGCAGCCGGGCCAGACCGAGATCGGCGAGGCAGGGCTCGCCGACCGAGGAGACGAGCACGTTCTCGAGCCGGATGTCCCGGTGCAGGACCCCGGCGCCGTGCGCGACCGCCAGCGCGTCCGAGAGCTTGGCGATCATCGCGACCGCTTCGGCCCACGGCACGCGGCCGTCGCGCTCGACCCGGTCCGCCAGTGATCCGTTCGGCATGTACTCCATGATCAGGAACGGCTGGTCGACGATCGTGAAGCCCGCGGCGTACAGGGACACGATGTTGGGGTGCACGGAGATCGCCTTGAGGGTCTCGCACTCGCGCTTGTAGCGCGTGCGCAGCGCGACCTCGGGCCGCACCGGCAGCACGCGGACCGCGACGGCGCGCCCCTCGCTCCGGCGCAGCGCGCGGAAGACGGTGCCGAAGCCTCCCGAACCGATCTCGACGCCGTCGTCGAGACCGTCGATCCCCAGATCGATCCCGCCCTGCATGGAGACCATCAGCGAGCGGAGCCCGGAGCGGGCACGAAGTGCGGAGGGCGGAGCGACCCGGGACGACGGACCACCGCGGGGTCAGCCCAGCTCGGTATGCAGGAAGTCGATCGTGCGCGCCCACGCCTCGGCGGTCGCGGTCGCGTCGTAGGTCCCGAGCGCGTTCTCCTCGTTGCCGAACGCGTGGCCGAGACCGGGGTAGACGATGAAGGTGACGTCCTTGTCGGCCTCGTCGAGCTCGACACCGAGGGTCATGCAGGCCTCGCTCGGGAAGAACGCGTCGTCGCCGGCGAAGTGGCCGAGGACGGGCGCGCTGAGGCCGGTCCAGTCGGGTGCCCCGTCGCCGAGGGGCGCGCCGTAGTACGTCACCACCGCGCCGATCTTGGCGCCCTGCTGCGCGGCTGCCACCAGCGCGAGCATCCCGCCCATGCAGAAGCCCACGATCCCGACGGAGTCACCGGCGACATCCGGGTTGGCGAGCAGCGCGTCGGCCGCAGCTTCGAGGTCGACCGCGGCGCGCTCGGGCGGCAGGCCGTTCATCAGCTCCGCGGCCTTGTCCATCTCGGTGTGCTCCGCGATCTCGCCGTGGAAGAGGTCCGGCGCCAGCGCGACGAAGCCGTCGGCTGCGAGCCGGTCGCACACCCCCTTGATCTGCGGGACGAGGCCCCACCACTCCTGGACCACCAGGACACCGGGCGCCGGAGTCTGCGCCGGGGTGGCCAGGTACCCCGATGTCGTGCTCGCCGCGCCCAGGAGGTCCACCTTCTCACCCATAGTGACGAACGCTAACAAAGGAGCCCCGGCGCGCCTCGGCGGCGCCCACGGGCGCCCGTACAGTGAGAGCCTTGACGACTCCCCTCGAGCCAGACGCGGCGGACACCCGCTCGCGCCTGCGTGAAGTCGCCCTCGATCTCTTCGGACGTCAGGGCATCCACGAGACGTCGACCCGCGAGATCATCAAGGCGGCCGGGCTCAAGAACCCGTCGGCGATCACGTACTACTTCGGGTCGAAGGCGAACCTGGTCGAGGACCTCACCCGCGAGGTCAACGGCAGCCGGTACGCGCTCCTGCAGCAACACGTGGCCCTCGCGAGCCAGGCCGAGCCGCTCGCGCCGGAGGTCTGGGCCGCGATCGGCGTCGACTTCGTCCTCGACCTGATGAGCACCGAGCGGGGCTGTCACCTCGTCCGGGTCTGGAACGAGTCCGACGAGCTCGAGCCGGACCGGGTCGAGCGCTTCCTCGCGGGGACGCACCCGCTGGCCCGCTCCTGGCGCGACGCCGTGGCCCGGACGTTCCCCGACATCCCGCCGCTCGTCGCGATCAGCCGCAACGTCGTCGTCATCCGGACGCTGCAGTGGATCACCGTCCGCCGGGCCCGCCGCCTCGTCGACGACAGCCAGCACATCTGGCAGACCGGACTGGCGGACCTCCGCCCGTTCCTGCTCGAGCTGTCGATCAACATGCTCACCGGCCCCACGACGCTGACCGACGGGGACCTCAGAGCCCGCTGATCGGGGTTGGTGCTTGGAGCGGACGACCGGGTTCGAACCGGCGACCTCAACCTTGGCAAGGTTGCGCTCTACCAACTGAGCCACGTCCGCGTGAACGGCGAGATTAGCCTGCCGCTCATGCGCATAGGAATCTTCGGTGGCGAGCCCGCGAGCATCGATGCGGCGATCACCGCGGCGAGAACCGCCGCCGAGCAGGGCTTCAGCGGGTATTGGGTCTCCCAGATCTTCGGGTTCGACTCCCTGACCGTCCTCGCGATCGTGGGCCGGGAGGTCCCGGGCATCGAGGTCGGCACCGGGGTGGTCCCGACCTACCCGCGCCATCCGATGATGCTGGCCCAGCAGGCCCTCACCGTGAACGCGGCGACGGGCGGAAGCCTCGTGCTCGGCATCGGCCTCTCGCACCAGGTCGTCATCGAGAACATGTTCGGCCTGTCGTTCGAGAAGCCGGTCCGGCACATGCGCGAGTACCTGTCGATCCTCGTGCCGTTGATCCGGACCGGGACGGTCAGCTTCACCGGCGAGACGCTCAGCGCGAACGCGAGCATCACCGTTCCGGGGTCCTCGCCGTGCCCGGTGCTCGTCGCCGCGCTCGGCCCGAAGATGCTCGAGGTCGCGGGGACGCTCGCCGACGGCACGATGACGTGGATGACCGGGGCCGAGACGCTCGGCTCGCTCACCGTGCCCGCCATCACGAAGGCGGCGGCCGCCGCCGATCGCCCCGCGCCGCGGGTCGGGGCGGGGATGCCGGTGTGCGTGACCGATGACGAAGCCGGGCGCGCGCCCGCGCCGCGCAGATCTTCCAGATCTACGGAGTGCTCCCGTCCTACCGGGCGATGCTCGACCGCGAAGGCTGCGCGGGACCCGAGGACCTGGCGATCGTCGGCACCGAGCCCGAGGTGCGCAGCGAGATCGGGCGGCTGGCCGATGCCGGCGTCACGGACTTCGCCGCCGTCGAGTTCGGAAGCGGCGAGTCCGAGACGACGCGGACGCGGGAGCTGCTCCGCTCGTTGCTGTGAGCAACGCCGAGCCCCGCTCGCCGCTCGAGCTGCTCGAGGCGTTGGCGACCGAGGACGTCGAGATCGCCCCGGATCTCCACCACCTCGAGATCTACACGCTCAAGGGACTGCTCACCCTGCTCTGGCACGGTGATCCCCAGGCCGAGCACGTCGTCGTCATGGGTGGCGGTGGCATGGGTGGGCTGCTCGGTCCGGCCGGCGGGCTCTACCACGACCTCGGTGAGCGGCTCGCGGCCGTCGGCATCGGCACGCTGCGGGTCGGGTACCGCAAGCCGAACGACCTCGGGCGCTGCGTTCTCGACGTCGCCGCGGCCGCGGACCTCGCGACGCGCACCGGGGCCAAGCGGTTCGTCACCGTCGGCCACTCGTTCGGCGGTGCCGTCGCGCTGCAGCTGGGGATCGTGCTCGGTGAGCACTGCGCGGGCGTGGTCACGCTCTCGACCCAGTCCGCCGGCTGTGAGGACGGCGCCGCGCTCGGCGCCACTCCCCTGCTGCTGCTGCACGGTGACCACGACGAGATCCTTCCGCCCGACACCAGCGCGGTCGTGCAGGCGATCGTCGGCCACGGCGAGCTCGTCATCCTCCCCGGGGCCGGTCACCTGCTCACGGAGGCCCACGACGAGCTCCGCGACCGGCTCATGACCTGGATCCCCGACCGCTTCAACGCCGCCTGACCCCCCGCCGGGCTCGTTTCGGGGCGTTTCAAGGTCGCGATAGCGACCCTCAGACGCCCCGAAACGAGCAAGGTCAGCGGGCGGGGACGGTCGGGGCGCTGACGAGCGCGGCATCGGCCAGCGTGGTCACCTCGACCAGCAGGTCGCGCACGAGCGCGGCGTCCAGACCGGCGGCGAGCGGTCCCCCGGCACCCGCCTCGTGCGCGTGGTGCTCGATGCAGTTGCAGACGGGCGTCCGGGTCGCGGCGCTGATCGCGGCGACGTCGGCCGGCGCGCCCGGCGCCCGGCCCGGGTCGTGCAGCGCGGTCGCGGTGGCATCGAGCACGCCCGTGACCTCGTCGAGCACGCCGCGAAACGCGGTTCGGGTCGGTCCACAGGTCTCGAACCGGATCACGCCGCGGTGACGTTCGAGCGTCTCGATCGCGAACCGGATCTGCGCAGCGTCGGCCAGCAGCGCGGCCCACGGCCGCCGACCTTCCGGCTCCCGCGCGGTCTCCGAGAGGTACTGCTCGTATGACGCGTGTGCGCGCAGCTCCGCCGCGTGCACCGGCTCACCCGCGGTCGTGTCCGCGAGCCCGAGGGAGAGCGCGTGCGCCAGCCGCTCGTAGAGCTCGGAGACGTTGGTGCGCAACCCGACGGACGCGCGCCGGGGCCAGAAGCAGAGCGCGACGACGGCACTGACCCCGGACCCGATCAGGATGTTCTCGAAGCGCACCAGCCCCGTCTGCCATCCCTGGGGCTCGATCAGGTTGAACAGCGCGACCACCGCGATCGTGAACGACACCTGGCCGGCCACGAAGCCGACGACCTGGGGCGTGTACGCGGACAGGAAGAACATCACGACGACCATGATCCAGAGCGCGGTGTCGTCGAAGCCGACGAGCGCCAGGAGCGCCGCGGACAACGCGAACCCGACTGCAGTGCCGGCCGCCGCCTCGAGCGCGCTGCGGCCGGTGGCAAACGCGTTCGAGCGGAGCACCGACATCGTTCCGAGCACGACCCAGAACCCGTGGTCGAGCCGGAGCTCGCCGGCGATGAGGATCGCCAGCCCGACCGGCGACCCCGGCGCGCAGGCTCTCCTGGGCCCAGTCCGACGTCCGCACCGCGTTGGCCTGCACGAGCTCGCGCAGTCGGGTGATCGTGCCGCGCGTGCCGACGCGCATCGGAACCTCGAGCGGGATCGTCACCACGTCGTCGGACGGTCCGTGGCCGGAGACGATCACCGCCGCGTTCGCCAGGGCCGAGGCGCCGAGCAGCAGCAGGAGCCGGGCCGGGAAGCAGGCGTCGATCTCCTCGAGCACGCCTCCGGCATCCTCGCCGCGCCCCAGCTCGTCGACCGCGTGCGAGACCACGGCGTGCTTCACGTCGAGGCACGAACGCACCAGGTCGTCGAGCCGGTCGGAGACGGTGCCGTCCGTCAGTGTGCGCTGAACCTCCCGGAACGCCGACTCCGCCACGGTGGTGAGCTCGATCGTCCACGCGTCGGGCGCAGCTCGCGACGTCGCGGCGCGCACGAGGATCGCCGCCCGCTCGAGCTGGTCCACCAGGAAGGCGAGCGCGGCGTCGTGCGCGCTCGGCCCGGCCGGGCGACGGGGCACCGACGCGGCGGTGACGAGCTTGGCGATCGCGTCGTCCGCGGCCTGCAGTGCCACAGTCGGGTCCGCGCCCCCGTGCCCCGGGGTGTCGAGCGCGGCAGCCACCGCGCCGGCGGCGTCGGCCGCCGCCTCTCGGATGAGCTTCCGCTCCCGCCGGGGCCAGAGCACCAGCGCGGCCAGCGTCGCGACGAGGCCGGCGACCAGCCAGCCCAGGAGCCGATCCGGGAGCGCGTCGTTCGGGGCGGGGACGCTCGCCGCGAGCACGTAGGCGAGGATGACCGGGCTCACCGACGCCGAGAAGTAGCCCCCGAAGCAGCCCGCGAACCGGGCCGCCGTCGCGACCGCGACGCCGATCAGCGCAGCCAGGATCGGCTGATTGCTCACCAGCGTGCCGATGACGACGAGCACCGCGCCCACTGCCACCAGCACCACGTAGGCCCGGCTCCTCGAGCGCGCGGTACCACCGAAGTCCGCGAAGCCGAGGAACGCGAAGGAGCCGAACGACGCGAACAACGCCGCGACCGGGTTGTCGACACCGTTGAGAAAGAACGCGAAGAGCACCGGCACCACGATCGCGACGCGGGTCGCCCGCCTGAACGACTGCAGTCCGGGGTCGTGCATCCGGCGTGAGCCTACGCGGCTCTACGTGCCGGCCAGGCGCTCCACGACCGGCGCGAACGCCTCGAAGATGTCGTCACCGATGACGGCGTAGCTCACGCCCCACCGCTCGCGCCGCGCGACGAGCTGGTCGCAGATCTCGTCGATCGTCCCGATGCAGGTGATCCCCGACTCCATCGCCGCTTCCGGGGTGAGCCCGAATCCCGGCGCCGCGGCTTCGGCGAGCGCCTGGCGGTCGTCGGTGATCGCGGCGAAGAAGAACCGGATCTGCAGCTCGAGGTCGTCGAAGCGGGCGCCGGCGCCCTCGCGGATCCAACCCACCTTCTGGTCGACCATCTCCGCGACGGAGTCCGACGCAGCGTCGGGGGTGACCGCGCCCGCCCGCAGGTTCGGGTTGATGCCGACGATGTCGGCCTCACGCCCGGCGAGGCGCAGGACCCGCGGCGCGCCGCCGCCGACGAGGATCGGCGGGTGCGGCTGCTGGGTCGGCTTCGGGATGCCGTTGTAGCCCGTGATCGTGTAGTGCGTGCCTTCGAAGCTGAACGGGTCCGCACCCCACGCGCCCTTGATGACGGCGAGCGCTTCCTCGAGCCGGTCGACGCGGACGCCGGCCTTGTCGTAGGGCAGACCGAGTGCGTCGTAGTCCACCTTCATCCAGCCCGCCCCGATGCCCATCTCGGTCCGGCCGTCCGAGAGCCGGTCGAGCGTCGCGATCTCCTTGGCGAGGATCGCCGGGTGCTTGTAGTCGTTGTCGAACACGAGCGCGCCCACCCGCAACGTCTTCGTGGCTTCGGCCGCGACGGCCAGCCCGACCATCGGTGCCATCTGGGTGTCGACGAAGTGGTCCGGCAGGTACACGGTGGCGTACCCGAGGGCTTCGATCTTGTGCACGAGCTGCTCGAAGCTCGCACGGTCGTGATCGCCACCGCACTGCACTCCGAATCGAAACGGCTTCACCATGGGGGTTCCTCTCTAGGTGCCGGCAAGCCGGGCGACGACGGGGGCCATCACCTCGACGAACTCTTCCGGGACGACGATGTAGCTCATCTGCCAGCGCTCACGGCGCGACTCGAGGTCCTCGATGATCCGGTCGACCGAGCCCACGAGCACCGCCGGTGTCTCGAGCGCGACCTCGGGCGCAACGCCGAAGTGCGACGCGATCCCTGCGGCGATCGGCTGCCGGTCATCGGTGACGTGTACGAATCCCGTGAGCGTCTGGATCTCCAGGTCGTCGAACCCGTCACCGGCTGCGGCCCGGAGGTGCTCGAGCTTCTCGTCGGTGGCCGCGGCAGTCAGCGAGCGGACCGAGTCGGGATGGCTGCCTTCCCCGGCCTTCAGGTTCGCGTTGATGCCGACGATCTGCGCGTGCTTCGCCGCGAGCGCCAGCACCTTCGGGCCTCCGCCACCCACGACGATCGGCGGGTGCGGCAGCTGGACCGGCTTCGGCTCACCGTCGAGCGCGTCGATCGTGTAGTGCTCACCGTCGAAGGTGAACGGCCCTTCGGCCATGAGGCCCTTGATCACCGTCAGCGACTCGTCCAGGCGCGCGATGCGGACCCCGGCGGAGTCGAGCGGGAAGCCGCCCTGCTCGTAGTCGGCGGTCATCCACCCCGCGCCGACACCGAGCTCGAGCCGGCCGTCGGAGAGCAGGTCGATCGTGGCCGCTTCGTTCGCGAGGACGACGGGATGCTTGTAGTCGTTGCCGAGGACGAGTGTCCCGACCCGCAAGGTGGTGGTCGCGGTGGCCGCGGCCATGATCCCCGGGATCGGCGCCAGCGGATGATCGACGAAGTGATCCGGCATGAAGAAGGTCGAGAACCCGAGGTCCTCCACCTGACGGGCGAAGTCCCCGAACTCGGACGCCGAGCGCGCCTGCTTCGCGATGACGCCGAACCGGAACGTGCGTGCGAGCGTCATCGACCGGTGCTCCCGAAGCCGAACGCATCGCGCTTCGTCGCGTCGAGCTCGTCCACCTCGGCCCACTCGACGTACTCGACCTTCTGGATCACGAGCTGCGCGATCCGGTCCCCGCGGTGGACCTCGTAGTCGTCGTTCGGATCGGTGTTCAGCAATGCGACCTTCAGCTCACCCCGGTACTGCGGGTCGATCAGGCCGGGCGCGTTCGCGACCGTCACGCCGTGCTTCATCGCCAACCCGGAGCGCGGCAGCACGAGCCCGGCGTAGCCCGACGGGATCGCGACCGCGAGGCCCGTCGGCACGAGGACCCGACCACCACCGGACGCGACGAGCGCACCCTCCCGGGCGCACAGGTCGTAGCCGGCGTCGTCGTCGTGGGCCTGGACGGGCAGGGCGACGCCGGGATCGAGCCGCGTGATGGGTACGTGCACCGCCGGAGACTACGCGCAACGGCGGGAGGCCCGCCTAGACCGCGAAGTCGCCGATGAGCTCGTTGCGCTGCTCGTCGGTGAGCTCGACGCGCGCCTGGTAGGCGGAGTGCTCGACCGCGATCGCCACCGGGCCGTCGTTGAACGCGGCGCGCTGGGCGTCGGTGAACGCGAACCGCAGGTAGTGCACGGTGGAGGTGATCTCCTCCTCGCGCGTGAGGCGCTCGAGGTCGATCTCGACCGCGGACACGACCTCGCCGGCGACCTCGATGGCGACGTGGTTCTGGATGCGGGTGAGCTTCGGCAGCCACTCGCGCAGCGCGTCGGCGTCGGTGATCTCGATGAAGAGGGTGGCGCTGAGCTCCCCGTCGTCGGGGACCAGCTCGTTGTACGTCTCGATCTCGTGCGAGATCTGCTCGTCGCGCAGCATGCGCTCGGCGCGCGCCATCTCCTGGATCTGGAAGCGCATCGTCGTCGCGTTCTCGAACACGATCGTCATGAGGTCGCCGAGCGGGATCCGGCGCTTCTTCTTCAACGAGATGATCTCGGCGACGAACGCGTCGCGCTCACGCTCGTACTCGCGCAGGTCCTTGATGTCGGCGTTCGTGAGCTTTCGCATTGATCGCGCTCCTTGCTGCATCGGGTACGCAAGCGACCCCGGGACGATCCCCGGGGTCGCTTGGCAATGCTTGTCCGAGGTGGAGAGGGTCTAGCTGACCTTCTCGAGGCCCTGGGTGAAGCGACCGGCGTGGCTCTTCTCCGCCCGGGCGAGCGTCTCGAGCCACTCCGCGATCTCGTCGAAGCCCTCGTCACGCGCCGTCTTGGCGAAGCCCGGGTACATCTCCGTGTACTCGTAGGTCTCGCCCTCGATCGCCGACTTGAGGTTGTCGGTCGTCGGGCCCACCGGCACGCCCGTCACCGGGTCGCCGACCTCCGCGAGGAAGTCGAAGTGGCCGAACGCGTGGCCGGTCTCGCCCTCCGCCACCGAGCGGAACAGCGCGGCGACGTCCGGGTAGCCCTCGATGTCCGCCTTCTGCGCGAAGTAGAGGTACCGACGGTTCGCCTGGCTCTCGCCCGCGAACGCTTCCTTGAGGTTGTCCTGGGTCTTGCTACCACCGAGTTCGGCCATGGTGCTCCTTGTTGTCGTGTCGTTTGGCGTTGGGACGGGTTACTGCTGTGACGGACGGGCTGCGCAGGACTCGCACACCCCGCGGAAGATCACTTCGACCGCATCGGCCCGGAACTCCCGGCGGTACCGGGACGGCAACGACGGGACGTCGGTCAGCGGCACGTCGCGCACCAGCCCGCACGACGTGCACACGAGGTGGTGGTGATCGGCCTCGACGTTCGGGTCGACCCGGACGCTGCCGGTGCCGAGGTCGAGCAGGCTGACCTGGCCGAGCGCCTCGAGGTCATGGACCGTCTGGTACACGGTCTTGAGCGAGATCGTCGGCATCTCGGTGCGGGCGGCGTCGTACAGCGATTCCACCGTCGGGTGCCGGTCGTTGCCGTGCAACAGGCGGAAGATCGCCTGGCGCTGGGGCGTGACCCGCAGACCCTGGGTACGGAAGAGCCCGGTGAGCTCGGCGGCCGTCTGCATCAGTTCTGCAGGTTATCGACAATGATTGTCGCTAGCAAGCCGTTGTCGATAACTTAGGCCGCCTTTACCCGGCTCTACCCGTCGGCCGCGGCGCGCAGCGCGGCGACGTCGATCTTCTTCATGCCGAGCATCGCCTTCATGGCGCGGTTGGCCCGCTCGGAGTCCGGGTCGTTCAGCACCTCGGCCATCCCCGACGGGCAGACCTGCCAGGACAGGCCGTAGCGGTCCTTGAGCCAGCCGCACTGGCTCTCCTCGCCGCCGGCGGTCAGGGCGTCCCAGTAGTAGTCGACGTCGCTCTGCCCGTCGCAGTCGATCATGAAGGAGACCGCCTCGCTGAACGTGAACATCGGGCCCCCGTTGATGCCGACGAACGGCTGGCCGTCGAGCGTGAACTCCACGGTCAGCACCGTGCCCGTCGGACCCGGCCCGGCCTCGCTGTAGTAGGTGGTGTCGGTGATCTCCGAGTTCGGGAAGATCGAGACGTAGAACTCCGCCGCCTCGAGGGCCTGGGTGTCGAACCAGAGGTTGGGGGTGATCCGGGGCATGGCCGCTCCTGTCGTCGCCGGCGATTCAGTGGTTCTGACCTCGACCTGGTCCGAAACTCATCGCCCGAAGCTCACTACCCGAAGCTCACTGCGCCGGCAGCCGGGCCGCGAAGCGCTTGGCGAACAGGTACGCGTCTCCGGGCCAGCGGGCCGACACGTACCGGCCGTCCTCGACGACGAACGCGGGGCCGTCGTCGGAATCGGTCCCCCGCTTCGACAGGACGCGCGGCCCGCGCACGAAGTCACGGTCGTCGCGCAATGCATCGCGGACCTCGTCCTCGACGTACTCGGGGTAGGTCCGGTAGTAGCGACCGAGCCGCCAGGCCGTCGCGAGGAACGCCGAGCGCTCCATGTACTTCGGCAGGCACGTCGTCCGGTGCCCGTAGAGGAGGCTGCGCCCGGTGGCCGGGTCGACAGTGCGCGCGAGCACCAGCACGCCGTGGCAGATCGCGCCGACGGGCCGGTCGAGCGCCCAGAGCTCGGCGACCTTGCGCCGGAGGACCTCACTGGCGAGGTACTGGCGCATCCCGCGCGCGTGGCCGCCGGGCAGGAGCAGACCGTCGAACCGGTCGGGCTCGAGATCGGGCCACGCGAGCGGCGATCGAAAGGAGTCGTCGGCCTGCAGCTCCGCGTAGAAGGCCTTCGGCTCGGGGTCGGCGCCGAGCTGACCGAAGATCACGCCGTCGAGCAGGCGTTGGTCGGCCGCGGGCGCGGCGCCGCCGGCCTCCGTCGCGAAGCGCACCTCGTGGCCGAGCCGGGTGAGCAGGCGCCACGGCACCGCGACCTCGGTGACGTCGAAGTCGCGATCGGGCAGCGGTATCAGGACGGTGGCGATGACCGGACGCTAGCTACCCTGGGCCGGACATGGACCTTTCCTTCGAGTGGAGCGATGCACTCGGAACGGTGCACGTCGAGTGCCCGGCCAACGACGACCCGGGCCGGCTGGGATGCTTTCCCGGCGCAGCCGGTCTTCCGGCCTGCACCGCGACCGTGTCCTTCCCTCATCTCGGCTACCGGTCGATGCTCGGCTGGGTGCAGCTGGTCCGCTCGACCGACAACGCGTCACACGGTGAGCACTTCGAAACCGATCCGTTCGCGTTGTTCGGTGACGCTCCATCTCCGTACTGCTGGTACGGACTGAACCCCACCCTGTTCGACGGACCTTCACGATCGGTTCGGGACGACATGGCGTGGGAGGCGCACAGCTTCCTCGCCGCGACGCCCCTCGACGAGGTCATGGCACTCCAACCGCGTCGAGTCCTTCCGCTCGTCGGGTTCACGTGGGGCTTCGACATCTCGAACGGCCGGCCCGTGGTCCGACCGGCGCGGGAGCTACCGCTCTCGAGTTGGAACCTCCACGCGCAGCTGCTGCGCGGCACCTATCGGCTCTGGGCCTTCGCCGACATCTAGAGGAGACCGCGCGCCTGGAGCAGGTCCCGGTAGGTGCGGGCCGTCGCGTCGTCGAACGCGACGAGGCGCACGAGGTCGACGGCATCGGCCGGTTGCACCGCCGCCACGGTGGCCACCGCGATCTCGGCCGCGGCGTGCGCCGGGTAGCCGTAGATGCCGGTCGAGATCGCCGGGAACGCGATGGAGGTCGCACCGACGCCGTGGGCGACCTCGATCGACCGGCGGTAGCAGGACGCCAGGAGCGCCGGCTCGCCTTCGCCGCCGCCGTGCCACACGGGTCCGACCGTGTGGACGATCCAGGACGCGGCGAGCGCGAAGCCCGGGGTCACGACCGCGTCACCGGTCGGACACCCGCCGATCGCGGCGCACGCGACGTCGAGCTCCGGTCCCGCGGCGGCGAAGATCGCGCCGCAGACGCCACCTCCACGCATCAGCCCGGCGTTCGCCGCGTTCACGATCGCATCGACCCGCTCGACGGTGATGTCACCCCGGACCGCTTCGATCTTCATCGGCCCAGTCTCGCGAGTGTCACGAGGTGAGATCAGGACGGGGGCGGCGATCCGAGTCGCTCGGCGGCCCGCGGGGCCTTGTGCCGACGCAGCGCAAGCAGCCCGAGCACCCCGCCGACGATGAGCGCGACCACGAAGCAGCCCAGGACCAGGTCGTCGGACGCGCCCAGCAGCTTGATGGCGGAGAGCAGCAGCACCGCGACCAGGATCGGGCGGATGATGCCGTCGGGCGCCCGCGACGAGATCCGGGCCCCGAAGTACACGCCGGGGATCGCGCCCACGAGCAACGAGCTCGTGAGCCCCAGCTCGAAGTCGCCGAACAGGATGTGGCCGAGCGCGGCAGCACCGACGAGCGGGATGGCCTGCACGAGGTCGGTGCCGACGAGCTGTCCCGCCGAGATCGACGGGTAGAGCAGCAACAGCATGACGATCATGAGCGAGCCGGAGCCCACCGACGTCATGCCGACGATGAACCCGCCGATGACCCCGATGAGGATCGTCGGGACCGGACGGATCCGGATCTGGTGCTGCGCGCCCTCGATCGGCACGACCCCGCGACGCTGCTGGATCACCTGACGGACCACCATCGACGTGGCGGCGAGGAGCAGCGCGACGCCGAGCAGGAACTTGATGTCGTCGGCCACGTTCTCGCCACTGAACTGCTTGAGCACGACGACCCCCGCGAACGTGCACGGAACCGATCCGATGCACAGCCAGCGCACCAGCCCGAAGTTCACGGTGCCCCGACGGACGTGCACCGTCGCGCCGAACGGCTTCATGACCAGGGACGCGACGAGGTCGCTCGACACCGCGGCCAGTGGAGGCACGCCGAAGACCAGGACGAGCAACGGCGTCATCAGGGCGCCACCACCCATGCCCGTCAACCCGACGACGAACCCCACGCCGAGGCCCCCGAGTGCCAACCCCCAGTCCACGTGACCGACCCCCTCCAACGTTCCCCATCAGGTTACTGGAGATGGTGGGGTTCGAGGCCGGGAACGTGGCATCCGGACGGAGATTGAGTCGACCGGCCTACATCCCGAGCCGGTAGTGGAGGTGCACGACGCCCTGGGCGAACCGGTGCTCGTCGAGCAGCTCCAGCTGGGCGCGGACACCGCCGGGCAGGGCCGGCTTGCCACCCCCGACCACGATGGGGTTGAGGAACAGGTGCAGCTCGTCCACCAGCCCCGCGGCGAACGCCTGCGCGGCGAGGTCGGCACCGCCGACGCTGATGTCGCTCGGCGCCGACGTCTTCATCGCCCGGACCGCATCGGCGTCGAAGGTCCGTTCGATCCGGGTCCGGGCGCTCGACACCGCGTCCAGGGTCGTCGAGTAGACGATCTTGTCGGCGGCCTGCCAGATCGCGGCGAAGTCCAGGCCGACGGCGGAGTCGCCGGCAAACGTGTCGGGGTGCTCCCAGACGTGCATCGTGTCGTACATCCGGCGCCCGTAGAGGTACGTGCCGATGGGGCGCTCGAGGTCGTTGACGAACGCGTGCACCTCCTCGTCCGGGGCGGCCCAGTCGAAGTTGCCCTCCGCGTCCTCGATGTAGCCGTCGAGCGAGGTGATCGCCGCGTAGATCAGCTTCGCCATCGTCAGCTCCGTCGAGCGAGGTAGGCGTCACGGAGCTTCGGCTTGCGGACCTTCCCGTTCGGGTCGCGCGGGAGCTCGTCGACGAGCTCCACGATGCGGGGGCGCTTGAAGTCGGCCATGTGCTCGCGCACGTACGTCACGACCCTCTCCTCGTCCAGGTCCGAGCCCGGGAGCGGTTGCACGAGCGCGTAGATCACCTCGCCCCACTCGTCGTCGGGGACGCCGAGGACCGCGCAGTCGACGATCTCGTCGTGGCCGAGCAGGCACTCCTCGATCTCACGCGGGTAGACGTTCACGCCGCCGGTGATCACCATGTCGCTCTTGCGATCGGTGAGGTAGAGGTAGCCGTCGGGATCGAGGTAGCCCGCGTCACCGACCGTGAAGAAGCGGTCCTTGTGTGATGCCGCGGTCTTCTCCGCGTCGTTGTGGTACTCGAAGCTCGATGCCGCCGGGTTCACCCACACCGTGCCGACCTCGCCGGCGCCGAGCGCATTGCCGTCGTCGTCGAGGATCACGAACTCGTTGCCCGGAAACGGCTTGCCGACGCTGCCCGGGTGCTCGAGCCACTCCTGGGGCGAGATGACGGTGCCGCCACCCTCCGACGCCCCGTAGTACTCCCAGACCTTCTCTGCGCCGACGAAGTCCATGAACGCGCGCTTGAGCGGTACGGGACACGGTGCGGCCGCGTGCAGCACGAGCTTGAGGCTCGACGTGTCGTAGCGGTCGCGCGTCTCAGCGGGCAGCGCGAGGATCCGCTGGAAGTTCGCCGGCACCATGTGCGTGCTCGTCACCCCGTCGCGCTCGATGATCTCGAGCGCCTCTTGCGCGTCCCAGTGCTCCATGACGTCGACCGTCGCGCCGAGCGCGAGATGCATCTGCGCCCAGTAGGAAGGGCCCGAGTGGTAGAGCGGCCCGACCGCGAGGTGCACGTCGTCGGGACCGAGGCCCCACCGCTGGCCGCCGGCCGCGACGCCCTCGGCCCGGCGCCGGAAGTCGTCCTCGCCGATCGCGACGCCCTTGGGCCGGCCGGTCGTACCCGATGTGTACGCCATCACCGTCGGCCAGCCGTCGCCGATGACGTCCGGGTCCTCGACCTCGCCGTCGGGGGCCGCGGCCAGCGCGTGCTCGTAGCCGTCACCCACGACGAGCCGGGGCACGGACGGCACGCCGTCGAGCGCGGGCAGGAACTGCTCGGCCACCACGACCGCGGTCGCGCCCGAGTCGGCGACCACCCACCCGGCCTCGTCGGCCTTGAAGTGGATGTTGACCGGCACGACGATGCCGCCGAGGCGGCCGGTCCCGTGGGCCGCCTCGAAGTACTCGATGCCGTTCGGCACCATGATCGCGACGCGGTCACCCCGTCGGACACCCAGCGCGTGGAGCGCGTGGGCGACCCGGCGGGCGCGGTCGTCGAGCTCGGAATAGGTACGGGTCTCGTCGTCCAGCCGGAGCGCGATCTGGTCCGGGCGGAGACGGGCTTGGGCAATCAGTCCGGCATTCATCCGTGACATGATGCCGCGCGTGGCGGATCCGGTTCTCGGCCCGATTGCGACGGAGATCGTCTACGAGGACGAGCACGTCCGGATCTGGACCCATCACCTCGAACCGGGCGTGGCGGGACCGCTGCACCGCCACGACCACGACTACGTGATCGTCGACGTGGAAGGCGACCGGATCGCCGCCGAACCGGTCCCGGATACCGGCGGCGACTACGACGAGTACGTCGAGGCGCCGGTGAAGCGCGGCCACAGCTACTTCCTCCGGGCGGGTGGCATCGAGCGGGCCGTCAACGTCGGCGAGACGCCCTACCGCACGGTCATCGTCGAGCTCAAGCACTCCTGACGTGGGCCTGCTCGTCGGCAACATCCTGCGCCACGCGGCGCGCGTGACGCCCGACGCGGTCGCGGTCACGCTCGACGACTGGGCCGTGACGTTCGCGCAGCTCGACGCGGCGTCGAACCGCTCGGCCCGCGCGCTCAGGGAGCTGGGCATCGGCCACAGCGACCGGGTGGCGTGGTGGGGCGACACGAACCTGACCGTGCCGCCGGTGTTCGGCGCGCTCGCCAAGCTCGGCGCCGTCTTCGCGCCGATGAACGGCCGGCTGAGCCCCGACGAAGCCCGTTCGATCCTCGACTACGCGCAGCCCGCGCTCGTCGTCACCGACGCCGAACGGGCGGAGCAGCTCACGGGCACGGGCCTCCCCGTCGCGATGACGCGCGACCTGGTCAGCCACGATCGTGACGAAGCTGACGTCGACGAGCCCGCGCTGCAGGAGCGCGATCCCCACGTCATCTTCTTCACGAGCGGGAGCACCGGCGCGCCGAAGGGCGTCGTCCTGTCGCACCGGGTCAACTGCCTGCGCAGCTTCCCGAGCCTCGGCGTCGCCGCCGACGGTGGGACCGTGTGCATGTTCCCGCTCTTCCACATGGCCGGCTGGTCGCTCGCACTCGGCGCGTGGCAGGCGCGGCGACCGATCCACCTCGTGCGCACGCCGGACGCCGAGACGCTCCTGTCGGTCGCGGCCCGGCGGGGCGCGACCCGGATCTACGCGATCCCGGCGGTCTGGGCGCGCATCCTCGACCACGGCGTCGACGGGTACGACCTCGGTGCGCTGCGCGAAGCCGACACCGGCACCTCGGCCACGCCGCCCGAGCTCGTGGACGCGATCCGGCGCGCGCTGCCTGCGGTCACGGTCCGCATCTTCTACGGCTCCACCGAAGCGGGACCCGGCACGATCCTCGGCGACGCCGACCTCGCGCGGAAGCCGGGGAGCGTCGGGCTCCCCCAGCCCGGGGTCGATCTGCGCATCTCCGACGAGGGCGAGGTGTGCCTGCGCAGCGAGCTCCTGATGGACGGGTACTTCGACAACCCCGATGCGACCGCGGTCGCGCTCGACGCCGAGGGTTGGTACCACTCGGGTGATCTCGGCGTGCTCGACGACGAGGGCTACCTCTCGATCGTCGGCCGGGTCCGTGACGTGCTGCGCACCGGCGGCGAGACGGTCTCGCCCGCCGAGGTCGAGGGCGTGCTCGCGAGCCACCCGGCCGTCAGCGAGGTCGCGGTGGTCGGGCTCGCCGACCCGCAGTGGGGCGAGGTCATCTGCGCGGTCGTGGTTCCGGCGCCGGGCGCCGCACCGCCGAGCGTCGAGGACCTGAGGGAGCACTGCGAAGGCCGGCTCGCCGGGTTCAAGCAGCCCCGTCGGGTCGAGATCGTCGACGCGCTCCCCGAACCTCGGCGACCGGCCAGATCCAGCGGACCCTGCTCGTGGAGCGCATCACCGCCCGGGTGGAATAAGGTTCCGGGCGTGGAGAACCTCGTTCCGACCTTGGCCGAGCGCAGCCTGGCCGACCGCCGCGAGGCCTACGCCACCGAGATCCGCGCCCTGCTCGACGCCGCGCTCACCGTCATGCGCCGCGAGGAGACCATCGACCCCCGGGTCAGCGACATCGTGCGCACCGCCGGGCTGAGCAACCAGGCCTTCTACCGCCACTTCCGGGGCAAGGACGAGCTGCTGGTCGCGCTCCTCGACGACGGGCGCCAGCGACTCGTCACCACGATCGAGCGGCGGATGGCGCGCGCCAAGGGCGCCGCGGAGCAGGTCCGCGCCTGGATCGAGGTCGTCCTCGCGCAGGCCCGCGACCCGGAGGCCGCCGCCGCGACCCGCCCGTTCTCGATCAACGGCGACCGCCTCGCGCTCGAGTTCCCCGACGAGACGCTCCGCTCCCGCGACCGACTCGTCGAGCCGTTGCGCGCGGTGATGGGCGACGCCGAGGCGATCGCGATCTATCACCTGACGATGGGCACCGTGCACGACGCACTGGTGCATCGACACACGCCCACCCGCGCCGAAGTCGACCGGGTCGTGGCGTTCTCACTCCGGGGGTCCGGCATTGGAACGTGAGCTGCTCGTCACAGGAATCGGCGGACAGGGCGTCCAGCTCGCCGCGCAGGTCCTCGCCCGCGGGGCGACGTTCGAGGGCAGCCACGTGATGCTCTTCGGCGTCTACGCCGGCGCGATGCGGGGCATGAACACCGACGCGACCGTCGTGATCGGTGACGGCCCCCTGCTCTCACCACCGCTCGTCTCGCACACGTGGTCCGCGATCGGGATGCACGACAAGTTCTGGGCGCCGATCGGCCGCAAGCTGCGCGACGGCGCGCTCGTCCTCGTGAACGACTCGACGTTCGAGACCGAGCTCGACGACACGAAGTACCGCGTGATCCGGGTCCCCGCGACCGACCTGGCCGACGGGCTCGGCAACCCGCTCGGCGGCTCGATGGTCATGGCCGGCGCGTACGCGGCGATCAGCGGGCTCGTCGGGCTCGACGCGGTGCTCGAGGGCATGCGGGCGTCGATCCCGCCGTACCGCCAGCAGCACATCGCGGCGAACGAGACCGCGATCCGCACCGGCCATGCCTGGGGGGCAGCCGCATGAGCGTCACGAAGAGCAAGGGCACGGTCACGATCGCCACCGAGACGTGCAAGGGCTGCGAGCTCTGCATCCCGGCGTGCCCGCCCGACGTGCTGGTGATGAGCTCGACCGTCAACCACCTCGGGTACCACTACCCCGAGCTGCTCGACGGGTGCACCGGCTGCGCCGCGTGCCTCCTCATCTGCCCCGACTTCGTCTTCGAGGTGTTCCGAGAGGTGCGCGCACCCAAGACGGGAGCAACGGCATGACGGCGACCGAGACCAAGCGCAGCAACCTGAAGCTGATGGAGGGGTCGGAGGCGATGGCGGAGGCCGTCGATCGCGGCCGGCTGCACGTTCTTCGCCGGCTACCCCATGACCCCGTTCACCGAGCTGCTCGAGCACTTCGCCAAGCGGCTCCCGGAGCAGGGTGGCGTGTGCATCAACGCCGAGAGCGAGCTCGAGGCGGTCGGCATGGCGTGGGGTGCGCTGTCGACCGGGGCGCGCGCCGCGACCGGTTCGACCGGCCAGGGACTCTCCTTGATGCAGGAGTCGTTCTCGGAGATCACGCTGGCCGAGCTGCCGCTCGTCATCTTCAACATGGCACGCGGTCAGCAGGACTACTACCAGTCCACCCGCGGTGGTGGGCACGGCGACTACCGCCACATCGTCCTCGCCCCGATGGACATCGGCGAAGCCGTGCAGCTCACCCAGCTCGCGTTCCACCTCGCCGACAAGTGGCGCAGCCCGGTGCTCGTGTACGGCGACTACCTGATCGCGCACATCCAGGAGGCGGTCGACATCACGCCGCTCACGTTCGACGACCCGCTGCCGGCGAAGGACTGGGCCGTCGACGGCTCGCTCGGGGGCAGCGGAAGGTCGCGGATCATCTCGTCGCTCGGCTTCGCCAAGGCGGGCCAGGAGTCGGCCGGGATCGAGCGCCACCTGCGCGCGATGGCGACCAAGTTCGCGGCGATCGAAGCGTCGGAGGTGCGGGTCGAGACCGGCTTCACCGAGGACGCCGAGACGGTGATCGTCGCGTTCGGCTCCCCCGGCAAGTTCGTCCGCTACGTGGTGAACCAGCTGCGGACCGAGGGCGTGAAGGTCGGGTACGTCCGGCCGATCACGCTCTGGCCGTACCCGTACGAAGCCGTCGCGGCCGCAGCCGAGGGGGCGGAGCGGGTGGGCGTGTTCGAGCTCTGCGCGGGCCAGATGATCGACGACGTGCGCCTCGGGGTGCTCGGCCGCGCGCCCGTGACCGCGATCGGCGGGATCTCCACCGACGGCTCCGGCTTCGGCGTCGGTCCGCTGCTCGACGCCGAGCTGATCCGCGAGCGGGTGCTCGCCCTCCACCGCGGCGAACCCATGCCACCACTGCCCGACAACGAGAGGATGATGTGATGACCTCGACCGGCATGAAGCTCGTCGGACAGTCCAAGCCCGAGCTCCTCCTCACCGAGACCCACCACATGTGCCCGGGATGCGGAGAGCCGCTCGCGCTGCGCGGGTACCTCGAGGCGATCCAGGAGCTGGGGCTCGGCCAGCGGACCATCGCGGTCGCGGGCATCGGTTGCTACACGAGCTTCTCGATGACGACGGACGTCGACCTCGTGCAGGCGCTGCACGGGCGCGCGCCGTCGGTCGCGACCGGAGTGAAGCGCATGCTCCCCGACTCGATCGTGTTCACGCTCCAGGGCGACGGTGACATGGTCAACGAGGGCCTCCAGGAGGTGCTGCACACCGCGGCGCGCGGTGAGGCCGTCACGTGCATCCTCCTGAACAACGGGGTGTTCGGCGAGACCGGCGGCCACATGACCGCGACCACGGTGCTCGGCCAGCGCACCAAGAACACGCTCGACGGTCGTGACGCCGGCTACCACGGCTACCCGATCCTCATCGGGGACCTGCTCGCGCAGCTCGAGGGCGCGGCCTACGTCGCCCGCGGCTCGGTGCACAACGCGGGTGCGGTGGCGCGGACGAAGCGCATGTTCAAGCGGGCGTTCCAGACCCAGATGGACGGCGGCTTCTCGTTCGTCGAGGTCCTCACGATGTGCCCGACCGGGTGGTTCATCCCGACCGCGGAGGGCCCGGACTACATGAGCTCGACGCTCGGCGAGGTCCACATCATGGGCGAGCTGAAGGTCGATGGTGTAGTGAAGAGCACGGACGAGCTGCACGAGGAGAACGTGCGGAAGGCCATGGAGATGGAGCAGGCGCTCGCGCGCGGAGGGATCGAAGACTGATGGGCCGCGACTGATGGACTTCGACTACCCGCCCGAAGCCGAGGCGTTCCGGGCCGAGTTCCGAGCCTGGCTCGACGACCACCTCACCGACGCCTACCGCGGTGACGGCATCGGGTACTCGATGGAGATGGACCCGGACCGGCTCGCCACCCTGCGGGCGTGGAACCGCGAGCTCGCCGAGGCGCGCTACGCGGCGATCGCGTGGCCGGAGGAGTACGGCGGGCGCGGCGCCGGGATCATGGAGCAGGTCGTCTTCGCCGAGGAGATGCACCGCTCGCAGCGCGCCGGGCACGCTCAACCCGCTCGGCCTCTCGAACATCGCGCCGGCGATCATCCAGCACGGCACCGAGGCGCAGAAGCAGGAGCTGCTCCCCCGCATGCTGCGCGGCGACGACATCTGGTGCCAGGGGTTCTCCGAGCCGGACGCGGGCAGCGACCTCGCGTCGCTCAAGTGCACCGCGGTCCTCGACGGCGACCACTTCGTCGTGAACGGGCAGAAGACCTGGAACACGCTCGGGCACCTCGCCGAACTGGTGCGAGCTCCTCGTGCGCACCGACCCCGACGCGCCGAAGCACCGCGGCATCTCGTGCCTGCTCGTCGACATGACGCTGCCCGGCGTCGAGGTGCGGCCGCTCGTCACGATCACCGGCGAGAAGGAGTTCAACGAGATCTTCTTCACCGACGCGCGGGTCCCGAAGGACGCACTGCTCGGCCCGATCAACGAGGGCTGGCGGGTCGCCATGACGACGCTCGCGTACGAGCGGGGCACCGTCGCGAACCTCCACCTCGGGCTGCGGGCGAAGATCCGGAGCCTGCTCGACCTCGCGCAGGAGAACGGGAGCGCGCGAGGACCCGGTGCTGCGCCAACGGCTCGCCGCGGCTCTACCTCGAGGGCGAGCTGCTCAAGCTGGTCAGCGACCGCGCGATCTCGGGCGCGCTGCACGGTCGCGACGTCGGCCCCGAAGGCAGCATCGCCAAGCTGGTCTGGAGCGAGGCCGAGCAGCACCTCGGCGAGGTCGCCGGCGACGTCCTCGGCGCGGACGCGAACTCCGGCCGCTGGGGTCGCGACCGCGTCTACATGCGCGCCCTCACCATCGCCGGCGGCACCACCCAGGTGAACAAGAACATCCTCGCCACGAGGATCCTCGGCCTCCCCCGCAAGTAACCCCCAAGATCCCGTTTTGGCGTCACTTGGGACCCTCCACGGGGCGTAAGTGACGCCAAAACCGGGGTGGGGTGGGGTCAGGGGATGGTGACGGGGACGTTGCTGTAGCCGGCGACGTTCGACATCTGGACCCGGCGCAGGCCGTCCTCCACGACCGAGTACTCGGGCCAGCGCTTCGCGATCTCCTCGAACGCGACGCGGCTCTCGAGGCGGGCGAGCGCGGCGCCGAGGCAGCTGTGGATCCCGTGGCCGAAGCCGACCGAGAGCTTCATCGGCCGACCGATGTCGAAGCGGTCCGGGTCCTCGTAGGCGCGCGGGTCGCGGTTGGCCGCGCCCGTCAGCAGGAGCACCGGCTCGTCCTCGGGGATCGTCACGCCGTGCCACTCCGACTCCTCCGTGCTGCGCCGGCCCTGGTACTGCGACGGCGCCCAGAAGCGGAGGATCTCCTCGACCGCGCCGGGCAACGCGCCGGCCGGATCCGCGAGCACCTTCTGCCACTCCCCCGGGTTCCGGTCGAACAGCACCACGCCGCCGCCGACGAGCTTGGTCACCGTCTCGCTCCCGGCCCCGGCGACCAGCACCCCGAACCCGGCGATCTCCTCGTCCGAGAGCCCGGCATCCACCAGACCCGACAGCATGTCCGGCGTCGGCGTCCGACGCTTCTGCGCCGCCAGGTCCAGCACGTACAGGATCGTGTTGAGCCCCGCCTCCATGCCGGCCTGCGTCGGCTCGGGGACTCCCGGCTCGCGGTGCAGCATCTCGTCGACCCAGTGCCGAATCTGCTGCCGGTCGCCGTCCGGGACGCCGAGGATCTCGCAGATCACCTCGACCGGGAACGGTCCGGCGAAGTCGGCCGTCAGATCGAACGACGGCTCACCGACGAGCGGGTCCAGGTACTTCGTGATGAGCGTGCGCACCATGGGCTCGAGGTCCGCGACGGCCTTCGGCGTGAACACCCGGCTCACGAGGCGGCGCAGCCGTTCGTGGTCGGGCGGGTCCATGAAGATGATCGAGCCCGTGGCCGCCTGAGCGAGCCGATGTCCGCCTTCGCGAGCTGATCGAGCGTGATGCCCTTGCGTGCTCGTGTACGTCTGCCAGTTCCGGTGCGCGACCACCACGTCGTCGTAGCGGGACAGCGCCCAGAACCCGTAGCGGTCGCTGCGGTAGCAGGGCGCCTCGTCGCGGAGCCGTCGGTACGTCTCGTACGGGTCGTCGAAGAAGTCGGCCGAGAGCGGATCGAACTCGATCGTCGACGTCCGACCATCAGACCTCTTCCTTCACGACGTTGCGGTGTTGACGTTCTCGCGGGTCGTCAACGTGAGCGTGCGACCCACCAGCTCCTCCGCTTCGGCCGAGACGAGCAGGTCGGTCTCCGCCATCTTCGCGTACGTGCGGGTTCCGTCGGGCAGGTCGCAGACCGCGACACCCCACTCCGGCCCGCCGTCGCCGCCGTGCACCACGGTGTACGCCGCCACCGTGGCCGGGCCCGCGTACGTGTCCACGGATCGCGACCGTCGGCTGCGTCGGGCGCCGGACCGGGCGGCACGGGCGCGGCCGGACCGGGCTCGGTCGAGTACACGCCGTAGACGTGCTTCGTCATGTGCATCCCGACCCCGCTGACGAGCCCGAGCGATCCCGGGTCGTCGCGCAGCACCCGGGCCATCGTGCGCGATCGAGTGGGTGAGGTAGTCGCTGCCCGGCACCGCCGTGGTACGGCAGGCCGCCGGTGACGGTGAGCGGACGCGGGTCGTCGGGCGGTGATCCCGAGCGCGTCGCGCATGAAGTTCACCGACGAGCCGAAGCACGAGTACAGGTCGAGGTGCGCGACGTCGTCGATGCCCACGCCCGCGGCACCGAGGCGCGGTCTCCGCCGCGTACGCCATCGCGGGCGACCGCCACAGGTCGACGTGCTCGGCCACGTAGATCGGGTCGGTCGCGTAGCTCCAGCCCGCGGAGGTACACGCGCTGGTCCCGCGGGACCCCGAGCGCGTCGGCGGTCTCGTCGGCTCGACGATCAGCAGCCGCCGGCCATGTCGACGTCCATGATCGAGACCATGTACTTCGTGTACGGGTAGCCGACCATCCGGTTCGTCGGGCGTCGGCGTGACGATCTCGTCGGCCGTCCGCTCGATCGGGAACCACGCCTGCGGGTTCGTCGGCGGCGACCTCGGTGAAGCCGTGCCACTGCTCGCCGAGCTGCGTGCGGTACTCGTCGAGCCGGTGCCCGAGGCCGACCGCGCCGCGCGTTGTCGAAGATCGCGAACGTGAGCCAGGCCTGGAAGACCTCGTGCGCGACCTCGGCCGGATGGAACGGCGCCTCCCACGGGAACCGGACGCTTCTCGTCCGGCTTGAACGAGTACGGGTACCGCTCGCCGCGCTTCTTGTACCGCTTCTGCGTGTCGAGGGCCTCCGCGCCCACGACGAGCGCGACGTCGAGCTCGTCGCGCAGGATCTGCTCGGCCGCGGTCCTGCACCAGCACCTGCGGCGTCGTCCCGCCGATGCCCGAGTAGTACCGCTGGTTCGGGTCGACACGTCAGCCGCTCGCGCGAGCCGCCCGGCCGGGTCGTCGTACTGCCAGGTCTGGCAGTACACGACGTCGATCGCGTCGAGCCGGTCGAGCACGGACTGCGCCGACGCACGTGTCGTCGGCCGCCGAGCGGGTCACGTCCTCCCACATGATCAGCGGCTCGGGCGCGCCGTCCGGGCCGACCGCGTGCGTGTGCCAGGTGTCGCGTCGCCGACCCCGATGAGGCACGGCGTCCGCGGATCGATGTCATCGGCCGCCGCTCACTTCCCCTGCCAGTTGCGGCGTGCGCTTCTCGGCGAAGGCCTTCGGGCCTTCCTTCGCGTCCTCGGTCTGGAAGATCGCCGACGAGATCGCGCTCTCGTTGCGGTAGGCGTCCTTCAGGCTCATCCCGAGGCCTTCCCAGACGCTCTGCTTCGTGGCCTGGACCGCGAGCGGTGCGTTGGCGGTGATGCGCCGGGCGTAGTCGTACGCGGCGTCGAGCAGCTCGTCGCGTGGGACGACCGCGTTGAGCAGCCCCATCTCGTAGGCCCGGTCGGCGTCGATGAGGTCCGCGCAGAGCAGGAACTCCATCGCCAGCGGGAACGGGATCTGCCGGGGCAGGCGGACCGTGGTCCCGCCGCCGGCGAAGAGGCCCCGCTTCGGCTCCATGACCGCGAACTTGGCCTCGGGGCACGCCACCCGGATGTCCACGCCGCCGAGCATCTCCATCCCACCGGCGGTGCAGAACCCGTTGACCGCCGCGATGATCGGCTTCCAGATCTTGGCGCCCCGCAGGACGGCCTTGGTGCCGTCGTCGAGCCGGTAGCCGTCGATCTCCGTCAGGCCCTCGTCCGCGATCTGCTTCTGGTACTTCGTGATCTCGGGGATGTACTTCTTCAGGTCCGCACCGACGAAGAACGTGTCCTCGACCCCGGTGATGATCGCCACCCAGGCGTCGGGATCGGCGTTGAAGTTGTCCCACGCCTCCCGGAGGAGCTTGAAGTGCTCCATGTCCGCGGAGTTGCGCGCCTCCGGCCGGTCGATGGTGATGAGGACGATGTGCTCGTCGTCGAGTTCGTAGTGAATCGGCATACCTGACACGCTAGTCAGGTACGGGAGAATCCCTCATGTCCATCGGAGGACTAGGTTTTCGCCCGTGCGGATCTCGGCGAAGGCTGACTATGCGGTGCGGGTGGCGGCAGAGCTCGCGGCCGCGCCACCGAAGCAACCGGTCAAGGGCGAGCACCTCGCGACCGCGCAGGCGATCCCGCTGAAGTTCCTCGAGAACATCCTGGGCTCGTTGCGCACGGCCGGGATCGTCGCGTCGAAGCGGGGTGCCGAGGGTGGCTACCTGCTCGCGCAGAAGCCGGGCGACGTGACCGTGGCCGACGTGATCCGGGCGGTCGACGGACCCCTCGGCGCGGTGCGGGGCGAGCCGCCCGAGGACCTCACCTACCCCGGCCCGGCGAAGCGGGTCGTCGACGTGTGGATCGCGGCCCGGGCGAGCCTCCGGACCGTGCTCGAGCACGTCACGCTGGCCGACCTCGCGTCCGGGAAGCTCTCCCCCAAGATCGAGAAGATGGTCGCCGACCCCGAGGCGCGGCACCGCCGGTGACCGACGATCACCAGCTCGCGGCCCAGATCGCCTACGACGCCGGGCAGCTGCTCCTCCAGCTCCGCACCACGACCGACGACTCCGCGACGCTCAAGTCGGAGGGCGACGCCCGGGCGAACGTCCTGATCCTGGACGCGCTCCGGCGGGCCCGCCCGGACGACCCCATCCTCTCCGAGGAGTCGGCGGACGACTCGGACCGCCTCGCCTCCTCCCGGGTCTGGATCGTCGACCCGCTCGACGGCACCCGTGAGTTCGGGGAGAAGGGCCGGGACGACTGGGCCGTGCACGTCGCCCTCGCGATCGACGGCGTCGCGGCGATCGGGGCGGTCGCGCTGCCGGCCCGCGACCTGGTCCTTTCGACCTCTCCGGCCCCGACCGTGCCTCCGCCGGCTCCCGGCCCGGTCCGCCTGGTCGTGAGCCGCACCCGCCCGCCCGCGGTCACCGAGAAGGTCCAGGCCGCGCTCGGCGCCGAGCTCGTCCCCATGGGCTCTGCGGGCGCCAAGACCATGGCGATCGTCCTCGGCGACGCCGACGTCTACGCCCACGCCGGCGGCCAGTACCAGTGGGACTCCGCCGCGCCGGTGGCCGTCGCCCGGGCCGCGGGGCTCCACACGTCCCGCCTCGACGGCTCGCCCCTCGTCTACAACGAGAGCGATCCCTACCTCCCCGACCTGCTCGTCTGCCGGCCCGAGCTCGCCGATCGGGTCATCGACGCCGCGAGGTAGCGCGTCCGGTTTGTGCAGAGCCCGGCCCGGGGGACCGCTAGAATGGCCGCTCCTATCGGGCGGGTCCTGACGAAAGTGGAGGAAGCGGGGATGGCAGATACGACGATCTCCCATCTCGACGCGCTCGAGGCCGAGTCGATCCACATCTTCCGTGAGGTCGCCGCCGAGTTCGAGCACCCCGTGCTCCTGTTCTCCGGCGGCAAGGACTCCGCGGTGATGCTGCAGCTCGCGGAGAAGGCGTTCTGGCCCGCGCGCGATCCCGTTCCCGCTCATGCACGTCGACACCGGCCACAACTTCGACGAGGTCCTCGACTACCGGGACCGGCGGGTCGCCGAGCTCGGTGCCGAGCTGATCGTCGGGTCGGTCCAGGAGTCGATCGACGCCGGCCGGGTCACCGAGGACCCGGGCCCCAAGGCGAGCCGGAACCGGCTCCAGAGCGTGACGCTGCTCGACGCCATCGAGGAGTACGGCTTCGACGCCGTGTTCGGCGGCGGGCGCCGCGACGAGGACAAGGCCCGCGCCAAGGAGCGCGTCTTCTCCTTCCGCGACGAGTTCGGCCAGTGGGACCCGAAGAACCAGCGCCCCGAGCTCTGGAACCTCTACAACGGCCGCCACCGCAAGGGCGAGCACATCCGGGTCTTCCCCATCTCGAACTGGACCGAGATGGACGTGTGGCAGTACATCGAGCGCGAGGAGATCGAGCTGCCGTCGATCTACTTCGCGCACCGCCGCGAGGTGTTCCGCCGCGACGGCATGCTGCCTCGCGGTCACGCCGTTCGTCACGCTGCTGCCAGGACGACGAGGAGGTCGAGACGATGACGGTGCGCTTCCGCACCGTCGGCGACGCCACCTGCACCGGCGCGGTCGAGTCGCCCGCGAGCACGCCGGCCGAGGTCATCGCTCGAGGTCGCGGCGTCCCGCATCACCGAGCGCGGCGCGACCCGCGCGCGACGACAAGTTCGCCGAAGCCGCCATGGAAGACCGCAAGAAGGAGGGCTACTTCTAAGCCATGGAGCTCGCTTCGAGTTCGCCACAGCCGGGTCCGTCGACGACGGCAAGAGCACGCTCATCGGGCGCCTGCTCCTCGACAGCAAGCAGATCTTCGAGGACCAGCTCGAGGCGGTCGAGCGCACGAGCCGCGAGAAGCGGCTTCGACTACACGAACCTCGCGCTGCTGACCGACGGCCTGCGCGCCGAGCGCGAGCAGGGCATCACGATCGACGTCGCCTACCGCTACTTCGCGACGCCGAAGCGCAAGTTCATCATCGCCGACACGCCCGGCCACGTGCAGTACACGCGCAACATGGTCACCGGCGCGTCGACCGCCGACCTCGCGATGATCCTGGTCGACGCGCGCAAGGGCGTGCTCGAGCAGACCCGCCGGCACGCGGTCATCGCGTCGCTGCTGCAGGTGCGCCACCTCGTGCTCTGCGTCAACAAGATGGACCTCGTCGACTTCGACGAGCAGACCTTCGACCGGATCTCGCGAGGAGTTCACCGACTGCGCCGCGAAGCTCGACGATCCCGGACCTCACGTTCATCCCGATCTCGGCGCTGCACGGCGACAACGTCACCCAGCACTCCCCCAACACGCCGTGGTACGACGGCCCGACGCTGCTCGCACCACCTCGAGCACGTGTACATCGGCTCGGACCGCAACCTCATCGACTCGCGGTTCCCGGTGCAGTGGGTCGATCCGGCCGATGTCGAACGAGTACCACGACTACCGCGGCTACGCGGGCGAGGTCGCGGGCGGGATCTTCCGGCCCGGCGACGAGGTGATGGTGCTGCCGTCGCGGTCTCACCACGACGATCGAGGGCATCGACCTGTACGGCGAGGAGCTCGAAGAGGCGTTGCCGCCGCATGTCGGTCACGATCGCGCCTCGCCGACAACCTCGACATCAGCCGCGGCGACATGATCTGCCGGCCGAACAACGCGCCGACGGTCACCCAGGAGATCGACGCGCATGATCTGCTGGTTCAGCGAGCGGCCGCTGCAGGAGCGCTCCAAGTACGTGCTGAAGCACACGACCCGCAGCGTGAAGTGCCTCGGTGCGCGATCTCCACTACCGGCTCGACGTCAACACCCTGCCACCGCGACGAGACCACCGGCACCCTCGGGATGAACGACATCGGCCGCGTGTCGCCTGCGCATCACCGAGCCGCTGTTCGTGGACGAGTACCGGCGCAACCGCACCACCGGGAGCTTCATCCTCGTCGACGAAGGCACGAACGAGACCGTCGGCGCCGGCATGGTGCTCGGCGCCTCCAGTCCGTAGGGCCTGGTCCATGGGGGAGGCATCACAGAGCCCGAACGTGGTCTTCCACGCGGGCGCGGTGACCCGCGAGCAGCGCTGGGCCGCGACCGGCACCCGCGGCGCGACCATCTGGCTCACCGGGCTGAGCGGCTCCGGCAAGTCGACGATCGCGTCCGCGCTCGAGCAGCAGCTCGTCGCCCGCGGCGATCCCGGCCTACATGCTCGACGGCGACAACCTGCGCCACGGCCTCAACGGCGACCTCGGCTTCGCCGAAGCGGACCGGGCCGAGAACGTCCGCCGGGTCGGCGAGGTCGCGTGCCTGTTCGCCGACGCGGGGATGATCGCGATCGTCCCGCTCATCAGCCCGTACGTTGCCGACCGGGACCGCGTGCGCGCCCGTCACGACGCCGGCGGCCTGCGGTTCTTCGAGGTGTTCGTCGACACCCCGCTCGAGGAGTGCGAGCGCCGAGACCCCAAGGGTCTCTACGCCAAGGCCCGCGCCGGTGAGCTGAAGCACTTCACCGGCATCGACGACCCCTACGAAGCACCCATCCACCCTGATCTGCACCTCGCCCCCGGACCGGATCCCGAGAGCGCCGCCGCCACCGTTGCGGCCCTGCTGGACGACTGATGAAGCGGCCGGTCGTCATCGGCGCGGTGGTCGTGGTCGTCCTGGTGCTCGGAGCCGGCGTCGTCTTCGCGGTCACCTCCGGCGAAAGCGGCAAGGACACGGCCGGCTCGACGGCGAAGTCCACGACCACGTCGAAGCCGTCCGGCCACTCGGGCAGCTCCGGCACCACCAAGCCCGGGTCCGCGACCACGTCGTCCACGGTGGACAGCGCGGACCCACCCGACCCGTCCAACGCGTACCAACCCGTCCCACTCCCGGTCGGGGTCTCGGCCACCATCGCCAGCTGCAAGTGGGCATCGGCCAACGGTGGCGAGCTCGAAGCTGCCGGGACCATCACCAACGCCGCGGGAGCCGACGACGTCTGGCTCATCACCGCGGTCTGGCTCCAGAAGAACCGGGACCAGAACGAGAGCATCGCCCTCCAGAGTGACGTGATCAACCTCAAGGTCGGTCAGTCGGCACCCTGGCACCTGTCCATCAGTGCAAGCAGTGCGCCCCCCAACCTCTCCTGTGCCTTGGAGATCGAATAGCAACGCGGGGGGACACATGACCGACGAAGCACCGGTCGGATCGACCAATGACGACGGCGAGACCTGGGTCACCGTGTTGTTCGGCTCCTCGGAGCGCGCGCCGGGGATCGATGACGCGTCCGGGACGACCTACCGGACCCCCCGCCCGGAGGGCCGGCGGCGCGCGTTCCTGATCGGAGGCGCGATCGTGCTCGCCGTCGTCGCCGCCGCGGGCGCGATCGCGCTCTCGAGCGGCACGAGCGGCGAGCCCGCAGCGCGCACGCGGCGCGCGCACCGGAAGGTCGCGCTCCCGGTCTCGACCTCGAGCACGACCTGGGACACGACGCCGACTGCGCCGAGCACGACGGTCGCGACCACCGCGTCGACGACGGCGGCGCCCGCGACCACGCCCACCACGGCGGCACCACCGCCGCCCACGCCGCGCGCCACGGCAGATCCCGCGGCGCCGAAGTACACGCCGCAGCCACTGCCGGCCGGCGTGAGCGCCACGCTGACCGGATGCTCGTGGCAACCCACCGGCTCCGGCCGCTACGAGGCGTCGGGCACGATCACGAACGGACCGGGCACGCAGCACGGATGGACGATCACCATCCACTGGCTCCAGAACGGGCGCGAGGTCGGCGAGCAGAGCGCCGCCGTGAACCTCGGGGCCGGCGGGTCCACACCGTGGGCGCTCTCCCTCGGCGCCCCGACGCCACCCGCGGACCCGTTCTCGTGTGCCCTGAGCGTCGCGTGAGCTAGCGCTGCAACCAGTCGACGTAGTGGGCGAGACCCTCGGCCAGTGAGACCGACGGCTTCCAGCCGAAGTCGCGCGTCGCGGCACTGGCGTCGGCGCACGCGCGGGACGTCGCCCGGCCGCGGGTCCTCGAAGACCGGATCCGGTTCCCGGCCGAGCAGCCGGCCGAGGACGTCGAGCAGCTCCAGCAGCGTCGAGCTGTGCCCCGGCGCGATGTTGTAGACGCCGCCGCTGACCTTCGACGGCGCCGCAGCCGCGGCCAGGTTCGCCGCGACGACGTCGCTGACGTACGTGAAGTCCCGCGTCGTCAGCCCGTCGCCGTAGACGACCGGCCGGTCACCGTTGCGCAGCGCGCTCGCGAAGAGCGGGATCACCGCGGCGTAGGCGGCGTCGGGCCGCTGGCGCGGTCCGAAGACGTTGAAGTAGCGCAGCGCGACCGTCTCGATCGGGAAAAGCCCCGGAAAGCTACGGGTGTACCACTCGCCCGCGAGCTTGCTCACCGCGTACGGCGAGCGGGGCCGCAGCGGCGCCGACTCCGGGGTCGGGATGATCTCCGCGCCCCCGTACACGCTGCTGGAGGAGGCGAAGACGACCCGACGGACCCCGGCATCACACGAGTTGGTGAGCACCGAGAGCGTGCCGTGGACGTTGACCCGATCCGTCGTGAGCGGGTCGGCGACCGAGCGCGAGACCGCGCCGAGGGCACCGAGGTGGAAGACGACCTCGCGGCCCTCGACCGCCTGCGTCACCGCGTCGGGATCGGCGAGCGAGCCGACCTGCAGCTCGGCCGCTTCGTGCACGTTCTCCCGCCGGCCGTTGGACAGGTCGTCGAGCACGCGCACGCCGTGGCCCGCCGCGACGAGCGCGTCGACCAGGTGCGACCCGATGAAGCCGGCGCCCCCGGTGACCAGCACGTCCATGAGGGCCGGACGGTACCAGTCCACACCTGACGCTGGTGTCACGTACGTGCGAGACTGCCGCCGTGACCGATTCCGAGCGACCGAAAGCCCTCGTGACCGCCCCGTTCCGGGGCGACGGACTCGAGACGTTGCGCGAGCTGTGCTCCGACATCGTCCTCGACGCGTGGATCGACCATCGTCCGCTGCGGCTCTACAACGCCGATCAGCTGGCCGAGCGCATCGAGGCCGAGGGCGCCAACCTCCTCGTCGTCGAGAGCGATTCGGTGAAGGGCCCGGTCCTCGACCTGCCGCTCGTCGCGATCGGCTCGTGCCGGGGCGACCCGACGAACGTGGACATCCCCGCGGCCACCGAGAAGGGCATCCCGGTGCTGCGCGCCCCGGGCCGCAACGCCGACGGGGTGGCCGAGCTGACGGTCGGGCTGCTGCTCGCGGTCAACCGGGGCATCGTCCGCGCCGACCGGGACGTGCGCGAGGGCCAGGTCTGGCGGGACGGCACGATCCCGTACCAACGCTTCCGGGCGTGGCAGATCGCGGGCCGCACGGTCGGCATCGTCGGGTACGGCGCGGTCGGCCGGGCTACCGCCTGGCGGCTCGAGGGGCTCGGCATGCGGGTCATCTCCTACGACCCGTACGCGCCCGACGCGACGCATTCGCTCGACGACCTGCTCGCCGAGGCCGACGTCGTCTCGATGCACGCGGCGGTCACCCCGGAGACCGCAGGGCTCATCGGACGGGACCAGTTCGCCCGCATGAAGAACGAGGCGATCTTCATCAACTCGGCCCGTGCGCAGCTGCACGACACCGATGCGCTCGTGGCCGCGCTGCAGGCCGGCGAGATCGCCGGGGCCGGGCTCGACCACTTCGTCGGCGAGAACCTCTCGCCCGACCACCCCCTCTGCTCGATGGACAACGTCGTGCTCACGCCCCACATCGGCGGCGCGACGTGGGACACCGAGGTGAACCACTCCCGTCTCATTGCCAACGGTCTCCGCACGCTCCTCGAAGGCGGACGGCCCCCCAACCTCGTGAACCCGGAGGTCCTGAGGTGAGCGACGTCACGATGACCGCGGCAGGAAGTCAAGGAGCAGGTGCTCTGGGCCGCGCAGGAGATGCTGCGCAGCGGGCTCGTCGAAGGCACGGCAGGCAACCTCGCGGCGCGCCTGCCCGACGGCAACGTGGTCCTCACGCCGAGCAGCCTCGACTACCTGGAGATGACGCTCGACGACCTCGTCGTCTGCGACCTCGACGGCAACGTCCTCGAGGGCGAGCGCTCCCCCACGACCGAGAAGGCGCTGCACCTCGGCGCCCTCCGCCTCCACGACGACATCAACGCGACGATGCACTGCCACGCGAAGTTCGCCACGATGTTCGCGCTCACCCGCCAGGGCATCCCGGCCGTGATCGAGGAGTTCGTCGTCTACATCGGCGGCGACGTCGAGTGCGCCGACTACCGGACCACGGGCACCGACGACCTCGGCGAAGAGGTGGCGAAGCGGGTCGGCGACCGCAGCGCGGTGCTCATGGCCAACCACGGGCTGTTCGCGGTGGGCAAGGACCCGAAGCAGGTGCTGCACAACGCGCACCTCGTCGAGCGCACCGCCGAGATCGTCTGGGGCGCTCGGCTGCTCGGCGAGATCGTGCCGATCCCGGAGCAGGTCAACACGACGTTCCAGGGCTACTACCGCTACGGCCGCACCGGGAAGTTCTAGAGACTCGTGCTCGCGCGTACCGCTTGCGGAGCAGGGTGAGGCCGTCACCGAGGGGCAGCATCGCAGCCTCCACGCGGTCGTCGCTCGCGACCATGTCGTTGAAGGCACGGATCGCGACGCGGTTGGCGTCGTTCGGATCGTCGTCGACGACGTTGCCACCCCACAGCACGTTGTCCACGAGGATCACGCCGTTGGGCCGGAGCCGGGCCAGCAGCTCCTCGTAGTACGCGGCGTAGCTCGGCTTGTCCGCGTCGACGAACGCGAGGTCGATGCTCTCCTCGCGCGGCAGCGCGCGCAACGTCTCCACCGCGGGCGCGATGCGCAGCTCGATGCGGTCCGCAACGCCGGCCTGCTCCCAGTACTTGCGGCCCACAGACGTCCACTCCTCGCTCACGTCGCAGCAGAGCAGATGACCGTCGCCGGGAAGCCCGCGGGCGATGCACAGCGCGGAGTACCCGGTGAACGTGCCGACCTCCACCGCGTTGCGCGCACCCACGAGCTTCGTGAGGAGCGTCATGAACGCGCCCTGCTCGGGCGCGATCTGCATCACCGAGATCCCACCGAGCGCCGCGGTCTCCTCGATCAGGCCGCGCTGCGTGGCGTCGGGCGGCGTGCCGTGCTCCACGAGGTACTCGTGGATCGCCGGGGAGAGGAAGAAGGACTTCGGTGCGTCGGCCATGGCGCGCAGCGTAGGTCGAACGGCTCATTTCCCAGGTTTCATGGGCCCGAACGCTGTCGAGATTCGCCAATACGGTGACATACTCCGCGCCATGGGGGGATGGGGGCGGCAGGCGCGCGTGGCGTGTGGAGTCGCGATCGCGGCGGTGATCGCCACGGCCTGCCAGGGGTCGTGGCAGACGACCGCGAACCCGTCGCCGGTCAAGGCGGCCCACATCGCACTGATGCACACCGGCAAGGTGCTCATGGTGGCCGGGTCGGGCAACAGCAAGGACGACTTCGCCGCGGGGACGTTCAAGACGAGCATCTGGGACCCGACGACCGGGGACTTCACGTCCGTCGCCACACCGTGGGACGCGTTCTGCGCGGGTCACGCGTTCCTGCCCGACGGTGAGCTCCTCGTCGCGGGTGGGAACACGGGCTACCCGAGCCCGACGACCAACAACTCGAACACCGGGTCGAAGAAGACGTACCTGTTCGACCCGGTGACCCAGAAGTACGTCGCGCAGCCGGCCATGGCGACCGCGCGCTGGTACCCCACCACGATCGAGCTCGGCAGCGGCAACATCTTCACCGTCGGTGGGATCGACGACACCGGCCAACGCACCAACACGAGCCAGACGTTCAACAGCACCCTGCACACCTGGACCGCGGACAAGATGCCGCCGACCGCACTCAACTTCATGCCCCTGTACCCGTCGCTGCACCTCCTGGCGAACGGCAACGTCTTCTACTCGGGCGTGAACGTGTTCGGGGCCGGCACCGCGACGCCGGGCATCTGGAACGTGACCACGAACGCGTGGACCCCGGTGACCGGGCTCACCGACCCCGGCCTGCGCGACCAGGGAATGAGCGTGCTTGCTCCCGCCGGCGCAGGACCAGAAGGTCATGGTCCTCGGCGGCGGCTTCCAGGACCAGCCGGTCGACGCGGTCAGCTCGACCGCGATCGTGGACCTGAAGTCCGCGACGCCGAAGTACGTGCCCGGTCCGGCGATGGACACGAAGAAGATGTACGTGAGCGCGGTGATCCTGCCCGACTCGACCCTGTTCGAGACCGGCGGCGGATCCACGACGGTGCACAACGGCAGCCACCCGGTGTACAGCGCCCAGATCTTCGACCCCAAGACCTCGACGTGGACGAAGGTCGCCTCGCCGACGGTCCCGCGCCTCTACCACTCCTCCGCGCTGCTCCTCCCCGACGGCCGCGTCGCGACGTTCGGCGGCAACCCCGACGACGGCTTCGAGATGCGTATCGAGATCTTCACGCCGGGGTACCTCCAGAAGAACACCCCCCGGCCGACGATCAGCAGCGCGCCGGCGGAGATCACCTACAAGGGCACGTACGCCGTGCACACGACGCAGGCCGCGGCGATCAGGTCGGCGGTGCTCGTCCGGCCGATGGCGGTCACGCACTCCACCGACCCCGCGCAGCGCCTGGTCGACCTGCCGTTCACGACAACCGCGAACGGCGTCTCGGTCAGCGTGACCAACAGCAAGAACATCGCACCCCCGGGCTGGTACATGCTCTTCGTCGTCGACGGCAACGGCGTGCCGTCAGTGGCGAAGTGGGTCCACCTCAGCTGACCCGGCTGGTTCCTCCGGCTGGGCCGCGTCCCGGCGGCGATCCCGACGCGACCGGTGCGTGCGCACGATCTCGACCAGCGCGTCACCCGCGAGGAACACGATCGAGATCCAGCCCAGCGTGCGCACCTGCCAGAAGAACGTCGGCCACTCGAACGTGGCCGGCAGGTTCGTGTGGAACTGCTTCGCCGCGATGTAGGCCCCGCACCCGGCCAGGGCGATCGCGGGGAGCAGGCTGAGCACCGCCCGCCACCGTGGCCGCAGCAGCACGAGCAGCACCGCGGCCGCGAAGAACACGCCGACGAGCGCGTTGACGAAGATCCCGCCGCCGACGAGCGCGAGCAGCGTGGTGACCGTGATCCCGAACCAACGCGGGCGATGGCCGAAGGCGACGAGCGGCGAGGCCAGGTCCGCCTCGACGCGTAGGGGAACGTCCGCGACCACGAGCGCCCGCTTGCGCCGGCGACGACGCACGCCGGCGACGAGGAGGATCGCCAGGCACACCAGGACCCCGACGATCGAGATCGCGATCGCGACGTCGACCGTCTTCTGCGGGACCCACTCCATCGACACGTCGAACGCGGCACCGTTCGCGGAGGGCCGTATCAGCCAGCCGTTCCCGTAGCCGTCCGCGAGGGTCGAGCCTCCGAGGTCGCGGCCGTCCGCGGTGGCCTGCCAGCCGGCGTTGCTGCTCTGGCCGAGCACCAGCCAGAAGGGCTTGGTCGCGCCGGTGATCCGGACCTTCGTGCTGGCCCGACCGGTCGACAGGACCTTGACGGTCGGGACCTGGGCCGGCTTCGTGCCCGGGGCCGCGGACTGCGCCAACCCGGCGAGGGTCGCGGGCGCGGTCCACGCCGCGCCCCGGCGTGTGACGCCAGCGTCAACCGGTCGACGTCGTAGCCGAACTTGTTGCCCTGCTGGGTGCGCAGGACGTGGGTGCCCGATCCGATCCCGGTCACCGGGATGCCGGGGTCGGTGCAGCTGACCAGCGAGAGCGGCTTCAGCGCGACCGCGTCGGCGCTCGTGCCGACGACGCGGGCCGGCACCGGCCGGTTGTCGATGGTGATGAGGTCGGTGCGGCAGTCGTCCGGGACGGTGGCCGGCATCCGGACCGCCGGCACCCCCGGCATCCCGAGCTCGGCGATCCCGGCCGGCATCGTCAGATCGCACTCGCAGTACCACTCGTGGGTCGTCACGATCCGGATGTCGGTGATCGTGAACCGGAAGCGCGAGCCCGTGATGGCCGGGAACGAGACCGGCGCGGCCACCGCGGTGTTCGGCGCGGTGCCGTCCTTGACGGGCGGGACCTCGACGACGCGCTTCTCCCCCGCGTCGTTGCTGATCGTGAGCTTCGTCGGCACCGAGTGCAGGCCGTCCGCCACCAGCTGGAGGTCCAGGTGGTCCATGGTGATCGGAGCCGGGAGCGTGACGTTGACGTGCTGCCCGTCGACGGTCGAGAACGGCGTGACCCAGGCGGTCGCCGGGTCCTGGTCGAGTGCCGCCGAGGCGCGATCCTGCGGCGCGCCCGACAGGTGCTCGGACGAGGTCGCGATGACCGGGCCCGTGTAGCCGAGCAGACGATCGGTCTTCTGGTCCGGGTAGAAGGGCGACAGCCGGACGTCGCCGCCCACCCCGAAGCTGCGGCCGACGGGAAGCGCGAGCTTCCGGACCATCGACAGCTCGGGATCGCTGCGGGGCGGCACCGGGATCACCCGTTCGCGGTTCATCAGGAACACGAGGGGGCGCTGCAACGACGCCTTGCCGACCGTCGAGAGCAGATCGGTCGGCATCTTCACGATCTCGCTCACCCGCACGTCGTGCGCACCGGGCGCGTCGTTGCGCAAGCGGATCTCGGCGAACCCGACCGGGCTGACACCGCCGTAGTTGATGAGCTGACCGAGGTTCGTGTCCCGGATCTCGATCTGGAACGTCCGGAACGTCCGGCGCGGGAACTGCACGGTCTGCCCGGCGGGCGTCCGCGACGTCTGACCGAGCTGGATGTCGACCGGCGAGCCGCCGTCGAACGTGAGCACGGCATGCGTGATGTAGCGCTCGTTCGGCTTCTCGAGCACCTGCACCAGGTTCACGTGGTCGGTCGTGATCCGGTGGTCGAGCCCGATCCGGATGCGGTCGCCGCGGACGTTGTCGAACGCACCGGTGCGCCACGCGGTGTTCACGTCGCCGTCGAACGCCCGCGTCGCGCGGTCCTCGGGCGTGTACGTGATCGGGTTGCCGTAGGTGGTCGCGGCCACGGACTTCGCGCCGACGATCTGCGTGGTCGTGTACGCGTTCTGCTTCGCGTCCGGGAACATGTCCAGGCGGGAGTCGGACAGGTCGGGGACCAGCGGATGGGTGCCCGGGCCCTCGGTGTAGCCCGTCGGTGTCGGTGATCGTGCTCCACCGCCGGGCCCGGTCGCGGTTGCTGTCCGTCACGACGAGCGTCGCGCCGCGCGTCGACGTCGGCCCGGAGCGCGCCCGGGTCGGTCGGCGAACCCGGCCGAGTAGAAGACCAGCGGGTCCGGGTCGAGCAGCTTCGCGATCGACGCGTCGACCATGCCGTCGCCGTCTCCAGCGATCACGACAGAACCCGTCGTCGGCTTGGCCGCCACGAGCTTGGTCGGCGAGTCGACCGGGAACACCGCGACCGGTGGCGGCGTCGGCAGGTTCTGCGGGCCGCCGAGCGCCTGCTCGTCGTTGAACGGGTAGAGCGAGTTCTGCGTGGCCTCGGGCTTCCCGAACGTGATCGGCTCGCGCAGACCCGTCGGCGTCGGCATGAAGAGCTGCCAGAGGAACTTCGGCCGGATGATCCGGTAGCGCTCGAACTGCAGGTCGTTGCGCAGCGCGATGTCGCCGACGCTCATCATGCGCGCCATCGGCGCAAGGGCGTCCGACGGGAGCTGGCGATCCTGGATCCGCAGGTCGAACGCGTTGAGCAGGTTGGCCGACGCCGGCGACCCGTACGGGATGAGCTCGCGCGCGACGTACGGGCGATCCATGATCCCGGGCGTGATCGGGTCGACGGTGTTCCCCCACCGGTAGGACGCGAAGTCCGAGCCCGGGCAGCTCGAGCACCCGGGTGTCGTGCGGCTGCTCGTCGAGGTACTTCGCCGCGTCCTTCCAGTACTGCGGGATGTTCTCGGGCCGCTGCAGGTTCTTGCCGTAGAACGTGCCGTTCCAGAGGGCCGGCAGGTTGACGATGAGCGAGCACGCCGACCGCCGCCGCGAGGATCGAGCCCGATCGTGCGCTGCTCGCGCGCGCCGAGCCAGGCGACGAGCGCGTTGACGCCCGCGCCGAGCAACGCGGCGAGCCCGAGGACGACGAGTGGCGTCGCGCGACCGGTGCTGCGCAACGCGAAGGCCGCCGTCGACGAGGTCGCCAGCTGCTTGAAGACCTGCCCGAACGCCGTGGGGCTGTCGTAGGGGTGTGCACCGACCGCGATGACCACGCCGACGAACGTGAGCAGGATGAAGAACGCGCGGTGCCGCCAGCGCACGAACGCAGCCGACAGCGAACGCGAGGACCGCGACGCCGTAGCTGACCACGATGTAGAAGGGCGTCTGGGTGTACGTGGTGCTGGCCTCGATCCAGGGCCCGAGCTTGTCCCGCCCGTAGAAGAACCAGTAGCCGAGGCCGCGCAGGACCTCGTTCGGCAACGACGTGCGCGCTGACGGCCTGGAGCGTCTCGGTGTACTTGAGCATCGTCGAGCCCGTAGCTGCCCTGCGCCCAGAGCCCCGAGATCCACCACAGCGACGTCACCAGCGACAGGACGCCGATCTTCAGCGACGACGCCGATCGCGCGCCGCCAGCTTCACCTCGCCCAGCACCCAGACCGCGTAGGGGATCCACAGGACGGGCGCGATGCCCGCGAAGATCAGCGCGGTGGCGTTGACGCTCCCGACCACCTGCACCGAGATCGCGAAGAGCGCCGGGTACTTCCAGCCGCCCTCGCCGTAACCCGCGGATGACGAACGCGAGCATCCAGGGCAGCCCGGCCCAGGGCAGCAGGATGACGGAGATGCGCGCCGCGTAGTCCAGCGAGTACGGGCTGAGCATGAACGCGAGCGCGCCGACGATCGCGCCTGCGCCGCGCAGGCCGAGCGTGCGGAACAGGTAGAGCATCCCGAGGCCGGCGAGGAACAGGATGCTGCCGAGCCAGATGCGCTGCGCGACCCAGTCGGGCACCCGAGCCAGGTCGAAGAGCCAGTAGAACGGCCCCATCGGGAACAGGTACCCGATGTTCTGGTGGGTGACGGTCCCCATGCCGATGTTCGGGTCCCACATCGACCACGCCCGCTCGAGCACGCGGCTCGGGTCGAGGTAGAGGTACGACTTGGTGTCGGCCGCGACCTGGCCCGGAGACGTCCGCAGGACCGGGACGTACGCGAGGAGCGCGAGCGCGAAGTAGCCGAAGCCCCGGCGGGTGCGCGGAGACACCCGGTCGAGACCGCCCGGCAGGTCGGTGGCCACCCGTGCGTCAGTCAGGCCGAACGCACCTCGAGTCGGCCGTCACGGGTGGCGGCGCCGGAGCATCGCCTCGGCGGCGAGGACTTCGAGGGTTCCGCGGCGCAGTGGCCGCCCACGTGAAGTGGGCGGCGTGTGCGCGCGCACCGCGGGCGAGGCGCTCCCGCAGGTCCGGGTCCGACAGCACGCGGGCCATCCCGTCCCGGAGGTCGTCGCGCCCGTCCGCGAGAAGCCCGGACCGGCCTTCGGCGATCGCGTCGACGTGGCCCGCGATGCGGGTGACGACCGCCGGCGTCCCGCAGGCGGCGGCCTCCGTGAGGGTCATCCCCCAACCCTCGCGCGCCGACGCGCTCGCCAGCAGCCAGGCCCGCCGGTAGAGGTCGAGGAGCTCGTCGTCGCTGAGCCGCCCGGGCAGCCGGATCCAGCGCTCGGCCCCGGCCTCGTGGATCTGCTGCTCGAGCTGGTCGCGGCGGTAGCCCTCGCCCACGATCACCGCCTCGAGATCGGGATGGCGCGGGCTTCAGGTCCACCAGCGCGTCGATGAGCAGCTCGAACCGCTTCACCGGCACGAGCCGGCCGACCGCGACCACGAGCGGGGTCGGGGACTTGCGCGCCGCCGGCGGAGAACCGCGGATCGATGCCGGGCGGGACCACGTGGACCAGGTGGTCCTTGAACCCCAGGTCGGCGACCAGCTCCTGCTTCGACGACTGCGAGAGCGTGACGATCGGGGTGCGGCGGTAGACCTTCGGCGCGATGCGCGACTCGAGGGTCCGGCCCGATCCGGGCCAGCTGCGGCGGGAGGGTCATCTCCCACATCTCCGCGTGCACGTGGTGCAGGAACGTGACGTGCGGGGTCCGGGCCCAGAGCGGCGAGAAGAACGGCATGCCGTTCCAGATCTCGACCAGCCCGTCGCTGCCGCCGTGCCAGCCCATCATCTCGCTGAACGCGGCCCGCGGGAAGACCATGTAGCGGCCGGCCTTGCGGATCACGCGGTACCCGTCCCGCCAGCTCATCTGGGGCTGCCCAGAGGCGAACGACGTGCGCATCGTCACCTCGATGCCGGCCTCCGCCCACAGGCCCGCCACCGTCGACGCGTGCACCTCGGAGCCCCCGGCCTCGGGGTCGTCCAGGTCACGCCACGCCAGCATCGAGACCCGGTGCAACCCGGCCTCGGCTGCGAGGTCACCCAGCTTGCTGATCTCCGACGTGGCCGCGAGACCCGCGGTCCCCCTCACCATCCGGACCTCCCCGGGAGCGGCAGATACCCTACCTCGACCACTTCGCGGCGAACGTGGCGCACCCGCACGATCGGCCCCATCCTTCTCCCTCGCACCTCGAGCTTGCCGCACCCTCGACGTTGCCGACCTTCGGAGCTGGCCCCTGTGGAACTGACCGGCGAACGCCCGATGGAGGGTTCTACCCCGGACTCCCTGATCGCACTCCACGACGCCGGGTACCGCGAGGTGCTCGCCCGACTCGGTCCGGGCTCGGTGCTCGACGTCGGCTGCGGTGTCGGGTCCGAGACGGCGCGGCTCGCGGCGCCGGATCGCCGGGTCGTGGGGATCGACTACCACGCGGAGACCGCGTTGCTCGCCGGCCGCACCTACGGCCCGGGCGGCAGCGCCGGCACCGACGTCGAGTTCGCGGGCATGGACGGGGCGAAGCTCGGATTCCAGACCGCGTCGTTCGACTGGGTCTGCTCGTCGCACATCATCGAGCACTTCGTCGGGCCCGAGCAGCACGTCGCCGAGCTCGCCCGGGTGTGCCGGGACGACGGCACCACGTTCGTGATCACCCCGAACCGCCCCGCGGACTTCGAGAACCCGTTCCACGTCTACCTGTTCGAGGCCGACGAGCTCGCGTCGATGCTGCACCTGTTCTTCCGGGAGGTCGAGATCCTCGGGCTCGAGGGCGACGAGGAGCTGAAGGCCGACTTCGCCTCGCGCCGCACGACCGGCGACCGCCTCCTCAAGCTGGACGTCTTCAACCTGCGCCAGCGGATGCCCCGGAGCTGGTACGTGTGGAGCTACGAGCGCATCCTGCCCGCGGTCTACAAGGTCCTGGGCACGGAGAAGAGCGGCGTCGGCTCCGGCCTCGACCACACCCACTTCTCGATGAGCGACGTCGTCGTCCCCACGACCCCGGTGCTGTTCGCGGTCGCCCGCCAGCCCCGTCGCTTCCCGGAGCACTGACGTATCGCCGGCGACGGTTCCGCCCTCCGGCCGGGCGCCGGCTCGCGGCGACCCGTCGCTAGGCTGCGGCGATGCTCTGGTTGGAGCGACAGGTGGTCGCAACCCTCTCCGCTGACGTCGACCCGGAGCTCCAGCTCGCGGTCGCGCACTACGTCGACGGGGTGCTGCACGCGATGCCGGAGCTCCTCCGGCTCGGCGTGGCGGGTGAGTCCGTCGTGCTCGGCACCGGCGCGTGGCTCGCCGATCGGCTCGGCTCGCGGCGCACCTTCGCCGAGCGGATCGAGGGCTGGGAGCACAGCCGCATCGGACCCATCCGCCAGTACGTGCGCCTGCTGTCGTCCCTCGTGATCTTCAGCCGCGAGGAGCTGGCCAACGAACCCTCGAGCACTCCGGCGTGACGACCCTCGAGACCGAAGTCCTCATCATCGGCTCCGGCGCGGGCGGTGCGGTCACCGCCGCGACCCTGGCCCGGGCCGGCCGTTCGGTCATGGTCGTCGAAGAGGGTCCGTGGGTGGACCCGGACCTCGTCGAGCCGTTCTCGCTGGACGAGATGGTGCTGAAGTACCGGCACCAGGGCGCGTCCGCCGCGCTCGGCACGCCGGGGATCGCGTACGCCGAGGGGCGCTGCGTCGGGGGCAGCACCGAGATCAACAGCGGCCTCTACCACCGGCTCCCGCCCGAGCTCGCCGAGGAGTGGCGCACGACCTACCGGATCGCGGAGTTCACGCCCGCGGTGCTCGACACCTACGCGGACAAGGTCGAAAGCGAATTGTCGGTCTCGATGCTGCCGGGCGCGCCACCACCGTCGTCGGCGGTGCTCGAGCGTGGCGCGGCGAAGCTCGGTTGGCGTGCGGTCGAGTTCGCGCGGGTCTTCAAGTACGACGCACAGGGGCGCGGCGCGAAGCAGACGATGGCCCGCACGCTCATCCCGCGCGCGGTGGAGGCAGGCGCGCAGATCGTCGCCGAGTGCCGGATCTCCAAGCTCCTCAAGGAGGACGACCGGGTCATCGGGGTGTGCGGGGAACGCACCCGCCCCGACGGCACGACCGAGTCCGTCACGATCCACGCCGACCACGTCTTCGTCTGCGGCGGCGCGATCCAGACGCCGACGCTGCTCCAGCGCAGCGGCATCCGTTCCCAGATCGGCGGCGGCCTGAAGTTCCACCCCACCATCAAGGTCGCGGCCCGGTTCCCCAACGCCTACGACCACGCCGACGTGCCGATGCACCGGGTCACCGAGTTCTCGCCCTTCCTGACCATCGGCGGCTCGGCCAGTCGCCGCGGGCACGTCGCGCTCGCGCTCGCCGACTCCTCCGGTGACTACGCGGACGCGCTCGCGGCCTGGGAGGACGTCGTCGTCTACTACGCGGCGATCCGCAGCGACGGCAGCGGCCGTGTGACCGCGCTCCCGGGGTTCCGCTCCCCGCTCGTGACCTACCGGATGACCGACGCGGACCAGAGCCGGCTCGCACGGGGGCTGCTCCACCTCGGTGAGGTCCTGCTCGCGGCCGGTGCCACCGAGCTATACCCGTCGATCGCGGGCGCGCCCGTCGCGCGCCGGGCCCAGGACCTCGTCGAGTGGTGGGACGCGTTCACCCCCACGACCGCGAACCTGATGACCGTCCACCTGACCTCGACCGTGCGGTTGGGCGACGACCAGAGCCGAACCGGCGCCGACAGCTTCGGCCGGGTCTGGGGCTACCGGAACCTCCGGGTCAACGATGCGTCGCTGCTCCCCGACGCGCCCGGCGTGAACCCGCAGGCCGCGATCATGACGATCGCCGCCCGGAACGCCGACGAGTTCCTCGCCCACCTCTGACCCGGCTCGTTTCGGGGCGCCTGAGCGTCGCTCAGGCGACGATGAAGCTCCCCGAAACGAGCATCAGGGGAGGCGCTTGATGAGCTTGAGGGCGCCGAGCCGGGCCGCGGACTGGTGCTCGGAGCCGGTCTTCCCGCCGAGCTCGCCGCGGTGGGCGAGGAACCACTCGTAGGACTCGACGACCATCGACGCGTTCGAGTGGCGCGGCTCCCAGGCGAGCTCGGTGCGGGCCTTGGTCACGTCGAACCACAACGACTCGCCGTACAGCAGCCAGTGGTACGGCGCGAAGGGGGCGAGCTTCGCGTTCGCGACGGCCTGCATCGCGGCCCGAGCCGGGGCGACGGGCAGCGAGCGCACCTGCGACCCGGTGCCCGCGTGGTCGACCAGCGCCTGCAACGTCTCGCGCATCGTGCCGAACGACTGCGCGCCGACGTTGTAGACGGACGGGCCCGGGCGCGCCGCGGCGCGCAGGCACGCGTCGGCAAGGTCGTTCGCGTGCACGAACTGGTACTTGTTGTCACCACTGCCGAACACGAAGACGGGCGCGCCGTCGGCCACGAACTCGAACAGGATCGCCATGATCCCGAGCCGGCCGTGACCGAGGATCGTCCGCGGCCGGACGATCGTGACGTCGAGCCCGCCGTCGACGGCCTCCCGGCACAGGAGCTCGGCCTTGCAGCTTCGCCCGGCCGTAGGCCTCGAGCGGGTGCGGGCGGGTGTCCTCCGTCACCGGGTTGGACTCCGGGATGCCGAAGATCGCGCTCGACGAGGTGTGCACGACCTTTTCGACCCCGGCGTCGCGCGCCGCGAGGAGCACGTTCGCGGTCCCCAGCACGTTCACCGACCAGAACAGCTCGCGGTCGCGGGCCAACGGGACCTGGGCCACGTTGTGCAGGACCGCGTCGATCCCGTCGCAGGCCCGCGCGCAGCGCGGCGCGGTCGCGCACGTCGCCCTGCACGAACTCGATCTCGGCGTTCGGCGCCGCCGGGGCGTTCATGTCGAAGATGCGAACCCGCTCGCCGCGGGCGAGCGCCTGGTCCGCGAGCACGCTGCCGAAGTAGCCACTGCCCGCCGGTGATGAGCAGGGTGCGGGCCATCAGAGCGCCAGGCCGCGCTCGAGGCACCAGCGGATGCTGGCCCGCATGCCGTCGAACAGGCTCACCTGGGGGTCGTAGCCCAGCTCGACCCGGGCCCGCGTGATGTCGCAGGCGATCGTGTCCTTCAGCTCGCCGAGCACGTGCAGCGCCTGCTGGTAGCGGCCCCGGCTCTGCAGGAACCCGTCGAGCGCCGCGGCGATCTCGCCGGTGACCGCCGGCAGCTTGGGCATCCCGCCCGAGACCGGAAGGCCTTCGGCGACGAACGCGGCGCGCACCTGCTCGAGGATCGTGCGCAGCTCGTAGGGCTCGGCGTCGGCGATCCAGTAGGCCCGGCCCGCGGCGCCGGTCACGGTCTCGGCCAGCAGCAGCCCGGCCACGAGGTTGGCGGTGAACACCATCGACCGGCGCTGGGTGCCCGGGCCCATCAGCGGGAACCGACCCCGGCGCACCGCCGCGAACCACTGCGTCTGGCGGGCGGGCTGGAACGGCCCGTAGAACCACGGCGCGCGGACGATCACGGTCTCGACGTCGCCGCGGTCGTTGCTGCGCTGCACGAGCTGCTCGGCCTCGAGCTTCGAGCTGCCGTAGCCCATGTACGGGTGGAACGGGGAGTCCTCGGTGAACCGGCCGTCCCGAGTCGCGTTGGCCCCGAACGGGGAGTTCGACGACACGTGCACGAAGCGCGTCGTGTGCGCCCGCCGGGCCCGGTCGATGATCATCTCGGTGCCGCCGACGTTGACGTCGAAGAACTCCCGCGTGCGCTGGAGGGGATGGATCACCGCCGCCGCGTGGAACACCGCGGCGCCGTCCACGCCGTCGAAGAGCCGGTCGGCCGCGACCGGGTCCCGGACGTCACCGACGACGACCTCGACGTTCGGCCCGAGCAGCTCGAGCAGCGGCGCCTCGTCGGCGGAGTGGACCAGGCCGCGCACCCGCTCCCGGGTCCCGACGAGCTCGCGCACCAGGTTCGTGCCGAGCCACCCGGAAGCCCCGGTGACGACGGCGACCGGCGACGCGGGCGCGTGAGCAACAGGGAGACTCGGTTCGTCGGGCACGGCCCTTGCTTAGCGGACCTCACCCGGTCTGACCAAGCCCGGCCCGCGGATTGCGAGGTCCCGGCGTCTAGGGTTGCCCGGTGCCGGGGAGCAAGCGGGGATTCGCGCTGAAGCTCACCGCGATCGCCGTTGCCGGGTTCGCGCTGCGCATCGTGTTCGTGGTGTTCTCCCGCGTGCAGCACCTGCCGCTCAAGCTCGGGGATGCGGCCTTCTACAGCCGGGGCGCGAACCTCCTCGCCGACGGCCGCGGGTTCATCGACCCCTTCATGCTGCCGGCGACCCGCCAGGCCGCCGGCCACCCGCCGCTCTACATGCTCTGGCTCACGATCCCGTCGCTGGTCTGGCCGGGGCATGCGGCGACGCCGACGGTCCACATGGTGTGGTCCTGCGTGCTCGGCGCCGGCACGATCGTGCTGTGCGGTCTCGCCGGGCGCGAGATCGCCGGCGCGCGGGTCGGCCTCATCGCCGCGGGCCTCGCGGCGATCTACCCGAACATCTGGGTGCACGACGGGATGCTGCTCTCGGAGACCGCGGCGCTCTTCACGACTGCGGCCGTCATCCTGCTGGCGTACCGGTTCCTGCACGCGCCGAGCGGGTGGCGCGCGATCTGGCTCGGGCTGTGGTGCGGGCTCGCGGGGCTCGCGCGCCGAGCTCGTGCTCGCCCTCCCGCTCGTGCTCGCGCCACTGGTGCTGTTGCGGCGGGAGGTCGCGTGGAAGCAGCGACTCCTCTGGCTGGCCGGCGGCGCCGTCGCGACCGCCGTCTGCATCGCCCCCTGGGTCGGGTACAACCTGAACCGCTTCGACCGGCCCGTGTACATGTCCGACAACTTCGGCAGCACGCTCGCCGCCGCGAACTGCGACGCCACGTTCTACGGCAACGACGTCGGCTACAAGAACTACGAGTGTGCGAGCGTCGTGTCCGAGCGGGAGAAGGCCGCGCATCCGCACTGGGCCAGCTTCGACGAGTCGGTGCGCGACTTCTACATGCGCCAGGCCGCGACCACGTACGTGAAGCACCACCCGGGCCGCATCCCGGTCGTGCTCGCGGCCCGCTGGGCACGCATCGCAGGCGTGTACGCGCCATTCCAGGAGGTCTCGGACAACCGCTTCCTCCTCGACCAGCCGACGTGGCTCGGTGACCTGCTCCTCTTCAGCTACTACGTGGTGATCGTGCTCGCCATCGCCGGAGTCGTCGTCATGCGCAAGCGCCGGCTTCCCATCTGGCCCCTCCTCGCGATCCCGGTGATCGTGCTGATCTCCGTCGCGGTCACGTTCGCCCAGGTCCGTTACCGGGCACCAGCCGAGATCGCGTTCGTCCTCGCGGCCGCGGTGGCCGTCGACGCGGCCGTGTCCCGCGTGCGACGGGACCGGAAGCAGACCGTCGCGCCGCCCGAGCCCGAGACCGTCGGGGTGCCCTGATGGCCGCCACCAACGAGATCCGGCCCCAGACCGAGCCGCACAGCCGGTTCCCGTGCTTCGACGGCCTGCGCGCGCTCGCGGCACTGTCGATCGTCGTCACGCACGTCGCGTTCGCGAGTGGTGCGAACAGCGCGAGCATCCTCGGGGTCTTCTTCGCCCGGATGGACGGTGGCGTCGCCGTCTTCTTCGTGCTGTCCGGCTTCCTGCTCTACCGGCCGTTCATCGTCGCCCACGTACGCGACCGGCCCGCGCCGTCGGCCGGTCCGTTCCTCTGGCGCCGCTTCCTGCGCATCTACCCCGCGTACTGGCTCGTCGTCACGGTCGTCGTCTTCGTGTTCGCCGACAAGTCGATCACGTCGGCCAAGGTCTTCTTCCTCGACTACAGCCTCCTGAACGTCTACTTCACGAAGTACGCGTTCGGGCCGCTCGTCCAGTCGTGGACGCTCTCCGCCGAAGTCGCGTTCTACGTGCTCGTCCCGATCTGGGCGTACCTCGTGTCGCGCCGGACCGCGGGGACACCCCAGCAGCGTCTGCGCCGGGAGATCATCGGCATCGCGGTGCTCGTGCTCGTCTCGACCGCGTACAAGGCGTTCGTGATGAGCGCCGACCTGCCGTTCGGGCGGGTCGGCCAGCTCAAGCAGCTGCTCCCCTGGTGGCTCGACATGTTCGGCGTCGGGATGCTCCTCGCGGTCGGCAGCGTGGCCGTCGCCGAGCTGGGTTGGTCCACTCCCCTGCGCCTCGACCGCCGCTGGGCGCCGGGGGTGTGCTGGACCCTCGCGGTCGCGAGCTTCTGGATCGTCGCGGCCGGCATCGGCCTGCCCTGGACCACGCCCGCGATCCCGCTGCACCTCCTGTGGGCCCAGCACTACCTCTACGCGCTGACCGCGGCGCTGCTCGTGCTGCCCGCGGTGTTCGGCCCGCAAGGCCGCGACACGAGCGCGATCCGCCGGTTCCTGACGACCCGGGTGATGGTGTACCTCGGGGTCGTGTCGTACGGGATCTACCTGTGGCACGACCCGTGGATCGACCGGTTCCTCTCGTGGACCAACCAGCAGACGTTCACCGTGTACCACGGGGACGTCCCCTTCGCCTGGCACACGTCCGCGTACATCAGCGTCCCGTTCTTCACGTTCCTCGTCGCGGTGCTCGCGCTCACCATCCCGACCGCGTCGCTCAGCTGGTACGGCCTTGAGCGTCCCCTGCAGAAGCTGAAGCACGTCGTCGGCCACCCGGTGCGATCGGGCTGAGCGTCACCTACGTCTGCAACGGCGCGACGAACACGCCGACCGTCTCGTGGTCACGGGCGTGCACGAGTGCTGCGTAGCGGGCGACCCGGGCTTGCAGCGCGGGCGACAGGGAGAGCGCACCGGCCTGGTCGGCGGTGACGAGCACCCCGTCACCGAGCAGGACGCCGGGGTCGCGGCGCCCGGCGTCCGTGGCCAAGGCCGGGAACTGACCGTCGTGCACGAGCTGCTCACCCTTCGGGCTCAGGTGGACGGCGCCGGCCCGGATGTCGTTGCTCAGCCGGGTCCCGAGCCGGCGGAGCTCGGCTCGCTCGGCGCCGCTCAGCCCCGAGCGGTAGGCGACGCGCCGGCCGGGCCCGGAGTAGGTCCTCGCCCGGTCGCCCGTGATGGAGAAGATCCGCATCCGGGCGCCCGCGCCGGCCGCGTCGCGGCCCGGGCCCAGCTGCCGGATCAGCGTCTTGTCCGTCACGACGAACGGCACGCCGAGGTGTTGCAGCTCCGACATGAGCGGCGCGCTGTAGGGGTCGCCGAACGTGATGTCGTGCACGTCGAGGAGCAACGGGCCGCGGAGGTGCGCGTGCGCGAGCTGCCGGTTGATCGACCGCACGACGGGGATGGCGTACCGATCCCCCGCGGGGCCGGCATGGGCATCATGGGTCGGGCAGGTTCGCGACGGAGAAGATCAGGCACAGCACGGCGAGGACCGCGACGACCGGGACGACGCGCTTCGACGCCGACGCGGTCCACGCCCGCGCGAGGCCGGCGACGATCGTGAACAGGATGAACGCGCCGAGCGGCCAGAGCCACCGGAACTGGTGCGCGGCGACGCCGAAGATGTCCGTGGGGATCCGGACCGCGGTGAAGAGCCCGGCGGCGAGCGCGACGAGCACCGTGAGCGCCGCCGCGCCGGTGACGAGGTCGCGCCGGCGGCGGCCGAGGAGCCCGATGGCGACGATCACCGCCAGCAGGATCACGAGGGACACCAGCGCCACCCCGAGGCCCGGCAGGGACGCCAAGCCGATGCCCTCGGGCCCGCCGTGCGGTCCGCCGACGGCTTCGGTGAACGCGCCGGTGAAGCCGGAGCGGCTCCAGAACGGCGGGATGCTGAGCACGTTCGCCATCACCTGGACCGCGTGCCGGGGACCGAGCAGGTGCTCGCCCGACCCCGAGCCCGACGCGGCGAGCCCGCTCAGGTTCCCGTCGCGGAAGAGCTGCTCGAACACCGGCTGCACCCAGGCCACGACCGCGACCACCGCGGCGATCCCGAGGACGCGCACGGTCCGGCGCCGGTCGTCGGGCGGGACCGGTTCCGTCCGGTGCCGGCGACGCGTCACGAGCACGAGCCCGACGACGCCCCACGCGCTCAATGCACCCACGAGCACGACGTACGTGAGGTGGGTCTGGGTGATGAGGCTCGCGAGGCCGACGGCCCACGGGAGCGCGGCGAGATCCCCGCACGCAAGCGACCACGCCACGAAGACGAAGCAGAGGAACGGGAGCAGGAGGGCGTGCGGCTGCCAGGGGTCGAAGAGCAGCAGGCTGCCCATCGACCAGGTCAGGATGCTGGTGGCGAGCATCGCGGTGGCGACGAGCAGTCCACCGCCGCGACGGAACGCGCACCACGCGATCCCGAGGACGCTCAGGACGTTCAGCAGGCCGGTGCCGATCGCCACGCCGGCGGCACCGCCGAACACCGTGACCGGCACCGCGAGGGCGTCGAAGAAGAGCGGACCGGGATTGTTGATGTCCCGACCCGTGCTGAGCGACGCGGACGTCCACGTGCCGAGGAACGGGATGTGGCTGCTGAAGACGTCACGCGAACGCAGCACGAAGTAGGCGTCGTCACCGACCGGCACCCAGTGGTCGAGGATCGAGCGCACCACGGCGACGACGATCGGGAGGATCGCGAGCGCGACCGTCAGCATCCAGAGCCGCGACCAGCGCGTCGTGGTCGTGGCGGGCTCGGCCGGCGGAGCCAGCTGGGTGCTCACGGGGTCTCCCTCGCCGACGGACCGCCGAGCGGTGCGATGAAGACCCCGATGGTCGCGCGGATCCACCGCGTCTCCAGGTACGTGCGCCGGGCCGACGGCTTGCCGGTAGCCACGAGTGCTTCCAGCTCGCGGTGCTCGGCCGGATCGAGGCCCACGTGGAACGCGATGCGATGCCAGCCGGGCGGGGTGACGGTGGCGGCGTCGCCGATCCGGTAGATCACCCGGGCGCGCGCGTTGTGGCCGTTGTAGCGCCGGGCCGGGCCGACCTGGCGCACCTGGGTCGCGTCACTGGTGACGAACTTCACGCCGCTGCGCTGCAGCTGCGCGAGCAACGGGGTGCTGAACGGCTCGAGGAAGAGCGCGTTCGAGAAGTCGGTGAGCAGCGGGCCGCGCGGTGGGTGCGCGGCGATCTGGTGGTCGATGTCGCGCAGCACCGGCTCGGCCCAGATGTTGAGGTTGGGACCGACGCCCGCGTTGTAGGTCGGGATGGTCAGCACGGTGAGCAGGGCCACCAGCCCGATGCCGACGCCGATCACGACGCGGTCGCGGGCGGGGGCCGGGCCGGGCCCAGAGGTGGTGATGCCGTCGGGCCTCACGCGCTCGTCGTCGGATGGCGGTGTCTCGGCAAATCGTCGGAGCACCACGGCGAGCAGGGAGAACAGGCTGAACGCGCCGAGCGGCCACAACCACCGGAAGTTGTGCGCAGCCACCCCGAACACCTCGATCGGGATGCGCGTCGCGGTGAAGTACCCGACCGCGAGCCCGACGAGCGCGACGACGATCGCCCCCACGGCGGTGTGGTCGCGGCGCCGGCGGGCGAGCGCGGCGCCGATGAGCAGCACGACGCCGAGCGCGGCCAGCGACGCGAGCGCGAGCTCGAGCGACGGGAGCTGCTTCAGGCCGACCCCACCCGGACCACCCGTCGCGGTGCCGAAGGGTGCGAGCGTGTCGGCGAACGACGGCCGCACCCAGAACGGCGGCAGGCTGACCACGCTCGCCATGACGCACGCGGCGCGGCCACCGCCGAGCGTGGGTCCCGTCGCTTCGCTCGACGCGCTCAGGAGGTGCAGGAGGTTGCCGTCGCGGAAGACCTGGTCCACCACCGGCTGGATCCACGTCACCACGACGACGAGCGCGGTGATCGCGCCGATGATCGCCAGCCGCCGGCGCAACGCGGCGCCGCTCTCCTCGCCGGCCTTCACCCGGACCCGGAGCCGCCACGCGAGCCCGAGCACCCCCACGAGGCCCAGCGCCGGGACGAGGTACGAGTAGCTCACGTGGGTCTGCACCAGCAGCGTCGCAACGCCGACCGCGACGGGCAGCAGCACGAGGTCCCCGTCGGCCAGACCCCACGCGAGGAACATGAAGCAGAGGAACGGCAACAGCAACGCGTGCGGCTGCCACGGCTCGAAGAGGAGCTCACTGCCCATCGCCCACGTGAGCCCGCCCGTGACCACGGCGGCCGGCACGAGCAGGAGGAGCCCACCGCGGCGGTACGCGACCCAGGCCGCGCCGGCGATCGCGAACGAGTTGATGATGCCGATGCCGATGGCGACGCCCGCCGTGCTGCCGAACAGCCGCACCGGCACGGCCAGGAGGTCGAACAGCAGCGGGCCCGGATGGTTGAGGTGCTGCTTCGCGTTGAGCGACGCCGACGTGGCCATGCCGACGAGCGGGATCTGCCGGGAGAACACGTCCGTGGCGCGGATGCTGAAGTAGGCGTCGTCGCTCAGCGGCACCCAGCCCCGGACCACCGCGCGCACGGTCGCGACCACGACGGGAAGCACCGCCAGCACGACCACGCCTACCGCGATGAGCGTCCGGCGGGAGGCTCGGCGGCGCCCGGACGGGTTCGGACGCAGCCGCGGCACGGGCGAGACCCTACCGTTCCCACGGCCGGAAACTGTGGGCGGTATGCCAAGATGCTTTGGTGTCGCGCCGGGTGACTCTTCCCCACGTCGACGCGCTCGACGGCCTCCGCGGCGCCGCCGTTGCGGGCGTGCTCTTCTTCCACGGTGGGCACCTGACCGGGGGCTACCTCGGCGTCGACCTGTTCTTCGTGCTGTCGGGATTCCTGATCACCTCCCTGCTGCTCGTCGAGGGTCGGGAGCACGACCGGATCGCGCTCGGAGGGTTCTGGGCCCGACGCGCGCGACGCCTGCTCCCGGCGCTCGCGGGGCTGATCGTCGGGGTCGCGCTCTACTGCGTGCTCTTCGCGCAGCCATCGGACCTGTCTCGCATCCGGGGCGACGCGCTCGCGACGATCGCCTACGTCGCGAACTGGCACGCCATCGCGTCGGGCCAGGACTACTGGGCGCTGTTCCGGACCCCGTCGCCGCTCGAGCACACGTGGAGCCTGGCGATCGAGGAGCAGTTCTACCTGGTCTGGCCGCTGGTCTTCACCGGGCTGCTCGCGTGGTGGAAGCGGCGCACCCCGCAGGCGGTCCTCGTCGTCGCGCTGCTCGGCGCGGCCGCGTCGACCGCGCTGATGATCCTGCTCTACGACCCCGCGAACTCGTCGCGCGTCTACTACGGCACCGACACCCGGGCGACCGGCATCCTCCTCGGCGCCGCGCTCGCCGCGGCGCTCGCGTGGCGCGGTCCACTCACCAGCCGTGCCGGCCGGATCGGCCTCGAGGTCGCCGGGTGGGTCGGCGCCATCACGCTTGCCCTCGCGTGGACGCGACTCGGCGGACAGTCGACCACGTTGTACCGGGGCGGGTTCTTCGTCTGCGGGCTCGCCGCGGTGCTGGTGATCGCGACCGCGGTGCATCCCGAGCGGCTCTGGCTCGGCACGGTGCTCGGCGTGCGGCCGCTGTGCCTGCTCGGGATCATCAGCTACGGCGTCTACCTCTGGCACTGGCCGGTCGACCTCGTGCTCGACGGCGACCGCACCGGCATCACCGGCTGGCCGCTCTTCGCGGTGCAGTGCGCGGTGGCGATCGGCATCGCGGTCGTGTCGTACCGCTTCCTCGAGCGGCCGATCCGCCGGGGAGCGCTCACACCCCGCCAGTGGAAGGTCGTCACCCCGGCGCTCGCCGCGACCCTCGTCGTCGTGATCTTCCTCGGCACCCTCGGCGGGAGCTCCACCGCGGTGGCGAAGGTGAGCGACCGGGACTCGAACGGGGCCACGAATGCGCTCGGCCAGAAGGTCGGGCGGGTCCTCCTGGTGGGCGACTCCGTCGCCGACACGTTCGCCAGCGGGCTGCGCAATGCGGGCCTCGACGTCGTGGATGCGGCGTTTCCCGGCTGCAAGGTCGTCCGCGGCACGATCCGGGTCACGCCGACCGATCTGCGGGACAGCGACTGCCCCTGGGCCACCGTCTGGCCCCAGGAGCTTGCGAGCAGCCAACCCCGGGTAGTGCTCCTGGAGACCGCTGCGTTCGAGCTCTGGGACGTCCGTCCCCACGGCTCGGCGAAGTGGCTCGCACCCGGCACCCCCGCATGGGCCACCTACTGGAAGAGTGAGATGCAGCAGGCCATCGACACCCTGACCGCGAGCGGCGCCACCGTGGTGATCCCGACGGTGGCCTGCACGATGCCCGAAGCCGGAACCGCGAACGAGACGATCTCCCGGTCGGCGTTCAATCCCGCCCGGGTCCGGGCGGCAAACCGCGTTCTGCGCGACCTGGCCCGCGAGAATGCGGATCGGATGATGCTCGTCGATCTCAACCACTACGTCTGTCCCGCCGGCAAGTACACCAGCAGCCTCCACGGCGTGGACCCGCTGCGGGTCGACGGCGTGCACTACACGCCCGCGGGCTCGGACCTCGTCGGGCGATGGCTGGCCCCCCAGCTCGCGATCGCCGCGCAGAAGCACGCACCGCTGACCCCGACCACGACGTCGCGCCCGTGACCGCGTTCGGGCTCGTCGTCCCGGTCTTCGACGAAGCGGCGCGCATCGAGGAGTTCGGGCCGCAGCTCATCGAGCACATCGGCCGCGCGCCCACGGGCAGCGAGCTGCTGTTCGTCGACGACGGGAGCTCCGACGACACGGCCGCGATGATCGAGGAGCTGCTCCACGCGCGCCGGGAGCGCGGCCCAGCTGATCCGGCGGCCGCACCGCGGGAAGGGCGCGGCCGTCGCGGCCGGCCTGCTCGAGGTGCGCGCCCCGGTCGCCGGATTCTGCGACCTCGACCTCTCGACGCCCCTCGCGGAGCTGAACCGCGTGCGCCACACCGCGGAGCGCAGCCCGGTGCTCGCGATCGGCTCCGCGCGACCTCGCGGGATCGCGCCTGGCTCCGCCCGAGAGCCCGGTGCGCGAAGTGCTCGGCCGGAGCTACAACCGGCTCGTGCAGGCGACCATCACGCCGGGCATCGTCGACACCCAGTGCGGCGCCAAGTTCGCCGCGACCGAGCTCTGGCAGCGGATCATCGCAGAGTGCCGGGAGAACGGCTACGCGTGGGACGCCGAGGTGATCGCGGTGGCCCGGGCGCTCATGATCCCCGTGCGCGAGGTGCCGATCGAGTGGCGCCACGACGACCGGTCCCGGGTCAACGTCCTGCGCGACGGCAGCGTGATGGTCGCGGCGACGGGCCGGATCTGGCGCAACGTCCAGCGGGTCAAGCAGGAGCGGCTGCAGCGTTCGACGGCCACCGCGGCACCCGAGCTGGAGCACGGGGACGAGGGCGTCTTCGACGAGACCAACGCGAAGCTCCTCAGCGAGTCGGACCTCGACCACTGGTGGTTCCGCAGCAAGTCGGCCTTCGTCGCCACGGCGCTGCGCCGCACCGACCACGCGCACTCGCGCACGGGCTGGCTGGTCGACGGCGGCGCGGGCGCCGGCGGCGTGAGCGTCCAGCTGGGCTGGGACCCGGACCGGCTGGCGATCGTCGAGGGGAACCGGGCCCTCGCCCGCCAGGCCGGCATCCTGCACGGCCTCCTCGCGGCCCAGGGCAACGTCGACCAGCTGCCGTTCGCGGACGGGTCCATCGACGTCGTCTGCCTGCTCGACGTGATCGAGCACATCCCCGACACGACGATGGCGCTCGCCGAAGCTCGGCGCGTGCTGAACCGCCGGGGCCGGCTCGTGATCAACGTCCCCGCGCACCCGTGGCTGTGGAGCGCGGCCGACGATGCCCTCGGCCACCAGCGGCGCTACACCCGCCGCATGCTCACCGAGGAGCTCACCGCGGCCGGCTTCCGTCCCGAGGTCACGACGCACGTCTTCAGCTGGCTGGTCGCCCCGGTGTGGCTGACCCGCCGCTCCGACTCCGACGGGCCCGAGCTGGGCCTCGATCGGAGCTCCCCGCTGATCGAGCTCGCGGCGATGGTGCTGACCCGGCTCGAGCGGGCGCTGATCGGACGGGTGTCGATCCCGTTCGGCACCTCGGTGCTCTCGGTGGCCCGCCCCGCCGGCTAGTTGTCCGCGGGGTCGATCACGGGTGGCCCGACGAAGATCGCCGACGGCTGACCCAGCGCGAGCATCTTCTCCAGCACCGGCTTGAGCCCGGCCGGCAGATCGGGCTGGTAGATCGCGACGAAGAGGTTGTTGTCCACCTCGCGGGCGCGCGTCGCCTGTCCCCCGGCCTTGAACCGCTGCACCGCCTCGGCCCGCAGCCGCGCGTACTCGGCCTTCTGCGCGGGCGTGCGGGGGTCGTAGAACGCGACCTCGTGCATGTTCGGCTTCGCGCGCCACAACGCGATGTTCGCGGGACCGACCGCCAGGTGGACGACGGCAGTGGCGTCGGCGGGCGTCACCTTCCGGTGCGGGATGATCACCTCACGGGTGGGGAGGCCGGCGTCCAGGCCCTGGCGCTCCAGCTCCAGGACCAGCCCGTACGCGTTCGCACCGATGTTCAACGCGTCGGTGAAGGTGACCATGTACCGACCGTCGCGCCCGGTCCCCGAGATCTTGCCCGCCTCGAGGCTCGCGAGGGTCGGCCCGATGAGGTGGCGGAAGACGCGGGTCGGCTGCGCGTCGGGCGCGACCGCATCGGACGCGTCGATGGTGAACGCGACCGTTCCGGCGATCGTCACCAGCGCGAGCCCGGCGGTCAGCCAGGTCGCGGCCCGGCGCGGGTCCCGCCCCACCCACGGTCGCCGCGCGACTGCGAGCGCGATGGTCCAACCGATCGTCAGGAGCATGAGCGCCGCGATGCCCCAGGACCACAGCACCAGGTAGAACCAGACGTAGCCGAAGATGCGTGCGGCCGAGAAGATGCCCAGCACCCCGGCGATGACGAGCACGAGGTCGAGCCGGAGCACCTCGCGCGCCCGGAGGCGCCACGCGCCGACCACGGCGCCGACCCACACCAGGCCCACGAGGAGTCCCGGGACCACCGAGCCGGTCATCCCGTCGTCGTTCGTGAACAGGGTCACGGGGTTCAGGTGCCGCAGCAGCAGGCGGATCGCCTCGCCGACACCGATCGTCTGCTGCGGCGCCTGGGTGAAGTAGTCCCACAGGATCGAGAAGTTGGCCGGCGTACCGGTGAGCTGCTGGATGACCGGGGGCAGCCACAGGACCACCGCGAGGGCGATGGAGCCGAGACCCCAGATCCAGAAGCGCCGGCTCACCCCCGGCTCGGCCCTCCGGCGGAACGCGGTGACCGCCATCCACACGCCGGCGAGCACCCCGAGGCCGCCGACGAGCGCGACGTAGGAGATGTGGGTCTGCGCGCAGAACGTGCCCGCGAGCACGACGACGGGGAGCAGCGCCCAGTCGTCGCACACCACCGACCAGACCGCGAGCACGAAGAGCAGCCACCACAGGACGGGCATGTACGGGTTCCACGCGAGCGTGAGGATCGTCGAGCCGTAGTACGCCAGCAGCCAGGCGAGGACCGCGCCGAAGCCCAGGAGCAGCAGCAGACCGCCGCGCCGGCGGGCGAGCCAGAGCAGTGCCCCCACCACGAGGACGTTGAGCGACACCGCGGCCGCGTCCATCGCCCAGGCGGTCGCACCGAACAGCCGGTAGAACGGCGAGAGCAGCCAGAAGCTGATCGGGCCCGGGTGGCTCCCCTGCCGGGCGATCGTGCCGATGCGACCGGGGAGCCCGATCAGCGGCGGGTGCGCCGACCAGACGTCGCGGATCCGCAGCTCGGTCTGGGCCATGTCGAGCACCGGGTACCAGTGCGGGTGCGCGAGCGCGACCAGTGCGACGACGAACGGCACCGTGAGCAGGGCCCAGAGCGCGGCGACGACCCACCACGGACCGCCGGTGGGGCGCTCGTCGGCCACCACCGCGGGGGCGGGACCGGGCCCGCCGTCGATCGACCGCCCGGAAGCAGATGCGGGCGCCATCAGCGTCGGAGTATAGGGCCGGTCCCCCGCGAAACCGGGGCGCCGCGGGTGCGCGTGATCGCCGTCGGAGCGCCCTGGTAGCGTCCCGCGGCCATGTGCCGCGCTCGGAGGCCAGCGCTCAGCCGATGACGAGCGCGCCGACTGACTCCGCGGGCGCCCGCGACACGCCGGCTCCGGGCGACGGCTCCGGCGCTCGTCGCGCCGGGCGATTCAGCTCCCGCCAGAAGACCGCGTTCGCGCTCGCGATCCTCGGGCTCCTCTTCCTCGTCCCGCTGCGCGGGATGCTGCGCGCGATCGGCCCCCCGATGGAAGAGGGCTTCATGCTCACCTTCCCCGAGCGCGTGCTGCACGGGGCGATCCCGAACAAGGACTTCCTCCATCTCTACGGACCCGGGAGCCTCTGGGTGCTCGCCGGCGTGTACAAGGTCTTCGGCACCCGGCTCGTCGTCGAGCGGCTCTTCGCACTGCTCCAGCTGATCGGCATCGTGCTCGGGGTGTTCGGCCTCGCCCGTGCGTGGGGCCGCACCGCGGCGTTGTGCTGCGCGTCGATCGCGCTCGTCATCATCCTCCCGTCGATCGGGCTCACCGCACTCGCGTGGGTGGGCGGCGTCGCGCTCGGGCTGCTCGGGCTGCTCGCGGTGCTCACCGGTCGCAAGCGACTCACTGCGGGCGCGTCGTCCGCGCTCGGCTGGGCGCTGGCCGGCGGCATCATCACCGGGTTCGCGCTGCTGTACCGGCTGGACCTCGTCGTCGCGGTCGGCCTGGGGCTCCTCGCGGCGTGCTGGGGCACCAGCAAGCGCTTCAAGGTGCGCACCGTCGTCGGGGTGGTCGTCGGCGCCGCGGCGTACGTCATCCACATCGTCACGGCCGGTCCGTACACGGTGTTCAAGGGGATGGTCATCGACCCCGTGTTCAACCTGCGCGGCGGCCGCCGCCTGCCCATCCCGCCACCATGGGGCCACCTGGACGGCTACCTCCAGAAGTCCGGTGCGACGGTCAAGTCCGAGTGGCCGCTCCCCGCGCTCACCACGTCCGCGCAGCTCTTCGTGTGGTTCTTCCTCCTCCTCGGCGGCGTCGCCTTCCTTCTCGCGGTCGCCGTCTGGGCCGTCCGGCGCGACCGCTCCGGTCTTCCCGCCCGCGTGCTGCTCGCGGTGGCGCTGTTCAGCGTCGGCATGCTGCCGCAAGGCCTGCAGCGGGTGGACTCCGCGCACTTCGCGTGGGTCAGCTGCGTCCCGTTCGCGTTCCTCCCCGTCGCCATGCTCGAGATCTGGCGCGCCCGGTCGTCCGCCTCCGGGCGATCCATCCGCCGGCCCGCCCTCGTGACCGGCCTCGGCACGCTGCTCGTCGTCGTGCTCGTGGTGCCGACGTTCACCGGGTGGGCGTACAGCGACTACGTGGCCCAGACGTTCAACCGTCACCGCACCGCGTTCAACATCACCCACGACGGGCGCACCTTCTACTACGGCCGTCAGGACGTCGCCGACGCCGCGAACGCGATGCTGCGCAAGGTCCCCGCGGTCGCGAAGCCGGGCGACCGGCTGTTCGTCGGCACCTCCGACCTCCGCAAGACCCCCGTCTCCGACGCGTACCTCTACTACCTGCTGCCGAAGTACCCGCCGGCGACCTATTACATCGAGATGGACCCGGGCGTCGCCAACGCGAAGGGGTCGCGCCTCGCGTCGGACCTGCGCTCGGCGAACCTCGCGATCCTCTCGGGCATCTGGCTCGACTGGAACGAGCCCAACGACTCCCGCAAGCTCGGCCCCGACACGCCGAACCGCGTCCTCGCACGGGACTTCTGCCTGGTCGGCTCCTACGGCACCTACCAGGGCCGGGCGCTGTACCAGCTGCTCACGCGCCGGCCCGCGGGCCGACCCTGCCCACCCGGGACCACGGCGCCCCGCCCGCCCGGGACCTGACCCGCGGCGTCCCGCTCAGCTGCTGCCGCGGAGCCGCTGCTTCAGCCCGAGCGCGGGTCGTTCGACCAGGAACCAGCTCGCGGTCGCGATCGGGATCGTCGCGGCGAGCGTGATCGCGACGACGAGCACCGTGTAGCCGGAGTGCGTGCTCGCGCTCGGCAGCCACTGGAAGTCGATCCAGTGGATGACGGCCTGGTGCCACAGGAAGATGCCGTAGCTGATCGTGCCGAGGAAGACCATGACGCGCGTGTCTGCGAGGACGTGCACGCGCGACCGGCCGTCGCGACCGAGGACGAACGGCACGACGATCAGGAACGCGAACAACGTGTAGAAGAGCTGGGGCTCCAACCAGTGCCCCTGCTCGACCCCGTAGTCGCCGGGGAGGACGAGACCCTTCACGATCAGCAACCCGAACGCGACCAGCCAGCACACCGAGCCCCTCCGGGCCCACGCGCGGATCCGGGGCACCGCGTCCGCCGGGAGATGCGCGACGGCGACCGCGAGGCCCATGCCGACCGCGAACACCGGAAAGAAGTTCGGCAGCCACATGCTCTGCAGCACCCGCCCGTGCATCTCGATCTGCCACGCGATGCCGACGACCACCATCAACGCGAGCCCACCGACCTCGGCCCGCACCACGCTCACCCGGCGCGCCGCGAGCGCCACCGCGGCAGCGAAGAGGGGCAGGAAGATGTAGAAGCTGAGCTCGGTGGCCAGGCTCCAGGTGACGTCGAGCGGCGTGCTGTAGCGGAAGACCTTCACGCTGTAGATCTGCAGCAGCCCGAGCTGGATCAGGAAGTTGTTGTGGTTCTGCAGCTGCGTCTCCGTCACCACGAACGTCAGGAACACGAGCGCGACCACGTACACGGGGAAGATGCGCGCGGCGCGGTTCCAGGCGTAGCCCCCGACGCCCGGCGCGGGGCGGTCACCGCGGTGCGCGGCGACGTGCGGCCGGTAGAGCAGGAACCCGGAGATCACGAAGAAGATCCAGACCCCGGACCGCAGCTGGATGAGCACGTTCCAGAGCGTGCTGCCCGAGAGGCCGGGCGAGAACAGCACCGCGTGGTAGACGACGATCGACAGCGCGGCGAGCGCCCGCAACCCGTCGAATCCCGCGAGTCGTCCGCTTCGGGGTGTTCGTCCGCGGGAGACGGACGGCTCCGACCCACTCCGCTCGGCTGTCGACATCCGGCTCCCCCCGGCGGTCACTGTAGGCCCTCGGCCGCCCACTCCGGCGTTTCGCACCGCGCGCTCCCTAGGATCCCTGAATGCGCGAACACCGGTGGCCCGGGGCCCGAGCCGGGTGACCGGCCCACCGGCCCGGCGGGCCTTCGTCATCGCCTGCGTCGTGGGCGGTGTCCTGGCCCTGATCGGCTTCGTCCTGGTCCTGCACGCGAGCCCGGGAGGCTTCTTCCGGCGCGAGACGTTCGCCAACTTCTACGACGCGCAGGCCGACGCCTGGCTGCACGGCCGGTGGAACGTGCCCGCGAACGACCTGTACATCGAGGGCTTCCGGATCGGTTCGAAGACGTACACGTACTTCGGCGCCTGGCCGTCGCTGCTCCGGCTCCCCGTCCTCATCGTCAGCGGCTCGGCGTACGGCCACCTCACCGGACTCTCCATGACCCTGGCGTTCGCCACGGCGCTCGCCGGCGTCGGTGCGCTGCAGTGGCGCCTGCGCGAGCTGTTCCGACCCGGGCGACCGCTCGGGCGGGGCGAGCTCGTGCTCGTCGGGGTCGTCGTCTTCGTCGCGGGCTGCGGCACGAGCCTGCTCTTCCTCGCGAGCCGCGCGTGGGTGTACCACGAGGCGATCCTCTGGGGTGCCGCGCTCGCGCTGGTCGCGTACCGAGCGCGTCCTCGCGTTCATGATGCGCCAGACCCGGGCCCGGCTCGTGGGCGCCGCAGTCTTCGCCGGGCTCGCGTTCATGTCGCGCGCGTCGGTCGGGATGGGGCCGCTCATCGCCCTCGGACTGGTGTTCGGCGGCCGGCTGCTGCGCGGGGCGCACCGCGGCTGGACCGAGCGCCGTCGCGCGAGGGACGGTGCGGCGACCGAAGCGACCGATCCGGGCGCGCCGCCGGCCCCGGCCCGCGGGCTGCTGTCCCACCTCGACTGGCTGGCCGGCTCCGACGACGGCCGGACCTGGATCCTGCCGTTGCTCTTCGCCGTGCTGATCCCCGCGGCGGTCTACGGCTACGTGAACGTGGCGCGGTTCGGCACGCCGTTCAGCGTCCCATGGACCCGCCAGGTGCTGGCGCTGATCAACCCGCGCCACGAGGCGATCCTGGCCGCCAACGGTGGGACGTACTTCGGGTTGAAGTTCGCGCCGACCACGCTCCTGCAGTACCTCCGGCCCGACGCGCTCGCGTTTCGACCCGCACTTCCCCTGGATCACGTTCCCGCACTTCCTCACGCCGATCATCGGCAGCGCGAAGTTCGACACCCTGGATCCGTCGACGAGCGTGGTTGCGTCGATGCCGGCGCTCGTCCTGCTCGGCGTCTTCGGGCTCGTCGCCGTCGTGCTGCCCCGCTTCGGCCGCACCGCGACGCGGCGTGGCTCCGGGTGCCGTTGCTCGGCGCGCTGGGCGGCATCGGGCTCACGGTCGCGATCTCCTACGTCGCGGAGCGCTACCTCGGCGACTGGGTCCCGCTGCTGGTGCTCGGCGCCCTGATCGGCATCCAGGCACTGTTGCGCCGGGGCGAGGAGGCGAGCCATCGCCGCGCTACCCGGCTCTGGATCGTCGTCGCCGCGGTGCTCGCCGTGTTCGGCATCTGGGTGAACGGCGGCCTCGCGGTGCTCTACGCGCGGCTGTACTCGCCCGAGCACGACACCGACCGCCTCGCCATGCTCGAGGTGCAGCACTCGCTCGACGTCGGAGGGCCGTACGCGGTCGGACGCTCCGACGTGCTACCGGCGGTTCCGAGCCGCTCGGGCACGACGTGGATCGTCGGTGACTGCGACTCGATGTACTGGTCCGACGGCCGCACCTGGTACCCGGTGCAGGGCACCACCGCCGGCGGCTGGTTCCGGCTCCGGGTCCGGTCGTCGACCGTCACGCCGGACTGGAAGGCGATCGTCACCGACGGGACCCCGGGCGCCGGCGTGGCCGTCGGCATCAAGCACGCCCGCCCCGGCGACCGCACGGCCGCCGTCGGTCTCGGCTTCTTCAGCGCCGACGGGAGCTTCGTATGGCCCAAGCACCCCGCCCACGTTCCGCTCCGCGCCGGCGCCAACCGGGTCAACGTCCTGCTCGACCACGCGCTCCCCTACGTGCGGGTGACGGTCAACGGCACCAATGGGGTCCTCGCCCGCGGCACGTCCGTCGGCGTCATCCCGCCCGGGCCGTTCCACGTCGCGCCGGGCGTGCGTCAGCTCCCGGACTCGGTCGGCCTCTGCCGGGAGCTCATCGGCCACCGTTGAGCAGCGCGTCGAGTCGTTCGTCGACCGTCGGGGTCGATGCCATCTCGCCCGCGACCTTCCCGGCGTGCTGCCGGAACGACGGCGACTCCAGCACGGTGCAGATCGCCTGCGCGATGCGCGGCACGTCCGCGGCTTCGATCACCGTCCGCTCCAGGTCCGGTGCGGTCGGCTCGGCTTCGACGACGACGCCCGCGCCGCACTCGGCGATCCGACGGCCGTTCTCGAACTGGTCCGCGAAGAGCGGGACGACCACCAGCGGCACCCCGGCGCCGAGCGCTCCGAACACCGTCCCGGATCCGCCGTGGCACACCACGAGGTCGGCCTCGGCCAGCACGTCGTGCTGGTCGACCCACGACTCCACCCGGACGTTCGCGGGGACGGGGCCCAGGCTCGAATGGTCGAACCGCCGGCCGACCGTGAGCAGGACGCGGATCGGGAGGTCTGCCACCGCGCGCAGGGCGGTCCGGTAGATCCCGGCTGCCATCGACATGTGGCCGAGCACGGTGCCGAACGTCATCGAGATCAGCGGCGCCTGCGACCCGTTCCACCAGCTCGGCAGCGGCCGGGTCGGGGTCGGGGGCTCGTCGGTGTAGCGCAACGTCGCCGGGAAGTCCGACGGGTCGAGCGCGGCGGGAAAGCGGGTCAGGTACGGCTCCGTGAGGAGCTCGTCGACCAGCCCGGCGCGATGACCTTCGAGCACGGGCGCCGCGACGTCGATCGACCCCAGCTCGGCGTCCGCGAGGGAGATCGCGACCTGCGCGGTGCGGATGCCGAGGCGCCCGGCGACGACGGCCGACGCGTACTCGCACGGCTCCCGCAGCACGAGGTCCGGCTTCCACGTCGTCACGGCACGTTCGAGGCCGGGCAGCATCGCGGTCGTCGCCAGCCGGCCGAAGAGCTCGCGGTTGCCGAGCACCGACGCCTCGCGCGCCGGCGCCACCGGGAGCCGCTCGCGGATGGGCGCCACCTCCGCCTCCTCCGGCTCGCCACCGGCGACGAAGGCGTAGCCCGCCCCCTCCACCATCTCGCGCAGCGCGGGTGGCCCGACGACCAACGTCTCGTCACCCCGCCGGCACGCGGCCGCGAGGAACGGCAGCAACGGTTGGAGATGACCTGCGCCCCCCAGAGAGCACGCCGCAAGCACACGCACGGCCCGAGACCCTAGCGAGCCGGCACGGCCCGCTCGGATTACCCCGGGACGGTGGGCTCCAGCTCGTAGAGGTGCTGGTACGCGAACAGTGACGGCGCCACGACGAGGCCGACGCCGTCGATGAGCCCGAGCGCATCGTGGTGCTCGGAGTCGGTCCCGAGCGGGAGTCCGACGTGCTCCCGGCGCCGGATCGCCAGGCCGGCGTCCGCGAACAGCTGCTCCGACTCTCGCGGCACGAAGAAGCGCGCGGTCGACTGGTCGAGGATGCCGCGCTGGTCGTAGCCCCAGCGGCCGGCCGCGACCCGTGCCCGCGGGTACCAGTGACCGAAGTTGGGGACGCTGACGAGGATGCGTCCGCCCGGGGCGAGGTGCGCGGCGGCGTCCGCGAGGAGTGCGTCGGGCCGGCGCACCCGGCCGAGCGCATCGACGATCAGGATCGTGTCGAAGCCCGAGCCGGCCGCGGCCGGGATGCCGTCCTCGAGGTCCACGAGCGGCGCGTCGATCGCGTCGTCGCCGCGCGGGCGCCCGGTCGAGGCCGGTTGGAGCCCGACGACGTCGTGGCCCCGGGCCGTGAGCTCGGCGCCGATGACGCCGTGATCTGCCGCGACGACGAGCACCCGCTCCGGATCGCGACCGCCCATCCACGCGAGCATCCGACCCGTCGCGGTGTCCGGGCCCCCCTTGGGCTCGTACGGGCTCGAGGCGAACGCGGTCTCACCCGATCCGAGACCGATCTTGTGGGCGCGGTACCGCAGGACGTCGAGGACGATGTCCTTCGCGTAGCGCATCCCGTTGACGTACGAGATCTCCTCGCCGTAGTACGTCGGGATCGGCAGCTCGACGATCCGCTTCCCGGCCTCGTGCAGCTGCACGATGATCTCGGTGTCGAAGTCGTACTCGTCGGTGTTGCGCCGGAACGGGATCTCGCGGAGCGTCGCCACGGAGTAGGCGCGGTACCCGCTGTGCCATTCGCTGAGATCGGTGCCGACGACGCGGTTCTCGAACGCGGTCAGCACCTTGTTGCCGACGAACTTGTAGAACGGCATCCCGCCACCGCGGGCGCCGCCCTTGGTCATCATGCGCGACCCGAAGACCGCGTCGGCCTCGCCGTCCTCGAGCGGCTTCACGATCTGGGGCAGGAACTCGGGTGCGTACTGCCCGTCCGCGTGGAGGAGCACGACGATGTCGAGCCCGTGCTCGATCGCCCACTCGTACCCGACCTTCTGGTTCCCGCCGTATCCGAGGTTGCGGGGGTTGCGCACCACGTTGAGCGGCAGCGCGCGCCCGTCGACCTGCTTGTAGCCGAGGCCCACGAGATAGGTCTGGTCCTCGCTCGCGTTGTCGCAGATGAGGATCTGGTCGATGCGGGGCACGAACTCACGCGGGATCCGGTCCAGCACCCGGGCCAGCGTCGAAGCCGCGTTGTACGCGACGACGATGATCCCGATCCGCTTCACCAGGGTTCAGGCTAGCGGCTCGCCCGGCGTATCCTCCAGCAAATGACGACCGGCCAGGACCCCGCGGCGCGCCCCCAGGTCGTGATCCTCTGCGGCGGGCTCGGCACCCGGCTGCGGGAAGAGACGGAGTACCGGCCCAAGCCCATGGCCGAGGTCGGCGGGCACCCGGTGCTCTGGCATCTCATGAAGCTCTTCGCGCACCACGGGCTCACCGACTTCGTGCTCTGCCTCGGCTACCGCGGTCAGATGATCAAGGACTACTTCCTGAACTACGAGGCGTGGAACAGCGACTTCACCATCACGTTGGGTGACCGTGACTCCACGAAGTTCTACCGGGCCCACCCCGAGACCGGCTGGGAGGTCACGCTCGCCGACACCGGCGCCGAGACCCAGACCGGGGGCCGGGTGAAGCGCGTGGAGCGCTACCTGACCGGTGACACGTTCATCGTCACGTACGGCGACGGTCTCGCGGACGTCGATCTCGGCGCGCTCCTCGCGTTCCATGCGGAGCACGGCAAGCTGGCCACCATCACGACGACCCGCCCGCTCTCGCGCTTCGGCATCGTCGACATCGACCCGGACCGCAGCGTGCGCCGCTTCCGCGAGAAGCCCCAGGGCGACGAGTGGGTCAGCTCCGGGTTCTTCGTCTTCCAGCGGGAGTTCCTCGGGTACCTCGACCCGGACTGCGTCCTCGAGCGCGCCCCGCTCGAGCGCCTCGCGAGCGAGGGCCAGATCGCGGCGTACCAGCACGACGGCTTCTGGCAGCCGATGGACACCTACCGCGAGTTCCTGATGCTGAACGAGATGTGGGAAGCCGGCAAGGCACCCTGGGCCGTGTGGGAACAATGACCACGCTGGTCACGGGCGCGACCGGCATGGTCGGCGCCGCGCTCACGAGCCGGCTCGTCGACGACGACGTGCCCGTCGTCGCGTTCGTGCTCGACCCGGATCCCCAGTCCGAGCTCTACCGGAGCGGGACCGTCGATGCCGTGACGATCGCGGCGGGCCGGCTCGAGGACCTCGATGCGATCGAGCGCGCCATCGTCGTCCACGAGGTCGACACCGTGTTCCACCTCGGCGCGCAGACGATCGTCGGCGCCGCCCGGCGCGCGCCGTTGCTGACGCTCGAGACGAATGTGCGCGGCACCTGGAACGTGCTCGAGGCGTGCCGCCGTCAGGCCGATCTCGTGCGCCGCGTCGTCGTCGCGTCGAGCGACAAGGCCTACGGCACGGTGGCCGAGCTGCCCTACACCGAGGACATGCCGGTCGGTGGGGCCGAGCCCTACGAGGTCTCGAAGGCGTGCGCCGACCTGATCACCCAGACCTACGGTGCCGCGTACGGGATCCCCGCGGCGATCGCGCGCTGCGGCAACATCTACGGACCCGGGGACCTGAACTGGTCCCGCATCGTGCCCGGGACCATCCGCTCGCTGCTCGTCGGCGAGCAACCGGTCCTGCGCAGCGACGGCACCTTCGTCCGCGACTACCTCCACGTCGACGACGTGGTCGACGGGTACCTCGCCCTCGCGGGCGCCGTCGGCGACGGCACCTTCGCGCCGGGCGAGGCCTGCAACTTCTCGGACGAGTCGCCGCTCACGGTCATCGAGCTCTACGAGGCCATCTGCCGCGCGGTCGGCCGGCCCGGCACCGAGCCCACCGTCCTCGACCACGCGCCGGGCGAGATCCACGACCAGTGGCTCAGCGCGGCGAAGGCCCAGAAGCTCCTCGGCTGGCGGGCCCGGACCGCCCTCGACGAGGGGCTCGCCCGCACCGTCGACTGGTACCGCGGCTACCTCGCCGGCTCCCCGTGACCGACGCCGACGCCCTCCGGGCCCAGATCGCCGAGCTCGTGGTGCAGTACCACGACGTCGCGTTCCCGACCCGCCCCTTCATGCCCGGGGTCTCGCCGGTCCCGGTGTCGGGCAAGGTGTTCGACGCGTCGGAGATGACGCACCTCGTCGACTCGAGCCTGGACTTCTGGCTGACGACGGGCCGATTCGCGGCCGAGTTCGAGGAGCGCTTCGCGAAGGTCATGGGCGTGCCGCAGGCGTTGCTCTGCAACTCCGGCTCGTCGGCGAACCTGCTCGCGCTGAGCGCACTGACGTCTCCGGTGCTCGGCGACCGGGCGCTGCAACCGGGCGACGAGGTCATCACCGCGGCATCGGGGTTCCCGACGACCGTCAACCCGATCTTCCAGAACGGCCTGGTCCCCGTGTTCGTCGACGTGGCGCCCGGCACCTACAACGCGGTGCCGGAACAGCTCGCGGCGGCGGTGGGGCCGCGCACCCGGGCGATCATGATGGCCCACACCCTGGGGAACCCGTTCGACCTCGGCGTCGTTCAGGACCTCTGTGCGCAGCACGATCTCTGGCTCGTCGAGGACACCTGCGACGCGGTGGGCGCCACCTACGGCGGGCGGCCCGTCGGCTCCTTCGCGCCACTCGCGACCGTGAGCTTCTACCCCGCGCACCACATCACGATGGGCGAGGGTGGGTGCGTGCTCGTCTCGGACCCGAAGCTCGAACGGCTCGTGGAGTCGTTCCGGGACTGGGGCCGCGACTGCTGGTGCGAGCCCGGCGCCGAGAACACGTGCGGCCGGCGCTTCGGCTGGCAGCTGGGTGAGCTGCCGTACGGCTACGACCACAAGTACGTGTACTCGCACCTCGGCTACAACCTGAAGCTCACGGACATGCAGGCGGCGGTGGGCGTCGCCCAGCTCGACAAGCTGCCGGGCTTCATCGAGACCCGGCGCCGCAACTGGCAGCGCCTCCACGACGGCCTGGCCGGCATCGACGAGCTCGTGCTGCCCGTCGCCACCCCCGGCAGCACCCCGAGCTGGTTCGGCTTCGCGCTCGCGGTGCAGCCCGGCGCGGGATGGGAGCGCTTCGATCTCGTCGCGCACCTCGAGTCGCGCCAGATCGCGACCCGGCTCATCTTCGGGGGCAACCTGCTGCGCCAGCCGGCGTACCTCGGCCTCCCCCACCGGACGGTCGGCCCGCTGCCCCAGGCCGACCTGGTCGCCGAGTCCGCGTTCTGGATCGGTTGCCACCCGGCCCTGACCGACGAGATGCTCGACTTCGTGATCGCGACCATTCGTGACTTCGTGCGCGCCCCGACGTTGGCGAAGCGGCGGACGCCCAGTGCGAGCTGAAGCCACCGCGATCCCCGGGTGCACGCTCGTGCACCTGGCCCGCCACGAAGACCCGAGGGGCGACTTCGTCAAGGCGTTCCAGCGTGACGCGTACGCGGCGCTGGACCTCGACACCGAGGTCGCGGAGCTCTACTGGTCGACGTCACACCGCGGCGTGATCCGCGGGCTGCACTTCCAGACGCCCCCGTACGCGCACGCGAAGACCGTCACCGTGATCCGGGGTGAGATCCAGGACGTGGTCGTCGACCTCCGTGCCGGCTCGCCGACCTTTGCCGAGCACGTCGCGGTGTCGATCTCGGACGTCGCGCCGATCGCGGTCCACGTGCCCCTCGGGTGCGCGCACGGCTTCCAGGTGACGTCGTCCGAGGCGATCGTCGCCTACCTGGTCGGCACCGAGCACGCGCCCGAGCACGACACCGGGATCCGCTGGGACTCCGCCGACGTCACGTGGCCCATCCCGGACCCGACGGTCTCCGCCCGTGACTCGGCCTTCCCCACGCTCGCGGCGCTGCGCACCCCGTTCGCCTTCACGCCCGGGGCGCCGTGAGCCTCTCCAACCTCACGTCCCGCCAGAAGAGCGCCCTGACCTTCACGGTCCTCGGGATCCTGTTCCTGCTGCCCCTGCGCGGGCTGCTCCGGGCGCAGGGACCACCGATGGAAGAGGGCTTCATGCTCGTCTTCCCGGAGCGGGTCCTGCACGGCGCGATCCCGAACAAGGACTTCCTGCACCTCTACGGACCCGGCAGCCTGTGGGTGCTCGCGGCGGTCTACAAGGTGTTCGGGACCCGGCTCATCGTGGAACGGCTCTTCGGGCTGCTCCAGGAGATCGGCATCGTGTTCGGCGTGTTCCTGCTCGCCCGGGCCTGGGGCCGTCGGGTGGCGCTGTTCTGCGCGGTGATCTGCCTCATCCTCATCATCCCGCCGATCGGGCTCACCGCCCTCGCGTGGGACGGCGGCGTCGCGCTCGGGCTCATCGGTCTGGCGGTGACGCTGCGCGGCCGCCGGGCCTGGAAGCGCGATCCCACCACCGCGCTGCGCTGGGCCCTGGCCGGCGGCATCGTGTCGGGCTTCGCGCTGCTCTACCGGCCCGACCTGGTCCTCGCGGTCGGCCTCGGGCTCCTGGCCGCCTGGTGGGGCACCGACAACCGGTTCAAGATCCGGCTCGTCATCGGCTCACTGATCGGCGTGGCCGGGTACGTCATCCAGTTCGCGCTGGCCGGGCCGAGCGCCGCGTTCAAGGGCATGGTCCTGCAACCGATCTTCGACCTGCGCGGGGGCCGGAAGCTCCCGGTGCCGCCGCCGTGGGGCCACCTGGACGGCTTTCTCCAGCGTTCCGGCGCGATCGTGCCGTGGAAGTACCCGTTTCCCGCGCTGCCGACCTCGGCGCAGCTCACGGTGTGGTTCTTCGGGCTGATCGCGTCGGTCGTGTTCCTGGTCGGCGTCGCGATCTGGGCCGTGCGCCGGGACCGCACCCGGTTCCAGGCCCGCGTCCTGCTCGCCGGGGCGCTGTTCAGCCTCGGCATGGTCCCCCAGGCCCTGCAACGGGCCGACTCGGCCCACCTCGCGTGGGTGGGCTGCGTGCCGATCGCGCTCCTGCCGCTCGCGGTGCTCGAGCTCATGCGCGCGGTACGTGCCGCGCTGGTCGTTCCGCCGCAGTGCGCTGCTGAGCGGTGCCGGCGTGCTGCTCGTCATGATCCTGGTCGTGCCGCAGTTCACGTCGTGGGCGTACGCGAACTACGTCGCCCAGTCCGCGGGCCGCCACCGGCTCGCGTGGAAGATCGAACGGAACGGACGCGTCTTCTACTACGGCCGCGAGGAGGTTGCCGCGGCCGCTCAGCAGCTGCTGGGCGAGGTGCCGAAGGTCGCGAAGCAGGGCGACCGGCTCTTCGTCGGGACGACGGACCTGCGCAAGACCCCACTCTCGGACGCGTACCTCTACTACATGCTCCCCGAGTACCCACCGGCGACGCGCTACATCGAGATGGACCCTGGCGTCGCGAACGCGAAGAACTCGGGGCTCGCGTCGGATCTGCGCTCCGCGAACATCGCGATCCTCTCCGGTGTCTGGACCGACTGGAGCGAGCCCAACGACTCCCGCAAGTTCGGTTCGGACGCGCCGAACCACGTGCTCGTCCGCGACTTCTGCGTCGTCGCGAGCTACGGGAAGAAGCGGCCCGGCGTCCCGCTCTACGAGCTGCTCACGAGGCGGCCCGCGGGCAAGCCGTGCCCGGCGGGCACCACGGTCCCGCACCCACCGGGTACGTAGCGGAGGACCTAGCGGAGCACCTCGGCCGGCGACGGGGTGCGCCGCGCGGCGCGGATCCGGTCCCGGATCCCCCACCAGCTGATGAGGAGCATCTCCTCGGCCATCACCGACAGCGACATCTTGGACGTGCCCCGGACCCGGTCGGTGAACGTGATCGGCACCTCTTCGGTCCGGCCACCCCAGCGGGCGACGCGGTAGCAGAGCTCGATCTGGAAGCCGTAGCCCTTCGCCCGCGTCGTCTCGTACTTCACGGCCTTCAGCGTGTCGGTCTTGAACGCGCGGAAGCCGGCCGAGTTGTCGTGGACGCCGGTGCGCAGCATGAACTCGGTGTAGATGTTGCCGTAGCGCGACAACGCCCGGCGCCGCCACGGCCAGAACGGCGTGGACCCACCCGGGACGTAGCGAGACCCGATGGAGAGCGTCGGCGCCGCCGTCGAGCGCGCCGACCAGATCGGGGAGCACGGCCGGGTCGTGAGAGAGGTCGGCGTCGATCTGGACGATGACGTCGTAGTCGCGGGCGACGCCCACCGCGAAGCCGGCCCGGTACGCGTCGCCGAGGCCGCGCTTGGAGGGGCGGCGCAGCACCTCGACCGCCCCGACCTCGGCCGCCACCTTCTCCGCGACGTCCGCGGTGCCGTCGGGGCTGTTGTCGTCGAGCACCAGGATGTCTGCATCGGGGAGCGCCTCGCGCACGCGGTGCAGCAGCTCGGAGATGTTCTGCGCCTCGTTGTAGGTCGGCGTGCACACCAGCACCCGCGTCATCAGGCACCATCCTCGCGTCGCACGGCCGCGGCTGCATCGATCGCGTCACGCGAGAGCACCGGCGCATCACGGCCGGTCCCCTTGGCGCTCTGCGGGCCGGAGGCGGCGGTGCCCGGCCGGGGCGCCGCGCTCACCTCGTGGTACTCCTCTTCGACGTTGACCGACCAGACGTCGTGGTCGGCGCCGTAGATGTTCTCGACCGAGAGCATCGCCGTGAACATCGAGTGGTCCTGGTTGTTGTACTTGTGCATGCCGTTGCGCCCCACGGGATAGACGTTCGGGCGTGCTCTGCCGCGATCCAGTGCGCATCGTGTCGACGTGGCCTTCGTAGTGCTCGTCGTAGACGGGGTACGCCTTCGGCATCCGCACCACGTAGCCGGCTTCGACCTTGCGATGCGTCGACGAGGCCGAGCCGCTCCAGCTCGCGCTTGCCCTGCGCGATCAGCTCCTCGTCGGACTTCGTCCACATCGAGTCGCCCTCGTTCACGAAGAACTCGAGGCCGAGGCACGTGCGCCCTTCCTTCACGAGGTACGGCGACCACGAGCCGAAGTTCTGGATGCGCCCGACGCTCACGCCGGGGTCGTGGACGTAGATCCAGTTGTCGGGGAACGAGTACTCCTGGGGCACGACGAGCGCGACGGTCATGAAGTCGCGGTACGTCAGCCCGTCCGCGGCGGCGAGGACCTCGTGCGGCGACCGGCGGGTCCATCGCCCTGCACCAACGCGCCCATCGGCATCGACGAGATGACGTGCGTGCACGGGTAGCGTGCTCGCTGCACCGTTGGACTCGGCCGTCGACCGCGTACGCGCGCGCCGTCGCCGCACGCTCACGCCCGTGACCAACGAGTCGAAGACGATCTCGGTGCCGGCGTCGGTGACGATCTCGGCCGCCTTCTCCCACATCTGCCCGGGCCCGTACTTCGGGTAGTTGAACTGCTCGATCAGGCTGCGTCGATCTGCTGGGTCTTGCCCCGCCGCGCCTTGACGCGCTTCGGCGTCAGGGCGTCGATGCCCGCCGCGCAGCAGCGACAGGTCCTTGACCCGCTGGGCGCCGAAGTCGGCGGTGAGCTCGGAGGCCGGCACGCCCCAGACCTTCTCGGTGTAGGTCTTGAAGAAGTGCTCGTAGAGCCGCCAGCCGAAGCGCGCCGCGATAGAAGCCCTTCGAGCGTTGACTGGTCCTTCGGCGGCTGCACCCGGACCCACGCGTACGAGCCGACGCAGCGGACCGCCTCGACCGGGCCGAGGTTCCGCAGCGCGTTCATCGGGACCAGCGGGTAGTCGTAGAGCTTGCCCTGGTACGAGATGCGGCTCATCCGGGGCCGCTGGAGGAACTCGTCCTCGCCGAGGATCTCGAACCACAGGTCGTCGACCGGCGTGACCTTGGTGAAGAAGCGGTGGCCACCGATGTCGAAGCGCCACCCGTCGCGCTCCACGGTGCGGCTGATGCCGCCGACGACGGAGTCGGATTCGAGGATGGTCGCGGCGCGCACCCTGCTTCGAGAGCTGTACGCGGCGGTCAGGCCCGCGGGGCCGGCTCCGATGATCACCACCGACTCAGGCGCGGTCACGGACTCCCCTCCGGTCGATGGGCACAACGTCGCCGCGTCTCGTCCGCGGGCGACCGAACAGCGCCCGGGAATCCTACTCGCCGGACCAAAAGTCCAAACATGCCCGGGCTCAGGGGTCGTAACGCCGGAGGCCCATGAACTCGTAGATCTTGTCGTCGGGCGTCACGAGGTTCGCGTTCTGGTCGCGGGCCGCGGCCAGCGAGTTGAGGACGGCCTCGCACTTGCCCTCCAACGTCTTGTACCCGGTCGAGTAGACCATCCAGATCGTGTGCCCGGCCGCGCGCTTGAGGAGCCCCTGCGCGTACGCATCCGGCGACGACTTCGCGTTGCGGTCCGCGTAGTCGACCCAGTCGACGAACTTCGGCGACGAGAACCGGGGGTACGAGTACTGCTTCAACGGGAGTGAGGTCGGCAGCAGCCGGGAGACGTCGGGACCGAGCTGGTCCGGGCAGTACCCCACGACGTCGCCGGGCTTCGCCGCCGCGGTGATCTGGTCGGTGACCTGCGACGCCTGGGTCCGGTTCGTCACGACGTTGCGTGCGCCACCGATGAAGCCGACGACGACGATGAACGCGAGCAATGCGTAGCGGATCCGCTGGTCGCCGATCACGATGATGCCGAACGCGACTGCGAGGGCGAAGAGCGGGTACATGACCGACGCGTACCTGGACTGGAAGCCGCTGCCGACCAGGAACGAGAACGTCAGCCCGCCGAGGAGCGTGAGCGCCCCGACCACCCACTCCCACCGGACGCCGGGGAAGGTGCGCAGGTCGACGTCGATGTTCCAGCGGTCCCGCACCCGGCCGAAGAGCGCAAGCAGCGCGAGGAGGACGAGCGGGAGGACGAGCGTCCAGCCCTCGATCATGCGGCCGCCGGAGAAGTCGATGATGCCCAGCGCCGTGTTCGTCGGCGGGCTCGCCGGCGTGTCCCACGGCGTCCCGGTGTGCTTCATCTGGTAGGCGAACACTCCGAGCCAGGGGATGAAGAACAGGCCGCCGATGACGATCGCGAAGATGATGCGCCACGCGGTGCGCCGCTCCTCGCCCTTCCGGCGCCAGACGATCCAGACCTGGGTGAGGCCGACCACGCCGACGAGGAAGAACGCCCAGTACTGCGTGTAGAGCAGCGCGGCCGTGACGAGGCTGATGCAGGCCAGGCGCCCGAGCGTCGGCCGCTCGATCGCACGAAACACCGCGAGGTACCCGAGCAGCACGAGCACCATCGCGAGCATGTACATGCGCGTCTCGGTGGAGTACCGGATCGCGAACGGCGACGACGCGACGACGAGCACCGCAGTCCACGCGACCCAGCGCCGGCGCGACGGGTCCGGGCCGGCGATGCGGCGCCCGGCGAAGTACGAGAGGGGCAGCATCGCGACGCCGAGCACGCCCGACATGGCCCGCACCGCGACGTCGCCGGAGCCGAACACCTGGATCCAGGCGTGCAGCATCACGTAGTAGAGCGGCGGTGCGCCGTCGCGCTTCAGCGCGTCGGTCAGCTGGGAGAGCGGGAGCTTGGCGATGTTGACGGTCAGTGCCTCGTCCAACCAGAGGTCGGACTTGGTCACGAACCGGAACGCCACCGCGACCACGAGGACGCCCGCGACCAGGATGCCGATCAGCAGCGGGCGCGGTCGCGCTCCGTCCGCCGCGCGGGTCGGGGACGGGTGAGGCGCCTCCGGGGAGGGCGCGGCAGGATCGACCTTCATCTGCTCACCGGCGGAGCATGGTACCCGGCGGACTCAAGTTCGAATCTGCGGCACGACCTCGGCGGTGAACCGCTCGAGGCTCTCGCTCGACGGGAAGTCCCGGAACCAGAGCACGAACTCGCGAGCACCCGGCGTCCACGTACCCCTGGACCTTCTCGGCCACCTGGTCGACCGTCCCCACGAGGTTGTCGCGCACGTAGCCCTCGTGCGGCCCCCGCCCCCACAGGTTCCCGCCACCGGGCGAGTCGAGCCACGCGTCGAGGTCCGCGCTGGGAGTCGAAGAGGCGGCAGTCGGGCCCGTGGGTCCGCACGATGGAGTCGAAGTCCCGGCCGAGGGTGGCGCAGTGCTCCTCGAGCACCTTGGACTTGTGGACGAACTGGTCGAGGCCCACCTGCCAGTTCGTCGCGTCGGCGTGCTGGGCCGCGATCCGCAGGGTGACCTTCTCGCCGCCGCCACCCACCCAGAGCGGCGGGCGGGGCTGACGCAGGGGCTTCGGGTCGCAGAACGCGCCGTCGAACTGCAGGTGCTTGCCCGCGAACGAGACGGTCTCCTCGGACCAGAGCCGGGGGATGACGGTGATCGTCTCCTCGAGCACCGCGAGGCGGGTGCGGTCCGGCAGGTACTCGTAGCCGTAGGCCGCGTACTCGCGGTCGTACCAGCCCGCGCCGAGGCCGAGGATCAGCCGGCCGCCGGAGAACACGTCGATGCACGCAGCTTCCTTGGCCAGCAGCCCGGCGTTGCGGTAGCTCGAGCACGTGACGAGCTGGCCGAGCTCGGCGGTCGACGTGACCTGCGAGAGCGCGGCGAGCATCGTGAACGCCTCGAAGCAGTGCGTCGCTTCGCGCCGCGGCACCGTCTCGACGTGGTCGTAGACCCAGAGGTGGTCGTAGCCCGCCCGCTCGGCGAGCTGCGCGAGCTCGACCGACCGGGCCCACGCCTCGGCCGCACCCCACCCGGTGTACTCGAGCTTCCAGCCCTGCGGGACGAACGCACCCCAGCGCAGCGCGCTCACCGGAACTCCCAGTACTGGATCTCCACCATCATCGGCAGGAGGTACCCCACGTAGATCGACGTGATCGCGAGCATCGCCGTGGTCCGTGGTCTCCTGTTCGATGATGTCGACCCGGTCGTCGCGCTCGGCGTAGGCCTTCGCCTTGGCGAGCACATCGTCGAGCTCATCCTCGGTGCCGACGGACAGGCCGAAGTGGTCGAGGCGTGGCGCGCTCATCGGCGTGTCGTTCGCGATGAGGAACACGAACTGCTCGATCGGTGTGCACCCCGAAGACGAGCTTGCGGCGGTCGACGGTCTCGGTCGGCAGCTCGACCCAGCCGAACACCTCGCCGTAGAAGTCGCAGAGCAGCCTGCGCCCGGCTTCGTCGAGCAGGTCCGCGGGGACGCTCATCGCGACGTGGTTGAACCGCGGCTTCCTCGCGGTCGCCGGGCTCATTGGCCGGCCTTCGGGGCGATCATGACCTTGGCCGGGAGCTCGCCCGCGCCGAGCATCTCGATTGCCGTGAGCAGCCCGGTGAGCCCGACGTCGATCGGCTCGATGAGCAGGTCGCGCGGGAAGTCGGGTTCGGCCAGGAGCTCGAGCGCCCGCTCGAACCCGTCGCCGTCGTAGCAGAACGCACCGGTGATCACGAGCTCGTTGAGCAGGATCCGGCTCGGGTCGAAGCGGGGTGCCTTGATCCCCGCGCCGACGAGCACCAACCGCCCGGTGCGCTGGAGCTGACCGAGGCACTGCTCCATCGCGGCCGCGTGGCCGGAGCACTCGAGCGCGACCTGGAACGGCTCCGCGACGATCTCGTTCGGCGAGCGCGGGACCGTGCAGCTCCTCGGGCGTGATGCTGCGTCGCGCCGAGCTTCTCGCCCAGCTCGCGGCGCACCGCGGCCGGCTCGCTCAGGACGATGTCGGTGATGCCGCGCTGCATCGAGCGCGGCGATCGTCAACGTGCCGATCGGGCCGCCGCCGGTGACGAGCACGCGCTCGCCGGGTTGGACGCCCGAGCGGGTGATGCCGTGCAGCGCGACCGCCAGCGGCTCGGCCAGCGCGGCCTGCCGCAGCGACACGCCGTCGGGCAGATGGAGCAGCTCGCCGGACCGCACCTTGATGTAGTCCGCGAACGCCCCCTGGAAGTCGCCGCCCTCACCCACCGAGCCGCGACCGACACAGAGGCTCGGACGGCCGGCCCGGCAGTACTCGCACTCGCCGCAGCGCACCGACGGACCGCCGACGGCCTGGTCGCCGACCTTCCAGCCGTCGACGGCGCTCCCGACCGCGGCGACGGTGCCGGTCCACTCGTGGCCGCCGACGGAGTTCGGCCGCCCCCAGCCCTCGAGGACGAAGTGGATGTCCGAGCCGCAGACCCCGCAATGGCTGACCTCGAGCAGGACGTCGTCGGCGCCGAGCTCGGGCACCGGGTACTCCTCGACCTCGACCTTCCGGTCGCCCTTGTAGACCGCGGCCCGCATGGTCTCGGGAAGGTTTGCCACCATGCATCGCAGCGTGGCGCAAACCTGACACCAGCGTCAACTACCAACCCCGGAACGGGGTACTGATCAGGTGTACCGCTCGTCGAGCTCGGTATCGAGGGTGTCGGCGCCGGCGAGGGCCCACAGGTAGTAGAGGTTCGAGCCGGGCGCGGCGACGACAGGGTGCCAGCCGGAGGTGATCCGCTCGATCCGGCCGTCGCGCACGACCACGGCCCGCTCGTCGGCGTCGGACTCGGAGCGCATCTGGAGCCCGAAGCCGTCGGCCGGCTCGAACCGGTAGAGGTAGATCTCCTCGTGCTCGTGACGGTGCGGTGGGTAGCTCGACCACAGCCCGGGCGGGTTGAGGGTCTCCCCCACGATCAGCGGGCCGGCGTCGACGTAGGTGCGGACCCGGCGGAAGGTCGCGCCGTCGCCCCGCTCCTCGTCCTCGACCTCCTCCGGCGCGATCAGCCGGCTCGCGATCTCCCGCGCCTCGTGGCGCCAGACGATCGTGGCCCGCAGGTCGCCGTGGAGCTCGAAGTCGGTGTCGCGCCCCACGAGCGCGGACCAGCCCGCCGACTCGAACACGTCGTCCCGGCCCTCGACGTGCCCGCCCTGGTCACCGACCCGCAGCCCACCGACCCCGCCTTCGATCAGGATCCACGCGACGCCGTCGGCCAGCTCGCCGCGCACCGGGCTCTCGACCCGGGCGACGCCCAGCCGCCGGTCCGGTCCGGGCTCGAGCAACGGGTCGACCCGGCCGTCCGTTCCGGGGGTCAGCGTCAGGAGCACGGGCGCATCGTAATAACGTGACCGGCAGTCTTCGAGGGGGGTGTCATGTCCGCAGACCTGGTGATCCGGGGCGGGACAGTGGTGGACGGTACGGGCGCGGCCGGCCGGCGAGCCGACGTCGCGGTCACCGACGGCGTGATCTCCGGGATCGGCGACCGCCTCGACGGCGACCGGGAGCTCGACGCCTCCGGCCAGATCGTCACCCCCGGCTTCATCGACATCCACTCCCACTACGACGCGCAGGTCTTCTGGGACCCGGCGCTCACGCCGTCGAGCTTCCACGGCGTGACGAGCGTCGTCGCCGGCAACTGCGGCTTCTCGATCGCACCGTGCCGGCCCGAGCACCGCGCGCTGCTCGCCCGGACGCTCCAACACGTGGAGGACATGAACCTCGCGACGCTCGAGGCCGGGATCCCGTGGGACTTCGAGACGTTCCCCCAGTACCTGGACTCCGTCGCCCGCCACGGCGTCGGGCTCAACTACGGCGTCTACGTCGGCCACACCGCGGTTCGGCTCTTCGTGATGGGCGAAGAGGGCTACGAGCGGGAGCACGCGACGGACGACGAGCTCGCGGCGATGCAGTCGGTCGTGCGCGACGCGATGACGGCGGGCGCGATGGGGTTCGCGACGAGCTCGTCCGCCACGCACAACGGCGACGACGGCCGGCCGGTGCCGAGCCGCCTCGCGGACCGCGCCGAGCTCGAAGCACTCCTCCAACCGCTCCACGATCTGGACAAGGGCGTGGCCGCGCTGCTCCCCGGCGAGAAGATCAAGCACGCGGACGTGCACGAGATCCAGCAACGGGTGGGCCGTCCCCTCACGTGGACCGCGCTGCTCACCATCAAGGGCTTCCCGTGGCACGAGGACATCATCCGGGACAACGACGCGGCCCGGGCCGTCGGCGGCCAGGTGTGGCCGCAGGTCTCCGTGCGACCGCTCGTGTTCCAGATGAACCTGCGCGAGCCGTTCACCTTCAACATGGCACCGGCGTTCGCCGAGCTGATGGCGGAGCCCGACGCGGTGCGACTCGAGCGCTACGCCGATCCCGCGTGGCGCGAGCGGGCGATCTCGGATCTCAACAACAAGGCGTTCCTCCGTCCCAACTGGGATGCCCTCGAGGTCGCGGAGAGCACCGCGCACCCCGAGCTGATCGACCGCAACGTCGTGGAGCTCGCGAAGGAGCGCGGCGTCACCCCGCTCGACGTGATGCTCGACGTCTCGCTCGACGAGAACCTCGAGACCCGATTCCGCTCGACCCTCGCGAACAACGACCCTGAGGCCATCGCGTGGTTGCTGCGGTCGCGAGGGCGTGCTGCTCGGCCTCGCCGACTCCGGCGCCCACGTGAGCCAGCTCTGCGACGCCTGCCTGCCGACCGACCTTCTCGGCAACTGGGTCCGCGACGCGCGAGGTCATCTCGCTGGAGCGCGCGGTCAACAAGCTGACCGGCGAGCCCGCGGGCGTGTTCGGGCTCGACGGCGCCGACCGCGGCCGCGGCCTGCTGCGCGAAGGCATGGCCGCGGACATCACCGTCTTCGACCTCGACACCGTCGCGCCGGGCCCCCTCCGCCGCATCCACGACTTCCCCGCGGACGGCGAGCGCCTCACTGCCGACGCACCGACCGGGATGACCCACACCCTGGTCAACGGCGTCCCCATCCGCATCGACGGCACCCCCGTCACGAACGAGGCGAACCCCCGCCCCGGCCACGTCCTCCGCTCGTAGTCGCAACCCTTCCGCCGACTGTCCGATTCGGTTCCCCTGAGGACCTCTTTCGGACAAACCCAGCGGGACATCGGGCGCCGCGTACGATCCGGCGATGGCTGGACGGCGGGCGTTGGTCACGGGGGCGACCGGATTCGTCGGGGGGCACGTGGTGCGGCGCCTGGTCGACGACGGTTGGACGGTCGACGCGCTGGTGCGCGACCCGGCCGCGATGCTTCCGGACGGCGTCGCGATCCACGAGATCCCGGGGCCGATCGACGACCTGATCGGGCTCGTCGGCGACCTGGCGCCGACCGTCTGCTTCCACCTGGCCACCGCGTTTCGCGGCGTGCACGTCCCCGCGGACATCGAGCCGATGGTCACCGCGAACGTCGCGTTCGGCACCGCGCTCGCGGAGGCCGTGAGCCGGGCCGGGAGCTGCACGTTCGTGAACACGGGCACGGTCTGGCAGCACTACGACGCGCGGGCCTACAGCCCGGTCTCCCTCTACGCGGCGATGAAGCAGGCGTTCACCGACGTCCTCCGCTTCTACCAGGAGGTCGCGGACCTCCCCGTCGTCACCCTCGAGCTGACCGACACCTACGGCCCCGGCGACCCGCGACCCAAGCTCCTCCCCATCCTGCTCCAGGCGGCTCGCAACGGGACCCAGCTGCAGATGACCGACGGCACGCAGCTGATCGATCTCCTGCACGTGAACGACGCCGTCCGCGCGCTGCATCGCGACCGCGGCCGGCACGCCGGGAGACGTCTACGGCGCGTCGGGTGGCGAGACCCTGAACCTGCGCGACCTGGTCGCGCGCTTCGAGAAGGTGTCCGGCCTCACCGTCGACGCGGAGTGGGGCGTCCGGCCGGCACGGCCCCGGGAGATGATGCGGCCGTGGATGGTCTCCGGTCCCCCGCCGGGCTGGAGCCCGCAGGTCACGCTCGACGACGGCATCCGCGCGCTCGTCGACGCGGACTAGCTCACTCAGGATCCCGGATCGGCGCCGTCGGCGTTCGACTCGTGCGAGATGACGAGCTGCCACGAGTTGCTCAGCGCGATGCCGAGCAGCAGCAGCACGCCTGACGCGAGCACCGCGGAGGAGTCTCGTGTCTCACCGTCGACGGCCCGGAGCAGGCCGCCGACGGCCACCACGATCAGACCGGCGTGGTACACGAACGCGCGCGGGTAGTTGAGGCTCCGGGCCCGGAACGCGGCGCTCGTGAACCGCGCCGACAGCGCCAGGACGCCGACCGCCACCGCGAGCTGCACGAGGCCGACGAGTCGCGACCGGGTCCCCATCAGCTCCAGCAGGGCGACGAACGCGATGGTTGCGAACCCGTAGAACGCAGATCGGGCCCGTCCCAGCATGAGGCGCGACTCGCGGATCTCCCTCGGCCGCAGCGAGACCGCGATGAACAGGAGACCGGTCAGGGCCGCGGCGGCTCCCGCCGCCGCGACGTAGAAGTCGGACCATCGTGAGATCATCCCGATCGGTCGGGGTTCCCGGGCCCTGACGCCGACGGCGGGCGCTTGCCGATCCGCACGTAGGCCTCGTCGGGGATCGCGCGCACGTCCTTGTAGAGGTGATGGATGCACGGCTCCCCGGCGCGCTCGGGCGGGTACTCGATGCTGGTCGGGCTCTCGCCCCACTCGACCGGCTGGATCTCGTTGTTGACCGAGCAGTGCGCGCAGTAGACGGACAGCGCGTCGCGCTCGAACGTGCGTCCGGCCGGCTCCGAGAGCGTCCAGTACGGATGCTCGCCCTCGTAGCGGCCGTCGTCGATGAGCTTCCCGCCGCGAGCCGCACTGGAACGACGAGCACGATCTTCTCGTCGTCCTCGGACACCTCGACCTCGCCCATGTTCCCGAGCATCGAGCGCGCGATCACCTTCGCCCGCTGAGCCACCGGCAGCTCACCCCATGGGGTCCCGGTGTCGCGACGGGGTCGAACGAACTCGTCGCCGGTCTTGCGCAGCGCGCGCTCGACCGCCTCCTCGCCCAGCTCCTCCGCGACGAACGTCAGCAAGCTGGTGATCCAGTTGATCGAGTAGTCCTTGAGCCCCGCCCACTGCCCGACCGCGCGGTCGATGAGCGCCTTGGCCCCCTCCGGGTCGCCCGCGTCGATCGCCGCCTTGGCCTGGTCCCAGACCGGCGTCTGCATCTTCTCGATCTCGGCGTCGCTCAGCACCCGGTCCGGCACGGTCGCCCCTTCCTCAGCTCACGCTCGGGCCCGCGGGACGTGGATCGCTACGCCTTCGGACCCCGCGGGAGGCCGAGCACGCGCTCGGCGATGATGTTGCGCTGGATCTCGCTCGTCCCGCCGGGGATCGTCCCGCCGAACGAGCGCATCCACTGGATCGGCCACGATCCCTCGCGCCACATCTGCGGGCCGAGCGCGTCGCGGTGTCGAGCCCGCGGAGCCCGTCGGCCTCCGTGCCGATCTGCAGCGCACGCTGCACGCTCTCGCTCCCGAACAGCTTGAGCAGCGAGTGCTCCGGCGACGACTTGCCCGCCATGAACTTCGAGAACCCGCGGTAGCCCATGCACATGAGCGCCTGCGCGTCGATGGCGACGCTCGCGACCTGGTCGCGGTAGACGGGGTCGTCGCCGAGCCGCCGCCGTCGGGCCCGATCTCGTCACCGAGCGCGACGAGCGCCGCGCACCGCGCGATCGAGGCTGTACGCGTAGTCGATCCACAACATCGCGCGCTCGTGCGCGAGCGAGCCCTGCGTGATCGGCCAGCCGCCGTTGAGCTCGCCCGAGCAGGTTCTCGCGCGGCACGCGAGCGTCGGTGAAGAACACCTCGTTGAAGTCGCAGGAACGTCGGATCGGAGAGCTCCGGGAACGGGCGCGGCCTCGACGCCCGGCGTCGTCATGTCGATGATGAGCGCGCTGATGCCCTTGTGCTTCGGCACGTCCGGGTCCGTGCGCACGAAGCACAGGCACCAGTCGGCGTGGTGCGCACCCGACGTCCACACCTTCTGACCGTTCACGACGAAGTCGTCGCCGTCGAGCACGGCGCGCGTGCGCAGGCTCGCGAGGTCGCTCCCGGCCGCCGGCTCGCTCATGCCGAGGCACCACGCGATCTCGGCCCGAAGCGTCGGGAGCGAGGAACCGCTCGCGCTGCTCGGGCGTGCCGTAGTCGCTTGATCGACGGGGCGATGATGCCGAGGCCCTGCGGGTTGAGGCTGCGCGGGATCTCCCGGCGCGACATCTCCTCGAAGTAGATCATCTGCTGCATCGGCGTTGGCGTTGCGCCCGCCCAGCTCCGGCGGCCACCCGGGCACGAGCCAGCCGGCGTCGAAGAGCGTCCGCTGCCACTCCCGGGCCCACGGCGGGCAGGTCGGCGCTCGACTGCTTCGGCTCGGCTCAGGACCTCGCGGCGGCGGGAGGTTCGCCTCGAGCCAGGCCACGAGCTCGGCGCGGAACGCCTCTTCCGCGTCTCCGTACTGCAGTCGCACGGCCGGAACGCTACCCGCTAGGTTCCCCACCTGACATCAGCGTCAGGCAAACGCCGGGCTGTTCACAGATGTGGACTTCGAGTTCGGTCGGCGGACCAGGAGCTGCTGCGCGAGATCGGTGCAGCCGGTTCCTGGCCGAGCGGGCCCCGATCCTGCCGTACGTGCGGGACCTCCTCGACGCCGGCGATCGGGACGACGGCCGAGGTCTGGACCGGGCTGAGCGACATCGGCGTCATCGGGCTCCTCGTGCCGGAGGCGCACGGCGGCGCGGGCATGGGCATGGTCGACTCGCCGTCGTGCTCGAGGAGATGGGCCGCTTCGTGCACCCCGGCCCGTTCCTGTCGAGCGCCGTCGGTGCCGTGAGCCTCGTCACGCTCGGCCGGATCGGCGCACGACCACACCGCTCCTGCTTCCCGGGCTCGCCGTCGGGTCGAGATCGTCGGCACGGTCGCGATCTGCGAGCCCGCGCGACGCGCCCGCTGGCGGGAACCGCTGACGACCGCCGCGCCGAACGGGGGACGCCTGGCTGCTCGACGGCACGAAGGTCCACGTGGCCGATGCCGTCGGCGGCCGACCTCCTGCTCGTCATCGCCCGTCGACGCCGACGGGTCGGCTCGGGGTCTTCGCGGTCACCCCGGAGGCGACCGGCGTCACGATCACCGCGACACCGACCGTCGACGGGACCCGCAAGGAAGCGACCGTCCGCTCGAGGGCGCGGCAGCGTGGCCGCGTCGGGTGCGGGTGACGCCACCGACGCGATCGCGGCGACGGTCGGACCGCCTCGGCGTGGCCATGGTGGTCGACGGCGTCGGCGCGGCCGCGCCGCGCGCTCGAGCTCGCGGTCGAGTACGCGAAGGAGCGCGCGCAGTTCGACAAGCCGATCGGGACGTTCCAGGCCGTCCAGCACCTCTGCGCCGACATGCTGCGCGCGGTCGAGCTCGGCCGCGCGCGCCGCGTACTACGCGTGCTGGGCCTGCGACGACGCGGACGCCGCCGAGCGCCACCGCGCCGCGACGATGGCGCAGGCGTTCGCGGCCGACGCGTTCTACGAGGTGGGCGGCGACGGCGATCCAGGTGTTCGGTGGCATCGGCTTCACGTGGGAGCACGACATCCACCTGTTCTACAAGCGGCTGCTCAGCGTCCAGCAGTACGCGGGTGGGACGATCGATCAGCTCGAGGAGCTGGCGACGATCGTGCTCGACTCCGGCGTCTGATCGGTCGGCACGCTCGGCGACAGCACGGACCCGTCGGGTTCGGGCCACCACCGGACCGAGAGCGCGACGATCGCCACCGACGCGAGGACGACGAGGCTCGGCTCGGCGGTCACGCGGAAGCGGGTCTGCCCGTACGACAGCACCGTCCCGACGGTCACGATGATGGGTGGGACCAACACCGGCCACTGCCGGATCCGCCGGCGCTTCAGCACGACCACCCCGCCGATCGCGAGCAGCAGGATCGGGTAGTAGAAGACCATGCCGAGCCCGGTGACCCAGCTCGGCCGGCCTTCGGCCTCGTTCCACTTGAGCATGTCGCCCGGACGGAACAGGCCCCAGTCACGCCCGATGCGCGCGAGCTCGACCACCGCGGCCCGGCCCTTGTGCGCCTTGATGTAGTCGAACGCGCGGTCGCGGTAGATGCGGGACGCGACGGACTGGTCGCCCGGGGCGGGTGCTTCGGGATGCAGCCGTCGAGCGACGTCAACCCCGTCGACGGGCCGTAGAAGACCGGGGCGCAGTTCGAGCCCAGGATCGCGATGCCGTCGTTCGTGGAGATGAACGTCGGGTCCTCGAACCGGCTGAAGTTGTACGCCACCCACGGTCCGACCATCAGAACCGCGCCCGACTGCGAGCGACCCGACGATCGCGAACCGGCGCGACCAGGCGAGCTTCCGGAAGCTGAAGAAGAGCGGGAGGCCGAGCAGCGGCGCGAGCAGCACGAGCTCCGCGCGCGCCAGCGCGCCGAGGCCGCAGACGACCCCGACCGCGAGCGCGAGGCCGAGCGAGGGTCGTCGGAACAGCTTCAGGAGCAGCAGGAGCGCGGCCGTCACGAGAACGGTAGCGAACGCCTCGGACATGATCAGGCCGTCGTTGACCCAGAGGTACGGGTAGACCGCGGCGATGCCCGCGGCGACGAGGCCGACGCGGTCCCCCGCCAGCTCCCGGCCCAGCAGCCCGATCAGCGCGACCGCGCCGAGCCCGACGAGCATGATCTCGAACCGCATCATGAGCTGGGTGGACTCGTCGCCCAGGCCGAGCGCGTCGCCGAGCTTGACCGTCGGGACGAGCGCGAACACGGTCAGCGGTGGGTGATCGGCCGCGGGCGTGCTGCGGTGCGGCGCGCCGGGCAGGAACTCGAACGGGTCCACGTAGCCGTGGCCGTCGGCGATCGTCCGGGCCTGCAGCTCGTAGTACGCCGCGTCGTAGAATTTCTCGTCGTAGCGCGCGACACCGAGCACGTACGCGACGCGCACCCCGAGCGCGACGAGGAGGATGAGGCCGAGGACGACGAAGAAGCGACGGGACCCGACGGGCTGGCACCGCGCAGGAGGCTACCGGCGACGGGTCAGCAAGAGCGCGCCGGCGAGGGGACCGCCGCCGGCCGCGGCCACGCCGACCTCGGGATCGCCCCGCGACCTGGCGTGCGCCCGCTTCGCCCCACAGCTGCACGCACGCCTCGTGGAGGAACCCGTAGCCGTGCAGTCGACCGGCCGAGAGCTGCCCGCCGTGGGTGTTGAGCGGCAGCACGCCGTCACGGGCGATGCGCTCGCCGCCCTTCGACGAACGGGCCCGACTCGCCCTTGCCACAGAAGCCCATCGCCTCGAGCCAGGACATCGTGATGAACGAGAACCCGTCGTACATCTCGGCGAGCTGGACGTCCGACGGCTTGAGGTCGGTGCGGTTCCAGAGCTGCGCGCCGGCGTCGCGGTTCGCCATGGTCGTGAGATCGTCGAACTGGTCCCACGACGGGCGGCCCGCGCAGCGCGGTGCCGACGGCCTCGACCTGGATGCCGGGCTTGCGCAGATCCGCCTGGGTGTCGACCCGCGACACGATGACCGCGGTGGCGCCGTCACACGGCGACGTCGCAGTCGTAGAGGCAGAACGGGCGTGGTGATCATGCGGACGCCGAGGTAGTCCTCCATGGACATCGGGTCCGTGTAGATCGCCTTGGGGTTCAGCGCTGCGTTCTTGCGCGCGTTGAGCGCGATCTGCGCGAGCTGCTCACGGGTGGTGCCGAACTCGTAGAAGTGACGCTGCGCCATCATCGCGATCCAGATCGCGGCCGACGGCGCCGCGAACGGCAGCGTCCACTCCATGAAGCCACTGGCGCGGAAGCCACCGCCGTCGCCGCCACCCCACCGGGCATGACCGCGGCGCGACCCTTGTCGCCCTGGGCGCTGCCCTCGTACACGCTGCGGAAGCACAGCACGTGCGTGGCGAGCCCGGACGCGACGGCGAGGCACGCGTTGATGACCGAGCCGAGCTGGCCCGGCGACTCGATGCCACCCGACCACCATCCGAGCTCGAGCCGGAGCGCGTCGTGCACGTCGACCACGCCGGCACCGGAGAACCCGGGCGGCTGGCCCATGGGACCGGGATAGGTCGCGACGCCGTCGATGTCCTTGGTGGTGAGCCCGGCGTCCGCGATCGCGGCGAGGCAGGCGTCGAGCGTGAGCTCGAGCGGGTCGCGGCCGAGCCGGCGACCGACGTCGGACTGGCCGGCGCCGGAGATCATGGCGCGCCGTTCGATGACGAGGCTGGGGTCGATGCTCACGGGGCTGGCCACCGGACGGAAGAGCGGGATCCAGAGTCGTCGTCGTGGTGCTCGAACGTGACCTCGAGCGCCATCCCGATCTTCACCGCTTCGGGTTCGACGCCCACGAGGTTCGTCGTGAGGCGCAGGCCCTCCTGCTCCGGGAGCGCGACGATCGCGACGACGAACGGCAGCTCGGGTCCGGGCATCCAGGGCTGGTAGTTGACGGTGAAGGTCCAGAGCGACGCCCGCCCCGACACCGCTTCGAAGCGCAGCTCCTTCGAGTGGCAGACCGGGCAGATCGGCGTCGGCGGGTGGTTGTAGTAGCCGCAGCTCCTGGCAGCGCTGGAAGCGCAGCTCGCCGACCTCACCGCCGGTCCAGAAGTCGCGGTTGAGGTCGGTCAGCCGCGGGAGGATCCGGAACGGGAGCTCGGCTTCGGTCGCGCCGTCCGCCATGTCAGTCCGCCTCGGGCGGTCGCGCCTTGTCGAAGCCCTCGCGGGCGACGGGCATCGCCTCGACCGCCGCGAGCATGCCGAAGCCGGGCACCGTCAACATGATGGATCCGAGCACCTCGTCCCACTCCGCGCCGACCTCGACGCGCGAGCTGCGCGTGGCGACGGATGCCGGCGGGGTTGCGCAGGATCACGGTGCAGACGAGCCGGATGAGCTCGTGCGTCTTGCGGTCCGGCGACTGCAGCGAGTCGATCTGGCTGAGCCACGAGCTCTGCGCGTCGTGCAGCGCAGGGAACGTCTCGTGGAGGGGCTCCTCGAATGGAAAGCTCCACTCGTGCGTCGGGGCTCACGAAGCGGCTGCCGGCCGGAACTGGACGATGGTGACGTCCTCGCTCGTGGGGTGGAACACCGCCTCGAGGGCCATGCCGATCGCGAGGTCGTCGAACTCACACTGGACGACGTTGGTCATCATCCGCGGGCCTTCTTCGAGGTCGACGACCGCGGCCACGTACGGGATCCAGTCCGGGAACGGCGGGAGGTCGTTGCGGTGCACCACGGACCACGTGTACAGGGTCGCCTGGCCGCTCGCCTCGTACCACTCGACGTCGTCGCTCCAGCACTTCGGGCAGAACGGGCGCGGGTAGAAGTGGTACTCCCCGCACGCGTTGCAGTGCTTGATGAGGAGCTTGCCTTCCTTCGCCGCGTCCCAGAACGGCTCCGTCTCGAGATCGGGCGTGGGAAGGTCGAACCGCATGGAGGTCATCGGCCGCGCGCCTCAGCCGCGCTGCGGGAGCGCTGGCCGTCGCGACACCGGTGAGCTTGGGCTCGCCGGCTTCGTTCGTGACCGAGCACTCGAGGTCCACCCGCGGCTCGGTGCCCTCGGTGTACTTCTTCGCGACCTTGACGCTCGTGGTGAGCACCTCGCCCGGCCAGGTCTGCTTCGTGAAGCGGATCTTGTAGAGGCGGAGGTTGCCGACGCCGACGTAGTCGGTGAGCGCCTTCGCGAGGATCCCCGCGGTGAACATCCCGTGACCGAACACGCTCGGCAACCCCGACGCCTGCGCCGCTGACCTCGTCGTGGTGCATGGGGTTGAAGTCACCCGAGGCACCCGCGTACTGGACCAGGTTCGTGCGGGTCAGCGTGTGCGAGAACGACGGACCTTCGTCGCCCTCGTTGACGTCCTCGAAGTACACCGTGTGCTCAGCCATCGACCCTCTTTGCTATCGGCTCCCTGACACGACTGTCAACTTCGCGCGCCCCCTCCCCCACTCGTTTCGGGGAGTTTCAAGGTCGCCATCGCGACGATGAGACGCCCCGAAACGAGCCCGGTGGATAATCGGGGCATGCGTCTGGGGATCGCGGATCACTTCGGCTGGGCGGTTGCGGTGACGGCGTCCGCGGACCACGAGGTCGTGGACCGTCGGCGGATCGAGCTGGTGGAACCCGGCGTCTGCGCGGCGCCGATCCACTACGAGAGCAAACGGCTCGATGTCGCCGAGACGACGGCGCTGGTCGCGGAGGTGCGCGCGTCGGTCGTCCGGGCGACCTCGGCGGCGTTCGACGGGCTCGCTGCCGCGCTGCCCGCGTCCATCGTCTCGATCTCGCTCCGGACCCTGCCGCCGGACTTCCCGGAGGACATCGCGGTCCAACGGCGCACGCCGTACGAAGCCCGAGCCGACGCGATCATGTACCGCCGGGTCCTCGTCGACCTCGCCCGCGCCCGCGACTGGGACGTCCACTTCTATCGACGCGAAGGACGTCGTCGCCCTTGCGACCGGCCTCCTGGGCGCTCGGGCCGACGAGGTCCTGCAGGGACCCCGGAAGCGGTTGGGGCCGCCCTGGGGCAAGGACCACCGCACCGCGCTCGCCGCGACCATCGTGGCGGGCCTTGACGGCTCCGAATCACAGTGATGTGATTTGGAGCCGTCAGCACCCCCACCCCGGCCCGCTCGAGGAGGATCGATGGACCGCTCGCTGCCCCAGGCCCTGGTGCGCACGATCCTCGAGCACGCCGAGGACTATCCCTGGAGGATGCAGGAGATCGGGCTCCTGGGCCTGCGCCTCGACGACCGCCGCGAGTACCGGCTGCACGTGTGGGACCCGAGCTCGGGCGTCGGTGAGCCCCCGGTGCACGATCACCCGTTCGACTTCACCTCCACGATCGTCGTGGGTGAGATGACCAACACCCGCTACGAGGAGGACCCCACCGGCGTCGAGTACCGCCGCGTGCGGTACCGCCCGTCGAACGAGGACGCGCGGACCTCCGACACCGTCAGGCTCTCCGGCGTTGCGACGACCTTCACTGCCGGCGGGTGCTACTCCCAGCTGGCCCACGAGCTGCACGACAGCCGGCAGCTCCCGGGCACGGTGACGATCATCCGGCAGGCGTTCCGCGGCGCACCCGAGCACACGGAGCTCACCGTGTGCACGCGCGAAGAAGCGCCCTGGGTGTCGGGCCAGGCGCGTCCCGCGACGGCGGAAGAGGTGAAGCGCATCACTGCCACGGCACTCGAGCGGTTCGACCAGCACGGCGAGCGCGCGCTCGACCGATGAGTCTCGGCGAGCACAGGCACGACCACTGACACGCGGCCCAGAAAGGTTCGTCGGCGCCGCCTCGCGCTCACGGCACTCACGCGCCGAGAAGCTCACGGGCGGCGCGCTTGGAGCGGAGGACGTACAGCGCCACATGCCTGCCGTGCTGCGACAGGATGGCGAGCTCTCGTTCCCGCTCGGAGCGCCGGTCGCGCCAGATGCGCCAGACCAGCCTCCATTCATCGCGCAACCGTCGCCAGGCGGAATCGTCGCAGCCGTCGGGTAGCTCGAAGCCGACCGGAGGCTTGCGCACCCCGCGCACGAACGCGCGCCCGGCGCAGATCCACCACGGTGTGTCGAGGAACACGACCGTGTCTGCGCGCTCGAGCCGGACGTCGAGCGTGGCGTGGTAGTTGCCGTCGGCGATCCACTCGTCGCCGGCGAGCAGGACGCGCTGCTGCTCGCGCCACTCGGCCTCGGACGGTTCCACCCAGCCCGGTCTCCAGAAGTGGACGTCGAGATGGATGACGGGAAGCCCGGTCTTCGCGGAGAGCGCTCGCGAGAACGTGCTCTTGCCGGCTCCGGCCATGCCGGTGACCACGACCCGACGTCCTTCGGAGCTCGCGTCCGTGAAGCTCTGGTCCGACACCAGCGGATGATGCCGGTTATCGCCGGCCCGCCACCAGCGACTTGTGCTCATTGACCGCGTCGAGGGGAAGGCCGACGTCCGAGCGGACCAAAGTCTGTGCGGCGTCCCTCATGCTGGTGAGCTCGGTCACGTGCCAGCCCGAGCTCTCCACGAGGCTCACGGCCCGGGGACCTTCGACCAGCAGCTCGAGGTCTTCGCCGCTTCCCGCGCGGGCCAGTCGTTGGTAGCCCATCTGCCGGCGATCGCGCGAGGTTCCGGCGTCGGGGGGCGGAAAGAAGTCCATGGCGATTCGGCTTGCGGTCGCGCTCGACGCCGCCAGATCGCTCAGCTGACGTCGCACGATCGCTTCGCTGAGATACATGGTGAGCCCTTCAAGGATGAAGAGCGCGGGCCGGGTCGGGTCGAGCCCACCGTGGTGCAGTGCCTGCGCCGCGTTCTGGGTCCAGAGATCGCACTCGACGTAGGTCGGGCCACGCGCGGGCGCGCGGCGCATCTTGTCGACCTGCGTTGCCGGATGGTCCAGCTCGAAGAAGGTCACGCCATCGCGGGCAAGCCTCCACGCTCGGCTGTCGTAGCCGGCGCCGATGACTGCGACCTGTTCGATGCCATCGTCGACTGCACGCGTGAGCTGCGCGTCGTACCAGAGCACACGTGCCGCGAGACCGGCCCGAGCCACCGACCACGGCTTCTTCGCGGAGGGCCAGCGTCGGACAGTCCACGCGAACACCGCCCACGCCGGGGAGACCATCGTCCGGGCGAGTGGATCAGACACCACGCCCATCTCGGTCAACACCGAGCGCTCGGCCAACACCCCCTGCGCCGTCCTCGATCGCTTCGCCACGACCGCATGGATAGCCCGTTCCGGCGCGGGCTCGCTCGCGCCGGCCACGGTGCCGGCAGCCGACACGAGGTCGGGCCTCGAGTGGCTCATCACCAACTACGGACACGCCCGCGAACACCTGGGGCACCTCACGATGACGCGGCAGCTCTGGAACAGGGACCACCCGTAGCGACCCCTTCTCCACGGTGCGGGTTGATCGGGGAGCTACGACCGCGCGGCTTGCCAGACCCACTCGGTGACTCGAGGGCGTTGTTCAAGATCCGCTCGGCCCGTGGCCCAGAGCAGAACGTCGGACGCGCGCCCGTGCGGGGCATCGGGCAGCAGGCGGTCGACGACGAGCCGGCTCAGGGATTCCGGAGGTCGCCAGCCCACGCCGAGACCCTGCGCGATGTCGTGGGTGTGGACGAGCACTTCCGCGACGCCCATTGCCGCGAAGCCGGCCGGGTCGGACATCCCCCAGTGCCAAGCGACCGCTTCGGGACCAGCGTGCTCGACGGCGGCGCTGAGGAGCCGGCCACATGCAGCAACCACCTCCAGCACCTCCCGAGGCGGTGACGGCGCGACGACAAGATCGAACGGAAGGTACGAGGCGCCGGCACTCGCGGCGACCTGTCCCGCGTACGCGATCAGATCGTGCGCGACATGAGCCGCGGTGGTCCAACAGCTCCACTCGAGTGAGCCGGCTCGCACGTGCCAGTCGGCCTCGGCGTGCGGCATCAGCAGTCGCGTCATCTCACCGACCGCGGCCTCGACATGCCGGCCACCCACCGGAGTCATTGCCGGTTCGCGTCAACGGTTGCCAACATCCCTAGCTGCCGCTGCGGGCGGGTCCGGGGATGACGGGGAGTCGGGAGAGTCCCCGAAGGACGAGCCCGTCGCCGTGTCCCCAGTGCAGGGCCGTGGGTGGTACTGCGAGACGCATCTGAGGGAACCGTCGGAACAGCGTCTCGAGCGTGAGCTGGCCCTCCATGCGCGCGAGCGGTGCGCCGAGACAGAAGTGGATCCCGTACCCGAATGCGAGATGACGCGTGTCCGGCCGATCGATGTCGAGCGCGTCGGGGTTCGAGTAGTGATCGGCATCGCGGTTGGCTGAAGCGAGATTGATGATCACCTGCGCGCCGGCCGGAATCGTGACTCCGCCGAGCTCGACTGGTGCGACCGCGTAGCGGAACGTCGCGTGTGGGACTGGTGCGTCGTAGCGGAGGAGCTCCTCGATCGCGGCCGAGACCCTTTGCGGATCTGTCCTGATGGCGGTGAGCTGATCGGGATGACGAAGCAGAGCGACGACCGCGTTGCCGATGAGGCTCGTCGTCGTGTCGTGGCCGGCGACGATGAGCTGAAAGATCGTCGAGAGGAGCTCTTGTTGCGTTAGCCGCTCGTCGCCGTCTCGCGCGCTGATCAGTGCGCTGACGAGAGCGTCGTCGGGAGCCCGTTGCTTGTCCTCGACCAGGTTGGTGAGCATCTGCACCACGACGTCGGAGGCGGCCTTCGCTCGCCGGTAGTCGTCTGGCGTGGCCGTGGAGGCGAGGAGGAGCGTGAGCTCGTGCCCCAACAAAGGCCGGTCGGCATCCGGCACGCCGAGCAGCTCGCAGATGACGGTGAAGGGAAGCGGGAACGTGAACGATTCGACGAGGTCGACCTCGGCCTCGGGATCGTTCTCGGCGATTCGATCGAGAAGGCGGTCGACGATTGCCTGCACGTGTGGGCGGAGTCGTTCAATCCTTCGAACCGAGAACGTGGCGGCGACGAGACGGCGCAACCGCGTGTGATCCGGTGGATCGACGGCGAGCATGTGCCGAGCGAAGTCGGGTCCCGGCAGGCCCTCGGCGACAACGCTGCCTTCCGCGGCGAATGCCGCTTGCATGTCCTTGGAGAGGCGCAGGTCTTTGAGCGCGGCTTTCGCCTCGTCGTAGCCGGCTACGAGCCAGGCTCGGTGCCCGTCGGCCAGCGTGACCTCATGGACCGCGCCGCGTGCGCGCACCTCGCTGAAGAGCGGAAACGGGTCGTCTTGATCGTGCGAACCCCATGCCGCCAGCGCCTGCTCGATCATGTCCGAGACGATACGCTCCGGCGCGGGATGTGACCCCGGCGAATGGGGTCGATGGGCTGCTTCGAAAGGGTCGCGTGAACCAGAACAGTGGCGAGGAGTTCGCTCGGGCGTTGGCCGGCAAGGATGCGGCGGCGCTCAAGGCGCTCCTCCAACCCGATGTCGATTTTCGAGCGATGACGCCCAGCCGTTTCTGGGAGTCGACCGATGCTGATGTCGTCGTTGACGACTTCATCCTCGGCAAGTGGTTCGGACCCACGGATGACATCACCGAGGTGATCGACGTCGAGACGAGCGACGTGGGTGAGCGTCATCGTGTCGCCTATCGGCTCAAGGTCACCAACGCGGACGGCGAGTTCCTGGTCGAGCAACAGGGATACTTCGACACCGACGGCGACCGCATCTCATGGATGCGCATCATGTGCGCGGGATACCTCGCGACCAGCTAGCTGGTACCCGCGACATGGCCGATCGCGTTTCCGTGCGACGCACCCGCGTCCTGGCGCGGAGAGCTCACCCCGAAAGGACGAGGTCCCGCCTCGGCACCGCGGCGTTCCGTGAGGCACCTAGAGGGAGAGGTCCGCGAGCGTCGCAAGGTCCGGTTGACCCAAGGCCCTCGCCTGGACGACTCCGACCCACAGAGCGAGGACATCGTCGACGGCGCCGATCATCTCGTCGCGACCGAGATCCCGGAGCGTCGTGCTCCGTCGGTCATCAGACGGAGCCGTGTACTCCTCCCACAACGTCTTGAACTGACGCAGCAGATCCCGGGTCAGACATGGCTTCATCCAGATCATCTGGACATGCTCGTCCCAGGCCGTCTGCAAACGTTCCGTCAAGGGCGCTTCGTCGGTAGCAAGGAGGCGAACCGCTCCCTCCAGGTGATCCGCGGCGTACTCCAGACTCATGGGTTGCTCCTCGTGTCGACGCTCCGAGCGTTGCGGCACCAGACTGCCCGGCCTCGAGTCCCGCGACTACCCCAGCCGAGTCGCGGTGATCAGGACGGTCTCGAAGCTCATGACGAATGAGCCGCCATGATCGTCGATGGCCGCGCCGATGCCTTCCAACAGACGATCGAGGACCTCGGGCTCGAGGGCGGTGTGGTCACTCCGAGAGAGCAGCTGGTCCAGCCACTCGTCCCGCGGGTAGGCCCGCGTCCACGGGAACCACTTCATGGTCGGCGCACCGAAGTCGGACACCGCCGAGAGGGCATCCAGCTCCGGGTCCAGACCGGTCCTCAGGTCCGTCGACCGGTTGGCCGCATACCCCCGGAAGACACGGTGGCTGCCACTCGGCACCACGCTCCCGTACACCTCTTCCAGGGCGTCGGCCAGATCATCGGGCGGACACCCGGCGTTCCAGATCAGGCACAGCCTGCCGCCGGGTCGCAGCAAAGAAGCGGCCTTCGAGGTGGCGACAGGCAGATCGAGCCAATGCCAGGCCTGCGCCGAGGTGACGCGGTCGAAGGTGCGACCAGCCGCGTCCCAGTCCTCGAAGGCACCGAGCTCCACGTCGATTCCGTGCCGGCGGGCGATCTCGGCCATTCGTGGCGCGACTTCGACTCCGAGCACCTTGGCGCCCCGCTCGGCCATCGCCCTTGACGCGATCCCGGTCCCGCAACCCACGTCGAGAACGGCCAGGCGTGCCGGTTCCGGACCGAGCAGCTCATCGATCAATGCGTCGGGGTACCTCGGCCGACACCGGTCGTAGCGCTCGGCTTCGCGGTCGAACAGCTTCGAACGTTCGTAGGCCAAGGGTCGCATTCGACGTCCTCTCGTCGGGCTGAGCTACGGAAGACCGCGCGAGGACGTCGTCGGCCAGGCAGAACGGAGAGTACCCACATCTCGAAGCCGGAGCGGCGACATGACGTCGCGTGGGCTCGTCCAGGGACCGGTAGCGTCCTGTGGGTGGCTCAGGGAGACCACGTCGCGGCGGCCCGAGCTGTCTACGACGCGTCGGCTGATGCGTACGTCGAGCTCGTGGGCACTGAGATCAGTGCTGCCACGGAGGCGCCGCTCGACCACGCGGTGCTTACAACGTTCGTCGACCTCGTCGCCGATGGAACCTCGGTGCGCGTCGCCGACGTCGGATGCGGACCGGGCCGCGTCGCCGCCTTGCTTGCCGGGCTCGGACTCGACGTCGTCGGGCTGGATGTGTCGCTCGGGATGCTCGCCGCCGCGCGGGCCGCCCATCCGGACATCGAGTTCGAGGAAGGGAGGCTCGATCACCTTCCCATCGACAAGGGATCACTCGCCGGCGTCGTGTGCTGGTACTCGATCATCTACACGCCCCCCGACCGTCTCGGAGACGCCTTCGCCGAGCTCGAGCGGGTTCTCCGCCCTGGCGGACACCTGTTGGTGGCCTTCCAAGCGGGCGGCGGTGAGCCGGTTCAGCGGACCAACGTTCATGGAACGGACCTCTCACTCACGAGCTTTCGGCACCGCCTCGCGGACGTGACCGCGCGCCTGGAGCTCGCGGGGCTCGAGGTGCGCGCCACGGTGCTCCGCGAACCCGAGTTCGACCACGAGCAGACACCCCAAGCCTTCGTGATCGCTCGTACCCACGCTTCCCGCACCAACCCGTAGGCCAATCAGCGCGTTGACGCCGGTGGAGATCGTTCCGGCGTGAGTTCAGGGTGCTCCGGCATCGGCACGTCGCACCGAAAGGCGAAGGCGTCGGGTCACGGGTCCTTGGGGAGTCCGAGGACGCGCTCGGCGATGATGTTGCGCTGGATCTCGCTCGTTCCGCCGGCGATGGTCAGGCAGCGGGTGAAGAGGAACTGCTGGGACCAGGACGCGGCGGGGCCGTCGGCGATCGCGCCCTCCCCCGCCGAGCAGGCCGAGCCCGACCTCCTGGACCTTCTGGTCGTGCTCGACGCCGAGCAGCTTCTTCACGGATGCCTCGGAGCCGGACGGGTCGGCGCCGGTCGAGCGCGGAGAGCGTGAGCCGGAACCCGAGCACCGCCAGTGCGTAGCCGCGGGCGACGAGGCCGCCGACCTCGGCGAGGACCTCGGTGTCATCCTCGCGGCCGGTGGTGCGGACGATGTCGAGGATGCCGCGGATGCCCGCGCCGATCGTGGAGCCGCCGCCCATCGAGACCCGTTCGTTCGCGAGCGACGTGCGCGTCGCAGCGCCAGCCGTCGTGCTCGGCGCCGACGAGGCAGTCCTCCGGGACGAAGACGTCGTCGAGGAAGACCTCGTTGAACATCGCCATGCCGGTGAGCTCGCGGAGCGGGCGGACCTCGATGCCGGGCGTCTTCATGTCGAGCATGAAGAACGAGATGCCTTCGTGCTTCGGGACCTCGGGGTCGGTGCGGGCGAGCAGGATCCCCCAGTGGGCCCGCTCGGCCATCGACGTCCACACCTTCTGGCCGCTCACGAGCCAGCCGCCCTCGACGCGCTCGGCGCGGGTGGTGAGCGACGCGAGGTCCGAGCCGGCACCGGGCTCGCTGAACAGCTGGCACCACTCGATCTCGCCCCGCAGCGTCGGCGGGATCCACCGCTGCTGCTGCTCCTCGGTGCCGTAGACCATCAGGGGCGGGAGGGCCCAGCCGCCGACCGCGATGTTCGGGCGGATCATCTTGGCGCGACGGAACTCGTCGTCGATCACGAGCTGCTCGAGCGCATCCGCATCGCGGCCCCAGGGCTTCGGCCACTGGGGCGAGATGAAGCCCTCCTCCGCGACCCGGCGCCGTTGCTCGACCCGGTCGAGCGCCGCTGAGCTCGGAGAGCAGCGCGCGCAGCTCCTCGCGGTGGGCTTCGGCCTCGACCGGGAGGTCGACGCTCAGGCGCCGCTTCGCCCCGGCGAGCGCGAGCCGGGCCGAACGCTCCTGCCAGATCGCGGACGTGCCGAGCAGCGCGCGGGTCGCCGTGGCCCGGCGGAGGTAGACGTGCGCGTCGTGCTCCCACGTGAAGCCGATGCCGCCGAGGGTCTGCACGCAGTCCTTGGCGGTCTGGAAGAAGCCGTCGACGGACAGCGACGCGGCGGCCGCAGCCGCGAACGACTCGGTGTCCGGGTCGCCGACCGCCGCGTGCCGCGTCCCACGTCGCGACGCGCGCGAGCTCGGTGCGGCCGAGCATGTTGGCGCAGCGGTGCTTCACGCCCTGGAACTGGCCGATCGGGCGGCCGAACTGGCGCCGGTCCTTCGCGTACTCCGAAGCGGTCTGCACGCACCACTGCGAGCCGCCGACCGCGTCGGCCGAGAAGAGCACCGCGGCGAGGTCGCGCACCGACTGGGTCGAGAGCTCGGGCAGCTGTCGGTGCGGCGGGATCGACACTCCTGCGACCGTGATCTCGGCGACCCGCCGGGTCAGGTCCACGCTGTCGAGCTCGTGCGCCTCGAACGCGTCCGCCGGCAGGACGACCCAGGTTCCGCCGGCGTTGGCGATGAGCAGCGACGCGAGGTGACCGGACAGGACCGGGCGCAGGGTGCCGCTGACCCGGAGCGCGCCCTCCGCGCCCGGCTCGCCCGCGAGCGAGCCGCTCAGCGCGACCGTGCCGATCAGCGAGCCGTCCGCGAGCCGGGGGCCGAGCTCGGCCGCGGCTTCCTTGCCCGCGGCCTGGAGGACGGCCCCGGCCAGAGCGGTTGCGAGGAACGGGCCCGGTGCGCCGGCGAAGCCGAGCTCCTCGAGCACCACCGTCAGCTCCGGGATGCCGTAGCCCTCGCCGCCCAACGCCTCCTCGAGGTGCAGGCCGGTCCAGCCCTGCGCGACGAGGTCGGGCCAGAACTCGGGGAGCGCCTCGGTCTTGGCGTCGAGCTGGGCCCGCAGGACGGACGGCGGCGAGTGGCGCTCGGCCCAACCGCGGGCCGCGGCGTGGAGGGCGAGATGTTCGTCTGTGATCCCGATCGGCATGAACCCGATCCTACGAGAGGACCTGACTCCCGCGTCAGGTTCCGCGCGCCACCGCTCCCGCCCGCAGACCTAACCTGAGGCCATGCATGACTTGGTGATCAGCGGGGGCACGGTCGTCGACGGCACCGGAGCGGCGCCGAGGCAGGCCGACGTGGCGATCGACGGGGACCGCATCACCGAGGTCGGTGAGCTCGAGGACCGCAGCGCCCGGGAGACCGTGGACGCAGGCGGGATGATCGTCACTCCCGGCTTCGTCGACGTCCACACGCACTTCGACGGGCAGATCACCTGGGACCCGATGCTGACGCCGTCGTGCTGGCACGGCGTCACGACCGTGGTCATGGGCAACTGCGGGGTCGGGTTCGCCCCCGTGCAGCCGGACAAGCACGAGTGGCTCATCGGTCTGATGGAGGGCGTGGAGGACATCCCCGGCGCGGCGCTGGCCGACGGGATCCAGTGGGGCTGGGAGACGTTCCCCGAGTACCTCGACGCGGTCGACGCCGTCCCGAAGATGCTCGACGTCGGCGCCCAGATCCCGCACGGCGCGGTGCGCGGGTACGTGATGGGTGAGCGCGGTGCGAAGAACGAGCCCGCGAGCGAAGCCGACATCGAGGCGATGGCGGTCATCGTGCGCGAGGCGATCCAAGCCGGCGCGCTCGGCGTGTCGACCTCGCGCACCATCGCGCACATGGCGATCGACGGTGAGCCCGTGCCGGGGACGTTCGCGGCGGAGGACGAGCTGTTCGGCATCGGCCGGGCGCTCGGCGACCTCGGCACCGGGATCTTCGAGCTCGCGCCCGCGGGTGCGCTCGGCGAGGACCTCGCCGCACCGGATCGCGAGATGGCGTGGATGCGCCGGCTGTCGGCGGCGATCGACCGCCCGGTGACGTTCGCGCTGACCCAGAACGACCACGACCCCGACTCGTGGCGCAAGATGCTCGACCTCGCGAGCCAGGCGGTCGGCGAAGGCGCGCGCATCCGGCCGCAGGTGGCGGGCCGGCCCGTCACGCTGCTGCTCGGGCTCCAGACGTTCCACCCGTTCGCGTACTGCCCGAGCTGGGGCCCGGTCGGGATCCTGCCGACCATCGCCGAGCGCATCGTCGCGATGCGCGACCCGGAGACCCGGCGCCGTCTGGTGGCCGAGGCGCAGACCCCGGACCCCGCGATGGTGCAGTTCCTGGACCCGGCGAAGGCGTTCCCGCTCGGCGACCCGCCGAACTACGAGCCGGACCCGAGCACCAGCATCGCCGCGCGCGCGGCGAGCGAAGGTCGGAACGTCTACGACCTGTACTACGACCTGCTGATGGAGGACAACGGCCACGCGCTCGTGATGCGGCCGCTGCTCAACTACACGGACCGCAACCTCGACGCGGTGCGCGAGATGCTGCTGCACCCGACGAGCGCGCTGGGTCTCGGTGACGGTGGCGCGCACTGCGGGACGACGTGTGACGCGTCGACGCCCACGTACATGCTCACGCACTGGGCCCGGGACCGCGCCCACGACCGGCTCCCCATCGAGTGGGTCGTGCGCAAGATGACCTCCGAGACCGCGTCGCTCTACGGCCTCGGCGACCGCGGGACGCTCCGCCCCGGGCTGCGCGCGGACGTCAACGTCATCGACCACGCCCGGCTGCAGCTCCGCTCGCCGCACATGGCCCACGACCTTCCCGGCGGCGCCCGCCGCTTCATCCAGGAAGCGGACGGGTACGTGGCGACGGTCGTCGCCGGTCAGGTCACGTTGGTCGAGGGCGAGGACACCGGGGCCCGCCCCGGCGCGCTCGTGCGCGGCGCCCGGCCCGCCTAGCCGTACATCAGCGAGCCGGGGGTGGTGAGCAGCTCGCCGGTCTCGAGCCACGTCTTCAGGCCCGAGAGGATCATCGGCCAACCGCCGTAGAGCTGGTCGTTCGCACCCTCGCGCATCTGGTCGTGCGTGACGGTCAGCCGGCACGAGTCGCTCGACCGGCTCGATCTCCCACGTGATCCGCGACGTTCCCTCGGCCTTCACGTCCTCGCCCCAGAGCGCGACCATCGTCTGCACCAGCCGCCGGGGCGGGTCGACCTCGAGGATCTCCCCCTCGCCCAGCGGGAAGTCGCCGGCCGCCATCTCGAAGCGCGAGCCGGGCTTCCAGTCCGAGGTCACCGTCGCCCCGAACTGGTACTTGCTGCGGATCTCGCTGTTCGTGATCGCCTCCCAGAGGCGCTCGGGCGTCGTCCTGATGTAGATCTCGAAGACCTTCTCCATCGGGCTCTCCATTCTCGTCTTGAGGTCGCTCAGCCCCGCGGCCCAGGGCTCGGCGTACTTGCTCACCCACCGGTCGTGGACGAGCCGGATCGGCACCGGGTTCAGGAAGTGCAGCTTCTCCCGGCCCCGCTGCTTCGTGACGACGAGCCCCGCCTCCTCGAGCAGCTTCAGGTGCTTCATCACGCCGAAGCGCGACATGTCGAAGCGACCCGTCGAGCGCACCCAGGGTCTGGCCGTCCTCCCGGAAGAGCTCGTCGAGCAGGCTCCTCCGGGTCGGATCCGCCAGGGCCTTGAACACCTCGTCCACGCCTTCAGGATACGTGACCGTTTGGTCACATGTCAAGCGCGGGTGGGAGTGGCGCGCCGGCCTCCCGGCGTTGGTCGACGAGCTGGTCCAGCTCGTGGTGGGCCTGCTTCAGCTCGCGCTCGACGACGTCGGGCGCGGCCGGCGGCAGCTCGGGCAGCGGGGTGAACGGACCGGTGATCGGCCCGTCGAGGGCGCGGATCTCCATGCGGAGCGCGGCGATCCGGGTGCTGATCGCCGACTGCTCCGGGCCGAGGCTGAGCAGCACGTCGGCCGCGCGCATGTAGCCGTAGTCGATCGACGCGGCGATGAGCACCGGGTCCACCGTCAACGCGTCGTGCACGTCGAGCTCCGGCGCGATCACGGTGACCCGCTTGCCCCAACCGCGCGGCGGGCTGATCTCCTTGCGCAGCGTCTCGTCCGGGACGATGTCCGCAGTCACGCGACGCGCGAGCTCGAGCAGACCCTTGTCACCGACGTCGGGGATGCGATCGACGCCCGGCGTGGACGCGACGACCGCGAAGATGTGGCCCGCGCCGAGCCGGTTGAACGCCAGCTCCAACGGGAGGATCTCGCGCACTCCCCCGTCGACGTAGTGCTCGTCGTTGAGCCGGGTCGGCGGGAAGACCAGCGGGATCGACGCGGACGCGAGGATCGCCTCGGTCAGCGCCACCGGCGGCTGGTCGAGCGGATCGCCCTCACGCGTCTGCACCTCGCCCCGTTCGGTGATGTAGCGCAGCTCGCCGCTCTCCAGCCCGACCGCGCCGACGCGCAGCACGAGCCCGGACTTGGCGACGCGATCCGCGTCGATGTTGCCCTCGACCAGCTCGCGGACCGGCTGCATGCTGAGCAGCGACCGGGCCCGCATCGCCTGGCGCAGCGCGTCGAGGGTGCCGTCGGTCTCGGGGGGATGGCGCACGACCTCCGACAGCATGCGCAGCACGACCCGGGCCTGGCTCCCCGCGGTGCCGTTCTCGGCCGCGCGCCCCGGAGCTCCGCGGCCCAGTTCGCCTGCGACCGCAGCTTCTCGAGCCAGGGCTCGGCGAGCCACATGTCGTTGTTCGAGCGCAGCCCGCGCCAGACGTCCTCGATGTCGTCGATGGCCCGCCGGCCGGTCGCGGGGTCGTCGCCCTCGGCGAGCTTCCCGGCGATGATCGACCCGACCGAGCTGCCGCAGAGGATCGCGGGCCGGAGCCCGAGATCGTCGTAGAGGAAGCGCAGCGCCCCGGTCTCGAAGCTGCCCTGCGACCCGCCGCCGCTCATCGCGAACACGATCGGGCTGCGGGACACCCGTCGGCGCAGGTTCGTGCGGGCCGCCCGCACCCAGCGGACCGAGGGTGACTGGGTCATGAAGCCCTAGACGAGCTTCTGGCCGTCTTTGGTGAGCGAGATGGCCTGGGTGGGACAGCCCTGGGCCGCGAGGATGATCTTGTCCTCGGGGGCGCCGTCGGGGTCGATGACGATCGCGACGCCGTCGTCGTCCAGGTCGAACACGCCGGGCGCCCAGAACGAGCAGTTCCCCGAACCCATGCACACCTCGCGGTCGATCGCGATCTCGAGCGTCACTGGATCCTCCCTGGGTGGTCCGTACGAAGGGTCGGCCGGGTCTCGCGCCTGCAGCCACGCTAGCGCCGCTCCCCGCACCTGACGGGACCGTCAGGCTCCCCCTACCCTGGCGTCGTGACCGGGACCGAGCAGGGTGCGCAGTGGGAGCTCCACTGGCGCAAGCGCGAGACCCACGGCCTGCTGCCGGACCCGGAGCCGCGCCCGATCCGGAACACGCTGATCTCGGTCGACGACCACCTCGTCGAGCCACCGGACATGTTCCACGGCCGCATGTCGTCGCGCTTCTCGGATCTCGCACCCAAGGTCGTCGAGACGGTCGAGGGTCACGAGGTCTGGGAGTTCGACGGGAAGATCTACTTCCAGGTCGGGCTCAACGCGGTCGTCGGACGCTCGCGCGAGGACTGGCGGATGGAGCCGACCCGCTTCGACGAGATGCGTCCGGGTTGCTACGACGTCGACGCGCGCGTCCGCGACATGGACATCAACGGGATCTGGGCGTCGGTGAACTTCCCGAGCCAGATCACCGGGTTCTGCGGCTCGGTCTTCTCGCGGTGCTCGGATCCGGAGCTCGGGCTCGCGGTGACGCGCGCGTGGAACGACTGGTTCTTCGAGGAGTGGCACTCACGACACCCCGAGCGCATCGTGCCGATGGGCATCACGTTCCTCGCCGACGCGGAGCTGGCCGCCGAGGAGATCCGGCGCAACGCGGCGCGCGGCTTCCACGCGGTCACGCTGCCCGAGCAGCCGCACCGGATCGGGATGGAACCGATCTTCTCGGACTGGTGGGAGCCGATCCTCGCCGCGTGCGCGGAGACCGAGACGGTGATCTGCCTGCACGTCGGCTCGAGCGGGGTCGTCGACTTCCCCGCCGGCGCGCCGGTCAAGGAGCTGCCCGCGACGTTGTTCGGCCAGCTCTCGCTCACGTCGTGCGCGGAGTGGCTGTGGTCGAAGTGCTGCGTGCGCCACCCCGAGCTGCAGATCGCGATGAGCGAGGGCGGGATCGGCTGGGTCGCGATGCTGCACGACCGGCTCGAGAACCTCGTCGACCGCTCCGGGTACGGCCGCAACTTCGCGCCCGGCATCTCGCCGGTCGAGGTGCTCCACCGCAACTTCTGGTTCTGCACGATCGACGACCCGTCGACGCTCTCCACGCTCTCGACCGTCGGCGTCGACCACGTGATGTTCGAGACCGACTATCCCGCACGGCGACGGCACCTGGCCCGACAGCCAGCAGGTGTTCGAGGACGTCTTCGGCGGGCTGCCGGCCGACTGGATCGCGAAGATCGGCCACGAGAACGCGGCCGCGCTGTTCCGCCAGCCGCTCCCCGGCGCCCGGCACCCCCCACGCGGTCGGGCTGCGCCCCTGACCCTGACCCGCCACCTCGTTTCGGCGTGACTTGAACCCCCTATGGGGGGTGGAAGTCACGCCGAAAGGTGACCGGGAGCGCGACACGTCGGGTTGCGGGCTACGGGTGGCGGGCGATCTTGACCGCGTCGATGATCATCGGGATCTGAAACGGGACGCGGATCCAGGCTGCGGCCTTCGACTTCAGCGGGCCTTCACCTTCCACGCCGCCGTCGAGCGCGACCTGGATGTTCGCGGTCCACACGCTGAGCAGCGTCGCGACCGTCAGCCAGCCACCGATGCGGCGGGTCTTCGGCGAGATCAGCAGCCCGGTGCACGCGAGCTCGACGACGCCGCTGGCCTGCACCCAGAAGCGCTTCGACCCGGGCGCCCACCTCGGCACGATCTCGTCGTAGAAGTCCGGGTTGGTGAAGTGGGTGATGCCCGCGCCGCCCATGATCATCACCATGCGCCACGGGGTGTGATGGCGTTCCTCGACCTCGGTCGTCATGCGTCCCAGATGACCGGCAGCGTCGTCGGCGAACGGAACCGCTCGCCGTGGATGTGCACGTCGTCGGCGTCCCAGCGGTCCGGGTCGGGACGCAGGTTCGGGCACCGGTCGAGCAGACGGTTCATCGCGCTCGCCATCTCCATGCGGGCGAGGTGCATGCCGAGGCACATGTGCACGCCGACGCCGAACGCGATGTGCGGCTGCGGCTCGCGGAAGATGTCGAACTCGTCCGGGCGGTCCCAGCGGGTCGGGTCGTGGTTCGCGGAGCCGACGTTCGTGACGATCATCGATCCCTTCGGGCACGGCAGCCCGCCGAGCTCGGTGTCCACCGCGCACTCGCGGGACGTGATCAGCAGCGGACCCTCCCACCGGATCGACTCCTCGATCGCCTGCGGCATCAACGACCGGTCGTTGCGCAGCGCCTCGAGCTGGTCCGGGTGCGTGAGCAGCCCGTAGATGAAGCTCCCGGTCGCGCGGTAGGTCGTCTCCGCGCCGGCGGGCATGAGCAGGCGGAGGAAGCTGTAGATCTCCTCGTCGCCGAGCGTCTCACCGTCGAGCTCGGCCTGCACCAGCTCGCTGATGAGGTCGTCACCCGGGTTCGCGCGCCGCTGCTCCACGACCTTCTCGAAGTACTCGCGCAGCTCGAGGCTGCCGGCGATCCCCTCGTCCGGCCGGACCGCGACGTTGATCACGGCGAGCGCGCGCGGGTGGAAGTACTCGTGGTCCTCGCGGGACAGGCCGAGGATCTCGGCGATCACCTGCACCGGGTAGCGATACGTGAACTCGTTGACGAGCTCGGCCGAACCGCGGTCCGCGAACTTGTCGATCATCTCGTCGACCACGGGAACGACGAGGTCCTCGTCCCAGTGCGCGAGCATGCGCTGACGGAACGCCTGCGCGACCAACGAGCGCAACCGTCGGTGCTCGGGCTCGTCCATCCCGACGAGCGGGTACGGGCCCATCACCACGCTCATCAGCTCGCGGATGCTGCCGGAGCAGAACGTGACGTTGTCGCGCATCACGGCGGCGACGAGGTCGTACGGGTAGACCTCGATCGACCCGTCGGGCAGGAACGCCGCCGGCGTCTCGACCCGCTTCTGGTGGAACGCCGGGTACGGATCCCGGAGGTCCCCGGCGACGCCGGAGAACTGGTCCATCGGCTCGAAGGGAGCATCCATCGTCGCGGTCATGTGTCGCCCCCGGAGTTTGCTGACGTGTGCGTCACATTCTAGGTGGAGAGGTCCAGGAAGCGGAGATACCGGGTCCCGGCGGCGTCGACCCACTCCGGATCGGGCTCGACCGTGCGACCGCTCCGGGCCCATCGGGCCGCGGCGCGCATGCCCTCGGGCTCCCGACCCAGCGCGCAGCGGGCGAGGAACGCCGAGCCGAGCGCGGCACCCTCGGGCACCGCGGCGCACTCCACCGGGAGCCCGGTGCAGTCGGCCAGGGCCTGGACCCAGTCGTCGACGCGCGTCCCGCCGCCGATCGCGACGATGCGCCGGGGCGTGATGCCGTGCGCATCGCGCGCGGCGTCGATCATGCGCCGGGCGACGAACCCCGACGCCTCGAACGCGGCGCGCCGGAGCGCGGCGGGGCCGTGCGTGAGGTCGAGGTCCGCGAGCACGGCCCGGCGGTCCGGGTCGTGCAGTGGCACCCGCTCGCCGCGTGGGTACGGCGCCCAGACCGGGACCCGGTCCGGGCGGGCGAGATCGTCCGGCGCCGCGTCGCGCAACGAGCGCGTCGCCCAGTTCACGAAGAGCCCGCCCGCGTTGCTCGGGCCACCGGCGAGGAACTTGTCCTTCGCGGTGTGCGGGATCACCCAGTAGCCGTCGACCGGCTCGTGGCTGGTGGTCACCGAGTTCACGATGAGCGTGGTGCCGAGCAGCGCGAGCACGTCACCGTCGTTGTCCGCGCCGGCGACGATCTGGTCCGCGAGCGCGTCGATGCACCCGGACGCGAGCACCGGCCCGTCAGCACCACCGATCCGCGCGCACTCCCACGCGGTCGGCACGAGCCGCGGCAGCTGGTCGACGCTGACCCCCAGCGGGCCCGCCACCTCCGGGTCCCAGCTCGTCCAGTCGAACAGCGGGAACGCGGTGGAGGCCGTCGACGAGTCGAGCACCGCCTCACCGCTCAGCGCATGGTTGGCGACGGCCGTCGCGGGCCAGTACCCGAACGCGTCCGGATACTGCTGCTGGGTCCAGGCCAGGAACTGGATGAGCTCGCGGCTCCCGGTGGGGTTCGCGCCGCTCGCGTCCGACCGGCCCCGGCCGTCGCCGTAGAGCAGGCCCGGCGTCTGCGGGACGCCGTTGCCGTCGACCGCGGTCAACGACGGGACCATCGCGGAGACGCTCACCGCGGCGGGCGGCGCCTCGAGCCGGAGCGCCTCGAGCGCGGCCACCGGACCGTCACGCCACGCGACCTTGGCGTCGTGCTGGAACCGGTCCGCGGCGGGGATCTGGATGTCGTGCGGGATCCGCGAGGACGCGACGACGGTCCCGTCCTCGTCCGCGGCGATCGCCTTGACCGAGCTGGTCCCGATGTCGATGCCGACGGTGATCTCGCGGGGGTTCGCCATCGTGTCGGTCTACTCGCTCGGCGCGGCACCGGGCCGGAGCGCGGCGAGCACCTCGTCGTGCAGGAGGCCGTTCGTGGACACCGCGCTCCCGCCGTCCGCGGTGTGGTTGCCCGCGAGGTCGGTGAACGACCCACCGGCCTCCTCCACGATGACCAGCAAGGGCGCAAGGTCCCACAACGTGACGGTCGGCTCGGCCGCGATGTCCGCCGCCCCCTCGGCGACGAGGATGTGGCTCCAGAAGTCACCGAAGCCGCGGGTCCGCCACACGCGCTTCGCCAACGCGTCGAACTCGCGCTGCAGACCGAACTCCTCCCACCACTTGAAGTCGCTGTAGCAGAGCTGCGCGTCCTCGAGCGCGCGGACCTTCGACACCCCGATGGGTGCGCCGTCCGCGAACGCGCCGCCGCCGCGCACCGCCCACCAGGTGTGGCCGAGCGTGGGCGCGGAGCAGACCCCGACGCGCATCTCGCCGTCCTCCTCGAGCGCGAGCAACGTCGCCCACACCGGGATCCCGCGGACGTAGTTCTTGGTGCCGTCGATCGGATCGATGATCCAGCGCCGGTTCGAGCTCCCCTCGACCCCGAACTCCTCACCCAGGACCGCGTCCCCCGGCCGCGCCGCGACGAGCCGGTCGCGGATGAGCTGCTCGGCGGCCGTGTCCGCCTCGGAGACGGGCGTCAGGTCCGGCTTCGTGTCCACCTGCAGGTCATGGGCGCGAAAGCGTCGGAGCGTGACCTCGTCGGCGAGGGCCACGAGCTCGAGGGCGAGGGTCAGGTCGGCGTCGATGCGGGGACGCTAGCCCGGCGGTGTCACCGGCCCGCTCGCACGGTGGGCCATGCTGGGCGGCGACCTCGGAGGTGTTCGTGTCCCGGTTCCCAGTCGTCGCTGCCCTGCTCGTCGTGCTCGTCGCGTTCGCCGCCACCGCGTGCGACAGCGGTGGTTCGAGTGCCGCGCGCAAGCCGCACCGCTCGACCACCACGTCGTCGAGCACCACCACCTCGACCTTGCCGAGCGGTGCGACCACCACGGTCGTGGCCGGCGGCGCGACCACCACCAGCACGCTTCCGCCGAACGGGACCTGCGGCAACCAGACGACCGCGATCACCGCCGCGATCGGCAACGGCCCCAGCGGGCTCAAGGAGAACGCGGGCAAGTACACCGTGCAGCGCTGCCGCATCGCGGCCTCGTCGCCGATCTACGCCGCGGCGAACACGGTGCCGAACCCGGGGGTGCAGCTGGACGGAGCCACGGTGGTGCTGGAGCGCATCGGCGCGCTGTGGACCGTCAACAGCGTCGGCACGTCCGGCGTGGGCTGTGACCTGCCCGCCCAGGTGATCACCGACCTCGGCCTCAGCTGCTGAGCATGCCGGCATGGCCCGTCTGACGCCGCGACCGGTGGCCGACTCCGTCGACGAGCTGCTCGCCGGCGCGACGTCAAGGGTGCCGATGCTCGCGGCGGACTCCAAGTCGGGGGCAAGCTTCGAGCGAGTCGTCATCGACGGCGAGCGCTACGTGCTCAAGCACGTGTCGCCGACCCTCGACTGGATCGCCCGGGCGTACGGCGACCTCGGGCCCTGGACCGTCCGGATCTGGAGCTCCGGCCTGCTCGATCTCGTCCCGGAGTCCATCGATCACACGTACGCGGGCGCGGCCCGCTCCGGGCGACATGGCGCGGTCCTCATGCACGACGTGGGCCCGCGGCTGGTGCCCGAAGGCGACACTCCGGTGAGCGAGCCCGATCACCTCGGGTTCCTCGACGATCTCGCGGCGTTGCACGCGGCGTTCTGGGGCTGGACCGACGACGTGGGGCTCGTGCCGCTCCCCAACCGCTTCCTGATGTTCAGCCCCTGGGTCATCGGCTGCGAGGAGGCCCTCGGGTTCCCGCAGCCGGTTCCCGTCATCGCGCGCGACGGGTGGGCGCGACTGCGCGAGATCGCTCCGCGCCTGGCCGCGATCCTCGACCCGTTGACCCTGGATCCGTCACCACTCGTCGCGGCGCTCGAGACGACGCCGCGGACCCTGGTGCACGGCGACGTGAAGATGGGCAACCTCGGCCGTCATGCGGACGGGCGCACGATCCTCATCGACTGGGCGCTCCCCGGCGCGAGCTTCGGCGGCATGGAGCTGGCGTACTACCTCGCGATCAACCGCGCCCGCATCCCGGCGGGCTTCAGCCGGGAGATGACCATCGCCGAGTACCGCGCCGCGCTGGAACGGCACGGCATCGACACCGGGCCGTGGTGGGAGCGCCAGCTCGGCCTCTCCCTGCTCGGGATCATGGTGCTGCTCGGATGGGAGAAGGCGCTCGGTCCCAGCGACGACCTCGCCTGGTGGGAGCTCCGGGTGCTCGAAGGCGCCGAGCTGCTCGCCTAGGCGGGCATGACCTCGACGACCGTCGCGCTGCCCATGCCGCCGCCGGCGCACATGCTGGCGACGCCGATGCCGCCACCCCGCCGGCGCAGCTCGTGCACCAGCGTGACGATCATCCGCGCGCCCGTCGCCGCGATCGGGTGGCCGATGCTGCAGCCGCTCCCGCTCACGTTCGTGATCTCGTGCGGGATCCCGAGGATGCGGGTGCTCGCGACGCACATCGACGCGAAGGCCTCGTTGATCTCGAAGAGGTCGACGTCCTTCACCTCGAGCCCCGCGCGGTCGAGCGCCTTCGGGATCGCGAACGTCGGGCCGAGGCCCGTGTCACCGGGCGCGACGCCGGCGGACGCCCACGACTTCACGACCGCGAGGGGCTTGATCCCGTTCGCCTCGACGTACGCGGAGTCCGCCAGCACCATCGCCGCGCCACCGTCGTTGAGCCCTGACGAGTTCCCCGCGGTGATGCTGAAGCCCTCGATCTCCGGGTGCAGCGGGTTCAGCGAGGCGAGCTTCTCCATCGTGGTCGTGCGGCGCGGGTGCTCGTCGACCTGGAAGATCACGGTCTCGCCGTCGCGGCGCTGCACCTCGAGCGGGAAGATCTCGTCCTCGAACCGGCCCGTGTCGATCGCCTCGACCGCGCGCCGGTGGGACTCGTACGCCCAGAAGTCCATCTCCTCGCGAGTGACGTTCGCCTTCTGCGCGGTGTTCCAGCCCGACGGTGATCGACATGTCGAACGCCGGCGCGTCCGGCGTCTCCGGGTGGCTCGGCGACATCCACGGCTTCACGTCGTCGGTGCCCATGACCCGCTTCATCGAGGACGGGGAGGTCGAGACGGACTCGGCCCCGCCGGCGATCACGACCGTGTCCATGTCGGCCCTGATGCTCGCGGCCGCGCCCTGCACCGCGGCCATGCCCGACGCGCAGTGCCGGTTGAGGGCGACGCCGGGGACGTGGGTCAGGCCGAGGTCGACCGCGGCGTAGCGGGCGATGTCGCCGCCGCCCTGGAGGCTCTCGCCCATCTGGAGGTCGTCGACGTCGTCCGCCGGGATCCCGGAGCGCTTCGAGCGCTTCGCCCACCGACTCCTTGGCCAGGTCGAAGGCCGTGACATCGAGCAGCGTGCCCTTGCGAGCCGTGCCGATCGCCGTACGAGTCGCCGAGATGATGACGGCGTCACCCATGGTCGAATCCCCCTGGAGAACGTGGTTGCTGAGTGCCGTGATCGTAGCGTGACACCCCCGTCAGGTTTCCAGACGGGCTCAGCAGGCGGGCAGCAACGGGGCGGTCGTGGTCGTCGCCTCGGGAGCCGAGCCCGGAGCGAGCGTCGTGACCGGCGTGCCCGGCGCCCGGAACGGCGCGAGCGCCTGGCCCGCGTCGGGCTGCATGAGTGCCAGGTGGGCGGCGTTCGGGTTCGGTGCCGCTTGGACGGGCAGGGTCGAGAGCTGGAGCGTGGCCGGGTCGACGTCGATCAGGGTCCGGACGAGCGTGAGGATCTCGCGCCCGGCTGAACGTGGAGTCGACGGTCAGCGCCGGGATGATCGCATCGGCCAGCCGCACCGCGGCCACCGGGTCGCCGGCGACGTCGGTCTTCGCCTTGCGGGCCAGCGCCCGGATGAACTCCTGCTGGCGGACCTCGCGGTCGAGATCGGCCGCGGGCTCGCGTCGGTCCACGCGCCGTTCTGCAGGATCTCCATGTGCCGGCTCCGCACCCACGCCAACGCCTCGGCGCCGGGCAAGGTGCGGCAACCGGGCCCGGTGAGCGAGAGCCCGCTGAACGTGTCCCGGACCACGCCCGGCGAGTAGATCGGGACGCCACCGACATCGTCGACGACCTTGTCGAAGCTCCCGAACTGCACCTCGACGTAGTGATCGATGCTCACGCCGAGGTTCGCCTTGATCGCCGCGATGAGGCCGGCGGGTCCCTGGCTGAACGTCGAGTTGATCAAGTCGTCGGTGCCGGCGGCGGTCTTGATCACCAGGTCGCGCGGGATCCACAGGCCTTGGACCGACGTGCCGTCGATGCGCAGCAGGAACATGGTGTCGGAGCGAGCCGGGCCGGTGTCGGCCGGCGAACCGAACGCCGCGACGTTGTGACCGTCGCGCTGGTCCGAGCCGATGACCAGGATGTTGACCGGGCCGTGACCCACCTCACCGGCACCGAGGGTTCCCTTCGGGACGGTGACGGTCTTGAGCTCGCCGACCCGGTCGTCGACCTCGCGCTGCACGAACACGATCGTTCCCGCGACGAGCACCGCGGCCGCGAGCGCCGCGATGGCGAACCGCTTCCCGAACCGCCGGGTGGCCGGGGCGCGGCGCGCCGCGCGGTGGACGTCAGCGGGGTGGCCTCGTAGTGCTGCTCGAGTCGCGCCCGTGACTGCGCGCGCACCGCCGTGGACGGCGTCTCGGCTTCGTGGCGTCCACGCCCGCAACAGGTCCAGATCGAGATCGCTCATTCCAGGCTCCCCACCGGATCATCGACGCCGAGCTCCGCGCGCAACCGGTGACGCGCGCGCGATGGATGCGGGACCGGACCGTGCCGACGGGGACGTCGGTCGCGGTCGCGATGTCGTCGTACGAGAGCCCGGCCCACGCGTAGAGCAACGACGCGTCCCGGTCGTTCGGCGCCGAGCGCGTGCAGCGCGGTCGCGAGCTGCGGGCCCAGCGCCGCGGCATCGAGGCGCCGTTCGAGGTCGACCGGTTCGCCGTCGCTCGGGGGTTGGGACCGGGCGTACGCCCGGAGCCGGCGACCTTCGGTCCGCCGGTGGCGGTGGATCACGTTCGTCGCGATCCCGTACAGCCACGGCCGGGCGTCCACCCGATCGCGCTCAAACCTCGTCCGCGCCGCGAACGCCTCGACGAAGACCGTGGCGCCGACATCGTCCGCCAGCTCGCGACCGAGGCGGCGGGCGGTGAAGGCGTAGATCGCGTCGAAGTGCCGCTCGAAGATCTCGGTGAAGCGGTCGGGATCGCTCAGCGACGCGGCGATCACCGTCCCCGTCATGGCTGCCCCCGACGACTCCCATCACCCAGACATTGCCCGAACCCCCGCTCGGGTTCACGGGTGGTCGGGGTCAGGCGGGACGGGCGGGGCGGACGTGGCCGGCGCGGATCTGGGCGGCGAGGTCCTCAGCGGTGTGGACGGGGCCGTCGACCTCGGTGGCGTAGGTGCCGGCGAGGCCGGGGCCGTGGGCGTCGCTCGACGAGACCGTGGGCCGGGGGACGACCGCGAGCGCGGCGGCGGTGATCGTGTGCTCGAGCGTCGTCGTCTGGGTGCTCGCGACCTCGATCGCGTGGACCGTGTCCCACTGCGGGAGCGCGGCGACGGTTGCCGGCAGAGGCGGCACCCGTCCGCCCTTGATCGCCCGCTCCCCCGCCAGCCGCCGGACCGGGTGCGGCAGGACGAGCGCGGTGTCCGACTGTTCGCACTCCTCGACCAGCTCCTCGAGCTTGTAGCCGAGCCAGAGCGGCTTCAGGAGCGGACCGAACACGAGCACGTGACCGACGTCGGTGGTGAGCTCCACCCCGGGGATCAGCGGGAAGTCGAGCAGACGGGACGCGTCGGCGAGCTCGTCGCCGGGCCAGCGGACGTCGTGCTCGGTGATGCACAGCGCGTCGAGCCCGCGACCGCGCGCGGTCTCGACCAGCTCCTCGAGCGTGGTGCGCGAGCAGTTCGAGCGCGGCGCGGTGTGCGCGTGCAGGTCGATGAGCAGAGCTACTCCACCACCCGGATGGTGCGCAGCACGTGCTCGTCGTCGTCGGAGGTGATGCAGCGCCCCGTCTCGAGCTCGAACCGCCAGTGGTGGACGCTGGCACTCGAGCACGCCGTCGGTCACCGATCCGAACCGCTCGAGGTCCGCGCGCAGGTGCGGGCAGCGCTTCTGGACCAGGTAGTCGCCGCAACGGAACATCTCGTCGCTGCGGCTCGGAGCGCTGCGCGTAGTGGCCCTCGCAGTACGCCATCCGCTCGAGCGAGAGGCACTTGAAGAACGTGTAGACGTACTCGTTGTACGCGGCCGTCGCGGTGCGCACGGAACCGGCACGAGAGGAAGAGCTCGTTGACCCAGTCCTCGACGTGGCGCTCGATGCAGCGACTCGACGAGCGCGCGGTCGACGTCGATGCGGTAGCCCACCGGCTCGCCCGCCCACTCGCGCACGGTGCCCGGCCGGGAAGTCGATCAGGACACCGACGTCGCCGACGTGGAGCAGCACGCCACGCCGACGCCGCGCCGCGTGTCAGCGGTGCCACGTCGAGCAACGGCTCCAACCACTCGCGCAGCGCGGCCACGACGTCGATCCCGGTCGCGCGGCCACGACGCCTGCTCGCGCGCCGAGCCAGTCGCGCCAGTCGTCGCGGTACCGCTCGAGGTCACCGCGCGCTTGTCGCCGAAGATCGCGTCCGGCGCGCGTCGCCTGCGTGGCTGGTCGATCGTGCACCCGCCGTCGGTGAGCGTCGCCACCGTCCCGGGCACCAGCAGCTCCCCGCCACCGATGCCCGCGCGCGCCAGCTCGTCGAGGAACGACGGTCTGGTCGGGGAAGATGTTCGCCGGGTCGCCGTCGAGATCGTTGAACGCGAAGAGGTCGTCGTCGAGGAAGCACGGCGGGCCCGCGACCGGGAAGACGTGCCGGCGCGCCGACGTCGCGCGACGTAGTGCGATCGGCCCGCTCCATCTGGTCCGCGCGCTTGCGGATCGCCGAGGCGCCGCTTCTCCTCGGCCGGGAAGTCGTAGACCATCGGGTACCAGATCGCGCCGGAGAACTGGGTGAAGTGTGCGTCGAACGGACCGAGCGCCTCGAGCTCGTGCGAGGTCGCGGGGCCGGGCGTCGTTCTGGTTGAGGAGCCGTCGCGCGTCGAGTCGCCGAGGACGAGCGCGGAGTCGCCCGGCGGGACCGTCGGCCGGCGCGGTCATGGCGAGGATCGCGACCTCGCAGCCCGCCGAGCTGCGACCGGCTTGCCGTGCTCGGTGTGGACGAACTCGGTGAAGCCGAGATCCCGCAGGCGCCGCTCGAGGTGGTCGAGCGGAAGCCGGGCAGCAGCACCGTGGCCGCGCGGTCGACGTGGTGCGCGCAGCCACGCCGGGTCGAAATGGTCGTGGTGGAGGTGCGAGATGTAGAGGTAGTCCGGGCGCGACGAACGGCGTCGGGTCGAGGCGGTCGTTGCGGGGGAACGGGAACCACGAGCCGAAGTACGCGGGGGTGAACCACGGGTCGCACAGGACGGTCCCGCCCTCGGTCTCCACGTACATCCCCGCGTGGCCGAGGAACGTCACCCGCATCCCCCCAGCCTGCCAGAGCCGCATGCGGGCCCCGTGAACGCACGGTTCCCACCGGAACCTGACGTGAGCGTCAACTATCTTCGCCAGCGACCGACTCAGGGGGACGAACAGCATGGGAACGTTCGACGGCAAGGTCGCCATCGTCACCGGCGCCGGGCGCGGCATCGGGCGGGGCGAGGCGATGTTGCTCGCGGCCGGCGGCGCGAGCGTCGTGGTCAACGACCTCGGCGTGGCGCGCGAAGGCGACGCCGGCGACGGGACCCCGGCCCAGGAGGTCGTCGACGAGATCACCGCGGCCGGGGGCACCGCGATGGTGAGCGGTCACGACGTGTCCTCGTGGACCGGCGCCGCAGGAGCTGATCGCGACCGCGGTCGACACCTACGGGACCCTCGACATCCTCGTGAACAACGCCGGGATCCTGCGTGACGCGATGAGCTTCAACATGACCGAGGACCAGTGGGACGCGGTGATCCGCGTGCACCTCAAGGGTCACTTCGCGCCGAGCCGGTTCGCGTGCCGGTACTGGCGCGAGCAGTCCAAGGCTGCGGGTGGAGCACCGGCCGGCGGTCGGATCATCAACACCGTCGAGCGAGTCCGGCTTGTTCGGGATGGTCGGCCAGGCGAACTACTCGGCCGCGAAGGCCGGGCATCGCGTCGATGACGCTCGTGCTCGCCCGCGAGATGAAGAAGTACGGCGTGACGGTGAACGCGGTCGCGCCGCGGGCCCGCACCCGCATGACCGCGACGGTCGGCGGCGCGGACGAGTTCATGGGGGCCAAGGAGGGCGAGTACGACGCCTGGCACCCGGACAACGTGGCGCCGCTCGTCGGCTTCCTCGCGTCGGATGACGCGGCGGACGTCAGCGGCCAGGTGTTCGTGATGTGGGGCGCGCACGCGTACCTGATGTCGCGGCTGGAGCCTCGCGAACGACTTCGACGCCGGCGACCGGCGCTGGACGGTCGAGGAGCTCATCGCGCGCAAGGCGGAGCTGTTCGCGCCGGTCGAGCGGGGCAGCAAGATCCCGAGCATGGGCTTCGGCCTTTGAGCGCCGTCCCGGGCGACCTCCAGGTCGACCAGCTGCGGTTCATGGCCGCGACGCGACGCCGACGAGCTCGCGTACCGCGACCTCGACGCGGGCACCGCGCTCACGTTCGCCGAGTGGGACGAGCAGTCGAACCGGCTCGCCCGGTTCCTCGTCGAGCAGGGCATCGCGAAGGGCGACCGCGTCTCGATCTACCTGCCGAGCGACGAGGCGCTGCGCTGGATCGTGGTCTACGCGGCGGTGCACAAGGCCGGCGCGATCGGTGGTGCCGACGAACACGCGGCTGTCGGTGCCGGAGCTCGTCACGATCCTCGGCCACGCCGAGGTCGCCGGCGTGCGTGACCTGCGACTCGCTGCTCGACACCGCGCTCGCCGTGCGCGACGCAGCTCCCGTCGCTCGGCCTCCTCGTCAGCGTCGGCGGCGCGGCACCGCGATGCTGCGACCAGTCCCGTTCGAGGACGCGTCCTGCGGCGCCGACGGCTCGGACCTCCAGGTGCCGACGAGCATCGACGACCTCGCCGACATCATGTACACGTCGGGCACGACCGGCCTGCCGAAGGGCGTCGCGGTCCGGCACCGCAACGTCGCGATGATCCCGAACCACGAGCCGCACTGGACCGGCTCGGGCTGGATCCACGGCGCGCCGATGTTCACGTTCGCCGGCATCGCGTTCATCTACAACCCGATGAAGATGGGCCTGCACGGCATGTACCTGCCGAAGTTCGACGCCGGGCGCTGGCTCGCAGATCGTCGCCGACGAGCGGCCGTCGATGGCGTTCCTCGTCCCGGCGATGGCCGAGCTCCTCGTCGCCACCCCGAGCTTCGACGAGCCCGACCTCACCAGCCTGCAGGCCGTCTCGATCGGCGAGCGCGCCGCTGGCGCCGCAGACGCTGCTCACCCTGCAGGAGCGACTGCCCGACGCGACGGTGTCGAACTCGTACGGCATGACCGAGGCCGGGCCGGCGTACATCGTGATGCCGAAGGACGAGGTGACGAAGCGGATCGGATCGGTCGGCAAGCCGGTCGGGCCGATGGAGCTCGAAGATCGTCGCGCGACGACGACAGCGACCTGCGACGCCCGCGAGGTCGGCGAGCTGCTGACCCGGATGCCGGGCCGGCAGCGGGAGTACTACAAGGACGAGGACGGCGACCGCGAGCACCTGGACCGAGGACGGCTGGCTGCGCAGCGGCGACCTCGGCTACCTCGACGAGGACGGGTTCCTGTACCTCGTCGGCCGCAAGAAGGACCTCATCATCCGCGGCGGCAACAACATCTACCCGACCGACGTCGAGGCCGTGCTCCTCGAGCACCCCGACGTGCAGGAGGCCGCGGTCGTCGGCGATCCCGCACGCGGTGCTCGGCGAGGACATCGCCGCGTTCGTGGTGCGTCCGGCCCGGACGCGGCGCTCGACGCCGACGCGCTCCTGGCCTTCTGCGCCGAGCGCCTCGCCGACTACAAGCGCCCCGCCAGGTGCACTTCGTCGACGAGCTCCCGCGCAACGCGACCGGCAAGGTGATGAAGCACAAGCTCGTCGAGGCGTAGCCCGCCCGATGATCCGGCCGCGCTAGCCTGCCCGGCCGAACCTGACCTCGACGTCACCCGGGAGGAGAACCGTGGCACTGACCGAGCTCAAGGGCAGCAGACCGGCACGCAGCGTGGTCGCGCATCGAACGAGGGCCGGTCCGCGTCTTCGCCCAGGCGCTGATCGACGCCGACCCGGTCTACGACGGTGACGAGCGCGCCGGTGCCGCCGACGTTCCCGTTCGTGATGCCGTTCTGGGGCTCGCTCGGCCAGGGCGGCGCCGCCGGCCTCCCGATCGAGAAGCTGCGGGGCAAGGGCCGGGCGATCCTGCACGGCGAGCAGGCCTTCGAGTACACCCGGTGGCCGCAGGTCGGCGACGTGCTCGAGGGCGTCACCACGGTGACCGACGTGTACGAGAAGGAGCGGTCGAACGGCGGCAAGCTCGAGTTCTACGTGACCGAGACCGTCTGGTCCGAGGCCGAGACCGGCGATCCCGTCTGCACATCGATCTTCACCCTCGTCATCAACGTCCGCCCCCCCAAGCCCGAGTAGCGCCGACTCGTTTCGGGGCGTCTCAAGGTCGCCAGAGCGACGCTCAGGCGCCCCGAAACCAGCTGCGGCGACGGGGCGGCCATCCTGACATCAGCGTCACCTCCGTGGCAGAGTGCCGCGATGGACCGCGCGCCCGTCGTCAGGGTCGGAGACCCCACCACGCCGTACCGCCGGCGGATCCGGCTCGTGCGGCTGGACGAGTCCACGGTCTGGGGTGGCCTCGAGGACGACTTCCACCACTTCCAGGTCACGCTGCACCATGACGGCACGCACGTCACCGGGCTCGAGATGCACGCGGTCCGCTGGCCCTGGGCGACGTGTCCCGACGCGGGCGAGCCACTGCAGGCCCTCGTCGGCATGGAGCTCTCGGACCGGTGCACCGCGGTGGCGTCCGTCACCGATCCGCGCCTGAACTGCACCCACCAGTTCGACCTCGCGGGGCTGTGCGTCACCCACGTGGTGCGCGGCACCGACACTCGCCAGTACGACATCGAGCTCCCGCCGCCGGCCGACTGGACCGTGACGCCCCGCCTCTGGCGCGACGGCGAGCTCACGTTGGAGTGGGAGCTCGCGGTCGGCAAGACGCGGACCCGCTCGCTGGTGAGCCCGCCGGAGTTCGTGCGATGCGCCCTGGCGCGGCGGCTTCATGAAGTGGGCGGACTCGCAGTTCGAGCCGGAGAAGGCGGAGGCCGCGATCGTCCTCCGCCGCTCGTGCGACATCGGCATGGGGCGCGGGATGGATCTCGAGGCGATCCCGGTCGCGCTCGACCTCTCCGAGCTCATGACGGGGATCTGCTACTCGATGCAGCCCGAGGTCATGCCGGTGGCGTTCCGCAACAAGGGCTCGATCCGCGACTTCGGCCGCCATCCCGACGCGTTGCTCGCCGACGCGCCCGGAGCCGATCTCAGCGGGGAGTGAGCTCGACCATCTCCGCGTAGCGCTGCATGGCCTCCACCGCTTCGGGTGAGCGCGACCAGGGCTTGATGACGAGACGGGTGACGCCGATCTCCTCCCACCGCTTCACGTCGTCGAGCGACCGCACCGGACCCCCGACGCAGATCTGGAACTCGCGGTCCTCGCTGCCGTCCGGCTCGCGCTGCTTCCGGAGCTCGGTCGAGCTTGGCGACCTGGGCCGTCGCGGACTCGAACGTGTGTCCCATGCCGATCCACCCGTCGGCCTTCGGACCGCGGCACGGCGGAGCGCGGCGTCGCTCTCGCCGCCGACGAGCACCGGCGGCCACGGCTGCTGCACCGGCTTGGGCTCGAACGCGACCTCGTCGAACGAGAAGAACTCACCGTGGTGCGCGACCGTCGGGCTCGGTCCAGAGCCGCTTGCAGACCGCGAGCACCTCGTCGACCCGGCGACCGCGGGTGGCGAAGTCGAGCCCGACCGCAACCCACTCCTCTTCGAGCCAGCTCGCGCCGATCCCGAACTCGCACCGACCCCCGCTCACGATGTCGAGCGTCTGCACCGCCGCGTGCCGACGATGAACGGGTGCCGCAGCCCGAGGTTGTAGACGTGCGTACCGAGCCGCACGGTCGGGGACGCGGCCGGCGAGGAACGCCAGGTACGCGAACGCGTCGAACACCGGCGTCGTCGGCGGCACCGGCGGGTGCTCCTCTTCCCCGGCTGCGGCGAGCTTGCTCATCGTCGCCGGGAACACGAGGTGCTCGGGCAGCCACACCGACTCGTAGCCGAGCGCCTCGGCCGCGGCGGTCGCGTCGAGGTGGAAGTGGGTGTTGAGCGCGCCGAGCGCGACCCCGAACCTCACTGGCCCGGCTTCGGCGTGCTCCGTGAGAACGAGCCGTCGGCCTCGCGGTGCCAACCGCCGGCGGCGAGGTTCCCGCCGTCGACGTGGATCGTCGTGCCGGTGACGAAGCCGCGACGAGCGCCGGGTTCGCGAGGAACACGACGCGGCGGCGACGTCGTCGACGTGCCCGGCGCGCGGCAACGGCGTGCGCACCCGATGTCCGCGCCGATGCCGGGCGTCGGGATGACGTCGGGCGCGATGCAGTTGACCCGGATGAGCGGCTGCCGAGCTCGAGCGCGAGGCTCTGCGTGAGGCTCGCCACCGCGGCCTTCATCGCGCTGTAGACCGCGCATACCCGGGTCGCGGCGCGGTGCGCCTCGATCGACGTCACGTTGACGATCGAGCCGCCGGCCGAGGGCATGAGCGGGACGACGCCGCGGACGAAGTTCGTGACGCTGGTGAAGTTCTCCCGGATCAAGCGCGTCCTGGCCCTTGTCGTTCACGTCGACGAACGCCGACGCGGAACCCGCCGCCGGCGTTGTTCACGAGGACGTCGACCCGGTCGAACGTGGCCGCGACCTCGTCCGAGCCAGGCCGTGACCTGCTCGCCGTCGCGGACGTCGAGCACGCCCGGTGCGCCCGCCGACCGAGCGCCTCGACCTCGGCACGCGACCTCGGCCAGGTTGCCGGCGTCCCGGTCGCAGATCGCCGACGTCGGCGCCGAATCGGGCGAGCGCCAGTGCGGTCGCGGCGCCGATGCCGCCGGCCGCGCCGGTGACGACCGCGACCCGCCCGTCGAGCCGCACATCGTCAGGTCCGAGAGCCATGGCGCGGAGGTTAGCGGCGCCGGCCCCCAACCTGACGCCCACGTCAGATGCTGGCCCGGCGGCGCAGACCTCGACGAACGGAGCACGACGTGACCTACTCGGTCGCCGGAAAGCACGTGTTGGTCACCGGGGCGTCGTCGGGCATCGGCGCCGCGCTCGCGGAGGGCTTCGCCGCCGCGGGCGCGACCGTCGGCATCTGCGCCCGGCGCGAGGACCGGCTCGCGGCGGTGCTCACGCGCTGCCAGACCCACGCGCCCGAGTCCCGCATGTGGGCGGTCGACCTCGCGGACCTGGACGGCATCGCCGACGTTCGCGGGCCGGGTGAGCGACGAGCTCGGCGGCGTCGACGTGCTCGTGAACAACGCCGGCATCCCGAAGCGGCGCGGTCGTCACCGCGCTCGATCCCGCGACGGTCGAAGCCGTCATGGCGATCAACTACTTCTCCCCCGTCCGCCTGACGCTCGCGCTGCTCCCCGAGCTGATCGAACGCTCGGGGCGCATCGTGAACATCTCGTCGGTCGCGGCGCGCCTCGGTCCGCCGGCGGAGGCCGCGTACACCGCGTCGAAGGCCGCGCTCACCGGCTGGTCCGAGTCGATGCAGGTGGACCTCGCGCGTGGCCGGGACCGGGGTGCGGGTCCACGTGGTGAACCCCGGCGTGATCGACACCGACCTGTTCCACCTGCCCGACAACGACGAGTCCATGGCCGACATCGAGGCGCTGCCGGTCGAGGCAATGGTCGGGCCCGTGCTGGAGCAGCTCGACGCCGGGACGTTCGAGATCTACGTCCCCGGCTGGTTCGCGGACGTCGTCGGCGGCAAGTTCCCCGACGTCGGCAGCTTCCTCGGCGGCACCATCGCCTGGGTGCGCCAGAAGCAGTCCGAGACCACCCCGACCCCCTGACCCCTGGCCCCCTGCGGACTCCCGCCGTTTGTCCGTTTCGGTTCCCTGGCGGACCCGAATCGGACAGACGGAGATCGGCGTCGGGGTCAGCCGGCTTGCTTGGCGACGGCGGCGGCCGCCTCGGCCGCGGCTTCGGGGTCGAGGTAGCGCTGGGACTTCACTCCGAACTCGTCGTCGAGCTCGTACACGAGGGGTTGGCCGGTGCCGATGTTCTCCTCGAGGATCTCGGCCGGGGTCAGGCCCTCGAGGTGCATCTTCAGGCCCCGCAAGGAGTTGCCGTGCGCGGCGACGAGCGTGACCTTGCCGGCCGCGAGGTCGGGGACGATCGCGTCGTACCAGTACGGCAGCATCCGCGTCACGACGTCCGCCAGGCACTCCGACCGCGGGATCAGCTCGCGGGGCAGATCGCGGTAGCGCGGATCCGCGGACGCGTCCCAGTCGAGCGGCGGCGGCGGGACGTCATAGGAGCGCCGCCACTGCTGCAGCTTCTCCTCACCCCACTTCTCGGCCGTCTCCTTCTTGTTCTGCCCCTGCAGCGCGCCGTAGTGACGCTCGTTGAGCCGCCACGACCGCTTCACGGGGATCCACGAGCGGTCGCACGCGGCGAGCGCGAGCTCGGCCGTGTGGATGGCCCGGATCTGCACCGACGTGTGGACGACGTCGGGAAGCACGCCCTGCTCGTCCAGCAGCTCGCCGCCCCGCACGGCCTCCCGTTCGCCGAGCTCGGTCAGGTCCACGTCGACCCAGCCGGTGAACAGGTTCTCGAGGTTCCAGGTGCTCTGCCCGTGGCGGAGCAGGATCAAGGTCGGCATGCCGATCACGCTAGGCCGCCGACGGCCCCCGACCCCGAAGCATTGGACGGCATCGGCCGTCGGAGATCTCGGGCAGGCCGCCGACGGCCCCCGACCCCGAAGCACTGGACGCGATCGGCCGTCGGAGATCTCAGGACGGAAGCCGTGCCAGGCTTCCATGATGAGTTCGGACGGGTTCTACGGACGCGAGCAGGCGGCGATCCACCACGAGCGGTTCGGTGACCTCGCGCTCGACGCGGCCCGGATGCTCGCCGGCGTTCTGGTGAGCCGCGGCCTGACCGCCGGGACGGTGACCGACCTCGGGTGTGGCTCGGGCATCCTCGCCGGCACGATGTCGGAGCTGGGCTACGACGTGCTGGGCGTCGACATCTCGCCCGACATGCTCGAGCTCGCCGAACGCAACGCGCCACGCGCGAAGTTCCGCCAGGAATCGCTCGTCGACGCGTCCATTCCCGCGTCGGTCGCGGTCACCGCGATCGGCGAGGCGCTCAACTACGCGACCGACCCGCGCGCCGGTCTCGGCGCGACCACCACCGTCGCGCACCGGGTCTACGAAGCCCTCGCGCCCGGAGTGGCGTGTTCCTCTTCGACGTCGCCACCCCCGGTCGCAACCTCGGCCTCGACGTGCGGGAGCGCATCCACGATCACGACGACTGGATGCTGTGCATGCGCGCGACCGAGACCACCGACCGCCTCGACCGGCGCATCACGATCTACAGCCGCGACGCCGACGGTCGGTACTCGCGCACCGACGAGCACCACGTCACCCACCTCTACGACCCGAAGGCGCTGCGCGCGCTGCTCGACGGGATCGGGTTCGAGGTCGAGACGCGACCGAGCTACGGCTTCGACCGCTCGGACTCGACACCGCCGTCCGGCTGGACGGTGTTCGTCGCGACGAAGCCGAGCGCCCGCTAGTCCTGCGGCGGGAGGCCGATGGTCTTGGTCTCGAGGTACTCCTCGAAGCCGGCGATGCCGTGCTCGCGCCCGAGGCCCGCTCTCCTTGTAGCCACCGAACGGCGAGTCGGGGCCGAACCACTGGCCGCCGTTGACCGCGACCGTGCCCGTCCGGATGCGCTTGGCGACGCCGTACGCACGGTCGAGGTCCGTCGCCGTTGACCGCGCCCGACAGCCCGTAGCGGGAGTTGTTCGCGATGCGCACCGCGTCGTCGTCGTCCTCGTACGGGATGACCGACGAGCACCGGGCCGAAGATCTCCTCCTGCGCGATCGTCGAGTCGGGGTCGACGTCGACGAACAGCGTCGGCTGCACGTAGTAGCCCTTGTCGAACTGCGTCGGCGCGCCCGCCGCCGACGAGGCACCGGGCGCCCTCGGCCTTGCCCTTCTCGATGAGCCCGAGCACGCGCTCGCGCTGGCGGGCGTTGATGAGCGGGCCCGGCCAGGTTCGCGGGAGTCGGTCGGGTCGCCGTAGGTCCACGCCTTCGAACGCCGGCCTTCAGCGAGCTCGACGCCTTCGTCGTAGCGCGAGCGGGGCAGGAGCATGCGGGTCGTGATCGCGCACCCCTGGCCGCCGTGCATGCAGACCATCGCGCCGCTGCCGCATCTGCGCCGGGAAGTCGGCGTCGTCGAGGACGATGTTCGCCGACTTGCCGCCGAGCTCGAGGAACACCCGCTTCAGCGTGTCCGAGCCGCTGCGCCATGATCCGCTTGCCGACCGCGGTCGAGCCGGTGAACGAGATCATGTCGACGTCGCGGCGTCGCCGGTCAGCACGTCGCCGACGGCCGCCGGGTCGCTCGACGTGACGACGTTGAACACGCCCGGCGGGGATGTCGGTGTCCTCGGCCGACGAGCTTGCCGATGCACGTCGCGCTCCACGGCGTGTCGGGGCGGGCTTCAGGATGACGCGTGTTGCCGGCCGCGAGCGCGGGCACGATCTTCGAGAGGTTGAGCATGAACGGGAAGTTCCACGGCGTGATCGCGCCGACCACGCCGATCGGCTCCCGGCACGACCCGCCGGTGCGCTGCGCATGCCGAAGAACTCGTGGATCGGCGAGGTCGTACTCCCACTCGATACCGGTCGATGCACTCGATGTCCCACTCCATGTCGTCGATGCAGCTGTCCATCTGCACCGCGTACGTGAGCATGATCGGCGTGCCGACCTCGGCGACGATCTGCGGGCGCAGCGTCCTCGCGCTCCTTCGTCGAGCGCCTCGTGGAGCTGGCGGAGGCACGCGCTTGCGCAGCTCGCGGATCGGTGGCCCAGTCGGTCTCGTCGAACGCCCGGCGGGCCGCGGCGATCGCCCGCTCCATGTCGGCGACGCCGCGCGTCGGCGATCTGGCCGATGACCGTCTTCGGTGGCCGGGTTGATGTTGTCGTACGGTGCGCCCGACGCGGCCTCGACGAGCTCCCCGTCGATCAGCATCCGAGCTTCTCCGGTCACCGACTCCGCCATGGCGCGTCCCCCTCTTGACCACTGATGTGGCGCTCACGATACCTGACACGAGAGTCAGGTCCACTCGCCCCACCGTTCTCGGCCCGCTCGACCGCGCCAGGCGCGGTTCAGCGTGCCGAGAACGCGGAGGTGGGGTGGGTCAGCAGGTGCGGGCGGGGATCCCGAACGCGGCGCGGACGTCGGCGAGCGGCTCGTCGGCGAGGGCCAGGTGGTCGACGGTCGTGAAGTCGCCGGTGCACTGCGCGCCGCGCCAGAACGTGTGCGCGATCGACTCGGGCGCGCCGGGACGGCTGAGCCCGGCCTGCTTCGGGACCAGCGTTCCTTCGCCGTCCAGGTAGCCGGCCTCGTGGACCCCGAGGTTGCCGAGGAGCTGGAACCAGTGCGTGTCCGTGTCGGCGATCGCCATCTGCATCGCGCCGAGTGCGATCTCGTCGACGGCCACCGGCTCGTAGCCACCGATGACGTGGCACATGTCGTGCGAGACGAAGACGGCGGGCATGCGCGGCGCGAAACCCGGCAGGTCGAAGCCGTTGCGCTCGTAGAACTCGACGTACGCGCGGCCGAGCGTCCCCGGGCCCGCATCGGCCAGCGCGAGCAGTCGGTCGCCCAGCTCCGGATCAGGTGCATCGAGGATCCCGGCGTACTGCGCACCGAGCTGGCGCTCGAGCATCGGGCCGGTGTCGATCGTGGTGAAGAACCGCATGTAGTCCGCGGCCGCTTCGGCCTTGCTGCGCTCGACCAGATCGCGGACGATCGCAAGGCCCGGACCCGATTCACCCAGCGCGGCGCAGTAGGCCTCGACCCGCTCCATCTGGTTCCGGCCCACCGGGTGCCGGCACATCTCGATCAGCACGAGCAGCTCGCGCATTCGCCGCCGCTCGTCCGGCTCCACGAGCACCGCGGCGATCCCCTGCGGGCTCACGGGCTCGATCCTCGCGGGATCGAGGTCCACCTCGAAGTACCCGAGCGCCAGGGCGCGGATGACTGCGAGCTGCTCGTCGGTGGGACCGCCGTCGACGTCGGCCGCTCCGACCATCGCACGGATGACCGGCTCGACGTGGTCGGCATGGATCACTCTGGGCACAGTGCGCTCCGTTCGGTTGGTCCGGGTCTCGGCCCCGGGTCCATTCCGGGTCATGGTGCCGCGTACGCTTCTTCGACGTGCGGATCGCCGCGGTTGACCTCGGATCGAACTCCTTCCATCTCGTCGTGGCCGAAGTGCGCCCCGACGGCACGTTCGAGCCGCTCGTGCGCGAGAAGGAGATGCTCCGGCTCGGCGACGTCGTGAGCCGCGAGGGCCTCATCACCCCGGTCGCCGCCGACGCCGCGGTGCAGACGATGCGCCGGTTCCGGATGCTGGCCGAAGCCGCGGGCGCGACCGAGATCCTCGCCTGCGCGACGAGCGCGCTGCGCAGCGCCTCCAACGGTGACGCGGTCCTCGATCGCATCGAGGCGGAGGCCGGCATCAGCGCGGACGTCATCGACGGGCTCGAGGAGGCCCGGCTCATCTTCACCGCGATCCGCACCGCGGTGCTGATCGATCCCGGGCCGGCGCTGTGCTTCGACCTCGGCGGCGGGAGCGTCGAGATCATGATCGGCGACTCGACCGGCCTGCAGTGGGCCGTGAGCGAGCGGCTCGGCGTCGCGCGGCTCAGCGCCGCAGTTCGTGAGCTCCGATCCGATCTCCAAGCGCGACCGACGCCGGCTCCGCGAGCACCTCGTCGACGTCCTGGGCCCACTCGCGGTCGAGGTGCTCCGCTTCGAGCCGAAGATGGCGATCGGGAGCAGCGGAACGCTGGAGGATCTCGCGGAGATGATCGCGGCCCGGCGCGACGAGTCGGTGCCCCGGTCGCTCAACCAGCTGAGCTTCTCCCGCGCCGAGTTCGAGCCGCTGCACCAGGAGCTCCTGGAGTCGACGTCCGCCCAACGCCAGAAGATCAAGGGCCTCGACACGAAGCGGGTCGAGCTCATCGTGGCCGGCGCCGAGTTCCTCGCGACCGCGATGGAGCTCTTCGACATCCACGAGCTGACCATCAGCGAGTGGGCGCTGCGCGAGGGCATCGTGCTCGACGCGATCGGCCGCCACGACCCCGTCGACCTGACCGACGACCCGTGGGCCATCCGCCGCGCGTCGATCCAGGCGCTGGCGCCGCCGGTTCTCCTGGCCCGAGGCGCACTCCCGTCAGGTCGCCCGGCTCAGCCTCGACCTCTTCGACCAGACGCCGCGAGCTGCACGGTCTCGACGACGGCGACCGCGAGCTGTTCGAGTACGCGGCGCTGCTGCACGACATCGGCGAGCACGTCTCGCACGACGACCACGATCGCCACTCCGCGTACCTCGTCGCGCACGGGCAGCTCCGCGGCTTCGACCCCGAGGAGATCCTGCTGCTCACCGCGCTCGTCCGGTGGCATCGCCGCGGCGACCCGAAGGCCAACGACGATCTCGTCGGCGAGCTCGACGAGGACGCACGGGACAAGGTGCGGCGGCTCACCGCGTTGCTGCGCATCGCCGACGGCCTGGACCGCAGCCGCAAGCAGGTCGTCACCCGGGTCGCGGCGCGGGTGAGCCCGTCGTTGGTGCTCCTGCGGGTGAGCACGGACGGCGATCCCGAGCTGGAGCTGTGGGGCGCGCGGCGCAAGCGGGAGCTCTTCGAGCGGGTCTTCGACCGCGAGCTCGAGCTCACGGCCCACCCCAGCGGATGAGCCTAGCTAGGGACCGATCGGGCCGGTGACGGTCTGGAAGACGATGCGGGCCGTGGTCTCGACGACGTCGGCGCGCGTCGGCCCGTACGGCTCGAGGTCGACGTGGAACGCGGCCATGCGCTCCATCATCGCGACGAGCGCGGCCGCGGCGGCGTAGGGGTCGATGCCGGCCACCGCGTTCTCCGCGACCTTGCGGGCCAGGCCCTGCGTGATCGGCTGCAGGGACTGGTTGCGAACGTCCCGGAACCGCTGATCGCCCTCCTGCGCGGCGAGGTTGCGGGTGCGCAGGACGGCGCGATGGTCGTCCCAATACAGCAGGAACCCGTCGACGAGCTGCCGCGCCCGTTCGAGCCCCATCTCGCCGGACCAGCGCGGGTCGAGCAGCTCCACCAGCGGGGCGGTCTGCTCGCCCACCATCTCGGCCAGCACGAGCACGGCCTCCTCGACGTCGCGGAAGTACTGGTAGAAGGTCGCGGGCGAGGTCCCGACCTCACGCGCGATGTCGACGACGCGCAGGTCGCGCAGCCCCTTGCTCTCGAGCAGCTCACCGGTCGACTCGAGCAGCCGGCGCCGGGTCGCCGCACCCCGCTTGCCGAGCGCCCGCCCGTCGAGCGCGCTCGCTGCCTCGTTCACCGCCGCCACGAGCCGCAGAGTACCTGACGGGGGCGTCAGATCCCCCGGCCCGGATCGCTACAACGGGTCGCCTCGGGACAGCAAGGTGCCGGGGTACGGCGTCATCAGCTCTTCGCGCCACCCGGTGAGGTACTCCCGGGCCGTCGCGCGCCAGCGCGCGATGCGGGGGTCGGTGCCGGCGTCGATCGCGCGGCCCAGCGCTTCGTGACCCTCCGGGTCCGTCGCCCAGACGGTCATGACCTCCGTGTCGGTCATCAGCACCTCGTAGAGCCCGACCACCGTGTGGCCGTGGTCGCGCAGCACCGGCAGCCAGTCCGCGCGCACCGCGTCGAGGTAGTCCATCGCGGTGCCGGGCTTGCACTGCGAGAGCTCGTGCACGAACACCGAGCCACTCACCGCGTCGCGGCGCAGGTCCGCGATCGACGGGCATCCGGGGCCGGCACCGAGCAGCCGGTCGAACCCGCCCGAGCGCACCTCGAGCGCGGTCTTCCACCACTCGTTCAGCGCCGGGTTCTTCGTCCGGCTCAGGTTCGTGCTCTCCATCAACCGGCGCCAGCCCGTGCGGCCCTCGATGCACTCCCAGATGTTGACCACCTGCGGCCATCGCCCGGTCGAGCCCATCACGTAGAAGGTGCCGAGGAGATCGAGCCCCTTCCCGGCCGCGGTCCCGGTGTTGAACCCGACGGTGTGCTCCATGTAGCGCATGGCGCCTTCGCCGACGATGTCGACGTACTCGTGCAGATACAGGTTCCGATCGGCCACGGCGCGGGACACTACCGGAGGCCTCGCCGGTCCATGCGAGGATGCGCTTCGCATGGAGACCGTGGGCGACCTGCTGCTGGACGCGTCGGCGGAGCTGGCGGCGCAGCTCGCGATCCCGATCCCCGGCGCGCTGCGCTACGCGTTGGGGCTCCCGGTCCCCGCACGCGCCGGCTCGGCGCTCGGCCAGATCGACCAACCTCGGGGTCGCACCGCGATGCTCGCGGGCCCGGGCGTGCTGCGCGACCGCGCGGTCGACGGCCTGCGCGAGTTCGCGGCCGCCGCGCACATCGGCGTGGCCAACACCTGGGGGGCCAAGGGGGTCTTCAACTGGGACAGCCCGCACCACCTCGGGACCTGCGGGCTCCAGGCGCGCGACTTCGAGCTGCTCGGCTTCGGTGAGCTGGACCTGCTCTGGACCGTAGGCCTCGATCCCGACGAGTCGCCCCGTGCGCGCTACGAGCTCGGCGCGCGCGTCGTTGCCATCCAACCCGCCGACCTCGCGCCCTTCGCGACCCAGGTCGCGCGCTCGTCGTACCCGATCGTGCCCCCGCCGTTGTTCGAACGGATCGCCGCGGTCGCGCAGCCCGGCTACGTGGACGAGCGCGTTCCCCGCCATCCGGCGCGCGCCGTGATGGACCTCAAGCAGCGGATGTCGCCCCACGGGATCGTCACCGCGGCGCCCGGCCCGGCGGGGCTCTGGGTCGCCCGCACGTTCCCCACCGATGCCGCCCGGCACCGTCGTCGTCCCGGCCGTAGCGAGCCCGGGGATCGGCGTGGCGGTCGCACTCGCCGCGGCGCGCACCGGCATCGCCGCGACCGCAGTCGTGACGGAGCCCCTCGACGACACGAGTCGCCGCGCTCGTCGAGCTCGCCGAACGCCTGGATGCACCGCTGACGGTGGACGTCTGGGGTGACGACGTCGACCTGTCGCTCACCGACTTGCTCGTCGAAGCCGCGGGACCCGTCGTAGCGTGGACGTCATGACCGGACCGAAGGTTGCCATCGTCACCGGTGCGTCGTCCGGCATCGGGCGCGCGACGGCCATCGCACTGGGCGGGTTGGGGTGGCGCGTGGCGCTCGGCGCACGCGGGGCCGAGAAGCTCAACGAGACCGCCGCGCTGGTGATCGAAGCCGGCGGCGAAGCGTTCCCACGATCGCTCGACGTGACCGACGCGGCTTCCGTCGACGACTTCGTCGCGACGGTCGAGGACATCATGGGACCGATCGACGTCCTCGTGAACAACGCGGGGATCGCGATCCCGGGCGTCTTCTGGGAGCTGGCGCCGGACCAGCTCGATCAGGAGATCCGCACCAACCTCCTGGGTCCGCTGCTGTGCAGCCGCCGCGTGCTCGGACCGATGATCGAGCGCGGTCAGGGCGACGTCGTGTTCATCTCCTCCGACACCGTCACGCGCGCCCCGGCCGCGGCTGTTGGGCTACAGCGCGACCAAGGCCGGGATCGAGACCGCGGCCCGCACCCTGGCCATGGAGCTCGAGGGGACGGGCGTGCGCTCCACGACGATCCGGGTCGGACCGACGCTCACGGACTTCGCGTCCGACTGGACCCCGGAGCAGGTCGACGGGCTGATGTCCTACTGGCCGCACTACGGCATCCAGCGGCACTTCAACACGCTGCACCCGGACGACATCGCCCGGGCCGTCGTGTACGCCGTGACCTCCCCGCCCGGGGTGCACGTCGACGTGCTCGAGGTCCAGCCGGAGGCGCCCCGGCAGGGCTAGACGCCCTCCCGGTCCCGGCACGCGCCGCGGTACGCTGACGCGATGCAGCTCGACGATCTCATCATCGTGAGTGTCGACGACCACGTCGTCGAACCGCCGGACATGTTCGAGCGCCACCTCCCCGCCAAGTACGCGGACGTGGCCCCCAAGCTGATCCGCAAGGACGACGGCACCGACGTCTGGTCCTTCCAGGGTCACGAGGTCCCGAACATCGGCCTCAACGCCGTCGCCGGCCGGCCGCAGGACGAGTACGGCATCGACCCGACCTCGTTCGACGAGATCCGTGACGGGTGCTTCGACGTCGAGAAGCGCGTGCTCGACATGAACGCCAACGGCACGCTCGGCTCGCTCAACTTCCCGAGCCTCCCCGGCTTCGCGGGCCGGTTGTTCGCCGCCCTGGAGGACAAGGACACCTCGATCGTCCTCGCGCAGGCGTACAACGACTGGCACATCGACGAGTGGTGCGGGTACGCGCCCGACCGCTTCATCCCGCTGGCGATCCCGATGATCTGGAACCCCGAGGCGTGCGCGGCGGAGGTCCGGCGCGTCGCGAAGAAGGGCTGCCACGCGATCACGTTCCCGGAGAACCCGGAGCCGCTCGGGCTGCCCAGCCTCCACTCCGACCACTGGGACCCGGTCTGGCAGGCGTGCTCCGATGTCGGGACGATCGTCTGCATGCACATCGGGTCGTCCGGCAAGCTCGTGATGACCGCGCCCGACGCGCCCATCGACGTGATGATCGTGCTGCAGCCGATGAACATCGTGCAGTGCGCGGCCGACCTCATCCACTCGCCCGTGTTCAAGAAGTTCCCCGACCTCACGGTGGCGCTCTCCGAGGGCGGCATCGGGTGGATCCCCTACTTCCTCGAGCGCCTCGACCACTCGTACACCGTGCACAAGGAGTGGACCGGCGCGGACTTCGGCTCGAAGATGCCGAGCGAGGTGTTCCTCGAGCACGTCGTGCTCTGCTACATCTCCGACGCGGCCGGTGTGAAGCTCGCGCGCGACATCGGCGTGGACCGCATCACCGTCGAGGTCGACTACCCGCACTCGGACACGAACTGGCCCACGCGCGCCGGAGCTGATGATGGAGGAGTTCGACGCGACGGACCTCACCGACGCGGAGATCAACCAGATCACGCACGAGAACGCGATGGGGTTCTTCAAGTACGACCCGTACGCGATCCGGCCCCGTGAGCGCTGCACCGTCGGTGCGCTGCGTTCCGAGGCGGTCGGTTGGGACGTCGAGCCCCACCCGGTCCTGGGCCGTGAGAAGGGTCCCGTCACCCCGGTCACGATCACCGACCTGACCGTCACTGCGTAGCTCGCGCTACCCCGCGGCGAGCACCGCCGGGTCCGGGGCGGGCAGGCCCTGGAGCTGGTAGTCGCGCGCCCGGGCCAGCTTCGCCTTCACCAGCGCGTTGGTCACCGCATACGGCTTCAGTGCCGCCGCGATCTGCGCGTCGGTGTGCATGCCGGCGGGGCCCGCGTCGGCGCAGAGCTTGCGCGCCGCGGCGAGTGACGCGTCGTAGAGGTTCTGCGGATCACTCGTGCCGTCGCCGTTGCCGTCGGACGCCCACCGGCTCCAGGTGCCCGGGGTGAACTGCAACGGACCCACGGCGTGGTCCCAGATCGGGTCGCCGTCGAGCAGGCCGTGATCGGTGTCCGCGACCGGCTGGGTGCTGTTCGTGCCGTCGAGCGGGATGCCGATGATCGGCGGGAAGACGTTGCCGTGCACGTCGGCGCGCGCGCCGCCGTGGGTGCCGTGCCCCGACTCTCCGTCCGCGATCCCTGCGAGCACCCACCACTCGAGCCCGCACGTCGGTGCCAGCAGCGCCACGGTGCGCTCGGCCCGGAGGTACGCGTCGAGCGCGGCCACCGGGATGCCGAGCCCGGCGACCTTGCGCGCGGGCAGGTCGTTCGCCGCCTGTGCCAACCGCGCTTGCACGGTGCGCTCCGCCGGCGGGATCTGGGTCGCGAGCGCGGCCAGCTGCTGCTGCACGTCGACGGATTCCTTCGCGGCCCGCTCGCTGGCGCGGCTCGCGGTGCGGCGGGCGTCGGCCGCCTGCCGGGAGATCGCCCGCAGCGAGGTGCCCGCTTGGCCCGCGAGCTTCATGCGCCGGCTCATGTCGAGCACGTTGGACGAGGGCAGCACCGCGAGCAGCCCATCGCTCGCACCCTTGTACGCCGCGGCTGCCACCCGGTCGACGAGCGCCTGGGTGTGACGCAGCGTCGCTTCGGACTTCTGCTGGACCGCGGTCAGGGTCAACGTGCGGACGGCGAGGTCGTGGTTCTGCGCGTCGAGCCGGCGCTGCTCGGCCTGGAGCGACGCGAGCTGGGTCTGCGCCGCGGCGAGATCGGCCGACGCGTCCGGGCCGACACCGGGTACGAGTGGGACTCCGAGGAGCCGCACGTCGATGCCGGGCATGATCGAGCCCGCGCCCGGTGGGATCACCGAGACCGCAGCCGCGGCGCGCCGGCCCGGCGTCGCGCTCGCGACGCCCGTCGGCCCCGCGAGAGCGAGCGCCACCGTCAGCACTGCCGTGAGAGCCACGCCGGCCGCGCGCGACCGGCGTCGAGCCGTGACCGACCCACTCCGCGCGCTACCGACCATGAAGAATCTCCGCCTCGACCCGCCCCGGCGCCGCCGGAGGGAGCCACCATTGTGGCCGACGGGGAGAGGAACGAAATCCGCGAACCGGGCGCACGCCGCCGTTAGGGTCGCGGCCGTGGTCCGCTTCGATCCGTACAGCTACGAGCACCACGAGGACCCCTATCCGACGTACCGGCAGCTCCGGGACCTCTCCCCGGCCTACCTCGACCCCGAACGGGGCTTCTGGGCGCTTTCACGCCATGACGACGTGCGAGCAGCCATCGATGACTGGCCTACCTATTCGTCCTCGGGGGGCATCACCCTTGAGCGCCGGACCGAAAACGTCGAACCCATGCTCATCGAGATGGATCCGCCCCGCCACACCGAGCTGCGGGCGCTCGTCAGCCGGGCGTTCACCCCGCGTCGCGTCGCGGACCTCGAAGGGCCGACTCGCGCGCTGGCGCTCGAGCTCGCGGCCGACTTCGAGCCCGGCGGCCGCGTCGACGTCATCGACGCCTTCGCGGCGAAGCTCCCGATGGCCGTGATCTCGGTGATGCTCGGGGTCCCCCGCGAAGATCAGGACGAGCTCCGTTCGTGGTCGGACGCGATGTTGCACCGGGAGGCGGGCAGCGCCGAGCTGACGCCCGAAGGTCTCGACGGCGCCGTGCGACTGTACGGATACTTCAACGACGTCATCACGAACCGCCGTCAAACTCCAAGTGAAGATCTGGTGGGCGCGCTCGTCGCTGCGCAGGAAGGGGACCGCTCCCTCTCCCCCGCCGAGGTGCTCGGCTTCTGCTTCCTGCTGCTCATCGCGGGGAACGAGACCACGACCAAGCTGCTCGGCAACGCGATCTTCTGGCTCGAGGCGTTCCCGGACGAACGGGCCAAGGTGCTCGCGGACCCGACGCGCATCCCGGCCGCGGTCGAGGAGACGCTCCGCTACGACACCTCCACCCAGGCGCTGGCGCGCGTCCTGACCCGCGACGTCGAGCTGCACGGCGTCACGCTCCCCGCCGGCCACAAGGGCCTGTTGCTCTTCGGCTCGGCGAACCGCGACGAGCGGCGCTGGGACGAGCCGGACCGCTACGACGTCGACCGCAACCCGGCGGGCCACCTCGCGTTCGGGCACGGGCTGCACCACTGCCTCGGGGCACCCCTCGCCCGGCTCGAGGCCCGCGTCGCGCTCGAGGTGCTGCTCCCGCGCCTCGGCCGGTACGAGGTGGACACCTCGGACGCGGTCCGGGTCCACTCCGGCAACGTCCGCGGCTTCGCCCGGCTCCCGATCGAGGTCGGGTCGTGACGAAGAAGCACCTGCGCATCGGGAAGGACCCGGAGCGGCTCAACCGCGCGTTCTGGGACGAGGATGCGGACGATTATCAGGCGGTGCACGAGCCACAGCTCGACGTGACGACGATGGGATGGGGGGTCTGGGACCTCCCCGAGACGGAGCTCAACGTGCTCGGCGACGTCGCCGGGCTCGAGGTGCTCGAGTTCGGTTGTGGCGCGGCGCAGTGGGCGATCAAGCTGGCCCGCACCGGAGCCCACGTCACGGGTCTCGACCAGTCCCGGGGCCAGCTCCGTCACGCGGCCAAGAAGGTCGCGGCCGCCGACGTTGCCGTGCAGCTCGTGTGCGCGAGTGGCACTGCGGTCCCCTTGCCCGACTCGTCGTTCGACCTCGTCTTCTGCGACCACGGTGCGATGAGCTTCTGCGACCCGTACCGCACGGTCCCGGAGGTCGCGCGCGTGCTGCGGTCCGGTGGCCGGTTCGCGTTCAACATCTCCACGCTGCTGCGCAACCTCTGCTACCCCGTCGGCGATCCGGACGCGCCCGTCAGCCGCAAGCTGCACGGCAGGTACTTCGGGGCCCGGGCGTTCGACTGGGGCGACGGGACGATCGACTACCAGATCCCGCACGGCGAGTGGATCGCCCTGTTCGGCGAGCACGGCCTCGCGGTGGAAGAGCTCCTCGAGCTGCGCGCGCCCGAAGCGGGCCGCGAGCACCTACGGGGACTACGTCGATCACGACTGGGCGCGGCGCTGGCCGGCCGAGGAGATCTGGCGGGTGCGGAAGCTGTGATCGGTGTCGCCGAGACCGCGTTGCTCGTGCCGGTGGCGGCCGCGGAGCCACTGGTGCGCAAGCATCGACTCGCGCTCGATCCCGTCGCGCCGCTCGGCGTGCCGGCGCACATCACGCTGCTCTACCCGTTCGTGCCGCCCGATCAGGTCGACCAGTCGGTCTGCGACGCCATCACCGAGGTGCTGGGCGGGTTCTCGGCGTTCGACTTCGCGTTGACGAGCGTCAAGACCTTCCCCACGGGGTTGCTGTACCTCGCGCCCGAACCGACCGAGCCCTTCGTCGCGATCACGCACGCACTCGCGGACCGGTGGCCCGAGTACCCGCCGTACCACGGCTCGTACACGTCGGTGATCCCGCACCTCAGCGTCGCCATGGCCCATGACCGGTCCGTGGAGCAGCTCGAGGCCGATCTCAACGGCGGGCTTCCGGTGTGCACCCATGCCGACGCGGTGTGGTTGATGGAAGGTCAGCCCGAGGATCGATGGGTCATCCGGGCCGCGTTCCCGCTCAGCGCCGATCGAACGTGAATCCGGCCGCCTCGCGGTCCCAGGTCGCTTCGGTCACGCCGTCGTCGCGCAGCTCGTACTTGAGCACGCGCCCGACCGGGTTGCGGGGCAGGTCGGTGCGGAACTCGATGTAGCGCGGCACCGCGAAGTACGGCACCTGGTCCACCGACCAGCGGCACAGCTCCTCCTCCGTCACGGTCGCGCCGGGTTGGAGCACCGCCGTCACCTTGACGTCGTCCTCACCCTGGTCGCTCGCGACCGCGTGCACCGCGACGTCTTTGATCGCCTCGTGCGCGATGAACGTCCGCTCCATCTCGAAGCTGGAGATGTTCTCGCCCCGGCGCCGCAGGTAGTCCTTCTTGCGGTCGACGAAGTAGAGGAAGCCGTCCTCGTCGAGCCGGCCGAGGTCGCCGGTGTGGAACCACAGGTTGCGCAGCACCTCCACGGTCGCCTCGGCCCGCCGCCAGTACCCGGCGAACATCAGGTTCGGCCCGGTCGGCCGGCAGACGATCTCGCCGATCTCGCCGACCGCGACCTCGCGGTCCTCGTCGTCGACGAGCCGGACCTCGAACTCCTCGTCGTTCAGCTGCCCCGCCGCGCCGACCTTGTTGACCGCGCCGGCCGGGAGCATCGAGATGAGCGACGCCTCGGTGAGGCCGTAGCCACCGCTGAACGTCGCGCAGCCGAACCGCTCGCGCCAGATGCGGTCGGTGTCGGGCGGCATCGGCGCCGCGGCGCAGAGCCGGAGCCGGTGCCCGACCTGCTCGGGGACGTCGTCCGCGTTGGCCACCAGGATCGCGAGCGAGCCGAGCATCGAGAGCATTGTCGCGTCGGTGCGCTTCACCTCGTGCCAGAACCGGCTCACCGAGAACTTGCGGACGATCGCCGCGCTGCCGCCGGTGATCAGCGTGCCGACCACGCACACCGAGATCGCGTTGAAGTGGAAGAGCGGCAACGGTGTGAGCACGACGTCGTCGGCCGTGCGCTGCCACGCCCGCGCGATCTGCTCGGCCAACGCGACCACGTAGTGCTGCGGGAGCATGCAGCCCTTCGACGGTCCCGTGGTCCCCGCCGTGTAGATGAAGCACGCGAGATCGGACGGTCCGACGGCCGGTCTCATCCGGGACCGAGTCCGAGCCGGCGGCCTGCATGGTGGCCCAGTCCGAGGTGGGAACCCCGGCGATCGTGGCTTCGGTCTCCCCCACCACGACCACCGCGCGCAGCTCGGGCAGGGCGGCGTCGACGTCACCGGAGCAGATGTCGGCGACCCGGTCCGCCAGCGCACCCTGCACGACCATCACGCGCGCACCGGAGTCGGCGAGGACGTGGCGCAGGAACTCACCCTTGTACGCCGTGTTGATCGGCACCTGGATCGCGCCGAGCTTCAAGGCGGCGAAGAAGCTGATCACCTGCTCGGGCGAGTTCTCGATGAGCGTCGCCACGCGGTCACCCCGCGCGACCCCCAGGGCCGCGAGCCCGTGCGCGATGCGGTTGGCGGCGACGTCCATCTCGCGGGCGGTGATCTGCACGCCGTCGAAGTCGAGGTAGCGGCCGTCCGGGTCCTCGACCAGACGCGTGGCCAGTGCGTCCAGGACCGTCGTCTCGGGGGAGGTTCTGGTCATGGATCTGACACTACCGTCACCTTCAACGCGGGTAGCCGAGCGGGTTGGCGTCCTGCCAGCGCCAGTGGTCCGCGCACATGTCGGTGAGGGTGCGCGTGGACCGCCACTCCAGCAGCGTGGTGGCGAGCGCGGGGTCGGCCCAGACGGCGGCGACGTCGCCGGGCCGGCGGGGACCGATCACGTAGGGGATCTCGCGGTCGGACGCGGCTTCCGCGGCACGCACGACGTCGAGCACGGAATGACCGATGCCCGTGCCGAGGTTCACGGCCACGGCACCCTCGATCAGGTGCAGGTGGTCAAGGGCCGCGCGGTGCCCTTCGGCGAGGTCGACGACGTGCAGGTAGTCGCGGATCGCGGTGCCGTCGGATGTCGGGTAGTCGTCGCCGTGCACCGTGAGGTGGTCGTGCCGCCCGGCTGCCACCTGCATCACGTAGGGCATCAGGTTGTTCGGGATGCCGGCGGGATCCTCCCCAATCCGACCACTCGGGTGCGCGCCGACCGGGTTGAAGTAGCGGAGCAGCACGAAGCGCCACTCGCCGGACGCCGCGACGTCGCGCAGCATCTCCTCGATGTGGAGCTTGGTCCGTCCATAGGGATTCACACTGCCGAGCGCCATGTCCTCGGTGATCGGCAGCGTCTCGGGTTCGCCGTACACCGTGGCGGACGACGAGAACACGAGGTCGCGCACACCGTGGCGTTCCATGGCCTGCAACAGCGCCACGGTGCCGACGACGTTGTGGTCGTAGTAGACCAACGGCCGGGCGACAGACTCCCCGACCGACTTGCGCCCCGCGAGGTGAACGACGGCCTCGACACCACCATCGTCGCCCGCCGCGGCGAACGAGCGGTCGAGATCGGCCGCAATTCGCACGTCACCTCTGACGAATTGGAGCCGCGCCGCGGCGTCCGGGACCAGCTCACGAACGCGCTCCAGGGCGACGGTGCTGCTGTTGTCCAGGTTGTCGAGCACCACCACGCGCCAACCCGCCTGGAGCAGCGTCACGCAGATGTGGCTCCCGATGTAGCCGGCCCCACCACTGAGCAGCACCGTGCCCGACTCGCTTCGCCCCTTCACCAACACAGACTGCCCGCTCGTGAGCGATCTCGCCATGACCCCTTGGTCACCGCGCCGAGTCGGGTCGGCAAATGCGGTGCGGAGCGCACGATGGGCTGCGAGACTGACGACGTGGAGGTCACGCGGTTCTCGGTCGGCGATGCGACGCTCGTGCGGGTCCCGTACGCGGACGTGCTCGTCGACGCGGACGTCGTGGGGCTGACCTCCGAGCAGGTCGCCGCCAACAGCATCGCGCATCCCGAGTGGGCCGACGGCGATCAGGTGCGCGTCGGCGCCGCGGTCTGGGTCATCCAGTCCGACGGTCGGCGGATCGTCGTGGACCCGACGCAGGCGGCCGACCAGATCCTGCGGACCGGGCCCGACGCGGCGTTCCACCAGCAGGCCGTGGCCGACGCGCTGGCGAGCGCGGGCTTCCCGCGCGAGTCGATCGACACCGTGATCGCGTCGCACATCGACGGCATCGGCATGATCGCCTGGTGGGCCGACGATGCGTGGACCCCGTTCTTCCCGAACGCGGAGGTGCTCCTCTCGCAGCGGGAGCGCGCCGCGATCGTCGACGACGGTCCGTACGCACCGCAGGGGGCCGAGGCGCTGCTGGCGCTGGACGCGCAGGGCGTCGTGCTCCCGGTCGAGGACGAGCACGTCGTGACCCCCGAGGTGACGACGTCGTGGACCGGCGGGCACTCGCCCGGACACCTGCTCGTCAACGTCACGGCCGGCGACACGACCGCGACCATGATCGGGCACCTCGCGCTCAGCCCACTGCACTTCGTGGTCGGCGAACCCGGCCGCCACGTCGACCCGGTGGCGGCCGCACAGGCACTCGACGCGGTGCACGACGGCCGGCTGCTCGTCGGCCCGCTGTGGCCCGCGCCCGGCGCGGCCCGCTGGTCGGGCGACGACGTCCGCGTCGGCGTCGGCGTCGCCTGACGGGCTCTACGGTGCCCGGCATGGGCAGAGGGAGACGCGCGGCCTGGGTCGCGGCCACCGGCGCGCTGACACTGCTCATGGCCTGGAGCGGCTCGGCGCAGGCGACACTCCGTCACGCGCGCGGACCGGAGCACGTGACCTACGTGGTCACCGGCACCCCGCGCGCGACGCGTGCCCGGCTCGCGAAGACCGCGTCGATCCTGCAGCGCCGCTTCCGATCCCTCGGCGCGCGACGGGCGGTCGTCCGGGTGCAGCAACGGAGGATCGTCGCGACAGGTGCCGGTGTCGCCGCGGCCGCGAACCGCGTCAGCTCGAGCGGCCGGCTGGAGCTCCGGCCCGTGCTCGCGATCCTGCCGCCCCTCGCCCCCGGTGAAGCCGTCGGTTCGAGCACCTCGATCCTGCCGGGCCGACCCGTCCACGGCGCGGCTGGGTACCAGGTAGGCCCCGCCGCGCTGACGAACGACGACCTCGCGCGCGCCCGGGCGGAGTTCGACCCCGGCGGCCAGGGATGGACCGTCGACCTCGGCCTGAACCGCCACGGCAAGGTCGCGTTGAACCGGCTCGCCCACCGCCTCAACCCGCGATCGCCGCCCCAGGACGCGGTGGCGCTCGTCGTCGACGGGGTCGTGCAGTCCGCACCCGCGTTCCAGACCGACTCGTTCTCCGGCGACGTGTCGATCGTCGGTGGGTTCGACGAGGCCCAGGCCCGGCAGCTCGCGGTGGCGTTGCGCTCCGGCGCCCTCCCGGTCCACATCCGCCGCTGGAGCCCGTCCCACTGACGCCGGGCTCGCTCACCGGTTACCGTCCCGGTTGGGAGAGGGGGACGGATGCCTGCGGATGACGGTCGGACGCGGCTGCGCGAGGCCGCGTTGCAGCTGTGCGGACGCCAAGGAGTCCGCGGCACCTCGACCCGCGCCATCCTCGAAGCTGCGGGAATGAAGAACCCCTCCGCGATCAGCTACCACTTCGGCTCCAAGGCCGAGCTGATCGACGACCTCGTCGAGGAGCTGATCACCGAGGCCTGGCCGGTGTTCCGGCTCCAGGTCGACCTGGCCGCCGACTGCACGCCGACGGTCGCGCAGTGGGCCGGCGTCGCGTCCGACTCCGCGGCCGAGCTGATCTCGACCGAGCGCGGCTGCCTGCTCGCCCGCATCTGGTGGGAGTACGACTGCTTCCTCTACCCCGACGCGTTCGACGACTTCATCGGCAGCGACGACCCGCTCGCGCTGGCGTGGCACGACGCGTTGGTCCGGACGTTTCCGGGCGACCCGCCGCTGGTTGCCCTGGGCCGGAACCTCGTCGTCCTGCGCACCTTGCAGTGGCTGGCCGCCCGACGCGCCGGACGACTCCTCTCCGACACGCCACGACAGGGCGTGATGGTGCGGGACCCGGTCATGGTGCGCAACGGGCTCTTCGACACGGTGATGGCGTTCCTCACCGGGCCGACCCGGCTGACCGGCGACGACATGACCTTCGACGGTCCCGAGAAGTCGTGGTGAGCGGCTGGGCGGTGCGGCCGGTCCGAGCGGACGAGTTCGAACCGTGGACGCACCTGTTCCGGGGCTACGCCGAGTTCTACGACTGGCCGACGTCCGACGCGGCACCAGCGCCAGATCTGGCACTGGATCCACGAGGACCACACCGTCGAGGCGCTCGTCGCCGTGAGGACCGACGCCGACGGCCGCGAGACCGGCGGGCCCCTCGGGCTGGCGCACCTCCGGGCCTGGGTGCGGCCGCTCCGCGGCGTGGTGTGCGGGTACCTCGACGACCTGTTCGTCGAGCCCGGCGCGCGGGGTTCCGGCGCGGTCGAGGCGCTCTTCGCGGAGATCAACCGGCTGGCCGTCGCCCGTGGCTGGGCCGTCGTCCGGTGGACCACCGCCAACGACAACTACCGGGCCCGATCGGTCTACGACCAGGTCGCGACCCGGACGACCTGGATCACCTACGACATGACCCCCGGGGCCGCCTAGCTCAGCGTGGCCGCGAGCGTGTCGGCGTGGTGGTCGACCGATGCCGAACGCGGGTGTCGAGGACCCACGCGCGCTTCAGGTAGAGGTGCACGTCGACCTCCCAGGTGAAGCCCATGCCGCCGAACACCTGCGTCGCGGCACTTGCCGTTCGGCATCGCCGCCTCGCCCGCGAGCAGCTTCGCGCCGGCGACGGCCCGCGGCCGAGATCGGCCGTCGTCGGGTCGTCGAGCACGCACGCGGCGGCGTAGACCGCGGCCCGCGCGACCTCGACGCGCACGACCATGTCCGCGACAGATGTGCTTGACCGCCTGGAACGAGCCGATCGGTCGGTCGAACTGCTCGCGTTCCTTCGCGTACGCGACCGCGAGCTCGACCAGCCGGTCGGCCATGCCGACGCAGTACGCCGCGGTGAGCAGCGCGCCGGTCGCGGCGCCACGCTCGCGCCAGTCGCCCGCGTCGCCGACCGCCGTCCGCGCGGGCAGCGACGTCGACCGCGAGCACCGGAGTGAGCGGATCGAGCGGCCAGTCGGCCGGAGCACCGGGTCCACGTCGAGGCGCGTCGCACGCGCACGAGACCCGGTCGGCGATCGAGCACGAGCAGCGTGTCGAGCGCGTCGAGGTGCTCGACGAGCGGCGTGCCGCCGCGCGGTGACGGTCGAGACCACCGGTCACGATCGCCGTCCTCGACCGAACGACCACACCAGTGGGCCGGGCACGAGGCCCGGCCCAGCTCCTCGTAGACGATCGCCGCGTCGGCCCAGCCGAAGCCGTCGGTCCGGAGCGAGAACACGCCCGGCTGCCGGCAGCTCGTCGAACCTCGCACGGTCGAAGCCCTCGCGGCACGCGCGGCCATCGGGAACCGGCCCTCGAGCAGGCTCGCGGATGCCGTCGCGCAGCGCGACCTGGTCGTCGGAGAGATCGAAGTTCATCGACGTCTCGCTCACGCCGGCACCTCGGCTCTCGCGGCAGACCGAGCACCCGCTCGCCGATGATGTTGCGCTGGATCTGTGACGTGCCGGCGGCGATCGTGAACGCGAGCGTGCGCAGCCGCTCCTCCACGAAGCTCGCCCTTCCCGTCGACGGTCGAGCGCGTCGCGGTCGAGGACCCGCAGCGACGAGCTCGCCGAGCCGCTGCGCGGGCCTCGGAGTACGCGAGCTTCATCATGAACGCACCGCGCCCGGGCGTGCCGCGCGCCGACTGCGTGACGTTGCGCTTGGTCAGGGCCCACAGCGCGTCGAGCTCGGCGGCGACGTGGCCGAGCTCGCGCCGGTGGGCCGGGATCGTCGACGCAGCGGAGCGAGCTCCTCGACCAGTCGCATCGCGTCGACGATCTCGCTCACGAACGCGGTGCCCCGCTCGAACGACAGCGTCACGTTGGTGACCCGCCAGCCGTCGTTCTCGGCGCCGACCCGGTACGCGACCGGGACCCGCACCTCGTCGAGGAACAGCTCGCAGAACTCCGACGAGCCGAGGACGGTGCTGCAGCGGGCGGACCTCGATGCCGGGCAGGTCCATCGGCAGCATGAGCCAGCTGATGCCCTTGTGCTTCGGCGTCCGGGTCGGTGCGCACGAGCAGCTCGCCGAAGTCGCCGATCTGGCCGAACGAGCACCAGATCTTCTGCCCGGTGACGACGTAGTGGTCGCCGTCGCGGACGGCGCGGGTGCGCAGCGACGCGAGGTCCGAGCCCGCGCCCGGCTCCGAGAAGCCCTGGCACCACACCTCGTCGCCCCGGAGGATCTTGGGCAGGTGCTCGGCCTTCTGCTCCGTCGCGTGCCCTCGGCGACGATCGTCGGCCCGGCGTGGAGCGAGCCCGACGAAGTTCACGCCGACGTAGGGCGCCCGCGCCCGCGTGGTCTCCTCGAGGAAGATCAGCTGCTGCGCTCGGCGGCGCGTCCCGGCCGCCGTACTCCTTGGGCCAGTTGAGCCCGGCGTAGCCGGCGTCGAACAGCCGGCGCTGCCAGTCGGTGTCCCAGCGCCGGCGGGCGTCCCAGTCGTCGCGGCGCGGGCTGCGGAGCGAGCTCGCGGCAGCTCGGTCGGCGAGCCACTCCCGCAGCGCGGCGCGGAACGCCTCGTCGGCGTCGGAGTATCGGAGGTCCATGCGGTGGCGGAGTCTACGGCTCGACCTGACGACCCATCAGATCCGGCGTTCGGTCGATCCTGGCGCGTCAAGGAGCGCGCAGTGGCGTGACGCTAGGCCGGCGGCGCGGCTGCACCTCCCGATCGACGTCAGCGTCATCCCCGAAAACGCCGCGGTCTCCCGGTTCGAAAGGCGGGCCAGGTTGCACGTGAACTTGTACTTGGTCTTCGGCGAGGGGGCAAAGCCGTTGATCTGGACCAGGAGCGAAGGCGGTTGGTGGGCCGGGAACACCATCGTCACCTTGATGGCACGCTTCACCGTTGACGTGCGTGATGTGCACCGACGCTTGCTCGTATCGGTGTACGTCGCATCACCCGCCGACGTTGCTGTTGCCTCCCCGGTGACGAACGGGCAGTGGTACGTGTACCACTTGCTGTCCAGCCCGTAGAACTGGACCACCAATGGATCGACACCCGCCTGCTTCGGGGAACGAAACTCAGCCGTGAACTTGCGCGGCGCCGTCGTCGTCGTCGCTGACACCGCCGGTACGGCGAGCCCGAGCGCGATGACCACCGCACCGAGCACCACCCCCAGCTTCTTCACCGTTCCGCCCCCACGCCCGCAGCCGTGCCGAGACGGTAGGGGAAGCGGCCCAAACTGCCAAATCCCCGTCAAAGTGAACTGATTCCGCCCGGAGGTCGACGAGGGCCAATCGCGGCGGGTCTGACGGGCGAGGGGATCGATCTCAGTCGATCAGCTCGCGGTGCACCCACTCGACGAGGTCGTCGGCTGCGAGCGGCCGCACGCGCTGCGGCGTACCGGGCGAGGTCGGCGTCGTCGAGGAGGTCGCGCCACTGGCCGCTTGTGCCGCGGCTGAAGAACGCGGCGGGGTCGATCCAGTGGTCCGGACCACCAGCGGGGACGGTCGTGTCGGCCCTGCTGCGCATCGACTCGAACGTTGCCCCCTCGACCAGGCGGGGCCACCGGTGCTCGTCGACGTCGATGCCGAGGCGTGCGGCCAGCTGGCGCATCTGCCCCTCGAGGTCGGCCTGCAGGTCGTCGTAGTGCAAGTACACGACGTCGAGATCGTCGGCGGCGTCCCAGAACGCCTGCAGGTGTTCAGCGGTGCGGCGCAGCGACGACCCGACCTGCGTTGACGGCGTCTCGTCGTCGACCCACTGCCAGAAGCGGGCCCGCTCGCCGTCAGGGCGCGGCTGCCGTGGCCGCAACGGTTCGAGCTCGATGCCGTCGATCGCCGCCGCCCGGTCACGGGCGATGAGGAACGCGCCGAAGTCCATGTTGTCGATGTGGTGGTCCATCGACAGGGCCACATCGCGGGGGTCACGCCCGACGCAGATGTACGTGACCGTCGGATCGTTGGGTATCCCGTCGAGCGGTGTGTGGGTCTTGATGAAGCGGCGGTGCGTCTGTGCCTCCAGGTCTGCGAACACCTCCGTGCGGGAGCGGGTCACCATGTCGATCCACGGTGAGAGCGTGTCCAACGGAAGCGGGAGCTCGGGTTCCTGCAGGATCAGCAGCGCGCAGATCATCTGCGTCCACGTCGTTCCGCACTTCGGCGGCGTGCTGATGATGATGTCGCCGGGGCGGAGCTCGAACCCGTCCCAGCGGTTGCTGTCGTAGACGGTTGCCTGGTAGCGGCGCACGAGCGTCATTGTCGCAGCCGCAGGTCAGTTGCCGTCACAGGCTCGGTACCCGACCTGACGACCCATCAGATCCGACGCTGCTACCCGTGGAGGCGGTCGGCGAACCGGGTGCCGGCGAGGAGCTCGACGACCTGGCCGTCGGGGTCGGCGACGAAGACCGCGGTCTCGACGCGTGACTCCTCGAACACCGTCCCGCCGTGGGCGAGCACCGCCGCACACGTCTTGTCGAGATCGTCGACGCCGAACGACGCGTGGGTCAGGCCGGGCTCGGGCAACGGACGGTCGCGATGCTCGAGCGGCTTCGGCTCGGTGAACGCGAGAAGCTCGAGCACGAACCCGTCACGCTTCAGGTAGACCGCGTGGAGACCCACCGGGTCGGGCAGGCGCAGCAGGGTCGCCGACTTCGAGCCACTGACGTCGAGATCCAGGACCTCTTCGAATCCCAGCACCTCGACGTAGAACGCGCGCGTGGCGTCGAGATCGCGCACGCTCTGCCCGACGTGACTGAACATCACCACGCGACGATCCTGTCAGACCACGTCGTCGAGGGCGGGATCTTCGAGCAGCGACGCGCGCGAGGCGCGCGATCGCCTCGGGGGCCAGTCCCTGCGCGAGGACATAGCCCTCGACCGAACCGTGCTCCGCGACGAGCTGGTCGATGACGGCGCGGCATGGCGGTGGCGTCGACCGCCCACCGCTGCTGGGCGACTTCCGCCACCGCACCCTCCTCGACCTCGGCCCGGGCCTGATGGCGCTCGAGCAGTATCGGCATGCGGGCGTCGGTGAGGGCGTAGTCGGCCGCGATGATCTCGGGATCGACGCCGAGCAGCGCGAGCACCAGCATCGCGACCAGCCCGGTCCGGTCCTTGCCGGCCGCGCAGTGGAACACGAGGGGCTGGGTGTCCCCGGCCGCGATGATCTCGAGCACCGCGGCGAACCGGTGCCCGAACCGGTCGAGCATGAGGAGGTAGAGCTCGTCGAGCGGGATGACCTCGCCGTTCGCCCAGGCGTTCCGGTCGTGCTCCTCGTCCTCGCGCGCGTCTCGTCCACGATCGGCATGTGCCACACCGTGATCGGGAGCGACTCGAGCGGCCCGTGGGTGAACTGCTCGACCTCCTTGCCCGCGGCGCAGGTCGATCACGGTCCGCAGGCCGAGCACCTCGGTGACGTGGCGCACGTCCTCGTCGGTCATGAACGACAGCGAGTCGCTGCGGAACACGCGCCCCGGACGCACGAAGGTGCCGTGGTGGGTCTCGTAGCCACCGAGGTCGCGGAAGTTCGCAGGCCCGTCGAGCGGGATCAGTCGCTCCGGCACGGTCAGAGGTCGAGGCTCAGCATGCGGATGGCGTTGCCCCGGCAGATCTTGTCGACGACGTCCTGCGGGAGGTCCGCCATCATCTGCGCGGCCAGCTCCTTCGTGTGGGGCCAGGTCGAGTCGGTGTGCGGGTAGTCGGTCTCGAACGTGGTGTTGTCGACGCCGACGCGCGCGCAGCGACTCGAGCCCGTGCACGTCGCGGAAGAAGCAGCCGTAGACCTGCCGGTAGTAGTAGGTCGACGGCGGGTCCGGGACGATGTCCTTGACCCCGCCCCACGCCCGGTGCTCGCGCCACACGTCGTCGACGCGCTCGAGGATGTACGGGATCCACCCGATCTGGCCCTCGGAGTAGGCGAGCTTCAGGTTCGGGAACCGCACGAGCACGCCCGAGAACAGGAAGTCCGAGAGGCTCGACATCGCGTTGCCGAAGCTCAGCGTCGCGGCCACCGCGGGCGGGGCGTCGACGGAGGTCGCCGGCATCTTCGAGCTCGAGCCGATGTGCATGCACACGACCGTTCGCGGTCTCCTGGCACGCCGCGAAGAAGGGGTCCCAGTAGCCCGAGTGGATGCTCGGCAGGCCCGAGGTGCGGCGGGATCTCGCTGAAGCAGACCGCGTGCACGCCGCGCGCCGCGTTGCGCCGGACCTCGGCCGCCGCGAGGCCGGCGTCCCAGAGCGGGACGAGCATGAGCGGGATCAGCCGGCCGCCGCTGTCGCCGCACCACTCCTCGACCATCCAGTCGTTGTAGGCGTAGACGCAGGCGGCCGCGAGCTCGCGGTCCTTCGCCTCGAGGAAGGTCTGGCCGCAGAACCGGGGGAACGTCGGGAACGAGAGCGACGCCTCGACCCAGTTGATGTCCATGTCCTCGAGCGCGGGCCTTCGGCTCGTAGCAACCCGGGCGCATCTCGTCGTAGGTGATCGGCGACATCGTCATGTCGTCACGGTCGAAGCCGACCGACGCCACGTGCCGCTTGTTGATGTAGACGAGGTCCTCGTAGACCCAGCAGTCCGCCTTCGGTGACCGTCGTCGTCGAAGGTCTGCTCGTAGGTCCCGCCACCGATGTGGCGCATGCCGGCCGACGCCGCGGCGCTCGACCTTCGGGCCGCGATCGCGCCACTTCTCGGGGAGCCAGGTCGACCACAGGTGGGCCGGCTCGACCACGTGGTCGTCGACGCTCACGATCCGCGGAATCTCGATCGACGGCTTCGTCCCTTGTTCCGCGGTTGCGGTCATGTTCCCTCCGCGCCGGCAATCTGACGACCCGTCAGGTTACCGCCTGCCCCCGCTCGCTCCTTCGGTCCGCAGCGGGTCCGGACCTGCTCAGGCGGGGCAGACGAGGCTCGGACGGGGTGACTTCCGATGGACGAGATACGCGCTGGTCACCGCGTCGAGGCACGGGTTCCCGTCCAGGCTCGACGTGTGCGTCGTGCCGTCGACGGTCACGAGGCGCGCGTCGGCACCGAGCTCCCGGGTGAGGCCCTGCGCCCAGGCGATCGGGGTCGCCGGATCGCCGGTCGTTCCGACCACGACGATCGGGGGCGCGCCGGGCGCGGAGATCGGCGCCGGAACCGGGTTGACCGGCGGGACCGGCCAGTAGGAGCACGGGAGGCTGAGGCCCACGTTCGACGCCCCGAAGTACGGCGCGGCCTTGGCCGCCGTCGCCTGCAGCGCCGCGGCCGCCGACGCCGACAGGTTCGGGCCGTCCGCGCACGAGATCGCGAGGAACGCCGGCCACTCCGACGAGTAGCTGCCGTTCGGCGAGCGGCTGACGTACTCGTCGAACAGCTCGAGCAGCTGCGCCGGATCACCACCCTCGGCCTCGTGCAGCGCGCTCGCGAGGACCTTGTACCCGTCGGCGCCCGAGTAGAGCGGGGCGGCCAGGGCGATGTCGAGCTCCGACGGTCCGAGCGTGCGGCCGTCTGCACCCTTCATCGGGGTCCGGTCGATCCGTGCCCGGAGCGCGTCGAGCGCGGCCCGCGGGTTCCCGCCGTGATGGAACGCGCAGCTCTTGTCCGCGCGCGCAGTCCTTGAGGAAGGCGTCCAGCGAGTCCTCGAAGCCCTTCGCCTGCTGGATCGAGACCTCGTCCACGGGCACCGCGGGGTCGATCGCCCCGTCGAGGAGCAGGGCCCGGACGTGGTCGGGGTAGTGCTGGGCGTAGAGCGCGCCCAGGTAGGTGCCGTACGAGAAGCCGGCGTACGTCAGCTTCTCGTCGCCGAGGGCGGCGCGGATGCGATCCATGTCGTGGACGGTGTCGATCGACGCGATGTGCGAGAGCAGCTCCCCGCTGCCGGCCTGGCACGCGGCGGCGAACCGCTGCGACGCCGCGGTCGAGCGCAGCCTGCTCGGCCGCGTTCGCGGGCGCCGTGTCGACCGCGAACAGGTAGTCGAGCTTCCTGCCGCAGTTGACCGGCGAGCTCCGCCCGGTGCCGCGCGGGTCCCATCCGACGATGTCGAAGTGGTCGGTGATCGAGGCGGGCAGCGCGCTCGCCGCCGGCTTGACGAAGTCGGTCCCCGCGGCGCCCGGTCCCCCGGGGTTGACGAGGAGCGACCCGATCCGCTCGTCGGGCTTCGCCGCCGGCTGACGGGCGAGCGCGAGCTTGACCTGCTTCCCGAACGGCTGGGTGTCGACCAGCGGCACGTCGAGCGTGGCGCACTCGCCGTCACTGCACTTCTTCCAGTGGAGCTTCGGCACCGCGACGCCGTCGACCGGCGCGGCCGTCGTGGTGGTCGTCGGCGCCTTCGCCGCGCTGCTCCCACCGCCCGAACAGGCGGCGAGCGCGAGCACGCACACTGCGAGGAACGCCCGCAGGCGCGTGGAGGACATCGCCCCACGCTGCCACACGCCGCGGGTTCGATCGGCGCGGGGGTCCCGGCACTACGGTGACCCCGTGGTTCAGGACTTGCTGGTCGGTGGCCGATCGCGAGCGGCGCTCGATGGCGCGGATTTCAGCGTGCGCGAGCCCGGGACCGGGGGCGAGCTGACCACCGTGGCCCGAGCCGGCGTCGCCGACGTCGACGCGGCCGTCGGCACCGCGCTCGCGGCCTTCGAGTCCGGCGTGTGGTCCGGTCAGTCGGCGACCGCGCGCGGACGGGTGCTGCTGCGCGTCGCCGAGCTGCTGCGGGAGCGGGCCGAGACGTTCGCCGTCGCCGAGGCGCGCAACGCGGGCAAGCCCATCGGCGACGCCCGCTGGGAGGTCGAGGCCGCGGCCGGCACGTTCGAGTACTTCGCCGGTGCCGCGAACAAGCACTTCGGCGAGGTCGTGCCCGTCCAGGACCCCGGGATCGACATCGTCCTGCGGGAGCCGGTCGGCGTCTGCGCGCTCATCGTCCCGTGGAACTTCCCGCTCCTGATCACGAGCTGGAAGACCGCACCGGCGCTCGCGTGCGGCAACCCCGTCATCATCAAGCCGGCGTCGCTGACGCCGGTCACCGCGCTGATGCTCGGCGAGCTGCTCGTCGAGGCGGGCGTGCCGGAGGGATGCGTCTCGGTCCTGCCCGGCCCCGGTGGCGTGGTCGGCGACGCGCTGGTCAGCGACCCGCGGGTCAACAAGATCTCGTTCACCGGCGAGACCACCACCGGCGCGTCGATCCTACGGGCGTCGTCAGAGAACATCACCCGCGTCTCCCTCGAGCTGGGCGGGAAGTCCGCGTGCGTCGTGTTCGCCGACGCGGACTGGGAGCGGGCGGTCGAGGACACGGCGATGGCCGTCTTCGGCAACGCGGGCCAGGACTGCTGCGCGCGCAGCCGGATCGTCGTCGAGCAGTCGATCTACGACGACTTCGTCGCCGCGTTCGCGGCCCGGACGGAGCGCATCCAGCTCGGCGTGCCGCTCGACGAGGCCACGGAGATGGGCCCGATGATCTCTCCCGCGCAACGCCAGGTCTCGCTCGACTACCTCGCGATCGGCGCCGAGGAAGGCGCGGAGCGGGTGACCGGCGGCGAGATCCCGACCGACGCCGCCTTCGGTGACGGCTCGTACCTCACGCCCGCGGTGCTGGCCCGGGTCGACAACCGCATGCGGGTGGCCCGGGAGGAGATCTTCGGGCCGGTCGCGTCCGTCATCCCGTTCGTCGACGAGGCCGGCGCGATCCGGATCGCGAACGACGGCGACTACGGCCTCTCCGGCTCACTGTGGACCCGCGACCTCGGCCGCGCGATCCGCGTCGGTCAGGCGATCCGCACCGGTGTGCTGTCGGTGAACTCGAACCGGAGCGTGCGCACCGAGGCTCCGTTCGGCGGCTACAAGCGAAGTGGACTCGGCCGCGAGCTCGGCATGCACGCGATGAGCCACTACACCGAGGTCAAGAACCTCTTCCTCAGCTCCGAGTAGGCGCCACCCCATCGTTTTGGCGTCAGTTAGGACCCTCTGCGGGGCCCAAGTGACGCCAAAACCGCGGCGGGGGTGGGTCAGGCGCCGATGACGTTCGGGCGGGGGTGGCCCTCGGCCTCGCAGAGGGCGAAGTACGAGTCGCGCACCAGGCCCGCGTCGATGACGGTCTCGACGTTGCCGTCCGCATCGAGGTTGAGGTTCGCGCCGTAGATCGCGAACCAGACGTCGGTCATGCCGTCGTTCTCGGCGGGGACCGTCAGGGTGTGGACCGAGCCGGCCGGCTCGTAGAGGTACGACCCGGGGAGGTTCACCTCCGGGTACTCCGCGTACTTCCAGCTGCCGGTCAGCGTGAACGCGAACACCTCGCCGGTGTGCTTGTGCGTCGGCACCACCACCCCGGCCTCGAACTTGGTCCGGATCACCCACAGGCCGGCTTCGACGTCGACCTGGAGGAGCTGGAGGTGGGTGCCGTCGCCGAGCGCCACGAACGGCAGCTCGCTCTCGCCGCGGTGCAGGGCCTTGGGGATCTCGAGTGTCGTCATGCACCTATGAAACCACGCCGGCGCTACGAGCGCAGCAGCCGCCCGGCGAGCTCCCCGGTGTGCTCGCCGTCCTCCATGAACACCGAGCCGTTCACGATCGTGGCCGTGTATCCGGTCGCCCGCTGGACGTACCGGCCGGCCCCGCCCGGGAAGTCGTGCACGTACTCGGGCTGGGGCAGGCGCATGCCGTCCAGGTCGATCACGTTCACGTCCGCGAACGCACCCGCCCGCAGCACGCCCCGGTCCTTCACCCCGAACAGGTCGGCGGTGTCCGACGTCAGCCGCCGGATCGCCTCACCGATGCTCGACAGGCCGCGATCGCGGATCCAGTAGGTGAGGAAGAACGTCGGCTGGCTCGAGTCCATGATCATGCCCGACGTGCGCCCCGGCGTCCGCGAGGCCCATGACCGTGTCGGGGTGGCGCAGCATCGTCTCGACCGCGCCCAGGTCGTCGTTGAGGAACGGCCAGTTCACGAGCAGGTCGCCGTCGCGCTCGTCGACGAGCTGCAGGAACGCCTCGGCCGGGCTCACGCCACGGCGACGCGCCTCGGCCGCGAGCGAGTCCTCCGGGCCGAGGTCGTAGCGGGCGTCACCCGCGGGCAGGACGTACACGTCCTCCAGGGGCACCGTCGGCGCGCCGTCGGCCGCCTGGATCAGCTCGGCCCGGCGCTCGGGGTCGCGCATGTACGCGAGCTTCTCGGGCAGCGGCATGTCGCGCAGCGCCGCGCCAGGCCGGCGCGCTCTCGAACGGCGTCCGGCACGCGGGGCCGAAGAGGATCCCGATGCCCCGCGCGGTGGTCTGCGGACGGAGGTCGGCGCCGAGCCCGTTCTGCTGCTCGACGGTCTCGAGCGCGTCGGTGTAGACGCTCGGCACCTTCTTCGTCTGGCTGAGCCCGAACGTGGCGGGCCGGCCGGTGCGGCGGCTGAGCTCGCCGAGCATCGCGACCTCGGGTTGCGTGCGGCGCTCGCCCGTCCGCGCCCCGCTCGCCGAGCGCGGCCGCGGCTTCGAACACGCCGCGTTGCCGATCACCCATCACCTCGCGCGATCGCGAGCAGCTCGCCGCGGATCGGCGTAGGTGCCGGGAACGAGCCGGCCGTCGGGAACCCGGTGCAGCGCGGTGCGGGAGGTCGAGAAGCCGAGCGCCCCCGCGTCGATCGCCTCCGTCGACGAGCTCGCACATCGCGTCGACGTCCGTCGTCGCTCGCCGGGGTGTCGTCGAGCGCTCGCTCCCCCATCGCGTGGATGCCGCACCGCGCAGTGGCCGACCATGCCGCCGGCGTTGACCCCCTTGGGCATCCGATCGACCGCGTCGAGGTACTCGCCGTAGGTCTCCCAGTCCCAGTCCAGCCCTTCCATGATCGAGTCGGCCGGGATGTCCTCGACCGACTCCATCATCTCGGCGAGGAAGCGGCGGTCGCCGGGCTTGCACGGCGCGAACGTGACCCCGCAGTTGCCGAGCACGACCGACGTGACGCCGTGCCAGCACGACGACGAGCCGATCGGGTCCCAGCGCGAGCTGCGCGTCGAGGTGGGTGTGGATGTCGACGAAGCCCGGGGTGACCAGCCGGCCGTCGGCGTCGATCTCGCGGCGCCCACGGCCCTCGACGTCACCGATCGCCGTGATGCGGTCGCCGTCGATGGCGACATCCGCGTCGATCGGCTCCGCACCGGTGCCGTCGACCACGTGACCGTTCCGAATGACGAGATCGTGTGTCATGAAGACTCCCCCCTGATCAGAGGGCCAACCTATCCACCCTCAGGCGAAGGCGTCGCCCAGGTCCCGCAGGAACGGCTCGACGTCCGCCCGGCTGCGCAGGAACCGGCCCAACGCCACCGACACGACGGTCACGCCCCGAGCCGCCAGATCCGCGATCGGGGCGACGGTCGCGGGGAGGTCCACGCGACCGTCGTCGTAGGTCTTCACCGCGAGGTTCTGGCGGACGCCCAGCGTCGCGGGATCACGGCCGGCATCGCGAAACGCGGCGCGCAGCTGCTCGATCGTGGCGGTGACGTCGTCGATCGGGATCGCGAGGGGCAGCCAGCCGTCTCCCAGCTCCGCGATCCGCCGCACCGTGACCGCGCTCGCCGGGCCGGAGAACCAGATCGGCAGGCGGGTCTGGACCGGGCGGGGCTCGCACCACAGCTCGTCGAACGAGACCGTGTCCGACGCGAACGACACCGGTGGCTCGTGCTCCCAGATCGCCCGGCACGCGCGGACACCGTCTTCCATCCGCGCGGTCCGCCCCACGAACGGGAGGCCGGGATCGGTGAACTCCTCGCGTTGCCAGCCGGTGCCGATCCCGAGATCGACCCGACCGCGGGAGAGCACGTCGAGCGTGGCCACCGCCTTGGCGACGAGCAGCGCGGGGCGGGCCGGGCCGATCAGCACCCCGGTCCCCAGGCGGATCCGCCGCGTCGCGCCGGCGAACGCGGCCAGGACCGTCAGCGGCTCGGGCCACGGCTCCTGCGGCGGGTACGGGAACTTCGCCGCGAACGGGTAGCGGTCGGTGCGGGGGCCGATGGCCAGGTGGTCGGTCATCACGATCTGGTCGATGCCCGCGTCGTCGGCGACGCGCGCCACGTCGACCAACGCGGCGAGGTCGTCGCCGAACAGCCGGGACAACCCCGAGATCGTCACCGAGATCTGCATGCCGGCCCGCTTCCATCTAGTTTCGGCTTCTCGTTCCGGGTCCACGCGTCATCCGGACGGGTGGCGACCGGATCCTAGGAGGGTGCATGGCTCGGCTCGACGGCAAGGTCGCGCTCATCACTGGCGCGGGCAACGGGATGGGGCGCTCCGCGGCGGAGCTGTTCGCCCGTGAAGGCGCGCGCATCGTGGTGGCCGACTTCGACGACGAGCTGGGCGCGAGCACGGTCTCGGCCATCGAAGCCGGGGGCGGGGAGGCGGCGTTCGTCAAGGTCGACGTCGCGAGCGCGGCCGACGTCGAGGCGATGGCCCGGTTCGCGATGGACCGCTTCGGTGGGCTGCACGTCCTCTACAACAACGCGGGCATCTTCCCCGCCGACGACGGTGGCGCCACCGAGACCCCGGAGTCGACCTGGGAGCGGGTGATGGACGTCAACCTGAAGGGCGTCTGGCTCGGCTGCAAGTACGGCATCCCCGCGATGCTCGAGTCGGGCGGTGGCTCGATCATCAACGTCGCGTCGTTCGTGGCGCTCATGGGCGCGGCGACCGCGCAGATCGCGTACACGACGAGCAAGGGCGGCGTGCTGTCCATGACCCGCGAGATCGCGGTCGAGTACGCCCGGCAGGGCATCCGCGCCAACTCGCTGTGCCCCGGTCCGATGGCCACGCCGATGCTCGAGGAGCTGATGAGCGATCCCGGGCGGCGCCAGCGACGGATGGTCCACATCCCGATGGGCCGGCTCGGTCGGGCTGTCGAGCTGGCCAACGCCGCGCTGTTCCTCGCGTCCGACGAGTCGTCGTTCATGACCGGCGCGCAGCTCGTCGTCGACGGTGGGATCACCGCGGCGTACACGACGCCGGAGTGAGTCGTCGCGGCCAGGCAATAGCCTGGCGCCGATGACGACAGGCATGCTCGACCCGCAGGCACTCGAGACGCTCATCCGCAACGGCGGCGTCGACACCGTGCTCGTCGCGTTCACCGACCTCCAGGGCCGGCTGATCGGCAAGCGGGTGACGGGGCACTTCTACCTCGACCACGTGGCCTCGGGTGACGGCGCGATCGAGGCGTGCGTCTACCTCCTCGCGGTGGACGTGGACATGACGCCGCTCCCCGGCTTCGACTTCGCGAACTGGGAGTCGGGCTACGGCGACTTCCGGTGCGTGCCGGACGAGTCGACGTTGCGCATCGTCCCCTGGCTCGAGAAGACCGCGCTCGTGCTGTGCGACCTCTACGACGGGGAGACCGGCGAGCCGGTCGAGGTCTCGCCCCGCCAGATCCTGATCAAGCAGGTCGAGCGGGCCGCGGCGCTCGGCTACCGGGTGAAGTGCGCGTCGGAGCTCGAGTTCTTCCTCTTCAAGGAGTCCTACGAAGAGGCGCAGGCGAAGCGGTTCCAGGACCTCACGCCGCACTCCGGCTTCATCGAGGACTACCACATCCTCCAGACGACCCGCGACGAGTACCTCATCCGCCAGATCCGCAACGGCATGGACAACGCGGGCATCCCCGTCGAGTTCTCGAAGGGCGAGGCCGGCAAGGGCCAGCACGAGATCAACCTGCGCTACGCCGACGCGGTCGAGATGGCGGACCGGCACGTGATCTACAAGAACGGCGCGAAGGAGATCGCGGGCCTCAACGGCCGCTCGTTGACGTTCATGGCCAAGTACTCGATGGACGACGTCGGCTCGTCGTGCCACGTGCACTCGAGCCTCTGGGACCTCGACGGCACCGAGTCGCTCATGTGGAGCGACGACGGCCCGGACCACATGTCCGACGCGTTCCGCGGCTGGCTGGGTGGTCTCGTGTCGACCGGCCGCGAGCTCGCGTGGATGTTCGCCCCGACCGTGAACTCGTACAAGCGCTACCAGCCCGAGTCGTGGGCCCCGACCGCGCTCGCGTGGGGACGGGACAACCGGACCTGTGGCTTCCGGCTCGTCGGCCACGGCCAGGGCTACCGGATCGAGTCCCGCATCCCCGGTGCCGACGCCAACCCGTACCTCGCGTTCGCGGCGACGATCGCGGCGGGTCTGCACGGCATCGAGCACCGGATCGAGCCGCCACCGATGCTCGTGGGCAACGCGTACGACGCGCCCGACATCCCTCACGTCCCGTGGAACATCGTCGACGCGATCTCCGAGTTCGAGCGCAGCGAGGTCGCGGACGCCGCGTTCGGCACGGCGGTGCACCGGCACCTCGTGCACGCGGCGCGCCAGGAGTGGGCCGTCTTCAACCAGGCCGTCACGGACTGGGAGCTCCGCCGCAACTTCGAGCAGTTCTGAGGGTGGCCACCAAGCCGCTCATCGCCGTGCCCGCGTACCCGGTGCGCTCGGGCCGCATCGAGGGCTGGATCGACGCGGGCGTCGCGGTCCCGGAGCCGTATCTCGCCGCGCTGAAGCGCGCCGGCGCGCAGGAGGCGGTCCTGATGCCCGAGCTGATCACGCCCGCCGACGCCGACGATCTCCTGGACCACTTCGACGGCCTGTTGCTGCTCGGCGGAGGCGACCTCGACCCCGCGACCTACGGCGAGACTCCGGACACCCGCATCTACGGCATGAGTGCCGCACGAGACGCGTTCGAGCTCGCGCTCGCGCGCGCGGCCATCGAGCGCGGCCTCCCGACCCTCGCGATCTGTCGCGGCGCGCAGGTGCTGAACGTCCAGCTCGGCGGGTCTCTCGACCAGCACATCACCGGGCGCGAGGGGCTGATCGGCCACGGGACGCCCGGCGTCGAAGGGGGTGCGACGCTCCACGACCTCGAGATCGACGTGGACTCCCGGCTCGGCCGCGCGATGGGCGCGACCACGGCGCAGTGCTCGTCGCATCACCATCAGGCGGTCGACCGGCTCGGCACCGGGCTCCGGATCACGGCCCGGGCGCCGGACGGGATCATCGAGGGCATCGAGCTCGACGGCGACGCGTGGATCGTCGGCGCGCAGTGGCACCCGGAGGACACCGCCGGGCGGGATCCGGTGCAGCAATCGCTCTTCGACGCGTTCGTCGCCATGGCCGGATCGTGACGACGACCTCGCCGATCCCGACGATCGAGACCGAACGACTCCGGCTGCGGCCGTGGCGCGACGACGACGTCGACGCGTACGCCGCGCTGTGCGGCGACCCCGAGGTGATGCGCTGGCTCGGCGCACACGGCACGCCCCTCACACCCCACGAGTCCGCCGACCAGCTTCAGGGCTTCCGGCAACGCTGGGCCGACGAGGGGTTCGGCCTCTGGTGCGCCGCGCCGCTCGAGACCGACGAGTGCATCGGCTTCATCGGTCTCGCCGTGCCCCGCTTCCTCCCCGAGATCCTGCCCTGCGTCGAGATCGGCTGGCGCCTCGCGCGGTCGTCGTGGGGGCAGGGGCTCGCGACCGAGGGCGCCCGCAGCGCCGTCGACTTCGCGTTCGGGACGCTCGGGCTCGACCGGCTCGTGAGCGTGACCCGCCCCGAGAACCGGAGCTCGTGGAACGTGATGCAGAAGCTGGGCATGACCCTGGAGCGCACGACGACGCATCCCGAGCACGGCTACGACGTCGTCGTCTACGAGCTGCCCGCGCCGTGATGGAGCGCGTGACCGAGCCCGAGCTGATGGTCGACGACGACCAGGCCCAGGCGTACTCGGACGCGGACTTCGCGGAGTCCCACCAGGCTGCGGTCACCCGCTTCGGTGCGGCGTTCCCGGGCGTCGCGCCCCGGCGGCTGCTCGATCTCGCGTGCGGTCCGGCGGACATCACCGTCCGGTTCGCCCGCGCCTATCCCGAGACGACCATCGTCGGGCTCGAAGGGTCACCCGCCATGCTTGCGCTCGGCGTGCAACGGGTCGAGCGGGAGGGAATGAGCGCGCAGATCGGGTTCGCGCACCGCGTCCTGCCCGACGACGACCTCGCGGCGCTCGGGACCTTCGATGCGGTGGTGAGCACGAGCTCCCTCCACCACTTCCACGACCCCGCGGCGCTGTGGACCTCGATGCGGACGGCTGCGGCCACCGACGCCTGCATCTTCGTCCAGGACCTCATGCGCCCGGAGTCCGTCCCAGCCGCACAGTCACTCCTGGACCGCTACGCGCCCGACGAGCCCGACGTGCTGCGACGTGACTTCCTGCACTCCTTGTGCGCGGCGTTCACCCCGGACGAGGTGCGGGACCAGCTGCTCGCCGCCGGCTTCGCGGGGTTCGTCGTCGAGCCGGTGACCGACCGCCACCTGGTGGTCCACGGCCGCGCCCCCTGACCCAACCCGAAAGCCGGCCCGAGGTCTACTTGGCGGCGGTGGGGGCGACGAGGCCGCCGACGCCGCCGTGGATCGGCAGCGGGGTCGCGACGAGGAGGCTCTCGTAGACGCCGTCGGCGGCGCAGTCGGCCGCGAAGTCGTCGAGCGCCCACTGCTGGCCCTGGGGCATCCCCATGTCGCGGAGGTCGATCATGTGCACCGGGAACAGGTACGGGTTCTCGGGATCCCCCGGGTAGGGCTCGAACGTGTGCGTGTCGGTCGCGATCGCCGCGATGTCGTGGTCGTGCAGCCACTCGAGCGACTCGACACCGACGCCCGGTGAGATGTCCGCGTAGCGGTGCCGGTCCCCTTCCCGGAGCCAGTGCATCTGGCCGGTCCGGACGAGGACGACGTCACCCGCCTCCGCGCTGCAGGCCGGCGCCGCTCAGGCACGCTTCGAGGTCGTCGCCGGTGATCGAATACGGCTCGTCGAACCACTCGACGCCCTTGAGCCGGGCGACGTCGCACAGGAGCGCCCGCGTCACCAGCGGGCCGAACTGCTCGATCCCGAGCTTCGTCGCCCCGGTCTCCATGGTGATCACCGACGACGGGTTGTCGTTGTAGAGCCGGTCGTCGTAGCCCGCGTGCGCGAGCGCGTCCCAGTGCGTCGCGGACTGCAGCCCGGTCTCGATCTTGTCGTCACTCGTCTGGAAGTCGGCCGGGTTCCCGGTGAACGCGAACGACGCGATCGTGACCGTGTGCTTCGGGTTCTCGCGACCCAGGATCCGGCCGGTCTGCGGCCCCTCGGAGTGCATCGGGATCGACAGCGAGAACGACGCGCCCCGCCGCACCGCGGCCGCACCCCGGAGCACCGCGGCGTCATCGATGAGGTTCAGGGTGCCGCGCTGGTCGTCCGGACCCCAACGGCCCCAGTTCGAGACGCGCGCGGCCAGCGCGAGGAGCTCTTCGGTCAGCGGCACGCCCGATCCCTACTGGTCCGAGTACTGCTTGCGCAGCTCGTGCTTGAGGACCTTGCCGGTCGGGTTGCGCGGCAGCACCTCGAGGATCTCGAGCTGCTCCGGGATCTTCTGGACCATGAGCCCCTCGCCCTTCAGGAACTCGAACAGCTCGGCCAGGGTCGGCGGGTGCTCGGGGTCCGCGGGCACGACCAGCGCGCACGCACGCTCACCCGAGCGCGGGTCCGGGAGCCCGATGACGGCCGCGTCAGCGACCTGCGGGCTCGTGAAGAGCAGGTCCTCGACCTCCTTGGCCGAGATGTTCTCGCCCTTGCGGATGATGACGTCCTTCAGCCGGCCGGTGATCGAGATGAAGCCGTCCGCGTCGAGGTTGCCGAGGTCCTCGGTGCGGAAGAAGCCCTCCTCGTCGAACGCCGCGGCGTCGAGCGACGCGTCGACGTAGCCGAGCGTGAGGTTCGGCCCCTTGGCCCGGATCTCGCCCTCTTCCCCCGGTCCGGCCGGCGTGCCGTCGAGCTTCACGACCTTCACCTCGACGCCCGGGCCGGCCCGGCCCTCGGTGTCGGCCAGCTTCTGGTCGGCGTCGTGGATGCTCGCCATCGCGAGGATCGGCACCTCGGTGAGGCCGTAGCCCGAGACGATGCCGACGCCACCCAGCTCGTCCTTCACCTCGAAGTGCAGCGCGGGTGGCTTCGCGGCGCCGCCGCCGACGAAGGCGCGCGGCGTACGGGAACAGCTGCCGCCCGGCCTCGGCCCGCTGCGCGGTCAGGTACGCGAGGTGGAACGCGGTGCCCGCGCCCGCGATCGTGACCCGGTTCCGCTCCAGCACGGGGATCGTCGTGTCCGGGATGAAGGACTCGACGAGCACGTGGACGTAGCCGCCCATGAGCCCGGCAAACAGCCAGCCGATCCCGCCGATGTGGGTGAACGGGAACACCATCGCGTTGCGGTCCTCGGCCGTCATCTCGAGCACGAGATCCATCGTGTACGCCGATGCCCCCACCGTCTTGTCGGTGTGACGCGCGCCCTTCGGATCCGCGGTCGTGCCCGACGTGTAGAAGATCCAGCGCCACGGGCCGTCCGTCGCGACGCCCGGCCGGAACGGCTCGGCCGCGCCCGGTGCCGGCGGCCCGAGGGTCGACGGGTCGCCGTCGGGCAGGTGCTTGTCGCACACGAGCACCTCGAGTCCGGGCGTGTCGGCCGCGATCCCGCGCGCCATCGCCTCGAAGTCGAAGCCCCGCCACACCGACGGCACGACGAGCAGCTTCGCCTGGGTCTGGCGCACGACGAAGCCGACCTCGCGCTCGCGGTAGATCGGCAGCATCGGGTTCTGCACCGCGCCGAGCCGGGCCAGCGCGCCGACGAGCACCATCGACTCGAGCCAGGTCGGCAGCTGCCACGAGACGTTGGTCCCCTCGCCCACCCCGAGCGCCGCGAACCCGGCCGCGGCGCGGTTGCACGCGTCGCGGTACTCGGCGAAGGTCAGCGAGCGATCGTGCTCGTCGATGCCGAATGGCGCGTCCGGCGTCGCGTCGGCGCGCTGCTCGATGAGGTCCCACAGCGACGTCCAGCTCGTGAGCAGCTCGCTCATGTGGGGAAGCCCCCGCCGTAGGTCACCAACCCACCGTCGATCGAGATGATCGAGCCGATCATGTAGCGGGCGTCGTCCGAGGCGACGTACGCGATGCAGTTCGCGACTTCCTCCGGCTCCGAGACCCCGACCTTCGACATCACGGGCCGGAGCAGGTCGAAGCGGCGCGCCTTCGGGAAGACGGAAGCCCTTGGTGAGCGGCGTGCGCATGCCCCCCGGCGCCACGCAGTTCACGCGGACACCCTGCTCCAGGTACTCGACCGCGAGCGCGCGGGTCAGGTTGATGACCCCGCCCTTGGACGCGCAGTACGCGGCGCTGAAGGGCTGGCCCATGATCCCGGCGTTCGACGCGATGTTGACGATGGTGCCGCCACCGTCGAGCAGGTACGGGAGCGTGAACCGGCACATCAGGAAGGTGCCGGTGAGGTTGACGGCGATGATCGCGGCCCAGCGGTTCGGGTCCTCTTCCTCGCTCCGGGCGAACCCGCCGATCCCGGCGCAGTTCACGAGGACCTGCGGACGGCCGAGGTCGGCGGCCAGCGCGTCCACCGCGGTCTGGACCGACGCGGGGTCGCTGACGTCCACGGTGTACGCCGCGGCCGTCGCGCCTCCGTCAGCCAGCTCCTTGGCCACGGTCTCCGCGGCGTCGGTGGCGAGGTCCAGGACGGCGACCTTGGCCCCCTCGGCCGCGAACATCCTCGCGGTCGCCCGGCCGAGGCCGGAGCCCGCTCCGGTGACAACCGCGACTCGATCGGTGAAACGCGCCATGTATGTGGCCCCCTTGGCCCCGCGAGCAGGTGAGCGGACCACGTCGGCCCGGGCTGGCGAATCTAACGTAACGAGCCCTCGCCGCACACGCCGTGCCCTTCGGGGTTCAGCGGGCCCGGGATCGTGCCGAACTCTCCCTGCAGCGCATGAACGAGCCGCGCGGTTCCGCCGCGCCGGTAAGGGGGAGCGAGCACTCCATGAGCATCGTCGGCTGGGACAACACCCGCGGACCCGGCGCCATGGCCCGGTGGCTCGGGGTGCTCTACGTCTGCGGCTCGACCCTCTCGCTCATCTCCCTCGCCCTCCCGCACTGGCACCAGCAGGACACGCGCTCGACCGCGATCTGCGCCCTGCTCGGCTACCCGATGGCCGCGCTGCTCCTCCTCTTCGGCGCGCGGCTGCCGCGGTGGGTCTTCCACGTCCTGCTGGCGATCGGTACGGGGATCATCACCCTCGGCGTGTACTTCGGGCACAACGCCGGCGGGTCGCTGACCGCGTCCGTCTTCTACATCTGGGTCGCGCTCTACGCCTTCAACTTCTTCTCGCGCCGGGCCGCGGCCGGCCACATCGCCTGGATCGCGGCCTGCTACGGCGCGGTGCTGTGGATCCAGCACATCCAGGGCGGCGCCGCGCAGTGGCTGCTCGTGGTCGGCACCGCGATCGTCTCCGGGCTCGTCGTCGCCGCGCTCGTCGGCGAGGTCCGATCCGTAGGACGCCGTGACGGGCTCACCGGCGTCTGGAACCGGCGCGCGCTCGAGGAGGATCTCGAGCGGGTGCTCGCCGGCGCCGGCCGCGACCAGTTCCCCGTCTCGTTCGCGATCCTCGACCTCGACCGGTTCAAGACGTGCAACGACACCCTCGGCCACCACGGCGCGGACAGGATCCTGATGCAGCTCGCGGCCCTCTGGACCAACGAGCTCCGACCGACCGATCTGCTCGCCCGGTTCGGCGGCGACGAGTTCGCGATCGTCTTCCCCCGCAGCACCGTCGCCGAGTCGGCGAACGTTCTCGAACGCCTGCGCGATGCCGCTCCGATCGGCGTCACGTTCTCGGCGGGGATCGTCGCGTGGCGACCCGGCGAGGCGCCCGACCAGCTCGAGGGACGCGCCGACGCGCTGCTGTACCAGGCCAAGCGGGACGGCCGCGACCGGATCGTCGCGGCCATCGAACCCGCGTTGCAGGGGTGACGCGTCCCCGACCTAGTGTCGATCCGTGCCGACGGCCCGAAACACCGCGGAGCTGCTGAAGATCGCGGCGCGCGAGCACCCGGAGCGCGAGGCCTACGTCCACGGTGAGAAGCGGGTCACGTACGCGTGGCTGGATCGGGCCGCCGACGGGTTCGCGGCGACGCTCGTCGGTCTCGGGGTGGCACCCGGCGACGTCGTGTGCCTCATGCTCGGCTCGTCGATCAAGTTCGCGGCCTGCTACCTCGGTGCACTGCGGGCCGGTGCGATCACGTCCGCCATCAACCTGCGGCTCGGTGTGAACGAGCAGGCGAGCATCATTCACCGCACCGATCCGGTCGTGACCGTGCTGGGCGACGGGGCCGAGATCCCCGCGGGCGTCGACCCCGGCACGGTCATGCACGTCTCCGAGCTCGGGAAGTCGTTGGGCCGCGACGCCCTGGCGGACGCGGAGCTCCCGTCGATCGCGATGACCGACGCCGCGTGCATCGTGTGGACCAGCGGCACGACCGGCGCACCGAAGGGCGCGGTCTACGACCACGCCCGCATGGCCGCGATCTCGAAGAGCATGGGCCAGCTGACCGAGCCCGGCGACCGCCGCCTCGTCGTGCTGCCCTTCGCCCACGTCGGGTACATGACCCGCATGTGGGACGAGCTCGCCAACGGGACCACGATCGTGCTGGCGGGCGAGCCGTGGTCGGCGACCGAGACGCTCCGGCTCATCCGGGAGGAGCACATCACGATGGGCACCGGGGTGCCGACCCAGTGGGAGCTCGTCCTCACCCACCCGGACCTGCCCCGCACCGACTTCTCCCAGCTGCGGGTGTGCGGCATCGGTGGCGCCGCCATCTCGCCCGACCTCGTGCGCCGCATGCGCGAGACGCTCGGGTGCCCCGTGCTCAGCCGCTACACGAGCACCGAGGCCGGCGTCACCACGAGCACCGTGATCGGCGATCCGGACGAGATCGTCGCCACCACCGTCGGCCGCGCGGTCCCCGAGGTGGAGCTGCGCATCGTGGCGCCCGCCTCGGGTGAGCCGGTCGCGCCCGGTGAGGTCGGCGAGGTCGTGTGCCGGTCCGAAGCCATGATGCGCGGGTACTGGCGCGACCCGGAGCTGACCGCGACGGTGATCGACGCCGACGGCTGGCTCCACACGGGTGACCTCGGGACCCTCGAGGAGGACGGCAACGTGCGGATCGTCGGCCGGCTCAAGGAGATGTACATCCGGGGCGGCTACAACGTGTACCCGACCGAGGTCGAGGCGGTCCTCGCCGACCATCCGGCGGTCGCCCAGGTCGCGGTCGTCGGCCTGCCCGACCCGGTGCTCGGTGAGCTCGGCGGCGTCTTCGCGGTGCCCGCCGACCCGGCCACACCGCCGCAGCTGGGCGAGCTGCGCGAGTGGTGCCGGGCCCGGATCGCGGACTACAAGGCACCGGACCGGCTCGTCATCGTCGATGCGTTACCGGTGACCGCGATGCACAAGGTAGACAAGGTGGCCCTGCGCGCCACCTACGAGACGACGGAGGAACCGTGAGCCCGAGCGAAGCGGCGGAGAAGCCCCAGCCGAACATCCAGGAGGTCGGGACCGGCGACACCCGGGACAAGCCGATCAAGCTCGGTGGCGCGCTGATCACGATGGTCGAGCCCCACAAGGGCCACGAGGTCGCGTACAACCGCTGGTACGAGCGCGACCACTTCTACGCGGGCTGCCAGATCGGCGCGTGGAACCTCGCGGGGACGCGCTTCGTCGCGACCCGCGAGTGCAAGGCGAAGCGCTACCCCGTCGACTCGCCGATCTGCCCGGACCCGACCTCGGGCTCCTACCTGGCGGTCTACTGGATCCTGGCCGGCAAGTTCGGCGAGTGGATCCAGTGGGGCACCAACCAGGTCAACTGGCTGCACGCCAACGACCGCATGTTCCCGCACCGGGACCACATCCACACGCTGATGTACAAGTACCGCGGCGAGGTGCACGCGGACGAGGACGGCGTCCCCGCGGAGCTCGCGCTCGACCGGCGCTACCCGGGGGTCGTGCTCGTGATCGGAGAGCTGGCCGACGGGGTCAAGGACACCCAGATCACCGAGTGGGTGCAGTCCCGCCCGCTGCCGTCGGACCAGGTCGTCACGTTCACGCCGATCCCGCTGCTCGGCAACGCGCCGTCGGATGTGCCCCGCGACACCGCCGCGGACCGGTTCTGCCACCTCTACTTCGTGGACGGCGACCCCGTGGAGGTCTGGGACGAGCAGTTCGCGAGCCTCGGGGAGGACCTCGCGGCCACCGGCCTGGGCACCGTGGTGTTCGCGTCGCCCTTCATCGGGACCGTCGCGGGAACGGACACGTACACCGATCAGCTCTGGTGAGCCGGTAGGTTGGCGACGATGTCGACCGGCCCGCACCCATGAATCGGTGGCGTTCGTGGCTGCTCGGCGGCCTCATCGTCTGGATCGCGATCGTGGCGTGGTGGGCGGTGACCCCCATCACGGACACCGTCCCCACCGGGTCGGTTCCGAACAAGGACGGCGTGCCCGTCGCGACGGTCCAGGCCGTCCAGTGCGACTCGCCGCTCTCGGGCAACACCCGCCCGACGGAGGCGCTGCCGGTCCTGCGGCCGGACAGCCGCTCGTACCAGCGGACGCCCTGCAAGCTCCCTCACCAGAACGACCGCGTGATCTTCGGGGTCGACGTCCTGCTGGTGCTCGGGGTGCTCATCGTGCTGGTGAAGACCTGGAAGCCGCCGGAGACCGAGTCTTCGGAGCTCGCGGACGCATCCACCGCCTGACCGCATGGCCCCCGGCTCCGCACCCGCCGAACCCGACCCGGACGCCGGCGCCGAGCGGGAGATCGACGTTCGCTTCACCTACGCGAACGAGCGCACGTTCCTCGCGTGGAACCGCACCGCCCTTGCGCTGATCGCGACGGGCGTCGCCGCGACCCAGCTCCTCCCGAAGTTCGACGTCACGTTCGGGCGCCGGCTCCTCGGGCTTCCGCTCATCGCGCTCGGCGCGCTGCTCGCGATCACGAGCTACTCGCACTGGCAGGCGAATGAACGGGCCATGCGCCAGGGCAAGCCGCTCGTGCCTTCGCGCATCCCGCTCGTGCTCTCGATCGGGATCGGGATCGTGGCCGTCGTCGCGGTGATCCTCGCCGCGTTCGAGGGGTCGTAGGTGGGCGCGATCTTCGAGCCCGACGAACCTCTGGCCGGCGAGCGCACCGACCTCGCGTGGACCCGCACGGGCATCGCGGTCGCGCTCTGCATCGCCGTCCTGCTCCGGCGGGTCTGGCCCATCGACCGGGCGGACCACCTGCTCGCGATCGCGCTCGTCGCCGTCGGCGGCGGCGCCTGGGCGATGGCGCTGCTCCTCGCCCGCCGCATCGCCCGCACGACGCATCGGGGGCGGGACGTCATGGACGCCCGGACCCTGCGGCTGCTCAGCGCGGGCACGTTCCTGCTCGCGCTCGGCGCGTTCGTGCTCGGCTGGCTGCCACCCACCTGATCAGCGCAGCGGGCGCACCAGCCGGGGGTTCTTCTCCTCGGAGTTGAGCCGCAGCACCCGCTTGATCGGGACCTCGTAGACCGCCACCGCCTTGCTCGGCAGGTGGAGCTGGCTCTGGAGCGCGGTGATGAGTGCCGTGCGGTTCTTCGACGGCGGCAGCCGGCGCGTCTGGCGGATCAGGACGCGCGTCGCCTTCCGGCTCGCCTCCGACTGGCGCTGCTCGTAGAGGGCGATCCGTCGGCCCTTCGCCTTGACCGTGAAGACGGGCCGGCCAGTGACCACCATGAGCGCGGCCCGGTACGGCCCGTGGTCCACGTCGCGGTCGTAGCCGTACATGATCACCTGGCTCGGCACGACCGCGGACTTGATGCCGTGCTTCTCGAGCTGGAGCACGAGCCCTGGGGTCGCGTACGCGCCGTAGCGGTTGTCGATGAGCACCGTGCCGTGCCCCGCCGGCAGGTGGGCGAGCACCTCCCGGGAGATGGTGCGCTCGGAGCCCTGGCTGCCCGAGTACGGGGTGCCGGCCGTCAGGGCGCTGACGGTCTCCGTCGCACTGATCACCACCAGGATCACCGCCGCGACCGGCACGACCCATCGCAGCGCGGCGGCCCGGCGCTCGGGCGAGACGGCCAACCACAGCCCGCGCAGCACGAGGATCCCGAGCGCGGTCCCGATCACCCACGTCCACCGGATCAGGTATGGGAACAGGAGGTCCACGGTGTTGCTCACCGCGATGACCGCGGCCACGAACCCGATGCCGACGAAGCCCGCGAGCCACAGGGTCGCGGCCGACCGGCGGCGCGCCGCGATCACGGTCGCGATGACGCCCAGGACGAGGCTGAGCGGCAGCCACCAGTGGCCGTCCGTGAGCTGGGCCCCGATGACCGTGTTGCCGCGGGGGCCGAGGATCCATTCGGGGCGTGAGCCCCACTGCAGCCCGAGCGCCTCCAGCGCCTTCGTGAGCCCGGTCGTGTTGTGGGACTGCTGGAAGAACTGGATGATGTTGCCCAGGTTCCCGTCCTTGCGGATGAACGTGCCCCAGATCACCGGGAGCCAGAGCACGAAGAACACCACGGCCGAGATGCCCACGACCTTCGCCGCGCGGCGCCACCACGCCCGCCGGTCGGAGCGGGGTTGGCGCCATCCGTGCACGACGATCGCGATCAGCGCGACGCCGAGGAAGACGATCGACTCGAGCGCGAGCCCGACGTGGAGCTGGATCTCGAAGCTCGCCACCCCGACGGCGATCGGCAGCATCCACAGGTCGCCGACCGCCACCGACCAGCAGAGCAGCAGCAACAGGAGCAGCGGAAGGATCGGCAGGTACGGGTTCCACGGATTCCGCATGATGTCGACGCCGAGCGAGTGGGTGAGCAGGCTCAGCGGCACCAGCGTCGCGATGACCATGGGCAGCCGGCCCCGCCGGAACGCGACCCACGCGATCCCGACGATCGTCAGCCCGTTGACGAACAGCGCGGTGATGTGCATGGAGATCGACCGGGAGCCCGAGAGCTTGTACGGGAGGGCCAGGACGTAATAGAGCATCGGGCCCGGATGGTTCCAGCCGTATCTCGAGTACGGGCCGACGAACAGGAACTGGTGGAAGACGTCGCGCGTGTGGAGCTCGAAGAGCGCCCAGTCGCTGACCGGGTAGTACGAGCTCCCGACCGCGAACCACAGGTAGCACGCCGACACCACGAGAGGGATCAGGAGCAGCGCGACGAAGCCGATGGTCCAGCCGCGATCCCGCGGCGTCGGCTGCGCCTCCTCGTCCGTCCGCAAGAGGGGAACCCTAGTGACCGGCCTGGCGCTACCGAAGGCGGGCGTCGGGGACCGATCAGACCGCGGCGAACGCACCGGGGCTCACGACCCGGACCGGGCGCCCCACCCAGTCGCTCTCGGTCATGTCCACCACGACGCCGGCATCACCTGATCGGGCCACCGTGCGGCCCCCCTCCACGTCGAGCACCGCGACCGCGCGGGCGGGCTCGCCGGCGTCGTAGACGACCGTGTGGCTCGCCACGATCGCCGGGCCCACGGCGTCGGGCAGCAGCGCGTGGACCGCGGTCCGGGCCGTGGCCTCGGCCGTCACGTCGGTGCTCCGGAACCCACCGTCACCGGGCGGCGTGGCCGACCAGATCGACGCGCCCGGCTTGGTGATCATCCCGCTCACCGACGTGCTGAGGCCGCGCGCGCCGGGCGTGTCGCGCAGCCGGCGGACCAGCGGGACCATCCCCTGGAGCGCGGCGCTGTTGAGCGGCCCGCCCCCGAACGTCATGCCGCCGGAGACCGTGAGCGCGGCGTCGAGCGGAAGGCCGAGCGCGCGGGCCTGGGCCTGCACCGCCGCCGGGAAGCAGCTGTAGAGCTCGACGACCGACGGCAGCTCGACGCCCGGGCGGGTGAGGCCGAGCGCGTCGGCCACGGCCTCGAACGCGGGCCACCGGTGGATCTCGGCCCGGTACGGGACGGGAACCATCTGGTTGGACTCGGCCGCGGCGTGGGCGAACACGCGGCGATCACGGGTGATGCCGAGCGCGTCCGCCGCCGCGGTCGACGTCAGGAGGATCGCCGCGGCCTGGTCGACGTTCCATTGTGAGCAGAGCAGCTTGGTGTACGGCGTTGCGATCATCCGGTTGCCCGGACCCGGCGTGCCGATCGCGTCGGCGTCGCGCCCGCTGCGGTCCCACGCGTCCGGGTTCGCCGCCGCGACCGCCGCGAACCGCGCCCACAGCTCCGCGACCTGGCGCCGCTGCTCGACCGGCGTGCGCCCCTCGACGTGGGCGATCGCACTCTCGATCGACGCGTACTGATGAGCCGGCACCGCCAGCTCGCGCTCGATCTCGGTGCGGCTGAGGATGTCGCCCACCGGGGCCAGCACCTCGTCCGGCTCCGTCGTGGACGGGTCCGGGTCGTCGAGCTGCATGCCGGCCTTCGCCGCGAGCAGCGCCCGGTGCTTCGCCTCGGTGCCGCACACCAGCACGACGTCCGCGTCGCCGTCGGCGATCGCCCGCGCGGCGCGGGTCAACAGGGTCTGTTGGAGGATGCCGATCTCGCCGACCACGCTGCGGACGTTCGACGCGCCGAAGCGCTCGGCCACGCACGCGGCCCGGGTCGCGGTACGACCAGATCCCGCGCGACGCGAGCACCAGATCGACGCGGCCGAGCACTCCCGCGGCCCCGCTGTCGGCGCCGGCGCACTCCGTCGCCGCCGCCATCAGCTCGAACGCATCGAGCGCATCGAGCGGGTCCGTGGCGTGTTGCGTGCGCGCGCCGACCCCGACGATGACGGGCGCCCGCGGGTCGATCGGCACGGTCGCGCTACGCGGGTGGCCGGAGGCGGGGCATGACCTCGGACGCGAACAGCTCGAGGCTGGCCCACGAGATGTCCGGAGGCAGACCGCCGGCCAGCGGGTTGAACGTCAGCGCGCCCATCGGCGACACCTTCCCGGCGGCCTCGACCACCTCGTCGGGCGTGCCGACGAGGTACTGCGGGCTCGCCTTGAGGTCGTCGAGCGTGTCGGCGTCGACCATGGGCGTCGAGTGCTGCCCCCCGGTCTGGAAGCCGGCGTAGGTCTGGGCCTCGTACATGACGTACGGCGCGATCTCTTCCCACGCGCGCTCCGGGTCGTGACTCACGTGCACGAACGTCGGGCCCGACGGGGCCATGACGAACCCGCCCTCGAAGCCGGTCTTCGCGGCTTCGTCGGCGTACCACTCGGCGAGGCGCGCGTCCTCGTTCATCGGCATCATCGGCAGCCGCAGCCGCGCCGCACGCCGCGCGGCAGCCTCCACGCCGCCACCGATGAGCAGCGTCGGGTGGGGCTGCGTGAACGGCTTCGGCGTCACCGTGATGGTGCGGCCCCGCCACTCGAACGGCTCACCGGTCCACGCCTGGAGCATGACCCCGACGTACTCCTCGAGGAGCTTGCCGCGCTGCTTGAGGTCGGCTCCGCACATCTCGAACTCTTCCGGCCGGTACCCCGCGCCCGCGACGGTCCACACCCGGCCCTTGGTCGCGTGGTCGAGCACCGCGATCTGCTCCGCGAGCCGCACCGGGTCGTGCAGCGGGACGACGGCCGCGCTCAGGAGGACCGGGATGCGCTCGGTCATGCCCGCGATCACCCCTGCGATCGTGAGCGGCGCCGGGAGCCACCCGTCCTCGAGACCGTGGTGCTCCGAGACCACGGCGAAGTCCCACCCCTGCTGGTCGGCCCAGCGGAACTGCTCGAGCGCGGCGGTGTAGATGTCGGCGGTCGACGCGGGCCCGAAGGCGGGCGCCCGGAAGTCGTGGCGCATCACGAACATCGGCATGGCGGGTCCTTCGGGGTCGGGGCCGGGACGGGACGGGAGAGCAGGGACCGGGTCAGCGGGTGAGGAGCGGGCCGACTTCGTCGCCGAAGCGCGCCATCTGGTCGCAGAGCTCGTCGATCGACCGCGAGGCGAAGCGCAGCTGCAGGTGCGAGATGCCGAGCGCGCCGTACTCGTTGAGCTTCTCGGCCAGGGAGGCCGGGGGGCCGCTGCGCGTGTACTGCGGGAGCTCCCAGTCCGCCTCGCCGACGTAGAGGTACTCGGTGATCATGCCGACCTCGATCGGCTCCCCCGGCCGCACCGCGTCGCGGTGCTCCTGCAGGTACTCGATCGACTCCGGCATCAGCTTCTTGGGCGTGCCCTGCGGGATCCAGCCGTCACCGCGCTCGGCGACCCGCCGGAGCGCGGGCTTCGACGACCCGCCGATCCAGATCGGGGGCCGGGGCTGCTGGGCGGGCCGGGGCCGGAGGCCGACGTCGCCGACGAACTCGTGGGTCCACGCATCGAGGATGCCGTCGACCGCCTCGTTGGTCAGGCGGCCCCGGTCGGCGAACGGGATGCCCAGCGCCGCGAACTCGCCCTCGACGTGGCCCGCGCCGACTCCGAGGATCACCCGGCCTCCGGAGAGGTGATCGAGCGTCGCGAACGCCTTGGCCGTCTCGAGCGGGTGCCGGTAGGCCGCGACGTACACGTTCGTCATGAGCCGGGTCCGGGTGGTCTGGCCCGCGATCCACCCGAGGGTTGCGACCGGGTTGAACCACGTCGTCGACATCGTCTCGGCCTTCTCACGCGGGATCGCGACGTGGTCGCAGATCGCGACGTAGAAGAAGCCGGCCTGGTCCGCGGTGAGCGCAGCGCGGCGCAGGTCGTCGACGGTCGCGTCCTTCTCCCACGGCATCGACGTGTTGATGCTCAGCGCCTGGACGGGCAGCTGGATCCCGTACACCAGCTTCCCCGCGGGGACGACGGACACGGTGCTGACGCTCATGCCGCTCCCAGCTGGGCGTCGCGCTGCTTCGTCGTCGAGTGGACCGGGTCGGCGTCGAACGCGGGGATCACCTCCCGCCCGAACGTCTCGATGGACTCCTCGGCGATCTCGAGCGGCAACGTGTTGTTGAGGATGCCGAAGATCAGCTGGTCCGCGCCGGCGTCACGCCACCGCTCGACCGACCGGGCGACGTCCTCCGGGGTGCCCACGCTGCGCCGGCCCTCGTCGATCGACGCCACCAGCTCGTCGACGCTCGGCTCGGGGACGCTGAAGCTCTTGCGGTCGATGTCCACCGGCAGCGGGATGGAGTCGAGCCAGCGCACGACGAGCGACTGGTACTCCGACGCACCCATGTTGCGGAACTGGTTGATCGCCCGCTCGCGGTCGTTGAGGCACAGCAGCATGCTCACGGTCGCGACGTTGTCGTTCACGTACGCGCCGATCGGCTCGGTACAGCTGCTCACCGCGTTCTTGTAGCTCTCGATCAGCGGCGCGAGATCCTCCGGGTCCCCCATCGTGAAGCACAGCGCGCCCATGCCCAGGCGGCCGGCCTTCTCGAACGTCGACGGGCTGCCGCACGCGAGCCACAGCGGCGGGTGCGGGACCGTCCACGGCCGGGGCAGCACCGTGCGCGCCGGCATGGAGAAGCCGTCGCCGGTGTAGTCGTACGGCGCCTCCTGCAGGATGCGCACGACCTCCGGCAGGGCTTCGTCGAAGAGGTCCCGCGTGGTCTCGGCGTCGGGGATGCCGAAGCCCTGGTACTCGGTGCTCGACGACCCGCGTCCGGTGCCGAACTCGAACCGGCCGTTGCTCAGGTGGTCGAGCATCGACACGCGCTCGGCGACCCGCGCCGGGTGGTTCACCGGCGGGGTGAGGTTGAAGATCCCGGATCCGAGGTGGATCCGCTCGGTCCGGCCGGCGACGTAGCCCATGAGCACCTCGCTCGCCGAGACGTGCGAGTACTCCTCGAGGAAGTGGTGCTCGGTGAACCACGAGTACTTGAAGCCGTTGCGGTCCCCCGCGACCGCGACCGCGGCTTCGTCGTGCAGGCGTCGGTGCTCCAACCGGCGCTGCGCGTCGGCGGTCGGCTGGGTGGGCACGTGGCCCGAGTGGAAGATCCCGAATTCCATGATGGGCGTCGACGCTCAGCCGGGCCAGACGACGGACTGCAGCTCGGTGTAGGCGTGCAACCCGAACGACCCCCCGTCGCGACCGATCCCACTGTGCTTCGTGCCGCCGAACGGGGTCTCCTGGTTGCGCTGCACCGTGTTGATCCCGACGTTGCCGGCGCGCATGCGGCGCGAGACGCGCATCGCCCGGCTGGTGTCCTTCGAGAACACGTAGTCGTAGAGGCCGAACTCGGTGCTGTTCGCGATTGCGATGCCTTCGTCCTCGTCGTCGAACGGGACCGCGACGATCACGGGGCCGAAGATCTCCTCCTGCACCGCCCGCATGTCGGGGCGGCAGTTCGCGATGAGCGTCGGCTCGAGGTACCAGCCCTTCTCCAGGTGCGAGGGCCGGCCACCGCCCGCGACGACCTCGCCACCTTCGTCGCGACCGGACTGGATGTAGCCCTCGACCCGACCGCGGTGCGCCTCCGTGATGAGCGGACCGATCACCGTGTCCTTCTCCAATGGGTCGCCGACCTTGAGCACCGTGGCCATCTTGGCCAGCCCGTCGACCACGTGGTCGTAGACCGAGCGGTGGACGATGGCGCGCGTGGGAGCCGTGCAGATCTGGCCGGAGTGGAAGGTCCAGACGGACCCGATCATGCCGACCGCGGACTTGATGTCGGCGTCCTCGAACACGATCGCCGCACCCTTGCCGCCGAGCTCGAGCAGCTGACGCTTCAGCCCCCGGCCCGCGGTCTCACCGATCTGCATCCCGACCGCGGTGGACCCCGTGAAGCTCACCATGTCGATGTCGGGCGACTCGACGAGCGCCTGGCCCGACACCGGCGACGACCCGGTGATGATGTTCACGACACCCGGAGGGAACCCGACCTCGTGGAGCAGGTTCACGAGCTCGATGACCGCGAGCGGGTCCTGGCCGGCGGGGCGCACGACGACGGTGTTACCGGTCGCGAGCGCGGGACCGAGCTTGCCGACCATGTTGACGAGCGGGAAGTTGTACGACGTGATGCACGCAACCGCGCCAATGGGCGCTCGTCGGGCAAGGGCGCCGATGAGCCCGCCGGGCGCCAATGCGGTGGCCTGCACCTCCTGCGGCGCGAGCGGAGTCACGCTGGACTCAAGTGCGCCGACCGCGTAGCGCTCGAGCCGCGTCGACACCATCGGGACCTGCATGGTGCGGCCGACGTTGTAGGTGCAACCGGTCTCCGCGATGACGAGCGGGACGAACTCCTTGGCGCGTGCTTTGACCGCGTCGGCCGCGGCCTGGAGGAGTCGCGCACGCTCGTTCGGGTCGGTCTGGGACCAGGCCGGGAACGCGGCCTGCGCCGCGGCCGCGGCGGCGCGGGCCTGGTCGGCCGATGCCTCGGGCGCCTCGGCGACGACCTCCTCGGTGGCCGGGTTCACCACCGGATAGGCGCCGTCACCCCCCGGGACCCACTCGCCATCGATCAGCAGCTGGTACGTGTCTTCACCGGACAGAGTTGATCGCACGTCGCTCCTCGGGGGCCGCAGAGGTGGGCCGATTCGGGCCTGTGACCAAGACTAGAACAGGTTCTCATTCAGCATCCACCGGGCCGGCGGTCCGGGTGCGATCCCCGTGGCCCAGAATGGCGGCATGGAGCTGGGACGAGTCGGCATCTGGACCGGGAACCTCGACGCGCAGCCGATCGCGGCGGTGCCCGGGATCGTCGCCGAGATCGAGGCCCTCGGCTACGACGCCCTCTGGCTCCCCGAGATGGCGGGGCGCGACCCGTTCGTGAACGCGGCGCTCATCCTCCAAGCCACCGAACGGCTCGTGGTCGCCACCGGCATCGCGTCGATCTACGGCCGCGACGCGCTCGCGATGTCGTCAGTGTGGAAGACGCTCACCGACGCGTTCCCGGGCCGCTTCCTGCTCGGGCTCGGGGTGAGCCACCAGCCCGCCGTCGAAGGTCTGCGCAAGCACGAGTACGGGCCTCCGCTGACCGCGATGCGCGAGTACCTCGACGGGATGGACGCGGCGCCGTACTTCGCCACGCCGCCCGCCGCCGAGCCCGTGCGCGCGCTCGCCGCGCTCGGCCCCAAGATGCTGGCGCTCGCGGCCGATCGGGCCATCGGCGCGCATCCGTACTTCGTGCCGGTCGAGCACACCGCGATCGCGCGCGAGGTCATGGGCCCCGACGCGTGGCTGATGCCCGAGCAGATGGTCGTGCTCGAGTCGGACCCGGCCAAGGCCCGCGAGATCGCCCGCGCCGCGATGTCGATCTACCTGACGCTGCCGAACTACACGAACAACCTGCTCCGGCTGGGCTGGGTCGACGAGGACCTCGCCGACGGCGGCACCGACCGGTTGGTCGACGCGATCGTGGCCTGGGGCGACGAGGCGGCGATCCGCGCGCGCGTCGAGGAGCACTTCGCGGCGGGCGCCGACCACGTCTGCGTCCAGGTGTTGGTCGACAGTCGCGCGGAGCTCCCGATGGACGGGTGGCGACGGCTCGCGCCGGCGTTGCTCGGGTAGCGCTCGATCCGGCGGTACCGTTTCAAGCGTCACAACCGGGAGAGGTACATGAGCAAGGACCGCTGGGCCGAGATCCTCGAGTACCTCGCGGACGCGGCCGCGATCGTGAACCTCGACCCCGATGCGCACCGGCGGCTCCAGACCCCGAGTCGGGTGCTCGAGGTCTCGGTGCCGGTCCGCATGGACGACGGCTCGCTCGAGGTGTTCACCGGCTGGCGGGTCCACCACGACACCACCCGCGGCCCCGGCAAGGGCGGCATCCGCTTCCACCCCGCGGTGGACAAGCGCGAGGTGTCCGCGCTCGCGGCGGAGATGACGTTCAAGACCGCGGTGATGAACCTGCCGTTCGGCGGCGCCAAGGGCGGGGTGCGCTGTGACCCGACCCTGCTGTCGATCGGTGAGCTCGAGCGGCTGACCCGGCGCTACACGTGGGAGATCATGCCGCTGCTCGGCCCGGACAAGGACGTCCCGGCGCCCGACGTCAACACCGACGGCCGGGTCATGGCCTGGCTCATGGACACGGTCTCGATGGCGCGCGGCGAGGCGATCACCGCGTCGGTCACCGGCAAGCCGCTCGCGATCGGCGGCACCGCGGAGCACGCCGGCGGCACCGCGGCGGGCGTCGTCATGTGCAGCCGCGACATCTTCGAAGAGCTCGGACTCCCCCTCGTCGGCCGGCGCGCGGTGATCCAGGGGTTCGGCAAGGTCGGGCGCCCACTCGCGTTCCTGCTGCACTCGGCCGGCATGCGGATCGTCGCGGTCAGCGACGTCCACGGCGCAGTGACCAACTCGGGCGGCCTCGATGTCGCGGCGCTGTCGGACCACGCCACGGAGCACGGGACCGTCGCCGGGTTCCCCGGAGGCGAGCCACTCGACGTCGCCGACGTCTTCGCGGTCGAGTGCGAGCTCGCGGTGCCGGCCGCGCTCGAAGGTGCGATCGACGCCGACGTCGCCCGCCACTGCGGCATGCAGGTGATCGTCGAGGCCGCCAACGGCCCGATCACCGTCGAGGCCGACGCGATCCTCCACGAGCGTGGGATCGTCGTGGTGCCCGACATCCTCGCCAACGCCGGTGGCGTCACGTCGTCGTACTTCGAGTGGGCCCAGAACCGTCAGGGCATCGCGTGGCTCGACGGGGTGGCCGCGGAGCGCCTGCACCACACCATGCACGAGGCCTTCGCCCAGGTGTGGACGACCTCACAGACCCACAAGATCTCGTTGCGGCGCGCGGCCTACGCGATCGTGGTCCAGCGCGTCGGCGAAGCGATGTCCGTCCGCGGCCTCTTCCCGGTAATTTCGAAGATCCCCGGAGCGCACCGCCAGACCGCGACTGCCAGCGGCGCTCCGGCGGTTTTCGCGCGGGTGGATCAGGCGTCGAGGTCGAGGTGGAGCATCCGGATCGCGTTGGTCCGGACGACCTTGACGATGGTCTCGTCGTCGAGGCCCTCCATGATGTCCATCGCGACCTTCAGCGAGTGCGGCCACGTCGAGTCGCTGTGCGGGTAGTCGGTCTCGAACGTGATGTTGTCGACACCGACGCTCTCGAGCGACTTCAGGCCGTGCGGGTCGTCGAAGAAGCAGCCGTAGACGTGCTCTCGTAGTAGTACTCGGACGGCGGGCGCTTGACCTTCTCGCCGACGCCACCCCAGGCCGCGGTTGTCCTTCCAGACCGTGTCGGCGCGCTCGAGGACGTACGGGATCCAGCCGATCTGGCCCTCGGAGTACGCGAGCTTCAGCGACGGGAACTTCTCGAGGATGCCCGACATCAGGTAGTCGGTCATCGACATCGCGGCGTTCATGTACGTCAGGGTCGATCCGACCGCGGCCGGGGCGTCGGCCGACGTCGACGGCATCTTCGAGCTCGAGCCGATGTGCATGCACACGACGGTCTCGGTCTCCGCGCACGCCTGGAAGAACGGGTCCCAGTAGCCGTCCTTGTCGTGCACCGACGGCAGGCCGAGGAACGGCGGGATCTCGGTGAAGCAGACCGCGTGCACCGCCGCGCGCCGCGTTGCGCCGCACCTCCGCGGCCGCGAGCTTGGCGTCCCAGAGCTGGACGATCGGGAGCGGGATCGAGCCGGCCGTTGGTGCCGGCGCACCACTCGTCGAACATCCAGTCGTTGTACGCCTTGACGCAGAGGTCCGCGAGCTCCTTGTCCTTGCGCTCGAGGAACGTCTGGCCGCAGAACCGGGGGAAGGTCGGGAACGAGAGCGACACCTCGGTGTGGTTCGTCGTCCATGTCCTCGAGACGCGCCGTCTGGCTCCCAGCAGCCCTTCCGCATGTCGTCCATCGTGATGGGCGAGACGGTGATCTCGTCGCGCGGGTAGCCCGCGGCGGCCATGAGGCGCATGAGCGGGTACCGCAGGTCCTCGGTCATCCACCAGTCGCACCAGGTGCCGTCTTCGTCTCGGACCCGCCTCCGCATAGCTGAAGACGCCGCCGACGAACTTCATGTCCTTGACCTTCAGGCGCACCAGGCGCGGGCCGACCTCCTTGAACTTCTCCGGGAGCCGGTCCTGCCAGACGTTCGGCGGCTCCATGATGTGGTCGTCGACGGAGATGATCTTCGGGAAGGTCTCGGCGGTGAACATGCCGGGCAGGCTACATCTGACGCCCCGTCAGATGTCTCCCCCGGCCGCTCGCCGTAGCCTCCGACCGTGCAGTTCAGTCGTGACGTCCGCGACGACGTGCTCGCCGGCCGGATCACCGTCTCGGTCCGCTTGTGGAGCCGACCGAAGGTCAAGGTCGGCGGCCGCTATCCCGTCGAGTCCGGTCACTTCGAGGTGGACTCGATCGAGCTGATCCCGTTCTCCGCCGTGACCGACCGGGACGTCCGCCGGTCCGGGGAGCCGGACCGCGAGGCACTCCGTCGGCGCGCCGCCCACGCCGGGCCGATCGACGACGACACCCTCGTGTACCGGATCGAGCTCCACGTCGTCGACTGAAGCTCGTTTCGGGGCGTCTGGTCGTCGCCAGAGCGACCTTGAAACGCCCCGAAACGAGTCGGGGCTCCGTCAGGTCCGGTGCGGTCCGGTCAGGTCAGGTCAGGTCCAGGCGGCGGTGACGACGGCCGTCGTGGTGAGGGTCGCCACGAGGGCGAGGGTGTTCGCGACCACGGCGGCGGCGTAGTCGGCCGGGACGCCGGCCACCGCGTCGGTCGGCATGACGAACTGGTAGCCGCGGTTCGACCGCGTCGAACGCGAAGTTCGTCATCCCGATGTTCACCGACACGCCGACGCCGACGATCGTCGTCACACCGAGGTTGCGCAGCATGGAGTCGAGCTGGGTGCCGGTCATCGGGCCGAGCCCGTGATGGCGGGGCAGCACGACGTCGCGGGGTCGACCCCGATCGCTCCGGCACCTGCACCGCGTCCGTGCCCGGCGAGAGTCGGACCGGCGACTTCCGCACGCCGGCGAAGAGCCGGGCGTTGCGGTTGGCGCCCGTGAGGTCGTCGCGGGTCTCGGCCGTGCAGTGGAACACCGGCACGCCGACGCTCCGCGCGGCACGGGCCAGGGCGCGCGCAGTGCGGGATCAGGTCGACGGCCGCGGCTGCGTCCGCGAGCGTCGGGCAGCGCCGACGGCGTCGCCGACCACGCCGTTCTGCACCTCCTGCAGCACGAGCGCGGTGTGGTCGGGCGCGACGAGCGCGGCGAGGTCGAGCGGCACGGTCAGCGCTCGCCGTCCTCTCGACGAACTGCAGCGCGCGCGCTCGAGTCAGCACCTGCCTTCACGACCTTGCCCGGACGCGTTGCGCGGCAACGGCTCCGTCCGGATGCTCCCAGTGCGCCGGCACCTTGTAGTACGACGAGCGCCGCGGCGCAGAACGCGCGGAGCTCCTCGGCATCAGGTCGACGCCCGGCGACCGGCACCACGATCGCCTTGCACCTCCTGCCCGAGCTCGTCGTGCGTCGACGCCGATCACCGCGACCTCCGCGACGTCGGGGTGATCCTCGAGCCGGTTCTCGATCTCGACCGGGTACACGTTCTCGCCGCCGCGGAGGATCAGATCCCGCTTGCGCGACGCGAGGTAGAGGCGACCGCCCTCGAGCCGCCCGATGTCGCCGGTGCGCAGCCAGCCGCCGGGGAGCCGATCTCCTCGGCCGTCGCCTCGGGCCGGCGCCAGTAGCCCGGCATCACCATCGGTCCCCGCACGCGGATCTCGCCGTCCTCGCCCTCCGGGAGGCGCCGATCCGTCGGGGTCGCGGATCACGAGCTGCACGGTCGGCAGCGGGCGGCCCGCCGACTCCGGGAAGCGATTGAGCTCCTCGCCCGCGTTGAGCGTCGCGAGCGCGGCGCACTCGGTCTGGCCGTACCCGACGCCCATCGAGCTGCCGAGGTTCGGGAGCGCCTCCTTCGCGCGGCGCTCGAGCAGCGCCGGCGAGAACGTGGCGCCGCCGCCGCCACCGCTGCGCAGCGACTGAGGTCGTACTCGGCGAGCCGCGGGGTGGCTGCACGACCGGTGGAGCATCGTCGGCGTGTACGACCAGTGCGTGATGCGGCTCGGTCTCGATGAGCTGCATGACCGCTCCTCGGGTCGAACCGGCCGACGGTCCAGACCGAGCGCACGCCGCCGACCAGATACGCGATCGCGGTCATGTGCAGACCCGACACGTGGAACAGCGGCGACGTGACGAGCTGGCACGATCGGGCAACGCGTCGGGCGTCGGTCCGGCGGTCGAGGATCGCCATCCGCGCGCCGTGGAAGAACGACAACCCGAGCGCGGCCACGATGTTGCGATGCGTGTTGACCGCGCCCTTCGGCCGACCGGTCGTGCCGCTCGTGTAGAGGATGACCGCGGGGTCGTCCTCCGCGATCGGCACGTCGGGCAGCGCCGCGTCGAGGTCGTAGCCCCAGAGCGCGTCGAACTCGTCCTCGATCACGATCGTCGGGCACGCCGGGGTCCACACCTTCGAGACGCGCCAGCCGCTTGCGGTCGGCGACGAGGACCTTGGGATCGCGAGTCCTCGATCCCGTACCGGATCTCCGGTCCCCACCCACCAGCCGTTCGAGCCCGACCGCGATCGCGCCGAGGCTGATCGTCGCCCAGAAGGTCACGATCCACTCCGGGCAGTTCGCCGCGAGGATCGCGACCCGGTCGCCGGGACGGACGCCGTAGCGGTCCCGCGAGACGCGGCGGCCACGGACGCGACCGCGCGCTCGTGCTCCCGGAACGTGATGACACGACGCGTGTCGCCATCGCTGAAGATCAGGTACTCGCGATCACCGAAGCCGACGGAGGCGACGACCGCCTCCCGCAGGTTCGGCAGGCGGTTCGCGAACACCGCCATGCGCTCGCCGAGGACGTCGTCCTCGGTCATCTCGAAGAAGCCCCCGGGCGCGAGGAGCTCCGCCTCGATCTTCGCCAGGCCCTCCGGGACACCCACCGCCTCGTTCACCGCGGGCGAGGCTAGTGGTCGCGGGTCCGCGCGCCTCCGAGAGTGGTCCCGCGCTCACGAGTAGTCCAAGCGACCTACGTCACACGCCGAAATGCTGCGACCGCATTGACAAACTTTCGAAGAATTTCGTCTGCCGCGCTCGCCGCCGACGGTCAGAACGGGCCACAATGGAGGGAGTCCCCGGGAGCAGGGCCGCGGGCCTCCCTGCCCGGTCCGCCGGCTCGCCCCGGGGGCATCTTCGCTCCCGAGCGCGTCACGCGTGGTCGCTCCGCTCCCCCGCCGCCACAAACTTGGGCGGCGATTGAACTTGTGGGCGCTTCCGGCCGATGAACGAGGATGCGCAACCGCTTCTCGCCCGCCTCGGCGCTGACGCTCGGACTCTTCCTGGCGACGGTCGCGTTCGGCTTGTGGTCGTTGCAGGCCACCGTGCTCGATCAGGGCCCCGTGCACCGGGACGCGCACCAGGTGCTGTCCGAGTCGACGGTGCACCAGTCGATGGTGAACCGCGTGAACGCGGCGATCGCGACCGCCACCCTCGGCGGCGTCGCAACCGACCCGACCGACCTCGCCGCGGTCGCGAACCAGACCGTCGCGGAGCCTCAGTTCGTCGAAGCGTTCGCGGGCGCACTCGACCACGTGCAGGCACACGTCGTGAAGGGTGAGGAGGGGCCGATCACGCTCGATCCCGCACTCGTGACCCAGGCGGTGCAGGCCGCGGCCACGACACAACCGCAGATCGGCGCGGCGCTCTCCGCGTCGGCGTCGCCGGTCACGGTCGCGGTTTCCGACGACCAGGTGCCCAACCTCGAGCACTGGGCGGATCTCTGGGAGGCGCTGTCGCGCGCGCTCGCGTTCTTCGGTCTGTTGCTCATCACCTACGGGATGCTCCGCGTCGAGCACCGCGTGTGGGCAGTCGGACGGATCGGTCGTTGGCTGATCGTCGTCGGCGCAGGGACGCTCGCGACGTACTGGGTGCTCCCGCGCTTGTTGCTGCGTCCGCTCGGTGGCTGGATCGGCGTCGGCGGTGCGGTGCTCGAAGCCGGTGAGTTCCTCGTGCCGGTCGGGCTCGGGCTCGTCGCCGTGGGTGCCGTCGCCGTCATCTGCGCGCACCGCTGGGAGGTGCACGACCGCAAGCGCATGCTCTCGGTGATCCCGCACAACCCCACCCGGTCGGGCGCGGACGTGAACCGGTGGCAGAGCCCGGTCTGAGCCCCGGCTACGCCCCGAGGCCCTGCGTCGCGCCCTCGGTGATCTCGCAGAAGCGGTCCCACACCATGCCGGCCCACTCGGGGTCGTCAGGGGCGAACGCAGCTCGGAGCCCGGCCTTGATCGGGCCGGCCTCGGATCCCCGCGGGTCGCCGTGAGCGTGGAGCCAGGCGTCGGCCCGCAGCGCGTTCGAGACCTCGATGATGTCGACGGTCCCCCACTCGATGCAGATGCTCGTGACCTCGGGGCTCTCGACCCACCCGTCGAGCGCGTCGAGCACGTCCCCGCTCACGTCGGCCGAGACCGACGTGCCCTCGGCCGGCAGCGTGTAGCTGCCGTCGCCGTACCAGTCGCCGAGTCGGGCCTTTCCCTCGTCGTCGGGGTGGCTCGCGATGAGCTCGCCCACGCCGAACGGCCCGAGCCCGGTGTGCAGGTCGATGATCCCGGTGCGTTGCGCGCCGGCCAGCGTCTCGCGGGCGATCGCCTCGAGCGTCCGCTGCGACCACACCGGACGCGTCCCGCCGTAGAAGACGCCGGTGTCGTGGCGGTACTGACCCTTCGACACCGCTTCCTGGAGCGCGTCGAACCCGTGCTCCGTCGCGAACTCGAGCAGCGTGCCGTTCGTCGCCTCCTGGGTCGGCTCGTCCCACGTCGCGGGCACCAGCGCCGCGGCGAGCTCGTCGTACCCGGGGTTCTCCGGCACTCCGGCGCTGAAGTCGATGCAGTTGCGGTTCAGGTCGACGTTGTCCTCGTTCACCCGCCGGATCCACGAGAACCCGTACGGGTTGATCGCGTGCACGAGCACCACCGCGAGGTCGTCGGGCACCGAAGCCCCCTCGCGCAGCCACTCGGTCTGGCACATCGAGCCCGCGAAGCCCTCGACGCCGTGCGTTCCCGAGATCACGAGCAGGCGGGTCGGCGCGTCCGGCCGGCCGACGATCGCGACGTCCGTCGCCAGCGACTCCCCCGCCGGGCCGACCAGCGGGTGGTCGTGGTGCACGACCCGGGTGTCCGCGGCGCGCGCCGCGTCGAGGAACCGGCCTCGGGCTTCCGTGTAGTCCTGAGCCAGACGCATCCGGGCTCCCTCGTTCAGCGGGTGGAGACCGTGGCGGTGTCGCGGCCGGAGCGCAGGATGGTGCCCGGCGTCGCGCCGGTCGACTCGTTGTTCCTGACGGTCTCGACGCCGTTGACGAAGACGTGCTTGACGCCCTCCGCGGTGGAGGTCAGGCGCGCCGCGTTGCCCGGGAGGTCGGCGACGAGCGTCGCCGCTCCGGCACCGATCGTCCCGGGATCGAAGACGACGACGTCGGCATGGACGCCGACCGCGAGCCGGCCCCGGTCGCGCAGGCCGAACAGCTGCGCCGGCTCGATCCGTGATCATCTGCACCGCCTCGTTCGAGCGAGACGAGCTGACGGCCGCGGATCGTGTCGCCGAGGAAGCGGGTCGTGTACGGCGCGCCGCACATGCGGTCGAGGTGCGCGCCGGCGTCGGAGCCGCCGATCATCGCGCGGGGGTCTTCCCACACGGTCCGGCGCAGCTCCCACGACGCCGCGTCGCCGTCCGGCGCGATCGGCCAGAGGATGGTGCGCAGATCGTCGTTGATCACGATGTCGAGCAGCGTGTCGAACGGATCGGTCCCCCGCTCGGCCGCGAGGTCCTCGACGGTCCGGCCCTTGAGCCCCTCGTTCGCGTCGGAGTACGTGTCGCCCAGGACGTAGTTCCTCCAGTCGGCGAGGCGCCGGAACACGCCGGCCTCCTCGCTCTGGGCCCGCTCGTTCATCCACTTCCGGGTCTCGGGGTCGCGCAGCTTCTCGATCCGCTCGGGGACCGGCAGGCTCATGACCTCGCTCCAGCCGGGCAGCATGAACAGCGCGCAGTACGTCTTGAAGCTCATGTTCATCGGGACGATCACCGGCATCGTCAACGCCACGAGCCGTCCGCCCGCCTCCGCCGCGATGGTCGAGGCCTGCGAGCTGCCGGGTGACCCGCTCCGGCACCCGGGAGTCGACGGTCAGCACGTTCCAGTTCAACGGGCGCTGGCCGGCCACCGACATCTGGGTGAAGAGCTCGATCTCCTCGTCGCTGAACTGGTCGAGGCACCCGTCGACGATCGCCTCGAGCGTGGTGCCCTCGTGGTCGCGCGACGGCGCCGCAGAGCGCGAGCACCTCGTCGTGGCTGGCCCATCGGGACGCGACCGGCTTCCCGTCGCCGTCGGAGTGGGTGTACGAGAGCGTGGTCGAGAAGCCGAGGCCCGCCCGCTTCGATCGACGCCTCGAGCTCCGCCACCATCGCGGCGACCTCGTCCTCGGTCGCCTCGCGCTCGACCGCTTCCTTGCCCATGACGTAGCGGCGGATCGCGCAGTGGCCGACCAGGAACCCCGCGTTGACGCCGACGTTGCCCTCGAGCCGGCTCAGGTACTCCCCGAAGGACTCCCAGTTCCACGGCACGCCGTTCTCGAGCGCGGCGAGCGGCATGCCCTCGACCTGGGCCATCATCCGGCGGAGGTAGTCGGCGTCCTCGGCGTGGACCGGCGCGAGCGTGAAGCCGCAGTTCCCGCCGATGACGGTCGTGACGCCGTGGACGTTGCTCGGCGACGCGACCGGGTCCCAGAAGAGCTGCGCGTCGTAGTGGGTGTGCGGGTCGACGAATCCCGGGGCGACGATCAGCCCGGTGGCGTCGACCACGCGGTCCGCGGCCTCGTCGACCTCGCCCATCGCGACGATCCGGCCGTCCTTGATCCCGAGATCACCGGGCCGGGCCGGGGCGCCGGTGCCGTCGACGAGGGTCCCGCCGCGGATCACGATGTCGAGCATTGCGTCGTCCCTCTCATCGCCGATGGCGTCGCCGGATCTGACGGCGCGTCAGATTACCCACCCTCCACCCGCTCGCGACCTACGAGGCGCGTTCGGGGGCGGGGTTGAGATGGAGGGGACGGCAGAGCATCTGCTGACCGCCGGTGGCGAGGAGTCGACCGGACTCGGACCAGATCGCGCCGGTGCCGCCGACGAGGCCCTCGCCGGCGGCGGGCGAGAACGCCTCACCCAGGAGCCAGGCCTCGTCCGGGGCCAGCGCGTGGAAGCGCGCCTGCACGTCGATGCTCGGCGCGTAGAGCTCGGTGTTCTCCGGGTGGCCGCGATCGGCCGCGGGCCACATGATCGTGTCGAGGATGAGCAGGGCGCGCGCCGCGTCGAGGTACGGATCGGCGAACGTCGGCGTCGGACGGAACCGGTACCAGCCGCGCTGGCGGAACTCCCCGGGCGGACGGGCCTCCCAGTCGTCGAGCCAGTCGCACGGGCGCAGCTCGAGGCTGTCCCAGAACGGGAAGACGGGCACGTCGTCGGGGAGCCGCTCGTCGAGCGACCGCAGTCGTCTCGGGACGGGCGACGTCCGGCATCGGGAACGCCTCGTGCTCGAACCCGTGGACGTCGCCGACCGTCCACACCAGCGCCTCGAGGATCGGTGCGCCGTGCTGGGTCATCGACACCGCGAGCGACTCCACGCGCTTCGTGCGCTTGTGCGTCCGGGCCGTCAGCTCGACGTCCGTGAAGTCCGCGACGCCGAGGAAGTGGCACGTGAACGACGCGGGCCGGCGGAACGGCGAGTGCTCGCCCGCGCACCGCAGCGCGAGCGCGGCGAGGTACCCACCGTTCGGGCCCCAGATCCGCCAGTCCTCGGAGAGGTGCGCCGAGTACCGGCCATCACCGCCGGTGAGCTCCGTGTCGACGTCGAGGGCACCCATGGTCAGAGGTCCAACGTTCCCTCGGCGGCGATGCCCGCGCGCCGGAGCACCTTCGCCTTCGTGCGCAGCAGCAGCTCCCGGGGCACGCGGGCAATCTGCTGCGCGGTCTCGGACGCGGCGGCCGCGAGCTCACCGGGAGCCACGACGCGCGACACCAGGTGCAACGACAGGGCTTCGGCCGCGTCCACCTTCCGACCGGTGAAGCACAGGTCCCGCGCGATCGCTCCGCCGACCAGGTCGTGCAGCGGGGCGTAGACCACGTCGCCGAACGTCACCTCGGGATGCGAGAACGTCGCGGTCTCCGACGCGACGCGCACGTCGCACATCACCGCCAGGTCGAAGCCGCCCGCGATCGCCGGGCCGTTCACGGCGGCGACGATGGGGAGCGGGAAGTTGAGCACGGCGCCGTGGTACCGGTCGCTCGACGCCCAGAGCCGCTCACCGAACGGTGGATCCTCGATCGCGGCCTCGAACTCCTTGAGATCGAAGCCGGCCGAGAAGACGTCGCCCTCGCCGGTGAGCACGACCACCCGCACGGCCGCGTCGGCCTCGAGCACGTCGAGCGCGTCGGACAGGCGGTCGCGCAGCTCGACGGAGAGCGCGTTCTTCCGCTCCGGGCGGTCGAGCGTCAGGGTCGCGATGCCGTCCCGGGGGCCGTCGATGCGCAGCATGACCAGGGATCGTACGAGCCCTACGGCGCGATGTTGAGGAGCGCGACCTTGCCGTTCGTATCCTTCACACCGACCTGCGCCGTTCCCGTGGTGCCGTTGGCGTACGTGATCGTGCACGGGAGCTTCTGGCCCGGGGTCGCGGTGATCACGCTGGCCGTGCTGCACGAGACCGCGCTGGTCGGCCGGCCGTGCTGGTTCGCGTATCCCGCGACGAAGGCCTCGAGCTTCTTCGTGATGATCAACGCCTGGTTCTGGTCGATGTGCACGTTGCCCTTGGCGTCGGTCTCACGCAGCGAGAGTCGTAGCGGCACGCCGTCGATCTCCACCGTGCAGAGGAAGGTCAGGCCCTTCTTGAGCGGGACGTCGATGGTCGGGCACTTGACGTCCCCCACCGTCGTCTCCGCCGCGTACGCGTGGGTGGCCAGCTGCGTGATCTCGCCGCGGGCCTTGCCCATGTCGAGCGTGCTGCTGCCGCCGCCGGAGCTGCAGGCCGCAGGAACCAGTGTGAGCGCACCGAGGCCGACGAGAGCCAGAGGGATTCGCCGCATCGGCTCAGCCTAGGTGGGTCAGCCGACGATGCCGACCTTCGGTTCGGAGTGCGCGTCGTGGTTCATGGTCGCGTCGAGCGCATCGAGCAGCTCCGTCCGAACGGACGCGCAGTCGGGGTCGTCCCAACGGTTCACGAGCTCTTCGGGATCCTCCGAGAGCGCGTACAGCTCACCGACCTCGGGGGTGTCCTCGTAGCGCGTGACCTTCCAGTCGCGGGTCGACAGCGTGCGGAGCCGCAGCTTCAACACGATGTCGAAGTCGTTCTCCGTGAGCGTGTGCTCGCGGTCACCGGTCGCCTGGAGCGGCGCGCCCTCGAGCAGGTCGGGCAGATCGATCCCCGCCGCCGCGAGCGCGGTCGGCGCGATGTCGATCGTGCCGACCGGGTCGTCGCACACTACGCCGGTCGCGAAGCCGGGGCCGTTCGCGATCAGCGGGACGCGCAGGAGGTCGTCGTAGTGCAGCGGGCCCTTGAAGATCATCTGGTGGTGGCCGAGCATCTCGCCGTGGTCGGTGGTCACGATCACGAGCGTCTCCTCGCGCAGGCCCCGTGCCTCCAGCACCTCGAGGACCCGGCCGATCTGGAAGTCGAGCTGGCTCACCATCCCGTAGTAGCCCGCGGTCATGCGCGCGAGCTCTTCGCGCGTGTAGTGCGCGCCCCCGGGTTCGCGAACTCGAACAGTCCGCCGCGGCTGCCCTGGGTCCAGAACCGGTGGATCGGCGGCTTGGCGTCGAACTCCTCCGGATGCGCGGTCGGGAGCATCTCGAGGACGTCCGCCGGGTCGTACCGGTGCGCCCACGGCTCGGGCGGGTCCATCGGGTGGTGCGGGTCCGTGAAGCTGACCCACGCGAAGAAGTCGCCCTCGACGGCCCGCAGCCACTCGATCGCGCGGTCGGCCACCCACGTGGTGGGGTGATCCTCCTCGGGCAGCGACGACGCCCAGGTCTGGGTGTGGTCCCAGGCGGCGCCCCCGTACTCCGGCTGCATCTGCGCGAGCCGCTCGCGGCCGCGCTCGGGGCCGTCACGAAACAGGTACCGGCCGTAGTGCAGGCCCATCGGCGCGGGACCGAAGCACCAGTTCCAGTTCCCCTGCAGTGGAGCCATGCGCATGTTGTGACCGAACAGGATCAGCTCGGCATGCTCGAAGCCGAAGTACGGGCCGGTCCAGTCCTCGGGCATCGACGCGGACCCTTCGACCGACTCGAGCCGGCCGGTCGGCACGAAGGGAAAGACCGAGGCGAAGTGCGCCTTGCCGAAGATCGCGGTGTCGTAGCCGGCCCGGCCGAGGTGCGCCGAGATCGTCTTGTCCGCCCAGTGCTCGGGGAGGTCGATGCCGTTGCACGTGACCCCGTGCGTGGACGGGTAGGTCCCCGTCGCGATCGTGGCCCGTGACGGCTGGCAGAGCATGTGCTGCGTGCGCGCCGCGGTGAACCGCGTGCCGCCCGCCGCGAGCTGGTCGAGGTTCGGCGTCGCGCACACCGGGTTGCCGTAGGCCCCGATGGAGTCGGCCCGCTGTTGGTCGGTCGTGATCAGCAGGACGTTCATGGGGTTTCCCTACTCTGGGCGAAGGACCGCGAGCAGCAACACTCGCATGACCCGTGACGCGGTGGCGACCGAACGCCGCGACGAGCGCCGCAGACCCTCCCAGGCCTCGAACGAGCACGCGAAGTCCGCGGCCGCGGTGCGGTCGGGGTCTCCGGCCAGCTCGGGGGCGAAGATCTCCGCCACTTGGCGGCGCAAGAACGCCTCGGACCGGGCGACACCCCGTGCCAGCGCGGGTGACGCGCTGTTCATCGAGACGGCCGCGCGCCGTACCGGCCCGATCGTCTCGAAGAGCTCGACCCGCTGGGCGACCACCGCGTCCACCCGCGTCGTGAGCGGCTCGTCGCTGGCCGGAAGTGGCTCGAGCTTGGACCACAAGCGCTCGACCTGGCGCTGGGCCACGGCGCCGTAGAGCGTGTCGACATCGTTGAAGTGCTGGAACACCGTGCGCAACGACACGCCGGCCCGCTGCGCGACGTTGCGCGCGGACGGCTGCGGGTCGCCCTCGGCGATCAGCTCGAGGAGCGCCTCGACGATCGCGTCGCGGTTGCGCTCCCCCCGCAGCACCCTCCCGTCGACCGTGGTGGCATCCGGCATCGGATCTCCTCCTCCAACAAGTTGCATGACCATGCGAATTTATCGGCACGCCCGGGCCGAGATTGAGGAACTTCCGGCCGGCGCCGCGCGTGACGGCCATTGCACTGGGCGTGAAAGAACCTCTACGGTGCGCGCCGTGACACAGACGGTCGACGGACGCACCGCGAGGTCAGCCCGGACCCGCGCCGCCGTGGTCACCGCCGTCCTGGAGCTGGTCCGGGCCGGCAACCCCCGCCCGACCGCCAAGGAGATCGCGGCCCGGGCCGGGATCTCGCTGCGCTCGGTGTACGTGCACTTCGACGATCTGGACGACCTCTTCGCGGCCGCGAGCGCCCGTCAGTCCCAGGAGGTGGCGCCGCTCCTCTACGCGGTCGACGCCGGCCTCCCCTGTACGGAGCGCATCGCCGAGGTCGTGCGCCAGCGGGTCGCGATCTGGGAGACGCTCGCCCCGATCCGGCGGGCGCTGCTGGTCTGGGAGTCGAGCTCCCCGACGCTGCGCGAGACGGCGCGCCGCAGCACCCGGCGGGCGCGCAAGGACCTCGCCCGGGTCTTCGCGACGGAGCTCGACCAGCTCGATCCGGACCCGCGTGCCACGGTCCTCGAGGCGCTGCACCTCGCGAGCAGCGCCGGCGCGTGGGAGGTGCTGCGCGTCGAGCGCGGCCTCACCGTCGACGTCGCCGCGCACGTTGTGACCCTCTCCCTGACTTCCCTCCTGGAGCTCTCATGACGAGACGAGTGCACTGATGGACATCGTCCGCACGCCCGACGAGCGGTTCGACGGACTGCCCGGCTATCCGTTCGCCCCGCACTACGTCGACGTCCCGCGCGGTGACGGCAGCGCGGAGACGCTGCGCATCCACGTCGTCGACGAGGGCCCGCGCGACGCGATCGAGACGGTCCTGCTCCTGCACGGCGAGCCGTCGTGGAGCTACCTCTACCGGACGATGATCCCGGTGATCACCGCCGCGGGCTTCCGGGCGGTCGCGCCCGACCTCGTCGGGTTCGGGCGCTCCGACAAGCCGACCGGCGCGAGGACTACACGTACCAGCGGCACGTCGACTGGATCCGCGCGGTGATCGAGGCGCTCGACCTGCGCCACATCACCCTCGTCTGCCAGGACTGGGGTGGGCTCATCGGCCTCCGGCTCGCGGCCGAGGAGCCGGAGCGGTTCGCCCGGATCGTCGCCGCCAACACGTTCCTGCCGACCGGCGACAGCCCGCCCGGCGAGGCCTTCCTGAGCTGGCAGCGGTTCTCGCAGGAGGTGCCGGACTTCGCGGTCGGCCAGATCGTGAACATGGGCACGACCTCCGACCTCGCGCCCGAGGTGATCGCCGCGTACGACGCGCCGTTCCCCGACGACTCCTACAAGGCCGGCGCGCGCCAGTTCCCGACGCTGGTCCCGACCACGCCGGACGACCCGGCGTCGGCGGCGAACCGGGCCGCGTGGGCCCAGCTCGAGCAATGGAAGAAGCCGTTCCTGACCGCGTTCTCCGACGCCGACCCGATCAGCAAGGGCGGCGACCGCGTGCTGCAGACGCGGATCCCGGGCGCGGGCGGCCAGGCGCACACCACGACCGAGGGCGGCGGGCACTTCCTCCAGGAGGACCGCGGGCCCGAGCTCGCGCGCGTCGTCGTCGACTTCATCATCGCAACCGCGGACACGACATGAACCAGCCACCGCCAGGGCACCCCGCGCGCCGCAGTTGTCGCGCGGGGCACGCCTAGGCTCGACAACAAGCCGGAGCGGCAAATGTCCACGAGGGGGGACGAAGGACGATGACGGCAACGTTGCAACGCGCGCTGCCCTCCGCCAACGCGCGGCGCGTCCTCGGTCTGGGTCCTTCCGCTCGCGGCACTCGCGTTCGCCACGCTGGTGTGGCCGTTCCCCGCCCCGCTCGGCGTCATCGTCAACGGCGCGCTCGTCGGCGGGCGGGTCGCCCTGATCGCCCTCGGCATCGCGCTCGTCTACCGGGCCAACCGGGTCATCAACTTCGCGGCCGGCGACCTCGGGCAGGTCCCCGCCACCCTCGCGGTGCTGCTCGTGGTCAGCCTCGGCTGGAACTACGTGCTCAGCGCGGTCCTCGGGCTCCTCGCCGCGATCCTGCTCGGCATCCTCGTGGAGACCCTGATCATCCGGCGCTTCTACCACTCCCCCCGGCTGATCGTGACGGTCGCGACCATCGGCGTCTCGCAGGTGCTGACCGGCGTGGCCCTCTTCCTGCCGAACTGGTTCCCCTCCCTCCACGTCTTCGGGACGCCCCGTCTCGTCCCGCCGTTCACCGTGAGCTTCACGTTGCCGGGCGTGACGTTCAACGCGACCGACGTCCTCACGATCATCTTCGTCCCGCTCTGCTTCATCGCACTCGGTCTCTTCATGCGCCACTCCACCTTCGGCACCGCGATCCGGGCCTCCGCGGAGCGTGGGGACCGGGCGTCGACCCTGGGCATCCCGGTGAAGCGACTGCACACGATCGTGTGGGTGATCGCGAGCGTCCTCGCGTACGTCGCGATGTTCCTCCGGGCCGGGACCGTCGGCCTCCCGGTCGGCGAGGTGCTCAGCCCGAGCTTCCTGCTCCAGGCGCTGGCCGCGGCCGTCATCGGTCGCATGGAGCGGCTCCCCACGATCGCGATCGCGGCGATCGGCGATCGGCATGGTCGATCAGGCCATGACGTTCCAGCCCGGCAACCGGCCCGCGTTCAACGACGCGGTCCTGTTCCTCATCGTGCTGTTCGCGCTGTTGTTCACCAAGCGTGCGAGCCTCACGCGCTCGGGGGACGTCTCGACCTGGCAGGCCGCCCGCGAGGTGCGGCCGGTGCCGCGTGAGCTCATCCGGATCCCCGAGGTCCGCTACGTGCGCTGGGCGCTCGGTGCCGTCGTGCTCCTCGCGCTGCTCGCGCTGCCGGCGTGGCTCTCCCAGTCCAAGCTGAGCCTCGCGTCGGTGATCGTGGTCTTCGGGATCGTCGGGATCTCGCTCGTCGTGCTCACCGGCTGGGCCGGACAGGTGAGCCTCGGCCAGATGGCCTTCGTGGGGATCGGCTCGGCGGTCGGCGGCGCGCTCACCGCGAACCAGGGGCTGGACATCGGCATCGCGCTGCTCGTCGGCGGCATCGTCGGCGCGCTCGTCGCGGTGGTCATCGGGTATCCGGCGATCCGGCGGGGCGGGTTGACGCTGCCCGTGATCACACTCGCGTTCGCGTTGCTGACGTCGTCGTACCTGCTCAACGTCGAGTTCTTCGAGCGGTGGCTCCCCGTCGGCCGGGTCGGGCGCCCGGACTTCCTCGGCGTCATCGACATCAGCACCGACACCCGCTACTACTACTTCTGCCTCGCGGGGCTCGCGCTCATGTACGTCGCGGCCCGCGGCATCCGGTACAGCCGCACCGGCCGCGCGCTGATCGCGATCCGGGAGAACGAGAACGCGGCGCGTGCGTACGGGGTCAGCGCGACGCGCACGACGCTCGCCGCGTTCGCGGTCTCCGGGTTCATGGCGGCGTTCGCGGGCGTGCTGTACGTCCATCTCGAGCAGGGCCTCGGCATCGCCGCGTACCTGCCGACCGAGAGCCTCACCGCGTTCTCCATGGTGGTGATCGGGGGGCTCGGATCGCTCTCGGGCGCGTTGATCGGCGCCTTCTACGTGCAGGGGGCGAAGTACTTCCTCCCCGGCAACTGGGCGCTGCTCGCGAGCGGCGCGGGCGCTGCTCCTGGTGCTGATGATCCTGCCGGGTGGCATCGGGGCCGCGATGGCGGACGTGCGCGACGCGTACCTGCGCTGGGTCGCGCGCCGGCGGAACCTGCTGGTGCCGAGCCTCCTCGCGGATCGCAAGGCCGACGACCCGGTCGACATCCCGACCGGGGAGATCGAGGCCGCGGTCGAGGCCGCGGAAGCCGAGCCGATCGCGGAGCACCTGTTGTGACCAAGACCGCGGCGCGTCTGCGACGAGCGGTCACCGGCAGCGAGCCGCTGTTCCCCCTCGTCGTCCTGTTCGGGCTCAACGCGGTCGACCAGGCCGACCAGCGGGTCTTCGCCCTGCTCGCCCCGAACATCCGGGACTCGTTCGGGCTCAACAACGCCGACTTCCTCCTCATCGTATCGCTGGGCCTCATCATCGGGCTCCTGCTCTCCATCCCGTTCGGGTTCGCCGCCGACCGCGTCCCGCGCCTGCCGATCGTCATCTGCGGCGGGATCGCGTTCGGCGTGTTCTCCATGCTCACCGGGTTCGCCACGACGACTGGGTGCTCCTGATCGCCCGCGCCGGAGCCGGGCTTCGGCGACCGCGGTGAGCACCCCGACCCACAACTCGCTGCTCGCCGACTACTACGAGATCCCGGACCGGCCGAAGGTGTACTCCGTCCACCGGGCCGCGCTCGCGTTCGGCGCGTGCCTCGGCCCGCTGATCGCCGGGCTCCTGACGTCCTGGTTCAGCTGGCGGGTCCCGTTCATCGTCTTCATCATCCCGACGTCGGTCTTCGTCATCCTGGCCCTGTTCCTCCGGGAGCCGGTCCGCGGCCACTACGAGCGCGAGGCCGATGGGGGTCGACGCCGAGACCGATCGGCGACCGAGGTGGCGGCGCCGTCCTACGCCGAGTCGTGGCGGGTCTGTTGGAACGTCGGGACGCTGCGGCGGATCTTCTACGCGCTGCCGTTCCTCGCGTCGCGTTCATCGGGTTGGAGATCTTCGGCTCGCTCTTCTACCAGCAGGTGTTCCACCTGAACGCCCGCGACCGCGGCTACGTCTTCGCGCTCGTCGCCCCCGCCCAGCTCATCGGGCTGCTGCTCACCACCCGCATCATCACCCGACTGTTCGTGCGCAGCGCGACGCTCGTCCCCCGCTTCGTCGCCGGCGTCTCGCTCGCTGTCGCGGCGCGTGGACCGCGTTCGCGTTGAGCCCGAACCTCGTCATCGCCGTGATCATGAACGCGCTCGTCACCGGCCTCGTCGTGCTGATCGTCCCGCCGATCTTCGCCGCCCTCTCGCTCGCGATCCCGCCCAAGATCCGTTCGTTCGGCTTCGCGGTCGCGGCATTGTGGATCCTGCCCGGACTGCTCCTCCTGCCGATCGTCGGCGGCATCGCGGACGCGTGGGGCATCCGCGTCGGACTCGTCCTCATGGTGCCGGTGTTCCTGGTCGGTGCCGCGGTCGTCGCGCTCCGCCGGCTCGCGAGATCGAGAAGGACATCAAGCGGGTCTGGACCTGGCCGCCGCCCAGTCCGAAGCGCTGTACGAGCGCAACCAGGGTCGATCGAAGCTGTTGCTGGTGCGAGGGCATCTGCGTGCACTACGGCAACGTGCAGGTGCTCTTCAACGTCGACCTCGAGGTCGACGAGGGCGAGATCGTCGCGCTGCTCGGCACGAACGGGGCCGGGAAGTCCACGCTGCTTAAGGCGATCACCGGGCTCGTCGAGGCGAGCGAGGGCGCGATCATCTTCGACGGCCGAGACATGACGTACACGCCACCGAACGAGACCGCGGGTCGGGGCGTGACGATGGTCCCGGGCGGTGCAGGGCGTGTTCCCCGTCCTCACCGTGCGCGAGAACCTCCAGCTCGCGGGCTGGCTGCACCGCAAGGACAAGGCCCACACCCGCGCCGCGACCGAGCACGTGCTCGAGATCTTCCCCATCCTCCGCGAGCGCCTCGACGGGCCGGCCGGCAACCTCTCGGGCGGCCAGCAGCAGATGCTGACGCTCGGGATGGCGTTCATCGAGCAGCCGCGGCTCCTCATGATCGACGAGCTGTCGCTCGGGCTCGCGCCCCAGCGTCGTGGCCCAGCTGCTCGAGCATCGTGCGCGAGCTGAAGGCCGCGGGAACGACGATCATCCTCGTCGAGCAGTCGGTGAACGTCGCGCTGACCGTCGCCGAGACCGCGTACTTCATGGAGAAGGGCGAGATCCGCTTCCACGGCCCGACCGCGGAGCTGCTCGAGCGACCCGACGTGCTGCGGTCGGTCTTCCTCGAGGGCGCCGGCACCCGCGACGACTCCGCAGTCGCCGGCACCGCGACGACGTCCCGCGGTCCCGGCTCGACCGGCCACCAACGGTCGACGCGACGCCGGTCGCCGAGCTCCGGCTCGAGGTGCGCGGCCTGTCGCAAGCGCTTCGGCGGCATCACCGCGCTCGACGACGTGTCGCTGCACGATCGACGGCCGGCGAGATCGTCGGCTTCATCGGCCCGAACGGCGCCGGCAAGACGTCGCTGTTCGACGTGATCTCCGGGCTTCCTCCCGTCGGACGGCGGCGCGCGTGCTGATCCGCGACACGACGGGAGACGCTACGACCTGTCGCACGACGCCCGCGCAGACGCGGGCCCGGCTCGGGCTCGGACGGTCGTTCCAGGACGGTCGCCTCTTCCCCGCCCTCACGGTCCGCGAGACCATCGCGGTCGCGCTCGAGTGCAGCGTCGACGGTGCAGCGACCCGATCGCGGCCGCGCTGTATCTGCCCGCCGTCATCGACTCCGAGGCCGACGTCTACGACCGGGTCGAGCAGCTCATCGAGTTGCATGGGGCTCGGCGCATTCCGCGACAAGTTCGCCCACGAGCTGTCCACCGGGAGCCGGCGCATCGTCGACCTCGCGTGCATCCTGGCGCACCAACCGACGGTGCTGCTGCTCGACGAGCCGTCGAGCGGCATCGCGCAGCGCGAGGCCGAGGCCCTCGGTCCGCTGATGGTGAGGATCCGCGACCAGCTCGGGCGCGAGCCTCCTGGTGATCGAGCACGACCTGCCGTTGCTGTCGTCGGTCTCGGACCGGATGATCGCGATGGATCTCGGACGCGTCGATCGCGTCCGGACTGACCCGACGAGGTGGTTCACGACCCGCAGGTGGTCGCGTCCTATCTCGGTGACGACCAAGCCGCCATCGCCCGCTCGGGCGACCGGACCCAGGGGGAATGACGCATGGAACCGACGCAAGGTCGAACCGGAGGCAACCGACCGAGCGCCGCCAGGCGCTACGGACCGTTGATCGTCGATCGTGGCGATCGTGGCGATCATCGCGATCGTCGTGGCCGTCACGAGCAGCAGCGACGACAACAAGGCCAGCACGACCACCACGACCGGTGCGTCGGGCGGGGCGATTCCCAAGCAGCCGTGGCCGATCTTCACCGACGGCGAACAAGGACTCGATCAACTGGGGTCCGAACTGCGACACGACGCTCGGCACGGTGAAGATCCCGTACACCTACGCGTCACCGTGCGCGAAGCCGTTCACCGGCGACAACGGCGGCGCCACCGCCGACGGCGTGACGCCGACTCCATCAAGATCGTCGTCTACCAGGGCGACCCGGCGAAGAACCCGCTGCAGGCGGCCACGGTTCGAAGGCCGGCGCCGACGTGAGTCCGGCGACGGCGCGGATCACCTACAACGGGTACTTCAAGCTGTTCGCAGAAGTACTACGACTTCTACGGCCGCAAGCTCGACGTGCGTCTACTTCCCGGCACCGGCGGCCCGACGACGAGGTGACGGCCCGGGCCGACGCGGAGGCGATCGCCGACATGCACCCGTTCGCGGTGCATGTCGGGACCGACCAGACGCCGGTCTGGTCCGACGAGCTCGCCGCCCGCCACGTCATGTGCGTGGGCAACTGCTCGCTCGCGGTGCCGCAGAAGATTCGATCGAGGACACTCGCAGTACATCTACGGCGTCGGACCAGACGCCCGAGCAGGCGGGCCTGCTGACCGCCAAGTTCGTCACGGCCTGCTGGAGGGCAAGAAGGCCAGTTACGGCGGCGACGCGGTCAAGAACAAGACCGCGCGTCTTCGGCGTCGTGCACTACGACACCATCGACGGCCAGCAGAAGCCGGCCTTCGCCGAGCTGAAGGCGTGCGCTGACCACGGGTGGCGTGAAGATCGCGGCCGACCTGCCGTTCCTGCTCGACCTCTCCAAGGCCCAGGAGAACGCCCGCACGATGATCGCCAAGCTGAAGGAGGCCGGCGTCACGACCGTCGTCTACACCGGCGACCCGCTGACGCCCGGCGACGCTCACCAAGGAAGCGACCGCGCAGAACTACTTCCCCGAGTGGGTCATCGGCTCCAACGTGCTCGTCGACATCGCGGTGTTCGGCCGGACGTACGACCAGCAGCAGTGGCAGCACGCGTTCGGCCTCGCGCTGAGCCCGGCCCGGGTGAACCAGGACGCGACCCGGCCTACAACCATGTACAAGTGGTGCAGTACGGCACGCCTCCGCCGAACAACACCTACGGCGTGATCATCGTCGACCCGTTCGACGATCTTCACCGGCATCCAGATGGCCGGGCCCGAAGCTCACGCCCGAGACCTTCGCGGCCGCGCATGTTCCGAGCGCCCGTCGTCGGCGGCACGCCGCTCAGCCCGACGCTGTCCCGGGGCCAGCACGGCCTCTGGCCGGGCATCGACGGCGGCGGGACGCGACGACACCGGCCTCATCTGGTGGAACCCGAACGCGCGTGGGCGAGGACGAGATCGGTCACGTCGGTGACGGCCTCTACGAGTACACCGCCATGGGCAAGCGCTGGGACCTGAAGGACATGCCCACGACGGACCCCGGCCTCTTCGACCCGAAGTCGTCGATCACGATCTTCAAGACGGTCCCGCCGCAGTACGCACCACCCGAACTACCCGTCGCCGGCTAAGTAGGAGGGCATGGAACCCACGCCTCGGCGCACGCGGAGCAGCTCGCGCACGCTGCTCCGCTACGCGCCGTTCGTGCGGGATCCTGCTCGTCGTCGTCCTGGTGTGGCTCCTGTTCGGCCGATCGGACAACAGCAGCTCGTCGACACCTCCGCCCACGTCGAACGGGCCGGCGAACGGTCCCGTGGTCTTCTCCAGCGCGAACAAGAACACGGTCAAGTGGGGCCCGAAGTGCGACACGAGCCGCGGCACCGTCGCGGTCCCGCTGACGTACGCGCCGCCGTGCGTGAAGCCGTTCACGGGCAACAACGGCGGCGCGACCGCGCCCGGCGTCACCGGTGACACGATCACGATCGCGCTGTACCAGACCCAGCCCGACATCCTGCAGCAGACGTTCTTCCAGCAGACCGGATCGGACGAGTCGCTCGCGGCCGAGCTGCAGACGGTGCAGCAGTACGTCGCGTTCTTCGAGGCGCACTACGAGACCTACGGCCGCCACGTGAAGATCGTGCCGATCAAGGCGAGCGGCGCTCCGGACGACGAGAACGCGGCTCGGGCCGACGCGATCAAGGTCGCGACCGAGATCCACGCGTTCGCGTCGTGGGGCGGGCCGAACGAGACCTCGGCGTACGCGGACGAGCTCGCCGCACGTGGAGTCCTCTGCATCGGCGACTGCCTGCTGACCGCGACGAACGGCTACGCGCAGCAGACCAAGGACCACGTCTGGTTGACGTTCCCGTCGATCGAGCAGCTCGGGACGCACTGGAGCGAGTTCCTGACCCGGGAGCTCGTCGGGCGCAAGGCCCAGTTCGCGGGTGATCCGGCGCTCAAGTCCCGCAAGCGGGTCTTCGGCGTCGTCCGCTTCGACGAGGCCTTCGCCGGGCTCGACCAGGCCGGCGCAACCTTCGTGAAACAGCTCCGAAGAGACGGGGTACCGCTGGGCGCGGACATCCCGTACCAGCTCGACCTCTCGAAGGCGCAGGAGAACGCGCGCAACATGATCGCGAAGCTCAAGGCCGGGAAGGTCACCACCGTCGTGTTCGCCGGTGACCCGGTGACGCCCTCGTCGCTCACCCAGGAGGCCACGGCGCAGCACTACTTCCCCGAGTGGGTCGTGCTCGGCGCGGCGTACACGGACACGTCGCTCTTCGGCCGCAGCTACGACCAGAAGCAGTGGGCGCACGCGTTCGGCGTGTCGACGCTGCCCGCGCCCGTCATCCCCACCGCCGACCAGCTGTACAAGATCCTCGTGTGGCAGTCCGGCAAAGGCCCGGTCGCCAAGACGTTCAAGGTGCTCGTGCAGGCGCCGCTCATCTTCTACACCGCGCTGCACCTCGCGGGTCCCGACCTCACGCCGGCAACGTTCCAAGCGGGCCTGTTCCGCTACCCGTCCGGCGCGACGCACCCGACCGACCTGCACATCTCGTGGGGGGACCACAACATCTGGCCGAGCGTCGACCTGTTCGGCAGCGACGACGCGACCCAGATCTGGTGGAACCCGAAGGCCAAGGGCGTCGACGAGGTCGGCGACGAGGGCACCGGCCTGTGGGAGTACTCGCGGGGCGGGAAGCGCTACCTGCCGGGGCAGTGGCCGGCAGGCGAGCCCGATGTCTTCCAGCCGAAGACGTCGATCACCGAGTTCACGACGATCCCGCCCGCGGATCAGCCGCCCAGCTATCCGTCGCCGGCCAAGTAGGCCGGCCCGGTCGGCTCCGGATCCACGCGCTGCCAGCCCTCGCCGAGCACGTACCGCCGGATGACCCGCGCCGGGTTGCCGACCGCGACGCAGAAGTCGGGGATCGCTCCCGCCACGACCGAGCCACCGCCGATCACCGTGTGCTTCCCGATCGACGCACCGGGCAGGACGATCGTCCCGTGACCCAGCCATGCGCCGTCCGCGATGACGACGGGACGCGGCGCGGAGAACTGGAGCCCGGGCGGCAGTGACACGTCTTCGTAGCCGTGGTTCGCGTCGGTCACGTAGACGTGGTGCCCGGTCCAGACGTCGCTGCCGATGGTGATCGACGAGTGGCCGACGATGCCGCTCCCCTTGCCGATGAGCGTGCGGTCGCCGATCGTGAGCACCGGGTCGTTGTCGGGCACGTGCCCGGGCATCACCCCCGCGGACAGCGTGCCGTAGGGCCCGATGATCACCTTCTCGCCCAGGCGGATGTACTCCTCGCCGTACAGCGCGGTGAGCGGGAAGCAGACGGCGCTGCCCGCGCCGAACCCACCGAAGCGGCGGGCCCGGCGACTCTTGGGGCCGATCGTCCCGTGCCGCGCGAGCTGCTCCCAGCCCCAGGTGATGACGTCGGACGTGCCCCGCATCGCCGGAGCGTAGCCCGGTTGCATTTCGGCACCGGGAGCGCGTCAGTCCGACGTCGGCGGCCGCGACTTCGGGTGCAGCGTCGTGCGCGCGCGCCGGAACATGGTGCCGACCGCGGCCAGACCGACGACGAACAGCGCGATGCCGAAGTAGATCAGCGCGGGCGGCCAGCTCGTGTCCGGCTTGCTCGAGGTCGCCGCCGCGACCGCGGGCGGGTTCGGCTCACCCGTCGTGGTGAAGTGGTCGAGCGTCACGGCCTGGTGGTTGGCGTTGGTCACGGTGACGTGCAGGTTCCCGGAGCTGATCGTCGCCGCGTCGATGCCTTCACCTTCGCCGTCCACCGGTGGCGCCGAGCCGACGTCCACCACTGCGCCGGAGTCGATGTCGACCCGATACATGCCCTGGTGGTCGTCGTCGGTCATCAGCCAGACCGCGTTGCGGGCGATCGCCGCGCCCTGGACCTTCTGCAGGGTCTTGTCGAGGTAGAGCGGGGTGAGGCGCCGCCATCCGGCGCGGATGTCGTAGCGCACGAGCGCATCGCCACCGAACCGGTCCATCGAATACGCGATTCCCGAGTTGCCGTCGACGGCGACGAACGAGTTCTCGTGCTGGTGCACGATCTTCGCGTCGCGGAACGCGAGCGTGCGGGCGTCGTAGCGGGCCATGGCCTGGCGGCCCTGGTCGTAATTCGGCTGCTCGAACGGCACGTAGAGCGTGGTGCCGGAGACGTCGACGTCGCCGATGTGGTCGAAGCCGCGCGCCGCCCAGGCGGCCGGGATCGCGCGGTCGACCTGTCGGATCGGCACGAGGTGCTCGTCGAGTCGAGCCAGGACGTCGTTGCCGGACACGATCCAGCCGTCGGGCGTGCGGGCGATGCCCTGGTCGTACGCGGGGCCGAGCGTCTCGGTCGACGACAGCGACGCGGTCGGGCCCGCGACGGCCAGGACGCCGAGCAGCACTGCGACGAGTCGGCCGACGAATGCCATCGTCGGCGAGGCTACCGGCGGGGGTGCGATGATCCCCCGCGTGCCCGCCGCCGAGATCACGCCCGCCGCGTACGCGACCGACGACTTCTGCTACCTCACGACCACGGGTCGGCGGAGCGGGCAGCCGCACACGATCGAGATCTGGTTCGCGGTGGATCGCGACGTCGTCTACATGATGGCGGGAGGCCGGGACCGTTCCGACTGGGTCCGCAACCTCATGGCGCACCCGTCGGTCCGGTTGCAGATCGGCGAGCACGACTGGGACGCCGAGGCCCGGATCGTGGTGGCGGGAAGCGATGAGGACACCCGCGTCCGACCGCTCCTGCGCGACAAGTACGCGAACGCGTCGGACGACCTCGTCTCGTGGTCGCGCACGGCGTTGCCCGTGGCACTCGAGGTCACCGGTCCCGCCTCAGATGGCTGAGGTCCGGGAGCTCTTCCGTTCGAAGACGTAGGCGAGGAGCTCTGCGCCGAAGTCGGACGCCACGGAGACGTCGGACGGGTCGGCCTCGACGTCATGCAACCACTGGAGGCGGAGCACGTCGCCGCCGCGCAGCTCGGGGACGATGCCGCCGAAGAACACCCCGAGCTCGTCGTGGACCGAGGGCGGGAGCGCGGCCGTCGCGGGGTCGTCGAGGGAGAAATCGACGTGCACGAGGTCGCGTCCGGCGCCGGCCTCGACTTCGAGCGCGACACCGAGCGCGTCCACGACGTCCGCACCGACCCGGTCGACGACGATCGTCGCCTCGTTGTGGTCGGCGTGCTCCGTGACGGTCAGGTGCGTCGGTCCGTCGAGCGCGGGGGCTGCGTCGACTGCGACGATCTCCCGCTCGAGTGCGTTGTGCGCAAAGACCGCCGCCACGATCTCGCGGTGCCACGTCGGCGGGTGGACGATCCGGGACGGCACCGGGTTCGTGGTCAGCCAGAACAGCGCGACCGACTGCCGGCGACCGGGCGCGTGCTCCTTGATCGCGGTGTAGGAGACCTGCGCCGGGATGTAGCCGAGCAGGAAGCCGGTCTCGTGGCCACCGAGCTCGAGGATCGCGGCCTGGCTGTAGGGGTGCGCGGCCGTCGCCTCGCTGTACATGCCGAGCAGGCCCGCCTCGGTGCACCAGGCCGCGAGGTCGCGCTTCAGCGTCGTGAACAGGTGATGGCCGCGGTAGCGCGGATCGACGACGGCCTGTCCGGCGTGACCGGCCGGGGCCGTCGGCTCCACCCGGTCGAGCGCGAGGTGGCCGACGACCTCACCGGCGGGATCGACCCCGACGATCGACCGCATGGACCCGCACTCGAGCCGGCGCCGGACCTCGTCCACGTCGTACACCCAGGCCGCGTCGTAGGAGCGGCCGTAGGAGCGCTCGATCGCCTCCGTGAGGCGCGCGGCCTCATCGGGCATGAGGAATCGGATCTCGATCGGGGCGTCGGCGGGAACGGTGTCGACCATGGTGGAAGTCTCGTCGACCGCGCCGGGACCGAGGTGAAGTCGACCCCGATCGACCGGGAAATTTGCGGTGGTACCGTTACAACCGTGTCATTTGTTGTGACCGTCCCGACCTTCTCTGGTGAGAGCGACCCCACATGAGTCACTACCTGATCCGTTTCGCGGAGCGGAAGCAGGTGAAGTCCGACGTCTGGGTCGTGCTGTTGACGGTGGAGCGCAACGGCGAGCTGTGCGGTGAGGCCGAGGTCGCGCTGAGCCGGGAGGGTCTCGCCGACTTCTACGGTGACGAGGACCCACCCGACGGCTGGTGGGCCGGCCTGGTGATGGCGGCGGCGACCCAGCTGCAGGGCCGCTACGAGGCCGGGCACATCGCGACGTGGGCCGAGAACGGGCGTCCGGTTCCGCTGCGCGTCGGCTACGGGCACGCGCACCGGCTGGCCAACTGCCGGCCCCCGCTCGTGCTCCTGCCCGAGGGCTCGGTCGTGCGCGAGTTCGAGCTCGCCGACGCGTCGTCAGCACGGCGCCGTCGGCGAACCGCTCGTCCTAGACTCGGCCGCCATGGACGTACGCAAGATCGAAGACCACGAGCCGATCGTCGAGCACAACGGGACCGTGCCGGTGTGGTGGCTGATCAACCCGCGCGAGATGAAGGACATCACCGACGGCGGATACCTCGAGCTCGCGAACGAGTTCGAGGTGCCGGGTGGCTCCTACGTCTACCCGCACACGCACCCGACCCACGAGTTCTATTACGTCACGTCGGGGCGCGGGACGATGACGATCGCCGACGAGGATCGCGAGATCTCCCAGGGCGACCTCGTCTACATCCCGCCGGACACCGTGCACAGCCTCAAGCCGATCAGCGACCACGCACCGATCCACTGCTTCTGCTTCGCGGTGGGCGTCAAGGGTGCACCGCCGATCGACTACACGAACCACGACTGACGCGACCACTCCCCTTCTCGCTTCATGGAGTGGACGCGCGACCGGTTCGTCATCTCGGACGACACCGCGCGCATCGACCGCGACGTCGTGCACCGGTACCTCCGCGATGAGTCGTACTGGTCCCGTGCGGTCCCCCGCGATGTCGTCGACCGCTCGATCGACCACTCACTGAACCTCGGCCTGTACGACGGCGACGCCCAGATCGGGTTCGCGCGCCTCGTCACCGACCGTTCGACGTTCGCGTTCCTCGCCGACGTCTTCGTCCTGCCGTCGCACCGTGGCCAGGGGCTCGGCGTCTGGTTGTGCGCGACGGTGCTCGAGCATCCGGACCTCGTCGGGGTCCGCCGGATCCTGCTCGGCACCGACGACGCCCACGGGCTCTACGCGCAGCTGGGGTTCACGCCGCTCGCGCAGACCGAGCGGTTCATGGACATCTTCCGGCCCGCACCGGAGATCTACACGACCGATTCCTGAGCCCTGATTCCTGAGCCCCGGGCGTTGCTGTCCCACCCTGCTGGCACGATGGTCGCACGGCGAACGACGCCGGTGTAACTACACTCGTGTGATCTTCAAGGAGGCACGCATGTCCGGTGTGCGCAACGACTTCGAGGCCCCGTTCGTCCTGGTGGACCGCTGCGACGCGTTCGCCGGCGACCCCGACGAGCCCGGCATCTGCATGACCTGCGGCTGGCTCCACGACGAGCACCCCGTCGAGGCGTTCCCGGAGCCCGTCGCCGCGTAGCTCGCTACGGGAGCGGGTGGGCGATCTGGAAGATGTTGCCGAAGGGGTCGCGCACCATCCCCCGACGATCGCCGTACGGGGTGTCGAGGGGCGCCTCGAGCGACTCCGCTCCCGCGTCGAGGGCCCGCTGGTACACGGTGTCGGCGTCATCGACGTAGACGTAGAGGAACGCCGTGCAGGCGTCGCGTTCCGTGCTCGGCGTCACCATGATCAGCGAGTCACCGATCGCGATCTCGGCCGGTCGACCCGGTGGCACCTCGCCCGTCGCGCCGAACACGGCGCGGAGGAACGCCACCTGCGCCTCCACGTCGTCCACGACGATCCGCGGCGTCACCGAGTGGTACCCCGCTCGCGGACCCCGGCCTCCGGCCATCCCCAACTCTCTCATGCCCGCGCCCGCGAGCTTCACCGTTCTCAGACGCGCGGTTCGTCGTACACGTCGCGGCCCAGGTCGACGCGGGACGCCGTCTCGGTGCGCTGGGCCCATCCGGAAGGCATGAACCCGCTCACGAGCCCGACGAACCCGGAGATCGCGGCGACGTAGAAGCCGGTGTCGAGCACGTCCCCGAGGTTCGCCCCCGGGAGCTTGTCGAGCTGCTGGCTGAGCTGAACCCCGAAGAGCGTGACGACCGCGAGGACGCCCAACCCTCCGATGATGCGCGCGGCGCTCGCGCCGGGCATGACCGTCCCCACGCCGAGGATGACCGCAAAGGGAATGAGCGCGAGCAGGATCGACGGGTCGTGGGCGGTCGTGCCATTGTCGAACAGGAACGCGAACGGGATCCCGCTGGGGTGCACGTCGGTCGTGCGCCACGACATGAACATCGCAACCACGACCCCGACGGTGCTGACTGCTCCGAGAAGCATTCCCGGGCCGAGCGTGGGAACCCACGACGCTCGCTGCGCGAAGTGATCGCGCCGGGCTACTGGTTCAACGTGCTGTGTCCTGGCCATGGTCATCTCCAACTGTGGGACAACTGGGACAATTCGTGAAGGTCGTACCGCGCCGCACGACGTTCGAAACCCGTTCCGGCCGCGCCGAGGCGAGCGGGCGGAACGTGGTTCGGGAAGCGGACGTGCCCGCGCAGTGCTCGCAGTTCGCGCGGCGTCGAGCGCGTTACGCGCGACGGGCGAAGTAGATGATCGCGAGGATGAGCAGGATGACGACGAGGGTTCCGACTCCGATATACATGCAACCAATCGTTCCCGAACGACGGGGTTCGAAACCCGGGTTTGCCGATGCGCGTGCGGTGAGAAACTCCTCGACACCACCCGTTTCCGTTCTTCGGTGAACCACGATGTGATGGTGTGACGCTCCTCATTCGGGCGAGCGTCACGGAACGACCGGTTGCATGAGCCAGCCGGTGCTCTCCAATGGATTGGTCTGGAGCCGGTATGCACGACGGCTTGGCGCGGGCTCGTCAACGGTGGAACTTCGAGGCGGGCCAGCCGCGGCCCGAGCGCGCCTCCGTGTGCGTCGAACGGCTGCGGGACGGAGCGGTCTGGGCCAAGCTCGAGGGAACGCTCGACACCCTCGCCCAGCCTCGGATCACCCAGGACCTGTTCGACCTGCTCCAGCAGCCGATCAACGCGCTGACCCTCGACCTCGGGGGCGTCACGTTCGTCGACGGCGCGGGCATCGGCCTCCTGATCGTCGCGCGCACGCAGGCCGAGTTCGTCGACATCGAGTTCACGCTGGAACACGTCCCGCCGGCCCTGTGGCAGGCGATGAGCCGGACCGGACTCCTCGCCAGCTTCTCGGTCCTCGAGCCGTAGCTGCGGGCGTATCTGACGAGCGAGCTCAACGAACGGTCTCCGTGTCGCGGCGGAAGTCGCAGTACCAGCCGCCGCGGGTTCGCAACGCCTGCTTCGGCGACATCCGTCGTTGACTTCATGGACTGGCACTCTGTACGCTTGTCTTATGACAGTAGATAAAGGTCACAGGGATGACGGGACGGCGGGGGACGGTGCCAGCGAGCCGGCGCCGGCCTCGCCCATCGAGTTCCGCCTCGATCTCAGCTCCGGCGTGCCCACCTATCTCCAGCTCGTGCACCAGGTCGAGCACGCGCTGCGGCTGGGCTACCTCACCCCCGGCGACCAGCTGCCCAAGGTGCGCGACGTGGTGGCTTCGTTGGCCATCAACCCCAACACCGTGCTCAAGGCCTACCGCGAGCTGGAGACGAAGGGCCTCACCATCGGGCGGCCGGGCCAGGGCACCTTCATCGAGGCGACGCTCAGTCAGATCGCGCTTCCCGAGCTCACCGCACTCCGCCGCTCGCTGCTCAGCTGGGTAGCCACCGCGGACACCGCCGGCCTGGACGAGGACGGGATCACTGCGCTCGTCGCGAGCGTGCTGCGGGATTTCCGTGAGCGTCGCGTTGGAAGCAGCGAGCACCGCGGCGCGGCGAGCGACGAGACCGAAGGTGTCGCATGAACGTCATCGAGGCACGCGGGCTGGGCAAGCGATATGGCGGCACCTGGGCGCTGCGCGAGTGTTCGCTCGCGATCCCGGCTGGTCACGTCGCCGCACTGGTCGGTCCGAACGGCGCAGGCAAGAGCACACTGCTCAACCTGGCAGTCGGCCTTTCGGCGCCATCCACGGGTGGCCTCACCGTGCTCGGCGGCCGCGCGCCCGGGTCGCCCGCAGCGCTGGACGGCATCGCGTTCGTCGCTCAGGACACTCCGCTGTACAAGAACCTGTCGGCCGCGGACATGCTGCACCTGACCCGCAACCTGAACCGACACTTCGACCAGGGATCGGCCGAGGCGCGGCTCGCCCAGCTGGGCATCCCGCTGAAGCGGAAGGCCGGTCGACTGTCCGGTGGCCAGCAGGCGCAGCTCGCGCTGACCTTGGCGCTGGCCCGGAGGCCGCGTCTGCTCGTCCTGGACGAGCCGATGGCGATGCTCGACCCCATTGCCCGACACGACTTCATGGCAATCGTGCTGACGGCGGCGGCCGAGGACGACGTGTCGGTGCTGCTGTCCTCACATGTGCTCACCGAGCTCGAGCGAGTCGCGGACTATCTCATCATGGTCTCGCAGGGCCGGGTGCAGATGGCCGGCGAGGTCGACGACCTGCTCGCCAACCACCGCGTGCTGACCGGCCCGGCCGCGGAAGCCGACAGATTCACCGAACGAGCGGTGCACGTGCGCCGCGCCGGGGCCCAGGCCCATCTCCTGGTTCGGGCCACGGCGGACGACCCGGTCCCGCCGGGTTGGGAGGCGCATCCGGTCGGCCTCGAAGAGCTCGCCCTCGCCTACCTGCGCGAGCCCGGCGCCACCGCGCTGCCCGGCCCCAGCTGCCATCGGGACGCCGAACCGTCGGAGGTGACGAGATGACTGCGCAGACCATCCTCGCGGTGCCGTCCCGTCGAGAGAGAGAAGCGCGCCTGCGTCCGGTGCCATGGCGGCGGATGGCCTGGGTCACGTGGCGCCAGCACCGGATCGCGCTGGGTGGTGCCGCCGTGTTTCTCGGCGCGCTCGCGGTGTTCGTGTGGATCGCCGGTCTTCAGCTCCACCACGCCTACGCCGCGGCGACCGCCTGCAACACGACGTCACCTGCTTGCGCCGACCGGATCAGTCACATCAACCTGGGCCTCAACTTCGCGAACCACGCGCTGGTCGGCGGCTACGTGCTGCAGGTCGTGCCCGCGCTGATCGGGGCGTTCGTCGGCGCGCCGGTGCTGGCTCGTGAGCTCGAGACCGGCACGTTCCGCTATGCCTGGACCCAGGGCTTCGGGCGGTGGCGCTGGACGCTCGCCAAGCTGGTGACGCTCGCGGTCGTCGTGACCGCGGCGGCCGGCGCCCTCAGCGTGCTGTTCTCCTGGTACTACCAGCCGTACCTCGCGACGGGCAACGAGGCGCGATCGCTCTCCGAGCTGTCCCCGTTCTCTCCCGCTCTGTTCGACCTGCGCGGAGTCGCGTTCGCAGCTTGGGCGCTTGTTGCATTCGCGATCGGCGTCCTGGTCGGCGTGCTCATCCGCCGCGTCGTCCCCGCGATCGTCGTCACCCTGGCCATCTACACCGGGCTCGCGCTTGCGGTCGGGAACCTGCTCCGTCGTCACTACCTGACGCCGCTCCTCACCAGCAAGGCGAGCACGTCCGGTTCCGCCTGGGTCCTGAGCCAGCGGTGGACCAAGGGCGGCACGTTCGCGTTCTCCGGATGGCGAGACGCGCCGCACAACCTCCTCCAGCGATGCGCTTCCGTACCGGCAGGCCCCCTTCGCAAGCCCACGTCAGCGACCCTCGCGCAATGCTTCTCGCAGCACGGATACACGCACGTGACCAGCTACCAACCGGCCAGCCGGTTCTGGGCGTTTCAGTGGATCGAGGGCGGCTGGCTGCTCGCACTGTCGATGCTCCTCATCGCCGTGACCGTCTGGCTCGTCCGGCGCCGCGCGGCGTGACGTCGTTCGCCGTCCTAGTCCGCCGCTTCCAGCTGCGCGAGGTCGCGCTGCGCGTAGCGGTTGTGCCAGAACTCTTCCTCGAAGACCGTGTCGATGCACTCCTCCAGCGGGTTCTCCCCGTTCTCGAGCACGTCGATCGGTCGCGTGAAGTCGGCCGTCGCGACGGATGTGAGGTAGTCGCGAAAGCGCGTGGCCCGATCCGCGCGCACGGCCAGCGCTTCGGCGACTGACGGCGTCAGGTCGTAGTCCAGGCCGGGCCACGGGAAGTCGACCGAGCCGCTATTGGGCAACCCGATCGGGTGGAAGCCCTCTCCGAGGACCGGCGCGGTGAACCACTTGTCCATCGCAAAGACGAGATGGCGCAGCGTCTGGACGAAGCTCCACTCGTCGTCGACCGACTCGTACAGCGCAGCTTCCGGCAGCGCGTGCGCCCGGGTGACGGTCTTCGCCCACTCGGCTTCGAGCGCAGCCCACGTCGCCCGCATGGCCTCCGGGTTCGACGGACGCAACATCGCGCGCAGCGGGTACCACGGGTCGCGCTCGTTCACGTAGGCCGTGACGTCGACGCCGTTGATGACCACCGAGTCGACCAGTGCGTCGATGTCGACGTTGACCAGCCAGGCGTGGCTGATCGTCGCGTCGGTCAGGTTGACGTCGCGGAAGCTCGCGCCGGTGAGATCGGCGCCCCAGAACACGGCTCCCGCGAGATCCCCCTCGAACTCCTCCGGCATGCTTCCTCCTTGGCTCTCGTGGCGGGCCGCGAGCCACTGCTCGAAGTCGCGGGCGACGATCCGCTCGTCGTGGACTCCGGCGGCATCCGGGGAGGCCAGCCAGACGATCGGCGGCCCCATGACCGACGGGTCGAGCAGGTTGCCGCGGAGCTCGTCGGGCATCTTGTCGGGGACCATCCCGGTCGCGGTCGCCCCGCCGGGCAGCAAGATGTTGGCGGTGACCGGCGTGTCGGCGAGGTCGGCGGCCATCACCCGGGCCAGCGCCTCCACCGCGGCACCGGACGGACCGTAGGGGACGAAGCCGCGGCGGGTCATCGTCTGCTCGCTCATCGAGATCGTGACTACCCGCCCGCCGCCGGCGCGCAACATGCGCGGCACCACCGCCCGGGCGACCAGGAACGTCCCCGTCGCCTTGGTCTCCAGCACGTCGCGAAAGCCGCTGGGCGTCACCTCCCAGAACGGCTGCGGCTCGGTCATGAACCGCGGGTTGACGGTCAGCATCCCGATCCCGGCGTTGTTGACCAGCACGTCCAAGCCGTCGAGCATCCCGTAGGTGCGGTCGACCGCCGCCGCCACCGAGTCGGGGTCGCGGACGTCGAGCTCGATGCCCACCGCTCCGGCGCCCAGCTCCGCGGCCGTCGCCTGCGCTCGTTCCGGCTCGCGGCTCGTCAACACCACCCGGGCGCCCGCCTCCACGAGCGCTCGAGCCATCGCCCGGCCCAGGCCCGTCGTGCCGCCGGTGACGAGGACACGGGTGTCGTTCAGCTGCGTCATCGGAGGCTCAGCCTAAGCCGCGCACCGCGAACCTCTCGGTGGGCGCGCGTCGGAGCCGACGTAGCATCACCCGATGGTGACGTTGTGGTGCCCGCAGTGTCGTGGTGAGTACCGCGAAGGCTTCACGGAGTGCAGCGACTGTGGTGTGGCCCTCGTCGCGGTGCTCCCGCCGCCGGTGCGAGATGCACCACACCCACGCGAAGCCGAGTGGCCCCTTCACCCGCGACGACATCACCGTCGAGCTCGTCAACGTGAGCCCGGTAGAGGCAGAGCTGATCGCGGCGCAGCTGCGCAGCGCAGGGATCCCGGTAGCGGTGATGGCGACCGGCACGACCGGTGAGCTCGTCGCGCTGCAGTTCACCCAAGGGTCACGCGTGATGGTGCGTCGGGGCGACCTCGCCGCCGCCCGACGTGCCATCGCCGAGATCCCCTACACGGGCGCGGCACCCGCTCCGGACGACGCGGCTCTCGCCGCGCAGGCCGAGGCGGCGCGCGACTTCACCGATCCGGAGACCGGCGCCGTCGTCTGACGCCGTTCTTGCTGCCGTCAGCCGTCCGCGGCTTCCGGCGGGACGAGCTGGGCGGTGATCCCGCTCATGAGCTCGATCACGTCGCGGCGGGGCATGCTGCGGAACATCGCCTCGGCGGCGCGGTTGCCGGGACCGGCCGCGATCGACGGCGTCGTCCCGAGCGCGGCAAGCGCGTCGCGCACGACGTCGACCGGCTCCATCACGCCCGTGAGGTCACCGCTCGCGGGTTGGGTCGACTGCCATCCGGGCGTGCGGGTCGACCCCGGGCGGATCGCGACCACGTCGACACCACGGTCGCGCAGCTCGTACCAGAGGCCTTCGGCGAGCACGAGGTCGAAGGCCTTGGTCGCCGAGTACAGCGCGACGTTCGCGGTGCCGGCCTCGGCCGCGATCGACGACATGAAGATGATCCCACCACGGTCCCGCGCGGCCATCTGCTGGCCGAGCTCGTGCGCGAGCACGACTGGGGCCCGGCAGTTGATGTCGATCGCGGTGAGCAGGTCCCCGAGGTTCGAGTCGAGGAACGGGCCGACGGGCGACCATGCGGCGTTCGCGACGAGCAGTCCGATCTCCAGGTCGCCCAGAGTGCTTCGGACCATCTCGAGGAGCGGGTCGGCGGGCTGGCCAAGGTCGACGACCGCAGTCACGACGTCCACTGCGTCGGGCGCAGCCCGCAGCTCGCGCGCAGTCGCGTCGAGTGCGGCCTCGTCGCGATCGAGGATGACGAGGTCGATCCCCATCGCCGCGATCTGGCGGCAGTACTCCGCGCCGAGGCCTGTCCCGCCACCCGCGACCAGCGCCCGCGGCCCGTACCGGTCCACGAACCTCGCACGATCGACGGGCGGCAGCTCTGCGTTGGCGTCGGGCATGGCCGCACGGTACCGGGTGCCCGCCGTGCCCAACCCCTTTCGGGGTGAGGCGCCCGCGGCGGCCGCGCCCTCGTCATATCCGGCGCCGGCGACGGACCGGAACGGGCAGGCTGTCGGCATGACGGACGCCGAGGACCGACCGGGGTGGATGCTGGACGAGCTCGCCCACGCGGGCCGCGAGAACCTCGACCCCGATCACGTTGCTCGGTACGACGACAAGGAGCCCGCCGACGCCGGGGCCGAGGTCCGGCTGCTGCAACAGCTCGGGCTGGGTGCAACCTCGACCCTGGTGGACCTCGGCGCAGGCACCGGGCAGCTCGCGCTCGCGGCTGCCCCGGTCTGCGCCCGCGTCATCGCGGTCGACGTCTCCCCCGTCATGCTCGCCCGACTCCGGTCGACGATCGAGACCCGCGGCGTCGTCGGGATCGAGTCCGTCAACGCCGGCGTGCTCACCTACGACCACCGCGGCGCGCCCGTCGACGTGGCGTACAGCCGCTACGCGCTCCACCACCTCCCCGACTTCTGGAAGGCCGTCGCGCTCACCCGGATCTACGACATGCTCCGGCCCGGCGGCGTCCTGCGGTTGTGGGACATCGTGTACAGCTTCGATCCCGCCGACGCCTCGGACCGGCTCGAGGCGTGGTGTGCGACGGGCCGGGAGAGCAACGAGACGGCGTGGACCCGCGCCGAGCTCGAGGAGCACGTGCGCGACGAGCACTCGACGTTCACCTGGCTCCTCGAGCCGATGATCGAACGCGCCGGCTTCGTCATCGACGACGCCGCGTACACCGACGACGAGATCTCCGCGCGCTACGTGGTGCGGAAGCCCCTCGCTTCCTAGGTGATCCGGAGCGCGGCCGTCCTCTCGGCCAGGACCGTCCCGCCGGCGCCGGTGAGGCGCGCCGTCTCCGAGAGCGACGTCGCCGTGCACGACGGGAACACCTGGACGCCGAGCTTCGCCTTGAACGTCCCACGCGGCTTGAGGGTGGTGTGCTGCGCCACGGGATCCATGACCGGACATCCGGCCGGAATCCCCGGTTGCGGGCCGGCGAACTGGCCGAGCCACGTGAGCGTGACGGCCTGCGGCTGATGCGTGCAGTTGCGGGCCGTGGCCCGCACCACCGCGCTTCCTCCTGCGGCGACATGTCGTGGGTGGAACCGCAGCGAGGTGATCGCAACCACACACGTCGAGGCGCTCGGCGCCGACGCCGCGCCCGCAACCCCGGGTGCCGTGCCGACGAACAGCGCCATCGCAACGAGTCCCAAGACCAACCGGCGTGTCATGGCGTCCCCCCAGGCGCTCGACGAGCTCTCCACAACGCTACGCCCCGAGCTCCGGGCTTGGAAGCCCTAGGTCCGGCGGTGATCCAGGACCTCGGGGTTCACGACGTTGGTCGGCGACCCGGCCGCGAAGGCGTTGATCTGGTCGAAGACGTCGGAGAACTGGAGCTCCCACTCGTCGTGCGAGACGTAGCCGATGTGCGGCGTGCAGACGACGTTGTCCATCTGCAGCAGCGGGTCGGTCGGGTCGACGAGCGGCTCCCGCTCGTACACGTCGACGGCCGCCATCCCCGGTCGTCCGCGCTCGAGCGCCGCGACGAGCGCGCCCGGCTCGATCAGCCCGGCGCGCGATGTGTTGACGAGCAACGCGGTCCGCGGCATGCGGGCCAGGTCGGCGCTCGTGACGATGCCGCGGGTCTGATCCACGAGCCGCAGGTGCAAGGAGACGACGTCGGACTGCTCGAAGAACGACTCGCGATCGGCCGCGACCACCGCACCCTCGACCTGCGCCCGCGACCGCGATGCCTCGCTCGCCCAGAACACGACGTCCATGCCGAAGGCGCGCCCGTACCCCGCGACCACCTTCCCGATGCGCCCGTATCCGTAGATGCCCAGCGTCTTCCCGACGAGGGAGTACCCGACGCTCTCCTGCCACCGCCCGGCCTTCATCGACGCGACCTGCTGCGGGATCCTCCGCATCGCCGCGAGCACGAGCCCCCAGGTCAGCTCGGCCGCGGCGTAGGACGCCGTGCCCTGGTGGAGGTCCGAGGACACCACGATCCCGAGCCTGGTGCACGCGTCGATGTCGATGTGCGGGTACACGCTGCGCTGGCTGATCAGGCGCAGGTTCGGAAGCCGTTCCAGGAGCTCGGCGCGGATCTGCGTGCGCTCCCGGATCAGCACGAGGGCCTCGGCGTCGTGGAGGCGGTCGACCAGCTCTTCGACGTCCTGCGCGTGGTCCGTCCACACCGTGACGTCGTGGTCCGCGAGCTTCGCGAAGCAGCGCAGCGTCCGGAGCGTGTCGAAGTAGTCGTCGAGGATCGAGACCTTCACGAGCTGCGCTACCGCACCCGGGCGATGAGCTCGATCTCGACGGCGATCCCGAACGGGAGCGCCGCCATCCCCACCGCCGAGCGCGTGTGCCGGCCGCGGTCGCCGAAGATCTGGACGAGCAGGTCGGAGCATCCGTCGATGACCGTGGGCGTCTGGTTGAAGTCACCGCCGACGTTGACCATCCCGAGCACCTTGACGATCTGCTCCACCCGATCCAGCGACCCGAGCTCGGCCTGCATCGTCGCGAGGATGGACAGGGCCGTGAGCCGGGCCGCGTTACGACCTTCGTCGAGTGTGAGATCCGTGCCCACCGCCCCGATGACCGTCGTGTTCCCGTCCGTCGGTCCGTGGCCACCGACGTAGAGCAGGTCGCCCGACTGCACGCAGGCGAGGTAGTTGCCGACCGGCGGGAACAACGGCGGCAGAGTGATGCCGAGCTCCTCGAGTCGCGCGTCGATCGCACCCGTCGTCATCAGGCGCCGACTCTACGCCGAGCCGTGCTGACGGGCTTCGAGCGCGTCGACGGTGAGCTGCAGGTGGCCGAGGTGCTGGTACAGCTCCTCGAGGAGGTGGAGGACGAGCGCGGCATCGGACTCGTCCGCGTCCTCCAGCGTCCTGCGCGCGGCGTGATGCGTGGGGCTCGCCTCCCCCGCGTCCAGGCTGGCGATGTCGGCGATGGCCTGCTGCTGCGTGTCGGCGATCAGCGCGTGCAGCTCTGCGACCGTGGCGGTCGCGGTGAACTCCGAGTCGCGCACGCGGGTCGACGGCCGTCCGAGGCCCACGCACCCGAGCCAGAACTCGCTCACGCCGCAGCAGTGCGTGACGAGCGCGGCGGCTGAGTTCGTCCCCGGACCGAAGGGGCGCTCGTTCACCAGCGGATCCCCCAACCGGTCCACCGCCTCGAGCATCTGCGAGAACGCCAGTCGGACGTACGTCTCCGCGGTACCCGGTGCGAGATCCATCAGCCGGCCACCGTCTCTTCCGTCGTCATCGGCTACGTGCCCGGAGCCGCGAGGTGCGGCGGGCGGTCCCGGTTGCGCTGGACGACGACGAAGATCGCGATGCCGGCGAGGAAGAGGAGCACGCCGAGCGCGAAGAACGGCCACGGGCTCCACTCGTCCGTGCAGCTCGAGCCTCCGCCACGGGTCACGTCGCACACGGTGCCCGGGCCGTCGCGGTTCAGGTACGCGACGTAGAAGAGCGGCAGCGAGAGCCCGGACAGGAACCCGGGAAGGCCGATGATCGAGGCGCGCCGGCTGAGCAGCACGATGCACGCGATGCCCGCGATCGGCAGCACGAAGATCCCGATCGTCAGGATGCTCAGGACGCCGAGCGACGCGGCAGTGCCGACCAGCAGCCACGCGCCGAACCACCCCCAGCGGGACACGGTTGGAGCCTACGCTGCCGGTCCATGGGGACAGTGCAGGCGAACGACGGCACGCGGATCGAGTACGTGGAGTCCGGTGACGGGCCTGCGCTCGTCCTCGTCCACGGCATCACCGAGAACCACCACGCCTGGGACCCGGTCGTTCCCGCGCTCGACGAGCACTGGCGCGTCGTGTCGGTGGACCTGCGCGGGCACGGCGCCTCGGAACGCCACGCGCCCTACGACCCGATCACGCTCGCCACGGACGTGCTCGCGGTGGTCGAGGACGCGGGCGTCGACGCGCCCCTTCTCGTCGGCCACTCCCTCGGCGGCGTCGTGGTCAGCGCGTACGGCGGGGCGGGCTACCCGTCCCGCGCGATCGTCAACGTCGATCAGCCCATCGCGCTCGGCGGGTTCAAGGACGCGCTCGAGCCGCTCATCCCGATGTTGCGGGGCAGCCGCGAAGAGTTCGACACCGCGGTCGGCATCATCTTCGAAGTCCTCGACGGCCCGCTGCCCCCGGCCGAGCGCGCGCGGCTGAACGAGCTCTCGAGCCCGGAGCCCGACGTCGTCCTCGGGATCTGGAGCACGGTCTTCGACACGTCCGCGGAGGACCTCGACGTGCTCGCGACGAACCTCGCGAGCGGGATCGACGTGCCGTACCTCGCCCTGCACGGCAGCGATCCCGGCGCCGAGTACCTCGATTGGCTCCCCGCGATCGTCCCGACGACGGTGTTCGAGATCTGGCCCGACGCCGGCCACTACCCCCAGCTCACCGAGCCCGACCGCTTCGTCCGGCGGCTCGTCGAGTTCGACCCCGCCCTCTAGGCCGTCTTCTTCTTCGGCGGGGCCTTCTTCGCCGCGGCCGGCTTGGCCTTCTTCGCCGTGCTCTTCGACGCCGCCGCCTTGCGCGGTCGCGACTTGGCCGTCGACCGACTCGGGCTCGCGGTCACCTCCGCGTCGTCGTCCTCGTCGGCAGCAGGAGCGTCGTCGCGGCCCGCGCGCTTGAGGCTCGCCTCCAGCGCGGCCATGAGGTCCAGCACCTTGGCCGGGGCCTCGGGCTCGGGCTGGGCGACGATCTCCTGGCCCGCGGCCTTCTGGTCGATGAGCTCGAGGACCTGCTCGCGGTACTCGTCGTGGTACTTCTCGGGCTCGAAGTCCCCCGAGAGCGTCTCGACGAGCTGGGTCGCCATCGCGAGCTCGCGCTCGCTGACCTCGACGTCGTCGCCGGGAAGCCCTTCGAGCTTGTCGCGGGTCGACCACCTCGTCCGAGTAGCGCATCGTCTCGACGCACAGCATCCCGTCGAGCGGACGGATCGCGACGAGCCGTTCCTTCGCCCGGATCACCACGCGGCCGACGGCCACCTTCTGGAGCCGGATCATCGCGTCGACGAGCAGCTTGTACGGCTTCTGCGCCTTCTCGTCCGGGAGCACGTAGTACGGCGAGTCGAAGTAGATCGGGTCGATCTCGTCGAGGTCGACGAAGTCCTCGATCTCGATCGTGTGGCTCGCCTTCGGCGCGAGCGCATCGAGCTCGGACTTCTCGACGACGACGTAGCGGCCCTTCTCGATCTCGTAGCCCTTGACGATCTTGTTGGGCGGCACCTCCTCACCGGTCTGCTCGGAGATCCGCCGCAGCCGGATGCGCGAGCCGGTGTCCTCCTCGAGCTGGTTGAACGAGACGTCGCGGCTCTTCGTGGCCGGGGTGAGCTTCACCGGGACGGTCACGAGCCCGAAGCTGATGGATCCGGTCCAGATCGTGGTGGGCACGGCGGGAAACCTCCGGCGAGTGGAACTGCTGGTCGGACGCTGGGCCACTAGGTTCGCGCAGTGGACGAGGTCCGGGTCGAGATCGAGGGTCGGCAGCTCACGCTGTCCAACCTGGAGAAGGTCTTCTACCCCACTTCCGGGTTCACGAAAGCCGGGGTCGTCGACTACTACGCCCGGATTGCGGGCGTCATGGTCCCCCACCTGGCCGGGAAGGCGGTCACCCTCGTGCGGGCGCCGGACGGCGTGGACGGCCAGCGGTTCTTCGAGAAGCGGTGCCCGCCGTCCGCCCCGAGCTGGGTGCGCAGCGGGGGGAAGCTCGGGTCCTGCGTCATCGACGACGCGCCGACACTCGTGTGGCTCGCCAACCTCGCGGCGATCGAGCTCCACACCCACCAGCACTTCGTCGACGATCCCGAGCGACCGCACGCGGTCGTGTTCGATCTCGATCCCGGTCCGCCGGCGGGCGTGCTCGACTGCGCCCGGGTCGCGCTGGATCTGCGCGCGCTCCTCGACCGGCTCGGGCTCGTCGCCTGCGTGAAGACCTCCGGGTCCAAGGGCCTGCACCTCAGCGTGCCGGTGAACGATCCTGCCGACGACGTCACCGATGACACCACGAAGACGTTCGCGCGGGCGATCGGCCAGGTGCTGGCGGAGGCCGGCCCGGACCGGGTCACCGTGTCGATGGCGAAGAACCTCCGGCCGGGCAAGGTGTTCGTGGACTGGAGCCAGAACGACGCGAACAAGACGACCGTCGCCGCCTACTCCCTGCGGATCCGGCCCGAGCCCACCGTCTCGACCCCGGTGACCTGGGACGAGGTGTCCGACGCGCTCGACACGGGCGACGAGGGCGCGCTGACGTTCGAGACCGCCGCGGTGCTGACCCGGATCGAGACGATAGGTGACCTGTACGCGCTGAACCTCAGCGAGCAGCAGGCGCTCCCCGAGCTCGCGTGACCCGGCGCTAGCCTGCGCGCCGTGGAGCTCACCGGCAAGGTCGCCATCGTCACCGGAGCCAGTCGCGGCGTGGGTGCCGCGACCGCCATCGCGCTCGCATCGGAAGGGGCGCTCGTCGCGTGCGCGGCGCGGGCCACCGATGCGTCGCCCCTCCCCATCCCGGGCACGCTCGACGACACCGTCCGCCGGATCGACGCCGCCGGCGGCCGCGCGATCGCGGTGCCGACGAACCTGGCCGACGATGCCGGCATCGCCGCGATGGTCGCGACCACGGTCGAGCAGCTCGGTCCCGTCGACATCCTCGTCAACAACGCGGCCATCACCTTCCCGGGTGACCTCGAGCTCCCGATGAAGCGCTTCGACCTCATCTTCGACGTGGACCTCCGGGCGCCCGTCATCGCGACCCAGGCCGTCTACCCCGGGATGGTCGAGCGGGGCGTCGGCGCGATCGTGAACGTGTCGTCGGCGGCGGCGCTCAACGCGTATCCCGGCCAGATGGCCTACGGGATGGCCAAGGCCGCGCTCGAGCGCTTCACTGCGTCCGCCGCCGAGCTGCTGCGCCCCCACGCGATCCCGGTGAACACCTTCCGCATCGACATCCCCGTCGCGTCGGAGGGCTTCCTCGCGGCCCTCCCCGACTTCGACCACTCGGACTGGGAGCCGCCCGAGGTCGCGGCCGAGGGGATCCTCTGGATGCTCGCCCAGCCGACCTCGTACACGGGCAACAACGAGGGCATGGCCCACCTGCGGGCCGAGCACGGGATCATGCCGAGCCGGGCCGAGCGGCCCCACGTGCAGATGGCGGGGATGGTCACGAAGTCAGAGATCGGTCGCGGCATCGTCACGCGCTAGCTCCTTGCGCTCGTCGCGGCGCAGCCACCAGGCGAGCACACCGATGATGGCGAACAGGAGGAACGCGAGCAACACGAGCTTGCCGCGGGTCCCCATCGAACCGCCGGAGGTCGCGGCCACGGGATGGCTCTGCATCACGAAGTTGCCGAGCACGACGCGCGCGGCGCGACCGTGCGTCGGTGGTGTGAGCACCGCGGTCAGCGTGTGGCGACCCGGATCGACCGAGCTCACGTCGATGACCGCGTGGTTCCCGGTCGCGCCCGACCAGTCCGCCGCAGTGGTCAGCACCTGCCGGTCGTCGAGCCAGACCGCCAGCTGCGCGCCCGGGCCGGGTGCGGTGAACCGGTCGTCGAACTGGATCGCGAGATCCCCGGGGTCGCGGTCGAACGCGACCTGCCAGAGCCGCTGACCCGGCGCGGTCAGCACCACGCCGTCGGGGAGACGGGACGTCGTCGGGCCTCGCAGCGGCTCCACGTCGAGGTGCTCCTGGGTCTGCACCCGCGGGACGGTCGTCCCGACCGGCTTCAGGTGCAGCTCGAGCGCCGGATCGACGTCGCCGTCGGGCCGCACCCAGTCCTGGCGGAAGAAGCACACGCCGCAATCGGGCGGCTGCCCGATGAGCGGCGACCACGCGAAGCCCACGCCCGCGGCGAGATCGTTCGCGGACGTGGTGTACCAGCTCACCGGGTAGCCGTGGCGGGCGATCAGGTTGTTGATGCTGAGCTCGCCGAACTGCGCGGGATCGAGCTGCACGTCGACGACCGACTCGAGTGACGGGAACGTGCCGTACCGCTCGCCGGTGATCGAGAAGTAGTTGTCGACGAAGGTCTGGTCCGGCGCGCGTCCGATCGAGAGCAGCGGGAGGTAGCCCTCGAGGTGGTTCGCTGCACCCGGCAGCTGCGCGAGCACGTTCTCCGGGGAGTCCAAGAGCGTGAGCTGCGCCGGTGGCCGGTCGAGCGCGATCGCGGCGACGGTCGCGACCTTGGCGCCGTGGCTGTGGCCGATGAGGTGGATCCGACCGCCGTCCGCCAGGAACTGCGGCCCGATCACCTGGCCCAGAGCGGCCGCCAGCCGCTGCCCGTTCAGATCGGTCCTGGCCTCGGACTTCCACGCGTCGAACGGCGAGAGCGCGGTGGCGGAGTCGTCGAGCCAGGAGAAGCCGAGGACGGTCGCCTTCGGGTCGTCGCGGGTGATCGCGGCGGCCAGGGGGAGGAAGCTCGTGAACATGCCCTGCCCGAGCGAGTTCACCGCCTGTGGCGCCCACGCCAGGAGCACACCGGGGCCGCGGTAGTGCTGCACCGCGGCCAGGTAGCCGGGCGCCCAGCCGTGGACGAGCACGTAGAGATCCCCGGACTGCACCGAGCCGGGCGCGACCGGCACGAAGGTCGATCCGTCCCAACGCCCGAGCCGGCTGATGGGCGGCACCTCGGGCGCCGGTCGGTACGCGAGGGCGTGATCGGCCGGCGGCGAGTCCGCCCCGGAGCATCCGGCGGCCAGGAGCGCCAGCCCGACGAGCACCAGCGTGACGGCTCGTCGAAACCCCCGCGCCCCGTGCTTCACGCGCCGAGAGTACGTGGTACTCAGGGTGGGTGAGCGACGCCCGGTCACCCCGCGACTCCCAGCGCAGCCGCGTCTACCGGGCCGAGACGCCGGTGGGCGGCGGCCGGCTGCCGCACCTCGACCAGTGCGCCGCGTTCGTCGACGAGGTCGTCGGCTCCCTCTGGTGGACGGCGCGCTTTCCCGAGCACGGCCTCGCGGACGTCCCCCGGCTGCGACCCGGTCAAGGCGCGCGCCAGGCCTTCTACCGCGAAGACCCGGGTCGCCCGACGATCACCCTCCCCCGCCGGTACCGCACCACGGGCGTCGTCATCCACGAGCTGGCGCACTGGGCGTTGAAGAACGCGCACGACCTTCCGGTGCACGGGCGCACGTTCACGCGGCTGCTGCTCGACGCGACGGAGGAGTTCGGCGGCGCGGGGCGTGCCGCGCGCCTCGCGGCCGGATACGAAGAGCACAAGGTCCACGTCGGGAAGCCCGCGCGGCTCGGACCCGACGGTCGCTGGTCCTACGACTGGGACGAGCGGCTGCGACTCGGACGCGACAAGGCGCTCACGATTTGCTACGGCACCGACGACGAGGTGACCGGGATCCTCACCTCACGCGCGCACGCGAGCGCGACCCTGCGCCTCGCCGACGGCACCCTCGTGCGCGTCCGCGAGCGCGACATCTGGTCCGTCCGCCCCGCCTAGACCTCGACCAGATCACGTTCTGGCGTCACTTGCCCTCCGTATACGGCAAGTGACGCAAAACCGGGGTGGGGTGGGTCAGGAGAGGCGCTCGACGATCATGGCCATGCCCTGGCCGCCGCCGACGCACATGGTCTCGAGGCCGATCGTCTGGTCGGAGTCCTCGAGCCCGTTGAGCAGCGTGTTCATGATGCGGGCGCCGGTCATGCCGAACGGGTGGCCGAGCGGGATCGCGCCACCGTTGACGTTCAGCTTGTCGTACGGGATGTCGAGCTGGCGGGCCGACGGGATGATCTGCGCCGCGAACGCCTCGTTGATCTCGACCAGGTCGATGTCGCCGATCGTCATTCCCGCGCGCTTGAGCGCCTGCCGGCTCGCCTCGATCGGGCCGAGTCCCATGATCTCCGGGTCGAGCCCCGTGACGCCGCTGGAGACGATCCGCGCGAGCGGCGTGATGCCGAGCTCCGCGGCACGGGTGTCGCTCATGACGATGACCGCGGCCGCACCGTCGTTGAGCGGGCACGCGTTGCCCGCGGTCACGCGGCCGTTCGGACGGAACGCGGGCTTCAGCGATGCGAGCTTCTCCAGCGTCGTGTCGGGGCGGGGACCGTCGTCCTTGGTGACGACGGTGCCGTCGGACGTGGTGAAGGGCGTGATCTCACGCTCGAAGAACCCTCGCTCGATCGCCGCGCCACACCGCTGCTGCGACAGCAGCGCGTACTCGTCCATCTCCTGGCGCGACACGTCCTCGACCTCGGCGACGTTCTCCGCGGTCTCGCCCATGTCGATGTAGACGTCGGGCAGGCCCTCGGCCGGCGTCCACGTGCCCTGGTCGCCGGCGGCCCGCGCCACCGACCGTTCGTGCGCGCCGGCGAACTTCGGGTTCTGCGTGTTCGGGGTGTGGTCCGAGCTTCCGCCCACCATGAACCGGCTCACCGCTTCGACGCCCGCCGCGATGAACACGTCACCCTCGCCGGCCTTGATCGCGTGCGCCGCCATCCGCATGGTCTGCAACGAGCTCGAGCAGTACCGGGTGACCGTGCACCCCGGGACGTTCCGCATGCCGGCGAGCACCGCCACGACCCGGCCCATGTTGAACCCCTGCTCACCACCGGGCAGCCCGCAGCCGAGCATCAGGTCGTCCACCAACGCCCGATCCAGCTCGGGCAGCTTGTTGAGGGCGACGTCCACGATGAACGCCGCCATGTCGTCCGCACGTTCGTTGACGAGCGAACCCTTGAAGGCACGGCCGATCGGGGTGCGGGCGGTGGCGACGATCACGGGCTCGGGCATGAGGGCTCCTGGTTCGACGGGCGGCTGCGAGGCTACGTGACCGCATCGCGTCAGTCGATGCGGCGCAGCTCCTTGCGGTAGCGAGCGCCGTTGTGGACGTAGTTGGCCGCACCGAGCGCGATCATCAGCTCGTAGTCCACCGCGTCCAGGCGCAGCTTGGCCGGGACCCCGAGGGCCATCGCCCGGCTCGGGACCTCCATGTCGTTCGGCACCAGCGCGTTGGCGCCGACGAGCGCTTCGCTGCGGACGATCGCCCGGTGCAGGACGACCGAGCCCGAGCCGACGAGCGACCGGTCCTCCACCGTGCAGCACTCCAGGTGGGCGAGGTGGCCGATCACACAGTCGTCGCCGATGACCGTGGGATCCATGGGCGTCGTGTGCAGCACCGTCCCGTCCTGGATGGACGTGCGAGCGCCGACCGTGATCGTCCCGTAGTCGCCGCGGAGGACGGCCTGGGGCCAGATGGTGGACTCGGGTCCGATCGTGACGCTGCCGATCACCGTGGCGTCGGGATGGACGTACGCCGTCGGGTCGATCTCCGGCACCTGGTCACCGAGCGCATAGATGGGCATCTCGCGAACTTATCCGGGGGCAGTACCTTGGGGGCGTGCTCGATGCCACGGCGTTCGCGGAACACACGAAGCGACTCGGCGAGGATGGCTACACGATCGTCGAGGACGCGATCGAGCCCGATCTCGTCGAGGAGCTCTCGACCAACCTGCTCGACCTCGAGTCCTTCTTCGACGTCCAGCCGGCCGGCAACTCGTTCGAAGGCGCGCAGACGCTCCGGGTCTACAACCTCCTCGCGCTCGGGCGGGTCTGGGAGCGCGTCCCGGTGCACGCCGAACGTGCTGCCCCTCATCGAGAGCGTCCTCGATCCCGGGTGCCTCATCTCGTCGCTGAGCTCGATCACGATCCTGCCGGGTGAGGTTGCGCAGCCGATCCACGCGGACGACCAGCTGCTCCCGATCCCGAAGCCGCACGTCCCGACCGTCTGCAACTCGATGTGGGCGCTCACCGACTTCACGGAGGCGAACGGCGCGACCCGGCTCGTGCCCGGCTCCCACCTCTACGACCACTCGCCCGAGTACGGCCACCCGTACGACTCGATCGCCGCGGAGATGCCGCGCGGCAGCGTCCTGATCTGGCACGGCAGCCTCTGGCACGGCGGTGGCGCGAACACGACGGACGCGCCGCGCGTCGGGATCGCGATGAACTACTGCGCCGGCTTCATCCGCCAGCAGGAGAACCAGCAGCTCGGGATCCCGCGCGACGTCGCCGCCCGCTTCGAGCCTCGGCTGCGCGAGCTCGTCGGCTACAGCGTCTACAACGCGCTCGTCGGCCACATCAACAAGCACAGCCCGGTCGAGCTGCTCGACGCGGTCTCGCCCGACCCCTCGGACCCGACGTCGTTGTCCATGGTCTGGGACGCGCTCACCTAAGTGGCCGAAGCCGCCCCGGGTCCCGAGACCAGCGAGCACGGCACCAAGCGCGCGATCTTCGCCGCGTTCCTGGCCAACCTCGGGATCGCGGTCGCGAAGTTCGCCGCCTTCCTGATCACCGGCTCCGCCTCGATGATGGCGGAGTCGATCCACTCGGTCGCCGACACCGGCAACCAGGGGCTGCTCTTCCTCGGCGGCGCGCGCTCCCGCAAGCCGGCCGACGAGCAACACCAGTTCGGGTACGGCGCCGAGCGGTACTTCTGGGCCTTCGTCGTCGCGCTCGTCCTGTTCTCACTCGGCGCGATGTTCTCGCTCTACGAAGGCATCGAGAAGCTGCTCAACCCCCACGAGCTCGAGTCGCCGGCGGTCGCGTTCATCGTGCTCGGCGTCGCGGCGGTGCTCGAGAGCCTCTCGTTGCGCACCGCGGTCCGCGAGTCGACTCCGCACCGCGGAAACCTGTCCTGGTGGCAGTTCATCCGGCGCACGAAGACGCCCGAGCTGCCGGTGGTGCTGCTCGAGGACGTCGGCGCACTCTTCGGCCTGGCGTTCGCGTTCGTCGGTCTCGGCCTCGCGACCATCACCGGCGACACCCGCTACGACGCGATCGGAAGCATCGTCATCGGATTGCTCCTCGGTGCGATCGCGATCGTGCTCGCGATCGAGATGAAGAGCCTGCTGATCGGTGAGTCCGCGGGGCGCCGGACGGACGCGGCGATCCGCGCCGCGATCGACGCGAGCCCGGAGGTCCGGCGGATGATCCACATCCGCACGCTGCAGCTCGGGCCGGACGAGCTCCTCATCGCGACCAAGCTGGACATCGACGCGCCCGACACCGCCACGCTGGCCGCGGCGATCGACGCGATCGAGGTGAGGATCCGCGCCGCGGTGCCGACCGCGCACCTGATCTACATCGAGCCCGATCTCTTTCGCACGGATGCGGGCACCGGCTCCGCCTGATCGGTGCCGATCACCACTCGAAGAACTCGAAGGTGACCGCGAGCCGGCCACCGAAGCGTTCACCCGCCTGCTCGGCGATGCCGCGCAGGAACGGCGCGGGGTCGGCCATCCCGTCCGCGCCGAGCCCGGCCAGGTACGCCTCGTGCGCGCGCAGCGACGCGATCCCGCGGTCGATCGTGTAGGTGACGTCGACGGCGTGCGTCGGGAACGGCGACGCGTTCACGAAGATCCGGCGCGCGCCGCGCCACGGCTCGAGCCCTTCGTCGAGCAGCTCCGGGAACACCCACCGGTTGCCGGCATCACGGGCCGCGTCGATCGCGGCGAGCCCGACGTTGCGGTGGTCCGCCATGTTCAGACCGGACCCGCCCCAGGTGAAGTAGTGGTTCCCCGTGATCAGGATCTCCGGGCGGTAGCGCCGGATCATCCGGGCCAGGTCGCGGCGCAGGTCCAGGCTGTACTCGATCAGCCCGTCCTGGTGATCGAGGAACTCGACGGACTCCACCCCGACCCGCGCCGCCCCACGGCGCTCCTCTTGCCGGCGCAGCGGCCCGCAGTCCAGGGGATCCATGCCGTCGATGCCCGCCTCTCCCGCCGAGGCGAGCACGTAGGTCACCTCTTTGCCCTCATCGGTGAAGTGGGCGATCGCGCTGGCCGCGCCGTACTCGAGGTCGTCCGGGTGGGCGACGATCGCCATGCCACGCGCCCAGTCCTCCGGGAACGGCTGCAGGTCCGGCAGCTCGGGCGCATCCTCGGCATCAGTCATGGCGGCACGGTAGTGGGACCGCCGGTGACCCTCGTGTCACACCGGTGTCGTGGCGCGGGGCAGACTGCTTCTCCATGACGACCATTCTTGGCATCGACATCGGCGGGACCGGCATCAAGGGCGCCCCGGTGGACCTGGAACAGGGAACGCTTGCCGCCGACCGGCTCCGCATCCCGACCCCGCCCGGCGGCTCGCCCGGGGACGTCGCCCGTGTCGTCGGCCAGATCGTCGCCCACTTCGACACGACCGGGCCGATCGGGTGCACGTTCCCCGCGGTCGTGCAGCGCGGCGTCGCTTTGACGGCGGCGAACGTCGACCGGTCGTGGATCGGCACCGACGCGCAGGCGCTGTTCGAGGACGTCGCCCACCGCCCGTGCATCGTCATCAACGACGCCGACGCGGCCGGCATCGCCGAAGTCGAACACGGCGCCGGCAAGGGCCAAGCCGGCACGACCATGATGATCACCCTGGGCACCGGCATCGGCAGCGCGCTCTTCGTCGACGGCCGGCTGGTCCCCAACACCGAGTTCGGGCATCTGGACATCCGGGGCAAGGCCGCCGAGCTGCGCGCGTCGGAGAAGGTCCGGGAGGACAAGGGCCTGAGCTGGGACAAGTGGGCCAAACGCGTGAACGAGGTGCTCGCCCACATCGAGGCGCTCGTCTGCCCGGACCTCATCATCGTCGGCGGCGGCGTGAGCAAGAAGAGCGCGAAGTTCCTCCCGCTGCTCCAGACCCGGGCCGAGATCGTGCCCGCCCAGCTGCTGAACGAAGCCGGCATCGTCGGTGCCGCGATCGCCGCACAGACGGGAGCGAGCTCATGAGCAAGGTGATGGACGAGACCACCGCAGTCACCACTGCGGGCGAGGTCCGCGGGAAGCACCACGACGGCGTCAACGTCTTTCGCGGCATCCCGTTCGCGGCGCCGCCGATCGGCGGGCTGCGGTTCCGGCCTCCGGTCCCGCCGACGCCCTGGGCCGGGGTGCTCGACACGGTGCACGCGGGCCCGGTGGCCCCGCAGCTGCCGTCCCCACTCGAGACGATGCTCGGCGCGCCCCCACCCAAGTGGGACGAGGCGCAGTGCCTGACCCTCAACGTGACCACCCCCGGCCTCGACGACGCGCGGCGTCCCGTCATGTTCTGGATCCACGGCGGCGCGTTCGTCAACGGCGCGGGCTCGAGCCCGATCTACGACGGCACGAAGTTCGCCCGGCACGGTGACGTCGTCGTCGTGACCGTCAACTACCGGCTCGGTGCGTTCGGCTTCCTCCACCTCGACGAGGTCTTCGGCGCCGAGTTCGCCGGTTCGGGCAACGCCGGGATCCTCGACCAGATCGCGGCGCTGGAGTGGGTGCGCGACAACATCGAGGCGTTCGGTGGCGACCCCGACCAGGTCACCATCTTCGGCGAGTCGGCGGGCGGGATGAGCGTCGGCACGCTGCTCGGGATGCCCCGTGCCGAGGGCCTGTACCACCGGGCCATCGTCGAGTCCGGCGGCTCGTCGTTCGCACTGCCGGCCGGCCGCGCCACCGCGACCGCCCGCGAGGTGCTGGAGCTGGCCGGGGTCACGACCGTCGAGGAGCTCGAGTCGGTGCCGGCCGAGCAGATCCTCGCCGCGCAGGGCGAGCTGCTCAAGCGCGGCGCCCGGACCGACCTCGCGTTCCAGCCCGTCGTCGACGGCACCCTGGTGCCCGAGCTCCCGCTGCAGACCATCGCGTCGGGCACGACCGGCAACGTCGCCACGATGGTCGGCACCACGGCCGACGAGATGACGCTCTTCCTCGCGCTGGAGCTCGGCGTCGGCTCGATCGACGACGACGTGCTCAACCGGCAGATGCAGAAGCTCTTCGGCGATCGCGCCGCATCCGTCATCGAGACCTACCGCTCGAATCGCAGTGACGGCTCCCCCGCCGACCTGCTCATCGCGATCTCCACCGACCGCGTGTTCCGCATCCCGGCGATCCGGCTCGCCGAAGCGCAGGCCCGCCAGGACCGGCCCTCGTTCATGTACCTGTTCACGTGGGCGACCCCGGTGATGGACGGCAAGCTCAAGAGCTGCCACGCGCTCGAGCTGCCGTTCGTCTGGGACTGCGTCGACGCGCCGGGCCTGGGCATGCTGACCGGCGACGGTCCCGAGCGGCAGGCGATCGCGGACGCGATGCACGCGGCCTGGATCTCGTTCGCCCGCACCGGCGACCCGGGGTGGGCGGCCTACGACCTCGACCGCCGGGCCACGAAGCGCTTCGACGAGACGACCGAGATCCTCGACGACCCCCGGGGCGACGAGCGCGCGCTCTGGGACTCCGTCGGCCAGCCGGTCCTCTAGCTTCTCGGCACGTTCAACCGCGCCAGGCGCGGTTCAGCGTGCCGAGAACGGTCTCGGGGAGGCGCGCTACTGGATGACGGAGCCGCCGTCGACGGCCAGGGCGTGGCCGACGACGAAGCTCGCGGCGTCCGAGCACAGCCAGACGATGCCGGCGGCGATCTCCTCGGGGCGTCCGAGCCGGCGCATCGGCACCGCGTTGCGCATCATCTTCTCGATCTTCTCGTCGCCGCCCATGAAGCCCTCGAGCATCGGCGTGCGGGTGCTCCCGGGACAGATGCAGTTGATGCGGATCCCCTGCGCCGCGTACTCGAGCGCACTCGCCCGGGTGAGGCCCACCACTCCGTGCTTGCTCGCGACGTAAGCCGGGAGCCCGGCGAAGCCGACGAGCCCGGCCCCCGACGCGACATTGACGATCGACCCGCGGCCCTGGCCCAGCATGACGGGGATCTCGTTGCGGAGGCAGTAGAAGACGCTGTCGAGGTTGAGCGAGATCGTCCGGTGCCAGTCGTCCATGTCGTAGTCCGCCGTGAACCCACCGGCCCCGGTCGTGCCCGCGTTGTTCACCGCGTAGTCGAGCTTCCCGAACGCGGCCACGGTCGCGGCCACCATCGCGGTCACCTCGGCCGGGTTCGTCACGTCGGTCCGCACGAACAGCGCTTCGGCACCCGCGTTGCCGACGAGGTCGACCGTCTCCCGCCCACCGAGATCGTCGACGTCCGCGACGAGGACGTTCGCACCACCCTCGGCGAACGCGACCGCGGTCGCGCGCCCCAGCCCGGAGCCACCGCCGGTGACGAGCGCGACCTTGCCCGCGAACTGGCCGGTGCCGTCGGTCATGCGAAGAACTCCCCGCCGTTCACGTCGAGCGACTGGCCGGTGATCATGCGGGACATGCCCGATGCGAAGAACACGATCGCCTCGGCGATGTCCTCCTGCGGCGGGATCTCGCCGAGCGGGATGTCCTCCGTGATCTCCGCGATCACGTCGTCGGGCGTGACGTCGCGCGCGCTCACCTGCCAGTCGACGTAGGTCTGCACGTTCGGGCCCCAGATCCAGCCCGGGACGACGGCGTTCACCCGGATGCGGTACGGCGCGAGGTCGATCGCCATCGACTTGGTCGCGGTGAGCAGCGCGCCCTTCGACGTGGAGTACCCGCCGTCGTTCGGCCGGATCAAGCGGGCGCTCATCGACGCGATGTTCACGATCGAGCCACCACCGCGCGCCTGCATCGCCGGGAAGCACGCCTGCGCGAGCTGCAACGGGCCCCAGAGGTTGACCTCGTAGACCTTGCGCCACAGGCCGAGGTCCGCCGCCTGGAACGGCTCGGACTTGTCCCCGCGGAACGCGCTGTTGACGAGCACGTCGATGCCACCGAGCTCGGCGGCCACCACCTCCGCGATGCGGGTGCAGTCCTCGGCACTGGCGACGCTGCCGGGCACGACGAGCGTCTTCCCGCCGGCCGCGGCGATCTCGGCCGCGACGTCCTCCAACCGGCTCTCGGTGCGGGCCACGAGGGCGACCGTCGCCCCCTCCCGGGCGAGGGCCACGGCGGCGGCCTTGCCGAGGCCGGCCCCGACCCCGGTGACGATCGCGACCTTGTCCGCGAGCAGCATGCGCTCCCCCTCTCCCGGGACGGTCCCGGGATCTGGCAGGGTGTCAGGCGCGCCCGCCGGTGGGCAACCTGATGAGGAGCACCATGATCAAGCGCATCGCCTTCGTGGTTCGGAACCCGAGCCTCTCGATCGACGAGTTCCACGCCCGCTGGCGCGGCCCGCACGCCGATCTCGTCGCCAAGAACGCGGCGGTCCGGGACCACATGCTCCGCTACGAGCTGAACCACCGGAAGCCGCGTGACTACGACCGCGCGGAGTGCCCCTACGACGGTGCGTTCGTCCAGTGGTACGAGAGCATGGACGCGGTCGAGGCGATGCGCTCCGACACGCGCTGGTCCGAGGTGCCGAAGGACGCGGCCGCGCTGTTCGACGCGGACCAGACGCTCGAGATCTTCACCGGCGAGGAGATGGTGGTCATCGCCGGTCCCGACCAGCGTCCCGACCCGCTGACGAAGCTGGTGTGCGGCGTGCGCCGGAAGCCCGGCATGGATCGCGAGGCGTTCCACAAGTACTGGTGGGAGGTCCACGGCCCGCTCAACCGCGACACCCCGGCGGTGCGCAAGTACTTCATCCGCTACGAGCAGAACCACCGGCTCGAGTCGGACTTCGCGCGCACCGATGTCGATCTCGAAGGCGTGACCGTCGAGTGGTTCCCGTCGACCCGGGACTTCTTCGGCATGGCGACCGACCCGGAGAGCCGCGACGTCATCCGTGCCGACGAGGAGAACTTCCTCGACGTCGACAACCTCACCTACATCCTCACCGACGCCGAAGAGGTCGTCTTCGACAACCGCTAGCTAGAGGACGAGCTCGGCCATGGTGCGGAGGGTGTTGGCGTCGCCGTAGAGGAGCAGCGACGTCACGCACGACTCCCGCCAGGCCTCGAGGTCGTCGCGGATCTTCTCCTTCGGGCCGATGAGCGCGGTCTCCTCGATCAGCGACATCGGCACGAGCGCCGCGGCCTCCTCCTTCTTGCCCTGGAGGTACAGGTCCTGGATCTCGCGGGCCTCGGCCTCGTAGCCCATGCGGCCGAACACGTTCGCGTGGAAGTTCACCTCGCGCGCGCCCATGCCCCCGATGTAGAGCGCGAGGACCGGGCGCAGGAACCCCGCCGCCTCCTCGACGTCGTCGTGGATGATCACGGGGACCGTCGCCGCGACCTCGAAGGAGTCCGCGTCGCGCACCGCGCCGGGACGGGCGAAGCCCTCCGCCAGCGCGTCGCGGTAGAAGCCGTCGACGCGCGGTGAGAAGTAGATCGCGAGCCAGCCGTCGGCGATCTCCGCGGCGAGCGCGACGTTCTTCGGGCCCTCGGCCGCGAGGTAGATCGGCAGGTCCTTGCGCAGCGGGTGGGTGATCGACTTCACCGGCTTCCCGAGGCCCGCACCGCCCGGGTACGGCAGCGTGTAGTGATCCCCCGCGTACGAGACCGGCTCCTCCCGGGCCAGCACCTTGCGGATGATCTCGACGTACTCCCGCGTGCGGGCCAGCGGCTTCGGGTAGGGCTGGCCGTACCAACCTTCGACGACCTGGGGCCCGGACGCGCCGAGCCCGAGGATGAATCGCCCGTTGGTGAGGTGGTCCATCGCGATCGCGGCCATGGCCATCGCGGTCGGCGTGCGCGCCGCGATCTGTGCGATGGACGTCCCGAGCCGGATCGTGCTCGTCTGCGAGCCCCACCAGGCGAGGGGTGTGAGCGCATCCGATCCGTAGGCCTCCGCGGTCCACGCGGAGTCGTATCCGAGCCGCTCGGCCTCGGCCAGGAGCTCCGGCGCGTTGGCCGGAGGACCCGCACCCCAGTACCCGATCATGAACCCGAGCTTCAGCTGCTTCGACATGAGGCGGGATCCTAGGGGGCCGCCGACCGGGGGCCCGTCAGCGGGGACGGACCCGGACCGAGGCGCGCACCTCGTCACCGACCATGAACCACACGGACAAGGTCTCGCCGTCCCCGGGATCGACCACGAGGTCGGGCTCGTCCCCGGGATCGATGCCGGCCCGGAACTCGATCTCGCACGGCCCGATCCGGCGCCCGTCCAGCCAACCGGCGAGCTCGTCCTCCACCGCGGACCAGTAGATCGCGTTGTTGACGTGGCCGAAGATGTCGAAGTCCGCGACCCGCAGGGGCCACGGCCGGCGCGCCGCACCTTCCGGGGGCGTGGGGTGTTGGAGGCGTGCGCTCACCTTGTGCTTGCGCACCGACTCGCCGTACACCGCGTAGAACGACGGCGCGAGTGGCAGCGGCGTCCCGGTGTCGAGGTTCACGTAGACCCAGACCGCGCGTGCGACCGCGCAGATCCCGCCTTCGAGCGCGCGGGTGTCGGCGATCGACGTCGACCGCTCGGCCCAGCGACCCCCGACGCCCGAGCACCACGTGGTGAGCTCGACGTCCTCGTAGATCGCCGGGAGCCGGTGCACGTCGAGCTCCATGCGCCGGAGGATCCACCCGCGGCCGTGGTCGAGGTTCGCGTCCTCCGCGTCGTTCGTCGCGAGGTCCTGCAGGTACTGCGCCAACGCGTCGAGCCGCAGCCGGCCGGTCATCGAGGCATCGCCGAGGAAGATCCGGCGGCCGGTCGTGAACGTCCGCTCCGGCACGAAGTCGTCCGTTCCCACGTCGGTCATGCCGCCACGGCGACCAAGGCCGCCACGAGCTGGTCGACGTGGTCGGGATGACCGTTCGGGCCGAGGCCGCGCACGCGCGGCGGCAGCTCGAGCTGGACCCCACCGCCCCGGGTGCGGTTGACCGGGTTCTCGGGATGCAGGCCCCGGAGCGCGAGCGGGATCTCGTCCAGGTCGTCGACGACCTCGTACCCGTCGAGCCCGGCCCGCAGCACCGGGCCGACGTCGCGCCGCGAGCTTCCGGTCCTGACCGCCGAGCAGCAGGCGGGTCCAGAACCCGTCGCGCCCGTACCCGTGGATGGACACCACCTGGTCCACGTGGTCGAGGAAGCTCGCGAGACCAGCCGAGCACTCCGGCACGACGAGGTGGGACGGGAGGTGCCAGCGGAAGTCGTCGGGTTGCACGACCGTGTAGAGCGATGCCCCGGCCGCCTCGGCGGCGCGGGTCGCGATCTCCGCGGTGCCCCGCTCGAGCGAGCCGCCGTGGATCGCCATGAAGCCGAAGCCCGACCGCAGCTCGACCCGTTCGGTCACACCGGGATGGGCGAGCAGGTCGGCGAACACGAGAGGGAGGCTACGCGTCGCGCCGCGGCTCACTCGGCTCTGGGCTCGGTGCCGAACCGCGCCGCGGAGAACGGTGTGATGTCCATCGCCGGCGCCCGGCCCGACAGCTGCTCGGCGACGAGGTGCGCGCTGTACGGACCGAGGAGCAGGCCGTTCGCGCCGTGCCCGGTGCAGACGTGCGCGTTCTCCCAGCCCGGCAGCCGCCCGAGCACCGGCGCGTCGTCAGCGCTCACCGGGCGCAGGCCGGCCCGGATCTCCAGGAACGTCGCGTCGGCGAGGCCGGGGGCGAGCCGGAGCATCTCCCCGAACAGCTGGCGCATCCCGGCGGCGGTCGGCCGGGCGTCGAAGCCGGCGTCCGGTTCGACCGTCGCCCCGACCACCACGCGGCCGTCGGGCCACGGAACGATGTACTGGCTCAGGAGCGGCGACACGATCGGCCACGCGTTCGTGTCCACGCCTTCCAGGCGGACGTGGACGATCTGGCCGCGCACGGGAACCACCGGGACGGTCACCTGCAGCTGGTCCGCGACCGTGGGCGTCCAGGCCCCGCCGGCGATCGCGACCGCGTCACACGCCAAGGACCGGCCACCCGCCGTCACCACCCCGGTCACGCGGCCCCCGTCCGTGACCACGGTGTCCACCGCGTCCTCGACGACGGTGAGCCCCGCCGCGGTCGCGGCGTCGAGGAGCGCCGCGGTCATCGACCGGCCGTCGACCCGCGCCGCGTGCCGGCTGTGCCAGGCGTTGCGGATGTCGCCCAACCCGGGGAAGCGCCGCCGGGCCTCGTCCGTCGTGATCTCCTCGACCTCGTCGGGGCACCGCTCGCGCGCCAGCGCGATGTTCGCGGCGAAGAGATCGTCCTCCCACTCCCGGAACCCGACCCGCAGCAGGCCGGTGACCGTGTAGCCGGTGGTGCGGCGGCCATCGGCCTCGAGGATCGGCACCAGGGACCGGTAGTGCTCCCCGGCGCCCATCGCGAGTGCGAACCAGCTCGGGTCCGCCTGGCTCATCGTCTCGGGCGACAGGATCCCGGCGCCGGCGTCCGTCGCGCGCGAGGGATCGTGGCGATCGACGAGCACGACTCGGGCGCCGGAGGTCACGAGCTCGTACGCCAGCGCGGTCCCGACCAGCCCGCCGCCCACGACCGCCACGTCGTACCCGCTCGCGTCAGGCATCGCAGGTCACCGACGCTTCGGACGCAGCCGTCAAGCGCGCGCTACGCCGCCGCGCGCTTCTCGCGTCGCGTGTTCGCGGTCCCGACGTGGGTGCTCAGGTCGACGACGAGCCCGAGGATCACGAAGAACCACCCGAAGCCCGTGACGCCGTGCACCGGGGCGTAGACGACGGCCCAGGCGAGCGTCGTCCACGGCAACAGGATGAATCCCGCCAGGCCCATCCAGAAGTGGTCGAACGCGATGCTCATCCGGTCCGTGAACAACCAGATCGCGAAGATCGCCACCCGCGGCGAGAGCGTCGCGAGCAGGGCAACGAGGCATCCGCATCCCATGGCGCCGGACTCTACCGCCCGGTCACAACGTCGAGGAGCCGATCGAGCTCGGCGATGTCCAGCGTCGTCGGCACCAACACGAGCTCGTTGCACCCCGTCTCACGCAGCGCCTCGATCGTGTCCCGGAGCGCGCCCAGCATCCGAGAGCCGGCAGAGCCCGGCCATCGCGGTAGCGGCACTGTCGCCGAAGTTCGAGAGGTAGTCGTACGCGTAGCCGAAGAGGCGCTCCTTCGCCCCGTCACCGAGCGCGAACCACGAGCTCGTCGCGAGCCACGGCGGCTCGGTCCGGCCCGCGGCCAGCCACGCGTCCTCCGCGCGCCGAACGTGGCGTCGACGCCGGCCGGATCGGGCGCGAGGTCCCAACCCGCGAGACCGTCGGCCCACCGCGCGCTCCGTGCGAGCGACAACGGGCCCATCGACGCAGTGAGCAGCGGCGGACCGCCCGCTTGCACCGGCTCGGGACCGACCGGCGGGAGACCATCGACGACCGTCTCGCCCCGCCACACCCGCTGCATCGTCGCGACCTGCTCGTCGAGGCGTGCGAAGCGCCGCTCGAACGGGACGCCCAACGCGGCGTAGTCCGATTCGCGACCCCCGACGCCGACGCCGACGGTCAGGCGCCCGCCGGAGAGCACGTCGATCGTCGCCAGCTGCTTGGCGAACCGGACCGGGTCGTGGATGGGCAGCACCGACGACCGTCGAGACGATCCGCACTCGTTCGGTCGCGGCGGCCGCGAAGGCCAAGGTCGCGACCAGCTCGTGGCTCGGATACGCGATCCGCTCGCCCACCGAGACGCTCGAGAACGGGCCCTCGTCGACCCGTTCGCACCACTCCAGGATCGTCGGCGCGATCCGCGCCGCGCACGAACGACGGCAGCGTCAGCCCGATCTCCATGTGCCGGGTCGCTCCCTATGCGTTCTTGGGGACGTCCTTGAAGGGGGCACCCTTGTTCGGGTCGGGCTCCTTCGGGCAGGCCGAGCACGCGCTCACCGAGGATGTTGCGCTGGACCTGGTCGGTCCCGCCGTAGATCGACGGCCCGGGCGAGAACAGCGTCATCTCCTGCACGCCGCCGCCGTGCTCGGCGTCCGGGGCCATGAGCATCATCTCGGCCCCGAGGATCTGGGTCCCCACCTCGCGGTTCAGGCGCAGCATGTCGCTCATCATCAGCTTGGCCATGTTCGGCGCGCCCGCACTGGCGTTGCCGGCCCGTGCCCGCAGCGACGAGAACTTGCCGATCTGCTGCAGCGAGTACATCCGGGCGAGGTTCTGGCGCACGGTCGGGTCGCTCACCCGGCCGGTGTCCTGGGCCAGCTTGATCAGGCTCTGGGCCATGTTGAGCCCGCCACCGCCCGTACCACCGGTGCGCACCGTCCCGACGAGGTCACCGACCCGCTTCTCGAGCTGGCCCGCGAGGGGGCCGGGGAACGCGGAGCCCGCGGCGCCGCTCCCGCCGCTGCCCAGCCCGGCCCGTTCGGCCGCGAGCGTCGTGTTCGTCACGGCCCAGCCGTTGTTCAGGCCGCCGATCATGTTCCAGTCGGGCACGCGCGCGCCGTCGATGAAGACCTCGTTGAACATCGCGCGTCCGGTCATCTCGCGCAGCGGCCGCACCTCGACGCCGGGCTGGTCCATCTCGAACGCGAAGTAGGAGATGCCCGTGTGCTTCGGCGACGTTGGGGTCGGTGCGCGCGATCAGCATCCCGAGGTTGCAGATCTGCGCGGTCGACGTCCACACCTTCTGGCCGGTGATGACCCACTCGTCGCCGTCGCGCTCGGCCTTGCACTGCAGCCCCGCGAGGTCCGAGCCCGCGCCGGGCTCGCTGAACAGCTGGCACCACGCGTCCTGACCGTTGAGGATGCGGGTCAGCCACAGGTCCTTCTGCTCGCGCGTGCCGTGCGCGACGATCGTCGGCCCCGCGAGCAGATAGCCGAGCCCCGCGGGCGGGCCGATCGCCCCGGCCTTGGCCAGCTCCTCGTTCACGATGTTCGCAAGCCCGCGGTTGTAGCCCGCGGCCGAAGTCGTCCTCGGGCCAGGTGGGCGCGGCGTAGCCGGAGCGCATGAGCCGCTCCCACCACTCCCCGACCGTGAGGTCCGGGTCCCAGCTCTCGGCCAGCCAGGTCTGCACCTGCTCGCGCACCATCTCGTCCGTGATCACTGCCATCGGGTCTCCTTCAGGATCCGTCGACGAGCTCGAGCACCAGGTCCGAGGGCCGCGCGATCACCGCGCGCTCGCCCCGGAAGACCACCGGTCGCTCCATCAGCTCGGGGTGTTCGAGCAGCAGCGCGACGACCGCGTCACGAGTCGTGTAGTCGCTCGCGTCGAGCCCCAGCTCCTTGAACTTCTTGTCCTTGCGCACCAGCTCGGCCGGCGGGTTCGGGATCGCATCGACGATCCGCTCGAGCGTGGCGCGGTCGGGCGGTGCCTTGAGGTACTCGACGACATCGGTCTCGATGCCGCGCTCGGCGAGGATCTCGAGCGCGCCGCGGGACTTGCTGCACGAGGGGTTGTGATACACGACGTAGTCCACGGTCGCAGGCTACCCACCGAGGCTGTCGCGGAGAACTTCGAGCTCCGTCCGCAACGCCGCGAGATCGGCCTCCAACGCCGCGACCCGGGCCGCGAGCCCGTCGTCGGCGACCGGTGGTGCGACGGGTGCGGTGCTCGGCACCTCGCTTCCCGGGTCCGGCTTCCACTCGACCGGGGCGTCCTCCGGAACCGCGGCGGTGACCTCGCCGCCCGCCTCGGTGAGCAGCTCGCGGACCCTCGCCTCCTTCTGGCCGGGCTCGCGGGGCAACCGCCGGGCCAGCGGCTCGTCGCGTGCCGACAGCCGGTCCAGCGCGTCGTTCACGCCGACGAGGTCCCGGAACGGGTGCAGCCGCTCGGTCCGGCTCTTCAGCTCGCCCGAGGTCTGGGGCCCGCGCAGCAGGAGCACGCAGAGGAGCGCCAGCTCCGGCGGGCCGACCTTGAGCGCCTCGTCGAGCACGTGGCGGTACTTGATCACCCGGCTCCCGGGATACACGCCGCGGCGCACGAAGCTCCGCTCGCGCAGCTCGTCGAGCGCGGCCTCCACCGTCGGTTCGCTGTAGTGCACGACCGGCGAGCGGTTCGTGGCCTGGTTGCAGGCCGCGACGAGCGCATTGAGGCTCAGCGGGTACGCGTCGGGTGTCGTGCGCTCCTTCTCGAGGAGACAGCCGAGCACGCGCGCTTCTTCGGGGCCAAGGGGCACGGCGCGCCAGCCTACGGGGACGAGGACGGGGGTTCGGGCCAGGTGGACGCCGGGCGCGCGATGGCCTCGGCGAGCCGCCGTACGTACTCGGGCCGCCGCATCTCGACGGCCCCGAGCGATTCGAGGTGCGGAGTGACCCACTGCACGTCGAAGAGGGACGCGGCCCCGGCGTTGAGCAGCTCGACGGTGTTCAAGAGCGCGACCTTCGAGGCGTCGCTGGCGCGGTGGAACATCGACTCCCCCGCGAACAGGCCGCCGATGGCCACGCCGTACAGACCGCCGACGAGCTCACCGTCGTGCCAGGTCTCGATGCTGTGGGCCCAACCGAGCCGGTGCAGCTCGCAGTACGCATCGACGAACGAGTCGTCGATCCAGCCGTGCGGCCGCTTCGGATCCGCGCACGCGCGCATCACCGCCTCGAACGCGGTGTTCACCCGCAGCTCGAACCGGCGTTGCGACCGGCGCAGCGAACGGGAGACGGACAGGCCGTCGAGTGGGATCACCCCGCGCGGATCGGGTGACCACCAACCGATGGGGCCGCCGAGCCCGAGCCGCATCGGGAACAGGCCGGTCCGGTAGGCGAGCAGCACGGTGCCGGGCTCGAGGTCGGCCCCCACCCCGCAGATCTCGCGTTCGTCGGCCGCCTCGGGCGGTGGCAGCTCCCAACGACTCGGCGGCGGTTCGATGGGCACGCGCCGCAGCATCGCGCGCGGCACGGCCGGCCGGTCCGCGATCGGTCAGCGGGCCATCATCGGGGACGCGTCCGGCGAGATCGGCGCCGGCAGGTCCGTGCTGCCCATCAGCCACTGGTCCACCGCGGCCGCGCACGACCGGCCTTCGGCGATCGCCCAGACGATCAGGCTCTGGCCCCGGCCCATGTCGCCGCACACGAACACGCCGTCTGCGTTCGTCGCCCAGCGCTCGTCCCGGGCGACGTTGCCCCGGTCCGTCATGTCGACCCCGAGCTGCTCGAGCAGCCCGTCGCGCTGCGGCCCGACGAAGCCCATCGCGAGCAGGACGAGCTCGGCGGGGAGCTCGAAGTCGCTGCCCTCGATCTTCACGAAGGTCGGCCGGCCGTCGACGATCTCCTGCTCGACCTCGTGGGCCAGCAGGGCGCGGACGTTGCCGTCGCCGTCGTCCAGGAACCGCTCGGTGTTGACCGCGAAGACGCGGTTCCCACCCTCTTCGTGCGCGCTCGACGGTGCGGTAGATGAGCGGCCACGTCGGCCACGGGTTGATCTCGGGCCGGGTGTCCGACGGCCGGGGCAGGATCTCGAACTGGTGCACCGACGCCGCACCGTGGCGGTGGACGGTCCCGAGGCAGTCGGCGCCGGTGTCGCCACCACCGATGATGATGACGTGCTTGCCCTTCGCCGAGAACGGGTGCTCGGCGAGATCACCCTCCTGCACCCGGTTCGCGGGCGGCAGGAACTCCATCGCCTGGTAGATGCCGCCGAGCTCGCGGCCCGGGATCGGCAGGTCGCGCCACGCGGTCGCGCCGCCGGCGAGGACGATCGCATCGGACCCGGCGTGCAGCTCGGCGAGCGGGACGTTGCCGCCGACGTTCGCGTTCACGCGGAACTCGGTGCCCTCCGCCTGCATCTGCTCGATGCGCCGGTTGAGGACGCGCTTCTCCATCTTGAACTCGGGGATGCCGTACCGAAGGAGCCCGCCGATGCGATCAGCCCGCTCGAACACGGTCACCGCGTGGCCGGCGCGGGTGAGCTGCTGCGCGGCCGCGAGCCCGGCCGGGCCGGAGCCGACCACCGAGATCCGCTTGCCGGTGAGCTCGGTGGGCAGCACCGGGACGATGTCGCCGTGCTCCCAGCCGTGGTCGACGATGCTGACCTCGACCTGCTTGATCGCGACCGGCTCCTCGTTGATGCCGAGCACGCACGCCGCTTCGCACGGCGCCGGGCAGAGCCGACCGGTGAACTCCGGGAAGTTGTTGGTGGCGTGGAGCCGCTCGATCGCCTCCCGCCAGTCGTCGCGGTAGACGAGGTCGTTCCATTCGGGGATGAGGTTCCCGAGCGGGCAGCCGGTGTGGCAGAACGGGATGCCGCAGTCCATGCAGCGCGCGGCCTGCGTCCGCAGCCGGTCCTCGCCGAACGGCTCGTAGACCTCCTTCCAGTCCCGCAGCCGCACGGGCACCGAGCGCCGGCGCGGCAGCTCCCGGTCGTACTTCATGAACCCGGTGACCTCACCCATGCGAGGCCGCCATGATCGCTTCGTCCACCGACATCCCTCGTTCTTCTGCGACGCGGGCGGCTTCGAGCACCCGCTTGTAGTCCTTCGGCATGACCTTCGCGAAGTGCTCGACCTCGCGGCGCCACTTGTCGAGGATCCGCTTGGCCACGACCGAGCCGGTCTCCTCGAAGTGGCGCCGGATCACGTCGCGCAGGAACTCGCGGTCCTCGTCCTCGAGCGGGTCGAGGTCCACCATCTCGCTGTTGACGTTGCTCGGGAACGTGCGCTCCGGGTCGTGGACGTACGCGATGCCACCGGACATCCCGGCGCCGAAGTTCCGGCCCGTGCGTCCGAGCACGACGACCCGTCCACCGGTCATGTACTCGCAGCCGTGGTCGCCGACGCCCTCGACCACCGCGGTCGCGCCCGAGTTGCGGACGCCGAAGCGCTCGCCGACCAGACCGCGCAGGAACACCTCGCCCCCCGTCGCGCCGTAGAGGATGACGTTGCCGGCGACGACGTTGTCCTCCGCGACGAACGGGGAGTCGACCGAAGGCGCCACGATGATCCGACCGCCCGACAGCCCCTTGCCGAGGTAGTCGTTCGCGTCGCCGTCGAGGCGCAGCGTGATCCCCGACGGGACGAACGCACCGAAGCTCTGGCCCGCGGAGCCGGTGAACCGGATCTGGATCGTGTTGTCGGGCAGGCCGCCGGCGCCGTACCGGGTCGTGAGCTCGAAGCCGAGCATCGTGCCGACGGTCCGGTTGACGTTGCGGATCGGCAGCTCGAGCGAGACCGGCTGACCGTCTTCGAGCGCGCCTTCGCAGAGCTGGATCAGGGTGTTGTCGAGGGCGCGGTCCAGGCCGTGGTCCTGGGCCTTCGTGCAGTGCCGGTCCTGGATCGACTCGTCGAACTCGGGCACGTGCAGGATCGGCGCTGAGGTCCAGGCCCGAGGCCTTCCAGTGCTCGACGGCTTTGCGGGTGTCGAGCATCTCGGCGTGACCGATCGCCTCGTCGAGGCTGCGGAAGCCCAGCGCGGCGAGGTACTCGCGCACCTCTTCGGCGATGAACTCGAAGAAGTTCACGACGAACTCGGGCTTGCCGTTGAACTTCTTGCGCAACTCCGGGTTCTGGGTCGCGATGCCGACCGGGCACGTGTCGAGGTGGCAGACGCGCATCATGATGCAGCCGCTGACCACGAGCGGCGCCGACGCGAAGCCGAACTCCTCGGCGCCGAGCAGCGCGGCGATGATCACGTCGCGGCCCGTCTTCAGCTGGCCGTCGGTCTGCACGACGATCCGGTCGCGCAACCCGTTGAGCAGCAGCGTCTGCTGGGTCTCGGCCAGGCCGAGCTCCCACGGCGCACCCGCGTGCTTGATCGACGTGAGCGGCGACGCGCCCGTCCCGCCGTCATGACCGGAGATGAGGACCACGTCGGCGTGGGCCTTGCTGACCCCCGCCGCGACCGTCCCCACGCCGACCTCGGCCACGAGCTTCACGTGCACCCGAGCCCGCGGGTTGGAGTTCTTCAGGTCGTGGATGAGCTGGGCCAGGTCCTCGATCGAGTAGATGTCGTGATGGGGCGGCGGGCTGATGAGCCCGACGCCGGGCGTCGAGTACCGGGTCTCGGCGATCCACGGGTACACCTTGTGGCCGGGCAGCTGCCCGCCCTCCCCCGGCTTCGCGCCCTGGGCCATCTTGATCTGGAGGTCGTCCGCGTTCACGAGGTACTCGCTCGTGACGCCGAACCGACCGGACGCGACCTGCTTCACCGCGCTGCGGCGCAGGTCGCCGTTCGGGTCCGGGACGTAGCGGTCCGCGTCCTCACCGCCCTCGCCGGTGTTCGACTTGCCGCCGATCCGGTTCATCGCGATCGCGAGCGTCTGGTGCGCTTCCTTCGAGATCGACCCGTAGCTCATCGCGCCGGTCGAGAACCGCCGGACGATCTCGGAGATCGGCTCGACCTCGTCGATGGAGATCGCGGGGCGCTCGCTCTCGCGCAGCTCGAACAGCCCCCGCAGGGTGGCGAGGTGGCGGGACCGCTCGTCGACCATCGTCGTGTACTGCTTGAAGATGTCGTAGCGCTTCGTGCGCGTCGCGTGCTGGAGCCGGAACACCGTGTCCGGGTTGAAGAGGTGGTACTCACCCTCGCGACGCCACTGGTACTCGCCACCGGTCTCGAGCTCGCGGTGCGCACGCTCGGAGGGCCGGTCGGGGAACGCCCGCTCGTGGTGCGCGGAGACCTCCGCGGCGAGCACGTCGAGACCGACACCACCGAGGCGGGTCGTGGTGCCGGTGAAGTACTCGTCGACGAGCTCCTGGCTGAGCCCGATCGACTCGAACACCTGCGCACCGGTGTACGACGCGACCGTCGAGATGCCCATCTTCGACATGATCTTCAGCACGCCCTTGCCCGCGGCCTTCATGTAGTTCTTGGCCGCCTTGCGCGGGCTCAGGTCGATGTGGCCCTCCCGCACCAGGTCGCGCATCGCGTCGAACACCAGGTACGGGTTGACCGCGGCCGCGCCGTATCCGAGGAGCAGCGCGATGTGGTGGACCTCGCGCGCCTCACCCGTCTCGATGACGAGACCGACGCGCGTGCGGGTCTTCTCACGGATCAGGTGGTGGTGCACCGCGGCGGTGATGAGCAGGCTGGGGATCGGCGCCTGGTCCTCGGTCGCGTAGCGGTCCGAGAGGATGACGAGGTTCGCGCCGCCGGCGATGGCGTCACTGACCTGGCGGCGGATCCGCTCGATGCCGAGCCGGAGCGCGTCGCCACCCCCGAAGACCGGGTACAGCGCGTCGATCGTCACCGGCTTGTAGCCCTCGACGCCGCCGCCCTCGTCGATGTACCGGAGCTTGGCGAGCTCCTCGTTGTCCAGCACCGGGTGGGGCAGGACGATCTGCCGGCACGAGCGCTCGCCCGGGTCGAGCAGGTTGCACTCGGGTCCGATGGTCGAGCCGAGGCTCGTGACGAGCTCCTCGCGGATGCCGTCGAGCGGTGGGTTCGTGACCTGCGCGAACAGCTGCTGGAAGTAGTCGAAGAGCAGACGCGGCCGATCGGAGAGGACCGCGATCGGCGTGTCGGTGCCCATGGACCCGATCGCCTCGGCCCCGGTGCGGGCCATCGGCGCGATGAGGATGCGCTGCTCCTCCTGGGTCCAGCCGAACATCCGCTCCTGCTGCACCTGCGACGCGCGCACCGGCGTGAGCACGTCGCGCGGCGGCAGGTCGTCGAGGTGCACGAGGCCCGCTTCGAGCCACTGCTCGTAGGGGTGCTCGGTCGCGAGCCCGTGCTTGATCTCCTCGTCGTCGACGATCCGCCCCTGGATGGTGTCGACCAGGAACATCTTCCCGGGCTCGAGCCGGCCCTTCTTGATGACGGTCGCGGGATCGATCTCGAGCACGCCGACCTCGCTCGCCATCACCACGAGGTCGTCGGAGGTCACCCAGTAGCGCGACGGCCGCAGCCCGTTGCGGTCGAGGACCGCGCCGATCACGGTGCCGTCGGTGAACGCGATCGACGCAGGCCCGTCCCACGGCTCCATCAGCGACGCGTGGTACTGGTAGAACGCCTTCTTCTCTTCGCTCATCGAGGCGTGGTTCTCCCACGCCTCCGGGATCATCATGAGCACCGAGTGCGGCAGGGAGCGGCCGCCGAGCGCGAGCAGCTCGAGCACCTCGTCGAACGACGACGAGTCCGACGCGTCGGGCGTGCAGATCGGGTAGATGCGCTCGAGATCGCCCGGGAAGAGGTCCGACGCGAGCAGGGCCTCACGGGCGCGCATCCAGTTGCGGTTGCCCTTCAGCGTGTTGATCTCGCCGTTGTGCGCGATGTACCGGTACGGGTGGGCCAGCGGCCACGACGGGAACGTGTTGGTCGAGAAGCGGGAGTGGACCAGCGCGAGGCCGCTCTCGAGCCGCTCGTCGCGGAGGTCCGCGTAGAACTCCTCGAGCTGGGGCGTCGTCAGCATCCCCTTGTAGACGATCGTGCGGCACGAGAGGCTCGGGAAGTAGACGGTGCCGTCGCTGTCGCCCGGGATCTCGACCTCGTGCTCGACCCGCTTGCGCACGATGAACGCGCGCCGCTCCAGCGCGAGCCCGGTCAGGCCCTCGCCCGCGATGAACAGCTGGCGGAACGCCGGCTCCACGCCGCGCGCGGTCCCACCGAGCATCGAGCTGTCGGTCGGGACGTCACGCCAGCCCACGACCCGCAGGCCCTCGTCGGCGACGATCGCGTCGATGTTCTCGACGACCTTGTCGGCCTCGTTCGGGTCCTTGGGCAGGAACGCGATGCCGGTCGCGTATCCCCCGACGGGCGGCAGGTCGAAGTCCACGACCGCCCGCAGGAACCGGTCCGGGATCTGCAGCAGGATGCCCGCGCCGTCGCCCGTGTTGACCTCGCAGCCCGAGGCGCCCCGGTGCTGGAGGTTGCACAGCGCGGTGATGCCCTTGCCCACCATCTCGTGGCTCTTGCGCCCGTGCAGGTCCACCACGAACGCGACCCCACAGGAATCGTGCTCGTTGGCGGGGTCGTAGAGCCCCTGCGCGCGAGGAAGATCTCGATTGGCCATCAGATTCGTCGTCCGTCCGTTCGGGCCCGCAGCAGTGCCACGGCCTTCAGCTCGTACGTGGTGGTGAGTACCCAGCCCGGGACGACGTTGGCCCTGCAGGGGAACGGAAAATCTACCTCACGCCAGGAGGCTCCGGGCGATTTGTGAGATCTGGATCTCGTCGGTGCCGGCGTAGATCTGGAGGACCTTCGCATCTCGGGCGAGCTGTTCGACCTCGAACTCGGCCATGTAGCCGTTGCCCCCGTGGAGCTGGACGGCCTCCAGGGCCACCTCGGTCGCAGCCCGGGCGGTGTAGAGCTTCATCGCCGAGGCCTCGGTGAGGTCCATCGGGACCCCGGCCTGGCCCTTCTCCAGCGCCCGGAACACGAGGTTCTCGGTGTTGAGCCGGTGGACCTCCATCCGGGCGAGCTTCTCCTGGATGAGCTGGTGGTCGCCGATCGGCTTGCCGAAGCGGGTGGTCTCCTTGGCGTAGGCGACGCAGAGCTCGAGGCAGCGCTCGATGATGCCGAGCGACATCGCGGCGACGCCCGTCCGCTCGACGGAGAACGCCTGCTTCGCACCTTCGCGGTACGGGCACGTCCTCGGTCTCGCCGAGCAGGCGGTCCCTGCCCACGCGGACGTCGTCGAGGAACAGCATCCCGGTGGGCGACGAGTGCATCCCCATCTTGCGCATCGACTTCGTCTGCTCGAACCCGGGCATCCCCTTGTCCAGCACGAACGACAGGATCTTGCGCTCCTGGGGCGGGTTCCCCTCGTCGAGCTTGCAGATGAAGATCGTGGTGTCCGCGTAGGGACCGTTGGTGATGAAGGTCTTCTGGCCGTTGAGGACGTACTCGTCGCCGTCGCGCCGCGCGGTCGACTGCATGCGGCCGAACGCGTCGGAGCCGGAGTCGGGCTCGGTGATGGCCCACGCGCCGACCTTGTCGAACGTCAGCAGGTCGAGCGCCCAGCGCTCCTTCTGCGCCGCAGTGCCGCGGCTCATGATCGTGCCTGCCGCGAGCCCGACGCTGACGCCCATCGCGGTGACGAGCCCGGGTGAGCACCGGCACAGCTCGATGATCGGCAGGAGCATGAAGCCGCCCTGGCCGCCCGACGCCGCGCTCCTCGCCCTCGACCTCCTCGTCGTCCTTCTGGTCGGGCGTCGCCTCGGCCTCGAGCCGCTTCTTGAACCCGTCGCGCGCCATCTGGTCCATGCCGAACGTCGCGTAGAGCTTGCGGATCACGGCGTACGGCGGGGTGTCGCCGAACTCGAGCTCCTCGCGCTGGGGCCGGACCTCCGCCTCCACGAACGCCCGCACCGCGTCGCGGATCATCTTGTGCTCGTCACTCCACTCGTACATGTCGCGTCCCCTCAGATTTTCGGCCCACTCACCCTAGGCCGGTCGAGCGGGGGCGTCAGTCGAGCGGGGTGAACATCGGGACGACGACCGACGCGGTCCGGGACGGTCGGGAACGACAGCGGGCGGAACGTCACCGCGACCGGGAGCGTCGGCGGTCAAGCCGGCCGGGTCGGCGTCGACGATGTACGTGACGATCCGCACCGCCGGCGTCCTCCTCGAGCGCGACGAGCGCGGTCACGAACGGGACCATGCTCGGCGAACGCCGGGAGGAACGGCCGTCGCACCACCGCCCACGAGAACAAGCGTGCCCCGCCCGACACGTCGCCGTCCACGTCGAGCGTCGCCGCCGCACGTCGGGCACGCCGCTTCGCGGGTACCAGACGTACGCGTCGCACGCCGTCGCAGCGCGGGATCACGAGCTCGCCCGCGGGCCGCGCCGGCGAAGTACGCCGCGGTCAGCGGGTCGTCGACGTCGGGCAGCGGGAAGTCGTCGCGCGTGATCGCCACGGCGTCACCGATCCTTCGCTGAGCACGAGCGTGCTCGCCTGTGGCCGGTGTAGCCGCCGTACACCGCGACCTCGCAGCCGGGCACCTGCGCGCGGCGCGGTCCCGCGCAGCTGCTTCACGCACTCGACGACGTGCGCGATGCCGAGCACGTACGCGTGCGACAGCAGGCCGCCGTGCGTGTTGAACGGGAGCTTGCCCGCGTCGTGGAACAGCGTGTCGCCCTCGACGAACGCACCGGCCTCGCCCTTCGGGCAGAAGCCCATGTCCTCGATCTGCATGAGGCTCACGACGGTGAACGGGTCGTACACCGTGAGCACGTCGACGTCGCCCGGCGTGACGCCCGGCCATCGCGAACGCGCGCGGCGCGCGAGAACACCTGCGGCGTGCTCGTGAACGCGCGCTGCTGCGCCCAGTGCGTGCCCGCTGTCCGAGAAGCCCTCGCCGACGCCGCGCACGACCGCCGGCGGTTGCGGGCAGGTCGCGCGCCCGTTCGACGCTCGTCGTCACGTACGCCGCGCCGCCGTCGGAGATGAGGCACGAGTCGAAGAGGCGCAGCGGGTCGGCGAGCATACGGCGACGCGAGGTAGTCGTCCATCGTCATCGGCTTGTCGTGCATCACCGCGCCGGGATGCAGGTTCGCGTGGCGCCGGCACGCGACCGCGACCGCGCCGAACTGCTCCTCGGTCGTGCCGAACTCGAGCATGTGCCGGCGCATGATCGTCGCGAAGTACACGGGCTGCGGGAACCAGCCGAACGGCACCTCGAGGTTCTGCTTCAGCGATCTGGGTCGCGTGCACCTCGCCCGGGCCGCCGGTCATCGACGCCCGCTGCGTCGCCCACGCGACCGGGAACACGTTGAGCACGTGACGGGCCTTGCCGCTCGCGGATCGCCTTGCGCCGCGAGGTAGGGCGCGGTCGCCGGCCCAGCTCATCCCGCCGCCCCAGGGCGACGTCCACATCTCGTGCGTGGTGCCGAAGTGCTCGTGGAACGCGGCGACGTCGAAGTCGGCGAACGCGCCCGACGTAGGTGAGGCCGTCGATGTCGGCCGGCTCGAGTCCCGCGTCGGCGATCGCCCGCTCGGCGGCCTCGGCGCCGATCTCGCGCGCGGTGCGGCCCGACGCCTTCGTGTACGCGGTCTCGCCGATGCCGACGATCGCGACCTCGCCGCGATGTCGTCGAACTCGGTCGCGTGTCCCCAGTCGGGTGTGGTCGCCACGGGCGCGAGGCTAACGTCCGCCAGATGAGCGGAGCCGGGAGCGAGCACGAAGTGCGGACGGCAGCGCGATCCGGTGGGGCGTCGACCTCGCTCGATGCCCGTGCCACTGCCGAAGCCGTCGCGGGAAACCTCAACCTGATCGAGTTCACCCGCGAGGACGCCCGCTGGCAACGCCCGCACACGATCCTCGAAGTGGACGGCGTGATGCTGTTCGCGGGGGCGTCGGACTTCCCCGCGTACAACAACGGGGTGCACCGGGTCGACGACACCACGCCCGGCGCCGAGGTCATCGCCCGGGCCAGTGAGTTCTTCGCGGCGCGCGGCCGCGGCTACTCGGTCTGGATCCGCGACACCGGTGAGGACGACGACCTGCGCGATGCGGCCGACGCGGCGTTGATCGGCGCGTTCGCGGACTCGCCCCAGATGATCTGCCGGACCCGGCTGCCCGACCGACCGTTGCCCGCGGGCGTCGAGATCCGGATGGTCACGGACCTGGCGGGGGTCGCGCAGTACGCCGACATCTGCGGTCCGGCCTACGTGAGCCTCGGCTCGCCCGACGAGACGACGCGCAGCCACTTCAACGGGCCCGACCGCGATGCTGGCGCCGCACATGCACTCGGCGATCGCCTACCTCGACGGCGTGCCGGTGTCGTGCGCGCAGATCCTCATGAGCCACGGCATCGCCGGCGTGTACTGGGTCGCGAGCCTGGACGCGGCACGTGGGCGCGGGATCGCGGAGGCCGTCACCCGCCACGTCACGAACCTCGGCTTCGACCTCGGCGCGGCGAACGTCCAGCTCCAGGCCTCCCCCATGGGCGAGCCGATCTACACCCGCATGGGCTACGAAGAGCTCCACCGCCGCGAGTTCCGCCTCGCCCCACCCCCGACCTGATCCCCCCAGCTCGTTTCGGGGCGTCTCAAGGTCGCTCTGGCGACACCTACGCGCCCCGAAACGAGCGGGGATGCGAATCTGACGGTTCGTCAGGTGGTGGGATAGCGTCGAATTCATGCCGATGCCGACCGATGTCGGGGTCATCGACCTGATGCTGGGAATCCCGAGCGGGGATCCCAAGCGCTGGTACGACTTCCTCCGCACGCAGCTCCTCGACCGTGAGATCTCGCGAAGACTTCGAGTTCCCGGCGCAGTACATGTTCAAGCACGTGCCCCACTTCGAGGAGCACATGGACGACCCCGTCAGCTACCTGCTGTCCGAGATGGACAAGCACGGGGTCTCGATGGCGATGGTCGGGACGAGCTTCAAGAACGACCAGGCCCAGCAGGCGATCAAGGACTACCCGCGACCGCTTCTTCGGGAGCTACGAGGTCGACCCGAACCGGGGCATGGAGGCCGTCCGCGAGCTCGAGGCCGCGGTCAAGGAGCTCGGCGTGAAGGCCGCCACCGCGTTCCCGGCGGGCTGAGCCCGCAGGTGCCGATCAACGACAAGAAGTTCTACCCGATCTACGCGAAGTGCGTCGAGCTCGACATCCCGATCTGCGTGTGCGCCGGCGTCCCCGGACCGCGGGTGCCGTTCGCGCCGCAGGACGTCGGCCTGATCGACGAGGTCTGCTGGTTCTTCCCCGAGCTGAAGTTCGTGACCCGCCACGGCTGCGAGCCGTGGGCCGACCTCGCGGTGAAGCTGATGCTCAAGTGGCCGAACCTGCTACTACTCGACGAGCGCGTTCGCGCCGAAGTTCTACCCGAAGGACGTCATCCACTTCGCGAACACGCGCGGCGCCGACAAGGTGATGTACGCGGGCTACTTCCCGATGGGCCTCACGCTCGACCGCATCTTCGACGAGATGCCCGACGTGCCGTTCCGCGACCACGTGTGGCCGAAGTTCCTCCGCGAGAACGCGGTGCGGGTCTTCAAGCTCGACGAGTGAGCGACTCCGCCGTCGTCAACGCGGCGTTCGAGGCTGCCCGCGCGGGTGGCGTCGTCGACACGTTCCTGTCGATGCCCGCGCCGCGCGGAGAAGGCGCAAGGTCTACGACTACATCCGCAAGCAGTCCCTCGACACCGAGACGCCAGTCGATGGAGATGCCCGCGGAGTACATGTTCAAGGACGTGCCCCACTACGAGGAGCTGAGCGACCCGGTCGCCGAGTCCTCGAGCTGATGGACAAGCACGGCATCCAGCTCATGATGCCGGGCATCCACGAGAACGTGCACGCCAAGCGCGCGTGCAGGAGCACCCGGACCGGTTCGCGGGCATCGCGAACGTCAACCCGAACCACGGGCATGGAAGCGGTGCGCGACCTCGTCCGCTTCGTCGAGGAGGAGGGCGCGGTCGCTGCGCACTGCTGGGGCACCGGCCTCATCCCGCAGGTCCCGATCAACGACAAGAAGATGTACCCGATCTACGCGAAGTGCGTGGAGCTCGACGTCCCGATCATGCTGTACGCCGGCGTGCCCGGGCCGCGCATCCTCATGGGCGCGCAGGACGTCGCGCTGCTCGACGAGGTGTGCTGGTTCTTCCCCGAGCTCAAGATCGTCGTCCGCCACGGTGCCGAACCGTGGACCGAGCTCATGGTGAAGCTGCTGCTGAAGTGGCCGAACCTCTACTACTCGACGAGCGCGTTCGCACCGAAGCACTACCCCGACGACATCATCAACTTCGCGAACACGCGCGGCGCCGACAAGATCATCTACGCGGGCTACTTCTCCGACGGGCTTGAGCCTCGACCGGATCTTCGACGAGCTGCCCGAACGTCCCGTTCCGCGACCACGTCTGGCCGAAGTTCCTGCGCGAGAACGCGACCCGCGTCTTCAAGCTCGACGAACGGGTGAAGCTCGGAGCGAGCCATGACGGACAACGCGGCATTCGACGCGGCCATGGCCGCCGGGGGTGCGATCGACACGTCCGTCGGCGTGCCGAAGTCGCGCGAGGAGATGTTCGAGTTCTACGGCTTCATCCGCAACCAGGCGAAGGACGCCGAGTCCAAGAAGGGCGAGGGCAACCTCGCGATGCCCGCGGGCTACATGTTCAAGGAGCCGCCCGGCTGGGACGCCGAGGAGCTCGGTGACCCGGTCGAGCTCCTCATCGCCGAGCACGACCGCCACGGGATCCGCCGAGGCGATCGTCTCGGTCGAGGACCCGGAGCGGCGCGCGGGCCGTCCGCGAGCACCCCGACCGGTTCTTCGCCTCGATCGGCGCCAACCCGAACCAGGGCATGGAGGCGGTGCGCAAGATCGAGCGCTACGCCGACGAGTTCGACCTCAAGTGCGTGGGCGCGTTCCCGGCGGGCCTGTACCCGCAGGTCGCGGTGGACGACAAGAAGTGGTTCCCGATCTACATGAAGTGCGTGGAGCTCGACATCGCGTTCGCGTCGACGATGGGCGTGCCCGGACCGCGCATCCCGTTCTCACCGCAGGATGTCGCGCGGCTCGACGAGGTCTGCTGGTTCTTCCCCGAGCTCAAGTTCGTCACCCGGCACGGCTGCGAGCCGTGGACCGATCTCGCGGTGAAGCTCATGCTCAAGTGGCCGAACCTCTACTACTCCACCACCGCGTTCGCGCCGAAGCACTTCCCGAAGGACGTCATCCACTACGCGAACACGCGTGGCGCCGACAAGATCATCTGGAGCGGCTACTTCCCCGCCGGCCTCAGCTACGACCGCATCTTCGAGGAGCTCCCGAACGTCCCGTTCCGCGACCACGTCTGGCCGAAGTTCCTGCACGAGAACGCGACCCGCGTCTTCAAGCTCGACGCCTGAACCGACGCGCATGGGCCCACTGACCGGAATCCGTGTCCTCGAGATCCCGAACATCGGGCCGACGCAGTTCGCGGGGATGGCGCTCGGCGACCTCGGCGCCGAGGTGCTGCGACTCGATCGCGCGACGTCCGTGGCCGCGGGCAGCGGGATGATCCCCGCCACGCCGTACGCCAGCCTCGACCGCAACCGGAAGTCGATGGGGATCGATCTGAAGCACCCGCGCGGCGCCGAGACGGTGCTCAAGCTCTGCGAGTCCGGCGGACGTGCTCATCGAAGGGTTCCGACCGGGCGTCGCCGAGCGCCTCGGCATCGGTCCCGACCTCGCGCTCGAACGCAACCCCCGACTCGTGTACGGCCGGATGACCGGGTGGGGCCAGGAAGGACCGATGGCCCACGACGTCGGCCACGACATCAACTACATCGCGCTCGCCGGTGTGCTCGCGCACATCGGCACCGCCGGCGGGCCCCCGGTGCCACCCATCAACCTGGTCGGCGACTTCGGCGGCGGCGGGCTCCTGCTCGCGTTCGGCATCCTCGCCGCGCTGCTCGAGCGCGGCACCTCCGGCAAGGGCCAGGTGATCGACGCGGCGATGATCGACGGTGCCGCGATGCAGATGAGCGTGTTCGTCGGCCTGAGCGCGATGGGCTTCTGGTCCGACGAACGCGGGACGAACCTGCTCGACGGCGGCGCGCACTTCTACGGCGTGTACGAGACGTCCGACGGCCTGTGGATCTCGATCGCGAGCTACGAGCCGCAGTTCTACGCCGAGCTCGTGGCGCTCCTCGGCCCGCTCGGCATCGAGCTCGACCCCGCCACGCAGATGGACCAGTCGACCTGGCCCGGGCTCAAGGTGCGCATGGCCGAGCTGTTCCGCACCCGGACCCGCGACGAGTGGGCCGCGTTCTTCGCGGGTCACGAGGTCTGCTTCGCGCCGGTCCTGACCATGAACGAGGCCCGCGAGCATCCCCACAACGTCGCCGCGCGGCACGTTCACCGAGGTCGAAGGTGCTCCTCAGCCCGCGCCCGCACCCCGGTTCAGCCGTACTCCGGGCGCGATCGAGCGGACCCCCGTCGTGCCGGGCACCGACACCGACGATGCGCTCGCGGACTGGGGCTTCGCGCCCGACCAGATCGCCGAGCTCAAGGAGCAGGGCGCGATCGCGTGACCGACCAGAGGGGAATCGGCTCGGCGAAGCCCTTCAGCATCCTCCGGCCCGCGGCCTCGAACGTGAACTCCGGGCCCGACCCGGAGGCCGCCTCCTCGACCGGCTCGGTCACGAGCACCTCGCCCGGCACCGCAAGATCGGCGATGCGTGACGCGAGGTTGACGACCGAGCCGTAGTAGTCGCCGCCGCGCGCCACCAGCGGCCCGTACCCGACGCCCGCGTGCGGTGACACGCCCGGTTGATCGCCGAAGGACTCGACGAGGCGGAGCGCGATCTCGCACGCGTTCGTCGCGTCCGACGTCGACGAACATCACCTCGTCGCCGATGTGCTTCACCACGCGGCCACCGCGCGCGGCCACGACGTCGTTGGCCCGCGCCTCGAAGCGCTCGACAAACCCCGCGAGCTCGTCATGGCCGACGTCTTCGGTGTACGGCGTGAACCCGACCAGGTCCACGAACCCGACCGCCAGCCGGAACACCCCGGGGGACGCGGTCGACCGGTTCGCGACCCGCTGACGATTGATCGCGGCCTGCATGTGCAGTCGGAAGAAGCCGGCCATCAGCGACGGGATGACGTCGAGCGACGCCACGGCATCCTCCGATGCCTCCGCCAGCGGCATTCCGGGTGCTCCCTGCCGGCGCAGTGGTCCCTCGACGTTCACGAGGAACAACGACAGCGCGGCGTCGGCCACGCGTGCCATCGACGAGCCGATCGCACGCGTGAACTGCAGCGTCGCCTCCTCGCCGAACATCCGCGCGCCGACCCGCGAACAGCGTGAAGGTCTCGACGTCACTGTCCCGGTAGCCCCCGTCGGGGAACATGACGCCGGCCGCGAGGCCGATGCGGCGCAGCAGATCGACCGGGATCCCCACCGCCGCCGCGACCTCGTCCTCGGACATCGGGCGACCCGGACGCAACACGGCATCCGTCGACGCGGCGTGCAGCGAGCCGACCGCGTCCGCGGCGATCATCTGCTCGAGCGTCACGCCGCGGGCTTCGAGGTGCTCCAGCAGCGCGAGTCGGTCGGCCGCACCCGTGTCCGCGGGGTCGTAGAGACCGGCAGCCTGATAGCGCGCGACGTCCATCGCGGCGAGACCCTACTGCCGGTCCGCCGCGCGCGAACGTGACGGCGCGGCTACTGCTGCGACGCCGCCTTCGCGTACTCCTTGGCCCAGGGGTAGTCGGGCTTCCCGCTCGGAGCCCGGCTGATCTGGTCGACCAGGAACACCTGCTTCGGTGCCTTGTACGCCGCGATCTGCGTCCGGACGTGCGCGTCGAGCTCCTCGACCGACGGCGTCCGCCCCTCGCGGGGCTGCACCACCGCGGTGACCCGCTCCCCCCAACGCTCGTCGGCCACACCCACCACGAGCACGTCGAACACGTCGGGGTGGGACTTGAGCACACCTTCCACCTCTTCGGGGAAGACCTTCTCGCCACCGGTGTTGATCACGATCGACCCGCGCCCGAGCAACGTCACCTGGCCGTCCGCTTCGACGGTCGCGAAGTCGCCCGGGATCGCGTAGCGGGTGCCGTCGACCTCGATGAACGTCTGCGCGCTGCGCTCCGGGTCCTTGTAGTAGCCGAGCGGGATGTTGCCGGTGCGGGCAACGCGACCGATCTTGCCGGAGCCGGGCTCGATGAGGTTGAGGTCGTCGTCCACCACGATCGAGTCGAGCGACGGCCGCACCGTCGGCCGGCCCACCGTGGGACTTCTCCCCCGGCTGCGCGATCTTGATCCCGTTCATCCCGGTCTCGGTCGCGCCGATCGAGTCGACCACGAGGATGTTGGGGAGCAGCTTCATGAGCTGTTCCTTGATCGACTGCGAGAAGATCGCCGCGCTCGAGCCGATCGAGATGAGCGACGAGAGGTCGAGGTCGTCGTGCATCTCCTCGAGGCTGTCCGCGAGCGGACGGGCCATCGCGTCGCCGGTGATGCCGAGGACGTTCACCTTCTCGCGCTCGATCAGCTTCCAGATCTGCTCGGCGTCGAACTTCGAGAGCAGCACCGTGGTGTCTCCGTGGATCAAGCCGCGGATGGTCGACACCTGGCCCGCGCCGTGCATCAGCGGCGCCGCGGGGAGGCTCACTCCGGGCGTCGTCTTGTCCACCGCACGCTCGGACAGCACCTCGGGCCGGTCGATCTTCTCGTTGCTGTGGGCATCGATGCCGCCGCACAGCGCGAAGAAGATGTCCTCCTGCCGCCACATCACGCCCTTCGGCATGCCCGTGGTGCCGCCGGTGTAGATCATGTGGATGTCGTCGTTCGACCGCTCGGGGAAGTCCCGGCCACCTTCGGCCCCCGCGATCGCCTCTTCGTAGTCGGCGAACTCGAGCCCCTCGAGGCTCGCCCCGCTGCCGTCCTCCGCGATGACGAGGTGGCGCAGCTGCGGGAGGTCGGCGCGGATCGCCGCGACCCGGGGCGCGAACACGCGCTGCATGATCAGCCCGACCAGATCGGCGTTGTCGCACAGGTAGCGCAGCTCGGTCTCGACGTACCGGTAGTTCACGTTCACCGGGACGGCGCGCAGCTTGTAGAGCGCCATCATCCCCTCGACCCACTCCAGGCCGTTGTACGCGTAGATGCCGACGTGATCGCCCGCCTTGATCCCCGCGTCACGGAGGTGGTGGGCGAGGCGGTTCGACCGGTCTTCGATCTCGGCGAACGTCCGGCGCGTGTCACCGACGACGAGCGCGGTGCGGTCCGGGTGGATGTCGACGATCGCCTCGAACAGGTCGGCGAAGTTGTAATGCATGGCCATCCGACGAGACTAGAACACGTTCTCGAGAACCGTCGGCGTGGCGTCTAGCCGTCGACGAGCATGCGGGTGGCGCGTTCGAGGTCGTCGCCGACGACCTCCGGGCCGTCCACACCCCCGACCCAACCGATGAGCGACGAGAGCCACACCTGGCTGAGCGCCCGGGCCACCGCGCGGTCTCGTTCCGTCGGCTCGCCGGCGTGCATCGCTCCCGTGATGATCGCCGTCATCGCCTGGCTGACCCGTCGGACCGCCTCGGCCTCGTTCGGCGGCGCGGAGCCGAGGGCGCGCACCATCGCCGCGGTCGCCTCCGGCCGCTTCACGAGCACCGCGCACGCGCGCCGCAGGACGTCGACGACCCGGTCGGCCGCCGAGTCCCCCGTCGGCGGATCGTCGAGCAGCCCGGCGCCCAACGCCTCGACCTGGCCGACGTTCGCCTCGAGCAGCAGCCGCTCCTTGCTGGAGAAGTAGCGGTAGACGGTCCCGAGCGCGACGCCCGCCTCGGCGGCCACGTCGCGCATCTGCACGGCTTCGAAGCCACCCTTGTCGGCCAGGGCCAGCGTTGCGTCGAGCACCCGGCGCCGGCGGGCCGCCTGGTTGCGCGCCAGCGCACCGTCCTCGGATGCTCCGTTGCTGGTCACGGGGCAAATGAGAACAGGTTTCCATTTCCTGGTCAAGATTCGACCGGGTTGTCCCTGCTTGACTCGGCTCCATGACCGATGTCTTGGAGATCGCCGACCAGCTGTTCACGGGTGCGCTCGATCCCGCGGACCACCACCCGTTCAGCCAGTTCGGAGACCTGGCCGAGATCTCACCGACCACCGCGTTCGTCGCCGCGTTCGCGAACGCGTCCGCGTTCGGCACCGAAGCCGGGCTCGTCGTCGTCGACACGAGCAGCCCGTTCCTCTGCGAGAAGGTGCACGACACGCTGCGCGGCTGGAACGCCGAACGGCTCGACACCGCGGTGTTCACCCACGGCCACATCGACCACTGCTTCGGCGTCGAGCTCTACGAAGCGGAGGCCGACCGAGCACGGCTGGGCCGCGCCACGCGTGCGTCGCGCACGAGGCCATCACCGCGCGCTTCGAGCGCTACGTCGAGACCGCCGGGTACAACGGGATCATCAACCAGCGGCAGTTCCGCACCGCTCGAGCCGTTCTGGCCGACCGAGTACCGCTACCCCGACGAGACCTACCGGACGCAGCTCGACCTCGAGGTCGGCGGCGAGCGCTTCGAGCTGCACCACGCCCGCGGCGAGACCGACGACCACACCTGGGTCTGGGCCCCGGAGCGGAAGGTGCTCTGCACCGGAGACCTGTTCATCTGGGCGTCGCCCAACTGCGGCAACCCCCAGAAGGTGCAGCGCTACGCGATCGAGTGGGCGCGCGCCCTGCAGACGATGGCCGCGCTCGAGCCCGACGTGCTGCTCCCGGGCCACGGCCTGCCGATCGTCGGCGCCGAACGCGTCCGCGCCGCGCTCACGGACACGGCCGCGCTCCTCGAGCACCTGCACACCGCGACGATCGCGCATGATGAACGAGGGCGCGCGCCTCGACGACATCGTGCACACGGTCACGCGCGCCGGCGGACCTCCTCGCCAAGCCGTACCTCCGGCCGATCTACGACGAGCCCGAGTTCGTGGTGCGCAACGTCTGGCGCCTCTTCGGCGGCTGGTACGACGGCAACCCCGCCCACCTCAAGCCCGCGCCCGAAGCCGCGCTCGCCGCGCGAGCTCGCGGACCTCGCGGGCGGGGCTCGAGCGGCTCGCGGCGCGGGCCGTCGCACTGGCCGACGGCGGCGACCTGCGCCTCGCCGGTCACCTCGCGGAGCTCGCCGCGCTGGCCGCGCCCGACGACCCGATCGTGCACGGAGCCCGAGCCGACGTGAACGAGCGGCGCGTCGAGGCCGAGGCGTCGACCATGGCGAAGGGGATCTACGGGTGGGCCGCGAGCGAGTCGCGCGAGCAGGCAACGGGCCCGAGCTGAGGCCTCGCCGCGGCGGGCCGCACCGGTCGGACGGGGCGGAGCCGGGACCCCCAGGCAGTAGCATTGGCGGGTCTGTTTCGCCCGGAAGGAACCAGTCTTCGCATGGCCGATGCCGCCGAGATCCCGCAGGTCCCGGTCGCCGCGCGCGCCGAAGACCCGGGCCCCGCCCGCGCGCCGCACGGTCACTGCCCTTCGCGCTGCTGGCCGAGGCCCGCCCGAAGCAGTGGGTGAAGAACGTGCTGGTCGTCGCGGCACCCGCCGCCGCGGGGGTGCTCGGCGAGCGTCATGCCGTCGTCGACACCGGCATCGCGTTCGTCGCGTTCTGCCTGGCGGCGAGCGGCACGTACTTCCTGAACGACGCCTTCGACGTCGAGGCGGACCGGCTCCACAAGAAGAAGCGGTTCCGGCCCGATCGCGGCCGGCGAGGTCCCGGTGCGCCTCGCCCAGGTGCTCGGCATCCTGCTGCTCGCCTGCGGGATCGCGTTCGGCTTCCTCACCGGCTGGAAGCTCCCGGTCGTCATCACGACCTACATCATCTTCACCACGAGCTACTCCGTGTGGCTGAAGCACGTCGCGGTCGTGGACCTCGGCATGGTCGCCGCCGGCTTCGTGCTCCGGCTGATCGCGGGGGCGACGGCGGTCGACGTCCCGATCTCGGTCTGGTTCTTCATCGTCGGGAGCTTCGGCTCGCTGTTCATGGTCGCGGGCAAGCGCCACGCCGAATTCATGGAGCTCGGCACCGAGCGCGGCGGGCACCGGGCCACGCTCGAGGAGTACTCCCGCGAGTACCTGGGCTACGTGCGCTCGGTCGCGTCCGGGGTCGCGATGGTGGGTTACTGCCTCTGGGCGTTCGAGAAGAGCACCGGCCACGCGGGCGTGCCCTGGTACGAGCTCTCGATCGTCCCGTTCGTGCTCGCGATGCTGCGCTACGCGCTGCTGATCGAGCGGGGCGAGGGCGGCGCGCCCGAGGAGCTCGTGCTGCACGACATCCCGCTCCAGGTGATGGGCCTCCTCTGGGTGATCACGGTCGGAATCGGTCTCTATGTCGCCTGACCGGCCCGGCGAGATCCCGGGCGACGACCAGCTCCTCTTCGGTTGGGGTCGCACCGCGCCCACCCGGGGCCGGTTGACCACGCCGCTCGACGACAACGACGTCGGCCGCCTGCTCGACGTCGCGCCGGCACGCGGCGCGATCGCCCGCGGTCTCGGCCGTTCGTACGGTGACGCGGCACAGAACGCCGGCGGCATGGTGCTCGACGCGACCGCGCTGGCGGGCGTCAAGACCGCGGATCTCGACCACGGGCTCGTCACCGTCGGCGCCGGCACCACCCTCGACGCGCTGATGCGCTGGCTCCTCCCCCGCGGCTGGTTCGTGCCCGTGACGCCGGGCACGAGGTACGTGACGGTCGGCGGCGCGATCGCGTCGGACATCCACGGCAAGGGTCATCACGTGGACGGCACCTTCGGCAGCCACGTGCACTCGCTCACCCTGCGCACCGGCGGCGGCGACATCCTCACGGTCACGCCGACCGAGACCCCCGAGATCTTCTGGGCGACGACCGGGGGCATGGGCCTCACCGGTGTGATCCTCGACGCGACGTTCGATCTCATCCCGGTCGAGACCTCGATGATCCTCGCCGACGAGGAGCGCTGCGCCGACCTGGACCAGCTCATGGCCAGCATGAGCGAGCGCGACGACCGGTTCCGCTACTCGGTGGCCTGGATCGACTGCACCGCTCGCGGCCGGTCCATGGGCCGCGGCATCCTCGGGCGCGGCGACCACGCCCCGCTCGACGCGCTGCCGAAGTCCGCCCGCGCCCACGCCCGGCGCTTCGCGCCGAAGCCGCTCGCGATGGCGCCGGACGTCATGCCCTCGGGTCTCATCAACCTCTCCACGACCCGCGCGTTCAACGAGGTGTGGTTCCGCAAGGCCCGCAAGCACCACGTCGGGCTGCAGAACATCAGCGCGTTCTTCCACCCGCTCGACCTGGTCGACGGCTGGAACCGCATGTACGGCCGCCGGGGCTGCGTGCAGTACCAGTACGTCGTGCCGTTCGGCGCCGAGTCGACCGTGCGGTACTCGCTCGAGGAGCTGAGCGGCACCGGCACCCCGTCGTTCCTCGCGGTGCTCAAGCGCTTCGGCGCGCAGAACCCGGGGATGCTGTCGTTCCCGACCCCGGGTTGGACGCTCGCGGTGGACATCCCCGTCGGCGATCCCGAGCTCCCGAAGCTGCTCGACCGGCTCGACGAGGCCGTGCTCGAAGCCGGCGGCCGCGTCTACCTGGCCAAGGACGCCCGCACCCGGCCCGAGCACCTCGGCCTGATGTACCCGCGGCTCCCCGAGTGGCGCGAGGTCCGGGCGAAGCTCGATCCCGACGGCGTCATCACGTCGGACCTGGCCCGGCGGCTCGGGCTCGACGACCCGATTCCGGAGAACTCATGAGAAGGCGGGAACGATGAACGATGCAGTGGGCGGCGCGCAGTCCGTGCTGGTCCTCGGCGGCGGTTCGGAGATCGCGCTCGCGACGGTCGGCCGGCTGATCCAGGGCCGCTGCCGCCGGGTGGTGCTCGCGGGCCGCGACCCCGAAGCGCTTGCCCGGCCGGCCAAGGAGCTCGAGGCCGCCGGCGCGACGAACGTGACCGTGGTTCCCTTCGACGGTCTCGACTACGCCTCGCACGACGAGTTCGTCCGCACGGTCTTCGCCGAGCACCAGGACTTCGACCTCGTCCTGCTCGCGTTCGGCGTGCTCGGCGACCAGGACCGGGCCGAGATCGACGGCGCCGAGGCGCGCCGGATCGTCGAGTCGAACTTCACCGGCGCGGTGTCGGTGCTCGTCCCGGTGGTCGGCGCGCTGCGCAACCAGGGTCACGGCACGGTCGTGGTGCTGTCCTCCGTGGCCGGCGAGCGCGCCCGCAGGTCCAACTTCGTGTACGGGTCGAGCAAGGCCGGCCTCGACGCGTTCTGCCAGGGCCTCGGCGACAGCCTCGTCGGCTCGGGGGTGCGCGTGGTGGTCGTGCGCCCGGGGTTCGTGCACACGAAGATGACCGAAGGGCTCCCGCCGGCTCCCCTCGCGACCGATCCGGACGCGGTGGCCGACGCGATCGTCACCGGGCTCGGCCGCGGCTCGGAGACGATCTGGGCACCGAGCCAGCTGCGCTACGTGATGTCGGTCCTGCGCCACATCCCCCGCCCGGTGTTCCGCCGCCTGCCTCTGTGACCGACGGGCGGCGCCGGGTCGCGGCGTTCGACTTCGACGGGACGCTCAGCCGCAAGGACTCGCTCGGCCCGTTCTTGGAGCTCGTCTGCGGGAAGTCCCAGCTCTACCGCGCGTTCGCGCGACGCGCGCCGGTGCTCGCGGGGCTGGCGGTCGGCATCGGTGATCGCGACGCGGAGAAGGAGCGGCTCGTGGGGCGGATGCTCGCCGGCCGGCCCGCCGCGAGCGTGCGCACCCACGGCGAGGAGTACGCCCGGTCGCTGACCGAAGGCGACGGGCTGCGCCCGGACATGCTCGAACGCCTCGCCTGGCACCGTTCCGAAGGGCACGAGATCGTGATCGTGTCGGCGTCGCTCGACGCGTACCTCGACCCCCTCGCCCCGATGCTCGGGGTCGACCGCGTCTTCTGCACCCGGCTCGGCGTCGCCCCGGACGGGCGCCTCGACGGCCGGCTCGAGGGCGGCAACGTGCGCGGCCCGGAGAAGGTCCGGCGGGTCCGGGAATGGCTGGGCGACGACGAGGTCGAGCTGTGGGCCTACGGCGACAGCGCGGGCGACCGCGAGCTCCTCGCGGCCGCCGACCATGCCCACAAGATCGGCCGGCGCGGCCGGTAGCTCCCGCGCCGTCGGTACACTCCCCCGCCATGCTGGCCACGGAACGGTCGCGCCTCTCCTGGCGCAGCATCCTGGCCGTGGGCACTCTCGCCGTCGTGGCGTTCGGCGCCGCGATCGCGATCCAGCGCAACATCTTCCCGTTCTACAGCGGCGACCACGACGAGCCGGTGTACCGGTTCCAGGCCGCCATGCTCCAGATGGGCCACCTCAACATCCCCCTCGCGCAGAACGAGTTCTTCCGCCCGTGGCTCTCGGGCCCGGGTGACGGTCACCTCGTGATGGCGTTCAATCCCGGGTGGCCGTCGGTGCTGATGGCCGCGAACGTCGCGACGGGCTCGATGCTCGTAGCGCTCGGCTTCGCGGCGGCACTGATCGTCGTCGCCGGGTTCGGATTCGCCGCGAGCTGTCGGGTTCGACCCGGCGGGCGGTGCTCGCCACCGCGATCGTGACCTTGTCCCCGTTCACCCTGATGTTGAGCGGCACCTACCTGAGCTACGCCTTCGCGCTGGGCCTGTACCTGGCCTTCGGTGCACTGCTGCTGCGCGGGCTCCGGTCCGATTCGCCGTCACCGGTGCCCCTGATCCTCTCGGGCCTCGTGCTCGGGGCCGCGTTCCTGACTCGTCCGTACGACGCCGTGCTCTTCGCACTGCCCTTCGCCGGCTACATCATCGGGACGCGCCGTCATGACGTGCCCCAGATCGCGAAGATCGCCGGTTGGGTCGCGCTCGGGGTCCTCCCGGGACTCGGACTCACGTTTGCGTACAACCTCGCGGTGACGGGCAAGGCCACGGAGTTCACGACCGGCGTGCAGAGCGGCGGCTACTCGGTGTTCGGGTGGGGCACGCGCAGCGTCGCCCCCGACACCCCGCTCCTGAAGTTCAGCGTCGCTGAGGCGTTCGAGTCGATGGGCACGAACCTGTGGTCGATCCCGACCTGGATCTTCGGCACGTACCTGACCTGTGGGCTGGCCGTGTTCGGCGCGGTGAAGCTGTGGCGGACGAACCGCGCGATCTGCGGGCTCCTGCTCGGGATGGTCGCGGTCTTCCCGATCGGATACCTGGCGTGGTGGGCGAGCTCGCTCACGACGAACGGGGCCCTCACGGGACTCGGCCCGCACTACTACCTGCCGATGCTCGCCCCGCTCGCCATCCTCGCGGCCCACGGGCTGGCCGAGCTCGCCGCACAGCGGCGCCGGGTGCTCATCGGCGCGCTCATCGCGGCCGTCGTGCTGACCGCGATCGCGCTCCCGCCCAAGATCAACGAGAAGCACGTCGTCGAGGACGCGTCACGGAACTACTCGGGCCAGGTGAAGGCGGGCCTTCGTCAACGAGACGGCAAGCCCACGCTCGTCATCCAGGAGCGCCGCCGCACGAGCTACATCATGGAGCCGTATCCCTTCCTCGCGAACCCGCCCGACCTCAAGTCGTCGGTCCTCTACGCGCGTGACCGGGGCGCACTCGACATCGACCTGCTCGACCGGACTCCGGATCGGCGCGCGTTCCGACTCGTCCGCCAGGTCGCGCCGGGCGGCAACCTCGACCAGGTGCCCGTCGTCGTGAAGCCGGAGTCGGTCCTGCGCGCACCGATGCTCCAGGTCCACACGACGATCGTCAACACCTCGGGGCAGCCCACCGTCACTGCGTACGCGCGCCTCGGCACCACGGTGCAGCGGCGGTTGCTCACCACGCACTCGACCAAGGACGAGCGCTTCGAGATCACGTGGACCGCCGGACCCGATGGGCTCACCTACACCGGCCCGCCTGCAACGCGCGTGCCCGCGGTCAAGGTGAAGCCCGCCGCGGTGGCGGGCCAGCTCATCGTCGGAGCCACGTTCTCCCGGTCCGCGGCAGTGAAGGACCCCGACGCGGTCGAGCGCCGGTACTACGCGCGCGTCAAGCGCGGTGCCGACACCCGCCTCGAGCTGCTCACCGCGGACGAGGAGTGGACCCGGTTCGGCGCGCCCCTCCACGCCTGGGTGCCCATCTCGGTCGGCACGTCGCTGCAGGTGTCGTTCAGCAGGTAGGGCGGCTCGCCCACCCCGAACCCTGACGGCGGCGTCATAGTACGTTCGGCCGCCGTGACCCGATCCGAACCCGCTGCCGCACCCAGGGAGGCTCGACATGTTGCTCGACGGCTCGAAGATCCTCGTGACCGGCGCGTCGTCGGGCATCGGCGCCGCGCTCGCCCCGCAGCTCGCGGCGAAGGGCGCGACGGTGGGCATCGTCGCCCGTCGGGCCGAGCGGCTCGAGGAAGTCGTCGCGGAGTGCCGGAAGCACACGCCCGACTCCACGTTCTGGGCCGCGGATCTCGGTGACGTCGACCGCGCGGTCGCGGTCGCACTCGAGGCCTGGGACCACTTCGGCGGCCTGGACGCGCTCGTGAACAACGCGGCGATCGGCAAGCGCAAGCTCGTACAGACGCTGACACCCGACGATCTCGACGTCACCATGCAGACGAACTTCTTCTCACCGATCCGGATGGGGATGGCCCTGCTCCCCCGTTGGCTCGAGCGGGGCGCGGGCCTCATCGTCAACGTGTCGAGCATGGGCGGCCGGCTGGGCATCCTGCACGAAGCCGCCTACAGCGCGTCCAAGTTCGCGATGTGCGGCTGGAGCGAGTCGATGCGCATGGACCTCGAGGGCACCGGCGTGAAGGTGAAGCTCGTGCTCCCCGGCCCGATCGAGACCGAGATCTGGGAGGTGCGCCCGGGTGAGCTGCCCGGGTTGTACGACGGCCCGTTCGTCACGTCGGCCGACTGCGCCGCGGACATCGTCGCCGCGATGGAGGACGACGGGTTCGAGTACTACACGCCCGAGGAGGTGCCGGGCGGCTGGCGGCAGAAGGACCTCGTCGTGGGCAAGACCCAGAGCTGCGACGACTTCCTCACCGGCATGGCCCGGATGGGCTGACCCGGGCCTACGACTGGTCGCGGTGCGCGGGCAGCCACGTGCCGTGGAGACCGGCGGGCACCCGGCGCGGCAGCAGGACGGACGCAACGGGCTGGGCCGCGAAGTCCTCGGCATCGATGATGACGAGCTCGCTGCGGTCGTGCACCACGTCGTAGGTCAGCGCCAGGATCCAGCCGTCGCCCTCGGTCAGGCTGTCGGGGCGCGGCACGAACTGCGGCTCGCCGACGATGACGCCGTCCTTGAACCGGTGGTGCACCACGGCGTTGGTGCGGACGTCGTAGCGCATCAACGTGTCGAAGCCGACGCCGTCGGGACGGCCGTCGCTGTGCGTCACCGCGGCCAGGTACCCGTACCGGTAGCTGAGCCCGGCGCGCCGGTCGTCGATGCGCGGCATGTCCACGGGAGTGGAATCGAGCAGCTCGTCGTTCACCACGCCGTTGCTCATCTCGATCACGGAGCGGTGCAGGCGCGGCGAGCCGTCGATGCCGGCGGCCGTGTCGATCTCGAAGCTGGGGCGGTGCACGTAGTCGACGACGATCGCGTCGCCGTCGTTGTACGCGTTCAGGACGTGCATGACGAAGCGGTTCTCCACCGGGAACCAGCGCACTCGGTCGTGCTCGCCGTCGCGTGAGATGACGCCGATGCGGGTCCCGTGCTCGGGCTGCCAGCGCACCATCGGCTGGCCGGTGGCCGCGGCGGCCGGGTCGATGACCGTGGGGCTGTCGAAGAAGACGACGTGCTGATCGGTCACCGCGAAGTCGTGCATGACGACGGGCCGCGGGATGTCGATCGGCACCGTGCGGCTGATCTGCCCGCGCGGCGAGACCACTCCGTACACGAGGTACGGCGGCTCGGCCGAGTACCGGAACCAGCTGAGCTCGTCCCAGATCGGGTCGGTCTTCGGGTGCGCGCACATCGCGCCGGGCAACCCACCGCCGAAGGTGTGCTCACCGACGGTGCCGAACCGCCACGTCAGCTCGTACGGCGCGCCGCCCTCCCAGAGCGACAGGATCCGTCCGGCGTGCGCGACCACGTTCGTGTTGGACCAGTTCTTCGCGCCGTGCCCGTCGAAGTCCGACACGCCCGGCGGGGTGTCGCCGGGCTCGAACGTCCCGGTGTGCAGCGCGTGGCCGACCTGGCGCTCGGCGACGAGGTCCTTCGTCAGCACGTAGCGGTTGCGGTAGCGGGCGCGGGACCCGGAGAACGTGAGGATGTGGAGCATCCCGTCGCCGTCGTAGGGGTACTGCCAGCCGTCCGGCCGCGGGAACTGGGCGTTCGGGCCGTTGCGGACGTAGGAGCCGTCGAGCTCGGGCGGGATCTGGCCCTGGACCGGCAGGTCCATCGTGTCGAGCTCGTCGTCGACCGGCTCGAAGTAGCGCGCGTGATAGCCGCCCGCGCTCTCTTCCACGCGCTTCATCTCGACTGCCGGTTCGATCATGCCGCTGTGCCTCCTCAGGCCCGCCATGACGGGATGATCGGCCCGTCCGGCGAACGCCTTGAGGAGTCCACTGTGCCCGATTTCGCCCCGCAAGGGCGATCGCGCGGTTGGTGAGGCGTCACGCGCCGGCCGGGACCAGCGCCTCGACGGTGACCGGAATGCCGTTCAACACGGCGTTTCCGGAGAGCGGGTCCATGAGCGCGCCGTCGGCGAGCACGATTCGTGTTCACCCCGGCGTGGCGGCCGCGCGACGTCCATGTCCGGCGCCGGCCGCGTCGTGGCCCCACCCGTGGGGGATGCTCACGACGCCCGGCATGATCCCGTCGGTCACCTCGACCGGGATCTCGACCTCGCCCGACGCGGGAGCGCACGCGGGCGTCGGCTCCCGTCGACGAGGCCGAGGCGGCCGGCGTCGTCGGGATGGACCTGCAGCGTGCAGCGCGGCTTGCCCTTCACCAGCACCTCGACGTTGTGCATCCACGAGTTGTTCGACCGGAGGTCGCGCCGGCCGACGAGCACCATCTCGCCGTTCGGCCGCGGCGATCGAGCGACGGCCGCAGCCGCGCCGTCGACGTCGGCCACGATCGCCTCCGGCGCGAGCTCGATCTTGCCGCTCGGCGTCTGCAGCACCTCGGGCAGCCGGGGCTGGAGCGGACCGAGGTCGACGCCGTGCGGGTTCGCCTCGAGCACCGCCAGCGAGAGGCCGTCGGGGTCGGCGCCGAAGCCGTCGCCGTAGGGACCGGTGCGGAGCATGAGGTCGAGCACCCGCTCGGGACCCCGGCGCCCGTTGACCGAGAGCGCCGCGAACAGCTCGCCGGCGTCGCGCCCCTCGACCGTGCTGCCGCTCGCGGGTGACTGCCTTCTGCACCTGGCTCGGTGAGCACGAAGTCGTCGAGCGTCGTCGCGGCCTCGGCGCTGGAGCCCTGACCGCCACGATGCTCGCGAGGCGGAGCAGCATCTCCCACTCGGGCAGCTCGTGCGGCTCGAGCTCGACGAGCGGCGGCGAGTAGTTCGCGACGTTGCGGACCGCGAGCGAGTAGAGCGCGATGTCGTAGTGGCTGCTGCGTGAGCACGCCGGGGACGGGGAGGATGACGTTGGCGTGGCGCGTCGTCTCGTTGCGGTAGATGTCGACGGAGACCATGAAGTCGAGCGCCGCGAGCGCGCGGTCGAGCCGCTCGGAGTCGGGCGTCGACAGCACCGGGTTGCCGGCGACGGTGATGAGCGCACGGATCTGGCCGTCACCCGGCGTCTCGATCTCCTCGGCGAGCGCGACGACCGGCAGCTCGCCGTAGAACTCCGGCAGGCCGCGCACCCGGCTGTGCCGGCGCCCGAAGCGGACGCCCCGACCGACCCCCGGCGTGGCTCCGGCCTTCGGTGCGCCCGTGTTGGCGCCGCCCGTGGCCGGCAGCGTGAACATCGCGCCGCCCTCGCGGTCGAGGTTGCCGGCGAGCGACGTTCACGACGTCGACGAGCCACGACGCGAGCGTCCCGAACTCCTGCGTGCACGTGCCGATGCGCCCGTAGACCGCGGCGCGCTCGGTGCGTGGCGAGGTCGCGCGCGATGCGCCGGATGGTCGCCGGCGTCGATGCCGCAGACGGGCGCGACCACCTCCGGGGAGAAGTCCTGCGCGAGCCGGGCGACCTCGTCGACGCCTGTCGACGTGGCCCGTCGCGTGCCCGAGCTTGACGAGCCCTTCGGTGACGATCGTGTGCACGAGCGCGAAGAGGAAGTGCGCGTCGGTGCCGGGCCGGATGAAGAGGTGCTCGTCGGCTTCCTCGGCGGTCTTCGAGCGACGCGGGTCGACGACGACGAGCCGTCCGCCACGGGCCCGGATCGCGCTGGAGCCGACCGGGCACGTCGGGCGCGGTCATCAGGCTGCCGTTCGACGCGAACGGGTTCGCGCCGAGGATCAGCAGGTAGTCGGTGCGGTCGACGTCCGGCGACCGGGACGGTCAGCGCGCCGCCGAACATGAGGCCCGCGCTGACCTGCTTGGGCATCTGGTCGACGGTGCTCGCGCTGAACACGTTGGCGCTCCCGAGCGCCTGCAGCAGGACCTTGCCCTCGACCATGCTCCGAGGTTGTGGGCGTTCGGGTTCCCCAGGTAGACGCCGACCGCGTCCGTCGGTTCGCCTCGATGATCGGGGCCGAGCCCGCGCTCGATCTCGGCGAACGCCTCGTCCCAGCTGACCTCGCGCCACGTGTCACCGGTGCGCACCTGCGGCCGGCGCAGGCGGTCGGGGTCGGCTTCCAGCTGCTTCAGCGCGGTCCCCTTCGGGCACAGGTAGCCCCGGCTGAACACGTCGTCACGGTCCCCGCGCACCAGCGTGATCTCGTCGTCGTCGAGGTGCAGCTCGAGCCCACAGGTCGCTTCGCAGAGCGGGCACGTGCGGTACGCGATGCGCTTCGTCATGGGGCCAGGGTACGCCTCCCTCGTCGCTCGTTCCTGCGTACGCACTTCGTGCCCGCTCCCGCCTGCACTCGTAAGTACGATCACGCCCGTGAACGACGACCGCCTCTACTTCCGCCAGCTCCTCGCGGGCCGCGACTTCGCGGCCGACGACGGCATCGCCCAGCAGATGGTGAACTTCGTCGTACCTGGTCGGCGACCGCGAGACCGGTGAGGCGCTGATCGTCGATCCGGCCTACGGCGTCGCGCGAGCTGGTCGAGATCGCCGGCGCGGACGGTCTGAAGCGTCGTCGGCGCGCTCGTCACCCACTACCACCCCGATCACGTCGGCGGCTCGTTGATGGGCTGGGAGATCGAAGGCGTCGCCGAGCTGCTCGGGCTCGACGGCGTCGACGCACCGATCCACGTCAACGAGGCCGAGGCGCGCGGTGTGAAGCTCGTGACCGGCGCGTCGGACTCCGATCTCGTGCTGCACGACGGGCGGCGACGTCGTGACCGTCGGCGACGATCCCGATCACGCTCGTGCACACCCCGGGTCACACGCCGGGCAGCCAGTGCTTCCTCGTGGACGGCCGGCTGGTCGCGGGCGACACCCTGTTCCTCGACGGCTGCGGCCGGACCGATCTCCCGGGTGGCGACGCCGACGAGATGTACTTCAGCCTGACGCAGCGACTCGCGTCCGTCCCCGACGACACGATGCTCTACCCCGGGCACCAGTACTCCCCCGAAGCGTTCGCCACGATGGGTGCGACGCGGCGAGCGCAACTACGTGTTCCGCCTGCCGTCGATCGAGCAGTGGCGCATGATGTTCGGCGCCTGAGCCGCGCGTGGAGATCCGCGACGGCGACATGGCCACCGAGCCCGGCCGCACCCTGGCCGACGAGCTCTGGCGGGACCTGGCGATCCGCTACGTGGACGACCCGACGGCTCCGGAGCCAAAGGGTGAGTCCGACGACCTGCGGCCCAAGGAGCTCGCGCCGCCCACCGGCCGCTTCGTGATCGTGTTCGACGACTCGGGCGCGCCGATCGGCTGCGGGGCCATCCGCCGCCACGATCCGCAGACGGCCGAGATCAAGCGGATGTGGGTGCGCCCGGCGGCACGCGGGCGCGGGGTGTCCCGGTTGATCCTCGACGAGCTCGAGGCGAGCGCGGTCGCGCTCGGCTACCGCGCGATGGTGCTCGAGACCGGGTTGCGCCAGCCGGAGGCGATCGCGCTCTACGAGTCCCACGGCTACACCCCGATCCCGAACTACGGCTTCTACCGGGAGTCGCCCCTGAGCCGCTGCTACCGCAAGCCGCTCGTCGCCTGAGCGTCGATCCGGACGCCTAGGAAGCTCCGACTCCGGTTGCGTCGAACATGACGTGCAGCGCGTCCGGGCCGCGGAACGCGAACCCTTCGATCACGGGCGCGGCGGCGTCGGGATCGAGGCGCAGGTTCGGCAAGCGCTCGATGATGGCCAGGAGACCCGCGCGCAGCTCGAGCCGTGCGAGGTGCATGCCGAGGCACTGGTGCGGACCGGTGCCGAACGCGAGATGGTGCTGGGGCTCGCGGTCGAGCCGCCACTCCCCCGCGTCGTCCCAGCGGTCCTCGTCGCGGTCGGCCGATCCGGTGATGACGTTGACCGGCGACCCGGCCGCGATCGGGCAGCCGTTCACCTCGGTGGCGCGGGTGGAGACTCGGCTCACCATCGTCACGGACGTCTCCCAGCGCAGCGTCTCCTCGATCACCGCGTCGATCACCGCCGGGTCGGCGCGCACCGCGGCCAGCGCGCCGGGATGGGTCAGCAGCGCGGCCAGCGCGTTGCCCATCACCCGGAACGTCGTCTCCGCCCCGGCCGGGAGCAGGAGGCGCAGGAACCCGTAGAGGCGTTCGTCGGTGAGCCGCTCGCCGTCGACCTCGGCGTGCACGAGCTCGCTCAGCAGATCACCCTGAGGATCGGTCCGACGCGCGTCGACCAGCGGCTCGAGGTAGGCGCGCATGGCGCGGGACGCGGCCATGCCGCGCGGCGGGTCGAGGGGTCCGGTGTTGATCTCCTCGGCCCACTTCGCGAACTGCTCGTGGTCCTCGATGGGCACGCCGACGATGCCGCAGATCACCTGGACCGGGTACTGCGCGGTGACGTCGTGCACGAGGTCGCGCGCGGCCGAGCGGTGCGATGCGGTCGAGCAGGCTCGTCGATGACCGGACGGACGAGCTCGGCGTCCCACCGTTCGAGCACCGACGCGCGAAACGTGTGCGCGACGAGGTTGCGGTACTGGCGGTGCTCCGGACCGTTCATGGCCAGGATGAGCTCGCCCATGTACTGGCCGATCACCTCGGCGTTGATCCCGCTCGAGAACGTCTCCCAGTCCCGCAGCACGTCGACCGCGTCGGCGTACCGCGTGACCTGGAACGACGGGCGCGGCATCGAACGCGTGGCCCTCGGTGCGGATGACCGGACACTCGGATCGGGCCCGGGCCCACATCGCGTAGGGCTGGAACGTCATGAACTCTTCGACGCTCTTCGGAGTCTCGTAGCTCACCGTCTGCTCTCCCTTTCGCGGCGCTGCGAGCCATTCTTGTCGGCCTGTAGCCTTTCGGTCATGGCTCGCATCGCACTGCCCGACGGAGACCAGCCCGAGATCGTCCGCGCCCTCACCCTCGTGCCCGACTTCGCGAAGGCGGTCGGTGGGTACGAGAAGGCGGTCTGGGGATCCAGCCTCCCCCTGGCGCCTGCACGAGCTCGTCCGCATGCAGGTCGCGATCATCAACGAGTGCACCGTGTGCCTCGGGTGGCGCACCCCGCAAGCCATCGAAGCGGGCGTCACCGACGAGCTCCTCGCCGGCGTCGCCACCTACGAGACGTTCCCGGACTTCACCGACACCGAGCGGGTGGCACTCGAGTACACGCAGCACTTCTGCACCGACTCCGCGCGCATCAGCGACGACCTCATGGACCGGCTGGGCGCGCAGCTCGACGCGCGGCGGAGATCGTGGAGCTGACCCTCGTCATCGGCAAGTACATGTCGATGGGCCGCTTCATGCAGGTGCTCGGCCTCGACCAGTCGTGCTCGTTGCAGATGGACGACGCCGGGAGCGTCTCCGTTTCGTGACCGGTCCGGCGACGGTCATCGTCTGCATCGACTGCGGCGGCCGCGCCCACCTGGTGCAGCTGAACGACCCGGAGGACCCGTACCAGTCCGGTGACGTCGCGGTGTACCGCTGCGAGGACTGCCTCGACCGCTGGGACGTCGTCCTCGAAGACGAAGACGTCGCCCCCGACTAGGGATGGGCGCGGCACCACCAGCGGGCACCGTCGCGCCCGAGCTCGACCGGGAAGTCGAACGCGGTGCTGAGCGCCTCCGTGGTGAGCGCGTCGGCGATCGGCCCGGACGTGACGACGCGACCGCCGGCGAGGACGAGCGTGTGCGTCGTTCCCGGCGGGATCTCCTCGACGTGGTGGGTGACGAGGATCATCGGCGGGGTCCCGGGATCGGCGGCGAGCCCCGAGAGGCGGGCGAGCAGCCGCTCGCGGGCACCCAGGTCGAGCCCGGCGAACGGCTCGTCGAGCAGGAGCAGCCCGGGCTCCGCCATCAGCATCCGGGCCAGCAGCACCTGCTGGCGCTCACCCTCGGAGATCACCCCGAACGGACGGTCCGCGAGCGCGGCGACGCCCGTCAGCGTCATGAGCTCGAGCGCGCGGGCGCGGTCCTCGTCGGTGTAGGTGTGCCACCACGGCTCGAGCGCGCCGTACTTGCCGGTGACGACGATGTCCATCGCGTCGAGCGACGGGCGCAGGCTGCGCACCACCGAGCCGCTCACGAACCCGACCTGCGCGCGCACCGCCCGCCAGTCCGACGAGCCCAGGCGCTGGCCGAGGATCTCGATCGTCCCGCGTGACGGGTGCAGCCGCGCGCCGGCGATCTGCAGCAGTGTCGTCTTGCCCGAGCCGTTCGGGCCGATGAGCACCCACCGCTCGCCGACGGTGACCGTCCAGTCGACGTCGGAGAGCAGGGCGCGCCCGTCCCGCACGATCGTCACCCCGTCCGCGCGCAGCACCACCTCTTCCACCGCACGAGCCTGACACGCGGGCGCGACCGTTCTCGGCACGCTCGACCGCGCCAGGAGCGGTTGAACGTTCCGAGAAGAGCTCGGGGTCGAGCTACGCGCCGGTCATCGACTTCACCTCGAGGAATTCCTCGAGCCCGTACTGACCGAACTCACGACCGAGGCCGGACTGCTTGTAGCCGCCGAACGGGGCCAGCGGGTTGTACTGCGTCCCGTTCACGTCGACCTGGCCCGCCTGGATGCGCCGGCCGACCTTGGCCGCGTGCTCCTTGTCGCCGCCGTAGACGCCGGCGTGCAGGCCGTAGACGGTGTCGTTCGCGATCCGGACCGCGTCGTCCTCGTCCGAGTACGTGATGATCGACAGCACCGGGCCGAAGATCTCCTCGCGGGCGATCGTCATGTCGTTCGTGACGTCCGCGAACACGGTCGGCTGGATGAAGTAGCCCTTGTCGAGCCCCTCCGGCTGTTCGGCGCCACCGGTCACGAGCGTCGCGCCCTCCTCGATCCCCTTGTTGATGAAGCCCCGGACCCGGTCGCGCTGGGTCTCGGAGATCATCGGGCCGAGGCGGGTCGCCGGGTCCATCGGGTCACCGGTCGTGAAGGTCTCCGCGACCTCCTTGGCCTTCGCGACGAACTCGTCCTTGCGGCTCTCCGGCACGAGCATCCGGGTCCACGCGATGCACGTCTGGCCACCGTTGAGGTACGCGGACTGGAAGCCCGCGTTGACGGCCTCGTCGAGCGGCGCGTCGTCCAGGATGATGAACGGCGACTTGCCACCGAGCTCGAGCGCGACCTTCTTCACGCTCTGGGACGCGAGCTCCATGATGCGCTTGCCGGCACGCGTCGAACCGGTGAACGACACCATGTCGACGTCGGGGCTGGTGACGAGCGCTTCACCCACGACGGGACCGAGCCCGGTCACCAGGTTGAAGACGCCCTTCGGGAGGTCGATCTCCTCCATGATCTCGGCCAGCATGAACGCGGTCAGCGGTGCGACCTCGCTCGGCTTCAGCACCACCGTGCACCCCGCGGCGAGCGCGGGCGCCACCTTCGCGACGACCTGGTGCAACGGGTAATTCCACGGCGTGATGCACGCGACGACTCCGATCGGCTCGCGCACGATCAGGCTGTTGCCCACCGTCTCCTCGAACGGGAACTCCTGCGCGATCTGCACGTACGAGCCGGCCACCATCCCGGGCAGCCCGGCCTGCGCGATCTGGGAGATGAAGAAGGGCGTCCCGACCTCGGCGGTGACCGTCTTCGCGATCTCCTCGGTCTGGGCCTGCAGGGCGTCGGCGAGCCGTTGGATGAACTTCGCCCGCTCCTCGACGGGGGTGGCGGACCACGCCGGGAGCGCGGCTTTGGCCGCGGCGGCGGCCTTCGTCGCATCCTCGGCGCTGCCGGCGGCGACCCTGCCGATGACCTCCTCGGTCGTGGCGTTGATCACGTCGATGGTGCCCGTGCCCGTGGAGGCAACCCACTGCCCGTCGATGTAGAGCTTGGTCCGGTCCTGCATCTCTCGATCTCCTTCGCTGCGGTCTCGCCAACAGTACGCCTCTCGACCCTCTTCGGTCCTCGGCCCGAATGCGGATTGCCAACCGCCTAATCTCCTGGCGTGGTCAGCCGGGGGACGGATCCGTTCGAGGAGACCGAGGACCAGCAGGCGCTGCGCAAGCTCGCCCGCGACGTCGCCGAGCGCGAGCTCGCGCCCGAAGGCCCGGCACTGGGACGAGACCGAGGAATTCCCGCAGGGATCCTGGGACGCGATCCGCCGAGGCCGACCTGTTCGGGATCACGATCGACCCGCAGTACGGCGGCATGGGCATGGGCGACATCGAGGCCGCGATCGTCCTCGAGGAGCTCGGCCGGGCCGACGTCTCGAGCGCGATCCTCGCCCAGCTCACGTTCAACGGACCGCCCCGTGCGATCGAGCACCTCGGCTCCGACTGGCTGAAGGACCGGTGGCTCCCGCTCGCGGCGTCGGGCGAGGCGCTCTTCTGCATCGGGATCAGCGAGACCGAAGCCGGCTCCGCGGTGAACCACATGCGCGCCCGGCTGACGCCCGACGGCGACGGCTACCGGCTCAACGCCTACAAGAACTACGTGACCGGCGGCCACAAGGCCGCGCGCCTGCCTCGTCTGGTGCCGCTTCCCCGGCAGCGAGGGGACGAAGGGCATCGGCGCGGTCGTCGTCGACCTCACTGCGGACGGCGTCACGATCGCGGGCACCCACGAGAAGATGGGCCTGCGCGGCACGAGCGAGGCCGAGCTGGCCTTCGACGACGTGCGGATCGAGCCCCGGGACGTCCTCCTCATCGGCGATCCCGAGAACAGCGAGTCGTTCAAGACGCTGATCGGCCACATCAACCACGAGCGCTGCGGCAACGCGGCGATGTGCATCGGCGCCGCCGCAGGGCGCGCTCGAGTACGCGATCCAGTACACGAACGAGCGCACGGTCGGCGGGAAGCCGCTGGCCGAGCTCCAGGGCCTGCAGTGGAAGATCGCCGACATGGGCGATCCAGCTCGAGGGCGCGCGGCTGCTCATGCAGCGCGCGCTGCACCTCGCCGGCCCGCACGGCACCCCGCCCGCCGCTCGAGACCGCGATGGCGAAGACCGCGGCGAACCTGGCCGCGAAGTTCGTCTGCGACGAGGCGATCCAGCTGCTCGGCGGGTACGGCTTCTCGCGCGAGTACCCCGTCGAGCGGGTGTACCGCGACATCCGCGGCCTGTGCATCGGCGCGGGCACCGTAGAGATCCAACGCAACTTCGTCGGCACCAACCTGTTGAAGGGCAACGTGCCGAGCGGCAACGCCTGGCGCCCCCCGCTCTTCTGAGGTGGCCCGACTCCGTTCGACGTACCGGCACCCCGGAGCCACGGAGTACCTCCGACCCGGCGGCGCGTGGGACGTCCCGACGCTCGACGCGCTGCTGACCGAGCGCGCGCCCGCGCCCGCTGCGGACGCGGTGGCGCGCGTCGCCGGCGGGTTGCGCGCGCAGGGAGTCCGCCGCGGGGACGTCGTCGCGTGGCAGCTGCCGAACTGCACCGAAGCCGTGCTGCTGTACCGCGCGTGCTGGCGCCTCGGTGCGATCGCCGGACCGATCCACCACCAGGCGGGACCGGTCGAGGTCGAGCGCATGCTGCGCGTGCTCGAGCCGACGGTCGTCGTCGACCCGGACGCGCCACTGCCGGACGGGCCGCCGGTGGAGCGGAGCGCGGCGCGCCGCGTCGGACCTCGCGGTCGCACTCTTCACTGGAGGTTCGACCGGCGAGCCCAAGGCGGTGCTCCACACGCACCGCGGGCTCGCGCACAAGGCGATCACGATGGTGCGGGTGCACGGGCTCCGGGCGCGGGACGCGGTCCTCATGCCCGCGCCGCTCGCGCACGTCTCCGGCCTCCTCAACGGCGTCCTCGTCCCCGGCGCGGCGGGGATGCGCACGGTGCTGATGGCACGATGGGACCCCGAGCGTCGCGCTGCACCTGATCGAGACCGAGGCGATCAGCTTCATGATCGGTCCGCCGACGTTCTTCGTGCAGCTCATGGGCGCGCCGAAGTTCACCCGCGAGCGGGTCGCGTCACTCCGCCTGGTGTCGAGCGGCGGCGCGGGCGTCACGCCGTCGTTCGTGCTGCAGGCCTCCGAGGAGCTGGGTGCGCGCGTGAAGCGCAGCTACGGCTCGACCGAGGCGCCCACCATCACGTCGAGCACCGCGCGCGACTCTCTGCGGCGCGCGGCCGAGACGGACGGCCGCCCCGTCGACCAGTGCAGGCTCCGCATCGAGCCCGACGGCGAGCTGTCGCTGCGTGGTCCGGAGCTCTTCGCCGGCTACGCGGACGCGGCCCAGACCCGCGCGGCCGTCACCCGGGGTTGGTTCCGGACCGGCGATCTGGCGACCGTCGACGGGCGGGGCTGGCTCACGATCGTCGGGCGGAAGAAGGACGTCATCATCCGGGGCGGTGAGAACATCGCCGCGGCGGAGGTCGAGGACGTGCTCGTCGCCCACCCGGCGATCCGCGAGGCGGTCGCGGTCGGCTACCCGGACGCGACGCTCGGCGAGCGGGTATGCGCGTTCGTCATCAGCGACGAGCCGTTCGACCTCGAGCGGTGCCGGGCGTGGTTCGCCGCCCGGGGCGTCGCCCGCTACAAGACCCCCGAGCAGGTCCGTCGGGTCGACGCGCTCCCCGTCCTCGCCGCGGGCAAGGTCGACCGCGAGACCCTCCGCCAACGCGCCGCCCACCCCGCCTGACTCGTTTCGGGGCGTCTGAGCGTCGCTATTGCGACCTTGAGACTCCCCGAAACCAGTGCGACGGGTCAGATGACGCTTTCGCCGGCGTCGACCTTGGGGCGGAGGAGTGCGGCGAGGCGGGCGCGGTGGACGACCGCGTCCCCGAAGCTCAGCTGGTCGAGCTGCGCGCGCTTGAGGAAGAGGTGCAGGTCGTGCTCCCACGTGAACCCGATGCCGCCGTGCACCTGCAGCGCGCTCGCCATGACCCGCTTCGACGCGTCCGAGCCCCACGTCTTCGCGGTGGACGCGGCGATCGACTGCGTCCGGGTCGTCGGCCGCGAGGCACCACGCGGCCCAGTACGACGTCGACCGCATCCCCTCGACGTCGACGAGCATGTCGGCGCACCGGTGCTTCACCGCTTGGAACGACCCGATCGGCCGGCCGAACTGCACCCGCTCCTTCGCGTACTCGACCGCGATGATCGAGCACGCGTGACGCGCCGCCGAGCATCTCCAACGACGGTCGACGGTCGCGCCGAGGTCGAGCAGGGCGTCGACGAGGTCGGCGCCACCGAGCCGCCAGGCGGGCGTGCGCTCGAGCTCGAGCCAGGCGATCGGCCGGGTGAGGTCCATCGCGGGCTCGGCCGCCGGCCGGCCCAACCGGTCGAGGTCGACGCCGAAGAGCGCCGGACCGTCGGCGTCGGACGCGACCACGAGCGCGATGTCCGCGATCGACCCCCACGCCACGGGATCCGGCCGCCCGCTGAGCGCCCACTCCCCGTCGGCGTGCTCGGCCTGGACCGCGGCCGGGTTCCGGCTCCACGCGATGCAGGCGCGCACGTCCCCCGCGAGCGCCCGGTCGACCGCCCGGACGTCGCCGACCCGGCGGAACACCTCGAGCGCGAGGACCGTCGGGAGGAAGGGCGCGGGGGCCACGTGACTGCCGATCTCCTCGAGCAGGACCGCGAGCTCGACCGGGCCGTAGCCCGACGCCGCCCTCGGCCTCGGGCACCGCGATCCCGAGCCAGCCCTGCTCGACCATGGCCGTCCAGAGGTCGCGATCCCAACGCTCCGGCGTCTCGGCCACGCGGCGGACCTGGGCCGTCGACGCACGGTCGTCGAGCAGCGCCCGAGCGCCGTCGCGGAGCGCGATCTGGTCCTCGGACAGGTCGAAATCCATCGGGCTCGGACACTATCTGACCTCAGTCGTCACCGACTCTTCCGCCGATGATCGTGACGGTGGGTAGATTCGAGGAACCCGACCCCAAGGAGCACGCCGTGACGGACGAGAAGCCCGCATACTTCCGGCACGGAGACAAGGAGATCGAGCTCCCGATCGTTCGTGGCAGCGAGAACGAGCTCGGCGTCGACATCTCGAAGCTGCGTGCGCAGACGGGCTGATCACGCTCGACTACGGCTACATGAACACCGGCGCGACGCGAGTCGGCGATCACGTACATCGACGGCGACGCCGGGATCCTGCGCTACCGCGGCGTACCCATCGAGCAGCTCGTCGAACGCGACGCACCGTCCTTCCTCGAGACGTCGTACCTCCTGATCTACGGCGAGCTCCCCAACCGGCAGCAGCTCGACGAGTTCCGCTTCGGGATCCGCCGGCACACGCTCCTGCACGAAGACGTGAAGAGCTTCTTCAACGGCTTCCCGAAGGACGCCCACCCGATGGCGATCCTGTCGAGCGTGGTCAGCACGTTGTCGACCTTCTACCAGGACAGCGACGACCCCCATGACCCCGAGCAGGTCCAGCTCTGATCCTCCGGCTGATGGCGAAGATCCCCACGATCGCCGCCTACTCGTACAAGAAGTCGATCGGCCAGCCGTTCCTCTACCCGGACAACCGGCTCGACCTCATCGAGAACTTCCTCACGATGATGTTCGCGGTGCCGTCCGAGCCGTACGAGGTCTCCCCCACGGTCGTCCACGCGCTGAAGCAGCTGCTGATCCTGCACGCCGACCACGAGCAGAACTGCTCCACGTCGACGGTCCGCATGGTCGGATCGAGCGACGCGAACCTGTTCGCGTCGATCGCGGCGGGCATCAACGCGCTGTGGGGCCCGCTGCACGGCGGCGCGAACCAGGCCGTCGATCGAGATGCTCGAAGGGATCCGTGACGACGGCGGCGACCTCGAGAGGCGCGGTCGCGGCGCGCGAAGGACCCGAACGACCCGTTCCGGCTCTCCGGGTTCGGTCACCGCGTGTACAAGAACTACGACCCGCGGGCCAAGATCCTCAAGGGCACCGCCGACCGCGTGATCGCCGAGCTGCACCGAACGCGACGAGCTGCTCGACATCGCGCTCGCGCTCGAGGAGATCGCGCTCACGGACGAGTACTTCATCGAGCGCAAGCTCTACCCGAACGTCGACTTCTACTCCGGTCTCATCTACCGGGCGATGGGCTTCCCCACCGAGATCTTCACGGTGCTCTTCGCGATGGGCCGCCTCCCCGGCTGGATCGCGCACTGGAAGGAGATGATGGAGAGCCCGAAGACGAAGATCGGGCGGCCCCGTCAGATCTACACCGGCCCCACCGAGCGACCGTACGTCCCCCTCGACCAGCGGAGCTAGTGGCGTGACCGCGGCCATCGACGTGGTCCGCAAGGCGTTCGCCGCGATGGAGGCGGGCGACATGGCCACGGCATCCGCGACGTTCGCGCCTGCGCTCGTGTACCGGCTCCACGGCGGTCATCCACTCGCCGGCACCTTCGACGGGAAGCCGGCGGCGCTCGGCGCGATGGGTGCGCTCGCGGAGGCCGGCGGCGCAGGGACGACGCTGCGGCTCGCCGACGCCTGGGCGGCCGGTCCCGAGCTCGTGCTTGCGCACCTCGTGCGCCGCGCGCGGGCGGCGATGGGAGTGCGGATGCGGGCCCGCTCGAGAGCGACGTCGCGACGATCCTGCGCGTCGAGGACGACGCGATCACCGAGATCGTCAGCGTGTCCTCGCGCGCGCTCGACACCTACTGGTCGAACCGCTAGCCCTGCGCCGCGCGGTCTCCGTTCTCGGCACGTTCGACCGCGCCTGGAGCGGTTCATCGTGCCGAGAAGGGAGCGGGGCGCTAGCGGACGGCGGCCTTGATGCGCTTCATGACGTCGTCGTCGAGGAGCGGGAGGACGTCCAGGGCCCCGAGGTTGTCGGTCACCTGCTCGGGCCGGCTCGCGCCGGTGATCACCGACGAGACGTGCGGGTTCTTGGCGCACCACGCGAGCGCCAGCTGCGCGAGCGAGCAGTTGAGCTCCCCCGCGATCGACTGCAGCCGGCGTACCTTCTCGTTCGACGCGGGGTCCGTCAGCATCTTGGCGAGCCACTCGTAGCCGGGGAGCGTCGCGCGGCTGCCCTCCGGCACCCCGTCGAGGTACTTGCCGGTCAGCAGTCCGGACGCGAGCGGGCTCCAGATCGTGAGGCCGAGGCCGATGTCCTCGTAGAGGCGCGCGTACTCACGCTCGACCCGCCGGCGGTTCAGCACGTTGTACTCGGGCTGCTCCACCACCGGCTTGTGCAGGTGGTGGCGCTCCGCGATGTCCACGCGGCGCGGATCTCGTCCGCGGTCCACTCGGAGGTGCCCCAGTAGGTGGCCTGCCCGCTCGCGACGATGTCGGACATCGCCCAGACCGTCTCCTCGATCGGCGTGTTCGGGTCGGCGCGGTGGCAGTAGAGGAGGTCGACGAACTCGAGGTCGAGGCGCTCGAGTGAGCCTTCGATCGCCTGCAGGAGGTACTTGCGGTTCAGCGTGTTGCTCATGTTCACGCCGCCGTGGATCCCCCAGAACAGCTTCGTGGAGATCGCGTACGAGTGGCGGGGCCAGCCGAGCTGCCGGATCGCCTCGCCCATGATCTTCTCGGAGTCGCCACCCGCGTACGCCTCGGCGTTGTCGAAGAAGTTCATGCCGCCCCGGTACGCGACGTCGAGGCAGTCGAGCGCGGCGTCGGTGTCGAGCTGGGCGCCGAAGGAGACCCACGACCCGAACGAGAGCACGCTGACCTGGAGACCGGATCGGCCCAACCGTCGATACTGCATGTCGGCCATGTGCTGTCTCCTCGGTGCGGTCGAAGCGGACTTGGGGCCGACACTACGCTCCCGCTTTGATGGACTTGTCACCGACCGAGGCCGAAGCCGCGCTGCGCGACGAGTGCCGGACATGGCTGCGCGAGCACCTGCCCTGGGAGTACGGCAAGGGGCTCCCGCCCCGCTTCGACGATCTCGCCGACGAGGTCGCGTTCGGCCGGGAGTGGCAGGCCCGGCTCGCCGCCGGCCGGTGGGTGGGCGTCGCCTGGCCGAAGGAGTACGGCGGGCGCGACGCGGGGCCGGTCGGCCACTACATCGTCACCGAGGAGCTGGCCCGCGCCCGCGCGCCGGAGCTCGTCGGTCGCATCGGCGTCAACCTGGTCGGGCCGACGATCCTCGCCCACGGGACGCCCGAGCAGCAGGCCGAGCTGGCTCCCGAAGATCCTCGAGCGCGGAGCAGCTCTGGTGCCAGCTCTTCAGCGAGCCGAACGCGGGGAGCGACCTGTCGAGCCTCACGACGCGCGCGACGCGCACGGACGGCGGCTGGCTGCTCAACGGCCAGAAGGTCTGGACCAGCTACGCGCAGTTCGCCGACTGGGGGGTGTGCCTGGCCCGCACCGATCCCGACGCGCCGCAGAACAAGGGGATCTCGTATCTCGTCGTCGACATGCGCGACCCCGGTGTCGAGGTCCGGCCGCTGCACCAGATCACCGACGAGAGCGACTTCAACGAGGTCTTCTTCTCCGACGTGTTCATCCCGGAGGATCGCATCATCGGGCCGGAGAACGAGGGGTGGCAGGTCGCGAACTCAGACGCTCACCCACGAGCGCGGCGTCAACCCGCGCCAGCTCGTGGTGCACACGCAGCTCGTCGACGAGCTGCTGCGGCTCGCGACCGACAACGGCACGTTCGACGACGAGCGCGGTCGCGCAGCGACTGGCCGAGGCGTTCGTCGAGGTCCAGATCTTCCGGCTGCACAACTGGCGTTCGATCTCGCGCACCGCGAAGGGCGAGGCACCGGGACCCGTCGGCAGCATCAACAAGATCTGGTGGAGTGAGATGAGCAAGCGCCTCCACGACACTGCGATGAGCGTGCTCGGACCGGCCGCGCCGCTGTGGCGAGGCGCGGACGACAACCCGGGCGACGGGGCCTGGCAGCGGTCCTGGCTCTACTACCAGGCGTCGTCGATCTGGGCCGGGACGAACGAGATCCAGCGCAACCTGATCGGTGAGCGCACCCTCGGCCTCCCCCGCGAGCCGAGGCCCGCGCCTCGATCGAAGTGACAAGATCCGTCGTGACGTCAACCGCTCGGAGGGCAGCATGACCATCGAAGCCAAGGAGACCATCGAAGGGCTGGCACCGATCCCCGGCTCCGCGATCTCGACGATCGCCACCGGTTCGAAGATCCTGTACCTCTCGGGTCAGACCGGCCAGGTCGCGGACGGCTCGGTCGCCGGTCCGGACCTCAAGAGCCAGGCGACCCAGGCGCTGAAGAACATCAAGACCGCGCTCGCCGCCAACGGCGCGGGCCTGGCCGACGTCGCCAAGATCGTCTTCTACGTCGTGGACTGGAACATCGACAAGCTGGGCCCGCTCATGGAATCCGCGATCGAGGTCTTCGGCGACGAGTTCCCCCTCACCGCCACGACCCTGATCGGGGTCGCGTCCCTCTTCGAGGCCCAGTACCTCATCGAGGTCGACGTCACCGCGGTCATCGACTGATGGATCGCGCCTGATGGACTTCGAGACCGTCCGCTACGAGATCGAGGGGCAGATCGCGACGATCACGCTCGAACCGGCCCGAGGCCGCGAACGCGCAGAACACGCAGATGATCGAGGAGCTCGACGCCGTCGTTCGACCGGGCCGAGGCCGACGACGACGTCCGGGTGGTCGTCCTCGCGCGCCGAGGGCAAGCACTTCTCGGCCGGCCACGACCTCAAGGAGATCCTCGCGCGGCGAGGAGCACTGGGCCGCGATGCGGGCGACGCCCGAGGGCAAGCTCGAGCACGAGCAGGTCATGTACTGGGACAAGCTCGTGCGCATCCGCGACTTCCCGAAGATCACGATCGCGGCGGTGCAGGGAACGTGCGCGGCCGCCGGGCCTGATGCTCGCGTGCATGTGCGACCTGATCGTCGCGGCCGACGACGCCGCGGTTCTCGAACCCGGTGCTGCGCATGAGCGGGCGTCGGCGTCGAGCTGCTCGTCGAGCCGTGGGAGCTCGGCGCCGCGCAAGGCCAAGGAGTTCCTGTTCTGCGCCGAGACGCTCGGCGCCGAGGAGGCCGAGCGCGTCGGGCTCGTGAACCGGGTCGTGCCCCGCGCCGAGCTCGCGCCGAGGCCGCCCGGGAGATGGCCGAGTCGCGTCGCGCTGGTGCCGCCGATCACCGCCGCGGCCGATCAAGGACACGATCAACCACACCGCTCGACGGCATGGGTCAGCGGGAGAGCTGGCGCTACCACTTCATGGTGCACCAGTTCGTGAGCAACACGGCCGACGCGCGCTCGGCCGCACCGAAGCCGCGGCGCGAGGGCGGCATGGACGCGGTCAAGCGCCGAGCAGGCGGGCACGACCGAGCGGCGAATCGACCTGATGGCGGGACCACTCAACGGGCTCCGGGTCCTCGACCTCGGCACCCGGATCGCGGCACCGTTCTGCGCCGGGCCTGCTCGGCGAGCAGGGCGCGGAGGTCATCAAGATCGAGCAGCCCGGCACCGGCGACTTCATGCGCGAGATCGGGCCGTTCCGCCCGACGACGAGGACGGGTCGCCCGGCTACTCGCTGTTCTGGGCGGTCGAAGGGCGCGGCCGCAGAGCGTCACGCTGAACCTGCGCACGCCGGAGGGCCAGGACCTCTTCCGGCGGCTCGCGGCGACCGCCGACGTCGTCGTCGAGAACTTCCGGCCCGGCACGCTCGAGCGCTGGAACATCGCGCCCGGCGACCTCGACCCCCGCCTCGTGACCGTGCGCATCAGCACGTTCGGACAGGACGGCCCGTACTCCGAGCGGCCGGGCCTCGACCGCGTCGGCATCGGCTACGGCGGGCTGCTGCACCTCACCGGCTACCCCGACCGGCCGCCGGTGCGCGTCGGCGTGACGATCTCCGACTACCTCACCGGCGTCTTCGCGGCGCAGGCGGCGACCGCGCGCGCTCTACGCCCGCGACGCGCACCGCTCCGGCGAAGGGCGCGGTCGTCGACGCCGCGCTGTACGGCGCCGCGCTGCGGATCCTCGAGTGGACGATCGCGGCGTACGACCGGCTCGGGGTCGTGCGCAGCCGCGAGGGCAACCGGCTCGCGAACAGCGCGCCGCTCGACAACTACCCCACCGCCGACGGCAAGTACGTGTGCATCGTCGCCGGATCCGACGCGAACTTCGCCCGGCTCTGCGCGGCGATGGAGCGGCCCGACCTGCTCGACGACCCGCGCTTCGCCCGACTCGCCGACCGCGCCGCGCGCAGCGACGAGATCAACGGGATCGTCGCCGACTGGACCACGGCGCGACCGGCGGCCGAGCTCGAGGCGGCGCTGCGTCGCGCACGACGTGCCGGTCGCGACCGCGTACACCGCCGCCGACATGTTCGCCGACCCGCACTTCGCGGCCCGGGGCGACCTGATGACCATCGACGATCCGGTGATCGGACCGGTGCGTCAGCAGGCGCCGTACCCGCGGTTCGTCGGCGAGGCCGCCGCGGTGCCGACCGGTGCGCCCCTGCTCGGCGAGCACACCGACGAGGTGCTCGCGACCTCGGCGTCACGGCCGATGATCTCGCCGCGCTCCGCGGCGGAGGGCGTCGTCTGATGCCCGACGTCGACCGCCGGCCGGTCACCGACCGGGCTCTTCCAGCCGAGGACCCGCCCCGCCTGCTCGGTGGCCGCTGCCGAGAGTGCGCGCACCATCACTTCCCGCGCCTCGACCGTGCCCGTACTGCGGCGTCGAGCGCCGTCGTCGACGTCGAGCTGTCCGACCGCGGGACGCTCTGGGGCTGGACCACCGTGACCGCGCTCGCCGCCCGGCTACCGCGGTCCGGTGCCGTTCGGCTTCGGCGTGGTCGAGCTCCCGGAGGGCCTGCGGGTGATCACCCGTCTCGCCGATCCCGACGAGTCGCTGCGACGCTACGGCCAGCCGATGCGCCTGCGCATCGCCGAGCTCGGACCCGACGACGACGGCACCGTCGTGACCACGTGGGAGTTCGCGCCGTGAGCGCGCAGTCGAGGTCGCCGGCATCGGGATCCACCCGTTCGGGCGGTTCGAGGACCGCACCGTCACCGACATGGGCGTGGCCGCGGTCCGCGCCGCGCTCGCCGAGGCCGGCGTCGAACGGCCGGCGGCTTCCAGGCCGCGTTCTGCGGCACCGCGTACGCCGGCGTCGCGGCCGGCCACAAGGTGCTCGGCGCGCTCGGCGCTGACGGGCATCCCGATCGTCGACGTCGAGGCCGGGTGCGCGAGCGGCGGCGCCGCGCTCGAGCTCGCCGCAGGCGCGATCCGCGCCGGTCAGTACGACAGCGTGCTCGTGTTCGGCATGGAGAAGATGCCGAAGGGCATCATCCGCTCGAGCTTCTTCGAGCCCTGGCGCGAGGAAGCCGGACTCGCGGCGACCCCCGCGTACTTCGCGCTGCGGGCGCAGCGCCTCATGCGCGAATCGCGGGCTCACGAAGGACGACCTCGCCGGGTCGTGGTGAAGAACCGGCGCCACGGCGTGGACAACCCGAACGCGATGTTCCGCAAGGAGATCGACCGTCGAGGACGGTGCTCGGCTCGCGCCTCGTGTGCGAGCCCCTGCACCTCCTCATGCTCTGCTCGCCGAACGAGGGCGCGCCGCGGCCGTCGTGCTGCGCCGTGCCACGGCGCCGACGCCGCCGGCGTCGACCGCTCGATGCCGCGGTGCTGCGCTCGCACCTCCCCGGGCAGCGTCCTCGGCGAGGCCACACCGCTCGCCGGCATCGACGACTCCGACATCACCCCGCCCGCGACGCTCGCCGCCGACGACGGCGTACGCCGAGGCCGGCATCGGTCCCGACGACGTCGACGTCGTCGGAGTGCCAGGACACCGACGCCGCCCGCGAGCTGCTCGCGCTGGGAGGAGCTCGGCCTGTGCGCGCCCGGTGACCAGGCGCCATCGCTCGACGGCCGGCGACGCGAGCACTGGGCGGCCGGCGGCCGGTGAACCCGTCCGGCGGCCTGCTGTCGAAGGGCGAGCCGCTCGGCGCGTCGGCGCTCGGGTCAGGTCGTGGAGCTCGTCCAGCCAGCTCCGCGGCGACCGCCGGTGCCGCGTCAGGTCGAGGGCGTGCGTGTCGGCGCTCGCCCACACCGTCGGCCGCGGCGCCAACGCCAGCGTCACGATCCTCAGCCGCTCCTGACGCCGCCGCCGTTTGCTCCATTCGGTTCCCCAGAGGAACCGTTTCGCACAAACTGCGTGGGTTCAGCCGCGGAGGAACCACCCCGGGGTCCCAGCCCCGCAGCGCAGCGATCTCGTCGGCCGTCGGCGCGGCAGCTCCTCGACCGTGGCGGCGACGGCGAGCGGCCACCCGCACGCGGCGGGCTCGCTCGATGCGCTCGGCCAGCGACTCCGGTCCGGCCGGCACCGCGTGAGCACGAGCTCGCCATCCTGTCTTCTCGAGCCTGCCGAGGTCGGTGACCAGCGCCTGCACCGCGTGCCCGGGCGACGTGACGTATCCGCACTCGGGCGGCGTGCGTTGCGGCGAGAGCGTGGCGACCACCACGTTCTCGGCCGCCACGGTCGCGACGTCGTTGCCGCCACCGGTGCCGACGAGGAACGGGACCGCCGGGGATCATCGTCGAGTTGATGTTGCCGGCCGGTCGACCTGCGCGCCGCCGAGACACCCGATCGTGGTGGTGCCCGCACCGCCGACGACGTCCGCCGAGCACCATCGCCGCGTCGCCGAGCATCGTCGCGGTCGGGAAGTTGCGGTGGTTGAGCACGAACGGGTCGCCGACCGTCGGCTCGTACCCCCACAACCCGATCTCGGCGGTGAGCTGCACGTCGCGACCCCGGCCCGCGGGCGAGCTGCACGCCGAGCCAGGCCGCGAGGTTCGCGACCCCGGCGCCCGCGAGCACCGCGTGGGCGCCGAGCGCCTGCGACGCGGTCGGCGAGGTGGCGCGCGCCGTAGGAGGCCGCGTGCTCCCACGCGTTCGCGGGTGCGTCGAGGTCGAGGCGGCGTCGCTCGCGACGTCGGGCGTCCAGGATCGCGGGCTCGCCTTGGCCCGCAGGCGCGCCACCCGATCGGCGCCGAGGCGTTCGAGGTACTCCTCCTGGGTCTCCGGCTCGAGGACCCAGTGGCGGATCCACTCGTCGTAGTCGTCGCTCCGGGTCGCGGCGCGGCGCCTCGACCCAGAAGTCGTAGTCCTCGCCGTAGCCGTCGACCGGGAGCTCGCCGGTGAAGCAGCCCGCCGGGATGCGCGCCGAACGGCGACCTCGCACACCGCGAGGACGCGATGCGCGGGGATGCGCACGAGGTCCGCAGTGCTCGCTGAGATCGTCGACGATCCGCTCCACCGTGACGATCGCGCCACGCCGGGCGCCCAGCGCGCCCCAGACGCCTTCGAGCAGCGGCGGTGCGATCGCGACGTTGCCGGCGCGGTCGGCGACCGGGGCGTGGAGGATCGCGACGTCGGCCTGCGAGCGGCGCGAGCAGCCCGACCTGGCCGAACGGCGTGTCGACCGTCGGTGTAGCCCGTCGTTCGCTGCCATCGACGAACCCGCGATCGACCGGGTCGTCATCGCGGGCAGCCCTCGTGGCCGCCGGCCTCGAGTCGCTGCGCGAACGCGAGGAACGACCAGTGCTCGACGTCGACCGCGCCCGAGTGTGTACGCCGCGCTGGAACCACGGGTTCGGCGTGAAGTTCGGGAACGTGTCGCCCGAGTAGCCGGTGACGACCTTGTCGACGAGCCCACCGCGGAAGAACAGCGCGCCGAGGCTCGACAGGCTGAGCATCACGAGCGTGAAGTGCGGATCGCGGTCCCACCACTGCCGGACGACCTCGCGCGCCGCGGCGCTCCAGCGCGTGTGCCCGACCACCAGGTGCAGCGCGTCGCCCGCGTGCACGTGCTCGGCGCACCGCGGCCGCGACCGTCATGATCTGCGGCACGCTCGCCGGCACCTGACGCGGTTCATCGTGCCGAGAACGTAGTGGGAGCGGCGGTCGGGGTGCGGACGCGCCAGGACGAGGTCGGCGACGCGCTTGCGCTGCCAGCCCTGGTAGCCGAGCAGCGTGTCGTTCTGCTTCGCCCGCTTGTAGAGCAGCTGCGCGTCGCAGTCCCAGGTGAAGCCGACGGCACCGTGCACCTGGATGTTCTCGGCGGTCACGATCACCGCCGCCTCGCCCATCGTGCGCCTTGGCGATCGACGCGGCCCGCGGCCGCGTCGCGCGTCGTCGACGTCGGACGACCACGCCGCGTAGTGCACGCCGACCCGGCCGAGCTCGGGCTGGTGGAGCATGTCGACGAGCTTGTGCTGGATCACCTGGTGCGAGGCGATCGGCTTGTCGAACTGCACCCGCGCCTCCGCGTAGCTCGATCGCCATGGCGAGCGACGGCGTCGCACACCCCGATGAGCTCGGCCGCGAGCGCCGACCGCGAGTCGTCGGCGATGCGCTGCCAGATCGGCGGTGTGGTCACCGGCGGACCGACCGGGCGCGCCGGGGTCTCGTCGAGCTCGAGCCGGCCGACCCGCGGGTCGGGTCCATCGCTCGGCACGACCTCGATGTCCGGGCGCTCGATGCAGGAACGAGCCGATGCCCTTCCTGCGTGCGGGCGGCGACGATGACCCAGTCGCGCCGTCGGCCCGTCGAGCACGAGCGGCTTCTGACCGTCGAGCACCCACTGCCGCACCCGGCGCGCGGGCGCGGGTGCGGACCCGCGTCGACGGGTCGCCGTGGCCCGAGCTCCTCGAGCGCGACCGTGCCCGCTTCGCGCCCGTCGGCGAGGCCCGCGAGCAGGTCGTCGACGCCCGAGCCGTCGGGCCGCGATCGTCGCGTCGATCGCGGAGGAGAGGTACGGGCCCGGGAACGGGACCCGACCCATCTCCTCGAGCACGCACCACGGCATCCACGAGGCCGAGACCGAGCCCACCCTGCTCCTCGGGGACCAGCAGCGCCGGTCCAGCCGAGCGCGACGACCTCGTGCCACGCCGGTCGAGCCGCTCGCGTCGCCGTCGACCATCGCCCGCACGTCGGCCGCTCGCGGACCAGTCGCGCCATGAACGTCGCGGACGGCGTCGCGGAGCGCGTCCTGCTCGGCCGAGAACGTGAAGTCCATGGGTCGGGAGCCTATCGGGAAGCTGACAGGTTTAGCCTGACCCCGCATGGACTTCGCGCTTCACGGCCGAAGACGAGGCGTTCCGCGACGAGCTGCGCGAGCTGGCTCGACGTCGAGCTCCCCGGTTCCTCGACGACTGGTCGACGACCGACGACGATCCGGGCGGCAGGTCGACGGCTTCGACCGCACCCAGGCGCGGCGCCAGGACTGGCAGCGGCGGCTCGACGAGGGCCGCTGGGCCGCCATCAACTGGCCGCAAGGAGTGGCACGGGCGCGAGGCGACGCCGGTGCAGAACGCCATCTACGCGGAGGAGATGGCGCGGGTGCGCGCGCCCGGGCATCTACAACCCAACGGCATCTGGCAGATCGGCCCGATGATCCTGCAGTGGGGCACGCCCGAGCAGCAGGACCGCTGGCTGCCGGGCATCCTGCTCGGCGGACGAGCACTGGTGCCAGGGCTTCAGCGAGCCCGAGGCCGGCTCCGACCTCGCGAACATGCGCACGCATCGGCGATCCGCGACGGCGACGACTACGTCGTGAACGGCCAGAAGACGTGGATCTCCTCCGCGCACCTCGCGCGAGTGGGGCCTGTTCCTGCTGCGCACCGACCCGACCGCGTTCGAGCGGGGCGCGAAGCACGAGGGCATCACCGCGTTCATCATCGACATGGACACGCCCGGCATCGAGTGCCGGCCGATCCGCGACATCACCGGCGACACGATGCTCAACGAGGTGTTCTTCACCGATGCCGTGCATCCCCGCTCGACTGCCGGCTCGGCGGCGAGGGCGAGGGCTGGCAGGTCGCGATGAGCACGCTCGGCCACGAGCGCGTCGGCACCGCGGGCCTGTCGATCACGATGGCGGCGGACCTGCGCCGATGATCTCGGCCGGCGCACAGCGGTGAACCCCGACGCGCTGCGACGACCCCGAGCTGCGCGAGCGCGATCGGGCGGGCGTTCACGGAGATCGAGCTGACCCGCCTCCTCAACTACCGCGCGCTCACGAAGATCATCAAGGGCCAGCCGAACTGGCCCGAGGTCCCGTTGGCCAAGCTGCAGTGGTCGACGATCACCCAGACGCTCGCCGAGCTCGCGGTCGACCTCCTCGGTCCGGCGGGCGTGCTCGCGCAAGGGCGGCCCCGACGCCGTCGACGGCGGGCACGTGGGCCCGCAACTACTCGTGGCAGCGCTACACGTCGATCGGCGCCGGCGCGACCGAGATCCAGAAGAACATCATCGCCAAGAAGGCCATCAAGCTCCCACGGAAGTAGTTGACCGCCATGCCCGACGGTGTGGTCGAGCGGTACCTGGAGTCGCTGATCGCGCACGACTGGCCCGCGTTCGCCGCGTGCCTGGCGGAGACGGACTTCATGCGCATCGGTCCGTACCAGGACGTGTACCCGTCCAAGTCGGAGTACGTCGCGTTCATCTCGGAGCTCATGCCGCACCTGGCGGAATACGAGATGTCGGTCCTGCGCGTCACGTACGCCGGCCGGCTCGCGTTCGCGGAGCTGAGCGAGACCGTGACCCTGGACGACGTCGCGGTTCGCACCCCGGAGTGCGTCACGTTCGAGCTCACCGATGACGGGCTGATCTCGCGCATCGAGGTCTTCATCCAGACCATGCCGCCCCGCAACTGGAGACCATGAGGCTGGGAATCGTGACGCCGGTGGTCACGCGGCTGCCCGGCGCCCGTGCGGCGTGGGAGGAGACCGCGGGGATCGCAGAGGTCGCGCGCGCCGTCGGCGAGGCCGAGCGGCTCGGCTACGACTTCTGCACCTGCAGCGAGCACGTCGCGGTCCCGGTCGACGTGGCCGCGGTGCGGGGCGCCACCTACTGGGACCCGCTCTCCACGTTCGGCTACCTGGCCGCGCGCACCGAGCGCATCCGGTTCGCCACGTTCGTGCTTGTGCTCGGCTACCACCACCCGCTCGAGATCGCGAAGCGCTACGGCACGCTGGACCGGGTCAGCGGTGGCCGCGTCGTCCTCGGGGTCGGCGTCGGGTCCCTGGAGGACGAGTTCGTGCTGCTCGGCGCCGAGTTCGAGGCGCGCGGACCAATGGGCGACGACGCGATGCGCGCCCTGCGCGCCGCGCTCTCGCAGGCCGAGCCCGAGTACGACGGCGAGTACTTCACGTTCGGCGGCTTCGTCGTCGACCCGGCCGCGGTGCAGGCCCACGTGCCGATCTGGGTCGGGGGCCGGACCGGGCGGTCACTGCGCCGCAGCGGTCGAGCTCGGCGACGGCTGGGCGCCGTTCGGCCTCAGCACTGCGGAGCTCGGCGCCGCACTCGACCGCGCGCGTGACACCGACGCCTGGGCGGCCCGGTCGGATCCGCTCGACGTCATCGTGCAGAACGACCGTGCGCTCGACCCCTCTGCCGAGCCCGACCGGGTCGCCGAGCAGCTGACCCGGTACGAGTCGATCGGCGCGACCGCGCTCGCCGCCCGCTTCGTCCACCACTCGGTGGCGCACTACTGCGAGCAGCTGGCCGCGCTCGCCGCGCTGGTGGCGTAGGTCAATCAGCGCCGGTCGCCGCGGCCACGAAGCCCGGGAGCAGCGCGCTCCAGCCGCTCGTGTTCGCGTCGCGGTACGCGAGCCCTTCGGCGCCGAGGCGCTCCCATCCGGTCTGGACGATGTCGAGCCGCGTGCGGCCCTCCCCCACGTCGACGAAGGTCAGCTCCACGTCGGTGGCCTCCGCCGCGTCGCGGCCGATGTGCCACCGGTAGCCGAGCCGAGACGGTGGGTTCCATCGGGTGATCTCACCCCACTCGATCTCGGTGCCGTCCGACGTCTGCTCGAAGATCCGTCCGCCGAGCCGCGGTTCGAGCACGACGCGCGTGTCGGGATCACCGGACGTGGAGTGCCCCTTCGGCCACCACGTCGACATGCGCGTGGTCCACACGTCGAACGCGTGGTCGCTCGGGCAGTCGATCTCGAAGCTCAGGCGGAGCGGTTCGATCACGCGCGACCGGTCCGCTTCGGCTTCGGCGTCGTGTTCTCCGCGGTCAATCGGAAGCGCGTGATCGCGTCGCCCCACACCTGCGCGAGGTAGGCCTGCACGGCTTCGACCCCGTCGTCGTGCAGCCGGTAGATCCGGCGCGTGCCCGCCGGCTCCTCCACCACGAGACCGGCTTCCTTCAGGAGCCGGAGGTGGCGGGAGACGGCCGGGCGACTGATCGGCAGCGCGTCAGCGAGCTGTTGGACCGATCGGCCCTCCGCGCTCAGGAGCTCGACGATCGCGCGGCGGTTCGGATCGCCCAACGCATCGAACGGGTCACCAGCCGGGGCGCTCGTGGCCACGGCGTCACGCGTCCCGGTTCGCGCGCTCGGCCTGCCCCTTGAGTCCGGCCGCGAACTGCTCGAACGAGGGCCCGAGGTCGGGCATGGACCGCCAGACGAGCCCGAGCAGCGGCCCGGTGTACTCCTCGCGCATCGTGAACTCGGTCCGTCCTTCCGCGATCGGCGTCACCGTGAAGGTTCGCACGCCCCGGAACAGGCCGAGCGGCATGCCGCCCGTCCAGGTCATCGTGCCCGCGGCCCGGTCGACATGCACCTTGACCGGGAACGCCCGACCCGGGCTCACTGCGGCGTGCACCTTGATGCGCTCGCCGGTCGCGATCGTTCCTTCGACCTGCTCGACCCCCGAGTCCCACCTGGGATAGGCGGCCCCGTCCTCCAGGACCGACCACACCGCGGCGGGCGCGGCCTCGACCGTCGCGTGCGCTTCGTAGTACCGCATCGCTCAGACCTCCTCACGCGCGGCACGGACGAAGAACTCGTACGAACCGACGACCGTCGCCTCGGTCACGACGGGACCCTCTTCCAGCCGGTCCGCGATCTCGCGCTGGAACTCGCCGAACGCGGGGGTGGTGAGCAGCGGGTTCACGCCGTCCTCGGTCTCCACGGAGGCCACGTGGATGAAGCTCACGCCGTCCGCGAGCCGGACGGTCATGTACCGCAGCCCGTCGGGACGGGACGCCGCGAGCCCGGCAAACACCTGCTCGATGAGCCCCTGGTTCTCGTCGGCCCGGTCCGGCTTGGTCCGGTAGCGCACCACGGTGACGGCCATGACGGTCTCCCTCATTCGGTAACGAAACCGTTACGGTAACAGTTCGGCTACCGGTATGGGAAGCGGCCCCGGCGATGATCGTTGTGGCGCGACCGGCCTCCCGGCTGCTCTCATCCCATGGAGGGGTCGTTCATGGGTGCAGAGCAGGGGTCCGGAGACTTCGAGGCATTCGTCCTGACGGTCGAGCCTCGGCTCCGGCGCGCGCTGATCGGCTGTCGCGGGGTCGACGTCGCGCAGGAAGCGGTCGCCGAAGCGCTCGCCTACGCGTGGGAGCACTGGCCCGAGGTCCAGGCGTTGACCAACCCGGCGGGCTACCTCTTCCGGGTCGGGCAGTCCCGCACCCGCCGTCGCGTCCCGCCGCAGCTCCCGGCACCCGAGGCGTTGCAGCTCCCCGACGTGGAGCCCACGCTCATCCCCGCGCTGCTCGCACTCCCCGAGCGGCAACGGAGCGCAGTGTGGCTGGTCCACACGTGCGGTTGGACCTACGCCGAAGTCAGCGACGCGCTGGGGATCAGCGCGTCCGCAGTCGGCACGCACGTCGGCCGCGCGCTCGAACGGCTGCGCCGCAGCCTGGAGGTTGAGACCCGTGCTTGATGTCATCGAACAGCTGCAGCGCTACGGCGACGCGGTCACCGAGACGGTCGACGCGGTTCGTCCCGACACCGTCGGGTCCGTCGCCACCGCGATCGAGACCCGCCGGCGCCGCCCGGTGTGGCAGCCGTTGCTCGCGGCCGCGGCCGTCGTCGCACTCCTCGTCGGCGGGTACTGGTTGGCCAGCTCGGCGTCCGACTCCGCACCTCCGGCCGCGCCGTCACCGTCGTCCACTCCCCCGCCCACCGCCGACTCGTCGACGACGGTCCCCCGCCCGGTCGAGACCGGCCCGCACCCGGCGATCCAGCTGCTCGACGCCGGACCGCTCACTCCCCGGGCCGGCGCCGCAGTCGCGTGGACGGGCACCGAGCTCGTCGTCTGGGGCGGCGTCATCCCACCGGCCGACCAGGGGCATGAGGGAGTCGGCGACGGTGCCGCATACAACCCGTCGACGCACCAGTGGCAGATGATGGCCGACGGACCCCTCCCGACGAGCCGGGACACGCCGCATGCCGTGTCGACCGAACGGGGCGTCGTCATCGCGCGCGGCACGGGAGTCGCGCTCTGGAACCCGACGGAGAACACGTGGCGGAAGCTGGATGACGCGCCCGCGCCGGTGAACGACCTGACCTCCGTAGGAACGCAGCTGCTGAGTGTCAGCGCAAGCGCAACGCTCGACGTGGCGAGCGGGCACTGGGAGGCGCTGCCGGCACCGCCGGCGCCGCTCACGAACCCGGTCGCAGCATGGAACGGCACCGAGCTCATCGTGCTCTACCAAACCGGTGGCCCGACCCCGAACTTCACGACTGCCGCGGTGGCGTTCGATCCGACGGGCCGCGCCTGGCACGACCTTCCGGCGCCTCCCGGTCTCGATCCGTCGCAGATCTCAGCCGACCGCGATGGCGACCGCGTGGTCTTCGCCGACTTCGAGATGCACGCAGCCGCGTACCAGGCGGGCGCGTGGACACCCCTGCCTCCGGTCCCGGCGCGGTTCTACGAGTACGCCACGACGCTCGCCGCCGTGCCACCCACGCTCATCGTGTCCACTGCCAAGGCCGTCGCGGTCCTGTCCAATGGCATGTGGACTCCGATCCCCAAGGCCGAGCTGGCATTTTGGGACTCGCGGGGCGCCGTCGCGCCGGCGGGGACGTTCCGAGACCAATCGTCGCTGTTCATCTTCGGTGCCGCGACCTCCGGAGGGAACCACTTTGCGCTCGTCGATCCCGAGCAGCTCGCGGCGTCTGCATCCACGCTGCAGGTCGGTGAGATGACGCTGCAGATCCCGGCGGGCATGAAGCTCGTCCATACGGACTACACGACCCCCGGGCCCGAAGAAGAGACCGTCCTCGTCACGCTCAGCACGCCGACCGGCAACTGCGACGTCACCAGCACCTACGACAACGGCGCGGGAGGCGGGGCTCACCCGTGGAGCGCCTACGCCAGCGGCCTGACCTGGAGCGGGCGCGCGACCTCCACGGACGCGGTCAAGGTCGTCTGCGGGACCGATCCCGCGGCCGCCAAGGCGATCGTCGACGCCACCTCCGTCCCGATCGCGGCCCCCGGCACCGGCGGCTAGCTCGTTTCGGGGCGCCTGAGCGTCGCCAGAGCGACCATGAGACGCCCCGAAACGAGCTGGGTGGCGCGGGGTCAGCCGAGGAGGGTCTGGATCCGGGCGATGTCGACCGGGCCCGAGAACTCCGTGTTGCCGTCCCGGAGCGCGACGCAGCGGGTCGCGTACTCGAGGAAGCTGAGCTGGTGCGTGGCGACGAGCACCGCGGCGCCGGCGGACGCGGCCTCCACGAGCAGCTCGGTCAGAGCGCTCTGCCCGCTCGGGTCCAGCCCGACGAACGGCTCGTCGACGAGCAGGATCGAGAACGGCCGGACGAGGCCGAGCACGAGCGACGTCTTCTGGCGCAGACCGCGGCTGAAGCGCGACGGCAGGTCGTCGGCCCGGTGCGCGAGGCCGAGCACCTCGAGCAGCGCGTCCGCGCGCTCGGGCCAGTCGAGCTCGCCGTGCAGCCGCGCGGTGAACTCGATGTGCTCGTTGACGCTGAGATCGTCGTAGAGCACCGGCTCGTCCGGGATGAACGAGACCTCGGCGCGTGCCTTCAGCGATCCGGCGGGCGAGTTCGCAACGACGAGCACGCCGTCGCTCGGCTCCAGCAGGCCCGCGACGAGCCGGAGGAACGTGGACTTCCCCGAACCGTTGTGACCGACGAGCGCGATCAGCTCGCCGGGCTCGACGCTGAGCTTGAAGTTGGACAGCGCGACGACGTCGCCGTACTCCTTGCTGAGATCGTCGGCAACCAGGACTGGCATCAGAAGACCACCGATTTCCGGGAGCGGAGGAAGGCGACGACGCCGGCGGCGATCACGAGCGCGGGCACCGTCGCGAGCGCGGCGATCGCGATCGGGTCCCCGTGCTGGTGCACCGCTTCGCGCGCCGCGATCACCGGGGCGACCGCGAGCGCGGTGAGGATCGGCGGGAACGCCTGGCGCAGGATGAGGCCGATCGTGGCCGCCTCGGGGAACGAGATCGTGAGGCCGCTCGTGAGCTTCGGCGCGCCGAGCACGACGGCGAAGGCCGCGGCGGTGGCCGCCGCGAACGCAACGGGGACGATCGTGATGAGACCGACGAGGAACAGCCCCGGCTCGGGATCGAGGATCGCGGCGGCGCCGAGCCCGATGAGGCCGGCGATCGCCATCACGACGACGGGCACCACCAGGTGCCGGATGTACAGCTCACCCTTGACCAGCGGGACGCCCTGGGCCCGGTCCGGGTGGTCGACCTCCTGGGCCAGCGGCTCGATCGAGTCGAGGCCCGGCGATGAACAGCGCGATGCCGGCGACGATGATCAGCGGGGTGGTCCCCTCCCACGTGCCGTACGCGCACAGTCCCGCGACCGCACCGAGCGCGGCGACGCGCCCGACCCGCGAGATCGGCCAACGCAGGACGCCCTGCCAGTCCCGGCGCCAGCACGCGTGCCCGACCGGCTTGGCCTGCGGCAGGCGCAGCCACGGCTCCTGGCGCGACCGCTCCTGGGCCAGCTGGCGGTGCAGGACGATGACGGTGCGGAGGTCCTGGATCGTGGCCGCGAAGCGCAGGGCCCCGACGAGCCCGGAACGCCGCTCGGCCGCCTCGATCGACGTCTCGCCGATCCCGAGCAGGCCGATCACCGGGATCGCGAGCGCGCACACGACGCCGACGAGCGCGATCGGACGGACGACGAGCGGCCAGAACGCGAGCGTTCCGAGCATCGACGCCGGCGACGTGATCACGCCGCGCGAAGACGTCGAGCAGTGACCACGCGACGAGCACCACGCCGATCGCCGCGGTGAGGACGCGACCCCACCGGCGGCCCGACGCGACGAGCGCGCTTCCCCACACCGCCATGACTGCCGCGCCACCGGTCGCGACGCCGGCCGCGATCCACTCCGCGACGTCGCCCCCGGACTGGGTCGGGATGCGCTGGGCCACGAGGAGGCCGGCGAGCGCGCCCCCCACCAGCCCGACCATCGCGACCCCACGGGCCTGCTTGTACGCGGAGGCGCGCAGCACGACCGCGCGGTCGGCCGGCGCGAGCAGCACGTGGTTCACGTCGGCGGGTTCGAGGGCGAGCGGGCCACCCCGGGCCCCCGAGCGGAGCCCGAGCATGATCGCCACGGCGATCACCAGCCCGACGATCGCGGGACCGTCGGTGCGCAGCTGGTCGACCGTGGTCGGCTTCAGGGCCTTGTCGCCGACGATCGCGGCGGAGGTGAAGAGCGTCCCGAGCGACACGATCGCCGCGATGTAGGCCTTGTACGCGACCTCGATCCAGTCGAGGTCGCGGAGCCGGCGGGTACGTCGACCCCGCTGCAGCGCGCGGAGCGCCTCGCGGGTGTCGTCAGCCGTCAGGATCACTCGGCGGACACTACTGAGGACCTACCCGGTCAGCCGAGTCGCTCGATGACGGTCCCGTTGGCCTGGCCGCCGCCTTCGCACATCGTCTGGAAGCCGTAGCGGCCGCCGGTCGCCTCGAGGTGGCGGAGCAGGCGTGGTCATCAGCGCGACGCCCGATCGCGCCGAGCGGGTGGCCGATCGCGATCGCGCCGCCGCGCGGGTTGAAGCGCTCCATCGGGTAGTCGAACTCCTTCTGCCACATCAGCGCGATCGACGCGAACGCCTCGTTGCACTCCACCGCGTCCCACTCGTCGGGCTTCATGCCCGTGCGCTCCATCAGCTTGTAGGTGACCGGGCACCGGCGCCGAGAGCACGAGCACCGGGTCTTCGGCCGCGACCGCGAAGTGCGCGAAGCGGGCGCGGATCGGCAGGCCGAGCCGCTCGGCCACCGACCGCTCGGCGATGAGCATCGCCGACGCGCCGTCGGTCATCTGCGACGAGTTGCCGGCGGTGATGTCGGGCGCGGGCTGATCGTCGGACTCCCACGCCGGCGGCAGCGACGCCGAGCTTCTCCATCGTGCCGCCCGCGCCGGATGCCCTCGTCGGCGCTCGAGCGTCTCGCCGGTGAGCTCGCCCGTCTCTCGTCCTTGATCGGCACGGGCACGATCTCGCCGGGCGAAGAACCCGTTGTCGGTGTTCGCCGCGGCGCGCCGGTGGCGACTCGCAGCGCGAACGCGTCCATCTCCTCGCGCGTGATGCCCCACTTGTCGGCGAGCACCTGCGCGACCCAGAACTGGATGCCGAGCGTGTTGTTCGTGTTCGCGAGGAAGTCGGGGCTGAACGGCCCGATGCCGCCGCGCGCGTTCGACGACATCGGCGCGCGGGTCATCGACTCGACGCCGCACGCGATCCCGATGTCGTACGCGCCCGCGATCACGCCCTGCGCGACGAAGTGCGCGGCCTGCTGCGACGAGCCGCACTGCCGGTCGACGCTCGTCGCGGGAACGCTCCACGGCAGCCCGCGCCGCGACCCACGCGTTGCGGGTCACGTTGCAGCCCTGCTCCCCGGCCTGGGTGACGCAGCCGCCGACGACGTCGTCGACGAGCGCGGGGTCGAGGTCGTTGCGCTCGATCATCGTCGCGCAGCACGAGCCCGAGCAGATCGGTCGGGTGCCAGCCGGCCAGCGCGCCCTTGCGCTTCCCGAACGCGGTGCGCGCGGTGTCGACGATGACGGCTTCACGGGCTTCCATGGTGCTCTCCGGTCGCGGCAACCTGACACGATAGTCAGCAATTCGACCCTGTCGGGCAGCCATTGGTGCGCATCGCCGTGTTCGTGAAGCAGATCCCGAAGTTCGAGGAGATGGAGCTCGGGCCCGACGGACGGCTGCGTGCGCGACGGCATCGAGCTCGAGATGAACCCCTACTGCCGGCGCGCGGTGAGCAAGGCGGTCGAGCTCGCCGCGGAGCGCGACGGGCTCGCGGTCACGCGTGTTCACGCTCGGCCCGCCCGCCGCCGAGGACACGCTGCGCGAGGCGATCGCGTGGGGCCTCGACCGCGGCGTCGACATCCGCGGCGTGCTCGTCACCGACGCCGCGTTCGCCGGCTCCGACACGCTCGCCACCGCCAAGGCGCTCGCCGCGCGCGATCGCGCCGCGAGGGCCCGTTCGACCTCGTGCTCGCCGGCCGCAACTCCGTCGACGCCGACACCGGCCAGGTCGGTCCCGAGCTCGCCGAGCTGCTCGACCTCCCGTTCCTCGACCGGCGTGCGCCACCTCGCGCTCGACGGCACGCACGCTCGACGCTGCGCTGCGAGCACGACGACGGCTGGGTGCAGGCCGAGGTCGACCTGCCCGGCGGTGCTCTCGTCGCGCCGAGCGGCTCTGCGACCCGTGCAAGGTCGATCCGCGAGGGCCGGGCCGCGGTCCCGGCCGACCGCATCCGCGTCGTCGACCGCGGCCGATCTCGGCGCCGGCCCGTGGGGCGAGGCCGCGCAGCCCGACCTGGGTCGGACCGGTGCAGGTGATCGAGCGTCGAGCGGCTGCGTCACCTGCTGCCCGACGCGCCGCTCGCCGAGCAGGTGCGCGGCGCCGTCGACGATCCTGCGCGAGCGCGGCGCGCTGGACCCCGCGCTCGATCACGCGGCGGACCTCGGCGCCGTCCCTCCGGCCGCACTCGAGCCCGGCGCCGTGTCCGGCCGACCGCGGCGTCGTCGTCGAGCCCGATCGCGCCGCACGGTCACCCGCGAGCTGCTCGGCGCGGCCGCGCGCCTCGCGGCGGCTCGACGGTCGTCGTCGCGTCACGGTCGGACGAGCCGACACTCGATGCAGCTCGGCAGCTGGGGCGCCGACGACGTGTGGCTCGTGCACCGTCGACTCCGGTGGCGCAACGTCGAGGAAGACGTCGCGCTCGGCGCGATCAGCTGGGCGCGTGCCGACCGACGCCGTGGGCGATCCTCGCGCCGAGCACCGCGTGGGGTCGCGAGGTCGCCGCCGCGCCGCCGCCGCGACTCGGCGCGGGCCTCACCGGCGACGCGGTCGACCTCGAGCGTCGACGGCGACCGCCTGGTCGCGTGGAAGCCCGCGTTCGGCGGTCAGCTCGTCGCCGCGATCGACGCCGACTCGCCGGATCGCAGATGGCGACCGTGCGCGCCGGCATGCTCGCCGCGCTCCGCGCCCCGCGTGCACCACGCCGACGCGAGCCGACCTGGCGGTCGAGTCGCCGCGGTCGCGTGCGCGTGCTCGCCCGCACCCGCGACGACGACCTCGACGTGCTCGCCGAAGCCGACGGCGGTGATCGGCGTCGGCCGGGGCGTCGCGCCCGACGAGTACGACGCGCTCGAGCCGCTGCGCACGCTGCTCGGCGCCGAGCTCGGCGCGACCCGCAAGGTCACCGACGAGGGCTGGCTGCCCGCGCGCCCGTCAGGTCGGCATCACCGGCCGGAGCGATCGCGCCGCGGCTGTTCGTCGTGCATCGGCGCGAGCGGCAAGTTCAACCACATCGTCGGCGTGCGCGCCGCGCGCACGGTGCTCGCGATCAACCCCGACCCGGACGCGCTCGATCTTCGACGCCGCCGACGTCGGCATCGTCGGCGACTGGCGCGACGTGCTCCCATTGCTCCTGCGCGAGATCCAGTCTGCTCCGCTCTCCACGTGATCCCGCGTCGACCGCGCCCCTTCGTGCGCGCCCGCGGCCGCCTGTGCCGTGCTCGGCCTCGCGGTGACGGCGTGCGACAGCTCACCGAAGACGAAGGCCGCGCCAAACGAGCAGCCGTCGCCGGTCGTCGAGTCGGCCTGCGCCGGGACGCTCACCCGCTCGACCTCGGGCACGATCCAGACCCCGGAGCTGGACGAGGCGTCGGGGCTCGCGGCCAGCGCGAAGAACCCCGGGACGCTCTGGATCAACAACGACTCCGGCGACTCGGCGCGGCTGTTCGCGATCGCGCCCGACGGGTCCACGCGGGGGATCTATCCGTTCGAGGGTGCAAGCGCGATCGACTGGGAGGACGTCGCCATCGGTCCCGGGCCGCACGCGCAGACGCCGTACCTCTACGCCGGCGACATCGGGGACAACGGCTCGGTGCGCCCGAACGTCGTCCTGTACCGGGTGCCCGAGCCGAAGGTCGTCGGCGATGGAGGTACGCATCCGCTGTCGGGTGTCGACGCGCTCGACGCTCAACTATCCCGACGGTGCCCATGATGCGGAGGCGTTGATGGTGGACCCGCGCGACGGCGCCATCTACATCGTCATCAAGCACCTCGCCCTCGGCGGTCCTGCCGCCGTCTACCGCGCGCCCGGCAACCTCGCGGCCGGCAGCACGACGGTGCTGACCCGGGTCGGTCAGATCAAGCTGCCGCGGGTCCCGTTCGTCGACGCGGTCACGGCCGGCGACATCTCGCGCGACGGCACGGCCATCGGCATCCGCACCTACGGCGGCGTGCGGCTGTGGCACCTCGGCCGGCACCAGACCGTGATCGCCGCGCTCGGCGCCAAGCCGTGTCGGGGGCCGATCCCGGTCGAGAAGCAGGGTGAGGCGCTCGGGTTCCAAACCGACGACCGCGGCTACTACACCGTCAGCGAAGGCGTGAACGTCCCGATCCACCACTTCATCGCCCGCAGCCGGTAGCCCGCGCGTCGGCTAGGGGGTGGGGTCGGGCTTCACCGGGCGCCAGAACACGGCGAGCAGGAGCAGAGCACCGCCGCCGCCCGCGATCCCCGCGATGAGCAGGCCGGTCCAGCCGAGCCAGTCGAGGTCGATCGCGTTGTCGAGCGACCACCGCCCGGCGCCGATCGCGCCGATCGCCAGGCCGACCATCAGCAACGTGAGGACGTACTCGTAGCCCTCACCCGGGCGGAAGATGAAGAAGCCGTTCTTGATGTGGTTGATGATCAGCGCCACGAGCATGACGCCCACCACCCCGGCGGCCGCGAGGGGCGTCAGCAGGCCCAGGATCAGCATCACCCCGGCGCCGAGCTCGGTGATGCTCGCGAGCCACGCGTGGAGGATCCCCGGCTTCATGCCCAGGCTCGCGAACCATCCCGCGGTGCCCTTGATCTTGCCGCCCCGGAAGATGTGGTTGTAGCCGTGGGCCACCATCACGACGCCCACCATCACCCGCAGGATCAGCAGCCCCGCGCTGACGCCGTCGTTCACCGAGCTGACGTCGTGGTTCATCGTCTCCCTCGCTCCTGCTCGGGTCCCCGCCCGCGTGACCCGCGGGCCGCCGTGTGATCTGACGCTATCGTCAGGTTGCCGCGCCTGATCGTTGCACGTCTGGAGGACTTCGATGAGCACCGTCGAACCAACCGAGTACGACCCGTTCGAAGAGTTCAACCGCAGCGCCGGAATCGGCGTCGTGGAGGACCCGTACCCGATGTTCGCACTGGCGCGGCAGACCGCACCGCTGATCCAGGAGGACGTGCGCGCGATGGCCGGCCTCGAGGTCGAGGGCGAGGATCAGGCCGGCTTCATCGACCCCGAGCTCTTCGGCGACATCCCCGACGTCTACACCGCGTTCACGTTCGACGCGGTCCAGACCGTCCTGCGCGACGGCGAGATCTTCTCCTCCAAGGGCTACGAGGACGTGATGGGCCAGGTGATGGGCCACACGATCCTCGAGATGGACGAGCCCGAGCACCACCACTACCGCGGGATCGTGCAGCAGGCCTTCAGCCGCAAGACCATGGAGCGCTGGGAGGTCGAGGCGATCACGCCGATCGTCGACGAGCACATCGACGCGTTCATCGACCGCGGCCACGCCGAGCTCGTGCGGGAGCTCACCTTCCCGTTCCCGGTGCGGGTGATCGCGCGGCTGCTCGGTCTGCCCAAGGAGGAGATGACGCACTTCCACCGGCTCGCGGTCGAGCTGATCAGCGTCGGCTTCGACATGGACCGCGGGGTCGCCGCGTCGCAGGCGCTCGGCGACTACTTCGGTGCGATCCTCGCCGACCGGCGGCAGCACCCGGCCGACGACCTGATGAGCACGCTCGCCCAGGCCGAGCTCGACGGGCAGCACCTCACCGACGACGAGATCTTCGCGTTCCTCCGGCTCCTGCTCCCCGCCGGCGCCGAGACGACGTTCCGCTCATCCGGGAACCTGCTCTTCGGTCTGCTGAACGACCCCGCGCAGCTGGACGCGCTGCGCGCCGACCGGTCGTTGATGCCGCAGGCGATCGAAGAGGGCCTGCGGTGGGAGCCGCCGCTGCTCACGATCATCCGCACCGCGACGCGCGACACCGAGGTCGAAGGCATTCCGATCGCGGCGGGGTCGATGATCGTCATCAACATGGGTTCCGCGAACCACGACGAGAAGTACTGGAAGGATCCCGAGCGCTTCGACATCTTCCGTCCGCAGCGCCAGCACCTCGCGTTCGCGTTCGGACCGCACATGTGCCTCGGGATGCACCTGGCCCGCATGGAGACGCGCATCGTCCTCGAGCGGCTGATGGACCGGCTGCCGAACCTCCGGCTCGACCCGTCCGAGCCGGCGCCGTTCATCACCGGCATGACGTTCCGGAACCCGGACCGCCTGCCCGTCGTCTGGGGCTGAGCACCCAGCATCCGCGCCCCGGCGGCCGTCGCGCCGTACCGTGCCGGACCCGAGCTCCGGGAGGCTCGGGAGCACGACGACGACCGGGTGAAGGGCGAGCACCGCGACCATGACGACGACGCAATTCGAGCCGATGGACACCACCTGCATGCGCTGCGGGAAGCCGGCCCGATTGCGGTTCGCGGGCCCGTGCCCCGACTGCGTGACCCAGCTGACCGTCCGCTTCCCCGGGGTCGCCCGCACGGTCGAGGCCGAGGAGTACACCCCGAAGATGAACGTCACGCCCAACGCGGTCGCGCTGAAGGACGACTGACCCGGCCCGCCCCTCCGCCCCGGGGAGTGGGGTGCGGGCGGGCGCTAAGGTGACACCGGCGTCAGCAAACTACCCGGGGGGTACGTCGTGCAGCCGGAAGATCTCATCCTCATCAGCGTCGATGACCACGTCGTCGAGCCGCCGACGTTGTTCGACAACCACCTTCCCGACAAGTGGAAGGAATTCGCGCCGAAGAACGTCCACCGCGACGGCATCGACGTGTGGGAGTACGAGGGCAACACGATCCCCAACATCGGGCTCAACGCCGTCGCCGGTCGGCCGCCCGAGGAGTACAACATCGAGCCGACCTCGTTCGACATGATGCGCAAGGGTTGCTACGACATCCACGAGCGCGTCATCGACATGAACCGCAACGGCGTCCTCGGCTCGATGTGCTTCCCCAGCTTCGTGCAGTTCTGCGGCCAGCTGTTCAGCCGGTCCAACGACAAGGACATGGCGTACAACCTGTTGCAGGCGTACAACGACTGGCACATCGACGAGTGGTGCGGCACGTACCCCGGCCGCTTCCTGCCCCTGTCGATCCCGCCGATCTGGGACCCGCAGCTGATGGCCGACGAGGTCCGACGGGTCGCGAAGAAGGGCTGCCACGCGGTCACGTTCTCGGAGAACCCGTACAAGCTCGGCTGGCCGCACATCTTCGGCGACCACTGGGACCCGTTCTTCAAGGCCTGTGAGGACGAGGGCACCGTGATCTGCCTGCACATCGGGTCGAGCTCGACCCAGATCGAGATCGCGCCCGGCGCGCCGATCGACGTGATGATCACGCTGACGCCGCTCAACACGATGCAGGCCGCGACCGACCTGCTCTGGAGCCCGGTGCTGCGCAAGTTCCCGAACCTGCAGTTCGCGCTGAGCGAGGGCGGGACGGGCTGGATCTCCTACTGGCTCGAGCGGATCGACTACGTGTACCACCAGCACCGCTTCTGGACCGGCCAGGACTTCGGCGACACGCTGCCGAGCCAGGTCGCCCGCGACCACTTCTCGTTCTGCTTCATCAGCGACCGCTCGGGCGTCGACCAGCGCGAGGCGATCGGCATCGACAAGATCACCTGGGAGTGTGACTACCCCCACTCGGACTCCGAGTGGCCCAACTCCCCCGAGTCGGTGGCCAAGCAGATGGCCGGCGTCGACGACGCGGTCGTGAACAAGCTGACCCACGAGAACGCGATGCGGATCTACCAGTTCGACCCGTTCCTGCACCGCACGCGCGAGCAGGCCACGGTCGCGGCGCTGCGGCGCGAGGTGCCCAGCTAGCCACTCCTCTAGCCCGCGTCCGCCACCCGGGCCCGGTGCCGGAGCGTCGGCACCAACCCGGCGGAGGACAGGTTCCGGAGCGCCCGCGCCTCGGCCACGTCGAACACCACGGCCTCGCCCGGCTCCCGGCCGACGATGAAGCTGACCACGCAGTCGTCACAGGCTGCCGTGTGCTGCATGACGCACTCGTCGCAGTCGATCCGCAGGTCGTTCGCTCCCGTCATCTCACTTCCCTCCGTCGGTTCACGTCGGTTCGTCGTGCCGCTCCGCGTGCCATGAGGATCACACGGGGGTGGGACACCTACGAGGGGCGGCCCGGGCATCGCCCGAACCGCCCCTCGAGATGCTCTTTCCCCCAGTGAGGGCTACGAGAGGATCTGGCAGCGGCTCCCACCGTCAGCCGTGTACCGCAGTGCCGCCGGCACCGTGGTGAACCCGGCGCTGTTGATCGCGGAGGTGATCTCCGAGAACAGGTTGGCGCCGGTGAAGGTGTCCACCGAGTGCTGGGCGGTACCCGGACGGCACAGCCAACGGGTGTACTCCCGGACCGCACCACCGATGCCGCTCGTCCCGCCGACCACGTTCAGGTCGTGCGTGGCGCCGATCGTCGGACCGTTGCCGGCCGCGATGTCAGCGTCCTGCTTGCGGGTCACGTGGTACAGCGTGCGACCGATCGGGTAGGTGTTCTGCCCGATCTTGCTGGTCGACGGCAGGACCCCGTTGATGGCGGCCGCGAAGGCCGTGTGCTGCACTCCGCTGATCGCCGCGGAGGAGGTGAAGGGGAACGCCGACAGCACGCCGAAGGACCCGAACCACACCCAGTTCGCGGGGTTGTCGACCGACGTCCGGCTGGTGCTGAGCGGTGCATTGTTCAGCAACGGCTTGATGTCGTTCTCGAACGGGAACGTGCCGTTCCCCAGCTTCCGACCGTGCGTGTCGACGTCGAAACCCGGAGACGGAGCCGCAGTGGCGACGTAGGAGTTGAACGTCGCGTACGTGCCCGAGCTCGAGTTCATGCCCCAGGGAACGACCGGTCCGTCGGTCGCGCTCCCGGCCGCGATCAGGCTCGGGAACAGGGTGTGCCACGTGACGTCACCGATCGTGGCCTGGCTGTAGATCTGCGCGATCTGCGCCGGCGTGAAGCCGTTGAAGCCGGCCGACTGCAGCTGCGCTCCACGGGCATCGAACACCGTCACCTCGACGCCGTCCTGGGCGTAGCCCCAGAAGGTGTCGACGCCGAGCTCGCTACCGCCGCCGATCACGCTGCCGCCGGTGGTCTTGGGACCACGCGACGACCGGGCGAAGTCCACGTTCGGACCCGTGGTCGACGAGCCGAGGTAGCCGGGCGACGGGTTGACCGTCCCCGGGTACGTGGTGTTGGTCTGGCCGGACGGGATGAACCCGTTCAGCGAGGCGATGCCGGCACCCGAACCGACCGGGTTGGCCTGGGCCACCGTGTCGTGCTGGTGGTTGCCCAGCGCGTTCGTGTCCGAACCCGCGATGCACTGGCCGAGCGAGGCGCCGACCGCGGTCGTCACCGTGCAGCCGGTCGAGTAGTTGTACAGGTCCGACAGGCTGATCTGGGCCCGGTACGTGGTGTCCGACCCACCACCCACGATGACGTGGGGGGTGTTGTCAAAGCCGTAGCCCGAGGGTGCGGCTCCGGCCGGGATCGCCGCAGCCGCGGGCGCGATCAGCGCCGCCGCTCCGACCACGCCCGCCCATTTCCACAACTTCTTCACTGTCTGTTCCTCCATTGGTTTGAAGTAGCGATTTCGAGGTCTCGCCGGCCGCGTTCGGTCAGGCGAACTGGATGGTGGACGGGGACACGCTTCCGGTGAAGCTCACGGACTTGAACCCGGATCCGTTGCACTGCGAGTTGATGTCGAGCTGGCTCTGGTCGAGCACCAGGTTCAGCTGCGCGGTCTTGCCGGCGAAGAGGCCGGAGACCGAACCCGAAGCGGTGTAGACGACGTGCGGGAGCGTGGTCGAGGTGATGCTCGACACCGTGACCAGGCTCTTGCCGACCGTGGACAGCTTCCCGTTCTTCGGGTTGAAGCCCTGCCACTTGATCGAGAACGTCACCGGACCGTCGAGCGGCGGCACGAGCGTCGCGGAGCACACCGCACCCTTCGTGATGCCACCCTTGATCTTGACCGAGCCCGTGGTGATCGGGAACTTGGTCGTGACCGTCTGCGCGCACGTTCCGCCCGATGCGGTACCCACCGTCGCGCCGCCCTTGAACTTGTTCGCCTTGGGCTTCGCCGGTGCCGTGTTCGTGAGACCGGTCTTGGCGGTCCACGATCCGGAGATGCGGCACGACTCCACCGGCGCGGCGCCGCCGTCCGGCAGCAGGATGTTCAGGAACACCTGGTCGCCGGTGACCGCCGCGTTGTTCGTCGACACCCGGACGGTGCAGTTCCGGAAGTCCGGCACACCGTCGTTCGGCGACGCGTCGTGCAGCGACAGGCAGTTGAACAGGCCGCCGGGGCTCTCACCCTTGAACGGCGTGAACCCGAAGTTCGGGTCGTCCTTGGTGAAGGTCGCGACTCCGCCGGCGGTCGAGATGACCGGCGCCGGAGAGGTGAGGTTGTCGCAGTTGATGGTCGGTGACCAGCCCGGCGTCGCCGTGCTGGTTCCGTCACACTGCTCGACGAAGACGTTGGTGTTCGGCGGGAAGCCGTTTGCCGTCACAGTGAACGACTGCGGGGTTCCCGAGACCCCCGCAACCGCGTACGGGTTTCCCGTTGGTGAGGTGATGCTGGTCGCGGCCCCCGCCGGACCGGCCACCAACGCGAATCCCGCAAGACCGACGCTGATGAGCGTCAGCACCGAGAAGATCCTTCGCACGAGGTATGCCTCCTAGTCGTCTGTTGCCCTGACGCGAACCGCGCCGAGCGGAGTAGACACACGCGGACGAAGCGCGCTCAAGCAACGAGCAGCGCATTCGCCAGTCGTTTCAGCAGCGTTCACTCATCGCTTGTAACCCGTTCGTAGAAGCAGCGTTCACACGGTTTCGCGGCCAAATGCGAACGACACAAACGCTGAACGACCGTCGTGTGAACGAAGACCAAACGTCTGTGAAACGCGGGCGTCTGGGCTTGAGGTCGCGCGCGTGAACCCGATTCACTCATCCCGGCGCGACATCGCGCCATCGAACCGATGCGGGAGGAAGTGTCCAAGTGCGAAGGTTCCTGTGCGCGGTGGCGGTCGTCAGCACCGCCTTGGCCGGAGTGATCGCGATCGCCGGCCCGGCGAGTGCCGCGACGAGCATCACGGCACCGACGGGCAACCCGTTCGTCGTCCCGCACGACGTGGCCGGCAACCCGCAGGCGTTCGACATCAGCGTGGCCGGCTTCACGCCGAGCGCCAACGTGTTCGTGGAGCAGTGCGACGGCGTCGCGCCCACCGCGCTGAGCTGGAGCCCGACGGCCCACTGCGACATCGTCACCTCACCCGCGCCGGTCATCTCGTCGGCCGGGGGCACCGCGACGTTCGACCACACCGACCCGAACCACGGGTTCACGCCGTTCAAGAACGCGAGCCCCCAGGGCCTCTTCAACTGCCTCTCGCCCAACGACGTCGCGCCGAGCAACGGCCTCCCGAGCTACCGCAACTGCCAGATCCGGATCTCGACCAACAACACGGCGGTCACCGGCGACCAGATCTTCAGGACGATGACGCTCCCGGACGACCCCAGTGATCCCCCGCCGCCCGACCTGAAGATCGGGATCGGCAACGTCAGCGTGATGGAAGGCAAGACCGGCACGCGCGCGGCGGTGTTCGTCGTGAGCCTGTCCCGCGCGTCGTTGACGGCGACGACCGTCGACTACAAGACGCTCGACGGCACCGCGGTCGCCGGCTCCGACTACACCGCGAAGACCGGGACCGTCACGATCGCGGCCGGCGGGACCTCGGCGCAGGTGGGGATCAACATCAAGGGTGACAGCACGGTCGAGCCGAGTGAGAAGTTCACGCTCAAGCTCCAGCACCCGAGCGCCGGCGCGACGATCGAGCGGGCGGGCGCGACCGGGACCATCCTCAACGACGATCCCCCGAAGAGCGGGATCCGGATGGCGATCGGTGACGCGGCGGTGTTCGAAGGGAACTCCGGCTCCCGCTCGATGCGCTTCACGGTGTCGCTGTCGGACAAGGCGACCCAGGCCGTCTCCGCGCACTACGTGGCGGTCGGCGGCAGCGCGACCGAAGGCACCGACTTCAAGTCGGCGAGCGGGACCGTCACGATCCCCGCGGGCCAGACGTCGACGACGATCCAGGTCAAGGTGAAGGGCGACACGACGGCCGAGAGCAACGAGTCCCTGAAGGTGACGCTGTCCGGCGCCGTGCACGCGACGATCTCGCGGGTCAACGGCGGCGGCACGATCCTCAACGACGACTGAGCGGGGTCGAACCATGGCCATGGCGTCGGCGGAGACGAGCTTCGAGCGGCACCTGCGGTTCGAAGGTTGCTTCAACTTCCGGGATCTCGGCGGCTACCGAACCGGCGACGGACGCCGGGTCCGGCCCCGTCGACTCTTCCGGGCCGACGGGCCGCATGCCCTCACCGGCACCGACGAAGTACGGCTCGTCGAGCTCGGTCTGACGGCGATCATCGATCTGCGCACGGAGAGCGAGGCCGCGGAGCGGGGCCACTGGTCGGCACACGTCCCGGACGCCACCACGTACGCGCTGTCGATGACCGACGTGCTCCCGGACCACGAAGAGCTGCACTCCTGGACCGACCCGGACGTCGTGGCGCGGCGCTACCGCGAGATGCTCGACGCGGGCCACGAGGCCATCAGCGAGAGCCTGGCCATCCTCACGGACCCGGACGCCTATCCCGCGATGATCCACTGCAGCGCGGGCAAGGACCGCACCGGCATCCTCAGCGCGATCGTGCTCGGAGTGCTCGGCGTTCCCGACCGGACGATCGTCGCCGACTACGCGCTCAGCGGCCCGGCGATGGTTCACCTGGTCGAGCACTTCCAGCGGACGTATCCCGACGCCCGTGAGCAGCTCGCCCGCATCAGGCCTGCGCTCGTCGCCGCCGAGCCTGCGGCGATGCAGGGCTTCCTCGAGCGGGTGTACGCGGACTACGGATCGTTCAACGGATTCGTGACGGACCTCGGGCTCGCGACGGTCGGGCCCTACCTCCGGGCCAACCTGCTCGACTCCTGAGGTCGCTGTAGGTTCCTGTCGTGGCTGAGGTGCGCTTGCGCACGATCGCGCGGGAGTGGGGCCGCATCGGCTGCATCGGGTTCGGCGGGCCGCCCGCGCACATCGCGCTGCTTCGCGACCTGTGCGTGACCCGGCGGAGCTGGCTCACGGAGCACGAGCTCGAGGATGCCATCGCGGCATGCAACCTGCTCCCGGGCCCGGCGTCGACCCAGCTCGCGATCTACTGCGCGCGCCGTGTGCGCGGGCGTGCGGGTGCAATCGTCGGTGGAGCAGCATTCATCCTTCCGGGCCTCGTGCTGATCATCGCCCTCGCCGCGCTCTTCCTCGAGACCTCGCCACCGGACTGGGTGCTCGGCGCGGGCGCGGGAGCCGGAGCGGCCGTCGCCGCGGTTGCGGTCCGCGCCGGCTCGGGGCTCGTCCCCGGCAGCTGGCGCAACGCCCATCGCGCCGGTCGCTACCGATGGGTCGTCTACCTCGCGGCCGGGGGCGTCGCGGCTGCCACGCTTGGCCCGCTGCTCGTCGCGGTGCTGCTCGGCTGCGGCGTCGTCGAGCTCTCGGTCCAGCTGGCCCAACGGCGCGGCCCCGGCCTGTCGGCGTTCGGCCCGCCCGTGCTCCTGGGCGCCGCGGTCGGCACCGGCGGACTCGCGTCCCTCGTGTGGGTCGCGTTCAAGGTCGGCGCGCTCTCATACGGCGGTGGGTTCGTGATCATCCCGCTCATGCAGTCGGATGCCGTTCACCACTACCACTGGATGACCAACAGCCAGTTCCTCAACGCCGTGGCCCTCGGCCAGATCACGCCCGGTCCGGTCGTGCAGACGGTCGCGGTCGTGGGCTACGCCGCGGCGGGAGTGGGAGGCGCACTGCTCGCGGCAGCCGTCGCGTTCTCGCCGTCCTTCCTCTTCATCGTCGTCGGCGCTCACCACTTCGATCGGCTCCGGAGCAACGAGCACGCGCGCGCCTTCCTCCGCGGCGCCGGACCGGCGTCCGTCGGCGCGATCCTCGGGTCGGCCGTCCCACTCGCCGCGGCCCTCAGCGAACCGTGGCAATTCGGGGTCCTCGCCGGCGCGGGAGCCCTCCTCCTCGTCGCCCACCGAGGAGTCGTGACGACCCTCCTCGCGGCGGGAGCCGTGGGCGTCGTCATCGCGCTCGCGGGCGGACCGCTTCCCCACTGAGGCCTCGAGCTCGGGTGATTCAGGCGACGCGAGTCCGGCGGAGCCCGAGCACGGGACCGAGGACGAGGTAGCAGAGCACGACGCCGGCCGCCTCACTCACACCCCACGGGAGCGCTCCGACGACCGTCGTCTCCGCGTGCATCATCGCGGACACCCCGGCAGCCACGGCGGCGACGGCGCACGAGGTGGCCGGATGACGACGGATGACCGCGATTGCCTGCTCGCCGAGCCCGAGGAGCGGTGCCGGGGTGGGCGTCGGTTCGGGAACATCGTCCGAGCGGTTCACTTCGAGGCGGGCGATCATGACCGCGGCGGCAAATGCGCCGCCGATCATGATCGTGGCTCCGAGCGCGAAGGTGACCTCGTTCGGGTTGTGAAGCACGTGCCATGCCAGGGCGATCGTCGAAAGCCAGCCAAGCGCGGCTACGGCAAGTGCGGCGATGGAGAGGATCGAGCACCTCCGGACGAAGGCACGGCTTTCGGCGCGGACGCCGGGCGCCTTCCACGAGGCCATCACGCGCGACACCGAGCTGACGCCGGCGACCAACGCGACCTGGAAGGCGAAGACCGCGGCGAAGAACAGCACCTGAGCCGCAATCGTGGCGGTGTGCGGTGACGCGGCAGACGGTTGGGTCGCCGCCGCGAGCACGAACCCGCCGCCGACCGCGGCTCCGCCACCGAGCACGATGAACGGTGCCTTCCGCATGGCGCGCGTGCCGTACCCGACGTTGAACTCCCGTGCCAGCACCACCGGTGATCCGAACGCGGCGAGGGCGCTCCTGACCGCGGCCTCACGGGGCGCGCCGCGTCGCTCCTGGACTGCAACCGCATCGTCCAGGTGGTCCCGGACCTCTTGCACGATCCGGGTGTGCTCGCGCCTCCCGACGTGGAGACGTGATGCCAGGTCCGCGACGAACTGGTCGAGAGCGGTCATGCCGGGCTCACTCCGAGGACGTCGCTCACCGCGGACGAGAAGAGGCTCCAGCTCTTCCGCCGCTCCTTCAGCGCGGCTCGCCCTCGCGTCGACAAGCGGTACACCCGTCGTTGCCGCCCGTTGATCACCTCGCGCCGGCTCGTGACCACGCCGCGGTGCTCGAGCCGATGCAAGGCCGGATAGACGGTTCCCTCCGGAAGGTCGAAGACGCCATTGCTGCGATCGCGCAGCAGCTCGATGATCGCGTAGCCGTGCGCCGGACCCGGCTCGAGGATTGCCAGCACCAACGGGTCAAGATGCCCCTTCAGCTCCTCGGAACTCATACCTAGCAACGCTATGCCTCGCGTCGTGTGATGTCAAACGGGGACGAGCACTCACGCACATCGAACGTTCATCGCCTGCTCATCCGGAGTGTGGTCCCATGCGCGCGATGGTCGGTGACGGGAGGCGAAGAGGGCCCGTGTGGCGAGCCCTCCGGATCGTGGTCCCGGTCGCCGTCGTCACGGCCTTCGTCGCGGCCGGCTTCAGCGGGATCACCCACAGCGCCACGCCGCGTAACGCCGATGCCGCGGTGCGACCCGACGACAACGTCGCGTTCTGGTACCAACCGATCACCGCCTCGACGGATCTCGCGCCGCTGGGACACCCGAGAGTCCTGGTCCACTTCAGCCGGACGAACCGACCGGATGCGGAACGGCTCGCGGTCGACCGCATCCACGCCACGACCGGGGCCGAGGCCTACCGGTACGTGCAGCTCTACTACCTACCGGTCCGCGACCAGATCATGGGGATGCGCATCGCCCGCCACCCCGACTGGGGCTTCTGCCAGTCCGGGCGCACACCCTCGTACGACACGTCGGTGAAGCCCGCAGATCGCTGGATGTTCGTCGACGCCAACAACCGCTCGGTGGTGGCGGCCTTCCGCGCGTTCCTGCTGCGCGTGAAGTCATGGGGATGGGACGGCATCTTCCTCGACCTGGCCCACCGTGCGCTCACCCAGGACTTCTGGGACCAGGCCTCGACCTGCGCGCACGACCCGGTCGTGCCGGGGCGGCGTGAGCGCCGACGCGTACGCGGCGCTCGTGCCCCTCGCACGGTCGCTCGGGCTCCAGGTGATGGTGAACGCGGGCGCGCCGGCCAGTCCGACCAGCCCCATGCGCCCGGACCCGACCGATCCCGCCTGCCGGGCCGGGGACTGGGCCCACTGCCGCGAGCTGCCCGACATCGCGCGCGACGCGACCTGGATCCTGCACGAGAGCGCGTCCAACTCCGCCGACGACACCGACTGGCTCACCGACACGCACGCCCTCGCGACCGATGAGGCCTTCGCGCGCCAAGGCGACGGCGCACAGGTCGCGGCGCTCGGCGTCTACCGCGGTGACGACGAAGGCAGCGCCGCCCACATCCTCTACCAGTGGGCAGTCATGAAGCTCTACGACGTGCCCGCCGCGTTCGGCACGGGCGTCGACCGGTGCGGCATCTCCTCCGAGGTCCCGATCGACACCGCGTGCAACCGGGGTGGACTCGCGCCGCCCACGCTGGTCGACACGGTCCTCGGCAACCCCCTCGACGCCGCACCGACCTCGCAGTCCTGCGCGCCCGACGGCTGGCACTGCGTCTGGGTCCGTCGATACCAGGACGGGATGGTCCTCGTGAACAACACCGCGCAGCCACTCGAGGCTCGTCAGCTCGCGGTCGCGACCGCGGGAGCGTGCCGAACGGTCACCGACGTGGTGACGGGCGCCCGCTACGGCGACGGGTCATGCACCCCGGCGATCTCCGTCGACCTCGCGGGGTTCCACGCCGAGATCTTCCGCTACGGGACGTGAACGGGCCACTCGACCGCGTCACGGCGATGACTCTGCATCGTCACCGCGTACGTCACCGTCATGTCGCAGCGCTCCGGCGCCGTTGCCGGATCACGAAGAGCGCGCCACCGCCGAGGACGACCACCACGCCGGCGGCGATGAGGAAGTAGGGCGGATCGGAGGAGCCCGATCCCGAGCTCGAGGACGAGCCCCCCGAGCCGGGGAGGTCCATCGTCACGAAGGCCTGGTCGTCCGTCGCCGCGAAGTTGTTCGAGGAGACCCGGACCTGGCAGTTCTCGAAGTTCGGGATCCCGTGCTGCGGCGCCGTCTCACCGGCACCGGTGCAGGTGAAGAGGTCTTGCGGACTCGGCCCGCCGAACGGATGAAACGCGTGGTTCGCGTCGGTCGCCGCGAAGGTCGCAACTCCGTTCGCATCGGTGATCGCCGCGGCCGGGGAGGTCTGGATGTCGCAGTCCAGGGTCGGCTTCCACTTGGCGTCCGTCGAGGGCTTGCCGTCGCACTGCTCGACGAAGACGTTCACGTTCGGCTTGAAGCCGGCGACCGTGACGGTGAACGCTTCCGGCTTTCCGGACGCATCGGTCGTCACGGCGTAGGGGCTGTGGGCCGGGACGGTGACGCTCGTCGCTGCACCCAGTGGCGCGGCGAATGCGAAGACCCCCGCGGCGGCAGCAACGAGCATCGTCATCCAGAGGACAAGGCGGCGCATGGCTTCGACTCCGTCAGACCAGCGGGGGAAGGAGCAGATCGAGGTTCAGGAGCAGGCACAGCGCACCGAGCGCGACCAGCGGTGCGATGACCAGGCCGACCGTCACCGTCCGTGCGGATCGGCGGCGGAGGTAGACGAAGGCTGCGGCCGCCGCACCGAACGCACCCAGCGCGATGAGGAGGGTGAGGTTGAAGATGAGCGACCCGCTCGGACTGACCGCGCTCAGGGGCTCGAAGGTCGACGTTGCCGGCCGCGCGTTGCCCGAGACCGCGGTGACGACCAGCCAGTCGTCGGAGAAGGAGCCGCCCCGGCCCGTGATCAGCGTGAGCCGATGGTCCTTGGTCTGGCGGAGGAGGCGCGCGTCGGCCCCACCGACGCGCGCCTCCGCGGTCACCTTGTAGACGATCGTCTGCTTCTTGCGGGTCTGCACCGCGATGAGGTCGCCGCGCCGGACCTTGTGGAGCGACGCGAACGGTCCGCCCCACGCGCTCCGGTGGCCGACGATGACGCTGTTGCCCAGCGCGCCCGGGGGTGGGGTTCCGACCCGGTGCCCGGGACCGTTGCGCAGCCGTTCCGGATTGTCGCCCTCCACGACCACGGTGTTGATGCCGAGGCGCGGCACCTGCAGCACCGCGATCGCCTGGCCCGGGGCCACACCCGGCCGCGCTGCGTTCATGTCCGCCGCGAGCTGGTGCTGACGGTTGCGGTACCAGAGCTCCTGGATCGGGCCCTGGAAGAGCGCGACGGTCACCGCGACCGCGACGACTGCCACCAACGCGATGGCGACGCCGTGGCGCCAAGCCGCGGCGCGCGACGGCGTGTCCGCTCCCTCGTCCGTCTCGGGCATGAGGTCGTCGATGCCGGACTCGACGGGCTCCGCCGACTCGTGGGAGCGCAGGAGCGTCATGGGGCGCGCCTGGCCAGGAGCTTGCGGACCGGCTTGCGCAAGAGGAAGTAGAGGCCGACGCCGAGCAGCAGCGTGGCGAACCGGTCGACGCCACCGGTGGTCGCCGGGCTCGGCAGCGGGAGCTCCGACGCGATCAGGCTGCCGTTCGAGCTCCGCCGCACCTTGACGTCACCCGACGCCGTCCCCCCGCCGCCCCGGTTGACGCGGTGCTCGACGACGCCCCGGCCGACGAGCCGCTCGAGGTTCCGACCGCGTCGAAGGTCCCCGTGTCGCCAGACGTGCCGGTCGCAGCACCGGGCGCCGACGAGCCCCCCGAGACGCAGTGCGCCATCGGTCCGATGGTCTTCGTCGCGGGCAGGTTGGGGAGGTCCGGTCCGGGGTCGGTGCTGACCTCGACGTGACGGTCGTTGCCGGTGCAGTTCGAAGAGACGAGATGGTTGGCCGCGTTCAGCGCCTGGACCGCGAGCGGCGCGGACAACCGACCCTCCCCGACCGGCTTGCCGGCCGACTGTCCCGCGGTGGCCAGGTAGCGGATGACCGCGGCCAGTGCCTCGGTCTTCTCGATCGAGAGGCCGTGCGCGGGGGCGTAGAGGTGATCGACCCACACGAGCGGGTAGGCGCCCGGCACCTTGTTGTTGAGCGCGTAGAGCGGGGTCGCGCCACCGGCATCGACGGCCGCGTTGATCGAGTCGGGCGTGGGCTCGACCCAGTCACCGTTCGCGTTCTGCACCTCGACGAATTGCAGCTTCACGTTCGGGAACGTCTGCTTGATCCCGCCCAGCGCGGACGGTGGCACCGGCGCGAACACACCCGCGGTGAACTGGTTGATGGTGCCCGACGTCGGGTCGCCGCCGCCCAGCGCCAGCTGCTGGGACTGCTGGTCGACGCCGTCGCGGCTCGCGCCCGGTCGGCCCAGCCGCTCGGAGATCGGGTCCCACGGGATGGTGGGGTTCGCGGCCTTCAACCCGGCCCAGACGGAGGGCGCGTGGGTGGCGACGTACTGCTGCAGGTAGAAGTTCACCTCGTCCGGGTCCGAGCGGTTCACGGGTGCCGGGCCCGCCAGCGGCGGGGTCGTGAAGTTGTCGACGCCCATCGCCTTCAGGACCGCGGGGTCGTTCCAGCTGTTCACCGGCGGGAACGCGGTGCCCGGGTAGTGCATCGCCATCGCCGCGAGGTTTGTCGTGGGGATCTTGACCGGTCCCGTGTACGCCTTCTTCACCAGGCACTTCGAGGGGTCGGGAACGTTCGGATCGTCCGGGTTGCACAGCTGCTGGAGCGTCGAGAGGCCGTCCGGCACCGGCGCTTCGAGCAGGAACCCGAGCGAGCTGACCTGCACCGGCGCGTCGATGATGCCGGCCGCACCACCCGGAACCTTGGACAGCTCGTCCGCGGTGAACGGCACTCCCGACAGCACGAAGTCGTTCGTGCCCGAGAGGAACTCCGAGCGGCCGATGAGCGAACCGTGCGCGGTGTAGCTGAGGTCGATGGGTTGCTTCGCCGCAGACAGGTCGTTCTGCCACGTCAGGATCTCGCGGTACGAGCCCCACGATCCGCCTCCCTTGATCGGGATGCTGGGCGGAGGAGCTGACGCGGCGGGTGCACTCGCGCTCGACGCGGCGAAGAGCACGACACACCCCACCGCGAACGCAACCACCACCCGACGCCCGCGCGCGAGCCGGCGGCGCGTCATGACGCGGTCCGACGGCGGATGTCGAGGGCCAACGATCCCGCGGCGGCGAGGAACACCCCGGCGAGCACGATCCAGATCGCGTCGCTCGAGGAGGAGGACGTGTGGGAGGCGGCCGACGCCGCGTTCTTCAGCGCCTGGTCGACGGACCGCTGCCGGGCCTTCTCGAGCCGGGCCCGCTTCGCCGCTTCCTGGAGCGCGGCGGCCTCGGCCGCCTGCTGCGCCTGCGCCTGTTGCGCAGCCGCCGCTTCTGCACTCGCGGCGGAGCTCGCCTGCTGGCCGCCGCCTGCCGCGCCCAGGTTGATGGTGACGCCACTCGGGAGGCCCGGCGGCTGCGCCGTGCCGATGAAGCACTTGTCGGCCGCCGGCGCGCCGGGAATCCTCGTGATCGCGCCGATCGCGAGCTTCACGAGTGGCGCGGAGAGCCGCGCGTACCGCAGCTGGGGCGCGATGACCTGACCTTGGCTCACCGAGTAGCAGAGGAATTTGCCGAGCGCCGCGCCCTTGCCGGCGTCGAACCCCGCGGTCTGCGCGAGCACGTAGGAATAGGTCGACGGGAAGTACGCGCGTGGATCAGGCCCGGTGAAGTTCAAGATGAACGTGCCGTCCGGTCGACCCGTCGCGTAGCCGAGCGCGACCGTCACGTTCGTCTCGTCGGGTTGGGTGAAGACGCCCGCGGCGTTCTGGAGTGATGCGGTCGGAAAGCTCCGCACCTTGGCGTACCCTGCCGCGACGTACGTGATCGTGTCCTTCCCGGCCACCGGGTCCGCGACCTGGTTGGCCGTCCCGTCCGCGTACGGCTCCGGGAGGGAGTGGCCCCAGCTCTGGGGCCAGTTCGACACCGGCTGACCCGCCCGGAAGTCGCTGGCGACGTTCGCCGGGTCGTGGCTGATCCGGTCCTGGATGAAGGCCTGCCAGACCGCGGGCGCGACCGCGATGCAGAACTGCGAGAACACGTAGCTCTCCCCGGCGCCATCAGCCCGGATCACCGGGATGATGTCGCGGGTGAAGCCGGCGAGCTGCGGGTTGGTCGCCACGATCTCCGGGTCGTTCCACCGCTGGATCGCGCCGGTGAAGATCTTGCAGGCGGTCTGGCGGGTCAGTTGGAGATTCGTCACCCGATTGCCCGAGTTGTCGGTCAGGTTGTACATGAACGCGAGCCCGCCCGCGCTGACCGGGACGTACACGAAGCAGGCCCCCGGCACGTTCGGGTCCCGTCCCCCGCAGCGCTTGGCCTGGAGCTGCGGGATCTCGGGCTGTTGGAACGTGATGTCCGACGCACCGAAGTCGAGCTGGCCCTCCGTGAACTCCTGGCGGCCGAACGTCGATCCCTGCGACACGTAGTTCACCGACAACGAGTACGGGTTGCGCGCGGTGTCCGCCCGCCACTGGTCGATCTCGAGCGCGGCGAACGACGAGCCGCCGCCCGTGATCGGGCTCGCGGCCATCGCCGACGCAGTGGGGATCGCGACGGTCCCGACGAACAGCACCAGCACCACCGCGATCTGGAGGTACCGCCTCATCCAAACCGACCGGTGACGTAGTCGAGCGTGCGCGAGTCGTCCGGCGAGTCGAAGAGCTTCTTGGTCGGGCCCGACTCGATGATGCGCCCGGGCTCCTTCATCGTCTCGACCAGGAAGAAGGCGCACTGGTCCGACACGCGGGCGGCCTGCTGCATGTTGTGCGTCACGATCACGATCGTGATGTCGTGACCGATCTCGGCGATGGTCTCCTCGACCACGCGGGTGGAGATCGGGTCCAGGGCGGAGCACGGCTCGTCCATCAGCAGGACCTGCGGGCGCACCGCGAGCGCGCGGGCGATGCAGAGCCGCTGCTGCTGACCGCCGGAGAGCGACATCCCGCCTTCGTTGAGCCGGTCCTTCACCTCGTTCCAGAGCCCGGCGCGCGGTCAGCGACTCCTCGATCAGCTCGGCCCGCCCGGCCACCTGGGTCCGCGACAGCTTGAGCCCGGCGAGGACGTTGTCACCGATCGTCATCGCCGGGAACGGGTTGGGCTTCTGGAACACCATGCCGATCCGGGTGCGGACCTCGGTGGCGCTCATCGACCGCCCGTAGATGTCGGAGCCGTCGAGCTCGACCCGTCCCGCGATCGCCGCGCCCGGCACCACCTCGTGCATCCGGTTCAGCACCCGGAGGAACGTCGACTTGCCGCAGCCCGACGGCCCGATGAGCGCGGTGACGTGACGCGCCGTCATGGTGAGCGAGCAACGCTCCAGCACCTTGCGCGACGCCGAACCACGCGCTCACGCCGATCGCGTCGAGCGTCGCGGGCTCACCGTGACGCTCGGCGGGCCGGTCCGTCGGTCGTTGGCGATCGACGGTCATGCCGCCCTTCCCAGCTTCTTCTGGCTCCGGTTGGCGAAGTACCGGGCGGTGACGAACAGGATGAGCACGACGCAGGACGAGGACCAGCAGTCCCGTCCAGGCGCGGGCTCTGGGACGTCTCGTTCGGGAGGCGGATCAGCTTCCAGATGTAGAGCGGGAGGTCCGACTGCGGGCCCTTGAACGGGTTCGTGTTCGTGGAGTCGGACCCGAACGCGGTGAGGAGCATCGGCGCGGTCTCCCCGACCGCGCGCGCGATCGCCCAGGATCGTGGCGGTCACGAGCCCCGCCATGGCAGTCGGCAGGACGATGCGCAGGATCAGCTGCCACTGCGGCGCGCCGAGCGCGAGCGCGCCTTCGCGCAGAGAGTCCGGGATCGTGCGCAGGATCTCCTCGGACGCCCGGGTCACGGTCGGCAGCATGAGGACGAGCAGCGCCATCGCGCCGGCGATCCCCGAGAACCCGAAGTACGTCACCCAGATCGTGTAGATCAGCAGCCCGGCGATGATGCTCGGCAGGCCGCTCATCGCGTCGATGACGAAGCGCGCCGGGCTTCGCGAGCCGACCGCCGATCTCGTTGAGGTAGACGGCGGTGAGCACCGCGAGCGGCACGACGGCGATCGTCGCCAGTCCGACCTGCTCGAGCGTGCCGATCAGCGCGTGCTTCACCCCGCCGCCGGGCGTGAGCGGCCCGACCTTGCTCATGTCCTCGGTGAAGAAGCTGGCCCGGAGCTTCGGAAGGCCCTTGAACACGAGGTACACGAGCATCCAGACGAGCAGCGACGTGACCACGACCCCGGCCGACCAGATCAGCGCCGTCATGATGCGGTCGATCGCGCCTTCGGAGTCCGTGCGGTCGCGGATGATGAGGAAGAAGACGACGAGGGACCCGATGTACCACCACAGCGCCGTGCCCATGATCCCGTGCTGGGCCAGCAGGATGCGCAGGATCCACGCGAACGCCCCGCCGCTGATGATCGCCAGGGTCGCGGCGGCGAGGTCGTCGCCGGAGAGCTTTCGCTGGCGGCGGGGGCGGTCGTTCTCGGGCGAGTCCTGCCGCTCGATCGCCGCGAGGTCGAGGACGTCGGTCGGAGTCAGCTCCTGGGTCACTTGACCGCAGCCGATCGGGCGACGATGCGCCGGGCGATGAGGCTGACCACGAGCGTCATCAGGAAGAGCGCCAGCCCGGCCGCGATCAGCGCGCTGCGCTCGAGCGATCCCGACTCACCGAAGCGGATCGCGATGAGCGGGGCGATCGCACCGGCACCCTGCTCGAGGATGTGGGTGTTCGCCTGGAAGACGAGGCTGATGATCGAGCGCGATCGCGATCGTCTCTCCCAGCGCCCGGCCGAAGCCGAGCAGGGCGGCGCCGACGATGCCGTTGCGCCCGTACGGGAGGATCACCTCGCGGACCATCCCCCAGCGGGTGCCGCCGAGCGCGAGCGCACCTTCGCACTGCTCGCGCGGCACCTGGGCCATCACGTCGCGCGACACCGACGTGATGATCGGCATGATCATGATCGCGACGACGACACCCGCGATGAAGGCCGAGCCGACGAGCCGGGGGCTGTGGCTCGTGACCTTCAGGAACGGGACCGCGGAGAAGTGACTGGTGAGGAAGGTGGAGATCGGGACCAGCTGACCCTGGAGCGCCTTGAACCCCCAGTAGCCGAAGAGGAGGCTCGGCAGCGCGGCGAGGAGGTCGATGACCGACGTCAGGAGCCGGCGCAGGCGCGCCGGCGCGTACTCGTTGATGAACAACGCCATCGCGAGGGCCAGCGGGAGCGCGATGACCATCGCGATGGTGGCGATGATCAGGGTCCCCTCGAGCAGGCCGAACACGCCGAAGTGGCCGACGGTCGGGTTCCACACGCTGCCGGTGAAGAAGTTCCAGATGCCCGACGAAGCGAGCGCGGGCCGCGACCCGTTCGCCAGGAAGATGAAGGTGATGGCGACGATGATGAGGCTGACCGACGTCGCGCCCGTTGCCACGACGCGGAAGATCCGATCGCCGGTCGTGCGCTGCGTCATCGGGCGGACGGGGACGTCCGCGTCAATGCCTCCGTCATGTTCACCGGGCCGGGTGAGTACCCCGCCGCGCTCGCCCATCCAGCTTCCCTCCTCCGAGGCAACTGGCAACGTACGGACGCCGGATGAACAGCCAGTGGCCGTGACCTGTCGCGCCGGGCGCGCATTCGGAGAACACCCGGCCAACCCCCGGCTCGTTTCGGGGCGTTTCATCGTCGCCCCGGCGACGCTCAGGCGCCCCGAAACGAGCCCGGAGGGCGCGGGTCAGGGCGGGGGTCAGGCGGCGGGGGTGGTGAGCTCCGCGAGGAGGGTCTGCACCCGGGCGTCGATCTCGTCGCGGATGCGGCGGACCGTCTCGACGGGTTGGCCGGCCGGGTCGTCGAGCTCCCAGTCCAGGTAGCGCTTCCCGGCGAAGAACGGGCAGGCGTCGCCGCAACCCATCGTGACGACGACGTCCGCGGCCTCGACCGCGCCGTCGGTCAGCGGCTTGGGGAACTCCTTGGAGACATCGAGGCCGACCTCCGCCATCGCGGCGACGACCGCGGGGTTGATCTCGCTCGCGGGCGCGCTGCCGGCCGACCGGACGATCACGCGCTCCTCGCGCGCGCCACTCCAGGAGCGCGGCGGCCATCTGCGAACGGCCCGCGTTGTGCACGCACACGAAGAGGACCGACGGAACATCGGCGGAGCTCACGCGGGGACCTCTTCCTCGCCGTGGTGCGCCACGATGAGGTCGGGAAGGTCGTCGGCGATGTTCGGGTGCAGCAGTCGGATCAGGACGACCGCGACCGCGGCCCCGACGACCTGGAACGCGATGAAGGCCGGGACCGAGCTCGGGTCGATGCCCGCGAACGTGTTCGAGAACATCCGCCCGACGGTGACCGCCGGGTTGGCGAAGCTCGTCGACGAGGTGAAGAAGTACGCCGCGCCGATGTACGCGCCGACCGCGAACGGTGCGACGGAGCTGCGGCCCGAACGGACGACACCGAAGACCACGAGCAGCAGGCCGGCCGTCGCCACTGCTTCCGCGAGCCAGATCCCGCCGCTCGACCGCGTCTTCGTGGACCAGTCGACGGCCGGAAGGCTGTACATCAGGTTCGCGAGCATGCAGCCGAGCGTGGCGCCGACGACCTGCGCCACCGCGTACACACCGAGCTCCCGGGTCGTGATGCCGCCGAAGACCCGATCGGCGAGGCTCACCACCGGGTTCAGGTGCGCGCCGGACACCGAGCCGACCGCAAGGATGATCGCGATCAGCCCCGCGGCGGTCGCGATCGCGTTCTCGAGCAGCTGCAGGCCGACGTCACCGGGTGAGAGGCGTTGCGCGGCGATGCCGGAGCCGACGACGACCGCGACGAGCAGCATCGTCCCGACCAGCTCCGCGAGCGCGCGGCGCGCGAGCGGGGCTTCCATCAGCAGCAGTCGGCGGGGTCGGCGCTTGTCGTCGGCGGTGCGAGCGCATCGCGCAACGCCGCGATGCGCGCGGGCACGGTGCGGTACCAGACCCAGCGCCCCCGCTTCTCGCGGGCGAGCAGCCCGGCGTCGTGCAGCACCGAGAGGTGGTGGCTGATCGTCGGCTGCGAGCGATCGAGCACGTCGACGAGCTCGCACGCACAGGTCTCACCGTCGTGCGCCGCGATGAGGCTCAACAGCCGGAGCCGGACGGGATCCGCGAGCACCTTGAACGCGCCCGCGAGCTCGTCGGCGTCGGCCTCGCCCAGGGGGGCCTGCATCACCGGCGCGCAGCAGGCCGCCGGCGCCGTCATCTCCTTGGTGCTCGAGCTCATGGCAACATATTGACATCCGTCGATGCGATTGACAAGATATTGATCCAGATCGATGCATGAACCGGTCCCCAGCAGGAGGCACCCGATGGCCCGCGTGCAGCTCGCCCTCAACGTCAGCGACCTCGAAGCCGCGGTGAGCTTCTACTCCAAGCTCTTCGCCACGGAGCCCGCCAAGCGCCGGCCCGGCTACGCGAACTTCGCCATCGACGAGCCCCCGCTCAAGCTCGTCCTGCTCGAGGACCCGGACGGCGGTGGCGGCACCCTGAACCACCTCGGCGTCGAGGTCGCGACGCCCGAAGCGGTCGTCGCCGCCACGAGCCGGCTGACCGAGTCGGGGCTCGAGACGGCCACCGAGGACAACGTGACGTGCTGCTACGCGGTCCAGGACAAGGTGTGGGTCGACGATCCCGACGGCGCGCCGTGGGAGATCTACACCGTGCTGGCCGACGACGACACTCCCCCGGACGAGCTCCCCGCGGGCGACGCGGGCGGCAGCTGCAGCTGCGGGGTCTCGTAGCTCAGACCGCGAGGGGCTCGCCGTAGCGGCGAAACGCGATCGTCGACCAGATGAGCTCGACGACGCCGAACGGCCATGCGCCCGAGAGGAACCCGTAGAGGCTCGACAGGACGCACCCGACCGCGAAGCCGAGCACGTAGCGCCGGCCCCGTTTCTCCAGTGCGTACATCGTCATCATGAACGTGAGTGCACAGACGCCGTAGATCGTGACCGCCATCACGGGAGAATAGGGCGAGGCTGCGGCGGCTACATCGGGCGGTACCCTCGCCTCGGTGAAGTGGCTGCGGGTGAGCATCGTCGGCGTGCTCCTCCTCGCACTCGCCGCGTGCAACGGATCGAGCGCGACACCAAAGGCAGCCGCGGTACGGCGCACGACCACCACCACCGCGCCCATCCCCACCACGACGACCACCGAGCCCGCGGGCGATCCCCCGCCGCTGACCTGGAAGCCCTGCGGCGGTTCGATCCAGTGCGCGACGCTCACGGTGCCGGTCGACTACGCCCACCCCCGCAACGCGACGATCGGGATCTCCCTCGCCCGCGAGCCCGCGTTGGACCCGGCGCAACGGATCGGATCGCTCGTCATCAACCCGGGTGGGCCGGGCGAGGCGGGGACGAGGCTGCTCGGCCGCGATCTCGGCGTGCTCGCGCCGGCGGTGAAGCAACGGTTCGACGTCATCGAGATGGACCCGCGCGGGGTGGGCAACAGCGGAGGCATCAACTGCAATCCAGGGCCGGCGGGGTCCACCGGCACGGACACCGGCACGAAGGTGGACCCGATCCCCGTCACGGCCCCCGAACGCAGCGCGCTCGTCGACGCCGACCGGGGCTACGCGCACACGTGTGCGCGCAGGCGGCCGGCCCGCTGCTGGGATTCATCGGCACGACGGACGTCGCCCGGGACCTCGAACAGCTCCGGAAGGCCGTCGGCGACGAGAAGCTCACGTTCCTCGGGATGTCCTACGGCACGCTGCTCGGGGCGACCTACGCGGACCTCTTCCCCACCCATCTCCGGGCGCTCGTGCTCGACGGGGTCATCGATCCGTCGCTCCCGTCCTTCGAGCTCTGGATGGCCCAGGCCGTCGGGTTCCAGCAGCAGCTCGACGCGTTCTTCGCGTCGTGCGGCAGCGGATGCGCATGGCGACCGGGGATCGCGTTGCCCGACGCGCTCGACCGGCTGACGCAACGGCTCCGCACCCAGCCCCTCGCCGTCGGCGGCGCAACCGTCGGCGTCAGCGAGCTGTACTCCGCGCTGTTCAGCCGGCTCTACAGCCCGTCGCGCTGGAGCTCGCTCGCCGCCGCGCTCGCCGCGGCGGAACGCGGTGACGGCGGACCGATCCTGTCGCTGACGCGCAGCTACCTCGGCGAGACGCCGGGATCGACGATCAACTCCGACGCGTCGAGCGCGATCAACTGCCTCGACCACCCCGTCGACCCGAATCCGGACAGCTACCCCGCGCTCGCCGCGCAGGCGACGGCGCGCTCACGGGCGTTCGGTCCGTACCTCGCGTGGGCCGGTCTCCTGTGCGCGACGTGGGAAGCCGCACCGACGCGACAGCCGCATCCCGTGCGCGCGCCCGGCGCGCCGCCCGCCCTCGTGATCGGTACGACGAACGACCCGGCAACGCCCTACGCGTGGGCGCAGAACGTCGCGTCGACGTTCGCGCAGGGAGTGCTGCTCACCCGACGCGGCACCGGGCACGTCGCGATGCTCTCGAGCTCGTGCGTGCGCGGCGTGATCGCGGCGTACCTCGTGAACCTCGCGCCGCCGGCCGCCGGCACCGTCTGCGCCGGCTGAAGCAGCTGAACCGTCGTGCTGCGACCCGTGGGTCAGGCCGAGACGGTCGCCAGGTCGTGGTAGCCGTAATGGATGGACAGCCCCGACGCGACGATCACCTTCACGACCCCGGGCTCACGGTCGTCGATCCGCGTCACCCGCTCGTAACGCTCCAACCCGACCTTGATGCGATCGTCCGTCCGCAGCGACAACACCGGAATCTTCAGCGTCTCCATGGCGGGGAACGCTAACCATCGGCCCCCGCTCGCACCAGGGGCCAAATGACCCAGGGGAGGTCGGCCCGCGCGAGGCGCCTTCCGGGGCCCGGGCCTACCGGCCGTTGGCTCGCCGCAGACGCTCGGCCATGACGGTCATGACCTGTAAAGCAAAGGTCGGGTGCTCGTTCACGAGGTAGGTGAAGCGCTCCGCATCGACGGGTACGACGCGAGCCGCAGTGGTCGCGGTCGCCGTCGCGCTGCGGGGCCCGGCGTCGATCAGGGCGAGCTCACCCAGGATCCCGCCGGGTCCGACCGCCTCCACCACCGTCCCGCTGACCCCCAGCTCGACCTCGCCCTCGACGACCGCGAACATCACGTCGCCCGGGTCCCCTTCGTGGAACAAGAGCTCGCCCGGCTCGAGCGCGACGGTGTCGGCCGCGTGCCGGAAGACGTTGATCTCGGTCATGGAGCCGGATTCTGCCGGTGCGGAGACGACCCGGCGACCACCGGCAGCGAGTGTTCACCCGTTCGCAACCCAACCGTCGGTCCGGCTCAGACGCTCCGGTGGGCCCGCTTGGCGCGGTTCCAGGCCCGCCGCCAACGGAGTCGGACCCGGCGCCGGTCCGCCTCGAACGATCCGGCGAGCATCCCGGCGACGAACGCGGTCTCGGAGCTGCTCGAGGCCTGCGCGGCCTCGTGCAGCCATGCCGATGCGACGACCCCGTCCTGATGCTCGCCGAGGACGTCCTGGAGCGCCGCCAGGCGCCGGGCCGCCTTCCGGGCGCGCGATCCGGCGACCGGTCCGACCGCCTCGAGCGCGTAGCGCGCCTGCTTCGCCCGCTTCCTCACCTCGTGCAGCTGGCGGTCATCGGGAGATGCCGGGAGCTTCTTCACGGCGCGGCGAAGCCGCTTCCATGGGCCGCGGGTGAGCTTGCGCACGACCTTCGCGGCCCGTTCGTCATCCTTCCCGTCCTTGATCCGCGGCGAGCGCGTCGCGTCCACGAGCCGATCGAGCAATGCGGTGTAGCGATCGGACCGCATGGCGTCGAGCAGCGCCTCCCGGTCATGGGCGCGCGAGCCTTCGAGTCGCTCGATGAGCTCGCGCACGCGGTCCTGGTCACGATCGGGGACCTCGCCGGACTTCGCGCGGAGCCGGGCGAGCAGCACGTCGGCGTCACGGACGCGGCCCAGGTCACGGCCGAGCCACTGGAGCTCGCTCCTGATCGGCTCGCTCCAGCTCGGATCGAGGACCGGCCGGAAGGTGCGCAGGTCCGACCGCAGGCGCCGCGCCGCGACGCGGGCCTGGTGGATGCCCCGGGGGTGCTGGCTGGTGCGGATCACCGGATCGTGCTCGATGAGTCGATGCGCGGAGGTCGCGATCGTGGCCTGCACCAGCTGGCCCAGCGTCGCATCGCGCCCCAACGGTTCGGGCGGGCACAGGTCCGGAGGCAGCGACGCGGCGGCGCCGAGCGCCCGGGCGATCTTGGGCATCGCGCGGCCCGTTCCCGCACCGGCGCGTCGGAGGCGCTTGACCACCGGCTGCAACGCGCGGTCATCCGCATCCTGCGCGTTCTCCACCTCGATCTCGCGGAACTCGAACGCGCGGTGGCGGGTCGCCGTTCCCGAGACCGCGTCGTCGTCGATCTCGCCCAGCAGCCGACCTCGATCGTCACGAACGCGGATCTTGGTCCGATGCGTGCGCATCCGTGCGACCTGGCCCAGGGGTGCCGCACGCGCCCAGACCCGGACGAGGTCGACCGCCTCGTGCGGGGGCTCTCCGAGCTCGCCGGGAAACGTGTGCTCGTCGCGGACGAAGATCTCACCGTCGCGAGGCGCAGGCAGCTTGACGGTCCAGCCGTCGTCGGACCGGTAGCGCAGGCTCACACCGGCTCGTGTGAGCCGGAGGTCGGAGGTGTCGAAGTAGATCGCGAGCTGGTCGACCTCCTCCACCGTCCAGCTCCCGATGCCGGCGAGCAGCTCGTCAGGGGCAGGAATGGCGAGCTCCGGCGCCGCGAGCAGCTTCTGTTCGCGCTCTCGCATCCTGTCTTCTTACCCGACAGACCGGCCGGGGGCACGACGCGTCAGGGCCCTGGCTCGCGGACACTCGAGCCAGGGCCCCTTGGTGACGCAGCAACGCCGTTCCCACCTGGACGGGATCAGGTTCGGCGGTGCGAGCAAGGTACAGAGCGCTGCAACATGAATCCCGTGATCAGCACGAGCGTTCACGCATGGTTCACTGCCGCGCTACCGCACCGGTGTTCTCTGCGCGCGTCAGCTCACCGATGACGACCCGCGAAGGTGCGATCCCACATCGTGCTGTTGCGCGAAGTCCAGTGATGCCGCGGGAAGCAGCGGTGCATCCACGCAAAGCCGGCATCGCGCGAATCGAAGTGACGGGCCAGCCACGTCCAGATCCACTCGTTGAAGTGGCTGCCGTCAGCCACGCAGACGGGCGGACGGTGATGCGGATGGTGGTTGTCGATCGCGGGAGCGATGACCAGGACGAAGGCCTTCACTGCGTCGGGTGCCACGCCGTTGCTCGCGGTGACGGTGATCGGGAACGACCCGGACGCGGTCGGCGTGCCCGACAGGACCCCCGCCGAGCTGATGGAGATCCCGTCGACGGTCGCCGGGCTCATCGCGAACGTCGGCGCCGGCGAACCAATGACCCCCGTGAAGCTGAAGCTGTACGCCATGCCGGCCTTCCCGGTGGAAGGCGTCCCGGTGAAGTTGGGCGCTCCACCCGTGCCGGCCGGCGCGATCACGAGCGTGAACGTCTTGACCGCGTCGGGTGCGACACCGTTGCTCGCGGTCACGGTGATCGGAAACGAACCCGCCGTCGTCGGCGTCCCCGAGAGGACGCCGGCCGAGCTGATCGTGATCCCACCGGCAATGGTCGCCGGGCTCACCGCGAACGTCGGCGCGGGGCTCCCCGTGATCCCGGTGAAGGAGAAGCTGTACGCCGTACCAACGGTCCCACCCGACGGCGTCCCCGTGAACCCGGGAGCGACGTCAGTGTTCGCCGGCGCGACGACCAGCGTGAACGTCTTCACCGCGTTCGGCGCGACGCCGTTGCTCGCGGTCACGGTGATCGGAAACGAACCCGCCGTCGTCGGCGTCCCCGAGAGGACGCCGGCCGAGCTGATCGTGATCCCACCCGCAATCGTCGCGGGGCTCACCGCGAACGTCGGCGCGGGGCTCCCCGTGATCCCGGTGAAGCTGAAGCTGTACGCCGTACCAACGGTCCCACCCGACGGCGTCCCCGTGAAGCCGGGAGCGACGTCAGTGTTCGCCGGCGCGACGACCAGCGTGAAGGCCTTCACCGCGTTCGGCGCGACGCCGTTGCTCGCCGTCACGGTGATCGGAAACGACCCGGCCGTCGTCGGTGTCCCCGAGAGGACCCCGGCCGAGCTGATCGTGATCCCACCCGCAATCGTCGCCGGGCTCACCGCGAACGTCGGCGCGGGGCTCCCCGTGATCCCGGTGAAGCTGAAGCTGTACGAAGAACCGACGGTCCCACCCGACGGCGTCCCCGTGAAGCCGGGGGCGACGTCGGTGTTCGCCGGCGCGACGACCAGCGTGAAGGTCTTCACCGCGTTCGGCGCGACGCCGTTGCTCGCGGTGACCGTGATCGGGAACGAACCCGCCGTCGTCGGCGTGCCGGACAAGACCCCGGCCGAGCTGATCGTGATCCCACCCGCAATCGTCGCCGGGCTCACCGCGATCGTCGGCGCCGGCGAACCGGTGATGCCAGTGAAGCTGAAGCTGTACGGCGAACCGACCGTCCCACCCGACGGCGTGCCCGTGAACCCGGGTGCCACGCCGGCGGCAGCCGCGGGCAGGGTCATGGTCAGGAACACCTGGTCGCTCGTCGCGACCGTGTTGTTGGTGGACACGCGGACCTGGCAGTTCGTGAAGTCCGGAAGCCCGTTCGCCGGCGAGGCCTGCCCCGGCGCCAGGCAGTTGAAGATCCCTTGCGGGCTGATGCCCTTGAACGGCAGGAACGAGTGGTTCGGGTCCGCGGCCGCAAACGTCGCGTTCCCGGAGCCGTCCGCGATGACCGCGGCCGGTGAGGACACGAGGTCGCAGTTGGCAGTCGGCGACCAGCCGATCGCCGTCGGCGGCGTGCCGTCACACTGCTCGACGAAGACGTTCGCACCCGCGGCGAAGCCGGTCGCGGAGATCGTGAACGCCTGTGGGTTGCCTCCCGCGTCACCCGGCACGGCGAACGGGTTCGCGCTCGGTGACGTGATGGTCGATGCTGACGCGGACGATGCCGCGAGGGTCAGGCCGACTCCACCGACCAGCAACGCCAAGAACAGAGCAACGATCCGTCGCACAGCTTCTCCTCCAGAGTTGGACGCCTCGCATCCGCCGTGCGACAGGAGAACCTGAGAGACCGCGCGCCTACAAGCATTGAACGTCGTCTTCGTACAAGGTTCGGCCCGTGTTCACCGAGCGCTCAACGGAACCCAAGGAGACGGCAACCAAACGGTGAACAGTCGGTATCCGCGTCGACTGCGGTGAGAACCACGTCGTACCGTCGGTCCCCAATGGTGCCCTCGGACCTCACCTCACCGTGATGACGTACTGGGAGACCCACGACGTCGACCTCGTCCTCACGCTCTCCCGTGAAGGCCGGGGCGGGCCCGTAGCACTCTGGTCGCTCGCCGCGGTGTTCCTCATCCCGGGGTTCATGGACGGATCCGTCGCCCTCATCGCGATCGGATGCTTCGTGATCGCGATCGCGATCGTTGCGTCGATCCGAGCCCTCAGGCGCGCAGCGCGCGGAGGAACGTATCGCTCGACACCACCGTCGCCCCTTCGGCCTCCGACTGGTCCCGCACCTCGTGATCCGAGGACACCACCAGGACCGGCACCGTGGGCGGCAGTGCGGCCACCTCACGCACGACGACCGCATCGGCTTCCTCGTTGGCGTCCGAGAACCGCACCCGTACTCCCGGCCGGCGTTCGGTGGGTGACCGTCCGACCTCAGCCCCGTCGAACACGACGGTCGCATCGCAGTGCGTGCGCGCGTGCACCGCGGTGATCGCGCTCACCAACCGGTCCCGCTGCTCCGCGAGCTTGACGTCGGGCCACGCCCGCTTCGTGACGTTGTAGCCATCCACCACCAGCACGGCTCCGGGCGTGCGCAACATCGACTCGACCGCCTCCGGCGCATCCACCGAGAGCCCGGGCGGCACGCGGAGGCCCGCGCGGCGATCGCGCCGCGGCGGGGCCGTGCGCGCGCTCGAGGGACGCGGTGGTGACTTCGGGTTCCGCAGGGTCTGGACGCGATCGGCGACACCGCCGAGCCCCTTCGACAACCGGGCCGCCAGCGCGGCCGCGTCGACCAGTGCCTGGAGGTCGTTGTCCCGCAGCGTCACCTCGGGCCCCGACGCCGCTTCGCGCGCCGCGCGCAGCTCGGCTTCGATCGTGCGGAGCCGGTTCCCGGTGCGCCGTTCGCGCTCGCCGGCCGCTTCGGCCGCGCGGTGCAGCCGCGCTCCCTCCGCCATCGCTTCGTCGACCTGACGCTGCGCGGCGTCGACCGCGCGCTGGGTCTGGTCGTCACGGATCCGCCGGGCGCCCCGTTCCTCCCGCAGCTCGCGGTCGAGGCGCCGCAGCTCCACTTCGGCCGCGGCCTTCGCGTCGTCGGCCCGCCGGCGCGCTTCGTCAGCTTGTGCCAGGCGCTGCTCGAGCGCGGCGAGCGCGTCGTCGGCTTCGTGCACCCGGCGCGACCGGTCGAACGTCGCCGCGGCGAGACCCAGGCCGTACATCCACCCCGTCGGACGCGCGGCGACGAGCGCGGAAGCGAGCAGCGGGAGGTCCGAACGGGCCGCGGCCTCGTCGATGCGCTGGGGTGCGACCGCTGCGTCCCAACCGTCGAGCGCGGCCCGGACCTCGGGCTGATCGAGGAAGTGCTCGACGACCTGCTTGCGGAACGCGTCGTCGGTCTCCATCGCGGTGCGCAGCTGCTGGCGCGCGGCGCCGCGAGCCATGGCCCGGGCGTGGAACCCCCGGAGCTGGCGCAGCGATCCGGGCACGCGCTCGGGCTCGAGCTCCCGCAGCGCTGCTCCGGCGGCGTCGAGCAGGGGCGCCAGGAGCGCCTCGGGCAGGGGCGGGACGACCGGATCGCTCACCGGAGCCCGCCCCGGCGGCCCTGAAGGTGCCTTCGGGTGGAGCCTTCCGTAGAATGAGCGCTCGTCCGCGTCCGGCATCGGAGCCGATCGCGCCGGCGCGACTGGGGGGTCATGCAGGCACGGTATGAGGAGCTGTCGCTCGACACGCAAGGCAACGGTGAGGTCATCGACCTCACGGCGCAGGCCCAGAAGGCGATCGACAACTCAGGGATCACCGAGGGGATCTGCACCGTCTTCGTGGCCCACTCCACCTGTGGCATGACCACCATCGAGTACGAGCCCGGCTGCAACGCCGACCTCAACGCGGTCGCCGAGCGCATCGCCCCGGAAGACAGCCGCTGGGAGCACAACGAGCGGAACGCGGACACGAACGGGCACAGCCACGCCCGCGCCGCGCTGATCGGGCCGTCGGTGACCGTCCCGATGGCCGGCGGCGAGCTGCTCCTCGGGGTCTGGCAGAAGATCGTCTGCGTCGACTTCGACGATCGCCCGCGCACCCGCAAGATCGTGGTGCAGCTGCTCGGCGAGTAGCTCCGCACCGGGCCGCGGCGCGGCGTCACGCCGCGCCGGCGTCGGACTGAGCCGCGTCGGGACCGACGCCCGACCGCAGCTCGATCGCATCGCCGCTCGCACTGCACCAGCGGCACACGACCTGCTCCACCTGCTCGTCGAGGATCTCGGTGCTCTCGAGCGTCAGGTCACCGCCGACGCTGAAGTGCCGGAACTCCTTGACCCGCCGGGTCACCGTCACATCGAAGCGGGTCAGGTTCCCGCACGCCGTGCACCGGAACTGGGCTTCGGGGCCGCCGCTCGTCATCGCGCCGATCATACCGATGGCCTTTTCGAAGCCGAGATCCTCGGCCGTCGAACAGATGTTCGCTACCGTATCGGCAGCGTGCTCACCTCTCCCCCGCTCCCGGACCGCTTCGATGCCCTCGCGACACCGCTGTGCGACGTCACCTTCGTGGTGCTGGACCTCGAGACCACCGGGACCTCGCCCGACCTCGACGAGATCACCGAGGTCGGCGCGGTGAAGTACCGCGGCGGCGAATGCCTCGGGGTGTTCGACACGCTCGTCAACCCCGGGATGCCGATTCCTCCGTACATCACGGTGCTGACCGGCATCACCGAGTCCATGGTGCTGCCCGCGCCGCGCGTCGACGAGGTCCTCCCGGCGCTGCTCGAGTTCATCGGCCCCGCGGTGATCGTCGGCCACAACATCCGGTTCGACATCAGCTTTCTGGACGCCGCGCTCGTGCGCCGGGGCGCGCCGCCGCTCGAGAACCCGCGGGCGGACACCCTCGGGATGTCCCGGCGGCTGCTCCACGACGAGGTCGACGATCTGAAGCTCGGCACCCTCGCCCGTCACCTCCGGGTCACCGTCGAGCCCTGCCACCGCGCGCTCGCCGACGCGGACGCGACGGCCGAGGTGTTCCACGCGCTCCTCGAACGGGCCGGTACCTTCGGCGTGCTCGCCCTGGACGACCTCCTCGCGCTCCCCAAGATCCGCCTCCACCCGTCGACCAGCAAGCTCCGGCTCACCGCGCGGCTCCCCCGCCGCCCGGGCGTCTACCGGTTCCGCGACCGGAACGGCACCGTCCTGTACGTGGGCCGCGCCGCCAACCTGCGCACCTCCGTCCGTTCGCACTTCCGCGGCGACCGGCGGAAGGTGCCCCAGCTGGTGTGCGAGACCGAGGCCATCGACTGGATCGAGTGCGCGGACGAGCTCGAGGCGTCCGTGCGCGAAGCGCGCCTCATCCGGGAGCACGAGCCGCGGTTCAACCGCCGCGGGAAGGGCTGGCGCGGCTACGCGTACCTGAAGCTGACGTTGTCCGAGCGCTTCCCGCGTCTCGCCGTCGTGCACCAGGCCCGCGACGACGGCGCGCTCTACTTCGGTCCGCTCGCCTCGTTCGCGGCCGTCACCGCGCTCCGAGCCGCCATCGAGGCCGCGGTGCCCATCCGCCGCTGCAGCACGCGCATCCGACCCGACGCACCGGACGACGGGCCGTGCCCGGCCACCGGCGGCCTGGTCGAGTGCCCGTGCCGTGGCCACGGCTCCGAGACCGAGTACGCAACCGTGGTCGCGTCCGTCGTCCGCGGGCTGCAGGGCGAACCCGACGTGCTGCTCGACTCCCTCACGACGCGGATGAACGAGCTCGCGGCCACCGACCAGTTCGAAGCCGCCGCGATCGCGCGGGACCAGCGGGCGACCCTCGCCGGCGTGCTCCGCCACCATCAGCTGCTGGACTGGCTCGGCAGCTCCGGGACCCTGCGCATCCTGACCGTGACCGGTGTCATCGAGCTCGAGAACGGACGGTTGGCCACCGGCGAAGGGGCGGCCGACGACCGCCCGGCGCGCACCACCGAGCGCCAGGACCTGGACGAGCTCGTCGTCGTCGCCCGCTGGGTCGAGCGCGAGCTCGCGGCGGGACGGGCCCGCCTGCTCGACGCGACCGTCGACCACCTCCCCGCCGAGCTGGCCCCGCCGGCGGGCTAGGAGGAGATGTCGCGCTTCGGGATCCGGCGGGGCCGGGGCGCGTCGCCCCCACTCGCCGGGCTCGTCTCGACCGGTGCAGGAGCCGGCTTCGGCGCGGGCGCCGGGGCGGGAGCCGGGGCCGGAGCCGGTGCCTCGGTCCGAGACGGCGGCGCCTGGGTCCGGGCCGGCGGCGGGGTCGACGCGGCGGGTGCCGGCTTCGGCTGCGTCGGTCGCGGCGCCGCCGGGCGCGGCCGCACGGGACGTCCGGACGGCATCGTCCGGCGCCGCGCGCTCCACCATCGGGCGCCCTCCGTGAAGCCGGTCATCAGCCCCGCGGTGACCAGCGCCCAGAACGGGACGAGCGCGAACACCCGGAGGTAGCGGCCCCAGCCGGTGCCGGTGAGGATGTCGATGATCGAGTCCCCGGTGACCAGGCCCGTCCACTTCGCGAGGTACCGGACGACGATCCCGCCGAGGAGCACGGCGACGACCCAGCCGAGGATCTGCAGCGGGACGGCCATCGTCGCGGGTGGGCGTGGCGCGGATCGGCGCGGTGGTGCCGGCGCGCCTGCGGCGGCCGATGCGGCCGCAGGTGCGCCGGTCGCGCGCATCACCGAGGTCTGGTCGCGCGCGGCGGAACCGCCGCGTTGCACCCGGCTGCTGCCATTCGACGGTGGTCCCGCGGACTGCATCGACGGTTCGGGTCGGCGGTACTCGACCGGCGTCTTCAGCAGCCGCCCGCACTGCTCACACGAGAAGACGGGGTCGCCCGTCAGCCCGGAGAGCCGGTGCTTGAACCCGCACGCGGGACACTGCAGTGCGCTGGCCATCGCTACCCGGCCTCGGCTTCACGTGCGGACCGGCTCACCGTGATGAACCGCTCGAGCGTCTCGGCCGCGCGCCCGGTGTCGATCGCCGCGCATGCGGCTTCGATGCCCGCCGGCGAGATCGGCCGCGACGTCGGCCACCACCAGCGCGGCCGCGGCGTTGAGCACGACGACGTCGCGGACTGCACCCTTCTCACCGTCGAGCACTCGCCGGGCGATCTTCGCGTTGTCGGGCGGGGTCCCGCCGCGCAGGTCCTCGGCGGAGGCCCGGGAGATGCCGAGGTCCAGCGGATCGACGACCGTCCGGTGCACTTCGCCGTTGCGCAGCTCCCGCAGGGTGGAGAGGTCGGTCGTGGTGAGCTCGTCCAGGCCGTCGTGACCGAAGAAGACCATGGCGTGCTTCGCCCCGAGCTCGCGCAGCGTGCCGATGACCCGTTCCGCCATCGCCGGATCCGAGACCCCGACCACCTGCCGGGTCACCCGGGCCGGGTTCGCCAGCGGGCCGAGGAAGTTGAACGTCGTCGGGATGCCGAGCTCCGAGCGGACCGGCCCGGCGAAGCGCATCGCCGCGTGGAACTGCTGCCGCGAAGCAGAACGCGATGTTCGTCTCCTCGATGCACCGGACCACGCCGGCGGGGCCGAGGTCGATCGACGACGCCGAGCTCCTCGAGCAGGTCCGCCGAGCCGCACACCGACGAGGCGGCCCGGTTCCCGTGCTTGGCGACCCGGACCCCCGCGCCGGCGATCACGAGCGCGGCCACCGTCGAGATGTTGAACGTGTGCGACCGGTCGCCCCCGGTCCCGCAGGTGTCGACGAGGGGCGAGGGCGCGCCTTCGGGATCGATCGGGATCGACTCCGCGAACTCGAGCATCGTCCGCACGAGCGCGGCGAGCTCGACCGGCGTCTCGCCCTTCGCGCGCGAGCAGCACCGCGAACGCGGCGATCTGCGGCCGGCGCCGCCGTGCCGCTCGAGGATCGTGGCCATCGCGGCCTCCGCGAGCTCGGCCGGGAGATCCTCGCGACGCGAAAGGGGACCCAGTGCGTCGGGCCAGGCGAACGCGGCGGTGTCGGCACTCATCGGGCTAGTCCCACCACAGATCGTGATCGAGCACACCCTTGGCGATGAGACCGAGCTGCACCTGGCTCGTGCCCTCGACGATCGTCAGCTGCTTCGCGTCGCGGTAGTAGAGCTCCATCGGGTGGTCCTGCATGTAGCCCGCCGCACCGAGCATCTGCAGCGCATGGTTGCTCACCTTCACGGCGAGCTCGGTCGCGTAGTACTTGCACATCGAGAGGTACGGGCACGAATTCCTTGGTGAACTGGCCCCGGTCGGCCATCCACGCGGCGCGGTACGTGAGCAGGCGCGCGGCCTCGATCTCGGTGGCGAGCTCGGCGATCTTCCACTGGATGCCCTGGAAGTCCGCGATCGTCTTGGTGAACGCCTCGCGCTGCTTCGCGTACTCGACCGCGTACATCAGCGCGCCTTCGGCGAGCCCGATGCCGCGCGCCGCCACGATGGGTCGCATGGCGTTCAAGCCCGAGCATGCAGAGACGGAACCCGCCGATGTCGCCGACGATGTTCTCGGCCGGCACCCGCACCTGGTCGAGGATGAGCTCGCCGGTGTCGACGCCCTTGACCCCCATCTTCTTGTCGATGCGCCCGACGGACACGCCTTCCCAGTTCGCGCTCCACCACGAAGGCCGTGATGCTGTCGTGCGCGCGCGGAGTCCGCGGGCCCGGTCTTCGCGAACACGCAGTACCAGTCGGCCTGCTGCACGCCGGACATCCAGCACTTGGTGCCGGAGAGGACCCAGTCGGTCGCCGTCGAGCACGGCCTTGGTCCGCATGCCCATCACGTCGCTGCCGGCCTGCGGCTCGGAGAGGCCGAACGCGGCGCGCTGCTCGCCCGTCGTCACCGGGGTGAGGTACTTGTGCTTCATCTCCTCGCTGCCGGCGATGAGCAGCGGTCCGGTCGGCAGGCGGGTGAGGAGGAGCATGAGGGCGGCCGCATTCGAGTACTTGGCGACCTCTTCGATCGCGATCGCCAGCCCGAGGATCCCGGCACCGGACCCGCCGTACTCCTCGGGGACGCACAGCCCGGCGAGGCCGGTCTCGACGAAGAGCTCGAAGAGGTCCTGCGGGTACTCCTCGGTGAGGTCGATCTCCCGCGCCCGGGGCGCGACCCGCTCCTGGGCGAGCTTCCGCACCGAAGCCTGGAGCTCCGCCAGCTCGGGCGGCAGGTCGAAGTCCATGGTGCGGGGAAGCCTACAGGCCCGGAGATCAGGTTTTATGGTTCCAAACGCCCCCGGGACAGCGTTCGGTCAACGGAGGTTCAGCGACCGGTCTGCCGCCGCCACTCCTGCTCGAGCTCACCCGACGGGGTCGACGGCGGGCCCTCGACCCAGGGCCAGAGCTCCTCGGCCAGGCGCCGCCAGTTCGCCGTCGCCCCGAGCGCGGCCAGCACCGCGAAGAGCCCGAGGTTGATCCGCTGCACGATCACGAACGCCGGCGGGACGTTCGCGTGGCGCATGACCTCCCGGTGCGGACCCGTCGCGTCGAAGACCCGCCGGACGTTCTCGCTCGCGAACTCGTGCTCGAGCGTGGAGCGGGTGTCCTCCTGCAGGTACTCGTAGAAGTGCCCGAAGTAGTCGACGACCTGCGCGTCGGAGATCGGTGCGCCGGGCTTCAGGAACCCGGCCGCCTCGACCGCGGCGCGGAACGCCACCGGATCCGGGGTCGAGCACCATGCTCTCGATCAGCGCCCGCAGCACCACCATCTCGGATCGGCGGAACGGCGTGACGAGACCGAAGTCGAGGAACGTGACCCGGCCCCCGGGCCGGAAGAGGTAGTTGCCCGGGTGCGGGTCGCCGTTGAAGAGGCGCAGCCGGTAGAGGCTGCCGAACACGAACCGGAAGATGGTCTCGGCCGCGAGGTTCCGCTCGTCCTGCGACCACGTCTCCGCCTCGGCGAAGCGGGCGCCCTCGGCCAGCTCGGTCGTGAGCACCCGCGCCGACGAGTAGCGCGGGCAGCACGAACGGGATGTGGATGAACGGATGACCCTGCGTAGTAGTCCGCGAACTGCTGCTGGTGCCGGGCTTCGCGCTCGTAGTCGAGCTCCTCGCGCAACCGCAGGCGCAGCTCGGCCACGAGTGGTCCCGAGTCGAGACCCGGGAAGATCTGACCGAGCCCGCCGAACACAGACCGACGCTCCCCAGGTCGGCCTCGATCGCGGCGGCGACGCCCGGGTACTGCACCTTGACCGCGACGGCGACGCCCTCCCGGGTCATCGCGCGGTGAACCTGACCGATGGACGCCGCCGCGATCGGGACCGGGTCCCACTCGGCGAAGACGCACGTCGGGATGACGGCCGAGCTCCGACTCGATCATCGAGGCGGCCAGCTCCCCGCTCATCGGGGGTGCGTCGTGCTGCAGCTGGGCCAGCGCGGCCCGCAGGTGCTCGGGCAGGCCCTCGTCGAGGTAGCTGACCATCTGGCCGAGCTTCATCAGCGCGCCCTTCATGTTCCCGAGCTCGGCCGCGACCTGCTCGGCCGACCGGATCTCGTGCTCCCGGTCGAGCACCTCGCGCCGCTCCGCCGACGCGAACACGCGACCTGCGCCGGTGGAGCGCGTAGCTGCCACTCGTGCCGCGCGCCGAGGCGAGCCAGGCGCGCGTTGCGCCCTAGGACACCCGTGCCGACGACCGGGCCCAGTGCCGGGCGCGGGCGTTGGGAGATGACGCGGATGGCGACCGCGGCCAGTGCCACCCCACCGACTGCCGCGCCCACGACGACGGACGGGCGCAGCGCGCGGCGAGAGGTCACCGGGGTGACGTTAGGAGACCGGAATGCGACGCTCGAAGCGAAGCCCGGGCGTGGTCGAAGCGGCAGCCGCTACGCGGAGCGACGACGCTGGCGCAGGACCCGACGGCGTTCCCGTTCGGTCAGCCCACCCCAGACACCGTGCTTCTCGCGGACGGCCAGCGCATGCTCGAGGCACGCCTCGCGGACCGGGCACTCGGCGCAGATGGCCTTGGCCCGAGAGGGGTCCTCTTCCTCGGAGGGGTGGAAGACCTCGGGGTCGACGCCGCGGCAGGCAGCCAGCTGACGCCAGCCCCCAGTTACCGGAAGTCCCTCTAGTGCCATCATGTCGACCGCTTCTCCAAGTCAGAATCGTTCTAACGGCCTTCTTTCGGCGCGTATTCCGCACGACCTGAGGAGGACGACGGAGAGTGGCCGACCTCCGCCTTTAGGATCAGGGCGATGGCCGTCGATTCTCCCCGCCGTCGTTCGGGGACAGCTGGCGGCGCTCCTGGGCGGGTTCGCGCCTCACGGTGCCCGGGCTCGTGCTGCGGCTCGGCGGCCTGAGCCCGCAAAGCTGGGTCCAAGCCCTGCTGTTCGGACTCGCAGTGGTCGGCGCGGCGTTCCTGCTCGCGTGGGCAGCCGAGGTGCTCCAGCTCGACGTCTCCGCCGGACTGGCCCTCGCGGTCCTCGCGCTGATCGCGGTCCTGCCCGAGTACGCGGTCGACTTCGTCTTCACGTCGAAGGCCGGCGAGGCGGCCAAAGCCGGCGTCCACCCCAACGTCCAGGCCCAGCTGGCCCTCGCGAACATGACCGGCGGCAACCGGCTGCTCATCGGCGTCGGCTGGTCGCTCGTGGTCCTGCTCGCGGCGTGGCGGATGAAGAAGATGGCCCACGAGCGCGGCGACCCGGGGCCGGTCGACAACGAGGTCCGGCTCGACCGGTCGCACTCCGTCGAGATCGCGTTCCTCATGATCGCGACCGTCTACTCCCTCACCCTGTGCATGAAGCGCACGCTGACGCTCTTCGACTCGGTGGTGCTGATCAGCCTGTTCGTGGCCTACCTCGTGCGGATCGCGCGGGCCCCGGCCGAGGCCCCGCACCTCGTCGGGCCGTCGGAGATGATCGGCCGCCTCCCGAAGCTCCAACGCCGCCTCCTCGTCGGCGTGATGCTCGCGTTCGCGGCCGGCGTCATCCTGGCCAGCGCCGAGGGGTTCGCCGAGGCACTCGTGCACACCGGCGCGCAGTTCGGCATCGACGAGTTCCTGCTCGTCCAGTGGCTCGCACCACTCGCCTCCGAAGCCCCGGAGCTCCTCATCGCAGGCCTGTTCGCCTGGCGCCTCAACACCAACTCGGCGCTCGGCGCGCTCCTCTCGTCGAAGGTGAACCAGTGGACCCTGCTGGTCGGAAGCCTGCCGATCGTCTTCGCGATCTCGTCGCAGTCGTGGCACGGCCTCCCCCTCGACTCGCTCCAGCGCGAGGAGCTGTTTCTGACCGCGGCCCAGTCAGCGTTCGCGGTGGCCGTGCTCGCGAACCGGTCGATCAGCGTGAAGGAGGCCTACATGCTGCTCGGCCTCTTCCTCTCGCAGTTCGTCCTCGGCGCGGTGCTGCCCGAGAGTCTCCGCGAGCTCGAGCGCATCTCGGTCGGGATCGTCTACCTCGTGCTCGCGGCAGTCATCATCGCCCGCAACCGGCAGGCCTTCCCGAAGGTCCTGAGGGACGGGCTGCGGGTCCCCGTCACGGAGCTCGCCCGGGGTGACGAGCCCGCACCCGAGCCCGCGTGACAGGCTGAAGCCGTGTCGACCGTCGATTCACGAGCCGTCGGGCGGGGTGCGCTCGCCGGCCTCCTCATCATCGTGCCGCTCACCGCGCTCCGCGCGGTCCTGGATCACGACGTCGCGCACTTCGACCGCAGCGGCTGGGTGCCGCTGTTCGCGCTCGCGCTGTTCCTCGCGTACGTCGTGGCCGGGATGATCGCCGGACGGCGCACTCCTGACGCGCCGCTCTCCAACGGCCTGCTGGCCGGCGTCGGCGCGTTCCTGCTCTGGCTCCCGTTGCGCGTCCTCATCTGGGCGGTCCGCGGCGAGTCTCAAGGGTTGTTCGCCGGCTCGGACCCGGTGTTCACCGCGTCACAGATCTTGGGGCAGCTGGTGTTCGCCGCGATCTTCGGGCTGATCGGTGGGCTCATCGGTGCCCGTCAGACGCGCGCCGCGCGCGGGGTCGAGACCCCGCTCGACACCTAGCAACGGACAGAACACCGAGCGGTGGTCGGCCGCGAGCGACGCCGCGCCGGCGGTGACCGCGCTGACCAGCTCGACCGAGCCCACCGGGCCGACCGAGCCCACCGGGCTCGATGGCTTCGGGAGGCTGGGCAGGAACTCCGAGCCCGGCACCAGTCGTGGCCGGTTCGACGCGGCGGCCCGCACCGCCGCGGCCGCGCACGTCGGCGCGGTGGTCCCCGCGTCGTAGTGCGCCTTCACCTGGCCCGCGGTGAGCACGCTCCGGTAGAGGGCGAACTCGTCCATCTTCCCGAGGAAGGCCTGGGTCGGATCGAACCCTCCACCCACGCTGTCCTGATCCTGGCCCAGCACCAACGTGCCGCCGCCGGTGATCGACGTGCCGGCTTGCACCGGGACCGGGTTCTTGTAGGCGAGCGCGCCGTCCTTGTAGACCCGGATCACCCCGCCGACCGACTTCCAGGTCACCACGAGGTGGTGCCACCTGTTGTCGTTCAGGGCGATGCCGGTGTTCACGCTCGCACCCTTCACGAAGACCCGCAGTGACCGGTAGTCGCGCAGCTGGAGCTCGTCCGCCGACGAGCTCGCGGCATAGGAGACGATCCCGGCTTCCTTGGTCGCGTCGGAGGTCTTGAGCCACAGCTCCGCGCTGACGGCCGTCGTCGGGAAGCCCGCGATCCCCTTCCGGTACACGTCGTCGTTGTTCCCGTCCAGGGAGACGGACGCGTTCTTGTCGCCGGTCAGTGCGCCGACCTTCACGAGCCCGACGCCGCCCCCGTAGGTCCCGGCCCGCGCGTTGGGGGTCGCGTCGGCCGCGGTCGTCCCGCTCTTGTCGCCCAGTCGCCAGTAGGTCCACGGTGCGTTGGCGAGCACGGCGGACGAGTAGCTCGAGCCGGAGCACGCCGCGGCGTAGGTCGCGGTGTAGGTCGTGTCCGCGGTCGGCGCCTTGACAGTGTGGGTCGCGGCGCCCCCGGCGGACCAGCCGACGAACGAGTACGTGACCCCGGCGACCGTCTGCTGCGTCGGCGCGTTGAGCTGGACCTGGGAGCCCTCGACCCATTCCTGGCTGAACGGCGCGGGCGCGCTCTGCTCGGCGCCTACGGCCAGCGACAACCCGGCGGGACTGGTCTTGAACGTGAGGTTCACCGTCTTCGGGTCGATCCGCTTGACGATGCTCGCCGTCGCGCCGGATGCGTCCGTGGCCGTGAGCGTGAACTGGATGTACGACGGCGCCTGGTGGTCCGGCGCCGCGATCGTCCCGCCGGCCACGCCGGTGCGCGTCGCGAGGGGATGCGTGTGACATCCGGTGGTGGTGCAGTGGCCGAGGATGATGTCCCACGTGAGTCGGCTCGCGGGCTCCGTGCCGTCCTGCGTGTCGGCCGCGTGGCCGGAGAAGCTGACGGTGTCACCGGACTTCCACGTGAGGCTGGTGGCGGGGGTGTCGATCACCGGGACCGGCGGCGTGTTCGTCCCCGCGGTCACCGGCCCCACCAGCGCGGACGCCGCCGAGCTCGTGCCGCCGCCGTTCGACGCGGTCACGCGAACCCGCAGGTGCTTGCCCTGATCGACGAGCTGCGGCGAGTACACCGCGGTGGTCGCACCGGCGATGTCGGTGCAGGTTGACCCCGCGCCCGTCGTGCAGCGCTGCCACTGCCGGGCGTAGGTGATCGGCGCGGCGCCGGTCCACGTCCCCGTCGACGCGAGCATCGGGTTCCCGACCTGGGGTGTCCCGGCCACGACCGGGGCCGCGGTGTTCTTCGGGCCGCCCGCCGCGGTGACCGTGATCGTCACCGCGCTGCTGGTGCTCGAGAGGCCGCCGGGATCCGTGACCAGGAGCCGGGCGTGGTAGGTGCCGCCGTTCGGGTAGCTGACCGTCGGGGTCTTGCCGGTCGCGTCACCGAACGTGCCGTTGCCGTCCGTGTCCCACGAGTAGGTGAGTGCGTCGCCGTCCGGGTCCGTCGACGCGGCGCCGTTGAGCTGGACGGAGAGCGGCGCGGCACCGGACGTCGGGCTTGCGCTCGCGACCGCGCTCGGCGCGCGGTTCGACGATGCATAGGAGATGCGGTTGACGGTTCCTCCGGCGATGCTGACGTAGAAGATGTCCTTCGACGCCGGATCCACCTCGAGGTCGACCGGGGTCGGGTTGTCCGAGTCGTCGACGAACGTTCGGGCGGTCGCCGGGTCGGGCAGGCCATTGGAACCCGCGGTCATGACGTAGATGCAGTTGCGGACGTCGTCGGCGAAGAAGAGCGCGTTCGAGTAGCTCGCGGGATAGCGGCTGCCGGTGTAGAACGCGTCGCCGGTGATCGCGGTGCCGTCCGCGAAGCCGCACGTGTCGTTGCCGTTGACTGCTTCCCCGTGCGCGTACGCGAAGTACGGGTCGGTCGGCGGATCCGACGTGTCGTTGTAGAGCGCCTTGCACATGTCCAGGTCGCGGTAGCCCGAGAGGTGGGTCTGGTCCTCGACGCAGGGCCATCCGAAGTTCGGCGCCTTGGCGGGCGTCAGGCTGGTGATGCGGTTGATCTCCTCGAAGAGACCCCAACCGACGTCGGCCACCCAGAGCTCGTTCGTGTTCGGTCGGAAGGTGAACCGGAACGGGTTCCGCATCCCGTAGGCGAGGATGCGCGACGCGTTCGCCGACGGCGCCGACGCGTTGTACATCGGGTTGCCGACCACGCCCGCGCCGGTGTCCGGGTTCAGGCGCAGCACCGTGCCGCTCAGCACCCGGGGCTCCCCCGCCGGACGGCGCGGGCTCTGCGAGCGCATCGCGCCACCCCGGCCGGTCGGCGACGTGTTCGCGACCCCCTTGCCACCCGGCGGGTCACCACACGGGTTCACCGGGGTCGGGGTGTTCGGCAAGCTGCCGCCGAACTGGCCCCAGTCCGCGTTCTCGTAGCTGCCGCCGTCGCCGCCACTCACGTAGAGGTTGCCGTCGGGCCCGAACGCGAGGTGGCCGGCGGAGTGGGTCGTGAACTGCTGGCACCACTCGTTGGAGATCAGGATCTGCTCCGCGCCCGACGTGCCGTTCGCGTTCACCGGGATGCGCGAGAGCGTGCTCGTCACGATGCAGCCGTCGGTCAGACCGCCCGGAGGCGTCGGGCAGTCGTCGTTCCAGACCGGCGGCGTCTGTCCCGGCGGGGCGTCGGTCGCGTAGAGGGCGTATACGAAGTCGTGGCCGGTGCCGTTGCCCATCCGCGGGTCGACGGTCAGGCCGAGCATCCCGCGGTCCCAGAAGTCGAAGGTGCGGGTCGAGAGGTCCTTGAACACGACGCCGTTGTTCGACGACGCGTTCGGGAACACCTTGATGATGCCGCTCTTCTCCGCGACGTAGACCTTGCCGTCGGGTGAGAACGCCACGGCCGTCGGCAGCGTGAGCCCGCTGAAGACCGCGGTGGAGGTGAAGCCGTTGGGCAGGCTCGCGGCTTCGGCGCGCTCCTGGTGCGCGACGACCCCGACCAGGCCGACCACCAGCGCGATCACCAGCGCGACGACGACCCAATTCCGAACGCTGAAACCCCGCCGCTCCAACCGGAATTGGAAGCGCGCGCGCGTTTCGAGACCCACCCCGACCCCTCTCCTGTCCCTCCCTGGACGAGCGTGAGACTACACACCAATCGCGCGCTTTGGCTACGGCCGGTCACGCCCGGACTCGCGCCTCGCTCCCAGGTGCGACAATGGCGGCGCGTGGTGGTGAGTCAGCCGGGCGACCGCGTACGGGCTCGACCCGTCCGAGGAACGTCCGGACTCCACAGGGCACGGTGCTGGGTAACACCCAGTCGGGGCGACCCGCAGGACAGTGCCACAGAGAACAGACCGCCGATGGCTTGCCGGGCAACCGGCTCGCACAGGTAAGGGTGCAACGGTGCGGTAAGAGCGCACCAGCGCCCGGGGTGACCCGGGCGGCTCGGTAAACCCCACCAGGAGCAAGGTCATACAGGAGGAGGACGGCCCGTCCGCGTGGCGCTTGCGTCACACACCTCCGGGTAGGCCGCTGGAGTCGGCGGGCAACCGCCGGCCGAGATGGATGGTCGCCACCGGCACCGCAAGGTGCCGGGACAGAATCCGGCGTACAGGCTGACTCACCACCACGCCCAATCTTTACGGCACATTTTCGCAAGTCCCAGCGTCCTGGTACACGCTCGGTACACAGAAGCAATGGCAGCCACGACCTTGGGCACGTAATGCGCGGGGTGCGGGCTGCCGTTTTGGTGCTCATTCTTGGGGCGGCATCAGGGTTTGAGCTTGCTCGGAACGGCCGAGACCCCACCGACCGAGACCAGAATCATCGCGCTCAGGTTGCCTTCAGGAACGGCGCGTATCCTGTAGCCAGCGGCAGGCGAGTCCTGAACCCTCTGGGGGGCAGGACTCGCGTTGCCTGCGTCTCGAGACCTCGACTCCACCCTGCCCGGAGTTGAGGTCTCGACGCGTCCGGCCATTGGTGAACGGTCTGTAAACGAGGCTGCCCGCGCCTGTCCGCCAGGGTCAAACATCCGTATGTTCGGCCCCAACACCAAGCTCTCATCTTTTCCCCCCGAGAGCGGCGTGCGCGTCATCCGGGGTCCCGACACTCATTAGCCCGAGGTCGGGGCCTCGACGCGCAATCTGGCCCTCCGTTCGGCCCGTAGCACCATTGCCGCCGTCCCTCTCTGCCCGAGATGGTCTGGCGTGTAGGCGCGAGACCCCGGTTCACCTGACCGAGCCGGGGTCTCGACACGTCTGGTTGCAGACACTTAGTTTTGGGTCGCGGCAGGGATAAACCACTTCGCCAGGTGGAGCTTGTCGTGCGTCTTTGAGGCCCCGACCTCGCTACCCCCCGGTCGGGGCCTCGACGCGTGCGGGTGGCGACGTCCCCGGCGACTGCGACATTTGCTCTCAAGGTCGGTCTGCTCGCGCCGATGGCGGTATGAACGAAGACGGACAGTCCGGAACTCAACGAGGAGCACCGGACCGTTGCGATTATGCGTTCGAGGCCCCGCTTCCGGTGGGGACTCGACGCGTCAGGGGATGTAACTCAGGAACCCCGCATGCGAGGTCGTCACGCGTGCGTTCCCGGTCGTCGATCGCCGACAAGGCGTTCCTCGATGACGTCGAGGTTGAAGAAGACGGGAGGGCCGTCAGCCAGCTCGATCGTCTTCTTCGAGAGTAAGTCCGTCTCCGGGAGAGACGAGTTCTTCATCGCGTCCTCATACGAGTCGAAAGACACCATGACCCAATAGCGGTCCGGCATGTCCCGGTCCTGACTGACGACACTCCGTGTGACGGTGGCCTTGCCTTCTGTTGCCTTCTGCCACTCGTCAACTGCTACTCGCACCTCGTCGATCTTGGACGTTTGCAACTGCATGATCTGGATAAACGACATCAGTCCCTCCCGTGCATCGCTCCGAGTTCATCGCGGGCGCACGTTAGCCCCAGGCGACACCGATGCGGTCGGCGTTCACAAGGCATCGTTCTCTGGTTACCGCCCGGGGAAGTGCATGAGCGTCAGGCCCCCCGTATTCCCAAGCGCCAGGGCCTCGACGCGTCAGTCGTCGAACTCGAGAAGTAGCCCGCTGACGCCAGTCGCCGTTGAAGATGTGTTCAAGGCAGATAGCTTCGGAGCGTCGAAGCTCGACGGCGGAACCTAGTGCGGCAGCTGCTCGAGCGTCGCGAGTCTCTCGGCCGTTGCCGTCAGCAGTGGCTCGTACAGCTCGGGGTGCTCGGTGAGCAGTCGCTTGAAATCCCGGCGTTCGATCACCTCGAGTGTCATGTCGGTGCGGGCCACCACCGTCGCAGTGCGCGGCCGGTCGAGCAGCAGCGAGATCTCGCCGAAGAACTCGTTGGGTCCCCGAAACGCGACCACCTGGTCGCCCTTGTGGATCTCGGCCTCGCCTGAGTTGACGACGAAGAATTCGCGTCCCGCTTCACCTTCCCGGATGAACACGCGACCGGCGTCGACGTCGACGACGCTCACGAGACTACCGAGGCGCCTCAGATAGCGCTTTGGAAGCCCGGCGAAGAGTGGGACCTTCGCGAAGAATTGCTCCACCGATGATGCCCGCATGTCGCCCTCCCGATCATGCTCCCTGCCAACTTGAATCCTCCCCGAAGGAGTCGGCATGGTCAAGGACCATTGCGGCGCTGATCCTCCGCATCTGGCGGACCCTGCGGCGTGCCCGTCTCGCTCGCGACGGCGGGTAAGTCTCGGTCAGCAGGCCGGAGACGTCGCGCTCGTAGACGATCTCGCACTCAAGGCAGCGGAACCGGCGTGTCCCCGAGAACATCTCAGCGTCGTCGAGCGGCTCCAGCGGCCGGTCACACTCCGGGCACGTCTGATCCATCTAGGACGGAGCTCCGCCGAAGTGACCGCTGATCGCGTCGGTGTCGCTCCCCGAAGTGGTCTGGGCGAGGATCGAGGTGATCGGCGCCTGGGCACACGAGTACCCGATCGCGTGCGGATCGAACCGGAACAGGGCGCCGTTTCCGGTGCTCGTGTCGACCCCGGCAACGAGCATCAGCGAACCATCGCGACGCACCGCTGCTGCCCCCGGCGAACCGTGCCCCGAATGCGCGATCGCGCACCTCACCGAGGCATGCCCGGGATGGTTGACCCACGCCGCGCTCCCCACGTCGTCGCACGTGACCTCGACCATCAACGACTTCCTCGACGGGCGCAACCCCCCGGGCTGCCCGACCTGGATCGCCGCCGGCCACTCGGCCGACGCCTTCGGCGCGCCTCCGCCGAAACCCAGGAGCCAACCGGACGATGGATGATCAGGACCGTCGGGTCACGCGGTCCCTAGCTCGGGTCGCTGAAGTGCACCTCGAACTGCGTCACGTCGGGCTGCGGGATGCCGCCGACCTTCTCGAACGCAGGCATCAGACGCTCAGCGAAGAACTTGTCCCACGCGCCTTGGGAGGTCCACCACTCGATCACGCAGAATCCATCGTCCGTCGATCCGGCTGCGTGCGCCAGGATCCCTTCGGGCCGCCCACCCGAAGGTGTCCACCCAAGCTCGTCCTGAACCGCGTCGTACTTCTCGAGGGTCGCACCTGAGAACCGCAAGATCTGGCCAATCGCCACGACGTGTTCCTCTGCTCTCGGTTGAAGGTCGCGTTCGCGAGGATGCGTCCGCCGGCCGAGTCTCCACCTACGCGTTCGTTCGCACAAGCGAAGGCCGTGGCCGCCCATCGAACATCGACGCGAGCCCACCTCGACGCGCTCCGAGCGGAACAAAAGCGGCCTGCTCCCAATCGTTCGCTTGCAACGAGCGGATGCGGCGCACAACCTGAGACCAGGTGTCTGCCGTGGCCTCAAGCCGATCGCCGCATCCGACGCGCTTGCGCGCACCGAGAGCCTTCCCCTCCCGACGTTGGTTGAACCAACAGGGTCACGTTCATCGTCCCGGCCAGCCGCGAAACGGCGCCCGAGCGCCTCGACCTACCCAGAGCAGTGTCCATCTTCGACCCGCCGATCAGATTGAGAGGTCCCAGCCCTCCAATCGCGCCACCTGCACCCGCCGACGCGCCGGGCGAAACATCGAAATCCAGGAGGTCTCGACGCGGGGAGGTCGTTCGCCGGAGTCGTCGCTCACGTGCGATGCATCACCCTCGACGCATCCTCGGAGCGAGACGGGACGCGAACCAGCATCCGAATCAGCGTGAACCACAAGAGCGCGTAGCCCGCGATGAGCATCGCACCACCTTCCTGCCCACCCAGCGCAAGGATCACGCACCCGGCAAGCACGACGAGCAACGCGACCGACAGGACGCGCCGTCGCCACCGCGGAACGTCGCTCCACTCACCGCCCATGGGCACTGTGTACCAGCGGCAGGTAGCCGGAAGGTAGAGAGGCGGTGAAGTCCTCCGAACGCGTCGAGGCCCCGACTCTGGCAAGAAGCCGGGGACCTCGAAACGCCGTGGCTCAGCTTCGCTTGGGGGGAAGCCGAGCACAGGTCAGGTACCCCGCGCCGCCGTGTGACAAACGCGAGACCCGGTCCGCCTGTGCGCGCGTCGAGGCCCCCACTCCGGGCATGGTGGAGCGGGGGCCTCGAGACGCTCCGCGGGCGACTGAGGCTCAGCCCGTTCCGAGGTTCGGCACACGGGCGGTGCTTGCCCCCCAGGTGACCGATGCCCAGCTCCGCCCGCGCCGGGAAGATACGCAGGCTTGATGAGAAGGAGATGAAGATGTGTGCCCGATTTCCACCGTAGGTGCGTTCGGCGCACGAGATGTCGCGGTCTGCAAACCGGACATATCCGCCGTTCTCCGGAGTCGAGGCAGATCCGGCTTCAGGTCGGTACCCGGGTGTCGAAGCCATAGCACCGGGCGAACGAGCAAGGGAGGAAGCCGAGATGGTCGAGTTCGATTGCAGCGAGTGCAAGATTGCGCTGGAGGCGGTGGCCTTCCCGTCAGTTCGCAGCTTCTCGGCGGACGACGCGGGCGGCCCGTACCCCGCCCATCTCCTCGCGTGCCCGCGGTGTGGCGCGTCATGGGAGCAGGCCACGAACGGCGTCCTCATCAAGCTCTAGTGCCTCGGGCGCGCGGCGCCCGCACGTCACTTGTCGAAGGTTGCCGCGATGCCGCCGTCGGCCCGGAAGAGCTGCAGGGTCGTGGCCGTCACCTCGTAGCTCGCCGCGAGCCCCAACGCCGCGAGGTACTTCTGCTCCTGGGTCTGCAACACCGGATCCGTGCAGGCCTTGAGCGTCGAGCGGAACGGTCCCAGCTTGATCGTGGTGCCCTGGACCTCGTACGGACCGCCGAAGCTGTTGCAGCCGCTCTCCCCCGAGACCTGACCGTCCCTGAAGTCCGCGGTGAGCGTCGACCCGACCTCGACCGACTGGATCGCGGTTCCCGTGTAGTAGCTCGTCGCAGTCCACTTCCCGACGATCGCCGAAGCGCCGTCGGTCGCGTCGTAGACGAGCAACGTCGTCCCCTTGGAGCCGAACAGCGTGAGGGTCTGCCCCGTGATCTCGTAGGACTTCACCTGCGGCAGGCGCGCCCGGTAGGCCTGCTCGACCGCGGTGGGGCCCGGCGGGCAGCCGACCAGCGTGCCCCGGATCTGTGAGCTGATCGTCAGCTTGGAGCCGTTGAGCTGGTACGGGGTGCTGTACCCGTTGCAGCCGCTGCTCCCGGTCAAGATCCCCGCCTTGAAGACGGCGGTGACGGACACTCCGGCCGTCGACACCCCGAGCTCCGTGTCACCGCTCAACACCCAGTGGGTTCCCATCAACGGCCGGCCGACGGGCTTCGTCACCGACGACGCGGTCCCGCTGGACCCGCTGCTGGAGCACGCCGCGACCACGACCACCAGCAGTCCCAGCATTGCGCCCGTTCGCAGGGCCCGTGACGTGATCGTCGGTCCTCGACGGGTGCGAGCAGGCATCGTCCTCCTTCGAATCGAAGCGACAATATTGCACGTCGGGTCCATTCCTCGGGCCGCGCCACCATGGCTCGCGCATCGAGCGGACACGCGGAGGCGATACCGTCCGGATCGTGAGCCGACCGGGGCCGGAACGCCCGCCCGCCTACCGATTCCTGAAGATCCTCGCCTGGATCGTCGTCCGGGTGATCTTCCGACGCGTCGACGTCACCGGCGAGTCGCGACTCGTCGAAGGTGAGCCGACGATCATCGCGGCGAACCACACGAACGGCCTCGCCGATCCGGTCATCATGGCCGCGAAGCTCCCCGGGCTCCCGAGCTTCCTGGCCGGCCGCGACCTCTGGCGCTTCCCTCCCGCCCGCTTCCTGTTCTGGCTCGCGCGGTGCTGCCCGTCTCCCGACGCCGGGAAGGCGCCGCGGCGGGCGACAACGAAGAGGTGTTCGCCGCGTGCCACGAAGCGCTCGCGCAGGGCGCGCACATCGCGCTCTTCCCGGAAGGTGGTGTCCACCTCGAGCCGGCGATGATCCCCCTGAAGACCGGCGCCGCGCGCATCGCGCTCGGCGCGGCCGCGGACAACCGGACCCCCGGCGTGACGATCGTTCCGATCGGGCTCGTCTACGACGACAAGGGCCGCTTCCGCTCCCAGGCCGCGATCCACGTCGGCCATCCCATCGACGTCGACGACTGGGTCGAGAGCTACCGGGCGGACGGTCCGGTCGCGGTGCGCAGCCTGACCAACCACCTGGCCCAGCGGCTGCACGAGCTCACCCTCAACCACGCGTCATGGGAGGAAGCCGCGGTGATCGATCGAGCCGCGGCCATCACCATCCTCGGCGAGCGCGACGCGGGACCGCGCGAACCGGTCTTCGCCGAGCGCAGCGCGCTCAGCCGCACGCTCGCTGCCGCGATCGAAGCGCGTGGCGGTGAGGACAGCGACGCGTTCCGCGCCCTGGCCGCCGCGATCGAGGCCTACCGACGCGACCTGGCGTTGCTCGGCATCGACAACCCGCGTGCGGTGCCCCGCCTCCACCCCGGCTGGATCCGGCTCCGACTCGCCCGCCTCGCCGTCGGCAGCGTCATCCTCATGCCCTTCGCGGCCGTCGGCATCGCGTTGAACGGGGCCATCGTCCCCGCGATCCACCTCGTCCGGGCGAAGGTGAAGCACCCGGCCTGGCAGACGACCGCCAAGGGCCTCACCGGGCTTGTCCTGCTCCCGACGATGTGGGCCACCGAGACGACGATCGCCTATCGCCGCTTCGGCGGACGGGTTGCGCTCGCAGTCGCGGCAGCGGGCCCGATCGGAGGGATGGCGTGGATCGCGTGGCGGGCCCGCTGGCTGCGGTGGCGCCGCACCGCCGCGAGCCTCGAATGGTTCCGGTACCCCGATGAGGCGCTCGCCGCCGCGCGCGAGCCGCGAGGACGTGCTCGAGCAGGTAGCGGCGCTCGTGGGTCAGCCCGCGATCGTCCGCATCCGCGCCGAGGTCTGAGCTACCCCTGCAGCTGTTGCTTGAACACGTTGTACGCGGGCTTCGACGTGAAGTTCCGGCGCAACAACCCGAAGTTGTCGTCACGAACGTACGGGTTGTTGCCCTCATCGCGGATCATGTACCAGAACATCGGACCGGTGAACGCGCTCCAGTCCTTGATCCAGATCTGCATCGACTGCGCGGTCAGCAACGCCTGCATCGGCTCCGTCACCGAGGAGCCGTTGTTCGCTCCACAGGTGCCGACGTCACCACCGGTCGGCGCGCCGATCTCGGTGGCCCAGATCCGCTTCGCGCCGTCGCCGTTCGCGCCCATGATCCAGTGCAGCGAGAGCGTCTGTTGGAAGGCGTTCCAGCTCGCGACCGTCCCCGGACTGCACGGGAACGAGTAGGGGTGGTGACCCCAGGCGTCGAAGTAGCCCTTCCCGCCCCAGAGGTAGATCGCGCTCAGGAAGCTCGCCGGAGACATGTCCTTGCCCCCCGGGTCGTCCGGCGCGGGTGAAGACCCCCCGGCCACGACGCTCGCGGCCCAGTCCACGCTCTTGATGGCGAGGAAGCTCTGCTTCAGCATCAACGTGTAGAGCGGGACGTTGACCTTCTGGACGAACGGGTAGTGGTTCGGCTCGTTCCACACCTGCCACGCCTGGACCGACCCCCGCAGCACCGGGTTCGACGAGAAGTTGCCGTAGCGAGCCGCGACCACCTTGGCGAACGCGGCGTAGTCCTCGGCCCGGGCCGGCAGGCAGTGCGTGGTGCCGGCCGGGCAGTCCGGGCCGCGGGCCCACTTGGGCGAGTAGGCGATGATCCCGAGGACCTTCAACCCGCGCGAGTGCGCCTCGAGGACGACCCGGTCCGTCGCGGACCAGTTGTAGTTGCCACGCGACGTCTCGATCGACGCCCAGTCGATGTCCGTGGCGAACCAGCCGGCGCCACTGGAGGCGATCTGGTTGAGCTCGACGATGCGCTCGTTGTCGGTCTCCCACAGCACGACCGAACCGCCACTGATCCCGGCGCGCGATCCCAGCGGCGCGACCGCGGCGCCCGCCTGTGCGAGGCCCAGCAACGGCGTGAGCAGCAACGCCGCCACGAGGACTCCTCCGACCTTGGCCATCCATGTGCTCGAGGTACGGCTTTGCTTCACGTGCACTCGTTCCCCTCCGTGTCGTAGTGCGGGTCGCGAACATCGGTCCCGAGGCACGTTCGGACGCGCCAGCGGTCACGCGACGATTCGGAATTCCACAGCGGGGGGCACCAGGGACGTCTGTCCCCCTCCGCCACGGCCCCGAGAGGATGACGCACCCGAGCCGGCCATGTCGACTCGGGATCAGCGCGGGTTCAGAGCTGGATCTCAGCCGTCTGCCGACCGATATCAACCCCATTGGTCAGTTCGTACTGAGTCACGAGGGCCTGCCAGCTCTGCACCGCGACCTCGAGGTTCCGCACTCGACGCTGCGCGCGATCGAGGCGCAGGTGGGCACGACGCAGCTGGTCCCGAGCGTCGTCCAAGCTGTTGCGCAGCAGCTCGAGCTGCGGCCGTTCCTCGTGCTCGAACTCCGACGAAACGCCGTGCATTGGGCCACCTCTGCGAGCGAGCCCGCGAAAGACAACGGGGGGCTCTTGTCGCGCTACCCGGCGCATCGCAGCGCGAAACTCGTGGCTCCCCAGCGTCACGGTTCGCAGTGGGGACGCGACGGTCGGTGCTCAGCGACTCGCGGACTGCACTCGCCGGGGGACGTCACGTGACGATACGGTCCCTGCCGGCGAGTCGACGCCCTGCTGCGCCACCCTGCCCGGTGTGGCAGGGCGTCCTCGCCGTTCTTCTCGCCGATTTCACCTTCACCGCCCTCGATTCCACCGTCCCGTCACCGGCTGGTTGCTCTCACTGCGGTCTCATCGCCGCACCGCCAGAGTGGCGCGGTGCGGTTGGCCCCTGGCGCGGAGTACGGCCTGGCCGTGGTCGGCATCATGGTCGGCTTCGCCGTGGCGATCCCGGCGCTGGTCTGGGGCTTCCGGGACGTCCGGCGCATCCCGCACTGGGTCTGGCGCACCGAGCGGGCCAAGGAAGAGCCCTGGCTCATCGCGATGTTCGTCGGCACCCTGCTCGGCGGCTGGCCGGGGGTGCTCACCGTCCTCGCGTGGAAGAACAGCCACCAGCGGGTCGTGCTGCTCGAGGACTGGGAGCGGTTCGAACGGGTTTGAGTACCCTGCCGCCCGATGGGGTCGACCGGAACGGCGGCACGCACCGGGATCCCGCGTTGGCTGCGCACGCTCGTCGCCGTCCTCGCGTTCGCGGGGGTCGCGGCCTGGCTCACCCACAGCACGTGGGAGAACATCACGCCGAGCCGCCAGGACGTCGGGTTCCAGACCGACTTCCGTGACGCGGTCTACTACCCCGTCGTCGCGTTCACTGACGGGGTCAACCCCTACGACCCGGACCGGTACTACCGGAGCTATCCGGTCGGCCAGGAGTTCCCGCTCTACAGCCCGGTCCATCTTGTCGTGCACCTCCCCCTCGCGCTGCTCTCCCTGGCCTCGGCGCGCGCCGCGTACTTCGGCCTGAACCTCGCGCTGATCCTGGTGCTGGCCGGCGTCTCGCTGCGCCTCGCGGGCTTCCGGGCGGGGCCCGACGCCGTGTTCGCGGTCGGCACGCTGCTCCTGTTGAGCGGTCCGGGCCGGATCGATCTCCGGACGGGTGAGCCGACGCTGCTCGTCGTGTTGGCCTGCTACCTCGCCCTCGCGGCGAGCGCGAAGCACTTCGGCCGCGCCGGGGCCGGCCTCGCCCTCGCGCTGACCAAGCCGACCTTCGGCATCCCGCTGGCCGTCCTGCTCGCGTGCCGGCGCCGGATGCGCGCCGCGATGATCGGCATCGGCGCGGCGGTGGCGATCTCCCTTGCCGCAACCATCGAGCTCGCGCACGCGGCGGGCGGAGTCAGCCGACTCGTCGACTCGCTCCGCCGCGACCTCGACGTGACCGGTCGCTCGCTCCAGTCGCGCATCGGGACTCCGCTCCGTCTCGACGCCGCCAACGCACTCGCACGCGCGACCGGGCTGCGCCCCTCCGAGAACGTGGCCACCGCGTTCGGACTGGTGCTCCTCGCGATCGGCGCGTGGGCGACCTGGCGGCTGCACACGCGCGACCCGCAACGTGACCGGGCCGAGCTCGCGGTCACGTTGGCCGCACTCGTCATCCTGGTGCCGATCTTCCGCGTGGACTACGACCTGCTCCTCCTGACCTGGCCGCTCCTGCTGCTCGCCCGGCGACGACCGGACGACGAGATCGGGCCCCGCGCGTTGCGGACGGTCCTGACGCTGTTGCTGCTGATCCCGATGGTGGACCCCATGGGCTGGAGCGTCGTCGGCGACGTCCTCGGCCGCGGCGGCGTCGCGTCGGGACTCCTCGGCCCGACCGCGATGGGGCTCTGCCTGCTGGCCGCGTTCGTGATCTGCTGCCTGCTCGCGCTGCTCCCGGTCCGCACCCGGTCCGCTGTGCCATCCTGACCGGCGTCACGCCGAACGACCGAGGGGGAAGCGTGCACCGTCTCAGGCGTCGGGCCACGGTCGGCTTCGCCATCGCCACGCTGTTCGCCGGCCTCCTGCCGGCCCTCGTGGCTTCGCCCGCGGGCGCCGCACCGCCGGCGCCGGTTCCGTGCGCCGGCGCCTGCTGGAGACCACCCGCGAACACGAGCTGGCAGATCCAGCTGCAGGGCAGGATCAAGACGACGATCAACGCGCGGCTCTACGACGTCGACCTGTTCGACACCCCGACTGCGACCGTGGCCGCACTCCACGCGGCGGGCCGCAAGGTGTCCTGCTACTTCAGCGCCGGCTCGTACGAGGACTGGCGCAGCGACGCGCCGAGCTTCCCGGCCGTCGTCAAGGGCCGCGGGAACGGATGGCCGGGTGAGCAGTGGCTGGACGTCCGACGCCTCGACCTGCTCATGCCGATCATGGACGCCCGACTCGATCTCTGCCGGCAGAAGGGCTTCGACTCGGTCGATCCCGACAACGTCGACGGGTACACGAACACCACGGGCTTTCCGCTCACCGGGGCGGACCAGCTCGCGTACGACGTCGCGATCGCGAACGCCGCGCACGCGCGTGGCCTCACCGTCGCGTTGAAGAACGACCTGGACCAGATCCCGCAGCTGGTCGGCTACTTCGACTGGGCGCTCAACGAGCAGTGCTTCCAGTACCAGGAGTGCGGGCTGCTCGCCCCGTTCACGTCGGCCGGCAAGGCGGTGATGAACATCGAGTACAGCCTCGGTGTGAAGAAATTCTGCCCGGCGGCGAACGCGCGGAACTTCAACTCGCTCAAGAAGACGATGGCCCTGAAGGCGCCGCGGAAGGCCTGCCGCTGACCGACGGGCCGCCGGTCTACGCCGGGTCGGCGAGCACCTCGGTCGCGGCGCGCGCGCCCGACTGCAACGCACCGTCCATGTAGCCGCTCCAGACGGTCGCGGTCTCGGCGCCGGCCCAGTGGATGCGACCGATCGGCTCGCGCAGCGCCGAGCCGTACTGCGTCCACACGCCGCACGGGAAGTGCGCGCCGTAGCAACCCCGCGTCCACTCCTCCTGGGACCAGTCGAGCTCCACGTACTCCACGACCGCGGCCGCCTTGGGCCCGAAGAACCGCACCAGGCTCCCGATCACCGCCTCCCGGCGCTCGTCGAGCGAGACCCGACCCATCGTGCGTCCGTGCGCGCCTTCGAGGAACGCGAGCAGCACGCCGGGTGAGCCCGACGGCGGTGAGTTGTCGAAGACGACCCCGACCGGGCCCTCGTCGCCGGTCGCCTGGCCGGTGAGACCCTCGGCCCGCCAGAACGGCGAGTCGTAGACCACGTTGCACTTGATCACGGAGCCGGCCGGCAACCGCTGCGTGAGCTGGTCGCGCGCGGCGGGCAGCGGCGGGTCGTACGTGATCCGGCCCGCGAGGACCGGCGGGATCGCGACGATCGCGTGCCGCGCGGTGACGAGCACGCCGTCCGCCAGCACCGTGATCACATCCCCCCGTTGCTCGATCCTCCGCACCGGCGTGCTCAACCGCACGACGTCGTCGCCCAGCTCCTCGGCGAGACGGAACGGCACGAGCTGCGAGCCACCGACGTACCGGTCCTGCTGCGCGCCGTTGCTGACGCCGGCGAGCGCGTCGACTCCCCCGCCCGAGTGCGTGTAGTGGAGCGCGTGCAGGAGCGAGAAGTCCTGGGGCTCCGCGGCGAACACGGCCTGCGCGAAGAGGCGGAACAAGCTCCGCGCCTTGTCGGTGTGCGCGTTGCGCCTGATCCAGGTCGCGAACGTCACCGAGTCCCACGCGTCCGCGTGCTTCGCGGTCCACGGCGTCTCCAGCGGCACCTGGCGCGCGAGCCGGTCGAACCGCAGCTGGGCCTGGCCCATGTCGACGAGCGACACCGGGCTGATCTTCGGGATCGCGCCCCGGTAGCGCGCCTGTGCGTCGCCGAACCGCAGCAGGTTCTCGCCCTCGTTGTAGGTCGGGAACGTCTCGAGCCCGAGCTCGGTGGTGAGTCGGATCATCCGGTGCTGCCCCGGCCCGATCCACTGCCCACCGACCTCGACCACGGTCTCGCGGTCGCGCAACGTCTTGCCGTGGACCCGGCCGCCGACACGATCGCGGGCCTCGAGCACGACGACCGTCTTGCCGCCGGCGACGAGCGCGCGGGCCGCGCTCAGGCCCGAGAGCCCGGCGCCCACGATGACGACGTCGACGGTCAACCGTTCGGCCATTCCTGCACCTTAGATGCGTGACCCCCGACCGCTTCCGGGCGGGTCAGAGGGTCAGATGGGCCGTGTCGTTGTAGCCGATCAGGCTGGCCTGACCGTTGCGACCGGCGATCCGGGTGATCGACGCCAGGTCGAGGAACATCCGCCACCCGAGCTCCTCGCTCGCCCCCAACGCCCACGTGACCGCGGCCTTGATCGGTGAGACGTGGCTGACCGCGACGACGGTCGGTCCGTCGAGCAGCTCGGTGCAGAGTCCCGCGACGCGCAATGCGACCGCGCGGAGGCTCTCACCACCCGGCGGCGCGAACGTCGGGTCGGTGCGCCAGCGCGCGAGCGCGTCGGGCGGCAGGTCGGGGAAGCTCTGACCGTCCCACTCGCCGTAGTCGAGCTCGATCAGCCGGTCGTCGACGACGACCTCGGCCCCGACCGCGGCCGCGATCGGCGCGGCGGTCTCGCGAGCGCGCAGCAGCGGGCTCGCGAACACGGTGGCCACCTCGAGGAGCTCGATGCGCGCCGCCAACGCGGCGGCCTGCTCGCGGCCCCGCTCCGTGAGCGCCGGATCGGCGCGCCCGAGCGCGAGCCGCTGCCGGTTCGCCTCCGTCTCGCCGTGGCGCACGAAGAGGATCACGTCACCGGCTCCTGCAACCGGCCCCGCCGGAAGAACTCGGCGCGCTTCGCAGGGTCGCGCAAGCCGAACCGTCCCCACGCCCACACGCCGAGCGCGAAGCCCGCGGCATCGAGCAGCACGAGGATCGTGACCGGCGGGACGAGGGAGTCGTGCGGGAAGTCCGAGCCGAGCAGGGGCCAGAGGAACGACGTGTTGTGCAGGAACGCGCCCGAGAGCACGAGGCCGCACATCCACCCGATCGGCAGGCAGATCAGCTGGCGGCGCAGGAGCCGGGACCGACCGATGGTCGCGAGCATCACGAGCGCGAGGACGCCGACCGCGACGAAGAGCGAGTGGCCGTACGCGTAGTACCCGAGCGGCGCGTCGATGAGCAGCGGCAGGATCGCACCCAGCGCGATCAGCCGGTAGTCGAGACCGCGACTGCGGAAGATGTCGTGCACCGCGACGATCGACGGCGCGAGATACCAGAACACCATGGAGGCGCGCCTACGAATCCACCGCGTCGAGCGCCGCGTTGACGAGCGCATCGGCGTCGGCGTTCTTCTCCCGCCGGATGTGGGCGAGATCCACCTCGGGGAACTCGGCCAGCAGCGCGCGAGCCTCCTCGTAGAGCGGCTTGAGGTGCGGGCTCTTCACCTTGTACCGGCCTTCGAGCTGGCGGATCATCAGCTCGGAATCAGCGCGGACGCGCACGCGGCGCGGATCGAACTCGAGCGCGGCCCGCAGGCCCTCGATGCACGCCCGGTACTCGGCGACGTTGTTCGTGGCGATCCCGATGCACTCGCTCACGCTGGCCAGGAGCACCGGTGGGTCGACGGTCACGTCGAGGACGACCGCGCCGATCGCCGCCGGCCCGGGGTTCCCCCGCGCGCCGCCGTCACACTGGACCTCGATCGTGTCGATGGTCACGACGTCGGGACGAGGATCGCGCCGCAGTTGTCGCAGTTGTGCACGGTCCCGTCCTCGCCCTGGCGGTGGATCCGGTCCACCTCGGTGGCCGGGATCGTCAGCCGGCACCCCTGGCAGGTGTTGCCGACGAGCCGCGCCACCCCGGCACCGTGGTTGCTCTGGCGGATCCGCTCGTAGGTCGCCAGCAGGTCGGCCGGGATCGCGCCGGCGGCGACCCCGCGCGCCTCGAGCTCCTTGGCCAGCTCCGCGTCGATCACCGATTCCTTCTCGACCAGCGCGCCGCGCGCCGAGTCGGCCACCGCCCGCAGCTCCGCGACCCGGGCCTCGAACCCCCCGACCTCGGCGTCGAGCGCCTCCTGGCGCTCCATGAGCTCGAGCTCGCGGTCGTCGAGCGTGCTGTTGTGGCGGGTGAGGGACTCGACGTCGGCCGACATCGCCTGGAGCTCGCGCGGCGAGCTGATCGTGCCCGAGTACATGGTCTTCTCGACCTCTTTGATGCGGGCCGTCACGGCCGAGCTCTCGTCGTCGAGCCGCTTGACCTCCCGGACCACCTCGTCACGCCGCCCGCGGGCGTCGGCGAGCTGGGGCTCCAGCGCGGCGACCTCGGCCTCGGAGCGCGCCAGCACCTCGCGCTCCGGGAGGATCGCCCGCCGGTGACGGAGGCCTTCCGCCTCCGAGTCGTGCTCCTGGACCACGAGGAGCTGCTCGAGCGAAGTCATCGAGCCGAGCCTACCGGTCGCCTCCGAGGATCACGGCCCCGGGGTCGACGTGGGCACGGTGTTCGGCGTCGTCGGCGGTGGCGCCGATGTCGGGCTCGGTGTCGCGGGCGCGGGCGAGCGCGGCGGCGCGCCGAACGGGCGACCGGTGGTGCTCGACGGCGTGCCGAACTTCGCGCCCGTGCTCGTCTTGCCGCGGCCGTTCTCCGACACGTACTTGCCGTACGGCCAGAGCTTCTGGTCGGGCGGGGTGAACGGGAGCTCCGGCTGGCCGGCGAGTGCGGCCGACATGAACTTCTGCCAGACCGTCGCGGGCCAGGTCCCGCCGAAGATCGGCCCGAACTTCCCGACCCGCCGCATCGGGATCCGGGCGCTCGGGTCACCCATCCACACCGCGGTCACCAGCTGCGGCGTGTACCCGACGAACCAGGCATCGCTCTCGTTGTCGGTCGTCCCCGTCTTGCCCGCGGCCACGTGATCCGGTGAGCTTCGCCCGGGTGCCCGTTCCCCGGGTGATGACGCCGCGCAGGACGTCGGTGACCGTCCGGGCGATCTGCGGGTCCAGCACACGCACGCCCTCCCCCTTGTCCCGGAAGATGACGTGGCCGTTCGAGTCCTCGACCTTGGTGATGAACACCGGATCGTGGCGGACGCCGTCGGCGGCGAAGGTCGCGAAGGCCGTCGCCATGTCGAGCGGGGAGACGCCGTCCGAGGAGCCGATCGAGAGGGAGTAGTTGTCCGGGTTGATCGGGTGGGTGATCCCGAGCCGCTTCGCCATGTCGGTGATCTTCTGGAGGCCCACTGCGGCGCCGAGGCGGAAGTACGCGCAGTTCACCGAGTTCTCGGTGGCGCTCCGGAGGCTCATGACGCCACCGCCGCCCTCGGCGTTCTGGGTCCGGAGCAGCGGGTTGTACTTCTTGCCGGTGAGCCGCAGGGTGCACGGCGACGTCCCGTCCACCGAGTCCTTGACCGAGAACCCGTTCTCGAGCGCGGTGGCGAGCACGACCGCCTTGAACGTCGATCCGGGCTGGCGACCGGTCGGCGCGGGGTTCGCGCCCGTGTCCAGCGGCATCGTCGCGAGGTTGTACGGGGAGTCGTTGAAGCTGAGGTGCGGCCCCGCGACGATCGCCCTCACGTCGCCGTTGCTCGGGTCCATGGCGGCCAGCGCGAGCTTGAACTGCGTCAGCGGGACCGTGTTGTCGATCGACGACTGCGCGAGGAACTCGCTCGTCGGGTCGTAGGCCGTGAAGACCCGGAGACCACCGAGGTTGAGCTTGTCCTCGCGCTCCTTGTCCGTGGCGCCGAGCCCGAACTTCGGATCGGTGGTGAGCAGGTCCCGGACCGTCGCGACGTAGTAGTTGTCGGGACGGAACTCGGCGGGCGGCGGAACCGTCGGCAGCGGTTGCGCGTTGGCGAGCGCCTGCTGCGCCTTCGTGATGCGGTGCTGCTTCTGCATCGTCGAGAGCACCTGGGCCCGGCGGATGAACGCGTTCGACGGGTGCAGGAACGGGTTGTCGCCCTCGGGGTTCTTGATCAACCCGGCGAGGAGCGCGGCCTGGGCGAGGTCGATCTTGTCGAGCGGCGTGTTGTCGAAGTAGCGCGCCGCGGCCGCCTTGACCCCGTACGAGCCCTGGCCGAAGTACACGGTGTTCAGGTACTCCTCGAGGATGTGGTTCTTGGACCACTCCTCGTTCAGCCGGATCGCGAGCGCGGCTTCCTTGATCTTGCGGTTGAGGTCCTGCTTCGGGTGCTTCAGCACGCGGTTCTTGATCAGCTGCTGGGTGATCGTCGAACCACCCTGCTCGACCCCGCCCTTGTCGATGTTCTCGAGGAAGGCCCGGATCATCGACTGCACGTCGACGCCGGGGTTCGTGTAGAAGGTCCGGTCCTCGGTCGCGATCACCGAGCTGATCAGCGACTTGGGGACGTCGCTCAGCTGGACGGGCCGGCGGTCGCGCAGACCGAGCGTGTCGAGGTACTTCCCGTTCGCGTCGTAGACGGTGGTCGGCTCGCCGCAGATCGCGCACTGGCGGCTGAGCAGCGGCCCGACCTTGCCCGAGTACTGGCTCGAGCCCGCGATCTTCACGATGCCGGGGACGAGGCGCGGCCAGGCACACCCCGATGCCGATCCCACCGAGGGCGACGATCACGAAAAAGCGCAGCCAGCGGCGCGGGGGCGTTCCATGCGGACCTCCACAATCCCACATGGACCGTCGCAAATGGGCGCGTCGGTCCTCCGCCCGCCTGGCCGGGGCGCTGCGGTGTCCGCACTTCGTGCCCGCTCCACCTCCGCTTCACTGTCCCAACCCGTCGTTAGTGTGGCTTTCATGCAGCGCCTGGTCCTCACCTCGTTCGGTCAGCCGGCGCGCGCAGCACTCGAAAGCCTCGTCGCCGAGGCCAAGGGCGCGGATCCACTGGCCCCCGTCACGGTGGCCGTGCCGTCCAACTACGCGGGTCTCTCGTTGCGGCGCCACGACGCGCGCTTCGGCCCGGACCACTCCCCCGGTCTCGTCAACGTGCGGTTCCTCGCGCTGAACCGGGTCGCCGAGCTGCTCGGGGCACCGTTCCTCGCCGAACCCGATCGGGTCCCGCTCACCCCCGAAGCGCGGCTCGAGGCCGCGCGCGTCGCGCTGGCCGAGGAGCCGGGTGTGTTCGCCTCGGTCGCGGGCCATCCGTCGACGGTGCGCGCGCTGCGTCGGCGCGTTCAACGACCTGCGCGTGGCGGACGCCGCCGCGCTCGCCCGGCTCGCCGCAACCAGCCCGCGCGCCGCTTCGGTCGTCGGCTGCTACCACCGCTTCCGCGCCCTGACCGCCGGCACCTACGACGACGAGGACCAGCTCGAGGTCGCGGCTGCGCTGGTGGCCGAGGCGGGTGTGCCCGCGGACCTCGGTGCGCTGGTGCTGTTCCTCCCCGACCGGTTGAGCCCCGGCGGCCTCGCGCTCGTCGCCGGGTTCGCGTCCCGGACGTTCACCGCCGCGGTGCTCGGGCTGACCGGTGACCCCGAGGCCGACGGTGAGACGCGCGCCCTGGCCGCGACCCTCGCCGGCGCGCTCGGGGACCCGCTCGAACCCGGCCCCGACCACCGTTCGCACCGGCGATCGGGTGATCTCCGCGCCGGACCCGGAGAGCGAGGTGCGGGAGGTCGTGCGCGCGCTGGTCGAGCGTGCGGACGCCGGCCGCCCCCTCCACGACGTCGCGGTGGCCTGGCGCGTCGCCGGAGCCGCACGCGCGACTGCTCCACGAACGGCTCGGCGAAGCCGGCATCCCGGTCTACGGGCCGTCGGTGCGCCGGCTCTCGGACACCGTCACCGGGCGCGCGCTCGTCGCGCTCGTCGATCTCGATGACCGCGACTTCCGCCGCGACGACGTGCTGGGCCTCCTGGCCGGCGCGCCGATCCGCGAGACCGCGGGCGGAACCACCGTGCCCGTGGACCGCTGGGACCGGCTGTCGCGCCGGGCGGGCATCGTCTCGGGCGCCGACCAGTGGCAGGCCCGGCTCGCCCGCCGGCGGGCGGAGACGCTCGACCGCGGGGATCCCGATGCCGAGTGGCTCGACGACGAGCTCGCGAAGATCGACCGGTTCGCGCGGTTCGTGGAGGAGCTCGTGGCCCGCACCACCGAGACCTTCACCACGTGGTCCGGATGGTGCGCCTGGGCGACCGAGCTCGTGCAGCGGTACATCGGCGTGCCGCCGTCGAGCTGGCCCGAGGCGGAGATCCGGGCGCACGAACGGCTGCTGGACCGGCTCGCCGCGCTCGGCGCGCTGCCGAGCACCCTCCCGGTCGACCGCGGCGACGTTCCGCATCGCGCTGGCCGAGCAGCTCGAGCAGTCCGTGGACCACGTCGGGCGGTTCGGCGTCGGCGTGCTGCTGTGCCCGCTCCGATCGTTGCGGGGCACGGACTTCGACACCGTCTTCGTCGTCGGCGCGGCGGAGGGTCGGCTGCCGCCGCCACCACGGGACGACCCGCTGCTTCCCGACCGCGAGCGAGCGGTCACCGGAGGGCAGGTCCCCGCCCGATCCATCGCCGCGGCACGCGAGCGCGCCGAGTACCTCGCGGCACTCGGTGGCGCGGGCGGCGAGGTGGTCCTCAGCTGGGCGCGCGCCGATCCCGTCGGCCAGCGTGCGATGCTCCCGTCACGGTGGGTCGTCGAGACCGTGCGCGAGCTCTCCGGGACGATGATCAACGCCCGCCAGCTCGCAGACGCCCGGCCCGGCCTGCTCCCCGACGTGCGCATCCTCGAGTCGTTCGCCGCCGCGCTGCGGCTGCCCGGCGCCGCGATCTCGGTCGGGCGAGCTCGAGCTCAAGGCGCTCGACGCGTCCCAGATCGAGCCCGAGTCCACGAGTGGCCCGGCGGACCACCCGCTCACCGCGGCGAACCCCCGGCTGGCGCGTGGCTTCCACACCCTGCAGGCTCGCGCCGAGCCCCGCTTCACCGAGTTCGACGGCGTCGTCGGTCCCCGCCCCGGCCTGTTGAACCCGGAGCGGCCGCTGTCACCGTCGCGCATCGAAGCCTGGGCCCAGTGCCCGTTCCGCTACTTCCTGGCGAACCTGCTCGGGCTGCGCGAGCGCGACGCGCCGGAGGCGATCGACACGATCGACCCGCGCGAGCGCGGCTCGCTCGTGCACAAGGTCCTCGAGGACTTCGTGCAGGAGATGCCCGCGCGCACGTCACCCGACCAGCCCTGGTCACCCGACGAGCGCGCGCGGGCGCGCGAGATGACGCTCGAGCAGTGCGACCGCGCCGTCGCGGCCGGCGTGACCGGGCGCCGGCTGCTGTGGCAGCTCGAACGGGCGCGCATCGTGCGCGAGGTCTCGCGCACCCTCGACGCCGACGAGCGGATCCGCGCCAAAAGCGGCCTGACCACCCTCTGGACCGAGGTCCACTTCGGACGCGGCCCCGACGACGCCCTCCCCGAGCTGACCGTCGACCTCGACGGCACCGAGGTGCACTTCCGGGGCACGATCGACCGGATCGACACGCGGGAGCCGGACGGGCCGGTCGTCGTCTACGACTACAAGACGGGGAGCACGAAGGGGTTCGGCGGCCTCGAGGACGACCCCGTGATCCAGGGCACGAAGATCCAGCTCGCGATCTACGCGCTGGCCGCGCAGCAGGCCTTCCCCGGGCGTCCGGTGCGCGCCGACTACTGGCACACCGCGCAGCCGGAGGGCAAGGAGCTGAAGGGGTTCGACATCGAGACGGCCGGGCCGCGCGCCCTCGACGTGCTCACCACGGTCGCCGGTGGCGTGGCGGCCGGCACGTTCCCGGCGCACCCCGGCAAGGAGAACCCGTACTTCAACACCTTCGAGGAATGCGGGTTCTGCGACTTCGACCACCTCTGCTCGCCCGACCGGGAGCGCGCGTTCGACGCCAAGCGCCATGACCCGGCGGTCGCCGAGTACGTGGAGCTCCGCGGCCTCGAGGTCGAAGGATGACCTCCGAGACGGTCATGGACGAGGTGCGGCTGCCGTCGGACCAGGCCGCGCGCGAGCAGATCCGCGGCGACCTCGGCCACACGCTCAACGTGGTTGCGGGCGCGGGAACCGGGAAGACCCACGAGCTGGTCGAACGGGTGGTCGGGCTGCTGCGCGACGTGCCGATGAGCGACATCGGGGTCATCACCTTCACCACCGCGGCGGCGAGCGAGCTCCAGGAGCGCATCCGCGAGCGGGTCGAGGAGCGGGCGCTCGCAGAGGCCGGCGACGGCCCCTACTCCCGTGCGCTGCAGGCGCTCGACGACGCCGCGATCTCGACCCTCCACGCGTTCGCGCAGCGCATCCTCTCCGAGCACCCGCTCGAAGCGTCGTTGCCCCCCGGCTTCGAGGTGCTCGACCCGATCCAGGAGTCGGTGGCGTTCGAGGACTGGTGGCAGCGCACGCTCGACCAGCTCTTCGCCGACGAAGGGCTGGCCCCGTCGCTCCTCGTCCTCGGCGCGCTCGGCGTGAAGCCGAGCCGGTACCGCCAGCTGGCCCGCATCCTCACCGAGCACCACGACCGCACCGCGGCGTACGGCATCGCACTGGCCCCGGTCCCCCAGCTGAACCTGGTCCCGCTGCTGGACGCGATCGACGCCGCGACCGAGCTGCGCACTTCGTGCACCGACCCCTCGGACCGGCTGCTCGTCCACCTCGACGAGCTGCAGGAGCTCGGTGACCGGCTGCGGGTGTTGCAACACGATGAGCTCGAGGCCCTCGCGCTGCTCGGCGAGCGCGCCAAGCTCACCTGCACCTACGGCAAGCAGGGCAGCTGGCGCGACGACGGCAAGGAGCTCGCGGCCAAAGCGTGCTCGGTCGCGAACGACGCGCGCCTGGCCGCCCTCGCCGCGGTCGTCGACCCCGCGATCTCGAACCTGCTGGCGGCGCTCGTGCGCGAGGTCGCGAGCGCGGCGCGGCGGCGGACCCATGAAGGCCGGGTCACGTTCCACGACCTCCTCGTCCTCGCCCGCAACCTGCTGCGCGACGACGGCCGGGTCCGGGCCGCGCTCGCCGACCGCTTCCAGGTCCTCCTGCTCGACGAGTTCCAGGACACCGACCCGCTCCAGATCGACCTCGCGATGCGCATCGGCGGCATCGCCTCCGAGGCCGACGTCGCGGTGGACTGGAGCGACATCTCGGCCCGGCCGGGCGCGCTGTTCGTGGTCGGCGACCCGAAGCAGTCCATCTACCGGTTCCGCCGGGCCGACATCGAGCTGTACGGCCAGGTCGTGGAGACCCTCACCGAGTCCGTGCTCGAGCTCACGGAGAGCTTCCGGTCCCGCCCCGGGATCATCGACTGGGTCAACGCCGCGATGGGCGCGCTGATCCAGGAAGACGCCGACGGGCTCCAGGTCGCGTACTCCCCGCTGCACGCGTTCCGCCCGGCCGACCCGGAGGTGCCCGTCCCGGTCGCGCCGGCTCGGTGGTCCGGTGGCCAAGAAGTCGATCTCACTCGGCGACCTCCGCGTCCGGGAGGCGACGGAGCTCGCCGCGCTCGCGCAGCGGATCCGGACCGAGGGCTGGCGGGTCCGCGCCGAGCCGGAGGAGGCCGGGGCCGAGCCGCTCGCGCCGACGAGTGACGAGTGGGTGCGGCCCGCCCGCTTCGCCGACGTCGCGGTGCTCGTCCCGACCCGGACGCTGCTCCCCGAGCTCGAAGCGGCCTTCGCGGCCGCGGACGTCCCGCTGCGGATCGAAAGCCAGTCGCTGCTCTTCGCGACGACCGAGTGCCGCGACCTCGTGTCGATCCTGGGCGCGATCGACGATCCCGCCGACGAGATCCGGATCGTCGCGGCGTTGCGCACCCCGGCGTTCGGCTGCTCCGACGCGGACCTGCTCGACTTCCGGGTCGCGGGCGGGCGTTGGTCGATCCACCGGGCCGCGCCCGAGGGGCTCGAGCCGGACCACCCCGTCGTCGTCGGGCTGGCCGACCTGCGCGAGCTCCACGACGTCCATCTCTGGGAGACGCCGGCCGACACGGTCGAACGGGTGATGCGCGAGCGCGGGCTGTTCACGCTCGCGCTGGCCAACCGCCGGCCGCGGGACCACTGGCGCCGGCTGCGCTTCCTCACGGATGCCGCGCACGCGTTCACGGACGCGGGTGGGGCGAGCCTGCGGGGCTTCGTCCAGTGGCTCGACGAGCAGTGGGAGGAAGGCGCGCGGGTCAACGAGTCGGTCGTGCCCGAGCCCGACGACGACGCCGTGCGGGTGCTGACCGTGCACGGCAGCAAGGGACTCGAGTTCCCGGTCGTGCTGCTCGCCGGTCTCGGGGTCGGCCTGCGCGCCAACCCGGCCGCGCTGTACCACGGCGACCCCAACCCCGAGCTGCGCCTCACGACGTTCGGCGAGAGCTGGACCACGCCCGGGTACGGGACCCGCTGCGAGCGCGAAGACGTCGCCGACCGGGCCGAGGGCATGCGCCTCCTCTACGTGGCGACGACCCGGGCCCGCGACCACCTCGTGGTGAGCCTGCACCACGTCGAAGGCGTCAGGAGCCACGCGGCGGAGATCCAGCGGGTCGATGCGGAGACTCCGCTGCCCTGGCGGGTCGAGGCCGCCGACGCGGAACCGCCCCCGCCTCCGGCACCGACCGCACGCCAGCTCAGCTGGGACGCGGAGGCCCCGCCCGCACCGATGAGCGCGCTCGAGCGCGACACGTGGTGGAGCAACCGGCGGGCCGCGATCGCGCGCACCGACGCCCAACCCGTCGTCGCGGCGACCGGCATCGCCCAGGCGCTGCGCCCCGAACCGGATGACGCGCAGGAGGCCCGCGCCGGCGAGCTCGAAGCCGAGCCCGAGGACGAGCGCCCGGCGTGGCGACGGGGTCGGGGGGCCACGGCCCTCGGACGCGCCGTCCACGCGGTGTTGCAGACCGCGGACCTCGCGACCGGCGCGGGCATCGACGGCGCGGCGCGCGCTCAGGCCCTCGCCGAGGGCATCCCCGAGCGTGAAGCCACCATCGCCGCGCTGGCCCGCAGCGTGCTCGGCGCGCCGACGATCCGCGCCGCCGCGGCCGGGCAGTCCTGGCGGGAGGTCCCGGTGGCCGCGGTGATCGACGGCACCACGGTCGAGGGCTTCATCGACCTGCTCGTCGCCGACGGTGACGACCTGATCGTGGTCGACTACAAGACGGATGCCGCGCGCAGCGACGCGGAGATCGACGCCGCGCTCGCGCGCTACCGCCCGCAGGGCGCGGCGTACGCGTTGGCTCTCGAGCACGTGCTCGGACGCCCGGTGACCCGATGCGTCTTCGTCTTCGCCCGCACGAAGGGCCCGGCGGTCGAGCGCGAGGTCACGGATCTCGGCGCACTCGTTGCCGATGTCCGCAGCCGCCTCGGGTCGGTGCCGCGCCGGTAACCTGCAGCGCGTGGAAGTCGAAGCGATCATCGAGGTGCCGCGGGGCTCGCGCAACAAGTACGAGGCCAACCACGAGACCGGTCTGATCTGGCTCGACCGCATGCTCTTCACGGCGACCCAGTACCCGACCGACTACGGCTTCATCCCGTCGACCCTCGCCGACGACGGCGACCCGCTCGACATCATGGTGCTGCTCGACGAACCGACGTTCCCGGGTTGCCACATCCTCGCCCGACCGGTCGCGGTGCTGCGCATGCGTGACGAAGCCGGCGGCGACGACAAGATCCTCTCGGTCCCGGCAACGGACCCACGGTGGTCCCACCTGCTCGACATCACGGACATCGCGAGCTTCCTGCTCGACGAGATCCTCCACTTCTTCCAGGTCTACAAGCAGCTCGAGCCGGGCAAGCTCACCGAGCCGGGCCACTGGGAGGACCGGGCCGCGGCCGACGAGACGATCCGCGTCGCGTTCGACGCCTACGTCCCCCGCGAGAGCGAGTGACGCCGGAACTCAGGTGAAGCTCGGGCGCAGCGGCATGCCGCTGTTGCCGTCGTCCGACTTCGTCGCGAGCACCTGGTGGATCTGGATCTGGTTCGCCTCGAACCCGACCGCCGAAGCCGCGATGTAGAGCCGCCACACCCGGGCCCGGGCCTCGCCCGCCTCGCGCACCGCGTCGGTCCCAGTTGCCCTCGAGGTTGGCCAACCACTGCCGCAGCGTGAGCGCGTAGTGCTCGCGCAGGCTCTCGACGTGACGGGCCTCGAGCCCGGCCCGCTGGATCGCCGAGACGACCAGACCGACCTCGTGCAGCTCGCCGTCGGGAAAGACGTAGCGGTTGAAGAAGTCGTGGGCGAGGCCGCGCCCGAACCGCGCCCGCAGCTCCGAGGTCACACGGGCCACCGGATTCGCGAACACGTACGGCGGCTCGCTGATCCCGTGGTTCAGGAACCGCCCGCCCGGAGCGAGCAACGACGCGGCACCGGCTGAAGTACTCGTCGAGCTGGGTCCAGCCGACGTGCTCGAACATGCCGATCGAGCTGATCGCGTCGTACGGGCCGTCGCCGATGTCCCGGTAGTCGAGGCAGCGGACCTCGACCCGGTCGGTGAGCCCCGCGTCGGCGACCCGCTTGGCCGCCAGCTCGGCCTGCCGGCGCGACAGCGTCACGCCGACCGCGTGGACCCCGTGGTGCTGCGCCGCGTGCAGGATCATCCCGCCCCAACCACAACCGATGTCGAGCAGGCGCATCCCGGGCTCGAGCCCGAGCTTGTTCGACACCAGCTCGTACTTGTTCGCCTGCGCCTCCTCGAGCGTGTGGCCCGGGTCGGTCCACACCGCGCAGGAGTAGGTCATCGACGGTCCCAGCACGGTCCGGTAGAAGTCGTTCGAGACGTCGTAGTGGTGCGCGATCGCGGCCGCGTCGCGCTCCTTCGAGTGCCGGACGCCGCGCAACCGCGCCTCCTCGGGCGGTGGCGGCAACGGCTTGAGCGACTTCACACCCAGGATCTTCAGTGCTTCCAGCACCTGCGCGGGACTGACCCGGAGCCCGTCCAACCGGTCCTGCAACGAGAGCACCGCGAAGATGTCGCCGTCGAGGTCCAGCTCGCCGGTGACGTACGCGCGGCCCAGGCCGAGCTCGTTCGGTGCCGTCACCAGCCGGCGCAGCGCGCGCGGCGAACGGATGACCACGACCGCGGGTGCGCCCTCGGGCCCGGCGCGGGTGCCGTCGTACGCCCGGAACTCGACCGGCGCATCCCCGCCCACCAGGTCGCCAAAGAACTCGGCTACACCCATCTCAGCCTCCGCATGCTCGCCGGCGCTTGTGCCCGAAAGTCAATCACCTCGCTTCCGGCTACCCCGAACATTTCCCACCGAAACTCGGCCCCGTCGCGCCGGGTCACCATGAGACGGCGCCTCCGATCGCAATACGCTGCGGTCATGGCTCGAGTCTCGTTCCCCATCACCGGCGACGCGGCCGCCGACCAGCTGCTCGTCGACGACCCGCTCGCCCTCCTCATCGGCATGCTCCTCGACCAGCAGGTCCCGATGGAGTGGGCGTTTCGCGGTCCGGCCTCGCTCTCGAAACGGCTCGGCGGACTCGATGCCGCGCGGATCGCGGCGATGCCGCCCGACGACTTCGTCGAGGTGTTCCGCGAGAAGCCGGCACTGCACCGCTACCCCGGGTCGATGGCCAAGCGGACCCAGGCGCTGTGCCAGGTCATCGTCGACACCTATGACGGCGACCCGCGCCAGATCTGGAGCGGGGTGCGCGAACCCGACGTGCTGCTCGCCCGGCTCAAGGCGCTGCCCGGATACGGCGAGGAGAAGGCGAAGATCTTCCTCGCGATCCTCGGCAAGCGCTTCGGCCTCGCGCCCGAGGGGTGGGAGCGACTCGCGACGCCGTTCGGCGACGCGTCGCCTCGTTCCGTCGCCGACATCGACTCGCCGGAGGCCTTCGCGCGCGTCCGCGAATGGAAGCGGGCCCAGAAGGCCAAGGGGCGCAGCAAGTCCGACGCGTAGCCAGGCTCACGCGCGCGTGGGCCGATGTCCCTTCCGGGTCCGGCCGATGAGCACGAGCGCGAGTCCCAGCGCGAGCAGCGTTGCGCCGACGCCCGCCTGATCCTCCGAGTCCGTGCCAGTGCGTGCCATCGTTGCGGTTCCCGCCGCCGTGGGGAACGAGCTCGGTGCCGTCCCTGCGGTCGCGCCTGTCGCACCGGATGCCGTCGGGGTCGCCGATGGATCCGCGACCGGGACGACCACCGGTCCCTCGCCGCCGGCCGACGCCGTGACCGAAACGGAACGGACCGAAGATCCGACCGACTGCGAACCGTCGGCGGCCGTGACGAGGCACGAGTACGAAGCACCGGGCGTGAGCCCGGTGACGGTGATCGGCGAGGCGGACCCGGTCGCGTGGCCCGTGACTCCACCGTTGCTCGACGTGCACGTCACGGTGTAGCTCCGCGAAGTGCGCGACGACGCCGACACGCTGCTGGCCCCGACGGTCGGCACGAGTCCGGGCGTCGTGAACGCGACCTTCAGCGTGCCGGGGCCCGGCGTGATCGAGGTGATCGTCACCGCGGTGCACCCAAAGCACCAGTTGTACCCGGTGAGATCGTGACCCGGCTTGACCGCCACGAGCGTCGCGCCCTGCGCGATCGGGTCCGGACCGTCGCCCTGCTTGCCGACGTCGACCAGCGGGCCGTTCCACCAGGCCGCGGGGTAGCTCGTGATCGACGACCGCGGATCCTGGACGATGGGGCTGGGGTCGCCACCCGCACCACAGCCGAGGAACGCGAGCGCGTACGTCCCGGAGGGAACGTCCGGAATCGTGTAGGTGCCGTCGGACTGCACCATCCCGAAGAGCGCGAACTGGTTCGGGAGGAACGCGATGACGCAGACGGACGTCATCGCCGTGCCGTGGAGGTTCAGGACCTGGCCCGAGATCGTGCCGACGGCACCGCGGGCCAGCTGCGCGTCGATGTGGCCGACGACGTGGCCGGCGGCGAGGTTCACGGTCTGCGCCGCGCCGGAATCGGCCTGGCCCTTCCACCACTGGCCGGCGTACTTCGGGCTCCCGCTGCAGTCGACGAACTGCACCCGGTAGCTGCCGCCACGGTCGACGTCGATCGTGTACTGGCCGTGATCGTTCGTGCGCGCCAGTCCACCGACGAAGGTGCTGGTCGTGGCCTGCGCGCAGATGCCCGCGAGCGGGTTCCCGGCCCGGTCGGTCACGGTGCCCTTGATCTGCCCGGCGAACGACAGCTGCGCGTCGATTCCCGACCTGGTGGTCCCCGGCGTCAGCGTGAGCGCCGTGGCACTCCCGCTGCTCGACGCGTGGTTCCACCACTGCTCGATGTAGCTCCCCGCGTCGTCGCAGTTGCGGAAGTGGATCAACAAGGGCGTCGCCGGCAGTCCCGCGATCGTGTACGTACCGTCGGGCGCGGTCGTCGCCCCGTCGATGTAGTCCGTGCCGTTGCCGTTGTCCGTTTCTGCACTCACGCACACGTTGCCCGCGGGTGCGCCGGCCACGGTGGCCCGACCGGTCACCGTCGCGCCCGGTACGAGCGTCGCGTCGATGTTGTCGATCTGCGCGTCCGTGCCGGTCACGTCGAGGTTGGTTGCCGTGCTCGGCGTCGCGGCGTCGTTCCAGTACTGCGCGGCCCAGATCACCGGCGAGTTGTTGTCACGGAACTGGACCGTGTAGCTGCCGGGTGCCACCGCGCTCGTCTGGTAGTGCCCGGTGGGATCGGTCTGGGCCCATCCGGACCCGCCGTTCCCGGTGGGGTTCACGTTGACGGAGATGCCGGCGATCGGGTTCCCGTGCGCATCCGTCACGAGCCCCGCGACAACCGTGCCCTCCGCCAGCTGCGCGTCGATGCCCGTCCGGTCGTCCCCTGCGGCCAGCACGACCGGCGTCGAAGTGTCGTAGTCGGAACCCGAGTACCACTGGTCGAGGTAGGGCCCGCTCGTGCAGTCGCGGAAGTGCACCCGGATGTCGGTGGCGGGGAGGTTCCCAATCGTGTAGCTGCCGTCCGGGTTCGTGATCGTGCCGGCGACCCAGTCGGACCCGTTGTTCGCCGGCGTGTCGGCGTCGACGCAGATCCCGGATAGCGCGGCGCCCCCGGGACCGCGCACGGTCCCTTCGATCGTCGCCCCGGCCGTCAGGCGAGCGTTCACGCCCTGCACCGGACTGTTGGCGGTGCTCAGCGTCAGCGTGGCCGCGGTGTTGAACGACGGCGCCTGCTTCCAGTACTGCGTCGCCCACACCGGGTTCGGCGACTGGTCGACGAACGCCACCTTGTAGTTGCCGGGCGTCGTCGGCGCGGTCGTGTAGTCGCCGTTGACGTCGGTCTGGACGCCGATCCTGGTGGGACCCGGGTTCGTGGGCGAGAGGTTGACCGTGATGCCGGAGAGCGGTGCACCGTTCGTGTCCGTGACGTTGCCGGTGACCGTGACGCCCTCGGCGAGCGTGACGTCGCCCAGTGGAGTGGCCATGCCGTCCATCACGACCACCGCGTCGGCCGAGGTCGCGTCCGGGTGGCCGGAGTACCACTGCTCGACGTACTTCGGCGTCGCGTTGCAGTCGGTGAACCCGACCTTGTACGAGCCGGCATCGAGATCGGGGATCGTGTACGTCCCGAGTGCGTCGGTCTGCACCTGCGGACCGTTCTCGACCTGCGCGCAGATGCCCGAGACGGGTTGGCCGTCGGCATCGACGACACGACCCGAGATCGAACCCGTGCCCGAAGGTGCGGCGCCCGCGGGCAGGGCCGCGACGAGCAGTGGGACGACCACGACCAGCACTCCGAGCGCGACGCGCCAACGAGACTTTCTCAAATCCTGCCCAATTCTCATTCGAGCGCGTTCGACACCTGGGCCCGAAAACTTGAAATGCGCGCCGCTGGTACCGGGTGGTTCCGGACATTCCGCCGGCCCGGCGCTCCGGATGAGGCCGGATCAGCCGGATTCGGCGGCGACCTCGCCCCGAGCGATCGCGTCGACGAGCTGCGCGTGGTCGCGCTCCGTCTGGTCGGCGTAGCGGCGGGCGAAGTCGCCGATCGCCTCGTCGAAGCGCGCGCCCTTGCCGATGTATCCCGCGATCGTCGCCGGATCACCCGTACGGGCGTGGGATCGCGCGAGCACCTCGCCGCACGCGGTCGCGAAGCGCACCAGCCCGGGCGCGACGCGTTCGCTGTCCGGGATGATCTTCATGTCGCGGAACTGTCGGACGTAGAAGTCCATCCCCTCGTACGACGTCCACCCCACGAAGATGTCGGTCGCGCTCTGGATCAGCCGCTTGCCGTTCACGACGCGCGCGCCGTGGTTGCGATAGCGGCTGCTCCGAAGCTGCGCCTCGTACACCGACGGGACGGCCTGCTTGACCTGCAGGAAGAGCGGATCACCACCGCCGCGCCCCTCGAGCAGGAGCAGGTACACCAGCATGCCCACGCTCCCGACACCGACCACCTGGCGCGCGGTGTCGACGTACGCGAAGTTCCCCAGGCAGTGCCGGCGATCGGCCTGGAGCGTTGCCGCGTACTTGCCGAAGACCTCGTGCACGATCTCGAGCCGGTGCGGATCGTCGAAGTGGGTCAGCTTCGGCGGGTTCTCCATGAGCCGGCGGTGACCGTCGACGACGTGCGTCAGCTTCTCGAAGGCGCCGCGACTGGTGCGGCGCTCCCCCTGCTTGTCGATGAGCTTCGACACGCGCTTGCGTTGCTTGCCTTCGAAGAACTCGAGCAGCTGGTCGACGTAGATGCTCTCGTACCAGATCTCCATCTGCGGCGCGGTGGCGTAGTGCGCCATGCGCGTCCGATACGCCCGGAGCGCGGCCGCGACCGCGTCGTCGCCGATCGCGGGGGCGAGTCCGTTGTGGCGCGCCACCACGATGAGGCTGGCGGCGAACCGCTGGACGTCCCACTCGAACGGGCCGGGAAGGGTCTCGTCGAAGTCCCGCAGGTCGAACGAGAGGTTCCGTTCCGGCGTGGCCCAGAGCCCGAAGTTCAGTACGTGCGCGTCACCACAGAGCTGCACCTCGATGCCGCTGTTCGACATCGACCCGAGGTCCCGGGCCATCACCGCCGCGGCACCTCGGTAGTAGCTCCACGGCGACGCGGCCATCCGGCCGTGCCGGAGCGGGACCAGCTCCGGCACACGCGTCGCGCTCTGCCCGACGATCGTCGCGAGGGCGTCGCGCCGGTCGTCGGAGCGCCAGACGCCGAGGCCGCGCAGCGGCGCGAGCTCGCGCGCCGCCTTGCCCCGGGCCCGACGGACGCTTAGCGGCTCGAGGTCGGGGTCGTGCTGCAGTGGGGACACGGGCCGATGGGAGCAGTTCGCGGCCCCGCGGTCAAGACGGGGAGCTCGTGCCTCGCGTCGCGTAGTTGGGGAAGCGCCGGAGGAGCTCGGCTCGCCGGCGCCGCATCATGACGGTGAGCGTGACGTTGCATGCGGCCAGGGCGAGCAGCAGGACACCGACGATCACCCGGCCACCGCTCAGTGCGCCGATGCCGAGCACGACGAGGATGACGGCGATGACGCTCCGGATGATGGTTCGTGCGTTCGTGTGCTGCATGGTGGCGCCTTCCGTTCACGATCACGGTAGACCCGGAATGTGAAGCGACGGTCAACCGACGACGAGGCTCCGATGAGCAGCCGCGGTCCGGCGCTCAGCCCGGCCCGGCGGGACCCGCCTTGCGCCGCTTCATCCAGATGGCGAGCGCGAACGATCCACCGAGCGCCAGGGCCACGATCGCGACGGTGGCGATTCCGGCCTGGTCCGGGCCCGAGGCGTCGGCGATCAGCAACGCCAGCGGAACGACGATCGCGACCAGCACCAGCGCACCGATCATGGCCTTGCCGAACTCCAGCCACGACCACGTGCCCGATCGACGGCCGCGCTGATACGAGACGAGGGCCACGGCGATGACTACGACGGCGATGCCGATCTCGCCCACGGTTGTGCTCCCGACCTACTCGAGCGCCGCCGGGTCCCGACGGAGGCACCACCCGGCCGGAAGGCCGGGCGACTCGATGCACCCTGTCACGACGAAGCCCATCCGCTCGTACAGCGCGACGTTGCGCTCGACCCCGGTCTCGAGGAACGCCGGGAGGTCGGCGCGAGCCGCGGCTTCGAGTCCGGGCCGCGCGACCGCGGGACCTAACCCTCGACCCTGATGCGCGCTCGCGGTGCCGAGCACCCCGAGGTACCAGTGCTCGGTGGCCGGATGGTGCGGCGCGACGGCGGCGTCCCACCGGTCACAGCGGTCGATCTCCGCGGCGGTGAGCTCGGCCGCGACCTCGCCCCACGCCCGGTCCTCCCATTCGAGCGCCGAGGCGTCCGGCGGCGACCACAACGCGGTGGATGCGCACCCGTCGATCACCCACGCGCCGCCGGCCTCCACCCGGACGTCGAAGAGGAAGCCGAAGAACGCCGCGGCGCGGGCCGGGTAGGTGTCATCAGGGAAGAACCAGCGAATGACCGGATCCACGGCGAACGCGTCGGTCAGCGTGGCCAGGACCTGCGGCCGGTCGGACTCGGTGGCGAGCCGCACGGAGGGCATGCGGCGACGCTAACCCTCGGCCGGCGCCGCAGAGCCAGAGGGCGGGCCTCCGGGACCGCAGTTGCTAGAACTCCCCCACGCCCACCTTTCCCTCGACCGACCTCGTGTTCCGCGTCGTGCTCTTCGCACTGGTCGCGGCAACGAGCCCGCTCGCGCTCGCCGCGGTGCTCGTCGTCCTGACCAGTGGCCGCGGCCGACTCAACGGCAGCGCCTTCGCGATCGGCTTCGTCGCGGGCCAGGCCGTGTTCTGCTTTCTCGCCCTCGCCATCGGCAATCTGTCGTTCCCCGGGCGCGACCAGCACCACGCGACGCTGCAGTCGTGGCTGACGATCGCCTTCGGCGCGGCGCTGCTCGTCGCGGCCGGGTACCTGCGCCGACGCGAACGCAACGTAAGGCCCCGCACCCCGGGCCCCCGGACCGAAGCGTTCCGAGCCCGGCTGTCGAACCTGCGACCCTCGACCGCGCTCGCGACGGGCAGCGCGCTGGGCATCGGCGGTCCGAAGCGGCTCGGCATCACGCTTGTTGTCACTGCGGCCGTCAGCTCGGCCGAGCTGCACGGAGGCGAGGAGGTCGCCCTCGCGGTGCTCTACGTGGTCGTCGCCACCATGCTCGTCTGGATCCCGGTGGTCCTGTACGTCGTCTTCGGGCACCGCGCGACGGAGTGGATCACCAGTGCGCAGGCCTGGATCAGCGCCCACCGTGAACCGCTCACCTTCTACCCGTCGGCGGTGCTCGGCATCGTCCTCATCGTCGATGGCGTCATCCAGCTCACGACGTGACGCTCAGGCGCGTTCCGCGGCCTGCTTGATCGCGGCCAGGGTCGCCGGGATCCCCGTCGCGCGCGGCCTCCTGCCGATCGGCGACCTGCTCCGCCGCACCGTCACCGAACCGCTCGACGAACAACGCGTGGATGTCGGGCAGCATCTCCCAGGACTCGGTGATGACCGTGGCTCCGTCCGCCGGCTCGAAGCGATAACCCCAGCGGACGTACGAGCCGCCGACGATGAACGCGAACTCGTGACCCCGATCCGCCGCCACGACCTCCGAGCGGGTCTTCCACGTCCGATCGGGCAGGACGTTGCGGCCGACGAACCACGACCCGACACGCGGGCCGCCGTCGTCGTCCTCCCACCAGCACTCCTTGCAGACGGGGCTCCACTCCCCCATGCGGGTGACGTCGGCGACCATGTCGTACAGCTCCTCGGCCGGGCGCGCGACGACGATCGAGTCGGAGAACTGGAGGTTGGCCATGCGGTCAGTCTGCCCACGCCGCCGGTCGGCAGTCGAGCCTGCACGGCCGGGGGTTCAGACGACAGCTTCGACGTCACGTCCGTGGCGCAGCGCGTGCCAGGCCACCCCCGGCGCGCGCTTCCACCCCTTCGCCTTGACCGCCTGGGCGAACTCCGTGCCGGCGAGCGCGAGCCCCACGATCCCCAACAGGATCTCGAACCCCCAGGCCAGCGTCAGCGCGGTGCCGTCGAGCCCGAGGATGATCCCGTACGGGACCCAGGACAGCAGCCACAGGACGACGCCGAGTCGGAGCCTCACCTCCGGAACCTACGCCCGTTGACTCGTTAGATTCTCCTAACGTATTCTGCAGGCATGGGTCGAGCGGGCGCGCCGGTCATGGAGGACGCGTTCGCCGTCCTGGCGCACCCGGTCCGGCGCGAGCTCCTCGCCCGGCTCAGCCGGGGTGAGCGGCGCGTGACGGATCTGGCGCTCGACCTCCCCGTCAGTCGCTCGGCCACGTCGCAGCACCTGCGGATGATGCTCACCGCAGGAGCCGTCACCGAGCGGCGCGACGGTCGCGAGCGGTACTACTCGTTGCGACGCGACGGTCTGCGCGACATCGATCGATGGCTGGCGGAGCTCGATGCGTTCTGGGCCGGCTCGCTCGACCGCCTGGCGGCACACCTGGACGGGCCCGCGTGATCACCGGAGACGGTGTCGTCGTCCACGAAGCCCGCTTCGAGCACCCGATCGAGCGGGTCTGGAACGCCATCGTGAGCCCCGACGAGCTCGCGATCTGGTTGATGCCCAACGACTTCGAACCGGTCGTCGGGCACCGCTTCTCCTTCTTCGACGCCGGACGGCCGAGCGGGCGCATCGACGCCGAGGTGCTCGAGCTCGATCCGCCCCAACGCATTCGTTGGCGTTGGATGATCGACGGCGCCGCGACCACCGTCACGATCACCTTGCGTCGGGACGGCACCGGGACCGTGCTCCACCTCGAGCACGCCGATCTTCCGCTCGATCCCCGAGCAAAGTTCGACAGTGGATGGGTCGGCAAGCTGCGCGACCTGTCCACCGTCGTGAGCACCGTCACGTGAAGCGGCCCCACAACCTTCAACCCGGATCGGTCAGGTGAGCCATGGAGTACACCCGTCTCGCACAGGAGTCCGTCGAGTACGTCGCCGCCCGTGAGGAGCTGCGGCTCGCCGAGATCGAGCTGATGCAGCACCGCGAACGCGTCGCGGCGATGCGACGCGCCCTCCCCGACGGCCCGCTGGTCGAGGACTACGTCTTCCTCGAGGGCCCCCGGTCGCTCGACGACGGCGATGACCCGGTGCGCCCCGTCCGCCTGAGCGAGCTGTTCACCGCGCCCGGACGACCGCTCGTCGTGTACCACCTGATGTTCGGCAAGGCCGAGACCGAGCCGTGTCCGATGTGCACGCAGTGGATCGACGGCTTCAACGGCATCGCGCAGCATCTCGCGCAGAACGTCGACTTCGTGGTCGTCGCCGCGGCCGATCCCGTCCCGTTGCGGGAGCACGCGCGGAACCGCGGCTGGGACCGGCTCCGGCTGCTGAGCTGTGGCGACAACAGCTTCAAGTACGACCTGCGGAGCGAAGAGCTCGACGGCGTGCAGGACTCCACCGTCTCGGTCTTCGGACTCGACGCGGGAGGCGTGCACCACACCTACACCGCCCGGCCGTCGATGTCCGCGGAGATCCGGGAGCGCGGGATCGACCTGCTGTGCGCGACCTGGCACCTCCTCGACCTGACGCCCCAGGGCCGGGGCGACTGGTACTCGTCGCTCTCCTACGGGCTCTCCGTGACTCCGACGTCGGCCGGCTCAGGATCGGCCTAGGCCCGACACCAGGATCGTGCGCAGCTGGTGCGGCCCGACCTCGAGGGTCAGCACGCCGTCCGCGGCCGGCAGCGGGGTCTCCGACCTCGGCGTCTCGTCGAGGTTCGCGTCGATGAACGTGTCGACGGGGAGCCCGAACCGCAGGGTCGTGGGCCCGGCGACATCGGTCGGGTTCAGGATCCGGACGACGAGCCCGTCGCCGTGCTCCGCCGGCTTCAGGGCGGAGAGGACGGCGACTCCCTCGAGCTCGAAGAGCGGTGCGTCGGCAGCCAGCAACGGGAGGTCGCCGGCGGGGACCGCGCGGAGGCCCAGCTCGGCGCTGCGGATGACCGCCGGGTCCGCGTCTCCTGCGAAGAGCGCGAGCCGCGCGGTCATCGCTCCGATGCACTGGGCGTCGGGCGTCACGTGCCCGGGCCCGGCCGGCACGGGCCGGGAGCGCAGGTCGAGGCGCGAGAGGTTGCCCACCGCACGCAGCAGGGTCACGGCGATCGTGCCGGACGCGGTGACCTCGGCTTCGGGAAGCCCGGGCGCAGCGACCGCGAGGTCGTTGGCGCCGACCCACCCCTGATGCGGGAAGGTCGCGGGGGCCCGGTGCTGCCAGCCGCGATCGTCGGCGAGCTCTGTGGTGCGGGTCGCGGTGTCGAACGTGGTCGCGGCGTGGAACGTGTCGACCGGTGCACCGCTGGGAAACCGGAGCCGCAGTCGGTGATCGTGCGCGGCGTTGTCGAGCCGCACGCTGAGATCCACGCGGTCGACCCCCGGCGAGAGCCGCACCGTCGTGGTGAGCACGCAGTCGACCGTCGCGTCCGTGCGCGCCCGTCGGTCGGCGGTGAGCCCCGCGGGCAACGCGAACGTGCGCGTGACCACGAGCTCGGCCACTCCCGTCGGCGCGAGCCGGCGGACGACATCGACCCGCGTCGGCGCCGTCACCGGCTCGTCGTCAGGCAGGCCGTCGAAGTCGTAGGTGTCCCCCGAATCGGCGAGATCCTCGACTGCGGCGAGGTGCTCCCACCGGTGCTCCCCCATCCGGACGGCGAGCGTCCCGTCCGCCGCGGCGGTCACCGAGACATCGCCGATCGTGATCGTCCGGCCGTCGTCGACGTGGTCGGGCGCGGCGTCCGCCGGCTCGAGGTGCACGCGCCGCCATCCGAACGCCGGGATGTCGGTGACGACGAACTCCACATCCGCGGGCACCTGCTCGGGCAGCACCCGGAACCGGTTGGGGTCCTCGACCGGCACCATCCGCACCGGTTGGCCGTCGACCGTGAACCCCTGGCGCATCAGGCTCGCGACGGCGAGTGGATGGATGTCGGCGTTGTCGTCGGTGACGAGGAACGTGGGGACGCCGTCGAGGGGGAAGCGCACGACGTCGGTGCGAGGAAACGGGGACGGGTTGAACACCGCGAGGTCGGTGTCGTCGGTCCACGGCAGGGCCCGGTCGGTGGGCAGACCGGCCAGCCGCTCGAGCAACCGCGCCGAGGTCTCGCGGGCCAGCTCGATCGCGTTCGCGTACCGCGGCTCCATCTGTTGGTGCACCGCGTCGACGGAACAACCACCGATCGAGTCGTGGGCCTGGTTCACGAGCAGCTCGCGCCAGGCGACCCGCAGCGACGGTCGCTCGTCCGCGAGCCCGAGCGCACGACCGAACGCCGCCCAGGGCTCGGTCCAGCCGACGAGCGCCGCCTCCGCGGTCCGGTCGGCGAGCTTGAGGTGGAGCCGGGACGACCAGACGCCGGGGAGCAGGTTCGCCAGCCGGCCACCGACGAGCTCGCCGTGGTGTTCAGCCTCGCCCGCCTCGAGCCCGTCGACGAAGTCGTCGAACAGGCCGCGGCGCACCGTCCAGCCGGTCGCCGCCGCGAGCGCCTCGGCGACCTCGGCGGTGTGGGGATCCGGCGGGGCATGGTCGACGCCGTTCATCAACAGGATCCGGTCGCCACCCGCCTTCGCCAGCGCGTTGCCGACGCGGGTCAGGCGCTTCACTGCCGCATCGACATCCGTCGGCAGGAACGCGGCCCCGAAGTAGCCCGCGCCGAGGTGGTGGGCGCGAACGGACGTGCCGTCGGCGCCGACCCAGCGGTAGATCGCGGGGAGCCGGTCGATCTCGTTGCCGTTGCCGCGCCAGTAGACGAAGCCGTCGAGGCCGAACCCGGCGAACAGCTGGGGGAACTGCGCCGGGTGACCGAACGAGTCGGGCGTGTACGCGACTCGGGACACGGGACCGAACCCGCCCGCGACCCGCCGACCCGCCAACAGGTTGCGCACGTGACTCTCACCGGAGGGCAGCAGCGAGTCGGGCTGCACGTACCACGGCCCGATGCCGAGCCGGCCCGAGCGGCACGCCGCCTCCAGCGCGGCGCGGCGGTCGGGGCGGATCTCCAGGTAGTCCTCCAGGACGACGGCCTGGCCGTCGAGCACGAAGCGCCAGCCCTCGTCGATCGCCAGCAGCTCGAGGACCCGGTCGATCGTGTCCACGAGTCGGGCCCGGAACGCCTGGAACGTCCGGTACCACTCGCGATCCCAGTGGGTGTGCGAGACCATCACGCATTCCATCGGGCCAGCCTCCCAGAAACCGGTCACGCCCGAGGCCCGCCGCGCTCCAGCCGGCCGCGGACCTGCAGACCGACGGGGCTGACGGCGGTGGGCAGCACCCGGTAGCCGGGGTCGAGGCCCGTGATCCGGCGCTCGAGCGCCACGCGCACGTCGGGGGTGGGACTCAGGATCGTGAGCGAGCCGCCGTCGCCACCGGCCCCGTTGACCTTCCAGCCGATCGCGCCACCGGCCCCGGCGGCCGCGATGACCCGCTCGGCGTCGGTCCCGACCAGCTCGGGGCGCAAGGCGCGCTGCGCGTCCGTGTTGGCGATCATCGCCCGGCCGAACGCGCGGAGATCGCAGGCGACCACCGCGTCGCGCGGAGAGCGCCGCGTCCCGCAAGCGGGCGAAGACCGATCGTTGACCGGCCGCGTTCTCGATGACCTGGCGGTGCACGCTCGACGAGTCGTGGGGTCGACCGAGGAACACCAACGTCAGGTGAGGGTCAAGGCCGTCCCACGCCGGCAACGTCGTGACCGTTGCCTCCGGGTAGCGCTCGATCTCGAGGAAGCTGATCCCGCCGAACGCCGAGCTCAGCTGGTCCTGGATCCCACTCTCTGCACCGAGGACCTCGACCTCCAGTCGATGGGCGGCGTACGCGACGTCACGCGGCGACAGCTCCTCCGCACGCGCGGCGGCGAGCGCGCCGAGGAGCGCAACCGCGACGGCCGCGGACGTGCCCGTGCCGCAGCCCGCCGGAACCGTCGAGCGCACACGGACCTCGACCGGACCTTCCCCCCGCGGTGGCCGGGCGTCGATCGCCGCCTCCAGCAGCGGATGCCGACTGCTGCGCGACGCGCCCGGCGTGACGGGATACCGATCGCCGAACGCGGCGACGTCGAGCACCACCGGGTCCGGCCCGGTGGTCGCGCGGATCGTCACCTCGACTCCCGGCGTCACCGCGATGTTCACCACGCGGCCCGGGCCGCCGAACCACGTGTCGGTCCACCCACCGCAGTCGCAGATCCGGACCGGAGCGGTCGCCTCGATCACGCGCTCCTCCCGGCGCCGCGCGTCGTCGACCTGATCCGTCGCTAGCCCTCGGCCTGGGCCGCGACGTCGCCGAGGATCTCGGGCGGGACGAAGTTGTTCTCGGTGGTCGTCTCGGCCTCGATCAGCTCGACCATCCGGGTCACGACCTCGGCCGGATCCATCTGGCCCGTTGGTGACGAAGTCGCGCATCATCTGGAACAGCGGTGTGGCCGGCGCGTTGAGCGACCCTTCGCCGAACCACTCCCACATCGAGTCGGCCATCCGGTCGTTGAAGCCGGTGAGGTACGGGCCGGGGTTCAGCAGCGTGACGTCGATGCCCTGCGCGCGCGAGCTCGGCGCGCATCGCCTTGCCCATCGCTTCCAACGCGTGCTTCGTCATCGAGTACGGACCGAACGACGGGCCGACCACCACTCCCGCGATCGACGACACGATGATGACCCGCCCCGCGCCCTTCGCCACCATGCCGCGGCAGCACCTGCTGGGTGACCGCGAGCGTTCCGAACACGTTGACCTCGAACAGGTGGCGCACCCGATCGAGCGGCACGTCGGCCATCGGCCCGGTCTGGCCCGGCGCCCGCGTTGTTGATCAGCACGTCGATGTCCCAGTCCGCCGCCTTGGTGACGTCGGCCGACGTGATGTCGAGCTTCTCGACCGTGAGCTGCGGGGCCTCGGCGCGGAGCGCGGCCGCCTGCTCGTCGGTCTCGGTGGTGGCGATGACGTGGTGACCGCGCTCGGCCAACGCCAGGCTCGCGCCCTTCCCGAATCCGGACCCGGCGCCGGTGATCATCACGGTCTTCGTCACGGTGCTTCTCCTCTGCATCGATCAGGTACGGGCGAGCTCGCGCACGACCCCAGCGACGAGGTGTGCAGCACGGGAGACAGTGTGACGCATGCGCCGGAGGGTCACCTCCGCGCTGCGGTGCGCCGCCCGAGTTGCCGCCATCGAGTGGGTTCCGAAAGGATCGGCCCATCACCGACATCACGGCGACACCTCTCACGATCACCCACCGCAGCGCGGTCACCGAGGATCAGATCGACCACCTCGGGCACATGAACGTCCGGTTCTACGGCGTGAACGCGCAGGCAGGCACCGCGGCCGTGCTCGGATCACTCGTCGATCGGGACGACGTGACCCTGCGTCTCGTCGACGTGTACACGCGACACCACCGTGAGCAGCTCCTCGGGGCCCGCCTGGTCGTGCGCAGCGGGATCATCGACGTCCGCGCGGACGGCCTCCGCCTCTACCACGAGCTCGTGAACGAGGACACCGACGCGCTGGCGGCGACGTTCGTGCACCGGCTGCGCTCCGAGGACGACGCGGGTCTTCCGGTCCCGTTTCCAAACTCCGTCGCCGACCGCGCCCGTGCGGTCGTCGTCGAGCTGCCGCCGCGCGGCGCGACGCGCAGCATCTCGCTCGACACCGATCCCGTCGCGAGCGCACCGGGGCTCCAGGCGCTCCGCGATCGCGACCTCGCGGTGCGCAAGGTCCGCGAGGTCTCGCCCGAGGAGTGCGACGCGGACGGTTCGTTCATCCGGTCGATGGCGCCCGGGCTGACCTGGGGTGGCCAGCCGGTCGACCGGCGGCTGCCGGAGATGCTCCACAAGGGTCCGGACGGCGAGCGGATGGGCTGGGCGTCGATGGAGACCCGGATGGCGATCCGGCGCCTGCCCCGCCTCGGAGACCGCCTCCAGAGCTTCAGCGCGGTGATCGGCCTCGCGGACAAGACGTCGCACCGCATCCAGTGGGCCTACGACGTCGAGCGCGGTGACCTGCTGACGACGTTCGAAGTGGTCAACCTGGCGTTCAACACCGGCGCGCGCCGGCCGATGACGATTCCCGCACGGCTCCGGGCGGCCGAGCAGTCGGTGCTGCACGAGGATCTCGCGCCGCGAACGCGTCGCGGCCGGGGAAGTCCCCGACCCGGAGTAGGTCTCAGTCGCGCCGATCCTCGCGCCGCTCCTTGCGACGCCGGTGCCGGCGCATCACGCCGAGGCCGAGCCACACCACGGCCCCGAACACGGCCGTCACGATCGTGTACAGCCAGAGCGGCCACGTGAAGCTGAAGAAGAGGAAGTGGAACTTCACGTCCTGCGTGTTCTGCACGATGAAGATCAGCAGCACCACGCCGCCGGTGAGCGACGTGATCGCACCGCCACTCAGGCGACGACTGGTTGGTTCCGGCACTCCGTCTTCGCTCATGTCTTCTCCCTGCCATCGACGACGGCCATCTCGCCGAGATCGGACCACTCGGTCCCAGGGACCTCGACGTTGATGACCTTCGGCGTCTCGACCAGCAGCGACGGCAGCTCGCGGGTCGCCGCGGTGAAGTGCTCCGAGCGAACGTGCTCACCGCCCGCTTCGGCGTCGCGGAATGCCTCCACCAGCACGAACTCGTCCGGACGGTCGACGCTGCGCGACCAGTCGAACCAGAGGTTCCCCGACTCCGCGCGCGTCGCTTCGCTGAACCCGTTCGCGCGCTCGAGCCACGCGTCGAGGTGCTCCGGCCGGACCTTGAACTTCGCAACGATGAAGATCATGGACGGCTCCCCGTCGACGGGACGTGCTGGTCCTCGGGCCGGAGGATAGAGGCACTGCGGCGCCGGGACCCATGACTGAGGAAGACTCGGGTCCATGAGCCCGGATGCGACCACGCTGGACTGGTACGGGTGCGCGACGTTCCGACTGACGATCGGCGCACTGGTCGTGTTCCTCGACGCCTACATCGATCGGGTCGCGGGCGCGCCGGGGACCGGGCTGCGCGCCGAGGACATCGACCGGGCCGACTGGATCGTGGTCGGGCACTCGCACTTCGACCATCTCTGGGGAGCCGAGCGCATCGCGCAGAACACCGGCGCGACCGTCATCGGGTCGTACGAGACGTGTCGCATCCTCGCTCGTGCCGGCGTCCCAAACGCGCAGCTCATGCCGGTCGCCGGCGGCGAGCGTGTGCGCCTCTCCGACGATGTCGTGGTCGGGGTCTTCCCGTCCCTGCACTCCTGCGTCTGGTCGCAGACGGCGATGTCCGGTTCGGACGCGGTGTGCATCGGCGACCTCGGGCTGACCCACCAGGAGCGCAATGCTCGCCTCGGCGACCTCGCGGCACACTTCGTCTCGCTTGGCGACGAGGTGCTGGCTCACCTGACCGAATCGAACCAAGGTGGGAAGGGCGACGGCGGCGCGCTGGTCTACGTCTTCGAGACGCCCGCGGGCTCGATCCTGTACCAGGACACCTCCGGGCACTGGAGCGGCATCCTGCACGACCTCCGGCCGGACGTCGCCATCCTCGCCGCCGCGGGACGCGGCAACGTCGACGGCGAGCCGATCCAGGGAACGCTCGCACAGTTCGTCGCGCGTCAGGCGTGGCTGCTGAAGGCGCGCAATGTCGTCCTCTGCCATCACGACGACTGGCTCCCCGGCTTCTCGACCGCGATCGACACCGAGCCGATCCGCGCCGAGCTCGCCCGTTGGCTCCCCGACGCGGCGCTCGCCGAGCTCGCCTACCTCGACGGCCACCCCGTCTTCCCCTGACCGGAGGCCTCCCAGGCCCGTCAGCTCGGGCCGAAGTCGACGTCCGCGGTCGCGACGGTCCCGGCGGTCCGTCCCGGCGCCGACTGGAACTTCCAGTACAGGTTGGTGTGCGCGATGACCTGGTCCGGCGGTGGCGCGCCCCATGCCGTCTGGTCCTCCGTCGTGTGGGCGTCGCCGACCAGGGTGGCGTCGTATCCGCGTGTGAACGCGCCGTGGAGCGTCGAGCGGATGCACGCGTCGGTCTGGGCGCCGACGACGATGAGTCGCCCGACGCCGAGATCCGACAGCACGGTCTCGAGGCTGGTGGCTTCGAACGAGTCACCGTAGGTCTTCTCGATGAGCGGCTCGACCTCGTCGGGAGTCAGCTCGGGGACGATCCGCCAGTCGTCGCTCCCCCGCGCCAGCTCATCGTCGGAGTGCTGCACCCAGACCACGGGGACCTGTTCCCGCCGCGCCTTGTCGACCAGGCGGCCCATGTTCGCGACGACCGCGTCGCGCTCGTGCGCGCCGGCCACCACGCCGTTCTGCACGTCCACGACGAGGAGTGCGGTGTTCGGCCGGTTCTCGAGTGTGGTCATGGTCGCTCCTTGCTCCACGCCCCGTCAGCAGCGGCAACGTACCGGCTCGACCACGTCAATGGCCCGTCGCCCAACCGCCGTCGATGCGCAGGGTCTCGCCGGTGACGAACGTCGCCCGTTCCAGGTAGAGGATCCCGTCGACGACGTCACTGATGCGGCCGATCGGGTGACGAGCCGCGATCTCATCGTAGGACGCCGAGTCGTGCACTGGAGTCTCGATGACCCCTGGCGCGACCGCGTTGACCCGCACACCACGGGTCGCGTACTCCGCGGCGAGGGCACGGGTGACGGCATCGAGTCCACCCTTGGTGAGCGACGTCAGCGCGGACGGCCGCTCACGGTCCGGCTGGTCCACGAGGCTGGTGGTGATGTTGACGATGTGGCCACCGCCCTGACTCACCATCGGCGCGATGACGCGCTGCGTGAGGTGGAAGAACCCGGCCAGGTTCACCGCTGTGACCGCGGCGAAGTCCTGGAGCGTGTACTCGGTGAACGGCTTGCCGATGAAGAGCCCCGCCACGTTGATCAAGCTGTCGATCCGTCCGAAGCGATCGAGCGCCTGGTCCACGACGTGCGTCGCCGTCGCGGCCTCTGCGAGGTCCCCCGGGACCGTGAGGTAGTCGGAGTCGTCGGACGGTCGGATCGAACGCGAGGTGCCGACGACGGCGTACCCGGCCTGACGGAACGCAGTCACGACACCGGCCCCGATGCCCTGCGACGCGCCCGTGACGATCGCGACCCGCGGTGGCTCGGTCATGCGTGGCCCGCTTCCGATCGGTCAGGAATCGGTCTGCACCTTGGGAGCACGGGTGGTCTGGCCGACCTCGATCAGATAGCCGTCCGGGTCCCGGATGTAGCAGCGGATCTCGGTCTCGTGCTGCTTCGGTGGCGTCAGGAACTCGGCCCCGCGCGCGCTCCACTCCTCGTACACGGCCTCGATGTCCGCGACCCGGATGTTCAGGAAGCTGTTGACCCGATCCGGGTCGCGCGGCGTCTCGAGGATGACGGTCGGCTTGTCGTCAGTCGGACCGCCTCCGACGTTGATGATGATCCAGCTGTTGGCGAGCGCGACGTAGGACGGCTCCCCGACGGTGACCGTCTCACCGCCGAGCACCTCCGTGTAGAAGCGACGCGAACGCTCGATGTCGTCGGACACGATGAAGTGCGCCAGCACGATCCCCTGGGTGGGCGCTGGGAATGCGGTCATCGGGCCCCTCCATCAAGAGCGGTGAGCTCGGCGAGGCCGAACGCCCGGCCAGACTAGGGGGTGGCACTGCACACCGTTGTTCTGAGATGTGACAGACACGGCGCACGACCGTCATGCTCATCGGGATGAACGACGCAGTTGGCCGAGGGCGACGGCGGCTGACGCTCGGCGCGCTCGGGCTCTGCCTCGTGGCCGCGATGATCGCGGCGGCCTGCCAGGAGGTCACACCCGACAGCCGGGTGACGCGTTCGCCGTACCTCACCGCAGAGTTCGGCGATCGCGTGACCGTCAACTGGGCGACTGATCGTTCGGAGGACGAAGGATCGCTGCATTGGGGACCGTCACCGACATGCAGCGGTCACGTCACGGGGGCGACGCGAACGGGAATCGAGGTGAGGCGCGAGCTCCAATGGCAGTGGAGGGTCAACCTCGCGAAGCTCGAAGCCGGCCGAAAGTACTGCTACCGCCCCTTCCTCAACGAGACGGATCTTCTCGGCGACGGCCACTCGATTGAATTCCAGGCCGCTCCGGCTGCGGGCGACACCTCCAAGTTCTCGTTCGCGGTGATCGGAGACTGGGGCCAGGGCGGCTCGGAAGAGGCGAGCGTGCTGCGCGAGATCGGTCGTAGTCAGGCTCGCTTCGTCGTGACGGTGGGAGACAACGCGTATCCATCGGGTGACCAGAACTCCTATGGAGATCTCGAACGGGGAGCGGTGTTCGGCCGCAACCAGCTCCCGTCCGTCGGACAGCGTCCGATCTTCGCGGCACAGGGGAACCACGGCTTCCTGCAGAACCTGCCGTACCTCCAGAGCTTTCCCTCCGACACCGCCGCTCGAGCGTCCGGCGGGCGCTTCCGCGAGGATGACTACTGCTGCACGAAGACGATGGGGTCAGCCCACGAGGACTACGCGAGCGCCTGGTACGCCTTCGACTGGGGGGAAGCGAGGTTCTACGTTCTCGAGTCGGCATGGGCGGATGGCGCCGAGGACTACCAGGGCGACTTCGACTCGCACTGGTCCGGACCGACCTCCGGGTGTGCAATCTGCGGGCAGGAGCTCAGCTGGCTCCAGCGGGACCTGGCCGCTCACACGGGAACCCGTGCGAAGTTCGCGTTCTTCCACTACCCCCTTCACGTCGACAGCTCCGCGGAGAGAAGCGACCCCTTCACGTCCGGCGGCAACGCACTCGAGGGACTTCTCGCAGCCAACGGAGTCGACATCGCCTTCACCGGGCACGCGCACGTCTACGAACGCAATCTTCCGCAGGTCGGTGGGCTCGTGACCTACGTGACCGGAGGCGGCGGTGGCGCGCTCTCACCGATCAACTCGTGCAGTCCCTTCGACGCCTACGCACTGGGCGCCGAGTCCTCGTGCCGCGCTCGAAATTCCGGACACGCCGCTCGCCGTGTTCCACTTCCTCCTGGTGACGGTGGAGGGAGACGCGATCACCGTGACGCCGACCGACGCCCTCGGGGGCACGTTCGACCGGCAGGTCCTCTCGGCGACCCGGTGACATTTCCGGTCTCCATCCCTACACTCCAGGAGGCCGGAGCACCGTTGCGCGAGCATCGGTGGGCGAAGGGGCGGAATTGGGCATGGATGCGCCAGAACGTCATACTCTTCCGATATGGGCAGGTCACGGACCGACGGACCCCCGAGGCGCGAGCCGAGGCGCCGACCGGGCCAGCTCGAGAACGAGGTCCTCGCGGTGTTGTGGGACACCGCGGTGCCGATGAGCCCGGGCGAGGTTCAGACCAGGATGGGCCGCGACCTTGCGTACGCAACGGTTTCGACGATTCTCGGGCGGCTCCACACCAAGGGCCTGGTGACCCGCACCAGCACCGGACGTACCCACCACTACGAGCCGTCGATCACCCGAGCCGACTACGTCTCGGGCCACGTGCGTCGGTTGCTCGAGCACGGCGATCGGACAGCTGTGCTGCAGGGGTTCGTCGCGGGCCTGACACCTTCCGACGAGCAGCTCTTGCTCAGCCTGCTCATTGACGCCGGCGCCGCGAGCGATGGGCCGGATGGCGCGTGAGATGGGGGACGTGGCTGTTCGCGTCGCTCGTACTCGGACCGTTGCTCCTGCTCGCCATCAGCCGGGCGACGCAGCACCGAGTCCGGCCGGCCTGGTCGGCGTACGGTCTGGCCTCTGGCCTCCTTGCCATCGCCGGCGCAACCCTCTGCGGAGTGGCGGCTCTCGCGTGGGCCGCTTTCGCACGCATTCCGTTGATCGCAAACATCGGCGAATGGTCCAGCAACAACGTTGACCGCGCAACGCGCATCCCACTCGACCTCAGCATCGTGGCTGCGGTCGCTGGGGTGGCGATCTTGGTCCGCCTGATCAGGGTGTTGGTCGTCCAGGCATCGCGCGTGCGAGAGACGCGCTCGGTGCTCGACGCGTTGTCGATCAGCTCGATGGGTGAGGTCGTCGAGGTCGACGACGATGAGCCCTACGCACATGCGATCATCGGAAGTCGGCCACGCGCGCAACGGATCGTGGTGTCGAGCGGGATACTCGCGGCGCTCGGCCCCGGCGGACTGGAGTCCGTGCTCGCCCACGAACGGTCGCACGTTCGCCATCACCACAGCTGGTTCGGACTCGCCGGCCTCCTCGCGGTCGCGATCAATCCGTTGCTCCGCTGGCCCGCGAGCGATCTCAACTTCGAGGTCGAGCGGTGGGCCGACGAGGACGCGGCAGCCATGACGGGACGGGCCGAGATGGTGGAAGCCCTGCAGCGAGCGGCCTTCGCCCGACTCGAGTATCTGCCTGGGAGCCAGAACGGGATGATTGGCTTCAGCGGGCACGGGGTGCCGGCCCGCCTCGAGGCCTTGCTCGACGAGCCGGCCCGCGCCCGGTGGATAGGGTTCGCCACCTATTCGGGGCTTTTCGTGCTCATCGCCGCCGCCGTCGTACGAGCCCTGGAGCGCTCCGAAGATCTGCTCGAGGCGTTGCAGAATCTCCGATGACTCGCGCGCGATCCGTGGCTCGAACCTCCCCTAGGCTCCTGGACGTGAGCCTTCGATCATCCGGTCTCGTCGACGGGATCGACGTGGAGCCCCGGTCATGACCCAAGGCGGCGACGGCCACCTCGAGACCGGTCCCACGTCGCTTCGAACCGGCCCGGTCATCCGGCCGACCGGAAGCACGACGGTCTATGACGAGGTGCTCGCGGCACTGCGGTCCCGTGGTTGGACGCAGGGTCGGAACACACACCGGTCCCGTCTCTCGATAACGGCAGCGATCGACCTGGTCGTTGGGTCCACCGACGGCGTCGGACCCAAAGCCGCGGAGCTCGTCCGGAGCGCCCGAGTGCGCAACCGCCTCTGCGAGCTGGCCGGGGTCGCCAGTCTCGTCGCGTGGAACGACGATCGAGAGCGCACGTTCGGTGATCTCGTGACCCTGCTGTCGATGGCTGCGGTCGCGTTTCCCGACGACTGACCGCGCTCCGCCGCATCAGGCACTCAACGTGGTCTGAGACTCGCGTTGCGTGCAGCTCTTGGTCGCTCGCGAGTCCGTTTGGTTACGGATGCGCGAACGCGACCCCATTCGTTCATCTGTTCGTTGACACTTGTAGTGGTAATCGTTACCTTCTTGTCAACGGCAGGTCGGCGCACCGAGGTTGCGCTCCCACGGAAGGGGCAACAGTGACGAGCTCCAGCTTTCGAGATGTCTCATCGCGCACAACCACGGCGCCCGCGGACACGGAGAGTGACGAGGCGGGTCCGATGCACCCGACCGTCGCACTCACGGTGATCATTCCGACCCGGGACGAGGAAGCTTCCGTGCGCGCGCTGGTCGAGCGGCTCGACAGGACACTCGTCGACCACTCGAGCGAGATCATCTTCGTCGACGACAGCGACGATTCGACTCCGAAGATCATCGACGCGCTGGTCCGAGCGCACCGCGACTCGGCCATTGGGCTCTCGCTGCTCCACCGCCCGGTCGGCCAACGAGATGGAGGCCTCGGAGGCGCCGTCGTCGCCGGACTCAAAGTCGCCCGCGGTCGGTACGTCTGCGTGATGGACGCCGACCTGCAACACCCACCGGAGCTGATTCCGACCCTCCTTCAGAGCGCTGAGGCGCCCGGCGTCGGGATCGCCGTGGCGAGCCGCTACCGGATCGGCGGAAGAGCCGACGGACTGCAGCCCGGAAGAGGAGTGATCTCCCGAGGCGCGGCGATGCTCGCCCGATCGACATTTCCTCGCGCGCTGCGCTCACTCTCGGATCCGATGAGCGGCTTCTTCGTCTTCCGCCGCGACGGCGTCGACGCCGACGAGCTCCGACCGGTCGGTTTCAAGATCTTGCTCGAGATCGTCGTCAAGGCCCCTCAGCTCCAGGTCGCCGAAGTCCCCTACGAGTTCGCTGAGCGCTATGCGGGCTCCAGCAAGGCTTCAACCCGCGAGGGACTTGCCTACGCGCGCCATCTCTCGAGACTCCGACTCGCCAGGCCCCGTGTCGGGGTCCGTCACTACGACATCCACGGAATCATCGGCGTGGAATCGGAAGGGAAGCTGCCCGAGCTCGAGCCCTTCCGGGTCAACGAGCTCGGACGCGCTCCTGATGTGAAGGTTCGCATCGGTCCGTTGCCGGCCGAAGAACCCGTGGCGAGCGACCGCTTCTCGCGCCACCTTCGCTACCGGGAGCGCACCGGGAACCTCGGCTTCGCAGCCGACATCACTCTCGGCGATCGGGTCGAGATCCTCGCCGCCCCGCTCCTCCGGCACTCACCACATGTTCTGTACACGAATCTCGTGGAGCCGATTCTCCGCTGGGAGTTCGCGGCGACGCGGCTACGCGCTCGCCCACGGAGCGTGCATCGTGCGCGGGAACGATGCCTTCATGATCACCGCACGCACCGATACCGGCAAGACGACCACGATGTTGAAGCTGCTGGACGCGCAGCCGTACGCGTTCATCGCCGACGACCTGACCATCGTCAGCCCGAACGGCGACGTGCTCCCCTATCCAAAGCCGCTGACCATCAGCAATCACACACTGCACGCGGTCAAGCGGCCCCTGCTCAGTCGGCGTGAGCGCACCACCCTGCCACTACAGAGCCGGCTCCACTCGCGCTCAGGACGAAGGTTCGCCTTCCTCCTGGTCAAGACCGGAATGCCGGTGGCGACGGTCAACACGCTGGTGCAGCTGCTCGTGCCACCGCCGAAGTACGCGGTGCAGCGCCTCGTGCCGTCAGTCGAGATCGCCAAGGGTGGCAAGCTCGCCGGGCTGCTCGTGATTCAACGATCAGGCAACGGGTTCGAGTGGCTCAGCGATGAAGGGGCGCTCGAGATCTTGCTCGCGAACTGCGAGGATGCCTACGGGTTCCCGCCGTATCACAGCCTCGAGGACTTTCTCCTCGGTGCGTCGCAGCACGACCTGCGCGGGATCGAGCGTCAGGTCATGGCCGGTGCGCTGGAGGGGCTCCCGGCTGCACTGCTCTCGAGCACGCAGCTGGACTGGGCCACACGCATCCCGGCGCTCATCGAAGAGCTGACGCCGGGGATCGCGGTGGACCGCGCGACCGGCGACGACTCGGTCGCGCCGACGGTGTTCATCGGTGACGGGGACGGGGAGCGGGTCGCGCCATGACATCTGGGGGATCCACTTCCCCGGCCGCGATTCCCGATCCCCACACATCGAACGGTCCGATCGGTCCGTGGTCGTGGGCGAGACTCAAGCGATTCGCTCGGTTCGGGATCGTGGGCGCTTCGGGCTTCGTGGTCAACGAGGTCGCATTGGCGCTGTTCGTCTCGACCTTCAGCGTGAACTATCTCGTCGGCGCCGTCGCGGCCACGCAGGTATCGACGCTCTGGAACTTCGCGCTCGTCGAGCTGTGGGCGTTCCGCGACGTCGATGCGAAACGTTCGAGGTCGCGTCGGCTTCTGTTCTTCTTGCTGGTGAACAACGCCGCGCTCGCTGCTTCGCGGTCCGATCCTCGTGGCGCTCACCACTGGCCTCGGCCTCAACTATCTCGTGAGCAACATCATCTCGCTCGGGGTGCTCACCCTCGTGCGGTTCGCGATCGCCGACAACTGGATCTGGGCCGTCCACGCGGACCATGACACCCCGCTCGGCGCGAACCAGAACGCCACGGAAGACTCGCGTGACGACGAGTGGGCCACGATCGCGAGCGAGGTCGCCATTGCGAGCATCCCAGGCGTCGAGATGATGGACGACGACGAGCCGCCAGCGCCTCCGCACCGCTTCGCTCGAGTCACAGCGAGCGAGAACACCGAGCCGGTCGCCGTGAGCATCGCGTCCGGCGCGACGATGCTCGCGGTCGCCGAGCCCGTCGCGGAACCAGTCCCCACACCACGCGCATCGCCCGCCAGCCGGGTCGCTCCCTGGGTGTGGCCGGCGGCGATCACCGTCATCGCCATCGCGGTGCGCGTCTGGAACCTCGATCGAACCGGCTTCAACAGCGACGAGGTCGTGTACTCGTCGCAGGCCGCCATCCTGGCCGGGAAGACGCACTACGAAACCCTCTTCACGCTGTTCCGCGCGCACCCGCTGTTGTTCCAAGGTCTCCTGTCGCTCGTCTATCGGGTATCGATGAGCGACTATCTCGCGCGAATGCTCTCCGTTGCATTCGGCGTCGGCACCGTGTGGACTGCATTTTGGGCGGCACGAGGGCTCTACGACCGGCGTGTCGCGTTGATCGCCGCCGCCATCGTCGCAGTCATGCCGTACAGCGTCATCGTGAGCCGCCAGGTCCTGCTCGACGGTCCAATGGTGTTCTTCGGAACGCTGGCGCTGGGCATGACGGCTCGGTTCGCCAAGAGTCGCGAGCCCGCATGGCTCTACGGCGCGAGCGTCGCGCTCGGCCTCACCTTCTTGACCAAAGAGACGGGCATCCTTCTCGCGGGCTCCATGTACGCGTTCATGATCCTCACGCCACAGCTGCGCGTTCGCCTGCGGGAGCTCTTCGTCTCGGCCGCCATTCTCTTCGCCTTCGTTGTTGTCTTCCCGCTCGCCGTCGCCTTGGGGAAGCGAAGCAACACGGGCGAGCAGTTCTTCCTGTGGCAGGTGCTGCGCCGGCCGAATCACGGGTTCACGTTCTACTTCCACAACGTGCCGCAGGCGCTCGGACTCGGTGTCGTCGTGCTGGCAGTCATCGGGCTGCTTGCACTTCGTCGCGAACGGACCTGGCGCGAGTCGCTTCTGCTGTGTTGGATCGTCGTCCCGACCATCTTCTTCGTGCTCTGGCCGGTGAAGGGCTACCAGTACCTGTTACCGATCGCGCCGGCCGTCGCGATCCTCGCGAGTCGTCCGCTCGCCGCGCTTCCTCGTAAGGGCTGGTTCCACGCGCACGACCTCAAGGTGCCGGCAGTCGTCGTCACGGGCCTGATCGGCGCACTGGTGGCGATCTCGCTGCTGGTCCCGACGTGGCGAGCGATCAGTCCCTCGAACGCGACCAGCTCGGACGCGGGGGCCGGCGGGGTTCCCGGCGGTCGCGAGGCGGGACGTTGGATCGGCGCCGCGGCGCCCATCGGAGCGAAGGTCATCACCATCGGGCCATCGATGTCGAACCTGGTTCGCTACTTCGGCGAACGCGAGTCGTTCGGCCTCTCAGTGAGCACGAACCCTCTCCACCGGAATCCGGTGTACCAACCGGTTGGGAATCCAGACCTCACGCTGCGCCGCGGTGAGATCCAATACCTCGTCTGGGACGCCACGTCCGCGAGCCGCACGCCTCGGTTCGCATCTCAGCTCGTCCACCTCGCGCACCGCTACCACGGCTACGTGGTCCATCGTGAGCAAGTCGGTGGCCGAGACGCCATCGTCGTCTACCAGGTACGCCCATGAACGCGTCGCGGCGTCTCGCGGTAGCGGCAGCGCTCGCGGGACTGTCGACAGTGATGCTTCACGGTGTCGGGCCGGTCGGCGCGACATCAGCCGCGCCGAAGACGCAGACGCCGATCAAGCACGTCGTCACGGTGATGCAGGAAGGCCACACCTTCGACAACTACTTCGGTTCGTATCCGGGCGCCGACGGCATCCCCGCAGACACGTGCATGCCCGTGTCACCGCCGGCCCCACGTCCATGCGTCAAGCCCTTCGCACTCGGCGACCGCCCATTGCGCGCGCTTGCGCGCAACGCGTCGGCCTTCACGACTGCGTACGCGGGCGGCGCGATGAACGGCTTCGTCCACGCGCAGAGCCGCAACGGCGTGGTCGAGGACCAGGCGATGGGTGTGCATCCACGAGCAGATGTGCCCTACTACTGGAACCTCGCCGACAACAACGTCTTGTTCGACCAGTTCTTCTCTTCGTCGCCCGGCGGCAGCCTGCCGAACCACCTTGCGTGGATAGCTGGGGCCGCGGCACGAACCGTGGGTGAGAGCGTCCCGCCGGGCGGCTTCAACGCCCTCCCGACGATCTTCGACCGGCTCGAGGCAAAGGGCGTCAGCTGGAAGTTCTACGTCCAGAACTACGACCCGACGGTGACGTTCCGGCGAGCAGCGGGCACCGCGCGTGGTGAACAGATCGCCCGTGTGCCGCTGCTCGCTTACACCGCGCTACGTCGATGACCCAAAGCTCTTCGCTCACATCGTGCCCGTGGCGCAGTACTTCGAGGACCTCCAGCGCGGGACACTTCCCGCGGTCTCATACATCGTCCCTTCCGGTCCGAGCGAACGGCCGCCTACGAGCGTCACCTCCGGCGCGCGGTTCGTGCAATCACTGGCGGGCGCGCTCACCTCGAGCTCGTCGTGGTCCACGAGTGCTTTCTTCCTCACCTATGACGGTTGGGGCGGCTACTTCGATCACGTCGCGCCCACGGGCGGCGTCGGCCTTCGGGTGCCGACACTGCTGATGAGCGCATACGCACGACGCGGCGTCGTCGACCACACCCGGATGGAGACCGCGTCCATCCCGGCGTTCATCGGCCAGAACTGGGGCCTCGACCCGTTGCCGGCCACGGCGGGAAGCTTGCAGACCGCCTTCGACTTCGACCACGCCCCAAGGCGGGCACAGGTCATCGGGTCCGGCGCTCCGGAAGGCGCCATCGCTCCGGGCCGAACCAGCGCGGTCTTTTGGCTCTACGGGACAGCCCTTGCACTCGCGGTCATCGGGCTGGGAGCTCTCGCATGGCGATCGCGCCGGAGTACGGAGGTCGTCCTTCCATGAGCAGCAGACGATCGATGCTTGCCGGTGTCGCCGTCGGACTGGTCGCCATGGCGACCGTCGTTGCGGCGAACCCGGCGTGGGGCGCTCCGGCGCCCGTCAACCCGGCGCCAACGGCCGCGCATCCGCTCCAGGGGCTCCGCCAGCTCACGGTGGCCACGGTTCCGCCGGTCCCAGGCATTCAGTTTGCCATCGATGGCCGCGTCTTCACCGCCGACGCCCGCGGCGTCGCCAGCATTCTGATCACCAAGGCGCAACGCGAAGCGCTGCGCGCGGACCGCGGCGCTCACCTCGCGGTCGTCCAGCCCGTGTTCAGCTCAGGCCCTGGTGTCCGGGCCCGATTCACCGGGTGGTCCGGTCCCGGGCAGTATCGGAGCGGCGGTCCGGTGCCCGAGGAGTACCAACGCGCGACGTTCGACATGGACTACCTCACGTCCTTCAAGTTCGCGACGGTCGCCGGCGATCCGGTCCGCGCACGGTCGCTCGCTTCGATGCAGCTGATGAGCAGCCTGGGCGACCGGATCCTGATTGCGCCCGAGCAATCGAGGTGGCTGCAGGGCAGTCGCACCGCGACCGGCGCGCTCGGCCTCCAGAGCCGCGCGGTCTCGTACCGGGTGCAAGCGGTGAGAACGGCCGGCGTGAACGCCGTGAACCGCGGCCAGCAGCAGTTCTTTCCGAGTCGTCAGCACCAGGTCGACGTCCAGCTGCTCTTCTTCAACGTGCGATTCAGCGCCCATGACGCACTCCTGGGCTCCGCGACCGGCTCGTCCGTTCTCCTTCAATACCCCGACAGACACACGAAGACCTTTCCGTTGGCCCACGGCCGACCCGTCACCGTCCGAGACCTTCCTCGAGGTACGTACCACGTGGCGGTTCGCGGCGCCGGGCCCGAGATGTCGCAGAAGCTGACCGTCTCGAAGGATCAAACCGCCGACTTCGACACGGTCACATGGGTCGACCTCGCGCTGGGCCTGGCGCTTCTCCTCGTCATTGCAATCGGTCTGTTCGTCATTCGGCGATTGGTACGCAGACGCAGCCGTCGCGCCCACGTCGACATCGTCGCAGCCGAGCGCGCGGAACGGGATGGGGAGCTCGTCGGCGCGTCATGAGAAGAGCGCTGCTCGCCGCGGCAACGAGCGCGCTGTTCGTCTGCGCTGTCTTCACGTCACCCTCGCTCCCGGCCGCGACTGCTGCACCTGCACCCGCGGCCACAGCCCCCGTCGCGACTGCGCATGCCCCTGTTCTCGCCTACTTCTACATCTGGTTCGACACGAGCTCCTGGCGGCGGGCAAAGACCGACTACCCGTTGGTCGGCCGGTACTCCAGCGACGACGCGTCGGTCATGCGCCAACAGGTGCGCCTGGCCAAGCGCGCCGGAATCGACGGCTTCATCGTCTCGTGGAAGCACACGCCGACATTGGATCGGCGGCTCGAGCAGCTCATCGGGATCGCCGAACAGGAACACTTCAAGCTCGCGGTCATCTATCAGGGTCTGGACTTTCACCGGCAACCGTTGCCGACCGACACCGTCGCCCGCGACCTTGCGTACTTCACCGTGACGTTCTCCGGGCGCGCACCGTTCAAGATCTTCGCGAAGCCACTCGTGATCTGGTCCGGGACGTGGCGGTTCAGCGCGGCAGACATCGAGCGGGCTACGAAGCCGGTGCGCAGCACGATCGCAGTCCTCGGATCCGAGAAGAACTTCACCGGGTACCAGCGGATCGCGTCCACGGTCGACGGAGACGCGTACTACTGGTCGTCGGTGAACCCCGCGACGTACAAGGGATACATCGAGAAGCTGACCGATCTCGGCGGTGCGGTGCACAGCAACGGAGGCCTCTGGATCGCCCCGGCCGCGGTGGGGTTCGATGCGAGGAAGGTCGGCGGCAACACCGTCGTGCCCCGCGCCGGCGGGGCGACCCTGTTGACCCAGATCGACGCCGCCCTCACGTCAGCGCCCGACGCGCTCGGTCTCATCTCCTGGAACGAGTACAGCGAGAACTCGCACCTCGAGCCGAGCCGCAACTACGGCTACCAGGGCCTTGACGTGGTCAGTGATCGACTCGGAACCGGTGTCGCCATGGGTTCGAGCCATGTCGCGTCCCGAGCGGTGACGTCCAAAGCCGCCCGGCGGCCGGCCCCATCGCCGCCAACCGGCCCGTCCGCCCCGATTGCGCTTGGTGTGTTCGGCACGCTCATCGCGTTGGTCGTCATCGTCGGCATCCGTCGGGCGCGTCGCACCCCTCGCCTGCGGGTGGTCGGAATGAACGTCTCGGCGCGGTCGACGCAGACGGCGGGAGCGTCCGTCCGAACGCCGACCCGGCACGAGATCATGGCGGCCCGACGGAAGCAAGCCCGCGCCAAGTGGCGCGACGACCATCGCTGACCTCAGAGTCCGATGCGTGCAGATCCGAACGCCGCATCGTCGAACACGACGTCATAGGTGCGCCCGGCCTGTACCTCTCCGATCTGCAGGCGCCCGATCGGTGTCGTGCCGAGGTTGACTCCCGACGGAGAAACGTCGCCGAGCCGGACCCCGTCGAGCCAGGCCTCGATCGACGAGCCGGTGCCGTTCACGGTCATGTGCAGCTCGATCGAATGCCAACCTGCGCCGGCCACCGCGCTGCTCATCGTCGTCGTCGCCGCGACGTCGTTGCGCAACCCGACTTGGCCGGTCGGAGTCACGAACAGGTAGCCGAGCGAACCATCGGCCGCGGTCCGGAAGCGCAGCAGGTTGACCTGGCTGCTCGCGCTCTTGACATTGAAGTACAGCCGGCCGAAGCCGTCCCCGTAAGCGGCCGGCAGCGTCTTCTTGGCGTAGGTCCCCCCGTTCGTGGTGGCGCCTTCGACGGCGAAGCTCCCGCCGTGCACGGTGGCGCCCTGCGGGGCCAAGCCGCTCGAAGAGGTCCACGCCGAGAGTGTTCCCGTCTCGAACCCATCTGCGAAGATCGGCGCTACTCCCATGGGCGTCGTGACCGAAACCGGCACGCTCGCGGCTGAGAGGTTTCCCGCCCCATCACGAGCCTCCACCGTGTACTGGTAGGTCGTGCCGGCGGCGACGGTCACATCCGTGAACGTGAGCGTCGAGCCGCTGACCGAGCCGACCGTGGCGCCGTTGCGCAGCACGTCGTACCCGGCGACCCCGTTCGCATCAGACGCAGCCGACCAACCGACCTGCACCGCCGTGCTGCTGAGCGCCGTGGCCGTCGGGCCGGTCGGCGCGGTCGGTGGTGTCGTGTCGATCGTCCACTGCGTGGTTGCCGGCGTCGGATCCGTCCCACCGGAGGTGACCGCCCGGACTGCGAAGGTGTGCGAGCCGGCGGCGACCGACGCATAGGTGGCCGGACTCGAGCAGGTTCCGAACGCGCCGCCGTCGAGCGAGCACTGGAAGGTCGCCGGCGCGGCGGTGGCGTGGAACCCGAAGCTCGCCGTGGTGGACGCGGTGAGCGCGCTCGGTGCACTGTCGATCACGGTGTCCGGGGCTCCCCCGCCGAAGTTGTACGTCTGTACATCAAAGGTCTGGCCGAGGGAGTTGGTCGGCGCCACCGTGACGTTTGATCCGCTGACGGTGACCTTCAGGAAGTGGAACACCTGAGCGGCCGCGGTCGGCAGAGGTGCGGCCCCGCACTTGTACCCCTTGAGCTTCGTGGGCGACCAGCCGAGCGCATAAGCGTCGATGCTGCTGCAGGCATCGGTCGGTTCCAGGGTGCTGCCGCCACCCCCGGTCACGTAGCTGACCGGGGCGCCGGGCGAGCTGGGTTGGTTGCGCTGGTAGATGTGGGCGTGACCGTTGAAGACGACATCGACTCCGTACTGCTTCAGCAGAGGCTCGAGCGCGTTGCGCAACGGGACGTCGGAGCTCTGGGACTTGTTGTCGGAGTACATGGGGTAGTGAAAGGCGGCGAACTTCAAGCCAGTGGGATGAGCCTGGAGATCATGGAGCAGCCACTGGTACTCCGGGGCGCTCGGCGCCCAGTGGGCGGCCGCGTCGTTGGTGTAGACGTCGGCCGTTCCCGGGTTGGTGTCGCCCCATGCCGCATCGAGCACGTAGACGCGGGCGAGTCCGGCATCGAAGGCGTACCACTCGCTGCCGTAGTTCGACGATGTCGAGCCATTCACGCAGCAGTAGGTGTCGTTCTGATAGCGACCACCCGAGCTCGAGACGGCAAGGTCCTGCGGGAAGTTGGCGATGTCCGAGTGGGTCGTGCCACTCAAACCGTGGTTGCCGACGGCAGTGAAGATGGGGACCGTGCTGCCTGGAACGGTCCAGAACGACGGCCCGAAGATCGCGCTCGTATCGGCGCCCTTCTGCTGGAGGTCGCCGTAGTTCGTCTGGCTGCCAGACGGGTAGCCGTTGTCGCCGACCGTGAGCATGAAGCGGATGCCGCTCCCGGCGATCTGGCTCATCAAGTTCGCTTGGTCGGCGTTGTTGCCGTTGGCGTCGACCTGGCCCCAGTCCCCCATCACCCCGAAGGAGAAGGGCGCAGGGTCACCGACCGCCGCCTGGGTGACGAAGCGCGGCGACGCGCTGGCCGCGAGCAGATCGGTGGTGCCGAGATAGGGCCGGTAGCAGTACGTTCCCGCGCCGGGCAGCGTGAGCGAGGCGGTCCAGCGATACTCGCTCACGGATCCAACGGTGAGCGAGAACCTGCTTGCCGCCTGAGTGTTCGAAAGTGTGCAGCCGCCGGCGGTCACCTGGCCCCATTGGAGCGATCCGGCGGTCGCAGACCGATCGGTCGCCCAGCTCACGATCGTGTGCAGGCCGACGAGGTCGCTGAGGTACGGCGCGCGCGTGAGATGCGTGTCGTAATTGGTGGCGGCGCCCGCCGGCGGCGCGAAAGAGACGCCCACCGCCGACGCGAGCATCGCCACAACCAGGATCGGGTAACCCAAAAATCGAGCGATCCATCGCTGCACCCCGGCCTCCGTTCCGCCCGCCCCAAGGAGGGGCGCCCTGCACCCGCTGGTGGAGAAAGCCTACCCACTACAAGTGTCAACGGCGAGGATGACGAGCAGAACGATGAGGTTCGTCGCCGGAGCTCATTGCGCCGAAACGAGAGGGCTAGACCATTCCTCTACAAATGTCTATGTTGAACGAGTTCAGCCGCACGCGGGGGATGGGCTCAGCCAGATGCATGGACGCAATGGCGCAGTTGGAGGCTTCCGGTCTGACGCGACGACTCGACTCTTCACGATGAACGAGATCACGGACATGTTCCGAGTGAACCCGAGGACCGTGACCCGCTGGGTTCGCTCAGGAATGGTCACCGGGATCCGGCTCCCGGGCGGGAGCACGCGCTTTCGCGCCGAAGAGATCCGTGCTCTCCTGAGCCAGGAACCCGACTGAGCCAGATCCGGTATCGCCCTGAGGCGCGAGTGAGTGAACGAGGCCCCCATCAAGCCGGACCTAACCTTCAGCGATGGGTCCCAGCGGCAAACGCAAGCGAGCTCGGCGTCGACCGGGCGAGCTCGAGGGAGACGTCCTGTCCGTGCTCTGGGACGCCGGCGAGCCGTTGAGCCCGTCTGAGGTCCAGCAACGCTTTGAAGAGGACCTCGCGTACGCAACGATCTCGACGATCCTCACCCGCCTGCACGCCAAGAACCTCGTGGTGCGGACGAGCCGAGGACGTGCACACCTCTACGAACCCTCCCTGACGCGGTCGGCGCACGTCACCGAACAGGTCCGGCAGCTCCTGTCACAAGGCGACCGCCCCGCGGTCCTACGCGGTCTGCTCGATGGATTGTCGAAGAGCGATGAACGAGCGCTGCGCAAATTGCTCGAACCGACCGAAGCACCGAAAACCGGACGACGTCCGAAGCGCGGCTCCTGATTCGGTTGGGTGCGTTTGGCCCTGGACGGTTGCGGTGGGCGTTGAGGGATTCGTCGGTGTCCCGAAGGCGCAGTTCGAGGTTCGGTCCCGCGCATCTACGCTCCAGGTGTGCTCGTGGCGCAGCTGAGCGATACCCATCTGGTCGCGGACTCGAGCGCGCTGCTCGGGGGCCACAACACGACGAGCAACCTCGTGGCCGTGATGCACGCGCTACCTCCTCGGGTCGATGTCATGGTGGTGACCGGTGACATTGCCGAGGACGGAACTGCCGAGGCGTATCGGCGAGCGTTGTCACTCACGGAGCAACGGGCGGAGCAGCGGTACTTCCTGGCCGGCAACCACGACGATCCGGACGCCATGCGAGCGGTGCTCGGCGTTCAAGAGCCCCTTCGGATGGTCTCCCTCGGCAAGCACTGGACGATGGCACTCGTGAACTCCCAATGGTTCGGACACGAGCCCGGGAAGGTCGACGACGAGACACTCGCGCAGCTGCGCGACGAGTTCGACCGCGTGAAGACGCATGTGGTCTTGTGCCTGCATCATCCGCCCGTTTCGCCATGCGAGAACCCGGCATGCGGGATGTTGGATCCCCGACCGCTCCGAGCCGTCATCGACGATGGACCTGTGCGCCTCGTGCTCTCCGGCCATGTCCATCAGCAATTCGATACGACGCGCCGGGGCGTGCGGTTCCTTGGGGCACCGGCGACGTTCCGCCAGCTTCGCCATGGGGGCGATCCGCACTACACGGACACCTATGAGCCGCCCGCAGCGCAGCTCGTCGAGCTTCTGGACAACGGAGAAGCCACCTGTGAAATCGTCCGCGGCCACTGAAGACTGGCGCCATTGGCGAACCGCGGGTCTGGCCGAGTGTGTCGCTGCGATGGACCGTTCCGGTCCAGCCATGCGAACTCCGTCGACGATCGAGCGCCGCTGGTCAGCAGGATCGCGCCCGCACGCTTGCCCGACATCCCGCATTCACGAGGGTCGGCGAGACGCCATGACCCGCCGCGTCTCACTGGTGTCCCCAGCTCAACCGAAGGACCACGACGAGCACGTGGCGATCGAACTACGTGAACACGGGATGCAAGCAGATTGGGCGGTACCTAACGTGTTCAAGGCACCGCGAACGACGGCGCGCAAAGCACAGTGGCGGGGGTAGGGATAGGGACGCAACCGCCAAACCGATGCACGAAGAGGGAGTCGCCATGAGCAAGGTCACCGTGGGACTGTGGGTGCCGTTGCAGGCCAAGCCGGGCAAGGAGGCCGAGGTGGAGGCGTTCCTCGAGGCCGGCCAGGCGCTCGTCGAGGATGAGCCCGGCACCACCGCCTGGTTCGCCGTGCAGATGGGTCCCGGGCAGTTCGGGATCTTCGACGTCTTCCCTGACGACGACGGCCGTCAGGCCCATCTCAGCGGCAAGGTCGCCGCGGCGCTGATGGAGAAGGCCGCCGACCTGTTCGCCGACGCACCGCAGATCCATCAGATCGACGTGATCGCCGAGAAGCTCTGAGCGGTCCTGTCACCTGGCACGCGTCGCGCCGGAGCGGTCATCGCCATCGATGACTTCGGGACCGGATGCTACCAACGGTCGTTACGTTTCCCGCGTGAGCTCGCGTTGTCCTGGCTGTGCGCACCGAGTCATGAACTCGATTCGTGCACAGCAAAGTGGCCCGACGGCAACTGAAGCTAGGACGACGGGACCAGGGCTTCCAGCCCTCGGCTGCCCTGGACGAACACGTGCCCCTCGGAAGGAATCGGCTCGCAGCACGCCTCGGTGGAGCTCGTCAACAACTGGCCGGTGCGCAGGTCGTAGACGAGCATGCCGAGCAGGGGGTCGAAGGCCGTGTGGCCGATGAACACCACGTCACCCGCCGCGGCGACACCATCGATCGTGCCGGAGAACGGACTTGTCCACTGGGTCGCACCAGTTGCAGCGTCGAGCGCCGACACGGTGGCCGGGCCGCGTGGATCGGTCGTCGTACTTCGGGTGACCACGAGCGACTGCGGGGTCACGATGAGGCCGCCACCACCACCCATGACGCGCCAACTCACCGCACCAGTGGCCGGGTGGACGGCGAAGACATTGTGCTGTCCGGTCAAGTAGAACACCTTCGGACTGGCGGAGAAGCCCACGGGCGGGTCGACGGTGCCGTCCGCGTTCTTCGGGACAACGCCGATGCGTCGCAGCAGGGTCCCATCGGCCTCGTCGTACGTGCTGATCACGACGAACCCACCCGGCGCGTTCTGGGTGGGAACGAAGCTCGCGACGACGAGGTGGCCGCTCTGCACCAGACCACCAACCAGCTCACCGACTGAGGGCGTCGACCATTGCGTTGTTCCTGATGGTGCGAGCGCGATGACGGTTGACGCGCTGGTGGCAAACATGCGCGTGCCGTCGAGCACCAGTGGACTCCCCGGCACGCTCCAACGCGCCGCGCCGGCTCGCGGCGTCGCGCGCGTGCACCGTATTGCCTCCGCCGTTGTAGTAGACGATGCCGTTGCCGACGGCAGCCAGCGAGCTTCCAGGTGGCGTGCTCGCCGTCCACCGGACCGTGCCGTCGGAGACGCGGAAGGCGCGCGCCTCGTCGGGGGCATCCAGGTCCCCGCGTTCGTTGGAGTAGAGGGTGCCGTTGCTGACGAGCAGGTTCGCGCTCGCCGAATCCGCGTACGTCCACGCAGGAGTCAGATGCTTGACCGAGCTTGGCGTCAGCGCAGGTTCGACGGGGTTGTAGCCCGGATGTCCGGCATCGAAGCCGCCCTGGCTCCAGTCGCACGCCGTGAGCAGCAGCACAAGCGGAACGAGCACGATCAGCCAGGCGGTCCATCGACGTTCCACGCCCGTCCTCCTCGTCGAAGAGCACTCCGACGGGACGATACGACGGGGATCAACTCGTTCGGAAGCCTGGAGTGAGGTCCCGTCACGATGGGTGATCTCGCGCACCGCCGGTGACATCTGCAGGTCGATCGCGCCTCGATCGTGGCAGTCGCACTGACTCGGGTCACATCGGAACGCGGCCGCTGCGATGGTGAGGTCCGGCGCCGTGTCAACGAAAACATCGCAGCAGTGTCGTCTTGCCGATTCCGGGTTCCCTCGCTCTACGAGCACCCGAGCTCGCCAGGGCCCAACCAGGGCAATGCGAGTCGCGACATCGCCGACCGTGTCGGCACTCCGAGCGGCGATCTCAGAGGATTTCGGAGGATGGAGCCCCGCGTGAGGACTCGCGCACGACCGCGCATGGGTTCTGACCTGGACCATCTCCGTGGGCGCTGAGGGACTCGAACCCCCGACCACCGCCTTGTAAGGACTCCGGGTTCTCAACCTGGGTCGCGCTCAATGCTTTGTGTGCATGGCGATCGACCTCCTACGCCTCCGGCACCTCGGTGAGCTGCACGGCGTCGGCACGAGTTTCGGAGGATGACCCGGAGGATTCACGGTCCGGTCAGCAGTTGCGGATCTCGGAGCGCATCAGTGGGCGCACACTTGGGTTCCGAGGAGCTCGACGCTCCTGAGGACTGGCCGGCGGCATGCGCGGACGTCGAGTGCAGGATCTGGCGGCTGTGTCCGGGCGACTCGTACAACTGGAGTTCGATCGCGGCGATCGAGTCGGTCAGCGCCGCGTTGTCCGACGACGATGCCGCTCTTCTATACGCGCGCTCTGACTCGCGAATCGCCGAGCTTCAACCGTGCATTCGGCGCTCGGCATCCTGCCGTGCCGCGGTGTGGTCAACTCCGGGCTCCTCGTCGAGCGGCGTTTCGGATGCGCCGATGCTCAATACCTCCTTGACTCGGCCCCGACGCTCGTCCCAGATGTCGCGCGCCACGACTTGGATCGCACCGGCGACTGGGATCGCGAGCAAGGCGCCGAGTAGTCCAGCGAGCTCCACTCCGGCCAGTACCGCGAGCAGAACGCCGAGTGGGTTCAGCTTGACGGTCTTCGCCATCACCGTCGTCTGCAGGACGTGGTTCTCGAACTGCTGATACACCACGAAGAAGCCAAGCGTGGCGATGCCCGTCGCGGGCGAGTCCAGGAGGGCGACGAAGATCGCGGGGATTGCGCCGAGAGTCGCACCGACCAGCGGGAGCATGTCTGCGAACGCGACCCACAACGCGAGCACGAGCGCGAACGGAAGCGAGAAGGCCCGCAGCCAGATGTAGATCGCGACGCCTGCGATGAGGGAGATCAGCAGATTGCCGGCCATGTACCCGGTCACTGCCCGCGCCGCGTCGGCGCCGACGCGCCGTATGCGCTGGGCTCGGCGGTCCGGGAAGAGGTCGAACACGAACACGCTGAGGCTCGGACCCTCCATGAGCATGAGGAACGTGAGTACCAGGATCGTCAGGAACGCGACGGCGCCGGTCAGCACGGTCTTGCCCGCCGAGAGGAGAGGACCGTTCGTGGACGTGAGCGACCTGCGGAGCTTGGGGAGGTTGTCGTGTGCCCACTTCTGGGCCCCGATGCTCTTCAACCAGTGGCCGACGTCGCCGCGGCCGTTCTCGGCGTCGCGGATCGTTCGCGGAAGGTCTTTCGAGAAGGACGACGACGAGTCGTAGACCGGCCGTGCGAACGCGTACCCCAGCGCTCCGAAGACGAGGAGCCCGGCAATGAACACCGCAAGCGTTGCCAAGCCACGACGAATATGGGTCCGGCGTTCGAGCACGTCGACCGCCGGGGTCAGAACGACCGCGAAGAACGCGGCTACGGCCATGAGCGCCAGCACGGTGAGCAGCGCGGTCAGGAGCGACCACACGAAGTACGCGCCGCCAACCACCAGCACGCCGGTCGCCCAGAAGGCGGCGTAACGACGGAACGGGTTTCCGCTCGCGCCGGATTCGGCGCCCTGCCCCGGTTGCATCAGAGGGGCCCGCCTGTCCTCGGGTTCGGCGATACCTGGCGGTCGTGACGATCATCGCTCGAGCCGGTCGCGATCGGAACGACGACCCAGAGCACGATCATCGTCACTGCGATCACGGCCACGAGGAGCGCCGGGACCGGCCCGTCGAACAGGAAGCCCACGACGACGCCGAACGACGAGAGGATTGCGACGGCGAGGAAGACCAGCCCGATCCGCGTCACGATGATGCTGAACGCGAGCCGTTCGCCGCGCGCGGTCCGCCGGCCGAAGCGATGCATCGCGGTCGGGGTCACGAAGGCGATCACGGAGATGGTTGCGCTCGTGAGCGCCACCCCGAACCAGGCTTGGGCCGCGTCGTCAAGCTCTGCGAAGCGCTGCGCGAACGGTACCGCGAGCAAGAACGCCAGGAGCACCTGCACGCCGGTCACGACGACACGCAGCTCCTGGAGCAACCCGTAGTAGCGGTCCCGTAGCTCACCGCGGTCCCGTTCGTCGTCCAGCTCGGCAGCACTCGTTCGACTCCCGTCGCGGCAGCATCAGGATCGACGGGAGCGACGAACCGATTTGGTCGTTTCCAGCTGGTCGTCGATCCGCTTGGCGGTCCTCTTCGCGGCGACGGCGCCGCGCTTCTTCGCGACCGCCTTCCGTTCCACGGCGACGCGTGCGGCCCGGGCCGATCGGTCCGCTTGCTGCACGGCTTTGCCCGTCTCGGCCTCAGCCTTCCGGGCGGCGGTCGCGCGGCGCTTCGCATTCTCTCCGGCGCGACGCTTCTCCTCTGCGCGCCTGCGCGCCTCCGCCTGCCGGCGCGCTCGGGCCTCGGCCTCGATCGTCTTCGCCCGCTCCACGTCCGCTTCCCGGCGGGCCCTGAGCTCGGCATCAGCGTCGGCTTCGCGAGCTTCGGCAATGGCCTCCAGCTCAGCCGCCTTGCGGAGCTGAGTGACCTGCGCCCGCTCGAGGCGTCCTTCCCGCGCAAGACCCTGATCGCGGACCAGCGCGCCGACGACCTGCTTCACCCCGGACTCGAGAGCTCCGAATGCAAGCGCAGGTGGCCACTCCTCGGTGGTGGCGCCGCGGCGAAGGGTCGACTCGGCCAGCGTGATCGGCAGCCGCGCCGTCTTCAACCAGATATGGACCACGGTTCGAGTGATCGTCATGACGGGGTCCCCCTCGCGGCATCGTTCGTGGATGGGTCGAGCGCCTCAGCGGTCGCGCGCGCTCGTTGCGCCTGAGCTTCGAGTACCGCAGCGTCCTGGCGGCGCAACTGCCGCTCGCGAAGTGCGGCGGCTTCGTCTCGCTCGACCGCGGCCAACTTCGCTCGCGCCGTCTGTTCGACGCCCGTCTCGCGCGCTGCGTGCTCCTGCTCGATGCGAACCGCTTCTTCGGCGCGCTCTCGTTCAAGCCGCTTTTCGCGCTCTGCCGCTGCTTCTTCGGCCAACAGCTCCCGAGCCTCGACCTCCAGCTCCCGTTCGCGGGCGACGACCTCGGCCTCGCTCTCGGCCTGCTCGGCTTCCGCGGCGAGGCGCGCCGCCTCGGCGTCGGCGTCAGCTCTCTCCCGATGAAGCTGGCCTTCACGGGTCAGCGCCTCCTCAGCCATGAGCTTGCCCGCGACTTCCTTGACCTTGCCCTGGACGCGGTCCATGAGTCTGCGTTTCGAGCTGTTCGCTTCTTCCACAATGTTCCTTTCGGCGCTCGCAGGCCGAGCGCACATCTCGTCGGTGTCGGGGATCAGGATGCGAGGAGCTGTTGGGGCAAGCGCTCGAGGAGTGACGTCTCGTGGCGTGACCACACGTCGAGCATCGTGACGGCCATGCGCCGCTCGACCTCCATGAGGGCGCGCGCTCCGAAGATCACCGCTCCCCCGGCGTTGGGCTCGGCCTCGAGGAGGCCGGACACCAGCTCGTGTTGCGCGACTTGCTCGTGCCACGCGTCCGCTTCGACGTGCACGTCGTAGAAGCGGCGGGCAGCTTCGCCGATGCCCAGGCGCCGGAGCGCGGCGGAGTACCTCGTCATCGGAGTCACCGAGGTCATTTCGAACACCGCGAGGTGACCGACGCAGGATGCCCGCCAGCGCCGGTGCAGTCCGAACATCGAGACGAGATTGCCGGTCGCGAGCGTCGCGGCCGGCAGGAGATCCCGATAGGCGCCGTAGCTCGGGTCGAGACCGAGTGCTGCCATCGTGGTCGCGAAGAGCTCGGCGTGCATCGCCGGGGCCGATCCTTCGCCGTACTCGTCGAACTGGATCGTCACGGCTGCGGCTTTGGCCCGACCGCGCAGCCTCGGGATCATCCAAGTGTGCGGGTCCGCTTCCTTGCGCTGGTACTCAGACCGATGCACGCAGAACTCCCGCATGTGCTCGTGACTGCCGCGCCGCGCCAGGAAGCTCGAGAGTGACGGCCCGTCTGCTTCGACGAGCTCGAGGAGCGCGGGCACGACCTCTCGTCTTCCGATCGCGGGAGGTGCTCCGATCTCGTCAACGAGCCGCTGCTCGAAGGCGAGCTCGAGCCGGTTGCGCAGATCGAGGAGCTCCGGTGCCCACTCCCACCGGTCGTCAACGTCGATGAACGACTCGTAGTGGAGCTCGTAGCAGCACGTCAGTGCGAGCTGCGCGTCGTCGTCATCGAGCAGGTCGATGTCGTCGAGGCTTGGAGCCCGAACCACGCCTGGAGATCTGCGCAGCGCATCGATGACTGCTTCGCTCACCGGACCTCGGGGCCGCGGGAGGCGTGGTCGGAGCTCGACGCTCATCGAACGACCTCCCGGTCGCGCCTCTCGATTTCGTGTCGTAGCCGCTGCAGCGCGACCGCATTGCGGACGGACAGCAGCGGATCGGTGATGAGCCTCGGCAGGTGCGAGACCGGGCCGCCCGTCGGTGACTCCACGAGAGTCACGATGCTGTTGTCGCCGTCGCGCGTCACATCGATCTCGACGCTGGCCACGCCGGTCGGACGAAACCGCACTTCGAGCACGATCCGATCCGGCGGCACCCGCTCTATCACCATCGATGAGTCGTGAAGCTCGCCGGCCGCGGTACCGATCGCGTGGTGGAACTTCGAGCCGACCGATGGCCAGCTCGGATCCACGCGCCGGACTCGACGCGCGCCCACCACCCAGCGCGGGTAGGCGTACGCATCGTCGAGGACGTCGAACACCGCTTCGGGTGGAGCAGGTACAGCGATGGAGTTGCGAGACATGCGCGTTCTCCTTACGCGCCGTTGCGTGGATAGCTGGACCACAGCGACTCGTGATCGAACGGCTCGCGGATGCCGGCGGCGTCGAGGGCACGACGAGCCGGCGGCGAGACCGAGGCAAGCGAGAACGCGGCGCTGTGATCGCGCACTTGGCGTCGGAGGGCGACAAGCGCGTTGACCGCATACCGATCGAGTGATTCGACGCCGGCAAGGTCGAGGGTGACCCCGGAGATCGGCAGCACCGCAGCCGCCAGGACCACGCGGCGCAGCACCGGGACCGTCGAGACGTCGAGGCAGCCCTTCGCCGTGACTCGGGCCCGATCGTCGACGTAGGTGACCTGGCACTCGAATGATTTCGTGCCCTCGGAGGCGCCCGGTCGCTCGTCGGTTCGTTGCGTCGCCTCGTCGTGCCTCAGAACCGGTCGCCGAGTCATGTGCTCAACTCGGGGCGGCCCGGAGCGAGTCCCTGGGGGGACGGTCGAGGCATCCACTCCACGCCGCGCTGGCGTTTTCACCCGGTCTGCCTCCTGCTGCGAGAGAACCCCGGCGGGGTCCTGCGGAGGCAAACCTCTCCACTAGTTCGACAACTTAAACGGGCTGCGGAGGTTTTCTCTGCGTCAGTGGCGAACGACCCTTCCGGGCAGTCTCCCTACGGCGTGACCGGATCGCCGAGGGTCAGGCCGTCCTGCCCGATGTGGAACTCCCGCACTTCCGGGGTGTGATCGCTGCCGCGGGTCTTGAGGACCGTGAGGCTGCGTCGCACCTCGCTCTCTGACCGGTAGTACTGGAGCATCACGACGTTGTCGCTCAGATGCGACACGCCGACGTCCGAGATCCTCGTGGCTCCGAACAGGTCGGCAACCTCGAGCGTGAAGAGAAGGCTGACCCCGCGCCGCGTGCAGCGCTGCACGAGCGAGTGGAGCAACTCGCGGAAACGAACCTTATCCGGTGACGCGAGCAGCAGATCGCCGAGGCTGTCAACGACGACCCGGGTCGCGCCGACGCGGTCGATCAGGTCGAGGAGGTCGTAGACCCACTCGTCGATGTAGAGATCGACCGGTGACCTGCTCAGCACCGAGATGCACGGGTCGTCGAACGACCATCCGAACCCCGAGGCGATGCGCGCGAGCTGCGTCGCGTTCTCCTGGAACGTGGCAAGAACGGCCGGCCGCTGATCCAGTGCGGCACTGAACGCGAAGTGGAGTCCCATGAGCGTCTTGCCCACGCCAGTCGGGCCGGCCACCAGCGTCGACGATCCCTCCCAATACCCGTCACCGAGCGCAGCATCGAGCGCCGCGATGCCGGTCGAGTCGCGGCTCGTGCCGTACGTGTACTCGGCAGAGTCCAGCTCATCGGCGAGGCGAGGGAACACCGCGATCCCCGAAGGGGTGACCCGATAAGCGTGCTCGCCGGACAAGAATCCACTCCCTCGCAGCTTCACTACCTGAAAGACACGCGTCTCGCGCTCGGCGGTTCGCTTCGTGTCCATCGCGATGATCGCGTCCGCAACGGCGAACTCGGCTGCGTCCGTCGCGGCCTCCCGCTGGTACTCCCCGATCCAGAACGAGTTCGCCGTCACCGCAGTGAGCCGACCCGCCAGATCGTGGAGAAATCGACGGAAGTCGGCCTCATTGGCCGCGAAAGCACTGATCGCCTTGAAGCTGTCGATCACGATGACGCCGGGCCTGAGCTCCTTGAGATAGCCGTTGATCTTCTCGACCAACCCGGTGATGCCCGCGGTGACCAACGTGGTGCCGAGGTCGTCGTAGAACACCCGAGATCCGATCGCATCGGGATCGAAGAAGCTCAGGGACTCGCCGTAGCGCAACACCTTGTCGAACGGTTCGGAGACCGTCGAGAGAAAGAGCCCGGGACGGTCTTTCGTCGCGTTGTGGAACAAGTACTGCTCCGCAAGGATGGTCTTGCCACTCCCCGGCGGGCCGATCACCAGGTTGATCGCATTCGTCGGGAGGCCGCCTCCAAGCACGCAATCGAGTCGCTCGGAGCCGCTGGACAACCGATCACTCATGGCTGTGATGCTGCCACCTTGCTCCCCCGCATCGCACTCGTTCCGAGAAGATCTCGAACGGCAGAGACGAGCTGCAGGGCCTCGAGCGGCTTCCGAAGAAAGACGTCCGCGCCGGCATCGACAGCACGCTCGCGCTGCTCCAACGACGAGAGCGCGATGACGCTCGCACCCTGTTGCGCAAGCGCGTTGCACACGGCCATGCCGCGGCCGCCCGAGATCATGAGATCGAGCACGACGACCGCCGGATGACGGTCTTCGTAGAGCCGGAGCGACTCTGCCGCGTCGAGCGCGAGCATCACTTCGAAGCCCTCGGTTCGCAGCAGGTACTCCGCGATCTCGGCGGCGAAGGGATCGCGCTCGGCGAGCAACACGAGAATGCTGTCCTCCAAGGTAGCGGGGACCAAACCCTGTCCCGCAGCGACGCGATCGCCCAGCACCCGATGCGCGTCTGCGGCACTCGACCCCGACCGCATCGTGGCCTGGATGAAGGTCAGCTGCTCGATCTGCGAACGGGTGTAGAGGCGCTGGCCTCCCTCACTCCGCTCCGGCACCACCACGCCGTACCGGTCCTCCCACGCGCGCAAGGTCGCGGACGGCACATCGAGCATCCGGCTGACCGCTCCGATGCTGTAGATGGGCTCCGACGAGGACATGCACAAAGCCTACGCCCCTTTGTCCGCCACGCGCCCTCGATCTGCAGGAGAAGTGTCGAAGACTTGCAGAGGTTGTCGGACCAGACTTGAATGCAGGATGTCGAACACCGAGGGAGATGGAGCGTGAGTGGTGACCAGGCGACCTTCCGACGAAGCGATCGGAACGGTTTCCGGACGCTGACCGTGACCGGCGAGATCGACCTCGCCACGGCCACGCAGTTCGCAGCGGAGCTCGATGCCGTCATCTCCGAAGCCCGCTCGCCCGCCGATGTGGACCTCTCCGGGGTCACGTTCATCGACTCCTCCGGGCTGTCCGCGTTGATTCGAGCTCGAACGAACGTCGAAGGCACCGAGGTGCGACTCGTGCTGGTCAACCCCTCGAAGGCGTGCCGGCAGGTCCTCGCGCTCACCGACACCGCCCAGCTCTTCGAGATCGTGACCCGCAATGTCGAGGACCCGGAGATCCGATTGGCGTGACCACCGTGCTTGAAGCCGACCACTGAATGTTCAGCGGTTCTCCGATCCAGATTGAGAAGGCCCCGTAAGAGCGAACCTCTCCAGACCCCGGAGGTTTCCGATGATTGAGTCGGCAGAGAGCGAACCGCAGCCGTTTCACTGTCAGGTGTCCCTCGTCGAGGACCGAGCCGTCGTCACGGCGCGTGGCGAGATTGATCTCGCGACCGCACCGTCACTTCTCCGGGAGGTGCGCGCTTGTCTTTCACTTCGCGTCGTCGGCGTGATCGTCGACTTCGCGAACGTCACCTTTCTCGACAGCGCCGGCGTGCGCACCCTGCTCATCGCGCATCACGAAGCGGCAGAACGCGGCGTCACCTTCATCCTCGCCTCGCTGCCACCGCAGGCTCGGAGGGTCTTCGAGGTGACTGGCTTGGCGGAGAGCTTCGGCCTGGTCACCCGGCCCGGGGGCGTCGTGGCTGCTGCTCGGTGCGGGCCAACACAACAGAGCTGAGAACTCCCCGGACGCTGATCGGTGCCGCAGCCGGACCGCGTGTTCTTGCCGCACGCGAGACGGTGGGTGCGGATGTTCTCGTCGCCGCCCTCGCGAAGCGGGGAACGGCACAGCCCCGACCCTTCGAGAACATGGGCGCTCGGGGCTGAGCGGGTCGAGGCTCCCCCAGGAAGCTCAGGCCCGGCTCGCCGGCGCGGTGACCCCCTCGATCTCGGTGGCCGCGACCATCGGGAAGAACCCCCGTTCCCAGAGATCGAAGAATCGTTCCGACTCGCTGCCGACCTGGACGATGCAGACATCGGTGAAACCGGCGCCGAGCCACCGGCCGAGGTTCCGGGCGTGCGGCTCCCGATCCGGCCCGACCGACACTGTCTCGACCAGGTCCTCGTAGCGAACCATGCTGGTTGCGGCTTCGAACGCCGCGGGCGTCGTGCGACGGGGCCGCCATCGAAATGGACGCGCCCGCCGCAGGGGACGGATATCCGAACCTCTACCCGTACCCGGGCCACCGAGCCTGGAGGCCCCGCTGGCCCGGGTACGACGTCAGACGCGCGGCTCGTCGTACACGTCGCGACCGAGATCGACGCCAGAGGCCGTCTCGGTACGTTGGGTCCATCCGGAAGGCACGAAACCACTCACGAGCCCGACGAAGCCAGAGATCGCGGCGACGTAGAAGCCGGTGTCGAGGACGTCGCCGAGGTTCGCTCCCGGCAGCTTGTCGAGCTGCTGGCTGAGCTGAACCCCGAAGAGCGTGACGACCGCCAGCACGCCCAACCCTCCGATGATGCGCGCGAACACCCGCACCCGGCATGAGCGTCCCTACGCCGAGGATGACCGCAAAGGGAATCAGTGCGAGCAGGATCGACGGGTCGTGCGCGGTCGTCCCGTTGTCGAACAGAAACGCGAACGGGATGCCGCTGGGATGCACGTCCGTGGCGCGCCATGACATGAACATCGCAACGACGACCCCGATGGTGCTGATTGCTCCCAGGAGCATTCCCGGTCCAAGCGTCGGAACCCACGACGCTCGTTGCACGAAGTGATCGCGCCGAGCTGCTGGTTCAACGTGATGTGTCCTGGCCATGGTCATCTCCAACTGTGGACAATGGGAACGGGTCGTACCCGTCCTATTCGCAGTTCAAAACCAACGACTGGGTCGTCTGGTGCCCACCGTTGTTCGGTTGAGGGAGGCCGTTTCCTCGCTGGAGGTTCGAGCGATTTCCTCAGAAGAGGCGGCGAATATATGGATGCCGGTAGCCGTGCATTCGCCCCCGCTCAAAGATGATGTAGCCGCGCAAGCGACCGTCTTCGTCGCCGTCAGAACTTGGGTGGACCTTCCTGGTGGGTGACGACAACGATCGGAGGCGCGCCGTAACTCAAGAGGCACCAGGCAGGCAGGCTTCGCCGCGGTCGCCGGACGCATGTACACGCTGGGCGTGCTTCCCGGTCGGCGGTGTAGGAAACCATTTGGCGCTTCTGAAGATTCCGTGCACCGTCCACGCCGGGACCGTGGCCTGCGCCTCGGGCGTTCCGATCAGCTGCTGGTCGGATGCTCGTTCTCGACCTCGACATCGGGATCGATCGCGTCTGCACGCTCGTGAAGGTCTTCAGCATTCGACCGGCTGGCCGCGGCTTCGAGCTTCTGTTGTTCGGCCGCCAACTGTTCATGCCGGGCGCGCGCCGCCCGCTCCTCGGCTGCTGCGGCCTGCCGGTCGGCCTCGAGTCGAGTGACTTCGGCGAGGTCACGCGCGTCCGCTGCCTCGTGCCGATGTGCTTCCATCGTCGCTTCTCGACGGCGCTTCGCCGCCATGACGCCGAGGGCGACCACCACGATGATCGCGACAATGATGACGATGACTACAAGAGTTCCCATCCTCGGAGATTGCCCGGACCCCGCTCCTTCAAACCCGATGAAAGAGCGCGCTCGCGCTCGGATCTCACCGTTTCCGGCACGCGCCCGCCGGGCGATGGAGACGGTGTGGCGCCCGTCGCGGTTCAGCGCCCCGCCGAACCGCACACCGTGCATGCAACGCCCGCGCGACGAGGCGTTCTACGAACGCGGAATCACGCTCGGCCAAGAGCGGCCGACACTCGACCCTCAGACCCTGACGAGGAACCGCTGCGCCGTCTTCGCGGCCCTAGCCTCCGCGTCGTGACGGCGAGCGAGCGCCCACGCAACCCAGGCGATCGGTCCCAAGAACGCCACGATCACCGTCGTCGGGCGCCGATCGATGTGCACCGCCGCAGCCGCTGCCGGCGCGGCGCACAGCACCCACGCAATCAGCAAGTGAGCAGCCGACGGCTCCAACAGAGACCGCAAAGATCTTCCTCCTGGTAGGCGTAGGCAACGACCTACCCCACCCGGATTCACCTCAATCACGGCTTGTGAGCGTTACGCGCAGAGATTGCGTAGCTGACTGCTCACTGGAGCGTCGCTCGCGCTGCGGCGTCTCAATACGTCTGCGAGCGACGGAGCACTGCCGGCCGACCGTCGGGGTCGAGCACGACCGATTGCATCGTTCGTGCCCAGCGTCGGGTGAGGGGTCGTACGGTGTCCGGGCGGTGCGGTCGTGCATGCCCGGGCGGGCGCGCCGTCCGCTTCTCCGACCGATGCCAGGCCTCGAGCTCATTCGCTTCGCGACGAAACACCTCGAATCCCTCCTCGGGATCGACGAGGTCCGCGTCGTCGCCATTGCGCCGTCCGAGGTGCTCCCGCCAAAGCCGAAGCCTGGTTTCACGCGCAAGCACTCGCGCACCGTCGCCGAGCCCGGCGGGATCTTCGGGCATACGAAGATCGCGGGTGTCATCGAGAACGGCACACGAGAGCTCGCTGTCGTGCGTCCAGGAGCGGCGGTTGACGTTGTCGGATCCGACAGTCATCCAAACATCATCGATGATGCACACCTTTGCGTGGACGTAGATCGGAACCCCACAGAGGTTCTCCAGGTCGTAGCAGGCGACTCGAGAACCACCGGCGCGAAGAAGCGTCTCGATGGCGTCGCCACGCGCGACCCGACCCCGCGGGCCCGGTCATCGCGCCGTCGCGGTCGGGGTAGCGCGGAACCACCACGATGACGTGCAGGCTCGGATGCGCACGTAGGGCTGCTGCCAGTGCCGTTGCCGCGTCCGCCGACCAGAAGTACTGGTCCTCGAGGTAGACCAGCCGCCGGGCCCGTCGAAACGCCTTCAAGTATGCGCGCGCAATGCTTCGCTCACCGTCAGGAGCGAACGGGAACGCCGGGTGCTTCGACGGGTAGGTGCGCAGCACCTGGACGCGATGGGAGCCGCGCGGCTGCGGCGGCCGAGCGCGACGCGGCAGGGGCTCCGCGTGGCGCGGCTGTCGAGTCAGCCAGCGCAGCGCGGCCCGCAAGGGGTTCCGGTGATCGATCGGGGTGGGATCCTCCCAGCGCTCTCGAAAGGATTCGAGCAGGTCACCCACTGCCGGCCCGTGGAGCTCAAGCTGGACGTCGTGCCAAGCCGGCCGACTCCCGTAGCGACCATCGAGCACTGCCGGCTGATCATCACCGAGGTGACTCGGATCGTCATGGCGCCCGTGGCACAGGTCGATGCCTCCTTCGAACGCCGTCGCCGCATCTGGATCTTCGCAATGTTGGAGGATGATCAGCTTCTGGTGATGGCTGCCGCCCCGCTTCACCCTCTCATCGAGCAACAGCTCGGCCCCTGCCGGGTTCAGCCGCGGGCCAATGCCGCGTTGTCCTGCTCGGCAAAGTGCGCCTGACGCGGGTGCGACCGCCAGAGCAGCGCGCGTACATCGACGCCCCGGCGGACCAGATCGCCCAGGACGAGGCCGACCTCTGAACCGGATCCCGCCAACCGCTCGTCGCGTTGACCTTCCCAATCGTTGAGGTAGACGGAGTCACCGTCGCCGAGCTGCGAGAGCAAGTCGAGCAGCCGGCTGAAGTACGCCGCGCCATCTATGTGCACGGTGACGACGTTGCCTTCGGTCCACACGACCTCGCGACGCCAATCGATCGCGCTCGCGTCGTTTCCGCGCTCTGACGGTGAGAGAAACCACCACTCTTCCGATTTCTGAGGAGCCTCAGACATGCGGTCCCGGAGCCGCTGATGGCGCGACGACCTGCTCTGCCGCTTCGATCGGTTCGGCGAACCGGACCAGGCGACCGCCGAACCCGACCGAGGTGATCGCAAACCAGGTCCATCCGAGCGCCAAGCCGGCGACCACGTCGGTGACCCAGTGCACGCCGAGGAAGACCCTGGACACCGCGACGCAGACGGCGATCCCGGCTGCCACCGCGGCAAGGGTCGCACGGCGTCGACGGTCCTGACCCAACCCGAGGAGCATCGCCGCGGCCGCGAGGGTCGCGGCGGCGGTCGCGGCGTGTCCGGACGGAAAGGATGCACCGGAGAAGCCGGTCAACCGGTCGATGTCGGGTCGGGCTCGATCCACGGCGGCTTTGATCAGCGCAACGAGCACCGATTCGCCCACCATCACAACGACGAAAAATGTGACGACCGATCGAGCTCTGAGACGACGACTCGCCACCATGAACACGGTCACTGCCACGGCGATCAGAATCGAACCGACCGTGCCGCCGACCTGGCTCACCGCGCGTAGGACGTCGGTGGACCCATTGGTCGCATGCGATGCACCGAAGCGCGCGGCGCTGAGGTCGTAGCGAGCGAGACCTTCGTTCGACCGCACCATCCAGAGCACAACACCGAGCAATGCCCCTCCGGCAGCCGCGATCAGCAGCGCGGCGCCAAGCGCGTACTGGCTGAGTCGCTCTGCTCCGACGCGCGACCAGAGCAGCCGGCCGAAGGAAGGGTGTCGCTCCGCTTCTTGGATGACCGTGCGGGGCGCGATTCGTGGCGCCGCGAGCGTTGGCCATCTCCAGACGAGCGCTCCGACGCCGAGCGCCGCGAGCAGTCCGCAGACGACCATCATGACAACGACCTGCATGAACCCTCCGGGCGACCGATCACCATCCGTTTCCCCAAAATGAACAACGGGTAAACGGCGTCCATGCTCGCAGAGCGGAAGCCAACTGGGATCTCTCGGAGTGAGATGCTTGCTCGTCCGACCTCGGACGAGCGGCACCCGAAGGCCGCCGTGGTCGAGGTGCTCATCGGCTATGTGTCGATGGTCCTCGTGCTCCTGGCCATCGGCGGACTGCTGACCCACGTCCTGACCGCATCCGTAGGCCGGTGGGACCTGAGCGTGAACCGTTGGTTCGTCGCGCATCGCGACGACACCGGGAACGCACTCACCGGCGGCGTGACGTTCATGCTCGACACGTTCCCGGTCATCGGTGTGGCCCTGATCGCTGTCGCCCTGTTCTGCTGGCGTCGTCAGTTTCGAGCCGCCTGGGTGATCGGAATCGGACTGGTGCTCGAGATCACCGTCTTCCTTTCGGTGACGTTCGTCGTCGCGCGACCGCGGCCCGATGTCGTTCGCCTGAGCTCGACGCCGATGACCTCAAGTTTTCCATCCGGCCATACCGCGGCTGCAGTTGTGCTCTATGGCGGCATTGCCCTCGGCGTCCATTGCTGCACACGTCGGCCGATGATTCGCCGCGGCGTTCTGGAGCCTGGCGGCGCTCGCAGTCATCGCGGTCGCCGTCTCGCGCGTCTACCGGGGGATGCACCACCCGACTGACGTTGCCGTCGGCGCCCTGTTTGGTGCCGTATGCCTCTGGTTCGCGTGGCACGCGGTGCAGCGATACATGGGTCCGACGCGGATCTCGCACGAGCCGGAACCGCATTCCGAGGAGCTCTCCCGAGCTTCGGTCACGGCGACGGTCACCGCATGACGACCGTGGCGGTCATCGCCCATCGCAAGAAGCACTTGGGCGGTGGACTCACCGAGCTTCGCGATCGGCTCGCCCGCGAAGGGATTGACACCCCGCTCTGGTTCGAGGTGGACAAGAGCCGCAAGGCGCCGAAGCGTGCGCGTCAAGCGCTCGAGCAGGGCGCCGACCACGTCTTGATCTGGGGCGGTGACGGGATGGTCCAGCGCTGCATCGACGTGCTCGCCGGCTGCGGCGCCACCATCGGAATCCTGCCGGCGGGAACCGCGAATCTGTTCGCGACGAACCTCGGCATTCCTCGGGACTTCGACGGCGCGCTGGACGTTGCGCTGCACGGGACGTTCCGCGTGTTGGATGTCGGCGTGATCAATGGCGAGCACTTCGCGGTGATGGCCGGCACCGGCTTCGACGCCGAGATGATCAAGGAGGCCGACCGGGGACTGAAGGATCGTCTCGGGCGCGCCGCGTACGTTTGGACCGGGGCGAAGGCTGCCTCAGGGTCCGCCCAGCGCCTACGCGTCCGCATCGACGGCCACAAGTGGTTCGACGGCAAGGCGAGCTGTGTCCTGTTCGGCAATGTCGGTCAGATCGGCGCGGGCGTTCATGCATTCGAAGACGCGCACCCTGACGACGGCTATCTCGACGTAGGTGTCGTCGTGGCGAAGACGCGCTGGCAGTGGTCGCGAGTCATCGCCCTCATGCTCGCAGGTCAACCCACGCGCTCGAAGTTCGTCAAGGTCACCCGGACCCGGAAAGCAGACGTTCGGCTCAAGCACGAGGCGCCGTACGAGCTGGACGGCGGCGCCCGTGCCGCGACGAAGCGCCTGCGGGTTCGCGTCGAGCCCCGAGCGATCACGGTGTGCGTTCCGGCGAACCGATGAGCACTGCACAGCTCGTCCCCGAGACCTGGGAGCTGAGCGGCGACGACGCCCGGCGCACGCTCGTCGAAACCGGCCGGCGACGGCTCCTGGCTGATGCATTCCGGCGGCTTCGGGTCGCCGATGGGTTCAGCCACGCCCGCTCACTGGCGTTCATGACCTCACTGGTGATGGTCGAGGGATTGATCGCCCTCGTCGGCTTCGCAAGCCTCCTCGGACAGGAAGGGCTGAGCAGGGTCATCGTGCGAACAATCAAGGGCGCGGCACCGGGGCCGGCCGGTCGACTGCTCACCCAGGCAGTAGTGCAAGCGGAGGCCAACGGCAGCAGCCACCGATTCGCAGGCTTGGCCTTCGGACTGGTGGGCGCACTCATCGCCGCGACTACCGCGACCGGGCAGCTCGAGCGCGCCCTCAACCGGCTCTACGGGATCGAACAGGACCGTCCGAGCGTGAAGAAGTACGCCTTCGCGTTTCTGATCGCGGTCAGTGCCGGGACGTTGGGAGCCTGTGCGTTCGCGATGCTCGCCTTCGGGCGTTCGCTCGGGAACGCAATGAACGACGACCGGGTCTCGGCCGCGTGGAACGCGGTCCGCTGGCCGCTCGGACTCGCACTGACCACCGCGGCAGTGACGATGCTCATGCGTTGGTGCCCACGACGCCACCAACCCGCACCATCATGGCTCGCGTTCGGGTCAATCGTCTCGGTTGTGCTCTGGGCGATCGTCACCCTGGGTCTCGCCGAGTTCTTTTCATGGAGCTCGTCCTTCGGCCAGACCTACGGCCCGTTGGCGGGAATGGTCGCGCTCCTGATCTGGGCGCTGCTCTCCGCCATCGCGATCCTCTACGGCGCGGCCGTGGCCGCACAGCTCGAGGCGGTCCGAGCGGGTGCCGAAGCCCCCCAGGATGAGGTGAAGGTGCTCGACTCCGAACCGGCCGCGACATCCGAGGACCACGAGGCACTCACCGGGACTCTCGCCTCGTGATCGAGCCAACGAGCGCGCCAGCACCTAGCAGGGTCGACGGTGCTGATCGAACGACCCGGGTCCGACGAGTCCTCGAAGGAGTCATCGGAGTCGCCGCGACCGAGGGCAACCGCATCGAGGCACTGGTCAACGGAGATCGCATCTTCTCGGCCATGCTCGAAGCAATCGGCGCCGCCCGCCACACGATCGACTTCCTGACCTTCATCTACTGGAACGGCGAGATCGCCACGCGCTTCGCCAAGGAGCTGTCCGACCGCGCAGCGGCCGGAGTCCGAGTTCGGGTGCTCCTCGACGGCTGGGGCGCGCACCCGATGGATCGCAGCTTGATCGAGGCGATGGAGGAGTCCGGTGTCGCCATCCGCTGGTTCCGTCCCATCGCCCGGCTCAAGCCCGGGCGCCTCAACCACCGCACCCATCGAAAGGTCCTCGTCATCGACGAACAGACTGCGTTCACCGGGGGCGTCGGGATCGCCGACGAATGGAAGGGCGACGCCCGCAACGAGCACGAGTGGCGCGACACGCACTTCCGGATCGACGGACCCGCGGTCGACGGACTGCGGGCCGCGTTCCTCGCCGACTGGGCGGAAACTGACCTCGACCTCTTCGACGACGACGTCGACCGCTTTCCCGAGCAGCCCCAGCCGGGATCCGCGATCGTCCAGTGCGTGCGGAGTGCCGCCGGCCCCGGTCAGAGCGACGTGGCGTTGCTGTTCCGAACCCTGATCCAACTCGCGACGCAGCGGCTCCGCATCACCACCGCATACTTCGTGCCCGACGACGATCTGACCGAGCGGCTCTGCTCGAGCGCCGACCGCGGCGTCCAAATCGAGATCCTGCTCCCGGGTCCACACGCCGACAAGCGCTTCGTACAGGTCGCGGCCGAGTCGACGTACGCGAACCTCCTCGATCACGGCATCCGACTCTTCTCGTTCCAGCCCTCCATGCTGCACGCGAAGGTCATCACCATGGACGGCACCCTCGCTTCGGTCGGCTCGGCGAACTTCAACGCACGGTCCGTATCGCTCGACGACGAAATCAACCTCGTGGTCATCGATTCGACACTCGTCAACCAGCTCGACCGCCAGTTCGAAACCGACCTCGAGCGCAGCATCGAGCTTGACCCCGACCGTTGGGAGAAGAGGCCACTCATGCAGCGCGTCGTTGAACGAGCGACTGCCCCAGTTCGGCCCGTCTCCTGAGCTGCACGGCCGCGATGGCCACGAGACCTTGCCGCAGGACACCCGCCGCCGATGCGAATGCCCTCGGAGCGACGGGTGAGAGAGTCAGCCGGTCCCGGCGCCGTACGTCATACGGTTGAATGCGACGCAGGGGTTCCCGGCCTCAGCCGTTTAGCAGCCAAGGCAGTCGGTCTTGAAGACCTGCTGTCCGTTGACCGCGCCGATGAATGAGCCCTTGATCTGGCGCGCGTCGGAAGTTGAGCCCAGGAGCGTGACATTTTCTTGCTTGTCCGTCGTGCCGGTGCAGCCCACCGTGACTCTGGTCGTGGTCGTCGACTTCACCTTGCAACTCAGCAGCCCGTCGAGGGAGTGCCCGCTGTCGTGAAACTGCTTGGTGCCAGCGGTGGCAATGGTGTTGCGCGCCAAGGTCTCATTGATGGATTTCTTCTGGGAGCTACTACATCCCGCGAGCAGTGCGATGCCGAGAAGCACGGGGCAGAGTCCAATCACGACTCGCTTTGTGATCACGTGGGTATACCTCCGCATGTACGCCCGATATTGACGCACCACCGCGCGCGTTTGTCAGTTCGTGTTGCGTATCAATGGCAAGTTGCGCGCTTCGGCGACGTCGTCAAGCGCGTCGAGCGAAGTAGATGATGGCGAGGATGATCAGGATGACGACGAGAGTTCCGATTCCGATATACATGCTGTGAATACTTCCCTGACATCGAACTTCGAAAACCCGCGGTTGCGACATCGCGTTCGGCGCAAAGTTCGCGCACACCCGTTTCCGTTCCTCGAATGCCCACGATGAAGAGTGTGCCGCGTTCTTCGTGTGCGAGCTGCTCGAGCAATTGTCGGAGACGAGATGGCTTCAGCTCCGCGCCGCTACGAAGGCGAATGCGAATCGTGCTGCAGATGGTTCGAGCGCGACGCGTCGGGACTGCTGGCCGAGACCGAGGACGAGACGCGTCGATTGCAGTGCCCAACTCCTTGGGGAGGTGCTCGGTCGAGGTCACGCAGCTGCCCACGACGGCGACCTCGTCGTTTGAGAACCCGGGCCGCAGGGGAAGCCCCAGAGGTTCGCTTGCGGTTGACCGCCCGCCAAATCGCCTGATCTTCCACGAAGGAGACACCATGCGCTGGATCCGCAAACTCGTCATCCTCAGCCTTGCTGGCTTTGGTACCTATCGGCTCTACGAGCTGGCCACAGCGAAGGCCGACCAGGTCCGCACCGATGCCGGTCCGCCCGTTGGTAGCGCCATCGAGACTGCGAAGACGACGGTCGCTCGCGTGAAGGAAGACCTCGTCGTCGGGAAGTCTGACATCGCCGAGGACTTGCACGCCGCGGTATCGGCCGAGGCCGAGCCGGGCACGTCCGTCAACTCGGATCGGTTCGACCTTCCGGAGCGCTTCGACCGGGCCTTCGACCCTGAGTGACTGCGCGTGGACGGATCCGAGAGTCACTTCTCCGGACCGCTCACTCGCGAGTGCCGCAAAGCGACGGAAGCGGCAACGGATCCGAAGTCTTGGTTGTTGACGCAGATTGGCCACGACGGTTACCCGCTGAGGAGTGACGATGGGTACTGAAAACGAGAACGGCGCAATGATCGAGACGCCTGACGGCGAGATCGTCATCGTGAAGGTCACCGGATCTGACAACGAGCCTTGTGACGTCGAAGTCGACGCGCCGGATGACTACGCGGTGAAGCGGTTCTAGCCCTCGTTTGTAGCGTCCTGAGCACCCCCGGTGTGGGTTCGGCGAAGAAGAGCGTCCGGGGTCGTGCGGGCATGCCGGGGCGTTGGCGCGCGCCATTCGATTCGAAATGACAAACAGGATGGCGTGGCTCGCGCTCGTCGCGCAGATCAGCCTGTACGCGGCCAAGGTCAACGTGGTGCTCGCCCGACGACTCTGGCCACGCAGCATCTCGGCCCCGACCACCGACGCGGACCGGCACGTCCTCCGCGAGCTCGCCCATGCGACGTTTGGACCGTCGGGACTCGGGTATCGCGCTGAGTGGGACAACGGAGTCCCGAGCACATCAAGATCCCGATCCCCAGGTCGCTGAGCGCCGAAATAGTGGCTCCGCTCGGTCCTGGGGATCGGCGCGACACTCCGCTTCTGCCCGTTCGGCTCGAAGCTGCGCAGTGCTCATCCGAGTCACGCGTGCCTGCCGGCGTCGAGGTGGTCGCGTCTCGACGTCGCGTCACCCGCACTCGGAAGTCAAACGTGAGAGCCCGATGAAAAGCGTTCGAGGTCGGCCCGGTCATCGAACCAGACCAGCACCCAGGCCGACTCCTCGCCGGCTCGCACGAGGGCCTCGTACCTGTGGTTGCCGTCCTGGAGAAGGAGGTCACCGTCGGAGAACTGGGCCAGCAATGGTGGCGGCTCCCACCCTTGTTCGATGCTCTCCTCCATCGCACCGACGTCGCCTTCCCACTCGTCCGCCTCGATCGGGCAGAGCGCTTCGTCTTCCGGTCCTGCGAGCCGCACGAGCTCCGATACCGGGACCTGCAGGGGACCGAGCCACCAATGCTCGTCCTGGGCGAGCCCGGCCGCCAGTGCGGCATTGTCGCTGCCTCGACTCGCCAGGAACTCGCCGACCCAGCTCGAGAGCCGGTCTTCGTCTGCGGCTGCGCGGGCTGACGCGAGGCTGAAACGTCGTGTGGATCGCATGGAGGACAACCCTGCCCGTCAGTGGCCGAGGTCAATCACGAAGAAGCGCGGCGGCTTCCCAGGTGGCGATGCGCGACAACTCAGGGCGTGCCAACGAGGCCCACGGTGGCTCCGGATCCGTCACGTTCGACAGCGGCTAGGACAATCAACTCGTCGCAGTGCATTCCTCCGACTGTTACGAGTGTTGGCGACTAGCCCCGGGAGACGCGTTGCATCGACGTCACGAGTGCCCCGATCGGGCTCGTGAAGAGCTGCTGACCAAGTTCCTCCACATCCCGATAGACCGTGAGTGCACCCGCTTCAGAAAGCTCATGGCGACTGGAGCCGCCGCTCTCGACCGCCACGCATCCCATTCCTGCCGCGCGCGCTGCTCGCACATCCCAGACGCTGTCGCCAACAGCGAGGACGAGCGACGGCGCGATCAGCGGACTTGTCGCGCGCCGTGTCGAAGATCTCAGGATCGGGCTTGGACCGCCGCACATCGTCCGCGTTCACCGTCTCGTCGATCGCACCGTCGGCGTCGAGCATCCTTCTCATTCGGTCGAGATCATCTTGAGATGCCGAAGAAGCGAGCACGACAACGAGACCGGCATCGTGCATCTTCCGAAGGAACGCCCCGGCTGCGGGGAACGCTCTGATGTCACCGTGTAGCGAGGTGTAGTGACGGTCGTGCGCGGGCTCAGCACCGTCGAGCTCATGACCGAGCAGTTCCGGAACCAGCTGGTCGCCACCCATGCCCACCAACCGGTGAATCGCGTTCATCGGCGCCCACTCCCCGAGATCGCGAAGAGCCCGGGACCACGCGATGGTGTGCAGGTAGTTCGTATCGAACAGGGTGCCGTCGCAGTCGACCAGCACCCCCCCACGGTCCAGCGTCACACTCTTCCTGCCTTCGGTTGCACGTCAGCGGACATGGCCCAGCCGTACCCGGACCGTGGCGTCCACAACCGCCCTAGGAATGGACACGTCAACGGCCACTCGAAGTACACCGCGGCGATGAGGGTGCACGCACCACGCTCTTCACGGCGATCGGCTAGTATTTAGCACTAAATCTACTGGAGCCGGCCATGACCTACACGCAACGCTGCAGACCTTTCCCGGACCGCGCCGTCGCCGGTCGCGCGGCGGAGCGATGAGCCCGACCGCAGCCGACCCGCTCAGCCTCCATGAGGTCGCGGATCGCCTCGGCGTGCACTACATGACCGCCTACCGGCACGTGCGCACCGGAGCGCTCGACGCCACCCAGGAGGATGGCCGCTGGCTGGTCACACCGAGCGCGCTCGATGCCTTCCGCGCCGACCGCCGCCGCACCGGCGTCGGAAGGGGACGCCGCCCCGCCGGTGCGATCCGGGTCACCGACTCACGTCGGATCAACCGCCTGACGGACCGCCTGCTCGCCGGCGATCCGATCGGCGCGTGGAACGTCGTCGAGTCCGCACTCGCCGCTGGGACCGCGCCGACCGCCGCCTACACCGAGCTGCTCACCCCGGCCCTTCGACGGATCGGTGAGCGGTGGGAGACAGGCGCGACATCCATCGGCGAGGAACACCGGGCCACCGCGGTCGCGATGCGGGTCATCGGTCGCCTCGGCGCGCAATCGCGCGCGCCCGGGACGCACGCGCGGCACGGTCGTCCTTGCGGCCGCGCCGGCAGACCGGCACGCACTCCCCACCGCGATCCTCGCCGACCTGCTCCGGGCCCGACAGCTCACGGTCATCGACCTCGGCGCCGACACCCCACCCGAGGAGCTCGCCGAGATCGCGGCCGGGAGCGACCGGCTGATCGGGGTCGGCATCTGCGCGACGACGGAACTGGATCGTGCCCGCGAACGCGACCTGCGCCGCGCGGTGCGTCTCACACGCGGGCATGCGCCGGGACGGGTGCTCCTCGCCGGGGCGGCGATTGCGTCGCTCGACGACGCGACGCGCTTGGGCGCCGACGGGTGGACAGCGGATGCCGACGACGCGGTGCAGTGGTTCAGCCGGCTCGGGAAGCCATGAAGACCGACTCACGGCTCGCACGCGCCGCCGATGTGCTCTTGGAGGCGACGGTCGTCCCGAGCTTCTCGCGGATCGGCCCGATGGTCCGCGCGTGGATGTTCGGGTGGACCGAGCCGTCGGACGACGCGCTCCTCGGCCGGGTGGCCGTCGTCACGGGAGCGACGTCCGGCATCGGCGCCGAGCTCGCGCGCGGGCTCGCCCGTCTGGGCGCGACCGTGCACGTCGTCGGGCGCGACCCGGTGAAGCTCGACCGATCGGTGCGCGAGCTGACCGCGTCCGTCCCCGCCGACCGAGTCGTCGGCCACATCGCCGACCTCGCCCGACTCGACGACGTCCGTGACCTCGCGGACCGGCTGCAGACCCACGTCGACCGGATCGACGTGCTCGCGCACGTCGCGGGCGCGCTCGTGCACGAGCCCGTCATCACTCCCGACAGGATCGAGCTCACCACCCAGGTCCACGTCGTCGCGCCATTCCTGCTCACCGCGCACCTGCTCCCGTCGCTCGCCAGGGCACAGGACGCGCGGGTGCTCACCATGTCGTCGGGCGGGATGTACACCCGCAGGCTCGACACCGGCGCGCTGTTCGATCAGGTCGGCGCGTTCGACGGGACGCGTGCCTACGCCGTCGCAAAGCGGGCTCAGGTCGAGCTGAACCGCGAATGGGCACGACGGTTCCCGTCGCTGGGCGTCGGCTTCCACGCACTGCACCCGGGCTGGGTGGACACCCCGGGCCTCCGTGAAGGACTCCCCTCGTTCGCGTCGCGCCTGCGTCCGCTCCTCCGCTCACCGGCCCAGGGCGCCGACACCGCCCGGTGGCTCGCCTGGACCCCGGAGGCGACCCCACCGGGCGGCGAGCTCTGGCACGACCGCCGCCCACGCCGGACCGTCGTCCTGCCGGGCACCGCGACCCCGCCTGGCGAGCGGGAGCGGCTCTGGGCGGAGTGCGTGCGCAGGGCCGGGGTCGACCCGGCGACGCGCGTCGCAGGGTCGGTGGCCGTGGCCGGCGCGGTGCCCTCGTGAGGATCGCGATCGTCGGGTCCGGCATCTCGGGGCTCGTCGCCGCCCACAACCTCCACCGCACCCACGAGATCACGCTCTTCGAGGCCGGCGACCACATCGGCGGGCACACGAACACCGTCGAGGTCGAGCTCCCCGACGGTCGCCACGCCGTCGACACCGGCTTCGTCGTGTGCAACGAGCGGACCTACCCGAGGTTCCTCGGGCTGCTCGACGAGCTCGGGGTCGCGACGCAGCCGAGCGACATGAGCTTCTCGGTCTCGGCGAACGGCATCGAGTACCGCACCTCGAACCTCGCGTCGATCTACGCGCAGCCTCGTAACCTGCTCCGACCGCGCTTCCAGCGGATGCTCGTCGACATCCTCCGTTCCAATCGCGCATTGCAGGACGTCGCGCGCGACGGCGCACCGGGGGACGAGACCTTGGGCCAGTTCGTCGCCCGGCACGGCTACTCGCAAACGTTCGTCGACCTCTTCCTGGTGCCACTCGGCGCGTCGATCTGGTCAACGGACCCGACCACCTTCCTCGACTACCCCGTCGCCTCGTACGCACGGTTCATGGCGAACCACGGGCTCACGGACCTGCGCCGCACGCCCCCCTGGCGCACAGTGACAGGGGGTGCCGCGACCTACGTCCGTGCGCTCACCGCGCCGTTCGCCCACCGCATCCGCCTCGCGACCGCGGTGCACAAGATCGTCCGCGATCCTGCCGCGCTCGACGCGAACGCTCCCGGCGCGATCGAGATCGTCACGGATGCCGGCACCGATCGCTTCGACCGCGTCGTGCTCGCAACCCACAGCGACCAGTCCCTCGGCCTGCTCAGCGACCCCACCCGCGCCGAGCGCGAGATCCTCGGTGCGATCCGCTATCAGCCCAACGTCGCCACCCTGCACTGCGACGACCGGTTCCTGCCGAGGAACCGTCGGGCGCGCGCATCGTGGAACTTCCACGTCGGTGCGGCAGACGGCCGCGTGCCGACGCTGACCTACTGGATGAATCGGCTGCAATCACTGCGCACGCCGACCCCGCTGCTCGTGACCCTCAACCGTCACGACGAGATCGACCCGGCGTCGATCTTCCGGCGCATCGAGTACTCGCATCCCGTGTTCGACGCAGGGACGGTTCGTGCCCAGCGCCGTCGTCACGACATCCAGGGCCGGCTCGGCACGTACTTCGCCGGCGTGTACTGGGGGTACGGGTTCCACGAGGACGGCGTGCTCAGCGCGCTCGACGTCGTCGCCGCGTTGGAGCGGTCGTGACCGCCTCCGCGATCTACGCCGCGACCGTGCATCACGGCCGCGCCCGACCCGCACACGGGATCCGCCAGCGATTGCGCTACGCGTACCTCGACCTCGACGAGATGCGGAGCGTGGTGCGCGAGCGGCCCGGATGGTCGATGCGTCCGGCCCCGATCTGGTTCCGGCGCCGCGACTACCTCGACGGGACCGACCGCCCGCTGCGCGAGGTCCTCGATGAGCTCGTCGCGGACCGGACCGGTGCTCCCCTTCCCGGGCCGGTCCGGGTGCTCACGCAGCTGCGCACCATGGGCTGGCTCTTCAACCCGCTCACCACCTACTACTGCTTCGAACCGGACGGGACCCGCCTTCGCACGGTCGTCCTCGAGATCACGAACACCCCCTGGCACGAGCGACATTGGTACGTGCTCGACGCGGCGCAGGTCCGCGGCCGGGGAGCACCGTTCGCCAAGGAGTTCCACGTCTCGCCCTTCCTCCCGATGGAGCTGACCTATCGCTGCTCGACGAGCGCGCCGGGCGAGCACCTCGCGCTGCGGCTCGACCTGACCCAGCGCGACGACGGGCGCGAGCGCCGCGTGTTCAGCGCGGAGCTCACCGGGCGACGCGAGGCGATCGACGCGCCGATCAAGGTCGGGACCGTGGCGCGCGCCGCGTTCCAGACGGTCGGTGTCTCGGCCGGCATCTACGCGAACGCAGCGCGGCTCCGACTGAAGGGGGCGACGTTCCATCGCCACCCCTCCGGTCCGGTCGAGTCATCGGTCGTCGACCGGAGGCGGTCGGCATGAGCATCGCGCGGCGCTCGTTGGAGCCGGTCCGGGTCGAGGAGCCGGTCACGATCACGCCCGATGCGCTGCTCGCCGCCCCCGGCCGCCACGGCGCGGTCACCGCCCGCGGCACGCGCACCGCGCGGGCGTTCCTGCACGGTGCCCTGCACGCGCTCGAGGGTGGTGAGCTCGTGCTGATCGACGGAGATCGCCGCCACGAGTTCCGAGCGCGCCACGACGACCGGTACCGGCGCGCCGCGCTACACGCGACGGTCACCGTGCACGACGCTCGCTTCTACCCGACGGTGGTGACGAAGGGGTCCTCGGGACTCGGCGAGGCGTACCGGCGGGGCTGGTTCGACACCGACGACCTCCCAGCGCTGCTGCGCCTCCTCGCGCGTCTGCTGCGGCGCACCGACCCGGCCCGCCTCCGGTTCCGCCACGCCACCGCGCCGGTCACGGATCCATGGCGGCGGCTCCGTCGGCCCAACCCGGGACGGGACCGGAACCACATCGCCGCCCACTACGACCTCGGCAACGCGTTCTTCGAGCTGTTCCTCGACGAGACGCTCACCTACAGCGCGGGCCGGTTCCCGCACCCGGGCTCCCCGCTCGTCGACGCGTCGCTCACCAAGATCGACGACCTCTGCCGCGAGCTCGGGCTCCACCCCGGCATGCGGGTCGTGGAGATCGGCACCGGATGGGGCACGTTCGCGATCCATGCAGCCAAGCACTACGGCGTCGACGTCGTGACGACCACGCTCTCGGCCGAACAGCACCGAGCCGCGACGGCACGGGTCGCGGCCGCCGGGCTCTCGGACCGGATCGACGTCCGCCTCGACCACTACCGCGACCTCGAGGGCACGTTCGACGCGCTGATCGCGATCGAGATGATCGAAGCCGTCGACTGGCGCGAGCTCGACGACTTCTTCGCCCACTGCACGCGACTCCTTGGCCCGCGAGGGGTGATCGGCCTCCAGGCGATCGTCACCGCTCCCCACCGCGAGCCACTCACGCGGGTCGGCACCGACTTCATCAAGTCACACATCTTCCCCGGCGGATCACTGCCCTCAGTCCCGACGATGCTGGACGCCGCGGCACGCAGCACCGACCTGATGCCCGCGGCCTTGCACGACTTCGGCCTGCACTACGCGGAGACGCTGCGACGCTGGAGGGCCAACCTCGCGGGCCGCCGCGACGACGCACACGCCCTCGGCGTGGACGACGCCTTCCTCCGTCTCTGGGACTTCTACCTCTGCTACTGCGAGGCCGGCTTCGAGGAGCGCGTCGTCAGCGTGGTGCAGGTCGTCCTCGAACGTCCCGGCCGCAGCCCGTCCCTACGCCACCGCTGACCGAGGCGCCGACGGGCGCAGGGCACCTCGATTTACGCCACGCGAGACCTACGAAGAGCAGGCCGCTGGCACACGATCGAGACGGGCATCGTTGCGTCTCCGGCGCAGGACCCCGCGCAGAGGCCCCGACACCGGGGCAACTCAAATGTCGGGGCCCCAGGGCGATCGCACCATGTAGCCGTCAGGGCATCGGCCTGAACATCTCAAGGCTGGAGCCCTGATCCGGCGATCATCACGTTCAGCAGGTCGCGTCGGTGTGCAACGGATGTTCACCTCGCGGAGCTCTCAGCCCGCTGTCCGGGGCGTACTAGGTCGATCGGCCTATTCGGCTCGCAGAGTTTTATTGACTATTCAGTTTTGGTGCGCGACGCCGTTCATATCTCTGTACCCGTCATCGCAACACACGAAGCGATCGCTCCGCACCGGGGTGGGAATAGGAAGATTGCAGTGCTGAAGCACCTTCGCAACAGCGAGGCCTTCGAGCAGAAGAACCTTCTTCAGAAGGGCTTCACGCTCGTCGAGCTCCTCGTCGTCATCGTCATCCTCGGCATCCTGGCCGCGGTCGTCGTGTTCGCCGTCGGCGGCTCGACCTCCGACGCCAAGGACAGTGCCTGCAAGGCCGAGAACAGCAGCATCGGGGCGGCGATCGAGGCGTACCGCGCCAAGACGGGCAACTACCCGGCGAGCATGACTGTGCTCACCAGTGGCACCAACCAGTTCCTGCGCTCGACCCCGAAGCTCTACGACCTGAAGTCGCCGGCAGACGGCACTCTGGTCCTGACGGCCGCGGGCACCACGCAGGGTTGCGCAATCAACTACTGAGCCTGAACCACCACGTTGGATGTGATGGAGCCCCGGAGCGATCCGGGGCTCCATCGCGTCCGGCTCACGCCCGCGCGGCCTGCTCCGTCGCGATGCGCTTCGCCCGGGCCAGACGGTGGCGCCGAACCAAACGCCGCCGCTTTGCCACTGGCACGGACCCGGTGTCCGCGGAGGCGTCGAGTCCACCGCGGTCACCGTTGAGGTCCGCTCGGAGCGCGCATCTCTCGGCCCGCTCGACTTGTTGTCGATGGGATTGGCTAGCTATGGATTTCGGAGATTCTCGTTGCCCAGTTGGCTCGTGCTGTGCGCGTCTGTCCGCAGCTGAACAACGGTGAGGCAGCAGTGTCGGTGAGGTATTGCGAGAGTGTGCAGGTCTGGGCGATGTATTCGCCGGCAACCCGTATGTTGTCGCCGTCGGCAACAGCGGCTCCGTAGTCCCCGTAACTTGGAATGGATCGCCGAACGCGGCGTAGCCGGTGAAGCCGTCGATCGGGCCTCGGCCTTCAGCGGCGATGTGGACCGCGTCGATCCCTCGTGGCCCGAGGATTGCGTATCCGACTGACGGGTAGTGGGTCTCGCCGACGACGGAGAACGAGATGACTGCTCGCCCGGAGTTGGTGGCGGCGATCGTCGGGTAGGTGAGATGGTTTTTCGCTACTCCGAACTGAGACGTCGAGGACGACGCCGCCATCGACGGGGACCTGAGCAACCCGGCTCCCATCTCAGCGGGCTCGCGCCAGTTCGTCTGTTCGAACTCCTCGCACCGCCTACACAGGTCTTTCAGGGTGGGCGCTGAGGGACTCGAACCCCCGACCACCGCCTTGTAAGGGCGGCGCTCTACCAACTGAGCTAAGCGCCCGAGGGAAGATCACGGTAGTCGCAGGTCGAGGGGCTACCCATCCCCGAGTGCCGCGACTCCGGCCACCTCGATCGGCGTCGCCGGCTCCCCGGCGTCGCCGGGCTTGCCCCGTCGACGCATCCCCAGCGCGAGCAGACCGCCGGTGATCGCGGGGAGGAACGTGCCGATCCCCCGGTACGCCAGCGCGCCGGCGAGTGCCGGCGCGAGCGGCACGCCGTAGTGGTGGAGCACCGCCGGCATCGCGACCTCGGTGAGCCCGAGGCCGGCCGGCACGAAGGGGACTGCGCTCGCGAGGATGCCCGCGCCGTAGGCGAGGATCAGCTGGTCGAGGTTCGCGTGCACTCCGACGGCCAGCAACGCGGCTTCGAGGCAGGCCATGTCGAGCAGCCACGCACCGGCCGAGAGCATCAGGAGCAAGGTCTGGTTCCGACGATCGCCGAGCACCGCGTCGCGGTCGGCGTACAACCGCTCCATCGTCTCCTGCCGGGTCTCCAGCGAGGGCGTCTCCCGCCAGAAGCACATGTGGTGCCAGACCGAGTTGAGCACGGCAATCGTGCGCTTGCTCGTGACGATGAACCCGGCGAGAACGAGCGCGAGCACCAGCGCGATCGCGATCACGACGGCCGGCATCCGCTCGTCGTGGCGCACGTCCGCGAACACCGTGGCCAGCAGGAGGTCGACGGCGAGGATCGTCAGCAGTGCGGCGTTGCTGAACCACTCCGAGAAGCCGAGTGCGAACAACGCCCGCTGGCGGGGCAGGCCCTTCCGGTGCAGCTCCTGGACCCCGAGCGCCACACCCTCGACCGGCGACGCCGGCGTGACGGCACCCAGTCCGTAGACGACGAGCGCGAGCTCGTACGCGGGGGCGAGCCGGACTTCCGGCGGACCACCGGCCAGGCGCCGGAGGTGCAGCGCGATGAACAGGAAGCTGAACGCCTCGAACCCGACGCCGAGCGCGATCCACTTCGGATCGGCATCCGACAGCGCGTCGAGCGCAGCGCCGATCCCGCCCGCCAGGTCGACCACGACCGCGAACGCGATGCCCGCGACGACGAGGCCCAGGAACCACCGGACCAGGCGAGCTCGGCGGCCACTCGAACCCGGCGAACGCTCGGCCACCGCCATGCGTCAGATCCCGAGGATCGGCATCGGGATCGCGACATCCATGCGAGCAGTGTGCACGAAGGCGGAACCCCGGATCACCGCGCTTCTATGCCCTCGGTCACGAACGCCAAAACGCCAACGCCACACCGTTGACGCATTCCGAACAATTGGCCGCGGGCGGGCCGAGGCTCGAGGTCGGGGCGTCGGGGGGACAACGCCCCGACCCAGACCTGTGCCGTCACCTCGGCCCGCCCATACGCGGCGATCTTGGTGCCCGTCGCCTAGGCGGTCTGCTTCTCCGCCAGGACGTCCTGGACCCGGATCACCGGGGACAGGAGCGTGGGCGGGGCCACCTTGGGTGGCCTCCCCCGCTTGCGCTTCTGCGCGAGCACCTTCCCGTTCGCGAACAGCTCGCCGCCCCAGACGCCCCACGGCTCCCGCCGATCCAGCGCCGCATCGAGGCACGCTTCCCTGACCTCGCAGCCGCGGCAGAACGCCTTGGCCCGAGCGATGTCGTCGAGCTGCTCCGAGAAGAAGAGCTCCACCAGAGACGCAGACCCGTCACGGCAGAGAGCATCAGCCCGCCAGGGCTCTTCCTCTGCAATCTCGATCTCGATGGCGATCATCGCCTTGCCCTCTCTGTTTGGTCGTGCTCGGTACTTGGACTGGGTGGCGGCACTTCGGTCGGAAATACAAAAAGGCCGCCGGGTTGCCCCGACGGCCTGGTGGTTTGCGGTAGCGGGTGGGCTACGGCGAGGTCACCGGGTGACGTCGGGGCCGGGGGGTCTTCGGGTCGTTGTTCATCCCGGTGTTCGGGAGAATCGACCACGAGCCCGGCTTCGGCGTGGCGTACGCACCGACCGAACGGACGCGCGCGACACCGAAGGCTGCCTGGTGCTGGAGCTCGGTGTGGCAATGCATCGTTCTGGCTTTCCCGGTCCTGGTCGCTGACGTTCGGTGACGCGGATGGATCACACCGTCGTGATTCAACGGCAAACTGTAGGCAATCAGACCCGGTGGGGGCCCGTCAACCGATTATTCGGCGGGACCCGGCCCGGACCTGAGCCCGGCCCGAAGCGGCCCGGGACGAGGGCGGGCGCGGGCCGCCGGGCTCAGCCGGCGCCGATGTCGGCGACCCGGGTGATCTCCAGCAGGGCGGCGTGGACCGCCGGCGGGCCGGCCAGGATGTTGCCGCTGACCAGCCATGCTGCGGGATCACCGACCCAGTCGGTCACCACGCCCCCGGCCTCGCGGACCAGCAGCGCGCCCGCGGCCACGTCCCACGGGCCGAGGGCCAGCTCGAAGAACCCGTCGAACACGCCGGCCGCGCTCCAGGCCAGGTCCAGGCTCGCCGCGCCGACCCGGCGCAGGTCCTCGACCGCCGAGAACACCGCCCGGTAGACCTCGAGGTAGCCCTCGATCCACTCCTTGTGCCGGAACGGGAATCCGGTCGCGGGGATCGCCTCGCTCGGCGCCCGCGAGCTGACCGAGAGCGGAACGCCATTGCGCGTCGCGCCGCCGCCGAGTGACGCGCAGTACGTGTCACCCAACATCGGCGCGTGCACGACACCGACGATGGGCTGCCCGTCGCGGACGAGTCCGATGGAGACGCCGACCGCGGGGAGGCCGTGGAGGAAGTTCGCGGTGCCGTCGAGCGGATCGACGAGCCACCCGAGCGACGCGCGCTCGCCCCCACTCTCCTCGCCGAAGAACGCGATGTCGGGCTCCTGCTCCGCCAAGGCTTCGCGCACCGCGTTCTCGCTCGCGGTGTCGACGTCACTCACCCAGTCACCCGGTGCCTTGGTGCGCACGTTGCTCGCACCGCCGCCGAACCCGTCGAGCACGATCTGACCGCCGATGCGCGCCGCGCCTTCCGCCACCTCGAGGAGGTGGACGAGATCGAGATCGCTCACCCGGCCGCCGTGCGCAAGGCCTGGAGCAGCTGGGACGTTCCTGCCGCGACGAGCTTGCGCCGCACGTTCGGATCGGCGATCCCCAACGGGCGGTCCTCGCTGTCGACGATCTTCACGCCGGCCTCGGTGCAGATCAGCAGCGCCCCGAGGTAATCCCACGGCGCGTGGACGCTGCCGGCATCGAAGTAGCCGTCGAGCGCGCCGTACGCGACGTCGCAGAGCGCGAGCGCGCAGGAGCCCAGCGCCCGGAACTGCTTCCAGGCGAGCATGCGGCCGGGCAGGTTGGAGATGCCGATGACCGAGTCCTCGACCCGCGTCGCGGTCGAGGGCTCCAGCGGTTGGCCGTCCCGCGTCGCACCACTCCCACGCAGCGCCCGGAAGGACGACCCGGTCGCGTGGTTGACGACGAGCGCGGCGAGCGGACCCTCACGATCGAGCGCGCAGAGCGACGTCGCCCAGTACGGGATGTCGCGGGCCGCGTTGCTCGAGCCGTCGATCGGGTCGATGACCACCGTGACGGGCGCGCTCTCGGCCCCCGGTGATGCCCGACTCCTCGCTCACCACGGTGATCGGGACCCGGTGGAGGATCTCGAGCGCGGCCTTGTCCGCGACGAGGTCGATCGCGTACTGGCCCGGTCGGTCGGTCCGTGCCCGCCGGTCGGCCCCCGTGATCGGCGCCACCGCGTCGCGGATCGCGACCGCGAGTCTTGTCGAACAGGGTGAGGAGAGATTCAGGCATGCGGCGGTGAGTCTCGCAGACCGCGTCGAGCGCGGCCGGGTCGGCTATCTGGGCAGGATCTCGACGATCGCGTTGTAGTCCGGGACTCCGGATTCCGGGTCCAGGCGCCCGGCGGGCAGCAACACGTTGCCCTCGGGGAAGAACACCTGGACGTTGCCCGGCCGGATCGGGGCCAGGTGCACCCGGGCGTGGAGCTCGCCGTGCTCGGACCGCACCAGCACCGCGGCACCCTCCTTGACCCCGAGCGACTCCGCGTCCTTCGCCCCGAGGAACAGCGCGTCCCGCCGGGCCCCGGTGAGCGGGTCCACCTCGGCGTAGACCATCGTGTTGAACTGCTTGCCCCGCCGGGTGCTGAGCACGAACGTCCCGGCCCCCCGGTTGCGTCGGCGCGGGCGCGACGGCCGAGAACTTCGCCCTGCCGTCGGCGGTGGGGAACCGCCCGTCCGGCGCACAGCCGCTTGCCACCCCACTGGACCGCGTCGCCGAGCTTCTGCGAGCTGCTCGACGCCCGCGTACGTGGGGACGACGCGCGGCGATCTCGTCGCGGACGGCGTTCGCGTCCGCGAACTCGAGCAGGTGCGCGCGGTCCGGCCGGACCCGCCGCCCGAGGTCGGCGAAGATCTCCCACTCGCTGCGCGCCTCGCCGATGCGCGGCCCGGGGATCTCCGGGCTGAACAGGACCCGGCGCTCCGTCGTGGTCTCGGTGCCGCCGCCCGGCTGCTCGTAGCGGGTGCACGCGGGCAGGAGGACGACGACCTCGCCCGGGTCCACCAGCATCTGGCTCGACATCACGATGTCCTGATGCACCCGCACCGGGACCCGCTCGAGCGCGTCGCGCACGGAGTCCGGGTCCGGCAGCACGTCGAGGAAGTTGCCCCCGCTGGAGTAGAGGACCTCGACGCTCCCCCGCGCGCCGGCCTCGACCATGGCGTCCGCCGTCATGCCCTCACGGGCACCGATCGGGATCCCGTAGGTCTCCGACAACGCGGCCGCGCTCGTCGGGTCGATCGAGATCCCGCCGGGGAACGCGGTCGCGTACGCACCCATCTCGGATCCGCCCTGCACCCCCGAGTGGCCGCGGATCGGCATGAGGCCCGCACCCTTGCGACCCACGTTGCCGCGGGCCAGGGCGAGGTTCACGATCGCGGTGACGTTGTCGACGCCGTTCGCGTGCTGGGTGATCCCCATCGACCAGACGAGCACCGCGGAGCTCGCGCGCGCCGTACATGCGGGCGAAGCCTCGTCATGTCCTCGCGGGTCGCGCCCGACTCCGCTTCGAGCGTCGCGAAGGACTCGGACTCGAGCTCCTGGAGCAGCTGGTCGAACCCGGTGGTGTGCTCGCGGACGAACCGGCGGTCGACGCCACCCTCGGCGAGCAGCACCTTCAGCACGCCGTTGAGGAACGCGATGTCCCCGCCCGTGTGCACGCCGAAGAACTCGTCGGCCATCTTCGTGCCGAACATCGCGCTCTCGACGTTGCTGGGCACCCAGTAGTGGTCGAGGCCCGGCTCCCGCATCGGGTTGACCACCGCGACCTTGGCCCCGCGCTTGCGCGCGAGGAACAGGTACTTCATGAAGACCGGCTGCGCGTTCGCGACGTTGGCGCCGAACAGCACGATGAGGTCGCTGCCGATCACGTCCGTGTACGAGCACGTCGTCGCCGCGACCCCGATCGTGCGCTTGAGCGCGATCGTCGACGGTGAATGGCAGACGCGCGCCGCGTTGTCGACGTTGTTCGTGCCGATCACTCGCGTCATCTTCTGCGCGACGTAATAGACCTCGTTGGTGATGCCGCGGGCAGTGAGGTACAACGCGAACGCGTCGGGATCGTTGCGCTGGATGCGATCGGCGACGAGGTCCAGCGCCTCGTCCCACGAGACCCGCGAGAAGCCGGGCTCCCCTCGCCTGCGCACCATCGGGTACGGGAGCCGGCCGAGATCCCGGAGCTGCCGCGCCGCTCGAGCTTCCGGAGCTGCTCGACGTCCCCGAGCACCGCCGGGTCGAGCGCCTTCATCGTGTTCACCCGCAGCAGGTTCAGCCGGGTCGTGCACAGATGGACGCCGGAGATCGTCCAGTCGTGGAAGCCCGCGACGCCGAGCGCGCAGCCGTCGCACACACCCTTGCTCAGGATGCGCCACGCATACGGAAGGTTCTTGCGGTTCTTCCAGACGATCTTCGCCATGTCGCCGTAGTGGTTCGGCTTCTGCTCGCCCCATGCCGTACGGCTTGAACCCGACCCAGAGGTTCTTGCCGCGTCCCCTTCGGCGCCTTGATCTTCGCCGATCCCTTCCAGGCCATCAGTGCTCCACGTCGATCCGCTCGGGATGGGCGTAGACGTTGCCGCGCCCGTCGCGGAGGAAGCCGACGAGCGTCTGCTCGAACCGCTCCGCGGTCGCGACCGCGAGGCTGGACGGGGCCGAGACGGCACCGACGATCGGGATCCCCGCCACCGCGGCCTTCTGGACGATCTCGAAGCTCAACCGGCCCGAGACGATGAGCACCGAGCTCGACGAGGGGCAGCCGGCCGGCCAGGACCGCGTGTCCCACGAGCTTGTCGACGGCGTTGTGCCGGCCGACGTCCTCACGCAGGACCTGGAGCTCTCCCGTCGGCGAGAACGAGGCCCGCCGCGTGCAGCCCTCCCGTCGCCTCGAAGACCGTCTGGGACCTGCGCAGACGTGTCCGGCATCGCGACCAGCACCGATGGCCGGCGACGACCGGTCCCGGCTCGACGGGCGCGCAGGTGACCGCCACCTCGTCGAGCGTGGTCTTGCCGCAGACGCCGCAGCTCGAGCTGGCCGCGACGACGCGCCGATGGTCACCGAGGTCGACCGGCCGCCGGGTCGCGACCGTCACGACGTTGTACTCCTGCTCCTGGCCCAGCTCGTCCGCCAGGCAGTAGCGGACCTCGGCGAGGTCGTCCGCGCCCTGGAGCAGACCCCTCCGTCCGGCAGAGGCCGACTGCGAGCTCGAAGTCGTGGCCCGGGCGTGCGCATCGTCACCGCGATCGGCTCGGAGCGTCCTGTCCGTACCCGTGGACCCGGATCTCCATCGGCTCCTCGGTGACCAGACGGTCCGGGCGCTCGATCAGCCGGTGACCGCTCGATCGCCCGCACGCGCACCGGGGTGACGGCACGGCGGGTCGACGCGGCGCGTCATGCGTCGAGGCTACCGGGGCGTCGTATCCCCCATCGCGTGGCGTCCTCGGGGGTGTCGACGTCGATGAGCGCCCGCGCGTCGACGTCGTCGAGGCGGGTGACGTCCGGGCCGCGCAACAGCGACCGCAAGGACCGCTCGCCGTCGGCCAGCAGCGCCCGGGCCCGGTCCAACGCGTCCGCGGAGTACCGCGCGCAGACCGGCTGCACCATCCCCTCCCCGTCGACCGGGACGACCGTTCCGGTCCCCTCCCAGCCCGCGAGCCGGGCGAGGAGGGCCTCGGTCACGAACGGGAGATCGCACGCGAGAAGGATGACCGGAGCCGTGCCGCCGACCGCATCGGCACCGGCCACGAGCGCGGCGAGCGGGCCGCGCCCCGGCGGGTCCTCGTCGACCCGGCGCAGGCTCGAGTAGCCCGGGCCGACCTCGACGACCGGGTCGCAGACGAGCAGCAACATCCGGGCCGCGCGCTCGGCGACGGGTTCACCGTCGACCAGGAGCGTGGCTTTCGGGACACCCATGCGCGAGCTGGCGCCCCCGGTGAGCAGGAGCCCCGGGACCGGCACGGGGACGGTCAGCCCACGTTGGCGGGGAGCGGCTCGTAGGCCACGACGTCCCACGCTCGGGACCGGCGCAACAGGCGCACCTCGTTGTGCACGACGCTGCCGTCGCGCAGGGTGAGCCGGGTCGTGACCACCGCGGCGTCGCCCTTGCGGATCTCCTCGTCGGCAGCCACCGATTCCACGAGGTGGCTGATCGCGGAGCCGTTGGCGTACGCGGTCCGCTTCGCGGCGATCCAGTCGGCCTTGCGCAGACCCTCGTGCATCTCAGGGCCCGACAGTCGGTAGATGACGTCGAAGTCGAGGATCTGCCAGGCGTGCTCGTAGCCGAGCGCGATGTCGATCGGCACCGGCCCGGGATCCTTCGCCACGCGCGACGATGACCGCACCGACGAGCAGGAGCAGGAGCACGCCCACGACGACGGCGATCACGCGGGCGACCTCGTCGATCCGGCCCGCGAGGTCGAAGTCGAGCGCGCTGAACCCGCCGGCGTCGTGGGTCGTGAGCGCGATGTTCACCGTCCGCCAACGGATGTCGATGTCGGGGTGGTGGTTCGCCGCCTCGGCGAGGAACCCGATGCGGACGACGAACGCGATCGCGGCCGGGAAGTCCGCGCGCACGTACTCCTTGCGGATCTCGTCACCGACCCGCGACCACCCGTCGAGCGCCGCGAGCCGCCCGTTGATCGCGTCGTCGTCCAGTCGGTCCACCACGCCCGCCAGTCTCGCGCCCACCGCGCCGGATCCCCACCCGCCCCCGATCCCAACCCCGTTAGGCGGCGGCGGGTTGGACGGGGTGGGGCGGAACCGGGGCGGGGACGGACTCGGCGTAGAGGTCGTGGGGGTCGACCGCGGATGCCGGCTGGTCGCGGCGGACCCGCCACAGCGTCAGGAGCCCGCCCGCGATCGGGACGGCCGCGAACGCGACCCCGGCGACCTGGACCCCGACCGCGGCCGCGACGAGCCCGACGATCGGCAAGGCGACCAGGCTGCCGCCGCTGTTAATCGTGCCGTCGAGCGCCATGACCCGGCCGTGGGCCTCCACCGGCGCGGCGCGCTGCATCAACGTCCGGGCCGGGACGACGAAGAACGACGTCACGCAGCCCCAGACACCGATCCCGATGAACGCCACCACCGGGACCGTGGTGCCGATGTACAGCATCGCGGCAACTCCCGACGCGGCCGCCGCGACCGCGGCGACCCGGACGCGCGCGATCCGCTCACCGAAGCGCGTCACGACCAGGGTCGTGCCGAGCAGCCCGACGCCGAACGTCGCCTGCAGCAGGGCCAACATCGTCGGTGAGCCGTGGAGGACATCACGGACGTAGACCGGCTCGATCACGAGGAACGCACCCCAGATGATGTAGACGCAGCCCGACATCCCGAGCAGCAGGCGGAGCCGGGGCCGTCGCCGCACCACCCGGAACCCCTCACGGATGTCGTCCGCCACCGACGCGTCGGCCCGCGTGACCGCCAGCGCACCGATCGTGATCGGGACGAGCACCAGGACGCCGACGACGTACGTGAGCGCGTCGATGACGAACGCGCCCTCGACGCCGATGAGCCCGATCGCGACCGCCGCGACCACCGGTCCCACCACGATCGCCGACTGCGACGCCGCGCCGAGCACCGCGTTCGCCTCGACCAGCTGGTCGTCCGAGACGAGTCGCGGCGGCAGCGCCCGGAGGGCCGGGTCCGAGAACGCGCTCGTGAACCCGTGCAGCGTCGCCAGCGCGACGAGCATGGGGAACGACCCGGCGAGCAGGAACGTCAACGACACGACGGCCGCCAGCGCGTCGGCGATCATCAGCACCCGCTTGGGGCCCATGCGGTCGATGGGGATGCCCGCGACCGGGCCGAGGAGGACCGGAGGCAGCGCCCACGCCAGGCCCAGGAGCGCGATCGCGCCGGGACCGGCGTCGAACCGGAAGCTCGCGAAGCCCCAGAGCGCGACGATCGCGCACCAGCTGCCAATGCCATTGACGGCTTGGCCCGCGACAAGGAGCGCGATCCGACGATCGCGGAGGAGCTGCATGGCTCCGAGGATACCGACGCGACCGGCCTGATCCGCCCGAATTACGGGCGCTGGGACGCACGTCACGTGCCCGGCTCGCGCCATCTCGTCGTACGATGACGCCATGACTTGTCCGTCCTGCGGAAGCGCAGCTCCGGCTGACGCGCGCTTCTGTCCTGCGTGCGGACACAGCCTCGTGGCGCGGCCGGACGAGCGCCGGGTCGCGACGGTGCTCTTCGCCGACCTCGTCGGCTTCACCTCCCTCTCGGAGACCGCCGATCCCGAGCACGTCAAGAACCTCGTCGACCGCTGCTTCGAGCGGCTCGCCACCGAGGTCACCACCTTCGGTGGGCAGGTCGACAAGGTGATCGGCGACGCGCTGGTCGCGCTGTTCGGTGCGCCGGTCGCGCACGAGGACGACGCGGAACGAGCCGTGCGCGCGCCGCGCTCCGCATGCAGGAGCGGCTCGCGGAGATCGCGCGAAGAGGTCGGGATGGACGTCCACCTCCGCATCGGGATCAACACCGGTGAGGTGCTGGTCGGCGCACTGCGCGCCGGTGGCGACTACACGGCCATGGGCGACGTCGTGAACACCGCGAGCCGGCTGCAGCAGATCGCCGGTCCGGACCAGGTGGTCGTCGGCGCCGCGACGCACGCCACGGCGCTGCGCGGGGTGCGCTACGAGCCGCTCGGCCCGATCACCGTGAAGGGCCGCGAGGAGCCGGTCGAGGCGTGGCGGGCCCTCGCGGCGCTCGCGCCGCCCGGCCATCGGCACCGCCGCGTCGAGACGCCGATCGTCGGTCGCGACAGCGAGATCGCGGTGCTCCGCGCCGCGCTCGCCACCGCCACCACCCGTCGGCGCGCGCACCTCGTGATCGTCACGGGTGAGGCGGGCGTCGGCAAGACCCGGCTCGCGAGCGAGCTCGGCCACGATCGCCGAGTGCGAGCAGGGCGCGCGGGTCTTGAACGGCCAGTGCATCCCGTACGGCGAGACCAACGTGTGGTGGCCGATCGCGGCGATGGTCGCGGAGGCCTGCGAGGTCGATCTCACCGATCCCGAGGCGCAGGTCCCGAGCTGCACCCGCAGCGCGGTGCGCGGCGGTGCTGGGGTTCGACGACGACGATCCCGAGGTCGGTCGCATCACCGAGGGTCTCCTCTACCTCATGCGCGAAGGCGGCCCCGGCGAGGGCGTCGACCCCACCCGGGCGCGCGAGGAGGCGCTGCGCGCCGCACTTGCGTTCTTCGCCGGTCTGGCCGACGCGCAACCCCTGGTCCTCGTGCTCTCCGACCTCCACTGGGGCGACGATGTGGTCCTCGAGTTCCTCCCCCGGCTGCTCACGCACGCTCGCCACCCAGCCGGTCGTGCTCGTCGGCACCACCCGGCCCGAGCTCACCGATCGCTGGTCGCCGCCGGCGGGCCGCCACAACACCGTGTACGTGAACCTGGACCCGCTCGCGAGCGAGGACACCGACGATCCTCCTGCAGTCGCTGCTCCCCGATGCCGACGACGAGCTCGTCTCGATCCTGCGCGACCGCAGCGGCGGCAACCCGTTCTTCATCGAAGAGCTGGTCGCGATGCTGGGCGAGGGCGAGAGCCCGGCGACGGACGGCGCCCGCGAGCTGCCGGCCACCCTGCACGGGCTGCTCGCCGCCCGCCTCGATCGGCTCGACCCGCTCGACCGGGTCACGCTCGAGGACGCTGCCGTGATCGGCAATGCCGGTCCCCTGGATCTCGTTCGCGACGCTGGCGGCCGGGCGCAACACCGACGCCGATCCCCCGCTCACCCGCCTGGCCGAAAAGGACCTGCTCGAGCTGGTGGACGACGAGTTCCGGTTTCCGCAACGAGCTGACCCGGGACGTCGCGTACGGAACGCTCACCAAGGCGGAACGGGCCCGGCGCCACGGCACGGTCGCGAAGCTGATCGCCGAGGATGCGGAAGCCAACGACCGGATCGAAGAGGTGCTGGACCGGCTCGGCTACCACTTCAACCTTGCGGCCGTCGCTGATGGCCGAGCTCGGTGCGATCGACGGCCTGCCCAGCGGCATGATCCCCGCCGGCGTGCGCTTCCTGCGGCGAGCCGCCGCGCAGGCCGAGCGACACGACGACTGGGCGACCGCGGACAAGTACCTGAGCCACGCGATCCCCCTCGTCGACCCCGGCGACCGCGAAGCCCAGAGTGGCTGCGGCTCGACCGCTGCGGGCGCGCGCCGCGCCGAGCTGCGCGACTCGCGCGGGCGCCCGTCACGACCTCGGTGCAGTGCAAGCTGCTGGCGGAGTCGCTCGACGATGCGAACGCGTTGGCCACCGCACAGACGATGCTCGGCGACGTGCTGTTCAAGGAGGGTGACCTCGCCGGGTCGGCCAAGACCCTCGACGAAGCCGTCGAGCGCTGGCGCGACCTCGACAACCCGCTCGGGCTCGGTCGACGCGCTCCGCTACCGCGGCATGACCGACCTCTTCGGCGGCACGCCCGAGCGTGCCGCAGTGTTCATCGACGAGGCACTGGAGATCTTCCGGTCGATCGGCCATCGCCGCGGTGAGGCGTGGGCGCTGCAGAACCTGGCCTGGATCGCCTTCGTCCGCGGCGACAGCGACGAGGCGGAGCGGCGCCTCGACACGTCGGCCAGCGCGTTCGGCGAGCTCGGCGACTGGGGTGGCCTGAGCTGGGCCCTCGGCCTGCTGGCGTGGGTGCGGTTCACCCAGGGCCGGCTCGACGAGGCCACGCCTGCTGGCCGAGCGGATCCTGCAGGAGGCGACCGAGCTCGGGAACCGGTGGGCCGGCGCGATCATGAAGGTGCTCCTCGCGAACGTGACGTACTGGCGCGGCAACCCGGCCCAGGCCATCGCCTACGCGACGCAGGCGCGAGCGGTCTTCCAGACCCTCGGCGACGCCTGGGGTGAGCTGCAGTCGCTTGCGCCGGCCGCCCTTGCGCTGAACTCGACGCTGCGCACCTCCGACGCCCGCGCCGTCTTGGACGAGGCCGAGGAAGTGGCTCAGCGCGTGCCGGACCTGGTCATGGCCCAGATCCCGACGCTGCTGCGCGCGTCCCTCGCGATCCAGACCGGAGATCCCGACGGCTACGCGCTCGCGGCGGAGCTGGTCCGCGTCGGCCGGACCGGTGAGCCCTTCATGAACGACGAGCAGCACGCGCTCTGGGGCATCGCCCAGCTGCAGCGCGGCGAGGTGGCCGGCGCGGTCGAGACGCTTCGAGGCGCACGCGCCGCAGCACTGAGCCGGGGTCCGATCGCGGCGGCGAACGTCGTGCTCGCGGCCGCGCTCGTCGCCGACGGCCAACCCGACGCGGCCCTCAAGGTCTGCGCGGAGGCCGACGACCTCGTCGTGACCTTCGTCGACCGCTACCGGCTCGAGCTCGCACGTGGCTTCGCGCTCCACCGCACCGGTGACGCCGACCGTGCCCGCGCCGCTCTGGACCGCGCGGCCGAGCTGGTCAACGAGACGAGCTCGCCGCTCGACCAGTTCATCGTCCGGCTCGCGCGGGCCGCGCTCGATCGTGAGGCACCGGTCGACGAGCAACGGTCGATCGGCTGGGAGACCGCGTTCGCGCTCATGGCCGGCACCCCCGGGTAGGGCTACTCCCCGACGGTCGCGTCCGGATCCGGGTCTCCGCCGTTGACTCCGAGGTGGAGCCGGAGCAGGAAGAAGTGACCGAGCGGGCCGATGCCGAACGCGAAGAGCAGGGTGCCGATGCCGACGTCACCGCCGAGCAACCAGCCGAAGAACAGCGCGGTGAGCTCGAGCAGCGTGCGCACGAGCCAGAGCGGATAGCCCTTCGCCGCGATGCCGGTCATCAGGCCGTCGCGGGGCCCGGGCCCGAGCCCGGCGCCGATGTAGAGGCCGACCCCGAACGCGATGATCAGGATCCCGACGAGCATGTACGCCCAGCGCAACGCGAGCGTGTGCGGGTCCGGCGACCAGTCGATGAACCGGTCGACGATCAGGCCGACGGTCAGGGTGTTGATGACGGTGCCGATCCCGAAGCGTTGACCCAGTGGGATCCAGAGGAACAGCACCAGGATCCCCAGGAGGATGACGACGGTGCCGAAGCTCAGGCCGGTGTGCTCCGAGATCCCCTGGTGCAGCACGTCGTACGGGCTCACCCCGAGGCCCGCCTCGACCATCATCCCGATCCCGATCCCCAGTGCGACGATGCCGAGGAGCAGCCGCGGCAGCCGCCGGCGCAGCTCGGCCGGACCGGGAAAGCCGAGGACCGTGAGGTCCGGGTTGCCGGCGTTGGCACGCTCGCGCCGGGTGCTCATCGAGTGAGCCTCAGGAACGACGCGGAGTCGCGGTCGAGGTAGACGATCGCCTGCGCGGTCTCCTGCAGGATCGACGCGGGGCACGCGGTGCTGACCGGGCCCTCGAGCGCGGCCGCGCACCGCGGACGCCTTGCGTGCCTCGGGCACGATGGCCAGGACGGTGCCCGCCGCGAGCAGCGCGGGGATCGTCACCGTCATCGCGTACGGCGGCACCGAGTCGACGGTCGCGAAGTGACCCTCCCCCACCTGCTGTCCCTTGCAGGTGTCGTCGAGCTCGACGATCTTCACCGTCTGGGGATCGTCGAAGTCGGCGACGGGCGGGTCGTTGAACGCGAGGTGGCCGTTCTCACCGATGCCGAGGCAACAGAGGTCGAGGGGATGGCCCTCGATGAGCGCGCCGTAGCGGCGGCACTCGGCCTCGGGATCGTCGGCGGCACCGTCCAGGTAGTGGAACGCACCCGGGTGCACCCGGGTGACCACTCGCTCGCGCATGTAGCGGGCGAAGCTGGCCGGGTGCTCGGGCAGGATCCCGACGTACTCGTCCATGTGGAACCCGGTGACCCGGTCCCACGCGATGCCCGGCATCGACGCCAGCCGGTCGAGGAACGCGAGCTGCGACGTCCCGGTGGCCAGCATCACGTTGGCCTCGCCGCGCGCCTCGATGCTCGCGGTGATCGCGCCCGCGGCGGCGGTCGCTGCGTCCTGCGCCAGCGCTTCGATGCTCGCCTCGACCACCACCATGCAGGCGAGCGGCTGGGTCATGCGAACTGCGGGAGCCAGGCGGCCGTCGCGTCCAGCAGCTCGTCGGTCATCGACTGCAGCTGGTCCCAGTCGATGCGGGAGGCGAGCGGGTCGGCCAACATCGCTTCGAACACCAGCTCGCGGGACCCGGTGAGCGCCGCTTCGACCGTGAGCTCCTGCGAGCCGGACACCCGGCGCAGGTGCGCGGCGAGACCCGGCGGGCACTCGGCCCGGTCCCGGCCGCGCACGCCGGCACCGTCGACGGTGCAGACGCTCTCGACCACGACGTCCATCGGCAGGTCGGGGCACTGGCCGGTGTTCGGGATGTTGAGCGGGAAGTCGCGCGGCTTGTCGCGCAGCATGGAGTCGATGAGCGGCGCCACGAGCTCGCCCGACGGGAACGTCGGCACCTCGGGGGCCTCGATCAGCGCCTCGAGGTCGGCCACGTGACCCGCCTGGCTCTTCTCGCGGTCCTCGATCGTCGTGATGTTCACCCCCCAGCGCTCGCCCCAGCCCGACTGCTCGGTGAGGAAGCCGGGAAAGAACTCGGCCAGGTGACGATCGCCCGCCGCGGGCAGGACGCCGAACCGGTCGGAACAGCTCGAGCTTGAGCTGGTTGTGCGTCGAGCAGGTCGCCGCGGGTCCACTGCCCGCCCGGACCGGCGCTCGGCGTCCCGAAGTCCTCCGGGAGGTCGAACGCGAGCGGCTCGCCGGCCTTGCTCGGGTCGGCGAGCACCTCCCGCAGCAGCGTCGAAGCCGTCGCGGCCCTCGATGTCGAAGCGCGGTGATGACGGGCAGGTGGTTCACCCCGGTCGACCTCGAGGTCGATCGACCGGAAGTCCGCGTCGAGCAGCAGCGAGAGCGTGAACCGGGTGATCGTCAGCTCGTGGCACAGCCCGATCGTCTTGATCGGCGTCTCACGGGTGATCGCCCGGCACAGCGTGGTCATCGGGTTGGTCAGGTTCAGCAGCCACGCGTCGGGACAGATCTCCTGCATGTCGCGGGCGATGCCGACGCAGCACCGGGATGTTGCGCAACGCGCGGTTGATCCCACCCGGTCCGACGGTGTCGCCGACGCTCTGCCGGATCCCGTAGCGCTCGGGGATCTCGAGGTCGTGGCGCATGCTCGTGAACCCGCCGGTCGAGATCGACACGACGACGAAGTCCGCGCCTTCGAGCGCGTCGCCGCTGGTCGGTCGTGGTCGTGACCGAGCAGACCGATGCCGCGCAGCGCCGCGATCCGCTCGACCCACTGGCTCATGCGCGGGCAGCGGCTCCGGGTCGATGTCCTGGAGCACGATCTCGGCGTCCTGCGAGCGACGGCGTGTTCGCCACGTCGACGAGCAGCTTCGGCACCCACTGGTAGCTGCCGCCTCCGATGATCACGATGCGCGGTGGCACATGGTGCTCCTCTCGCGTTGGGTCGGGTCCGTCACCGGAGGGCGACGGCCACCTCGATCTCGACGGCCCCGCCGCGCGGGAGCGCGGCGACGCCGATGGCCGAACGGGAATGACGGCCGGCGTCGCCGAACACGTCGGCGAGCAGACGGCTCGCGCCGTCGACCACCGCGGGCTGCTCGAGGAAGTCCGGGCGCGCACGCGACGAAGCCGAGGACGCGTCAGCACCCGTTCGATCGCGATCCAGGCCGCCGAGCTCGACCTGCAGGACGCCGACAGCGCGTTCGAGCGCGCACCAGCGCGCGGCTTCGGCGCCCTGCTCGACCGTCAGCGTCGTCGCCGAGCCGGCCCGGGTGCACGAGCATCCCCGTCGTGGTCGCGCGGGCAGCTGGCCCGACGTGCGGGCGACGCCGCCGTGGACCACGACCGCGTCGAGCGGATCGTGCGGCGGGTACGGACCGGGGAGCGTGAGGCCGAGCTCGGCGAGACGTGCTTCGACAGTCATGGCGTCGCCGATCCAGCCAGTGGTCGAGGAAGGCACCGACGTGCTCGCCGTGCCAACGGTGCTCGCCGTCGAACACGTCGTGGACCGACGCGTCGGTCGGGTGCGCCGAGGGACCGGTACAGGCCGCGGAGCTGCGCGACGGTCGCCGGCGCCGCGGCTTCGGGGAACAGGAGGTCCTCGCGCCCGGTCTCGACCAGCAGCGCCCGCGGCGCGATCAGCGCGGCGACGTCGACGTGCTCGAGCTGACCCGAGCATCCCGGCCATCACCTGCGAGCCGCACATGTTCCACGGCACCCGGTGCGCGGCCTTCCACGACGAGAAGTAGCCGCTCACGACGGCGGCCCGCACCCGGTCGTCGATCGCGGCGAGGAACAGCGCTCATCGTCGCGCCGTAGGAGAAGCCGACGACACCGATGCGGCTCGCGTCCACGAGCGGGTGCTCGCCCAGCACGTCGAGCGCCGCGCTGCAGGTCCCAGAGGTTCTGCGGCGAGCGGGTTGCGGCCCGCCATCACCGCGTGCACGAGGTTCACGTCGCAGTGGTACTTGTCCTCGGGCTGCCAGTCGGCGCGTTCACCGAAGCAGCGCAGGTCGGGCGCGAGCACCACGTAGCCCGCGCTCGGCGAGCCGGTGCGCGTAGTCGCCGTGGTGCTCGGCGAACGGCCTGCCGGCACCTCGGGCGTGTCGAGCCCGCACACCTCGTCCTTGCCCGGGCCGTGACCGTGGATCGCGAGGACCGCCGGCCCCGGCGCCCGGCGCGCCGTTCGGGCACGAGGAGGTACGCCGGGACGCTCATCGTCGCCTCGGCTGTCGAAGACGATGCGGTCGCGCCGGTACGAGCCGCAGTCCGTCGAGTCGATCACCTCGAGCGTCGAGCGGCACCGGCGCGGGCGTGGCGCGCCGAGCAGGTCGCTGAGCCGGTGCCGGGCGCGGCCGCGCCACGGCCGAACGACGCCGCGGAGTCCGGGGACGGACTCGGCCGGCTCCACCGCGGCGAGCTGGAGCTGCCACTGCGCCCACGGCGACGAGGTTCCGGCGTCGGTCCGTCGCCCCGGACGCGGCCGTCGCGTCACGGCCTGCGCCGGCATCGAGCGTCCCACTCGCAGCGCCCAGGTGCCGCCGTACAGGTGACGAAGGTACGCCGGAGTCTCCCATGCGCCGGGGAAATGCCCGAGGCTGGTGGAGAACGTACGGCCCCGGCCCTCGTCGAAGCACCACGAGAGCGGGAAGCCGAAGTCGGGATGCGTCCGCGCCCGGGCGCCGCGAGATCGAGCTGCTCCCGGGCGGCACGCGCAGCAGCACCTCGGCGTCCGGGCGCAGATCGCGGAACTGGTACACCTCGTCGTGCCAGCGCCAGGTCGGCGCCGAGGTGCGCGGTCGCCGGGTGGCCCGGGTCCGACGACCTCGAGGTCCACCGTCTCGCGTCCACGGGTGGCCGTCGAAGCGGGCGCCGACGATGCGCGCCGTACTCGTTCCAGCCGTAGCAGGCATCGGTCGCGGAGTGGATCGCCAGGACCGCGAGCTCGCCGGCGCGCTGACCGGTCGACGATCGTCGTGCGCTGCGCGTCGCTCCAGGGCGTCTCGCCGATCGTGAACAGCGCGAGCACCCGGGCCGCGGCCAGGATCGTCGTCGGGCAGCGTCGCGGACGTCGTCGACCCGCCGGCTGTCGAGGTCGTGGATGCCCGCGAGCTGCGCGACGCCGACGGCGGCCTGGTCGAGCACCCCGTGCACGCCCGCGGGGCCGTCCACGTAGGGCGCGACCTGCGTCACGAAGAGGAGCTCGGAACCTGACACGAGCGTCACCGTACGGAGGGCCGCTGGTAGCGTCAAGATCGGTGCCGCGCGGTCGGGCGCGACTCGGCCCGGGGGGCGCGGATGCAGGTCGGATTCATCGGGCTCGGGGCGATGGGGCTCCCGATGGCGCGTCACATCGTCGACGCGGGCCACGACCTCACGGTGGCATCGACGGAGTCGGGGACCGATCGACGCGGCGGTCGCGTTCGGCGCGCGTCGAGGGCGTCGATCCCGCCGCGGTCGTGGCCGCGAGTGAGATCACGATCCTCTGCCTGCCGAGCTCACCGCAGGTGGTGGAGGTCGCTCGACGCCTCGATCGCACGAGCTCGGACCGGGGAAGATCGTCGTGGACACCTCCACCATCAGCCCGGACGTCGAGCGCGAGCAGCACGAACGGGTGACGGCGACCGGCGCCGGCTACCTCGAGGCCCCGCTCTCGGGCGGGACCGCCGGCGCGCAGAAGGGTGCGCTGACCCTGATGGTCGGCGGCGAGCGAGTCGACGCTCGACGCCGCCCGGCCCGCACTGGACCCGTTCGCGGGGCTGGTCGTGCACGTCGGCGGGCCCGGGGATGGGCCAGGTCGTGAAGCTCTGCAACAACCTCATCTACGCCGGCGCAGATGCTCGCGGTGTCCGAAGCCACGGTGATGGCCCAGGACGCGGGCGTCGAGCTCGGCCAGCTCTACGAGATCCTCACCCACGCGACCGGCGACTGCGTCGCGGTGCGGACCCGGCTCCCGGCCGAAGGTGTCGTCCCGGACAGCCCGGCGTCCAACGGTTGGGCCCCCGGGTTCATGACCGACCTCATGGCCAAGGACCTCGACCTCGCGATCGACTACGCGGCGCGCGCGGGCGTCCCGCTGTTCACGTCCGGAATCGTCCGCCAGATCCTCGGCGCGACGAGCGCGGCCGGGTTCGGCCGGGAAGACTTCTCGGCCATGGCCAAGGTGGTGCGGACGCTGGCCGGCGGGGTGACGGTCCTCACGCTCGACCTCGGGACCAGCGCGACCAAGGCGGCGCTCTGGGGCGACGACGGTCTCGTCGCCATCACGCGGGCCGAGGTCACGACGGCCCACCCCCAGCCCGGCTGGGCGGAGCAGGACCCGGAGGACTGGTGGCTCTCGGTCGTCGACGCGTGCGCGCGAGCTGCGCAACGAGGCGCGGTCCGAGTACGACCGGATCGAGGTGGTCGGGTTCTCGGCCGCGCGCGAGACGTTCGCCGGGTTCGACGACGAGCTGCGCCCGATCGGGCCCGGCATCCTCTGGTCCGACCAGCGCGGCGCGGCCGCGGTCCTGCACTTCGGCGACCCGGACGAGTTCCGCGCCCGGACCGGCGTGGTGCTCAACGCGGCGTGCTGCGCCGCCAAGATCGCGTGGGTCACCGATCACGAGCCCGAGGCCTTCGCGGCGGCCCGCTGGATCCTCGCGCCGCGCGACTTCGTCATCGCGCGGCTCACCGGCGTCGTGCTGACCGACGAGACGCTGGCGTCGCGCACCGGCCTGTACGGGCTCGACGGCCGGCTCGGGGTGGCGGACTCGATCGCGACCAAGCTGCCCGACGTCGCGCCCGCGGCGAGCCTCGTGCCGGCCTTCGATGCGGCCCGGACCCAGGGACCGGACGACCTCGCCCTCCCGCGGGGGGTGCAGATCGTCGTCGGGGGCGGGGACCGGGCGTGCGAGGTCCTGGGTGCGGGCGCGCAGGCCGGCGCACCGATGGTCTCGTGGGGCACCACTGCGAACGTCTCGGTGCCGCATCCCGGCCCGATCGGCGAGCTGCCGGGCGTGGCCGCCGTGTCGCTCGGCGCGCTCGGTGGGTTCATCGTCGAGGCCGGGCTCTCGGCCGCCGGCGCCGCGCTCGACTGGCTGGCCCGCATCACCGGCCGCCCATCCGAGGTCCTGCTCACCGAGGCTGCGGCATCACCGCCCGGCGCGAACGGTGTCGTCGCGCTCCCCTGGCTCCACGGCGCCCGCGGTCCGTGGTGGAAGCCCGACGCGCACGCGGCATTCGCCGGGCTCACCAGTGCGACCGGTCCGGGTGAGCTCGCGCGATCGGTCGTCGAGTCCGTGGCCCACGACGTCCAGCGCTGCCTGGAGCTCATCGCGCCCGACGCGACCGAGCTGGTCCTCGCGGGAGGCGGCGCGAAGAGCCAGCTGTGGCGCGACGTGCTCGCCGCGACGACCGGGCGTCCGCTCGTGCGGCGGGCGGTGGACGACGCCGCGTCCGCGGGCGCTCGGGTCGTCGTCGGGGCCGCGACGGGCGCGCCCGTCGATCTCGAGCTGGTGAACCCCGTCGTCGCCCGGGACGAGCCCGATCCCGACCTGTGCGACCGCTACCGGGACGCCCGTCGGGCCTCGGACGCCTTCGCCCGGGCGATGCTCGACCTGGCCTGAATTGGTCGGGGCGGCGCCCCTACGAACGGCCTCACCGTGTCGTAGATGCGCCGCCCAGACCTGGGGGGTATTGACGGCCAACCCTGCCCTGCCCTTGCAGCCCTCACGACCAGGGTCGCCGTCAACCCGGATACAAACGCACTCGGCTTGAGCATCGCTTGAGAAACGGCGCAGGGCGACGTGAGCCCCGTGTTCACCGGTGGAATCGACCCCTACACTCGGGGCACGCAGGCCGTCTCCTCCCCGCCACCGGCGTGGAGGGAGCGGGCAGGAAGGGCAGCCGTGGACTACGGCATCCTCGGGCCACTCGAGATCAACGTCGCGGGAACCGGGGCTCTCAAGGGCCCGAAGCCACGCGGCCTCCTCGCCCTGCTCCTCCTCCAGCCCCAGACGCTGGTGTCCCCGGAGCGCCTCGTCGACGACCTGTGGGAGGGCGACCCGCCGGCGTCGGCCGCCAACACGCTGCAGACCTACGTGCACCACATCCGCAAGGCGATCGGCGTCGACGCGCTGCTCACGCGGCCCGGGGGCTACGTGCTCGCCGTCGACCCGGACCAGATCGACGCGCGCCGCTTCGAGCGCATCGTCCGGGCCGTCGCCGAGGACCCGGCGGCCGAGCCGCTCCAGGCCGCAACGAAGCTGCGCGAGGCGTTGGGCCTGTGGCGGGGTGACGCACTGGTCGAGTTCGCCGACGCGTCGTGGGCCACCGGGGAGATCGCGCGGCTGGCGGGCCTGCAGCTCTGGGCGATCGAGGCCCGGATCGATGCCGACCTCGCCCTCGGCCGCCACGCCGCGCTGCTCCCGGAGCTCGAGTCGCTCGTGGGCGTCTACCCGCTGCGCGAGCGGTTCTGGGGTCAGCTCATGCTGGCGTTGTACCGGAGCGGGCGTCAGGCCGAGGCGCTGCGGGCGTACCGCCAGCTGCACACCCTCCTCGACGAGGAGCTGGGCATCCGGCCCAGCACCGACCTCGTCAACATGGAACGGTCGATGCTGCTCCAGGAGACGACGCTCGACCTCCCGCTCCCGACCCGGGTCGCGAGCTCGGGCGACGCCCTCGGCACTGACGAAGCGTTCGCCGCGGAAGCGACGCGCGGACGGAGCTCCGCGCTTCCGGTCGCGCTGGAGTCGGTCCTCGACACGCCGTTCGTCGGGCGGAGCGGCGAGATCGACTGGTACGTCCCCGACGATCTCGACGGGTGCCGTGCCGTCCTCGTCGCGGGCGAGGCCGGCATCGGCAAGACCCGCTTCGCCGCGGAGCTGGGCCGGCGCGCCGCCCAGGCGCGCATCCCCGTGCTCTACGGGCGGTGCCAGCGGGCGCTCGGGGTGCCGTACGAGCCCTGGATCGAAGCGTTGCAGTGCCTCGCGGAGACCACACCGACCGGGCGCTGGAACGACTGGGTGGCGAACCGGCCGTCGCTCGCCCGGTTGCTCCCCGATCTCGTGGCCGGCGCGCCCGACCGGCCCGACGCCGATCCCGACGCCGAGCGCTACCGGCTCTTCGAAGCAGTCACCGATCTGATCGGCGACGCGGCCGGCGCGCGCGGCGCGGTGATCGTCCTGGACGACCTGCACTGGGCCGACGAGCCGACCCTGCTGCTGTTGCGCCACCTGCTGGTGGTGGCGCGCCCCGAACGGGTCCTCGTCGTCGCCGCCTACCGCGACACCGATCTCCTCGGCGCGGCGGAGCTCACCGAGACCCTCGCCGACCTCCGCCGCACCCAAGGGCTCGAATGGCTGACGCTCTCCGGCCTCGGTGAAGGCGAGGTCAGCGAGCTCATCACTGCGCTCACCGAGGAGCACGACGTCTCCAAGCTCGCCCGGGCGGTGCGCGACGAGACCGATGGCAACCCGTTCTTCGTCGTCGAGGTGGTCCGCCACCTCACCGAGACCGGTGGCCTCGTCGACCCGGACCTCGCCCCCGGCGACGTGCGCGATCTCCCACCGAGCGTCCGCGAGGTCGTCAGCCAGCGCGTCCGCGCCCTCGGCCTCGACGTCGCGGACATGCTGTCGACGGCCGCGATCATCGGCGTGCGGTTCGAGCTGGACGTGCTCGCTGACGTCCTCGACCGGGAACCGGGAGCGCTCGTCGACTCGCTCGACATCGCCGTGCGGGCCCGGGTCCTGCGCGAGGTCGGCGCGGATCACTACGAGTTCGCGCACACGCTGGTGCAGCACACGCTGGCCGGAGACGTCGGCGCGAACGCGGCGCCGAGAGCTGCACCGGCGCATCGCCCGGGTCCTCGAGACGAAGCGGGGCGAGACGACGAGCGCAGGCGAGATCGCGGACCACCTGCTGCGGGCCGATCCGGCGTCGCCCGATCCCCGCGTCCTGGAGTACATGCGGATCGCGGGGGCACGCGCCCTCGGTCAGCTCGCACCGGGCGACGCCTGCCGGTGGTTCAACGAAGCGCTCCGGGTGGTGGAGCTCCTGCCGGACGTCGATCGCGCGCGCCAAGGTCGAGCTGACGGTCGCGCTCGGCGAAGCCGAACGCCACGCCGGGGACCCGAACCACCGAGCCACCCTGCTCCACGCGGCCGAGCTGGCTCGCGACGCCGACGAGCGCGATCTGCTGGTCCAGGCCGCGCTGGCGAACACGCGCGGCTGGGCGAGTGCCGCGGGCCGGGTGGACACGGCCCGGATCGCGGTCCTCGAAGCCGCGATCAGCGCCGTGGGCGCGGGCGACAGCACGGCGCGCGCCCGGCTGCTCGCGACGTTCGCGGCCGAGCTGACGTGGGACGGCGACTGGCGCCGGCGCCGCAGCGTGTCGGACGAAGCGCTGGCCATGGCCCGCCGCGTCGGTGATCCGGACACGCTCGCGTACGTCCTCACCCGGCGACCGAACACGATCTGGGTCCCCGACGCGCTGGGCGAGCGGCTCGCCAACACCGAGGAGAGCCTGCGGATCGCGCGCCGGCTGAACGACCCGGTCGCTCGGTTCTGGGCGTCGATGTACCGCTTGAACGCGACCGTCGCCGCATCGGACCTCAGCGAGGCGGAGGAGCTCCTCAGCTCGATGGCCGGCATCGCCGAGACAGTTCCCCTCCCCTTGTTGCAGTGGGAGTCGCACCTGCACCACGCCTGGTACCTGCTGCTCGGCGGTCACTTCAGCGAAGCGGAGCGCCACGCGAGCCTCGCGTTCGAGATCGGCGCGGAGTGCGGGCAGCCGGACGCCCCGATGATCTACGCGGGGCAGCTCCTCATGATCCGGTTCGACCAGGGCACGCTCGGCGAGCTCGAGCCCGTGCTCGAACAGCAGCTGCTCGACAACCCCGGCATCCCGGCGTTCCGCGCCGCGCTGGCGCTCGCGCAGTGCGACGCCGGACGCTTCGACGACGCCGGCCGGCAGCTGCACCGCGCCGCGAGCGAGTCGTTCGACGACCTGCCCTACGACCAGGTGTGGCTGCTGTGCATCGGGATGTGGGCCTCGATCACCGAGGTCGTCGGCGACGCCGACGCGGCGGCGTCCGTCTACCGGCTCATGCAGCCGTGGTCGGGCCAGGTGCTCTCGACCGGCGCCCACCTCTTCGGTGCCTGCGACCACTGGCTCGGCGCGCTCGCCACGGTGGCCGGCGACTTCGACGTCGCCGACGAGCACCTGGGCCGGGCCCGGGCGTTGCACGCCCGCCTGCAGGCACCGGTGTGGACGCTACGGACCCAGCTCGCCCGGGCCACCCTCCTCGCCCGGCGCGGCACGACCGCCGATCTCGCGGAGTCTCGGCTGCTCGCGCACGAGGTGCGCACGATGGCGACCCGGCTCGGTTGCCATGGCCTGGACCGGCGCGCGAGCGCCTTGCTCAGCTGACCGGCTGCGGGGACCCCGGAGCGGGCACCTTCGGGTTCGTCTGGTCCAGGTGCTCCAGGACGTGGGGGAAGACGTCGACGTTCGCGGTGCGCCCGATGATGCTGTCGAGGTGCGCGTAGTCGGCAAGGACGACCCGCGAGTAGTCGACGCCCGGGTTGGCGGCCTGGAGCCAGTGCAACGTGCGCCTCGAGGTGTCGGGGAAGAAGATCTGGTTGTGCTGCCCGGCCAGGAACAGGATCGGGCGCGCGAGCCGGTGCGCGTTGCCGGGCTCGTCGAGGTCCTTGGACGCCAGGTAGACGTCGTCCCCCTCGAAGTCGAGTGACTGGCGCGCCGCGACCATGTTGCCGATGTGGCGCAGCGGGTAGACGCTCGTGACCCCGAACAGCCGAGCCAGGTCGTTGTGGGTCGCGTCGTTCAGCTGCGCGTGCCGGTGGGTCAGGCCGAAGTACGCGGTGATCCACTGGCAGACCGCGTTCCCGCAGCCTTCTCCGTGCGGGGTCGGTGCGATGCGCAGGACGAGGTCGTAGACGATGTGCGCGAACGACCGTTGGTCGTCGGGCTTCATCACGGGGGCCATCGCCTGGAGCACCGGTCCGAGCCCGATGTTCACCTTCAAGGTGTTGAACCAGGTGCTGACCGGGTGGACGGTCACCTGCGAGCAGACCGCGGACCGGACCTGCGCGCGCATGGTGTCGTTGCCGGCCCAGAGCATCGCCATCTGGAACGACATCGAGCCGACACAGTGGGCGAACACCTGCACGTCGGGTGACTTGGTGACGCGGCAGACCTCGGCGACCGCGATCGGCCAGTCCTCGCGGGCGACGTCGTCGATCGTGAACGTGCCGTACGAGCTCCGGAGGTGCGGGCTGGCCCGGTAGTCGAACAGCCAGACGTCGTAGCCGTTGGCCATCAGGTACTCGGTCAGGTTCTCGTCGATCGTGTCGGTCACGAACGCGTCGGTCGACATGCCGAACCCGGGAGCCAGCAGCACCGGTCCCTTCGAGCCGCCGTGGTAGCGCCGGAGCCGGAGCCAGGCCCGCTCGTCGTCGTGGTCCTGCCACGTCGGGTTCGTCGGCGGGCCGACGCACCAGAAGGTCGTCGACGTCGACTCGGACGGCCGGCCCCGAGGTGGAGCGAGGGGCGGGGGCGGAAACGCCGAGGCTTCGGCCAGCAGGCCGCCGAACTGCCGCACCAGCCGGCTGGTGAACATCGCGAAGAACCGCGGCAGCCCGATCAGCTGTTGCAGCGGGTTGGTCGCGTTCGTCACGCGCATCGTCGCGAGCTCGCGTGCGAAGTCCGACGCGGTCAGGTGCAGGATTCCGGCCGCGACCGTCCTGCCGGTGTCGTCGGTGACCGTCGTGAACAACGTCGTGGTCCGCCGCCACGCGTCCAGCATCGAGTCGCGCTCGAGCTCCTTGACTCCGTGCAGTGTGAAGACCCGGCCCTCCTGGCTCAGCAGCTGCAGGTCGTACTTCATCTCCAACGTCTGGACCCGTTGCGGGTCGCGCACGAAGAGCCGCAGCTCGCCGCTCGTGATCTCCATCACGACCGGCGAGAGCCCGGCGATGAGCGCGCTGCCGCGGACGGAGCCGGGCGCGTCCGGAGCGCCGACCACGACGTCGAGGCTGGGGAAGTCGATGGTGAGCACGACCTCGGCCCACTGGCGGTCGGCCTCGGCCTGGTTGGCGCCCTGGACCGGATCGCTCACGGCTCGGGTGGAGACCCACCCGGCCATGCGTTCGCGAAAGCTGAAACCCTCCGTCATCTCCCTGCCTCCCTGGTGGACGCCTACTCGTCGAGCCGCAGCTGCCGGAGCGAGTCGTTGAGGAACGTGCTCGTGCGCTCGGCCAGCGCAGAGATCGTGAACAGCGGGTTGGTGCCGAGCGGCGCCGGGACCGTCGAGCCGTCCGCGACCCACAAGCCGAAGTGGGTGTCCTTCCCGACCTTGGCCGAGTAGACGCGACCCTGATGATCGACGACGCCCTCGCTCGCGTCGTCGGCCATCACGGCACCGCCGAGCGGGTGGACGGTGATCAACCGCCGCCCCGCGCGCTTCGACCAGATCGGGCTCGGGACGAAGGTGCCCTCCATGGCGAGCGCGAAGCGCCGGAGCACCCGGTTCGCGCGGGGATACGGACGCTGCGTGCCGGCGTCGGGCCAGCTCACACGGACCCGGTCGTGGGCCGCGTCCAGGCCGAGGTCACCCCCGTCCGCGTCGTGGCTCATGACGAGATACGTCTGCGTACGGTCCGTCGGCCCCCGATACGGACTGCGGAACATCCCGAACAGCACCTCCGACCAGAGCGCCGACTCGCCGTCTCGCTTCGTCCCCCCGTTGACGAGCGACGCGAGCGCGAGCCCGCTGCGCAGGATGCGGGCGAGCGCGCGCGGGACCACGGCGTCCTCGACCACGATCTCGCGGTCCCGCGCCTTGCCGTCGTCCACCGTGACGAGGCCCGAGATGCACGGCCCGGGCGGCTCGTTGACCCGCGGCGCGTCGCTCGCGACACCGACGCCGTTCACGCGGTCCCGCTCGTTGTAGCCGAACGCGAGCACGTCGCCGTTGCCGGTGAAGCGGTGCCCGAGCTGATCGGAGAGCTGGAGCCCCGCCGCGGCCGAGCGCAGCAGGATCTCGGTCGTGCCCAGCGTGCCCGCACTCAGCACGACGGCGTCGGCGGTGACGAAGCGGATCGGCCCGGAGAACGAGTCCGCGACCCCACCACGGGGCCGATAGGCGACGAGCCAGCGGCTTCCGTGCCGGTGCACGGTGCGGACCTCCACCTCGGTGTAGATCTCCGCGCCGGCCTGGTCCGCGAGCGGGAGGTAGTTCATGAGCACCGTGTTCTTCGCGCTGACGTTGCATCCGGTGATGCAGTCGCCGCATCCGGTGCAGCCCTTCTGGTCGACGCCACCCGCGCTCGTCTTCTCGGAGAACGTGATGGTGAGCTCGGCGCGAATGTCGGTCCCCGGGCTCATCGCGTTCGTGGCGACCGCCGCGGCCGCGAGCGCGTTGGTCTTGCGCGGCGGCTTGGGCACGCGGTGGGGGTCGAGCACGTCGTGCGCCGCGGTGTAGTGCGCGGTGAGCGCGTTCGGGACCCGGAGCTCGGCCGGCCACCGCTCGTCGTCGGTGAACACGCGCGCATCGGGCCGCGCTGCGACGTTGGCGTTGATCAGCGACGTTCCACCGAGCCCGCAGCCGACGAGGACGTTCAGGTCACCGTCGAGGTGGAAGTCGAACAGCGCGCGGCGATCGCCGATCCGGCGCCCACCAATGTGCGCCTGCGTGTGCCGGACCGCGCTGCCGAGCCGGTCGGGGTACTGACCGGGGTGCAGCTCGCGACCCCGCTCCAAGACGCAGACCGAGTGCTGGGCCTGGGCGGTGCGACACGCGGTGATCGCGCCGCCGTAGCCCGAGCCCACGACGACGACCTGGTAGTGCGCCTGGATTCCTTGCAGTGGTTTCGAGAGCCTGCCCATCCGCCACCATTTTGCTCACGCTGTCAAGCGCCCGAGCGTGGGTCAGCCGGCGAACTGCGGGAGCCAGGCCGCGGTGGCGTCGAGCATCTCGTCGGTCATCGTGACGATGTCGTCGTAGGCGAGCTGCCCCGCCATCGGATCGGCGAGCATCGCCTCGAGCACGAGGGTGCGGTCGCCCGTGAGCGCGGCCTCGACCGTCCACTCCTGGACGATGTTGATGCGCCGGAGGAACTCGCCCATGATCCCCGGCACGGTCGCGTGGTCGCGACCGCGGACCCCGGAACCGTCGGCGATGCCCATGATCTCGACCACGCTGCGATCGGGCAGGTTGGTGACGTTGCCCTCGTTCGGCAGGTTGACCGGGAGGCTGCGCGGCGTGCCGGTCACGAGGCCGTCGAGGAGCAGGGCCACGAGCTCGCCGGACGGCATCGCGGAGACGTCGGGCGCGTCCCGGACCGACTCGTAGTGCTCGATGTCCGCGACGCGCGTCCGCCCGGTGCCCGGCCATCCCGTAGTGGTGCACCCGCCAACCTTCGCCGTACTCGTTGCCCGGGTGCACGAAGCCGGGCATGAACTCGACCGAGTGGTGGTCGCCCGACCCCGGGAACACCCCGAACCGGCGCAGGATCTCGAACCGGACCCGGTTGTTCTCGAGGACGTCGAGCTTCGACCAGAACTCGGACGGCGACGTCTTGATCCAGTGCATGTCGGGAAGCGGGTCCATCCAGATGGACTCGGTCGCGGCGCGTTCGGGGTCGTCCATGAGCTCCCGGAGCTGGGCGAAGCCGTCCTCGCCCTTCACCCGCAGCTCGGTGGCGAGCGGGAAGTGGTTCACGCCGGCGAGGACCGGGTCGAGCTCGTGCATCCCGCAGCCGAGCGCGAGGCTGAGGTTGAAGGTCGCGCCGACCCACTCGTTGCACAGCCCGACCGTCTTCACGGACGTCTCACGGGTGACCGACCGGACCAGCGCGGTGAGCGGGTTGGTCACGTTGATGAACCACGCGTCGGGGGCGACCTTCTCGACGCTGCGGGCGATGTCGACCATGACCGGGATGCTGCGCAGCGCGCGCATGACCCCTCCGGGCCCGACGCTGTCGCCGATGGGCTGGCGGATGCCGTAGCGAGTCGGGATCTCGATGTCGTGCTGCATGCTGTCGAAGCCACCGACCGAAAGGCACGTGATCACGAAGTCGGCTCCGTCGAGCGCGCGCTCACGATCGAGCTCGGACGTCGTCTGGAGCTCGATCCCGCGCTTGCGCGCGATCTCGCCTCCGAGGTCCTCCATGAGCTCGAGCCGATCGGCGTCGAGGTCGTGGAGGACGACCCGCGCGTCGGTGAGCGACGGCGTGTTCGCGAAGTCGCAGAGCAGGCGGGGAGCCCAGTGATAGCTGCCTCCGCCGACGATGGTGATGTTGGCGCTCACGTCGGCAGCCTACCGACGGGGCGCGACGCGGCCCCATCATGACCGAGACGCGAAACGGGAGGGCCGAAGCCCTCCCGTTCGCTGGGGTCCTCACGTCGTTGGGGACCTACGTTGATGTCAACGTGCTCGCGATCAGTTGACCTTGAGCGCCTTCAACGCGGTGACGTTCCCCGACGGGCTGATGCACACCGCACCCTTGAACTTGCCGGGAACCTTCATGCCGCTCGTATCCGAGGTCACAGCACCGGCAAACTTGTCGGCCGACGGGTTGTTGGAACCGCCCTTCACGTACCCCGGGCACTTCTTGGCGCTCGTGGCGACAATCGACGGCTGGGAGAACGTGGTGGTCTTCCCGCTGACCCAGGTGACAGTCCCGCCGAGCGCCAACGACGTGGTCGGGAGCGGCTGGGAAGCTCCGCCCGTATTGGCCGTGCCGAAACATCCGCTGACGGTGACCGTGCCGGACGCGGTTCCGGTGATGCTCGTGCACGTCGCCTTGCCCTTAGGTCCCGTCGCCGCAAACGCCTGACCACCGGTCACGAGCGCGACTCCGGAAATCGAAAGGGCGAGCGCCGCCCCGAGAATCCGTCGACCTTGCATGTCTTGCCTCCTGTTGTCCGTGGTGAGGATTCTCGTTGCGAGATCAACACCGTCCCCCCTTCGGATCCGAAGGTTGACCGAATCCCTACCGAGGGAAACCGGAGGCCAAACGCCGTATCGGTGACGTTGTGAATGCGTTGAGAGAAGTCGGTCCCGAGAAGGTCGCCCTCACATCTGGTGGAGCGCGTGCCTAGCCCTGCGTCCCGTCCGCGCTCGGCGCGTCGCCCGCATTGGCGACGTCTGCGCCGCGGCCGAGGCGGTTTTCGAGCGCAAATGTCACGAGGCAGGCAGTGACGACGCCGACGATGATCAGTGGAACCAACTTCGGGCCGCCCGAAAGCGAGAGCCCGGTCGCAATGACGACGGCGGACAGTGGCAGCTTGACGACCGCGGCGATCATGACGCCCATCCCAACGGCGATCGCGGGAGTAGCCGGAAGCCCGGGAAGGTGCGACGCAGCGATCCCGCCCGCGGCGCCGAGGAAGAGCGCAGGGAACACCGGGCCGCCCCGGAACGCCCCCATCGACACGCCCCACGCGAAGCCCTTGCACAACAAGATCATCAAGAGCACACCGAGCGTGTACGTGGCCGCGTTGTGAACCAGGCCAGGAAGCTGCTCCTGTCCGGAGAACAGCACCAAGTCGAAGGCCTTGCCCGTGATCTGGTTGAACGCGACTGCGACGGCCGCAACTACCAGGCCGGCGACTGGGATCACCACGCTCGGACGCCGCAAGACGAGCGACGAGACGCGTAAGCCAAACTGGCGCACTGGCGCGGCCACCAGCGCCCCGGCAATGCCGAGCAGGAGCGTCCAGCCGATCTCCTCCCAAGTGATGTGCGTCAACGGTGTCAACTGCAGTGGGACGAGTGAGTACGCCTGGGTGCTGAGTCCCGTCCAGTTGGCCATACCAAGGAACACCAGTGACCCGACCCCTGCTGCGATCAAACCGGGAAACAAGATCAAGGGCAGCGTCGCGCCACCGAGTCCCGTCGCCTCAATGATCAGGATCGCGGCAGGAATCGGTGACCCGAAGATCACGGCGATGGCTGCGAAGCTCCCAGCCGCACCGAGCACCATCACGAGCTGTGGCGGCGCATCCTTCTTCGCGCGCTTCACGGCGAACATCGCAATCCCGCCTCCAATCGCGATGAGCGGCGCTTCTGGACCGAGCACGAGACCGAGCGCAAGGGTGGCGAGGGCGGCCAGCGCGACTCCGGGCGCATACCTCGGCTCGTTTCCACCGGCTTTCAGGCCTTCTGCTGGGACGTGCCCACCAGCGCCGGGAAGGTGCACGACCGCGAATGCGACGACGCACGCGGCGAGCACGAGGACAGGGAGTGGCCACCACCAGGGGAGGGTGTCGAACCCCAGCCGCTTCGGAACATCGGTGTAGGCGGTGATCTGGATCTGGTGGATCAGTTCGAGGTACGCCCACGAGAGAAACGAGACGATGACCCCGATGACGGCCGCGAACACCAGCACGACGACAAATGCTCGGCTGCCGAGGATCGCGGACGGGTCCGGCGGGGGCACAGCGGCGTTTGGCGGTCCGTCGGTCATTCGCGCGCCTCAACGCCCTGTGCGAGCGCGTCCTCTGGTCGCCGCCCCCGCTGCCTCGACGATCTCGTCGATGGTCTTGAACAACTCGCTATGGGTCATGGCAGGGAGTCCGCCATCCCACTCGGGGCCGAGCTTGTGCGCGTCACTCTTCCCCTCCCCCGAGTCGAACGCACAGGTGATCAATCACCGCTTCGTCATCCTGGCATAGCTCCACGCGGCCGACATCACCCCGACTGGATGATGCATCCGCGCGTCTGATCGTCGACGCTGTTGAGGCCGCAATCGAAGGGAGCCGTGATGGTGCTTGCAACGTCGGTTGGCGGGTGGCTGCTGGCCATCGTCGTCGTCGTGATCTGGGTCGCCTTGGCGTTCTGGCCCGCGCGGGTCGCGGCTCGGAAGGGTCACAGCTTCTTCGGGTACTTCGTGCTGAGCCTGTTGTTCTTCCCCCTCGCGCTTGTGATGGCGTACGTCGTCAGGGACCGGCGAGGCCTGTCCGTGCGCTAGAGGGACGTGACGAGAGAAGCAGTGGGTCATCCGTTCTGGATGACGTCCGTCTCAAGCCAAGAAACCGAAGCCCTCGAGATGGTCCACCGCCGCGGCGCGTGACGACACCCCGAGCTTCTGGTAGATCGAGATCGCCTGGGTCTTGACGGTGTTGTGGGACAGGTAGAGCCGCTCCGCAATGTCGCGAAACGTCAGATGCGTCGGTAGGTACGGGACGAGTCTGAGCTCCGCGGCGGTCAACGACGATGCGCCGAGAGTGCCGGTCTGCATGGTGTCCACCCGTGCTTCGAGCGCGTCGAGCTCATCGGGAAGCGTTCCGAGCTCGGGCCTCTGCAGGAGGATCTCATGCGCCTGCCTGATGACCTCACGCGCACCGGCGGGGTCTCCTACGTCGGCGTATGCCTGCGTCAGCTCGAGCAGCGTCTTCATCGAGAGCAGCGGCCTCCCATAGGTCTGCAACGGTCGTAGCCGCGCCGCCCGAGCCAACGTCTCCTTCGCTCCGGCGTTCTCCCCCCGACGGATTGCCACGCGCGCGCCGAGGGCATACGCGATGCCGCTCTCGGCGTACGATTCGAGCGACCAGTCGTTCACGAGGGTCAGTGCCTCGTTCGCAAACGCACCGGCGCGCGACCAATCATTCTGTGTGGCCGCGATACAGCCGCGCAGCGCGGCTCCGGCGATTGCGGCCGGCACCCTCGCCGTCTCCAAGGCGACTGCATACGCCCTCGCGAGAATCGCATCGGCGCCGTCAAGGTCTCCTGTCGCGAGACGGACCAATCCCTGCAACCCGAACGCCAGCGCGCGGTACTCGCTGCGCGCGCTCAGGCCGGTTACTGCGGTCTCGGCGTCTCGTTTCATGCCGTCGGGACCCTCACGACTCAGCATGAGCCGCATGACGGCCAGCCATGCATCGAGCGTGCTGCCGTCAGGAAGCATGGTGCTCGCAGATGCGTCTGGATCGTCGCCTCGGGCGACACTCGAGCGAGAGGATTGCTCGGCCGCCCCGGCCCAACGTTCAACCTCGCCGACATGAGAGCTTCCGCTGAAGATCATTGCGCCGACGACCCCGAGTGCCGGGTACTGCTCGAGCAGCCCGCGGGTCTCGAACCAGCTCATCCACCGGTACAGGGACTCGCTCCGTCCCGCGGCGTACAGCTCCCCCGCGTGTGCGAGCAGGAGGCGATAGACGCGATCCCCGTCGCCGCCCGCCATCGCGTGCTCGATCGCCCGCTCGGGTAGCCCCTGCTCGCTGAACCAATCCGACGCGCGGGCATGAAGAATCGCGACGAGGTCCGGTTCACGACGCGCCAGCTCCGCTCGGAGAAGGTCACGGAAGAGGTGGTGATACCGGTACCACTCACCCTGCCCATCGAGCGGGACGAGCAGCAGGTTCGACCGCGCGAGCGTCTCGAGCACCTGTGACGAGCCCTGCGAATCGACCACGGCATCGCAGAGCGATCCCGACATCCGGTCGACCACGGCCGTCCGGGTCAAGAACCTGAGATCGTCGCGCGAGAGGTGGTCGAGGAGCTCGGCCCGCAAGTACTCCGCGACGAGCCGGTCGTTGCCCGAGAAGCGAACTCCGGCGGTATCTCTCGACCCGCCGCGGTTCAAGGCCAGCGCCGCGAGGTACAGCCCGACGGGCCAGCCCTCGGCGCGGTCGATCACCTGGTGGAGATCGCCGTCGGACAGTCGGACCCCGGCCTGCTCCAGGAGCAGCGTGGCCTCGTCATCGTCCATGGCCAGCTCGTCGACCCCGATCTCAACGATCGCACCACCGGCGCGTAGGCGTGGAACGGGGAGCGGAGGATCGAAGCGGGTGGCTATCGCCAGCCGTGCACCCGGTGGGAGGTGGAGCGCGAGCTCGGCGACGGTGTCGAGGCATTCTCGGTTCTCGAGGGACTCCACGTGGTCGAGCATCAGCGTGACCGGTTCTCCCAGTGCAGCCAGCGCGGCTGCGACGCCCGATGCAGCGGCAGCCACCGACGTCCGACGGTTGACCAAGCCCAGCAGCGCCTCATCGATCGGCCCGACACGAGCAAGAGCCTCAGTCAGATAGGACACGAACAAGCCCAGGTCGTTGTCGAAGCGGTCGAGTGATAGCCAGGCGACCCGGGTGTCCTCGCGCTGCGCCCACTCGGACAGAAGCGTTGTCTTGCCGTAGCCGACAGGCGCGACGATTGACGTGATAGGCGCAGCGTCGGAATTCGCGAGCTGCGCCACGAGCGCAGTCCTCGGTACCAGTGCGGGTCGCGTCGCCGGCGGGTTGAGCTTCGACGCAAAAAGTGCTGCCGCGCTCGGGCGTTCAGCGCCGCCCAGCGCTGTCCCTGACGTCAACTCGCTACCTCGACCGCTGAGCAATCCCTCTGGCGGGTCACGGCAACCCTACAGCACTGACAGCAAGGGGTCCCGGGGCTCAGGTCTCCTCGACGACGTCGACCTCGTAGCCGAGTGCCGCGGAGAGCGGCGCCGCGGCGAGTGTGACCCGAGCCGACCCGACAATCGGTGCGATGGAGCAGAGGACCGCGACGATCTCGTCGTCAGTGGTCCCGGCCGCCCGGGCGACGTTGACGGTCCATTGGTATGACGCCGCGGCCGAGTCGCCTGCGATCAGGGCCGCCAGGCGGAGCATCGCCCGGATCTTGTCGCCGAGTTCGGCCCCGTCCGAGCTCAGGGCTGATGCCACCGCGTGCTCGTTGCCCACGGCGAGCCGTCGGAGCACCTCGGCGGACTGCGGCTCCCGGCGCACCAGATCTACCCTCGGCAACTTCCCGAGTTTCCGTGCACGCTGGTTCGCGCCCCTCCGCGATCCGTCACTGGCCGCCGAGCAGCTTCAGTCTGCTCAGAGGCCACGGCGGTCTCGTCGGTCGGCGCGACGGTCCTGGCGACGGTTGACACCATGCACCACGACGGCGGCGGTACCCACCGCCGCAGCGGTCCGGACGACGGGCGCTGGACCGACAACTGAGCGACGGGCCATGCGGCGAGCAGCAAGCGGCATCTCATTCTTCTCCTTCGTCTTCGGCTTCGAAATGCGCAATCAATGTTTGGATCGGGATTCGACCGTTGGCGATCAGCTGGCCACCCGCGTGCCGAACTGCCGACGCGAACGGCGCGGCCCAGCGGTTCTCGTACACGAGCAGCCCTGCCGAGCTGCCCGGCTCGAGCGCGGCCGCGACGTTGGTCACATCGTCGGCGCTCAGGAGCTCCGCAATCTCGGTCTCCACGCGCAGCAAGTCGCCGGATTCGCCTGCCTCGAGATCAGACAGCTCGAAGGCCTCGAAGCTTCCGTCCGCGTCCTTCTTGATCATGACGAGGTCCAGCACACGGATGATGTCTCGGTCGACGAGGTCAACGACCGTGGGCGCGATCTCGCCGTTGAATTTGCTCCCAGGGAACTCGACCACGATCCAGTCCACGGGGCCCAGCTCGTCGAGGACAGCTGCATCGTCAGGCATTGTGCTCTCCTTCGTCAGGCGTCGACGCGGCTGCGAACCGCTCGATCACCAAGTGGGGTTGCGACTGCGAAAGGATCCAACGCTCGGATCGGCCGCGCGAGGGTCCTCCAGCGATCGCGAACCTTGTTCCCGCTGCATTGGAATGATCTGCTCCGGCGACGCTCTCGGCGATCCGGATTCAGCACGAGACCCCCCTTCCGCTCTCACTGCAGCGATCGCTTGACCGTCGTGTAGTCGCGCTCGTTCTGGTCCGCGTAGGCAGTGCTGAAGTCTGCGATCGAGCGATCGAACGAATCGTTCGTTCCTAGGTAGGACGCAATGGCGACGCGGTCGCCGGAGCGAGCATGGCCGCGCGCGAGCGTCCACCCACAGAGTTGTGCGTAGATCCCGAGCGCCTCGGGAGTCATGGTCTCGATGTCCGCCGAGACCTTCCAGTCCCAGAGCTGGCGGACGTAGAAGTCGCGCTCGACGCCATCGGGCCCCTCCGAACGGATCCATCCGAGCAGGATGTCCCCGGCGGCCTGCAGCAGGCGTTGCCCCTCCACCACTCGCCGACCGTGATTCTCGTACTCGCTGCGCCCTGCGTGCGCCTCCAGCACCGACGCCTCCGCTTCCTTGATCTGCAGGAACAGCGGGTCGGCGTCATCTCGTCCGAGGAACAGCGCGATCCAGCACCGGGTCCCGACGCTCCCCACGCCGACGACCTTTCGAGCGAAGTCGACCAATCGATAGCTCTCGATCAGCGTTCGGCGATCCGGCTGCAGCGTCTCGCGGTACATGCGGACTCGTTCTTCGAGCCAGGCGCGTACGTCGTCGAGCTCTCCCTCCGAAATCAGGTCACGTAGGGGAATCACGATTGGCGGGTCGCCTTTGATGCGGTGCTCACCGTCGACCACCTCAGTGAGCTTTGCGAACGCTTTCATGTTGTCCTTGGTCTGCGCTTTCGCCGCGGTCTTCTCGAACCGTTTCACCTGGCGACCGGTGGCCCGCGACCGGAACTCGTCGAGCACGCGCTGGACGTCGTATCTCGCGTACCAGACCTCGAGGTTCGTCTTCACGGCGAAATCAGTCATCGCGCCGCGATAGGCGCGTACCGCGCCGGTGACGAGCGCGCGCGCCTCGTCGTTCGTGAGTTCGCGCGAGCGCGCCGCGATCTCGAAGCTCGCGCCGAGTCGCTTGACGTCCCATTCGAATGGGCCGTCGCTCGTCTCGTCGAAGTCGTTGATGTCGAAGACGAGCGTTCGGTCCGGTGAGGCGAACCCGCCGAAGTTCGAGAGGTGGGCGTCGCCGCAGGCCTGCACTCGAAGACCCGTGTCCGGCGCCGCGCCCAGATCCGCGGCCATGATCACCGCCGCGCCCCGGTAGAACGTGAACGGGGATTCGAGCATCCGTTCATGTCGGAGTGGGATGAGGTCGGGGACTCGAGTGGTCTCCTGCGCTGTGAGCAGTGCCGCAGGGTCCTCACGCCCGGCCACCGGCCTCCACGCCCCGTGCGCGGATCGGGGAACGACCGCGCGAACCGCGCGGCCGCTCCGAGCGCGCTGCTCCGCATCGAGGTGGATGACTGCCCTGCCGCCCGCGGCACCTTGCTGGATCGTAGCCATGGGCCCTCCTCGTCCTCGCGGCCCCCAACCATGCAGCCGCCCACGCTGAGACGCTTCGCCCGTCGTCCCGGGATGATGGATCCAGCTGCGCGGAGACGCGCCTTGCGAGCGTCTCCGATCGTCGACCAGACCGACACGCTTTGCTTCACCCCGTTTGGATGATTCGGGAATCATCCAAACGGGGTGAAGCAACGACACGAGGAGTCGGCGATAGTCGACTGACGGCATCGCCAAACATGTGTGCAGGCACGTCGCGGGCGACGGCACGCGCAATGAAGGGGCGGAGTTGAACGATCTGAACCGCAGCCACCTCCCGATCCGTCGACCGACGTTCTCGGGGACCGTGAACCGGACGCTGACCGGGTCCGAGCCCGACTGGAACCTGATCGGCTCTCCGACTCCACCGGACGGTGCGCCGAACGTCCTGCTCGTCCTGATCGACGATGCCGGATTCGGGAACCCGAGCACGTTCGGGGGGCCGATTCAGACGCCGAACTACACGCGCATGGCCAAAGAAGGCATCAGCTACAACCGCTTCCACGTCACCGCGCTTTGCTCGCCGACTCGCGCGGCCTTGTTGACCGGCCGGAACAACCACACCGTCGGGTTCGGGTCAATCGGCGAGTTCGCCGGCGGCTTCCCCGGCTACTCGGCGACCTTGCCGCGCGACTGTGCCCCGCTGCCGCGGATCCTCCAGGACAACGGCTACAGCACTGCAGCCTTCGGGAAGTGGCACCTCACTCCTGACGGACAACAGGGCCCTGCCGGTCCGTTCGATCGCTGGCCGAACCGCTGGGGCTTCGACTACTTCTACGGGATCCTCGGCGGCGGCTCCAGTCAGTGGGACCCGTGCCTCACGGAGAACCAGAAGATCATCGGCACCGCCGCCGAGTACTACGACGCCGACCACCCCTTCTACTTTCCCGACGCGATGGCAGACAAGAGCATCGAGTGGCTTCATGGTGTGCGCGCGCAGGAACCCAACAAGCCGTTCTTCATGTACTTCTCGACCGGTTGCAGTCATGCGCCTCACCACGTCGCAAAGGAGTGGGCGGACCGGTACCGAGGAAAGTTCGACCAAGGATGGGACAGGCTCCGAGAGGAGACCTTCGCCCGGCAGAAGGAACTCGGCGTGATCCCAGCCGACACCGAGCTCACGCCACGAGCGGACGCGTTCCCCGAATGGGATTCCCTTCCCGACGACCTGAAGCGGTTCTACGCGCGCGTCAGATGGAGGTGTACGCCGGCTACTCGGAGAACGCCGACTACAACGTCGGTCGTGTCATCGAGGCCATCGACGAGCTCGAAGAGCTCGACGACACCTTGATCGTGTGGATCTGGGGCGACAACGGCGCCAGCATGGAAGGAACGATCACGGGCTCGTTCAACGAGCTCACCATGCAGAACGGCATACCGCTCACCGACGAGATGCAGCTGCAGCTGTCCGAGCTTTACGGGGGGCTCGACCAGTGGGGCGCCGAGGCCATGGATCCCCACTACGCCGCCGCGTGGGCTTGGGCCGGCAACACACCGTTCCAATGGGGCAAGCAGGTCGGCTCGCACCTCGGCGGGACTCGCAATCCGATGGTCGCACACTGGCCCGAGCGGATCCGCGACGGAGGCACGCTCCGCTCTCAGTTCACTCATGTGATCGACGTCGGCCCGACGATCCTCGAGCTGGCAGGTATCCCGGAACCCGAGACGGTCGACGGCATCGAGCAAGAGCCCATGCACGGTTCTTCGTTCGCGGCTTCGCTCGCTGACGCGGTCGCGCCGGAGCACCGCACGCAGCAGTACTTCGAGACCATCGGCAACCGGGGCATGTACAAGGACGGTTGGTGGCTGGCCATGAAGACCGAGCGCATCCCATGGGTGCTCACCCCCGATGCGCTCGCGCCGTACGCGCCGGGCGTCTGGGACCCTGACGCGGAACCCGCTGAGCTGTACTACCTGCCAGACGACTTCTCACAAGCAAACGACCGCGCCGCTGAGCATCCGGAGAAGGTCGAGGAGCTCAAGCAGCTGTTCTGGCAGGAGGCAGAGCGCTACAAGGTCTTGCCGCTCCTGGCCCCCCTCTCGACCTTCTTCGGAATGCTGCCCCCTATCTCCGATCAGACACGTTTCGAGTTTCGCGGCGACGTGCAGAACGTGCTCTCCGGAATGATCCCCCGCATATACAACCGCTCCTACTCGATCAGCGCCGACCTGATCGTTCCGGAGGCTGGCGCCGAGGGTGTGATCGTCGCGGAGGCCGATCACCTCGGCGGCTTTACGCTGTACATCAAGGACGGCAAGCTGACCCATACCTATTCGATGATGGGCGTACTGGTCTTCACCCAGGTCGCCGAAGAGAACATCCCTTCCGGCGAAGTCACGGTGCGCATGGAGTTCGCGGCGGACAGACGCGACACCGGCAACGGGCGGCGAGGTGACCCTCTTCATCGCCGATCGCCCCGTCGGCAAAGGGAGGATGGACCACACGGTGCCGGTCCGGTTCTCCGGCTATGCCGGCATGGACATCGGGCGCGACAACGGAGGCGTCGTCGACGTCGCCTATGAGGACCAGAAGCCATTCGCCTTCACTGGAACGGTGAAGAAGGTGGTGTTCGACATCAAGCCCCATCTGTCCGAGCAGGACGAGCTCCACGTCCATGCGGCCGAGCAACACGGTCAGGCCGCGCACGCCTTGTCGTCGTAGCTCACTAGGCCTGCGCGATGACCGGTCGCGTCCGGGCACTGTTCGGCCACCTAGGTCAGGACGCGGCCGCCGGCGCGGTGCTCGGCGTCGAGAGCGTCCCGGACGGTCTCGCGACCGGGTTGCTGGCCGGCGTGAATCCGATCGCCGGCGTGTACGGCTACATGGTCGGGACCGTGGCCGGGGCTCTGACGACGTCGTCGACGTTCATGGCAGTGCAGGGCACGGGCGCGATGGCGATCATCGTTGCCGACACCACCGCGGTACACGACAGCTCCGATCCGTCACGAGCACTGGCGACACTTTCGGTGCTGACCGGTCTCGTCATGGTGGCTGCAGGGCTGCTCCGCCTCGGCGGCGTGCTCAGGTTCGTCTCGAACGCCGTCCTGGTCGGGTTCATCAATGCGGTCGGGATCAACATCGTCCTTGGACAGCTGGCCAACCTGACCGGCTACAGCTCCAATGCAGGGTCACGCGTGACGCGCGCGCTCGACACGGTTCTCCACCCCGCCCGGCTGGATGGCGCGTCCGTGGTCGTCGGCCTCGGGACGATCGTGCTCATTCTGGTCCTCGAGCGCACCCGCCTCCGATCACTCGGGCTCGTTGTCGCCATCATCGCGACTTCCGCACTCGCGAGTGTTCTGGGCTGGCACGTGGCGACCGTCCAAGGTCTCGGAGCGACGCTGGGCTCGCCCCCGCACGCGACACTTCCTGATATCTCGCTCGTGCCCGTGCTGCTGCTGCCGGCACTATCGCTCGCCTTGGTCGGGCTCGTTCAGGGCGCAGGGATCTCCGCGAACTTTCCGAACGAGGGCGGTTCGTACCCCGATGCGTCGCGTGACTTCGTCGGCCAGGGCATCGCGAACATCGCGTCCGGTGCGCTCGAGGGGATGCCGGTCGGAGGTTCCGTCTCCGCCTCGTCGCTCAACAAGGCCGCAGGTGCCCGGACGCGTGTGTCGCTCCTGATCGCCGGGGCACTGATGGCCGTTATCGTGCTGGCCTTCGACGACGCGGTCGGCAAGATCGCGATGCCGGCGTTAGGCGGCCTCTTGACGTTGATCGGGTTTCGCACGCTCCGCCCTGCCGATCTCGCCTCGGTTTGGAAGACGGGTACGGCGCAGCGCATCGTGCTGGTCACGACCTTCGCTCTCACCATGCTCATCGCGATCCAATACGCAGTCCTTGCCGGAGTGGCGCTCTCGGTGGCCTTGTACGTGATCGGACAGTCCAACAAGGTGACCATCAAGCGGCGCGTCCTCGAAGAAGACGGCGACGTCGAGACCTTCCCACCGGAGCTCCTTCCCTCGAATGAAGTCGTGATCCTCCAGCCGTACGGGAGCCTGTTCTTCGCCGCCGCTCCCCTGTTCGAGGCCGCGCTTCCCGCGGTGAGCTCGACGTCAAAGAACGCGGTGGTGATCTTGCGGCTCCGGGAGCGCACCGACGTCGGCTCGACGTTCATTGCGGTGCTCCGGCGCTACGCGAGCCAATTGGCTGACGCCCGTTCGAAGCTCGTCCTCGTCTCGGTGAATGAGCAGCTGGACGAGCAGTTTCGGGTCACCGGCCTCGCCGATGCGGTCGGCGCGACAAACATCTATCGAGAACACGCTCGGGTCGGACGCGCCTTGGAGGAGGCGTATCGAGACGCGCTCGCCTGGATAGCTGCCGGAAGCGATTCGGGCTCACAGGAGGAGGGTTAAGCCCAGCGCGACCCTCCTCGGCTGCGTCGCAGGCAGTGTGACCTACGAGAACGATCGTGGGGCCGGATGGGATCGAACCATCGACCGAGGGATTATGAGTCCCCTGCTCTGACCACTGAGCTACGGCCCCGTTGCACCAACTGTTCTAGACGGCCTGGATCGCGTCGCGCAGGATCCACCCGAAGAGGGAGAACAACCCGGCGTAGAAGAGCGCTCCCATGGGAGACCGGCGCCGTAGTGTCCACGGCGGATGGGCAGTGACGGGGGCCAAGACACGCGCGGCGTGCCCAAGCTGGGCACCGAGGCACTCCAGGTCTTCGCGCTCTGCGGATTCGCCATCGCCCAGCCGCTGTTCGACCTGCTCGGGCGCAACTCGACCTTCCTCGTGGTCCACGACGTCGGCGGCATCCAGCTGGCGGCGTACGCACTCGCGCTCATCCTGGTTCCGCCGGTCGCGATCCTCGCCGTCCTCGCGCTCGTACGTCTGATCTCGCCCCGGGCGGCGGAGTGGATGTTCTGCGCGATCGCCGGCGCGCTGGTGGCACTCGTGCTGGTCCCGATCTTCGACCACATCGTCGGTTTCAGCGACATCGCGTGGCTCATTGCTCTCATCGCGGTCGCCATCGGCGCGGCACTCCTGTTTGCGCAGCGGAGTGGCATCCGGACGTTCGCGATGTATCTCTCCCCTGCCCCGGTCTTGTTCCTGGTGCTCTTTCTCTTCGTCTCCCCCGCGCACGTCCTGCTTCGGTGACTCGGATCCAGCCGCGGTGGCCGGCTCGAGCACCGCGACGACGCCCGTCGTCGTGCTGCTCTTCGACGAGTTCGCGCTCGGCACCCTGGTCAACGGGCAGGGCCACATCGATGCCGCCCGCTTCCCGGGCTTCGCGCGCCTGGCGAAGGTCGCGACCTGGTATCCGAACGTCACGACCGTCTCGACCGCGACCGACCGGGCCGTGCCGGCGATCCTGAGCGGCCTCGTCCCTGCACCCAACGCGGCGCCCGTGGCATCGGTGTACCCCCGGTCGCTGTTCACGCTGCTCGGACGGTCGGGCCAGGTGCACGCAATCGAGGACGTCACCCACATCTGCCCGAGCTCGATCTGCTCGAACCGAGCGGCACCGAGCCCGTCCGGGCTCTTGTCCGACACCGCCATCGTGCTCGGTCACAGCGTGCTGCCGTCCGGCCTCGAGTCGAGCTGGTTGCCCTCGCTCGACGGCCAGTGGTCCAACTTCGGCGACGACTCCGCGAGCGTCGAGCCCACCACCGCGCATCAGCCGACGATCGGGAGCTACCGGGCGAAGCTCCACGCCAAGCTCGCCGCGCAGGGCGGCCGCACGGATCCGATCACGCTGTACAACCAGTACCTCGCGTCGATCCGCGGTCCGGTGCGTTCGGGCCTCTGGTACGGGCACTTCCACTTCCCCCACGTGGGATACAAGCGGCTGCCCGACGGCACCTTGTACGTCGACTCCAAGACCTGGCCGGACCAGCGGTCGGACTGGCCGCGCGTCACTCGCCTGTCGGGCTTCCAGGTGATGCGCTCCATGATGCAGGTCGCGTACGCGGACCACATGGTCAGTGAGATGCTCGACCGCCTGCAGAGCCAGCATCTTCTGAACCGCTCGATGTTGATCGTGCTGGCCGACCACGGTCAGAGCTTCCGGGAACCGAAGGACGTCCGCGGTTCGAAGGGCCTCGACACGGTGAACCGCGACGAGGTGCTGCCGATGCCGCTGTTCATCAAGTACCCCAAGCAGGCGCACGGCACGATCGATCCGCGCCAGGCGGAGACGATCGATGTGCTCCCGACGATCGTGGACGCGCTCCACGCACAGCTGCCCGCAGACTGGAAGTTCGACGGCACCTCCTTGCTCGAGCCCGCGAAGCCGCGTGAACGCTCCCTCCTGAACATCAAGCACACCTCGGCGGTGATCTCGAACGTGCACGCGGCGCGCATGGGGGCCTGGATCCGCCGGCAGATGGTGAAGGTGTCCGGGGACCAGAGCGACTTCTACCGGCTCGGGCCGTACGGCGGGCTGGTCGGCAAACCGGTCGCCGCCCTCGGCACGATCGCACCTGCGAACGGGGAGACCGCGAAGGTGGACTCTGCCGACGCGTACCGCGACGTCAAACCCGGGAGTGGCCTGCTCCCGGCCATGGTGCGCGCCAACCTGTCCGGTGCGGGGAACAGCTGGGTCGCGGTGGCGCTCAACGGAATCATCGCCGGGCTCGGCCCGACCTTCCGTGAGAGTGGGACGAACGAGTTCGCCGCGATCGCGAACCCGGCCTACTTCCGGAAGGGCGCGAACACGGTCACGATCTACCGGGTGTCGGGGGACCGGACCGCGCCCGAGCTGCAAGCCATCAGCTCGAACACCTAGCGACGTCGCGTCACGACGCGACCGCGGCCTGGTCGGCCATCTCGATGAGCTCCATCGAGACCCCGCGCCGGGGCGCGAGCACCTCGTCGATGATCCCGTACTCGCAGGCCTCCTGGGCCGTCATGAAATAGTCGCGCTCGAGGTCGCGCTCGACCTGCTCGAGCGAGCGGCCGGAGTGGAAGGCGATGATCTGGGCCATGCGCTTCGTGGTCGAGAGCACCTCGCGCAGCTGGATCTCCATGTCGCTCGGCGCGCCGCGGGTCCCGGCCGAGCCCTGGTGGATCATGATCTTCGAGCTCGGCAGGGCGAGGCGCCGGCCGGGGGCGCCGGCGCAGAGGATCATCGCCGCCGCGGACATGCCCATCCCGACGCAGATCGTCGAGACCGGCGGTCGCACGTGCTGCATGACGTCGTAGATCGCCATCCCCGCGTACGCGAGCCCGCCGGGCGAGTTGATGTAGAGCTGGATCTCCTTGTCCGGGTCCTGCGCCTCGAGGTGCAGGATCTCCGCGATGATCAGGTTGGCGATGTGGTCGTCGACCTCCTGGCCGAGGAACACGATGCGCGACCGGAGCAGCAGCGAGAAGATGTCGTAGGCCCGATCACCACGGGCGGACTCGTCGAGGACGGTGGGGATGATCGACTGGCGGAGGTCCATCAGAAGCGCCTTTCGGGATGCGTCGGAGTATCTCGTATTCGAGATATCATATTCGACGTCATGAGCGAGCGGCGACACGACCCGTTGTTCCCCGGCTTCAGAGAGGCCGCGGCGCGCCGGCGGGCCCTCGCGGACACGTTCGTTGAGAAGCGCAGCGAGCTCGGCCTCTCCCAGACCGAGGTCGCGGCGCGCATGGGCACGTCCCAGTCCGCGGTGGCCCGGCTCGAGTCCGGTGACGCGGACGTGCGCCTCTCGACCTTGGAGCGCTACGCCGCCGCGCTCGGCCAACAGCTCGACGTCCGACTGCAACGGAGGAGCCGATGAACGCGCTGGGATTCGGACCGCTCGGCGATCCGTTCGGCAGCCCGGCGGAGCGGGACCCGGCCGAGTGGATGCGGGCCCAGCTCTGGGCCCGGCGGACCATCGCGCTCACGGGCACGCTCGACGACGCGCTCGCGTCGACCGTCGCGGCCGGGCTCATGGCGCTCGACGCGGACGGCGACGACGCGGTCTTCCTCCACGTCGACTGCGGTGGCGGGAGCCTCGAAGCCGCGTTCACCGTCATCGACACGATCGACCTGCTCGGCGTGCCCGTCCGCGCCCGGTGCGTCGGGCGCGCGGACGGTGTCGCCGCCGGAATCGTGGCCGTCGCCCACCACCGGTCCGCCACACCTCACGCCCGCTTCAAGCTCGAGGTGCCCGAGGTCGCGTTCGGCGGCTCCGCAGCCACGCTCGAAACCAACGCCCGCGAGCACCAGCGCCAGCTGGAGCACTTCGTCACGCGCCTCGCCCACGCGACCGGGCGCACGTTCGAGCACGTCGAGGCCGACCTCGAACGCGGCCGCTACCTCGATGCCGACGAGGCACTCGCCTACGGCCTCATCGACGAGATCGAGCGTCCCGATCGGCCGGGTACGGACGCCGAGCGACCCCGCTTCGGATTCGCTTGAGGAGCTCCGGGGGAGGGACTCGAACCCTCAACAATTCGGTTAACAGCCGAGCGCTCTGCCGATTGAGCTACCCCGGAATGGCGCTTGACGATAGCAAAGCCCGTACGCAGCCCATGACCCTTCGGTGCGTCGGTGTGCACGAGTAGACGACATACGCACAACCATGCTCGTGCTTGTTGTGTCGGATGCTCGCATCCGCGACCGCGCGGTAGCTCTTCGTGAATTGAGCCCGGGGAATCGCAGCGATGGCTGACCAGTAGCTCTCGGCGGCTTCCAGATCGAGGCCCTCGTGGAGGTAAACGTGCATGCGCAGGCGAGCCTCGTCGATGGCGAAGAACTTCCGGAGCCAGGCACAGAAGAACCCGATCATCAGCGGATCGGTGTTCGCGAACTTCACCGAACCATCGGCCTTGGCACCCTCCCCCGCGTAGAGCGCCACTCCGGCCGCGAAGAAGGCATCTTCGCTGAGGATTCCGATCCGCTCGATCCCCTCGGCGTCCGACCGCTCGATCTCCCGGGCCTTGGCGAGCTGCTGGGGATGGGGGCGGCGGCCGGGACCGTGGCGACGCTTGGACGGCGTGAACGGGACGTCGCGCACCCAGGTCGAGACGGACGACTTGCTGACGTCGAGTCGCGCCGCGATGTCGGCGAGGGTGAGGTTCTGGGCCCGTAGACGCCGCGCTTCGTTCCTGTGCTTCGACCTTTCCCCGGTAGCCCATGACCGAGCATAGCGAACGTACGTTCGTCAACCAACAACTCGGCGAACTTCCGCGAACTGCGGTAGGAAGGGAGTCATGAAGTTTCGGATCGGTCTCGTCGTCGGGTTCGCCGCGGGGTACTACCTCGGCGCGAAGGCGGGCCGGGCCCGCTACGAGCAGATCACGCTCCGGCTCGAGCGGCTCCGCGACAGCCGGCTCTTCGACCGCCTCCAGGCCGCGGTCGAGCTCGGCGTCGAACGGCTGCGCCCGGACGACGAGCCCGAGCAGCTCCGGCTCGTCGAGCCCGTGGTCGACGTCACCGGCTGACGCCCCCGGGGCTACGGCTCTTCGAGGTAGTCGCGCAGGCGCTGTGAGCCGCGTCGGGTGGCGCAGCTTCGCCAACGTCTTCGACTCGATCTGGCGGATCCGCTCGCGGGTGACCCCGAACTCGCGGCCCACCTCTTCGAGCGTGCGCACCTGCCCGTCGTCGAGACCGAACCGCAGTCGCACCACCTGGCGCTCGCGGTCGTTGAGCTCTTCGAGCGCCTCTTCGATCGCCTCGGTGAGCAACGCGCGCGCCGCAGCCGTCGCCGGGGCGGTCGCGTTCGGGTCTTCCACGAAGTCACCGAGGAACGAGTCGTCGTCATCGCCGACGGGCGTCTCGAGCGACACCGGCTCCTGACCGAGCCGTTGGATCTCGCGCACCCGATCCGGCGTGAGCTCGACCTTCGCCGCGATCTCGTCGACCGTCGGCTCGCGGCTCAGCTCCTGCAGCAGCTGACGCTGCACCCGCATGACCTTGTTCATGGTCTCGACCATGTGCACCGGGATGCGGATCGTGCGCGCCTGGTCCGCGATCGCGCGGGTGATCGCCTGGCGGATCCACCACGTCGCGTAGGTCGAGAACTTGAACCCCTTCGTGTAGTCGAACTTCTCGACCGCACGGATCAGCCCGAGGTTGCCCTCCTGGATCAGGTCCAGCAGCGCCATCCCCCGCCCGACGTAGCGCTTGGCGATCGACACCACGAGCCGCAGGTTCGCCTCGGTGAGCTGGCGCTTCGCCAGCTCGCCGTCCCGGGACACCGCCCGCAGGCTGGCCCGCTGGGCGTCGCTCAGGGCCGGCTCCTGGGCCACCCGGTCCACCGCGTCGAGCCCGGCCTCGATCCGCTTGGCCAGGCTCACCTCCTGCGGACCGGTCAGCAGCGGGACCTTGCCGATCTCCTTGAGGTACATGCGCACCGGATCGAAGCTGCCCTCGCCCGGACCACTCGGCCGCTCGACCCGTGCCCGACTCGGACGGATCCGCGTCGCGGGAACCGCGACGCTCTCCTCGGAGGCGGGGTCCGCGACCGCGCCCGGACGCGTCGGCGACGCGCGGTGCGCCTCCACCGCGGCGTCGACCGCGTCGGTCACCGTCTTCGACTCGGACGCGCTCCGACCACCGTTGCGGCGCTCGTCCTCGCGCGCGAGCTCTTCGAGGATCTCGTCGACGACCTGGATGCCGTTGCGCTCCATGCCCGCGTAGATCGCCGCGAGCTCCGCGGTCTCCGGCTCGAGATCCGGCAGCGCCGCGAAGATCTCGCCCGTCGTGACGAAGCCGCGCTCCTTGACCCGTTCGACCAGCGCGTCGATGTCTTCGGACGACGCGGCACCAGGGATGGCCACCGGGGGTTCGGGTGGCAACGGAACGGCGTCCGGCTTGGGCTCGATCATGTGGGCGTCCACTGGGTGATCCAGCGTACCAACTGCATCGCTGCTTCCTCACCGGCCGCGTAGCTGCCGAACTTCGAGCTCCGCACCGCGTCGAGTCGTTGCGTCACCTGGATCGCCCGATCGTCGTTCGCGGCACGCAGCTCGTCCCGCAATCGCTCGGCCGCCGGCTCGACGAGGTTCACGACCAGGCGGGCCCGCACGGTCTCCGGCTCGGCGTCCGCCTGCGGCTCTTCCACCGCCAGACGTTCCAGCAATGCCCGCACGTCGCCTTCACTCGTCGCCAGCGCGTCGTGCAGCTCGTCCGCGCTCGACAGCTCTTCGAACGCAGCCCGCGCGATCGGGTCGACGAAGAGCGACGTGTCGAGCCAGTCGGCCACGAGCTCCGGATCGTGGATCGCCCAACGCAGCACATCCTCCTCGCGCGGATCGATCGCGACGCGCGGCACCCGATCCTCCGCGGGCTCCGATCGCTCCGGCCCGCGCGTGCCCGAATCCTGGCGCGCGGGCGGCCGCCGGGCGATCGCCGACTTGAACCACCCGTGGTCGATGCCGAGCGTTCCCGCCGCGGTCTGGATGTACTGCTCGCGCACCAGCTCGTTCGGGTGCTCGCGCAGCACCGGCACCAGCGCCTCCGCGGCGCGCGCCCGACCTTCCGGCGAGGTCAGGTCCGCGGCGCCGAGCACCCGGCCCATCTTGAACTGCATGAACCGCTGCGCGCCCTCGACCGCCTTCACGAGCACCGCAGGGTCGTCCTTCCAGACGTCACCCGGGTCGCGGCCGGGTGGCAGCGCGGCGACCTTCACCTCGATGTCGAACTGCTGCTCCCACTGGTACCACTTCTCCGCCGCGCTCTGCCCCGCGTTGTCCGCGTCGTAGGCCAGGACCATGCGCCGGGTGAAGCTCTTGAGCAGCTGCACGTGCTGCTCGGTCAGCGCGGTTCCACAGGTCGCGACCGCGTTCGGGATGCCGGCGAGCGCGAACCCCATCACGTCCGTGTAGCCCTCGCAGATCACCACCTCGTCGCGCGCCCCGATCTCCGCCTTGGCCCAGTTCAGGCCGTAGAGCAGCCGGCTCTTGTGGTACAGCACCGTCTCGGCGGTGTTCTTGTACTTCGGCCCGTCGGGCGTCAGCGACCGGCCGCCGAATCCCACCGGCACGCCGGCACGGTCGTAGATCGGGAACATGAGCCGCGACCGGAACGAGTCCTGCAACCGGTTCGACCGGTTCACGAACGCGAGCCCGGCCGCTTCGATGTCCTCGCGCGAGAACTTCAGGTCGTAGAGGTGACGGCTCAGCCCGTCGTAGCCGTCGGGGGCCCATCCGAGCACGAACTGGCGCGCCGCGTCACCGTCGAACCCGCGGCTGCGCAGGTAGCCGCGCGCGCGACCCCCTGCCGGTTGCTCGATCAGGATCGCGTGGTAGTAGTCGATCGACGCGCCGATCGCCTCCGCGAGCCGACCCTTGCGCTCGCGGTCCTTCGACACGACGGTCGAGTCGTACCGCAGCGTGATGCCCGGCGCGCGCGGCGAGCCGCTCCACGGCTTCGGGAAAGTCCAGGCCGTCGAGCTTGCGCACGAACGTGATCGCGTCGCCGCTCTCCTGGCAGCCGAAGCAGTAGTAGAGCCCCATCTCGGGGTTGACCGAGAAGCTCGGGCTGTTCTCGGTGTGGAACGGGCACAGGCCGACGAACCGGCGGCCCGCACGCTTCAGCGCGAGCCGCTCGCTGATGAGCCCGACGATGTCGGTCGCCTCCCTGACCTGCGCAACGTCCTCGTCGCGAATTCCCATCGCGCGTCAGGGTAGGTCAGGCGCCGTGGCGCCGTACCGCGCAATGTGCGTCCGGGTCACCGGACGGTCGCGACGTCGAGCCCCGCCGGCAGCGACGCCGGATCCCACCCGAGCTGCGCCACGGCCTGGGTGAACGCGAAGCGGTCGGTCATGCCGGCCACGTACGTGACGGCCTCCCGCAGCGCCTGGTCGCTCCCCGCGCTCGAGCCGTCACTCGGGTGCCCGCTCCGGACGAGGTCGGGGAACGGCAACGTGTTGGGCCGATCGGCGTAGTGCTCCACGAGCGCCCGCAGCACCCGGACCACGGCCTGGCCCTGGGCGACCGAGGCCGGGCGCATGTAGATCTGCTCGTAGTTGAACGCCCGGAACTCCCCCAGCGCCTCCGCCATCGCCGTGCCCATCCCGATCTCGCCCGTCCGGGCCGCGGTCTCGACCACCGAGGAGATGAACGCGCCGAGCTGGCGGCTCCGCCGATCACCGCAGAGCTCACGCACCGCGGCAGGGAGCATCGCCGGGGTCACGATCCCGGCCCGGACCGCATCCTCGAAGTCGTGGCACACGTAGGCGATGCGGTCCGCCCACGAGACGACCTCACCTTCCGGGGTGCTCGGCGCCGGCCGCGACCACGAGTGGTTCCTGATGCCGTCCAGCGTCTCCATGCACAGGTTCACGGGCGCGAGCACGACATCCGCGCCCCAGCGGGCGTGATCGAAGCCGCCGGGAACGTAGGACGTGAACGCATCCTCGCTCGCGTGCCCGAACGGCCCGTGCCCGCAGTCGTGACCGAGCGCGATCGCCTCGGTCGAGCGCGACGTTCAGCCGGCACGCCCTCGCGATGCTCGACGCGACCTGGGTGACCTCCAGCGCGTGGGTCAGGCGCGTGCGCTGGTGATCCTCGGGGAACACGAAGACCTGCGTCTTGCCCGCGAGGCGGCGAAAGGCCGTGGTCCCGTGCAGGATCCGGTCCCGGTCCCGCTCGAAGCAGGTCCGCACCGCATCCGGCTCCTCCGGGGTCGCCCGGTGCCCCGCGCCACGTGCCGCGCGTGCCGCCCGGCGCGAGCTGGGCGTCCTCGAGGTCCTCGCGCGCGACGCGGTCGAACACCTCGATCGAACCGATCTTCGCGGCCGAATCCGCGTGGGCCCGCCGGACGGACCCGGCGTCGAAGCCGTCCATCGTCGCGGCCCAGCTGCGCGCCCGGTCGGTGAGATCGGGCGGTTCGGTGGTCATGGCTCGAGGATACCGACCGGGTGGGACACCTATCCCCGGTGCGGAATCAGGCCGTGGTGCCGGGCCCGCCCTCGCCGAGCGCGGCGTGCGCCGCGGCCAGACGGGCCAACGGCACCCGGTACGGCGAGCAGGACACGTAGTCGAGACCGACCTCGTAGCAGAAGTGCACCGACGCCGGATCGCCGCCGTGCTCGCCACAGATCCCGAGCTTCAGGTCGGGCCGCACCTCGCGACCGCGCGCCTTCGCCCACTCGACGAGCTTGCCGACCCCGTCGCGGTCGAGCTGCTCGAACGGGCTCACCGGCAACAGCCCCTGCTCGAGGTATGCCGGCATCATCCGACCTTCGACGTCGTCACGGGAGAACCCGAACGTCATCTGCGTGAGGTCGTTGGTCCCGAACGAGAAGAACTCCGCGATCTCGGCGATCTCGTTGGCGACGAGCGCGGCGCGGGGCGTCTCGATCATCGTGCCGACCAGGTAGTCGACGCGCGTGCCGGTCGCGGTGAACACCTTCTCGGCTTCCTCGCGCACCCACCGGTCGAGGAGCTCCATCTCGGTGCGCACCACCGTGAGCGGGATCATGATCTCGACCTGCGGGTCACCGCCGGCCTGCTTGCGTTCGACGGCCGCCTCGATGATCGCCCGCACCTGCATGCGGTACAGCCCCGGCTTGAGGATGCCGAGGCGGCAGCCTCGGGTCCCGAGCATCGGGTTCGCCTCTTCCCAGCGCCGCAGCGCGGCCATGAGCCGGTCGGCCTCGGGATCGCCGACGCCCTGGATGTACGCGTTGACCTGCCGGCCGAGGATCTCCTCGTGCCGGGGCAGGAACTCGTGCAGCGGCGGGTCGAGCAACCGGATCGTGACCGGCAGCCCGTCCATCGCCTCCAGGAGACCGAGGAAGTCGGCGCGCTGCACCGGCAGCAACGCCTCGAGCGCGGCGTCTTCCTCCTCCGGCGTCTCGGCGAGGATCATGCGCTGGACGGTCGGCAGCCGGTCACCGAGGAACATGTGCTCGGTCCGGCAGAGACCGATGCCCTCCGCGCCGAACTCGCGCGCCTTCAGCCGCGTCCTCGGGCAGGTCCGCGTTCGCGCGCACCTTCATGGTGCGGACCTCGTCGGCCCAGCCGAGCACGATGCCGAACGGACCGGTCGGGCTCGGGGGTCACGACCGGCACCTCGCCGACGACGACCTCGCCCGTCCCGCCGTTGATCGAGATCACGTCGCCCTCGCGCACGGTGATCCGCAGCGGGTTGCCCACGCCGTCGATCACGCGCTCGCGCACGACGGTGAACTCCTTCTTCGCCAGATCGATCTGCAGCGCGTCCGCACCACAGATCGCCGGCTTGCCCATCCCGCGCGCCACCACCGCGGCGTGGCTCACGAGCCCGCCGCGCGACGTCAGGATGCCCTCCGCGGCGATCATGCCGTGCAGGTCCTCGGGCGAGGTCTCGGGGCGCACGAGGATCACGGCTTGCCCCGGCCGCGGCCGACGCCTCCGCGTCGTCGGCGGTGAACGACACCTTGCCCACTGCCGCGCCCGGCGACGCGTTCAGGCCCGTGGCGAGCACGTCGTACTTCGCGGCGGGGTCGAACTGCGGGTGGAGGAGCTGGTCGAGCTGCGCCGGCTGGATCCGCAGGATCGCCTCGCGCTTGTCGATCAGGCCCTCGCCCTCCATCTCCACCGCCATCCGCAGCGCGGCCATCGCCGTGCGCTTGCCGACGCGCGTCTGGAGGAGGAAGAGGCGACCCTGCTCGATCGTGAACTCGATGTCGCACATGTCGTGGTAGTGCGCCTCGAGCCCCGCCATCGCATCGAGGAGCTGGCGGTGACACTCCGCGAAGTGGTTCGCCATCGCGTCGAGCGGCTCGGTGATCCGGATGCCGGCCACCACGTCCTCGCCCTGCGCGTTGGCCAGGAAGTCGCCGTACGGAGCATGCTCGCCGCTCGACGGGTTGCGCGTGAACGCAACGCCCGTGCCGGAGTCCTCGCCCTTGTTGCCGTACACCATCGCCTGGACGTTCACCGCGGTCCCGAGGTCGTCGGGGATGCGCTCCATCCGGCGGTAGTCGCGCGCGCGTCGACCGTTCCAGGACTTGAACACGGCCTCGATCGCGTAGCCGAGCTGCTCGTGCGGGTCGTCGGGGAAGTCCACGTCCGCGATGCGCGACACGATGGCCTTGAACGTGACGACCAGCCCGCGGAGATCCTCGGCGCTCAGGTCGGTGTCGACCGCGACGCCGCGGGCTTCCATCAGCTCGTGCAACGCCTCCTCGAACGCGTCGCCGGGGACGTCGAGCACGATCTTGCCGAACATCTGCACGAAGCGCCGGTAGGAGTCGAACGCGAATCGCTCGTTGCCCGTCTGCTTGGCCAGGCCCTGCACCGAGTCGTCGTTGAGACCGAGGTTGAGGACGGTGTCCATCATCCCCGGCATCGAGAACGGCGCGCCGGACCGCACCGAGACGAGCAGGGGGTCGACGTCGTCGCCGAGGCGCTTGCCCATGTCGGCCTCGAGCGTGCGCAACGCGGCGGCGACCTCGTCCATCAGCCCGTCGGGCAGCGTGTCGCCCGCGGCCATGTAAGCGTTGCAGGCCTCGGTGGTGATCGTGAAGCCGGGGGGCACGGGCAGGCCGAGCTTCGTCATCTCGGCGAGGTTGGCGCCCTTGCCGCCGAGCAGGAACTTCTGCTCCCGTCCGCCCTCCTGGAAGGCGTACACGTACTTCATCGCGTTCTCCGTCTCATCGTGGTTCAGGCCTCGACGACGAACGTCTTGGCCAGCTTGTCGTTGAGGCCCTGGCGGTTCTTGTCCCGGATGCTCCAGAGCGTGGTGCCGAGCCCGATGATGATGGCCAGGGGTCCGAGCACCTGGATGAGCGCCAGGGTCAGGAAGATCGGGATGCCGTAGTGGATGAGCGCGCTGCTCCATCCGGGCGGCGACCCGTCGATGCGCACCAGCTTCACCTTGCGCAGCCGCTTGCCGAGCGTCTGGCCGCTGCGGACCGACATCGGCACGGTGTACAGCAGCGCGAGCACGAAGATCGCGAGGTAGACGAGCAGGTACGGCGTGCGGAGCTTGTTCTGCGCCTTGGTGAGCTCGTCGGCGACCTGCTTCGACTTCTTGTCCGCCGCGTTGGCCTTCGCGGTTGCCGTCTTCGCCTTGGCCTGGAGCGTGGCGATCTTGGCGCTGTCGGGGTTCTTCGCGCCCTTCGCGTCGGACAGCGCGCTGTTGGCCTTGTCCTTCGCGTCGTCCGCCTTCGACTTCGCCTTGTCCGCGTTCGACGACGCGGTCGTGAGCCGGTCCGAGTTCTTCGTCTCCTTCGGGTACTGGTTCTTGATGAGCACGCCGCCGAGCGAGTACACGACGAGGAAGATCACGACGAGCACCGAGAAGTCGAGCGCCAACGCGTAGCTCCGGGGGCGGGTCGGCGCGAGGACCATCCCCTCCGGCGGCTCGATCGTCGGCTGCTTGTGGGGCGGCAGCGGCGGCTTGTCCCCACCGTCGCCGCTCGAACCGTTCTTCGACGCGCCGTTGGTCGACGCGCCGTTCGTCACGATGGTCGTGCTCTGGTCACCCCGGCGGGCGCCGGTGGTCCGGCGGGACGGGACGACCACGGTGACGTCGGACCCGTCGGAAGCCCCGGCCGAGTCGCCCTCGTCGGCGGTGGCCAGCGACTCGTCGTACCGCTCGCGCTGGATCGGGTCCGAGAGCACGTTCCACGCGCGGTTCAGCTGCGCCCGGCGCGACGAGTCGGCGTTCTCCACCTCGGCGCGGTACGCGGCCTTGATCTCGTCCTTGGACGCGTCGGGCTCGACCCCCAGCAGCTCGTAGTGGTCAGTCATCGTTTTCCCTCATGCACGTCATTGCGGAAGGTGCTCCCGGAGGTGGTCGACCAGTCGGTCGAGTGAGACGCGGTCCTGGGCCATGGAGTCGCGGTCGCGCACGGTGACCGCGTTGTCCTCCAGCGTGTCGAAGTCGATGGTGACGCAGTACGGGGTGCCGACCTCGTCCTGGCGCCGGTACCGCTTGCCGATCGAACCCGTGACGTCGACGTCGACCATGTAGCGCCGGCGCAGGTCGCCCGCGACGGCCTCGGAGATCGGGACGAGCTTCTCGTTCTTCGACAACGGCAGCACCGCGACCGTGTTCGGCGCGAGGCGGGGATCGAGGCGCAGCACCGTCCGCTTCTCGACCTTGCCGTCCGCGGTCGGTGCCTCTTCCTCGTGGTAGGCCGCGAGCAGGAACGCCAGCGTGGCGCGGTCGGCCCCGGCGGCGGGCTCGATCACGTGCGGGATGTAGCGGCGGTCGTTCTCCTGGTCGAAGTACGACAGGTCCTCGCCCGAGAACTCGCTGTGCTTCGTGAGGTCGTAGTCGCCGCGGTTCGCGATGCCCTCGAGCTCGCCCCAGCCCCACGGGTAGTCGAACTCCACGTCCGAGGTGCCGATGCTGTAGTGCGACAGCTCTTCGGTCTCGTGCGGGCGGAGGCGGAGCTGGTCCTCGGGGATGCCCAGGTCCGTGTACCAGCGGAACCGCTCCCGGCACCAGTACTCGTACCACTTGGGGCTGTCCTCGGGCGGGACGAAGAACTCCATCTCCATCTGCTCGAACTCACGGGTCCGGAAGATGAAGTTGCCCGGGGTGATCTCGTTGCGGAAGGACTTGCCGATCTGCGCGATGCCGAACGGCGGCTTCTTGCGGGTCGTGGTCTGGACGTTCTTGAAGTTCACGAGGATGCCCTGGGCGGTCTCGGGCCGCAGGTACGCCACCGAGGTGTCGTCCTCCACCGGGCCGACGAACGTCTTGAACATCAGGTTGAAGCTTGCGAGCCTCGGTGAAGGTGTCCTTCATGCCGCAGTTCGGGCACGCACCGGACTCCGGCAGCTGGTCGGCGCGGAACCGCTCCTTGCAGTTCTTGCAGTCCACCAGCGGGTCGGTGAACGTGGCGATGTGCCCGCTCGCCTCCCAGACCTTGGGCGCCATGAGGATGGCCGCGTCGAGCCCGACGACGTCGTCGCGGAGCTGGACCATCGAGCGCCACCAGGCGTCCTTGACGTTGCGCTTGAGCAGCACGCCGAGGGGCCCGTAATCCCACGTCGAACGAAAGCCTCCATAGATCTCGGACGAGGGGAAGACCAGTCCGCGTCGTTTTGCGAGATTCACGACGCGATCCATCAAGTCGGGGCGGGCCATGACGGGCGTGAGGCTACGCGATCGCGTCCGGGCGACCCGGATCGTCGACGCCCGACAGACATCGCTGCGTCCGCGGGGTCGGGCACGGCTCCGCGAACCCGGCGAAACGGACCGGACCGGACCGCCGGAGGCGCTAGCAGGAGGCGCCGAGCGGAGACGGCGTTCCGAGTGGTACTCGAGGGCAACGACGCCGAGGCGTTCGACTTCGTGCACGTGCTCGTGGGCCGGCGGGTTGGCGATCGCCTGGTTGCAGCTCGCCGCCCACCAGCCGGCCCAGGAACTCGAGGGCCTCCGGCGCGACCCGCAACCCCCCGAGGCGGCCACACGTCGCGCACAGGACGCCGCCTTCGCCGAGGTCGATCGCGGTGAACGGCCCCTCACCTTCGCAACGGACGCACGCGTCGAGGTACGGATGGAAGCCCTTCGAGGCTCAGCAGCTTCCAGAAGAACGCCGGGGTCACGACCGGGGACGGCCACTCGCGTCAGAGTGCGCAGCGCGCCGACGAGCATTCGGTACAGCGCGGGAGCCGGCTCCTGCTCCTGGGCCACCTGGTCGACGGCTTCGAGCATCGGCACCGCGTGGGTGAAGCACGCGTAGCTCTCACGCAACGGCCGGTTCGCGTCGATCGTCTCGACCTGGGTGACGACGTCGAGCTCGCGGCCCCGGTAGCACTGCAGCGCGACGTGGCTCGTCGGCTCGAGCCGGGCCCCGAAGCGGCTCCCGCTCTTGCGCACTCCCTTGGCCACCGCCCGGACCTTGCCGTGGCCCTGGGTCATGAAGCTGATGATCCGGTCGGCTTCGCCGAGCTTCATCGTGCGGAGCACGACTCCCTGGTCCCTGTACAGCCCCGGCATGCACCGAGTGTAACGACACGGGTGTGGTCCCCAGGTCGGTCGCTCAGGTCTCGACCGCGCCGAACCGGCGGTCCCGGTTCTGGAACTCGCGCACCGCGTCGAAGAGGTGCTCGCGGCGGAAGTCGGGCCAGAGGACGTCGGTGAACAGGAACTCCGAGTACGCGCTCTCCCAGAGCAGGTAGTTCGAGATCCGGTACTCCCCCGACGTGCGGACCATGAGGTCCGGGTCCGGCATGTCCGGCGCGTAGAGATGGCGGGCGATCGTGCGGTCCGAGATCTGGTCGGGCTTGAGCCTCCCGGCCTTGACCTCCTCCGCGATGGCCCGCATCGCGTCGGTCAGCTCCGCCCGGCCGCCGTAGTTGAACGCGAACGTCAGGGTCATCCGCCGGTTCCGCGCGGTCAGCGCCTCGGTGTCCTCGATGTGGCGCAGGACGCGCTTCGGGCACGCGGCCGCCACGCCGTCCGATGAAGCGCACCCGCACGCCCCGGTCGTTGAGGTCGTCGCGCCGCCGGAGGAGCAGCGACTCGTTGAACCGCATGAGGAACCGCACCTCGTCGAGCGGCCGGCGCCAGTTCTCGGTGGAGAACGCGTACACGGTCATCCAGGGCAACCCGAGCTCGAGCCCGCCCTCGACGGTGTCGAAGAGCGCCTCCTCGCCCGCGGCGTGGCCCTCGGTGCGCTTGAGGCCGCGCTGTTGGGCCCACCTGCCGTTCCCGTCCATCACGATCGCGATGTGGCGAGGGATGCGCCCGGGATCGATCCCGTCGATCACGAGACGGTGAGGATGCCCTTCATCCCTGCTGCTTCGTGACCGGGGATCGAGCAGTAGTAGTTGTACTTGCCCTTCTTCAGCTGGACCTTGCCCGAAGCCGTGGAGCCGGAGCCGCTCACCTCGATCGAGAACCCCGGGACCTGGTGGATCTGCAGGTCGTGGGAGCCGCTCTCGACGTTCTTGAGCGTGATCTTGATGATGCCCGGCGGGGCGGTCAGCGTCGTCGGCTTGAAGTACACGTTGCCCGACTCGACGTTCAGCGTCTTCACCGGCGGGCCCTTGGGCTCCTTGAAGCTGCTCGAGCTGGAGCTGCTGCTGCCGCAGGCGGTGGCTCCGACCGCGAGCGCGGCCAGCACGATCGCACCCTTCAGGATGGTCTTCATGGTCAGCGGCCGCCGGTGCTCGACTGGGATGCGCCACCGGCGCCGGGCGGGGTGCCCGGGTTGGACGTCGTCGTGGTCTTGCCGGCCGGGACGGTGGTCTCGGTCGGGCTCTGCGTCCCGGGCACCGGCTTGCCACCGGGCGCACCGACGATGATCGAAGCCTGCATGCCGGCCGCCCGGTGCCCCGGGATGGTGCAGAACACGGTGTAGGTCTGGCCCTGCTTGAGGTCGACCTTGGCCGAGTTCACGCCGTTCGGCACGTTGAGCATGAAGCCCGGCACCTCGGTGCCGTCGAAGACGAGGGTGTGCGTGCCGCCCTTGTCCACGTAGTGGATCAGGTTGATGCCGGCCGGGACGTTGAACGACTTCGCCTGGAAGCTCAGCTCGGGGAGCGCTTGGATCTCGAGCGTGTTGATGGCCGGGCCGGTGGGCTGGACGTACCCGGCGGACGCCTCGGACTTCGGCAGGCTCGCGCCGAGGACGAGCGAGCCGGCGAGCATCACCACGACGGCGCCGAACGCGACGCCGATGACGAGCGACGAGGTGCGGATCTCGGGGATCGCGGCGATGACGGTCGCGCCGACGAGGATCGACAGCGTGATCACGACGGCGACGACGACCGCGAAGGTCGTCCCGCCCTCGGATGCGGCCAGGAACACCCGGGAGATGTTCAGGGCGAAGAACGCGACGACGAGGATGGCGCCGACCGGGATGAGGAACGGGAGGATCACCCGGCTCTTCTTGGCCTCGGCCCGGGGGTCGACGGTGGGGCCCTTCGTCGCGACCGCGGGAACCGCGGCCTCCTCGGGAACGGCGAGCGCGGTGCCCTCGGGCTCGGTCGGCGCCGGGCTCGCGTCCGGGTCTCGGATGCCGCGTCCGGGCTCGCGTCCGGCGTCGTGGCCGCGTCAGGCTCGCTCGTCGCTTCGGACGCCTCGTCCGGAGATTCGGTCGACTCTGGCTCGTCGCTCATCTATGCCCGCAGTCCCATCTCGGTCAGCTCAGTGTCCAGATCGTGCGTTCCGGGTCCCGGCCGGTTCCGGCGCTCCTCGGCCGCCGCCCAGCGGAAGAAGATCACCGCGATCAACCCCCACAGCATCAGGCCGGCGCCGATCTTCATGATCAGTCCGGCGATGAGCTGGTCGTTGAGCGCGGAGAGCCCCCACAGCTTCGGCAGCGACTCGTAGCGACGATACAGCGGGTGGGTCCCGAAGGTGAGAAACGAGGCCGGGATCGTGGGCACCACCGACTGGAGGAACAGGAACGCCATCCGCAGGGGCGGGACCAGCCTCGGGATCTCCGGCAGCGGGCTCACGACGGGCATCCAGACGATCAGCGCCGTGATGCAGGAGCACCGGTGTGGGCCACGAAGTGGGCCCAGCCGGACTCGAGGGTCAGATCGACGGTCGCGGGCCAGTGGACCGATCACGATCACGATGTTGAAGACGACGAGCGCCGGGACGAACCGGGAGAGCCACCGCACCGACCGGAACAGCCACTTGGGCGACAGGATCCACCGGGCCAGCCACGCCGGGCGTCCCGAGCAGGAGCAGCGGCGCCGCCACCATCGTGAACGTGAGGTGCTGGATCATGTGGACGATGTAGAGGTAGCCCTCGGCGATGTCGTGGATCGGCCATTCGGCGGCCAGGAAGATCGCGAAGGCGCCGAGCCCGAAGCAGGTGATCTGGAACCGGGTCGCGACCGGCTTGCCCGGGGGCAGCGTGCGGGGGCCGATGCGGGTCAGCGCGATCGCGAGGCCGCGACGATCAGGCCGACGATCAGCATGACGTCCGGATGCGGCTGGAACGCCGGGAAGTGTCCCTGGATCGTGCCCACCGACACTGTCATCCCCGCTCAGGGGGCCGCTCGGGCCCCGGCTCGCTGCCGTTCCGGCTTCCGGCACTGCGCGACGCCGCTCGCCTCAGCATGCGTCAGTCCCAGATGTGGAGAATCGGTGAGCACGATCGTGTACAGGAGACCACGGCACCGACCGCCCCGGTGACGAAGAACCGTTTGAAGATCGGCTTGTCGCTCGCCAGGTGCATGTACAGGCTGGCGACCATGACGAACTTCGTGAGCGCCAGCGCGAGGAGGCAGCCGACGAGAAGCGCGGTCGGGATGTCGCCCTCGAGGTAGTAGAACCCGACCTCGATCGCGGTGAGCACGCACAGGACCACGGCGATCATCACGTACTGGAACGGTGACGAGTGCGGCCGGAGCTCGCCCGGGAGCATCGGCACCTCGTCCGGCGAGATCGCCGAGAGCCCGTGCTCCGCCTCCTCGGCGCGCTCGACCGGGTGCCGGGCAGCAGCGTGGTGTCGTCGTGCTCGTCGATGGTGGACTCGTCACTCATGGTCGCCTCCCCTACTTCTGCGGCGGGATCAGGTAGACGACGGTGAAGATCACGATCCAGACGACGTCGACGAAGTGCCAGTACAGGCCGGCGATCTCCACCGTCTCGGAATGCTGGACCCCGAGCTTGCCCTGCATCGAGAGCCCCCAGAGCGACAGCAGCCAGATGATGCCGACCGTGACGTGCGCACCGTGGATGCCGGTCAGCACGAAGAAGCTCGAGCCGAAGACGTTCGTCGTGAGCGACAGGCCCTTCCGGTAGAACTCGGTGAACTCGTAGATCTGGCCGGCGATGAACGTCAGTGCCGAACAACGTCGTCGCGATGAGCCAGACCCGGAACCGGCGATGGTCGCCGCGCTGGATCGCGGCGAGCGCGAGCACCATCGTGAGCGAGCTCATCAGGAGCATGAACGACGTCACCGACGTGAACGGGATGTTGTAGACGTCCTTGGGCGTCGGGCCCGTTGACGCTGCGACCGCGGTACAGCAGGTACGTCGAGATGAACGCGCCGAAGAACAGGCACTCCGACGAGAGGAACATCCACATCGCGAGCTTGGCGTTGGTGACACCGGTCGTGGTGTCGGCGTGCCCGTGGTCGTCGTGCTCGAGCCGCGTCGGACGGTCGCCGGCAGCGTCGGCCTGGGCCATGTCTAGTCCTCCGCCGTTCCGGGCTCGATCGCCCAGGCGTACATGCCGAAGAGGAGCACGAGCACGCCGGGGATGGCGAGCCACGGGCTCTTGAAGACGGCGGCGTAGCCGAGGATCGGCAGGCCGAGCGCACAGGACGAACGGGAAGTACGAGGGCGACGGCAGGTGGATGCCGTGGGCCTCGCCGTGCGGGTCGCCGTCGCCGCCGTCCGGGACGTCACCGTGGTCGCCGGAGCCCGCGTCCATCTCGAGGGTGGCCGTGGCGCCCGTCGCGCCGCTGTCCGAACCGCCGGCCGGGAGCCGCACGAGCCGACCCTCGGCGTCCTCGGTGTACTTGCGGTGCCAGAAGTCGTCGCGGGCGTGGACCTGCGGGGATCTCGGCGAAGTTGTACTCGGGCACGGGCGTCGGCGATGGACCACTCGAGCGTGCGCGCGTCCCACGGGTCCGAGCGAGCGCCTTCTCGCCCCGCAGCGAGGTGAGGACGATGTTCACCAGGAAGACCAGCACCGAGAACGCGATGATGAACGCGCCGATCGACACGAGCTGGTTGCAGGTTGTCCCAGCCCATGCCGGACGCGTACGTGTAGGTGCGGCGGGGCTGGCCCTCGAGGCCGAGGATGTGCATCGGGAAGAACGTGAGGTTGAAGCCGATGAGCATCAACCAGAAGTTCACCTTGCCGAGACGCTCGTCGAGCATCTGCCCGAACACCTTCGGCCACCAGTAGTAGAAGCCGCCGAAGATCGCGAACATCGAGGCCGCCGAAGAGCACGTAGTGGAAGTGCGCGACGACGTAGTAGGTGTCGGTCTGCTGCGTGTCGGCCGGGACGATCGAGTGCGTGACGCCCGAGAGGCCGCCGATCGTGAACATCGCGATGAAGCCGAGCGCGAACAGCATCGGGGTCTTGAGTCGCAGCGACCCGCCCCAGACGGTGCCGAGCCAGTTGAAGATCTTCACGCCGGTCGGGATCGCGATGAGCATCGTCGAGAGGCCGAACGCGGAGACCGCGACCGGGCCGAGGCCGGTCGCGAACATGTGGTGCGCCCAGACGCCCCAGCCGAGGAAGCCGATCGCGATGCCCGAGAACACGACGACCGCGTAGCCGAACAGCGGCTTGCGCGAGAACACCGGCAGGATCTCCGACACGATGCCCATGCCGGGCAAGATCAGGATGTACACCTCGGGATGGCCGAACAGCCAGAAGAGATGTCTGGTAGAGCAGCGGATCACCGCCGGCCGCGACGCCACGAAGAAGTTCGTGCCGAAGTTGCGGTCGAAGAAGACCATGATCAGCGCCGACGGTGACGCACGGCATGGCGAACACGGTGAGGAACGCCGTGATCGAGCATCATCCAGACGAACACCGGCATGCGCATGAGCGTCATGCCCGGGCGCGCGCAGGTTGAGGATCGTCACGATGAAGTTGACGCCGGACGTGACCGACCCGATGCCGAGCATCACGAGGCCGACGGTCCAGAAGTCGGGTCCGTGGCCCGGTAGCGAAGCCTGCCGCTCATCGGCGTGCTGGTGAGCGGCGTGTAGCCGAACCACCCGCCGTTCGGCGCGCCGCCGAGGAAGAAGCCCGAGTAGATGAACAGGCCACCGAAGCAGGAAGACCCAGTACCCGAACATGTTCAGCCGGGGGAACGCGACGTCGCGGGCGCCGATCATCAGCGGGATGAAGTAGTTGCCGAACGCGACGGCAACGGCATGCCGACGAGGAAGATCATCGTCGTGCCGTGCATCGTGAAGAGCGTGTTGTACTGCGACGCGGTGAGGACGGTGCCGTTCGGGCCCGCGAGCTGGAGCCGGATGAGCAGCGCCTCGATGCCGGCGATGACGAAGAAGATCAGCGCGGTACCGCCGTAGAGGATGCCGATCTTCTTGTGGTCGACGGTCGTGAACCACGACCAGAAGCCGGTCGTGCGCGTGGGCCGGTGGAGCAGACCCTTCCCGGAGCTGCGCGGAGGTGCGAGGACCTCGGGGACAGTCGTCATCGGCGAGCTCCCTCTGTCACTACTTCTCTCCCAACAGGTACGTCACGATCGTGTCCGCATCCGCTTGCGTCATCACGGGTAACCCCTTCGGGGTGTTCTTCGTGAACGACGGCATGCCGACACAGGTGGCCGGCGGTGGTTCTCGACAGTCCGTCGAAGCCATCGCGATCATGGCGGGCGCGTTCATCACCCAGCTCGTCAGGTTCTTGCGGTTCACCTCGTAGGTCCCGCCCGCAAACGTCGAGCGGCTCGCGAGGTGGGTCAGGTTCGGCCCGTAGTTGGTCTTGGTCGAGTCGTTGAAGATGTGACAGTTCGTGCACGCATACTTGCTCGCGGTGAGCTGCTTGATCTGCCCGGTCCACGGCTGCGCGGGCCCCTGTTGCTGACCGGCCAACCACTTCTCCCAGTCGGGTCTCGTCTGCGCGATCACGCGGAAGCGCATGTTCGCGTGCGAGAGGCCGCAGAACTCCGCGCACGCGCCGAGGAAGGTGCCGGGTTTGTCCGCCTCGATCGTGTTGTGGTTCGTCTGGCCCGGCATCACGTCCTTCTTGCCGTTGAGCTCGGGCACCCAGAACGAGTGGATCACGTTGTCCGACACCTCGGACAGGTACACCTTGGTGTTGACCGGAATGTGCAGCTCGGTGCTGGTGACGACGTTCTTGTCCACCATCGGCTGCTTCGGCAGCTCGAACTGCCACCACCACTGCTTGCCCGCCACGGTGACGTTGAGGACGTTCGGGCCGGTGGGCTTCTTGGCGAGGTCGAAGATCGTCGCGATCGTCGGCACCGCGACGACGGCCAGGATCAGCGCCGGGACGATCGTCCAGCCGATCTCGAGCGGCGTGCTGCCGTGGATCTGCCGCGGGTTGTCCGGCTTGCCCTCGCGGTAGCGGAACTTGAAGGCGAAGAAGACCGTTGCCGTGATGACCGCGATCCCGATCACGATCGCCAGGATCACGATCGGAACGAAGAGGTTGTCGATCTTCTGGGCGTACGGGCCCTTGGGGTGGAGCGAGTTCTGGCCGTTGTTGTTGCCGCAGGCGGCGAGAACGGTGGCTAGGCCGACGAGGAGACCGACCCGGCGAAGGCGTCTCCCGATCTTCGGAACCCTCATGCCCTCTTCCCTGTGTGGACCGGAGCCGGGAGCTGGGACGCCCCCCGTACGGGCCCCCCGAACCGCGGGGCGACACGCCGGGGCGACTCTATCCCCGGCCAATTGGCGAGGAGCAACTCAAGGGGGGAGTTAGAGACCAAGGCGGTCGAGGGCATGCGCCCGGCGCTGCCAGTCGGGGTCCACCCGGACGCGGGTCTCGAGGTACACGCGGGCACCGAGGAGCACCTCGAGCTCGTGGCGGGCCTTGGTGCCGGCGTCGCGGATCACCGCGCCGCCCTTGCCGATGACGATGCCCTTCTGCGAGTCCCGCTCGACGCGCACGACGACCCGGTACCGCAGGATCCCGTCGCCGGATTCGTCGTCCTCCTCTTCCCCGTCGTCGCGGCGGGGCCGGTCCTCGGGGAAGTCCTCTTCGAGCGGCTCGGCCGTCACCACGATGGAGTGCGGCAGCTCGTCGCGGGCGATCGCGAGCAGCTTCTCGCGGACCAGCTCCGCCACGAGCGCGGTCTCCGGCTGATCGCTGATCACGCCGTCCGGGTAGTAGACGGGACCCGGCGGGAGCCTCGCCTCGAGCTCCGCGACGAGCGCGTCGACGCCCTCCCCGGTGCGCGCCGAGAGCGGGACGAACGCCTCGAAGTCGCCCAGCGCGGCAGTGACGCGGCGCGAGGTGGTCGACGACCTCGCCGCGGCTCGCGGCATCCGTCTTGTTGAGGACCAGGAGGCTCGGCGTCGACACGCGGTGCACGAGATCGGCGATGAACCGATCGCCGCCACCGATCTCGGAGTTCGCCTCGACGAGCAGGCAGACGACGTCGACCTCCGCCAGCGTCTCGACCGAGCGGCTGTTGCAGCGCTCGCCGAGCAGCGTGCGCGGCTTGTGGATGCCGGGCGTGTCGAGCAGGACGATCTGCGACGCCGCGGTCGTGCGCACTCCGCGGATCTGCGTGCGCGTGGTCTGCGGGCGGTTGGAGACGATCGAGACCTTCGAGCCGACGAGCCGGTTCACCAACGTGGACTTCCCGACGTTGGGCCGGCCCACGAGGCTGACGAACCCCGAGCGGTGCTCGGTCACGACTGGCCCGGCGCGGCGCGCTCGGGCGTGCCCTGGTGCCCGGCCGACTTCGGGTCGTCCGGATCGGCCCGGTGCGCGACGGGGATGATCGCCACGGATGCGATGCGGCGTCCCTCGATCCGCTCGGCGCGGAACTCGAGCCCCTGCAACCGCACCGTCTCACCCTCGTCGGGCACGTGGCCCAGCAGGTTGAAGACGAGACCGCCGACGGTGTCCCACTCCGTGTCCGGGAGCTCGACGCCCAGCACCTCGTTGACCTCGTCGATCGGGGTACGGCCGGGGGCGCGGATGCCGCCACCCTCGAGGTGCTCGACCCCCGGCTCCTCGATGTCGTACTCGTCGACGATCTCCCCGACGATCTCCTCGAGCAGGTCCTCCAGCGTGACCAGCCCGGCGGTGCCGCCGTACTCGTCGACGACCATCGCCATGTGGAACTTCTGGGTGCGCATCTCGCGGAGGAGCTCGGCCACCCGCTTGGACTCCGGCACGAACACCGCGTCACGCACCGCGACGCGCACCGGATCGGTGCCGCCACCGGTGCGGGAGCGGTGGACGAGGTCCTTCAGGTACACGATGCCGATGATGTTGTCGGTGTCGTCCTCGTAGCAGGGGATGCGCGAGAAGCCGCCCTCGATCGCGGTCTCGATCGCCGGCTTCGACCGTCTCGTTGGCGTCGATCGCCACCATGTCCGGCCGCGGCCGCATGACCTCGCGCACCACCGTGTCGCCGAACTCGAAGATGGAGTGGATGAGCCGCCGCTCCTCGCGCTCGATCTCGTGCTCGTCGGCCGCGACGTCCGCCATCGTGCGGAGGTCCTCCTCGGTGACGAACGGTCCCTGCTTCAAGCCCTTGCCCGGGAGCAGCACGTTCGCGAGTCCGATCAGGCCGCGAGAGAGGAGCCGCAACGGCGGGAAGTTCGTGACGGCCCAGAGGAAGCCGGACACGCGCAGCGCGGCGCGGTCCGGGTTCTGGATCGCGTACGTCTTCGGCGCGACCTCGCCGATCACGAAGTACACGAGGATCTGGATCACCAGGCCGATGAACAGGCCGGCGCTCCCGAACGACCGCTCGAGCAGCGACGCCCAGCAGCGACGCGCTGGTCAGCTGGGAGACGAGGACGAGCAGGAGCAGGACGTTCAGCGTCTGCTCGGGTCGCTCGAGCATCTGCGCGAGCCGCGTGCGCGCCCTTGCGGCCCTCCTCCTCGAGCGAGAGCGCGCGGATGCGGCTCATGCGGGTGAACGCGGTCTCGGCCATCGCGAGGACGATCGAGACGAGGAACAGCAGGACGACGGCGACGAGGATCGCGGCGTCGGCTCCGTTCATGGTGCTTCCGATGTCAGAGGGTGGAACCAGGGACTTGGCAGTGGACCGGGTTTCAGTGCTCAGTCCCCCTGCTCGATCTCACGGAAGCGGGCGAGCAGCTCCCGTTCTCGGCGCTGCATCGCCGCATGCTCGCGCGGATCGGCATGGTCATAGTTGAGCAGATGCAGGACCCCGTGCACGACGAGCAGCGCGATCTCGTCGTCGGTGCGTCCATCCGTGTTCCGGGGCCTGGGCCGCCGCGACCTGGGGGCAGATGACGACGTCGCCGATCAGGCTCGGGGGCTCGCCGGCCTCGGCCGGGCGCGCCGGGTCCGCGTCCGCCCTGATCGGGTTGGCGGCCGCCGAGCACGACGTCGTCGTCCATCGGGAACGCGAGGACGTCGGTGGGGCCGGTCCCGCCGAGGAAGCGCTCGTTCAGGTCGGTGATCGACTGCTGGTCCACGAAGATCAGCGAGAGCTCGGCCACGCCGGGCACCCGCTCCTCCGCGAGCACGACCCGGGCCAGGCGGACCCACCGCACGACGTCGACGGAGACGACCGACTGCTCGTCCGCCCGAACACCTCCACGACGTCACGCTCACGACCCACCTCGACTGGCGCGGCTGTCACTGGGGCCGTTCGCCGTTCCACACCCACCGACGTGGACGGCACGGTCACGTGTTCTTCTCGTACGCGTCGACGATGTCCTGGACGATCTTGTGGCGCACGACGTCGCGCGAGCCGAGCTCCACGAACGCGAGCCCGTCGATCCCGTCGAGGACCTTGCGCACCGCGAGCAGACCCGATCGACCGCGACCGCCTTCGGGCAGGTCGATCTGGGTGACGTCGCCGGTGACGACCGCCTTCGAGCCGAATCCGAGCCGGGTGAGGAACATCTTCATCTGCTCGGCGGTCGTGTTCTGCGCCTCGTCGAGGATGATGAACGAGTCGTTGAGCGTGCGGCCGCGCATGTACGCGAGCGGCGCGACCTCGATCACGCCGCGCTCCATCAGCCGCGCCACCGCCGTCGGGATCGAGCATGTCGTAGAGCGCGTCGTAGAGCGGGCGGAGGTACGGGTCGACCTTCGCGAGCATGTCGCCGGGCAGGAAGCCGAGTCGCTCACCCGCCTCGACCGCGGGTCGCGTGAGGATGATGCGGTTGACGGTCTTCGCCTGCAGCGCCTGCACCGCGAGCGCGACCGCGAGGTAGCTCTTGCCGGTTCCGGCGGGGCCGATCGCGAACGTGATGGTGTGTCGCACGCACCGCGTCGACGTAGCGCTTCTGGCCCGCGGTCTTCGGTCGCACGCTCTTGCGGCCGCGCACCACCTCGGTGTCGAGCACCTCGCGTCGGGCGCTCTGATCGGACTTCAACATCTCGATCGCTGCGACCGACGCCTTCGCGGTCGAGCGACATGACCCCGCTCCAGGAGGACGACGAGCTCCTCGAAGAGTCGGGCGACCCGATCTCGGCGTCGGCGGGCTCGCCGGACGACCGTGATCTCGTTGCCGCGCACGAGGATCGCGCACGGGGAACGCGTCCTCGACGACGCCGCAGCAGCTCGTCGCGCTGGCCGAGCAGGTCCACCATGAGGTGGTTGCCCGGAACGAGGATCTTGACCTGGGTCGGCGACGAGGAGGTCACGTCGCCTCTCAGGCTAGCGCCGCGGAGCCGCGATACGGCACCGAGCGTTCGCTACGCAGAGGTCGTCGCCGGCGCGCAGGCCGAGCTCGTCGAGCCGCACACCCAGATCGTCGGGTCGACGGCCGAGCACCGCCGCGAGCACCCGCAGGTCGTCCCGGCGGATCGTCAGCAGCCGGCCGTTGAAGTCCTGGCGCTGGAGCTGGATCGTCGCGGCGTACCGGGACAGGACCGCAGCCTCCGGGTCGTCGAGCGCGTGCAGCTTCACCAGGTCGATGGTGAAGCCGGCGTCGCAGATCGGTGCCCTCGGTGAGGTTGATCTCGATGTCCGCGTCGCGGGGCAGCAGCTGGTCGGGCGGCACCTCGTAGATCTCCGCGAGCCGGAGCAGGCGCGGGACCGAGATCGCCCGCTCACCGCGCTCGTAGGCGCCGAGGACGGATGCCTTGAACTCGAGATCGGAGCGGGCCTCGACGTCGTGGAGCGACAGCCCCTTCTGGCGGCGGATCGCTCGCAGCCGTTCGCCTACGTTCACGCCATGCATGAGACCCCGCTGCCCCCGAGATAGTTCGCCGCCCGGCCGGCGCAGACTATCTCAGAGTTCACGTCACTTGTCGACATTCGCGCGCCGAGTGCGCAAGGTTTCATGGGCCGATCGGCCCAGAGTCGGACGAGTCGGGCACCCGACTCCGGCGAAACCCTGCCAAAGCGGCCGCCACCGCGACCGGGGCCGTCACTGCCCGTAATACGTGCGGACCGACGGCCAGGTGCTGCCCGGAGCCCAGCTGGTCCCGTTCGGTGGGGTCGAGACCACCCTCGGGACCCACCACCACCAGCCACTCCGCCCCCAACGGCTCGCGCACCGCGGCGGCGCGACCGCCGCGCGGGTCCGCCACGACGAGCCCCGGATGCTGCGGCCAGCTCGGACAGGGATCTCGCCGCCAGGAGCTCCGGGAGCCGGGCGCGGCGCGACTGCATCGCCGCCTCCCGCATGACCCGGCCGAGCCGGATCCGCGCCTTCTCACCGCGGGCTCCGTCCCAGCGCACGACGGACCGGCGCACCGTGATCGGCATCACCGCGTCGACGCCGAGCTCGACGAGCTGGGCGACGACCGCGCCGGCCTGGTCGCCCTTGGCCGGCGCGAACGCGATGACGAGTCGCGGCGTCAGCGCGGGCTCCGTCGTGAGCGGGCCGGCCGGAGTCAGCCGGAGCCGACCGTCACCGACTTCCGCGACGGTGCACTGTCGCCAGTGCCCGCTCCCATCACTCGCGGTGACTGCCTCGCCGGCGCGCAGCCGACGCACGCGTTGCAGGTGGTGCCCGTCATCGCCGTCGACCCAGAGGTCGGCGTCGCTGGCGACGTCCTCGACGAAGACGTGCGCGACGGCCGGTGCCGTCGCGGCGAACCCTTCGGTCACCGCTCCCCGAACGTCGAGCGGATCTTCGAGAAGAACCCGCCCTCCGCGGGGGCTGCGACTTCCTCGCCGCGCAGCTCGGCGAACTGGCTCAGGAGATCCTGCTCCGTGTCGGACAGCTCTCGTGGGACGTCGACGTCGATCTGCACCAGGAGGTCGCCGCGCCCGCGGCCCTGCAGCACCGGGACGCCGCGGCCCTTGAACCGGAAGACGTGTCCGGGCTGGGTGCCGGGCGGCACCGTGACCTGCTCCGGCTCGTCGAGGGTGTCGACCGTGAGCACGGTGCCGAGCGCGGCCTGCGTCATCGCGATGCGGCGCTGGTGAACGAGATCGAAGCCGTGCCGCTCGAGCGACGGATGCGGGCGCACGCGCACGGTGACGTACAGGTCGCCGGCGACGCCGTTGCGCGGCGCGGCCGGGCCGCGGCCGGTGAGCCGGAGCCGCTGGCCGTCGTCGATGCCCGCGGGCACCTCGACCTCGATGTTGCGCGTCGAGCGGACCCGGCCGTCACCGCCGCAGCTGGTGCACGGGCTCGGGATCTGCTGACCGGTGCCGGCGCACGCGACACAGGGCACCGCGGTGACGAGCTGGCCGAGGATCGAGCGTCGCACCTGACGGACCTCGCCGGCGCCACCGCACGCGTCGCAGCGGCTCGGGTGCGTGCCGGGCTCGCAACCCGAGCCGTCGCAGCGGTCGCACGCGCTCGGCAGGTGCAGCTCGAGCGTCTCCGTGATCCCGAACGCCGCGTCGACGAGGTCGAGCTCCATGATCGCTTCGGCGTCCGGCGCCCGCGGCGGTCCGGACGCGCCGCCACCGAAGCCACCCTGGAAGAACGCGTCGAAGAGGTCGCCGAACCCGAACGCGTCGGCGCCCGGAGGAGCTCCGCCGCCGCGACCCTCGTCGCCGAACATGTCGAACCGGCGCCGGCGCTCGGGATCGCGCAGCGTCTCGTACGCGCCGGTGATCTCCTTGAAGCGCGCCTCGGCCGCCGGGTCCGGATTCGTGTCCGGGTGCAGCTCGCGCGCCAGCTTGCGGTACGCGCGCTTGATCTCGTCGTCGGTGGCGTTGGTGTCGACGCCGAGCAGGGCGTAGGGATCGGACGGCATGGGGCGAGTCAGCCGAGCAGGAGCCGGCCGAGCTGCTGTGACACCGCGGCCACGGCAGCCAGCGCCTGCTGGTAGTCCATCCGGGTCGGCCCGAGCACGCCCACGGTGCCGGCCATCTGACCATCGACGCGGTACGGCGCCAGCACGAGCGAGCAGTCGCGCAGCTCGTCGACGTCGTTCTCCGATCCGATCGAGACGGTGACGCCCTGGTCGAGGAGGTCGCGCACGAGCGACACGACCACGACCTGCTGCTCGAGCATCTCCAAGAGCCGTGACGCGCGCTCGGCGGTCGCGAACGCGTCCTGGTCACCGACGATCCGACTGGCTCCGCCCACGTAGAGGGGCTCGGCGCCGGACAGCGCCCGCCGGGCGAGCGCTTCGAGGCCGAGCCGCACCAGCTCGTCGACCACCCGGTCGCCGGTCGGCGCCGCGACCGGTGCCGTCCCGAGGGACTGCTCGCGCAGCGCCGAGTCGAGGGCGGCGCTGGCCCGGGCGATCTGCGCGTCGTCGTACTCGCCGGTGTTCGAGATGACTTCCTTCTCGATCGAGCCGTTCGAGAGGACCGCGATCGCGAGCATCAGCTCGGGCTGCAGGGCGACGAGCTGGGCGCTGCGCACGCGTGCCGCGTCGAACTGGGGGCCCACGATCACCGCAGCGTGGCTCGTGATCCGGGCCAGGAGCAGGCTGGTCTCGTGGAGGAGGTCCTCCAGGGCGCTGTGGGCCGAGGCGAAGAAGTCCGCGACCGCCCGCCGCTGGGTCACCGGGAGGGACCGGGCCTGGGTGAAGTGGTCGACGAAGTAGCGGTAGCCCTGGTCGGTCGGGATCCGGCCGGCCGAGGTGTGGGGCTGGACGATGTAGCCCTCACGCTCGAGCTGGGTCATGTCGTTGCGGACCGTGGCGCTCGAGACGCCCAGGGACCGCGACTGGGCGATGGACTGGGACGCGACGGGCTGCGCGGTCTGCACGTACTCCTCGACGATTGCTCGCAGCACTGCGGCTCGGCGGTCGACTGCGTCCATGACGTGCGCCCCCGTTCAGATGGCCGTGAGGCGGGTGGTTAGCAGTCGAGTCTACCGACTGCTACCTGCTGCCCGCCTGCCGCGAGCCCGGAGAGGAGGCGGACCGTCACCGCGGACGCGAGGAGGCGGCCCCGGCGGGTCAGGACGAGCCGGTCGGGGTCCGGCTCCACCAGGCCGTCGGCCGCGAGGTCCCGGGCGGCGGATGCGAGCACCGGCGGGCACCGGGATGCCCCCGCGGGTGCGGATGGCCAGGAGCAGGGCCTCCTCGACCCGGGCCGCCTCGTCGAGCACCTCGTGGCCGGCCTCGATCGACGCGCCGGACCCGACGGCCGCGAGGTACCGCTCCGGCGTCCGCAGGTTCCAGGCCCGCCGGCCGTCGACGTGCCCGTGCGCGGCCGCGCCGATCGCGAGGTAGTCGCCCTGGGCCCAGTACAGGAGGTTGTGCCGGCACTCGCCGCCGGGGCGGGCCCAGTTCGAGATCTCGTACCACTCGTAGCCCGCGGCGTGCAGGACGTCGTCCGCGATCTCGTACTTCTCGGCCTGGTCGTCGTCGTCGGGAGCACGGCGACCGCCGCTGGCGATGTCCCGGCCGAGCGGCGTTCCGGGCTCGATCGTGAGCGCATACGCACTGACGTGGTCGGGCGCGAGCGCGAGCACGCCGTCGAGGCTGCGCCGCCAGTCGTCGATCGACTCACCGGGCGTCCCGTAGATGAGATCCAGGTTGAGGTGCTCGAAGCCGGCGCCGCGCGCCCAGCGCACCGCGCGCTCGACGGCCGCGGGATCGTGGGTGCGGCCGAGCTCCGCGAGGACGTGCGGCTGCATCGACTGCACCCCGAACGACAGGCGGTTCACGCCCGCGGCGGCGTAGGTCGTCGAGCTGGTCGGGATCGACCGAGTCCGGATTGCACTCGACGGTCACCTCGGCCCCGGCCGTCGCGCGGGATCGCACCCAGGATGCGGGCGAGGCCGTCGGCCGGGATCAGCGACGGGGTGCCGCCCCCGAAGAAGACGCTCGTCGCCTCCCGGGAGATCCCGGCGGTCTGCCGGTGCCCGTCCGCCACGCAGGCGTCGACGTACTCGCCGATCAGATGGCCGCGGTCGGTCCAGGTCGCGAAGTCGCAGTAATCGCAGCGGTCCGCGCAGAACGGGATGTGGACGTAGACACCGAGCGGCACCTCAGGGATTGTCCCACTCCCCGCGGCGGTACGTTGCACGGATGGCCCTGACGTTCGAGCTGCCCTCCTGAGGCCGAGGCGTACCGCGGCGAGATCCGCGCGTTCCTCGAGGAGGAGGCGCCCGGCGGCGCGTACCCCGTCCGACTGGATGCAGCGCCTGGCCCGCAACGGCTACGTCGCGCCGCACTGGCCGCGGCCGTGGGGCCGGGACGCGTCACCGATCGAGCAGCTCGTGATCGACGAGGAGCTGACGCGCGCGCTCGCGCCCCGAAGCCACTGAACCCGATCGGGATCGGCTGGGCCGGGCCCACCCTGCTCGTGGCCGGGACCGAGGAGCAGCAGCACGCGGTACCTGCCCGGGACTCCTCGACGGCTCCGAGATCTGGTGCCAGCTGTTCAGCGAGCCGGAAGCCGGCAGCGACCTCGCGTCGCTGCACGACCCGCGCCGTGCGCGACGGCGACGAGTACGTGCGTGAACGGCCAGAAGGTGTGGACCACGCTCGCGCACGTTCGCGCGCTACGGCATCCTGCTCGCGCGCACCGATCCCGACGCCGAGCCGCACCAGCGGCATCACCTACTTCGTCGTCGACATGCAGCTCCCCCGGCATCACGGTCCGACCCATCGTGCAGATGACCGGCGACGCACGAGTTCAACGAGGTGTTCTTCGACCGACGTGCGGATCCCGGTCGCGAACGTCGTCGGCGACGAGAACGACGGCTGGCGGCTCGCGAAGGTCACGCTCGGCAACGAACGGGTGTCGCTGTCGGGCGAGGGCGCGCTGTGGGGACGCGGCCCGACCGCGCATGACGTGTTCGACCTCGTCCGCGCGCACGGCGGCCGTCGGCGACCCGGTGCTGCGCCAACGGCTTGCCGCGCCTCTACATCGAAGCCGAGGTGCTGCGGCTGATCCGCCTGCGCACCGTCTCGGCGACGGTGCAGCGGGCTCGAGCCCGGTCCGGAGGCGTCGGTGCGCAAGGCGCTCGCCGACGAGCACGGCCAGCACGTGATGGCGATGGCGGTGGAGCTCGCGGGCACCGACGGGATGCTCGCCGACCGGGGTCCGTTCGGCGAGCGCGACGCGCGGCATGTGGAGCGACGGGCTACCTCTACACGCCGCGCGCTCACGATCGGCGGCGGCACGAGCGAGGTGCAGCGCAACATCCTCGGCGAGACGCGTCCTCGGCCTCCCCCGCGACGCCTAGCCGGTCAGCGGGGCTTCGTCGCTTCGATGAGGAAGCGGGTCGAGTGGGCGACGAACGAGCCGTCGCGCTCGATCCGGTCGTGCAGCGCGCGCAGCTGCGGGCGGTATCCGTCGACCGTGAAGCCGGGGACGGTCCACACCACGAGCCGCAGGAAGTACACGACTGCGCCGACGTCGAAGAAGGCGACCCGCAGGCGTTCGGAGCGCAGATCGTCGACGACGAGTCCGGCCTGCTCAGCCTCGGCCGCGGGCGAGCTCCGGATCACGATTCGATGCCCGGCGGGAGCGGGCCCATCAGGGCTTCGCTGAGCTCGCGATTGCTGTGCGGGCCGACCTGCTGCGAGAAGTACGTGCCACCCGGACGCAGCACCCGGGCGATCTCGTCCCACCAGGTGTCGACCGGATGGCGGCTCGTGACGAGATCGAACGCGTCGCCCGCGACCGGCAGCGCCGCACGATCTGACTCCGTCGCGATGACGTGCGCACCCCGCGGTCGCAGGCGGCGTGCCGCGACGAGCACGTTGGGGGCGTAGCCCTCCGTCGCGACCATGAGCGGTGGGATGGTGCGGCAGGTCTCGCGAGCATCTCGCCCCCGCCGGACTGGAGGTCCAGCATGCGCTCGGCCCGCGTCGCGCGCTCGGCCACTTGTCGTGCGTAGCCCCAGCTCGGTCGTTCCTCGGTGGCCCGACCGTCGAGCCAGCTGAAGTCCCAACCATCGATCGGGGCGCGCTCGGCCTCGTCGACCAGCGCCGCGAACGACCGCGGCCCGTTGCCCATCCGGCGCTCAGTCTCCGAGCTTGAGGGCGGCGACGAACGCCTCCTGGGGCACCTCGACCCGGCCGATCTGCTTCATCTTCTTCTTGCCTTCCTTCTGCCGCTCGAGCAGCTTGCGCTTCCGGCGTGACGTCACCGCCGTAGCACTTGGCGATCACGTCCTTGCGCTTCGCCTTCACCGTCTCGCGGGCGATGACCCGGCCGCCGATCGCGGCCTGGATCGGCACGTCGAAGAGCTGGCGCGGGATGAGCTCGCGCAGCTTCGTCGGTCATCGCGCTTGCCGTAGTCGTACGGCCTTGTCGCGGTGCACGATCGACGAGAACGCGTCGACGGGCACGTTGTTGAGCAGGATGTCGACCTTGACGAGCTTCGACTCGCGGTAGCCCGCCGGCTCGTAGTCGAGGCTCGCGTAGCCCTTCGTGCGCGACTTCATCTGGTCGAAGAAGTCCAGGACGATCTCGCCGAGCGGCACGCTGTAGACGAGCTCGACCCGTTCCTCGGAGAGGTACTCCATCTTCTGCATCTCGCCCCGCCGGCCCTGCGCACAGCTCCATCAGCGTGCCGACGTACTCGGTCGGCGTGAGGATCGTGATCGTTGACGAACGGCTCCTCGATCGCGACCGACGTCGTTCGGCGGCGGCAGCGCGGACGGGTTGTCGACCACCTCGACGCTCACCGTTGGTGGTGTGCGCGCGGTACTCGACGTTCGGCGCGGTCGCGACGAGCGCGAGGTCGTACTCGCGCTCGAGCCGCTCGCGGACGATCTCCATGTGCAGCAGGCCGAGGAACCCGCAGCGGAACCCGAAGCCGAGCGCGCCCGAGGTCTCGGGCTCGTAGGTGAACGACGAGTCGTTGAGCCGCAGCCTCTCGAGCGCCTCGCGCAGGTCGGCGTACTCGTCGCCCTCGACCGGGTAGAGGCCGCAGAACACCATCGGCTTCGGATGGCGGTAGCCCTCGAGGACCTCGCCGCGGTCGCGCCGCGGTCGTGACCGTCTCACCGACGCGCGCCTCGCCGACGTCCTTGATGCCGGCGATGAGGTAGCCGACCTCGCCCGGGCCGAGCGTCGCGACCGGTGTCGGCACCGGCAGCCGCACGCCGATCTCCTCGGCGTCGTAGATCGAGCTGGCCTGCAGGAACTGCAGGCTTGCGCGCCGGTGCTGCAGCGTGCCGTCGAAGACGCGCACCGACGCAGACCACCCCGCGGTACGGGTCGTAGTACGAGTCGAAGATCAGCGCCTGGAGCGGCGCGTCGGCGTCGCCCTTCGGCGGCGGGATGCGCTCGATGACCGCGTCGAGCAGCTCGGGCACGCCCTCGCCGGTCTTCGCCGAGATGCGCAGGACGTCCTCCGCCGGCGATGCCGAGCACCCGCTCGATCTCCTCGGAGACCCGGTCCGGGTCGGCCGCCGGCAGGTCGATCTTGTTCACCGCGGCGACGATCGCGAGGTCGTGCTCGATCGCCAGGTAGCAGTTGGCGAGGGTCTGGGCCTCGATCCCCTGGCTGCGCGTCGACGAGGAGGATGACGCCCTCGCACGCGGCGAGGCTGCGCGAGACCTCGTAGCCGAAGTCGACGTGGCCGGGGGTGTCGATCAGGTTGACGACGTGGTCGTTCCAGCTCGAGCCGCACGTTCTGGGCCTTGATCGTGATGCCCCGCTCGCGCTCGATGTCCATCGAGTCGAGGTACTGGGCCCGCATGTCCCGCATCTCGACCGCGCCCGTGATCTCGAGGATCCGGTCGGCGAGCGTGCGCTTCCCGTGGTCGATGTGGGCGATGATGCTCAGACAGCGGAGCCGGTCGAGGGGGATCACGTCTACGTCCTGGTGGAGATGCGGTCGGGTCGCCCATTGTCCCTCGCGGGCGCTGATTCCCGCGAACGGCCGCCTCAGCCCTCCTGCTGATAGCCTTTCCCGGTTCCCGAGACACGAAGACGAGGTCGCGACACCGATGGCGAACATCAAGAGCCAGAAGAAGCGCAACGTCCAGAACGAGAAGCGGCGGGTGCGCAACCTGGCTGTCCGTTCCGAGCTGAAGACGCGCGTCAAGGGGGCCACCGCGGCCGCCGAGACCGGCGCCGAGGATGCGGCCGAGCGCCTCGTGCTCGCGCAGAAGCGGATCGACAAGGCCGGATCCAAGGGCGATCATCCACAAGAACGAGGCCGCCCGTCGCACCTCGCGGCTGATGAAGGCCGCGAACAAGGCGCAGGCCTCCTCCTAGCTCCTCCTGCGGCACGCCGCGTCAGCGGCGGGCCCCGGTGCGGGATCGGCTCCGTGAGTGCAACGCGGCCAAGCGGGCCACGAGCACCTCGAGCACCGCGTCCTCGGGCATCGCGCTCGCGCCCTTGAGGTCGAGGTCCGCCTGGTGCAGCGAGTCGATCGCTCGACGCAGACCGTCGGTCCCGAGCGCGCTCGACGCCTCCAGCGCCTTCTGCGCCGGGTAGGTGCTGCCCTTGCCGCCCAGCGCGGCGTGCGCGTCCTTCGTCGTGTGGATCGACGGGTCGTCGAGGCGCAGCAGCCGGCGGTAGCGGGACTGCAGCAGCCCCAGCACCTGGAGCGGGTGCATCGGCTTGGGCTGGCGGGCACTCGTGACGTTGAGCAGCCGGTCCAGGATCGAGAGCGCGGCCGCGACCTTGCCCTCTTCGATCGCGTTCGTCAGCTCGAAGACGGGGACCGACCCCGCCTCGCCGAGGTAGGGCTCGACGTCGGACGCGCTCGAGCTTGGCCCCGGCGCCGAAGGTCGCGCCCAGCACCTCGACCAGCCCGGCGGCGCGACCCGCATCGTCGCCGAGGCGTTCCGCCGCGACCCGGGCCGCGTCCTTGTCCAGGCTGATGCCGGCCCGGGCCAGCTCGGCGCCGAGCACGTCGGAGGTCTTCTCGGAGTCCGGGCCGACGACCTCGGCCTGCTTGAGCGCGTCGACGAGGCTCTTCGGTGCTCGACCCCCACCGCCGACGAACACGAAGACCGTGGTCTCGAGGAGGTCGGCGAGCACCGCGGCGACGGGAGCGGCCTCCTCGGCGTTGAGCTGCTCGTAGTCGCGGACCACGACGATGCGCTTGCTCGTCATGAACGGCGGGCTCTGCGCCGCGTTCAGGATCGCGGCGACGACGGGCACCCGCGCGGCCTCGTCGGTCGCGTTCGCAGGCGGCGCGGGCTCGTCGGTCCCCGCCCGCACCTTCCCGGGGATGGCGAACTCCTCGAGCACCAGTGTGCGATCCTCGCCGTCGAGGAGCTCGTCGATCAGCGCCTGCGCGGCGCGCGAGCGGAGCACCGGATCCGTCGCCTTCACGAGGTACAGGGCGCTCACGAGACGGCCACCTGACGCTGCTCGAGGATCGCCTGCATGATCCGGCACACGTGGACCGATCCCCGGACGTCGTGCACGCGCACGATCCGGCAGCCGTGGGCCACGCCGTAGGCGATCGCCGCCAGTGACACCTCGCGCCGGTCGCCGATGTCCAGGCCGAGGGTGTCGCCGAGGAACCGCTTGTTGCTCGCCGACAGCAGCAGCGTGTACTCGAGCTCGGCGAGCACCGCGCTCTCGCGCAGGAGGACCGCGCTCATGGCCGGCGTCTTGCCGAGGTCGAGCCCGGCGTCGATCGAGATCTGCTCCACCGCGAGTCCGGCCGCTTCGGCGCGCCGGGCCCGGTCCAGCAGGAACGAGCGGACATCGGCCACGAGGTCGTCGTAGACCGGTTCCGGGTCGGGCACCCGGGGCGCGAGCCGGATGTGGGTCGCGATGACGGACGCGTCGTGCTTCGCCGCGACCGTCACGTACTCCGGGTCGCCGAAGCCACTGATGTCGTTGCCGACGACCGCGCCCGCGACGCACGCGGCGTCCAGCACCGACGCCCGCCAGGTGTCGCACGAGATCGGGACGTCGAAGCGCGCGTGCACCGCTTCGATCGACGGGATGACCCGGTCGAGCTCCTCGGCCTCCCCCACCTCGGGACCGGGACCGGCCTTGACCCCGCCGATGTCGAGGAGGTCCGCGCCCTGCTCGACGAGCTCGCCGGCCCGCTGCACCAAATCGTCCAGTGCGAACGTCTGGCCGGCGTCGTAGAACGAGTCGGGCGTTCGGTTGAGGATGCCCATCACGAGCGTGCGCGTGGTGAGGTCGTGGACGACATCACCGAGGCGGAAGTGCGGCATCGCGTTCGAGCCTACCGGCGGCGCCGCCGGGCCCCCTTGGGGTCAGGTCCCCCCGACCGGCCGCGGTCCGGCGCGGTCCGGGACGGAGCAGCCGGAGGAGTGCGACCGCCACGCAGCCGATCGCCGCGAGCCCGCAGAGCGCGCGGGCGTCGAGCGCGACCGGTTGCTCGGCCGCGGTGCGGGCGACGGTCTCGACCCAGCGCAGCAGCGCGAAGGTCGGGAGCTGGAGCCAGTGGGCGATGCCGGGGCCGACGACCCCGCCGGCGACGCCCGCGACGAGACCCCACACCGTGAGCGGTCCGACCACCGGCGCGGCCAGCAGGTTCGCCGGGAGCGCGACGAGCGGGACCGTGCCGAAGACCGGCAGCAGGACCGGGAGCACGCCGAGCTGGGCGGCGGTCGTCACCCCGAGCGCGTCGCCGACCCAGCGCGGCCCGGGGATGCGCGCGCTGATCGCGGGGCCGAGCCAGAGGATGCCCGCGCTCGCGCCGCACGAGAGGAGGAAGCCGACGGAGTGGATGAGGAACGGATCCGCGACGAGGAGCCCGATCGCGGCAAGGGTGAGGATGCGGCTCGCGGGAACAGGCCGGCCGAGGAAGGTCGCGCCCATCGCGAGCCCGGCCATCGCCGACGCGCGCAGCACCGACGGCTCCCACCGGGTCATCGTGCCGAAGAGGATCAGGATCAGCAGCCCGATCACGAGCCGGCTGCCCAGCCGGAGCCGGACGAGCAACGGGGTTGCCACCGCGAGGACGAAGGCGACGTTCGCGCCGCTGACCGCGAGCAGATGGCTCAGGCCGGCGTCGCGGAAGTCGTCGACGAGATCGTCCGGGATGGCGCGGGTGTCACCGAGGAGGAAGCCGGCCAGGACCGCCCGCTCGGTCGCGGGAAGTCCGTCGGCACCGCGGAGGACCGCGGCGCGCGACGCGTTCGCGAGCCGGTCGAGGGGCGAGCGCGGTCCCGCGAACGCGGTCAGCTCGGCGACCTGCAGCTGGGCGACCGCGTGGCGCCATCGGTAGCGGAGGTCGAACCCACGGAGTGGCTCGAGCGTCCCCGTGACCGTCACGCGGTCCCCGGCCTCGAGCACCCGAAGCTGGGTCGTCACATCTCCGCCGCCGACGAGCAGGACGGTCCGGTGCCCCGCGTCGGCGCCGTCGACCTGACCCAGCCGCGCGAGGACCTGGACGACGAACCGCGGGCCGGCCGGGTCGTCGACCAGCGTCGCTTGCGCCTGTACGCGCGCGCGACTCGCGACCGCAGCGTCGAGGGGTGAGGTCTGGAGCCCGTGCAGCGCGCGTTGCGTGGTGGCACCCCCGAGGAGCGCGCAACCCACGAGCGCGAGGGCGAGGCCGCGCCGACCGCGCATCAACAACCCGACCGCGAGGAGCGCGAGCGCGGCGACGAGCGCGACCTCGGCCGAACCGGGACCGAGTGCCTCGCCCGCGAAGATGCCGGCGACGAGCGCGGCCAGCGCGGAGAGCGGACCGAGCGCGATCACACCGAGACCAGGTCCTTGATGTCGGCGAAGCGCAGCTCGCCGATGCCGCGGACGTCCTGCAGCTCACCGACGCTCTTGAAGCCACCCCGCTTCTCGCGCTCCGCGATGATCGCCCCCGCGAGGCTGGGGCCGATGCCCGGCAGCTCCTCGAGCTGGCTCTCGGTCGCCGTGTTGAGGTTGACCGGGCCGTTGGTGGCGGCGTCGGCGCCGGTTCCGGTCGACCCGCTGGCGTCGGCTCCGACCGGGGTGGGCGCGCCGACGACGGGCCACCGCGATGCGCTGGCCGTCGACGACCTTGGCCGCGAGGTTGAGCCGGTCGAGGTCCGCACCGGGGAGCCCGCCGCCGGCCGCCTTGATCGCGTCGATCACCCGTGCGCCGGCGCGGATCCGCACGACGCCGGGATGCACCACCGATCCCGCGACCTGCACGACGAGGAGACCTCCTGCCGGCGTGGTGCTCCCGGTCGAGCCCGCCGCGGCGGTACCCGTGCTCGGCGCGGCGCCGGCGCGCGTGGCGACGCTCGTGGAAGGAGGTGCAGTGGCACCCGCGCCGGCGTTCCCGCGGACACCGAGCTGGTACCAGCCCACGCCCGCGAGGAGCGCGGCGAGCAGGAGCGCGCCGATCCGGACCCGCGGATCGTCCCAGTGGACGCGGAGCCGTTCGAGGAACGACCCGGGCGGTAGCACTCGTCGTGGTTCCGGACGGGGCGGAACTGTTGGCTCGACCATCGCGACCTCCGGGCGCGTGAGGGCCCACGGAGGAAGTGCAAAGGGAGGAAGCTGCGACCGTACCAGAGGCCCGGCCGGTTCGACCGATGGTTCGGCCTACCCCCCGCTCCGGGCCCGGGCCTCCGCTTCGAGCGAGATCGCCGCGTACGCGCTCCAGTGGGCCTGACCCTGCAGCCGGTACCGGAGGTACTCGCCGAAGTACCGGGAGAGGAACCGCACGACGCCGAGCTCGCGCCACTGCTGCACGTGGACGAGCTCGTGCGCGACGAGGCCCACGTCCTGCTCGCGACCGCGGCGGACGAGGATCCACGGCCCGAGCGTCATCGCCGCGACGCCCGGCGTGAGCACCGGGACGACGATCACGCGCGCCCGCTCGCGGTCCATCTCGGGAACATGTGTGAACACCCCGACCGCCTGCGGCGACAACCGACGCGCGGCGCACGAAGGGAACGCCTAGCCGATGACGAAGTTGACGAGGCGACCGGGCACGACGATCACCTTGCGCACTGTCTTCCCGTCGAGCAGCGCCGTCACCCGTTCGTCGGCGCGCGCCGCGGCTTCGGTCGCGGCTTCGTCGAGATCGGCGGGGACAGTGAGCGCGCGTGCGCACCTTGCCGTTGAGCTGGACCGCGATCTCGACGGTGTCGACCGTGAGCCACGTGGGATCTGCCGTCGGGAAGTCCTCGTACGCCAGGGTCCGCTCGTGACCGAGGCGCTCCCAGAGCTCCTCCGCAGTGTGCGGCGCCAGGGGCGCGGTCATGAGCACCAGTGGGACCACGACGTCCTCGGGCGCGGCGCCGGTCTCGGCGACGACCTGGGTGAGCCGGTTGTTGAGCTCGAACAGCTCGCGCGATCGCCGTGTTGAACGACAGGTGGTCCATGTCCTCGGCGACCGCGGCGATCGTGCGGTTGAGGATGCGACGGGTCTCGTCGTCGGCGGGCTCGGGCGTGACGCGCAGGTCGCCGGTCTGCTCGTCGATCACGTTGCGCCACAGCCGCTGCAGGAAGCGGTGGACGCCGACGATGTCCCGCGTGTTCCACGGGCGGCTCGCGTCGAGCGGGCCCATGAACATCTCGTAGAGGCGCAGCGTGTCGGCGCCGTAGTCGCGGTAGATGTCGTCGGGCGCGACCGTGTTCTTCAGGCTCTTGCCCATCTTCCCGTGCTCGCGCTGCACTTCGACGTCCCCGTCGAAGAACCGACCGTCGCGTTCGACCACTTCGGTGGCCTCGACGTAGAAGCCGCGGTCGTCGACGTAGGCACTGGCGAGGATGTAGCCCTGGTTGAAGAGGCGCTGGAACGGCTCGACGGTGGACACGTGACCGAGGTCGAAGAGGACCTTGTGCCAGAAGCGCGCGTAGAGCAGGTGCAGCACCGCGTGCTCGACCCCACCGACGTACAGGTCGACGCCACCGGGGCCGGGCGCCATCCAGTACTGCTCGGCCGCCGGCGAGACGAACTCGTTCTCGTTCGTCGGGTCCAGGTAGCGCAGGTAGTACCAACACGACCCCGCCCACTGCGGCATCGTGTTCAGCTCGCGCCGGTAGGTCTTCGGTCCCGGGGATCCACCCGCCCAGTCGGGCGCGGAATGTCGAGCTCGACGGTCGCCCACCCGTCGGCGCGGGCCAGCGGCGGGGCGGGGACGCTCTCCGCGTCGTCGGCGACGATCTCCGGCTCGAAGTCGATGATCTCGGGCAGCTCGACCGGCAGCATCGACTCGGGGACCGCGACCGGCAGGTCGTCCTCGTCGTACACGATCGGGAACGGCTCACCCCAGTAGCGCTGGCGGCTGAACAGCCAGTCGCGCAGCTTGTAGGTGACGGTCGCCGCACCGAGCTCCCGGGCCTCGAGCCACTCGGTGATCTTCTGCTTCGCGTCGGCGACGCCGAGCCCGTCGAGCGAGATCTCGTCGTTCGCCGAGCCGGTCCCGACGCCGTCACCGTTGAAGGATTCGGGCCAGTCCGCCGCATCCGTGTCGGGACCGACGCCCTGCGCGTCGAACCAGGCCGGCGGCGGCTGGATCACGCGCGCGGATCGGCAGGTCGAACTCCTGCGCGAACTCGAAGTCGCGCTGGTCGTGCGCCGGGACGGCCATGATCGCCCCGGTGCCGTAGCCCATGAGGACGTAGTCGGCGACGAAGATCGGGATCGGCTGCGTCGTTGACCGGGTTCGTCGCGAACGCGCCGGTGAAGACGCCGGTCTTCTCCCGGCCTTCGGCCTGCCGCTCGAGCTCGCTCTTGCGATCGGTGAACTCGCGGTAGCGCCGGACTGCCGCGGCGGGCCCCGCCTCGGAGCCGAAGATGCCCCGCCACGACGCCGGGATGTCGTTGATGTCCTCACCCAGTGACGCCCCCGGCCATTCCGCGGGCGTGATCGTCGTCGACCAGTGGGTGCTCGGGCGCGAGGACCATGTACGTCGCGCCGAACAACGTGTCGGGCCGGGTAGTGAACACCGTGATGGTGGTGTCCTCGTGACCCTCGACGCCGAAGTCCACCTCCGCACCGACGCTGCGGCCGATCCAGTTGCGCTGCATCAGCTTGATGGAGTCGGTCCAGTCGAGCAGGTCGAGGTCGGCGAGCAGCCGCTCGGCGTACGCGGTGATGCGCAGCATCCACTGCTTCAGCGGGCGCCGGTAGACCGGGATGGTTCCCCCGCTCGCTGCGTCCCTCCGGCGGTGACCTCCTCGTTCGCCAGGACCGTTCCGAGCGCCGGGCACCAGTTGACTGCCGCCTCGTCGAGGTACGCGAGCCGGTTGGCGTCGACGAGCTCGCGCCGCTCGCGCGGCGAGAGCTCGGCCCACCCGACGTCCGGGTCGGCCTCGAGCCGCGGGATCAGCTCGGCGATCGGGCGGGCACGGTCGGCGTCCTCGTCGTACCAGGAGTCGAAGAGCTGCAGGAAGATCCACTGCGTCCAGCGGTAGTACGCGGGATCCGTCGTTGTCGACGCTGCGACGCGGGTCGTGGCCGAGGCCGAGCGCGCGCAGCTGTCGGCGCATGTTCGCGATGTTCGCCTCGGTCGTGACGCGCGGGTGCTGGCCGGTCTGCACCGCGTACTGCTCGGCCGGGAGACCGAACGCGTCGTAGCCCATCGCGTGCAGCACGTTGTGCCCGGTCATCCGCTTGAAGCGTGCGTAGACGTCGGTGCCGATGTACCCGAGCGGATGACCGACGTGCAGGCCCGCCCCACTCGGGTACGGGAACATGTCCAGCACGAAGAGCTTCTTGCGGTCCGCGACCGCGGCGAACCCCTCGCTCAGCGGGCCCTCGGGGTTCGGCGCCCAGAAGGTGTGCTCGGCCTCCCACCGGTCCTGCCACTTCGCCTCGATCTCGTTCGCGAGCCGGGCGTCGTACCGGTAGGTGGGGAGCTCTTCGTCTCGTCGCGCATCCGCTTCAGTCATCGTCGGGCGAGCGTACGCGCATCATGACTGTCCCAACCCCTGCTTAGGGTCCGTGCATGTGCTCCGTGTGCGAGACCGCGGCCGCCGGCGAGACGGCTGATAACTTGGAAGTCCCTCACGGGGCTGTAGCTCAGTTGGTAGAGCACGTGCATGGCATGCACGGGGTCAGGGGTTCAATTCCCCTCAGCTCCACCGATGTAACCGATCCTTTTCATCGGGTCTGGAGATCGATCGGATACACCCTCGGCGGCTTCGTCGCCGGGGAGGGCTGGTTCGGCACCAAGCGGCAGCGCGAGCGCTTCGTCCGCGACGGATCGCTCCGATTGCGGTTCGTCTTCGGCGTCACGATCGCACGACGCGATCGACGGGTCCTCGAAGCGCTGGCGGGCTTTCTCGGTGCCGGCGCCATCCGTGACAAACCTCCAGGCAAGCCCCACCACCAGCCGCTGAGCGAGTTCTCCATCTCGTCGATCCGCCTACATCGGGCCGCGACGATCCCGTTCGCACAGCACTTCCTCCTCCCGAGCCAGAAGCGCCGGCAATTCGATGCGTGGGCCGAGTCGATGGACGCCTACGAAGCCGGGCGTCCCTCCCAGCACGGCCGAGGACGCTCGGAATGCTCAGTTCCAGGCTGCGGCGGGCTGGTGCGAGGCCGTTCGCTCTGCCGATCCCACTACTACCGTGCCACCGGCTACTGAGGTCACCGCCGCGTTCATCGGTGGCTTCGTCGCGGCGGAAGGAACGTTCACCACCACCACCAATGGGAGTCGATACAGGTTCGCCGTTGGGCTTGGTGCATCCGATGCGGCGACGTGCTTCCGGCTGCAGGAGTACTTCGGTTGCGGTGGCATCTTCCGGTACACGCGGAGGAAGCCGCACTACGACGACGAGTGCGCCTTCGCGATCCAGGGGCTCCGCGACCATCTTCGGGTGACGATCCCGTTCATGGACGCCCACCTGCCGGAGTCGCACAAACGCGAGCAGTACCTGCGGTGGCGGGCGCGGCTCTCCAATTACTGGGAGCACGACGCCCGGCGCGTGGGCGCGTGCACGGTCGACGGCTGCGACCGGCCGCGGCGTGCGCACGGGCTCTGTCGGCACCACCTCTCCGCCGCCCGCGGCGTCTGAGCGCAACCGGGAGCACGCGGCGCGAAAACGGGGCACGTCGGACCTAGAGTCCAGGCCCGGATGACCAACGTGACGGTGCAGGGGGAACGCGGAGCCGGATTGGGTCCGCGCCACTTCGTGCTTCCGACGCTCTTCATCCTCGGCGTCACCCTGCTCCTCTACGGCTCGCCGGTCCCCCGCCTGAGCGAGGAGCTGTACCTCCCGCTCGTCCGGCGCGTCGCCGACCCCAGCTACCTCCACGGGGACTGGACCTTCGGCGGCTCCTTCGGCGAGCACTGGCTCTTCGATCACCTGTTCGCGCCGATCGCCGGCGTCCTCTCCGTCAACGCGTTCGGATGGCTCGGGCGCCTCGTGTTCTGGCCCGTCCTCGGCTTCCTGCTGATCCGCCTCGGCACCCGGTTCGGGCTGCCGGTGTGGCCCGCGACGTTCGCGATCACGTTCTGGCTGCTCAGCAACCAGGCACTGATCGGCAACGAGTGGGTCCTCGGCACGTTCGAGGCGAAGACCGTCGCGTACGTCTGCCTGCTCGGCGCGCTGCTCGCGCTCACCCGCAACCGCATCCCGCTCGGGCTCGCGCTGGTCGGCCTCACCGTGAGCTTCCATCCCGCGGTCGGCCTGTGGTCCGCGTGGGCCGCCGGCCTCGCGCTGCTCGCGCTCCGGGAGACCCGCATCCGCACGTTGAAGTGGTCATGGCTCGCGCTGCTCGTCGCGATACCCGGCATCCTCGGCGGGCTCGCGGCCAGCGGCAACGCGTCCACCGCGATGCAGCGCTTCGTCATCCTCCAGGCGATCCCGTACCACACCGACCCGTTCTTCGGCGGCGAGACGTGGCCCGGGGCCCAGGTGATCCTGCACGTCGCGTTGCTCGCCGCGATGCTCGCGTTCAACCTCTGGTCGTACTCGAAGTCGAACAAAGACCTCACGCAACGGTTCTTCGCCGCGTTCCAGATCGCGGCCGCGATCCCGTTCGCGCTGGCGTACCCCGCGCGCGCGTTGGACCTCTGGGGCTACCTCCGGCTCATGCCGCTGCGGTCGTTCCCGATCATGATCCCGCTGATCTTCTTCTTCCAGGCGTTCTGCCTCGCGCGTCGCCTCGCGCGGCCGGCGGGCGTGGACCGGCAGCGACGCCGGCGCGCCCGACGGAACGCGGCCCTGGTGCTGGTGGCCACGCTCGTGATCGCGATCTTCCCCACGTCGCCACTGCTCGCCGCGCCCCGCATGATCCGGCGCAACTACGCCGCGTGGACCACCGTGGATCACGTCGCCGAAGCCTTCAACTGGATCCGGGTCAACACCCCGAAGGACGTGCGTTGCATCGTCCCGGTCGACCGCCAGGACGCGTTCGACCGGAGCGAGCGGGCCCAGGTCGCGAACTGGCAGGCGATCCCCTACGACCGGCTCGCCGAGTGGAAGAAGCGCATCGACGCGCTCGTCGGTGGATCGAAGTACTTCGCCGGCTCGAACTACCACGGCGACCTGCCGAAGCTGCGCGCGGCGTACGACAAGCTCACGTCCACCCAGATCGACGCCATCGCGGCGAAGTACCACATGGACTGCCTCGTCAGTGAGACGCAGTACCCGTACCAGGTCATCCATCAGAGCGGCCCGGTGCGCGTCTACGCCCTGAAACCATTCTGAGCGAGACATCCCACTCCGTAGACTCGACCGTCGTGCCCACCCCGTCAGGCCTTCGGAGCTCAGGATGATCGGCGTCATCGACTACCGCGCCGGCAACGCCCCGAGCGTCATGTACGCGCTCGAGCGGCTCGGGCTCGACGCCCGTCTGGTCGACGAGCCGGCGGGCCTCGCCGCGGTCGACCGGGTGATCCTCCCCGGCGTGGGCGCCGCGCTCGCGACGATCGCCTCCCTCGGTGACTCCGGCCTGATCGAGCCGCTGCGGGCCCGGGTGCTGGACGACCGGCTCCCGTTCCTCGGGATCTGCATCGGGCTCCAGGTGCTCTTCGAGCGCAGCGAGGAAGGGCCGGCCGACGGCCTCGGATGGCTCGCCGGCGAGGTGCGGCGGTTCCCGGACACCGACCGGGTTCCCCAGATCGGCTGGAACGCGGTGCGCTTCACCCGCGCCCATCCCGTCACCGCCGGCCTGCCGGCTTCCACCTACTGCTACTTCGTGAACTCGTACTACGCCGTGCCCGCGCACGACGAGGACGTGCTCGGCACCACCAGCTACGGCGTCGAGTTCTGCTCGGTGGTCGCGCGCGACAACCTGATCGCGACGCAGTTCCACGCCGAGAAGAGCGGCGAGCTCGGCCTCCGGCTCCTGCGCGGCTTCGCGGCCTGGGACGGTGCGCCGTGCTGACCAAGCGCCTCATCGCCTGCTTCGACGTCGTCGACGGACGGGTCACGAAGGCCCAGCAGTTCCAGGACAACATCGACGTCGCGCCCGCGACGGAGCTCGGGCGCCGACTCTACGACGACCAGATCGACGAGATCGTCTTCTACGACATCATGGCGAGCGCCCAGAAGCGCAAGATCGACCTGGAGACCGTCCGCGGCGTCGCCGAGCACGTCTTCGTGCCGTTCACCGTCGGCGGCGGCATCCGCTCGATCGACGACATGTTCGAGGTGCTCAAGGCCGGGGCCGAGAAGATCAGCATCGACTCGATGGCGGTGCGCGAGCCCGACATCATCCGGCAGGGGGCCGAAGCGTTCGGTCGCCAGTGCATCGTGTTGAGCACCCAGGTGAAGCGGGTCGCGCCGCGTGCCGAGATCCCGAGCGGCTACGAGGTCTTCATCGACGGCGCGCGCGTCGCGACCGGCATGGACGCGATCGAGTGGGTCAAGCGCGGCGAGGGACTCGGTGCCGGCGAGGTCGTCGTGAACAGCATCGACAACGACGGGACCGCGTCGGGCTACGACCTCGAGATCACGCGGGCGGTGGCGGACGCGGTCAACGTGCCGGTGATCGCGTCCGGCGGCGCCGGCAACGCGGACCACATCGCCGACGGCTTGACCACCGGCGGCGCCTCCGCGGCGATCATCAGCTCGATCCTCTACTCGCCGCGGCTCGACCGGAACATCGGCGTCCGGGAGCTGAAGGATGCCCTCGGCGAGCGGGGCGTCCCGATGCGGCCCTGGGTCGAGACCCCCGAGGCCCCGACCACGTCGACCTCGACGCCCTCGAGCTCGAGCTAGACGGCTCTCGCCTCGCGCCCGGTCGGCTCCCACGCGATCCGCGGGGCGTCGGTCCACAGGCGCTCGAGGTCGTAGTACTCGCGCGTCTCGGCGAGGAAGACGTGCACGACGAGATCGCCGTAGTCGAGCAGGACCCACGTCGCGTCGTCGAGCCCCTCGGTGTTGCGCGGGGCGACGCCGCCTTCACGCTTGAGCGCGGCCTCGATCTCGTCGCAGATCGTGCGCACCTGGCGGGTGTTCGAGCCGCTGGTGATCACAAAGGCTTCCGTGATCCCGATGATGTCGCCGACATCGAGGACGATCGTGTCCTCGGCCTTCTTGTCGTCGGCTGCTCTCGCCGCGGTGACGGCCCGTCGATGGGAGTCCAGGTGGCTTCCTTCCCCACTCATGGTCCGGGGGTTGTCCCGGTCCGGAAGCAGTCTGCCCCGGCGAGGATCGTGACGTCGACCACCCCGATGGGCGTCTCGGCCGATTTGAGGGTGCCGCAGCCCAGTGCGTGGAGCATCCGCTGCGCCGCGGCCCGATCCCGGCTCTCGTAGTACACGACCTGCGTGTCCTTCAGGCCGAAGTTCGTCACGTTGCCCGTGAGCGTGACCTGCCCGCCGGCCGGGACGATCCGGCCCGCGATGGTCTGCGCGAGCCCGACCGCGCCGGTGCCGTTCAGCACCTCGACCCGGGGGCGCCGGGCACCACCGTTGAGCAGCGCATCGGGGAAAGCGCTCTGCACGTACCGGCGCACGTCACCGGCGCGTGCGCCGAACCGCTCGCTGCCACCCGTGGCCACCGACTCGACCGGCAGCGTGTCGGTGCGCCGATCCGACGGCTTCGACGCCGCGACCAACCCGGCCAGCGCGGGCTGCAGGGCGGCGGTGCGCCGGGCCACGGACGGGTTGCGGAGTCGTTGCAGCCAACCGTCCATCACGTCCTGCACCGTGACCAGGCGGTCGAGCTCGCTCCCGGGCTGTTGGGCCACCAGCAGCCGGGCCGCCTCCCCCGTCGCCATCTTGTGGGCGCCGGCCGGGACCGCCGGGTCCGCGCTGCCCGCGAAGTCGACCGAGCGGTGCAGGTCGACGGGAAGCGGCGCCGCGGCCGCGAGCGCGGCGTTCAGCGTCGCGTCGTCGAACATCACCGTCTTGCCGACGTCCACACCGAGCACGTTCTCGATCGTGGTCTGCAACAAGCCCGTGCCACCTTCGTTCGCCAGGTCCGCGAGCACCTGCGGCCCGAGCGACGGCACCTCGACCTGCGTGGCGACGGGGAGCAGCAGCACCGAGGAGGCCCGGCGGGTCGCGCCCACCAGCATCAGCACGTCGATGCGGCCATCCGCGCCGCGGTGCCCGATCAGCAGCGTCGACCCGGTATGGGTCGCCCCGGCGGTGCCCGCCCGCGCGGCCTTCGTGGTCCCGGTGTCGTCGTTCGCCCGGATGAGCGCACCGAAGCCCACGACCACGGCGAGCAGCACCGCGACGGCCGGCATCAGCACCAGCCAGAACCGGCGGCGCTCCTCCCGGGCCCGACGGGCCTGGCGGGCACCGGCGCCCCCGTCGCGCCCCTCGGGATCGGGCGTGCCCTTCCCCCGGCGCGACCTGGCGTCCGGACGCGACTTCTGGCGCCGCTCCCGCCGGGTCGGGTGCGCAGGCTCGTCGAGCACCGAGCCGCTCACACCTTGCGCCATCAACCCAGAGTGTAGAGGCCCTCGTCCCGGATGAACTTCACCACGGGTGCGGGCGTGAGCCCGTCGATCGGGAGCCCCAGCCCCACCCGGCGCCGGATCTCTGATGACGACACGTCCAGGCGGGGGATCGTCACGTGCTCGAAGCGCCAACCCGGCCCCGGGGGCGCCGCGTGCTCTCCGGCCCGCTCCACCACGGCGATCGCCGCCAGATCACGGGTCTCGTCGAGGCGCCGCCAGGTCGGCATGTTGGCCACCGCGTCGGCACCGAGCAGGAGGACGAGCTCGCGGCCGTCGTCCTGCAGCCGCTCGAGGGTGTCGGCGGTCACGGACGGGCCGGCGGCGTCGATCTCGACCCGCGAGACCTCGACCCCCTCGAGCGGGCCCGCCGCCAGCTCCGCCATCGCGAAGCGCTGCTCCGGCGACGCCACGACCTGGCCCCGCTTCTGCCACGGGTCGCCCGCCGGCACCATGAGCACCCGGTCCAGGCCCAGCTCGGCCCGGACGTCCACCGCCGCGACGACGTGGCCGATGTGGACCGGGTCGAAGGTCCCGCCGAGGATCCCCCAACGTTCCGGCGGTCGTTGCACGCCTGGAGCATACGGGCCGACCCTGTTCACATCACCGTAATGCTGAGGATGCATCGCCTCCGTAAGGTGGTGTGCATGGGTGAGTCAGCAAACGTGCTGGTGCGCGTCTGGCTCCCGGATCGTCCGGGTGCTCTGGGACTCGTGGCCTCCCGCATCGGTGCGGTCCGCGGCGACATCGTCGGCATCGACGTGCTCGAGCGCGACCAGGGGGTGGTCATCGACGAGTTCGCGGTGCGCCTCGCGGACCTCGACCTCGTCGCCGTCCTGGTCAAAGAGGTCGAGGAGGTCGATGGCGCCTCGGTCGAAGAGGTCCGGATCGTCGGGCGCTTCCCCGACCCCCGCCTCGACGCGTTGCAGTCCGCCGCGACCCTCTGCGAGGCGCCGACCACGGCCGCGCTGGGCGAGCGGCTCGTCGCGCAGATCCGCAAGGAGTTCCTGGCGGAGTGGAGCGTGCTGCTGCGGGGCACCGAGCTCCTCGCGTCGGAGGGCGACGCGCCGAACCCCGACCAGCTGCACGCGCTCGCGACCGGCACGATGGCGTCGCCGTCGGTGGCGGAGGGCGAGAGCGGCCCGGGGGACCTCGCGATCGCGACGCTCGAGCACCTCGGCGCGATGCTCCTCGTCGGTCGGGAGGGCCAGACGTTCCGGCTCCGCGAGCGGGCCCAGCTCTTCGCGCTCGCGCGCGTCGCCGACCGGGCCTGGCAGCTCCTCGACTCGGGTGCAGCCCCGGGTTCCGCCCCCGCCGCGGGTGAGGGTGCCGTGGAGTCGCACCGGTAGGCTCCGCGCTCGGTGGACACCATCACGATCGAGCCGCTGGACCGTGCCCGGGTCGACGAGACCGCGCGGATGCTGGCCCGCGCGTTCGACGATTCCCCCATCTTCGAGTTCCTGTTCCCGAAGGGTTCGGCTCGGCTCAAGATCACGGCGGGCACGTTCCGCAGCACGCTGCTCGACGCGCTCCCGTTCGGACAGATCCACGTCGCCGTCGACGGGAGCGGCGTCATCGGCGCCGCGTGCTGGCTGCCCCCGGAGGGCTACCCGGTCACGCCGCGGCGCCAGGCCGTCCTCGTCGCGCGCCTGGCCCGGCTCTTTCCCTGGGCCCCGAGCCGCGTCCCCGACTCGATGCGCTACCTCAGCGCGACCGATCGGGTGCACCCCAAGGACCTGCACTGGTACCTGGCCATCCTGGGCGTGGACCCGCGCCGCCAGGGCGAGGGCCTCGGGGGCCGCCTGATCTCGCACACGCTCGAGCCGCTCGACGCGCAGGGGATCCCCGCGTACCTCGAGACCGACAAGGAACGGAACCTGGCGTGGTACGACCGCCACCGCTTCGAGCTCCGCGAGACGCTGCACCCCGTGCGCTCCGGTCCTCCGGTGTGGACCATGTGGCGCGACCCCGTCTGAGCTAGGCCTCGACGACCGCCGCGACGAAGCGCTGGAGCTGGCGGAGGTTGCGGCACTCGAAGACCGCGTCGCAGTACACGCCGTACTCCGAGACGATGGAGTCGCCGGTGTCCCAGTACCCACGCGGCTCGGGGTTGAGCCAGTAGACGCGGCGGGCCCGCTGGCGCAGGTCCTTCAGCACGGTGGCCTGTGACGCGTGGTAGTTGTTGCGCGCGTCACCGAGCAGGATGATCGAGGTCTTCGCGGTGATCTCGGTCAGGTGCCGGTCACGGAAGACCTCGAACGCGTGGCCGTAGTCCGAGTGCCCGTCGACCCACACGACGTCGGCTTCGGTGTTCACCCGCTGGATCGCTTCGGTGAGCTCGTCGGCCTCCTGGAAGAAGCGGGTCACCTCGTCGATGCCGTCGATGAACACCCATGACCGGACCTTCGAGAACTGACCGGCGATGGCGTAGACGAACTGCAACGTGAACCGGGCGAAGCTCGCAACCGAGCCGGAGATGTCGGCGACGACCATGATCTCCGGCTTCGACGGCCGGGGGCTCTTGAACTTCGGCTCCGCGGGCACGCCGCCGTAGGACAGCGAATGGCGGACGGTCGAGCGGAAGTCCAGCTGCCCGCGGTTCTTGCGCTTCCGTCGCTGCGCCAGGCGCGCGGCGAGCGCGCGGGTCAACGGCTCGATCGCGCGCTGGAGCTGCTGCATCTCCTCGCGCGACGCGTGCATGAAGTCGATGTCTTCCGGCAGCGGCTTGCGCAACGTGCGCGCCATCGCCTCGACCCCGCGGTCGGCCACCAGCCGGCGCCGGATCTCCGCCTCGATCATGTCGCGCAGCTCGCGCAGCCGGCGCTCGTACTCCTCGCGGGCGAAGCGGGCCTGGAGGTCGTCCTCTGCGTCCGCCTCGGGGTCTCCGCCCTGGCCCTGCTGGGCCGCGCGCTCCATGAGCCGGCCGGCGAGCGCGTCGTAGTCGAGCTGCCGCAGCGTCCGGTAGAGGTAGTAGGTGCCCCCGACCGGGCGCCCCGGCTCCATGCCCGCGAACCGGGTGACGGCCATCGCCGCGAGCTGGCGCAGCTGCTCCTGGTCCATGCTCATGAGCGCGGCCATGAGCATCTCGGCCAGCTCTTCGTTGCTCATGCCCTCGCCCGAGCCACCGCTGCCCTGCTGGCCGGGGACGCCGCCGGCCTCGTCCGGGTCGCCGGCCTCGCCGCCGGACTCGCCGTCGCCGTCGACCCCGCCCGTGTACAGCGAGAAGTAGACGTCGAACACGGTGTCGAACGCCCGCCGGTGCCGGAAGCTCTTCACCAGCGTTGCCGCCAGCACCTCACGGAACGCCTCCCGCTCCGTGAGCGGGATCTGCTCGACCGCGCGCATCGCGTCGAGGTTCTCGGTCATCGAGACCGGGAGGCCCGCGGCGCGCAGCTCGTGGACGAAGCCCTGGAGCACGTCGAGCATCACCCCGTCGCCGACGCCCGAGGGAACCTCCAGCTCGTTGCGGGTCATGGCGTGCTCCAGCTTTTCGAAGTGCACGGGATCACCCGCGTGACGCCGGGAGCCCCGTACCGATCTTCGGCGTGTTCACCAGCTCCTTGCGCGCCTTCGCGATGTCGGTCTGGTACTTCAGCAGGACGTGCAGCGTCTCGTCGATCACCTGGGCGTCGACCGAGTCGTGCCCGAGGTAGAGCAGCGTGCGGGCCCAGTCGATCGTCTCGGAGATCGACGGCGCCTTCTTGATGTCCAGCGCGCGGATCGAGCGCACCACCTGCGCGATCTGCTCCGCGAGCGCGTCGTCGATCTCGGGCACGCGGACCCGCACGATCTCCTTCTCGCGCTCGAGCTCCGGGTAGTCGATGTGCAGGTACAGGCACCGCCGCTTCAACGCCTCGGACAGCTCGCGGGTGTTGTTCGAGGTGAGCAGCACGATGGGCCGCTGCGTCCCCACGATCGTGCCGAGCTCCGGGATCGAGACCTGGAAGTCCGAGAGCACCTCGAGCAGGAGCGCCTCGGTCTCGACCTCGACCCGGTCCACCTCGTCGATGAGCAGGACGATCGGCTCCTTGGCCCGGATCGCCTCGAGCAGCGGCCGGGTGAGCAGGAACTGCTCTCGCGAAGATGTCCGCCTCGACGGTCTCCCAGTCGGACTCGTGCTCACGGTCGGCCTGGATCCGCAGCAGCTGCTTCTTGTAGTTCCACTCGTACAGCGCCTTGGACTCGTCGAGGCCCTCGTAGCACTGGAGCCGGATCAGCCGCGAGCCGGTGACCTCCGCCACCGCCTTCGCGAGCTCGGTCTTGCCGACGCCGGCCGGTCCCTCGACCAGCACCGGCTTCTCGAGCCGGTCGGCGAGGTACATGACCCCTGCGATGCCGGTGTCGGCGAGGTAGTCCGACGGTCCGGAGGCGCGTGACCACGTCGTCGACCGAGCTGAATCTCTCCGCCACTTAGCTCCTCACCTGTCCATCGCCCCATATCAGGTACTTGTAGGTCGTCAGCTCGCGCAGCCCCATCGGGCCCCCGGGCGTGCAGCTTCTGGGTCGAGATCCCGATCTCCGCGCCGAAGCCGAACTGCTCGCCGTCGGTGAACCGGGTCGACGCGTTCACGACGACGGCCGCGGCATCCACCTCGTGGGTGAACCGGCGGGCGGAGTCCAGGCTCCGCGTGACGATCGCCTCGGTGTGGCCACTCCCGTACCGGTTCACGTGGTCGATCCCGGCGTCGAGCGTCGGCACCGTGGCGACGCTGAGCCGCAGCGCCAGGAACTCGCTCGCGAAGTCTTCCTCCGTCGCCGCGCCCATTGCGGGCACGCGCCGGCGGGAGGCCTCGTCGCCCACCAGCTCGACGCCTTCCGCGATCAGCGCGTCGGCCACGCGCGGCAGGAATGCGTCCGCGATCGCCTCGTGCACGACGAGCGACTCCGCGGCGTTGCACACGCTCGGCCGGTGGGTCTTCGCGTTGAGCACGATGTCGAAGGCCACGTCGAGGTCCGCGGCGTCGTCCACGTAGACGTGGCAGTTGCCGTCGCCGTCGATGATCACCGGCACGGTCGCGTGCTCACGGATGGATCGGATCAGCGACGGCGCCGCCACGCGGGATCAGGCAGTCCACGTACTCGGTGAGCTGCATGACCTCGATCGCGGTCTCGTGCGACGGGTCGTCGACCAGCACGAGCGAGTCCTCGGGCAGGCCCGGCCTTGGCGAAGCCCTCCCGCAACGCCGCCGCCACAGCGAGGTTCGTGCGCAGCGCCGTCCCCGATCCCCGCAGCAGCGCGGCGTTGCCCGACTTCAGGCAGAGGCCGGACGCATCGGAGGTCACGTTCGGGCGGTTCTCGTAGATGATCGCCACGACGCCCAGGGGCACCCGGACCTTCTGGATCTCGAGCCCGTTGGGGCGCCGCCAGCCGTCCAGGACCTCGCCGACCGGGTCCGGGCAGCGCGGCGACGTCCCGCAGGCCGGCGGCCATGGCCCGGATGCGGTCCTCCGAGAGGCGCAGGCGGTCGAGCGGTCCGGCCTCGGTGCCGGCGGCGGTGGCGGCGTCGAGGTCGGCGCGGTTGGCTGCCAGGACCTCGGTGGTCCGCTCCTCGAGGACGTCCGCCGCGGCGAGCAGGGCGGCATCCTTGGCCCCGGTCGGGGCGGTGGCGAGGATCTTCGCGGCGGCCCGGGCCCTCCGGCCCATCTCGGTCACAGCGGCGACGGGCATGGGCCGAGCATAATCCTTGACCGCCCGGTCAAGTACCCGAGTAATTGGGCAAACAACGGCTTCCTGCGCAAGCCGCGGCCACTGACGCGTGCCGCAGCGAACGACCGCTGGAGGGCGCCCGAGGCCACGCGGTCCGGAGGTCGCCCTCCAGAGATCTTCGAGAGCCTGGAGGCGCCGAGCACGTCCGGAGGTCGCCCTGAACAGGCGCGGGCGGAGCCGCAGCGACAATGCCGGCTGCGGCTCCGCGCTCCCCGTCCTACCGTGGGCCTGGTGAGCCCCGAATCCGCTCATCGAGCGGGGGTCCCACAAGGCCTCCCCCCGTTCCGGCGGACGAGAACCTCGCACAGTGTGACCGACGCCACAGGACAAGGCAAGAATTTCCTGGTCTTTCGCATCTTTGACCACGATCCGTGAGCCCGGTGAGCAACCGGACCGACCGGGTCCGACCGCCTAGTCGCCGAGGACGACGAGATCGTCGCGGTGGATGACCTCGGCCGGGGACCCGTCGGGCAGGTCGACGGAGCGCCGGCCCGCGACCGATCGCAGCCCCTTTGCCCCGTACCGGCTGAAGCCCTTCGCGAACACCCGTCCGTCCTCGCCGACGATCTCGACCGCGGCGTCGGCGTCGAACTCGCCGTCGACGTCGCGCACACCCGCGGCGAGCAACGAACGCCCCTGTGACACCAGCGCGCGCCGCGCGCCGTCGTCGACGATGACGCGACCCTCCGCGCCGACCGCGAACGCGATCCACAGCTTGCGGCTCGGCAGTCGTTCCGCGTGCGGCTGCACGACGGTGCCGACCGCCACCCCCGCGAGCGCGTCGGTCAGCACCCCCGGCTGGTCGGCGGCGGCGATCACCGCGCGCACGCCGGACCACGATGCGATCTTCGCGGCCGCGAGCTTGCTGGCCATCCCACCGCTCCCCCGCACCGAGCCGGACCCCCCGGCGACGAGCTCGAGCGCCTCGTCGACCGCGTGGACCTCCTCGATCAGCGACGCGTCGGCGTCCACGCGCGGGTCCGCGGTGAACAACCCGGCGGTGTCGGTGAGCAGCACGAGCACCTCGGCCCGGACCATGTTCGCGACCAACGCCGCGATCCGGTCGTTGTCCCCAAACCGGATCTCGTCGTCGGCGACCGTGTCGTTCTCGTTGACGATCGGGATCACACCGAGCTCGAGCAGCCGGCGCAGGGTGTCACGGGCGTGCAGGTACTGGGCCCGGTGCCCGAAGTCGTAGGGCGTGACCAGGACCTGCCCCGCCACCACGTGGTCCTCGCCGAGGATCGCGCCGAAGCGCTCCATCAACAGGGGCTGGCCGACCGCGGCCACCGCCTGCAGCGTCTCGATGTCCGTGGGCCGGCGGTCGAACCCGAGCGCGGGCATGCCGGCCGCGATCGCGCCGGAGCACACCAGCAGCACCTCGTGGCCCGCCCGCCGTGCGCCCACCAGCTCGGCGCACAGCTTGCGGAGCGCCGCGTCGTCCAGCGCGCCGGAGTCCGCGGTGATCGACGAGGTGCCGACCTTCACCACCGCGAGCACGTCAGAGCCCCTCGACGTATTCGAGCTCGACCGGTCCGATGCGGACCAGGTCGCCTTCCTGGGCCCCGGCCTTCGCCAGCGCCTTCTCGACACCCATGCGCCGGAACCGCTCCTGGACGTAGCCGAGCGCTTCTTCGTTCGTCATGTCCGCGACGGCGACGACCCGCTCGGCCGAACGCCCACTCACCCGCCAGGCGCCGTCGTCGTCCCGGTGCACGGAGAAGCCCTCTTCCTCCGGGCGGAAGACGATGTACGGCGCGGGCTCGGGCTCGACGGTGCGGACCTCGTCGATGAGGGTGCCGAGCCGACCGAGCAGCTCGTCGAGGCCCTGGTGCGCGACCGCGGAGATGCACAGGCCGTCGTACTCGTGGGTCGCAACGTCCGCCTTCGTGCCGATGACGACGCCGCGGGCGGTCGAGCAGCTCGGGCCGGTAGCGGCGGAGCTCGTCGAGCAGCACCCGCTCCTGCTCCTCGGGGCCGCGTTCGTCGACCGGCGCGAGGTCGAGCAGCACGACGAGCACGCGCGCCCGCTCCACGTGGCGGAGGAACTGGTGCCCGAGGCCGCGGCCCTCGGCCGCGCCCTCGATCAGACCCGGGGATGTCCGCGAGCACGAACTCGTGGTCCCGGAACCGCACGACGCCGAGGTTCGGCTCGAGCGTCGTGAACGGGTAGTTCGCGATCTTGGGCTTCGCCGCGCTGACCGTCGAGATCAACGTCGACTTCCCCGAGTTGGGGAAGCCCGACCAGCGCCGCGTCGGCCATCAGCCGGATCTCGAGCTCGAGCCACTGCGTCCTCGCCGTACTCGCCCTGCTCGGCGAAGCTCGGTGCCCGCCGCGCGTTCGAGAGGAACCGGGTGTTGCCGCGTCCGCCCCGTCCGCCCCGGGCCGCGAGCCAGGTGTCGCCGTGGTTGACGAGGTCGGCCACGATCTCGTGGGTCTTGAGGTCGCGGACCGTCGTGCCTTCGGGCACGGTCGACGACGAGGTCCTCGCCCCGGTGACCGTGACGTTGGTTCCCCGAGCCGTGGGTCCCCGACTTCGCCTTGCGGTGCGGATGGTCCCGGAACGCGAGCAACGACGCGACGTTGCGGTCGGCCTTGAGCCAGACGTCGCCGCCCTTGCCGCCGTCGCCGCCGTCGGGCCCGCCCTTGGGCACGTGGGCCTCACGGCGCATCGAGACTGCGCCGGCACCGCCGTCGCCACCCTTGACGTTGAGCTGCGCCTCGTCGACGAAACCCCGGTGCCCGCGGTTACTCATGACCGACCAAGGCTATTGCGCCTCGGTGACGTTCAGGCAGAGGTTTCGGGCAACACGTCTACGAGCTTGCGCCCCTTGCGGTGACCGAACTGCACCGTGCCGTCGGCGCGGGCGAACAGCGTGTCGTCCTTGCCCAGGCCCACGTTCTCGCCCGGGTGGAACCGGGTGCCGCGCTGGCGGACGATGATCGTCCCCGCGCTGACGATGGTGCCGCTCGAGACCTTCACGCCGAGGCGCTGGGCGTTCGAGTCGCGTCCGTTCCGGGAGGAGGCTGCGCCCTTCTTCTTCGACATGTCCTCAGCCCTTCGTGATCGCGGTGATCTCGATCGTCGTGTACTTCTGACGATGACCCCAGCGCTTCCGGTTGTTGGACTTCGGCTTGTAGATGAAGCCGTCGATCTTCGGTCCCTCGGCCCTCACCCACGACCTTGGCGGTCACGGTGGCGCCACCGAGCTGGTCCGGCGTCGCGAGCACGGACGTCGCCGTCCACGAGGAGGACGGGCCGGAGCTCGACCTCGCCGTCCTCGGCGCCGAGGCGCTCGACGTCGAGCACCTGACCCGATTCGACCTTGTATTGCTTGCCGCCGGTGGCGATCACTGCGTACATGGCGCGTGAAGTCCTCAGAACTCCGCGGGGCCGAACCCGGGCCGAACGATTACAGCATCGACTCGTCGACGAGGAATCCCCGACCGCCGCAGACGGTGCAGGTCTCCGAGAACGCCTCGACCAGGCCCTCCGAGATCCGCTTCCGGGTCATCTCGACGAGGCCCAGCTCGGAGATGTCGAACACCTGGGTGCGGGTCTTGTCCCGGCCCAGGGCCTCCCGGAACGCCCGGATCGACCTCGTCGCGGTTCTTGCGGATCTCCATGTCGATGAAGTCGATGACGATGATCCCGCCGATGTCCCGCAGCCGCAGCTGCCGGGCCACCTCGTCGGCCGCCTCCAGGTTGTTGCTGAAGACCGTCTCCTCGAGGTTCGACTTCCCGACGTTCTTGCCGGTGTTGACGTCGATGACCGTCAGCGCCTCGGTCCGCTCGATGATGAGCGAGCCGCCCGACGGGAGCCACACCTTGCGGTCGAGCGCCTTGTGCAGCTGCTCGTGCACGTGGAACCGCTCGAAGATCGGCAGGTCGGGATCGTCGTACGAGCTCGACCCGCTCCGCGAGCTCGGGCGCGATCGCCTCGACGTAGCCCTTCACGTCGTCGTACAACGCCGGGTCGTCGATGACGATCGAGCGGTACTCCTTGGTGAACTCCTCCCGGATGACCCGGACGACGAGCGCCGGCTCCTGGTAGAGGAGCTTGGCCGGCTTGCCCCGGTCCACCAGGCTCGAGATCTGCTTCCACTGGTCCTGCAGGCGGGCGAGGTCGCGCTCGAGCTCCTCGGGCGTCGCACCCTCGGCCGCGGTGCGCACGATGAGCCCCGCGTTCTCGGGCCGGATCCCTTCGAGCACCTTGCGCAGGCGACGGCGCTCGTCGTCGGGCAGGCGCTTCGAGATGCCGTAGGTCGTGGGCTGGTTGGGCACCATCACGACGAACCGGCCCGCGAGGCTCACCTCCTGCGTGAGGCGGGCCCCCTTGGCGCCGATCGGGTTCTTCGTGACCTGCACGAGGACGGGCTGGCCGTTCTTCAGCAGGCGCTCGATCTTCGGCTGGGCCTCCTCGACCTCGGACGTGTCGAAGGAGACGTCGCCGCGGTACAGGACGCCGTTCTTCGGCGTGCCGATGTCGACGAAGGCAGCCTCCATGCCGGGGAGCACGTTCTGCACCTTGCCGAGGTAGATGTTGCCGTCGATCGAGGTGGCGTCGTCCTGCGAGCGGCTCACGTAGTGCTCGGTGAGCACCCGGCCCTCGAGCACGGCCATCTGGATCACGCCGTTGTCGTCGACGTGCACGACCATCTGGTACCGCCCGGTCGGCCGGCCCTTCCGGGTCTTGCCGCGGCGCCGGGCCAGGGTCTCGTCGTCGAGGTCCTCGAGGTCCAGGCCGTCGTCGGCCGAGACCGCGGAGGTGACGACCTCGCTGCGGTTGCCGCCACCGGACTGGGGCCGGGACCCGCCCGCCCCGTTGCCGCCCGCGCCGTTCCCGCCGCGGCTGCGGTTCTTGCCGCCCCGCCGCCGGCGCTTCCGGGGCGCGCCGGTCCGCTCGCCCGCGCCGTTGCCGTCGCCGGGCTCGCCCGGTCCCCGGCTCGACCCACCGTTCGCTCCGCCGTTCGACCCCCCGGTCGATTCCGACGCGGCCGCGGCGGGACGGGAGTCCCCGATCTGGGGCCGGGGCGGTGCGACCTTCGGCACCGGACGTGCGTCCCCCACCCGGGGGGTCTTGAGCCCGGCGTCCTCCATTGCGCTCTCGGCGACGTCGTCGGTGGTCAGCCCGCGGTCGGCGGCCGCGTTCTCGTTGTGGCCGCGGCGGTCACCACTGGTCGCGCCCACGTCGACGGCGTCATCTCGATCGTGGTCGCGCTCGTCGTCACCGTCGTCCGCACCCGGATCGCCGTCCGCCCGACCCGCCCCGGCTCCGGTCCCCGATCCCGACGGGCGCCGGTTCCGGCCACCACGGGAGCCGCGCCGGCGCCGCTTGCGGGGCAGGCCGTCGGGACCCAGCACGGGCGGGCGCGGCCCGCCGCCGGTCCCCGCCTCGCCATCGCGGTCTCCCCCGCTCTCGCCACCGTCACCGGTGGCCGCGGCGGGCTCGCCCGCGGGCTCGCGGGCCTCAGGGGTGCTCGGAGTGCTGCTCTCGCCGGTCGCCGCCTCCGCCGCCGCGTGGTGCGCGGGCCGGCGTGGAGCTGTCGTCGGGCTCGGAGGCCGGTACGGCCTCCGCCATCGTCTCGTCGGACATCGATTCCTTCTCTCATGACGCGCGCGCCTCGACGGCGCGGCGCGGGTCGGCAGCAAGCGGCTCCAGCCGCGCGCCACCGCGCTCGATCCATTGCCCGGTCCGCAGGACCCGACGCTCCGCGAGCTCGCCCCCGAGCGCGGCGAGAAGCTCGCCGGCCCGGACGCTCACGGGTTGCGTCGACACCTCGACCTCGAGGAGCGCGCCGTGCTCGGTTTCTGGGAGCACGGCGATCCGCCGGAGTGCCGGTCGGATGTCCTCGTCTGCCTCGCGGCCCTTGCGCGTGCGGGTCACGCGCAACGACGGTGCTGCCATCGCGGCGGCCACGAGGCGTGCCACCGCGAGCGGTTCCGGTGCTCCGCCCTCCGGCGTCGTCACCTCGAGCTGCCAATCCACCGCGGTCACTGCTTCTTGCAATGCGGGTGCCCGGTCCGCGAGTGCAGCAACCCCGGTCACCACGATCCCTTCCGGCAAGGCGGCGGTGAGCGCCTCCGGAAGGCCTTCCAGGTCGATCGGCTCGCTGAGCTCGACGTCGAGGAACTCGGCGTCGGACTCGTGGCCGACCGAGAGCGCCAGCCCGAAGCTGACCTTCGGCCGGGGTGAGAACCCCAGCGTGAACGAGAGCGGCAGACCGACGATCCGGAATGCCCGCTCGAAGCCCCGGGCGACGTCGCGGTGCCCGACGAAGCGCACCTTGCCGCGCTTCGAGTACCGCATGCGGACCGGGAACCCGTTGTCGCCCCTCACTGCACGACCCCCTGGGTCGCTCCGGCCTCCACACTTCGTGCCCGTTCCGGCCGCCGCTCCTGCCCCTCCCGGGTCGCGCCGGCCGCCACCGTGGCCGCGTTGCCCTTGCCCACCAGCTCCACCGGGACCGTGTGACCCTGGCTCAGGTCCTGGCCCGTGCCCTGGCTGCCGCCCGCCGGAGGCACCGGCGACGCGACGACGTGCTCGATGGCGTAGTCGGTGCACACGCCGCAGTCGTAGCACGGCGTCCACCGGCAATCGGGGAGCCCGTGCTCCGCGAGCGCCTCCTGCCAGTCCTGCCAGAGGAAGTCCTTGTGCAGACCGGCGGCGATGTGGTCCCACGGCAGGATCTCGTCCTGCGTGCGGTGGCGGGTCACGTACCAGTCCGGGTCGAGACCCTCGGCCGCCATCGCCTCGGTCCACCGCTCCAGGCGGAAGTGCTCGCTCCACTCCTGGAACGTCCCGCCCGCGCGCCAGACCCGTTCGATGACCCGGCCGATCCGCCGGTCACCCCGCGACGCGAGGCCCTCGGCGAACGTGGCCTCGGGGTCGTGCCACTTCACCTGCGCGCCGGTCCGCTTCAGGTCGTCGCGCAGCAGCCAGATCTTGCGCTTCAGCTCCTGCGAGCCGTTCTGGCCGAACCACTGGAACGGCGTGTGCGGCTTCGGCACGAACCCACCGACCGACACCGTCGCGCTCGCCTGCTTCGTGTGCTTCCGGCCGACCTTGACGACCTCGCGCGCGAGGTCGCGCGATCCCGAGCGTGTCCTCGTCCATCTCCGTCGGCAGGCCGACGAGGAAGTAGAGCTTCACCCGGCGCCAACCCTGCGAGTAGGCGGCGTCGACCGCGGTGTACAGGTCCTCTTCGGTGATCAGCTTGTTGATCACCTGACGGATCCGCCACGACCCGCCCTCGGGCGCGAACGTCAGACCGGTGCGGCGGACCTTCTGGATCTGGCTCGCGACCCCCACGGTGAACGCGTCGACCCGCAGCGACGGCAACGAGAGCCCGACGTTGCCGCAGCCACTCTGCTCGTTGATCAGGTCGCCGACGAGCGTGTCGATCCCGGAGTAGTCCGCGCTCGACAGCGACGTGAGCGCGACCTCGTCGTAGCCGGTGCGCTGCAGGCCGTTCTCGACCATGGTGCGGACCTGGTCGGCGGGCCGCTCGCGCACCGGACGGGTGATCATCCCGGCCTGGCAGAACCGGCAACCGCGCGTGCAGCCGCGGAAGATCTCGACGTTGAGGCGGTCGTGGACCACTTCGATGAGCGGGACGAGCTGCTGCTTCGGGTACGGCCAGTCCGCGAGGTCCGCGACCGTGCGCTTGTCGACGACGGCCGGCACGTCCGCGTAGCGCGGCGTGACCGCGCGGATGAACGCGCCGTCGTACTCGACCTCGTACATCGACGGGACGTAGACGCCCGTGATCGTCGCGAGGTCGTGCAGCACCGCTTCGCGACCCCCGACCCGGCCGCCGCGCTTCCACGCGTTGACGACCTCGGTGATCTCACCGACCGGCTCCTCGCCGTCGCCGATCACGAACGCGTCGACGAAGTCCGAGAGGGGCTCCGGGTTGAACGCGCAGTGACCGCCGGCGAGCACGAGCGGGTCCTCGTCCGTGCGGGCCTCGGCGCGCACGGGGATCCCGCCGAGGTCCAGGCAGTTCAGGAGGTTCGTGTAGACGAGCTCGGCCGAGAGGTTGAAGGCGACGATGTCGAACTCGGCGGCCGCGGTGTGGGTGTCGACCGAGAAGAACGGCACCCGGGCGGTGCGCATCTCGCCCTCGAGGTCGAGCCAGGGCGCGTAGGAACGCTCGGCGACGGCGTCGCGGCGTTCGTTGAGGATCTCGTAGAGGATCTGGAGCCCCTGGTTGGGCAGCCCGATCTCGTAGGTATCGGGGTAGACGAGCAGCCAGGCGACCGCATCCGGACGGTGCACCGGCTGCTGGCTGCCCCGCTCCATTCCGATGTAGCGAGCAGGCTTCTCGACCCTGGCCAGGAGCGGTTCGATCCGCGGCCACAGGCTTGACATCTCGACGGAGTCTACAGGGCAGGGTCCGGAGGCCGGTTCCGGGGCGCGTCAGCGTCGCCCTGGCGACGCGAGGACGCCCCGAAACGAGTCGGCTACGTGAATCGGCGCATGTGGATGTTGGCGACGAGGCCGATGCAGGCGAACGAGACGATCACCGAGGACCCGCCGTAGCTCATGAACGGGAGCGGGATGCCGGTGATCGGCATGATTCCCATCGTCATCCCGACGTTCTCGAAGACCTGGAAGACGATCATCGCCAGGACACCCATGCAGCAGAGGGTGCCGAAGAGGTCGTTGGCGAGCCGGGCGGCTCGCCAGGTCCTCCACACGATCAGCGCGAACAGCGCGAGCAGGGTCGCGCCCCCGACGAAGCCGAGCTCCTCCCCGACGACGGTGAAGATGAAGTCGGTGTGCTGCTCGGGGACGTAGGCGCCGTTGGTCTGGGTGCCCTGGAAGAGGCCCTCGCCGGTCAGGCCGCCGTTCGCGACGGTGATCTTCGACTGCTCCTGGTTGTACCCGGAGCGCTCCGCGTCCTTGCCCTCGTTGGCGAACGAGGTCAGCCGCGCGATCTGGTAGTCCTTCAAGACCCCGAGGTTCACCGCCGCGATCGCGACGGTCGCCGCGAGCAGCAGCAGGATCACGATGTGGCGCCCGCGGGCACCGGCGACCGTGAGCATCGTCAGCACGATGAACATCAGCACGAGGTCGGTGCCGAGGTCGGGCTGGAGCATGATCAGCCCCATCGGGATGCCGGCGATCAGCAGCGCGACGGCGAGCCGGCGCACGTCGAGGTCGCCGCGGTGCAGCGAGCAGTAGCCCGCGAGCACCAGGATCACGAAGAGCTTCGCGAGCTCACCCGGCTGGAGCTGGAACGGGCCGATGTCGAAGCGCGCCTGCGCGCCCTTCACCTGCACGCCGACGCCGAGCACCGCGATGAGCAGGAACACCGTCACGCCGTACCCGAAGAGCGCGAGCTCCCGGAGTCGCCGGTAGTCGATGACGGTCATGATCGCCATGCCGATGATGCCGAGGACGATCGCGATCGCCTGCTTCTTCACGAAGCTCAACGGGTCGTCGCCCGCCTGCTGGAGCTTGGTGTGGGTGGCCGAGTAGATCATCAGCAGGCCGAGACCCGAGATGAGGATCGGCGCGGTGACCAACGCCAGGTCGAGATGACGCAGCGGTGACGTCTGCAGTCGCGCCCGGCGGTCGGTGAGGACAGCAGCCACTAGTTGCCGTCTGCCGGCGGGAGGGTCTGGACGTCGGTGAGCGGCAGGCCGTTGAGGCCCTGCATGATCCGCCGGACGATCGGGGCCGCGGTCTCCGCGCCGTAGCCACCCTCTTCGACCAGCGCGAGCACGATGTACTTCGGGTTCGCCGCGGGCGTCATGCCGACGAACAGGGACGTCGCCTGCTTGCCCTGCACCTGCGCGGTTCCCGTCTTGCCTGCGACCAGGCCGGGCGGGAACCCCTGGAACACGTTCGTGGCGGTGCCGCCCTTGGCGGAGGTCACACCGGCGAAGCCGGCCAACATCGCGTCCCGGCCGGGAAGCGGGACCGCGGGCTCGGTGATCGCCGGCAGGTCCCGGATCTTCTTCCCGCCGGCGTCGAGCACCGAAGACGCGATCCGCGGCTCGTGCGGAGTCCCACCGTTGGCGAACGTCGCGTACGCGTTGGCCAGCTGGAGCGGGGTCACGATCATGTCCTTCTGGCCCACTGCGGTCTGGATGTTGTCGCCCGGCAGCCAGTCGGTCGCCGGGAAGGCAACCGGGTTCTCGGCGTGGACCTTCTTGATCCAGTCGGCATCAGGCACCCGCCCGGTGGCTTCGTTGGGCAGCGCGACGCCGGTCGCCTTCCCGAACCCGAGCTGACGCGCGGTCGTCTGCAGCGCGTCGCCGCCGGGGAGCCCGTGGCGCTGCCGGTAGTAGAGGTCCCCACCGATCGTGTAGAAGTACACGTCGCTCGAGACCGTGAGCGCGCGTGGCAGGTCGACCCGGCCGTAGACGGCCCCGTTGTCGTTGGTGAAGTAACGGTGCGGGTCCGTCGGGTACGCGTACCGACCCCGGTCGTCGACCACCTTCGTCGGGGTGATGTCGCCGCTCTGCAAGCCGGCCAGCGCGGTCACGAGCTTGAACGTGGAACCGGGTTGGTACTGGCCGGCAATCGCCCGATCGACCAACGGGTAGTGGCTCGCCGGGTTGTTCAGGTAGTTCCACGTCGGCGTCGAGATCCCGTTCACGAAGTCGTTCGGGTTGTACGTCGGGTTGGAGGCCATCGCCACCACCGAACCGTCCTGGGCATTCAGCACCACGACGGCGCCCGCGGGGGCGTTGAGCTTCTGGAACCCCGTCTTGATGCTCTTGTCCTGGGTCGCCTGGGCCGACGTGATGCCCTGGGCGAGTGAGTCCTCCGCGAGCTTCTGGGTGTCCATGTCGATCGTGAGCTCGACGTCGTGTCCGGGCTTCGGCTTCGTGCTCGAGAGCGTGCGCAGCACCCGCCCGGTGCTGTCGACCTCCACCCGATCGGTCCCGGCCGTCCCGCGCAGGTCGGACTCGTAGGTGAGCTCGACCCCGCTCTTGCCGATGTCGTCGCCGAGCTCGTAGTGCGCGGACTTCGGCTGCGCCTTCAGCTCGGCCGCGTTGATCTCGCCGATGTAGCCGAGGACGTGCGCGGCCAGGGAGCCGTCCACGTAGTTGCGCACGGCGAGCGGCTCGGCCCGCACGCCGGGGAAGTCCTCGCGGTGCTCGCTGACGTACGCGAGGACCGAGTACGGAACGTCGGACGCGACGGGCACAGGGGTGTACGGCGAGACCCGGGGATCGTCGAGCTTCTTGCGGAGCTCGGCCGCCGGGACCTGCAGGAGCTCGGCCAACCGGTTCACCACCATCGTGCGGTTCGCGGTCGAGATGTTGCGATCGATCGTGATGACGTTCGCGATGCGGTTGTCGACGAGCGGCCGACCCTTGTCGTCCAGGATCCGGCCCCGGATGGGCGGCTCGTTCACCAGCCGCACGGAGTTGCTGGTCGCGGCCGCGGCGTAGTCCCCGCTGGCCGCGACCTGGAGGTACCAGAGCCGGGCGAAGAGCGCGCTGAACAAGGCCAGGACGATCACACCGACGATGCTCATCCGGACGCGACTGTCGTTCACAACAGTTCCGTCCCCAGGGGTTCCGCCATCGAGGTCACCATCCTGGCCTGCTGACCTCGCCGGTGGTGCGCGGGCTGTCGCTTCGCACCACAAAACCGACAATTGGGAACATGATCGGCGCCACGACGGCGTCGTAGACCCCGGCCAGCATCACGACCCGCAGCGACCGCACAGTGAACAGCTGCTCCTGACCGACGATCGCTCCGATCCCCACGAACAGCAGCCCGCCGATGATGCCGCCGATGCCCCCGAGGACCGGGGGCACCCACCACGCGTTCCGCAGGAGCCCACCCTGCAGGATGCCAATCAGGTACCCGGTGAGGGCGTACGCCAGCGCGGAGAGCCCGAGCGGCGTCTGCAGGAACAGGTCCATGCTCAGGCCGGCCGCAAACCCGAAGATCGCGCCGGTCTCCGGACCCTCCCGGTACGCAACCGCGACCGTCGCCACCAGACCGAGGTCGGCGACGACGTCGAACACGCGCAGGTACGGGAGCACCGTGGTCTGCACCAGCACGATCGCGATCAACAGCAGGGCCAGACGGCCGAACCGGATCAACCGGCTCCACCCTGGAACTTGAGGATGCGCACGACCGACGCGCGCGCCATGTCCGCGAGGGGCTGCACGAGGATCGTCTGCTCGATCGCGCCGGGCGACGACTTGACGGACACGACCCGCCCGACCGGGATGCCCGGGGGGTAGACGCTGCTGTCCGCAGTGAAGGTGAGCTCGTCCTTCTGCACCTTGAACTCCGGCGGCACGAAGTCGAGACGAAGCAGACTGCTGCCCGCGCGTCCATTCGCAACACCGGTTCCACCACTCTTCTCGAGCCGCACCGCGACGCCGGAGTTCGGGTCGGTGAGCAGCAACACGGTCGCGCGCTTGCGCGACGCCTGGACGATCCGACCGACGAGACCGTCGCCGGTCACGACCGGCATCCCGATTGCGATGCCCGAGTCGGTTCCCCGATCAACGGCGATCGTCGACTCGAAGTTCCCGGGCGAGCCCGCGATCACCTGCGCATCCACGCCCGCCAGGTTCCCGACGAACGGCAGCTGGGCCAGCTTGCGCAGCTCCGCGTTCTCCCGGAGCACGCCCCGCGACTGCGCCGCCTCGCCCCGCGCCTGGGAGAGCTCGCGCCGCAATGTCCGGTTCTCGTCCTTCAGGTTGCCGCTCTGGACCACGCCGTCGAACCAGTCCGCCACCGGGGACAGGACGTCGTCGACCGCGGACTGCACCGGCGCCATCGCGTCGCGCGCCGAGTCGCGCACCGTGCGCGTCACTCCTCCACCGTTGCCCCGGGCGTCGATGGTGATCAACGTGATCGAGGTGAGAACCAGGAGGATGAGCACGGAACGCCGGCGACTGGAGCGTCGGTATACCGCCACGATGAAGGACTCCTCGAGGGGTTGGTCAGCCCCGCTGCGAGGACATGAGCACTTGCTTGAGCGCGTCGAACTCCTCGAGGCACTGGCCCGAGCCGATGACGACGGAGTAGAGCGGGTTCGGCGGCGATGACGATCGGCATGCCCGGTCTCCGAGTGCAGCCGGTCGTCCAGGCCGTGGAGCAGCGCCCCACCGCCGGTGATGACGATGCCCTTCTCCATGATGTCGGCCGCGAGCTCGGGCGGCGTCTTGTCGAGCGTCACCTTGACCGCGTCGACGATCGCCGAGACCGGCTCCTCGATCGCTTCGCGAATCTCCTCGGTCGACACGACGATCGTCTTCGGGCAAGCCGGTGACGAGGTCGCGGCCACGGATCTCGGCGTAGAGCTCTTCCTCGAGCGGGTACGCGCTCGCCGAGCGCGCATCTTGATCTCTTCCGCGGTGCGCTCGCCGAGCGCGAGCGAGTACTCCTTCTTCACGTACGTGATGATCGCTTCGTCGAGCTCGTCGCCCGCGATGCGGATCGACTCGCTCGACGACGATGCCGCCGAGCGAGATGACCGCGACCTCGGTGGTGCCACCGCCGATGTCGACGACCATGTTGCCCGCGGGCTCGTGCACCGGCAGCCCGGCGCCGATCGCCGCGGCCATCGGCTCTTCGATGATGTAGGCCGGCTTGCGCGCGCCGGCGTACTCGGCCGCTTCCTGCACCGCCCGCTGCTCGACGCCCGTGATCCCCGACGGCACGCAGATGACCATGCGGGGCTTCGCCCAGCGGCGCGGGTGCACCTTCTGGATGAAGTAGCGCAGCATCTTCTCGCAGATGTCGAAGTCGGCGATCACGCCGTCCTTGAGCGGACGGATCGCCTGGATGTGACCGGGCGTGCGGCCGATCATCCGCTTGGCCTCGGCGCCGACCGCGAGCGGGCGGCCGTCCTTCACGTTGATCGCGACGACAGACGGCTCGTTGAGCACGATGCCGCGCCCGCGCACGTAGACGAGGGTGTTGGCCGTGCCGAGGTCGACCGCCATGTCGCGGCCGACGATCGACGAATACCAGGGTTCGGACACGGGGTGAAGCCTCCCGGAGCGGGCCGGAGGGGACAAGCGTAGGGGTTGGGCGGACCGTGATCCAGCCCGAGCGCCCGCCCGCGACGTCGGCGCCGGTCGACGCGACTCAGGTCAGACCGGGGAAGAAGAGCGCGATCTCGCGAGCCGCCGACTCGGGCGAATCGGAACCGTGGACCAGGTTCTCGGTGAGCTCGATCGCGAGATCACCCCGGATCGTCCCGGGCGCGGCGTCACGCGGGTTCGTCGCACCCATGAGCGTGCGGACCACCGTTGGGCGTCAGGACCTTCGACGACCATCGCCACCAACGGGCTCCGGGTGATGAACTCGACGAGATCGTCGAAGAACGGCTTGCCGTCGTGCTCGTCGTAGTGCGACCTCGGCGACGTCCACGTCGAGCGTGCGCAGCTCGAGGGCCACGATCGTGAGGTTCTTGGCTTCGATCCGCCGAATGATCTCGCCGACGAGCCCGCGCTCGACGGCGTCGGGCTTGCAGAGAACGAGGGTCCGGTCAGTCATGAGTCGGGCACGATACCCGCGACGCGGCGGGCGGCGGGAACCGTGGGGGCTCAGGCGTCCGGCACCAGGACCGACCGGGCGGCACCGACCGTGTACAGCGACCCGGTCACGATGACCTGGCCGTCGGCCGGCGTCACCTCGAGCGCGCGCGCCACCGCGTCCGGCACGGAGTCGATGACGTCGATCTGCTCGGTGTCGAAGCCGAGCTCCATCGCGGCGTTGGCCAGCTCCATCGGATCGAGCGCGCGCGGGCTCGGCGGCCGGCGTGCACACGATGTTCTGCACCGACGCGACGCCGAGCGCCTCGAGCATCTCGTGCGGCTCCTTCTCGCGCAGCAGACCGACGACGAGCGTGCGCGGCCCGGTCGCGAACTCCTCGTCGAGCGCGGCGAGCAACGCATGCGCGCCGGCGACGTTGTGCGCGCCGTCGAGCAGCACGAGCGGTTGCCGGCCGACGACCTCGAGCCGACCCGGCGAGCGAATCCCGGCGAACGCGTCACTCACGACCTCGCGGCGAGATGCGCTCGCCGAGGAAGCTCTCCGCCGCCGTGAGCGCGATCACCGCGTTGTCCGCCTGGTGCGCGCCGTGCAGCGGGAGGAAGACGTCGTCGTAGGGACCGGTCGGGGGTGCAGCAGGTCGAGCAGCCGGCCACCGTGCGCGAGGCGTTGCGAGCGCACGGAGAAGTCGCGGTCGCGCAGCAGGATCTCCGCGGGCTCGCGTGCCGCGAAGATCTCGAACAGCTCGGGATCGGTCTCGCCGAGCACGAGCCGGGCCCCCGGCTCGACGATGCCGGCCTTCTCGCTCGCGATCTCGGCCAGGGTCCCGCCGAGGTACTCGACGTGGTCGACGCTCACGTTGGTGACCACCGCGACCGGGGCCTCGACGATGGTCGTGGCGTCCCAGGTGCCGCCGACGCCCGACCTCGACCACTGCGACGTCGACGGCTTCGTCGGCGAACCAGTCGAAGGCCGCCGCGGTCAGGATCTCGAAGTAGCTCGGCCGGTCCTGGATGAACTCCTCGACCAGGGCGACCCGGGTCAGCGCCTCGGCGAGCTCGTCGTCGTCGATGGGCACGCCGTCGCAGGGCCATCCGCTCGTTCACCCGGGTCGAGGTGCGGGCTCGTGTAGGAGCCGATCGAAAGGCCGACCGCGTCGAGCAGGGCCGCGACCATCCGGGTGGCCGAGGTCTTGCCGTTCGTGCCGGTGAGGTGGACCGCCGGGAACTCGAGCTGCGGGCGACCCGAGCAGCTCGGTGAGCGCGCGGATGCGATCGAGCGTCGGCGCGGCCTTCCGCCGGTCGACGCCCGCGGGGACGCCGACGCCGGTCTCGAGGTTCACGTGCGCCGTCAGCCACGCGAGCGCTTCGGTCGATGTTCACACGGGACCGCCGTCGGCTCGAGTCACGCGGCGGGTTCGTCGGCGAGCACGACCTCGACCGAGAACGAGTCGCCGGCCGCGGTGTCGAGCGCGGCGATCGTGCCCGCGTCGCGGACGTCGGCCATGACGCGGCCCAGCGCCGCGAGTCGCTCCGCGGTGTCGGTGACGGTGACGTGCGTGACCGCCGCGCGCATCGACCGACGCTGCCTCGGACTTCACCTTGCGCACCGCGCCGAGCACCTCGGCCGCGACGACGTAGTCCAGCGCCTCGGAGTCACCCGCGAGCGCGCGTGCACCCTCGGCCGCCGGCCACGACTGGCGGTGCACGATGCCGTCCTGCCACCACGACCAGACCTCTTCGGTCACGTAGCGGAGGAACGGCGCGAACAGGCGTTGCAACGCGACGAGCGCGATCGCGAGCGCAGCGCGCGCGGAGCCCGCGCCGCTGTCCCCGCACCGACCCGTACGCGCGGTGCTTCACCAGCTCGACGTAGTCGTCGCAGAAGGACCAGAAGAACCGTTCGGTGCGTTCGAGCGCGCGGGCGTAGTCGTACGCGTCGAAGGCCGCGGTGGCGTCGCGCACGAGATCGGCCGAGCGCGGCGAGCATCGACCGGTCGAGCGGCTCGGTGACCGGCTCGTCCGTTCGCCGCGTCGCCGATGACCGCCGAGCGCGAACTTCGACACGTTGAGCAGCTTGATCGCGAGGCGCCGACCGACCTTCATCTGGCCGTAGTCGACCGCGGTGTCGATGCCCGGGCGGCCGTTCGCGGCCCAGTACCGGACCGCGTCGGCGCCGTACTGCTCGACGAGCGGCATCGGCGTGACGACGTTGCCCTTGGTCTTCGACATCTTCTTGCGGTCGGGATCGAGCACCCAGCCGTTGATCGTCGTGTCGGTCCACGGCAAGCGACCCGTGCTCGAAGTGCGCGCGCACCACGGTGTCGAACAGCCAGGTGCGGATGATCTCCGGACCCTGCGGGCGCAGGTCCATCGGGAACGTGCGCGCGAACAGGTCGGCGTCGTCGCCCCAACCCGTCACGATCTGGGGCGTGAGCGACGAGGTGGCCCACGTGTCCATGACGTCGGGGTCACCGATGAACCCGCCGGGCTCGCCGCGCTGGTCCGCGGTGAAGCCGGCCGGGCACGTCGGTCGACGGGTCGACCGGCAGCTGGTCCTCGCTCGGGAGCAACGGGGCGTCGTAGTCGACTTCGCCGTCGGCGTCGCAGCCGGTACCAGACCGGGAACGGCACGCCGAAGAACCGCTGGCGGCTGACGAGCCAGTCCGTGTTCAGCCCCTCGACCCACGTCTCGTAGCGCTGGCGCATGTGCCCGGGATGCCAGTGCAGCTCGCGGCCCGAGCCAGGAACACCGTCGCGCAGCTCCGGCTCGCGACCGCCGTTGCGGAAGTACCACTGACGCGAGGTGACGATCTCGAGCGGGCGCTCGCCGCGCTCGTAGAACTTCACCGGGTGCGTGATCGGCTTCGGCTCCCCGACGAGCTCGCCCGACTCCGTCAGCTGCTCGACGATGCGCGTCTGCGCCTGCTTCGCGTTCTTGCCCGCGAGCTCGGCGTAGTTCGCGTCCGCGTCCGGGCCCGCGGTCCCCCACTCGGGGTGGTCCGACACGATGCGGCCGTCGCGACCCATCACGTTGCGCGTCGGGAGCTGCAGCTCGCGCCACCACACGACGTCGGTGGTGTCACCGAACGTGCAGATCATCGCGATGCCGGTGCCCTTCTCGGGATCGGCGAGCGGGTGCGCGACCACCGGCACGGAGACGCCGAACAGCGGTGTGGTCACGTCGGTGCCGAACAGCGGCTGGTAGCGCTCGTCGTCGGGTGCGCGACGAGCGCGACGCACGCCGGGAGCAGCTCGGGCCGCGTCGTCTCGATCAGGATGTCGCGCAGCACCGTCGACGCCGTGGAACGTGATGCGCGTGGTACGCGCCGGCCGTCTCACGGTCCTCGAGCTCGGCCTGCGCGACCGCGGTGCGGTCGTCGACGTCCCAGAGCGTCGGCGCTTCGGCCTGGTACGCCTCACCGCGCGCGAGGTTGCGCAGGAACGCGCGCTGCGACGCGCGCCGGGAGCGCTCGCCGATCGTCGTGTACGTCAGCGTCCAGTCGACCGAGAGCCCGAGGCAGCGCCAGAGCTCTTCGAACTTCTTCTCGTCCTCGACGACGAGCGTGTCGCACAGCTCGACGAAGTTCGGCCGGCGAGATCGGGATCGCCTCGCTTCTCGGGCTTCTCCGGCGGCACGAACGCCGGGTCGTACGGGCAGCGCGGGTCGCAGCGCACGCCGTAGTAGTTCTGCACGCGGCGTTCGGTGGCGAGACCGTTGTCGTCCCAGCCCATCGGGTAGAAGACCTCGTCGCCCCGCATCCGCTGGTACCGGGCGATGGTGTCGGTCTGCGCGTACCCGAACACCGAGCCCATGTGCAGCGACCCGCTGACCGTCGGCGGCGGCGTGTCGATCGCGAAGACCTCGGCGCGCGACTTCGTGCGGTCGAACCGGTAGATGCGCGTCCTGCGTCCCAGCGCGCCGACCACTTCGCCTCGAGCCCGTCGAGGGTCGGCTTCTCGGGGATCTCCATCCGCGGGAGTCTACGGAACGCGGATTCTCGGAGCGCTGAACCGGCTCAGAGGCGGTCGAGCGTGCCGAGAACGGGTTACGCGGTGCGGCGCTCCTCGTCGTCACCGGTGACGAGCGTCGGGTGGACCCGGTCGACCACGACCGACCGGTCCACGACGCACTGCGTGACGTCCGAGCGGCTCGGCAGGTCGTACATCACCTCGAGCAGCACCTCTTCGAGGATCGCCCGCAGGCCGCGTGCACCGGTGCCGCGTGCGAGCGCCTGGTCGGCGACGGCCTCGAGCGCGTCGTCGGTGAAGTGGAGGTCGACGTCGTCGAACTGGAAGAACTTCTGGTACTGGCGCAGCAGCGCGTTCTTCGGGACCGTGAGGATGCGCATCGAGCGCGTCCCGGTCGAGGTTGTGGACCGCGCCGATCACCGGGAGCCGGCCGACGAACTCGGGGATGAGCCCGAACTTCAGGAGGTCCTCGGGCATGACGCCGCTGAGGATCGCGCCGACGTTGCGCTCTTCCGAGGTGCGGACGTCGGCGCGGAAGCCGACGCCCTTGTTGCCCTGGCGGCTGCTCGATGATCTTGTCGACGCCGGCGAACGCGCCACCGCAGATGAACAGGATGTTCGTGGTGTCGATCTGGATGAACTCCTGGTGCGGGTGCTTGCGTCCACCCTGGGGCGGCACCGACGCGGTGGTGCCCTCGAGGATCTTCAGCAGCGCCTGCTGCACGCCCTCGCCGGAGACGTCGCGGGTGATCGACGGGTTCTCGGCCTTGCGGGCGATCTTGTCGATCTCGTCGATGTAGATGATCCCGGTCTCGGCCTTCTTGACGTCGTAGTCGGCCGACTGGATCAGCTTCAGGAGGATGTTCTCGACGTCCTCGCCGACGTAGCCGGCCTCGGTGAGCGCGGTCGGCGTCCGCGATGGCGAACGGGACGCGCGAGCAGCCGGGCGAGCGTCTGCGCGAGCAGGTCTTGCCGCAGCCCGTCGGGCCGATCAGGAGGATGTTCGACTTCTGGAGCTCGACGTCGGGATCGCCGTACGCGCCGGCCTGCACGCGCTTGTAGTGGTTGTAGACCGCGACCGAGAGGATCTTCTTCGCCTGCTCCTGGCCGATGACGTAGTCGTTCAGGTACTCGTAGATCTCGCGGGGCTTGGGGAGGTCGTCGAAGCGGACCTCGGTGCTCTGCGAGAGCTCCTCCTCGATGATCTCGTTGCAGAGATCGATGCACTCGTCGCAGATGTAGACGCCGGGACCGGCGATGAGCTTCTTGACCTGCTTCTGGCTCTTCCCGCAGAACGAGCACTTCAGCAGGTCGCCGCCGTCACCGAACTTCGCCACGTCCCCTCCCCCGTAGAGCCGTTCAGTCCCTAGCTGACACCTGCGGGCACCGGCACTGCGGCCAGCTCCCGGTTGGTGATCACCTCGTCGACGATGCCGTACTCCTTGGCCTCGTTGGCGCCCATGATGAAGTCGCGGTCGGTGTCCTTGGCGACCTTCTCCACCGTCTGGCCGGTGTGGTGGGCCAGGATCTCGTCCAGGGTCTCACGCATCCGCGTGATCTCCTTGGCCTGGATCTGGATGTCCACCGCCTGGCCCTGCGCACCACCGTGCGGCTGGTGGATCAGCACCCGGGCGTGCGGGAGGATGAAGCGCTTGCCCGTGCTCACCGGCGGCCAGGATGACCGCGGCGGCCGAGGCGGCCTGGCCGATGCAGATCGTCTGCACCGACGGCTTGATGAACTTCATCGTGTCGTAGATCGCGAACAGGCCGGTGATCTCGCCACCCGGCGAGTTGATGTACAGCGAGATGTCCTTGTCCGGGTCCTCGCTCTCGAGGTGGAGCAGCTGCGCCATGATCAGGTTGGCGACGTGCTCGTCGATCGGGGTGCCGAGCAGGATGATGCGCTCCTTGAGGAGCTTGCCCAGCAGGCTGGTGGTGCGCTCGCCGCCGTACGGGGTCTTCTCCCAGACCTCGGGGACGTAGAAGGAGTTGTAGATCACGCTTGGGGCTCCTCTTGGACTGGGTCCAGTGAATCGGTTGGGTCGGCTTCGTCGGTTGCGTCGGCCGGATCGGTGGCAACGTCGGGATCGGCGTCGGCATTCCGGTCGGGGAGCGTGAGATCGATCGGATTTCCCTCTTGGTCGACCACGGTCGCGTGATCGATCAGGAACTCCAGCGCCTTGCCTCGGGCGATGTCAGAGCGTACCGCCTCCAGCACCCCCTGCTTGTCGAGATCGCGCCGCACCCGCTCGGGCTTTTCGCCCATTCGCTCGGCCAGACGGTCGATCTCGGCGTCGAGCTCCTCGTCGGTCGCCTCGATCTCCTCCTGCGCGACGACCGCGCGGAGTCCGAGGTCGGCGAGCACCGCTTTGATCGAACCCTCGCGGATGCGATCGATGAACGTGGCCTGGTCCTGGCCGGTCGCGGCGAGGTATCCGGGGATGTCGACGCCCTGCGCCTCGAGCCGGTGCACGAGGTCGTGCAGGTTGCGCTCCATGTCCTGTTGGATCAGCGCTTCGGGCGCTTCGACCGGAACGAGGCCGGCCAGCTCGTCGAGCACGCGGTCGCGCAGCGCCATCTGCGCCTGCAGCTTGCCGATCAGTCGAGATGCGGTCGCGGCTGTCGTCGCGCAACGCCTCGAGCGTCTCGAACTCGGTGACCTCGGCGACCCACTCGTCGGTGAGCTCCGGGCAGGACCTTGCGCTTCGCGTCCTTGACCAGGACCCGGAACGCCACCTCCTGGCCGGCGAGGTCGCCGAACCGCTCGGGGAGGATGTCGGTGAACTCGACGATGTCGCCCGGCTTCTTCCCGCGCAGTGACTCGTCGAGCGCGGGCGTCGAGGCCGTCCGAGCCGACCTCGTAGAGGAAGTCGGTCGCCGTCATCGCGTCGACCGGCTCGCCGTCGACGGTCCCGCTGATGTCCATCTCCGCGTAGTTGCCGTCGACGAGCGGCTCGGCGGAGTCCTCGAGATCGCCGAAGCGCTCGCGGAGCCCCTCGATCTGCGCGTCGACCGCCTCGTCGTCCGGCGGCGTGTAGTCGAGCTCGACCGTCAGTCTCGTCGTAGCCGGTGAGGTTGACGACGGGCCGCACCTCGACGACGGCGTCGAACTCGACGTCGCCTTCTTCCTCACCCGCGGTGATGTCGATCTCGGGTGCGGCGATGGCGTCGAGGTCCTCGGCGATCACCGCGTCGGCGTAGAACCCCGGGATCCCGTCCTTCAGCGCCTGCTCGCGCGCCGACCTCGGGACCGAAGCGGGCTTCGAGGATGCGACGGGGCGCCTTGCCGGGCCGGAAGCCCGGGATCCGGACCTCGCCCGCGAGCTTGCGGAACGCCGCGTTGATCGCCGGCTCGAACTCCTCCGCCGGGACGGCGACGTGGAGCTTGACGCGGTTGTCTTCGAGGGGTTCGACCGTGGTCTGCATAGGGCCGTTCACAATACCCACGCCGGCCCGTCGAACCCGGATCCCTTCACCCTCCGGTCACACGCCGTCGCGGGCGCGTGCTGGGTAGCCTCGGTCGGTGCTGGCCGTGGCCATCCCGCAGCTGCGCGACCCGTCGATCTCGTTCAGCTCGATCCTCGTCGTCACCGTCGTCGCGTTCCTGGCGCCGATCCTGGTGAACCTGGCGCCGAAGGTCCGGATGCCCGCGGTCGCGTTGGAGATCGTCCTCGGCGTCATCGTCGGGCCCTCGGGGCTCGGATGGCTCGAGATCGACACGCCGGTCGTCGTGCTCTCGCTGCTCGGGCTCGGGTTCCTGCTGTTCCTCGCCGGGCTGGAGATCGATCCCGCGCGACTGCGCGGCCGCATCGGGACGATCTCGATCGCGTTCGTCGCGTCGCTCGGCCTGGCCGTCGTCGTCGCGTTCGGGCTCCAACCGATCGAGAGCATCCGCAACCCGCTGTTCGTCGCGATCATGTTGGCGTCGACCTCGCTCGGGCTCGTCGTCCCCGTCATCCGCGACGCGGGTGAGAGCGAGACCGAGTTCGGTCAGACGGTGCTCGCGGCGTCGTCACTCGCCGAGTTCGGCACGATCCTCCTGGTCTCGCTCTTCTTCTCGACGAGCTCCTCGGGCACGCCGGGCCTGGGCTCGAACGTCTTCCTGCTCGTGGCGTTCGCCGTGCTCGTCGTGGTGATCGGGCTCGGAATGCTGGAGGCGGGCCGGTCGCTGCGCGTGTCGGCGACGCTGCAGGCGCTCGAGGACACGTCGGCGCAGCTCGGTGTGCGCGCCGCCGTGCTGCTGCTCGTGGCGTTCGTCGCGCTGGCGAGCGGGCTCGGCATCGAGACGATCCTCGGCGCGTTCGTCGCCGGCGCGCTGCTGCGGTTCGTGGATCACGACGAGCACCTCGTCCACGCGGAGTTCCGCCGCAAGGTCGAGGGGATCGGGTACGGCTTCCTCGTCCCGGTGTTCTTCGTCAGCAGCGGCGCGCGGTTCAACGTGGACGCGCTGGTCGACTCCCCCGGCCACCTCGTCCTGATCCCGTTGTTCCTCGTCTCGTTGCTCGTCGTCCGCGGCGTCCCCGCGCTCCTGTACCGCAAGTACTTCTCGACCCGCCGCGTCATGGCCTCCGGACTGCTCCAGGCGACGTCGCTCACGTTCGTCGTGGTCGCGGCGCGCCTCGGGCTCGAGCTCAAGGTGTTCGACGAGGCGGCGGGCGCGGCGCTCGTCGCGGCCGGCCTCCTCTCGGTGATCGTGTTCCCGCCGATCGCGCTCTGGCTGCTCGGCGACGGCGACCTGGCCGGCGACGACGAGGACGACGGCGCGGACGAGCCCCCGGACGAGGACGCGCGCGACGACCGGGCGGACGAGCCCGGCGGTGCGGCCCCGGGGTGACCCCGGATAGGGTTCGGGTCGGACGAAGATCACGCAAACGGACCATGGGAGCCATCACCGTGCAGACCTACGAGACCCTCTTCATCGGCGGGGAATTCATCAAGCCCGAGACCGGCGACCTGATCGACGTCATCTCTCCGCACACCGAAGCGGTCATCGGCCAGGTGCCGGACGCATCGCCGGCCGACATCGACAAGGCCGTCGCCGCGGCTCGCAAGGCCTTCGACGCGGGACCGCTCCCGGTCGCGGAGCGTGCCGCCGGGCCTCTCCCGCCTCTCCGCTGCGCTGCAGGCCCGCGGTGAGGCCATCGCCGACCTCATCTCGAGCCAGATGGGCTCGCCGAAGTCCTGGTCGATCATGGGCCAGGTCTTCTCCTCGACGATGGTGCTCGACACCTACGCCGCGCTCGCCGCGGACTACACGTGGGTCGACGAGCGTCCCGGCGCCCTCGGCGGTCGGCTGCAGGTGCGCCGCGCGCCCGTCGGCGTCGCGGCCGGCATCATCCCGTGGAACGTCCCGCTGTTCATCATCGCCCTGAAGCTCGGCCCCGCGATGGCGGCCGGCGTGCCGATCGTGCTGAAGCCCGCGCCGGAGACGCCGCTCGACTCCTACCTGTTCGCGGAGGCCGTCCTCGAGGCCGACCTGCCGCCGGGCATCATCAACATCGTGCCGGCCGGTCGTGAGAACGCCGACTACCTCGTGCGTCACCCGGGCATCGACAAGGTGAGCTTCACCGGCAGCACCGCGGTCGGCAAGCACATCGCGTCCGTCTGCGGCGAGCAGCTCAAGCGGGTCACGCTCGAGCTCGGCGGCAAGTCCGCGGCGATCGTGCTCGACGACGTCGTGCTCGACGACACCCTGCTCAACGAGATGGTCATGTCGGGCCTGATGAACAACGGCCAGGTGTGTGGCGCGCAGTCCCGCATCCTCGCTCCGCAGTCCCGGTACAACGAGGTGGTCGACGCGCTGGCCGACAAGGTCGGCGCGCTGGTCGTCGGCGACCCGCTCGACCCCGCGACGCAGATCGGCCCGCTGGTGGCGAAGCGCCAGCAGGAGCGCGTCGAGGGCTTCCTCGAGGCCGGCAAGTCGGCCGGTGCGCGTGCGGTCACCGGCGGCGAGAAGACGGACCAGGAGTCCGGCTGGTACATCACGCCGACCGTCTTCGCCGACGTGGACAACAACATGAAGATCGCCCGTGAGGAGATCTTCGGTCCGGTCCTCTCGGTCATCCCCTACTCGGACGAGGCGAACGCGATCTCGATCGCGAACGACACCGACTACGGGCTCTGCGGTTCCGTGTGGACGGCGGACGTCGACGCACGGCGCCGAGGTCGCGGCCAAGGTGCGGACGGGCACGGTGGCGATCAACTCGTCGATGATCCTCGACTTCAACGGCCCGTTCGGCGGGTTCAAGCAGTCGGGCCTCGGCCGCGAGCTCGGACCGGAGGGCATCGCGCCCTACACCGAGCTCCAGACGGTCATCCTTCCCGCGGGCTGACGCTCGGAGCACGTCCATCGAGAACGGCATCGGGTCGGGGGGCGGATCTTCATCCGCCCCCTAACCTGTGCCCCACGGGAAGTGGCGCAGCCTGGTAGCGCACCTGCTTTGGGAGTAGGCGGTCGGGGGTTCAAATCCCCCCTTCCCGACGTGGACCCGCACGACCCGGAAGTGATCACGTTCCGGCGGCTCGAACGGGCCGACCTCCCGACGCTGACGCGCTGGCTCAACTCCGCGCACGTCTTCGCGTGGTGGGGTGCGGCGCACGGCGAAGGGAACCTCGGTGGCGCGGGTGCGGACGCGGCCACCGTCGACGACGTGGTCGCGGAGTACGGCCCCGAGATCGACGCGGGCGGGCCGACCGAGCTCTTCGTCATCGAGGTCGACGGCGCGCCGACCGGGATGATCCAGTGGTATCGACTCGCGGACGGCCCCGAGAACGTCGAGTACGCGGCGACGATCGGCGAGTCCGCGGAAGGGACCGCCGGCGTGGACCTGCTCATCGGCGAGGTCGCGGCGATCGGTCGCGGGCTCGGTCCGAAGGTGATCGACCTGTTCGTCACGACGGTCGTCTTCGCGGCCGACGGGATCACCCGCTGCGTCGCCGGCCCGGAGCTCGGCAACACCCGGTCGATCCGCGCGTTCGAGCGCGCCGGCTTCCGGGCCGTGCGGGACGCGCCGGTGCCCGGCGAGCCCGAACCGGAACGGATCATGGTGCGGGACCGCGGGCGGTAGCGTCGCGGTCCTCGTGGGTGTAGCTCAATGGCAGAGTCCCAGCCTTCCAAGCTGGTAATGCGGGTTCGATTCCCGTCACCCGCTCCGAGTGCTTCCCCACGTCAACGCGGCGAGACACCTCTGAGCTCGGTTGCCACCCAGGTCGGAGAGCTCTCAGGCGTGATCACCGTGGCCTGGGCGAGCCCGCACTCCTTTCTGTGCGACTTGGACCCCCCAGAGGGGGTGTAACTCACGCCGAAACGGGATGCAGCTGGCGTCATTGACGCACACTGGCCTGTACGAGTGCGCTTGCGCTCTCGATCAGGGTTCCGCACTTTGCCGGCCGGACCAGGACCGGCCGGCTAGGGATCGGCGGAGGTCGCGGCAGCAAGCACTTCCTCGCACACCAACGGCGGCCCGGTCTCGTCGTTGGCGCGTTGCGTCAACACCACGACCGTGAGATCCCGCGCCGGGACGTTCGACCACGTGGTGCCGAAGCCTCCATCCCAGCCGTAGCGCCCGTCGTCGCTGACCGAGACGCCGTAGCCCCAGCCTCGATCGTCGAGGAAGCTGAAGCCGGGCCACACATTCGTGCGTTGCGTCTCGGTGAGCTGGTCGCGGGTCATCGCGTCGACGGTCTCGGGCCGCAGCACTCCCTCGCCACCGGAGAGCAGCATCCGACCGAACGCGACGACGTCGTCGACGGTGGAGAGCAAGCCGGCGCCGCCGTCGGCAAACGCGGGTGGCCGTGACCACTGCCCGTCGGGAGGATCGCTCACCTCGAGCTTGCCGTCTCGTCGCGCGTACGCGGTCGCGAGGCGGGCCGTGTCGGTGGTGTGAAAGGCGGTGTCGCCCATTCCGAGGGGCGCCAGGATGCGATCGCGAAGGACCTGGGCGAACGGGACGCCGGCAGCCCGGGATGCGAGCACGCCGAGCACTTGGGATCCGGACTGGTACAGCCATCGTTCGCCGGGTTGCGCCAACAACGGCAGCTCGCCGAGACGGGCCATCCACGTGTCCGGATCCGGCGTCGTGGCGGGTTGGGGCGGCCCGAACGTCGAGAGGTCCCGCTCGACGCTCGCGGTGAGGATCGGCCAGGGCTCCGCCGCCATGAACATCGCGCCCTGCATGCCGAATCCCCATGTGAAGGTGAGGAGATCGCGGGTCGTGATCGGCCGTTGCGCCGGCACGGTGTCGGTCAGTGACGCGTCGGGGGTGCGGAGCACCCGACGATTCGCGAGCTCGGGAAGGAGCTCGTCGACCGGGTCGTCGAGGTGCAACAGCCCGGAGTCGACGAGCGTCAACACCGTCGCAGCAGTCATCGGCTTGGTCATCGACGTGATCCGGAACAACGTGTCGCGGGCCATCGGTGCGCCGCCGAGCGACATCACACCCGCCGTCGACACGTGCGTCATGTCTGCCGCCGCGACCGCGGCGACGACGCCCGGTGCGTCCTCGTGCAGGACGGCGTTCTGCACGATCTCGTCCACTCGCCTCAGCGCTCCTGACTCCACCACGGGCGTCACCATCCCCCAGGTACCCCGCGAGAAAACAATTGGCCCCATTGCCCTGCTCCGCCTCCGAAGGCGCTCGGAGCGTCCGAATAGGCTCGGGCTCTCGTCGTCACCGTCGCCCGGGGGAGAACGCAACGTGAATGCCGATCAGGTCGCCCAGTTCCAATTCGAGGGCCAGGACCTGCCGTGGTTGCTGGCGCACTGGGCCGAGGTCAAGCCCGACCACCCGCTCCTGATCTGGGAGCCCCGCGACGGCAATGGACGCACCTGGACCTACGCGCGAGTTCAACGACGACGTGCGCAGCCTCGCCGCGGGACTGCACGCCCGCGGGATCGTCAAGGGCGACAAGGTGCTCATCCACTCGGACAACGCGCCCGAGATGGTCCTCGGTTGGTACGCATGTGCGACCCTCGGCGCGGTCGGCGTCACCACCAACACGCGCAGCGTCGCGGCCGAGCTCGAGTACTACATCGACAAGGCCGGCTGCGTCGCCGCGATCACCCAGCCCCAGTACGCGGCGCTCGTCGCCGAAGCGGGACCGAAGCTGTCGTGGATCGCGGTGACCGCCGACAACAGCGGCGCTCCGGCCCCGGCCGGCGAGCTCGACCACGGCCAGCTTGCCTTCGACGACCTCCCCGCCGACGCCGCCACGCTCCCGGAGCGCCCGCGCGAGCCGATGCTGCCCGCCGGCATCCAGTTCACCTCCGGGACGACGTCGCGCCCGAAGGCCGTGGTGCACACGCACGCCAACGCGCTGTGGGCCGGCCGGGTCGGGCCGGACAACATCGGCATGACCGGCGACGACGTCTACCTGATCTACCTTCCCTTCTTCCACGTCAACGCGCAGAGCTGGTCGCTGTGGACCACCCTCGGTGTCGGCGGCACGGTCGTCCTGCAGCCGAAGTTCTCCTCGAGCCGCTTCTGGGAGGTCGTCGCGGCCCACGGCGTCACGCACATCTCGCTGATCCCGTTCATCTTCAAGGCGCTCGCGGGCCAGCCGATCCCGGAGCACACGATCAAGGTGGGCGTGTTCGGGCTGATCATGCCGGAGCTCGACGCATGGTTGCAGTGCCAGGTCGTCCCGGCGTGGGGCATGACCGAGACCGTCATCCACGCCACCTCCATCAACCCGTCGGGCACGTACCCGCTGCGGTCGATGGGCAAGCCGACACCGGGCTACGAGTTCATGATCATCGACAAGGAGACCGGCGAGCTCTGCACCGACGGCAAGGTCGGTGAGCTGTGGGTGCGCGGCACGCGGGGCATCCAGCTGTTCCTCGAGTACTACGACAACCCCGAGGCGATGGCCAAGAGCTTCACCGACGACGGCTGGTTCAAGACCGGCGACATGGTGAGCATCGGCGAAGGCGGCAACTTCTTCTACTCCGAGCGCGACGGCGACGTTCTGAAGGTCGGAGGCGAGAACGTGTCGGCCCGCGAGGTCGAGGACGTCTGCCGGCAGGTTCCGGGCATCGCAGACATCGCCGTCGTCGGTCGCGATCACGAGATGCTCGACACCGTCCCGGTCGCGTTCATCATCACCAACCCGGGCGCCGACGACGAGGCCACGCTCGAGAAGGTGATCATCGAGCTGTGCCAGGCCAACCTCGCCGACTTCAAGGTCCCCCGGGCCGTGTACGTCGTCGACGACTTCCCCCGCGCCACCCTGGACAAGGTGGCCAAGAACCAGCTCCGCGACATCGCGAACTCGATGACTCCACCGGCCTGACCCGCCGGCCGGTTCACTGCTGCACGGCAGACCTGCGCCGGATCCGCGCGCGCTGAGCGCGATTGACGCGCCGCGCGCGCAGGGCGCGCGCAGCCGGCTCCGACTGCGGATAGGTTCATCGACGCGGGGGCGGGACCGGGCAGGGGACGTACGCATGATCGGGTTGCAGATTCGACGGCAGGTGGCTTGGTGCGCGCTCGCCCTGGCCATGACGCTCGTCCTCGCGGCGTGCGACTGGTCCGTGTTCGGCTACGACGGTGCCCACACGCGGAACAACCAGTTCGACACCAGCACGTCGGCGACGAACCTGCGCCAGCTCGTGACGGCGTGGCGGGGGTCGACGGGAGGCGCGGTGTCGTCATCGCCCGCGGTCGCGAAGGGCGTCGTGTACGTCGGCTCCGACGACGGCAAGCTCTACGCCTTCGACGCGAGGAGCACACAGGGTTGCACCCTCTACGTGTGTGCGCCGTTGTGGACCGCGGCCACCGGCGGCCCGGTGTCGTCGTCGCCCGCGGTCGCCAACGGCGTCGTGTACGTCGGCTCCGACGACGGCAAGCTCTACGCCTTCGACGCGAACGGAGTCACCGGCTGCACCGGGACCCCGACGACGTGCGCGCCGCTCTGGACCGCGCCCACGCAAGGACCCGTCGCGTCGTCCCCGGTCGTAGCCAACGGCACGGTGTACGTCGGGTCCGACGACGGTCACCTCGACGCGTTCGACGCCAAGGGGGTCAACGGCTGCTCCGGAGCCCCGATCACGTGCCGCCCGCTCTGGAGCGCGCCCACCGGAGGGCCGGTCCGGTCCTCCCCGGCGATCGCGTCCGGCTCCGTGTACGTCGGCTCCGACGACGGCAAGCTCTACGCGTTCGATGCCAACGGCGTGATCGGGTGCACCGGGGCTCCGCGCACGTGCGCGCCCGAATGGACCGCGGCGACCTACGGCGCCATCGAGTCATCGCCTGCGGTGGCAGGAGGCGCGGTCTACGTCGGATCGGGTGACGGCTCGCTCTACGCGTTCGACGCGTCCGGGGTGACGGGCTGCACCGGCGTTCCCTTGTCCTGCGCCCCGGCCTGGACTGCGCCGACCGGCGGCCCGATCGAATCGTCACCGGCGGTGGCCAACGGAGTTGTGTACGTCGGCTCCGATGACGGCCACCTCGACGTGTTCGACACCACGGCTCCGGGCGCGTGCAGCGCCGCGCCGGTCACGTGCTCACCGACGTGGACCGCCGCCACCGGCGGGCCGGTGCGGTCGTCCCCCGCGCTCGCCGGCGGCCTCGTCTACGTCGGGAGCAACGACGGCCGGCTCTCGGCCTTCCCGGCCGACGGCGGCTCGGGCTGCACGACCGCGCCACGCGTGTGCGCTCCCGCACGGACGATCGCGCTGGGAGGTGCCGTCGGGTCCTCGCCGGCGATCAGCGCGGGCATCGTGTACGTGGGCTCGGACGCAGGAGTGCTGACGAGCGCACGCCCGGTGGTCACGCCCCTCGACCCGACCCTCACCGCCGAGCTCCTGACCCCGGACGGCAACGACACCACCGGGCTCGCCGTCTCCACGAACGCCACGACCGCGAGTGCACCCGCGTCGAACCTCTCGGGGAACACCCGCGTGCGCGTTCCAGCGAGGTGCGGATCCGGTGGCCGAGAACGAGCAGTCCTGCGCGACGTGGTCCAGTGAGTCCTCGAACATCAATCAGGAGGGCGCGGCCCTGCGGATCTCCGAAGCGGCCGACGGCGCGCGCCGGGCCATCACGGTGACCAAGAACGTCTACTTCCACGCGGGCTGGATCTTCAACGTCCACGTGTGGGACACCGCCACCACCGGCGTGGGGACGCAGATCGGCTCCTTCGACCTGAGCTCCGTGTTCCGGCCCGGCGGCTCGCAGGTGCCACTCCCGTGGAACCTCTGCGCCCGGGTCGTCGGCCCGACGGTCAGCTTCATCGCGTGGCCCGCGACCGAGCAACCGCCGGCGTGGGACGACGCCACCCACGGCGGCAGCGTCACGCTCCCCAACGGCTGGGACTCGGTGGGAGCTGCGGGTTGGTACATCGGCCACCTGCAGCCGGGCGACTCCGCCACGTTCACCGCGCTGACCTCGGGCGTGATCCCCGACGCGCCGGCGCCGGGAAGCCCCGCGGTCGCGAAGGGAACCAGCCGCGGGCCCAGCGCGACCACACCGCCGCGCCTTCCCACGGCGATCCATCAGCTGCCGTAGCGGCTCACAGGATGCGCGACCATCGCGAGTCGTGGTCATCGGGTTCGAACCCGATGCGCGCCCAGAACCCGATCGCGGTGTCGTTCGCGTCGTCGACCATCGCGTCGAGGCGGACGGCTCCGAGCCGGCGGGCGCGCGCCTGAGCCTCCGCCACCAGCGCGCGGGCGATGCCGTGCCGGCGGGCCGGCGGCTCCACCGCCAGCCGGTACAGGTGAGCGCGCCAGCCGTCCCAACCCACGATCAGCGTCCCGACCACCCGGCCGTCGTGCTCCGCCACGAGCAGGGCACCGGGATCGCGTTCGAGCAGCCGGTTCGCTTCGGTGAGACGCCCCGCGAGACGGGTCGGCCCGCCCGCACGATCCCAGAGGTCGACGACGTCCGGGAGATCGACGGGCACGGCGGAACGGATCACGGTCATCCGGAGAGTCTCGATCACGCGCCGCCGAGCCGGCCGGCGATTTCAGACTCGTTGCCCGCGGTGACAGGATGCGGGCATGACGAGTGAGCGCATCGAAGTCCAGCGGACCATCGCCACCGACCCGGCGACGATCTTCAAGATCTTGAGCGACCCCAAGGGTCACGTCGCGATCGACGCCAGCGGCATGCTGCTCGCCGCGACCGGCGACCCGGTGACCGCGGTGGGCGACACCTTCGTCGTGCACATGGACCGTGAGTCCCTGAACGACTTCCCGATGGGCCGCTACGACGTGACCATCAACATCACGAAGCTCGTTCCCGACCGCGAGATCGCCTGGACGATCGAGGGTCAGATCAAGCCGCAGATCGGCCACGTCTACGGCTACACCCTCGAGCCCACGGACCGCGGCACGCTCGTCACCTCCTACTACGACTGGTCGGACATCGACCCGGCGTGGAAGGAGGCGGACATCTTCCCGATCATCCCCGAGAGCGCGCTGCGCGCGACCCTCGGCATCCTCTCCCGCACCGCGGCGCCCGAGGACTTCGAGCGGCCGCCGGACTGAGACGCCCCCGGCCGGCCCGGTCGGTAGGCTCCGACCGCCGTGTCCGGGGGGCTGCGGCGGACGAGGTGGAGTCACATGCGGCGCCAGACGCGAGTGCACGCGCTCCGGAGATGGGCAGTCGCGCTGAGCCTGGGCGTGCTCGTCACCGCGACGATCGGATCGGTCGCCGTCCGGCCGGCTGCCGCCGCGAGCGAGCCGGGCGCGCCGACCGCGCTGACGGTCAACGGCATGAGCCCGGCGACCGGCGTCGATCCGGACGGGCTCGCGTTCGCGTGGCACGTGAACGACGCCCGTCCCGGCGCGCAGCAGGTCGGGTACCGCGTCATCGTGACCCGCCGGGCGACGACGAACCCGCAGACCGCCGTCTGGGACAGCGGTTGGGTGACATCTGGGCAGCAGGCGTTCGTGCCCTACGCCGGGCCCAAGCTGAGCGGCGACGCGCAGTACTGGTGGACCGTCGCCACCCGCGATGCCGGTGCTGCTTCCGGCCCCTTCGCCCGGCCGTCGACGTTCGTGACGATCCCCCGCACCAAGGACTGGCAGGCCCAGTGGGTCACGCCCGGCGCGTCACCACCGACCCACGACCAGTTCACGTACGTCCGCACGACCAGGACGCTCGGCGCGAGCCCCATCGTGCGCGCGACCGCGTTCGTCGCGGCGTCCCACCAGTACCAGCTGTGGATCAACGGGCTCCGCGCGGACGCCGGACCGTCGTTCTCGTATCCCGATGAGCAGTACGTGGAGGCGACGGACGTCACGCGGCTGATGCGGGCCGGCCGCGCGAACGGCGTCGGCGTGCTCCACCACTGGTACGGCGCGGGCCAGGGCCGGCCGGAAGGGCAACCGGGCCTGCTCGCGGAGATCTCCGTCGTCCACCGCGACGGCACGCACGAGATCATCGGCACCGACGGCACCTGGCGCGAGCAGCCGGCGGAATGGACCCCGGGAACGCCGCGCAACGACGAAGGCGACTTCACCGAGGTCATCGACGCCCGGAACCACCCCGACGGATGGTCCACCGGCGGCTTCGACGCCACCACCTGGAAGCCCGTCCCGGTGCTCGGGCCGCCCGGCGTCGTGCCGTTCACCGGCCTGGTCGCGCAACGGACCCGCATCGCGACCCAGGCGATCCGACCGGTGTCGGTGCGGCGGCTCCCGTCCGGCGCGGTCGTCGCGAACTACGGCGCGATCTACGCCGCCACCCCGGTCGTGCGCTTCCGCCACGGCATCGCCGGCGCGCCCCTCACGATCCGCGCCGGGTTCGCCCTGAACCCCGACGGCACGGTGTCGACGACCCACCTCGATCAGGGCACCGACATGAGCTACCGGTACACCCAGCGCGGCGGGAGCCTCGACGTTCGAGCCGTTCGGGTACCTCGCGTTCCAGTACCTCGAGGTCGACAGCTCCCACGAGCCGCTGACCGCGAGCCAGATGGTCATCGAGGCTCGCCATTCCGCGATGCCGGCCGACGGCGCCGCGAGCTTCAGCTCCTCGGATCCGAAGCTCGACGCGGTGTGGTCGCTCACCCGCCGCTCCGCGCTTGTACGTGAGCCAGGAGCAGTTCGTCGACACCCCGACCCGCGAGAAGGGCCAGTTCCTGCTCGACTCCTACGACGACTCGCAGGCGACGACGCGCGCGTTCGGCGAGCAGAACCTCACGTGGCAGGCGTTGCGCGACTTCGCCCGGTCCCAGACCCGGTACTGGCCCGACGGCCGGCTCAACGTCGTGTACCCGAACGGCGACGGCGCGCGCGACATCCCCGACAACACCGAGCGCTATCCCGACTGGGTCTGGCAGTACTTCGTCGCGACCGGGGACCGCACGACGCTCGACGCGCTCGCGCCGGTGGCCACGCGCGTCGCCGCCTACATCGCGGCCGCGACCGATCCGGCGACGGGCCTGGTGACCAGGCTGCCCGGCGGCGGCGAGGACTACCTGTACGGCGCGGTCGACTGGCCGCCGCCGATGCGCTACGGATACGACATGAGCACCGTGGCCCGCACCACGGTCAACGCGCTCGCGGTGAACGCCTACGACCGCGTCGCCGAGATGGCGGCGATCCGGGGTGACACGGCCACCGCCGCGACCTGGCGCAATCGCCGGGACGCGCTCGTTGCCGCGATGAACGCACGGCTACGGCGTGCGCGACGGTGTGTACATCGACGGCCTGGAAGCCGACGGGTCGATGAGCACGCACGCATCGCAGCAGGCCAACGCGTTCGCGCTCGCGTACGGCATCGTCCCCGCGGCACAACGCGCCGCGGTCGGCGCCTCCGTGGCCCAGCTGCGGGTCGCGATGGGTCCGGACAACGGGCTCGTGCTCGTGCGCGCCCTGGCCGCGGCCGGTCGGGACGCCGACGTGCAGCGGGTCCTCACCGACGCGTCCGGTCCCGGTTGGGGCCAGATCGTCGCGCAGGGGGGCTCGTTCACCTGGGAGACGTGGGCTCCGAGCGACGCCGACGGCGACAGCACGTCCCACGGGTGGGGCTCGGCCGCGCTGGTCGCCTACCCGGAGACCTTCCTGGGTGCGACGACGACCGCTCCCACCGCCAAGCCGACCGGCGCCCGCGTCACCATCACCCAACCCGGTGCGGGTCCGGCCCGCGTCTCCGGCGCCGTGCCGACCGTCAGCGGCCCGGTCCGCGTCGGGTGGCGCCGGACGGGATCCGTGACGAGCCTCGCGCTGCAGGTCCCGCCGAACGGGTCGATCACCCTGCAGCTGCGCGCGCGTGACGCCGGGAAGGTCACGGAGGCCGGTCACGCGTTGGACGGCATCACCGGGATCCGGGTCAACGCCACGAAGGGCGGCACCGTACGGCTCACGGTCGGCGCCGGGAGCTACTCGTTCCGGATCCGGTGACCGACCCCGCCCGCGCGGTCAGGTCGCAGCGGCCGCCTCGAGCCACGGTGTGAGGTCCAGCTTGGGGTAGCGCAGCGCGGTCTCGCGCAGCATCGCCTCGTCCCAGATCGGATGGCCGGGCTCGGGGAACCCGAACAGCGCCAGCTCCTTCGGCGTCGAGGCCTCCGCGAACCGATCCCATTCCGCCGAGTTCGCGCGCGACTGGATCGAGTCGTAGCCGACCCAGTCGTGGCCCGCGTGCTTGAAGCTGACGTTCAGCAGGAAGCGCGCGCCCCCGGATCGGTCAGGTCCACCCCGCGGTGGAAGACGTCGGGCCGGTACGCGAGCAGCGAGCCCCGCACGCCGGTCGCGGGCCGCTCGGCGGCGTAGATCTCGGGATCGCCGTTCGGCATGATCAGCGGCTCGGTCGGCGAGTGCCCGACGGAGTCGCGCAGGGGTACGAGGTGGGTCGGCGCGGTGCCGGCGTGCACGTCCGACAGGTACAGGAACGACTCGACGTGCAGCCAGGGCGTCTCGGTGAGCGGCGGCAGGAACGAGTGGTTCCGGTCGGTGTGCATCGGCTGCTCGTAGTTGGTCAGACCGGTGTACTTGGCGTTGGCGCGCGCCTGGTAGAGCCGGAGGTCCGTCGTCTGGAGCGCGCGCTGCATGAAGTCGACGATGGCCGGGTGGACGCACATCCGGTTCAACGTGCCCGAGCCGGGGAACGGGAACTGGCTGAGCCACGTGTGCTGCTCGGGGCGGAACCCGGGTCCGGTGGGCGGCCACACCCATTCGTCGCGACTCGGCGGCCGTCGGCCGAGCCACTTCTCGGTCTCGCCCTCCGGATCGGCGTGGTACTCCGCCGGGGTCGGGAACATCTTCGGGAGGTCGACGGTCGCGGCGTCGATCTCCTCGGTGCTGACCAGGCCCTCGATGAGCACCCAACCGTTCTCGCGCCACGTGGTCACGGCTGCCTCGGGCGCGAAGTTTCCGCTCATCCCTCGTCCGTCCTTCCTTCCGATGCGCTCAGGACCGCGCCCGCGTTGCTGCGCTGGATCGCGCGGTCGTCGGTGCCGAGGTACGACGCGATGACGAGCGGGTCGTTGCGAATCGTGTCGGACGGGCCCTCGGCGATGATCGCGCCGGCCTCCATGCAGTACACGCGGTCGGAGATCGACATGATCAGCGGCGAGATCGTGCTCGACGACGATCAGGGTCGCGTCGAGCTCCTGCTGCACCCGCTTGATCGAGCGGACCGAACGCCTCCGCCTCGCGCTGGGCGACGCCGGCGGTCGGCTCGTCGAGGCAGATCACCCGCGGCGCGACGCGCGAGGACCGCACGCGAGCTCGACGATGCGCCGGGTGCCGGTCGAGAGCTCGGCGATGAAGCGGTCGGCGTACCGCCCGAGACCGAGGAAGTCGATGAGCTCCGCGGCCTCGGTCGCGCTTCGCCCGCTCGGCGCGGGTCGCGCCGGGCAGGTACAGCAGCGATCCCCAGAACGACGTCGCGCTGGCGGGCCTCGAGCGCGAGCTGCACGGTCTCGCGCACGGTCAGCTCGGGGAAGAGCGTCGCGGCCTGGAACGTGCGGCCCAGGCCCGCGTGCGGGCGCGCGGTGCGCCGGCGAGCGTTCGAGACGTCCCGGCCGAGCAGCTCGACCCGGCCCGTCGCTCGGGACGTAGCCCCCGATCGCGTTGAGCAGCGTCGACTTGCCGGCGCCGTTGGTGCCGATGAGCCCGATGACCTCGCCGGGCTTCGACGCGGAAGTCGACGGAGTCGACCGCGACGAGCCCGCCGAACAGCACGGTGAGCCCGGCGGTGCGAGATCACGCTGCCGTCCGCGTTCGTGCGACGATCGGGCGACCGATCGCCGTGTGCAGCGACGACCGGTGGCGCGGTGCTCGTCTTCGTCGGCGACCTCGGGCAGGCGCTTCTCCAGCCAGTTCAAGCATCGAGCCGCGGAACCAGTAGCCGATCTGGGTGAACCCGCCGGGGATGTAGAGCAGGATGATGAGCAGCCCGATGCTCGAGGTGAACAGCGGCACGGTCTGGTTGTCCGGCCAGAACGCGGGCAGGCCCGACCACCCAGAACGCGCCGATGACCGCGCCGGCGAGGCTGCCCGAGGCCGCCGATCACCGCGAGCGCGACGAGGATGAGCGAGTCCTCGACGCGTGAAGAACCGCTCGGGAACCCGATCGTGACGACGAGCCCACCGAGGATCGCGCCGCCGAGCCCGGCGACGAACCCCGCGACCGCGAACGCGGTGAGCTTGGCCCGGCGCGGCGAGACGGTGAGCGCCGACGCCGCGGGTTCGTTCTCGCGCACCCCGATGATCGTGCGGCCGATGCCGCCGTCCGGCGAAGGTGGCCGACGAGCGACCAGCACGATCACGAGCGCGGCGAGCGTGAAGTAGTAGTAGCTGCGGTTCAGGTGGGTGAGGTCGATCGGCCCGAGGCTGCCCGCGTGGGAGCTCGACCGTCGTCGCGTCGACGGACCCGGTGAAGATCGGTCGCGAGAAGATGTACGCCTGCGCGGCGATCGCGAACGCCAGCGTGCTGATCGCCGAGCAGCAGGCCCTTCACCCGCAGCGCACCGAAGCCGACCGCGACCGCGACGAGGCATGCGACCGACCGCGCCGAGCAGCATCGCGAGCACGAACGGGACCTTGGGCACGCTGCCCTGCATGAGCCGGGTCGAACTGCCAACCGATGTCGACCGACACGCCGCGCACGAAGGCCGCCGCGCTGAGCGCGCCGATGCCCGCGAACGCCATCTGCCCGAGCGACAGCTGACCGGCCCACCCGGTGAGGACGGTCACCGAGACGGCGCAGATCGCGAAGGCCAGAACCATGGCGTAGGTCTGCTGGTGGAACGACTGGCGTGACGATCAGCGGCAGCACGATCGCGACGAGCGAGCGCGAGGCCGGCCAGCGAGCTGCGGCATGCGCCGGACCCACCAGATCTCGCGCAGCCGCTCGGGGACCGCCGGGACACGCGGCGCGAACGAGAAGCTCTCGGCACCGGTGTCGTCGCGCCGGCTCATCCGGCGCCACCAGGAACAGCACGACGATCAGGACGCACGAACTGCACGAGCCCGACCGTGTTCGGGAAGTTGAACACGAGCACCTGGTAGAGGATCCCGATGCCGATCGCACCCGCGACCGCGCGCGGGAACGACTTCATCCGCGCCGATCAGCGCGGCCGACAGGCCGAGCAGCAGCGTCTCGGGGCCGATCGACACGAGGTCGGACGATCCCTGCTCGGTGGCGTAGAGGATGACCGAGACCGCCGAGAGGAACCCGGCGATGCGTCCAGATCGCGGTCGACACGAGCTTGGGGCTGATGCCGGTGAGGCGGGCGAGATCGGAGTTCGACGCGCGACGCGCGCACCGAGATGCCGAAGCGGGTGTGACCGAGCAGCCACCAGAGTCCGCCGTGATGATCGGGACGACGATGAGCACGAGCAGCTGCGCGCCTTCGATCGTGACGCTCCCGATGTGCCACTCCCCCGTGATCGGGGTCGGGTACGCGGTCTGCAGCGATCCGGTGCGGTAGTCGGGCAGCGTCAGCGTGACCGCGCGCGCGAGCTCGGCGACGCCGATCGTCGCGACCAGCACGATCACCCGCGGGGCCTTGAACAGCCGGCGGATCACCGCGAGCTCGACGACCGTCCCGGCGAGCGTGCCCGCCAGCACGGCCAGGATGAGCGACGGCCAGTACGGCCAGTGCGCCTTGCCCGCCATCACCGCGAGCAGCGCCGCCGCCGGGACCCCGAGGTCGGCCGACCGCGAAGTTGATGACCCGGCTCGACCGGTAGACGAGCACGATGCCCATCGCGATCAGCGCGACGATCAGCCCGCGCACGATCCCGATGAAGATCAGGTTCGCGGTCCAGATGTGGGGTACGAGGAGCGAGCCCAGCATCAGCCCGCCTTCGGTCCCGAAGAACACCGCCCGGGCGAGGTCGTCACGCTCGAGCAGGTCCGCGGCGGCGCCCTCGAACCGACCTCACCCTTCTCGAGGAAGATGGCGCGGTCCGCGATCGCGAGCGCGACGTTCAGCGACTGCTCGACGATGATCATCGTCTGGCCCCGGGCGCGCAGCTGGTCGACGAGCTCGAGCATGCGTTGCACCACGATCGGCGCGAGACCGAGCGACAGCTCGTCGATGATGAGGACCTCGGGCTTGTGGAGCAGGACCCGGGCGAGCGCGAGCATCTGCTGCTGGCCGCCGGAGAGGCTGCTCGCGAGCTGCTTCTGGCGTTCCTCGAGCTCGGGGAAGAGCTCCAGCACCTCGGCGATGCGCGCGTCGACGTCGTCCTTGCCGCCCTCGTTCGACCACGCGCTGACCGCGAGGTTCTGGTCGACGGTGAGGCTCGGGAACACGTCCCGTTGCCGCCGGGGAGCGACACGATGCCGAGCTTCACCCGCGGCCTCGGGCGCGACGTAGGTGATGTTCCGGCCGTCGAGCCGCACCACCCCGCGTTCGGGCACCTCGAGCCCGCTGATCACGCGCAGGATCGTCGACTTGCCCGCGCCGTTCGTGCCCGAGCAGCGCGACGCACTCACCGTGCGCGATCTCGAAGTTCACGTCGAACAGCACCTGCACGGTGCCGTACGAGAAGTCGATGTTCGCGACCTGCAGCGCCGGCGTGGCCTCGCCGAGCTCGACTGCGCTTCCGGTGCTCGTCCTGCTCCTCGAGCAGCTCCTCCACGACCAGCGAGAGGTCGTTGCGGATGAACCGGGCGCCGTTCATCAGCATGAGGCCGCCGATGATGCTCGTCGGTACGCCGATCGCGATGACCGTGCCCCGGATGCCGATCGCGTTCGTGAAGAACCCGGAGAGCACGCCACCGAGGAAGCCACCGATGAAGAAGATGTACATCGTGGCCATCGCCGTGCCCATGCCACGCAGCCGGTACGGCACGACCGCCTGCAGCACCGGGGCCGTCATCGCGAACGCCGAGGTCGTGAGCACCGCCTGCGGCACGCCGAGGACCCAGAAGCGCGGTCGAGTTGTGCACCGAGTACTGCAGCGGCGTGAAGAGCGCCGACGGCAGGATCAGCGCGCCGACCATCGCGAGGGCCTTGGCGGGGTTCATCCGGTAGACGCGGTCGAAGTACTTCCCGACGAACGGGCAGCAGCGGCAGCGCGGCGACGCCCGAGAGGCTGAGGATGAGCCCGCGGGTCAGCACGTCGTGGACGTGGAGGTTGTCGTTCAGGTAGAGCGAGGCGAGCTCACCCTGGCTGAAGAGGCCGAAGCCGAGGGCGCAGAAGGCGACGAGCACCGTCCGGATCGTCGCGATCTTCTTGATGCGGGCGAACGCCGACTCCATCGAGATCGGGGCCGGATCCTCGTCCTCGATCACCTCGCCGAGGACGTCGTCCTTCTCGAACTGGCCGCGCGGCGGCTCCTTCATCTTGAAGGCCACGATCGCGACGAGCGCGACCGGGATCCCGAGCAGGTACCAGGCCCACCGCCAGCCCTCCGGACCACCGGCCCACGTCGGCGATCGCGGCGGCGAGGACCGGGCTGCAGAGACCGATGCCGTGCGCGCCCATGTTCATCACCGCGGACATGCGGGCGCGGATGCCGATCGGGTAGTTGTCGGCGATCAGCGACTGGTGCACCGGGATGCTGTTCGACTTCGCGATGCCGGTCGCGAACCGGGTCCAGAACAGCATGAACGCGTTGACCGCGAAGCCGGACAGGAGCACGAAGAAGGAGAAGAAGAGGCTGGCGATGCCGACGATGGGCACCCGGCGCACCCGGTCCGCCAGCCAGCCCATCGGGACCGCGCCGAGGACGAAGAACGCGGACGACGCGGTGCCGATGAAGACGATCGCGCCGCTGCTGATGTGGAACGTGTTGCGGATGTTCGGTCCGAGCACCTGGATCGCGGCGCCCTCGAGCTCGTCGAACGCGAGCAGCAGCCCGAGCACGATGAACATCAGCCGGCCGCCGCTGCGCGAAGGCCTCGCGGAAGGTGACGGGCTCGGAGTTGACGCCCGGCAGCAGGTCGTCGGGGAAGATCACCTGCTCGGAGGCGCGCGCCTGTGCCTCCTGGCGCGCCGCCTCCTCGTCCAGGACCGCGGACGCGAGCGCAGCGGCATCGCCCCGGGGCTGCTGCGTCTCCGCCAACGTGACCGCCTTCAACCCAAGTTCGGCGCACGAACCCTCGTTGCCGGGAGCGTATGCGATGCCTGACACGTGTGTCAGGTTCGATCCGCCCCCGGCGCTCCGCCTACTGACCCGTGATGTTCTCCACCGGGGTGAGCGACTTCCAGTCGCCGTCGGGCTTGATCGACGAGTCGAAGCTCTGGAGGTGGAAGCTGTCGTCGACGTCGTACTTGCCGGTGTGCAACGACGAGAACTGCCCCGAGCCCCGGTTGACGATCTCGCCGTAGTGGTTCACCGCGTTCACCCAGGTGGCGTTGTTGAGGTTCTTGCCCGCCTTCGCCGCGATGTCGTGGAACATCGACATCGCCTGGCAGGCGTCGCTGATCGTGCCGTAGACGTCGTTCGTCTTGCCGCCCGAGGCCTTGATCACCGTCGACGACTTCGGCGCGTTCTTCTTCAGGTACTTCTTGTAGATCGCGGCGCAGTACTTGTAGTTGGGGCCCTTGTCGTACGTGGTCGGGGTCGGCCCGGCCGCGGTGATGAGACCCTCGTACGGGTTCGGCTTGATGTGGGCGTGGGTCTCCTGCTTGGCGAAGTCCCGGGTGTCGGCCGTGTCGCTGATCAAGGTGACCTTCGGCATCTCCCCGCGCAGCTTGGTGACGAAGGCCTTCGACGACACCTCGTCGCCCGAGAGGAAGACGGTGTTGACGTGCTGGCCCTTCCACTTCTCGATGAAGCTGTCGAGCTGCGCCTGCGCCGCGGTCGTGTCCGCGGTGCCGTTGATGGACAGGATCGCGGTCGACCCCATCGGCACCTTCAGCTTCTTCAGGCCGGGCACGATCGTCTTGTTCACCTGGCTCGCTTCCTGCGAACCACCGAGCACCGCCACCTTCTTGCCCTTGAGCATCTTCTCCTTGTTCAACAGCTGCAACAGGACGGCGACGGTGCGTTCGGCCGTCGCGCCGGGGAAGATGATCATTCCCCCTGGTGACTGGTTGATCATCTCCTGCGTGAGGTTGAACGTGATCAGGACGCGCTTGTGCTGGTTCGCGACGCAGGTCTGCGCGTCACCGGAGAAGTCGACGAACGTCCCGATGACCGCGAAGACCTTGTCGTCGTCCGTGAGCTTCGTGCACACCGCGAGCGGTCCGGCGCTGCCGAGCGGGCAGTAGGTCTCGTAGACGGGCTTGATCTGACGTCCGAGGACCCCGCCCTGCGCGTTGATGTTGTCGATGTACGCCTGGTAGATCTGCTGTTGACCGAGCCGGATCGAGTCGACGAACTGCTTCACGCAGTCGAAGTTGACGAGCGCGATGCCGACCTTGATCGAGTTCGCGGTGACCCCGACGCCCGGCTTGGTCGACGCCGCGGCCGGCGCCTTGGTCAGCATCGACGCGCCGCTCTTGGCGGTGCTGCCCCCGAAGGCCCCCAGCGCCATCACGAGCGTGAGGCACACGACCACCGTGACGAAGAACCCCAGCCGCGTGCGCGGTACCCGATGCGCCGTCATATCAACCCCCGGATCAGACGATTCCGAGGACGCTAGATGAATGTGACACGCGCGTCACGTCAGTCGCGATCGGTTGCTCCGGCCGCCTCGGTGACGGCCCCCTCCCATGCGCGCAGGAGCAGCGACCCCGCGACGGACTCCCCGTCGCGCGAGCGATCGGTGCCGATCCGGATGCCGCCGTCGAACCCCTCCAGGACCGCGTCGCGCTCCGAGCAGTTGACCGCGACGCGGTGTCCGTCGCCGCGCCGCCAGGCCCAGACGCCCTCGGGCGCGGGGAGCGCCGAGTACGCGCCGAGGGAGAGATCCGGCGTCCGGGCTCGGAGCGCGAGGAGGTCGCGAGCCAGGGTCAGGACCGATCCGGGGTCCGCGCGCTGGTCTTCGACGTTGCACGCCGTGTCGCCGAGCGGGAGCCACGGGTCGCACGGCCGGCGTCGGTGAATCCGCCGCCGGCGCCGGCGCGCCAGTGCATCGGCGTGCGCATCGCGTCGCGGCCCGGCGTAGGCCGGCCAGTACCGCACGCCGAGCGGGTCGCGCAGGTCCTCCCGCTGCGAGCGTCGTGTCGCCGAGGCCGATCTCGTCGCCCTGGTACAGCACGGGGGTGCCGCGGAGCGTCAGCAGCATCAGCGAGCGCGGCGCGGACCTCGGCGCGGGTCGTCGTCGCGCCCAGCGCGTCGCGAAGCGCGACATGTCGTGGTTCGAGCCGGTCCACGCCGGCCACGCGCCCGGCGGGAGCGCGCGCTTCGATGCCCGCTCGACGATCTCGCGGCATCGTGATCGCCGTCGAACGGCGCGTTGATGAACGGGAAGTTGAACGCGAGCTGCAGCTCGTCGAGATCCGTCCCGTAGAAGCGGCCGAGCGTCGGCCAGGTCCTCGACCGGGGTCTCGCCGAGCAGCACGCGCGGTGGGTCGTACGAGTCGCGCGAGCGTGCGCCACCGGCGCAGGACGTCGTGCACCTCGGGCCGGTTGGCGTTGTAGACCGGCCGCTGCCCGAACAGCTGCACGTCGAGCGGGTCGTCGTCGGTCGCCGGCGGGTTGTCGCGCAGCTCGGCGTCCTTGACGATCACGTTGCACACGTCGATGCGGAACCCGTCGACCCCGCGGTCGAACCAGAACCGCAGGATGGCGTCGAACTCGTCGCGCACGTCGTCGTTCCACCAGTTGAGGTCGGGCTGCTCGCGGCAGGTGGTTGTGCAGGTAGTACTGGCCGGTCGCGCGGATCGAGGGTCCAGGCCGGCCCGCCGAAGCTGCTCACCCAGTTGTTCGGCGGCGAGCCGTCGGGCTTGGGATCGGCCCAGACGTACCAGTCGCGCATGCGCCGACGGTCGTCGACGACCGGGAGTCCACGAACCACGGGTGCTGATCGCTGGTGTGGTTCGGGACGAAGTCGAGCAGGACCCGGATCCCCCGCTCGTGCGCGACCGCGATCAGCTCGTCGAAGTCGGCCAGCGTCCCGAGCTCGGGCTCGCACGGCGCAGTAGTCGGCGACGTCATAGCCCCAGTCGGCGTTCGGCGAGACCGTGATCGGGCTCAGCCAGATGCGCGTCGACGCCGAGCCACTGCGAGGTGGTCGAGTCCGCTCGATGATGCCGCGCAGGTCACCGACGCCGTCGGCGTTCGAGTCGGCGAACGAGCAGCGGGTAGATCTGGTAGAGCACGCCGGACTTCCACCACGACGGGTCATCCTGCTGCGAGCTGCTGGGCATCGGCAGAGATTAGGTTTCGCCGCGCCGACGGCGATTCGCCGCGGGGAACGATGCCGGGGGATGTTGGTGTGAGCAGGTGCACGCATGGTCGGGTCAGCGTCATCGCGCTCACCGCGTTGGTGATCGGACTGGGTTCGTGGAGCAGCCCGGCCGGGGCGTCGACCACGACGACGACCGCCGCCACCGCGATCGCGCCGACCGCCGTCGCTCCGAGTGCGGACGCGTACGTCTTCACCCTGAGGTCCGGTGGGCTGACCCGCAGCTACCGCCTGCACGTCCCACCGGCCGCCGCGGCCGGCCGTGCGCTGCCCTTGGTGCTGAACCTCCACGGCGCGACGCAGAACGGCCAGCTCCAGGAGATCCAATCCGGGATGGACGCGTCCTCGGACCGCGACGGGTACCTGGTGGCGTATCCCGACGGCACGCGGATCGCCACGAAGCTCGACCCGGACCCGGTCGCGAAGGACGCGCAGTACGGCTTCAACGCGGGTGCGTGCTGCGGGCTGCCGGTGACGAAGCACATCAACGACGTCGCGTTCCTGAAGGCGGTGATCGCCGACGTCGCGAAGCACACCCCCGTCGATCGGCGCCGCGTCTACGTCACCGGCATGTCGAATGGCGGGATGATGGCGTACGCGATGGCCGCCGAGGCATCGAAATCCGTGGCCGCGATCTCGTCGGTCTCCGGGCAGGTCCAGCTCCCGTCCATTCACCCGTCACGACCGGTCCCCACCTTGGAGTTCCATAGCGTCGACGACCCGATCGCGAAGTGGAATGGCGTGAAGAACAAGAACCCGAAGCTGCGGTTCTCGGTTCCGTCGGGCATCGCCCAATGGGTCAAGGCGGACGGGTGCTCGACGAGGGCGCACCGCGCGAGCCCGATCACCGGTGCCGCGGGCACGGGCAACGCCGGCCTCACCGCGACGCTCGTCACGTACCGGCACTGCCGGGCCGGCGCCCGGGTCGCGCTCTGGAAGCTCACCGGTTCGGGGCACGTCTGGCCGGGCGCCCCGTTCAACATGGGCGCGCCCGACACCTGGATCCTCGACGGGGTCGGGCCACGGCACCACGCTCGTCGATGCCAACGAGCAGATGTGGCAGTTCTTCCGCCGCTACTCGCTCCCCGCACGCTGACAAGGGAGCAAAGCGGACCATTCGGATTTGGTCAAAAGAACGCCCACCCCACGGGTAAAATCGTGGGCACAGTTTTTCGACTGTCCGTCCGGACCATGCGCGGGCCTCCTCCTCAATGGGTGGGTGGTGTTCGTGGTTCGAGAAGATCAGCTCTCCGCAGTGCTGAGCGAGTTCGCGCGCACGATGGCCACGGAGTTCCCGATCCAGGGGATCCTGGAGCACCTCGTCCGTCGCATCGTCGAGGTCCTGCCGATCACGGCCGCGGGCGTGACGTTGATCTCCACCGGTGAGGCGCCGCGGTACGTCGCCGCGTCCGACGAGAGCGCCCTGCGCTTCGAGCGCCTGCAGACCGACCTGGGCGAGGGCCCGTGCCTGACGGCGTACGACTCCGGGAAGGCAGTCACGGTTCCGGACCTGGCGCGCGATCGCAGCTACCCGCGATTCGGCCCGGCCGCGCGCGATGCAGGCCTCGCCGCAGTCTTCACGTTCCCCATGCGCCACGTGCACGGAAGACTCGGCGCGTTGGATCTCTACCGCAACAAGACGGGACCGCTCGACCACCGGGCCATGGGCGTCGCCCAGACCCTCGCGGACGTCGCGGCCGCGTATCTGCTGAATGCCCGGGCCCGCGACGATGCCCAGGCGACCGCCGACCGCTTCCACCACATCGCCCTGCACGATCCGCTCACGGAGCTGCCGAACCGGTTGCTGCTCCAACAGCGGCTCGCCCATGCGGCCCTGCGCGCGCAGCGCTCGAACACCAATGCCGCGATCCTCTTCGCCGACCTCGACCACTTCAAGCACGTCAACGACACCTACGGGCATCTGGTCGGCGACGAGCTGCTCGTGGCGGTGGCGCAGCGCCTGACGAGCCTGGTCCGGCCCGGTGACACGCTGGCACGGGTGTCCGGGGACGAGTTCGTGTTCCTGTGCGAGGACCTCCGGAGTCCGGACGACGTCGAGCGTCTCGCCCGACGGATCGACCGGGCGTTCGCGGCGCCGTTCGTGCTGAGCGAGACCGAGGTCACCATCACCGCGAGCGTCGGCATGGCGTACGCCGGTCCCGGCGAGGAGGTCTCCGACGAGCTCATCGAGCGGGCCGACACCGCGATGTACCAGGCCAAGCGCAAGGGAGGCGCGAGCCACCAGATCATCGACCTGCGCGAAGCCCGTCAGACCGACGACCGCAACTCGCTCGAGCGGGACCTGCACTGCGCGTTCACCAGCGGGCAGCTCGCGGTCGCGTACCAACCCATCGTCCGCAGCCGCGACGGACTGATCACCGGGGTCGAGGCCCTGCTGCGCTGGACCCATCCGGAGCACGGACCGGTCCCGCCGGGCGTGATGGTGGAGATCGCCGAGCAGTCGAGTCTCATCTGTGACATCGGCGAGTGGGTGCTGGAGCGCAGCTGTCGCGACCGCGGCCGCTGGCTCGAGGCCCATCCCCACGCGCCGCTGGATCTTGCGGTGAACCTCTCCATCCGACAGCTCATGAGCACCGACGTCTGCTCCGTCGTGGCCCGGGTGCTCACCGAGACCGGGATGGATCCGGCGCACCTGGTGCTGGAGATGACCGAGAACGTCTTCATCGAGGACAGCGAACGCGCTCGGGAGATCCTGACCGCGCTGGACGAGACCGGCGTCCGGACCGCGCTCGACGACTTCGGGACCGGGTACTCCTCACTGAGCTACCTGCGTGACCTGCCGGTCCACATCGTCAAGATCGACCAGGGCTTCATCGCGGACATCGGCACCGCGCCCCGGGCCGGGGCGATCGTCGCCGCGGTCACGAACCTCGCCCACGTCCTGGGCCTCGCGGTCACGGCGGAGGGCGTCGAGACCGAGATCCAGCGCGACGAGGTGCGGGCGATCGGATGTGAGTCCTCGCAGGGCTACTTCTTCGCCCGGGCGATGCCGGCCGCGGCGATCAGCGAGCACCTCGCGGCGTCGATCACCCACGCGCCGCACCTGCCGGCACCCGCGGTCGCGACCGTCTGATCGACGGCCGCGACGCGGGCGCACCAGCTACGCGTTGCGGGGCACGACCTGCTGCACCGACCAGGCGTTCCCGTCCGGGTCGCTGAAGTAGACGAACGAACCCCACGCGAGGTCCTGGACCTCGCCCACCTCGACCCCCGCGTCGAGGAGCTGGGTGCGGGCGGTGTCGACGTCCTCGACCACGACCTGCAGACCCTTCACCGAACCGGGCGCAGCGTCGGTGAGCCCGAGACCCAGCGCGATCGAGCAGGCCGAGCCGGGCGGGGTGAGCTGCACGAAGCGCAGCTCGGGGTTGACGGTCTGGTCGTGGTCCGGGTTGAAGCCGACCTTCGTGTAGAAGTCCTTGGCCCGGTCCACATCCGTGACCGGGATGACCACCAGCTCGAGCTTCCAGTCCATGAGGTTCCTTCCGTCGGTTCGTCTGCGGGGCTGGGACCATCATGCGCCAGTGAACCGGTCATCCAGTGACCGCTTTCCCGGATCGATGCCCGGAGAAATGCCCGATGGATGCGGGGCGCCGACGCGTACCGTCGTTCCCATGAGCGGCATCCACACCCAGTGGTCCGTGCGCGACGACCACCGAGTCGCGCCCGACGACCTCGACCCCGACGGGCGGGTCGGCCACCGCGCGGCCGACCGGTGGGCCACGCAGGCCCTCGCGACCTACCTGGCGCAGTGCGAGACGCTCGACCGGGCGTGCGCGAGCGTGGGGCTCGACCTCACGCGCCGGCGGGCGTCGGGCCCGGAGGTCATGGCGCTCGCGCCTGCGCCCATCGTCCTGGTCACCGCGACGGCCACCGAGGTCTTCCCGACGTCGTTCGTCGTCGCGGTGCGGGTCCGTCCCGTCGGGGGCGACGACGATCACCCGCTCGACCTGAACTACTCGATCCAGCTCGAGGATCCCACCACGGGTCATGCGCAACCGCTCGGCACCGAGATACGCGACGAGCTGATCGCGCTCGCGCTCTCGGCCCGCCACTACAACTGACGGAGCCCCCGCGCCACCGCGTGACCCGTCGCGGCCGCACACAGGTACGGCTCGGGCTCATGGGCGCGGTGGCCGTTGTCGACGAGGTGGTCGACGACCTCGGCGCCGAACGCTTCGGCGAGTCGAGGCTGCTGCTCGCACGCCTGGTCGCCCACTGCGGCGATGTTCACCCAGTGCGTGACCGAGCCCGGCCACGAGCAGACCCCGTCGACCGGCTGCGGGTGCAGGTGCGGGCGCACGAACGTCTCCGCACCGAGGGGCGACCCGATCGTCACGAGCGTCGAGACCGACCACTCCGGATGCGCGCACAGGGCTTCGTACGCAACGATCGAGCCGAGGGAGTGCGCGACCACGACGCGCGTCTCGGGGGTGATCGCCGCGGCCACCCGTTCACCCACCCGCGCCCGCGTCTCCGGGTCGGCGAAGTAGCGACCGGCCTGATCGACGAGCCGCCGCAGCATCTCCTGGCCCATCGCCTTGGCGATGATCTCGAGCCCGTCCGGACCCGCCATGGTCTGGGCCACCTCGAGCAGGCCGGCCTGCTTCGCGACCTCGCGGAGGTCGGCATCGCTCGGCGCGGCGCCGGACTCCGGATCGTGGCGGAACAGGTCGCCGTAGAAGGCGACGGTGAAGTCCGCGGGCGCGAGGTCGGCGTCCGCGAGCGCGAGCCCGTCGCGCAGCGCCGGGAGCCACCGGCCCGCGACCTGGTTCGGTCCCCACAGCTCGTGGAACGCGCCGTGCACGCCGACGACCTTCGCCATGATCACCTCTCCTCGGTTCCGGAGCGAGCATCCTGCCAACCCGGCGGGCTCCGCTCCAGCTAGATCCTGGTCGCCCTCGCGCGCCATGCGGCGAAATCGGGGGCGAGGGCGTCGGGCGGCACGATCCCGTCCGGGTGCGCGAGCCCCGACTCCAGGTCGGCGATCGTCGCGTCGTCATGGCCCAGGGACCTCATCAGCACGCGGTTCGCGCCCGAGATGCGGGCGGGGTTGCCCTTGACCAGCGCATACGGCGGCACGTCCCGCACCACCGTCGCGTGCATCCCGACCATCGCGCCGGCACCCACCGCCCGGCGCTGGTGGATCGCGCTCGACATGCCGATGTTCGCGTCGTGACCGATCCAGACGTGCCCACCGAGCATCGCGCCGGGCGCGAGCCGCGCGTCGTCTCCGATCACGACGTCGTGCGCGATGTAGCACTTGCTCTGCATGAAGATCCGAGACCCCACGACCGTCGGTGCCTCGGTCCCCTGCTGGATGCTGCAGTGCTCCCGGACCGTCGTCCCGTCGCCGATCTCCACGCCGGCACCATGGCCCCCGAACCACACCTGTTCGTCGAGCATTCGGCGCGCGGAGTCGTCGACCGCCGAGGCCGCGTCGTCCGGCACGATTGCGACCGTCATCGCCTCGAGGTGCTCCCCCGTCGTCCCGACGACGGCATGGGGACCGATCCAGCTGCCGCGACCGACCCGGCACGGCGCGAGCAGCACGGCGAAGGGACCGACGATCGTGTCGTCGCCGATCTCGACGTCCGGCGCGACGACAGCAGTCCGGTGGATCGCGACGCGACGGCCCATCCCAACTCCAGTTTCGGCGCCCGAGCGTCGGTGATCGTAGTGGTCCGGCCCGATTTTCCCCGGCTGCTCCGGGGTGGACCACCCACGACCGCGCCGGAAAAATAGTCCATAGGACCCACTAGGCGAGCAGCAGTTCCAGCACTACGCTCACGGCCTTATGTTCGTTCCGCTGCGAATTGCGCTGATTGGCGCAGGTGCCATGGGAGCACTGCACGCGCGGGTCATCACCGAGCATCAGGACACCGTCCTCGCGCTGGTCGTCGATCCCGACCGCGAGGTCGGCCAGCCCATCGCCGAGCGGTTCCGCACCGAGTGGGTGCCGGAGCTGGACGATCCGGCGGCCTACGACGCGTTCATCATCGCCACCCCCACCCCGTTCCACACCGAGTGGGCGCACCGGATCCTCGAGAGCGGGAAGCCGCTGCTCGTCGAGAAGCCGATCAGCACGGACCTTGCCCGCACCGAGCACCTGGTCGCGGAAGCCCGGCGGCTGGGCGTCCCGATGACGTGCGGTCTGCTGGAGCGGTTCAATGCCGCCGTCGTCACCGCCCTCGACATCGTCGAGAACCCGGTGCACGTCACTGCGCTCCGACACTCCCCGTACGCGCCGCGCATCCCGACCGGCGTGATGTTCGATCTCCTGATCCACGACGTCGACCTCGTGACCCGTCTGACCGGACGCCACCCCGATCAGCTGACGTCCCACCTTGCCTACGTGCACCCGTTGTCGCTGCCCGGTGCCGAGGACATCGCCGAGGTCACGATGCAGTACGACACCGGCGAGCTCGCGGTGCTCTCCGCCAGTCGGATCTCGCAGCGCAAGCAGCGGATGATCCACATCAACGAGCTCGACCGGCTGGTGGAGATCGACCTGGTCCGCCAGGACGTCACCGTGTACCACCACGTCGGCAACACCTCGCTCGACGGTGGGCCGGGCTATCGGCAGCAGACGATCATCGACATCCCGACCATCCAGAACCCGCGAGAGCCACTGGTGGCCCAGCTCGACCACTTCGTCGCGCTCTGCTGGGGCTCGATCGACGCGGAGGCGGAGCTCGACACGATCATCCTGCCGCACCAGGTCGTCGACGAGGCGTTCCAGCTCGCCGCCGGTCGCCTCGACCCTGCGCCCTCGTTCTGACCCGTCGATCGACGACCTAGGATTGGCACTTCCGGCGCGGGGACGGGGACGGTCAGTGGCGGGCTCGACAACGCGCCGGGCCGGTGGGGAGCATGTCCTCCCGGGACTGCACGGTTGAGGAGCACGACCCGACATGCCCGATCCCATCGCACTCGGCCGCCCGACCTTCGGTGAGGAGGAGGTCGACGCCGTCCGCGCCGTCCTCGAGTCGGGCTGGGTCGCGGGCCAGGGCCCGAAGTGCGGCGAGCTCGAAGCCGCGTTCGCCCGGCACTGCGGGGCGAAGCACGCGCTCGCGGTCAGCAATTGCACCGCCGCGCTCCACCTGTCGCTCCTGGCGCTGGGGGTCGGCGCCGGTGACGAAGTCGTCGTGGCCGACTACACCTTCCCCGCCACCGGCCATGCCGTCTTGTACGCCGGCGCGCGGCCGGTCTTCGCCGACGTCCACCCTGACACCTGGTGCGTGCGCCCGGACACGGTCGAAGCCGCGATCGGCCCGGCGACCCGCGGCGTGATCGCGGTCGACGTCCTCGGTCAGTGTGCGGACTACGCGGAGCTGCGCGCGATCACCCACGAGCGCGGGCTGTTCCTCATCGAGGACGCCGCGTGCGCTGCGGGGGCGACGTACCGGAACCGGCCCGCCGGCCACCCGGAGCTCGCAGACATCGCCTGCTTCAGCCTCCACGGTCGCAAGGGGATCACCAGCGGCGAAGGTGGGTTGATCACCACGGACGACGACGCCATCGCGGCCAAGGTCCGGAAGCTCTCCGCGTTCGGCATCGAGAGCGCGCGATCGCGCCACGAGGCCGACGATCTGCCGATCCCCGTGTTCGACGACCTCGGGTACAACTACAAGCTCTCCGACATCGCGGCTGCGATCACGCTCGTGCAGCTCGGTCGGCTCCCCGACCTGGTGAAGGCCCGCCTGCGCGTGGCCGAGCGGTACCACGAGCGCTTCGCCGGGCTCGACGAGGTGGAGGTCCCGTTCACCGCGGCCGACCGCGACCACGCGTGGCAGTCGTACGTCCTCACCCTCGCGCCGGAGGTGTCCCGGAACCGGGTCGCGATGGATCTTCGGGCGCAGGGCATCGGCGCCAACATCGGCACGTACGCCTCACACGTCCAGCCCGTCTACGGTGCGACCGCCTCGTGCCCGGTCTCGGCCGACATCTTCGGTCGACACCTCGCGATTCCCGATGCACGCGAAGCTCACGGACGAGGAAATCGAGCGCGTCGGGGACACCGTGCAGGATGCGGTGCGCGCTCCGTCGAACCGAACGGCTTGACCAGGATCCGAAGGGAACTCACATGAGCAACGATCGCACCGTCTTCTTCACCGGCGGCGCCGGGTTCATCGGCATGCACGTGATGCCGATGCTGCTCGAGCAGGGCTACAAGATCCGGCTGTTCGACTCGATGACCTACCGAGCGAACACCGACAAGGTCGCCGATCTCGTGGCCACAGGTGACGTCGAGCTGATCGACCAGGACGTCCGCTACGGCGGCGCGGTGCAACGGGCGATCAAGGGTTGCGAGAGCGTCATCCACTTCGCCACCGTCTCGATCAACAAGAGCGTCGCCGACCCCGACGAGTCCATCGACGTGAACATGGTGGGCAACCACAACGTCTTCGCCGCGGCCGCCGAGGAAGGCGTCCGCCGCATCGTGTACGCATCGAGCGCGTCGGTCTACGGCGACCCCGAGCGCCTGCCGATGCACGAGGACGACCGCAAGACCCCGCTCACCCCGTACTGCATCTCGAAGCTCGCCGGCGAGCACCTGCTCGGCTTCTACGAGCGCCAGAAAGGCCTCGACTGGATCGCGCTCCGCTTCTTCAACGTCTACGGGCCGGGCCAGAAGACCACCGCGTACTACACCTCGGTGATCAACCACTTCGTCAACCGCATCGCCAACGGCGAGCCGCCGGTCATCGACGGCCGCGGCGACCAGTCCATGGACTTCATCCACGTGTCGGACATGGCCCGGGCAGTGGTCATGGCGCTCGACTGCGAGCAGTCCAACATGCCCATCAACGTCGGGACCGGAGTCGACACGAGCGTCGCACAGCTGGCCGAGATCCTGATCGCCGCGATCGGCGCGGACGTCGAACCGATCTTCAACCCGCGCGACGTACTCGCGTCGCGACGGGCCGCGGACATCACCCGCGCGCGAGGTGCTCGGTTGGGAGCCGCTCATCCCGGTCGGTGACGGGATCTCGGAGCTGGCCAAGCTCGCCCTGTCGTGACGGATCCGGCGACGCCGCCCGCCCTGCCGTCGAATTCGTACAACCCGCTCGCCTGGATCCTCGGCGATCCCGAGATCGGCGAGGGCTGCTGGATCGGGGCGTTCACGGTGATCGACGGCTCGGGCGGTCTGACGATCGGTCGCGGGGTCGACGTCTCCTGCGGCGCGCAGATCTACACCCACTCGACCGCGCGGCGGTGCGTCTCCGCGCGTGCGCACCCCGACGTCGACCGGGCCCCGACCGCGATCGGCGACCACGTGTTCATCGGCGCCAACGCAGTGATCCTCATGGGGGTGACGGTCGGCGCGACGCCGTCGTGGGTGCCGGAGCCGTGGTGACGAGCGACGTCGAGCCGTACGCGATCGTCGCCGGCGTACCGGCTCGAACCATCGGCCGGGTGGACCTCTCCGCCGACGCGCCCCGGTTCGTCCACGAGCACGACCCGGCGGGCTGATGCGGATCGCGGTCACGAACAACTTCTTCCCGCCCCGAGTCGGCGGGTCGTCGCACCTCACGGACTCGCTGGCCCGGGAGTACCGCGCCGCGGGGCACGAGGTGCTGGTCATCACGGCGGAGTACGGGGACGCGCCCGCGGAGGAGTCCCGCGACGGCATCCGGATCGTTCGCCTCCCGGCCCGACACCTCCCGAAGCTCGGAACGTCAGTCGACTTCGACATCACGTTCACCTTCGGCGTGCGCAACCTGCGGCGCGTCTTCGCGCTGCTCGACGAATTCCGCCCCGACGTCATCCATCAGAACGGTCAGTTCCTCGATCTCTCGTGGCTCACCGCCGTGTACGCCGGCGACGCGGGGTCCCCTGCCTCCTGAGCGTGCACACCCGCCTCGAGAGCCCGACCTGGGGGTACAACTTCGCGTTCCGCCTCCTCGACGCGGTCGTCGTGCGCCCGTGGCTGCTCCTCGCCCGACCGACGTTCGTGGTCATGGACCAACCGATGCAGGACTACATCCGCGCGCGCTACCGGCCGAGGCCGTCCGAGACCACGGCAATTCCCGTAGGGGTCTACGTCGCGGACGTGGACCCTTCCGCGGACGGCGCGCCGATCCGGGCCGAGCTCGGCATCGGTGAGCGACCGATGATCCTCTCCGTCGGTCACGTCATCCAGATGCGCGATCGCGTGGACCTGATCGAAGCGCTCCCGGCGGCGTTGCGTCGGCAACCGGATCTCGCCGTCGTGGTGGTCGGTGCGGTCCACTACCCACGGTTCTTGGAGCTCGCCGAGGAGCTCGGCGTGCGGGACCACGTCTTCTCGACCGGCGCGCAGCCCCGCGACAAGATGCCCGCGTACCTCGACGCGGCGGACCTGGAGATCCACGAGCTGCAGGGCTACGGCATGGGCACCGCCACGCTCGAGGCGATGGCCGCCGAGGTCCCCGTCATCGTCGCCGTCCGGGCGGACAACTTCCCCGGGATCGCGCTGCGCGACGGCGAGAACGTCACGCTCATCCCTCTCCACGATCCGGATGCGCTGGCCGCTGCGATCGACAAGCTGCTCAGTGACCCGACGAACGCCCGGCGCATCGCCCGGGCCCAGCGGGAGCTGATCGTCACGAGCTTCGCGATGGACCGCGTCGCCGCGCGCTACCTCGAGGAGCTCGAGCGCCTCGCTCAGCGCTCCTCGGTGTAGAGCCAGTCACCGCCGATCAGATCCAGGGTGTAGGCGTGGTCGGTCCCGGTCCACGCGAGCAGGGACCACTCGTACGGGAAGAAGTGCAGGTGGGCGTTGAACGTCACCCGGTACGGGCGTTGGCACGGCACCACGACGACGAGCCGCCGCGTGCAGACCCGGCGCAGCTCGGCCAGCGCGAGCTCGAAGTGCTGCACGTGCTCCAACGTGTGGGTCGAGACGGCGGTGTCGAATGCACCGGTGGCGAAGGGCAGGCGCTCGATCGAGCCCTGCACGGTGTCGTAACGCGACGAGCTCGACAACACGGCGATGTCGCAACCGACGACGCGGTGACTGCCGGCCAGCCGCTCCGCGAGGTACCCCCGACCGGACGCGACATCGAGCACTCGCGGCCCGCGCACCGCGTCGATCACGGCGTCCGCGGAGCTCGGCGTGAGGTCGGTCGCGCCCTGCTCGAGGTTGTGCGACTGGCCCCGGTAGAAGTCCCCGAACTCGTGCTCGGAGAGTGAGAAGGCCCGGTCCTTGAACTCGTCGATCGGGATCGTCCCCTCGCCGGTGAGCTGACGCGCGAGCTTGGTGAAGAGGCGGCCATCGCGCAGCTTCGGAGGGACCCAGTCGTCGAGCACGGCATTGAGCCGGGTCGAGGCGGTCCGGGAGAGCTTCATCGTCTGGCTTCCTCGGTGGGCGGGCCCGGCGGGCCGCATCAGGTGGTCGGAACGGATCGCATCATCGCGCCTGGGGCCGCACGCCAAGTTCACCGACGAGCCGCGACCGCACGATTGCCTAGGGTGACGCTCCGTGAAGTCGCTGCTCGAGACCGCGCCGGGGATCCTCCTGGTGCTCATCCTGCCCGGCGTTCTCGTGTTGGCGATGGCGCGCGTCCGCCTCACGGTGATCGAGGCACTGGCCCTGGTGCCGATCTGCTCGATCGGCGCGCTCTGGCTGCTGGCCGAGGTCTGCCTGGTGCTGGGAGCCCCGTTCGCGCCGCCCGCATTCTGGGTGCTGACGGCGGCAATGGTCATCGCGGTCGTCGTGCTCGCGTGGCGCGGCGACCTGCGGACGACGATGCTCGTGTTCGACTTCGGGTCCGACGGCCGCGCCGCGACCTCCGGCCCAGGTCCCGACGCGGCGCGGACCCTCGACGCCGGCGCGCGGCTCAAGCTGTGGGTCGCGGTCGGGCTCCTCGCAGCCTCCGTCCTGCTCGGGGCGTCGATCTGGCTGCGGGGCGGCATGCTCGGCCCGGCGCAGACCCCTCCGGGCCTCGATGCCCCACAACATTCGTTCTTCGTCGCGCGGATCGCGCGCGCCGAGAGCATCGCGCCCGGCGACGTCCTCGTCTCCGATCCCCGAGGTGGGGCGCCGGCCGCCGCGTACTACCCGCTGGCGATGCACGCGCCGCTCGCGATCGTGAACCGCATCACGGGATCCGACGTCTCGTGGCTGATGGACGACATGATCCTCGGCTTCGCCGCGTTCGTGCTGCCGCTCGGTCTGTTCGCGCTCGTCCGCGAGCTCGCGCCCGATCTCCCCCTGGCGGCGGGGCTCGCCGCGTTGCTCGCCGTGCTCCTCGGGCTGTTTCCCTACGAGCCGCTCTTCTGGGGCGGTGTGAACACGATCGTCGGCGTCGCGATGATCCCGGTCATCCTCGTCGTGGTGCTGCGGACCGTGGTCGCGCGCCTGGCGTGGACGAGCGTCGCGCTGAGTGCGCTCCTGGTGACGACGCTCCTCGCGACCCACAACAGCGAGCTCGTGCCTCTCGTCCTGTTGGTGTTCCTGCTCCTCGTCGAACGCGCGGTTCGCGACCGGTCGGTCGACGCCTTCGCCCGATCGTTCGGGCGCCTGGCCGTGGTCGGGATCGTCGGCGCCATCCTCGCGATCCCGGGGGCCGCCACGATCTTCGGCGGGGTCTCCGAGCGCACGACCGTGGTGTTGGCGCCCACCGTCTCCTTCGGCACCGCGCTGCGCGACATCACCAAGATGGCGCCGCCGGGCGGACCGGGCGTGGCGCCGGCGGCCGTCGCGCTCGCGGTGCTCGCAGCGGTCGGCCTCGTCTGGATGATTGTGCGCGGTCGCCTCGTCGCCTGGGCCGTGGGCGCCGGGATCGTGCTCGCGCTGTGCGTGCTGGCCGCGATCTCACACGGCTCGCTGAGCAAGCTCCTGACGTTCCCGTGGTACCGCCAGAGCATGCGGATCGCGTTCTACTTCACACTGTTCGTCCCGGTGTTCGCCGCCTGTGCACTGGCACTCGCGGCCGACCTCCTCGGCTCGCTCTCCCGGGCCCACGCCCGGTGGGCGGAGATCGGCGGGATCACCGTGGTGCTCGCGTTCACGCTGATCTTCGTGGCGCGACCTTCGACGGACGACAACCACCGCTTCGTCAAGCTGATCTACACCTCCGGCCTGATCGAACGCCCCGAAGTCGCGGCGTTCCACGTCCTCGCCAAGGACGTGCCGCCGACCGGTCTCATCGTCAACGACGGCACCAAGGACGCCAACGTCTGGATGTACGCCCTGGCCGGGGCGAACCCGATGCTGTCGCTCCACCCGGCGGGCGCGAAGTACACCCAGCTCCGCTCGTACCGCGAGCGCTCGTACATCCAGACGCATCTCCTCGCGCTCGGTCACGACGCGAAGCTGGAACGACTGCTGCAGAAGTACCACGTGCACTACGTCTACTTCGGGGATCGCACGTTCTACGTCCAACCCGCGTGGACGCTCGCGGAGCTGCGGGGCGTGCCTCGGCTGCACGAGACCTTCGATCGCGGCGGCGCGCACATCTTCCGCATCGCGGCACCCTGAGCGATCAGGCGCCCGCCACACCACTCGGCGGGAGGATCTCGAACACGTGGGTGCTCGAGCGGTTGAAGACCTCGCGCAGCCGGGGGTTCTTGCGCAGCGCCGCGAGGCTCCACGTGTGCCGGAACCCGCCGTAGGTCTGCTGCGCGGTGTACACGTACCGGACGCCGTACTTGCGCAGCAGGGGTTCGAGCGCCGGGTCCTGACCGACTGCGGCCACGTGCGTCTGGATGTACTCGCGCTCGGTGAACGCCGCACCGTGATACGTGTCCAGGCCGCCCACGGGGTACATGCCCCACATCGGGTACACCCCGGAGTACGCGTACATCCACTGCGCCTCGTCGATGAAGCCGTCGACCACGACGAGCCCGCGCTTCGGTGCGTGCCGGGCCAGGTAGTCGAACGCCGCGATCTGCTGATGGCCGACGACCGCGTCGCCGGCGTAGCCCGCCTGGAGGAACCGGCGGTTGTCGCGCTCCGAGGCACCGGCGAACACGACCCACACGAGCACCAGCGTGACCACGACCCCGCCGGCCAGCGCCCACGCTTCGTCCGCGCGGAACCGACGAGCGACCGCGTCGATGCCGAGTGCGAGCGCGATCGCCGCGAAGACCGGCACGAAGAAGACGAAGTTGAAGATGATGCGTTCCGCCTGGTGGTACCAGGGCAGCGTCAGCACCTGGCTGATGGTCCCGTGGGACGTGCCCGCGAGCACCACGAGCGCGAAGAGGACCGCGAATCCGAGCACCCACCCGAGGAGCTGTCGGCGCCAGAGCAGGATGACGATGCCGAGCCCGGCAATCCCGGCGAGCCATCCCGACGGCGGGCCGAAGTAGTGGATGGTCACCGCCTGGCGCAGCGCGGTCTTGAGTGCGAGCACCCCCGTCGGCGTCGTCGACGAACGTTCGGAGACGCCCTGCGTGAGGTCCAGCACCACGGGCACCGCGAGGACCAGCGCCGACGCGCAGACGATGGCCAGCCGCTGCACCGGGACCCACAGTGACCGGTGGTCCCGCGCGATCCACGCGCGCTCGAGCACGAGGAGCCCGACGAGGAAGAGCAGCAGGACGAACACACTGATGTACTGCGCGAACAACGCCATCACCAGCAGCGTGCTGAGCGCCATCGCGCGCCAGGACCAGCGCGTGGTCACCGTCCGGACCAGGACGACGAGGACGATCGGGAGCGCCGCCAGCCCGACGACGGTGGTGAGCCCACCCCACGTGTAGGGCTCGTAGGGGAACACGCCGAGCAGCTGGCTGAAGAGCGCCGCGAATCCGGCCGCGACCGGGAGGTCGGGCACGAGGAAGCGCGTCAGCGCGTACAGCCCGAACGGCAGGACCATCGCACCGAACAGCACGCTGATGCCGACCAGCAGCGAGGCGACGCTGGCACCGGTGATGTCCGCCGCGAGCGCGAGTGGAGCGTGCATGGCCAGCGGGTAGTACTGGGCTGCGCTGGTTCCGAACCGCAGGTCCGAGACGAGCACGTCGTCGGGCGAGAGGCTCTCCGTGTGCATGATGCGAGCCACCGCGAAGCCGTGGTTGCCGGCGTCGGGATCGGGCGGGGTGAACGACGAGCCCGCGATGCCGCCCCGCACCCAGATGGAGCCTCCCAGCAGCACCGACACCACGAGCAGGCCCAGCGCGATCCAGAGGCGGAGGCGACCGGCGGCGTCTGCTCGCGCGGGTGGCTCCTCGTCTCCGGCGGGTGACTCGTCGTCGAGGACGAGCTCCGGTGGCCGGTACCCCGCGCGGGCGAACATGACGAACGCCGCGACGGCCAGCGCCGCGACGAGCACCCAGAAGGCGACCGGCGCGAACGCGAGCCCGGTGATCAGGCTGACCTCACCGAGGAGCCAGATGATCCCGATCGAGCAGACCGGGATCGCGGCGAGGGCCTGGACCCACGAGAGCCGGACCCGCACGATGAGCAGCACGAGGACGCCCGGCAGGCCGAGCACCAGCAGGAGACCCGGCGCCGCGTCGAGCAGCGATCTCACGACCGGATCACCGGAAGCATCCGTCTGCCAGCATCTCGCCGAGCCCCCCCGCTCCCGCCCGGTCGGCGGACGGGCGATGGTAGCGGAGGCACCTCCCCCGGGAAGGTCGGGCGTATTTCAACGCAAATTCCGTAATTGTCCGTTTCTGGCGAGACCACTCCGGGTGAGGGCTATGATCGCGGTCCCGTGGTTCTCGAATCCCGGTGCCGGGCGGCGCCGGAACTGAACCTCGGCCTGGGGACGGAAATGGGGGGCGACGGATGGATCTCTTTGGCGCTGGTCGCGGCGTGCCGCTCGCGCAGCCGCCGGGGCAGTCGGTAAGCCTGATCATCCCGGCGTACAACGAGGCGCGGCGCTTGCGCAACACCATCCCGCGGCTCCGTTCGGAGTTCGAGGGCGCGCGCGACGTCGAGGTCGTGTTCGTGGACGACGGAAGTCGCGACGGGACGCCCGAGGTCATCGAGTCCCACATTCGCGGTTGGTCCAATGCCCGGCTCATCCGCATCCCGTGGAACCAGGGCAAGGGCGGAGCCGTCAAGGCCGGTGTCGGCATGGCGCGCGGCGACCGGCTCGTGTTCATGGACGCGGACCTCTCCGCCGACCTCGCCGACCTTCCGCGTCTCGTCGTTGCGCTCGATGACGCCGACGTCGTGCTCGGCTCGCGCTCGATCGCCGGTGCGCGCGTGACGTACGCGCAGGACCGCACGATCCGCAAGGCGCAGAGCAAGATCTTCAACGGCGTCGCGTGCGCCATGGCCGGCGTGCTGGCATCCGACACGCAGTGCGGGTTCAAGGCGTTCCGGGCCGACTCGGCGAAGCTCCTGTTCCACCTCGTGGAAGGGAAGGGGTTCGCCTTCGACGTCGAGGTGCTCGCACTCGCGCAGCTCCTCGAGCTGCGCATCGTCGAGGTCCCGGTGCATTGGGTCGAAGCCGAGGGCACGACCGTCCGACCGGTGCGCGACCCGCTGATCATGTTGCGGGACCTGCTCCGCACGCGCCGCCGCTGCCGTCACCTCGAGCGTGTGTCCGGCCGCTTCGTCTGGGAAGGCGCCGAGGCGCGTGCGCAGATGGAGTGGCAACAGACCGACGTGAACAACGACCTGCCCGTCGACCTGCGCGCCGCCGATGGGGCTCCCGACCGCTTGTTGGACCTGTCGACCGTCGCGCCGGAAACCCCGAACGTCGCCAACTAGCCGACATGAAGATCCTGTTCGTCGCGTGGCGGGATCTCGCCCACCCGAAGGCCGGCGGGTCCGAGGTCGCGGTCGACAAGCTCGCGACCGGACTGCGCGCTCGCGGTCACGACGTGAGCCTGCTCTGCTCGGGGCCCGTCGCGCCGCGCTCGTACCCGGTGATCGCGAACGGCGGCACCTACAGCCAGTACGCGTTGGCACCCGTCCAGTACGCGGCGGCGCTTCCGGGACGTCGACCTCGTCGTCGACGTCGTGAACGGCCTGCCGTTCTTCAGCCCGCTCTGGCGGCGCGGTCCGCGCCTCTGCCTGCTCCATCACGTGCACAGCGACCAGTGGGGGCAGTACTTCCCGACGCCGGTCGCGGCGGCCGCACGACTGATCGAGGGACGCGGCCTTCCCGCCGTCTACCGGGGGACCCGCTTCCTCACGATCTCGCCGTCGACGGCTCGGGAGCTCGTGGATCTCGGCATCGACGACGAGCGCGTCCACCTCGTCTACCTCGGCGTCGACGACAGCCTGTCGACGGCCACCCAGACGCCGCGCGCGGGTGAGCCCCTCTTCGTCGCCCTCGGGCGGCTGGCCCCGAACAAGCGCCTGGACCTGCTCCTCGACCTCTGGGCCCGCGTCGGGCCCCAGGTCGGCGGGAAGCTCCTCATCGTGGGCGACGGACCCGAGCGGGCCCGGATCGCGGAGCGGGTGCGCGTCGAGCCGGCCTTGCGCAACGTCGTCCTCGAGGGTCGGGTGAGCGAGGAACGCAAGGCCGAGCTGTTGAGCGAGGCGTGGCTCATCGTGCACACCGCGGAGCGCGAGGGGTGGGGGCTCGTGCTCCTCGAGGCCGGGCTGTGCGGCACGCCGACGCTCGCGTATCGCGTTCCGGGAGTCGTCGATGCAGTCGTCGACCGCGAGACCGGGATCCTGGTCGACGACGACGACGCCTTCGTGAAGCAGTGGGAAGCCCTGGCGAACGACTCGGAATGGCGCGAGCAGCTGGGCGCCGCCGCGCGGACGTGCGCGGCCGAGTTCACGTGGGAGCGATCGGTTGACGCGTTTCTCGACGCTGCGTACGCCGCGATCGCCGACCACGACGGAGCCAGAAGGAGACAGAGCCATGTCCATTGACCTGGCGCGGCCGCACGCGGCGGAGAGGGTCGAGCCGACGGAGGGGTTCGCGCGCAGCGTCTACCTGTTCGGCCTGTTCCGCAAGGAAGCGTCGGACCCGGACACCTTCTACCACTACCTCGCGGCGGACACGGTGCGGCACGTGCGCCGGTACGTGGACCCGGCCGGCTGCATCGCGATCGACGTCGGTGGCGGCCCGGGGTACACCGCCGAGGCACTCAAGGGTGCCGGCGCCAGCTGTCACGTGGTCGAGTACTCGGCCGCGGAGCTCGAGCTGCACGACCGCAGCCCGGACTCCGCGGCCCAAGGTGACGGACAGGCCCTCCCGATGCGTGACGGCGCGGCAGCACTCGTGCACAGCTCGAACGTCCTCGAGCACGTCCCCGACTGGGAGGCGATGCTGTCCGAGATGGTCCGGGTGCTCGAGCCGGGCGGGATCGGGTACCTGACGTTCACGAACTGGTACTCGCCGTGGGGCGGCCACGAGACCTCGCCCTGGCACTTCCTGGGCGGTCGCCGGGCCGTCGACCGGTACCGGCGCAAGTACGGGACCGATCCCAAGAACGAGTACGGGGTGAGCCTGTTCCGCCTCCACATCTCGGAGGTGCTCCGGTGGTTCGAGCACCGCGCCGACGTCGAGGTGCTGTGGGTCGGGCCCCGGTACCTCCCCGACTGGATGCGTTGGATCGTCCGGGTCCCGGTGCTGCGCGAAGTGGTCACCTGGAACCTCGCCGTCGTCTTCCGACGGCGGTGAACGGCCCGGTCTCGCGGCGTCACCCAGCGTGGCTGGGCGACTGTTTTCCGCCTGTTTGGTCGCCTACTCTTCCCGGCGTGATTCCTGCGCCCACCACCGTGACGTGACCAGAACGAACTGATGACTGTGGTCGCAGGGGGGGCGACGGAGGCTTCGGGGCTTCAGCAGGGCTCGTCATCCGACGGGCTGCCCGGGTCTCCGCGCGCGCAGCGGGATCGGGCTCGCGCTCTTCGCAGCGCTCGTGTACGTGCCGATCCTGCTCGATGCAACCGGGCAAGGTCGACGCCGACACGAAGACGTACCTGTACCTCGACCCCGCCCGGTTCCTCGCCCGCGCGGCATCGATCTGGGACCCGAAGATCGGGCTCGGGACGCTCAGCCACCAGACCGTGGGCTACCTGTTCCCGATGGGGCCGTTCTTCTGGATCCTCGAAGACGTCCTGGGCCTGCCGGCGTGGGTCGCGCAGCGGCTCTGGCTCGGCACGCTGATCTTCCTCGCCGGGCTCGGGGTGCGGTACCTGCTCCGGGCCATGGACGTCCGCGGGGCGGGCGTGCCGATCGCGATGCTCGCCTACGCGTTCAGCCCCTACGTCCTCGGGTACTCCGCGATCTACAGCGTGATCCTCAGCCCGTGGACCGCGCTCCCGTGGTGGATCGCGTTCGTCGTGCTCGCGATGCGCAAGGGCGGGTGGAAGTACCCGGCGCTCTTCGCGATCACGGTCCAGCTGGCCGGCGCGCTCAACGGCAGCGCGCTGCTCTTCTCGCTCATCGGACCGGCCCTCTACATCCCGTACGCCGTGCTCGTCGCGCGCGAAGCATCGTGGCGGCGCGCGTGGACCGTCGTCTGGCGGGTCGGCCTCCTCTCCTTCCTGACGTCGCTGTGGTGGTTCATCCCCCTGGCGATCGAAGGCAAGTACGGGATGAACATCCTGCGGTTCACGGAGTCGATCGAGACCGTCTCGAAGACCGCGCTGCCGTTCGAGGTGCTGCGCGGCCTCGGGAACTGGTTCTTCTACGGCAAGGATCGCGTGGGGCTGTGGGCCGACGCGCGCGTCGACTTCACCCAGCGCTCACTCTTCATCTTCGTGAGCCTGCTGATCCCGGCGCTGGCCGTGCTCGCCGCCGGCCTGCTCCGCTGGCGCCACCGGGCGTACTTCGTGCTCCTCGCGCTCGTCGGCATCGCGATCGCCGTCGGCGCGGAGCCGTACAACGACCCGTCCATCGCCGGCGGCGTCTACAAGACGTGGGCGCTCAACTCGAACCTCGGCTTCGCCCTCCGCAACACCGGCCGGGCCGCACCGCTCCTGGTGCTGTCGTTCGCGGTGCTCCTCGGAGTGGGCGTCACCGCGTTGGTCAACCTCCTGCGGGCGCGGCACCTGGGCGGATGGGCGTTGGCGGTCGCGTTCGGCGTCGGGCTGCTCTGCCTCGTGAACGCCGCGCCCGGCCTCTCCGGGAAGTACTACAGCCAGGCGCTCGAGCGGAACGAGCGGATCCCCGGCTACTGGAAGCACGCGATCTCCGATCTCGACAAGGGGTCGCACGACACGCGCGTGCTCGATCTCCCCGGCGCCGACTTCGCGTCGTACCGATGGGGGACACGCGGGATCCGATCGAGCCGGGGCTGATGGACCGCCCGTTCGTGGCGCGCGAGCTCGTCCCCTGGGGCTCGGAGCCGTCGGCGAACCTGCTGCAGGCCCTCGACCGCCGCGTTCAGGAGGACGAAGGCGAGCCCGCCGCGCTCGCGCCGGTCGCGAAGCTGATGGGCGTCGGCGACATCGTGCTCCGCATGGACCTCGCGACCGACCGCTGGGGGCTGCTCCCGGCGAACAAGCTCTGGAGCACCTACGCGGAGAACGGCACGCCCGGTCTCGATGCACCCAAGCGGTACGGGACCAAGATCCCGGGCCGGCTGACCTTCCCCGACCTCGGCGATCTCACCAAGCCGGCGGCCGCCGCCCCGAGTCCCCCGCCGGTCGCGGTCATGCACGTCAAGGATCCCCTCCCGATCGTGCGCGGCGAAGTCGGCCGCGGCACCGATGGTGGTCGACGGTGACGGCGAGGGCGTGATGGACGTCGCGGGGGCCGGCCTGCTCGACGCGCGCCGGCTCCTCCTCTACGCCGCCCCGTACCAGCACGATCCGGGCCAGCTGCGATCGCTCCCGACCGACTCGCCCCTCGTGGTCACCGACTCGAACCGGCGGCGCGGCATGCGGTGGTCCGGCCTCTCCAACGACTACGGGTACACCGAGCAGGCCGGGGAGAAGCCGCTGCTCGCCGATCCTTCGGACCAACGGCTCGAGGTCTTCCCCGGCTCCAGCGACGCGGCGAAGACGGTGAGCATCCTCCACGGCGTCAAGTCCGTTCGGGCGGACCGCTACGGGACCGCGTTCAACTTCGCCCCCGTCGATCGAGCCACCGGCGCGCTCGACGGGGACCTGACCACGTCGTGGCTCGTCGACCAGGGCGTCAAGGTCGGCGCCCACCGGCTCGAGATCCAGCTCGCGCACCCGATCACCACGGATCACATGGATCTCGTGCAGTTCTTCCACGACCCGTCGACGGAGCGGCCGCTGCGACGGTTCATCACGCGGATCGGCCTGAGCTTCGACGGGAGCACGCCGATCCCGCGCGTGCTCGACGGGGCGTCGCGCACTCCGGCAGGTCAGGTCGTCCACTTTCCCCGCCGGACGTTCTCCAGCTTCGCGATCTCCTTCAATGGGGTCCCCGAGGGCGGAGCCCGCACCGCGCGGGCACAGAACTCGGTCGGCTTCACCGAGATCCGCGTCGCCAACGACACGGCGAACGCGCCGCCGGTGCGCGTCACTGAGACGATGCGCATGCCCGAGACGCTGCTCGGCGCGCTGGGGACGCGCTCGTTGCAGCACCCGCTCGCCATCGTGATGACCCGTGAGACCACGATGGACCAGGCGACGCTCAGCCGCCAGTTCACGCTTCCGACCGCGCGCACGTTCAGCCTCTCGGGCACCGCGGTGCTCAGCAAGGACGCGGCCGATGACGCCGTCGACCGTGCGTTCGGGCTTCCCGATGCTGCCGCGGGCGCGGTGACGGCCACGTCGACCAGCCGGCTCGACCAACCGGCGTCGCGCGCGTCGTCGGCCCTCGACGGCGATCTCACGACGGCGTGGGACACCAACGTCGACGTGCCGCTCGTCGCAGATGCACGTCCTGCTCCCGCACTCGGAGACGATCGACCATCTCGACCTGCAGGTCGTCGCCGACGGTCGGCACTCCATTCCTCAGAGCCTCCAGATCCGCTCGGACGACGGCGAGGTTCGCATCGTGGCGCTCCCGGCGACGCCCGTGCACTCCCCCACCGGGACCGCATCGGTGCCCGTGAGCTTCCAGCCCCTGACCGGCCAGGGCTTCACCGTCGTGATCAATCGCGTGACCCCCGTCCAACGCAGCGCGCGCCTCATGCCGGTCGGCATCGCCGAGCTCGGCATGCCCGGCGCGCGTCGCGCGCCGATGCCGGCTCAGCTCGCCGCCACCTGTCTCACGAACTTGATCACGATCGACGGCAAGCCGTTCCCGGTCCGGGTCACCGGATCCACGGAAGCCGCGCTCGCGCAGCAGCTGCTCACGATGACCCCGTGCGACGCCGGGCAGACCGTTGCGCTCGGTGCCGGCGCCCACACGCTGCGGGTGAGCCTCTCGCCGCACAACCCCACCGGCTTCGACCCGAAGCGGATCGTCCTGGCGTCCGGACCCGGCGGCGGCGCGATCCCCGCGGCGGCCATCGCCGGCTCGGGCGCGACGGCCGGCGCCGGCACGCAGCCGCGCATCCAGCTCGTGAGCCAGGGCCGGACGTCGATGAAGGTGAAGGTCGACGCGACCCGGAAGCCGTTCTGGCTCGTGCTCGGTGAGAGCCACAACGCGGGCTGGGCCGCAACGGCCGATGGTCACGGGCTCGGGCCGTCACAGCTGGTCGACGGCTACGCGAACGGGTGGCGCGTCACGCCGACCGGCAAGCCGATGACGATCACCGTCACGTGGACCCCGCAACGCACCGCGACCCTCGCGCTCTGGATCTCCGTGCTCGCGGGCCTCGTGTGCATCGGGATCGTGATTGCCGCATCGCTGCGCCGGCGCCGGCGCAAGCGCGCCGCACCCGTGACCGAGACCGTGGTCGTCGCCCCGGCAACGGTGCCGACGCTCATTGACGTCTTCGCGCGCGTCGGCTCCAGCTTCTCCACGGCCGAGACGGTGTTCACGGTCGCGGCCACAGCTCTGGTCACCGCCGTGCTCGTACGACCGTGGGTAGGGGTGCTCGTCGGCGCCCTCACGCTCCTGGCGATCCGGCGCCCGCGCTGGCGGCTGCTCCTCCGGGTCGGACCCGCGCTCATCGTCGCCGGGATCACCGTGTACATGACGCTCGGCCAGTACCTCGAGCGCAAGCCGCCGCGCTTCGACTGGCCCACCTTCTACACGTCGGCCCGGACGCCGGCCTGGATCGCGGTCATGCTCCTCGCCGCGGACGCCCTCATCGAGATCGTCAGCCGGGTCCGGGACCGCCGGGGTGCCGCCCCGACCGAGGTCGGCACCCCCGAGGTGCCCCACTCCGAAGGGACGCCTGATCCCGTCGGGTCCGAGCTGTGACGGCTGAGGATCAGCCGGCCCGGTTCGGACCACCGGCGCGCGAGTTCCGGGCGTACCTCGAGCTGTTCGCGCTCACCGGGGTCGCGTTCGTGCAACCGCTCCTCGACTCGCTCCGTCGCAACTCGAACGACATCTTCGTCGCCGGCGCGAACACCCGGTTGCAGACCCTCGCGCTCCTGGCGATCGTGTTGTTCGTCCCGTCCGCGGTCCTCTGGGCCGTCGAGGTCGCGGTCGGTGTCGTGCTGCCGAAGGTCCGCCGCTTCGTCCATGCCGCGCTGGCAGGCGCGATCTTCGCCGTGCTCGTGGTGGAGATCCTGGCGCACAACAGCGGGCTGGGCAGCGGGGCCCGGACCCTCGTCGCGGTCGTGGCGGGCGTGGCTGCCGCAGTCCTGCTGCTGCGCTTCGACGTCGCCCGGCTGTACCTGCGGTACCTCGCGCTCGCGCCCGTCATCTTCGCCATCCTGTTCGTCCTGAGCGCGCAGGTGAGCCCGCTCGTCACGTCGTCGGGCGTCGCGAAGGCCAGCGTCAAGATCAGACGCCCCGATCGCGTGGTGATGGTCGTGCTCGACGAGCTGCCCCTCCAGTCGCTCCTGGACGGCACCGGCCACGTCGACGCCGGCTTGTACCCCAACATCGCGAAGCTCGCCGCGGGCTCGACGTGGTATCGCAACAACACGTCGGTCGCGCCGTACACGACCGTCGCGGTCCCGGCCATCCTCACCGGGGACTACCCGACCAAGCCGGCGGCGATCGCCACCGCAGCCGTGTACCCGCACAACCTGTTCACCCTGCTCGGCGACACGTACCACATCAACTCGCACGAGAACCTCGAGGCGCTCAACCCGTCGGGTGACGCCGAAGGGCCCACGAGCCTGCGGACGCTGGTGGACCAGTCGCTCGACCTCTGGAAGCGGTTCGTCACCGACACCCCGCTCCCCACCAAGATCAGCGCGGACCAGTACGACCTCGAAGCGCCGGCCGTCCACCGGTTCGTCGCGTCGCTCGGCACCGCGAAGGACAAGCAGCTCGACTACCTCCACGTGCTCCTGCCGCACTTCCCGTGGCACCTCCTGCCCGACGGCCGCAGCTACACCGACGAGAAGACCACACCCGGGCTGCTCGGGACGTGGGGTGCCGCGCAGCTCGCGGCCGTCGGCCGGCAGCGCGAGGTCATGCAGCTCCAGGCCGCCGATCACCTGGTCGGCACCATCATCGACAAGCTGCAACGGCTCGGGGTCTACAACCGGTCGCTCGTCGTGTTGACCGCGGACCACGGGGAGGGGTTCACCGCCCAGAACCCGATCCGTGAGGCAACGCCGGCCAACTTCACCCAGGTCATGTGGGTCCCGCTCTTCGTGAAGGCGCCCGGCCAGACCGCGGGCCGGATCGACGACCGGATGTCGCACTCCATCGACGTCCTTCCCACGATCGCCGACGAGCTCGGCGCGAAGATCCCGTGGAAGATCGACGGACGCTCGCTCCTGAAGCCGGCGCTCCCGAACGGTCCCCGCCGCTTCCTCGAGATCTCGAGCCCGGACGCGCAGAAGCCGCCCGCCGAAGCCAACTACAAGAGCTGGGACGGGATCCGTGGCTTCGCCCAGGTCTTGGCCAGCCGCGCCGCGCTCCCGGGCACCGACCAGTCACTGCGCGTCTACAAGGGCTTCTCCAAGTTCGGGGACCTGGTGGGACAGGCCACCGCGCCGCTCGTCGAACCCGGCGCACCCGCGATCACGGGCTCCCTCTCCCAGCCGGGCCTGTTCACGGACGTCCATCCCGCCGCGCCGTACGTGCCCTGGACCTACGTGCAGGGTCACATCGCGGCTCCGGCCGGGCGGGACCTCGCGATCAGCATCAACGGCACCATCGCGTCAATTGCCACTCCGCTCGCCGATCCGTTCATCGGCGGTGCCACCTTCTTCGCCGTGCTCCCACCGTCGTTGTTCCGGGCCGGGCGCAACGACGTCCGTGCGTACTTCGTCGACGGTCAGCCCGCAGCACCCCGACTCGCGCCGGTGACCTTCGGCTCCTGAGCGCTCAGCGCGGCGGCGGCTCGGGATCGAACGGGCCGCGCCCCATCTGGTCGCGGATCGTCTCGACCGCCGGGTTCGTCATCGACCGTCGCTGCCAGTTCGCGCCGTCCACCACGAGCGTGTGCCCGGAGATGAATCGGGCGTAGGGCGACGCGAGGAACGTCGCGGCCCACCCCAGCTCCTGGCGCTGCCCGACCCGCAACGCGGGCTGGGTCCGGTCCTTGTCGTGGGTGCGATCGATGTTGCTGCGGATGTCGGCCGTCATGTCCTCGTGCGGGAAGAGGCCGGGCACGAGCCCGTTGACCTGGATCCCGTACGGGCCCCACTCCACCGCGAGCGACTCGGTGAGGTTCTTCACCCCTGCCTTCGCGGCCGCCGAGTGCACGAACCCGGGACCACCGGTCCATGCGTACGACGCGCCGACGTTGATGATCGACCCGGGAGTCCCGGCGACGAGATGGCGGCGGCCGAACTCACGTGAGCAGATGAACGTGCCGTTCAGCGTGATGTCCACGACCGTGCGCCACGCGTTCGGCGACATGTCCTCGGCGGGAACGGGGAAGTTCGCCGCCGCGTTGTTGACCAGGACGTCAGGGAGCCCGAACTCGGCTTCTGCGGCGTCGAACGCGGCGGCGACGCTGTCGGGCTCACGGATGTCGCACGTGACCGCGAGCACGCGAGCCCCGAGGGCCTCGATCGCCTCGCGCCCGGCCTGCAGGTGCTCGTCCTTCCGGCTGCCGATCACGACTGCCGCGCCGAGCCGCGCGAACTCCGACGCGATCGCCTTGCCGAGACCGGTGCCGGCACCGGTGACGAAGACGCAGGCGTCGGCGTACGTGCCCGCCGGCAGCGCGGACGCGCCCAGCTCCGGCGGTGCGGGAAGACCAATCAGCTCAGCCATCGTGCCCCTCAGCTTCCGGTGTACTTCGCGGGTCGTTCTTCGGCGCGCGCCGCGCGCATCTCCGCCATGTCGTCGCTGCGGCTCACGAAGGTCTGGTAGATCATCTCGTCGGTCATCGACGACCGGATCTGCGGGCAGCGCGAGGTGGCGGATGACCTCGCGGGCCATCTTCACGGTCACCGCCGGCGCCGCGGCGATCTGCTCCGCCATCTCGCGCACCGTGGCGTCGAGCTCCTCGGGTGGGACGATCCGGCTGACGACCCCGTGCGCCAACGCTTCCTCCGCCGAGAGGATGCGACCGGTCAGCACCATGTCGCTGACGACGCCGTGACCGCACATCTCGTAGAGGACCGCGACGCCGCCGGTGTCGGGGATCACGCCGTAGGTGAGCTCGGGCAGTCGAAAGCGCGTGCCCTCGGCCGCGACGCGGATGTCGCAGAGCAGCGCCCGCTGGAACGACCCGCCCATCACCCATCCCTTGCAGGCCACGATCACCGGCGCGTCGAGCTCCCACAGCTGCTGGATCCCGCGGTGACCCCGGCGCATCAGCTCGTGATGGGAGAGCGGGACCTTGAGGTTGCCGATCGACGCCGCGTCCCGGCCGGACGAGAACGACTTCCCCTCGCCGCGCCAGATCACGCAGCGCACCTCGGGCCGGGCCTTCAGCTCGGCGAGGATCTCGAAGAGTGCCGCGTCCATCTCGTCGTCGAACGCGTTGTGCTTGTCGGGCTGATCGTTGGTGATGATCCCGATCGGACCCTCGACCGCCAGTCGCAACCTGTCCGTCACGGTCTCCCGCTCCCCCTCGCACGACCGGGCGGCGGTGCGTGGCGTGGATCGTAACCAGCCCACCGGACCGGCCGGGTGGCGAGCCTCAGCCGGCCGGCGCGAGCCGGTCGCGGAGCAGTGCGATCGTGGCCAGCGCGATCGCCGGCACCAGGATCGCCCGGTTGCCCCACGATTCGATCAGGACACCCCCGGCGATCGCGCCCGCGAGGAAGGCGGCGTTCGTGATCGCCAGGATCCGCGTGACCGGGAGCTCGCGGGCGCGGGCTGCCGGGTGCAGCAGCTCCCCCAGCGACTGTCCGAGCCGCACGAGCATCCCGGACGAGAACGTCGACGAGACGTTGACCCCGTCCACGACGCGCACCGCCGGCGTCTGCATCGCCATCGCGACCGTGGCGACGATGATCCCGAGGTACCGCAACCAGCCGGTCGGCGTCTCGGATCCGGGGCCGAAGCCGATCAGCACGATCGCCGCGTCGGCCGCGAGCAGGGCCGTCGCCCAGAACAGAAGGCGACGGCCCGCGCCGCGCGTGCCGGTGCCCGACCGGATCACGAACGGCGTGAGCGCGCTCCCGACGATGTAGGTGAGGACCGCGACCAGCGGCGGCCACACCCGAGCGAGGTGCCCCTGACCGATCTCGAGCCCGGCGAGCACCGCGTTGCCCGACTGGAAGGCGACGAACGTGCCCGTCAACCGGTCGAGGCTCAGCGCGTCGAGGCACCCCGCGACGGCCGCGAGGCTGGAGACCAGCGCCAACGAGCCCGCGATCGGAGTGAGGGGCCGGAGCTCAGTGGGCTCCACCCACACCCCGAACCGTCAGCTGACGACCTTGGCCTTGAGCTTCTGGAACTCGGCGTCGTCGATGACGCCCTTCTCCTTCAGGTCCGCGAGCCGGTTCAGCTCGTCGGCCGGGCTCTTCGCGGTGCCCGCGGCGTCCTGGATGTACGCGCGCTGCGCGGCGTCCGCGGCCTTGGCTGCCTCCTGGGCGTGCTCGCTCATCTTGTGGCCGCGCGCGATCAGGTAGACGAACACGCCGAGGTAGGGCACGAAGATCACGAAGATCACCCAGATGGCCTTGGCCCAACCCGAGAGATCGTGACTGCGGAAGATGTCCGCGAAGACCGTGATGAGGATCCAGATCCAGATGAAGAACATCACGAACCACAACAGCGACCACAGAACCTGGCCCGAACCGAATTCCTCGCCCAACATCAGAACCCTCCACGATCGATCACCTGCCCCAGTGGCAGCGCCCGGAACGATACGCCGCGACGGACCGGGTGTGACGTGACCCTTCGGATCAGGCGGGGAACGGGCCTCGGGCCGGGTGCACCGGCCCGACGGTCACTGCTCCAGGAGCGTGATCAGCAGGTGCAGCGCATCGTGCACCGCGGCGGCGCGCAGATCGCCGGGCTCGTCACCGATCAAGGTCTTGCGCAGGGCCAGTGCGGGCTGGCGGCGGCTGCAGCCGCCGAGCCACAGCGTCCCGACGGACTGCCCCTCCTCACGGGCGGGGCCGATGACGCCGGTGGTCGCGACCGCCACGTCGGCATCGAATCGCTCGAGTGCGCCGCGAGCCATCTGCCGCGCGGCCTCGTGGCTGATGACCGGGCCGGGCTGCACTCCGAGCATCGAGTACTTGGCCGCCGGCGAGAAGGCGACGACGCCACCCTGGAAGCACGCGCCCGCACCGTCGGCCATCGCGAGCGCGGCGGCCACCGCGCCGCGGTGCACGACTCGGCGACCGCGAGGCGGGCATCGCGGGACCACGCGAGATCAACCGCCCGCTGCGCCAGCTCACCGACGGTATCGAGGGTGACGGGGATCTGGAGCTCAGCAGTCGGGGGCATCTCGGTCTCCACTCTGGCCGGAGGAATCTCTCTTCGGTCGAGGTCGTGCCCGTCGTCCCCACACTCTCCCTCGAACTCCCGATCGACATACCCGGGGACCGGATCTCCGAAACCGGGTCGGGCCCGCGACGCACGTGGCGCGTTTCGGCGCGCGGGCCGCCGGGTAGCACCGGGCGTGAGCGACGCTTCACTGTCTGGTTCGGGAGGGTCCCCATGGTCGTGCGGATGATGCGCAAGATCTTCGTGCTGGTGCTCGCGGCCCTCGGGGTCCAATACCTCCGGGTGATCGGACGCGTGATCGTCCACGAGCTGCTGCGGCCCCAGTCCAGCCCCGAGCTCGAGCGGGCTGCCGCCCGGGTGCACGCCGAGCGCCAGCTCGCCGCGACCGGCACCGGGCGCGCCCCGCAGGGCCTCTTCGTCTCGACCCTCGAACCCCATGGAGCCATCTGATGACCGACCACACCAAGCCGACCCCGGAGACCCGTGCCGCCGAGCGCGAGGAGGCGAACGCCCCCCACCAGCCCGACCGCGAGCCCACGGAGGACGAAGCCGCGGCGGCCGAGGTGCTCGAGCTGGATCCCGAGGTGGCGAAGCACGAGCAGGAGATGGCCGAGCGGGGCGCGAAGCAGAAGGGCGAAGGCCGGATCTAGGTCTGCTCGAGCCCCTGGCGCAGCTGGTCGAGCGACCGCGACAGCAGCCGGGAGACGTGCATCTGGCTGATGCCGACCTGGGCCGCGATCTCGGTCTGGGTGAGACCGTCGAAGAACCGCAGCCGCAGGATCGTCTGCTCGCGCTCGGGCAGGGTCGCGAGCAGGTCGTTGACGACGATCTCGTGCTCGATCTGGTCCATGCCGGGCTCGTCGCCGCCGAGGGTGTCGCCCAGCGTGCGGTCGTCCCCCGGCAGCTGCGCGTCGAGCGACTGGGTCGCGAACGCGCGGTTCGCTTCCATCGCTTCGAGGACCGCTTCCGGATCCACCTCGAGCCGCTCCGCGATCTCGGCGACGGTCGGCGAGCGACCGAGCTCGTTGGTGAGCTCCCCGACGGTCGCGGTGAGCCGCAGCCCCAGCTCCTGGAGCGCGCGCGGGACCCGCACGGACCACGACTTGTCGCGGAAGTGGCGCTTGATCTCACCGGAGATCGTCGGCGTCGCGAACGTCGAGAAGGCCAGGCCCCGCTCGGGTTCGAACCGCTCCACCGCCTTCAGCAGGCCCAGCGTCGCGATCTGCTCGAGGTCGTCGACCGCCTCACCGCGGCCGGCGAAGCGACGGGCCAAGGCGATCGCGAGCCCGAGGTGCTCGGAGATGAGCTCGTCCCGTATCCCGCGATCTCTGGTCCGGCGGTACTCGAAGAACCGCGCCAACGGCTCCTCGGCGGCGGTCCTCATCCTTCCGGCACACGCTTGGTCAGCCGGAAGCGGCGCTGTCCGGCGGCCGCTTCGAGCTGGTACTCGTCCACCACGGCCGCCACGATCGTGCGGGCCAGCTCGGTGGGAGCGAACGAGCCGCCTTCGTCCGCGCTCGTCCCCTCGACGTCGATCGCGGCATCGCGCAGCGTGAACACGAGGTGGAGTGTCGCTTCGGGACGGCCTCCGGTGATCGCGTAGCTGAGCTCGTCCACGGCGATCCGCAGATCGTCCAGATCCTCGAACGTCATCCCGATCCGGCTCCCGGCGTCCGCCGCAGCCAGCCGGGCCAGGCGGAGGAAGTCCGGTGAACCCGGAATTGCGAGCTTGATCTCAGTAGCCGGCACGGCCGTCATGTTTGCAGACCCGGCCGGGAGGAAACACAAAGAGCGCCATGTTCACCACGGAAATTGCCGAGACGGTGTTTCCCGCGGTCCCGGAGAGCGTCGCCGCGGCCCGCCGGTTCACCCGGGCCGCGCTGGGGCGGCATGCGATCGATCCGGAGGTCATCGACACCGCGATGCTCCTGGTCAGCGAGCTGGCAACCAACGCGGTCATTCATGGGACGAGCACCATCCGGCTTCGAGTGGGGGTCGGTGACGACATACGGGTGGAGGTTCGCGACGGCAACGACGACGCGCCCGTCGTCGAAATCGGCAGCGACGAACGCGAATCCGGCCGGGGTCTCGCGATCGTCGCGAACCTCGCCGACAGCTGGGACTGGTCGCCCCGGGCGACCGGCAAGGTCGTCTGGTTCGCCCTCGCCCGCACCTGAGCGATCACCGGCGCCCGACCGCGGCCATGGCCTGCTCGACCGTCCCGTCGAGCGGGACCCGTTGATCGAGCTGCGTGAGCGTGATGACCCGCTGCACCAGCGTCTCGTCGTCGACGACCAGCCGGAGCTCCTGGCGCCGACCCTGGAGCCGCTCGGCGAGCTCGAACAGCAGGCGCACGCCCGTGCTGTCGAGGTACTCGGTCTGCGTGAGATCGAGGATCAGGTACTCCATGTCGTGCGAGACCGCATCCACGAGCGCGACCCGGATGTCCTCGACGTTCGACAGGTCGACCTCCCCGGCGAGGTGCGCGACGAGCACGGGGCCGCGCGGGTCGAGCGTCACCTGGGCCAAGGGCTTCACCGGGTCCCGCCCTCGGCGCCGGCCAGGCGGCGCCGAAGCCGCACGACGGTCCCGTCCGAACCGGGTTCCACGTCCACCGAGTCCATCAGCCCGCGCGCGAGGTCGAGACCGCGACCGCGGTCCCCGGACGTGCGGCGGGTCCGCCACTGCCCGAAGTCCCGGACCACGAGCTCGACCCGGTCCCCGTGTTGGTCCGCTTCCACGACGAACTCCTCGTCGGACAGCCCGTACGCGTGCTCGATCGCGTTCGCCGCGGCTTCGTTGACCGCCACGGCGATCTCGTGGGTCTCGACCTCCGACGCCCCGACACGCGTGAGCCATTCCGTCACCTCGCGCCGCATGCGCGAGAGCTGGCGCGCCGCCGCCGGGACCCGGAGCCGCAGCGATGCCTCCGGTCCGCGGACCCCGACGCACAGCAGCGCGACGTCGTCGGCCGGCGCGTCGTCGGCGAGGAAGTCGAGGAGCAGGCGGTCCGCCACGTCCTCGACCGCATCGGGGGCGGTGCGCAGCACCTCGGCCAGGCGGTCGAGCCCGACGTCGAGCGACTCGCCCCGCCGCTCGATGAGCCCGTCCGTGTAGAGCACGAGCATCGACCCGGGGGGAAGGTCGTGCTCGGCTTCGTGGTACTGCGCCTGATCCGTGGCACACAGCGGCATGGACCGCCCGCCCTCCAGCGCTTCCACGGTCCCGTCGGGCATCCGGAGCATCGCGGGTGGATGGCCGGCGCTCGAATAGCGGATGCGTCGGTGCTCGGGGTCGTACTCGGCGATGAGCAGCGTCGCCATGTCGGAGTCGACCAGCGCGCAGAAGTAGGCGTTGAGCCGGGCGAGCACCGCCGCGGGCGCGAGGCCGTCGAGCGCGCTGTACTGCAGGACGTTGCGCAGCTTGCCCATCGACGCCGCGGCCCGCACGCCGTGCCCGACGACGTCACCGATCACGAGCATCACGCGCCCGTCGCGCAGCGGCACCGCGTCGTACCAGTCGCCTCCGACCTTGAGCCCGACGCCGCCCGGGACGTAACGCGTCGCGAGGTCCGCGTCCTGGAGCTCGGGCAGCTGATCGGGGAGCAGGCTGCGCTGCAACGCCTCGGCGGTCGCGAGCTCGCGCTCGAACCGCATCGCGTCCTCGACGGCCGGCGCGACCCGCCCCGCGATCTCCCGGGCCAGCCCGATGTCGTCGCGCCCGTACCGCCGCCCCGAGCCCGAGTAGCCGAAGACCAGGACTCCGATGGGCTCGTCGGCCGAGAGCAGTGGCACCACGAGGACCGAGTGCAGTCCGAGCAGCTGGGCGGGCTCGCCGAGCCCGGGTGGCACCTCGGTGACCAGCACCGACTCCCGGGTCCGGAACGCGGCGGCCACCGGACCGGCGCCGCCGATGTCCGCGGCCGGGATGTCCGCGCAGGCGCGCACCGTGTTGAGTGGCCCCTCCGCGACCCGGCACACGGCCGGTCGCAGTCCCTTCTCGCCGGCAAGGTACGCGACGCAGGCATCGCCGAACGTCGGCAGCACCACGTCGGCGACGGCCTCCAAGCGGGCCCGCGTGTCGAGGCCGACCGTCAGCAGCTCGCTCACCTCGGCGAGCAGGTCGAGGCGGGCACGCGCCGCGCGGCCGCGCCGGTGAGGTACGCGCGCTCGAGCACGAGCACGAGTCGATCGCCGAGCGCCTCCACCAACGCGATGTCGTCGGGCTGGAAGACGCGCCCCGAGACCCCGCTGTAGTCGAGGCAGAGCACCCCGACCACGTCGTCGCCGACGTGCAGCGGCGCGACGATCGACGACTGGGCGCCCACCCGCTCGACCACCGCGAGGTGCTCGGGATCGTGAATGTAGGCGGACCGCATCTCGTCCGTGATCTGGGTCACCATCGCCGGTCGCCCCTCACGGAGCTCGGGGATCAGCTCCAGCATCTTCGGGACGTCCAGCGGCCAGCGCCGGTCCGCGTCGGTGAGCAGCCGGGCCATCTCGGGGTCCGCGTGGGCGACCGCGTAGCGACGGGCGACGTCGGTGCGCGGCAGCAGGTAGATGCCGCAGGAGTCCGCCAGCTCGGGGACCATGATCGCCGCGGCCCGATCGAGCAGCTCGGTGATGTCCGGGCTCGCGGCCAGCAGCTCGCTGAACGCACCGGTCAGGCGCGCGGCTCGCTCGGCGCGCTTGCGCTCGGTGATCTCCACCACGATGGCCCCGAACTCGACCGGGACCTCCTCGGTCCCGCGCACCGGGTAGTAGCTCGCGAGCCAGTGGCGCTCGACCCCCGGCTGCGCCGGCGTCTGGCCGGTGATCTCGACGTCCGGGATCGGCGCGCCCTTCTCGAGGACCGCGCGCAGCATGCTCTCGATCTTGGGCCCGACGTCGGGGAGCACCTCGGAGACGTGGCGGCCGAGGTGGTCCTCGATCGGGATGCCGTTGATCTCGGCGAGGGGCTGGTTCAGGCGGACGTAGCGCAGGTCGCGGTCGTAGAACGCGAACCCGAGGGGTGCGTTCGCGAGCAGGGTGTCGAGCCGGCCGACGGTCTCGCCGAGCCGGCTGTTGGTCTCCCGCAGCGCCTCTTCGGTCTGACGGTGCTCGGTCACGTCGATGCTGACGCCGATCCAGTCGCCGGTGTCGCCGATCTCGCGGCCCCGCGTCTCGATCCACCGGATGACGCCGTCCGGCCGGCGGATCCGGTACCAGACCGCGAACTCGTCGTGGCTCAGCGCCGCGGCGGTGATCGCCTCGCGCATGTGCGGACCGTCCTCGATGAGGATCGGCCTGATGAAGGACTCCCACGTGCCGTCGTAGCTGCCCCGCTCGACGCCGACCAGGTCTTCGAGCTCGGGGGACCACTTCCCGCGACTCGTCCGCGAGTTCCACCGCCACGACCCCATGTGCCCGGCGCCGAAGGCCAGCCGCGCCTCGAGCTCGTAGTCGCGCAGCTCCTGCTCGATGACCTTGCTCTCGGTGATGTCGATGCCGACGCCCACCCAGCTCGTGATCTGCCCGTCGGCGGCGCGCACGGGGCACCGCGTCCCTGGAACCACCGCGTCTCGCCGTCGGGCATGAGGACGCGATGCTCCATGAGGAAGTCGCGGCCGGCGGTGGTCGCCTCGGTGAGCTCCTCCAGGATCCGGTCCCGGTCGTCGGGATGGACATTCTCGACGAAGGCCCGGTACGTCCCCGCGAACGTTCCGGGCTCGAGGCCGTACGCCGCCTCCATCTCGGGCGACCACGACACCCGGCCGCGGACGACGTCCCAGCGCCAGGAGCCCATGCGCCCCGCCGCGAACGCGAGGCGGGCCTCGAGCTCACGGCCGCGCAGCTCCTCCTCGACCTCGCGTCGGGCGAACGACGCGCCGAGCAGGTTCGCCACGCTGCGGGCGAACGAGACGTCGTCCTCGTCGAACGGCCGCGGTTCCGTGGAGTACGCACCGAGGACGCCGAAGGGGCGTCCGGGCAGCCGGATGATCGTGCTCATCGAGCTGACGACCGCGTGCGACCGCAAGCCCGGGCCGCCTTGGAACCGCGTCTCGGAGCGCAGGTCCGCGCTGACCACCGGGCCGTCGGTCTCGAGCGTGAAGCCCGCGAGCGTGGAGCGATCGGCGCTGATCCGCGCGTCGCCGAGGAGCACCGCATCCCATCCGGTGCCGGCCTGGATGTCGAGCCAGGTGCCGTCGTCGCTCAACCGCATCGCGGCGGTCAGCGGGACGCCGAGACCGTGGGCCAGCAGCTTGACCGCGATGTCGAGCAGCTCCTGCTCGTCGTCGACCTCGAGCGCGAAGCGACCGAGGTCCGCGACGATCCCCTGCTGGCGCTCGCGCAGGCGGAACTCCTCGAGCGCGATGCGGGTCTCGTGGACCTCGACGCACAGGCCCGCGTAGCCGAGGAAGGTGCCGTCACGCGAGTGCCAGGGGACGCCGTGGTCCAGCATCCACCGGAACTCACCGTCGGCCCGGCGCAGCCGGTACTCCACCGAGAAGGGCTCCTGGCGCTCGAACGCCTCCGCCGAGACCTCGAGGCAGCGCTCGACGTCGTCCGGGTGCACCGCGGCGACCCAGCCGTGACCCATCTCCTCGGCCATGGAGCGGCCCGTGAAGCCCAGCCACTGGTCGTTGCACCACGTGTAGCGACGGTCCGGACCGGAAGCCCAGAGCAGCAGCGGGACGCGGTTCGCGACGGCCTCGAAACCCGGGTCCGGGAACGCGGTCGGTCCCGGCGCCACCGGTCCGCCCCCTGCCGATCCCCGATCTGGCTCACGATCGAGGCTCCCTACCCAGACCCCGTTCGGCCTAAACGGTTTCGGACGGATTTCTCAGCGAGTCGGCCGCAATCGCGCGCAGGTGCTCGAGCGAGTGCCGGATCAGCCGGGAGACCTGCATCTGGCTCAACCCGACCTCCTCCGCGATCTCACTCTGGGTCATCTCGTCGAAGAACCGCAACCGGATGATGAGCTGCTCGCGAGGACCGAGGTGGTCGAGCAACGACTCCACCAGCAGGCCCCGCTCGACCCCCGGCAGCTGCGCGTCCTCGCGGCCGAGGGCTCCGCCCGCCCCGTCACCGCTGCCGTCCTGGTCGGGCGGGTCCAACGCCACCGCGGAGTACGCGAGCCGGGCCTCCATCGCCTCGAGCAGGAGCTCCTCGGACTCGCCCATCCCCCGGGCCAGCTCGGCGAGCGTCGGGGACCGGCCGTTGAGGTTCGTCATCTCGTCGATCGCGCGACCGAGGTTGAGCACCCGCTCCTGGAGCGATCGCGGCACCCGCACGATCCACTGGCCGCGGAAGTGGCGCTTGAGCTCGCCCACGATCGTCGGGATCGCGAAGTTCGGAAAGGCGATGCCGAGGTCCGGATCGAATCGTTCGACGGCCTTCATCAAGCCGACCAGCGCGACCTGCTCGAGGTCCTCGGTCGGCTCGCCGCGGCCGCGATACCGGCGGGCGAGCGCGCGGGCGAGGTCCCGGTGCTCCATGACCAGCGCGTCCCGGATCCGACGGTCGCCAGTGCGCGCGTAGGCCGCGAAGCGATCCGCTGAGCGCTCGGCGCCCGGACCCCCATCCATTCAAGAGGGGTTTGCCAATTCCGGCCTTCGGGAAACCTGCTTCGCATGGATTTCATCTTGTGGCCCGTCGTCGTCGGCTTGCTCGTCGGGCCCGGGGGCGCAAGTCTCTTCACCTGACCCGGGCGCTCGTCCGGCCCGATCGTCGAGGAGAGAGAACCGTTGAAGCCACTGGAGCTCGAGCACCGTCAAGATTCGCAGGGCCGTGAGGTCGTCGCGGTGCGGGGCGAGATCGATGTCGCCACGTCGCCGGCGCTGCGCGAAGAGCTGTACGCGATCATCGACGGCGGGGCCAAGGTGCTCGTCGTCGACCTCTCGGAGCTGGGGTTCATCGACTCGTCGGGTCTCGGCGTGCTCGTGGCGGCGCTCAAGCACATGCGGGAGCAGGACGGGCAGCTCGTCCTCTCCGGGCTCGCGCAGCCGGCGCTACGGGTCTTCGAGATCACGGACCTGACCGCGCTCTTCACCATCGAGCCCGCCGCTCCGTAGCGCTCCACCTCCGCGGCCGCCCGGATGCCGCGGATCGAGCAGGATGACGGCCGTGGAAGCCTGGGTGACGATCGACGACCGGCCGCCCGCGATCGCGGACTACGCGCTCCTCGGGAACTGCCAGGGCAGCGCGCTCGGTGAGCCGGGCCGGCTCGGTGGACTGGGCCTGCCTCCCCCGCTTCGACTCCCCGGCGTTCTTCGCCCGCATCCTCGGTGAACCGGGTGGCTACTGGTCGATCCGACCCCGTGGTCCCGCCGAGGTCACGCGGGAGTACGTCGACGACACCATGGTGCTGCGGACGCGCTTTCGCACCCCGACCGGCACCGTCGTGCTCACGGACTTCATGCCGTTGCACCCCGACGACCGCCACAACGACATCGGGCTGCACTCGCCGTCCGCGCTCTCGCGGATCGTCGAGTGCACGGACGGCGCGGTGGATCTCCACGTCGAGGTCGCGACCCGCCCGGAGTACGGGCTCACGACGCCGCTCATGTTCCGATCCGATGACGGGTGCTGGCGCACGCGCGGTGGTCCGCTCACCGTCGTGATCTCCACGGAAGCGGAACTCGAGGTCGACGGCGCGGTGCTGCGCGCCGATCTCACGCTCGAGGCCGGCGATGCCGTGGCGTTCGCGCTCCGGACCGGGGATCCGTGGGGCCCGCCACTGCCGCGGACCGATGCCGATGCGATCCGAGCGTCGTTGGCGACGACCGTCTCCGGATGGCAGTCCTGGGCCGAGAAGCTCGTCGGGTACGAAGGCGATCGCCGGAGCCTGCTCCGGCGCAGCGCCGTGGTGCTGCGCGCACTGAACTACGCGCCCACGGGCGCAATCGTCGCCGCGCCCACCACCTCGCTGCCCGAAGAGATCGGCGGGGTGCGCAACTGGGACTACCGCTACACCTGGGTGCGCGACGCGAGCTTCACCATCGGCGCGCTCGCCGCGAGCGGATGCGGCTTCGAGGCGAGCCGCTTCTTCGAGTTCTTCGGCAACGCCACGGCCGGCAGTCTCGGCCAGCGGCCAGGGGCTCCAGATCATGTACGGGATCCGGGGCGAGCGCTTCATCCCGGAGCACGAGCTCGACCAGCTCTCGGGGCATCAGGACAGCCGGCCGGTGCGCATCGGCAACGGTGCGTGGGACCAGACCCAGCTCGACGTCTACGGCGAGCTGCTCGACGCGGCATGGAAGATCTTCGAGCTCGGCATCGAGATCGACGCGGAGCTCGGCGAGTTCCTGGCGAACGTCGCGGACCGCGCGGTGCGCCGATGGCAGGACGTCGATGAAGGCATCTGGGAGGTCCGCGGCGGCGCCGGCCACTTCCTGTACTCGAAGCTCATGAACTGGGTCGCGCTCGACCGCGCCGTCCGGCTCGCCACGCCATTCGGCGCCGACGCGACGCGGGCGTCGAAGTGGGCCACGGAACGCGACCGCATCCGCGACGCGATCCTGACGCAGGGTTGGAGCGACGAGGTCGGCGCGTTCACGCAGGCGTTCGGGCGCGACGAGCTCGACGCGTCCGTGCTGGTGATGCCCATCGTCGGCTTCCTTCCGGCCGACGACCCCCGCATGCGCGCGACGATCGAGGCGATCGCGACCCATCTCACCGACGACCACGGCTTCGTCTACCGCTACCTCAACGAGGACGGGCTTCCCGGCGGCGAAGGGACCTTCGGCATCTGCACGTTCTGGCTCGCGGAGTGCCTGGCCCTGGCCGGGGAGACCGACCGGGCCGCGGAGCTGTTCGACCTCATGGCGGGCTGCGCGAACGACGTGGGCCTGCTCGCCGAGGAGGTGGACCCCGCGACCCGCCAGCTGCTCGGCAACTTCCCGCAGGCGTTCACGCACATCGGGCTCATCCACGCGGCGCTCGCCATCGAGGCGGCCACCACCGGCGAGTGAGCCGACGGTCGAATGAGCCGAACGGCCCATGACGGACGGGCCCGATCGCGGCCTATCGTTGCCCATGGCGCAGGTTGGCGTGGCCGGTGTGGTCCTCCCGCCGCGGTTCCGCGGTCGGCTCCACCAGATCGCCTTCGTCCTCGCGGTGCCCGCCGGGATCCTGCTCGTCGCACTCAGCCGGGGCCTCACCGCGCACATCGCGTCGGCGCTGTTCGTCCTCTCGCTGCTCGCCCTGTTCGGCGCCAGCGGGACGTACCACATGGCCCACTGGCCGCCCGCGATCAAGGCGCGCCTGCAGCGGCTCGATCACGCGATGATCTTCGTGCTCATCGCGGGCTCGTACACGCCGATCACCCTGCTCGCGCTCGACCCCGCGTGGGGCATCACGTTCCTCGTCCTGGCGTGGGGCATCGCCGCCGGCGGCGCGATCCTCGCGCTGTGGCACATGCGCATCATCAAGAAGTACGCGGCGGTCTTCTACATCGGCTTCGGTTGGCTGCTCGTCCTCGCGCTGCCCGCGGTGCTGCGCGCGCTCGACCCGCCGGAGCTGATCCTGCTGGCGACCGGCGGCGTCCTGTACACGCTCGGTGCGATCGGCTTGTGGCTGCGCTTCCCGAACCCGAGCCCACGGTTCTTCGGGTACCACGAGGTCTGGCACGCGATGACGCTGATGGCCGCGGGCTGCCACTACGTGCTCGTCCTCATGCTCGTCCGCGGCTAGACCTGGGCGGGTGACCGCAGCCAACGTCACGCGGATCCCGGTCCGCAAGATCCTGAACGACGTCGGTGCGTCATACCGGCACCGGTTCGGTCGCGTCGTGATCGCCGCCGCGCTGGTGTTCGGCGTCACTGCCGTCATCGGCGCGGCGATCGAGGACCTGACCCACCGGGCCGAGCCGAACTTCCTCGTCTGGAGCTTCGCGCTCGCCGGCACGGCCATGTCGCAGGTCGGCATCACGTTCTACGCGGGACTGCTCGACAAGGTCGTGGGCGAGTTCGAGCTCGGCGAAGAGCCCGAGCCGGTGATGCACGTGCTGCGCACCCTCCCGTACGGATCGCTGATCGTCGCCGACATCCTGATCAACCTCCTCGCGGCGGTCGGTCTGCTGCTGCTCGTCGTCCCGGGGCTCATCCTCTTCACGCTCTTCGCGATCACCGGCCCCGTGATCAACATCGAGCACGTCGGCGCGATCAAGGCGATGCGGCGCTCCGCGCATCTCGTCCGTCCGCACTTCTGGCTCGTGTTCCTGCTCGTGACGCTGCCGATCGGGCTCGAGCACCAGGCGCTCGAGTGGGTCAACGAGCTCGTGCTGCACCACGCGCTCATCGAGGTGTTCGTCGTCCAGGGCATCACCGGCATGATCGTGGGATCGTTCGTGGGGCTCGTCGAGGTCAACGTCGCCTACTCCCTCGAGCTCGGCGACCCCGCCCCCGGGGCCTGAGGCGCACCGCCCGGGCCCCTCAGCAAATTCTCAGACGGGAACGTCAGACTGGGGGGATGCGGATCCTGGTCGTCGACGACGAGCGCGCCGTGCGGGAGGCGATCGAGCGGGCGCTCGGGTTCGAGGGCTACCGGGTCGACCACGCCGGCGACGGCATCGAGGCGCTCGAGGTGCTCGCCCGCAACCCGGTGGACGCCGTGGTGCTCGACGTGCTCATGCCCCAGATGGACGGGATCGAGCTGTGCCGGCGCATCCGCGCCTCCGGCGACACCACCCCGATCCTGATGCTGACCGCGCGCGAGACGGTCTCGGACCGGGTCGCAGGGCTCGACGCCGGCGCGGACGACTACCTCGTCAAGCCCTTCGCACTCCGTGAGCTGCTCGCCCGGCTCCGCGCGCTGCTGCGGCGCACCGCCGACACGACGAACGGCCTGCTCACGCACGCCGACCTGTCGCTGGACCCGGAGACCCGCGAGGTCTTCCGTGGCAAGCGTCGCATCGACCTCACTCGCACCGAGTTCCTGCTCCTCGAGCTGCTGCTGCGCAACGCGCGCCGGGTGTTGACGCGCGAGGTGATCTTCGAGCAGGTCTGGGGCTACGACATGGACTGGAACTCGAACTCGCTCGAGGTCTACATCGGCTACCTGCGGCGCAAGACCGAGGCGGACGGCGAACCTCGCCTGATCCGCACCGTACGAGGGGTGGGATACGTGCTGCGCGAGGTCGCGTGAGCCTGCGCATGCGGCTCACGCTCGCCGCGGCAACCGCGGTGGCGGTCGCGGTGATGCTCGCCGCGGGCTACTCGTACGTCAGCGTGCGCGACCAGCTCCGGCGCCAGGTGGACGAGCGGCTGCAAGACCAGGCCGAGCGGATCACCGACTCGCGGTTCTTCGGCCGGGTGCTCGGCCCGATCCCGAACTCCCCGCTCGCGAGCGAGCAACCCGTGGTGCAGCTCGTCGGTGCGGACGGATCGACGACACGCCCCGCCAACCAGCGGGGCCGGATCCCCGTCGACAAGACGGATCGCGAAGTGGCGTCCGGCAAGGTCCCGAAGCACCTGCGCGACGCGACCGTGCGCGGCGAGCACGTACGGCTGATCACGCTGCCCGCGGCCCCCGGGGTCGCGGTCCAGCTGACCCGGTCGCTCGCGGAGGTCGACCGCAACCTCGCGAACCTGCGCCTGCGGCTCATCCTCGCCGGACTCGGGGGCGTCGCCCTGGCCGCCGCGCTCGGGCTGCTCGTCGCCCGATCCGCGCTGCGCCCGGTGCGCCGGCTGACGGAGGCGGCGGAGCACGTCGCCGAGACCCAGGACCTCTCGGCCTCCATCGAGGTGACCGGACGCGACGAGGTGGCCCGCCTCGCCACGAGCTTCAACGAGATGCTCGACGCGCTCAACGTGTCCCGGGTGCAGCAACGCCAGCTCGTCGCCGACGCCGGCCACGAGCTGCGCACCCCGCTCACCAGCCTGCGCACCAACATCGAGGTCCTCGCCCGGCAGGACCTGATGCCCGCCGCCGACCGTGAGTGCCTGCTGGCGGACGCGGTCGCGCAGCTGGAGGAGCTGACCGTCCTCGTCGGCGACCTGGTGGAGCTCGCGCGGGAGGACCACGCGCAGGGCGAGGACCAGATGAGCGACGTGCGACTCGACGACGTCGTCGAGCGCGCGGTGGACCGGGCCCGGCTCCACGCGCCGGAGCTGCAGATCCGGATCCGGGAGAACATTCCTGCTGTCACCCACGGGAACCGCGCGCTGCTGGAGCGCGCCGTGGCCAACATCCTCGACAACGCGTGCAAGTGGAGCCCGCCCGACGGTGAGGTGGACGTGTCGCTCGCGAACGGGCAGCTGAGCGTCCGCGACCATGGGCCCGGGATCGAGGCGGCGGATCTCCCGCACGTCTTCGACCGCTTCTACCGCGCCCCGACCGCGCGGGCGATGCCGGGATCGGGCCTCGGGCTCGCGATCGTCCGCAACGCGGCGCTGGCCCACGGCGGCACGGTCACGGCCGATGCCGCCCCGGGCGGCGGCACCATCATGCGGTTGCGCCTCCCCGTGCTGCCCACGCCCGTCGACGAGCTCGACGACGAGCTGCCCGTCATCGACATGGTCCCCGCGCCGCCGGCGGGCTGATCGGCGCCCTGGCCGGATCGAACGGGTGTTCGATACCCTGGTGAGGTGGAGCCGCTCCAGACCTCCCTGCTCGGCGTCGGCGCCCCGGCGGTCGATCCCCGGGTCGCGATCGAGCGCACCTGGCTCGACGAGCACTCGTGGGTCGACCTCGCGCGCGACGTGGCTCCGCGGCGGCGACACCCTGCTCGTCGAGCTCGTCGAGTCCGTCACCTGGCAGCAGGGGCGACGCTGGATGTACGACCGCATGGTCGACGACCCGCGGCTGACGTCGTTCGGCCGGCGGTCGAAGCGCACGCAGCACCGAGCCCTGACCGAGGCCCGCACCATCCTCGAAGCCCGGTACGGCGTCCGGCTCAGTGGACCGGGACTCAACTACTACCGCGACGGGCAGGACAGCGTCGCGCCGCACAGTGACCGCGAGCTGCGACAGCTCGACGACACGCTCGTGGCGATCCTGACCCTCGGCGCGCGCCGGCCGTTCCTCGTCCGGCCGAAGGCGGGGGGCCCGTCGCGCGACCTCGCGCCCGCGTCCGGGGACCTGCTCGTGATGGGGGGCCGGATGCAGCTCGACTGGGAGCACGCAGTCCCGAAGGTCGCACGGGCGGGACCGCGCGTCTCGGTCTCGTGGCGGTGGGCGACACCCATCGACCCCGCGGACGCGCCACCTGGCACGCTGGAGCCATGACCGATCCCTACGACGCCTTTCCCAGCCTCCGCTTCGAGCGCCCGGCCCCGGGCGTGCTGCACGTGGTGCTCGACGGCCCCGGCCTCAACGCGGTGAACCCGGACATGCACCGCGAGCTCGCCGACGTGTGGCTCACGGTCGACCGCGACCCCGACGTCCGGGTCGCGATGATCTCCGGCAGCCGGCCGCGCGTTCTCGGCGGGTGGGAGCTTCGACCTGATCGAAGGGATCACGGACGACTACGCGGTACGGACCCGCGTCCTGCGCGAGGCCCGCGACCTCGTGTTCAACGTCATCGAGTGCTCGAAGCCGATCGTCTCGGCGATCCACGGCCCCGCGGTCGGCGCGGGCCTGGTCGTCGGGCTGCTCGCGGACGTCTCGATCGTGGCGCGCTCGGCCCGCATCATCGACGGGCACACCCGGCTCGGCGTCGCCGCGGGCGATCACGCCGCGATCTGCTGGCCGATGCTCTGCGGCATGGCCAAGGCGAAGTACTACCTGCTCACGTGCCGCACCCTCACGGGCGAGGAGGCCGAACGCATCGGGCTCGTCTCGTTGTGCGTCGACGACGACGCGCTGCCCGCCGAGGCGCTGGAGATCGCGACCGAGCTCGCCGCCGGCGCGCAGAGCGCGATCCGGTGGACGAAGCACACGCTCAACCACTGGTACCGCATGCTCGGGCCGGTGTTCGACGCGTCGCTGGCGTACGAGTTCTACGGGTTCGGCGGGCCCGACGCGGCCGAGGGGCTCGCGGCGCACCGCGAGAAGCGCGCGCCGCGCTTCACTGGCCCGACGAGCGAGTGACCGGGACCGCGACGGAAGGTGCCTCGGGGTCGGCCGGACCGGGTTCGCCGAGCGGGGCCAGCGCGAGGTGCACCCGGAACGTTGCGCCGGAGCCCGGCGCGCTCAGGACCTCGACCCGCCCGTGGTGGGCGGCGACGAGCGCGGAGACGACGGCGAGCCCGAGCCCGCTCCCACCCCGCAACCGTGAGCGCGACGCGTCGGCCCGGTAGAAGCGCTCGAAGACCCGCTCGAGGTGCTCGGCGTCGAGGCCGAGGCCCTCGTCGGCCACCTCGAGCACCACGGTGCCCGGCGGGCGGCTCCGGTCGACCAGGAGCCGCACCGTCGCGCGGGTCCCGGTCGGCGTGTGCGTGCGGACGTTGCCGAGCAGGTTGTCGATGATCTGGCGGAGGGCCATCGCGTCGCCGACGACCTCGACCGGCGCCGGCGGCTCGAACGTGATCGGCCAGTCGGGTCCGACCGCGCGCGCCGCGTCGACCGAGTCCTCGAGCACCGCGACGAGGTCCACGCGCTCGTGCGCGAGCGGGCGGCCCTCGTCGAGCCGGGCCAGGAGCAGCAGATCGTCGATCAGGGTCTGCATCCGGGCGGTCTCGACCCGGATCCCGCGCATGACCCGGGCGAGGTCCGCCGGGCGCTCGTTCGCGCCCCGCTCGAACAGCTCGGCGTACGCGGACACCGCGCTCACGGGGGTGCGCAGCTCGTGCGACGCGTCGGCCACGAACTGGCGGAGCTGCTCCTCGGACTCGGCCCGTCGGGCAAAGGCGTCCTCGATGTGGCGCAGCATGATGTTGAGCGAAGAGCCGAGCCGCCCGACCTCGGTGCGGTCGTCCTCCGCCACCCGCAGGCTCAGATCACCTCCCGCGATGCTCGAAGCGGTCGTCTCGATGTCGTGCAGGGGTCGGAGCCCGATCCGCACGAGCCAGAGACCGAGACCGATCGCCGCGAGCAACGCGGCGCCGGTGACGACGAGCTCGATGACGATCAGCTGGTGCAGGGTCCGGTTGACCTCGTCGAGCGGGAGCGCGACGAGCAGGTAGCCGCCGCTGGAAAGCTCCTCGAACCGGAGGCGGAACGGCGGTCCGCCGTGCTTCGCGTTCACCGTCAGGTACTGGACGTCGTTCGGGCTGCTGACGCCGGACACGTGGTCCGGGAGGCTGGGGATCGCCGTCGCGTAGTCACCGCGGGTCGAACCGCTCACCAGCGCCCGGTTGTTCGCGTCGCGCAGCTCGACGTAGGCGCCCGGCGCGGCGGCCGCGAGCGCGGCCCGGTCGGCTTCGCTCCCGAACCCGCCCGGCGAGCCCTGGGTCTGCTCGATCAGCAGGTTCGTCAGCGGTCGGTTGGCGGAGGACAGGCTGCTGTCGATCCGGTCCGTGAGGAACGACTTGAGGGCCGCGTAGGTGGCGAGGTCGGCGACCACCAGGCCGACGAGCGCGACGATCGCGATCGCGGCCAGGAGCCGGGTGCGCAGCGAGAAGCGGGGCGGGGACGTGCGCACCTCGGGCGGCGCGGGGTGCACCGGCACGGGCTCGAGCGTCGACGGGTCCGGCGTCACGCGATCAGACCTCGGCGTCGCGCAAGGTGTAGCCGACGAGCCGGATCGTGTGGATCAACGGCGGGCCCAGCCGGTCCAGCTTCTTGCGCAGGTAGCTGACGTAGGTCTCGACGACGTTCGGGTCCCCGTCGAAGTCGTAGCTCCACACGTGATCGAGGATCTGGGTCTTGGAGAGGACGAGGCGCGGGTTCTCCATGAAGTACCGCAGGAGGTTGAACTCGGTCGCGGTGAGCCGCAACGGCTCGCCCGCCCGCCACGCCTCATGGGTGTCGACGACCATCTCGAGGTCGCTGAACTGCAACCGGCCGCTCTCCTCCGCGGCGAGGCCCACCGTCCGCCGGAGGATGGCGTGCACCCGGGCGATCACCTCGGCCAGCGTGAACGGCTTCGTGACGTAGTCGTCGCCACCCACCGTCAGGCCCTCGACCTTGTCGGCCGCGTCGTCGCGGGCGGTCAGGAACAGCACCGGGACGTCGATGCCGTCGCGCCGCAACCGCTTCGTGATCGCGATCCCGTCGAGGTCCGGGAGCATGATGTCCAGCACGACGAGGTCGGGGCGGAAGTCCTCGACGCGGGCCAGCGCATCCCGGCCGTTCGGCGCGGTCGCGACGTCGAAGCCCTCGTAGCCGAGCGCCGTGGCCACGGCGTCCGTGATCGACGGCTCGTCGTCCACCACCAGCACCCGGGCCGCCCGCTGGCCGCCAGTCATCTCGGCACGCTCTTCGCTCCCCGATTCACTCGGCGCCCACGGATCGACTCGTTCCCACACCATCGTCCCACGGTGGCCCAGCCACCTGAGGCCCGCCTGAGAGACACCTCCGCGGGACCTCGGAATCCCACGACCGATCGGCCCCCACAAACTTCGAACCGCGGGGCCGCGGCCGTTAGACTCCTCGGGCCCGGTGGGCGAGCGTCCGTAGCTCAGGTGGATAGAGCGGCTGCCTTCTAAGCAGCGGGTCGGGGGTTCGAGTCCTCCCGGGCGCGCCGGCAACGACGGCCTGCCGTCGGGCGCTGCATGGTGGCCGTAGCTCAGTTGGCTAGAGCGCCGGGTTGTGGTCCCGGAGGTCGGGGGTTCGAAACCCCTCGGTCACCCCAATGCGTGCGTGCGGGAGCACGCGCGCGAACGGGCTCCCCCGGGACCCGCAGCACGGCAGTTCATCCGGTCTGCGAGGATTGCGGCCGTGACCGGGTGGGGGGGCCGAATTCGTCACGTCGCGGCACTCGACGGCCTGCGGGGCGTCGCGGTGGCCGGCGTGCTGCTGTTCCACGGCGGTCACCTCACCGGTGGCTACCTGGGCGTGGACCTGTTCTTCGTCCTCTCGGGGTTCCTGATCACCTCCCTGCTCCTCGCGGAAGGGGGCGAGACCGGCGGGATCCGGTTGGGTGGGTTCTGGGCCCGCCGGGCCCGGCGCCTGCTGCCCGCGCTCTTCGGCATGCTGCTCGGGGTCGGCCTCTACTGCCTCTTCATCGCGCGGCCCGAGGAGCTGGCCCAGATCCGGGGCGACGCCATCGCGACCGTTGCGTACGTCGCCAACTGGCGCGGCGTCTTCGCGTCGCAGGACTACTTCGCGCTGCTCCGCTCCCCCAGCCCGCTCGAGCACACCTGGAGCCTCGCGATCGAGGAGCAGTTCTACCTGATCTGGCCCCTGGTGTTCGCCGGGCTCCTCGCGTGGAAGCGCACCGCGATCGCCAGGTCGGTGCTCGTGACCGCGCTCGTCGGGGCGGTCGGGTCCGTGGTGCTCATGCAGCTCCTCTACAGCACGACGAACCCCTCGCGCGACTACTTCGGCACCGACACCCGGGCGTCCGGCATCCTCATCGGCGCGTCGCTCGCGGCCGCGCTGGCGATCTGGGGGCCGGTGAAGAGCTCACGGGCCCGCTGGACGCTCGAAGCCGTCGGCCTCGCCGGGGTCGGAGTCCTCGCGGTGACCTGGACCCAGCTCGGTGGGAACTCGTCGCGGCTCTATCACGGCGGCTTCCTGGTGAGTCAGCTCGCGGCGGTCGCCGTCATCGCGGCTGCGGTCCACACCCGACCGGGGGTCCTCAGCCGGGCGCTCTCGTGGAAGCCGCTGTGCGGACTCGGCCTGATCAGCTACGGGGTGTACCTCTGGCACTGGCCGGTCGACATCGTGGTCAACCCCGCGCGCGCCGGGATCACGGGTTGGCCGCTCTTCTTCGTCCAGTGCGCGGTGACCCTGGCGATCGCGCTGGTCTCGTACCACTTTCTCGAGATGCCGATCCGCCGCGGCGCGGGGAGCCGGCGGGAGTGGGCGATCGCGGTCCCCGCCGTCCTCGTCACGCTCGTCGCGGTCTTCGCGGTCCTCCAGCCCCGCATCGACAACGCGAGCGCGATCGCCGCGGCCGGGGAGCCGCCGCCCATCTCGCGGGCCGCGCTCGAGCAGACGCGCGCCGAGCTCGCGATCACGCACGGCCCGAACGTGCCGAGGGTGCTGCTCGTCGGTGACTCCACCGCGTACCACCTCGGAGCCAGCGAGCCGTCGACGCCCGATGCGCCGATCGCGGTGACGAACGTGCCGATCTTCGGGTGCGGCCTCATCGGTGGCATCCCGCAGGACACCCCCCGGTTCGAGCCGCCGAGCCAGTGCGCGATCTGGCCGTCGACCTGGCGGATCGCCGCGTCCGTGTTCCAACCCCGCCTGATCGTCCTGCTGCCGGGCCCGTGGGACCTCATGGACCGCACGGTCGGCAACCAGAGCCTCCGGATCCCGTCGGCCGGGTTCCGGTCGACGCTCGAGGCCCGCCTCGAGCAGGGCACCGCGATCCGCGACTCAGGCCGGCGCTCGTCTCGTGCTCCTCTCGCCGCTGTGCCTCGACGTGTCCCACACCGGCTGGAACCAGCACGTCGACGACCCGGCCCGCGTGAAGTGGGCGAGTGACATCTACAAGACGTTCGCCGACCGGCATCCCCAGTCGGTGAGCTACGTGGACCTGCACGCGTACGTCTGTGCCGGCGGTGCCGCGAGCCCGCGCCTCGACGGCACGAACCTCACGTCGGACGGGATCCACCTCGATCCGGCCGGGAGCCGCAAGGTGTGGACGTGGTTGACCCCTCGTCTCGCCGCGCTCGCGTCCGTCACGCCCTCGCCGCCCTCGGGGTAGCGGCGGTCCACCGCGGCGCGACGCCTACCGGTGGAGCGCGGTCCGGAGCGCGCCCTCGAGATCCGGCCGGCTGAACTCGAACCCGGTGGCCTGCAGGCGATCGGGCACGACCCGTTGACCACCCAGGAGCAGCGCGTCGACCAGCTCCCCGCCGTACAGCAGCTTGAGCGCGGGCACCGGGGTGGGCAGCAGGGTCGGGCGCTTCAGCACGTGACCCAGCGCCGCGGTCAGCTCGGCGTTGGTCGCGGGCGTGGGCGCGGTCGCGTTCAGCGGGCCGTCGACGTCGGGGTGGGTGACGGAGTGGAGGATCGCGGCGACCTCGTCCTCGAGCGCGATCCAGCTCATGTACTGCCGGCCGGAGCCGATGCGGCCGCCGAGGCCGAGCTTGAACGGCGTCGCCATCCGCGGGAGCACCCCACCGTGGCCGGCCAGGACGATCCCGGTCCGCAGGTGCACGGTGCGGATCCCGGCCGCCTCGGCCGGCGCGGTCGCGGCCTCCCACTGGCGGCACACGTCGGCCCCGAAGTCCGGGTGCTCCGGCGGCGGGCTCGACTCGCTGAGCACCTCGGGGCCCCGGTTGCCGTACCAGCCGATCGCCGAACCGGACACGAGCACGGTCGGCGGCGTGGAGAGCCCGGCGAGGGTCTCGCGAGCAGCGTGCGTCGGCTTCGTGCGGCTCTCGAGCGATCGGCGCTTCTGGTCCGGCGGTCCAGCGCTTGTCGCCGATCCCGGTCGCCCGCGAGGTGCACGACCGCGTCGATGCCTTCGAATCCGGCCGCGTCGATCGTCCCGGCCGGGGGATCCCAGCGCAGGCTCGTCCCCCGCCTCCCGGCTCCCGGGACGCAGCACCGGGATCGCCCGGTGCCCGCGGCGGTCGAGCTCGGCGATCAGCGCGGTGCCGATGAGCCCGCTCGAGCCCGTGACGGCGATCTGCATGGTCACTCCCTCTGCGTGCGCCCCGTGATCGCAGGAACGCGCCGACTACTGTGCTGCTCCGCGCCGCTAGCTCAACTGGCTAGAGCAACAGACTCTTAATCTGTAGGTTCTGGGTTCGAGTCCCAGGCGGCGTACCAACGTGCACCCTCCGACACCCGAACCCAGCTCCGCCTAGTTCGGTGATCCGGACCGGGTCGAGCGCGTGGAGCCGATCGGCGGAAGTCGGTCGGAACCGGACGCCGCGCCGCGACGAACGCGACACCGCGGGCGGCTTCGACCGCGCTCCGTGCACAACACAGAAAAACTCAGACGGTTTCGTACAGATCGATCTTCAGGAGCTCACGCTCCGTGACGACAACCCGGTCAATCACTGACTGGGAGCAACAAACGTGCCAACTCGACGCAAGAGCCTCACCATCGGCATCGCCGGCCTGCTCGGCGCCGCCCTGATGGCCGGATGTTCGGTGTCCTCGCCGATCCCGTTCACCAGCGCGGCCCCCTCGCCGGCGACCGAGTCGGCCCAGACCCCGTCCGTGAGCGCCTCCGGCCCCTCCACCCCGCTCGCCGAGCGGGTCGGCATCAGCGCCGGGAGCACGATCCTCTGGGACTCCGCCGACGTGGAGCAGCAGAAGCTGCAGGCCGTCGCCGACAGCGGTGCGAAGTGGTTCGAGATGGACGTCGACTGGAACTCGATCCAGGACGGCGGCCCCAACAGCTACATGTGGACCGCCACCGACCGGGTCGTGACGGACGCCCGGGCCCGCGGCCTGAAGATCCTCGGCATGATCGGCTACACGCCGGCCTGGGCCCGCCCGGCGAACTGCCCGGCCGGCTCGGACAAGTGCCTGCCCGCCAGCCCCGAGACCTACGCCGCGTTCGCGCACGCAGTCGCGCAGCGCTACGGCTCGGCCAGCACGATCCCGAGCTTCCGCAGCAGCATCACGGCGGTCCAGATCTGGAACGAGCCCAACCACTACCCGTTCGTCCAGCCGACGGTCAACGTCCGGGCCTACACGGACATGCTGAAGCGGGCCTACGTCGAGATCAAGACGGTCGACCCGCTGATGACCGTCATCGCGGGCGGAACGTCACCGGCCGGCAACACCGCGGGCAGCCACGACGTGGCGCCGATCCGCTTCCTGCGGGAGATCTACGCGGATGGCGGCAAGGGCTTCTTCGACGCCTTCGCCCACCACCCTTACTCCTTCCCGTGCAGCCCGCTCATCCGGGCCAGCTGGAACTCCTTCTCCCAGACCCGTGACCTCCACACGGTGATGGCGCAGAACGGCGACGGCGGGAAGAAGATCTGGGGCACCGAGGCGGGCGCACCGACCGGCGCGGACGTCGGCACCTGCACTCCGGGCAACGTCGGCATGTCGGTCAGCGAAGCGACGCAGTCCCAGTACCTCGCCGACTACTTCAAGGGTTGGTACGGCGACTACGCCAGCTTCACCGGCCCGCTGTTCTGGTTCCAGATCCGTGACAACGGGACCGACCCGAACAACTACGACGACCACTACGGGCTCCTGCGCTGGGACTTCAGCGCCAAGCCCGCCTACCGCACCCTCCAGCGCCTCGTCCGCGGCTAGCGGCTTCTCCGAACTCGGCACGCTGGACCGCGCCAGGAGCGGTTGAGCGTGCCGAGAACGTGCGGGCGGAGCTAGACGGTCGCCTTCTCGAGCACGTGCACCGCGCAGGCGGAGCCGAGCCCGATGACGTGGGTGAGCCCGACCGACGCGCCCTCGATCTGGCGGTCGCCGGCCTCGCCCCGCAGGTGGGTCGCGACCTCGTAGAGGTTGGCGACGCCGGTCGCGCCGAGCGGGTGGCCCTTCGAGATGAGCCCGCCGCTGACGTTGACCGGGATCTTCCCGTCGCGCCACGGGCCCCGCTCGTCGATGAACTTGCCCGCCTCGCCCGGCTCGCAGAGCCCGAGGTTGTCGTAGTGGATGAGCTCGGCGGTCGCGAAGCAGTCGTGCAGCTCGACGAGGTCGAGGTCCTGCGGGTCGACGCCCGAGATCTCGTAGGCCTTCGCCGCCGCGTCACGGGTGAGCGTGTTGACGTCCGGCTGGACCTGGTCCGAGTCGGTCCACGGATCCGAGGTCATCACCGACGCGGTGATCTTGACCGCCCGGGCGCGCTGCTCGTCCGACAGCGTGCGGAGCTTCTCCTCGCTCACGAGCACCAGCGCCGCCGCGCCGTCGCCGGTCGGGCAGCACATCAGCAGGGTGTTCGGGTACGCCATCATCTCGGCGTCCATCACCTCGTCGAGCGAGAACGCCTTCTGGTACTGCGCGAGCGGGTTCAGCGTCGAGTGCGCGTGGTTCTTCTCCGCGACCTTCGCGAACTGCTCGAAGCCCACCCCGTCGTTCGTCGCCCGCGTACTCCATGCCCGCCTGGGCGAAGACGCCCGGCATCAGCGTCGTGCCGAGCAGGCCCTCGACGCTCATCACCGCGCCGTACCGACCCGCCGGCTCGTACACCTTCCGGTCCGAACGGGCCGACGGCGCCGAGCAGCCCGGCCTTGCCCATCTTCTCGAGCCCCGACCGCGAGGCCCATGTCGGCCTCGCCGGCCTTGATCGCGAGGTAGCGCGCAGCGCACCGCGGTCGCGCCCGGTCGCGCAGGCGTTGGCGACGTTGTAGACGGGGATGCCGGTCTGGCCGATCTGCTTCTGGACCCGCTGGCCGACGCCGCTCGCGGCCTCTGAAGAGGTTGCCGGCGCCGAGCACGTCCATGTCGTGGATCGTGACGCCACCGTCGGCGAGCGCGCCCAGCGCGGCCTCGCGCGCCGAGGTCGATGAGGTCCTTGTCCGTGTACCGCATCGAACTTCGTCATCGACGCGCCGAGGATCCAGACGTCGCGGTCCATTGCGTCAAGCCTCCTGGTCGGCGGGCTCGTAGGCGAACGCGATCGCCTCGGTGCCGTCGTCGTCGACTCCCACCGTGTAGGTGGTCATCCGCACCGTCATCCCGACCCTGCACGTGCTCGGGGCTGGGCTCGACGTTCAGCAGGTTCGCCTTCACGACACCGCCGCCGTCGAGGTTCACGACGACCGAGACGTACGGCGTCGGCACCCCGGGCGCCGCCCGGTGCACGATCGTGAAGGTCCGCACCACCCCGGTGTCGGCCATCCGCCGGCGCCGGAACTCGGTCGACGCCGGAGCGGGCGTCGGCGTTGCGCCGATCGAAGTAGAGCGCTCCGGAGTCCACCGACTCGTTCGCCACCAGGTACGGAGCGCCGTCGTCGAGCACGAGGTAGTCAACAATCGGGATCGTCTTCCCCATGACCGGGAAACTACCCGAACCGGGTCGCACCCACCCCTCAAGCGCACCCCCTCGCGGTCCGAAGACTGATTCGTGGCAGCAGGCAAGGCGACCCGCGCGCGGGACAACCCGAACGACCCCTCGTACTCGGCGCTCCTGCTCGCCCATGCCCACGACGGGATGGCCGTCATCGACCCCGAGGGGACGATCGTCGCGTCGACGCCGAGCCTCGACCGGATGCTCGGATGCGGCCCGGGCGAGCTCGTCGGGGTCAACGGCCTCGGGCTGATCCACCCCCACGACGTCGAGCACGTCGCGCTCCGGCTGGCCGAGTACGTCGGCGGCGGCAACGACGGGCCCGACGTCCGCACCCGTCTCCGCCGGGCCGACGACACGTACGCCCACGTGGAGCTCGTGGCGCCGGACTCGACGCCCATCAACGACGAGCTCGGCGGCATCGTCCTGACGGTGCGCGACATCACGCAGAAGCGCGAAGCGGAAGAGGCGCTGCGCGACGTCCGGATCCTCCACGAGGCGGTGGCGTCCGTCGCGGCGCGCTTCGTCGACGCGGACGACACGTCCGTCGACGACACCATCAACCAGGCGCTCGAGCTCATGGGCCAGGCCGCGGCCGTTGACCGCGCGTACGTCTTCTCCGTCACCGACGACCTGGAGACGATGACGAACACGCACGAGTGGTGCGCGCCCGGCATCACCCCGGAGATCGGCACGCAGCAGGCAGTTCCGCTCGGTGGGCTCCCCCGCTGGCGCGACACCCTCGCGCGCGGCCACTCGATCCACATCCGCCGCGTGTCGGAGCTCGAGGACGACTGGCGCAACGAACGGGTCGAGCTCGAGCGCCAAGGCATCCGATCGGTCGTCGCGGTGCCGTTGATGAACGCGGGTCAGCTGCGCGGGTTCATCGGCTTCGACAGCGTCGTGCGCGACCGCACCTGGGACGACGACACGATCCGCATGCTCCGCACCGTCGTCGGGATCCTCGGGTCACTGCTGGCGCGCTGCGCGGCGCAGCGGGACGCGCACGTCCACGAAGCCCGGTACCGCGCACTCGTGAAGCACTCGTCCGACACGATCGTGCTGCTCGACCGCAACGGGCGGCTGATGTTCTCCGCCGGCCGCAGCGCGCCACTCGGCTTCGCGCCCGAGACGATCACCGGGATGGCGGCGATGGACTTCATCCATCCCGACGACCACCCGCTCGCCGGGCAGGCCATCACCAAGCTCCTGAACGGAGCGACGCATGCCGGCCCGTTCGAGATGCGACTGCGCGACAGCGGCGGCGAGTGGGTGCCGGTGGAGGTCGAAGCGAGCAACCTGCTCGACAACCCGGCCGTCGGCGGCATCGTGGTCGGGTTCCGCGACATCCGGGAACGGCTGCGCGCCGAGCACGAGCTGCGCGAGAGCGAGGCGCGGCTGCGCACGCTCGTCAAGAACATCCCCGGCGCGGTCTACCGGTGTGAAGCGACGCCGCCGTACGTCGACGAGTTCGTGAGCGAAGCCGTCTTCGAGCTCACCGGCTACTCGGCCGAGGAGTTCCTCGCCGACGACGTCCTCTTCGACAGCCTGATCCTTCCGGGCCATCGGGAGCGGAGCGACCGCGAGCTGGACGACGCGCTGAGCACCCGCCGCCCGTTCATCATCGAGTACCCGATCCGGCACCGGGACGGGAGCGTGCGCTGGATCGTCGAGCAGGGCCAGCCGGCGTACGACGCGGACGGCAACCCCGAGTGGCTCGACGGCGTGATGTTCGACGTCACCGAGCGCAAGCACCTCGAGGAGCGGCTGGCCCACGATGCCGCCCACGACCCGTTGACGGGGCTGCCCAACCGCACCCTGCTGCTCGAGACGCTCAACCTGTCGCTGAAGCGCGCCTCCCGCACGCACATGCACGTCGCGGTGCTGTTCCTCGACCTCGACCGCTTCAAGCTGGTCAACGACGCGCTGGGTCACGCCGCCGGTGACGACCTGCTCATCGCGTTCGCGGCCCGGCTGCAGGGCGTCCTGCGGGCCTCCGACCTCGCGGCCCGCACCGGTGGCGACGAATTCGTGGTCGTGTGCACGGACATGGAGTCGCCCATCGACGCGGAGCACCTGGCCCACCGCATCGCGATGACGCTCGGCACCCCGTTCGAGCTGCACGGGCGCGAGGTGTTCGTCACCGCGAGCATCGGCATCTCCGTGGCCGAGGACCACTCCACCGGCGGCGAGCTCGTACGGTACGCCGACGCCGCCGCCTACCGGGCCAAGGAGCGGGGCCGGAACTGCTACGAGGTCTTCGACGAGGAGCTGCGGGCGGCGACCGCCACCGCGCTCGAGACCGAGACTGCGCTGCACCGTGCGCTCGCGGAGGACCAGCTGCGGTTGCACTACCAGCCGATCGTCGACCTCGAGACCCGGTCGACCCTCGGGTTCGAGGGCCTCGTGCGTTGGGAGCACCCGCAGCGCGGGCTCGTCGGCCCGGACCAGTTCCTGGCCGCGGCCGAGGCTTCGGCGCTCATCGTGCCGATCGGGTGTCGGGTCGTGGAGCTCGCGTGCGAGGCGCTGGCCACGCTCCCCGCCCCGCTGACCCTCGCGGTGAACCTCTCGCCGCGCGAGCTCGCGCAACCGGACCTCGTCGAGCGGATCTGCTCGACCCTGCGCGACACGGGCGCGGATCCGACCCGCCTGTGCCTCGAGATCACCGAGAGCGCGCTGCTCGAGGACGCGGACCGGGCACTGACCACGCTCGGCCAGCTCAAGGACGCCGGCGTGCTGCTCGCAATCGACGACTTCGGCACCGGGTACTCGTCGCTCAATTACCTCCGGCGGCTCCCGGTCGACATCGTGAAGATCGACCGCTCCTTCGTCGCCGAGCTCGGCCGGGGTGGCGCGGGCGACACGATCATCGCCGGCATCATCGGGCTGACGCTCGGTCTGGGCCTCGAGGTCGTCGCCGAGGGCATCGAGCTCTCCGAGCAGGCCGCCGCGCTGCTGGACCTCGGCTGCACCCGGGGCCAGGGCTACTTGTACTCGCCCGCGGTTCCCCTCGCCGAGGCGATCGCCGAGCCGTCGGGCTCGGCTCCCGGCTGACTACCCTGACCGCACGGTCCACCGCACCCACGCGAGCGTGGCGGAACTGGCAGACGCGCCAGGTTTAGGTCCTGGTGCCCTTCGGGGCTTGAGGGTTCGAGTCCCTCCGCTCGCACCGACGGCCGGAGGCGCCTACCGGGCGCGCCGGGCGGCGAGGTACTCCGCGATCTCGTCCATGCTCGGGATCGTCGGGTGCGTCCCGCCCGCGAGCGCCACGACCCGCGCGTGGAGCTCCCGCGGGTTCTCGAGGCCGCTGATGTTGCCGAGCGCCTCGAGGTCCGCGACGAACGCGGTGACCCATTCCACCGGCAGCCGCACCGGCGTCGTGGTGTCGACGAACCAGTGCCCGGCGTCCTCGTTGTAGCCGACGATCACCGCGTTGCCCTGCTCGTCGCTGAGCACGAAGCGGTGGTTCGCCCACGCGAAGCCCTCCCACGTGCGGGTCTTGATGGTGGCGGTGCGGACCTCGTCGATCTCGGGCCGGTCGCCGACCACCCACGTGGAGCGCCATCCGTCGATCACGTCACGGACCGGGTCGTAGGGCCGACCGGCGGCATCCGGTCGCTGGTGCGGGTGGCGGTGCTCGTACTCGGTGAGTGCCGCGACCTTCTCCCGAGCCCGTGCCTGGAGCGCCGCGTCCTGGTTGATCGTGCTCACCTCAGCGCTTCCGCTTGCCCTTCCCCTTGCCCTTGGCCTGCCCCTTGCGCCGGAACACGCCCTTGTTCCGCTTCTTGTCGAACTCGGCGAGGATGTCCGGCGCGGCGGCGTTCACGATGTCCTCGGCCGAATCGAGCAGCGCGGCCACGTCGTCGCCCTCCGGCTCCGGCTCCGCCGGCGTGGCCGACTTGGCCAGGCTCCCGTACTGCCAGCCCACGTCGAAGCGGCGCTGGGCGAAGCTCGGGCAGTCCTCCGGGCAGCGCCACGGCGCCTCGGGGGCCAGATCCAGCCGACATTTCCGCACGATCTCCCCATTGGGGTACGTCCGGCTCTCATAGTGACGGCAGTCGATCCGCATCGGCATTCCGCCATTCTCGCAGAGTCCCCGGGGTGGGCCCGGTCACGCTTCGGCCCGGGAACCCCTCAAACCGGGCCCCGCGGCGACCGATAGGAAGAGTCAGGCAGTCCGGCGACGGGGAGGCACGGTGGGCACAACGGAGAGCGAGCGGTATCGCGCTCTCGTTGAGCGCTGCGCGGACGCGATCTTCCTGCTCGACGAGCACGGGATCGTCACCTACGCGAACCAGACCGCCGCCGACCGGGTGGGCACGCCCGTGGAGGCGCTCGTCGGTCAGAGCGCGATGGAGCTGATCCATCCCGACGACCGCAGCCGCGCGATCGAGTCGCTGCACCGCGCCGTCGCGAGCGGGCCGGGACCCAAGGACGTGTACTTCGCCCGGGTCCGCCACCACGATGGCGGCTGGCTCCCCGTGGAGCTCGTCGGCAACAACCTCAGCGAGGACGAGAACATCCATGGCGTCGTCGTCATGATCCGCGACATCTCCGACCGCGACCGCGTCGACCGGCTCCTCGCCGAGACGGAGGCGAGCTACCGGCGCATCGTGGAGACCGCCGAAGAAGGCGTGTGGACCTTCAACATGCGGATCGAGACGACCTTCGTGAACCGGCGCATGGCCGAGATGCTCGGGACCACCCCGGAGGACATGGTCGGCCGCTCGGTCTTCGACTTCATGGACGCCGACGCCCGGGTCCTGGCGAACGAGCTGTTGGTCAAGGGCGCCGACAACCCGGTCGCGCAGCGCAACGAGCTCCGCTTCAAGCACCGCGACGGTCGCGACGTCTGGACGCGATGCAGCGCGGCACCGATCCCGGGCATCGACGGTCGGATCGAGGGCGTGGTCAACCTCGTCACGGACATCACCGAGCAGCGCGCGGTCGCGGAGCAGCTCCGGTACAACGAGGCGCGGCTCACGACGCTGTTCGAGGTCTCGTCGGACATCATGGCGATCCTCGAGCCCGACGGCACCTGGCACGCGAGCCCCGCCGGGACGCGCATCCTCGGCTACCCGATCGGGTGGGATCCCGAAGGCGGGATCCTCTCGCTGGTCCATCCCGACGACCTCGAGCTCGCCGGAGTGGCCCTCGAGGAGGTGCTGGCCGGCACGCGCGGCAAGCACGAGCCCGCCCGCCTGCGCCTGCGCCACATCGACGGCCACTACCTCTGGTTCGACTGCACCGCCGAGAACCAGATCGAGAACCCGACGGTCCGCGGCCTCATCATCATCGCCCGCGACGTGACCGAGCAGAAGACCGCCGAGGACGCGCAGAACGAAGCCGAGTCCCGGTTCCGAGCCGCCTTCGAACGCTCGCCGCTCGGCATCGCGCTCATCACGCTCGAGGGCCACGTCATCGACTCCAACGCCGCGTTCACCGCGATGACCGGCCGTCCCGAGGAAGAGCTCATCGGGGCCAACCTCGAGCTGTTGATCCACCCCGACGACCGTGAGCGGCTGGTCGAGGAAGCGGCGCGGCGGGTCATCGGCGAGTCCGCCGTCCCCCCCGGCCCGGCTCGCATGCTGCACCCCGACGGGCGGGTCGTCTGGGCGATGGTCGACGTCTCGTTCGTCACCAGCCCCGACGGGACGCCCGAGTACACGATCGTGCTGGCCGCGGACGTCACCGAGCGCAAGAAGCTCGAGGAACGGCTCGAGTACCAGGCCTTCCACGATCCTCTGACGCATCTCGCCAACCGCGCCCGGTTGCGCAACCTCATGGAGACGGCGTGGGACCGGCGGGGCCCGACCGGTCGGCTCGCGATCCTGTTCGTCGACCTCGACCGGTTCAAGCAGGTGAACGACACGCGCGGGCACGAAGCCGGCGACGAGCTGCTGCTCCTCGTCGCGCGGCGGCTGGAGCGCAGCGTTCGTGCCGGCGACGCGGTCGCGCGCTTCGGTGGCGACGAGTTCGTCGTGGTCTGCGAGGAGGTCGCGGGGCGGGACGAGGCGCTCGAGATCGCGGGCCGCATCCGCGAGAGCCTCGCCCGCACCTACCGGCTCAGCTCCGGCGAGGCCAGCGTCCACGCGTGCGTCGGCGTCGCCATCGACGACGGCCAGGGGACGGTCGACGACCTTCTGCGCGACGCGGACATGGCCGCCTACCGGGCCAAGGAGCTCGGCCGGAACCGCATCGAGCTCGCCCACCGCGAGGTGGTCGGGATGGGGAGCTACCCCAGCCAGTCGACCGCGCGCTCGAGCAGGTAGCGACTCACCACCAGGCAACGGTCGAGCGTCTCGCACGGGATCTCTTCGCCGTCCCGGATGCGCAAGAGCGACACCCGCTGGTGCGCGATGACGCGCAGGCTCGTCTCCGGCGCGTCGGTGGCCGACGGGTAGGAGTCGATCGCCGACACCTCGAGCGGGAGGTCCGGACCGCCGATCGCCGCGAGCTCCGTGGCGAGCACCAGCAGGTCCGGTGCCTTGGGCAGTGGTGGCAGCGCCCAGGTGAAGCTCAACGGGAGGAAGAACTCGTCCGGCGGGTCTTCGAGCCCGTCGCGCGAGATCACCGCGTCCTCGAAGCCGAGGAGCACGCGAGGGTCGACCTCGAGCGAGAGGTACAGGTCGAGCGGACCCTCGCACCCCTCCTCGGGATGGAGGTCCACCTCCCAGTTCTGGCGCAGCGAGTAGCTCTCGACGAAGTGCCGCTCGTCGTGGACGTGAAATCCGTGCTCGACCGCGTGGTCCTTCAGATCGGCGACGAAGCCGGCCAGATCGATGACTGCCACGAGCTCCCTACGCCTCCTCGAACGCGTCGCGCAGCGCTCCGACCGCGTCGTCGAACGCGACCTTCCCGGCGTCGATGTAGGCGACCATGCTGAAGAAGCCGTGGAACATCCCCGCGTAGGTCTTCGCTTCCACCACCGTGCCCGCGCCGCGCATCGCCTCCGCGTAGGCGATCCCCTGGTCCCGCAGTGGGTCGAACTCCGCGGTGATCACGTACGCAGGAGGGAGGCCGGCGAGATCCGACGCGCGGATCGGCGAGACGCGCGGATCGTCGCCCTCACCCGGATCGTTCAGGTAGTGGCTGTAGAACCACCGCATCGCGTCCCGCGTGCAGGAAGTACCCCTCCGCGTTGGCGTCCATCGAGACGCTGTCGAACTCGTGGTCCGTCACCGGGTAGATGAGCAGCTGGAAGCACAGGTCCGGCCCACCGGCGTCGCGAGCGAGCTGCGCGACGACGGCCGCCAGGTTCCCGCCCGCGCTGTCGCCCGCGACGGCGATCCGGGTCGGGTCCCCGCCGAGCTCCGCCACGTGGTCGTGGACCCAGGTGAGCGCGGCGAACGCGTCGTCGACCGGGGCCGGAAACGGGTGTTCCGGGGCCAGTCGGTAGTCGACCGAGACGACCACGGCGTCGACGGCGTTCGCCAGCGCGCGGCAGCCGCCGTCATGGGTCTCGAGGGTGCCGATCACCCAACCACCGCCGTGGTAGTAGACGATCACCGGCTTGGGCGCCTCGCCCTCGGGCCGGTAGATGCGAACGGGCAGCTCGCCCGCCGGACCCGGGATCGTCCGGTCCTCGACCCGGTCCACCGCGATCGAGACGGGCACCGTCAGCGCGGCATAGAGGTCGCGCAGCTGCTGCGGCTCGGTGTCGGCGCTCAGCGTGAAGCTCCCGGTCCCGTCGATGAGCTCGATCAGAGCTTTGGCTTGCGGGTCGAGCGGCATTGCAGTTCCCCCCTACGGTCGTGGTCCAGCCTCGCGCAGACGCAGCGCGAGCGCCCGTAGGGCCCGACCCCGGTGCGAGATCGCGTGCTTGTGATCCGGTGTGAGCTCGGCGAAGGTCCGGCCGCCCGCGCCCGCCGGCGCGAAGACCGCGTCGTACCCGAAGCCACCGGTGCCCCGCGCCTCGTCGGCGATCACCCCTTCGACGACCCCTTCGGCGACGAGCTCGGTGCCGTCCGGCCGGGCGAGCACGACCGCGGTGCGAAAGCGCGCGGTGCGCGACGCCCGTCGCACCGCACCCACCTCGCGCAGGAGCTTGGCCACGTTGTCCGCGTACGTCGCGTGCTCACCCGCGTACCGGGCGCTGAAGATCCCCGGCGCGCCGCCCAGGGCGTCGACCTCCAGGCCGGTGTCCTCGCCCAGCGCGGCGATGCCCGTGGCGTCCCGGAGCGCCTCGGCCTTGAGCCGCGCGTTCTCGACGAGTGTGCTCCCCGTCTCCTCGACCTCGGGAACGTCCTGCGGCCGCGGGATGAGCTCGACGTCGGCTCCCGCGTGATCGAGGACGGCGCGGATCTCTCGCGCCTTGTCGGCGTTCGCCGTCGCAACGACGAGCCGGAGCCTCACCGCTTTCGCGGCTCGGGCGGAACCGCGATCATCTCGCGCTGCAGCTCGAAGATCCGATCGATCCCCTGGTCCGCGAGCTCGAGCATGGAGTCGAGCTCGGTCCGGCTGAACGCGGCACCCTCGGCGGTGCCCTGCACCTCGATGTACTTCCCCGCCCCGGTGCGGACGACGTTCATGTCGACTTCGGCGGTCGAGTCCTCCGAGTAGTCGAGGTCCAGGCTCGGCAACCCGTTCACGACGCCGACCGAGATCGCGGCGCACAGGTCCGTGAGCGGGTGCGCCGCCATCTGCTTGGTGCCGACGAGCCGCGAGCACGCGTCGTGCAGCGCGAGGTACCCGCCGCAGATGGACGCCGTGCGGGTGCCCCCGTCGGCCTGCAGCGCATCGCAGTCGACGGTGATCTGCACCTCGCCGAGCACCACGAGGTCGGTCACCGCGCGCAGCGACCGCCCGATCAGCCGCTGGATCTCCTGGGTGCGACCGCTCTGCTTGCCCTTCGCCGCTTCCCGGTTGACCCGCTCCGGCGTCGAGCCCGGCAGCATCGAGTACTCGGCGGTGACCCAGCCCCGGCCCTTGCCCCGCAACCACGGCGGGACCCGGTCCTCGACCGACGCCGTGCACAGGACGCGGGTCCGGCCGAACTCGACGAGGACGGAGCCCATCGCGAGCTCGGTGTAGTCGCGCGTGAAGCTGAGCGGTCGCAGCTCGTCGGGCTCACGCCCGTCATTGCGGATCCCCATGGTCTCTCTTCCGGGTCGGTCAGATCTCGGTGACGAGATGCGGGACGGCGAGCGTGACCGGCTCGCCGAATGCCTCGGATCCTTCCGCGACCGAGGCCTCCGGGTCGACCTGGGGCCAGATGTGGGTGAGCAGGAGTCGGCGGGCCTTGGCTTCGCCGCGCCGCGGCGCCGGCCTGGTGAGCCGAGAGATGGATGGCGATCGGGATGTCGTCGTGCAGGTACGACGCCTCCGACAGCACGAGATCGGCGCCCGCGCCGAACGCGTCGACGCTCCAGGCCGGGCCCGTGTCCGCGGTGTAGATCAGGCGTCGACCCCCGGCCGTCGCCTCGACCGCGTACGTCGGCGGCGGGTGATCCGTCCGTGAGAACCGCAGGTCCACCGAACCGACTCGGGCCTTGTCGCCGTCGTCGATCGGGTTCCACTCGAACGTGTCGCCCCAGCTCGCGACGAGCCCGCCGAGGCGCGCCTCGGCCCCGTCCGGCGCGAAGACCGGCAGCCCCTCCTGCTCGAGGCCGTACCGGAGCAGCACATGGAGCCCGTAGATGTCGGCGCAGTGGTCGGGGTGCTCGTGGGTGATGACCACGGCGGTGAGGTCGGCGGGATCGATGTGGTCCTGCAGCAACGGGAAGGTTCCGTTGCCACAGTCCATCCAGATCGCGGTGTCGCCGTCGCGCAGGAGGTAGCCGCTGCACGCGCCGCCGAAGCGGGCGCCGTACGAGCCCGATGCGCCGAGGACGGTCAGCTCCATCGCCACGCCTCGACGTGGTCGACCTCGGGCCCGAGGAACCGGGCGCCGAGGTGACGGAAGGTGTCGACATCGCCGGAGGTGACGAAGTCGTGGGCGACCGAGCAGGACCGGGGTGTCGTCACGTTGCCGAGCATGCCGCGGATCTCGAACGCGGTCTCGTCCGCGCTCGAGACCAGGAAGACGTCGCGGCCCATCACGTCCGCGATCGTACGGGCGAGCAAGGGGTAATGCGTGCAACCCAGCACGAGCGTGTCGATCGCCGCAGCGCGCAGCGGCGCGAGCAGTCGTTCGGCGAGCACCCGGATCTGGTCCGAGTCGACGTCGCCGGCTTCGACGAACTCGACGAAGCCCGGGCATGCCGCGCAGGTCAGCTCGATGCCGGCCGCGGCCGCCGCATGCTGGTACGCGCCCGACGCGATCGTCCCGACGGTGCCGATCGCGCCGACCCGGCCCGTCCGCGTCGTCGAGGCCGCGGCGCGGATCCCCGGCTCCACGACGCCGATGACCGGAACCTCGTAGCGGTCCTGGAGCGCTTCGAGCGCCACCGAGGTCGCGCTGTTGCACGCGACCACCAGCGCCTTGATCCCGCGGTCGACCAGGAGGTCCGCGATCTCGAGCGCGTACTTCAACACCTCGTCGGCGGGCTTCGGGCCCGTACGGGAACCGCCCGGTGTCGCCGAAGTACAGAGTCGATTCGTGCGGGAGCAGGTCGACGAGCGCGCGCAGCACGGTCAACCCGCCGAGGCCGGAGTCGAAGACGCCGATGGGCCGCTCGTCTCGCGGCTGGCCGCTGCACCGCTGCTTCCCGCACCGCCACGCTCGTCACGCTAGTGGGGCGACGCGGCGCGACGGAGCCGATCCGCCACCGCGCGCCCGATGCCGGTCACTGTTGGCGGCACCGCGACCACGACATCGAGGCCGAGAACATCGGCCTGGCGGAGCGCCGCGTAGAGGACCTGGGCGTACTCGTCCTCGTCGGCGGGTGTGGCCAAGCGTCACGGTCCCGGGAGGCCGCGCCCAGGACGGATCGCGCGAGCGCGAGCACACCGACCCGCTCCCCGGCGCCGACGAGGGCCGCGACCCGGTCGGCCGCCGTGTCGGCCGCGACGACCTCGACCCGCGCGCGCGGTGCGTAGTGCGACGCGAGGGTGCCCGGCGCGCGCGTGGCTCCTCCGACGCGGCAGCTCCGTGCCCTACCGCGGCGAGCTGCTCACCGTCACCCCGCCCAGCCGCAGCACGCGCGGTCGGGTCGGTCGTGCAGTCGACGATCGTCGACTCGACGCCGACCGAGCACGCGCCACCGTCGAGCACGACGGGCACGCGTCGCCGAGCTCGGCGCGCACCGCGTCGGCCGTCGTCGGGCTCACCCGGCCGAAGCGATTCGCGGACGGCGCCGCGAGCGCCGCCCCCGAACGCTGTCGAGCAGCTCGACGCGCGAGCGGGTGACCCGGGACCCGGAGGCCGACGGTGTCCAGGCCTCCGGTGACCTCGCCGGGCACGCGCGCGGCGCGACGGACGACGAGCGTGAGCGGACCGGGCCAGAACGCGGTGGCCAGCACCCGCGCCGCTCGGCGCGACGTCGACCCCCCACTCGTCGAGCTGGGCCGCGCCCGCGAGGTGCACGATGACCGGATGCTCGCTTGGCCGCCCTTTCACCGCGTAGAGCAGGCGCAGCGCGTCGCGGTTCGTCGCGTCGGCCCCGAGCCCGTACACGGTCTCGGTCGGGAAGGCGACGAGACCACCGTCCCGCAGGACGCCCGACCGACGTCGCGCGCGATCTCGGGCGAGCTCACCAGTAGTTGATGCGCTGCGCGCGTTCCTCGACGACGTCGAGGTCGTCGGTCCACGCGCCGGACGAGAGGTACTTCCAACCGCCGTCGGGCAGCAGCGTCACGATCGTGCCTTCGTCCATGCGTCGCGGCGACCTTCGCCGCGCCCGCCATCGCCGCGCCCGAGGAGATCCCGGCGAAGACGCCGCACTCGTTCAGCAGCCGGCGGGTCCACTCGATCGACTCGCGGGGCCGCACGATCGTCTTCCGGTCGAGCACGTCGGGCGTCGAAGATCGGCGGCACGAAGCCGTCGTCGAGGTTGCGCAACCCGGAGACGAGCTCGCCCGCGGGCGGCTCGACCGCGACGACCTGCACCGCGGGCTTCCGCTCCTTGAGGTACCGCCCGACGCCCATGAGCGTGCCGCTGGTGCCGAGTCCGGCCACGAACGCGTCGACCTCGGGGCAGTCGCGCCAGATCTCGGGCCCGGTGGCCTCGTAGTGCGCGAGCGGGTTCGCGGGGTTGCCGTACTGGTAGAGGAACACGTAGTCGGGCTCGTCCGCGACGATCTGCTGCGCGCGACGGATCGCGCCGTTGCTGCCCTCGCTCGCCGGGCTCAGCGTGATCTCCGCGCCGAAGATCTCGAGCAGCTGGCGCCGCTCGACGCTCACGTTCTCCGGCATGACGACCCGCAGCCGGTAGCCGCGCAGCTTGGCGACGAGCGCGAGCCCGATCCCGGTGTTCCCCGAGGACGGCTCGAGGATCGCTGGCGCCGGCCCGGAGCACGCCGTCGCGCTCGGCGAGCTCGATCATCTTCAGCGCGATCCGGTCCTTGGAGGACCCGCCCGGGTTCTGCCCCTCGAGCTTGGCGTAGATGCGCACCTTGGGGTTCGGGCTCAGCGCGTGGACCCCCACCAACGGGGTGTTGCCGATGAGCTCGAGGACCGATTCCACCTTCACGGCCGTGCTCGCGAGTGCGTTCGCAACGAGCCCTAGCCGCCGGCGACCGCGGGGAGGATCGAGACCACGTCGCCGTCCGCGAGCTTCGTGTCGAGCTGGTCCAGGTAGCGGATGTCGTCGTCGTTCACGTAGACGTTCACGAACTTGTGCAGCGCGCCGGAGTCGTCGACGAGCTGGCCCTTGAGCCCCGGATGCTCGTTCACCACCTCGGTGAACACCTCGCCGACCGTCGCGCCCGTTGCCGGCAGCGTCGCCACACCACCCGTGTGGGCGCGGCAGAAGAGTGGGCAGATGAACTTCGACCGTCATGATCGCCAGCCTATCCGGGCCGCGAACGGGCCCGGCAGGTTGAACCCGCCGGGCCCGCGCACGATTCCCGAAGTCGACCGGAGGTCGATCGGTCAGGTGTTGTTGGCCTTGATCTTCGCCTGGTCCATGACCGTGGCACTGCCGCCGGTCAGCTGCAGGTAGAAGGCCTCGACCGGCTCCGTGAGCCCGTCCTTCTTGACCGAGACGTTCACGGTCTTCGCGCTCACGTCCTGGGACGGGAACGTGACGGTCTGGTTCACCGTGGTGTAGTCCCCCGGGGACGCCGCCGTGTTGCCCACCGTCGCGGCGGTGAGGTTCAACGCCGTGTAGTACGGCTGCTTCAACGTGATGACGAAGGCCGCAGCTGTCCCTTCGGCAACGGCGCTGCCCGGACCCTTGACGACGACCTGGGGCAGCTCGTCGTTGCGGATCGTGACGACGCTCGACTGCGCCATGGTCAGGGTCGCGTTCGTCGGTGCCGACAGGTTGACGAGGAACGCCTCGTTCTGCTCCAGCTTCGTGTCCCCGATCACGGAGATCGGGATCGTCGCCGACGTGGTGTTCGCGGGGATCGTCAACGTTCCCGACTTCGTGGTGTAGTCCGAGCCGGCAGTGGCCTTCGTCGCCGCGGTGGTGCCTCCGCCGACCGCCGTCGCGTAGTGCACGGTGACGGGCGCCGGGTAGGGGTGGTTCAGGGTGACCGGGACGTTCGCGGTCGTGGTACCCGAGTTGCCCTCGACGTCGAACGTGTTGCCGACGCTGACCGTGGGCAGCGTCAGCTGCGTCAGCTGCACTGCGGGCACGTACGGCGTCCAGTTCGTGTCGAAGCGCAGGACTCCGACTCCGGCGGTACCGCCGTCCGTGTAGTTCCCGGCCGTCGACGTGTTCCAGAAGACGTTATCCGAGTTGACGTCGGTGCCGACGCTCGGTCCGCTGACGTTGTTGAGACCGACGTTGAGGGAGTCGTACGGGTGCGGGCCGCTGAGGTTCATCGGATCGAGCGGCGTCGCGCCGTAGTTCGACGTGTTGTACGCGACGGTCCAGATGATCGTCGACTGCACCGGCTGCGGCGTCGACGACAGGTCGAAGGTGATCGGCGTCGCGAAGCCGTTGTAGCAAGCGTTGTCAGCCGCCGAGTACCACGCCGTCGGCGAGGACGGGCAGTTCACCGGGTCGGCCGACGGCCGGTACGGGATCGCAAACGTCTGCGTCTTGGAGTAGAGCAGCGCGCCGACGCCGGTCGTGTTGTTCGCCGGGGCGTAGGCGTTGAAGGTGATCGGGTGGTTGAACGTCGCGCCGGGAGTCGTCGCGCACGTTGCGCCGCTACCGGTCTGGCAGCCCCAGCTCGACATGAGGACCTTGGCGCTCTGCAGCGCGCCGGCGCTGGCCAGCGTCACCTGGTCACCGAACTCCGCGGTCTGATTCGCCTCGAACCCGAGGCTCGGGACGTTGCCGAGCGCGACCGTCGGAATGGAGTTGTAGACGACCCCGCCCGGAGCCGCCGACGCGGGCGCCGCTTCCTGGGCCACGACGCCGATCAGTCCTGCGAGCATCAGCGCCACGGCCATCACCGTGGTCATCGCCCGCCCGGTCGCACGACGAACGCCGCGCGCGTGTACAAGGAATACCTCTTCCATGTGCCTGCCTCTCATCCGTGTCCGCCCCAAGGCGGTCATCGCATCGAGTATGGGCAAGGCACCGGATGGTCGCATCGGTGGAACTACCCAACTTCGCGACCACTCGGTGCGCGGGAGTCGAGCGACAGTCACGGGGCGTGAGAATCCGGTGACCGGACGCGACTCAGGTGTCGCCGATCGCGGCGTCGAGCTGGATGCTGAAGTCGGGGTCGGACATGACGCGGCGGGTCAGCTCCGTGCGCGAACGGATCCCGAGCTTGCGGTACACGGCCGCCAAGTGGTGTTCGACGGTGCGCGGGCTGAGGAACAGGATCGCGGCGGCCTCGCGGTTGGTGGCACCGCCCGCGACGGTGCGCGCGACGCGAAACTCCTGCGGTGTCAGCGCGCGCCGACCCCCGCGCGGCGCGGTCGGGCTGCGCCGACCGTGCGCATCGAGCTCCGCGTTCGCGTGGGCGAGCCACACCACTGCGCCCAGGCGCTCGAATGCGACCGCCGCCTCCTCGAGCTTGGAGATCGCCTCGTTGGCTCGACGCTCGCGCCGCAGCCACTCGCCGTAGACGAGCAGGGTTCGCGCGCGCTCGAACGGTGACAGGACCCCGGCATGGGCCGCGATGGCGGCATCGAAGTGCTGATCGGCATCGACCGTGGCGACGAGACCCCGCGAACGGGCGAGCAGGGCCTGCGCCAGCGGACCCTGGCGCTCCACGCCCTCGGCGTCGAGCGCCTGGACCAGGCGGACCGCCTCGTTGGTCTGTCCGGTCCGCACGTACGCCTCGACCAGATCCGGCGCCCACGGGACGACCATCATCAGACCGACGCCCTCGCCCTCGGCGAACGCGCGGGCCGACTCCAGGCGCGAGACGGCCTCCGGCCCGTTGCCCTCGCTCAGCGCCAGGAAGCCGAGGGCGCCCTGGGCCCAGAACGCGTTCACCGCGAAGTCGGACCGCTCGGCAATCGCCAGCGCCTCGAGCCCGTGCCGGCGGGCCTCCGCCACCCGCCCCACGCCGGCCTCGAGCCGGGCCATCACGGCCAGCGCGAAGGCGGCCGAGGCCCCTGCGTCGAGGTCGATCGCGAACTCCGCGGATTCGTTGGCGTCGGCCAGCGCGGCATCCCAGTACCCGGTGCGGAGATAGAGGTCCGCCCGCACGACGAGGGCACGCGCCAGGAGCACGAGCGCGTTGGTCTCGCGACTCCGCTCGACGAGCGACGCGACCAGGCGGGATGCCGCCGACACCTCCCCGACCCACGTCAGCGCCGCGGCAACGAGGTCCTCGAAGATGAGGGTGGACTGACCCCGCCAGACCGCTTCGTCGGGCTCCCGGAACTCCAACAGCACGGTCGCCGCGGCGTCGCGGTCTCCGGCCAGGGCCGACAACAGCCCCTGGAGCGCGACCGCCATCCGCGCCGAGCGCCCGCTCAGGGTGGGGAACCCGTCGATCGCCAGCCGGCACAGCGCGCGGGCCCGGTGAAGCTCCCCGGCCGTGAGCGCCATGAGCGCGGCCAACGTGTTGAGCGACGCGGCGCGTCCGGCGTCGACCTCCCGGACGTGGTCGGCGAGCAGCGCCAGCTCGCGATAGCCCCGTGGTGACCCCGACGCGGCCAGCCGCGGACCGGCCAGCGCGATCTGGATCTCCGCGAGGTCACGAGGATCCTCGGTCAGCTCGAGTGCACGCTCCAGCACGTCGATGGCTTCCTCGTTGAGGTCGCCGAGCGCGTACGCGTTGCCCGCAGCCGCGAGCCGACGGATCTGCTCGCGCGGCTCGGCCGTGAGCGCGGCCGCGCGCCGCAGCGCGCGCCCGGCCGTCCGCGCGTCACCGCGAGCCCCGGCCCGGGCGGCCGACGCGTCGAGCGTGCGAGCCGCTTCCGCGTCCGGTCCGTCCGCCGCGGCCGAAAGGTGCCACGCACGCCGATCGACGTTGGCGGCGCCGGTGGTGACCGCCGCGAACGTGCGGTGCGCGAGCCGCCGGTCGTCTGGATCTGCACCCTCGTACACCGCATCCCGGAGGAGGGGGCGCGCGAACCGGAGCTGTCCGTCGGTCCCGCGTCTGCAACAACCCCGATGCCACGACCGTCTCGACCAGCGCCGGGTCGAAGCCGGCCTCGGCCGTCGCCGCCCGGAGTCGCTCGGGATCGAGATCCGGCTCCGCGGCCGCGAGCACCAGCAGGCGACGCTGCTCGTCCGACAGCCCGGCGGTCCGGCGCTCGAAGGTGCTCAGCAGCACCTCGCTCAACGGCAGGACCGACCCCAGGTCGGCCGTGCCCGATCGCTGCGCCGGCGAAAGCCCGCGTGCGATCTCGAGCATCGCCAGGGGGTTGCCCTCCGTCACCCGCGCGAGCTCCTCCGCGACCTTCGTCGCCACCTGTCCCTCGAGGAGCGTGACCGCATCGATCGGCGAGAGCCCGTGCACCACGAGCACGGGGAGCGACTCGGCAGTGACGTCACCCGTCTCCTCGACCGCTTCGGCCATGAGGAGCACGACGGGGTCGTAGTCGATGCGTCGCGCTGCGAACCGGATCGCCGACCGCGACGCCTCGTCGATCCACTGCGCGTCGTCGATGAGGATGAGGAGTGGTCGCACGCTCGCGGCGATCGACAGCAGCGCGACGAGCGACGCGCCGACCGCAAGCGGATCAGCGGCCGCGCCGTTCAGTGCCGCGGCCAGCGTGTCGCGCTGCCACGGGATCAACCCGTCGAGCCCGACGTCGAGGAGCTTGACGAGCTCGCGCAGCGCCGCCCACCGCAGGTGCTGTTGGCCCTCGGTGCACCGGAGCCAGAGTGCCTGCACTGACGATGACGCAGCAGCCCACTCGAGGAGCGCCGTCTTGCCGACGCCGGCCGGCCCGCGCAGCGTCAGCACGGCGGCCACCGCAGGCGCGGCCGACCGCATCACCCGATCGATGACGCCGCATTCTCTTCCCCTGCCGAGGAGCATTGCGTCTACCCCGCTCGATGGTCCGCCTCTGCCCGAGCCGCCCGCAGGCTAGCCCTAATGCACACGTTGCATCGAACACCGTTCCGACCGCCCCCTCAGACCATTGCACGCCCCATCTGCGTGCCGCGTGCAATTAGGTAGTCCTACGGATGCAGCGCCCGGGGGCATCCTGAGATGCTGCAGGTGAACAGCCGAGTGGGCGAGCGCCGACGTCCCGCCCACCCGGAGTGAAGGGCAGGCGCGGGTGCCCGAGGCCCCCCAGTCCGGGCACCCGCCCTTCCTGCCGGCGCCGCCCTCAGGTCGACGCCGAGTGCTCCTCGAGCACCACCGGGCACTCCGCGATCGACGCCGTCGCGGAGGCGGTAGGCCCGCAGCATCGGGACCTCGTCGCGCAGCGACACGATCACGTACACCCACATGGGATCGACCGCCTGGCGCACGTCGGTCGGCGACGGGTAGGCGTCCGTATGAGTGTGGGAGTGCCACACCCCGATGATGTCGTCGCCCCGGGACTCCGCATCGCGGGAGGCACGGAGGAAGTCACGCCCGGCCACGGTGTAGGTGCGCGACGACGCGTCGGCGTTCTCCGCCGGATAGACCTCGCTGACGTACCCCGTCGCCTCACCTCCGACGACCGGGCCCGCGAGCAGACCGCAGGCCTCGTCGGGAAAGCCGAAGTAGCAGTGCGCCACGATGCGGCGTGCTGCTCGACGGTGAGTCGCAGCAGGGGCGGTGCGTGCTCCATCAGGCGGACGTCGACGCGCCGGCGTCCTGGATGGCCTGCCAGACCCGCTGCGACCCGAGCGGCATGTCGAGGTGCCGGACCCCGAGGTGCGACAGACCGTCGATGACCGCGTTCTGCACCGCGGGGGTCGAGCCGATCGTGCCCGACTCACCGATGCCCTTCGCGCCGAGCGGGTTCAGGGGCGTCGGGGTCTCGGTGTTCGAGGCCTCGAAGCTCGGCAGCTCGGCCGCGCTCGGCATCGCGTAGTCCATGAGGTTCGCGGTGAGCGGGTTGCCGTCCTCGTCGTAGGCAACGCCTTCCCAGAGCGCCTGCGCGACCCCCTGCGCGATCCCGCCGTGCTGCTGTCCGGCGACGAGCATCGGGTTCAGGACCTTCCCACAGTCGTCGACGGCGACGTGGCGGAGCAGATCGACCCGACCGGTCTCCATGTCGATCTCGACCACCGCGACGTGCGCGCCGAACGGGAACGTCGCCTCGCCCTGGTTGAAGTCCAACGCGTACGCGAGCGCCGGCTCCATGCCCGGCGGCAACGACTCGCCGATCTCGGCCGGCAGGCCGTCCCCGGTCTTCGCGGCGGCCGCGAGCTCACCCCACGAGATCGCGCTCGCGGGCACTCCGGCGACGCCGAGCCGGCCGTCGTCGGTGAGCACGATGTCGTCGACGTTCGCCTCGAGCAGGTGCGCCGCGAGCTGGCGGGCCTTGGCCAGCACGCCCTTCGCTCGCCTTCCAGAGCGCGCTCCCCCCGATCTGCAACGACCGCGATCCCATGGTGCCGCCGCCGCGCGGGCACCAGCGTGGTGTCGGACTGCACGACCGTCACCCGTTCCATCGGGATGCCGAGCAGCTCCTGCACGATCATGGCGAACGCCGTCTCGTGACCCTGACCGTGCGCCGACGTGCCGACGGTCGCGGTGACCGTGCCGTCCTCGTGCACCTCGATCGCGCCGTACTCCTGGAAGAGGCCGCCCGCGGTGACCTCGACGTAAGCCGAGACCCCGATGCCCGAGCTGGCGGACGTCGCCGCGCGCCCGTCGGGCCGCCTGCTCGGCCCGCAGCTCGTCGTACCCGGAGACCCGGCACGCCTCGTCGATCGCCTTGGCGTACTCACCGACGTCGTAGTTCGCTCCGGTCACCGTGCTCAGCGGGAACCGCTCGGGCGCGATGAAGTTCTGCTTGCGGATCTGGACCGGGTCGATGCCCAGCTCATCGGCGGCGATGTCGATGATCCGCTCGAGGAACGCCGTGGCCTCCGGGCGCCCCGCGCCGCGATACGCCGCGGTCGGCGTGGTGTTCGTCGCCGCGCTCCACGACGTTGAACTCGACCTTCGGGATCTCGTACACGCCCTGCGACATCGTGCGGGTCAGGAACGGGAGGAAGGAGCCGATGGTCGGGTACGCCCCGCCGTCCGCGTAGATCTTCACCCGCACCCCGACGATGGTGCCGTCGCGCTTGAAGACCCATCTCGACGTGCTGGATCTGCGCGCGACCCTGGGTCATCGCGACCATGTTCTCCGAGCGGGTCTCGGTCCACTTCACGGGACGGCCCGAGCGTCATCGCGGCCTTCGCCGCGATCGCGAACTCGACGTACATGCCCGCCTTCGCACCGAACCCGCCGCCGACCGCCGGGGCGATCACGTGGATCTGGTCTTCGCCGAGGCCGGTCGCCGCGGCGAGCGGCTGCATCAGACCGTGTGGGTTCTGGGTCGGGACGTAGCAGAGGAGGCCTCCGTCGCCGTCGCTCTGCACGACGATGCCGTTGCCCTCCATCGGCACCGCGGCGACCCGCTGATTGACGAAGCGTCTCCTTGACCACGATCTCGGCGTCGTCGAAGACGGTCGGCTCCTCGCCGAACGCGAACTCGATCGCGAGGTTCGAGCCGTGCTCGGGGTACAGCAGTGGCGCGCCGTCCGCGAGGGCCGCCTCCGCATCCACGACGGTCGGGAGGGGCTCGTAGTCCACGATCACCTGCTCGGCCGCGTCGACGGCCTGCGCCCGCGTCTCCGCGACGACGGCCGCGACGATGTCACCGACGAAGCGCACCCGCTCCTTGGCGAACGGCGGCCGGGCGAACACCGGCGGCAGCATGACGAAGCCCTGGATCGGCGCGAGATCGAGGTCGTCGCCCGAGTACACGCCGACGACGCCGGGGAGGCCCACCGCATCCGACGACGTCGACCGCGGTGATCTCGGCGTGCGCGATCGTCGAGCGCACGAACACCACGTGGAGCATCCCGTCGATCGCGAGGTCGTCGAAGTACTTCGCGGCGCCCTCGAGGATCTTCGGGTCCTCGCGGCGGAGCACGGCGTGGCCGAGGATCGATCCGGATGGCGGCATGCGGGCTCCTGGGTGGACGGCGACGGCGGCAATCTACCTGCGACCCCCGTTTCCGGGTCAGTTCGGTGGGTGCAGGAGGGTGGTGTCGGGGCCGGGCCCGGCCATGAAGCGGCGGACGTCCTCGCCGATCGCCCGCCGGCCGTCGTCGGAGTCGTAGAACTCGGTCTCGAACTCCTCCCGGGTCCGGAACCCGAGCTCCGCCACCCCGTCGATCTCGTCGGTGTCCGGGGTCAGCGTCTCGACCACGAGGTTCTGCGTGTAGTCGTGGAGCCCGGCGTGGTGCCGGAGCGCGAGGGGCGCGTGGTCCGTCGTCCAGTGCTGCCGGAACTCCTCGGCGCTGAGCTCGGGCTTGCGCCGCATCAACGCCACCATCGTCACGTCGCACTGCGCCAGCCCGACCCGCGGCTTGTGCTCGTCCACGACCCAGGCCCAGACCCGTTCGCCGAGACCCGCGAGGGCAAGACCGTCCGGACCTTCGACGTCCGCGGTCAGCAGCAGGTCGAAGGGCGCCCCGGCGCCGTACCGACCCTGGTCCTTCAGCGCGCTCCGGACGACGACGTCGTCGCCGACCAGCCGGTGCAGCTCGGGAACCGGCTGCCAGATCGCGACCATGACCTTGTGCATCGGGCGCAGCGTACGCTCGAGCCATATGGCGAACGCTCCGGTGATCATCGAATCGGCGTTGAACGGCGTGACCAGCCGGCGCCACAACCGCCACGTCCCGGTTTCGGCAGACGAGCTCACCACCGAGGCGATCGCGTGCGTGGACGCGGGTGCCACCGTCGTCCACACCCACACGCCCGATCCCTCGGCGCACCGGTCGACGAGCTGCACCGAGGAGTACGCCCGGTGCTACCGCGCCGTGCTCGACGAGCGTCCGGGCACGATCCTCTATCCGACCACGGGTCTCGGGAGGACCGTCGCGGAGCGCTACGCGCACGTCGGCATGCTCGCGTCGGAGGGGTCTGATCCGCGCCGTCGTTCGTCGATCCCGGTTCGGTGAACCTCGGCGGCGTCGGCGCCGACGGTCTGCCGCCCCAGATCGAGTACGTGTACACGAACACGTTCGCCGACATCCGGTACGCGTTCGACCTCGCGATGCAGCACCAGCTCGGCCCGAGCATCGCCGTGTTCGAGCCCGGCTTCCTCCAGGTCGTGCTCGCGTACCACGAGGCCGGCGCGCTGCCCGCCGGGCACGCTGGTGAAGCTCTACTTCGCCGGCGGCGGCTACCTGACCCGGCGGCCGCGCGCTCTGGGGCGTCCCGCCGATCCCCGAAGGGCCTCGACCTCTATCTCGCCATGCTGGGTGACACCGGGCATCCCGTGGGCCGTCGCGGTCGTCGGCGGCGACGCGCTCGCCGCCCCCGCTCACCCGCCTCGCGCTCGAGCGCGGCGGGCACCTGCGCGTCGGCCTCGAAGACGACGCCGACGCCTCCAGCAACGAGGACCTCGTCCCCCGGGCGGCTGCCCTGTGCGCGGAGGTCGGCCGACCGGTCGCGACCCTCGCCGACACCGAAGCGATCCTCGGCCTCGCCTGAGCCCCATCAGGCGACCGCGAGCTCGATCCCGTCGTGGGCGAGGAGGCTCACCACGCGATCGAGCCGGAGCCCGGCCCGGGCGGCCAACGTCCGGTACTCCTCGACCGTGCGCTCGCGACCCGCGACCCGTCAGCACGAGCATGAGGAGGTCCGCGTACTTGGACGGATGGACCACCGGGCTCGTCGGCACCGCGCTCTCGAGCAGCAGGACCCGTGCCCCCGGCGTCATCGCTTCCCGGACCCGCTCGAGGATCCGGATCGCGGAGTCGTCGTCCCAGTCGTGGACGATGGACTGGAGCACGTAGAGGTCGCATCCGGCCGGCACCCGGGCGAAGAAGTCTCCGCCGACGACCTCACACCGGTCGGCGACGCCACGCGCCGCGAGCTCCTTCGGCGCGCCCGCGACGACCTCGGGAAGATCGAAGACGACGCCCAGCAGATCGGGGAACGCGGCGAGGATCTCGGCCATCAGCGTCCCGGTGCCACCGCCGACGTCACACACGCGGGTGGAAGCGCCGAAGTCGTACCCGGCGCACACGAACGGCGCGGTGAACCGCGACGCCGCGGCCATCGTGGCGTCGAACGAGGCGCCGGTCTCGGGCCGTTGCGTCATCAGGTCGAAGTAGTCCAGGCCGAACGCCGCCTCCGTGCCCGAACCGCCGGTCCGCACCGACGTCGGGAGCTCGTTCCAGATCTCGCCGACCCAGTCGCTGCCGAAGAACAGCACCCACGCGCGCATCGATTCCGGATGGTCGCCGCGCAGCAGCTCGGACGTCGCGTTGTTCCGCCACCGGTCACCACCGTCGACCGCGAAGTAGCCGAGCGACACGAGCAGGCGCAGGAGTCGCGCCAGTGCATCGGGATCGGCGTCGATCCGGGCGGCCAACGCTTCGGTGGGCATCGGACCCGCGGCCAGCGCTTCGGCGATCTCGAGCTCGGCCGCGGTCCAGAGCGCCTTCGTCTCGATCAGGCCGAACGATCCTTCGAGGACGCGCGCGGTCGCGGGCACCGACCCGCGGTACGTGCGGCCGAGGGTGTGCCGGGCCCGGAGGAACGACCCGACGACCCACGCGGGTGGTGCCGGGCGCTTCACGCCGGGCCCACGATGCGGTTCTCGATGGCGCCGATGCGATCGATCTCGACCCGCACGAGATCCCCGGGCCGCGAGGTAGCTCGGCGGGGTCCGACCGTGGCCGACGCCCGGTGGCGTGCCGGTGTAGATGACGTCACCGGGTTCCAACGTGATCGCCTCCGTGACGAACTCGATGATCCGGGCCACCGAGAACACCATGTTGGCCGTCGTGTCGTCCTGCCGGGTCTCGCCGTTGACGATGCACCGGATGCCCAGCACCTGCGGGTCCGGGATCTCGTCGGCGGTGACGATCCACGGCCCCATCGGCGCAAACGTGTCGAGCGCCTTGCCCCGCGTCCACTGCGTGTCACCGAACTGGAGGTCCCGGGCCGAGATGTCGTCGCCGCACGTGTACCCGAACACGTGTTCCAACGCGTGCGCCTCCGGGACCCGGTGCGCGGTGCGCCCGATCACCGCGACGAGCTCGGCCTCGTAGTCGAGCGTGTGGGTGATCGACGGCCGGATCACGTCGACGCCCGGGCCGACGACCGCGTTCGCCCACTTGGAGAACAGCTGGGGCTCGGTCGGCACCGCGGATCCGGTCTCGGCCGCGTGCTCCGCGTAGTTCCGACCGACGCAGACGACCTTCGCCGGCGCGGGCACGGGCGCGACCAGCGCGACCGAGTCGAGCGTTCCGACCACCGCGCCCGGCGCGGGTGACCACGGCGTGCTGCCGGCGTCGCGCACGTCGTTGCCGTCGATCACTCCGGCGCGGATGGCGCCGTCGGCGCGACGGTACGAGCAGACCTTCACGAGCTCTCCCAGACGAGGGCGTCGATCCGGCAGTCATCAGCGGTGTTGTCGCGCAGCTCGGTGTCAGCTGCACCCTGCTCCACGAGCACCGAGGAGTCGCAGCGGCGGGCGCGGTTGCCGGCGACGGTGTTCTCCGACCCGCCTTCGACGCACTGGGCGCGCATCGTCCGCTGCACCTGGTTGTCCGTGCTCTCACAGTCGGTGCAGCTGCGCAGGTGGACCCCCCACCACCTCGTCTGCACTCGGTTCGCCGCGACCCGCGAGCCCGACGCGCCGGTGAGCCGGATCCCGCAGAGGTCGTCGCTCACGTCGTTGTCCTCGATGACGTGGCCCGAACCGCCGATCAGGTCGAGACCCACACCCCAACGCAGCCCGTGCTGCCGGTTCGAGCGGATCGTGATCTCGTTGCACCCGAACGCCCAGAGGTTGCCGCCCTCGATCTCGTTGCCGACGATCTGGTGGCCGCGGCCGCCGCCGAGCTGCAGCGACTCCAACGTGCAGTCGCGGATCTCGATCTCATCGCCAGTCGTCGTGACGCACGTCGGTGGGATCATCATGTACCCGGCCGCGCCACCCGTCACCGTCAGACCGAGGAGCCGGGTGCCGCGGGTCAGCTCGAGCACCGCGCGCCCGCCGCCGTCCAGCACCGCGCCGGGCGCGCCGCGCACGGTCACGCCTTCGGGCACGCGTACGCCCGCGACGTCGTGGATCCCCGACGGGACGTCGACGACGTCGCCGGACTCCGCGTCCGTGATCGCCGCGGCCACCTCCACCCCGGCCGCGACCGGCGGGCGCACCAGCACGCCGCGGACCGCCCCGCCGTGGGGACGGATGCGGAACACGCGAGCCAGATCGCCGGCGGCGCCCGGCTCGGCCCGCACGTGCAGGCCGTCGTCGCGCTCGGCCCATTCGACGGCGTCGTCGACTCCCGCGACCCCACTCACTCCGGGGAACACCCGCTCCGTGGCATTCGTGAGGTCGACGGCGAACACGGTGCCGTCCGCGCCGACCGTGTACCGGGTCTGCGCGTCGCCCCACACGGTGAAGGGCCGCGAACCGTGGATCGCTTCCGGGTGCGCGTTCACCCACGCGCCGGCTTCCCGCAGCACGCGCGTCTGGATCTCCGGGATCGAGCCGTCGGCCTTCGGGCCGACGTTCAGCAGGAGGTTGCCACCCTTGGCCACGACCTCGGTGAGCATCGCGACGAGCTGGGACGCGCTCAGGTGGTCGTCGTCGCGCTCGGCCCGGTTGAAGCAGAAGGAGTAGGAGAGGCCGCGGCACAGCTCCCACGCACCCGCCGGGGGCGACTCGGGAACGTCGTACTCGTAGACCGCGTAGTCGGCGTGGGTCGCGTTGAAGCGGTCGTTCACGCAACCGTCGAGGCCGACCGCTTGCATGGCCGCGTAGTAGTCCTCGACGATCTGGTCCGCGCGCCACCAGTCCCCGTTGTGACCCCAGTGACCGTCACCCCAGAGCAGCTGGGGCCGGAACCGCTCGAACAGCTCCGCGAGCTGCGGCCGCAGGTAGCCGTCGACGTAGAGCTTCCGGTCGGGGTGGTCCGGGTGCCCCCAGTCGAGCAGCGAGTGGTACAGCCCGAAGACGAGGTCGTGCGCGCGGGCCGAGTCGGCGAGCTCCGCGATCACGTCGCGGTGCGGGCCCTGGCGCACGCTGGTCCGCGGTGTGCGCCCGGAATCCCACCAGCAGAAGCCGTCGTGGTGCTTCGTGACCGGGACGAGGTAGCGCATGCCGGCATCGACCGCGAGCTGGGCGACGGCGTCGGCGTCCCAGCGGTCGAACGTGAGACCCGGGATGAAGTCGTCGAACTCGCGCACGTCCGGGAAGTGCTCGCGATGGAACGCGACGACCTCGGGCAGCGGGACCGGAGGATGCAGGATGATGTCCGGGAGACCCGGCTCCCAGAACGCCCGGTACCAGTCCGCGTACTCGTGGACCGGCGCGAACGTGGGAACGGTCGCGATGTTCATGTGCACGAACATTCCGTACCGGCGCTGCGTGAACCACTCCGGGACGGCGTGTTCGGCGATTGTCACGATCGGAACGCTAGGTGACGGCGGTACCCTTGCGTCCCTATGTCCCGTCGTGGCGACAACCTCCTCATCACGAACCGCAAGGCGCGCCACAACTACTTCATCCTCGAGTCGTGGGAGGCCGGCCTCGTCCTCGAGGGTTCCGAGGTGAAGTCGTTGCGCGAGGGCCACGCCAACCTCCAGGACTCCTACGCGCGCATCGAGGACGGCGAGGCCTGGCTCTACGGGATGCACGTCCTGCCCTACGCCTTCAGCCGCGGCGAGCTCGATCCGGTGCGGCGCCGCAAGCTCCTCCTGCACCAGAAGGAGATCTCCGAGCTCTGGCACAAGACCCAGGAGAAGGGGCTGACGATCGTCCCGCTCCGCGTCTACTTCAAGGACGGGCGGGCCAAGGTCGAGATCGGGCTCGCCAAGGGCAAGCGGAACTACGACAAGCGCCAGGTCCTCGCCGAGCGTGACGCGAAGCGCGAGACCGAGCGCGCGATGAAGGGTCGCACCGACTGACCCGACCCCGTTCTGGGCACGCTGGACCGCGCCAGGCGCGGTTGAACGTTCCGAGAACGGCGGCTAGCGGCCGTCGGCGTCGAGCGGGCGGTCGAGCGGGAGCTGCGGAACGTCGGGCGGCCGCAGCGCCGAGATCGAGATCGCCCGCTGCAGGTCCGTCGCGGTGACCACGCCGACGAGCTCGCCGGCCGAGAACACGAGCACGTAGGGCAACCGTCCACTCGACGGCCGCGAGAAGAGGTCGACGAGGCGCTCGTCGGGGTTGGCGATCGACACGAGCGGGAGCGGCACCGCGACGTCCACCACGCGCGTCGTGAGCCGCGCCTCGGGCGGCACCGCGCGGAGGGCGTCGAGGGTCACGATCCCGCTGATGCCACCTTCCCATTGCTCGACCGGAAAGATGTTGTGGCGGGGCGGGTCGATGCGCGCCGCGTCGCCGAACGCGTCGACCGTGACCCAGCCCCGGGTGGTCTCCGGCTTGGCGGTCATGACGTCGCGCACCCGCAGCTCGCCCAGGGTCTGGCTCAGCTTGGCGTGACGCTGCTCCGCGCCGGCCGCGGAGACGATGAACCACCCGAGCACTGCGGTCCAGAGCGTGACGAACGGGACGTCGAGGAACGTGCCGGCGAGACCCGCGGCGATCATCCCGAAGCCGACGATCTTGCCGGCCCGGGTCGCGGTGATCTCGGCGCGGTGGCGGTCACCGTGGATGGCCCAGAGCACGCCGGCCAGGATGCGGCCGCCGTCGAGCGGCGCGGCGGGGATCAGGTTGAAGACGGCGAGCACGACGTTGACGAACGCGAGCCAACCGATCGCCGAGACGACGAGCGAGGAGACGATGCCACTCGCGGCGCCCGCCACGGCCAGGAGGAAGAAGACGGCACCGAGGGCGAAGCTCGTGGCCGGCCCGGCCGCCGCGACCCGCAGCTCGGCGCCGGCGGACGGCATCGGCCCGCCGAGCTGGGCGACGCCACCGAGCAGCCACAGCGTGATGCCGGTGACCTGCATGCCGTTGCGCCGGGCGATGATCGAATGCGCGAGCTCGTGGGCGAGGAGCGATCCGAGGAAGAGCACGACGCAGAGCAGCGCGACGATCCAGAGCTGGACGTCGGCCACGCCGCCCGTCAGCCCGTACGCGAGCAGGGCGGCGATGACCAGGACCGACCAGTGGACCCCGACCTTGATGCCGAAGATCCGACCGAGGCTCACGGTGGGCTTCATCACGATTCCCGACCTCCGGCTCCAGACGTCTACTTCTGTCCACAACGCTAGGACCCCGACCCGGCGTTCCCAACCGCACGAGAAAAGCCCGGGAATGAAGGCAGAGGGTGGGGCGTAGACTCTTGGTGGTCGCTCCCGCACGCATCGGGGCGGCCGTTGACAAGGGGGTGCGTGGCTTCGATTTCGACGTTTGAATCGGGTGAAGCGAGCCGACGTTGCAGAAGCGTCGTTAAAGAGTCTGCACAATGAACATTTGCCGAGGACAACCTCGCACTCGCTGCTTAGAGATAAGTAGCGCGTTCCTCCCGGCCCAGCCGCTCGGTCGGAACCGGAACGTCATCTAGAGCGGCTTACCGCCGGGACGGGCATCGTGGCCCGGCGGGACATCACAGCGGTGCTGGGGTCGACGCAAGCTGCCGGTGGGTGGCGACGACCCGAGAACTTTCCACCGGCTGCGCTCGGAGAAGACCCGATGACGGCTCGGAAGACGGGGGTTCGACTCCCCCCACCTCCACCATTTCGTTCCCGGTCCCTACTCCCCCATCGCGGTGCGCCGTCCACTCGGCCGGCGTTGAGCGAGGGCCGAGCCCAAGAGCAGTGCTTTGTGCTCGGGGGGATTGCCGGTCGTCCAGGTGACGCTGTGCTCACCGTGCAGCTCGGTCGCCAATGCGGCTCGCGCCCAGGCACTGTGGAACCGCGCCTGCCTGAGCCAGGCTTCGTATTCGCCGTGCCGGTCGAAGCCCAACCCGGGTCCGACGTGTCCCATCAGATCATGGACCGCACGAAAGCGGTCGTAGCTGCCGCCGAACCTGGTCGAGAACCACGGATGCCTGCGTTCTCGATCCAGCTTCGAGGCGACCACCTGCAGCTGGCGGGTTTCTCTTGCTGCGACGATCATCTCCGCGTCGCAGTCGTAGGGGCGGAGACACTCGGTGAACACCACCTCGAATCCTCCGGGGCGTCCGTCCGTGAGCCGACGGAAGAGCGAGTCCGACTCGCGCTCGAGAGCGCTATATGCCGCGCTGACCAGCGGGTCGCCCGGCGCGCTCGGTGTGCTTGCGAACGCCTCCGCGACGTTGCGGGCACGCATCTCATCAAGGCGAACAGTCACGACGCGTCCTCCAGTCTTGTGATGCCAGGTCGCCCTTCGGTCTCGCCCAGGACCAGCGTGCTCCCGGATGGCGCACAAGTCGAGACCTCACCCTCCCGACCGGATCGGATGAGCTGATGGCTTGACCGAACAGGGGCAATGGATGAGCGTGGTTTCCGACGCGCCGTGACCCCCGGTGTCCCGGGACGGCAATCGATCAGTCGATGACGGCGAGGATCTCCCAGTCGTCGGGGACGCCCTTGAGCGCGTGGATGCCGCGCGACTCGAACACGATGCCGGAACCGGCCACCAGGTCCTTCACGGTCCGACTGACGAGCACCTCGTCGGCAGACGCCAGGCCACCGACGCGAGACGCGATGTGCACCGCGATCCCACCGATGTCGTCGCCCATGATCTCGATCTCGCCGCAGTGCATCCCGATCCGCACCGGAACGTCGATCGTGCGAGTGGCGTCGCGGATCGCGGTCGCGCAGTGAATCGCCCGGGCCGGACCGTCGAAGGTGGCGAGGAAGCCGTCGCCCATGGTCTTCACTTCGGTGCCGCCGGCTCGCTGCAGCTGCGCGCGGACCACCTCGTGATGCCGTTCGAGCAGCTTGCGCCATCTCGCGTCGCCGAGCTCGGACGCGCGTTCGGTGGAGCCCACGATGTCGGTGAACAGGACGGTGGCCAGGCGACGATCCGGCTCCGCGGACGGTCGGGTGCCGGTCACGAACTCCTCGATCTCGTCGACGATCTCGTCGGCCCGCTCGAAGGAGGGGGTGTGATCGGTGCCGGGGATCTCGACGTACCTGGCTCCGGGGATGTGCTCGGCGAGGTACCGGCCACTGCGCACGTTGACCAGTCGATCTCCGCTTCGATGCAGCACGAGCGTCGGCACCGTGATCGTCGGGAGGACGGCCCGCACGTCCGTGTCGTAGAACATCATCGCGACGGACGCGATCATCCCGGGGGTGATCCCGGAGCGCTCGAGGAGCCCGTACCAGGCCACCACCTCCGGATCGTCGACCTGTGACGGAGCCGAGAAGTCGATGGTCACGCCCTTGCCCCAGGAAGGCAGGAGCAGCTCGAAGCCCGACTCGTTGAAGTCGTCGGCGGTGAGGAGCCAGGGGTGGTCGTCGGCGTAGGTGGATCGGGCCATCGCGCCGTAGAGCACCAGTGCCTCGGTCCGCTCCGGGTGCATCGCGGCGAACAGCGCGGCCGCCGGCCCACCCTCGGACACGCCGAAGATCACCGCGCGCTCGGATCCCGCCGCGTCCATGACGGCGCCGATGTCGCTCATGCGCGTGTCCATGTCCGGCGCTTCCGTGACCATGACCGGATCCGAGAGGCCGGTCCCGCGCCGATCGAAGGAGATGACGCGCGCGAACGCACCGAGCCGTTCGAGGTAGTGCGCCGGCGCGGGGTGCTTCCAGAAGACTTCGAGATGGGAGACGAACCCGGGCACCATCACCAGGTCGACGTCGCCCTCACCCCAGACCTGGTACGCGAGGTGGACGTCGCCGTTGCGGGCGTACTGAACCTCCGGGACCACGCGAGCGAGGCTACCGGCGGGTCGGCGCGCGTGCCGCCGGGCGCGTGACGCAGATGGGACGGAGAGAACCGGCGGCTACTTGTCGAGCTCGGCGAGGACCTCGCCGATGATCTTCGTCGCCTGGTGCGCGGGGAGCGGCTCGCCGCCTTCGGCTTCCGCCGTCTCCTTGGCGAAGTCCTCGACCGAATGCACTCCCCCGACGAGCACGTGACGCAGGGCCTCACCACCGGCCTCGGGATCGCTCGCGGCCTTGATGGCCGGCGCAACCTCGTGGTCGGGTGACTCGGCGACCGCGTGCACGAGCGCCATCGCCTCCTCGCGGCCGCTCGCGGTCGACACCGCGGGCTCGCGGTCCGGGTTCTGCTGGAGATCCCACTCGGCGAGCGCCTCGTCGTAGCCGCCCTCGCCGGGATGCAGCACGCGGGTCGTCTCTCCCGCCGGCGGCGGAGTGGCGTCGCCGTCGTCCTCGTCGACGTCGTGCTGACGCTCGGCCGCGACGGGGACGACCAGGGTGCCATCGGCGTTGCGAACGATGTCCATCGTGCTGCGCTCCTCGATCGGGCGACGCCGAACCGGCGCCATCCGCTGTTCATACCCCGATCGGCGGCCCACGACGCCCCGTCGGCACGAACGGTCACGAACCTCCGGCTCAAGCGCATCCAATTCGCTCAACACCGCACCGAATCCGGCTCCTGCAGCCGTACGATGCGGCGTGCCCTCGACGGATCCTGCTGACGCGACCGTGGCGCTGACGGTCGCCGACTACCGGCAGCTGATCGAGGACGCACAGGTCTACGACGTCGCCGTGGAGACCCCGCTCGAGGTCGCGGTCGAGCTCTCGAAGCGGTGCGGCAACACGGTGCTGCTCAAGCGCGAGGACTACCAGTCCATCTTCAGCTTCAAGGTGCGGGGTGCGTACAACAAGATGGTCGGGCTCACCGCGGCGCAGCGCGAGCGCGGGGTCATCTGCGCGTCGGCGGGCAACCACGCGCAGGGCGTCGCCCTCGGTGCCCGGCGCCTCGGCTGCCGGGCGACGATCGTCATGCCCGTCACGACGCCGCAGGTGAAGATCGACGCCGTCGCGGCGCTCGGTGCGGAGATCGTGCTGCACGGCGACAGCTACTCGGAGGCGGCGCGCCTCGCCTCCGAGCTGGAGGCGGAGCAGGGCTCCACCCTGGTGCACCCGTTCGACGATCCCGACGTGATCGCGGGTCAGGGCACGATCGCGATGGAGATCCTGCGCCAGCACGAGGGTGCGCTCGACGCGGTGTTCGTCCCGGTCGGTGGCGGCGGCCTGATCTCCGGGATGGCGGCCTACATCAGGGCGGTGCGGCCCGACGTCAAGGTGATCGGGGTGCAGGCCGCCGACTCCGATGCGATGGCCCGTTCCGTGCGCGCGGGCCGGCGGGTCGAGCTCAACGACGTCGGCCTGTTCTGCGACGGGACCGCGGTGAAGATGGTCGGCGTCGAGACGTTCCGGCTCGCCCGCGAGCTGGTCGACGACTTCGTGACCGTCGACACCGACGCGGTCTGCGCCGCGATGAAGGACATCTTCGGGGACACGCGCACCCTGGTGGAGCCGGCCGGGGCCCTTGGGCTGGCCGGACTCAAGCACTACGTCGAGCGTCACGGCCTGTCGGGCCAGACGTTGGTCGCGCTCGCGAGCGGCGCGAACATGAGCTTCGACGTGCTGCGGTTCGTCGCGGAGCGCGCCGAGGAGCGCGAGGCGCTCTTCGCGGTGACGATCCCCGAGGTGCGCGGCAGCTTCCGGCGCTTCTCCGAGCTCGTCGGCGCCCGGTCGGTGACCGAGTTCAACTACCGGATCTCCGACACCGACGATGCCCACGTCTTCGTCGGCCTCACCACCGCCGACCGCCGCGACTCGGGCGCCATCGCCCGGACGTTCATGGATGCCGGCTTCGCGACGATCGACCTGACCCACGACGAGCTGGCGAAGGAGCACGTCCGCCACATGGTCGGCGGGCACAGCCAGCTCGCCCAGGACGAGCGGCTCTACCGCTTCCTCTTCCCGGAGCGGCCCGGGGCGCTGATGCGCTTCCTCTCGAGCATGCACACGGACTGGAACATCAGCCTGTTCCACTACCGCAACCAGGGATCGGACTACGGCCGCGTGCTCGTCGGCCTGCAGGTGCCGCACCGCGACGACGCAGCGTTCACCACGTTCCTGGAGACGCTCGCGTACCCGTACGAGGAAGAGACGGACAACCCCGTCTACCAGCTGTTCCTCCGCTGACGCCGCGAGCGTCAGCGGGTCGGCAGGGCGCCGCGCGGCGCCACCGGCGCGAAGAGCGCGCCGTTGACCATGTCGATGAGGTTCTCGACGAACAGGTCCGTCGGCGCGTGCGCGCGGCTCTCGGCCGGCGAGTCCTCGAGCCGGGCCCGGTCGGCGCACAGGTGCACGGCGAACTGCGCCAGGACGACCATGCGCTCGAGCGCGACCTCCGGCGGCACGGACGTCGCCAGCCGGTCGTACAACCGGCGGGACACGAGCAACGCCGGCTCCGGCGCGATCTGCGCCATGTCACCCGCTTCGAGCTCCGGCGCCGCGCCGAGGTCACCCATGATCTTCACCCACGCCCGTTCGCTCTCGCCCAGCCGCAGGTAGTCGGCGATCGGCCGGACCAGCACCTCCACCAGGCTGCGCGCGTCCTCGTCCCGACCCTCCCGGACCATGGCGTCGTAGAGCTCCTGCTGCAGCTCGGCGATGCGCGGCATGTGGCGGGCGGTCAGTGCGTGGACCAGGCCCTCGCGGTCGCCGAAGTGGAACTGGATCGCGGCCGTGTTGCGGGCACCGGACGCGAGCCGGATCTCCCGCAGCGACACCCCGTTGACCCCCCGCTCGCCGAACATCTGTTCAGCGACGTCGAGCAGATGGTTCCGGGTCTGGTCACCGCGAGCGGTCATGGAAACACGAGCCTAAGTGCGTCCCGGAGGAAAATCATGGGAGGGCGGACCAAGACACTTGACTTAGTCGGCGACGCCTGAAAAGGTCCCCCCGACATCTCGGGCTGAGTAGGGGGACACATGTCGGGGCACTTCTCAAAGTTGTCGCGTTTTCTTTCGGTCTTCGTCGTGCTGGCGATCGTCACCGGCGGACTGATCGCCAATGCGGCGCTCACCGCAGGTGCGTCGAGCGGCTACTCGCCGCAGATCGTGACGAGCCACCAGGCTCCCCACGTGATCTGCCGCGCGAACGGCGGCAGCCTGTCGGCGAACCAGGAAGCCGACCAGGATCTCGGGCTTCACGGTGACCGCACCGGACATGGTCCACGCGGGCGACACGTTCAACATCAAGATCCGACCGGACGTGTCGCTCTACCCCATCGACGACCGGAGCACCGGCATCACCGCGACGATCACGAACATCTTCAACCAGGTGAGCGCGTACCAGCTGCCGGCCGGCCTGACGATCAACAGCGTCTCGCAAGGCCCGGTCAACGGCAACGTCGAGGCCAACCCCGACGCGGGCTACTACGTCAACAAGGCCAACGTCCCGCACGCGGTCATCTCGGGCGTCGGCGACCAGCCGATCCCGGGCTTCGACCCCATGACCCTCCCGGCGTCGCAGCGCCTGGCGATTCCGGGCATCGCTCCGAACGCGTTCTGGAACACCGCCACCAACCGGGTCTCGACGACGCTGCTCGGCAGTGGGACGACGTCCGGTGAGTACGCGGGCGGGTCGGCGCTGCAGGGCCCGACCGTGACGATCAACGTGACGTCCACCGGCTTCGCCGGCAACGACCTCCCCGTGACGCTCGGCGGTCAGCTCCCCGGCTCCGAGCCGCGGAACTACACCGGCACCCAGCCGGGCAACATCCCGGCTCCCGACGCCAACTCGCACGCTCACGAGCACGCCCGCGGTGGCGCCGTGGGGCTCGACCAACGGCACCCGCTACGTCTACACCGGCGACGCCATCTGGACCGACCCGACCTACCTCAACACCGTGCAGACCTCCGCGCTCGGCGGGGTCATCAAGGTCACGGCCAAGGCGGACTGCGCGCCCGGCTACGAGACCACGAGCGACTTCCCGACCGCGCCGTCGTACTACACCGGCCCGAACGCGATCCCGAACGGGACGTCGCCGCCGTTGACGCACACCTACGCCACCGGCATCGCGGCGCCGCACGCCGTTCGACGGCGCCAACTACGTCACCGGCCAGCCGCTGACCGTCGACTACGGGTGCTACGCGAACACCACCGAGCTCTACGACTCGTGTGTCGGCGACCAACGCCGACGGCGCGACCGCTCGACACGTCGACGCCCGGGAACTACACGTTCACGATCAACGCGACGGACTCGAACGCCGACCCCCTCACCAAGGTGGTCAGCTACACGGTCGTCGGCAACACGCCCGCCGGTCGCCAACGCGGGCCCGGACCAGAGCGGCAAGGTGGCGGGCAGCACCATCACCCTCGACGCCACCGGCTCCACGGATGCCGACGGCCCACCGGTGCAGCCGCTCACGTACACCTGGGCCCAAGTGAGCAACGGCGCGCCCACGGTGGCGCTCTCCGACATCCACGCGGTCAAGCCGACGTTCACCGCCCCTGCGGTGACCAGCCCCGGTGGCTACACCGCGCAGTTCACCGTCACCGCCGACGACGGCGTTCGGTGGTGTCAACACCTCGAGCCCCGGTGTCGATCGGTGTCGTGGCGTCCACGCCGACCGTCACCGTCTCCAAGTCGGTGCCCGGGCGGCACCTTCTATCCCGGCACCACCGTCACGTTGGCCGCCGCGATCACGAACCCGGACGGCAACAACGGGGCTGACTACACCTACGCGTGGTCCCAGAACACCGGCATCACGACCACGCTGTCGAACCCGACCGCCGCCAACCCGACCTTCGTCATCCCGACGAACGCCGGCGCCGCGTGCACGAGCGGCCGGCTGCGACCAACTGCCCGACGTTCAAGGTCATCGTGACCAAGACCAACACGGGCAAGGCGTCGGCCTCGGCGGCCCTCGCGGCGTACGCGAGCACCGTGTACACCCGACCCGTCGCCAACGCCGGCGCGGCCCAGAGCAAGGGCACGAGCCGCACGGTGACGCTCGACGGCTCCGCCAGCACCCAGGCCCAGGGCGCACGCCCATCACCTACGCGTGGACCCAGACGGCCGGAACCACGGTGACGCTGTCGAATCCCGACGGCGCAGAAGCCCACCTTCACGACGCCGGCCACCACCGGCTCGCTGACGTTCTCGCTGATCGTGACGGACACGGAGAACCCGGTGACGGGCAACGGCACCGGCGGCAAGATCTCCACGCGCCGTCGACCACGACGGTGACGGTCACACCCGGCTCGGTCGTCGCCAACGCCGGCCGCGAACCAGACCGGCAAGGTGGCCGGCAACGTCATCACGCTCGACGCGACCGGCTCGACCGACCCGGACAACCTCGCCGCTGACGCTACACCTGGACGCAGGTGAGCAACGGTGCCCCGACGGTCACGCTGTCGAGCCCGACCGCGGCGAAGCCCACGTTCACCGCCCCTCCGGTCACCGTCGGCCGCCGGCTACGTCGCTGCAGTTCAACGTGACGGCAACCAACGGCGGCCCGAACCCCGGGGACACCAACACCACGTGCGACGCCGGTGACCATCACCGTCGGCGCGAGCACGCCGACCGTCGTCGTGAGCAAGACGCCGAGCGCTCGGCGTTCACCGGTGACATGGTCACGCTCGGCGCCACGATCACCAACCCGGACGGGACCACTCTCGTCCGACTACACGTACCTCTGGTCCCAGACGTCGGGCCGCACGACCACGCTGTCGTCGACGACGGTCGCGAACCCGACGTACACGGTGCCCGTCGAGCGGCGCCAACCCGACCACCGCCGCGTGCACCAGCGGCACGGGTGACTACCAGCCCGACGCAGGCGAACTGCCCGCGGTTCTCCGTGATCGTGACGAAGATCAACACCGCCAAGGCATCGACGCGACACCGCGCTCGCGGCGTACGCCAGCACGTTGCCCACCCGCCCGGTGGCCAACGCCGGATCGGCCCAGAACGTCGAAGGTCGGGACGGGCACGATCACGCTGGACGGCTCCGCTTCCACCCAGGCCCAGGGCCACACGATCACCTACGCCTGGACCCAGACGGCCGGCCCGGCGGTGAGCGCTCTCGTCCACCACGGCGCAGAAGCCCACGTTCACGGCACCGACCACGCCGGCGACCTACACGTTCTCGCTGGTGGTGACGGACACCCAGAGCCCGATCACGGGCAGCGGGACCAACGGCAACACGTCGACGGCGAGCACCGTGACGGTCACGGTGAGCGACTACGCGCCGCCGGTTGCCAGCGCGGGCCCGACCCAGACGGTGCACGAAGGTGACTCGGTCACCTTGAACAGCTCGGGGTCGTCGCAGGCTGACGGTCACTCCCTGAGCTACCAGTGGACGCAGGTCTCGGGAGCTGCCGTGACCCTCTCCGGTGACACCACCACGTCGCCGACGTTCACCGCGCCGGCCACGGTGGCGGGGCCGATCGTCTTCCAGGTGGCCGTCACGGACACCCAGAACCCGAACCCGCCCGTCGCCACGACCACGGCGAACGTGACGGTGAACGTGAACGCGTTCGCCACGCCGGTCGCCAGTGCGGGCTCGACCCAGACGGTCCACGAGGCGGACCCCGTCGTGCTGGACGCGACGGGCTCGTCACAGGCCGACGGTCACACCCTCACCTACTCGTGGTCGCAGGTCTCGGGGACTCCCGTGACCCTCGCGGGCACGACCACGACGGCACCGACGTTCACTGCTCCCCTCACGGTCGGGCCGATCGTGCTCAAGGTGACGGTGACCGACACGCAGAACCCGAACCCCGCGCTCGCCACCTCGAGTGCGAACGTGACGGTCAACGTGGTCCAGTACGCAACGCCGGTCGCGAGTGCCGGCTCGGACTACGGGGCGTTCCAGGGCGAGGTGGGCATCAGCCTCGACGCCACCGGGTCGACCCAGGCCGACCACCACACCCTCAGCTACACCTGGTCCCAGATCTCGGGCACCGCGGTGACGCTGTCGAACACCCACGTGGCCTCGCCCACCTTCACCGCACCCGCGACCGTCGGGCCGCTGGTGTTCCGGGTGACGGTGACGGACACGCAGAACCCGGACCCGGCGTACGCGTCGTCGACCGACGACATGACCGTCAACGTCCAGCAGTACGCGAACCCGGTCGCCAACGCCGGTCCGACCCAGAGCAACATCCAGGTCGGGGACACGGTGACCCTGAACGCAAGTGCTTCGTCGCAGGTCAACGGGCACGCACTCACGTACCACTGGACCCAGACGGCCGGTACCGCGGTCACGCTGTCGAACGCGAACGTGGTCAAGCCCACGTTCGTGGCGCCGGCAGGCCTCACGCCGCTCAAGTTCCAGGTCGTGGCGAGCGACGCGTTCAACAGCAGCCCGCCGGCCACGGTCACCATCAACGTCCTGGACATCCCGGGCACCGACTACGGCAGCACCTCCGCCGGGACGATCGAGGGCGAGAACACCTCGAGCAAGATCAACGTCACGGTGACCGACGTCGGAGCCCTCACGGGCATCGTCAACCAGGGGAACCTGACGGCCAGCGCCACCCGCAACGGGGTGGCAGTGCCGGCATCGCAGTTCGCCTACACCGCCAAGTCGGTGCAGCTGAACAAGGGAGGGTCCTCGGGCTTCGTGCTCACGTGGACCCACGGGTCGACGCTGCACGCCGGCGACATCATCGTCGTGACCACCTGCGTCAGGATCCCGGGCGACGACAAGCCCCTCAACAACTGCTCCACCATCCATGACCCGATCGGCCCGATCAAGTTCACGGCGGCGCCCAAGGACGCCAATGCGAAGACGGGTACGACGAGCACCCCGGTCAACGTGTGGCTCACCAACAACAGCGCGTTCCGGCTCCGGCCGGTCCGTCTGGGCGAGAACGTCTCGGTGACGGTGTCCTACAACGGGGGTCCGGCGGTCGCCGCCACGCCGCCCGACAACCTCCCCATCGCCATCGCGCCCGCGACGCAGATCTCGCGCAAGTACACCTGGACCCACGGTGCGCTCGCCATCGGGAAGGTCCTCAAGGTCACGGTCTGTCCCGTGATCCCGGGGAACACCACCACGGCGTGCTCGAGCTTCAACGTCACGGTGGTCAAGTAGCTCGAACCGAGTGTCACGAGACGGGCGGGGACACAGTGTCCCCGCCCGTTTCTCGTGCGGGCGCGGCCGTTCTAGGCTGACCCCATGACGACTGAGCTGGACTTCTTCTCCGCCTCCGCCGCGCTCGACGCGTGCCAGGAGCTCGACATCCCTGCGATGGAGCTGCTCTACCGCCTGGAGATCAGCGGCGACGACTTCTACCAGGCGCTCGCGGACCGCATCGGCAACGAGGAGGCCGGCGACCTCCTGCGCAAGAACGGGCGCGAGGAGACCGGGCACGCCCGGCGGGTGCAGCGGGCGATGAGCATCCGGCTCGGCACGGACTACGAGCCGTCGGCCGAGGTCCGCACTCCCTTTGCCATCCCGCTGCCCGAGGTCGTCAGCCTCAAGCTCTTCCCGGCCATCGTGCAGGCGGAGATCGCGGGCGACGCCGGCTACCAGCGCTGGGCCGATCAGGAGGCCGACCCCGAAGTCGCACGCCTGCTCCGGCTCAACGGCCGCGAGGAGACCATCCACGGCAAGCGGGTGGCCGAGGCCCTCGCGATCCTCGAAGCCGCGGCGTCGAGCTGACCCACCGGCGCAGCTCGCGACCGTGAGCGCGGACGCCCGGCGCGTCTGGACGCTCGCGGAGCCGCTCCACGCGCTGACCTACTTCGCGCCCGAGTCCCACCGGGCGTTCGAGGCCGCGGGCCTCCGGGGCTTCTGGCGCGGGTACTTCGCCGGACGGGCCGCGCCGTTCGGTGCCGCGCCGGCCGAGCTCGTGACCGCGACGTTCTTCGGGTTCCACCCGGAGTTCGTCGCCCGCGCGGTGCCGTCGATCTGGTCGCTCATCGACCCCGCGGACGCCATCGCCGCTCGCGTCGACGGGATCGAAGCCGCGCTGGAGCACGACCTCGGGGCCGAGCTCGCCGAAGCTCCGGCGCGCCGGGCCGCCGACGCGATCCGTCATGCGGTCGAGCACGCCCCCGTCACCGGCCGCCCGCTCTTCGGCGCGAACGTCGCGCTCCCCTGGCCCGAACCACCCTCGGTTGCGCTCTGGCACGCGGCGACGTTGCTCCGGGAGCACCGGGGTGACGGCCACGTGCGCGTCCTCATCGCCGCCGGCATCGATCCCTGCGCGGCCCACGTGCTGCGCATCGCGTCCGACGGCCTGCCACTCGACTCCATCCGTCCGTACCGGGGCTGGAGCGACGAGGACTGGTCGGATGCCGCGGCGCGGCTGCGCGATCGGGGCTGGCTCGATCGCGACGGCCGGACCACCCCGGAAGGCGCGCGCGTCAGAGCGAGCGTCGAACGCGACACCGACCGGCTGAGCGCCGAGCTCCTCGACCGCATCCCCGACCTCGATCTCGTGACTGACGTCCTCGCGGCGATCGCCGGGCGGCTGCAGCAGTCCGGGACGATCCCCTACCCGAATCCCATCGGGGTGCCGCGACCTACGCTGCCCGGATGAAGACCGACGAGATCGACCTCTACGACCCGGACGGCTACGTCGCCGGCCCGCCGCACGAGATCTTCGAGCGCCTGCGGACCGAGGAACCCGTCTACTGGCAGGACGATGCCCGACGGCACCGGGTACTGGGCCGTGCTGCGCCACGCCGACCTGGTCGCGGTCGCCCGGGAGCCGATGACCTACTCGGCGTCGCGCGGCGGCGTGGTGCTCGAGGACCTCGCACCCGAGACCCTGGCGATGATGCAGGACATGCTCCTGGCGATGGACCCGCCGCGTCACGTCGGGTACCGGCGCAACGTGGCCCCGCAGTTCGTGCCCCGCAGGTCATCAACGAGCTCGAGCCCCGCATCCGCGACGATCTGCCGCGACGATCATGCGCGACGCGGCGGCGACGCGGCGACGTCGACTTCGTCCACGACGTGTGCGCCAAGCTGCCGTCGCAGGTCGTCGGCGAGCTCGTCGGCATCCCCGAGTCGGACTGGCCCCAGATCCACGCGCTGGTCGGAGACGCAACTCGGGCGGCCAGGACCCGGAGTTCAGCGTCCGGCTACAGCGACGACGCGTCGATGAGCGCCACCATCGAGATGGCGATGTACGCGATCGAGCTCGCGCGAGCAGCGCCGGGCCGAGCCCGCGCGAGGACCTCACCACCCTGATGCTCGCGATGGAGCTCGACGGCGAGCCGATGACCGACATCCAGTTCGGCAGCTTCTTCGTGCAGCTCGTGACCGCCGGCAACGACACGACCCGCACGATGCTCTCGTCGGGCTGCTCGCGCTGCTCCACCACCCGGAGCAGCTCGCCGAGCTGCGCGCCGACCCGCACGCTCATCCCCGGCGCGGTCGAGGAGATCCTGCGCTGGGCCAACCCGCTGCACTACTTCCGGCGCACCACGACCGCAGACACCGAGCTCGCCGGGGTCGACGATCGCCGACCGGCGACAAGGTCGCGATGATCTACACGTCGGCGAACCGCGACGACGACGGTGTTCCGCGACCCGCACGCTTCGACATCCACCGCGACCCGAACCCGCACCTGTCGTTCGGCACCGGCGAGCACTTCTGCCTGGGCGTGCACCTGGCCCGGCTCGAGGGCCGCGTCTTCTTCGAGGAGCTCTTCGACTCCTTCGCCACGATCGAGCTCACCGGCGAGTCCGGCCGCCAGCGGTCGAACCTCAACAACGCGCTGAAGTCACTCCCGGTGCAGCTGAAGCCCTGATCAGGGCTTTTCGATGAACTTGGCCAGATCGAAGGCGAGGTGGTCGTGCACGTCGCCCACCTGCTCGACGCTCATCTCCCGCTCCGCGAAGTGCCACTTGCCCGCGGCCCGTTCGAAGCGATCCCGGTAGCGGCCGGCGACGATCGGCTGCAGCGGCAGGTCCTTGGTCGCCTGCAGCACCAGGAACGACGAACGCGCGGTTGCCGTACCCGCCGACTCGTCGATGTCCACGATGACGTTCGTGCAGAGGTGCCGGGTGCGCAGCGTGCCGTCCGGGTGGACCTTGTTCGTGTTCTTGTAGAGGTCGCGGACCGCCTCCCGACCGACGGTCTCGCCGCTCATGCCCTTCGTCGTGATCCGGCCGTGCTCGAACAGCTCACCGATGGCCTCGAAGTCCGCCGCGTCGATGTACTCGGTGTAGCGGTACAGGAGCGTGGTGATGTCGTGATGGCTCTCCCACGTCCCGACGCTCATCGCTACGCGTCGCTCTTCATCGGCTCCGCGTAGAACTGCGCGTACCACTTGCGGAACTTCAGGATCGGGCCGTCGCTGTCCGCGAGCGCCGGAACCGGTAGGAACACCTTGTGCTCCCAGATCGGCGTGTCCTCACGGATCTGCTTGTTGATCTCGGCCACGAAGGCGTCGGCGACCGTCGACGTGAGCTTCTCGTCGTCGAACTTGCGCACGGTGAAGTTGAAGCGGACCTCGGTGGTGGCGTCGTCCACCGGAACCGTCGTCGCGACGTTGATCGCGTCGACGATGCCCGAGAACCACACCTTCGAGAAGCCCGGGCCGTAGGTGTAGACGTCGATCCGACCGTTCGTGACCCCACGCGGCGTCACGTAGCTCTGCTTCGAGAGCATCGTGGAGATGGGGCCCTCGGTGTCGTAGCTCTCCATCTCGGCGACGTCGTCGGTGCCGTGCACGTAGCGGAAGTGCGCCGGGTCCACGCCGTTCTCGGCCATCTCCTGGGGCACGGTGTTGATCAGGTAGCTCGACCGGTAGCTGTCGCTCCAGGCGGAGTCGCTCATCTCCGGGATCTCGGGGATCTCCCACTGCGGCTCGATCTCGTCCGGGTGGCGCCACGCCATCACCATGCCGTTGCGCACGATCACCGGGTAGGTGCGCAGCCGGGCCTTGCGGTTGACCTTGTCCGAGTACGGGATCTTCACGCAGCTGCCCTCGCCGTTGAAGGTCCAGCCGTGGAACGGGCACTCGAGCGTCTCGCCGATGACCTTGCCGCCGACACCGAGGTGCGCGCCGAGGTGCGGGCAGTAGGCGTCCTGGAGGTGGAAGTCACCACCCTCGTCCCGCCAGAGCACGAGATCGGTGCTCCAGTACCGCAGCGCGGTCGCGGTGCCGGGCTCGAGGTCCTCGGGGTAGGCGACCTGGAACCAGCCGAAGGGATGTGGGAACGGGAAGTGACGGTTCACGCGGTTGATTCTAGAACGTGTTCTCAGTCGGGGGTCGGGGGCGTGAACAGGTCCTTGCGGGGCTCGTCCGTGTAGACGGGCTTGCGCTTGCGGTCGAAGGCCCGGATCGCCTCCGGGAGGTTCTCGGTGAAGCCCAGCATGAGCTGGTTCCGGTCCTCGATCTCGATGGCCGCCTGGAGGCTCGGGTTCTCGAGGTTCACCCAGATGATCTCCTTCGTCATCTGGAGCCCGTAGGGGCTGAACTCGCACATCCGGGCCGCGAGCGCCAGCACCTCGGGCATCAGCTCGTCGTCGGGCAGCACCCGGGAGACGAGGCCCATGCGCAGGGCCTCCGCCGCGTCGATCTTCCGCCCCGTCAGCAACATGTCGTTCGAGTGCGCCGCACCGACGAGGCGCGGCAGCAGCCAGCTCGCGCCGAGCTCGGTGCTGGTCAGCCCGTTGACGATCCCGGTGGAGTTGAACTCCGCCGACTCCCCCGCGATGCGCAGCTCGGCGGCGAGCGAGAGGCACATCCCCCCGCCGTACGCGACGCCGTTGATCGCCGCCAGGATCGGTTGCGGCATCTGACGCATCGTCATGATCAGCCGGGAGTAGTACCGCATCGACCGCTGCGCGATGCGCCCGACCTGGAGCCCGTCGATGTTCGGGATGATGCCGTAGTCCTTCAGGTCGAGCCCCGAGCAGAACCCGCGACCCGCGCCGGTGAGGACCACGACGGACGTGTCGTTGTCGTCCGCCACCTGGCGCAACGCCGCGTCGAGCTCGATGACGAGCTCGATCGACATCGCGTTGAGCCGGTCCGGCCGGTTGAGCGTGACGACGCTCGTACGGGCCTGCGGCTTCTCGACCGTCACCAATTCGCTCATGATCGACACGCTTTCGCACCCGGTCGCCCGGCCGCCAATTCCGGACCCGGGCGGGATGCCACGCCTCGTGGCCCGTTCGATGCAACGATCTCGGGATGTCCAAGCGTGCGGTGCCGATCGTCCTCGCCCTGGTGGTCTCCCTGGCGATCCTCGGCGCGCTGGCGTGGCTCGGCGCCGGCGGCTCCGACGGCTCCGCCAAGGCGATCTCGACCGACCGCCCGGCGCCGAGCTCCTCCACGAGCTCGACCACCGCGGCGCCGACGACCACGACCACGCTGCCCATCCCGTCGTCGGCCGGTGCCATGTCGCTGTCCCGGACCATCACCGGCGACATCTCACCGAAGTCCGTCGTCGCGTCGCAACGGGGGCTCGTGTTCGCGCAGAACATGATGTACCGCCACACCATGACGGTGTACGACCGCAACGGCAACCTCGTGAAGACGATCCCCGACACCGTGGACCTCACCGCGTACGGGATCCCCGGGCACCCGGGTCTGTCGAAGGGGGCACCGGTCGAGGCCGCGTTCACCCCCGACGGCACGCACGTGTACGTGTCGAACTACTCGATGTACGGCCAGGGCTTCGGCCCGGAGGGCAGCGACGACTGCCCGGCGAACAACAACACCGACCCGAGCTTCCTCTACCGCATCAGCACCAAGACGCTCGCGATCGACGGCGTCGTGCCCGTCGGCAAGGTCCCGAAGTACGTCGCCGTCACCCCCGACGGCCGTTACGTGCTGGCCACCAACTGGTGCAGCTACGACCTCAGCATCGTCGACGCGTACACCGACCGCGAGGTGAAGCGCATCCCGCTCGGGCCCTACCCGCGCGGCATCGCGATCACGCCGGACTCGCACGACCGCGTACATCGCGGTGATGGGCACGCACGACATCGCCCGCATCGACCTCACCAGCTTCGCGGTGAGCTGGATCCGCAACGTCGGCTCGGGGCCGCGGCACCTGGTGCTCTCACCCGACGGCTCCGCGCTCTACGCCACGTTGAACGGCGACGGGAAGGTCGCCAAGATCGACCCGGTCAACGGGGTCGTGCAGTACAAGGTCTCGACCGGGAACCAGCCCCGCAGCATGGCCATCTCCGCCGATGGCCAGTCCCTGTACGTCGTGAACTACGAGTCGAGCGACGTCACCAAGCTCGCCGCCAGCGACCTGCACACCATCCAGACGGTCCCGGTCGGCCATCACCCGATCGGCATCACCTACGACCGCACGACCGGCGCGGTCTGGGTCGCGATCTACGACGGCAGCATCCAGATCTTCTCCAGCTCCTAGGGGCGGCTGACCGTGATCTCGGGGGTCTGGACGATCGTCTGCAGGACCACGCAGTAGCGCTCGGTGAGCCGCATCAGGGTGTCGAGCTGCTCGTCGGTCGCGTCCGACTCGAGCTCGAAGTCGAGACGAATGGCCCGGAAGCCGACCGGCGCGTCCTTGGCGACGGCGAGCGTGCCCCTGAAGTCGAGATCCCCCTCCACCTTGACCCGCCCGGTCCGCACCGGGATGTCGAGCGAGGTGGCGACGGCCCGGAGCGTCACGCCCGCGCACGCAGCCAACGCCTCGAGGAGCATGTCGCCCGAGCACAGCGAGAGCCCGTCGCCGCCGGAGGCCGGGTGCAGGCCCGCTTCGGCCATCGCGCGGCCGGTGTTCACCGAACAGGTCACGCCCTCCCCGAGGGTGCCTTCCGCCTTCAGCGTGATCAGCGCCGCGTCGGGGTCTTCCCGGTACTGGTCCTTCAGCGGCTCCTGCACCGCCCGCAGCTCGTCGCGCTCCATCGGTCTACGCCCTCCAGGTGAGCGGTCATCGAACCCCAAGACGAGAGGGTACGAGGACAGGGTCAGTTGGTCGAAGGATCCTCGGGCGCAGAGGCGAACATCGCGACCCGTCCACCCTGCCGGCGCAGCACCCGCGGCCACAGCCGCGACGGGTCGGTCGAGAACGGGTCGTCGGGCAGCAGATCGAGGACCAGCCAGCCCCCACCGTCGAGCTCCTGCTCCAGCTGCCCCGGCGACCAGCCCGCGTACCCGACGAACACGCGGAGCCCGGACATCGTCGGCGCGTAGTCCGCGGGGTCGAGCTCCAGGTCCAGCGTGCCGAGACCGTCGAAGAGCGGCTGGAAGACCGGCCCGTCACCCCGCCCGAGGCCGATCACCGCGGTGGGTGCGACCGGGCCACCCACGAACAGGCAGGCGGGCGCGGTGCTCAGGTCCGCCCAGTCCGGGAGCACCTCGGCGACCGGCAGCTCGAGCGGGCGGTTGAGGACGACGCCCAGGGCCCCGTCGTCACCGTGCTCGAGCATCAGGACGACCGTCCGCGAGAAGTTCGGGTCGCGCAGGTCGGGCGTCGCGACCAGCAGCCGGCCCCGCACGGACTCGCTCATCGCGTGGATCCACCGGCACTAGGTTCTCCCCGACATGAGCACTCCACACAAGAAAGTCTACGAAGAGGAGCTGGCCCGCCTGCAGGCCGAGCTGGTGAAGATGCAGTACTGGGTGAGAGCCGAGGGCGCCCGCATCGCCGTCGTCTTCGAAGGTCGGGACGCGGCGGGCAAGGGCGGTTCGATCCGGCGCATCCAGGAGTACCTGAACCCGCGCTTCTGCCGGGTCGCCGCGCTGCCGAAGCCGACCGAGCGCGAGAGCACCCAGTGGTACTTCCAGCGCTACATCTCCCACCTCCCCGCGGCGGGCGAGATCGTGCTGTTCGATCGCAGCTGGTACAACCGCGCCGGCGTCGAGACCGTGATGGGCTTCTGCACGCCCGAGGAGCACGCCCGCTTCCTGCGCCAGACCCCGATCTTCGAGCGGATGCTCGTCGAGGACGGGATCGTCCTGCTGAAGTACTGGTTCTCGGTGAGCGACGAGGAGCAGGAGCGGCGGTTCCAGTCCCGCACCGACGACCCGATGCGCCGCTGGAAGCTCAGTGACATGGACCTCCAGTCGCGCGAGCACTGGGTCGAGTTCTCGCGGGCGAAGGACGAGATGTTCGTCTACACCGACATCCCCGAAGCCCGGTGGTGGGTCGTCGAGGGCGACAACAAGCGCGCCGCGCGCCTCAACTGCATCCATCACCTCCTGTCGCAGATCCCCTACGAGGACCGCACCCCGCCGGTGCTCGAGCTGCCACCCCGCCAGCCCGACCAGGGCTACGTGCGGCCACCGCAGGACATCTACGCCCACGTCCCCGACTTCGCGGCGACGCTGCACTGAGCACTACCGTCTCGCCCCGTGACCACGGCGCCCATTGAGCAATACCCACCCGCGCAGCACATCCTGCGCGACCTGCGGCTCGCGGTCGAGCACCGACCGGACGGCACCAGCACCGGCTGGTTGCCCGTCAGCGCGCACATCTGCAACCCATCCGGGTCCGCGCGCGCCGGCGTGCTCGCGATCCTCGTGGACGTCGTCGGCGGCGGTCTGGCCGCCGTCGCGGCCCGCCCCGACTGGATCGCGACGGCGGACCTCACGTTGCACCTGATCCCCAGGCCGGCCGTCGGCGAGATCGAGGCGCACGGCCGGGTGCTGCGGCAGGGCCGGACCACCGTCGTGGTCGAGGTCGCGCTCCGCGACGGGTCGGGCGCCACACTCGGCGTCGCCACGATGAGCTTCGCGGTGCTCCCCCGCCGGGCCGAGAACCTGTCGATCGACCAGGCGGACCGGGTCAGCCGCATGACGATGGCCACCGACGACTCGGGGCTCGTCGACGCCTTCCACGATCGCGTCCGGCTGACCGTCGTCGACCCGGTCGACGGGGCGATCGAGCTGCCGCTGAGCGACTACGTCGCGAACAGCATGGGGGCGATCCAGGGGGGCATGGTGGCTGCCACCGCATCGGCCGGGGCCGAGGCCGCGCTGGCCCACGCCTGCGGCGCGCCGGTCGAGACCGTCGACCTCCAGATCACGTACCTCGCACTGGCGAAGGTCGGGCCGATCCGCACGAACACGACGGTCGTCGACGCCACCGCCGAGTTCGGGACCGCGCACGTCGAGATCGTCGACACCGGCGCCGACGGAAGGCTCACGACGCTCACCCGCGTGGTCGCGGCCCGCGCGTGACGGACTTCGCGGATGCCGACACCGGTCGGGCGGTGAACCGCGTCACCCGGGTGGCGCTGCACGAGGTCGACTACCCGGGCGGCCCGACCGACACGCACGTGGTCGGCGAGGTCGTCGATCTCGACCACCTGCGCGGGCCGATCGGCAGCGTCCGGGCGGGCGCGCTCCTGACGATGGCGGACACCGTGGGCGGGATGTGCGCCGGTCTCGCCGCGCTCCCGGGCTGGGTCGTGTCGACGAACCTGATGCTGCAGACCGTCCCGACCCTGCACCGGGGTCCGCTCGCGCTCGACGCGCGGGTGCTGCGGGTGGGCCGCAACGCGGTCGTGACCCAGGTCCAGATCCGCGATCACGGCGACGACGACACGTTGATCGCCGACGGTGTCCTGACCTCGGCGGTCCTCCAACCCGAGGGTGGCCCGCCCGACTTCCCCCGCCCCATGGTGCTCCAGCCTCCGGAGGCACCGGAGCCCTCCCCGCCGCTGCTCGAGTTCTTCGGCATCCGCGGCCACGGCGCGGAGGCGGTCGCGCTCGAGATCAACGACCGCGTGCGCAACCCGTGGGGCATCCTCCACGGCGGCGCGACCGCGGTGCTGGTCGATGCCGCGGCGACCCACGCGATCGGCGCCGACGCGACCACGACGGACGTCGTGCTGCACTTCCTCCGGCCGGGTCGGGTCGGCCCCGCGGTCGCCCGCGCAACGGTGCTCGGCGAACGGGCCGACGGTCACGTCGTGCGCGTGGAGGTCGTCGACTCCGGCGCGGACGACCGGATGATGGCGTTCGGCGTCGCCACCGTCCGCCCCCGCTGACCCACCCGCTCGTTCTCGGCCCGCTGGACCGCGCCAGGCGCGGTTGAACGTTCCGAGAACGGCTCAGACGGGTTGCGGGTGCTCCTGGGCGGCGAGGTCACGGGCCAGGTACAGGTGGGCGACCGCGGAGGCCGCTGCGGCGAGACCGAGGAGGCGGGTGCGCTTCGGCAGGCCCGGGCTGGCGAGCATCACGAGCGCGTCGACGCCGTCGCACACCGCCATCATCGAGAGCCAGTCGCCGCCGCCCGAACGTTGCCCGATCGCGATGGATCCGCCCGCGCCGATCACCGCGTCACGGATCCCGGCCAGGCGGCCGACCGCCCGCGCGCCCGGGTTGTTCGCGCCCGATCCGAACATGACGGCCAGGCTCGGCCCGGGCGCGATCAGGATCGCGAGCCCGAGTCCGACGCGACTGCGCGCGATGTAGGTGCCGATCTGTCGGTTGTCCATCACGTCCCCCGGACCGGCAGCCCGGCCGCTTCGTAGATCGCGTCGATGACGCGCATGTTGGCGATCGAGTCGGCGGGCGGGGTCAGCGTCGGACCGCCGCGCAGCACCGCGGCGTGAACGCCTCGAGCTGGTACGCTGTACGTCGGCTTCTTCGCGCCCGTCGACCTTGACCCGGCGCTCGGTGCCGCCGGCTCGCGCACCGTCATGCGGTACCCCATCTGCGGCCCGGTCGGGTTGAACACGCTGCAGCGTCGCCGCGGTCGCCGATGACCTTGACGCCCGATCTTGAGCAGCGTGCTCGACCAGCAGCGCGCAGGTCATCGTGCCGGTCAGCCCGTCCGGGTACGCGCAGCTCGGCGCGCATCCAGCGGTCGACGTTCGGGCTTGATCGTCTTGCGCCCTCGCGCTCACGACCGACGGCTCGGTGCCGGCCACGCAGCCGGTTCATGTGGATCGTGTAGCAACCGACGTCCATGGTCGCGCCGCCGCGCGAGGTCGTGCCGGTAGCGGATGTCCTTGGGGAGCGGCAGCGGGATGCACATCGACGTCTCGATCGCGGCGGAGCTCCCCGAGCTCGCCCGACTCGCGCGATCTCGCGCATGCGCTCGCGCCACCGGGTGGTACCGGTAGTGGAACGCCTCCATCACCACGAGGCCGGTGCTGCGCCGCGACCTCGGCGACGTGCTCCGCCTCGTCCGCGTTCGCGGTGAACGGCTTCTCGCACAGCACGTGCTTGCCCGCCGCGAGCGCCGCGTCGGTCCACTCGGCGTGCAGGCCGTTGGGCAGCGGGTTGTAGACCGCGTCGATGTCGGGATCGGCGATGAGCGCCGTCGTAGGAGTCGAGCACCCGCGGGATGCCGTGCTTCGCCGCGAACTCGCTCGGCCCGGGCGCGGTCGCGCGCGGCGACCGCCACGACGCTCGACGCTCGTCGACGTCGCGCGCCGGGCGGCACGAGCGCGGCCGGCGTGATGCGCGCCGCGCCAAGGGTCCCGATCCGCAGAGTGGTCCATGCGGCCGGACCCTACCCGGGCCGGGCCGCGGAACCAGGTCAGGTGTAGCGGGTGATGTAGCCCGTGGCGGCGGAAGATCCGCGAGCATGCGCACGACGTACCAAAGCGACAGTGCCGCGAACACGACCGTCGTCGCCCCGGCGATCCCGAGCTGGCCCCAGTCGACGCCGTGGCCGTCGACGAGCGCGCGCAACGCGACGAACGCGTGCGTCGTCGGCAGCGCGAGGGCGACCGGCTGCAGCGCCGCGGGCAACGCGTCCACCGGGTAGAAGACGCCGGACAGCGGCATCACGACGAACATGACGCCCCACGCGAGTGCCTCCGCGCCGGCGCCGTAGCGCAGCACGATGCCGATCACGAACATCGAGATGCACCAGCCCGACCAACAGCAGGACCGCCGCGATCGGGACGAGCCCGAAGCCGAGCGACCACACGTCGAACGAGTAGAAGACGAGCGCGCCGACCGCGAGCACGCCGACGCCGATGACGAGCTTGAGCATCCCGAACAGCGCGACGCCGCCGACGTACTCGACCTCGCGGATCGGCGTGACCATCAGGTTCAGCAGGTTGCGCGACCACGTCTCCTCGAGGAATCCGGTGCTCACCGCGATCTGCGACTGGTACACGACGTGCCAGAGCACGATGCCGGAGAGCAGGTACGCGGCGGCACGATCGCCGGCCGACGTGTTCCCGGTCGAGACGTACGTCGCGAGCGCGCCGAAGAGCAGCACGTCGACGAGCGGCCAGAGCGTGACGTCGAACAGCCGGTGCGGGCTCCGCGCCAGCACGTACGCATGGCGGCGCGCGACCGCGCGCATCCGCAGCCAGGTCGAGCGCGGAGCCGTGCGCCGCGCTCCGGCATCGCGGCGGCCGCGGCCGGTCGGCTCCGGCGCGGCTCACAGCGCGTGGTCCGTCTGCTGGGTGGACGGCAGCTCGTGCTCGGGCAGCCGTTCCTCCGCGAGGTGGAGGAACACGCCTTCGAGGTCCGACCGGCCGAAGCGTTCGATCACCTCGTCCGGCGTGCCGTCGGCGACGACGCGGCCCTGCGACAGGAAGACCACCCGGTCGCACAGTCGCGAGACCTCGGCCATGTCGTGACTGGTGACGAGCAGCGAGGTGCCGTCCTCGTCGCAGAGCTCGCTGCAGACCGGTGCGGACGCGCAGCGCCACGTCGGGATCGAGCGACGCGGTCGGCTCGTCGAGCACCAGCAGGCGGGGCCGGTGCAACGTCGCCCGCACGATGCCGACCAGCGTGCGCTGACCGGACGAGAGCTCGGTGCCCATCGCGTCGCCGAGGTGCTCCACCCGGAACCGGGCCAGGCCGGCCTCGATCGCCGCCTCCGGATGCGGCGAGGCCGTAGAGGTTGCCGTACAGCCGGAGGTACTCGCGCACGCGGAGCCGTTCCGCGAGCGGCAGGTAGCCGGCCGCGAACCCGACGTTCTCGGCCGCGTGGCTGCGCTCGCGGTCGAGCTCGGTGCCGCAGATCACGACCGTCCCCTCGTCGGGCGCGATGACCCCGAGCAGCATGAGGAGCGTCGTCGTCTTGCCGGCACCGTTCGGGCCGAGCAGCCCGACCCGCTCGCCTTCGCGCACGACCAGGTCGACCCCGTCCACCGCGCGGGCACGGCTGTAGTCCTTGACCAGCCCGCGGGCCTCGAGCACGGTCTCCATGGTCCGATGCTCGCAGCCCGGCGGCCCCCCGGCCAGTGAGTTTCCCGGGGACCCGGTGCCACCGGCGGCAGGGCTCGCCTCTAGCCTGGGTGCCCGTGACGGACTTCGCCGGCGACACGACCACCGAGCTGCAACGGAAGGCGAAAGCGCTGTCCGTGGTCTCGCTGATCGAGACCTGCAGCTACCTGTTGCTCTTCTACATGTGGCAGATCGCGAAGACGGACGTCGGCACGGCGATCGTCGGGTCGTTCCACGGGATGATCTGGCTCGCGTTCTGCGCCATGGTGCTCATGCTCGCCCCGGCCCTGTCGTGGACCTGGGGCTACTGCGCGGTCGTGATCATCACCGGGCCCATCGGTGCGCTCATGGTCTGGACCCGGCTCCGGCGCGAGGGCATCGCGAAGGGGAACCTCCCCGCCGCGAAGCAGTCCGCCGGCTGACCGGGGGCCGCGCTCAGCTCGACGGCTCGTTGACCCGCACGATGAGCTTGCCGGAGTGGTCGCCGGTGAACAGGCGGTTCAGCGCGGCGGGCGCGTGCTCCAACCCGTCGACGACCTCCACCGCGTACTTGATGCGGCCGTCGGCCACCATCGGGAAGAGCTCCATGATCGCCTCGGGGAAGCGGTCGACGTAGTCCAGGATGATGAAGCCCTCCATGCGGCCGCGCTGCATGATGAGCGACTTGTAGTTCTTCAGCCCGGGGCTCTCGGCGCGCGTGTACTCCGAGATCGCGCCACACATCACGATGCGTGCGCCGATGTTGATCTGGTTCAGCACCGCGTCGAGGATCTCGCCGCCGACGTTGTCGAAGTACACGTCGATGCCGTCGGGACACGCGGTGCGCAAGCTCTCCTCGACGTCCTCGGTCTTGTAGTTGATGCACGCGTCGAAGCCGAGGTCCTCCACCACCCAGCGGCACTTCTCGTCCGTCCCCGCGATGCCGACGACGCGTCCCGCGTCCTTGATGCGCGCGAGCTGGCCCGCGACCGAGCCCACTCCCCCGGCCGCACCCGACACCACGACGGTCTCTCCGGGTTCCGGCCGACCGATCTCGAGCAGACCGAAGTACGCGGTCACGCCCGTCGCGCCGTAGATGCTGAGCATGTCCTCGAACGGGATCCCCGGCGGCACGACCTGCGCGGCGTCGTCGCTCGTCAGCGTCCAGTAGTCCTGCCAGCCCGGCAGGCCCATGACGAGATCGCCCGGGTTGTAGCCGTCCCGGCGGCTCTCCACCACCTCGCCCATCCCCGCGGCGCGCACGACGTCACCGATCCGGACGGCCGGGAGGTAGGAGTCCTCCTCCCGCATCCAGACCCGGTTCGTCGGGTCCACGGACAGCGACAGGACGCGCACGAGGACCTCCCCGTCGCCGATCGGCGTCAACGGCTCCTCGACGCGGTCCAGGCAGTCCTCGGAGACGAGGCCGTCGGGGCGGGCGGTGAGCAGGATGCGTCGGTTCACGGTCATGGCCACAATCTGTCACGCCCTCCTAGAGTGCGCACCCATGGATCAGCTGACGGGCAAGGTCGCGGTGGTCACGGGTGGGGCGAGCGGCATCGGGCTCGGGCTCGCCGAGGCGTTCGCGGCGGAGGGCATGAAGATCGTCCTGGCCGACATCGAGGCCGATGCGCTCGGTGATGCGGCGGCCAAGCTGCGGGCGTCCGGCGCCGACGTGCTCGACGTCGTCACGGACGTGTCGGTCGAGGACCAGATGATCGATCTCGCGACGAACACCTTCACCCACTTCGGGACCGCGCACATCGTCTGCAACAACGCGGGCGTCGGCGGCGGTGGTGGTCTGCTGTGGGAGATCCCCCAGTCGGGGTGGGACTGGACGTTCGGCGTGAACTTCTGGGGCGTGCTGAACGGCATCCGCGCCTTCACGCCGCGGCTCATCGAGCAGCAGGAAGGACACATCATCAACACGGCGTCCGTGGCCGGGCTCAAGGCGCTGCCGTTCATGAGCCCGTACACCGCGACGAAGCATGCGGTCGTCGGCATCTCGGAGGCCCTGGCTGTCGAGCTCAGCATGTCCGGGTCGCCGGTGAAGGTCTCGGTGCTCTGCCCGGGCTTCATCCGCACCCGCATCCACGAGTCCGAGCGCAACTGGCCGGCCGCGCTCGGCGAGCCACCGCGGGTCGAGGAGTCGCCGGTCGGGGACATGGTGCGAGGGCTGGTCGAGGGGGGCATGGAGCCGGCGCAGCTCGCGCAGCGCGTCCTCGCCGCGGTGCGGGCCGAGGAGTTCTTCATCCTCAGCGACGACGCGCACGCGGGCGTCCCCGCGGCACGCGTGGAAGAGGCGAGGACCGGCGCCCAGCCCGGCCTCCCCGACGTCTCCACCCTCTGACCCCAGCCGGCTGGTTTCGGGGCGTTTCAAGGTCGCTATCGCGACGATGAGACGCCCCGAAACGAGCTCTAGGGGAGGCCGGCTCCGGGGACGGCGACGGGGAAGGTCTCGATCGCGCCGCGCCGGCCGCCGGTCTGCGCGGGGTCACTGGCGTCCGCGGCACAGATGAAGAGCGTCCGACGGTCGGCGCCGCCGAGCATGCACGCGTACGCACCGTTGCGACCGACGTGGACCTCGTCGGTCACCTCACCACCTTCGAGCACGCGGCAGGACGCGGCCGGTCAACGGGCACGCGGACCAGATCGCCCCTTCGGCGTCCAGGCAGATCCCGTCCGGCACCGCGCCGACGAGCTGCGCCCAGAGCCGGCGGTTCGAGAGCCCGCCCTCCGCGTCCACGTCGAACGCGGTCAGGCAGCCGCCGTAGCTCTCCCCCACGATCAGCGTCGCACCGTCGGGCGTGATCACCGTCCCGTTCGGGAACCGGATGTTCTCGGCCGCGACGCGCATCGAGCCGTCGGGGTCGACCCGCACGATGACCGCCGGCACGACGTCGGCATGACCATCGAGGTCGAAGCCGAAGTTGCCGACGTAAGCCCGACCGACCGCGTCCACGACCATGTCGTTGCAGTGCCAGGTCGCGTGCTCCGAGAGGTCCGCGACCTCGGTGAGCCCGTCCGGGTCGAGCCGCAGGAGCCGCCGGTCCTCCATCGAGACGACGAGCAGCCGCCCGTCGGGGAGCCAGCCGAGCCCCGACGGGCCCGCCGGCACCTCGACGATCGTCTCCACGGTGCCGTCGACCCCGATGGCCAGCACCTTGCCGGTCGTGCTGATCCGAGCACCAGAGCCGGCCGTCGTGCCACCGCGGTCCCTCCGGGAACCGAAGACCTTCGACCAGGACCGTCGTCGCGCTGCTCCGCCCATGGGAGCGGACACTATGCCCGCGTGCGGCCTACCGGGCGATGGCTCCGAACCGGCCGGACTGGAAGTCGTCGACGGCCGTGGCGATCTCCGCCTTCGTCGTCATCACGAACGGTCCGTACCGGGCCATCGGCTCGCGCAACGGCTCGCCCGCGAGCAGCAGCAGCTCGCGGGGCTCCGTCTCGTTGTCGTTGCGAACCTCGACGACGTCTCCGTCGTGGGCGTACACGGTCAGCTCGCCTTCACCGTCGCCGCTGATGGCGTAGACGATCGCGTTCTGCGACTCCGGGACCGCCGCGTCGAAGCGCGTGCCCGGCGGCAGCGAGACGTGCAGGTACGTCACCGGCGTGCGGGTCTCGACCGCGCCCTTCACCGACCCGACCTTCCCCGCGATGACCCGCACCGTCACCCCGTCGTCGTGGTGCACCTGGGGGATCTCCGCGGCTCGGGTACTCCTGGTAGCGCGGCTCGATCATCTTGTCCTTCGCCGGGCAGGTTCACCCACACCTGGAAGCCGTGGACGCGTCCGCCGTCGCGGCGGATCTCCTCGACCGGCATCTCGGAGTGGATGACGCCCGCACCCGCGGTCATCCACTGCACGTCGCCGGGCCCGATCCGGCCCGGCGTGGCCGGCCGAGTCCTCGTGCTCCATCGTGCCGTCGATCATGTACGTCACGGTCTCGAAGCCGCGGTGCGGGTGGTCGGGCGCGCCCTTCGCCTCACCCGGGCCGAGCTCGACCGGGCCCATGTGGTCGAGGAGCAGGAACGGGTCGACCTGGCCGAGATCGCCGCGGTCGGGAACGGCCGGCGCACCTCGAACCCGCCGCCCTCGAGCTGGTCGAATCGATCGTGGCGATGACCGCTTCACGCTTCGCTCCGCACTGGTTCACCTCATCAACGTCCCGTCATTCCCTTGGCCGTCGAGCGGATGGCGTGCAACTCGAGCGTCCCAATCGAGCTTCGGATTCCCTCCGAGCCGAGATTCCGACGTGGCGACGACCGACGGGTAGATTCGGCGCCCACTGGACCCATTCTACGGGCTGCAGCGCACCGAAGACCCGAACTTCTGGCGGCTCCCCGTCGTCCCGACCCTCTGCTCGGGGCTCGGCGCGCTCTTCGGCGGCTGCGGGCTCGGCGCCTGCGTCGAGGCGCTCGAGCGGGTCACCGGACGGCCGCTCGTCTGGGCCACCGGCCAGTACCTCTCGTACGCACGGCCACCCGTCGGTGATGGACATCCGCATCAACGAGGTCGTGCGGGGCCACCAGATCTCCCAGGCCCGGGCGGTCGCGATCGGTCGACGGCGACGAGATCCTGACCGTCAACGCCGCGCTCGGCGACCGGGACATCCCGTATCTCCGGCGAGTGGGCCGTCCAGCCCGCAGGTGCCGCCACCCGAGGACTGCCCGCCCCGCGAGATCCTCGACCGGCACGAGGGCACGATCATGGACCGCATCGAGATGCGGATCGCCGACGCCCGCGCGCTTCGACGAGCTCGACGGCACGCCCGGCGACGGCCGCAGCGCGCTCTGGGTCCGGCTCCCCGGGGTGCTCGGAGATGTCGGCCGCGTCACGCTCGCGATCGTCGGCGACTACGTGCCGTTCGGGATCTCGCAGTCGCTCGGCCACCGTGCCGGCGGCAACAGCCTCGACAACACGCTGCGGGTCGCGAGCCGGCGCGCCGACCGACTGGATCCTCGCCGACATCCGTGTCCACGCCGTCGCGCGACGGCTTCGGCCACGGCCTCGTGCACCTCTGGGCCGCGCGACGGCCGCCTGCTCGGCACGGCGAGCCAGTCCACCATCGTGCGTGCCTGGCGCCAAGACCGCCGACATGGATCGACGCACGTGATCCGACGCGCCGACCGGAAGGAGACCGAGATGACGCAGCAGCGTTGGGGCATCACGTCCCGCTCGCCGGCGTTCCGCTCCTCGAGCACCAGGCGTGGTTCGTCGAGATCGAGGACCTCGGCTTCACCGACATCTGGTCGAGCGAGACCGACGGCACGACGCGTTCACCGTCGCTCGTGCTCGCCGCGGCGTGGGCCCCGACGCTCCGGCTCGGTCAGGCGATCGTCCCCGTCTACACGCGCGGTCCCGCACTGCTCGCGCAGACGATCGCGACGCCTCGTCGACATCGCGCCCGGACGCGTCGTCGGTCGGCGTCGGGACGTCGACGCAACGTCATCGTCGAGCGTTGGAACGGCATCCCGTTCGAGCAGCCCGTACCACCACGTCCGCGACACCGCTGCGGTTCCTCCGCGCTCGCGCTCACCGGCGAGAAGGTGACGGCCGAGTACGACTCGTTCGAGGTGAAGGGGTTCCGACTCGGCGTCCGCGTCCCCGAGCAGCGCCGCCGATCCTCGTCGGCGCGCTCCGCGCCGGGATGCTGCGGCTCGCCGGCCGTGAGGGCGACGGCGCGATCATCAACTGGCTCGGCGCCGAGGACGTCACGACGGTCGCGCCGATCGTGGGCGACGCCGGGGCAAGGAGATCGTCGGCACGCATCTTCGTGCTGCCGAGCGACGACCGTGACACGGTGCGGCGACTCGGGCGGCGCATGATCGCCGAGTACCTCAACGTCCCGGTCTACGCCGCGTTCCACGAGTGGCTCGGGCGGGGCGAGCTCCTCGACCCGATGTGGACCGCCTGGAAGGCCGGCGACCGTGCCGGTGCCACCGAGGTGATCCCCGACGAGGTGCTCGACGACGCTCATCGTGTCCGGGTCGCCCGAACAGTGCGCGGAGCACGTCCAGCGCTACGTCGAGGACGGGGTGACGACCCCGATGCCGATGATCCTGGCCGCCCCGGATCGCACCAAAGAGGTCATGCGGGCCCTGGCCCCCGGATAACAAAGACGAGGCGGCCTCCGGATTGCACCTACGGTGGGGCTGTGCAGGCAACCACCAGCGGGGCAGGGACCAAGGAGCTGATCGTCGTCGTCGCCCGCCGGCGGTTCGCCGATCACGGCTTCTCGTCGACCAGCCTCACGGAGATCGCCGACGAGGTCGGCATCAAGCGGCCGAGCCTCCTGCACCACTTCTCGTCGAAGGAAGCGCTCTACCAGGAGGTCCTGCTCGCGGACCTCGCCGACTGGGGCACGCTCGTCCACGACGCGGTCGCGGACCCGACCGGCGGCTGGCCGCAGGTCGAGCGGGTCGTGCGCGCCGCGTTCAAGTTCTTCGAGGATCACCCCGAGTTCGTGCGCCTGATCCGGCGCGAGGCGCTCGACGGCGGGCCGATGCTCTCCGAGCAGCTCCGGCTCGTCCTGCGCCCGATGTTCGACCGGGGCGTGGTGTTCCTCCAGTCGCAGATGGACGCGGGGCTCCTGAACCGGTACGACCCGCGCCAGCTGCTGCTCACCGGGTACGGCGCCGCGCTGTCCTACCTCTCGGACGCACCGCTCGATCGCGAGCCTGCTCGACGAGGACCCGCTCTCGCCCGAGGCGCTCCAGGCCCGCCGCGAGCACGTTCTCGACATCCTCCGCAACGCCCTCGAGCCACCGACCGCGGGTTTCTAGAACCGCATCAGGGTCTGCCAGCGCTCGAGGACAACGGGGTCGCCGAAGACCTCGACCGCCGCGGCCGGGCGCCGGCCGACGAGCACCAGGTAGAGGTCCGACGCCGGGCCCTTCAGGCGCGACATCACCCTTCGCGTGCTCGCGGGTGCACCTCGAGGCCGTCGGCCCCGAGTGCCAGCAGCCACTCGCCGTCGGCCGATCGGTGCAGTGGAGGTGCACCGTCTCGCCGTTGCCGGCCAGCGCCGCCGGGGCCAGCGACGGCAGGTTCGCGAGGCGCTCGTCGATGCCGTCGACGGCCAGCGCACCGTCGAGGGCATCGGGCGCACCGGTCGCGTTCTGCGCCGTCCCAGCGGTGGACCGACGTCTCGTGGGCCATGCGCCGCGCCCAGAACCGCACGTGGTGATCGTCGGTCCAGCTCCAGCACTCGGCGTCGGGGTCCGTCGCCCGCCAGGGTCGCCACGAGCTCGGCCGCGCCGGCCTCGATCCAGTCGGGAGACCGGCGCGGTCCTCGGGAATCGCGAGGTCGATCGACTTGTGGGACAACGGCTCACCGCGTGCGCACGACGCCACTCGACCAGCGTTGCGCGGTGCCGGTGTGCCGCACGAGCTTCGCCACGTCCCACTCGGGCGCGACGGGACCGTGCGTCGAGCGACGTCGCGCGCGCCGCGTCCGCGAGCGCAGCCGCCTGCGCGATGACGACAGGAAAGAACTCGGCGTACTCCATGACCAGACGAGCCGTAGGAGAACAACGTGTTCGGTGCGTTCGGGCTCCGAGGGCTCCACTCGGTCGACGAGCTCGGGGCCGTTGTTGCCCGCGTTGTTCACGGTCGTGCTGACCGGCCACAGCTCGATGGCCTCGTCCGGCGCGGGCACGAGCAACGGGTCCAACGCCGCGCGACTCGCCGATGCGCACGTCGAGCCAGCGGTCCCAAGCGTCGCTCGGGGAGCATCACCGGCATGCGGTCGTGGATCGGCTGCGACCGATCGCGTTCGCGTCGCGTGGTCACGATCGTGCAGCGAGAGCAGCCACGGCGCGTCCGGGACCTCGCGGTCCTGCCACACCGCCCAGAGGCCGGCGAACGCGATCGGCTCGCCCGTCAGCGGTCGTGGACGAACATCGGCTGCTTCCGTGCCCCGATGCGCTGCCACTCGTAGAAGCCGTCGGCGGGGATGATGCACCGGCGCCGTTGCGAAACGCCGTCTTGAACGCGGGCTTCTCGAGCACCGTCTCGGCCCGGGCGTTGATCAGCCGGTCCCCGATCTCGGGTCCTTGGCCCACGACGGCACCAGGCCCCAGCGCATCCGGCTCGAGCCGCCGGACCCCGTCCGCGGCCGTCGCCGTCCGGGTCGTCCGATCCCCGTCGCACGATCGTGAGCACCTCCTTGCGCGGCGCGACGTTGTAGTCGGCCTCGCGGCGCTTCGGCGGATCGCGATCTCGTCGACGTCGAAGTGCTCGGCGAGCAACGTCGGTGACGACAGCCTGGACGAACCGACCGCACATCGAGTGGTCAGTGCTGACCGTTCGACGACGGGCGATCGTTGACCCGGACGACGAACCGCAACCCGGACCACGTGTCGTCGATCGCGCAGACCTTGTTGTCGACGAGACCCGACGTCGAGTCCGACCTCCTGCACCGGATCGAACGTCAGGTCCGTCGCGACACCGGACGTCTTCTTCGGCCACGCGACCCACAGCCCGCCGCTCGGGCAGCAGCGCGCGCGCCATCACCGGAAAGCGTCGCTCGAGCTCGCGCTCGTCGCGTCGCGAAGAACAGGATGACGTCGAGCTTGCCGCGCGCCTGCGTGCGGATCTCGACGCCGTGCGGGCAGTGCGCCGAGCGTCCGGTCGAAGCCCTTCGGCGACGCGAGCAGCGCGAACGAGTGCATCGGTTTGATGCCCAACTTCTTCGGCAATGGTGTACCCGAGTACCCCGCCATGCGGCGCCATCCGAGCGCATCGGGAGCGCCGCGTCAACTCGTGGACTGCAATGGCCGCGTCGCGTCGCCCGCGCGGTAGCGCGCGAACTCGGGAACGAGCATGGCGAGAAGCCCGAGCACCCCGACGACACAGATCACGCCGCCGGACACGACCGAGACCGTCGGGGTGAACACCGACGGCGACCAGCCCAGCCTCCGAGGTCGCCGATGCGGGGACCACCGGCGACGACCGTGATGTGGATCCCCGAGATGCGGCCGCGGAGATCGTCGGGCACCGTCGCCTGGAGGATCGTCGACCGGAACACCGCGGAGATCACATCGGCGCCGCCGGCGACAGCGAGACACGCAAAGGGCGAGGAGGAACCGGTCGCCGACGAGAGCCCGAAGGCCGCGATCGAGACGCCCCAGATCGTGATCGCGACGATGATCGCGAGTCCCTGACGGCGCACCCGGTGCACCCAGCCGCTCGTGAGCGCGCCGAGCAGCCGCACCGGCCGAGACCGACGCGAACAGGACAGCCCGACCGTCTCGGGCCCGCCGTCGAACTGGGTCGCGGGCGAGGAACGGGAACAGCGACCGGGGCATGCCGAAGATCATCGCGATGAGATCCACGAAGAACGTCGCCTGGAGCACCCTGCGGCCCTTGAGGATAGCGGACGCCGTCCATGAGCCGCTGCCACGACCCCAGCACCTCGGCGTCGGGGTCCTCGATGATCGGCGGATGCGGCCGCATCGAGCACGACGGCGGTGATCGTGGCGGCGAAGCGAGACGACGTCGATCCCGTACGCCCAGGCGAAGCCGAGGGTCGCCGACCACGATCCCGCCGATCGCGGGGCCGACGATCTGGGCGGTCGTTCCACATCGCCTGGTTGAGCGCCAGGCGCGGAGGGCAGCCGGTCGGTCGGCACCAGGCTCGGGGTCATCGCCGAGCGGGTGGCGAGCGAGAACCCGCTGAAGCCGGCGACCAGCGCCGCGCCGACGTAGACGAGCGCGACCGGCGTGTGGTCGCGCGAGGGCGGCGGCGAGCAGCACCGCCGAGCCGCACGCCTGGACGATCTGTCCGATCAGCAGCAGCCGGCGCCGGTCGTAGCGGTCGATGAGCGGAGCCGCCGAAGAGCGCGCCGACCATCAGCGGGACGAGCTGCACCAGCCCGATCAGCCCGACCGCGGCGGGGAGTCGGTGAGCCGGTACGACCTGGAGTAGACCGCGACGAGCGTGATGTTCGAGCCGATCTCGGAGAGCAGCTCGCCCGACCACAGCAACCGGAAGTCGCGGTCGCGCAGCGGCGTGAGATCGAGCGCGATGCGCCGCAGCCGGCGGCCGAGACCCGGGCTGCGCGTGCCGGCGGACGTGTCCGACGGCACCGTCGCATATTCCGACCATTTCACTCGACTTTACGTCAGGGCCCGGTACATTGCGTTTCGGAGCGTACGGTCGATCACGACGTTCACCCGACCCCCACGTTCCCACCGACACAACGAGAGAGGTACGAATGACGCTCCGACTGGGCGACGACGCCCCCGACTTCACCGCCGAGACGACCGAGGGCAACGGTCGACCTCTACGACTACCTCGGCGACAGCTGGGGCGTGCTCTTCTCGCACCCGGCGGACTTCACGCCGGTCTGCACCACCGAGCTCGGTGAGTTCGCCAAGCGCAAGGGCGACTTCGACAAGCGCAACGTGAAGCTGATCGGCGTCTCGCGTCGACCCGATCGAGTCCCACAAGGGTTGGGCCCAGGACATCGCGGACGTCAAGGGCACCGCGCTCAACTTCCCGCTGATCGCCGACCCGGACCGCAAGGTCGCGGAGCTCTACGACATGATCCACCCGGCGATGAACGAGAAGGTCACCGTCCGCTCGGTGTTCGTGATCGGCCCGGACAAGAAGATCAAGCTGATCATCACCTACCCGCAGACCACCGGCCGCAACATCGACGAGATCCTGCGGGTCGATCGACTCGCTCCAGCTCACCGCCGGCTACAGCGTGGCCACGCCCGGCCAACTGGAAGCAGGGCGACGACGTCATCATCGCCGGCTCGGTGTCCGACGAGGCGGCCAAGGAGAAGTTCCCCGAAGGCTGGAAGGCCGAGAAGCCGTACCTGCGCTGGGTCGCGCAGCCCGGCAAGTAGCCCTGCCCGTCGCGCGAGGTTCCTCGGGGTTCTAGACCTCGAGGAAGCGGCGGAGCCCGACGATCGAGCCGATGACGCCGATCGCCGCGCCGAGCAGCAGCACGAGAGCCCGATCACGAAGGCGTCGCCGCTCTGACGTAGAAGCCCTGCGCAGAAGTCGCGAGTTGCGGGGATGGCGTTCCCTGACGACCCGCTGGAGGCCGTAGACCGCGCCGAACGCGAACGCGGCGCCGATCACGCCCTGCACCAGCCCCTCGAGCATGAACGGGATGCGGACGAACCAGTTCGAGGCGCCGACGAGCTTCATCACCTCGATCTCGCGTCTGCGGGCGAAGGTCGCCAGTCGGATCGTGTTGACGATCAGGAACAACGACGCGAACAGCAGCAGCGAAGAAGATGAGATGAAGCGCGAGGCGGATCAGGCTGGCTGGCGGAGAGGAGCTCCTTGACCTCCTTCGCGGCCGTCTTCACCTCGTCGACGCCGGTGGACGTTCTGGTAGCGGTCGGCGACCTGCTGGGTGAGCTCCGCCTTGGCCGGGGCGCCCGGAAAGGACTCGGCGAGGTCGGCCGGCCGTGATCTGTCACCAGGTCGGGCTGGTCCCGGCCTCGAGGCGCTTGAAGTCCGGCGTAGGCGTCCTGCGTGGCTCAGGTATTGAAGCTGACTTCACGTCCGGGTCCGCCTTGAGCGCGCCGGTTCAGCGCGTCGATCTGGGCCGCTGGTCGCCTTCGGCTGTTCATGAAGATCTGAACTCGACGCCGTTCTTCCACTGCTGGGTGCCGTGGTCGACGAGCCGTGACAAGCAGCAACGATCGCCGCCGAGCACGCAGAGCGACACCGCGACCGTGATGATGCCCGCGACCGTCATCATCAGGTTGCGGCGCAGCGACACCAGGTCTCGCGCGAGAAGTATCCGAGTCGTGAGTCAGCACCTGGGTCAGCTCCCGACGCCGTAGATGCCGCGCGCCTGGTCGCGAACGAGCGAGCCGTGGTCGAGCTCGATGACCCGGCGGCGCATCGTGTCGACGATCCGCGAGTCGTGCGTGGCCATCACCACCGTGGTGCCGGTCCGGTTGATCCGGTCGAGCAGCCGCATGATGCCGACCGTGGTCGCGGGGTCGAGGTTTCCCGTCGGCTCGTCGGCGAGCAGGATCAGCGGCCGGTTCACGAAGGCGCGCGCGATCGAGACCCGCTGCTGCTCACCACCCGAGAGCTCGTCGGGGAAGTTCTCGAGCCTTCTTGCGACAGACCGACGAGGTCGAGGATCTGCGGCACCTGGGCCTCGGTCACGTGGCGTGGGCGGCCGATCACCTCGGACGCGAACGCGACGTTCTCGTAGACGTCTTGTTCGGGAGCAGCTTGTAGTCCTGGAAGATGCAGCCGATGTTGCGGCGCAGCTGCGGGACCTTCCAGTTGCGACAGCTTGCGTGATGTCGCGACCGGCCACGATGATGCGGCCCGCGCGTCGGGCATCTCGTCGCGGAGCAGCAGGCGGAGGAAGGTCGACTTCCCCGAGCCGGACGGACCGACGAGGAAGACGAACTCGCCCTTGCTGCACGTCGAGGTTGACGTCGCGCAGCGGCGACGACCTCGCCCTTGTAGATCTTGGTGACGTTCTCGAAGCGGATCATGAGAGCGATCCAGGCTATCCGCCGACCCCACCGTGGGACTGGGCACCTGGGCCACGATCGGTGAACATGAGCGCACGACCTGCGGTGACGCGGCGTGGCTGTGGCATCCGGCACGGGCACGGTCAGGCGCCTCGGGCTGGATCGCCGCCACTGGAGAAACGCCTCGATGAAGCCGTCGAGATCGCCGTCGAGCACGGCCTGGACGTTGCCGGTCTCGTAGCGGGTGCGCTCGTCCTTCACCAGCTGGTACGGCTGCAGCGTGTAGGTGCGGATCTGGCTCCCGAACGTCGATGTCGCGCTTCTCCCCCGACAGCTGCTCGAGCTCGGCGCGCTGCTCCTCGCGCTGCAGCTCCGCGAGCCGGGCCGCGAGGATCTGCATCGCCTTCGTGCCGGTTCTGCAGCTGCGAGCGCTCGTTCTGGCACGACACGACGATGCCGGTCGGCAGGTGGGTGATGCGCACCGCGGAGTCGGTCACGTTGACGTGCTGACCGCCCGCGCCCGACGACCGGAACGTGTCGATGCGCAGGTCGTTCGGGTCGATCTCCGGCGCCTCGGCCTGCGTCGAGCGCCGGCACCGCGTCGAACGCCGCGAACGCCGTCTGGCGGCGCGCGTTCGCGTCGAACGGCGAGATGCGGATGAGCCGGTGCACGCCCTTCTCGCCGGTGAGCAGGCCGTAGGCGTAGCGACCGCTGCACGTGAAGGTCGCGGAGCTGAGCCCGGCCTCGGTGCCCTCGTTGACGTCGTCGATCTCGACGGTGAAGCCCCGGCGCTCCGCCCAGCGGGTGAACATGCGCAGCAGCATCTCGGTCCAGTCCTGCGCGTCGGTGCCGCCGGCGCCCGAGCTGACCTGGCAGATCGCGTCGCGCTCGTCGTACTCACCGGTGAACAGCGCGCGGAGCTCGAGCCGGTCGAGCTCGACCGCGCAGTGCCTCGATGCCGGCCTCGATCTCCGGCTCGACCGACTCGTCGGCCTCCTCGCGGCCGAGCTGGTACAGCGGTCTGCAGGTCGTCGACGCGGCTCGTCGAGCCCGTCGACGAGCTCGACGTCGTCGCGCACGGCCGACGAGCTCGGTCGTGACCCGACGGGCCGCGTCCGGGTCGTCCCAGAGATCGGGCTTGCTCGCCTCGAGCCTCGAGCTCGGCGAGCCGCGCGCGCGCCTCGTCGATGTGCAGGTACGCGCGCGTCCTGGACCCGCGTCGCGAGCTCGGCGAGATCCACGCTGAAATCGCGCATCGGCCGCCCGATCGTCGGTGAACTCGCGCATCCGGTGACTTCAGCGCCCGTGGCAGAGCTTGAACTTCTTGCCACTCCCGCAGTAGCAGGGCTCGTTGCGGCCGGGCGTCTTCTCGACCTGCACCGGCTCCTGCGGCTCGGGCTCCGCCGACGACGTCGGTGCCGGACGCCTCGCCGCCGAGCTCCTCGATCGGCCCTGCGAGCGCCGCGGCCGCGAAGCCACCCGTGCCCTGCACCGGGTCCTCGGCGGCCGAGTACCGCAGGTTGCGCACCGGGCGCGGCGCGTCGTCGTCGGCCACCACCTCGAGGCGGAAGATGTACCGGACGAAGTCGTCCTTGATGCCCTCCATCATCGCCTCGAACATGTCGAAGCCCTCGCGCTGCCACTCGGCGAGCGGGTCCTGCTGGCCCATGGCCCGGAGGTTGATGCCCTCGCGCAGGTAGTCCATCTCGTAGAGGTGCTCGCGCCAGTGCTGGTCGATGACCGAGAGCATCACGCGGCGCTCGATCTCGCGCAGCGTGTCCTCGCCGACCGCGGCTTCCTTCGCCTCGTACTGCTCGACCGCGTCGCCGTGAGCAGCTCGAAGACGGACTCCGAGCTCGGGGAGCTCGCGCGAGCTGGTCGCGCGTCACGCGCGCCGGGAAGATGTCCTGCGACTGGACGCAGCAGCTCGTCGACGTCCCAGTCCTCGGAGAAGTCGCTCGCCACACGTCGCCGCTCACGACGTGGTCGATCGCGCCCTCGATCGCCTCGAGCGACTCCTCGCGCAGGTCGCCACCGTCGATGATCTGCTGGCGGCGCTTGTAGATGACCTTGCGCTGCTCGTTCATCACCTCGTCGTACTTGAGGACGTCCTTGCGGATCTCGAAGTTGCGGTCCTCGACCGTGCGCTGCGCGCGCTCGATCGCCGTGGTGACCATCTTCGCCTCGAGCGGGCACGTCGTCGGGGAACGCCTTCCCCATCACCCAGTTCATCGCGCCGGTCGCGAAGAGGCGCATGAGCTCGTCCTCGAGCGAGAGGTAGAAGCGGCTCTCGCCCGGGTCGCCCTGGCGGCCGGAGCGGCCACGGAGCTGGTTGTCGATGCGCCGGCTCTCGTGACGCTCGGTGCCGAGCACGTAGAGCCCGCCGAGCTCGCGGACCTTCGTCGCCCTCCTCGGCGCACTGGAGCCTTGAACTCGGCCGAGCAGCTTCTCGTACTTCTCGGGCGTCGTCGCTCGGGTGCGTCGCCGCTCGGCGAGGATCTCGTCGAGCGCGAGGCCCTCGGGGTTGCCGCCGAGCAGGATGTCGACGCCACGGCCGGCCATGTTCGTGGCGACGGTGACCGCGCCGATGCGGCCGGCCTGGGTGACGATCACCGCCTCCGCTCGTGCTTCTTCGCGTTCAGCACCGTAGTGCGGGATCCCGCGCTTGTCGAGCAGGTCGGGAGCAGCTTCTCGGACTTCTCGACCGAGATCGTGCCGACGAGCACCGGCTGCCCGTTGTCGTAGCGCTCCTGGATGTCGTCGGCGAGCGGCCGTCGAACTTCGCGTCCTCGGTCTTGTAGATGAGGTCCGGCTGGTCGACGCGGACCATGTCGCGGTTCGTGGGGACCTGCACCACCTCGAGGCCGTAGGTGTGCGCGAACTCACCGGCCTCGGTCGATGGCGGTACCGGTCATGCCCGGCGAGCTTGTCGTAGAGCTTGAAGTAGTTCTGGAGCGTGACGGTCGCGAGCGTCTGGTTCTCCTCCTTGATCCGCACGCCCTCCTTCGCCTCGACCGCCTGGTGCAGACCTTCGGTCCAGCGCCGGCCCTCGAGGATGCGGCCGGTGAACTCGTCGACGATCTTCACCTCGCCGTCCTGCACGACGTAGTCGACGTCGCGCTTGAACAGCTCCTTGCCCTGCAGCGCGGCCTGGTCAGCTGGTGCACGAAGTTCTGGTTGACGTGCTCGTAGAGGTTGTCGACGCCAGCGCCTGCTCGACCCGGTGGATGCCCTCCTCGGTCGGCACGACCGTGCGCTTCGCCTCGTCGACCTCGTAGTCACGGTCGCGCTCGCAGCGCCTTCACGACGCGGGCGAACTGGAAGTACAGCTGCCTGCGCGTCGTCGGCGCGACCCGAGATGATGAGCGGTGTCCGCGCCTCGTCGATGAGGATCGAGTCGACCTCGTCGACGATCGCGAAGTAGTGCCCGCGCGTGACCTGCTCCTCGAGCGAGCCCGCCATGTTGTCGCGGAGGTAGTCGAAGCCGAACTCGTTGTTCGTGCCGTAGGTGATGTCGGCCGCGTACGCCTGGCGCTTCAGCTCCGGCTCGTCGATCTCGGGCAGGACCACGCCGACCTCGAGACCGAGGAAGTCGTGGATCTGTCCCATCCACTCGGCAGTCGCGCTTGGCCAGGTAGTCGTTCGTCGTGACGAGGTGCACGCCCTTGCCCGCTCAGCGCGTTGAGGTACGCGGGCAGCGTCGAGACGAGCGTCTTGCCCTCACCGGTCTTCATCTCGGCGACCCAGCCGAAGTGCAGCGCGGCGCCACCCATGACCTGCACGTCGAAGTGCCGCTGGCCGAGCACCCGCTTGGCCGGCCTCGCGGACGGTCGCGAACGCCTCGGGCAGCAGCTCGTCGAGGTCTTCGCCCTCGGTCGTAGCGCCGGCGGAACTCGTCGGTCAGGGCGCGGAGCTCGGTCGTCGGAGCGCGCGCTCCATCTCCGGCTCGAGTCGCGTCGACCTCGGGGACGATCGACTCGAGCAGCTTGACCTTGCGGCCCTCGCCGACGTTGAGGATCTTCTTCATGAGGCCCATGGGGCCGAGTCTACCGGCGGCCCTGTGCGATCCGGACCCGCTTGCGCCGCCCCTGTGGGCGTCGAACCGGGTCTAACCGACGGCCTCGATCAGCCCGAGGTGGCCGTCGCGGCGCCGGTAGAGGACGGTCGCGTGTCCGGTCTGGGCGTCCTTGAACAGATAGAAGTCGTGGCCGAGCAGATCCATCTGCAAGGAGGCCTCTTCGACTGTCATCGGCTTCGCGGTGAACTGCTTCGTCCGGATGATCTCGGCGACATCCGCGGCGTCAGCCGTCCCGTTGCCCGCACCGGCCCCGTTGCCGGCCGCGCCGGAGCGCGGGCTCGCCTCCCAGTCGTCGATCAGGGGCGGCGACGCCAGGCGCTTCCGGCGCGGCTTGTGCATCCGGTCGACCTTGCGCTCCTTCAGCCGCGTGACCTGGTGCTCGACCTTGTCGATCACCAGGTCGAGCGCGGCCACCTGGTCGGTGGAGGCCGCGTGGGCCTTCACGAAGTGCTTCTTCAGGTGGAGGGTGACCTCGCACAGCTCGTTGTCGTGCACCCGCGGGTTGCGGATCTCGGAGAAGTCCACCTCGACGCGGAAGATCTCCAGCCCGAAGCGGGTCAGCTTCCCCAGCTTCTCCCGGGTCACCGTCTGGACCTCGGGGTCGACCTTCGTGTTCTTGGCGCGTACGACGATCTCCATCAACACCCCAATCTGAGCCGACGCGGCGAGTATGCCCCCGCTAGCAAGCCCACGCCAGGACGCGAGGATCGGGCGGGAGCCCGATCAGCGACGATGCGATGATCGCTTCGGCCACCCGTTCGACGGGGGCGTGGTACGTCCCCGCCTGCACCTCCGAGCGCACCCGCTGCACCCGCAGCTCGGCCATCGCCGACCGGATGTCGGTCAGGTCGAGCTCCGAGAGCGGGGTGCTGATCATGACTCCTCGTCGTCGCGCCGGGTGCGACCCTTGAGCACAATTCTCACTCTCCGTGGTCACCCTCGGGCCCGGAAAACCTGGTCCGTCACGGGGTTCGCGCCGCCGCGACGCCCACGATCCCCCGCGCGCCACCGCGCCGCAGCGCGCCGGCGGCGGCGGTCAGGGTGGCGCCCGTCGTCACGACGTCGTCGACGAGCAGCACGCCCAGACCGGCCACGTCGGGCCGGGCCCGGAACCGGGGGCCGGCCCGGCGCTCGGCCCGGCGCGCCCCCGTCTGCGGGGGACCGGGGAGCCGGGTCAGCAGCGCGCGGGTCGGCAACCGTGCCTGCCGGCCGACGGCCCGGGCCAGCAGCTCGGCGTGGTCGAAGCCGCGCGCCCGACGGTGCCGGGGTGTGGTCGGAGCCCACGTCACCACGTCGGCGCCCGGTGTCGACTCCGACGCGTTCCAGCATCGCGGCTGCGAGCCACGCCATGCCCGCGCGGGCGTTGCGGTACTTCACCCGGGCCACGAGCTCGCGCGCGACCCCTTCGTACGCGAACGCGACCGCGAGGCGGTCCAGGCCGGGCGGCGTCGCGAGCGCCGGCGCGGGGCGCAACGTCGTGATGCACGTCGCGCAGATCGGCTCCGCCGCCGCGCCGCACCCGGGGCACGACCCGGGGAGCAGCGTCTCGGTCAGGGCTCGGAACATGCCGGCGAACCTACCGACGCCCTGGGACACCAACCGGCCGTCGAACCCTTTCGGCGTGACTTGGACCCCCCAGAGGGGGTGCAAGTCACGCCGAAACGAGAACGACCGCTGAGTGCGGGTCGTTCAGTAGCGGTAGTGGTCGGGCTTGTACGGGCCCGAGACCGGGATGCCGAGGTAGTCGGCCTGCTCCTCGGTCAACGTCGTCAGCTTCACGCCGAGCTTCTCCAGGTGGAGGCGGGCCACCTCCTCGTCGAGGTGCTTGGGCAGCGTGTACACCTTGCGCTCGTAGAAGTCCGGGTGCTGAAAGATCTCCAGCTGCGCCATCACCTGGTTGGTGAAGCTGTTCGACATCACGAAGCTCGGGTGGCCGGTCGCGCAACCGAGGTTCAGCAGGCGACCCTCCGCCAGGATGATGATCGAGTGACCAGGCGTCTCTTTGGTCGATGGGAACTTCCACTCGTCGACCTGGGGCTTGATGTTGATCTGCTCGATGCCCTTGGTCTTGGTCAGGCCGGCCATGTCGATCTCGTTGTCGAAGTGACCGATGTTCCCGACGATCGCGTTGTGCTTCATCTTCGCCATGTGCTCGGCGGTGATGATGTTCTTGTTGCCGGTCGTCGTGACGAAGAGGTCCGCGGTCTCGAGGACGTCCTCGAGCGTGGTGACCTCGTAGCCCTCCATCGCGGCCTGCAGTGCGCAGATCGGGTCGATCTCGGTGATGACCACCCGCGCGCCCTGGCCTCGCAGGGACTGCGCGCAGCCCTTGCCGACGTCGCCGTAACCGCAGACGACGGTGACCTTGCCCGCGATCATCACGTCGGTCGCGCGGCAGATGCCGTCGACGAGCGAGTGCCGGCAGCCGTAGAGGTTGTCGAACTTGGACTTGGTCACCGAGTCGTTCACGTTGATGGCCGGGAACAGCAGCGAGCCCGCCTCGGTCATCTGGTAGAGGCGGTGCACACCGGTCGTCGTCTCTTCGGTGACGCCCTTGATCTGCTCGGCCATCCGGTGCCACACCCGGTCGTCCTCGGCGTGGATGCGCGCGAGCAGCTTGAGGATGATCTCGAACTCCTCGGAGTCCGCGGTCGACGGGTCGGGGACCTGGCCGGCCTTCTCGAACTCGACGCCCTTGTGCACGACGAGCGTCGCGTCGCCACCGTCGTCGAGGATCATGTTCGGGCCGCCACCGTCGGGCCAGCGCAGCGCCTTCTCGGTGCAGTCCCAGTACTCCTCGAGCGTCTCGCCCTTCCAGGCGAACACCGGGACGCCGGAGGCCGCGATCGCCGCCGCCGCGTGGTCCTGGGTCGAGAAGATGTTGCAGCTCGCCCAGCGCACCTGGGCCCCGAGCGCGACGAGCGTCTCGATGAGCACCGCGGTCTGGATCGTCATGTGCAGTGAGCCGGTGATGCGGGCCCCGGTCAGGGGCTTGGCCGCCGAGTACTTGGCCCGGAGCGACATCAGGCCGGGCATCTCGTGCTCGGCGAGCTCGATCTCCTTGCGGCCGAACTCGGCCAGGGACAGGTCGGCAACCTTGAAGTCGCCCGCGTCCAAGGACGAGGGCGAAGGAACAGTCGTGGTCATTGCGCTACTCCATTGATTGGTCAAGGCCGACGCGTTCGGTCGAGCCCGTTCAGATGGAGTCGGCCCGGAACACCGGATGACAGCCCCGACGGGGCCCGACCAGGTGCTTCAGGTTAGCGCGTGACGTGGTTCGGGCCGACCACATCGTCTCCCGCACCCCCTACGGCTCCGCCCAGCCCCGACCCGGGCTCGAGCGCACGGCTTCGGTCTCGTCCGGTCGCGCGTAGTCGTCCTCGAGCCGGTGGGTCGTGCCGATCTCCGGGGTCGAGACCTCGACGATGTCGCAATCGGTGATGCCCACCAGCCGGTGGCGTTGCCCGATGGCACAGGAGTAGCCGAGGCCGGGCTGCAGCTCGGTCTCCACGAGCTCGCCGCTGCCGTCGTCCCACACCACCTTGGCCCGGCCCGACATCAGGATCCACGACTCCGTCTTGGCGTCGTGCACCTGGAGCGACAGGCGACGGCCCGCGTCGACGTGGAGGATCTTGCCGACGTACGGACGGTCCTCCGGGGTCCACAGGATCTCGTAGCCCCACGGCTTCTCGACCCGGCGCGAGAACCCGGCAGTCGAGAAGCGCGCCTCTTCGACCGGTCCGGTCACGCGAGGTGGCCTTCAGCGCGGTGATCGCGTCGATCGGGCCCGGGTCCACGTCGTTGTCGAGCGCGAGGTAGCAGCTGACCCAGTCGCCGAGGTACATGAGGTCGAGCAGCTGCGCGAGGCGACCTTCGCCCTCGGCCTGCACCTCGAGCACCTGCACGACGCACTCCTCGATCAGCCCGCGCGAGTACGTCGAAGCGGGGCGCGAGCCGCTCGTGCTCGAAGCCGTGACGCAGCACCGACGAGCGTGAACACCTGGCGGGTGACGTCGCCGTGCTGACCGCAACCCGCAGATCTCGTTGTGGTCGAGCTCCGGGTGCGTGGCCCAGAACGCGGGCGCCTTCGCGTTCTCGTTGACGTCGCACTTCCACCGCATCGCGGCGACGGCACCGAGCGCGCCGCCCCCGTGGATCAGCGGGATCGTCCGTTCGATCTGGCGCGCCAGCTCGCGCGCCGGGTTCGCGTGCGCCCTCGACCTCCGGGCGGCACGCGTCCCGCCGGCTCGCGAGCTGCTGCTGCGCGCGGACGAGCAGCGCGTGCGCCTCGGGCATCAGGCCGATGCGGAACAGGTCGACGAACAGCGGTGCGACGAGCGCGCCGAGCGCCGCACGCGGCATGTAGCCCGCGGGACAGGAGAAGTGGAGCGCCGCCGGCGAGCCCGGCGAGCGCACCGCCGCTCGAGATCGTGACCAGCGTGGCGCCCGCCTCCGCCGCGCCGCGGGCCATCGAGAGCGTCTCCTCGGTGTCGCCCGAGTACGAGACCGCGAACGCGAGCGTCCCGGGCCCGACGAAGCCGGCGTGCGGATCTGCTTGAGCACCGTCACCGGCACGGGGAGCACGCCGTTCGCGACCGACGTCGAGCGACGTCGCCGGCGATCCCGGAGCCGCCCATGCCCAGCATCACGATGTTGCGGATCGTCCTCGGCGTCGGGCAGCGCGTCGATCGCGACCTCCGCCCGCGGCCTCGTGCGCGGCCGCCGAGCTGCTCCGGGAGACCGGCGACCGCGTCGAGGAACCCGAGCGAATCCGTTCCCGCTGCGCGCTCGCGGCACTAGACGGAGAAGGTGGGCTGGATGCCGTCCGCCTCGGCCTTGGCGAGCAGCCGGGCGTCCTCGGCGTCGCCGACGGTCTCGGCCTCGTCGATCAGCATGATCGGGATGTCGTCGCGGACCGCGTACCGGCGCTTGAGCCGCGGGTTGTACAGCGAGCCCTCGTCCGCGAAGTACAGCAGCGGGCCCTTGTCCTCGGGGCAGGCCAGGATCTCGAGCAGCTGGGGGTCGAGTGCCACGTTGATGTCTCCTCCGGGTTCCGGGCTCACGCCTCGGATCTGATGAGTTCCAGGACCGTTTCCGGTGTGAGCATCGCACGCGAGCCGGTCCGCCGCCTCCACGTTGAGCCGCAGCAGCGGCTCGGTGTTGCTGGCCCGCAGGTTGAACCACCAGTCCCCGAGGTCCACGGTGAGGCCGTCGAGCCGGTCCTGCTCGTAGTCGCGGTACGCCTCGGCGACGTGCTCGATCACCGCGGGCGGGTCCGTGACCGTCGTGTTGATCTCGCCCGACTGCGCGTAGCGCTCGAACGGCTTGCGCAGCTCCGAGAGCGGCGCGGCCGCGCGGCTGAGCTGCTCGAGCACCATCACCGCGGCGATGATCCCGGAGTCGGCGCGCCAGTTGTCGCGGAAGTAGTAGTGCCCCGAGTGCTCGCCGCCGAAGACCGCGCCGGTCTCGGCCATCACCTGCTTGATGAACGAGTGGCCGACCCGCGACCGGATCGGCGTGCCGCCGATCTCGCGGATGACCTCGGGCACCGCCTTCGAGCAGATCAGGTTGTAGACGACCGTCTCGCCCGGCCCGGTCTTCGCGAGGATCGTCTTGGCGACGATCGCCGTGGTGATCGACCCGGAGATCGGCTGCGCCCTGGTCGTCGACCAGGAAGACCCGGTCGGCGTCGCCGTCGAAGGCGAGGCCGAGGTCGGCGCCCGCCTCGAGCACCGCCTTCTGCAGCGAGACGAGGTTCTCGGGCTGGATCGGGTCGGCGGGATGGTTCGGGAAGGTGCCGTCGAGCTCGGCGAACAGCATCTCAACTCGAAGGGCAGCCCGTCGAACACCGTGGGGACGATCAGGCCGCCCATGCCGTTCGCGGTGTCCGCGACCACCCTGAGCGGGCGGAGCGCCGAGCGTCGACGAACGAGCGTGACGTGCTCGGCGAACTCCGGCGAGCAGGTCGCGCGTCGTGACCCGGCCGCTCTCCTCGGCCCGTTCGACCAGGCCGGCGGCGACCGCCTCCTTGATCTGGACCAGCCCGGTGGCCTCGCCGATCGGCGCTGCGGACGCCCGGCAGAGCTTGATGCCGTTGTACTGGGCCGGATTGTGGCTGGCGGTGAACATCGCCGCCGGCGCGTCGAGCAGGCCGGAGGCGAAGTACACGAGGTCGGTCGACGCCAGGCCGACATCGACGACGTCGGCGCCCGCCAGCGTCGCCCCCTCGACGAAGGCCGCGCTCAGCGGGACCGACGACGGGCGCATGTCGTGGCCGACGATGACGGTCGACGCGGCGGTGAACCGGGCGAAGGCGTTGCCGATCTTCTTCGCGACGGATTCGTCGATCTGATCCGGATAGATCCCGCGGACGTCGTACGCCTTGAAGATGGTGTCGAGCGCGTCGGCCACGATGTGGGGGCCTCAAGATCCTCACCGCCGGGGAAGGCGGGACGATCATGGTAGCGCCGGGACCTGCACTTCCTCGCCGGAGTTGCCGTCGAGCCCGTCGCCTCCCATTTCCACGGGCACTTCGGCCTCGGCCGGTGGTCCCGCCCCCGGGGTCTCGTCGGGGTCCTGCTCCCCGCGTCCCCGCTCCGGGTCCCGGGGCCGCCACATCACCAGTCCCACCAGCCCCGCGACGCCCACGACCGACAGCGCGATCCCCAGCTTCTCGGGGGTGGAGCGGGCGTAGTTCAGGGTCACCGTGTGCGACGTCGGCACCACGACCATGAAGTTCGGGGTGAGCCGCCACGGACCCCGGGCGCCACTCGCCTCCCAGTTCGGGAAGTACGACGTGCGCACCACCACCGGCACTCCGGTGCGCGACACCTTGAACGACACGGACTCGTCGGTGTTGCGGATGTGGGTCACCTTCACGGCGGGCAGCCGGCGCCGGGGGGCGGTCTTGGCCTCGGACGCGGGGACCCGGGCCCAGCCGGCCGGGCCACCCGCGGCGATCGGCCGGTCGAGGGCACTCGGATCGTTCCACCAGCCGACCCCAGGCACTCCCAGGCCCCGAGCTCGGGGTCCTCCTGGCCCGCGATCGGGGCCCGGTCGAAGCACTGGGACTGGGTGCCGGCGTGCGGGGTCGCCACCACCGGCTCGTACGCGAGCGGCGCGACCGTCGCCTGTCCCTTCACCTGGTAGATGTTCCAGCCCAGCGGCGGTGCCTTGTCCCGGTCGCCGACCTGCGCGATCAGCTCGAGGCCCGGGCTCGCGTTCGCGTGCGCCTTCGCCTCGGCGGAGTAGGCCATGTAGTACCGGACCCCGAGCAGTTGCATGTACCGGACGCCGAGGTTGAAGTCGTCGATCGTCCGGTAGTCGAGGCCGCGCACGGGATTCGACGCGTTGCCGGGACCCGAGAGCGGGGCGACGGCCATGAAGTGGAACGGCGTCGTCGCGGAGGACTCGTAGTAGAGCCCCTCCATCGAGGCGATCTTCCCGTGGGTCCAGTACGGCAGCAGCATCAGCGCGAGCGACGTCCCGTAGGTGTCGATCGCCTGCCCGCCCTCCCACATCGCGCGGCCCGCGGGCAGACGGCCCATCTGCTCCATGAGGTCGTGGTACTCCGCCCACGGCTTCGGCTTCGTCGCGGTGAGAGAGCTGTCCTGGTAGCCGGAGTAGTTCCACTCGGCCCAGAAGTCGAGGAAGCCCCGTTCGTGGTGGGCGTAGAAGAGGCCGCCCGTGGTGACCAGCAGGACGAGCGCGATCGAGATCCCGCTCTTCGCGAGCCGGAAGCGGCGACCGTCCACCACGGGGTCGAGCGCCCAGTCGTCGCCCGGCTCCGGCGGCGCGCCGAGCCAGACCACGCCGACCCACTGGGCGATCGCCCGGACGATCTCGGCGGCACCCACGGCGGCCAGGATGAACATGCCGAGGTACCAGAACGGGAGGAAGCGGAGGTTCCATGCGTGCAGCTCGGGCCACACCCGGAACACGAGCGCGAAGACGCCCGTCAGGGTGATGAGCGTGAGGACGGCGCGGTCCCGGCGGACCAGCCCGATGACGATTCCGATGGCCGCGAGCACGAACACCCACCACAGCTGGGGTGGGAAGAGGTAGTCGAGGTACCAGGTGAGCTTCTCGTAGCGCATGTTCGCCGTGTACGCGAACGTCGCGAGCAGCGGGACGCTCCAGAACGCGGTGAGCAGCGCCCCCACCACCCCGACGGCACCCGCGATGCGGAACGTCCGCACCGGGCGATGGAAGAGCCAGACGATGATCGCCGCGATGATGACGAAGATGCCGACCACGATGTGGCTGAGGACGGCCAGGGCGACCAGCACCGCCGGGAGCCAGAGCCGGCGGCCGGTGCGCAACGAGTAGGCGAGCGCACCGAGGAACCCGAGGGCGAACGCGAGCGCCAGCGAGAACGAGTACTCCCCCGCCAGCGCGCTGACGATCGGCCCGCCCATGATGCGCTGGTTGAACTGGATCGTCGCGTCGTGCGTGCCGGGCCGCGGCCGAGACGCCCTTGAAGAAGAGGAACAGCGTGGTGAAGACCGCGAAGAGCTCGGGCCCCGGTCGCCGGACGTTGAAGCCCCGCCCGAGCCCGTAGGCGCTCACCGGCAGGAGCACCAGACCGAGCGCGGTCACGAGCTTGAACGCGATGTTGTACGGCATCACGACGTCGAGCAGGACCGTGATCAGCGCCGGGACCGGGAAGTAGAACTGGCCGGCCGGGAAGCCTGCGAACCAGTCCGGGGACCAGCCCGCCACCCGCCAGTGCGGCAGCAGGTGGTCCTTCAGGTACGCCGGGAACCAGACGTGGGCGCCCATGTCGCCGCCGTTGGCGGTCGTGTTGCGCAGCAGCAGGGCCGGGTTGAGCTGCCAGAACACGACCAGGCAGCACGCGCCGACCACCAGGATGCCGAGCCACCGCCAGGCCAGCCGGAGGTCGCGATCGGGGGGCGGGAGCACGACGTCGCCCGCGCCGGGAACGTCCGGTACGGGCCCGGGAACGGGCGCGAGCGCCTCCGGCGGGAGCTCGCTCACCGTCATTCCCTCAGCATGGCAGCCGGAGGCGGCGGAACCGTTTCAGCCCCGAAATTGCAACAAGGGCCCGGTCGGGCCCTTGTTGCAAATAATCCTTGCGCGCCGTGCTGCGAGCTACCTCGCGACGCGGGCCATCTCGAGCACGCGGCTCAGCGAGAGCGGGCCGTCGATGCTCAACCAGGTCTTCGCCTCGCAGCGGCCGCACTGGCGGAACATGACGTCCTCGCCCGCAATCTTCATCTTGATCTCGACGATCCCGCTGTTGGCACACCGGCTGCACTGCATGGCGATCCGCTCCTGTGACTTCCGAATGTTTTCTCTAGATCTGGTGTCGTCGTTTGGCCCGAATTTTCTGGAGGATGATCCAGGGATGACGAGGGATGATCCGGAGGATGACATGAGTGTTTCCCCTGGTCAGCGCCGCAAACCTTCAGGTCACGTGGTGAGCAGGAGCACGGCGGACAGGAGGTTGAAGCCGACGTGCAACATGATCGATTGCGAGAGATTTCCCGTGCGAACCGCCCGAATTGCCGAAATCGTTCCCAGCAGCAGGAGGGGGGCCATCAGGGTGGCGGTGCTCGGGTCCAGGAGGTGGGCCGCGGCGAACACGACGGCCGAGATGACCACCGCCCAGGTGGACGTCGTCTTGCGCAGCAGCGACCGGAGCAGCAGGCCCCGGAACAGCAGCTCCTCCACGAGCGGGGCGAAGAGCGCGACGCCGAGGATCACGAAGACGATCTCGGGGCCCTGGCTGTGCTGCACGGTGTCCGCCGCCTGCTGCTCCGGCAGCCCGCTCGACACCTGGCGCAGCACCTCGATGACCCCGATCGACAGGAGCTGGAGCAGCACCCCGGCCGCGAGCCAGGGCCAGTCCCGGAGGTGGATCTCCAGCCCGAAGTCCCGCCGGAGGTCGCCGAGCCCCTTCGTGCGGGCGACACCGAAGAGGGCGAGCAGGATCGCCCCGTTCTGCGCGAAGAGCCCCACCGCGAGATCGATCCCGTCGGGATCCAGCCCACTCGCCCGGCCCCGGATCGCCAGCTCGATCGAGCCCGCGGTCGCCCCGACCACCAGCCCGACGAACCAGACCCAGAGGACGTCACCCAGGCCCCAACGCACCCGCCGACGGGTGGGGATCGACGCCGCGCTCACGCGGGCAGGCTACGGCGTCGCGGTTCGCCCTCACGGAACCGCGCCCGATCCGGGGAATCCTCGGCCGTCCCACGTCGTTAGGCCGTACGAGACCGCCACGGCGGGTGTCCCGCCCTACGATGGTGACCCGACGGGGTCGAGCCCGTCACGAACGAGGAGTCCGACTCCCCAGTGAGCAGTCGCCCACCCGATCGACCCTCCGGGCAAGGCAAGCCGCCCGGATCTCCCACGCCCACCTCGCGGCCCTGGCCGCGCTGGCTGCCGCTCGTCGTGCTCGGGGTGGTCGTCGCGATCTTCCTCTTCACGACCGTTCGCACGGACAACACGTCCAAGGCGGACCTCACCTACAGCCAGTTCAGCAAGGCAGTGGCCAACGGTGACGTGAAGAGCGTCTCCTACGACCCGTCGAACGGCAACATCTCCGGCGACTTCAAGACCGCGCAGGACGGCAAGAAGTCCTTCACGTCGTCCGGGCCGAACAACGACCTGCAGCCGACCGAGCTGAAGAAGCTCGCCGAGCAGGGCGTCAACGTGAAGTACGTCCGCGAGAGCTCGAACGCGTTGCTCAGCATCCTGATCTGGGTGCTGCCGCTCGTGCTGATCATCGGGTTCTTCGTGTGGATGAACCGCCGCGCGCAGGGACAGATGGGCGCGGTCATGAACATCGGCCGCAGCCGGGCCAAGGTCTACGACGCGGAGAAGCCGAAGACGACGTTCTCGGACGTCGCCGGCTACGGACCGGTGAAGCAGGAGATCACGGAGGTCGTCGACTTCCTGAAGAACCCGGGCAAGTTCAAGGAGATCGGCGCGCGCATCCCGCGCGGCGTGCTCCTCGTCGGTCCTCCGGGCACCGGCAAGACGCTGCTCGCGCGTGCGGTCGCCGGTGAGGCCGGCGTGCCGTTCGTCGCGATCACCGGTTCGGACTTCATGGAGATGTTCGTCGGCGTCGGCGCAGCGCGCGTGCGCGACCTGTTCGCGACGGCGCGCAAGCAGGCTCCCGCGATCATCTTCGTGGACGAGATCGACTCCATCGGGCGCAAGCGCGGCGCCGGCCTCGGTGGTGGGCACGACGAGCGCGAGCAGACCCTGAACCAGATGCTCGCCGAGATGGACGGCTTCGAGACCAGCGTCGGCATCGTGATGATCGCGGCCACCAACCGGCCCGACATCCTGGACTCCGCGCTGTTGCGGCCCGGTCGCTTCGACCGTCAGATCATGGTGCCGCTGCCCACGCAGGAAGAGCGGATCGACATCCTCAAGGTGCACTTCCGCGACAAGAAGATCGCCGACGACGTCAACGTCGCGGTCGTCGCCCGCGGCACGCCGGGCATGTCGGGCGCCGACCTCGCGAACCTCGTGAACGAAGCCGCGCTGTTCGCGGTGCGCCGGGGCGAGACCGCGGTGCACCGCGAGGACTTCGAGGACGCGCGTGACCGCGTGCTCATGGGCCTCAAGCGGCCGACCGTCGTCATGAACGAGGAGGAGAAGGAGCACACGGCGTACCACGAGGGTGGGCACGCGGTGGCGGCATACGTCCTCGAGCACGCGGACCCGGTGCACAAGGTGACGATCCTGCCGACCGGCATGGCGTTGGGCATGACCCAGCAGCTGCCGGAGGAGGAGAAGTACTCCCACGACAAGGACTTCCTCGACGACATGCTCTCCGTCTTGCTCGGCGGTCGCGTCGCGGAGCAGCTCATCTTCCAGTCCCAGTCGACCGGGGCGCAGAACGACCTGGTGCGCGGCACCGAGATCGCCCGGCGCATGGTCCGGGAGTGGGGCATGTCGGATCGCATCGGTCCGATGGCCTGGGGCTCGCAGGGCGCGGTGTTCCTCGGCGAGGACCTCGTGCACACGCGCGACTACTCGGACGAGACCGCGCGGGTCATCGACGAAGAGGTCGAGCGCATCCTCCGTTCGCAGGAGGAGCGCACGCTGAACATGCTCACGCGCGTACCGGCCCGGCCTCGAGGCCGTGGCCAAGGCGCTGCTCGAGCACGAGACGCTGGACGGCCTCGAGGTGGAGCGCCTGGTCGACGACGCCATGGGCTACCGCGCCGGCGGGCCCCGCAAGGTGGTCCTCGCCGACGGCACGGTCGAGACGGTCGACGACGAGGGCCAGGCGATCGACGAGGACGGCCGTCCCGTCCAGCCCATCTAGCGGGTCGAGGCCCGGCTAGCTCGAGGGCTCGTCGGTGCGGATCTCGGCGACGGCGGCCCAGAGGTCCGTCGCGCTCACCGAACCGACGAACGACTTGCGCACCACGCCTTCGGCGTCGGCGATGACGACCATGGGCACGCCGGAGATCGCGTAGCGCTCGTGGAGCTCGCGGGTCTCGGAGAACTCCATGTCGCAGACCGCGACCTCGGACGACTCGAGCACGAGCACCTTCTCGCGCATCGCGGCGCAGGAGTCGCACGTGCGCGAGGAGAACAGCACGACGAGCCACGGTGACTCGGGGTGCGGGAAGTCGGCCCGGTAGAGCTGGCGGGGCACCGCGTAGGTGTCGCGGATCGGCCCCGCCGTGGCCTTGCGCCGGCGCTCGAGCAGCATCGCCACGACGACCGCGACGACGAGCAACACCGCACCGATGCCGATCCGCACGATCACCGCGCCGACGGTAGCGCCGGACCCCCACCACAGCTCGTTTCGGGGCGTCTCAGCGTCGCCCCGGCGACCTGCAAACGCCCCGAAACGAGCAGGGGAGGTCAGCCGTCGAGGTCGGGGACCGCGGCGGCAACGGTGATGCCGGGCATGGCCGCGGACTCGCGCTCGACGACGACCGGCCCGCTCGCGTCGACGACGACGTACGCATCCGTCGGGACCTTCAGCACCCCGAGGTCGATCACGGTGCGCTTGCCCGGAGCGAGCGTGACCCGCGCCGTGGTCGACGGTACGGTCGTCCGGCCGGCCCGCACCACCGAGAGCCGGAACGTCACGGACGCCCGACCGGGGTTGAGCACCGCGACCGAGTCCTGCGACGAGCTCGTGGCGCGCGCCGGGGCATCGACCCACCGACGCGCGAAGTGGGCGGTGCCGATCGATGTGGCGATGCCCCGCAGCGTGGCCGCCTTCGGTGACTGCACCGCGACGAGCGACTCGGCCACGACCGGGGTGCGACTCTCGATCGCGACCGAGAAGCCGACGCCGGGCGGGACCCGCCGGCCCAGGTCCACCGAGACCGCGGTCTGGGCGGGCAGGTTCACCGACTCGGGTTCGAGCACGCCACCGTCGAGCCGGGTGCGGACGGTCGCGGTGGTGGGCACCGACGCCGGGTTCGCGATGACCATCGTCTGGGTCCGGCCGGCCGCGATCGACGCGTTCGCGAACTCCCAGTGGGTCGCGAGCTGCGGGCTGCCGAGCGACAGGGCCAGGCCCGTCCGGCCGTCGGTCCCGTCGAGGGTCTGCGACTGCTCGGCGACGACCCGGCCCCGGCGCGCGCTGACCTCGGTCGCGACGAGGTCGTCGCGACGCGCGTGGTCCTGCACCGGGACGGTGACGCGGCTGTGTGCGGGCACGACGAACCCCTGGAGATCGTCCGGCGCCAGCGGACCCGAATTGGTGAGGAAGTCGATGTCGACGATCGCGTCTTCGGCGAACGGGTTGAACAGCGCGAGGAACAGCTGCGCGCCCTTGACCGTCGTGCCGGCGGCGAAGTGCCACTGCGGCGCCGCGTCACGCGCGCACGGACCGAACCCGGAGTCGCCCGTGCCGGCCACCGAGTGCGTCACGATCGCGCGCCCACCGGTCACCTCGACGAGCACTCCGGGCTCCGCGATCGCGAGGATGTCCGCGACGCGCAGGGACGTGAGCGCGCCCGGCGCGACGTCGACGGTCTTCGCCTTCGGAACCTGGTTCGGTCCCTGCATGACGGTGATCCGCGCGCGTGCGCGACCCGGGTGTCGATGTTCGCGATGAAGACGCGCTCGTCGGCCCGGCCGCCCGGGTTCGACGTGCCCTCGGCGCAGTACCACGCGGTCTCGACCGCATTCGCGGCGGGACGCGTGGCCCGAGCGCGACAAGGTCCGCGGCGGTGCTGCTCTCCGAGCCGGAGCTGGTTCGGTCGATCAGCGCCGCCGCGAGCAGGCAGCCCACGACGACGACGATCACGACGAGGCGCGCCCGGCGTCCGCTCAGCGGGCTCACGACTCCCCCGCCTCGTCACTGGGACGGCGCAGCGGCCACCGGAACTTGGCGCTGCCCCGCCAGAGCAGGAACGCGCCCGCGACGAGCCCGAGCTCGATGAGCACCGCCGGGTAGCGCAGCCACTGGTCGCCGTAGGAGAACGAGACCGTTCCCGCCCGGTCGAGCGTGTACCCGTTCGCGAACCCGAACACCTGACGATGCGGCAGCGACGACCCGTTCGACGATGCGCTCCACGATCCGTCGTAGGACTGGCTCCAGAGGATCGCGCCCGCGGGCACCCGGACGCCGTTGTGGATCGGGCGCGCCCGCGAGGCCCCGACGGGCGCGCCGATCGGATCCGTGGCGGCGGCCGCGAGCTGGCTCGCCGGCATCGACGCCGCGCCCGGGATCCAGGCGTTGTTCTCGTACAGCTCGAGCCCGGGTGGGCCTTCGAGCCGGACGAGGTCCAGCTGGTCCGCGAGCGCCACCAGCAGCCTCGCGGGTGCCGGGTCGGTCCGGAGGACACCCGGGTTCGGGCGCTCCGGCACTGCGAGGTAGCGCACGCCCATGGGACCGAGCAGCGCGCCGACCCGGTTGCTCCGCCGCTCCCGCAGGAGATCGACCGCGTTGGCCAGGCGCGCGCTCGAACCACCCGCGGGCGGCGGCAGTGCGGTGCTGACGTCGCCCGGCCCGTTGTTCGACACGCCGAAGCCGACGTCGCCGTGCACGATCGGGTCGACGGGCAGCACCGCCGGGTTCCCGAGCCACAGGACCCGGAACTGGCCGCTCTCGTCCTCGGCCCGCATCCACGAAAGGTTCTGGTTCCAGTCGTTGGCCGGCATGTGCCAGCGGCCGCCCAGGGCGTCGAGCGCGAAGGCGCACACCGGGAAGGCCAGCGCGATGGCGCCGCCGACGGCAGCAACCTGGCGCCACCCGAAATGGAACTGGCGCACGTCCTCGATGAACGCCGCGACGCCGAGGCCGACCGCGAGCGAGATCCCGAGCGCCGCCGGGACCAGCAGGCCTTCGACAGCCGGCATCGGGAAGCTCGGCGCGAACTGCGACGGCAGCCACACGCACGCGAAGGACAGCAGCGCCAGCATCCACGCGCGCGTCGCCCAGACGAGCCGCGGACCGGACGCGAGCACCAGGACGAGGAGCGCGGCGCCCGCGATGATCCAGCCGGACAGCCCGGCACCGTTCGGCCCGGTCTGGAAGCGCAGGACCTGCGAGAAGCTGAAGTCCAGTCGGAACGCGAACCCGAGCGCGGCGAGCCGGTCCCCGGCGCGGAGGTACGCGAGCGGCCACGGCAGGAGCAGCGCGAGCGCGATGCCGGTGCTGACGATCGTCGCGCGCCAGAGCGCACCCAGCGCGCCGGCACCGCGCGCGATCGGCTGCGCGAGCGTCAACGCGAGCGCGAGCAGGACCGGCAGCAGGATCGCGGGCGGCCATGCGGCCGTCGTCAGCGCGACCAGCGCGCCGGTGGCCACCACCGCGCGCCACCACCGGCGCGGCGTGGTGTCCGGGAGGTAGCCGCCGACGCGTAGAAGGCTCGAGACGATCAGCGGCGCGAGCGCGTAGAGCATGAGCGGGCCGAAGCGCCCGGCGACGAGCGCGTTGCGGGGCAACGGGTTGATCCCGTACGCGAGGGCGGCCACGACGGCCGCGCTTCCGGGTCCGGTGATCCGGCGGCCCAGACGCCAGACGCCGAACACGCCGAACGGCAGTGCGCCGACGATGATGATCGTGCGGGCCAGCCCGGTCGCGCCGAGCAGGATCGTCCCGAGCACCGAGAACACCCCGAGCTGGGCCGGCGCGGGCGAGGCGGAGCCCAGGTTCGCGTAGCGCCACGCGGAGGTGAAGGTCTCGACCAGGCCGCCGACTCCCGGCCAGCCCGGCATCTGCCCGACGACCGGCACCCGCCCGACCAGCAGCGCGCGGGACCCGATGAGCACCAGCACCCCGAACACCACGGCCGCGATCGACGCCGGGTCGCGCAGGCGGCTGGACGCGTTCCCCGACAGGTTCCTACTGCGCTCGGAGATCGTGCGGATCCGGTCTTCGGCCTGGAGTGAGCCCGCGACGTACCCGCGGACCCGCGCGCTCCCGCGCACCTGCAGCGATCGGAGGTCGATGTCCGGAACCCGGCGCAGGGACTGCGCGGCCTTGCGCGCCCGGCGCAGGTCGCCGAGGTTGCGGAAGTTCCACACCCAGGCACCGATCAACGCCTTGGCCCGGTCGCGCCGGCGGGCGAGCACGAACAGGACGACCTCGACGACCGCAAGGAACAGCGCGATCGGCACGAGGTAGGCGAGCGACCAGCCGGACGCGGACTTCAACATCGCCCGCAGCCGGCTCCGTTGTGCGACGGCCGGTGACACGGCCTCGGTCGTGTCGTGAACCTTGTCGGCCTGGCGGTGCCGCGCCCGCGCGTCCGGCGCCACCATGACCCGCGCGCCGGCGATCCGGGCCCGCCAGCAGAGGTCGAGGTCCTCGGCGCCGGGGAAGGTCATGGCGTCGAACCCGCCGAGCTCGGCGAACAGGTCCGAACGCACGAGCATCACCGTGCTCGAGACGAAGAACACGTCGCGCACGGAGTCGTGCTGCTCCTGGTCCAGCTCCCCCGGCTCGATGCCCGAGTGCGGCACCCCGAAGCGGTCGATCGCCATGCCGACCTCGAGGAGGATGTCCGGGTGGTCGTACTCCACCAGCTTCGGGCCGATGATGGCCGCGTTGGAGCGGAAGGCCTCCTCGACCAGGAGCCGGATGGCGGTCGGGTCCAGGACCACGTCGTCGTGGCAGAAGAGCAGGAAGGTCGCACCCTGCACGACGTCGATCACGTCGTTGGCCGCGGCCGGGAAGCCGGCGGCCTCGGGCACCCGGCGGACGAACGCACCGGGCAGGACGCCGGCCACCCGGGCGGTGGGGTCGACCTCCGAGCCGGCGTCGAGCACCAGCACGGTGAGCCCCGGGTAGTCGGAGGCACCGAGGGCCTCGAGGCTCTCCTCGAGCCACGGTCCGGGGTCCTTCGTGACGACGACGGCCACGACGGGCGGGGCGACGAGCGGCTCCGATGCCTCCCCGGGGGTCTCCGAGTCGAGCATCGGCCCGTCGGAGGGGGTCGGAGTGGTGTCCATGGGCCGGTCGAGCGTACTTCCGGGGCGGTCTCAGGCCGTGGCACGGTGACGATCGTCACCCCTCGAGTGCTTGCAAGAGTTAGCACTCTGCGTTATGGTGCTTGCACGGCGGCGCCGATCGGCTCGCCCCTCGAACCCCGAGATCAGCAACGCAGGAGCGCATCACCATGGACGTCAACCTCCGCAAGACCGCCACCGACACCGCCTACGTGCTCGTCGGCGTGGGCGTGCTCGGCTTCCAGCAGGCGCAGGTCAAGCGCCGCGACGCCGTGAGCCGCGTGAGCTCGCTGGGCCAGGACGCCCGCGGGACCGTGAAGACCCAGACCGACTCGATCGTGAGCAAGGCGTCCGGGTACGCCGCCAGCCTCGGCGACCTCGGCTCCACCGTCACCGGGACGGTCGGCAGCCTCGGCTCCACCGTCAGCGGCACGGTCGGCACCACCGTGTCGAGCACCCTCGGGACCGTCGGCAGCCAGGTGAAGGCCGGCGCCGATGCCGCCAAGGGCGCCGACCCGCGGGTCTGGGCCGCACCGGTCGTCGGTGACATCCAGGTCCGGGTCGAGCCCGTGGTGGAGCAGATCCGTTCGATCTCCCTGCCCTCGTCGATCTCGCTGCCCTCGCTGCCGAACGTGAGCGCGATCCCCGAGCAGCTCGCGAAGACGATCGAGGTGGGCAAGGCCCGCGTGCAGGGTCGGCGCAGCTCCCCGAGGTCGGTGCCGCACGCGGTCAACGGCGACAGCTGAGCGGCACCACCACAACGCCCGAGGCGCGGCATCCCCCCGCCGCGTCTCGCAGCCGGAAGGTCCCCTCCTCGGAGGGGACCTTCTCGTTGTCCAAGGCTTAGGCTCGAATCATGCTGGTAGCGCTGGCTGGTGGAGTTGGAGCGGCACGCTTCTTCCGCGGCCTGGTGCGCGTGGTGCCTCCCGAGGCGGTGACCGTCGTCGTGAACACCGCCGACGACGAGGTGTTCCACGGCCTGTACGTGTGCCCCGACCTCGACACCGTGACGTACACGCTCGCCGGCGCCGAGCACCCCGAGCAGGGCTGGGGGCTCGCGGGCGAGACCTTCGTGACCATGGACGCGCTCGACCGGTACGGCCAGGACACCTGGTTCCGCCTCGGCGACCGGGATCTCGGCACGCACATCTACCGGACCGAACGGCTGGCGGAGGGCGCGACCGTCTCCGAGGTGTCGGCCGAGATCGCGGCCGCGTGGGGTGTCGTCCCCCGGCTCCTGCCGATGAGCGACGACCGGGTGGCAACCCGTGTGACCGTGCGTCGGGACGACGGCTCCGACGAGACCCTCGCGATGCAGGAGTGGTTCGTGCGCGAGCGCGCCAACCCACCGGTCGTCGCGGTGGAGTTCGACGGGATCGCGACCGCGCAGCCCGCGCCCGGAGTGCTCGCGGCACTCGAAGCGGCGGAGACCATCCTCATCTGCCCGTCGAACCCCGTGATCTCGATCGGCCCGATCCTGGCCGTGCCCGGGGTGCGCGACGTGCTGGCCCGGCGGCGCGACCGCGTCGTCGGCGTGAGCCCGATCATCGCCGGCGCCCCGGTGAAGGGACCTGCCGACCGCTTGATGGGCCCGCTCGGGATCGAGGTCAGCTGCGTCGGCGTGGCGCGCGCGTACGCGGACTTCTGCGGCACGCTCGTGATCGACTCGGGCGACGAGCACCGGGCGCGTCGAGGTCGAAGCCGCCGGCGTGCACGCGGTCGTCGCCGACACGCTGATGACCGACGCCCGGGTGGCGGCGGCGCTGGCGCGCCACACGCTCGACGCCGTCGCCTGATCCGTGCGCGCGCTCACGATCATCCCGATCGCCGGGATCCCCGAGATCAGGCCGGGCGACGCGCTCGGCGAGCTCATCGCGGGCGCGGCGGCGGCCCAGGACACCCCGCTCGAGGACCGCGACTGCCTGGTCGTGACCCAGAAGATCATCTCGAAGGTCGAGGACCGCCTGGTCCCGTTGGACCACGAGGACCTCGACGCGCGGCGGGTGCTCGTCGAAGGTGAGTCGGTGCGCATCCTGCGCCGGCGCGGTGACCTGATCATCAGTGAGACGACCCACGGGTTCGTCTGCGCGAACGCGGGCATCGACCTGTCCAACATCGAATCCGGCTTCGCCGCGCTCCTCCCGGTCGACAGCGACCGCTCGGCGCACCGGATCCGCACCGCGGTCCAGCGCGGCACGGGGGTGGACGTGGCGGTCGTCATCTCGGACACGTTCGGGCGGGCCTGGCGCAACGGCCTCACCGACGTCGCGATCGGTGTCTCGGGCCTCGGCGCGGTGATCGACCTGCGCGGTCAGACCGACGCGCTCGGACGCGAGCTGAACGTCACCGAGGTCGCGGTCGCGGACGAGGTCGCGAGTGCGGCCGAGCTGGTGATGGGAAAGGCCTCCGGGATCCCGGTCGCGATCGTGCGGGGGCTCGATCCCGAATGGTTCCGCGACGGCTCGGTCCGTGAGCTCGTCCGCGCCCCGCAGGACGACCTCTTCCGGTGAGCGTGCCGGGGTTCCTCGAGGCTCGGCGGTCGATCCGGGCGTTCACGGGTGCACCGGTGGCCCGCCATACGCTCGACGGGTTGGTCGAGGCCGCGTGCATCGCGCCGGCGCCGCACCACTCACGCCCGTGGCGGTTCGTCGTGGTCGACACCGACGACGCCAAGCGCGACCTCGCCACCGGCATGGGGCAGCAGTGGCGGACCGACCTCGCCGCGGACGGCACGGACCCGGCCCGCATCGCCGAGCTGGTCGAGGCGTCGCACCACAAGCTGCTCGCCGCGCCGGCCCTGGTCCTCGGCTGCCTCACCTGGGACGGCCTGGACCGCTACCCCGACTCGACCCGCCAGCGGGCGGAGTGGGGCATGGCCCTCCTGTCGCTCGGCGCGGCGGTGGAGAACCTGATGGTCGCCGCGGCCGATGCCGGCCTCGCCTCGTGCTGGGTCGCCGCACCGATCTTCTGCCCCGAAGCCGCGCGCGACGCGCTCGCGCTGCCGGCCGAGTGGCTCCCCCACGCGCTCGTGCTCGTCGGCCACCCGGATCCCGCGTACGTGGGCCGGCCCCGTCCCGAGATCCCGCTCGATCAGCTCCGGGCGTTCCGCTAGCCGCGGGACGAGCGACTAGCGGCCGGTGGCGCGCTGGGCGCGGAACCACTCCAGCGTGCGTTCCACACCGTCGTCGAGATCGGTCCACGGCTTCCAGCCGAGGTGGATCTCCGCCGCGACCCGGGTCGAGCGACGAGCGCTGCAGCTCCCCCGGACGCGCCGGCGCGTGGTTCGGCTCGTCCTTGAAGTCGACCGCGCGGGCGATCGAGTCGTAGAGCTCCTGCACGCTCGTCTCGATGCCGGTGCCGATGTTGATGATCAGCCCGCTGCCCCGGTCAGACGCCCGGAACAGCGCGTCGACGACGTCGTCGACGTACACGAAGTCGCGGGTCTGCTTCCCGTCACCGAAGATCGTGGGCCGGGTCCGGTCGAGCATCATGCCCGCGAAGATCGAGACGACGCCCGCCTCACCGTGCGGGTCCTGGCGGGGGCCGTAGACGTTCGCAAACGCGAGGGCGCTGTACTCGAGGCCGTGGATCTCCCGGTAGTAGTGGAGGTAGTCGCACGACGCCTTCTTCGCCACGCCGTACGGCGACTCCGGGCGCTGCGGATGACCCTCCCGCACCGGCAGGTGCTCGGGGGTGCCGTAAAGCGTCCCGCCCGACGCCGCGAAGACGACCTTCTGGGTCCCGGCCGCGAGCGCGCCCTGGCAGACGTTCAGCGTCCCCAGGATGTTGACCTCGGCGTCGAACACCGGCCGGGCGACCGACACGCGGACGTCGGCCTGCGCCGCGAGGTGGAAGACGACGTCGGGCTTGCGGTGCGCGATGAGGTCGGTGATCGCCGGCGACCGGACGTCGAGGCGGTGGAACGAGAACTTGCGGCTGCCGAGCGAGCGGGCGTCGGCCAGGTTCGCCAACGATCCGGTGGAGAGGTCGTCGACGACGTCGACGTCCCAGCCCTCGGCGAGCAGTCGGTCGGAAAGAGTCGATCCGATGAAGCCGGCACCGCCGGTCACGAGCGCTTTCACGTTGTCTCCTAGCCGCAGGGCAGCCTCGCGTCGGGGCCGACCACCTCATCCGTCACTCGCGTGCCCGCGGCCACCGTTGCGCCCCGAAGCAGCACCGAACGGAGCAAGTTACTCCCCTCGCCGACCACCGTCCCCGGTCCGAGCACCGAGGCCTCCACCCGGGCGCCGGGCCCGACCCGGGCGCCGACCCCGATCACCGACGGTCCGAGGACCACGGCGGTCTCGTCGATCTCCGCGCCGGGCTCGACCCAGACGTCCGGGCCGGCCTCCGTCGCACCCACGACGGGGGGGCCGAGCCGACCGCCGGCCACGTCGAGCTGGGCCTCGATGTACTTCTGGGGCGTCCCGATGTCGAGCCAGTAGGCGTGTGACTGCATCGCGTACAGGCGGCCGGGCGACTCGAGCATGCGGGGGAACGTCTCGCGCTCGATCGACACCGTGAACCGGGGCGGGATCGAGTCGATCACCTCCGGCTCGAGCACATACGTGCCGGCGTTGATCCAGTTGGTCGGCGCCTGGTCGCGGGGCGGCTTCTCCACGAACGCGACGACCTCGCCGTCGGCGCGCGTCGGGACGACCCCGAACGCCGACGGGTCCCCGACCTGGGTGAGCGCGATCGTCGCGGCGGCCTCCCGCTCGGTGTGGAACTGCACGAGCGCCGCGAGGTCGAGATCGGTGAGCACGTCGCCGTTGCAGACCAGCATCCGCTCGTCGATGCCCTCGGCGGCGAACCGGATGCCGCCCGCCGTGCCGAGCGGCTCGTGCTCGACGACGAACCGGAGCTTGATGTCGCCGAACCGGTCGTCGGAGAAGTGCTCGGTGAACGCCTCCGGGAGGTACCCGAGCGACAGCACGACCTCGTCGACGCCGTACCGGGCCAGCCAGGTGAGCTGCCGCTCGAGGAACGGCACGTTGGCGATGGGTAGCAGCGGCTTGGGCGTCGTGAGCGTCAACGGCCGGAGGCGCGTGCCCTGGCCCCCGACGAGAACGACGGCTTTCACGGGGCGGTGGTGGTGGCCGTGGTCCCGGTGCTGGCGGCGGGCGTGGTCGAGGAGCTGCCCGCCGGCGGCGAGGTGGTCGTGCTGCCTCCCGGCAACGTCGTCGTGGACGCCGAGACGGGGGCACCACCGAGGTCACTGATGTTCGTCAGGGCCTGCTCGGCGGTCGGAGGCTCCGGGAGCTTCTCGCCCTTCGGGAGCAGGTAGACCCCGACGATGTCGCCGTTCTGGGGGTGGTAGTCCGACGGGTTGCCCGACCGCGGTGTGCCGGTCCAGGTCTTGCCGAACCGTCCGACGGTCCACTGGACCGTGGCCTTCTTGGCGTTGGAGCCCGAGCCGCACTTGTCCCCGGTCTTGTGCTCCTTGTCGTCCCAGACCTTGAACGAGGAGTCCGAGGTGCTCCAGCCGCCGTAGCCCAGGAACCGGCCCAGGGTGGCCTTGTCGCCGGCCTCGTCGCTCGCGAACGGGTGGATGTGCATCAGGCCGTCGCCGTGGGAGTGCAGCCCGGCCCGGACGCCCGCTTCGTTCGCCCGGTCCTCGAACGCGGGCGCGTTCGGGAGCCAGGTCCCGCACACGTTGTAGCCCAGGAAGGCGTGCCAGTGGTCACCGATCGTGGGCGCGGCATCCGCGTTGTTGTGGCGGTCCGCGTAGGTCAGGGTCACGAGCAGGACGCCCACGACGACGATCACGATGGTGGTGACGGTCCAGACCATCGATCCGCTCCGACGCTTCGGACGGCGGACGCGGGAGCGGATCCGGGCGCGGTTGTACTTGCTCGCTTTGGCCATGACCCGATCGAGGTTACTCGGTGGTCGCCGGCGTTCCGGGCCGCCCCCGGACCACCACGCCCCCCGCGACGACGGCCCCGCGCACGGCCAGGAACCCCGCCGCGACCGGCAGCAGCATCCGGCGCGGACCGTGCCACCACTTCGCCGCGTACTGGTAGGCGGCCCGGTGGTGCTCGAGGATCGAGCGCACGGGCCGACGGGCCCGGCTGCCCCCGACCGTGTGCATCACGTGTCCGCCGGGCTCGTACGCGATGGTCCAGCCGTCGGCACCGAGGCGCCGGCACAGGTCCACGTCTTCGAAGAAGAGGAAGAACCGCTCGTCCCAGCCCCCGACCCGGTCGAGCGCGTCGCGCCGGAGCCACACCGCGGCGCCGGAGATCCATTCCACGTCGCGAGGAAGCTCGGGGTCGGCGTCGAGCTGGCGGTACGACTCGGTGTAGCGGTTGTCCGGGACGATGCTGCCGAGCAGCGCGTGGCCGACCGCGTCGCCGAGCGAGGGCGCCGACCGCGCCGACGGGTACAGGGTGCCGTCGGGGTTCAGCAGCTGCGGGCCCACCGCCGCGAGCCGGCCGTCCGCGTCGAAGCGGGCCATCACTGCCGCGGCGGTGCCGGCGGCGACCTCGGCGTCGGGGTTGATCACCGCCACGACGGGAGCCCGGGTCGCGGCGATCCCGAGGTTCGCGGCCCGGCCGTACCCGAGGTTCGCGTCCGGGTCGATGACCGGGACCTCGGGGAACGCGGCGTGCAGTGCGGCCACGGACCGATCGGTTGATCCGTTGTCGACCACCACGACCTCGGGCGGGCCGCCGGCGGAGTCGTCGGCGAGCAGCGCGGCGACGCACGCGGTCAGGGACGGTCCCGACTCGTAGTTGACGACCACGGCGGCCCAGCGCGGCTCGGACAGCATCAGATCTCGCCCGTCAGTCCACGAAGCGGAACTTCACGAGCGCGTAGAGCGCGGCGAAGCCGTCCCGCCAGGTGATCTTCTTGCCCTCGTCGAACTCGCGGCCCGTGTACGAGATCGGCACCTCGTAGATGCGCACCCCCTGCCGCAGCACCTTGGCGGTGATCTCGGGCTCGAAGTCGAACCGGTCGGACTTCACGGTCACGTTGCGGATCACGTCGCGGTCGAACAGCTTGTAACACGTCTCCATGTCCGAAAGCGTCGTGTTGTAGAGCAGGTTCGTCACGAGAGAGAGCATCTTGTTCCCGCACCAGTGCAGGAAGAGCATGTTGCGGTGCTCGCCCGTGAAGCGGGAGCCGTAGACGACCTGCGCGCGCCCTTTGAGCACCGGTGTGAGCAGGCGCAGCCAGTCGTCGGGGTCGTACTCGAGGTCCGCGTCCTGGATCAGGACGAGGTCCCCCGTGACGTGCTGCAGCCCGGTGCGGATCGCGGCACCCTTCCCGCGGTTCTTCGGGTGCTTCACGACCTTGGTGGTGCTGTCGCCGAGCTGCGTGAGCACCGCACGGGTGCCGTCGTCGCTGCCGTCGTCGACGACGATGAACTCCCGGTCGAGCGGCAGGTCCACCGCGCGCATGCGGCGCAGGATCTCCACCACGGTGTTGCGCTCGTTGTAGACCGGCACGATCACCGAGAGCTTCTTGTACTCCTTCGGTTCGAACGGGCCCCGACTCACGGAGCTGGCCGAGCCACCTGCATTCACTGACCGCGCTCCTTCCGGTACCACTCGTACGTGCGGGTCAGTCCCTCGTGTAGCTGGACCTTCGGCTCCCACCCGAGCGCCTCGCGCGCGAGCGTGATGTCGGGCTGGCGCTGGGTGGGGTCGTCGGTCGGCAACGGCTCGAAGACGATCTCGGATGCCGAGCCCGTGACGTCGAGGACGACCTGGGCGAGCTCGAGCATGCTGAACTCGTTCGGATTGCCGATGTTCATGGGTCCGATGCAGTCGGAGCGCAGGAGGCCGAGGATGCCGGCCACGAGGTCGTCGACGTAGCAGAACGAACGCGTCTGCCGGCCGTCGCCGTAGACCGTCAGCGGCTTGCCTTCCATCGCCTGCACCAGGAAGTTCGACACGACGCGCCCGTCCGCGGGCCGGAGCCGGGGACCGTACGTGTTGAAGATCCGCACGATGCGCACGTCGAGGCCGTGGGCCCGGTGGTAGGCGAGCGTCAACGCCTCGGCGAACCGCTTCGCCTCGTCGTAGACGCCCCGGGGTCCGATCGGGTTGACGTTGCCCCAGTAGGTCTCGGGCTGGGGGTGCACGAGCGGGTCGCCGTACACCTCGCTCGTCGACGCGAGGAGGTACCGCGCCTGCTTCGCCAGCGCGAGGCCGAGCGTGTTGTGCGTGCCGAGCGCGCCGACCTTCAGCGTCTTGATCGGGTGCTCCAGGTAGTCCTGGGGGCTGGCCGGGCTCGCGAAGTGCAGCACCGCGTCGACCGACCCGGTGACGTGCAGGAAGTTCGTGACGTCGTAGCGCTCGAACGTGAACTCCGGCCGGGACAGCAGGCCCGCCATGTTCTCCATCCGGCCGGTGAGCATGTTGTCGAGGCCGACGACATCCCAGCCGTCGTCGATCAGGCGCTCGGAGAGGTGCGACGCGAGGAAGCCTGCGGCTCCCGTGACGACCGCCCGGGGTCGCGGGATTGTCGTTGGAACGCCGGCGCGGGACGGACTCCACTAGCGGCCGACGCCCTCGTAGGTGAACCCGCGGCGGCGGAGCGCGACGGGATCGAGCAGGTTCCGCGGCGTCGAGGACCGCGGGGCGATCGAGCCCGGCGAGCACGCGGTCGAAGTCGAGCCAGCGGAACTCGTCCCACTCGGTGAGCACCGCGAGCACCTGGGCGCCCTCGCAGGCCGCGTACGGATCGGGGACGATCTCGAGCCCGGGCACGAGCATCGCGGCACCCTCGCCGGCGGCCGGGTCGTACGCGCGCACCGACGCCCCCTCCTCGAACAGCCGGCGCGCGATCACGAGCGCCGGAGAATCCCGCAGGTCATCGGTGTTGGCCTTGAACGTCAGGCCCCACAACGCGATCGGCGTCCCGGCCAGCGTCCCACCCGCGAGGTTGCGCACCTTCTCGACCATGCGCTCGTGCTGGCGGAGGTTGACCTCGACGACCCCCTCGAGCAGCGAGAAGTCGTACCCGCTGCTGCGGGCCGCGTAGAGCAGCGCGGCGGTGTCCTTCGGGAAGCACGACCCGCCGTAGCCCGGTCCGGGATGCAGGAACTCGAAGCCGATGCGCGGGTCGTAGCCCATGCCCAGCGCGACCTCGCGCACATCTGCGTCGACGGTCTCGCACAGGTTGGCGATCGCGTTCATGAACGAGATCTTGGTCGCCAGGAAGGCGTTGGACGCGTACTTGATCATCTCGGCCGATGCCGGGTCCGTCACGAGCATCGGCGCGTTGATCGAGCGGTACAGCTCACTGACCCGCACCGCGACCGCCGGGTCGTCGCAGCCGATGACCACGCGGCTCGGCTCGAGGAAGTCCCGGACCGAGGTGCCCTCGCGCAGGAACTCCGGGTTCGAGGCCACGCCGACCTGCTCGATCGCCGCGCCCGCCTCGGCGAGGATGCGCTGCACCAGCCGGGTCGAGCCCACCGGCATCGTGGACTTGTTGATGACCACCGTCCCCGCGTGCAGCACCGGCGCGATCTCCCGGGCGACCTCCTCGACGAACGAGAGGTCAGCGGAGCCGTCGTCGGCCTGGGGAGTGGGGACGCAGAGGAACACGAACTCGGCGATGCTCGCCGCGTTCTTCGCGCCCACGACGAAGCGCAGCCGTTGCGACGACAGGCCTTCGTGCACCAGCGCGGCCAGCCCGTCCTCGAGGATCGGGATCTCACCCTTCGACAGCGCGGCCACCCGCTCGGCATCGATGTCGGCACACGTGACCCGGTGGCCGAGGTGAGCCAGGCAGGTGGCCGTGGTGAGCCCGACGTAGCCGGCGCCGATGACCGCAACATCACTCATGGGTGGACCCACTTTCGCCGTCCCGGGCTCCCGGCCCGGCCGGGTCCACGCGCGCGCGATCTCCACAGGGCCGGGGCATCCGGGGAATTCTAGGGGTTCGACGCACTCCGGCCGGGATTGCCGGGCTCAGCAGGCGGCGGTGGGCGCAGCCGTGGTGGTCGTCGTCCCCTTCTTGGAGGGCTTCTTCGTCGTGGTGGTGGTCGCGGCCTTCTTGTGCTTGCTCTGGGGCGCCACGCCGTTGAAGTCGTGGGCGATCATCACCACGATCTGGTCGCCGGGGATCGACGAGTCTGCGACGACCTGGCCGACGCCCTTCATGTAGCTCGCCACGAGCAGCGCCTTGGCGTCGTTGCCGGGGCGGTAGTGGATCTCGGTGGAGTCCTTCAGGGAGGTGTTGCCCACTCCCGCAGGGGCGAAGCTGTACCGCTGGAAGTCGGCGAGCGCGGTGCCGGCCGCACCGCCCACGCCCGAGGCGTTGAGCACCCGCACCTGGACCTGCGACGGCTGCAGCTTCGAGAAGTCCGGGCCCTTCACCGCGCCGAACGTCCGGAGCTGGGCGAGCATGGAGTCGGCCTCGGGCTGCTTCAGCACGAGGTGCGCGGCGTTCGGTGCCGGCGCCGCCTGCACCGGGATCGTCTGCATCTTGATCGCGTTGCTGTCGTTCGGGTTGACCTTCCGGAACGTGTTCACGAGCTGGAAGATGTCCTGCTTGCTCAGCTGCTGGTCGACCTTGAGCTTCGGCACGATCGCGTCCGCGATGTCGAGCGCGGTGAGCGGGTTCGATGCGCCCTTGCGGGCCGCGACGTCGGCGAGGCGGCGGATGAAGTTCTGCTGGCGGTTGATGCGGTCGAGGTCGGCGCGGGACTCGCGTCGGTCCACCGGCCGTTCGTGAGGTACTCCATGTGCCGGGCGCGGGCGTACTCGAGCGCCTGGTTGCCATCGAGGGACACGCAGCCTGCGGTGGGGATCGCGAGTCCCGAGAAGCTGTCCCGCGCCGGGTACGGGAAGTACACGGGGATCTTTCCGACCGCGTCGACGATGCCGATGAACGCCTCGAAGTTGATCTCGACGTAGTGGTTGATCTTGATGTCGAAGTTGCTCCGGATCTCGTCGATGACCTTCTGCGGGCCGTCGTTGAAGGCCGCGTTGATCATGTCGGTGGAGCCGTCGGCCGTCTTCACGAGCAGGTCCCGGGGGAACGAGACCAGGAGGCTGGTCTTCGCGTCGGGATCGATGTGCACGATCATCAGGGTGTCCGACCGGGGCTTGCCGAGGTCGGCGGCGGACCCGAACGCCTTCTCCTGGGTCGCGTTCGTCTCGAAGTCCCGGGAGTCCGAGCCGATGATCAGGTAGTTGCCGGCCTTGCCGGGGCCCGGCGCGAGCGTGAGGTTGCCGACGCGGGGGATGTCGTTCAGCTTGTTGTCGACCACGCGGTTGCCCACGACGAGACCGCCCGTGACGAGCACGAACGTGACGACGAGGGCGATCACGTAGCGCCGAACAAAGGCGCGCCAAGGCGGGAGGGAGGCAACCACGGTCCGTAGATCGTACTGAAAGGGCCCCCAAAATTGCGTGCAGGAGCCTCCTATACCCTGCAGGCATGGAGGTCGGACCGATCCTGGCGGCGCTGCCGATCGAGGAACCGGCCGCGGTCGGGCTCGACGGATCGCGCGCGGTCGTGGCCTGCGGCGCGGAGGAGATCGTGGCCGTCGACGGCGCCGCGGCGTTCGATCGGCTCGATCGGCTCGGCCCCGGGTGGTGGGCCGGCTTCCTCACCTACGAGCTCGGCCGGAGCATCGAACGGGTCCGCCCGGCGGCGAGCCGCGCCGCCCCCGGGTCGCCCGGCCCCGGACCGCTCCCGGGCGCGGTGTTCATCCGCTTTGCCGCGTATGCCCAGATCGACCGGCGCGGATCGGGATGCCGGGTCGTCGGCCGCGGCGCGGCCCGCCGTCACCTCGAAGCCGCGCTCGACGCGGCCGGCACCGGGGCGCGCGCCCCGGCCCGACCGGGCCTCGGACCGTGGGCCTCGAGCCTGGCGCGGCCGGAGTTCGAAGCCGGCGTGCGGACGATCGTCGAGCACATCGAAGCGGGCGACTGCTACCAGGTGAACCTGACCCGGCAGCTGACCTGCGACCGCGCCGCGGACCCCGTCGCGCTGTGGTGCGCGCTCGAGTCCGGCAACCCGGCACCGCACGCGCGTCGTTCCTGCGCGCCGGGGCCCGACGAGCTCGGCGAGGACCTCGCGGTCGTGTCCGCGTCACCCGAGCGCTTCCTGCGCATCGAGGGCCGCCGGGTCGAGACTCGGCCGATCAAGGGGACGGCGGTCTCCCCGGCGCAGCTGCGAGCCAGCGCGAAGGACCGGGCCGAGAACGTGATGATCGTGGACCTCGCGCGCAACGATCTGGGGCGGGTGTGCGAGCCGGGCTCGGTGGAGGTCCCCGGGCTCTGCGAGCTCGAGACGCACCCCGGCCTCGTCCACCTCGTCAGCACCGTGCGCGCCACGCTGCGGCCCGGGGTGGGCCTCGGCGGCCTGGTGCGCGCGACGTTCCCTCCGGCATCGGTCACGGGCGCCCCCAAGCCGCGCGTCCTCCAGGAGATCGAGGACCTCGAGCCCGTCGAGCGCGGCGTCTACTGCGGTGCGGCGGGGTGGGTCGACACCGTGGCCGACCGCGCCGACCTCGCGGTCGCGATCCGGACGTTCACCGTGCGCTCCGGCGCGACCCGGCTCGGCGTGGGCTCCGGCATCACCGCCGACTCCGACCCGGCTGCGGAGTGGCACGAGAGCGAGCTCAAGGCCGCGCGCCTGCTCACCGTCGCCGGTTCCGAGGTCGCGACCGACGCGCCCGGCGTCGTGTCCGGCACCCGGACGTGAGCCGGTGATGAAGCTCTGGGTCAACGGCGTGCTCGACGACGGGGCCGCGCTGCGCGTCTCGCCGTTGGACCACGGCCTGCTCGTGGGCGACGGCGTCTTCGAGACGCTGCGGGTCTACGACGGCGTCCCCTTCGCGTGGCGTCGCCACCATGAGCGCCTGGTCTTCTCCGCCAAGGGGATCGGGCTCGAGGTGCCGAGCTCGGACGTGCTGCGCCCCGCGGCCGATGCGGTCCTCGACGCGAACGGGCTGCGGGAGGGCCGGCTGCGGATCACGGTCACGGGCGGCGAGTCGCCGCTGGGCTCGGAGCGGGGCGACGCCGAACCGACGGTCATCATCGCGGCGAGCGAGCTCACGCCGCCCGCCCCGGAGGCCGACGTCGTGACGGTCCCGTGGTCGCGCAACGAACGGAGCGCCATCGCGGGCCTGAAGACGATCTCCTACGCCGAGAACGTTCGGGCCCTCGTGTACGCGCGCGAGCACGGTGCGATCGAAGCGATCTTCCCGAACACGCGTGGTGACCTCTGCGAGGCGACCGGGTCGAACGTCTTCCTGGTGTTCCAGCACGTGCTCCACACTCCGCCCGAAGAGGCCGGGTGCCTGCTCGGCGTGACGCGGGCGCTGATCCTCGAGCTCGCGGCCGGGCTCGGGATCCCGATCGAGGAGGCGGCCCTCCCGCTCGACGCGCTGCACCGGTGTGACGAGGCCTTCCTCTCGTCGACGACGCGCGAGGTCCAGGCCATCGCACGGGTGGACGGGCAGCCGCTTCCCGCGGTGTGCGGCCCGATCACCGCCCGACTCGCCACCGCGTTCACCGAGCTCGTCGCCCGCGACCTCGACCCGTAGGGGGCGTCAGGCGTCGCGCAGGTGCACCACGTCACCGGCCGCGATCGCGTGGCGCGACCCGTCGGCGTCGACGAGCAGGCGTCCGGAGTCGTCCACTCCGGTCGCGACCCCGACGAGCACCCCGTCCGGTCGCTCGACGCGCACCCGGCGACCGGTCGTCGCGAGCCGGCTGCGGTACGCGCGCCGCGTCCCGACCAGATCGTCGAGGCACGCGGCGTAGCGGGTGAGGAACGCGGCGAGCAGCTCCTCGCGCGACGTGGGCCGGCCACCCTCGACGTTGCACGCGGTCGCGATGTCCGCGAGCTCCGCCGGGATCTCGGGCCAGTCGACGTTCACCCCGATCCCCACCACGACGGCGTCGCCGGACGCCTCGGCGAGGATCCCGGCGAGCTTCCGGTGCCCGACCAGGAGATCGTTGGGCCACTTCAGGTCGGCGTGGACCCCCGTCGTCGTCGCAACCGCGTCCGCCATCGCGACCGCCGCGGCCATGACCACCAGATGGCGGTCGTCGGGCGGGAGGTCCGGACGCAGGAGCACCGAGACGAGGAGCGAGGCCCCGGGCGGTGCGCTCCAGGTGCGACCGAGCCGGCCCCGCCCGGCGCGCTGGTGGTCGGCGACGACGACCACGCCGTCCGGAGCACCCGATCGAGCCAGGTCCAGCACGTGCTGGTTCGTGGAGTCGGTGTCGGCCAGCCAGCGGACGTCGCCGAAGCGCGCCGGAGTGGCCTCGGGATCGGGCACGGCCCGTAGGATACGGCGACCCGTCTCCACTGGCTGAGGTGCACGTGCTCAAGAAGATCCTGATCGCCAACCGTGGCGAGATCGCCGTCCGCGTGATGCGGACGTGTCGCGAGCTGGGGATCCCCACCGTCGCGGTCTACTCGGAGCTCGACCGCGACGCGCTCCATGTCCGCTACGCCGACGAGGCCTACGCCCTCGGTGGTCAGACTGCGGCCGAGAGCTACCTCAACACCGACGCCATCCTGGGGGTCATCGAGCGGTCCGGCGCCGACGGCGTCCACCCCGGCTACGGCTTCTACGCCGAGAACGCCGACTTCGCCCGCGTGATCGGCGAGCGTGGCGTCACCTGGATCGGTCCCCCGCCCGAGGCGATCGACGTGATGGGCGACAAGATCTCCGCCCGGCGCGCCGCGGACCGTGGTGGCGTCGAGAGCGTGCCCGGCACGCTGGACCCGATCGAGAGCGCCGACGACGTCATCGCGTTCGGCGAGAAGGTCGGCTGGCCGGTCGCGATCAAGGCGGCGTACGGCGGTGGTGGCCGCGGCATGAAGGTCGTGGAGGACGCCGCGCACGCGCAGTCGGCCTTGGACTCCGCACAGCGCGAGGCCACCGCGTACTTCGGGCGGGCCGAGGCGTACCTCGAGAAGTACCTCCCGCGTCCGCGTCACATCGAGATGCAGATCTTCGCCGACACCCACGGCAACGCGGTGTGGCTCGGCGAGCGCGACTGCTCGGTGCAGCGTCGGCACCAGAAGCTGGTCGAGGAGTCGCCCGCCGCGAACCTCAGCGAGAAGACGCGCGCCGCGATGGGTGAAGCCGCGGTCAAGGTCGCCAAGGCGTGCGGCTACGTCAACGCGGGCACGGTCGAGATGCTCTACCAGCCGGTCGAGGGCTCCGAGGACGGCGAGTTCTACTTCCTCGAGATGAACACCCGGCTCCAGGTCGAGCACTGCGTCACCGAGCTCGTCACCGAGCTCGATCTCGTCGCGGAGCAGATCCGGGTGGCGAGCGGCGAGCCGCTGTCGTTCACGCAGGACTCCGTCGCGCACCGCGGCCACTCGATCGAGGTCCGCATCAACGCGGAGAACGCGGCGAAGGGCTTCCTCCCGTCGCCTGGCACGATCAGCAAGCTCCGGATCCCGTCGGGTCCCGGGGTGCGCTGGGACGGTGGGTACGAAGAAGGCGACACGATCTCGCAGTTCTACGACAACCTGCTGGCGAAGCTCGTCGTGTGGGCCCCGGACCGCGAGCGCGCCCGCCTCCGCATGCTGCGCACGCTGCAGGAGCTGGTCGTCGAGGGGATCCACACCACGGTTCCCGCCCACGAGCTCGTGCTGAACCACCCGGACTTCGCGGCCGGCCACCATTCGACCAACTGGCTCGAGAACGAAGTCGACCTCTCGGGGCTCACCTCCGAGTCAAGCCCCGCGACCGAGCGCCCGCGGCGATCGACGGGGCCGAGGCCGAGCCGCTGACCGAGCGCACGGTGCCGGTCGAGGTGGACGGCAAGCGGTTCAACGTGAAGCTGTGGCTGCCCGACGCGCCCGTCGTCGCGAGCTCGGGCGCGGGCGGCAGCAAGCGCGCACCGAAGCCGAAGGCCGCGTCCTCGAGTGGGAGCGGCGGCGACGGCACGATCAACGCGCCGATGCAGGGCACGATCGTGAAGGTGCTCGTCGAGGTCGGCGACGTGATCGACGCCGGCCAGGCGCTGCTGGTGCTCGAAGCGATGAAGATGGAGAACCAGATCAGCAGCGAGTCCGGCGGGACCGTCGCCGAGGTGCGCGTGACCTCGGGCGCGAGCGTGTCGACCGGCGACGTCCTCGTCATCATCGAGTAGCGCGCACTCCTTGGGCGCGCCCCTCTTCGTCGTCGACGCCTTCACCGAGGCCGCGTTCGGCGGCAACCCCGCCGCGGTCTGCCTGCTCGACGGTCCGGCGGAACCGGAGTGGATGCAGGCCGTCGCGACCGAGATGAACCTGTCCGAGACCGCGTTCGTCACGCCGGCGGGCGCCGAGTTCGGCTTGCGGTGGTTCACGCCGTCGGTCGAGGTCCCGCTCTGCGGGCACGCCACGCTCGCGAGCGCGCACGTGCTCTGGGACGGCTGGCTCCCCGTCGACGTCCCGGCCCGGTTCCAGACGGCGAGCGGGTTGCTCACCTGCACGCGGGCCGGGAACCTCATCGAGATGGACCTGCCCGGGGCGCCGACCGAACCCGTCGAGGTCACACCGGCGCTGTCCGGCGCGCTCGGCATCGAAGTGTTGGAGGCGGCGACGAGCCGCGTCGGCAAGCTCCTCGCGCTCACGGATGCGTCGGCCGTGCGCGCGCTGGAGCCCGACCTCGCGGCGATCGCCGGGCTCGATGCCACCGGCGTGATCGTCACCGCCGCCGGGGACGTTGCCGGCGTCGACTTCGTCTCCCGCTACTTCGCACCGGGAGTCGGCATCGACGAGGACCCGGTCACGGGAGCCGCGCACTGTGTGCTCGCGCCGTTCTGGGCCGCGCGGCTCGGCCGCACCGAGCTCGTCGGCTTCCAGGCCTCGGCGCGCGGCGGGACCGTCCGCTGCCGGGTGGATGGCGACCGGGTGACGCTCGGCGGCCATGCCGTCACCGTCACCCGCGGCGAGCTCCTCGCCTGACGCCGCGCGTTAGGGCGCGCCCGGGCTCGCGAAGCTCGACAGGTTGCCGGCACCGTCGACGAGCACTCCACCCGCGCCGCCGGCGAAGGACGCCACACCACGAGCGGCCGGCCTCGGTCCGACCGCGGGTGGGGTCGCGCCGCCGAGCAGCTGGCCCCAGGGGCGCAAGCGGCCGGTGACGTCGGCCACCCAGCCGCCGCTCACGCCGTGGCTGTCGACGAACGGCGAGGTGACCCCGCGCGCCATGTCACGACCGGGCCAGGTCGGGACGTTCGTCGCGTCGGGTGGCTTCGGGTTGCTGCCGATGGCGAAGGCGTAGAGCCTTCCGTCGCGCCCCTGCACGTAGCCCCCGCTCCCGTCGGGCAGGATCGTCACGCCGCGGGCGACGTCCTTCCCCGGCCACAGCACGCGGTTCGTCACCGTGGGCGGGGCGGGGTGCTCACCGAGCGAGAACGGATGGAGCTGACCGTGGAGATCGACGACGTAGCCGCCGGAGCGATCCGGCAGCGTCGCGATCCCCCGGGCCACGTCCTGGCCCGGCCACGACGGGCCGTTCTTCGCGTTCGCCGGGTTCACGCCCTGCGAGAACCGGCGGATCTCCCCCGTCCCGAGCACGATGTACCCGCCGCCGTGCGTGCCGTTCCCCGTGACGCCGCGGACGATGTCGCGACCCGGGAAGGTCGGGTTGCCGACGACCGCGCGCACCTCGACCTGCTGCGCGAGGCCGTCGAGGCCGGTGCCGTCACCGACGCCGCCGACCTCGGCCCAGTACCCGGCGAACGTCTGCACGTCGCTGCCGCCTCCCCCGCCGCCGGCCCCGGGGGTCGGCGTCGCGCTGTCGCCACCGCCGCCACCACCACCCGCGTGGAACCCCGAGCCGCCTCCGCCACCACCGACGCCTTCGAGCTTGGAGCCGGTCCCGCCGCCGTAGCCCCGACCCGGGTTGCCGTCGGGCGTCCCCGCCGCGCCGAACGTGTCGAACGCGCCGGCACCGCCGCCGACCGCGGCACCGGTCGCGCCGTTCGCCCCGGCGCTGCCCGCGTCACCGCCCGCACCGCCGCCGGCCAACCCGCCGGCACCCCCTCCCGCGCCGGCCTCGATCAGCGGGGCCTGCGCTTCGTACCAGCCGCTGTAGCCGCCTCCCGCGCCCGCGTTCGCTCCACTCACGGCGCCGCGTCCGCCGTTGCCGCCCCGCGCGCGCGTGAGGCTCCAGCCGCCGCTCGTCGGGGACTCCGTGTTGGGTGCGGCGGAGCCGCCCTTGCACCCGGCCACCGGCACGATCGACTGGTTCGGCGAGATGCTGAACGATCCGACCGCCACCGCGCCCGCGCCTCCGGCCACGCCGAACCCGTTCGACCCCCCGTCGGCGCCGTACGCGAACAGCGTGACGTACGAGGTCCGATGCAGCACCAGGGTGCTCTCGCCACAGACCGTGTTCTTCACGTCGTACGGCGAGTTCGTCGACGCCGCCGAGACTGCGCTCGCATGGAGCGCGCCACGCGGCGGCAGGACGCGCCCGCCCGCGCCAACGGTGGTCGCACCTGCGGGCGCGACCAGAAGCAGCGGCACGGTGACGACCGCCGTACCAATGACGAGGCGCCGCTCGTCGGGACTCCCCTGGTTCCCGCCCATCGCGCAGCCCCCTGCCCGTTGTGGAACGGGGACGGTAGCCGCGAGGAACGGCGCGTTACCAGGCGGCCTCGGCGAGGGACTCCGACATCGAAGGGTGCACGAGGAGCGAGTCCACGATGTCCACGACCTTGAGGCCGTTGGTCACCGCGACCGCGATCACCGAGATCAGCTCGGCCGCGTTGCGGCCGACGATCGACCCTCCGAGCACGACGCCCGTCGCCGGGTCCGAGATGATCTTCACGAAGCCGCGCGCGTCTCCCTTGATCAACGCCTTCGCGTTGGCCGAGAACGGGACCTTCGTGACCCGGATCTTGCGGCCCGAGGCGAACGCCTCCGCCTCGGCCAGGCCGACGTCTGCGATCTCGGGCTCGGTGAAGATCGCCGACGACGCCTTCTCGTAGTCCAGGTGCCGGTGGGCACGGGCGTGGAGGCCCATCAGGTGCTCCGCGATCTTGCGCCCCTGCATCGCGGCGACCGACGACAGCGGCAGCTTCCCAGAGAGGTCACCCGCGGCGTAGATGTTGCCGACCGTGGTGAGCAGGTTGTGGTTGACCTTGACGTACCCGGCGTCGTCGACCTGGACGCCGGCTTCGGCCAGCCCGAGATGCTCGTTGTTCGGGACCGAGCCGATGGCCAGCACGACGTGGGATGCCTTCACCGCGCGGCCGTCGTCGCAGTCGACCGTCACGACGTCACCGTCACGGGTCATCGCCTTCGCCCGCGCGCCCTTGAGCAGCTTGACCCCGCGGGCGAGGAACTCGTCCTCGAGCACCGCGGCAACCTCGGCGTCCTTCAACGGCAGCACCTGCTGGCGCGACACGACGAGCGACACCTTGGATCCGAGCGCGCTGAACATGTGCGTGAACTCGACGCCGGTGACGCCCGATCCGACGACGCAGAGGTGCTCGGGGATCTCCTCGGGTGGGTACGCCTGGCGGGTCGTGAGGATCCGCTCGCCGTCGACGGTCGCCCAGTCCGGGATGCGCGGGCGCGACCCGGTGGCGAGGATCACGAAGTCCGCGTCGAGGTGCTCGAGGCCGGACTCGGTCTCGGCGATCACCTCGCGGGGACCCTGCAGCCGGCCGGTGCCGTGGATCAACCGGACGCCCTGCGACTCCAGCAGCGAGCGCACCGACGACTGGAGGTGCGCCTCGATCGAGGCGACCCGTTCCCGAACCGCGTCGACATCGAGCCGGCCGTGCGCCTCCAGGCCCATCGACCGCGCCCGGGTGAGCTCCGACAGCTCCCCGCCCGTCGCGATCATCGCCTTGGACGGGATGCAGTCCCACAGGTGCGCCGCGCCGCCGATGATGTCGCGCTCGATGAGCGTGACCTCCGCGCCCAGGGTCGCCGCGACGGTGGCCGCGGTGTTGCCACCGGGCCCTCCACCGATGATCACGAGACGTGTGGGCATCGGGCCAGGCTACGCGACCCTCGCTTCGCTAACGTCCTTCGGATGCCCGAGCTCCGTCACGATGCGATCAGCGGACGCAGCGTGATCGTGGCCGTCGAACGCGCCGCCCGTCCGTTCACCTTTCCCCCCAGCCCGACCGCGGACGGCGAGCCGGACGACTGCCCGTTCTGCGCGGGGCGCGAGGAGATGACACCGCCGGAGGTGCACCGCACCGGTGCCGGCGAGGCGGAGACCGAGGGCTGGCGGGTGCGGGTCGTCCCGAACCTCTACCCCCTCGTGGGTCCGGCCGAGCCGCACGCGCGCGCGAAGCCCGGCTCGCCCTCGGGCTTCGGGGTTCAACACGGCGCGACCCGGGTCTCCGGCGCGCACGAGGTCGTGGTCCTGTCGCCGAGCCACGACGTCTCGTTCGGCGACCTCGAGGATGCCGCGGCCACCGAGGTCCTCACCGTCATCCGGGACCGGGTGCGGTTCCACCTCGAGGCGGGCCACGCCTACGTCCAGGCGTTCGTGAACCACGGGAAGGCGGCGGGCGCGTCGATCGCGCATCCCCACGCGCAGGTCGTCGCCCTCGACGTCGTGCCGACCGAGGTAGCAGCCGGCGTCGCGCGGCTGGCCACCACCGACCTCGTGGCCCGCGAGCTCGCGGACTCGCGTCGCGACGATCTCGTGGTCGTCGACGGGCCCGCCCCGGCGTGGAGCCCGTTCGCCGCGCTCGTGCCCTACGGCATGCGCCTCGCGCATCGGTCGACGCGCGCGCGCTTCGACGAGGCGACCGACGCCGAGATCCGGGTGGTCGCGATCGCGTTGCGCGACGCACTGGCGACGCTCTACGCCGCGCTCGGCGACGCGCCCTACAACGTCGTGATCCGTACCGCGCCGCCGGGGAAGGGCGCCGGAGAGTTCCATTGGCACGTCGACGTCCTGCCCCGCACCACCATCGTCGCCGGCTTCGAGGAAGGGACGGGCATCCTCGTGAACACGGTGCCGCCCGAGCAGGCCGCCGCCCGCCTGCCGCGACGCGGCGACGTCGTGACGATCGAGATCCATCTCTTCGAGACCATCGGCGTTCCCCCCGACGCGGTGTGGGCTTCGATGGAGGACATCGGGACGCACACCGAGTGGATGGCGGACGCGGTCGCGATCACGTTCCGCACCGAGCAGCGCACCGGCGTCGGCACCGAGTTCGAGTGCCTGACCAAGGTCGGGCCCTTCACGACGACGGACGTGATGACCGTGACGGAGTGGCGGCCCGGCGTCGTGATGGGCATCGAGCACCGCGGCGTCGTCACCGGCGCAGGCCGGTTCACGCTGCACGCGCTGCCGGGCGGCATGACCGAGCTCGGCTGGGAGGAGAAGCTCAGCTACCCGTGGTGGATGGGCGGACCGGTCGGCGAGCAGACGAGTCGGCCGATCTTCACGCGACTCTGGCGCGCGAACCTCGGCCGCCTCAGGGCCAAGGCCGAGCGCGAGGCCCGCACCTGACCGGTCCGTGAGCTAGCGGCCCTGGAAGGTGGCCTTCCCGGGACCGTGCTCGAGGAAGCTGGCCACGCCGGTGCGCGCGTCCTCGGTGCCGAACACCTCCGCGAAGGCTTCCGCTTCGGCGTCGAGACCGCTCGCGAGCGAACCGTCGAGGCCAACGTCGATCGCTCGCTTCGCGAGACCCATCGCGACGACCGCGCCCGACCGCGAGCTCGCCCGCCCACGCGAGCGCCTGCGCCTCGAGCTCGTCGGCGGGCACGACGCGGTCGACGATCCCGAGGGCCAGTGCTTCGTCGGCGCGCACCTGGCGGCCGCTCCACACCAGCTCCTTGGCCTTGGCCGGGCCGACGAGCCGGGTGAGGCGTTGCGTTCCGCCGGCGCCGGGGATGATCCCGAGCAGGATCTCGGGCTGGCCGACCCGCGCCTTGTCGCTCGCGATGCGCAGGTCGCAGCTCAGCGCGAGCTCGAGGCCACCACCGAGCGCGAAGCCGTTGATCGCGGCGATCACCGGCCGCGGGGTCGCCGCCAACGCGTCGAACGCGGTCCGGAACGCGCGGCCGATCTGCTTGGCCGCCACCTGGTCGCCGAACTCGCTGATGTCCGCCCCCGCGGCAAACGCCTTCTCGCCACCGAGGACGACCACGGCCTTCACCGCGTCGTCCGCCGCGAACGCCAGCGCCGCTGCGGCGATCTGGCCGAGCAGCGCCTGGGAGAGCGCGTTCATGGGCGGGCGGTTCAGGCGCAGCGTCGCCACCCCGTCGGCCCGGACGTCGGTCAGCACCAGCTCGTCGGTCATGGCCGGGAGCGTACTGAAGGCGAGGGCTCAGCCGCCGAGGAGCTCCTGGGCCGCCGCGTACGGATCGAGCTCCCGGGCGGCGACCTGCGCGACGAGCTTCTCGAACCGCTCGCCGGTGCACGTCGCGTCGGCCTGCTCCCGCAGGCGCGCGAGCACGATGTTCCGGAGCTCGTCGCGCAGCCGGTCCTCGCGCCGCTGTGCGAGCTGGCCCGTCCGCTCCTGGAACGCTCGGTGCTCCTCGATCGCGCTCCACAGCTCGTCGATCCCCTCGCCGCGCGTCGCGACCGTCTGCACGATCTTCGGGCGCCACGCCATCTCGCCGGTGAGGTCGAGCATCATCTCGAGGTCACGGATCGTCTCGGCCACGCCGTCGCGGTCCGCCTTGTTCACGACGAACAGGTCCGCGATCTCGAGCAGGCCCGCCTTGTTCGCCTGCACCCCGTCGCCCCAACCCGGGTTCACCACCACCACCGTCGTGTCCGCGGCCCCCGCGATCTCCACCTCGACCTGGCCGACGCCCACGGTCTCGATCAGGACCCACGGCTTGCCCGACGCGTCGAGCACCCGCGCCGCGAGCGGCGTCGCGAGGGCGAGACCACCGAGATGACCGCGCGTCGCCATCGAACGGATGTAGACGCCCTCGTCGATCGCGTGGTCCTGCATCCGGACCCGGTCACCGAGGATCGCGCCGCCGCTGAACGGGCTGGTCGGGTCGATCGCCAGCACGCCGACCTCGGTGCCGTCGGCACGCAGACGGCGGATCAACGCGTTGGTCAGGCTCGACTTCCCCGCCCCGGGCGCGCCGGTGAGCCCCACCGTGTAGGTGCTCCCGGTCTCCGGGTACAGCAGCGCGGAGGCCGCGACCGCGGCCGGACCGCCGGTCTCGACCAGCGAGATGAGCTTCGCGACCGCACTGCGGTCCCCGCTGATCGCTCGCGCGACGAGCGGAGCCGGATCGATCGCCTTGGCCACGCGCCGAGTCAGTCGGCGACGACTTCGGTGACGCCCGGCACCCGGTCCATGATGATCCGCTGGACGCCCGCCTTCAGCGTCATGGTCGAGACCGGACAGGTGCCGCACGCGCCCACCAGCTCGACATGGACCACGCCGCCGTCGTCGACCTCCTTGAAGACGATGTCGCCGCCGTCAGCCTGCAGGGCAGGCCTGATCGCGTCGATCGCCTCGAGAATGCCGGATTCCATGGTGTCGGTGGACATCGGGGATCACCTCCTGGACCGTCCAACTCCCAACTTACCGCGTGTCTTCCCTTCGCCTTCCGTTCGTCGCCCGGGCTTCGTAGGCTCGCGGCGACGCGGACGAGGAGGCGGGGGCCATGGGACTTCGGGCGGCGCGGTCATCCCGGTGGACCCGGACGCTGGCGGGCGCGGGTGTGGTGGCGCTGATCGCGACGGGGTGCGCCATCACCCGCGTCAGCGTCTCGAGCAACGGGACCCAGGGCAACCAGGCCTCGAGCGCCTCGTCGGTCACCGACGACGGCCGGTATTCGCTCGTGTCCTCCGACGCGTCCAACCTCGTGCCCGGCGACACGAACAACGCCACCGACTTCTTCCGCCACGACACGAAGACCGGCGAGACCGTGCGCGCCGACGTCGCGAACGACGGCAGCCAGCTTCCGGGCGGCAGCTCCGACGGGGCGATGAGCTCCGACGGCAGGTACGTCGCGTTCGCCACCGCGGAGGCGCTCGACCCGGCCGACACGAACGGCGTCGAGGACGTCTACGTGCGCGACCTCACCGCCGGCACGACGACGTGGGCGAGCCAGGTGCCACCGGACGCGGAACAATTCGGTGGCGCGGGCGGAGTCGCGATCAGCACCGGCGGCCGCTTCGTATCGTTCCTCTGGAGCACGCCGGGGTCGTTCCCGCCGATCAGCTCCGAGACCCTGTACCGGCGCGACCGGCAGCTCGGCACGACGACGGCGCTCAGCACGAACACCTACACCTTCTACGAGGCGTCGAAGGATCTCCGGCACTTCACGCTGACGCTCTCGTGCCAGCGCCTGTGCACCTCCGGTCCGGTGCTCATCGACACGGACGGCAGCGGTGCCGGGTGGCCGGGACTGCCGTTCCAGAACTGCGCGTTCGACTCGGCCGGTCCGATCAGCGCGACCGGTCGCTACCTTGCCTTTCGCGCCGCCGGGACCTTTGCCGCGCCGTGCCTTCCCCCGGGGGTCTACGTCGTGGATCGTGCGACCGCGACCGCAACCCCGATCGCGGGCGCAACCGAGATCCTCGGGATCAGCGAGGACGGGAACACGGTCCTGATGCTCGGTCCGGGGAACCTCGTGGCCGACGGCAGCGACGGGCAGACGGACCTGTTCGTGCACGACATGACCACGGGCAGCACGCGTCGGTTCGCCAGCTCGACGTCGGGCGGTGAGCCGGATGCGAACGTCCTCGGCGGTGTCCTCTCGGACCAAGGTCACGAGATCGCGTTCACCAGCGCGGCCGACGACCTCGTCGACCACGACACCAACGGCGTGGCCGACGCGTTCGTCCGACCGGGAGCGGTGCGGCCGAAGTCGTAGCGCGCCCGCCCCTCGGGTCGCGGCGCTAGATGCGGTGGATGTCGGCGCCGAGCGTGGCGAGGGCACCGACGAAGTCGGGGTAGGCCCGCTCGACGTGGTGCCACTCGTGCACGACCGTGCTGCCTTCGGCCTTGAGTCCCGCGATGGCCAGTGCGGCGCCGGCCCGGACGTCCAGCGCCCGCACCGGCGCGCCCGACAGGTGGGAGACCCCGCGGACGACGGCGTAGCGACCCTCGGTGCGGACGTCCGCACCCATCCGCACCAGCTCGTCGACGAACGAGAACCGGTTGTCGAAGACGTTCTCGGTCACGATCGCCGTGCCTTCGCTGACGGCCAGCAACGCCACCGCCATCGGCATGAAGTCGGTGGCGAAGCCGGGGTACGGCAGCGTCGCGATGTCGACCGCGGTGAGCCGCTCGGGCGCGGACGCCCAGATGCCGTCAGGTGTCGGCGAGACGCGCATCCCCATCTCACCGAGCTTCATGACGACCATCTCGAGGTGCTCGAGTCGAACGCCTTCGAGCTCGATCTCGCCGCCCGCGATGCCACACGCCATCAGGAACGTGCCGGCCTCGATCCGGTCGCCCATGATCTCCGTCTCGCACGGCACGAGCCCTTCGACGCCCTCGATCCGGATCGTGCTCGTGCCCGATCCGAGGATGTGCGCGCCCATCCGGTTGAGGAACGCGGTGAGGTCGCGGATCTCCGGCTCGCGTGCCGCGTTCTCGATGACGGTCTCACCCTTCGCGAGCACCGCGGCGGTGAGCAGGTTCTCGGTGGCGCCGACGCTCGGGAAGTCGAGCCCGATGACCGCGCCCTTGAGCTTGTTGCAGCGCGCCTCGACGAAGCCGTGCGACACCTCGAGCTCGGCGCCCATCGCGGTCAACCCGCGGAAGTGCATGTCGAGCTTGCGGCTCCCGATGTTGTCCCCACCGGGAAGCGCGACGCGCGCCTCGCCGCAGCGTGCGAGCAGCGGGCCGAGCACGTTGATCGACGCGCGCATCCTGCTCACCAGGTCGTACGGCGCCTCGGGCGTCAGCCGTCCCGACGTGTCGATGTGGAGCTCCTCGGGCCCGGCCCACTCCACGTCGGCACCGACCGCGCGCAGCACGGCGATCATCACTTCGAGATCGGCGACCGGGGGAAGGTTGCGCACCACGGTGACGCCCGGTGCGAGCAAAGCGGCTGCGAGCTGTTTCAGCCCGGAGTTCTTCGTCGCACCGGAGATCTTGATCGCGCCCGCGAGCGGCGGTCCCGGCCGTACGGCGACGGCATCCATCGGAGAGCCAGGCTAGTGGCGCGGGCGTCCCGGATCCGGTTCCGCCGAGGGAAGCTGCAGTCAGCGGTTCCGGTAGACGGGCGGCCGTTGCTCGACAAATGCCGCGATGGCTTCCTTCATGTCGTCGGACGGCAGGCAGACCGCCTGGCCCTCGGCCTCGATCCGGAGCCCGTCCACGGTGCGCTCGTCCAGCGCGGCGTTCACGGCCCGCTTCGCGCCCCTGATCGCCAGCGGCGGCTGCGCGGCGATCGTGTCGGCCAACGTCTCGGCGGCTTCCTCGAGCTCCTCGTCCGACACGAGCTGCTCACAGAGCCCGATGCGGTACGCCTCTTCGGCATCGATGCGCGCGGAGGTGAAGATCAGCTCCTTGGCCTTGCCCGGACCGACGAGCCGGGGCAGGCGCTGCGTGCCCCCGAGGTCCGGCATGATCCCGTACTTCAGCTCGAGCAGACCGGCACTCGTGCCCCGGGCGAAGATGCGGAGGTCGCACGCGAGCGCGATCTGCAGACCCGCGCCGAGCGCGTAGCCGCGCACCGCGGCGATCGTCGCGAACGGCGCGGTCTCGAGCCAGGAGTACGACTCCTGGGTCCGCATCACCATGTCGATCGCGGGGTTCGCGTCGCGTGCACCCGCATCGGGCACCGTGATCCCCGCGCCCGTCGTGAAGACCGAGGTGTCGATGCCGCTCGAGAACGCGCGGCCCTCGCCGATCACGATCAGCGCACGCAGGTCACCCGGGTCGGAAACCAGCTCCTGGCCCAGGGTGCGCAGCTCGTCCCACATCTCGCCGGTGAAGCTGTTGAGCTTGTCCGGGCGGTCGAGCACGAGCCGGCCGACGTGTCCATCGCGTTCCAGGCGCAGTGTGTTCACGCGCCGAACGTTAACGCTGTGCGGGCCGCCGTGTCCCCGTCACTGCGTGAGCGCGTCGACGTTCGGATCGGGCGATGGGATGTGGGTGAGCCGGACGACGGAGATCGGCGCGCCGAAGCCCGGGATCTGCTTGGGGCCGACCGGATGGGCGGCGACCCCCTCCGGCAGCTCCTGGGCGACCTCCGCGGTCCCGAGCACCTCGAACGGCTGCGCGAGATCGCAGAGCCGGGACGCGAGGTTGACCGCCCCGCCCGTGTAGTCGTCACCTTCGAAGAGGATCACCCGGCCCCAGGCGACGCCGGCACGCACCGGGAGCATGCCGTCGTCGGTGAAGCGCTCCTGCAGCTCGACCACCGCCTTCACGAGCGACGGCCCTTCGACGGCGACGAGCATCGCGCCGTCTCCCAGCCACTTCGCGATCCGCACCCCGACGTCCGAGGCGATCGAGCGCACCGAGTACCGGAACTGGGTGAGCACCGCGACGGCTTCGTCGTCGCCGTGGAGATCCGTGTAGCGGGTGAAGCCGGAGAGGTCGACGAATGCGAAGGTTCTCGGGACGCGCATGGGCCCAGTCTGGCGCGCGACCATGGCTGCATGAGCACTCCACCTCCCGAAGACCCACCGGGTCAGCTCCCCGAGCGGGCGATGCTCGAGGAGTTCCTGCGCTTCTATCGAGCCGTCGTGGTGCGCAAGGTCGAAGGCCTGCCCCGGGAGCTGGCGATCCGACCCGCCGCGCCGTCGACGTTGAGCGCGCTCGGCATCGTGAACCACCTCGCGTGGGTCGAGCGCGGCTGGTCCCGTCGCGCGGTGCTGGCCGAGGAGTACCCCGTGCCGTGGACGAAGGAGGATCCGGACGCCGACCTCCGGTTCGACCACGACGAGACCGTCGACGACGTGATCGACTTCTACCGCGACGAGTGCGCCGCCGCGGACGCGATCTGGACGACCCGTTCACTCGACGACGAGTTCGAAGACCACGGGCGCATGCTCAGCCTCCGGTGGATCCTGATCCACATGATCGAGGAGACCGCGCGCCACGCCGGCCACCTCGACCTCATCGTCGAAGCCCTCGACGGCCGCACCGGCGACTAGCACACCGAGCTTCCGATGCTCCGGCTCGTTTCGGGGCGTTTCAAGGTCGCTCTGACGACGCTCAGGCGCCCCGAAACGAGCTGGGGGGTGGCGCGCTACGGAGTCTCCGAGAGCAGCGACTGCCAGGGGTGGTCGACGGCGAGAAGGTCGGCGAGGCGGTCGCGGCGCTCCGGCTCGAGCTCGGGGATCACCTCGCGCGCGTCGACGTCGTCCTTGGGGCGGAGATCCCGACTCTTGAAGAGCAGCTGGAGCTCGGGCGCGAGGTACGGCACGTCACCGCGCGTCAGCACGGCTTCCGCCCACGGGACGCGCACCCGCGGGTCGCGGCGGAAGATCCAGAAGTCCTCGTCACCATCGCCGACCGTCACGTCGAGCGACCAGGGCGAGTCCGGGTCGCGGCGACACCAGAGGTTGTTCTCATTGCGGTCGGCGCGCGCCGACACGCCGTTCCAGGTCGTGAGCCGGCCGGCCGAGGCGACGTGTACGTCCCAGCCGGTGAGCACCGCGTCCAGGTCACGCACGTCGGACCGAAGCAGCCCGAGGTCGGTGTCCGAGTGCCCGCGCCAGGAACGGCCGACGTGCAGCTCGAGCGCGAGTCCGCCACCGATCCACCAACGGAACGGCGCGCCCACGAACAGATCGACGATCTCCGCGAGGCCGAGTGGCTCCCACGGGCCGAGCTCAGCCGCTCCCATGCAACCGCGGGTCAGATGCTCCAGCCGGCGTTCTTGCGCTCCTTGCAGGTCGGGCAGACGGGGTAGTTCTTCGGGTCGCGGGTCGGGATCCACTTCTTGCCGCACAGCGCGACGATCGCCTCGCCGGTGACGTAGGCGCGGGCCACGTCGTCCTTGCGCGCGTAGTGGGCGAAGCGATCGTGGTCGCCGTCGTCGGTGACCGGCCGGGACGGCGTCTCGACCGGAGTGTCGACGGGCGCCTGGACCGGCGCGGGTGCGGTGGTCGTGTCAGGGCTCATGCGCTCCCCGGCTCCTCTCGTTTGACGCTCGCCCCCCGAGGCTACCCGGGGAGGGCGCGCACCCATTCGACGGAGAACGCGGCGACATCCGCCAACACGTCGTCCATCGTGCGCCCGCTGGCCTTCAACGGGCGGAACCCGTGATCCGACGTCTCGAGCCAGTGGAACGTGACGGGGCCGGGCACCGAAGCGGCCGCGTCGACGAGCGCGGGTTGTCCGGCCAGCGCGTCGCGCGTCCCACTCACGAACGCGACCGGCACCGTCAGTCGCGGCAGGTGCTCGACCCGCAGCTTCTCCGGCTTGCCCGCCGGATGCAGCGGGTAGCCGAGCAGGAGCAGGCCGAGGCAGGGCACGGGATCGTCGGCATCGCCCGCGACGAGCGAGCAGTAGCGGCCACCCATCGACCGTCCACCGAGTACGAGCCGTTCGGGCGGCAGCTTGGCGCGACGGGCGAGCTCCGCGACGGCCGCGCGCGTCGCGGCCGCGAGCACGGGGGGTCGGTCCGGCGCCTTCTTCCCCGCCGCCCGGTACGGGTACTGGAAGCGCAACGACGGGATCTTCGCGTCCGCCAAGGCGTCCGCGACGACGGTCAACGCGGCAGCATGCATGTCGGCGCCGGCACCGTGCGCGAGCAACACCGCGCGATCCGCGCCCCGCTTCGGGCCCTGGTACTCCGCCTCGAGCTCCACCGTGTCGGCCATCAGCGCCGCAGCACCCAACGATCGAGGAACGCCTCGACCCGCTCGAGCTCGTCGGTCATCGTCTCCGGTCGTGACCAACCGTGGCCCTCACCTGCGTAGACGTGGTGGTCGACCGTGCCCCCGCCCGCGCGCACGGCGTCGACCATGAGCTGGGCCTGCGCGGGTGGGACCACGTTGTCCGCGTCGCCCTGGAGGACGAGGAGCGGCACCTTGATCGCCCCGGCGTGGGTCACCGGAGAGTGCTCGACGTAGCGGTCGGCCGCGGCGGGGAGGTCGCCGACCAGCCAGTCGATGTAGCGCGACTCGAGGCGGTGCGTGCCCTCCGCGAGGTCGAAGAGGTCGGTGACGCCGAAGAGGCTGACGCCGGCCTTCACGAGTGCGCCGTGCAACGCGCAGACGAGGAACGTCGTCAGGCCACCGGCGCTCCCGCCCATGATCGCGACGCGCTTTGGATCGCACCAGCCCCGCTTCGCCGCCGCGCGGATCCCGGACGCGGTGTCCACGACGTCGAGCTCGCCCCAGCGCTCGCGCAGCGCCTGCACGTAGTCGCGGCCGAAGCCGGTCGAGCCCCGATGGTCGGGCCGGAGCACCGCCCACCCACGATCGACGAAGTACGCGACCCGCGGCTGCCACTCCACCGTCGCCTGGTCGCTCGGACCACCGTGCACCAGCACCAGCATCGGCGGCGGCGCGTCCGGACCCAGCGCCGACTCCCGGGGCCGGTAGAGCAGCCCGTGCACGATCGCGTTCGCGCTGCGCCAGGTCACCGCTTCGGGCTCCACCGCGTTGCGCTCGATCCCCGCCGGCGCGCCGCGTGCGAGCACGCGGCGGTCCATGGAGCTCGCGTCGATGACCGTGATCGCGGGCGGGGTGCGCGCTCCCGACCGGGCCGCGACGATGCCGTGCGGCCCCCAGTCCAGCGAGTGGTGCCAGCCCTTCGCCAGCTCGCGCACGTCCTTTGCCGCGGCGGCCTTGGGACCCGACACGGGCACCGCGATCAGCCGGCCGAAGCCGTCCTCGTTCCGGCAGATCGCGATCGACGAGCCGTCGGGCGACCAGGCGAACGAGCGCTGACCCGGCGACCACGTCGGCCCCGCGTGATCGTGGGGCTCCTCGAGCACCGGGTGCGCCTGCGCGCCGTCGGCGTCCGCCACCCAGACGTTCCACCAACCCGTCGCATCCGACACGTACGCGAGCCGGGTCCCGTCCGGAGAGAACCGCGGCTGACCGACCGACACCGCGCCACCACCTGCGACGACGACGGGCTCGCGCGCTCCCTCGACCGGCGCAAGGAGGATCCGGGACTCGTCGAACGGCATCGACGGCAGGTCCCACTCCACCCACGCGACCGCGGCCCCGGACGATGACGGGTCCCAGGCGAAGTCGCCGCCGGTCGAGACCCGGGCCGGCCAGGTGCTGCCGTCCAGGGCCACGCGTGCGATGTGGCATGCGTCACCTTCGTCGAGCGAGAACCAGACCAGACCGTCCCGCGTCACGGGCGCGGATGCCCGGCCCGACGCCGACAGGATCCGCGGTGCGCCTCCCTCCGCCGAGACGGCGACGAGGCGCCCGTCGAAGGCCGCGTAGACGACGTCGGTGTCCGATCCCCAGCACCACGCGCCGCCGCCGTAGGCACCGACGCCCGTCACGGCGAGGTCCGGGGTGACCACCGTCGGGGGCCGGCACCCGTCGGCCGACGAGACCAGGAGGTCGGCCCGGCCCGCGAACGACTCGATCCAGCCGAGCCGCGTTCCGTCGGGCGACCATCGGGGCTCCGCGACGGTCCGGGTCCGACCGACCGCGAGGGCCGAAATCACAGGGTCCACGCCCGGGCAGGCTACCGGTCCCGACCAGGAGCGATGCCGGGATCGTGATCTAGGCTGCCTCCTTCATGCCGAGCTCCCGACGCCCCCTGAGAATCGCCTGGTTGATCTATCGCGGGAACCCGCACTGTGGGGGTCAGGGCGTCTACACCCGCTACCTCGCGCGTGAGGTCACCGAGCTCGGTCACCACATCGAAGTGCTCTCCGGCCAGCCCTGGCCCGAGCTCGACGACCCGGCCCAGCTGGTGAAGGTCCCCAGCCTCGATCTCTACCGTCCGGGCAACCCGTTCCGGGTGCCGTGGCCGTGGGAGTTCCGGGACCGGATCGACCTCCAGGAGTTCGCGATCATGTGCGCGGCGGGCTTCCCCGAGCCGTACACGTTCAGCCTCCGGGCGCGGAACCTCCTCGCGCAGCGCCGCCATGACTTCGACCTCATCCACGACAACCAGTGCCTCGGCACCGGCCTGCTCGGGATGATGGACGACGGCTGGCCGGTCGTCGCCACGCTTCACCACCCGATCACCGTGGACCGCGACCTCGACATGGAGCACGCCACGTCGCCGTGGAAGCGCGCGACCCTGCGCCGCTGGTACGCGTTCCTCGAGATGCAGATGAAGGTCGCGAAGCAGATCCCGCGACTCGTGACGGTGAGCGAGAACTCGCGACGCGACATCGTGGCGCAGATGGGCGTCCCCGAGGACCGGCTGCACATCGTGCCGGTCGGCGTGGACCAGCAGACGTTCCGTCCGCTCCCGCACGTCGCGCGCGTCCCCGGCCGCATCATGACGACGGCCAGCGCCGACGTGCCGATGAAGGGACTCGTGCCGCTGCTCGAGGCCGTCGCCAAGCTGCGCGTCGAGCGCGCGGACGCGCACCTCGTCGTGATCGGCAAGCAGAAGGACAAGAGCAAGATCCCCGCGGTCCTCGAGCGCCTGGGCCTGGAGGACGTCGTCCAGTTCGTCTCCGGCGTCGCGCAGGAGCGCATCATCGAGCTCTACGCGGAGGCCGAGGTCGCGGTCGTGCCGTCGCTCTACGAGGGCTTCTCACTCCCGGCGATCGAGGCCATGGCCTGCGGCGTCCCGCTCGTGGCCACCACCGGCGGTGCGCTCCCCGAGGTCGTCGGCCCCGACGGCGTCGCCGCGCTCTCCGTCCCTACGAACGACCCGTCCGCCCTCGCGATCGCCATCGACCGCCTCCTGGACGACCGCGAGCTGCGGGCCCGGATCGGCGAGGCCGGGCGGAGCCGGGTGCTGGACCGCTTCACCTGGCGGAAGTCCGCCGAGGGGATGATCGAGAACTGGTACGCCCTGCTCGACGAGCGTGAGCGGGCCGGATGCTGACCGTCGACTTCGACCGCCTCGGCCTCCGCACCGGCGACCGCATCCTCGACATGGGCTGCGGCGGCGGGCGGCACGCCTTTGCCGCGCTCCGGCGCGGGGCCACCGTCGTCGCGTTCGACTACTCCGAGGGCGAGCTCAAGGACGTGCGCGGCGTCATCGGCGCGATGGGCGAGGCGAACGAGATCCCGGTCGGCACGCAGTGGGGCACGGTCAACGGTGACGCGCTGCACCTGCCGTTCCCGGATGACTCGTTCGACGTCATCGTCGCGTCCGAGGTGCTCGAGCACCTGTGGGCCACCGAGTGGGCGATGAGCGAGCTCGTGCGGGTGCTCCGCCCGGGTGGGCGCATCGCCGTCACCGTGCCGTCGGAGCTGCCCGAGCGCATCTGCTGGATGCTCGACCGCAACTACCACGACGTTCCGGGTGGTCACGTGCGCATCTTCAAGCGCAAGGACCTCGAAGACCGGCTCGTCCGCGCGGGCGTCGTGCTCACCGGCCGCGACCACCAGCACGGCCTCCACTCGCCGTACTGGTGGATCCGGTGCGCCGGTGGCGTGAACAACCCGGACCGCTTCGTGGCCCGGCACTACCACGAGCTCCTCGTGAAGCAGATCACCGACAACCCGGGGTGGCTCGCCGCGATCGATCGCGCGCTGAACCCCGTCATCGGCAAGAGCCTCATCGTGTACGGCGAGCGTGCCGCGGGTGCTGCATGAGAGGTGTCGAGGGAGTCATCACGGCCGAGCAGCTCGATGCCACGATCACCGCGATCGCGGGCTGTGCAGCTGGCGGACGGCAACATCCCCTGGACGCCCGGTGGTCACACCGACCCGTGGAACCTCGTCGAAGCCGCGATGGCGATGGACCTCGGCGGCCGTCACTCGGAGGCGGAGCGGGCGTACACATGGCTCCGCCGGATGCAGAACCCCGACGGTTCGTGGCACGCGTACTACGTCGGCAACGAGATCAAGGACCCGACGCTCGACACGAACGTCGCCTGCTACGTCGCCACCGGCATCTGGCACCACCACCTGTGCACCGGTGACACCGGCTTCCTGCGCGAGCACTGGCCGATGGTCGAGCGCACGATCGACAACGCGCTGGCGTACCAGACCGGCACCGGCGAGATCGCGTGGCGCGCCGACGACCCGGCCGACGGTGCGCTGCTGACCGGATCGTCGAGCATCCACCTCAGCCTCCGGTGCGCGATCGCGATCGCGGAGCGGCTCGGCCACGAACGTCCGGACTGGGAGCTGTCGCTCGGCGCGCTGGCCATCGCGATCGCCCACCGGCCCGAGCGCTTCCTCGACAAGCAGCGCTGGGCGATGGACTGGTACTACCCGATCCTCGGGGGCGTGCTGCGCGGTCAGGCCGCGCAGGCGCGCATCGCGCACTTCTGGGACACGTTCGTCGTCGCCGGCCGCGGCGTCCGGTGCGTGTCGGACCAGCCGTGGGTGACGGCCGCGGAGACCTGCGAGCTCGTCATGGCCCTCGACGCGATCGGCGAGAACGAGCGCGCGCACGACCTCTTCCGCTGGGTCCAGTTCCTGCGCCACACCGACGGCGCGTACTGGTGCGGCATGAACTTCGAGGACGAGCGGTTCGACCAGCCCGGCGAGCACTTCACCGCGGACCACCCCACCTGGAACTCGGCCGCCGTCGTCCTGGCCGCCCACGCACTCGGTGACGACGGCCCGACCGCGGGCCTGTTCCGAGGCGAGGCCCTGCCCGCGGGCCTGAGCCGCGACGAGCTGCTCCAGGCCGGTGTCGCGATCGAGGCCGAGCGCAGCTCGAACCGCAGCAACCGCCCGACCGACTGACCCGGCCTACCGGCGGCTCGAGGGCCGCGGCCCCGGGAAGATCACGTACGCAGTGTGCTTGGCCTGGGGGCCGAGCACCTGGCGCTTCGTCAGCCGCATGGGGGCCTTCGCCTCGTAGCGGTTGATGACGAACCCCTGGTAGTGCAGCTGCTTGGTGAGCGGGAAGTCCTTCGCGAGCGCATTCGGGAACGCCGGGTAGAAGAAGGCCTCGCACTGCAGCCCCGACCAGCGGCCGCACCGTTGGTCGGCCTTCGGGACGTGGTAGATGAGATCGATCCGTCGTACCTCTGCCCGCTTGTGCTTCGAGTCGAACGTGTGGAAGCCGTGCAGGTACCGCTCGATCGGCGCGCCGAGGTACGCGTCGAGGACGACCGCCCGTTGGTTGCCGCCGTGGTCGAGGATCCCGGCCACCGCGCGCCAGTCCGGCTTCTGCAGGTTCGAGTTCCCGGCGACCTCGAGGACGACGGCTGTCGATCCGGCGCACAGCACGACCGTGGCGACGATGCCGAGCCAGCCCGCGCGGCGCGCGCCGAGCCCGATCGCGACCACGAGCAACAGCGTGACGAACGACGCGATCAGGTTGCGGCCGAGGATGTAGTCGGCACCCACAAGCGTCGCGAAGAGCGCAAGCACGTAGCCGGACAGCCCGAGCACCGCCAGCGTCGCCGCGGCGTTCCGCTCCCCCGGCTCACCCCGGGTGATGACGGTGACCGCCGCGATCACCACGATCACCACGCCGACCAGGTACCAGAGCCCCCAGGGCTCCGCCGGTCCGAGCAGGTAGCTGCGGCCCATCTCGGCGAACCGGAGCTCGATCGGGAAGTCGCCGATCCAGGCCTGGTTCCCCCCGCGCTGGGCCAGCGCGAGCAGCCCGAGCGGCACCACGACGATGGCCAGCGGGATGGAACCCCACAGCACGTCCTTGACCCGACCGCGGCGCAGGTAGAGGAGCCACGCGAGCTCGGGCACGATCAGGAAGATCGCGAAGTAGTGCGTGCACAGCGCGGCCGCGGCAGCGATGCCCCACCAGAGGTAGTCGCTTCTCCGGTCGAGCCGCCGCGCGCGGGCCCAGAAGTACACCGAGATCGTCCCGGTCAGCGCGAGCAGGGAGTACGGCCGCGCCTCCTGCGAGTACCAGACCAGCAACGGGTTCACGGCGACGAGGAACGCGGCGATGCGCGCCACGCGACGGCTCTGGCCGAGCTCCCGCGCGACGAGGTACGCCATGGGCACGGTTGCGATCCCTGCGAGCGCGGACAGGGACCGGACCGCGGCGTCGCCTCGGCCCACCAGCGGCACCCAGAACCACTGCAGGACGAAGTAGAGCGGCGGGCTCCCCTCCGTGTGCGGGAGTGCCGCGATCATCATCTCGGCCAGCCGGTTCCGCAGGTCCAGCGTGGTGACGTACTCGTCGTACCAGAGGCTCTGCGACCCCAGGTGCCAGAACCGCAGGGCCGCGGCGGCAACGACGGCGAGGATCAGGACGCCGTCGATCCGGTGGCGCCGCCAGCCACTGGCGCGCGGCGCCTCGGTCTCCGCGGCCGGCGCGGTGAGCTCCCCGGTCTCCCCCGCGACGTCAACCATGCCGGCGAACCGTACCCAGCCGGGCGCCGAACCCACCAGAAACCTGGACGGAGCTCAGCGGCGGAGGGTGCGGAGGCTTCCGGTGGTGGCGACCGGGGTGAAGCCGTCGGCGACCGCGCGCTGCCAGACGCGGAACGGCGCCTGGCCCCCGTCGGCCGGGTCCTCGAACACGTCGTGGATGGCCAGCACCCCACCGGGGGTCACGAACCGGGCCCACCCGTCGTAGTCGGCCATCGCGACGTCCTCCGCGTGGCCACCGTCGATGAACAGCAGACCGACCGGCGTCTGCCAAAAGCGACCGACCGTCGGCGAGTCCCCCACGAGCGCGACGACCGCGCCCTCCAGCCCGGCGTCCTCGATCGTGCGCCGGAAGAACGGCAGCGTGTCCATGCGACCGGTGCGCGGGTCGACGACCTCCGGATCGTGGTGCTCCCATCCGGCCTGGTTCTCCTCCGAGCCGTGGTGGTGATCGATCGTGAAGAGCACCGTCCCGACCTCGAGCGCGGCGGAGCCGAGGTAGACCGCGGACTTCCCGCAGTACGAGCCGATCTCGAGCAGCGGGCCGACGCGCCCGCCGTCGAGCCCGGCCTCGTGCAGCGCCTGACCCTCGTCCTCGGGCATGAACCCCTTGGTCGCCCGGGCGGCCGCAATCGCGTGCGCGGTCATCGTCACTGGGCAGCAACCCTCCGGTAGACCTCGGCCGCGGCCCGGTGGAACCCATCGGGCTGGCCGGCGGCGGCGAACGTCGATGCGATCTCTTCCATCTCGGCGATCCATCGCCACGCCTTCGGCCCCGAGCTCGCCGCCGCGAGCTCCGAGATCGCGGCGAGGTCGGGCTGGGAGATCGCCCACTCGTCGAGCAGGTACTGGTCGACGCCGTTGGCGCGTGACGTCTCCCGCAGCGCGAGCAGCAGGGCGGAGAGGCCCTTGGTGTACGCGGCGTACGACATCTTGAGCGCGGACGCGGTGCCGATCGTCGCGTCGAGGACGCGGGCGTCGAGCACGCTGCCGGCGAACAGGTCGGCCACCTCCGTCGCACCGGGCCCGGAGAGGTAGAGGCGGGTCGTGCCCGCGACGCGTGGTGGGCCGCCGATCACGCCGCCGTCGACGCTCGGCGCGATCCGCCTCGCCGTCTCGGGCGAGATGGCGTTCGCATCGACGAACACGCCGTCGAAGCCGGCCGCCCGCACCTGGTCCGCGACGCCGGCGGCGTGCTCCGGTGGGCAGATCGAGATCACCACGGCGCTGCGGGCCGCGAGCGTGTCCATCGTGACCACGTCGACGAGTCCCGCCGCTTCGGCGCGGCCGCGCGTCTCGTCGCTGCGACCCGCGGACGCCCAGACGACCTCGTGGCCGTTGCCGACGAGGGCCGCGGCGAGTGCCGCGCCCATCGCGCCGGGGTGGATCACGCCGATCGCCACCACTAGATGACGGGGACCTCGCGGTGGCGGCCGAACACGTCCGCGAGCGCACCCATGACCTCGCCGACCGTCGCGTACGTCGCGCACGGCGTCGAGAATGCCGGGCATGAGGTTGACGGTCGGCTCGGCGGCGTCGGTGCGCAGGCGGGCCAACGCCCGGTCCACCCCGTCGGCCGCGGGTCGGCCTTCACCGCGGCGAGCCGCTTGAGCTGGTCCTCTTCGCACTCCCGGCTGATCTGGAGGATCTCCGGGGGCGGCTCGTCGTTGCCCTCGAGGAAGTCGGTGACACCCACCATCACGTGCCGGCCGTCGTTGAGCTTCCGCTCCAGGTCGTAGGCCGCCTTGGAGATCTCCCCCTGGTACCAGCCCTCCTCGATCCCGACGAGCGCACCCTCGAGCATCGACCCGCCGCCGAGCTCGTCGACGTGGGCGAAGATCGCCTCGGCCTGGCGCTCCAGCTCGTCGGTCAGCTCCTCGACGAACCACGAGCCGCCGAGCGGGTCCGCCACGTTCGCGGCCCGGGTCTCGTAGGCCACGACCTGCTGGGTGCGGATCGCCAGGCGGGCCGCCTTGTCCGACGGGAGCGCGAGCGCCTCGTCGTACGAGTTCGTGTGCAGGCTCTGCGTGCCGCCGAGGACGCCGGCGAGCGCCTCGATCGCGGTCCGCACCAGGTTCACCTCGGGCTGCTGCGCGGTCAACGACACACCCGCGGTCTGCGTGTGGAACCGCAGCTGCAACGAGCGCTCGAGCTCGGCGCCGTAGCGCTCGCGCATCCACCGGGCCCAGATCCGGCGCGCGGCGCGGTACTTGGCGATCTCCTCGAAGAAGTCGATGTGCGCGTTGAAGAAGAACGAGAGTCGCGGCGCGAACTCGTCGACCGCGAGCCCCGCGGCCAACGCGGCCTCGACGTACGCGAACCCGTTGCCGACCGTGAACGCGAGCTCCTGCGCGGCGGTCGAGCCCGCTTCCCGGATGTGGTAGCCGGAGATCGACACGGGGTGCCAGCGCGGCATCTCGGCCGAGCAGAACCGGATGACGTCGCTGACGAGCCGCATGCTCGGCCGGGCCGGGAACACGAACTCCTTCTGGGCCTGGTACTCCTTCAGGATGTCGTTCTGGAGCGTGCCGCCGAGCCGGCCCCGTTCGACGCCCGACCGCTCCGCCGCGGCCACGTACATCGCGAGGAGCACCGGTGCGGGCGAGTTGATCGTCATCGACGTGGTGACCGTGCCGAGGTCGATGTCGCGGTAGAGGTCCTCGACGTCCGCGAGCGTGTCGATCGAGACGCCGCACTTCCCCACCTCGCCGACCGCGAGCGCGTCGTCCGAGTCGCGCCCCATCAACGTCGGGAGGTCGAACGCCGTCGAGAGCCCGTCGCTGCCCGCCGCGAGGAGGTCCTTGAACCGGCGGTTCGTGTCCACCGGGGTGCCGAAGCCCGCGAACATCCGCATGGTCCAGAGCTTCGAGCGGTACATGTCGGTGTACGGCCCGCGGGTGTACGGGTACTGACCGGGCCGCTCCGCGTCCGCCGGCCCGTAGACCGGATCCACTTCGATCCCCGAGTACGTCGTGAAGTCCCGCTCCGGCATGGGAGTCATTGTCTCACGCCTGCTCTCCGGGCCCGGCGCCGACGTCGGGGGCCGGAGGCAAGCCCGCTACAGCCGGGCGACACTCCGGAGATCCGGCGCCGAACATGCGTTGGCCAGGCACGGCAGGCCGAGCATGGACTCCCAGGCCTTGAGCGTCGACGCGTACCCGATCCCGCTGGTGCTGAAGGGCCCGGGCCGCGCGGTCGGGGCGATCTGCATGTTGGGAACCGGAGAGTCTTCGTCGTACCAGATGAACACCGCGACTTTGCCCGCCTTGTAGTCCGCGCTCGCGAGCACCTTCTGGACGTTCGTGCGCGCCCAGCTGTCGACGGTCGAGTTCACGCAGTCGTGGCCGTCATTGCACAGGGTCGGGGTGATGAACGAGAAGTTCGGCGGGTTGTTCGGGTTGAACTCACCGTAGGGTCGCGTCTGGGCGTTGCAGAACGTCCGGTCGTCCGCGCCCCACATGTAGAGGCTCGGAATGTGCTTCGCCGCGTTGCTGCCGGCCGAGCAGCCGGTGGTGGCGCCCTCGACAAAGTTGACCGCGGTCTCCCCGGCGGCGCGTGCCTGGCGGAAGATGTTGTCTGCAGTCGTCGAGCACGTCGCGGACGGCGCACAGTCATTGACGATCCCCGGCTGGAACGCGCCGGTCACCTGACCGCCGTACTGGGTCACGCTGTTCTGCGCTGTGTTGGTCTCGGTCCATGACGAGAAGAAGGAGCAACTCCTCGCGAGCCCCTGCAGGTATGGCATCGAGCCGAACCCGACACCTCCGACACCGGACCAGGTGCGGTTCTCGAAGGCGAACACCACCACCTTCTGGTACCGCGCCGGCGTGGCCCGGCCGTTGTTGCACACGGGTGGCGGGCCGCCGGTCACGTTCAGAGTGGAGGACCCCGAGACGCCGTAGCGCCTCAGTCCCTTGGCCGTGAAGCACGGCACGAGCGAAATCACATCACCGACGAGATGGGCCGACCCCGAGGCTCCGGCGTAGGAGCCGGTCACCAGCGCGGTGCCGCTCCCCGGGACGTCCGTCGTGACCCGGCTCCCTGCCGTCGACATCGCGCCGGCCGACCAGACGATGTGCGTAGGGCTCACCCGGCCGCCCGTCGTCTTCCACTTGATGTCGGCTGTCACCGTCGGCAGCGGCGTCGCCGCGCACGACCGGCTGCCCGGCGCGCTCGACATCTTCACGTTCCCGGCGGTGACCGTGACCGTCGGGTCGCCGGTCGTGCCGGTCGAACACGACAGCTTGCCGGCAAAGGACCAGACCACGCCGGCGGCGGGCGTGTTCGTGACTCCGGGCTTGAAGCGAGCCTTACCGGTGAGTGCGCAGTGCGCGGTCCCGGCAGCGTCGAACCTCTGAGTCGCGGCGTGCGCGCCGCCGACGCCAAGGACGGCAACGCTCAGCACCAATGCGACCGCCGCGGCGACCCGTGATCGTGACATCATCCGTGCTTCCCCCAAGGATCCAATGTTGATCAGCCCGCCCGGCGGACGAGAGTCCGCTCAGGGCCCGATGCGAGAGAACTCATGTGGATGGAGAACCGTGCAAGTCGGTGACGAAATCGGAGACGCTGCCGGCTCCGCTCCAATCGCAATACGCGCCGGCGGGTGCCGAACCGCGACATCCCGACGCGCTTTCGATCGCGGTCCCTTCGCCCCATTCGTTGTAGGTCGTGATCAGCTGCCACTCGGCGCCTGAGGCGCGCATGCTCGCGATGCTCGCCTGCCAACGCGCTCGATCCCGCGCCAGGAACGGTGCCGCGCCGTAGGCGGAACCCGACTTCCAGTATCCCGGTGAGATCGAGTACGAGCCGTCGCCCGGGGCTGCAGCGAAGTTCTGGTCGGCGCTGGCCGGACCGTACTGGTGCCACCCATCTATCGCGCCCGTACCCGCGCACGACCCGTAGCCGGGGAAGACCTTGAGGTCGACGTAGACGCTCTCGCCGTATTGGTCACGCAACAGCCGGCGCGCCTCGGTCCATCGGCTCACGGTGTCGCATCCCTTGGTGGTCGTCGGGTCATCGGCGTTGTAGACGAAGACGACCATGCCTTTGCCGCTCAGGTAGAGCAGACCGGAGTCGCTTGCGTGATACCGACTCCACAGATAGTGCAGGTCGTCTGCGATCGCCTGGGGTGAGGGGTCGGAGACACCCTCGGGCTCGTAGTACGGCGCCCACGCGAAGCCGGTTCCCTGCGCCGCCTGCATGAGCGCGGGCCAGTGCGAGTCCGTCGTGGTTCCCTGGCCAAACCACGACGCGATCCCGACGCTGATCTGGCCGTACTGCATGTCGGAGATCTGGGCCCGCACGGTCGCGACATCAGTTCCGTAGAGCCCGCGGGTGGGCATGTAGCTGGTGAACGGGCTCTGGCCCTGTTGATTCCATGCCTGTGGAAACCACGGGTAGTAGAACGCGGCACGGATCGGCGCTGCCGACGTGGGCGGCGAAAGGATCCGGCAACCCGTGAGCCCGAGCCCCGCGAGCGTCACCACGACCAGCACACCGATCCAGCTGCGTCGCGAGAGGAGGGGACTCGTCCCTGCGCGTTCTCACAAAGAGTGCTGCAACGAGCCAGCCACTCGCAACGGCTTCCATGCCATGGCGCTCTCCTGCGTGGCGTCGGTGATCGTCACGACGCCGTCTGGATTTTCCTCCCGACGGAGCCGGAATGTAACGATCCGCGTGCGCGGAGTCAACGAAAAGGTGAACAACACGACAATCTTCGACGTTACGCACTTCATCCATGCAGACCGCACGCTCGCGGTCATGCTCCGCAGCGCGGTCACGCGGCCGAGCGACGCGAACGATGAGGCCTCAGTCGGCGGGATTCGCGACTGCCGCGAACCCCGGCAGCTCCACCACGTCACGCATGCTTTGCTCGCCGGGTTTCGTTTGCGCTGGGCTCGCCGAGACCGAGAAGCTCGACGATGCCGTGCTGGTGGCCGGCGGTGTAGCCGCCGTCGACGACCATGGCGCTGCCGGTGACGAACGAGGCGTCGTCGGAGGCGAGGAAGGCGGCGGCCGCCGCGATCTCCTCGGGCCGGCCGCACCGGCCGAGCGCGTGGGCGTCGACGAACGACTTCCGCACGTGCTCCATGCCCTCCATGTCGAAGACGGCCGCCATCATCGGCGTGTCGATGAACCCGGGGCAGATGCAGTTCGCCCGGATGCCCCGGCGCCCGTAGTCGAGCGCGAGGTTCTTCGTGAGGATGACGACCCCGCCCTTCGACGCGTTGTAGGCGCTCCCGCCTTCCGTCCCTTCGAGCCCTTCGATGCTGGCCACGTTCACGATCGAGCCGCGCTGGTCGATCGCGTTCGGCGCCTGCTCGAGCATCAGGCCGATCGCGATCTTGTTCGTCAGGAAGGTGCCCTTGAGGTTGATCCCGACGACGCGGTCCCACTCGTCGGACTCCATCGAGTGGACCGGTCCCCCGCCCGCGACGCCGGCCGCGTTCATCAGGACGTCGATCCGACCGTGGTCGGCCTGCACGGCGGCGAACGCGTCGGCGATCGCGGCTTCGTCGCGCACGTCGAGCGTGACGCCCCCGTCGATGGGCGTGAGGTCCATCCGCACCGTCGTCGCGCCGTCGGCTTCGAAGCGGCGCGCGGTCGCGGCCCCGATCCCCGATGCCGCACCCGTGACGATCGCGACCTTGCCGTCGAGCCGACTCATCCGTTCTCCTCTTCCCGGGATCACCGCTTGACCACCGTGTTGAACAATTACATAGTCTCTGTTCAGATGTCTACTCCGTCCCCGGTCCGCGATCGCGGCCTCGACACCGCGACGCGCATCCTCGAAGCCGCCGAGGACTGCATCCGCCGGTACGGCCTGCGCCGGGTCTCGATGGGCGACGTCGCCCAGGCCGCGGGCCTGTCGCGGGGCTCGGTCTACAACCACTTCCAGGACCGGGAGGCGCTCATCGACGCGGTGCTCGAGCGCGCCGCGGACCGCTTCGTCGCGAGCAGCGAAGCGTCGGTGAAGCGCCGCCGGACGCTCTCGGGCCAGGTCGCCGAAGCCGCCGCGTTCATCCGCACGCACGGCAACGACCCACGGCTGACGTTGACCCCCGCCGACGAGGAGCTCTTCGCCACGCTGCTCACCGCGCGCGTCGACGGGCTCGTCGCGCGCTGGGTCGAGTTCTGGCTCCCCTACCTCGCGGACGCCGAACGTCGCCAGGAGGTGCGCGCGGGCCTCGACCGGCCGCGCGCCGCGGAGTGGATCGTGCGACTGCTGCTGTCGCTGGTCGTCATGCCATCGAGCGTCGTGGATCTCGACGATCCCGACGCCGTGCGTTCGTACGTGTCGGAATTCGTCGTCCGGGGCCTCGCCCCCTGACCGGAGGGAAACCCAAGCAATGGAGTTCGCGCTCTTCTACGAGATCCCGGTGCCGAAGCCGTGGACGCCCGACAGCGAGCATCAGGCCTACAAGAACACGATCGAGCAGGCCATCCTCGGCGAGCAGGCCGGGTTCGAGTCCTTCTGGACCGTCGAGCACCACTTCCTCGACGAGTACTCGCACTGCTCGGCGCCGGATGCGCTCTACGGCGCGATCGCCGCGCAGACGAGCACGCTGCGCATCGGGCACGGGGTCCGGCTGCTGCCGAAGCCGTACAACCACCCGATCCGCGCCGCCGAGGCGGCCGCGGTCGTGGACCTGATCAGCGACGGCCGGCTCGAGTTCGGCACCGGGCGCTCGTCGACCCGTGCGGAGCTCGAGGGCTTCGGCGCGGACCCGGACCTCACCCGCGCGCAGTGGGAGGAAGGGCTGCGCATGGTCGTCGCCGCGTGGACCGAGGACCCGTTCGAGTGGCACGGCGAGCACTGGGACATCCCGCCCCGCAGCGTCCACCCGAAGCCCATCCAGCAGCCCCACCCGCCGCTCTGGGTCGCGACGAGCAGCCCGCCGAGCCACCTGCTCGCGGGTGAGCTCGGGCTGGGCCTGCTGTCGTTCACGATCGGCGTTCCGCCCGAAGAGCTGGCCGAGCGCATCAAGGTCTACCGCGACGCCCAGACCCGCGCGGTGCCGATCGGGAAGGTGGCGAACACGCGCGCGGCGACGTTCACGATGGTGCACTGCGCCGACACGACCGAGCAGGCCTACGAGGAGGCCCGCGAGTCGTTCGAGTGGTACGTGCGCACCGCGCTCTGGCACATCGGCACCGTCGCGACGTGGCGCGAGGGCAAGCCGCTCGGCACCTACGACTACGCCGAGGTCCTCAAGGACCTGGACCTCAGCCTGCTGACGTTCGAGTACCTCGTCGAGTCGGGCGCGTGCGTCGTCGGCGACCCGGAGCGGTGCCTGGAGGTGGCGAGCCGCTACAAGGCCGCGGACTGCGATCTGCTGCTGTGCCTGCTCAACCCGTACAACATCCCCCACAAGGCCGTCATGCACTCGATCGAGCTGCTGGGCGAGCACGTCGTCCCCAACCTGAAATAACTCCATCAGCGCTGGTCACGCCCCGGGTCGGATCTCGATTCCCCGGGTAACCTCGGGTGATGGAGACACAGCCGCAAGCCCCTGACCGCAACCTTGCCATGGACCTGGCGCGGGCCACGGAGGCCGCCGCCCTCGCGGCCGGCCGCTGGTTCGGCCGCGGGGACAAGAACGGTGCCGACGGCGCCGCCGTCGACGCGATGCGCCTCGTCCTGAACAGCGTCCCGATGGACGGCGTCGTCGTCATCGGGGAGGGCGAGAAGGACGAAGCGCCCATGCTGTTCAACGGCGAGGAGATCGGCAGCGGCGGCCCGGCCTGCGACATCGCGGTGGACCCGATCGACGGCACGACGCTCACCTCACTCGGCCGCGACAACGCCATCTCGGTCATCGCGATGGCCGAGCGGGGCACGATGTTCGACCCGGGCCCGTGCGTGTACATGGACAAGCTCGTCGTCGGGCCGGAGTCGGTCGACGTCGTCGACATCGACGCACCGATCGTCGCCAACCTCGAAGCCGTCGCCAAGGCCAAGGGCGAGAAGGTCACCGACGTCACCGCGGTGATCCTCGACCGTGAGCGCCACACCGACATCATCCGGCAGTGCCGGGACGCCGGCGCCCGCATCGCGCTGATCCCGGACGGCGACGTCGCGGGCGCGATCAACGTCGCCACCCCCGGTTCCGGCTCGGACATCCTGTTCGGCGTCGGCGGGACCCCGGAGGGCGTGATCGCGGCCTGCGCGATCCAGTGCATGGGCGGTGCGATCCTCGGCCGGCTCTACGCCCGCAACGACGAGGAGCGCGCCGCGGCGGTCGAGCAGGGCTACGACCTCGATCGCGTCCTCACCACCGACGACCTGGTGTCGGGCGACGAGGTGTTCTTCGCGGCGACCGGCATCAGCAACGGCGACCTGCTCAAGGGCGTCCGCTACTGGGGCGACGGGGCCAGCACCGAGAGCCTCGTCATGCGCTCGAAGACCGGGACCATCCGCAAGATCCAGGCGACCCACCGCTGGCAGAAGCTGATGCGCTACTCGGCCGTCAAGTTCGACTGACTCTCCGAAGCTCTCCGAGCCTGACCTGGCGTTCTCGGCACGTTGGACCGCGCCTGGCGCGGTTGAGCGTGCCGAGAACGGATCTGGCTAGCCGCGGAGGCGGGGCCAGGCGCTGCTCGACGTGGTGGCGTAGTCGTACAACGACCAGCCGATCGCCCGGCGCAGCTTCGCGGCGCGGACGAAGCCGGCGATGTCGGCCGGGCTCGCCTGGTCGGCGATGCCCCCGATCACGGACACCGCGGCGGTGCGGTCACCGAGGTCGACGCGCACCCGGCGGATGTTCTCGCTCGTGTACCGGAACCCGTCCTTCCAACCGGACGCCTCCGTGCGGTTGGTCCAGTAGCTCATCGGCATCCACACGTCGAACGACGGCTCCAGCTTCTTCCACGGGAACTTGGGCCAGTACGCGGGGTTGATGTCCTCGAGCAGGACCGGCTCGAGCACGATCGCGCCGAGCGGCACCTGCGTCACGAGCGTGCGCGTGCGCTTCGCCACGTCGAGCAGCGCGCGGTTGCGCTTCGCGACGTCCTTCACGTCCGTCGTCCACTCGAGGTCGAGCGCGATGCCGTCGAACCGCTCACCCTGGGTCCGGAAGCGGTACATCGCGCTGATGTGACGGAGGTCGCGGTCCACATCGGCGAAGTGCGGGAGGTACCAGGCCACGACCTTGACGCCGTGGCTGTGCGCCCGGCGCAGGATGTCGCCGATGAGCTTGCGGTCGACGAGCGTCCCCTGGGACCGGGTGTCGTCCTGCGAGGCCTGGAGGTAGATCGTCTTCACGCCGAGCCGCGCCATGTCGTCCACCGACGCCGGCGTCACCGAGGTGAGGGCACCGCTGGAGCCCTGGAACTTCGGTCCGTAGTCGTAGACGTCGACCCAGGTGCCGAGCCCGCGAAAGGCCCGGACGTTGGCGGCCTTGGCCACCTTCGGTGACGCCCCCGCGCTCGGAGACCCGACCGCGACGCCGGCCAGCGTCAGCACGAGCACCGCGATGACGGGCGCGCCGAGCCGGCTCCAGATCCTCCGCACCCGCTTCGGCATCAGCGCAGGTTCGCGCGGATCGACCGATGCCCGGGCGCGGTCAGCCGCCGTGGGCGGCCCCGGCGGTGGAACCGGCCCCCGCGACCTGCAGCCGCAGCTCGGCCCGCTTGAGCGCGGCGGCCGCTTCGACGTCGTCGGCGTCCGCGGCGACGGCGGCCTCGGCGGTCTCCTTGGCCGTCTGCGCGCGCACGACGTCGATCTGCTCCGGGCAGCTCGGCGACGTCGGACAGGACCGTCACCCGGTCGTCGCGCACCTCGACGAACCCGCCGTGCACCGCGACGACGACCTCGCCGGACCCCGGCAGCAGCACGCGCACCGGATAGGTCTCGAGCGCGCCGACGAACGGCTGCGTGGCCGGGCAGGAACGCGATCTCCCCACCGGTCGGCCGGCAGACGACCTGCTCGGCCTCACCCTCGTAGAGGATGCTCTCCGGCGAGACGACCTCGACGTGCAGCGGCACGGTGACCTACGCCTCGGCCTGCAGCGACTTGGCCTTCTCGAGCACGCTCTCCACGCCACCGACGTTGAAGAACGCCTGCTCCGGGATGTCGTCGAGCTCACCGTCGACGAGCTTCTCGAAGCTCTCGATCGTCTCGGCCACCGGCACGTAGATGCCCTTGAGACCGGTGAAGATCTCGCCGACGAAGAACGGCTGGCTCAGGAACCGCTGGATCTTGCGGGCCCGGGCCACGATCACGCGGTCCTCTTCCGAGAGCTCGTCGAGACCGAGGATGGCGATGATGTCCTGGAGCTCCTTGTAGCGCTGGAGCACCTCCTGGACCCGCCGGGCGCAGTCGTAGTGGCGCTGGCCGACGATCTCGGGCGCCAGGATGTTCGACGTCGACGAGAGCGGGTCCACCGCCGGGTAGATGCCGAGGGCCGCGATCTCACGGCTGACAGCTCGGTCGTCGCGTCGAGGTGGGTGAACGTCGTGAACGGCGCGGGGTCGGTGTAGTCGTCCGCGGGGACGTACACGGCCTGGAGCGACGTGATCGAACGGCCCTTGGTCGAGGTGATGCGCTCCTGCAGCTCGCCCATCTCGTCGGCGAGGGTCGGCTGGTATCCCACTGCGGACGGCATGCGGCCGAGCAGCGTCGACACCTCGGAGCCGGCCTGCACGAACCGGAAGATGTTGTCGACGAACAGCAGCACGTCCTGGTTCTTGACGTCCCGGAAGTACTCGGCGACCGTCAGCGCGGAGAGCGCGACGCGCAGCCGGACGCCCGGCGGCTCGTCCATCTGGCCGTACACGAGCGCGGCCTTCTCGATGACGCCGGACTCCTGCATCTCGATCCAGAGGTCGGTGCCCTCACGGGTCCGCTCCCCCACACCGGCGAACACCGACACACCACCGTGCTGGGTGGCGACCCGGTTGATCATCTCCATGATGAGGATGGTCTTGCCGACGCCGGCACCACCGAACAGGCCGATCTTGCCGCCCTGCACGTACGGCTCGAGGAGGTCGATGACCTTGATGCCGGTCTCGAACATCAGCGCCTGCGGCTCGAGCTGGTCGAACGTTCGGCGCGGTCCGGTGGATGTCCCAGTGGTCGTCGATGCCCTCGGTGATGGGCTCGCCGCCGGTGTCGAGGGGCTCGCCGATCACGTTGAACACGTGGCCGAGCACGCCGTCGCCGACGGGCATCGGGATGCCGTGACCGAGGTTGCGCACGACGCGTGCCGCGGCGCAGGCCGTCGGTCTGCTTCAGGCAGACGACCCGGACCCGGTCTGTCGCCGATCTGCTGGGCGACCTCCGACGGTGACGGTGATGGTCTCGCCCTCGAGCTCGACGTCCATCTCGAGCGCGTAGTTGATCTCGGGCAGCGCGTCGGGCGGGAACTCCACGTCGACGACCGGGCCGGCGATGGCGACGACGCGACCGTCCTTGAGCTTCGTCTCGGGATTGGCAGTGGCGGTCATGGTTGCGCTCCTGGGCTCAGGCGTCGTGGTGGGTCGGGAAGAGATCTTCGTGACGGGCCTCGATGGTGTCGGCCAGGAGGTCGGCGGACACGAGTGCGCCACCCCCGCGCAGGGCCTCGGCACCGCCGACGATCTCCATGATCTCGGTCGTGATCGACTCCTGCCGGGCCCGGTTCATCACCCGGGTGAGGCTCTTGATGAGCTCGTCGGCGTTGTCGGTCGCGGCCTTCATCGCGCGCTGCCGGGCCGCGTGCTCCGACGCCGACGCGTTCGAGCTGCGCGGCGAAGATGCGGGCCTCGACGTAGCGCGGCAGGAGGCGGGTGAGGATCTCGTCCGGCCCGGCTCGAACTCGTACGCTGGCGGAGGGACCGTCGTGGGCGGCGTCGACGCCGTCGGCACCTTCCGTCGGGTGCTGAATTCCGAGACCGCCCGGGTCGAGCGGCATCAGGGTGACCTCCTCGACCGCCTGCGTCCCGGCCGAGATGAACTTCGTGTAGACGAGCTCGCACCTGGTCGACGTCGCCGGACTACGAACGGTGCCAGTCACCGCGCGGGCGACCGTCCGCGCGTCCTCGTAGGACGGCTGGTCGCTCATGCCGGTGAACGTCGCGTCGATGCGGTACTTGCGGTAGCGGAAGTAGCTGAACGCCTTCTTGCCGACGAGGATGAGCGAGTAGTCGCGGCCGGCCTCCTGCTGCACCTTGAGCGAGCGCTCCGCCTGGCGGATCACCGACGAGTTGTACGCGCCGCACAGGCCGCGGTCGGCGGTGAGCACGACGTACGCGACCTTGCTGGATCTCGTCGCGGGGCTTGAGCAGCGGGCTGCTGACCGCCGGCGCCACCCTGCGCCAGGTGGTGGATGACCTCGGTGATCTGGTCGCTGTACGGGCGGGCCGCCTTCACCCGCGCCTGAGCCTTGACGATCCGGCTCGCCGCGATGAGCTCCATCGCGCGAGTGATCTTCTTCGTGCTCTGGACTGTGCGGATCCGCCGCTTGAGGATCCGCTCCTGACCACCGGCCATGCACTACGGCAGCGTCTCCGACGAAGTCCTCAGGGTTCTCGGCGTCGGGCCGCGGCCTGGTCCGCCGCGATCTCGCCCTCGACCGTGTCGAGGAAGCGACGCTTGAAGTCGCGATCGCGACCTGCGAGCCGGTCGTCCTCGGGCAGCTGACCCGGTCGACTTGATCGACTCGAGGATGTCGACGTGGCGGGTGCGGAAGTCCTCGAGCAGGTCCGACTCGAACCGGCGCACCTGCTCCGCCGGGAGGTCGTCGAGGATGCCGTTCGTGCCGCAGTAGATCGACACCACCTGCTCCTCGACCGACATCGGCGAGTTGAGCGGTCTGCTTGAGCAGCTCCACCAGGCGGTACCCACGGCCGAGCTGCGCCGCCGACACGGCGTCGAGCTCGGAGCCGAAGGTCGCGAACGCCTCGAGCTCACGGAACTGCGCGAGGTCGAGCTTGAGCGTTCCGGCGACCGCACTGCATCGCCTTGATCTGCGCGGCACCACCGACTCGGGAGACCGAGATGCCCACGTCGACCGCGGGGCGCACGCCCGACTTGAACAGGTCGTCCTGCAGGTAGATCTGGCCGTCGGTGATCGAGATCACGTTGGTCGGGATGTACGCCGAGACGTCGCCGGCCTTGGTCTCGATGACCGGCAGCGCGGTCAGCGAACCGGCGCCGAGCGTCGTCGCAGAGCTTGGCCGCGCGCTCGAGCAGCCGGCTGTGCAGGTAGAAGACGTCGCCGGGGTACGCCTCGCGGCCCGGCGGGCGCCGCAGGAGCAGCGACGAGCTGGCGGTAGGCCTCGGCCTGCTTCGACAGGTCGTCGTACACGACGAGTGCGGCTTCGCCGTTGTCCATCCAGTGCTGACCGATGGCGCAGCCGGTGTACGGGGCGAGGTACTTGAACACCGCTTCGTCCGCCGCGGGGGCGTTCACGACGACCGTGTACTCCATCGCGCCGTGCTCCGCGAGGGTGGCGACGGTCTGCGCGACCGTCGAGCCCTTCTGGCCGATCGCGACGTAGATGCACTTCACGCCCTGACCGCTTCTGGTTCAGGATCGTGTCGATGGCGACGTGGTCTTGCCGGTCTTGCGGTCGCCGATGATCAGCTCGCGCTGACCCCGGCCGATCGGGGTCATGGAGTCGATCGCCTTGATGCCGGTCTGCAGCGGCTCGTGCACCGGCTTGCGGCCGACGATGCCCGGCGCCTGCACCTCGAGCCGGCGGACCTGCGTGCTCGATGCGATCGGGCCCTTGCCGTCGATCGGCTGGCCCAGCGCGTTGACGACGCGGCCGATCGAGCGCGTCGCCGACGGGCACCGAGAGGATGCGGCCGGTGGTCTTCGCGGTCTGACCCTCCTCGACCTGGTCGGACTGGCCGAGCACCACCGCGCCGATCGAGTCCTCGTCGAGGTTGAGCGCGAGACCGAGCGTCCCGCCCTCGAACTCGAGCAGCTCGTTGACCGCGGCGTCCGGGCAGGCCCGAGCACGCGGGCGATGCCGTCACCGACCTCGAGGACGCGCCCGACCTGGTCCTTGCGCCAGGGCCGGCGTGAACGTGCTCGACGTGCTTGCGCAGCGCGGCCGCGATCTCGTCGGCGTTGATGGTCAGCTCAGCCATGTGAGGTGCTCCCGGAAGTTGCGATGTGTCCTGTTGCCATCAGATCGTTTCCTTCAGCTGCTCGAGGCGGTGGCGGATCGTGCCGTCGATGACCGTGTCGCCGATGCGAGCGACGAGACCGCCGAGCACCTTCTCGTCGACGATCACCTTGACTTCGACCTGCTTGCCGGTGGCCTGGGAGAGCGCGTCCGCGAGGCGCCGGCGCTGGCCCTCGTCGAGCGGCACCGCGCTGCGGACCTCGGCGACCTCGTGCTGACGCTCGCCCGCGGCGAGCTTCACGAACCGGTCGACGATCTCGGGCATCTCGGCCGCCCGGCCGATGCCCACGACGAACGACGCGAGCGCGGCGGAGACGTTGAGCGCCTTGCCGCCCATCAGCTCCTCGACCACCGCCATCCGACGGTCCGTCGGCAGCGAGGGGTCGGTGAGCGCCATGCGCAGGTCGTCGTTGCCCTCGAAGACGCGTGCGAAGCGGAAGAGGTCGTCCTCCACCTCGCCGAGTTGCCCTCGGCCCGCGCGACCTCCAGCAGCGCCCGGGCGTACGCCTCGATCCGGTCGGCTTCAGCCATCGGTTACCGGCTCCCCACCTGGTTGATGTAGCTCTCGATGAGCGCGATCTGCGTGTCGCGGTCGAGGTTCCGCTCGACGACCTTCTCGGCGAGCTCGATGGACAGCTCGGCCACGCGGCCTTGCAGGTCCGAGCAGCGCCCGCTCGGTCGCCAGCCGGATGTCCTCCTGAGCCCGGACCCGCAGCTCGGCGGCTTCGGTCTCGGCCCGGGCGATCAGGTCCTTGCGCACCTGGTCCGCGGCGAGCCGGGCCTCTTCGATGATCTTCCCGGCCTCGTTGCGCGCCTCCGCGAGCTGCTGCTGGTACTGGACCAGCGACGTCTCGGCCTCGCTCTTGGCCGACTCGGCCCGCTCGAGGTCCGTGCGGATGTGCGCCTCGCGGTCCGCGATGGCCTTCTTGATCGCCGGCCACGCCTTCCACGCGAGGAGGGCGAAGACGATGGCGAACGCTGATGACCGCCCAGACGATCTCCTTCGTCTCCGGGACGATCGGGTTCTTCGCCTTGACGCTCACGCTCGCCGCAAGCAGCACTGCAGGATGCATGACGGACGCCCTAGCTCTTCGCGAGGAAGAAGAGGACGAAACCGAACAGCGCGAGCGCCTCGGTGAACGCGATGCCGAGGAACATCGTCGTGCGGACCGGTCCGGCCATCTCCGGCTGGCGCGCCATGGCGGTGATGGCGTTGCCCACCACGATGCCGATGCCGATGCCCGGGCCGATGGCGGCGGCGCCGTAGACGATGCCGGCACCGATGGACTGGAGACCAGCCTTGAGCTCTCCAGCCTGTTGCGCGGCGATTACGAGGTCGTGCATGTCAGTCTCTCCTAGTGCTCGGCGTGTAGTGAATCGGCGATGTAGACGGCGGTCAGCAGGGTGAAGATGTATGCCTGCAGGAAGCCCACGAGGATCTCGAACGCCGTGACGCCGACGTTCAGGGCGAACGGCCCGAGGGCGATGATCGGAGCGTTCGTCAGCGTGTAGGCGGTCAGCAGGGCCAGGGCGGTGAGCAGGATGTGGCCGGCCATCATGTTGGCGAGAAGTCGAACCGCCAGCGAGAAGGGCCGGACGAGCAGGATCTGCACCAGCTCGATGGGCGTCACCAGGATGTAGAGGGCGATCGGCACGCCGGCCGGGAAGAGGTGGCCGGTGAGGTACTTCGATGCCCTGGTGCTTGAAGCCGAGGAACCAGTAGAGGACGTAGACCATCAGCGCGAGGAACAGCGGGATCGCGAAGCGCGAGGTCGGCGGGAACTGGATGAACGGGATGACTTCCCAGAAGTTCAGGAAGAGGATGAAGAGGAAGAGCGAGCCGAGGAACGGCGTGAAGCGGGTGGCGTCGTTGCCGATGACGTCGCGGGTGATGCCCCTGTCCACGAACTCGTAGGTCATCTCGAGCACGTTCTGGAAGCCCTGCGGCACCAGCTTCATGCGGCGGCTGCCGCCCACGAAGATCGCGATGATCAGCAGCGACGACACCATGACGAGCAGGCTCGTCTTGTTGATCGCGTAGAACTGCCCCTTGAACGCGATGTCCTTCCAACGGAAGAGCTCATCGATCGGCGGGAAGACGAAGACCCCGAGCGTCACTCCGGCTACTCCTTGTCCTTGGGCTCACGCTCGTAGACGCCCGGCTTGAGTCCCGGTGCGGCCAGCGTGAGGCTCACGTACCGGGTCTCCCAGATCAGCAGCGCGATGTGGGTGACGGCGATCGTGAGCACGAGTACGGGAAGATCGATGAACGAGAACTGCTCGAGGCCCAGCACGATGAGGGTGAGCGCGAAGAGCCGCACGATGAACCCGCCGAGCACCGCGCCCTGGAGCAGCGCGAGCGAGCGGGCGGCGGCCCAGCCGATGAGGCGGGCGGAGACGAAGAAGTTGAGCGCGACCAGCACGAGCCCGATCGCCGCGCTGATGGCGCCGTCGACGCCGCGCAGGAGGCCGCAGCCGAGGATCACCACCGGGGCGATCAGCAGGGCATGGCGCGCCATGTGATCGGCGATCCGGCTCTCGTGAGCCACGGGGATCTCGGATGCGGCTACCACTGGCGACGATTCCATGGCTTGTCGGCTTCCTGCTTGGCCATTGCGGCCTGGTACCGGAAGTAGAGCGCGAGGACTGCGGCCAGGAATCCGAGGATCCCGAAGGCCACCAGGAACAACGGGCTGGTGCCCAGGACCTGGTCGAGGAGGTAGCCGAGGAACGCGAAGATCACCGGGCCGACCACCAGGCTCAGCGCCTGGCTCAGACCGTCGTCGGCCCCGCCGCTCGCGCCGGGCCTCGCCCATCTGCTCCGGAGTTCCAACCCCGATCTTCCCCCACCGGCCCGCCGATCGCGTTGCGTGCGGGCGGCGGAAGCCCTGCTTGTGAATGTATTCGCAAACTACCCGGCGCCCCTGGCGCGGTCAAACCGAAGGCTGTCACATTGCCGATCTCGCCGCGCCGGGCGGCCCCGGGCCGGGTCGTCAGCGGACGTTGCGGCGGCGGCTCTCGAGGTCCACCACGTCACCGAGCTCGGATTCGGGCTCGTCCACGTCCTCCGCCGCCTCGACCTCCGCGTCGGACCCGGCGGCGCGCCGGCCCGGCCCGAACAGCGCGTACAGCACCAGCGCGAGGGCGAACACCCCGATCGGCACGAGCGCGTTGAGGTTCCCCGAGCTCGTGTAGGTCGGCAGCAGCGCCAGCCCCGAGAGCAGCGCGGTCCAGAGCCACAGGATCACGACGGTGCGCCGGGGGCCGTGGCCGAGGCGCATCAGCCGGTGGTGGAGATGGTCCTTGTCCGCGACCGCGAAGGACTTCCCGCGCACCGCGCGCCGGACGATCGAGAACGCGGTGTCCAGGATCGGGACCCCGAGGATCACGATCGGGATGAACAGCGGCGCGTAGAAGAAGTAGGTGGTGCCGGGGTACTGGTAGTCCGCGTGGCCGCCGATCGTGATCGTCGTGGTCGCCAGCAGCAGCCCCAGGAACAGCGCGCCGGCGTCGCCCATGAAGATGCGCGCCGGGTTGAAGTTGAAGGGCAGGAAGCCGACGCAGATCCCGACCGCGATCACCGCGACGAGCGGCGCGATGTTGTCCCCCTCGAGGAACCCGCCCTTGAACAGCCGGTCCGAGTAGAGGAACAGCGCGGTGCCGGCGATGATCACGATGCCCGCCGCGAGCCCGTCCAGCCCGTCGATCAGGTTGATCGCGTTGGCGAACACGACGACCACGATCACGGTGACGAGCGGAGCCAGGTCGGGCGAGAGCACCAGCGTGTCCTGACCCGCGAACGGGATCCGGAAGAACACCATCGAGACGCCCAGCAGGGAGAGCAGGCTCCCCGCGAGCACCATTCCGGCGAGCTTGGCCGGCGGCGAGACCTCGCGGAGGTCGTCGAGCGCGCCGACCGCGAACATCACGCCGGCGCCGAGCATCAACCCGGCCGGCGCGGAGGACCCGTTGAACATCTCGTGGAACTGTGGGATCTGGGACGCCACCGCGATCGCCACCAGGAAGCCGACGAACATCGCCGCGCCGCCGAGCGTCGGCATCGCCTTCGTGTGCACGCCCCGATCGTTCGGCGGGACGATCGCGCCGATCCGGATCGCGAGCCGGCGGACGAGCGGGGTCATCGCGAGCGTCGTCAGCAGCGCGACCGCAAACACGATCGCGTAACCGCCCATGTACGGGTGCTCCTACCGGCCGGCTGCGAGCTCGGGGTACGGCGTGTACTTCGCGCAGAGGCGGTGGGCCGCGTCGAGCGCCTCCCGGGTCACGCCCGCATCGTCCGGAGCGCGCAGCACCGTCGCGATCAGCGCCGCGATCTCCGTCATCTCGGACTCCCCCATGCCCGCGGTCGTGACGGCGGCGGTGCCGAGGCGGAGCCCGCTGGTGACGAACGGCTTCTCCGGGTCGTTCGGGATCGCGTTCTTGTTGCAGGTGATCCCGGACCGGTCGAGCGCCTCCTGGGCCACCTTCCCGGTGACCCCGAACGGGCGCAGGTCCACGAGCATCAGGTGGTTGTCCGTCCCGCCCGAGACGATACGGAAGCCCTCATCCGCCAGCCCACCGGCCAGCGCCTGCGCGTTGCGCACGATCTGCGCGGCGTACTCGCGGAACTCGGGCTGCGCGGCGAGGTGGAAGGCGACGGCCTTGGCCGCGATCACGTGCATCAGCGGCCCACCCTGCAGACCGGGGAACACGGCCTTGTCGATCGCCGCCGCGTGCTGCTCCCGGCAGAGGATCGCGCCGGCGCGCGGTCCACGCAGGGTCTTGTGCGTCGTGAACGTCACGACGTCGGCGTAGGGCACGGGGTTCGGGTGCGCGCCGCCGGCGATGAGCCCGGCGATGTGCGCGGCATCGACGATGAGCAGCGCGTCGATCTCGTCGGCGATCGAGCGGAACGCCGCGAAGTCGATGATGCGCGAGTACGCCGTCGCGCCCGCGATGATCGCCTTGGGCCGCTCCACCTTGGCCAGGTCGCGGATCACGTCGTAGTCCAGCGTCTCCGCATCGGGGTCGACGCCGTACGCGACGAAGTCGTAGATCCGACCGCTGAAGTTCACCGGCGACCCGTGGGTGAGGTGCCCACCCTGGTCCAGGCGCATCCCCATGAGCTTGTCGCCGGGCGAGAACAGGGCGAGGTAGACGGCCATGTTCGCGTTCGCCCCGGAGTGCGGCTGCACGTTCGCGTGCTCGGCGCCGAACAGCGCGCAGGCCCGCTGGCGGGCCAGCTCCTCGGCCTCGTCCACCACGAGGTTGCCCCCGTAGTAGCGCTTGCCCGGGTAGCCCTCGGAATACTTGTTCGTGAGGACGGTGCCCTGGGTCTCCAGCACCGCGGGTGACGTGAAGTTCTCGGACGCGATCAGCTGGATGGTGGTGTTCTGGCGCTCCACCTCGCGCCGCACGATGTCGGCGACCGCGGGGTCGGAGGCTTCCAGCGCGTCGAAGCCGTCGGCCATGGTCGCTCTCTCCTGGGAATCGTGCGATTCGCCCGGGGCAGGCCGCCCGGGGCTCGACAGCACTCTACCTAGGGATCGGTTCGTCTTCTGGGTCTGCCTCCGGGTCCGCGGTGCCGCCCTCGTCGGGCCGGACCTGGCGGTAGATGGACGTCCCGAGGTGGAACAGCTCCTCGAAGTAGCGCTTGCCCTGCGCGGCGATGACCCCGAGGCTGATGAGCTGGATCGCCAGGATCAGCGTCACGCCCGCGAAGAGGAACGTGTGCGGGGCACGGGCGTACGCGTTCTGGATCGCGCCGGTCAGCCCGGAGTTCCCGAACGCGGAGCGCTGGCCCCAGACCTGGAACACGTGCCACGTGCACCAGCCGAACGAGTACGCCGCGACCGCGAGCAGGATCAGGCCCGGGAGCATGAAGAACAGGAACGGGCGGAACAGGAACGACGAGAACAGCGACGAGATCGTGCCGCGAGAGATCCGGAAGTTCGTCGCGGCGCGCCGGACCCCACCGGTGTTGTGGAACGACCAGTCGAGGTGGGCCGGGATCTCGATGATGCGCGCGTGGAGGATCTGCGCCTTGTAGATGATCTCGGTGTTGATCTCGGTGTCCATCGCCCGCAGGTCGAGGCTGCGCAGGAAGCGGCCGTCGTAGACCCGCACCATCCCGGTGACGGTGGTGAGCTCGCCCCGCCGCCGCGTGACAGGAGCCAGTTCGCGCCGCGGCTCATCACCCGGCGGCCGAACGGGATGTTCGTGGTCTCACCGCCCTTCGCGTAGGGCGACGCGATCACGATGCGCGCCTTCGAGTCCTGGATCGCGTAGAGCATCCGGCCGAGGTGCTCGACGTCGTAGCTGAGGTCGCAGTCGATCACCGCGACGTAGTCCGCCCTTCGTCGAGTTGAAGGCGTAGCGCAGCGCCTGACCGAGCAGGAAGTTCACGCGGTGATGCAGGACGCGCACGTTCGGGTGGGTTGCCGCGAACTCGTCGGCGAGCGCGCCGGTGTCGTCGGTGCTGCCGTCGTTCGACGACGACGATCTCCCACCGGTACCGGTCCTCGAGCGCCGCTCAGGTACGCCGAGAGCTGCGGTGAGCGTGTCCACGACGACCGCGGCCTCGTTGTACGCGGGCACGATCACCGAGACCAACGGCCGCGACTCCGGCACCGCACCCGGAACGCTCGACTGCTCGGCCGCCACGCCGTGCGGCGCCTCGTCCGCGGCGTTCGGCGCGGTCCACGCCTCGCTTCCGGTCACGACGCCGCCGCGAAGACGGCGCGCGCACCGGGAGATCGCGCGCGGCGAGCGCCCGGGCGTGCTCCCCCATCGGCACCACGTCGAAGTGACGCCGGAAGAGGTCGAGGTACGAGTCGACCCGGGCGAGCTTCTCGTCCAGGCCGATCTGCATGCCCGGGAAGAAGCGCGAGCTCCTTCACGTCGTCGCCGGAGATGAGGTCGAGCGGGTGCATGAGGATCGACGGCCCGACGCCGGTGGCACGGCAGACGCGCAGCGCGGCGTCGAAGTACGGCCCGGGCGGCGGCCGGCGAGTACGCGCTGAGCATCAGGAGGTAGCTGACGTGGATCGGCACCTTGAGCCCGGGCAGGGTCGTGACCGGGAGCTCGAGGAGCGTGCGGTCGTCGACGGCCCAGCGGTACGGACGCACCGGCCGGCGACCGTCGGCCCAGGTGCCGTAGAGCAGCTCGCGCTCGTCCCGCTGCTCGGCGGTGAGCTGCGCGGTGCGGAAGTAGTACGTGCGCGCGAGCGGCCCGATGACGGTCGGCAGCGTCGACGCGTCGTACGCGTAGCCGCGGCGCAGCAGCACCCGCAGCGTCGTCTCGGACAGGCTGTAGCCGGGACCGCGGAAGCCGTCCGTGTGCACCCCGGTGGCCGACTCGATCGCGTCCTCGGCCCGCTGGAGCTCCTCGTCGAGCTCGGCTTCCGAGTAGCGGTGGAGCCAGGGCTCGTGGCGGAACGAGTGGTTGCCGATCTCGTGACCGGCGGCGGCGAGCGCGCCGAGCGCGTCGCGGTTCTCCGGGAGTGCCGCGTCCTGGCCGACGACGAAGAAGGTGATGCGCAGGCCGTGGCGGGCGAGCACGTCGAGCACGCGCGGCGCGAGGACGTCGAGGTACGACGGGAAGGAGTCCCAGCCGTCGTCACCGTGGATCTTCATGTACGACCACTGGTTGTCCACGTCGAGCGAGAGGCTCGCGAGCGGCTTCCGCGAGGAAGGGTTCATGTGCGTCGCTCCAGGTCCCCCGGCACGGTACTGCCGTCCCGGCCCGAAAGCGTCGTGGCCGCCTGCTCCGCGAGCTCGACGGTCTCGTTGACGTTGAGCGTGCCGTTCACGATCTGCGCTGAGCTCACGAGGTGGAGGCCCGGCAACGCTCGTCGTCATCGACGGCACGCGGCGCGAGTAGCCGAGCGTCGGGATCGGGAACACGCGGCGAACCCGGGAGATCCTCACCCCGAGGACATCGGCACGTTCCAGGCCCGGGTACACCCTCTGGAGACCCGGCGAGGAAGCGGGCCTCGATCTCGTCGTCGGGGACGTCGAAGAGCGGATCGTCCGGCGCCACGTACTTGGGCAGGTACACGAGGGCGTGGCCGCCGAGCTGCTCGGGGTCGACGAGCGCCGTCATCTCGACGACCGCGGTGAACGGCAGGTCGTCCATCAGGTAGGTGAGGTAGTAGCCGCTCAGCGGCCGGCGCAGCACGAGCGACGCGCAGACGATGCCCTGGTACGGATGCCGCGCAACCGGCGCGCTCCACCTCGGTCAGGTCCGGGCACAGATCGCTGCGCGGTCGCGGTGTCGCTGGTGACGACGACGTGGTCGAACTGCCGCGCCGGCTTCACCGTCGAGGTGCACCTCCAACCCCGTCGCCGGCGTGCTCCACCCGCGTCGACCGTCGCCGAGCAGCGGATCTCCACGCCCGAGGTCGCGCAGGTGCGCGGCGAACCGGTCGAGCACGTGCGCGTAGCCCCCCGGCACGTAGCCGAACATCTCCTTCTTCAACCCGCTGCGTCGCGCCGCGTAGAGCCGCTGGATCGTCGCCCAGATGAACGCGGCGTTCGCCTCCGGCCAGCTCTCGCCGAGCTTGGCCCGCAGCAGCGGCAACCAGAAGCGCTCGAACGTCGCGCGGCCCGACCAGCGCGTGAGCCACTCCTCGACCGGTCTCCTGCTCGAGCCGCCGCCAGTCCTTCACCCGCGACCCGTGCACGATCGTCAGCGCGAGGCGCAGCTTCGAGATCATCGGCAGGCCGGGCAGCTTGAGGAACTCGACCGAGTTCGACACCGAGCGAGAGGTGACCGTCTGCGTAGTACCCGGTCTTCGTCTCCACCCACTGCATCTGCGCGTCGAGCCCGAGCTCGCGCGAGGACGCGCCGCAGCGACGCGTCCGAGAGCAGCGTGACGTGGTAGTGCCGGTCCCAGGTGATCGGACCGTCCGGCGTGTCGATCGACCACGCACGTCGCGAGTCCCCCGACCGATCGGCCCGCTCGAACACCGTCACCCGCTTGCCCTGCTCCCGCAACCGCAGGGCGAGCGTCAGCCCGAGCATCCCGCCCCCGACCACCGCCCATGTCTCCGCGGCGCGCCCGGACCCGGGCGCCGCGTCGGCCTCCGAGCTCACGATGGAGGGTCGAGCTCGATGACCTCGCCGGCGCGGATCGCGTAGCGGAGCCCGCTGACCGGGCACACGACCTCCTCGCGATCGGGCGGGCGCGCGCCGGAGAAGCGCACGATCGGCTCCCCACCCGGGAGATCACGGCGACCGAGCGCGCGGGCTGGCCGACCACGAGGTGGAACGGCGGAGCCGAGCGCGTCACGACCGATCCCATGCCGACCATCGCGAACCGGCCGATCGTGAGGTCGCAGCCGATCACGCTCCCGGCGCCGATCGTGGCGCCCTCGCCGACGAGGGTGGGCAGCGTGCGCTCGTCCGGCTCCGACGGGCGCAGCGTCGCCAGGTCGGGCGTGGTGGCGCGGGGGTACCGGTCGTTGGTGAAGATCGTGCCCGCGCCCACCATCACGCCGTCCTCGATGGTGACGCCGGTGCAGACGTACACGAAGGCGTTCAGCTTCACCCGGTCGCCGATCTGCACGCCGTACCCGATGTACGTGCGCTCGCCGACGATGCAGTCGACGCCGATGCGCGTGCCCGGACCCACGCACGTGGACGCCCGACCAGACCGCGCGTGCCGGCGCCGATCTCGACGCCGGCTTCGATCTCCGCGGTCGGGTGGATGCGCGCTCCGGCTTGCGGAGGCGTCATGCCACCTGCTCACCCGCGGCGCGGTCGCCGCCCGGAAGATCCCGCACCGCGATCCAGTCACTGCGCTCGAGCGCGACGTACGCGGCCTCGACGACCGCGACGGACGCGATCGCGTCGTCGGCCGTCACCGCGAGCGCCTCGTCACCGCGGATCGCGGCGCAGAAGTTCGCGACCTGCGCGCCCATGCACGTGATCTTGTCGTAGCCCTCGCCGAACGCGACCCACTCGGGGCTCGACGCCTGGCGGTAGCGCGCGCCGTTCCAGCCGACGCTCACCGTGCCTTCGGATCCGTACAGGGTGAGGTAGGTGTCGGTGACGCGGTCGACGCTCCACGACAGGTCGACGGTGCCGAGCACGCCGTCGGGCGTGCGCAGGAGCATGCTCGCGGTGTCCTCCACCGGGAGCCGCTGGACCCGCTTGCCCTCGACCGCCATGACCTCGGCGATCGGGCCGAGGAAGTAGCGGACGATGTCGACGGAGTGCGTCCCGTTGTCGATCAGCACGCCGCCGCCGGACACCGCGGGATCCGAGTTCCACCGCCGGGACATGTCGACGCGGGAGGCGAACGCGTTCTCGAGCACCATCAGCTCGCCGAGGATCCCCGAGCCCACGATCTGACGGGCGCGGATCACGTCGTCGACGAACCGGAACTTCGCCGCCATCGTGAACATGACACCGGCCTTGTCCGCGGCGCGACCATCGTCGACGCGCTGCCGACGTCGATCGCGAGCGGCTTCTCGCACAGGACGTGGAGCCCGCGCTCGATCGCCTGCAGCACGATCTCCGGATGCGTGATCGGCGGCGTGCACACCAGCACCGCGTCGACGTCCGCATCTTCGAGCAGCGCGCGGTGCGACGGGTACGCGGTGCCGCGCACCGCTTCCGCGACGGTGCTCGCGGCGCGCCCGCGGGGATCTGCGACGGCAGTCAGCCGCGCCCCTTCGAGTCCCTCGAACACCTTGACGTACGACTGGGCGATCCCGCCCGCGCCGATGAGGCCAATCTTGAGCTCACGGCCCGAAAGCTCGGTCATCGTTCCCTTTCGATCACGTGCTCGACTGCGGTGCGAATCCGTTCGCCGAGGAGCTCGACGTGGTGCGTCTCATACCGCTCGTTCCAGGGAAGTACCAGGACGTTATCCAGGAAGGAGTACGTACCGGGGAACCTTTCGGATCGGTAGTCGACCGCGTCCGGCCGAGCGAGCGTGAACGGCCACCGGCTGTCGCCGAACGTGCGCTGCTCGGTGAACACCCGGCACGCGAACGCGGGCTTCTGGATGTAGCGGGGCGCGGACGCGATCCCGCCGACGCGCAGCTCCGCGGCGAGCGCCTGTGGACCGCCCGGGACCACGGCCGGGTCGACGAGCAGCGGGTACTTCCAGAAGGTCATCAGGTCGTCGGCGCGCACCACGGGCGCCGTGATGCCCGGGAGCCCGACCAGGTCGTCGGTGAGGAGCCGCGCCATCTCGACCCGCTGGGCGACGCCGGCCTCGAGCTTGTCGAGCTGGCCGTTCGCCACCGCGCCCTGGAGCTCGGTCATGCGCGAGTTCAGCGCGAGGAACTCGTGGTCGGGGTTCTCCTCGCCGTACGGCCATGCCTTGTTCACGAAGAGGCGGATCCGGCGGGCGTACGCCGGATCGTCCGAGATGACGAGCCCACCCTCGCCCGTGGTCATGTGCTTTCCCTGCTGCGAGCTGAAGCAGCCGATCGACCCGATCGTGCCGACGAGGCGCCCCGCCCGCCGAGCCAGGAACGCCTGCGCGCAGTCCTCGATCACGGGGACGTCGTTGGCGTCGCCGAGCGCCCGGATCGCGTCGACGTCGGCCGGGTTGCCGAAGAGGTGGGTGACGACGATCGCCGCGGTGCGCTCCGAGAGCCGGTCTGCGATCGTCGCCGCGGTGACGTTGCCCGTCCGGGATCGACGTCCGCGAAGACCGGGATCGCACCCTGGTACAGGATCGGGGCGAGTGCGCCCATGTCCGTGATCGCGGTCGTGATGATCTCGTCACCGGGCTCGGGATCGACCGCGGCAATTGCCGCGTGGATCGCGGAAGTACCCGACGAGCACGCCACCGCGGTGCTCGGCGACCGAGCGCGGACGCGAAGCGCGCCTCGAGCTCGGGCACCTGCGTCCCTTTCGTGCTCGTCAGCGTGCCGCTCGTGATCACGTCGGTCAGGCGCGCGAGCTCGGCCTCGCCGAGGCTGCGCCCACTTGCGTCTTGATCGTTGGGAAGCGCGAGTCCGGGTTCCGTCGACCGCACTTGGATCATCGAGTCCTCTCCCAGCCGGCATCTCGCAGCCGACCGGAGATCGCGCCGTGCACGTCCTGCCCGGGTCGCGCACGTACTGTACCGGTAGGCACCTTCCGTTCCACGAGTTGGATCGGACCGTTTTCCGCGTTGCCCGACCGCGGGCGCACCCGTGCTCCTGGAGGAGAATGCGAGAGCACAGCGTGGCCGTCGTGTTCGGCACCCGCCCGGAGGTCGTGAAGCTCGCGCCGGTGCTGTGGGCACTCGGTGGGACAGCTCGGACAATTCACACCGGACAGCACTACGACCCCGCGCTCGCGAGCGCGTTGCTGGCGGAGCTGGACCTCGAGCCACCGTCGCTGCAGCTCGACGTCGGTGGCGCGCCGCGCGGTGAGCAGATCGGGAGCGCGACGGCGCTGCTCGACCGACGCGTTTGCCGCGAACCGTCCCGAAGTCGTCGTCGTGCAGGGGGACACGAACACGACGGTGGCGGCCGCGTTGGCCGCGAACGCGCGCGAACATCCCCTTGGTCCACGTCGAGGCAGGGTTGCGCAGCTACGACCGCGCGATGCCGGAGGAGCACAACCGGGTCGTCACCGATCACCTCGCCGACCTCTGCTGCGCGCCGACCGAGACCAGTCGCGAGCCAGCTCGCGGCCGAGGGCATCACCGGTCCGCGCGTCGTGGTCACCGGGAACACCGTCGTCGACGCCGCGCTCCACATGCTGCCCGGCGCGCCGGAACGAGCCGGACGACTCGCCGAGCTCGGCCTCGAGCCCGACGGGTACGTGCTCTCGACGTTCCATCGACCGGAGAACGTCGACGACGACGAGCAGCTGCGGGTGATCTTCGCCGAGCTCGACGCCCTCCCGCTTCCCGTCCTCCTCCCCCTCCACCCGCGCACGGCCACGCGGCTCGCGGGCATCGGACGGGCCACGGCCGGCTCCGTGCGCGTCATCGACCCGGTGGGCTACCGCGAGTTCCTCGGGCTCGCCCGAGAGTGCGCGTTCCTCGTCTCGGACTCGGGTGGCGTCCAGGAAGAGGCGAGCATCGTCAAGCGCCCGGTGATCGTCGTGCGCGCGCTCGACCGAACGACCCGAGGTCATCGGCACGTTCGCCGAGCTCGTCGACTCCGGGGCCCGCCATCGGCCGGCAGGGACGCGCGTGGGCCGCCGACCTGCGCTGGGCTCCACGCCCGACTCGCCGACTCGCCCACGCCGTACGGCGACGGCCACGCGGGCGAGCGGGTCGCCGCGGCGATCCTCGCGCTGCCGGCCTGATCCGGCCACACCGGACACGGAGCGCGCGCAGAGAATCCCCCACCTGTGGACCCCCGGTACGATCACGGACATCACGACGCTGGGCCCCGACTCCGCGACCCGCTCCCCGACTCGACGTCGGATGTGGTCTGACCGCCCCGACGTCGGCGCCGCGGCCGCTCGACCCTGAGCCGGCGAGCTGCTGCATCTGCGGCACCCGGGAGGCCGAGCCGGTCGGCGTCGGCGAGGACTTCGAGTACCGGACGTCACCGGACAGCTTCCTCACCGTGCGCTGCGACGCGGTGTGGCCTGGTGTACCTGGACCCGCGACCGGTCGCGGGCCGAGATGACCACGATCTACCCGGACACCTACCACGCGTTCTCGTTCACCGAGGACAACTTCGGGCTCGTCTACAAGGTGCGGCGCCGGCTCGAGGCGCACCGGCTCCTCGCCGCGGCCGGCCCGCTCCCCGCGAACGCCGCGGTCCTGGACGTCGGCTGCGGCGACGGGTTCCATCTCGACCTCCTCCGTGAGTTCGGTCCGTCCGGCTGGCAGCTCGAGGGCGTGGACCTCGATCCGCGTGCGGCGGACGCCGCCGAGGCACGGGGCCTCGTCGTGCACCGCGGCTCGATCGAAGAGCTCGACCTCCCGGCGCGAGCACTACGACTTCGCCATCCTGGTCCAAACCATCGAGCACGTTGCGGATCCCGCTGACGTTGCTGGCGGCGATCCGCCGCGTGCTCCGACCGGGCGGCCGCCTGCTGGTGGTGACCGACAACACCGGGTCGCTCGACTTCACGCATCGCGAAGCGCCGCCACTGGGGCGGGTACCACTTCCCCCGCCACTGGTACCTGTTCGACGCGCCGTCGCTCGGTCGGCTCGCGGCGCACACCGGGTTCGACGTCGAAGCGCTCGACACGATGGTCAGCCCGGTGAACTGGGTGTACTCGATCCGCAACGCGCTGGACGACTGGGGTGCGCCGCGTCCGATCGTCGACTGGCTCTCGCTCGAGTCGCCGATCCCGCTGGCGGTCTTCACCGTCTTCGACTGGGTGCACCAGCGGGCGGGTCGCGCCGCGTTGCTCCGAGCCGTCCTGCGCCGAAGCGCCGACGCCGAATGAGCGGCCCCGAGATCAGCACTGCGCCGGTCGTCGTGATCGGCGGCGGCATCGCCGGGCTCACGATGACCCGCGAGCTGCTGCGCAACGGACTCGACGCGGTGCTGTACGAAGCCGGCCCGAAGGTCGGCGGGATGGCGGACAGCCACCACGATGCCGAAGGCTTCACCTTCGACACCGGCGCGCACTTCATCACCAACCGCCTCGCGACCGCGACCGGCGTCAACGACCAGCTGCCGCGTCGTCGAGCACTACGGCGAGACCGTGTGGGTGCACGGCCTGAGCTACGACTACCCCGCGGGCCTCCTGAAGGTGCCCCGCTACGTCGTCTCGGCGCTGCGCCGGTCGCGCGAAGCGGCCGACGGGTCCGGCGACGTCCGCCGCCGACCAGTTCCGCCGTCGAGTACGGCCGCGCGCTCGCCGACGAGATCGCGATGCCCGCTGCGTCGAGGCGTGGTCGGGCGCGCCGGCCACGGAGCTCGTCACCGGCCGTCGCCGACAAGATCCCGAGTGGCATCGCGCAGACGGTCGGCCCTGAAGCTCGCCGCCCGGCTCACGCACCGCGCGGTCGCGATCGGCTACGGCCGGGAGGCGCCGCAGAGCGCCAACGTGTGGCACGTCTATCCCGAGCACGGGATCTCGACGCGTGTGCGAGCAGCCTCGCCGCGGAGCGTCGCCGACTCGATCCGGCTCGCAGAGCCCGGTCGAGTGCATCACCGTCAGCGGCGACCGGCGCGGTGCGGCGTGCGGGTCGCGGGCCAGCAGGTCCCGGCCGCGGCCGTCGTCAGCACCGCGCCGATCAACGTCCTGCCCCGGCTGGTCGACGGCACCGACGCGCTCGAGCCGTTCCGGCGCGTTCCGGTTCCGGCCGATGGTGTTCGTCAACCTGCGTCTCCGCGGCCGCGACCTGATCCCCGACACGATGACGTGGACCCCCGAGGCGAAGTACCCGTTCTTCCGCTTCACCGAGACGCCGAAGTCGATGCCGTGGCTCGCGCCCGAGGGCAAGACCGCTGATCACCGCCGACATCGGCGCCGAGATCGGCGACGAGCTGGTGGACGATGGACGACGTCGAGGTCGGCGAGCGCTGCATCGACGTGCTCCTCGAGATCATCCCCGACCGCGCCGGCGCGACTACCTCGGTTCCCGGGTCGTGCGTCAGCCGCTCGCGTACCCCGTGTTCCACAACGCGTACCGAGCTCGACCGGCAGCGGCTCGAGACGACGCACCGGCGTCGACCGGCTCGCGAGCATCGGCCGCAACGGCGAGTTCGCGCACATCCTCATGGAGGACGTGTACTGGCGGACCGTGCGGCGGGCCCGCAACCTCGCGGCGGAGCTGAAGGCCGCGATCAGCTCGCCGCGTAGCGTGGCCGGTCAACGCGTGCGGGGCGGGTACTCGTAGAGGCCCTGGTTCTCGAAGAAGTACGGATCGGGTTCGATCGAGCGGATCCGGTTCGGGCGTCGACAGCGACAGGTGTCCGCGACCTAGTCCGCACTTCGTCGCAGCGGCTGGGTGCCGTTGTCGTGTAGACGAACCAGATCGTGTGATCGCCCGCGCGCCGCAGGATCTCCGTGCGACCGCGTCGTACGGCCCATCGCGTCGACGTGCTTCAGGTAGTCGACCCAGTCGATGCGACCCGGGGAGCGTGAAGTCCGGGAGCTGCGTCCTGGCGGACGTCCGAGGGCAGCAGGCGGTTCACGTCGGTGCCGATCGAGTCCGGGCAGTAGACGACCAGATCGCCGGGGCGGCCTCGCGCTGGATGATCGCGTTCGCGACCTGGAACGCCTGCGTCCGCTGCCGCCGCGACGTTGCTGATCCCGCCCCAGAGCTCCGAGCGACCAGCAGCGAGGACGAGCACACCGGTACCGCACGCGTTCGGCTCGCGAACGACAGTCAGACCGAACGCCGGCCGATCGCGAGGAACAGCGGGAACATCGACCGACGCGTAGCGGCCCTCGAACGTGGTGCCGCTGAGTCGCCCGACGAGCAACAGGCCGAGCGCCGAGCGTGCCGAACGCCGAGGCCGGCCTCGACGTCGGACGCCGCGTCGGGTCAGAGGTCGACGATCGACGTGGCGGCCGTCGCCGATGGTCCGGCGAACACCCCGAGCAGGACGAGGAACAGCAGCGTCCAGCCCGACGATGTGCATGTTGCCGCCGAACGACTTCACCGCCTCGGCCGCTGCTCGACCGGGCTCACCGGCGCGCCCCACGGCGTGCCGGTGTGATGGAGCTCCTGGTAGCGGAACGATCGGCACCCAGGGCACGAACGTGAGCGCTCCGACGACGAACGCGCCGAGCACCGAGAGCGGCGCGGACGCGGTCGGCGCCGTCGCGCCGGAACCGCGATGTACCGCGACCGTCAGCGGCCGACGACGGCGAGCAGCGCGAACGACCAGTAGTGCGTGTAGAGCAGCAGCCCGGTCATGAGCGCGAGCGCACAGCGAGCCGACCCCACGACGGGCGATCGAGCGCGCGCACGATCGCGAGGTACCCGAGCGAAGACCAGCAGCATGACGAGCGAGTACATGCGGGTCTCGGTCGAGTACCGGATCGCGAACGGCGACAGCGGCGAGCAGGAGCACCGTCGCCCACGCGACGTGCGCGAGCCGGCGTCTGCAGCGCCAGCCGCGATCCGGCGGCGCAGCGTCGAGCCGGCGGCCGATGAACCACGTCGGGACGAGCGTGAGCACGCCGAAGATCCCCGAGAGCGCGCGGACCGCGGTCTCGTTGCCGGTGCCGAACACCCGCATCCAGACGTGCAGGAGGACGTAGTAGAGCGGCGGCGCGCCGTCGTGACTGCAGCGCGCTCGCGCAGGTGGGACGAGCGGCAGCCTGGCGATGTTGACCGACAGCACCTCGTCGGCCCAGAGGTCCGACCGGGCGAAGAAGCGCAGCCCGATCCCGATGAGGATGACTGCGGCGACCGCGAGGATCAGCCAGACCGAGTCGCTCCCGGCCCGGCGCGAGGCAGTCGCCCGTCCCGCGGCTCGGCGGCTCGTCGGGCTCACCCGACGAGCGCGCCCGGCGACCGCGACGCAGCGCGTCCGAACCCACTCCCATCAGACGATCTTAGGGGCCTGACCGGGGTCTGTGGCCACGCACCGTGGTCATCAGCGCGTCGCGTGAGCCCGGCGCCGGCCGGCCGGGCCTCGGCGTACGCCGCCAGCACGGCGTCGAGATGACCGGGCCAGTCGATCGGCGCGGCCGCCGGGACGGGCCGGTACTGCTCCGGCGTCGTGGCGTAGGTCTCGAGCCGTGCGGCCAGCGCGGCGCCGTCGCCCGGTCGGGAACAGCAGCGGCCGGCACTCCGGCGCGATCAGCTCGGGGATGCCGCCGATGGTGGCGCCGATCACCGGGATGCCCCGGCCACGCGCCTCGTTGACGACGACCGGCGCCGGGTCCTTCCACTGCGACGGCACGACGAGGCAGTCGACCTCGTCGAAGCAGCGCCTCCTTCTGCGTCGCGGGTCGACCCAACCGGCGGCGACGACGCGAGGATCCCGGCTGCCGCGCACGTCGGCCTCGAGCGGGCCCCGGCCGGCGACGACGAGGCGGGCGTCGCCGACATCCGGCCGCGCGCGAACGCGCTCGAGGAGCGTGCCGACGCCCTTGTCGACGCCGAGCCGGCCCGAGGTAGCCGAACGTGAGCGGCCGGCGATCGCCGCGCGGCGTGGCGCGGCCGCCGGTCACGATCTCGACCGGGTTGTAGAGCACGCGCGTCCGGGACTTCGTGCCACGCCGAGCTCCTCGTGCTCGTCGGCGATGGCCCGCGACGACCGCGAGCACCACGCCGGGCGGCGATGTCCGACGGATGGCCTCGTTCCGGATCCGACGAGATGCCGACGCACGAGCGGCACCGGGCGTCGCACGCCGCACCGTCGCGATGCACCATCGAGTTGCGCTGGCACAGCAGCCAGTAGTCGTGGAGCGTGTGGACGTGCGGCGACGCCGCGTCGGCCCGGCCGGGTGAGCGCGACGCTCGAGAGGCCCTGCACCGCGTGTCGTGTGCACGACGTCGGGCTGCAGCTCGTCGAGGACCGCGTCGAGCGTGCGGCCGGCCCGCGGGTTGTAGAGGTCGACCGCGTGGAACGCGAGCCGCTTCGTACGCGGCTGCGCCGGCGTGCTCCTGGATCGGGTACGGCCACGGCTCGACCTGGCGCGACGACGTCCGGCCCGTCGACCCCGAGGGTGAGCGCTGCGACCTCGTGGCCCGTCGGCGCGCAGGCGGTCCGCGAGGGCCGACGGCGTACTGCTCGGCGCCGCCGACCACCTCCGGAGGCCAGAGGTTGGAGACCATCAGGATGCGCATCGGAGCGCCTTAGGCTAGCGGCGACATGCCGGATCCAGGCAGCCGATTCGTCCCCCCTGCGCGTCGGCGTCCTGGCCGACACGATCGACCGACCGGGCGGCATCGGCCGCTACACCGAGGAGCTGGTCGCCGGGCTCGCGCGGCGCGACGACGTGCGCCTCATCGTGGGGGCGCCCGCGACCGCGGCCGACCGGGTCAGGGAGCTCGCGGGGACACGCCTGGACGCGATGGTCACCGTCCCCGCGGGCGGGCCAGCTCGGCATCGCGTTGTGGGAGCGGTACGCGAGCGGCCGGAAATTCGCCGCGGCCGGGGCCGAGATCGTGCACGGGACGAAGCACCTCGTCCCCCGCACCTCCCTGCCGACGGTGCTCGACGATCCACGACCTCATGACCATCACCCGGGCCCACGAGTCGTCACCCGCCAAGCGCCTGCTTCCTCCCCCGCCAGTACCGCACGTCGATCAACGCGGCGACGCGGCTCGTCGCGGTGAGCGCGGCCACCCGCGACCGCCTGGTCGCCATCGACCCGAAGTGGGGCCCGAAGACCGTCGTCGTGCCGAACGGCCTGAGCAGCAAGCTCGTCGACACCGCGCCGGAACCGGTGCCCCAGCTGGTCGGCACCCGCTTCGCGCTCGTCGTCGGGGATCTCGCGCCCCGCAAGAACGTCGGGCTGCTGCTCGACCTCTGGCCCGACGTCGCCCGCCGCGACGGACGGCTTCACGCTCGTCGTGCTCGGGCACCCCGGCACCGCACAGCGAGGAGACGACGTCGCCGGCTCCTGGATCTCCAGGGCGACGGGAGTGCACTCTGGCTGCGCGGCGCGTCGGATGCCGCGCTCCGCTGGTGCTACGAGCACGCGCACGGTCGTGCTCTTCCCGACCCTCGAGGAGGGCTTCGGCTTTCCGTTGCTCGAGGCGCGGACGTTCGGCGCGCCCGTGATCGCCAGCACCGATCCCGCGCTGGTCGAGGTCTCGGCGGGCTCGGATGCCGTGACCCACGTCGACGCGTCCGACCGGGTCGCGTGGCTGCGCCGCGATCACGCGGCCGCCGACGTGCCCCGGCGAGCCGCCACGCGCCGCCGCAGCCACCGCCGGACGCGATCGACCTGGGACGAGAACGCCGCCATGGTCGTGGCGCTGTACCGCACGCTCATCCGCACGTAGCGGCCCCCGGCCCACATTTCCGGGGGGTCGAGGCGCGCACTTCCGATCCGGCCCGCCGGTACCATCGGGCGGGATGGAAGCACTCGCGAGACGCGCGCAACGCCTGATCGCCGCACCGATCCTGCTCGTGGTCGGCGTCGTCGTCCTGGTCGGCGCGCTGGTGTTCGGGCTCGGGCTCTGGGTGCTCGGCCTCGCCATCCTGATCCCGACCGCGGTCGCGGTCTACCGGCGGCCGCAGCGCGGCGTGCTGATCATGGTCGCGATCCTGCCGTTCGACGGCATGCTCAAGGTCCTCGGTCCCGGCGTGGACGAGCCCGTGGAAGCAGGTCTTCATCATCGGGATCCTCGCTGTTGACCTTCCTCTGCCCGCCGGAGGCACGGGCGCCAGGAGCACCGCAAGTTCCCGGCGTGGGCACCCGCGTACGGCGGCCTGCTCGCGCTGGGGCTGGCCTCGGCGTTCTTCGTCGACATCAACACGGCGCTCACCGGGCTCCGACTCTCGTACTTCAGCATCCTGCTCGCCGCTCGCGATCTGGCGGTGCCCGCTCGATCGTCGCGAGCGCGATCACCTCGTCTCGATCTTCATGCTTCTCGGCTTCGTGACCGCGATGGTCGGTCTCTGGCAGCAGGTGGTGGGTCGACGCGTACCTGCACTCGCTCGGCTACGCCTACGACGACAACATCCGGTTCACGACGGGCTTCACGCTCCGCTCCTTCTCGACGTTCAACCTGCCGTTCTCGTTCGGCTTCTACGAGATGCTGGTGATCCTCATCGGGCTGCCGATGGCCTCGCCGCAACCGCAAGCGCCTGCGGAGCAAGCTCTTCTTCCTCTCACTGCCCATCCTCTCGGCCGGGTTGCTCTTCAGCTTCGTGCGCGGCGCCATGCTCGGCCTCGCGATCGGCCTCCTCTACCTCGCGTTCCACCGCTACAAGATCCTCGTGTACGGCATCCCGCTCGTGCTCGTCGCCGCGCTCTTCATCCCCTCGGGCGCGAACGTGAGCAGCGCGGTGTTCAGCTCGCACAGCCTCGGGGACCGCACGCTCTCCTGGGGCGACCGGGTCGATCTCTTCGCGAAGAGCCCGGTGTTCGGCACCGGCATCGGGACCACCGGCGCCGCGGCCGAGAAGTCCGCGAAGCTGAACAACAAGGATCCCAACGCGACCTATGTGCCCGACAACTCCTGGCTCAAGGTGGCGTTCGAGCTCGGCTTCTTCGCGCTGTGGCTCTTCGTGATCATGTTGGTGTCCATGTTCCTGGTCACCAGAGACACCGAGCGAAGAGTCACCGGAATCGACCAGGACTTCGTCTGCGGTGTCGCCGCGCAGCTCCTCGCGATCATGGTGGGCTCGCTCGTCGCGACCTACTTCGAGCTGGTGCCGATGGACCAGCTCTTCTGGGTGATGATCGCCATCGTCGCGACGATGGCGCCCAAGCTCGCCCCCGGGCCCGCGGTCCAGGGGCCCGGAACCACGGCGTCGCACCTCACGCCGTAGGGACCGTCCGCCCGCCGCGGCGTTCGGTCCGATTTCGGCCGCTCCACGACCGATCGGGCGGCGCTCATGCCCCGGTTCGGCCGCTCCGTGCACCTATCATGATCCCCCCATGGATCTGGCGGCACATTTCCGCGTCATTGCACAGAACTGGCTGCGGATCCTCCTCATCTCGGTCGGCATCGCCGTCCTGGTCTTCGCCGCGAGCACGGTGCAGTCCAAGGAGTACCAGGCGAAGGCCCAGCTCGAGGTCGTGCCCGGGAACGCGGCCACCAACGGGCAGACCCTGGCCGACGCGTCGACGTACCTCGCGCAGAACTACGCGCAGTACGCGAAGACGCCGACCGTGGTCCGCAACGCGATCAAGACCTCGGGGATGAAGCTCACCGTCGAGCAGGCGACGAACCGGATCTCGGCGAGCCAGGTCGGCGACCTCGGCTTCGTCGAGGTCAAGGCCACCGGGCCGAACCGGGCGGACGCCGAGCGGCTGACCCGGTTCGCCGGCGGCGTCGCTCGTCTCCACGATCCAGGCGCAGCAGACGGAGGCGAAGTTCGCCGACCTGCTGCCGGTCCAGACCGCCCGCAACCAGGCGCAGACCCAGCTCAACGCACTGCCGCCGGGCGACCCCGACCGGGCCGCGCTGCAGGGTCAGATCGACGCGTACAACCAGGCCGAGATCGACATCCGGAGCCGCAAGGACGACAACCTCGTCACGATCTCCGGCGCGCATCGCGGGTGACAGCCCGATCTCGCCCATGCCGCTGCGGGACGCCATCCTGGCGTTCGTCGTCTCCCTGGTCGTCGTGGCCGAGCTGACGGTCCTCGTCCACTACACCGGTGACCGGTTCTCGCGCACCGAGGACACCGCGGACGTCACCCGCATCACGGGCCTGCCGGTGCTGGCCAAGATCCCCAAGGGATCGGGCATCGAGCTCACCGAGGCGTTCCGCGTCCTGCGCACCAACCTGATGGTGCTCGAAGGCGCCGGCAAGCCGCGCACGCTCGCGGTCGTGAGCTCGAACCAGAGTGCCGGCAAGACGTTCACCGCCGTGCACCTCGCCCAGTCCGCCGCCGGCCTCGACGAGAAGGTCGTGATCGTCGACGCCGACCTCCGCAAGCCTTCGGTGCACGAACGGCTCGGCGTGCCGCGCGCGCCCGGGCTCTCCGCGGTCCTGCAGGGCAACGACCTCGCCACGATGCTGCGCAAGCTCCCCGACACGCCGTTCCTGCGCGTGCTCGCGAGCGGCGCGCCGGTCCAGGATGCGTCGGCGGTGCTCGGTGCCCGCCCGTTCCGGCACGTCCTCGACTCGCTCCGGGCCGTCCGCCTCGTCGTCGTGGACACGCCGCCCGCCGCGATGTTCGCCGACGCCATGGCCGTCGCCTCCCAGTGCGACGCCACGATCTTCGTGCTCGACGTCAAGACGAGCCGGCGCCGCCAGGTGCGTCAGACGCTCGAGGCGCTCGAGCGCGCCGGCGCGAACCTCGTCGGCGTGGTGGTGAACCGGACGGTCTCACCGCGCCGGTCCTCCTACTACTACGAGGCCTAGCCCCGGGCGGTGCTGACCGCGCGGAGATCAGATCTCCGCGATCGCTTCGGCGGTCATGGTGGTCGCCGAGGTCAGCAGGATCACGAGCAGCTCGAGGAGCCACGCCCGGGCCGCATCCGTCTGCGTGATCAGCACCTCGCCGTTCAGGATGCGCAGGGCGCGGCGCGCGGTGATCCATTGTGCGGTCCGCAGCGCGACGACGTTGCGGGCGACGGCAACCTCGGGCGGGAGGTCCGGGAACACCACGGCGACCGCGTCGCGCCACGCGGTCGCGAGCGGGTGCGGCCCCGCGAGGAACCCGTCCGTGGCCTCGGGGCTGCCGTCGTCGAACTCCGCCCAGATCCGGGTCACCAGGCAGCCGCGCTCGCTGGCGAGCAGCTGCGCCGAGTACTCCACCACGACGCCGGCCCACTCGGTGGGCGTCGGCGTCGCTCCTCCCGCCCCGAGCTCGACCTGACTGCGCAGGACCGCGGCCTGGCTGCCCCGGAACTCGTTCGTGAGGTCCTCGACCAGCCCTTCCTTGGACCCGAAGTAGTAGTGGATCGCGGAGGGGTTGCGCAGCCCGGCCGCCGCAACGATCTCGCGGGTCCCGGTCGCGCTGACCCCCTGGCGCCCGAAGCGGTCCAGGGCCGCGGTCCGCAACCGGGCCCGGGCATCGGGTTCAGGGGCCTCCGGCGGAACTGCGGCGCTGCTCACGACCACAAATTCTACCTGTATGCGGGGAATGCCCCGGGCCAAGGCGGCCGGCGGCCCCGGAAGGGTCAGGCGGGCGAGGTCTGGACGTCCAGCTTCGTGCGTGCGAGGTACGCCACGATCACGATGATCATGCCCGTCAACGCGAGGGCCACCCAGCCCGATCCCCATCCGAGCCCGCCCGCGCTCTGGGGCTTTCCGAGCCAGTCGGCGACCGACGCCCCGAGCGGCCGCGTCATGACGTACGCGAGCCAGAAGGACAGGACCGGGTTCCAGTGCAGGCGCCAGTAGCCCAACGCGGGAATCGCGAGCAGGACCGCGAAGAGGATGATCGACGAGAAGTAGCCGAGGTTGAAGGTCACGGCCGTGAGGTCGCCGAGACCGGTCCCGAGCGCGAACGTCAGGACGACCGCCGCCCAGTAGAAGAGCTCCCGGCGGTCGGTGTCGATGGTGTGGATCGAGAGGGTCTTCTCCGTGGCCTGCCAGAGCCCGAACACCGCGCCGAGGCCGACGAGGCACATGAGCGTCGACGCCGCGTACGGGATGCCGAAGCCGACGTGGAGCACGTCGGCGCACATGGTCCCGAAGACTCCGACCATGACGACGGCAAACCAGTAGGTCCACGCGACGTAGCGCCGCATCCGGAGCTGCAGCACCGAGCGCGATGGCGAAGCCGGCGAACCCGAGCAACACCGCGGGCACCGGGTCGAGCCGCTTGACGAGGTAGTCCGAGGTCGACTCGCCCATCGCGGTCGAGAGCCCCTTCACGATCCAGAAGTAGATCGTGATCTCCGGGACCCTGAGCATCCCGCGGACCGTTGCTCGTTCGGTCAGGCTGCCCACGCTCGCCCTCCTCCTCGCCCGGACTCCTGCGCCAAGACGCGGCTTGTGTCGCATTCTGCGGATCCGAAGATGTGCGGGCGATGAGAATCCACCGTCCCGGCTCGTTTCGGGGCGTTTCAGCGTCGCCCTGGCGACGACGCGACGCCCCGAAACGAGCCGGGGGGCTACTCGGCGGCGGTCAGGCGGCGGTCGTACTCGTCGGCGAGGGCGACGCAGGGCCTTGGTCGCAGTCCCCGTTGAACGACGAGCCGTGCATGATCGCGAGCGTGGTCGGGCGCGAGCTCGGCCAGGCGACGGATCGTCGGCGCGGTCTGCGGCGTGAGGCAGGTGGAGCCGAACATGTCCTCGGCCTGGGCGGCGGCGTCGACCAGGTCGCCGTCGGTCAGCGCGGGACCGTCGCCCGACCTGGGTGAAGAGGTCGCCGCAGAGCAGCGTGCCCGTCGTCTCCTCGTAGAGGACGTGCGCGTCCCACCCGTGCGGGACGTGCGGCGTGTCGATGTTGCGGATCCGCTTGCCGCCGAGGTCGAGCACGTGTCCGGGCCCATCGGCTCGGGCGGGCGGTCGGCGAGATCGTTGATCGACACCATGCAGCCGAGCGCGCCGTGCGCGACCTGCGCCGTCGGGCGCCGCGGCGAGGAACAGGTTCATCGCGCCGCACTCGTCGGCCTCGAGATGACCGAACGTGATCCAGCGCAGGCGTTCGACCGGCATCACCGTCGAGATCGCGGCCGACACCGACGGGAACATCGCCGCGCGGCCCGGTGTGGAACAGCAGCGGCTGCGTCGGCGTCGACGAGGAACTGGTTGAACGTGAAGCCGGTCGGTCCGATGTCGGGGACGAAGGTCGACAGCCGGAAGATGCGGTCGGCGATCTCGTCGACGTGGGTTTCCATGGTGATGCTCCTTCTCAGAGGGGGAGCGGGTTGGCGAGCACGCCGGTGCCGGGCGGGCGACCGGACAGGACCCGGACGAAGTCGATGGCGTCGATCTCGACGCGCTCGCCGCCGGTGCCCTGGCTGAACTTGCCGCCGGCCGGGCCCTCGAGCACGAGCTCGAACGGCTGGCCGTGGATCGACGCCCACTCGCCGACGATGTCGGCGACGAGCCGGCCGTCGTGATCGGCGGTCAGGTGCAGTCGCCGGCCGGTCGCGCCGCAGATGTCGATGCGGTGGGCCCAGACGTCGCGGGTGAAGCCGACGTCGAGGAGGTACTTCAGCGACGTCCAGCCGATCGGCGGCCCGAACGGGATCGGCAGGTAGCGCATCGGGCAGCGGCGTGCGCCACCGGCCCTTCACCGCCTTCGGCCCGACGGTCGCGAGCTGCGCGACGAGCTCGTCGTTGGAGAGGTGCGAGCGCTCGCGGATCTGCAGCTCGTTCATCCCGTCGACCCAGTGGTGCGAGTCGATCTCCTTGTTGAGCGGCACGCCCCGCCGGAGCTGGTGCACGAACTGCGGGAACGACGCCTGCGCGTCGCCGGAGCCGAGCACGTGCAGCGCGACCTTGCGGACGTCCCACGCGGTGCAGTCGGTCGGGCAGCGCCCACTCGTCGGGCGTGAGCGCCGCGGTCGAGCGTCGGCGAAGCGCACGAACTCCTCCTCGGCGAGCACTCGGGCCTCGGGTCGTTCGATCCGGTTCGGCATCATCGGCGGTCCTCCTGGTTCGTGGAGCTCGTCGAGGTACATGTCGACGAGCCGGTCGAGGTGGCGAGTCCAACGGTCGCCACCGGGGTCGTTGCTGATCTGCGCGTCGATGAGGCCGCCGACCATGGCGACGAAGCAGTCGACGTCGCCCTGTCGCTTCGAGGCCGGCCGCGTGCAGGACGTCCGACCGCGCGCGTGAGCACCGCTTCGGCGAGCGACGTAGGACTCGGGCGACGGCTCGAAGCCCGGGATGGGTCGCTGGAAGAGCAGCGCGCAGCGCGCCATGTCCTCGAGCGCGAACGTCGACGAACGCGCGCATGAACGTCTTGCACCGCGGCGCGCGGGTCGCTTCGGCAGCTTCAGCGCGTCGAGCCGCTCGAGCAGCTGGCGGTTGCCGTCGGCGAACATCGCGTCGTACAGCGCGTTCTTCGAGTCGAAGTACGCGTAGAGCGACGGTTGGCGCATGCCGACCTCACGGGCCAGCGCGTGGAGCGAGACCCCGGCGATGCCGTGGGTGCGGGCCAGCTCCCAGGCGGTGGCCACGATCGATGCCACCTTCGTCTCGCGCCGCTGCGCCACGCTACCTATCATCGATAGGCAGTTTACCTATCATCGATAGCGAAGTCAAGCAGAAATCGTCAGCCGGGCATCCCCGCGCCGGGCTCCGGCCGGTCGAGCCCCGTGTCGATGATCGCCTCGAGGTCGTCCCGGGGCTCCCCCGCCAGCGCCCGGAGCCCGCCGGGCCCGTTGACCTTCATCAGGTGGACGGCGCCGAAGTAGAAGGCCGCGGTGATCACGCCGGCGACCGGCCACGGGATCCGGTCGAGCAACGCCCACCCGACGAGCCCGGTCAGGGCGCCCGCGACGCAGCACTTCGCCAGCGCGCCCCACGGGAACGGGAGCACGCCCGGGATCCGGATCACGCCGAGCGTGAGGACCACGAGCACGGCGAGCTCCGTGATGACCGTCGCCCAACCCGAGCCGAGGTACGAGTACCGCGGGATCAGCACGATGTTGAGCGCGACGTTCACGATGACGCCGACGAGCATCGCGATCGGATAGAGGCGGTTCCGCCCGGCCGCCACGAGCGTCGTGAACGCGAGCAGCGTGAAGAAGTGGATGCCCTGCCCGACGACGAGCAGCCGCGCCGCGTCGGTCGCGTCCGCGTACCGCTGCTGGTACAGCAACGTGACGAGGGGCTCGGCGAACACCACGAACCCGACCGACGCGCCCACCGCCCCGACCGACAGGATGATGAGCGTGTGCCGGAACGTGCGCCGGAACGCGGCCGGGTCGTCCGGCCACGCGCCGACCATCATCGTGAGCGCCGGCGTGAGCACGGCCAGCGGCAGCGCGCCCAGGAGGTCCGAGAACTTGTAGCCGACGCTGTACGTGGCGACCGCGGTGTAGGTCGACAGCAGCGAGAGCATGACGATGTCGATCCGGAAGTAGACGGTGTCGAGCGCGGCACCGAGGGCGAGCGGTGCGGCTTCCCGGAGCCAGACCCACCAACGGTGCCATTCGATGTGGATCCGGACCCTCACCGTCCGGTGCGCGACGAAGCGCGAGCCAGAACGTCAGCGCGATCGCGTTGGCCACCGTCGACCACGAGAACCACAGGATCGACGAGATCCCGAAGACCGCGACCGCGATCGTGAACACGAACTGCACGCCCTGGCCGAGCACGTTGGACCAGGCGATGTCGCGCAGCCACAGCCGGGCCTCGAACAGCAGGATCACGCCGAACGCGGCGGAGAGGATGATCAGGTTCAGGCCCGCGACCGCGGTCCCGAGCACGATGTCCTGCGAATAGCCACCGACGAGGACCCACGCCATCGCGACGAGGTACGACACGAAGCCGATCACCAGGCGGAGCCCGACGTACGAGCCGACCATGTCCCCGGCCGCGGAGCCCTCCGCGGCCATGAGGTCGCGCAGCACGATCCGGCTCAGCTTGAGGTCGGCGATGAACCCGACGATGCCGAGGATCGACAGGATGAGCTGGTACTTCCCGAAGTCGCTGACCGACAGCTGGCGGACGACGATGAGCGTCGCGGCCCAGCCCAGGGCGGCAACGACGTAGCGCCCGACGACCAGCACTCCCGCACCGCTGAGCATGGAGCCCGAGCGACGGGGAGTGCGATCTCGAGAATCTGGTTCGTCGTCAGTCGAACCCGTCACGCTCTCAACTTAAGCCGCCATGCCGCGTCAAGCGGTACGACGCCACGATCGGTGCCGGGCGGCCCGTTGGCGGCCCGCCCGGGGCACCGGCCGCAGCTAGCTGACGACGCGGCAGCCCAGGAGCGGGTTGGCGTACCCGGAGCCCTCGTTGATCCCGTAGGCGCACACGATGTGCGGCCCGGGCGCCAGCGGGACCACGGCGTCGAAGGCGTGGCTCGAGCTGTAGGCCCGGAACATCGCACCGATGTCCGCACGGGAGTCGTTGGCCGTGATGGCCGCGACCGGGTGGCCGTCGACGTACACGTGGACCGGGATCGAGGCCGTCACGTCCGGGTCCAGGGCCCAGCCCTGCACGCGCACGCCGTTGCCCCAGCGGCTCGCCCCGTCCAGGTTGCCGATCGGGTTGGTGTCGACGAACTTGCAGCCCACGAGCGGGTTGTCGCCGTTGCCGGCGCCGTTGATGGCGTAGGCGCACAGCGATCCGCTCTCGTCCGGGATCGTGGTCGTGAAGCCGTGGCCGACCCCGAACGCGGGGTACGAGCGGGCGACGTCGGGCCGGAACGAGGACGCGCTCACGGCCTTGACGATGTGACCGTTGAAGTAGAGGTGGACCGCCAGCGGGTTCGTGACGTCGGGCCCGATCGCCCAACCGGTCACCTGGAGGCCACTCGGGCTCGGGTTGGCGACGTCGAGCGAGCCGAACGGGGTGTTCTGGACCAGCTCGCAGCCGATCGTCGGGTTCCCCTGGCCGTTGTACTGGTTGATCGCGTACGCGCAGACGCTGTGATCACCCGGGCCGACGGCGACGTTGGTGGAGAACCCGTGCTGGCTGCCGTAGCCGGGGAACATCGCGCCGACGTCGGCGCGGGGCGTGTTCGCCGTCGTGATCGTGTTGATGTGACCGTCGACGTAGACGTGGACCTGGATCGGACCGATGGTGTCGGGATCGAGCGCCCAACCGGACACGCCGATCAGGCCGGGACCCCGGACCGCGTTGTCCACGTGGCCGAGCGGCGTCCCACTCGGTGCCGGCGGGCCGGCGCCGTCCATGAAGACCTCGGCGACCCACATCTGGCCCGCGCCGTAGGCGACACCGATGCCGACCCACTCGAAGCGCTTGTCGACCATGTTGGCGAAGTGCTCGGGCGACGCGGTGAACGCGGCCTGGAGCGATGCGACGTTCGGGCCCCGCCCGACGTTCTCACCCAGCTTGCTCCAGCTCCCGCTGATGCCGTCGGTGAGGTTGGAGTGACAGAGGCAGCCGGTCGCGGCCATGTGCGCGGCCCAGGCCTCGGCCTTGGCCGTGAGCATCGGGTGCAGCTGCAGCTGGCCGGCGCCCTGGCTGGCGCGCAGCGCGTTGATCTTGCCCACGAAGTCCGCTTGGGCCACGGGATCCGAAGCCGAAGCGCCCTGGGCAGTTGCCATGACGAAGGCCGCGGTAGCAGCGATCATGATCGCGGCGATGAGTCGTCGCATGATGGGAGCATCCTCTGGTTGCCGACTGGCGGGGTGAGCAGGCGTCCTTGCCGTCGTGCTGGCTTCCGTGTCGTTCACAGCGCCGGTATCGAGAATCGGCAACGGGGTTCACAACCTTGAACCCGCGCGCCTCCGGGGAACCCACGAAGGACCCTGGGAGGCTAACGAAGCGGGCTCCGCGCACGCCGTAACGTGGTCTCACTCCGTGCGCGTGGTGAGAACAGTTGTCCTAAATGTCAGGTATTGATCTCACGCAGCGTGGGGACGAACGGGAACTCGCGCACCGCGGGCAACATCCGCGGCACCGTCCCACTCCGTGCGCGCACGACGTGACTTGTGGCGCAACCTGAGAATTTCACGACCGTTCACGGCCCGTAGGCCAAACGCCGCTTATGTACGAAGTCGCGCGTGCGGCCGGAACTGCGGGTCGAGCTCGTCGCGACGCGGGTTCTTCAGGTCCCGGTCCGAGAGCACCGGATCGGTGACGCCCCAATCGGCCGTGATGGCCGGATCGTCCCATGCGACCCCGAGCTCGTCGGCGCCGTTGTAGTAGCCGTCGACCAGGTACGTGATCGTCATGTCCGTCAGCGCGGCGAAGCCGTGCGCGACCCCGGGCGGGATGAACACCCCCCGGTGGTCGTGCGAGCCGTCCTCGAGCCGCCCGAGGTCGATCACCTGCGTGGCGCCGTCGGTCGGCGAGCCCTCGCGCAGGTCGTGCAGCACGACCCGGCAGCGCCCGTACGGCACGTACCAGTAGTCCGCCTGGTGCAGGTGGTAGTGCAGCCCCACGACGGAGCCGGCGACGCGGTCCCCGCGGTTTCCCTGCACCATCTCGCGCCCGAGGGGGAACCACTCGCGCCGGTAGGTCTCGATGAAGTAGCCGCGCGCGTCGCCGTGGATCAGCGGCTCGACGACGTAGACGTCGCGGATGACGTCGGACTCCGTGACGGTTGCCATCAGTCGAGCTCCACCTTTGAGTGATCGCCGAGCATGAGTCGAAGTGCGTGCGGGCGGCGGTCGGAGCGGACGACCTCCACCTTCCGGCCGACGAGCGAATCCGTGAGCTTGTCGATGCCGAGGATCCGGCTGCCCGACAGCACGACCGAGTGGTCGAGCTCCGAGTCGACGACCTCGCAATCGGCCGCGACCGACGTGAACGGACCGATGTAGCTGTTCACGACGCGTGTGCGCTCGCCGATGATCGCCGGACCGCGGATCCGCGAGCCGACGACTTCGCCACCGGCCTCGATGACGACGTTCCCCTCGATGGTCGACGCCTCATCCACCTTGCCGTCATTGCGCGATTCGAGGGTCTCGAGCACGAGCCGGTTGCAGTCGAGGAGCGGATCCTTCTTGCCCGTGTCGATCCACCAGCCGCGCAGCACCTCGTGGCGGACGCGCTTGCCGTGCTCCAGCAGCCACTGGATCGCGTCGGTGATCTCGAGCTCGCCGCGCGCCGAGGGCTCGATGGCCGCGACCGCGCGGTGGATCTCCGCGTCGAAGAGATAGACCCCGACCAGCGCCAGGTCCGAGGGCGGATCCGCGGGCTTTTCCACCAGGTAGAGCACTTCGCCCACCTCGTTCACCGCCGCGACGCCGAACTGGGTCGGGTCCTCGACGTGCGCGAGGAGGATCTGCGCCGTCGGCGCGTCGGCGCCGTCCCGGGCGCGGGCGCTCTCGAACTGCTCGACGAACTCGGCGAGGCCCTGCTGGAGCATGTTGTCGCCGAGGTACATGACGAAGTCGTCGTCACCGAGGAAGTCCCCGGCGATCCGCACGCAGTGCGCGAGGCCGAGCGGGGCGTCCTGGGGGATGTAGGTGACCCGCGCGCCGAAGCTCGAGCCGTCACCGACGGCCGCCTTGATCTCCGCCGCGGTGTCCCCGACGACGATGCCGATCTCGGTGATCCCGGCGGCGACCATGTCCTCGATGCCGTAGAAGAGGATCGGCTTGTTCGCGATCGGGACGAGCTGCTTCGCGCTCGTGTGCGTGATGGGGCGCAGACGGGTGCCCGCGCCGCCCGACAGGATCAGCCCCTTCATCCGCGCGCAGGTTAGACGAAGTCCTTCTGACGATCAGGCGTTGCGGCACCCCAACAACACGTTGTTGCCCGGACCTGCGTTGACTCCGTAGGCGCACACCTGGCCCCCCGCGATGGGCACGACGATGTCGAACCCACGGAAGATCCCGTAGTCGGGATAGGCCTTCCCGACGTCGTTGCGGGCCACGCCGGCGGGGATGCGGGCGTACCCGACCCCGTTCGCGTAGATGTCCACCATCGTGGCCGCGGTCGGTGTCCGCGTCGAGCGCCCAGCCCTGCACGCGGATCCCGTCGGCCTGATGGGTCGCCGAGTCCAGGTGGCCGACCGGGTTCGGGCCGAGGAAGCTGCGGCAGCCGAGCGACGTGTTCGCACCGGCACCGAGGTTGATCGCGTACACGCACACGTTGCCGCCGACGCCGGGCAGCACGACGTCGAAGCCGTGGGCCGCGCCGTAGCCGGGGAACACCGCGGCGACGTCGGGCCGGGAGCCCTGGGCCGTGAGGTGGGCGACGCCGACCCCGTTGGCGTAGACGTCGAGGTTGGTGGGGCTGGCGGAGTCAGGGTCGACCGTCCAGCCGCTGAGGTGGAGGCCGTCGGGCTGGCGGCTGATCGCCTCGATGCGGGCGGACGGGTTCGGGCCCGGCACCGTGCGACACCCCAGCGAGGGGTTGCGGGTGCCCGCGCCGATGTTGATCGCGTACACACAGACGGTCCCGCCCTCGATCGGCAAGGTCGTGTCGAAGCCGTGGTCGGGCCCCGCCGCGGTGAACGCGGCGCTGACGTCGGGCCGGTCGTCGTTCGCGATCGTGCGGGCGAAGCCCACACCGTTCACGTAGACGTCGACCGCGGTCGGGTTGCTCTTCGACGGGTCGACGGTCCAGCCGCGGATGTGCACGCCGGCGGGCGTCCGCTGCACGAGCTCGAGGTTGCCGACCGGATCGGCGCCGGCCGCGGCCGCCGCGGGGAGGCCGTTGAACGTCAGCATGCTCATGTAGACGTTGATGACCGCGGGCCCGTAGTTCGGTGACGTCGCGTGGTTGCCATTGCCCATCTGGTTCCAGGTCGGCGCGAGACCCTTCCGGAAGAAGTGGTCGAAGTTGTACGCCGCGGTCACCGGGTTGAGGCTCGGCCACGCGTACCACTCGGGCACCGGTGGGTGGTGCAGGTTGGCCGCGCGCGAAGCCGGGTCCGCGTAGTTGCGGAGGTCCTGGATCTGCGCGCGCACCCCGATGTCCGGGCTCGGGAACTGCCGGCCCGAGTTGCAGGTGTCACACGCGCCCATGCCGGCGAAGTTCCAGTTGGCCGGGCTCACGATGCTGCCGACGAAGCCGAAGTACCCGGTCTCGACGATCGACTGCGCGAACGCCAGGTCGCCACGCACGTTCTCCGCCGCGCCTTCCGCGAGGAAGGTGAACGCCAGGTCGTGCACGCTGATGCCCGGGACGTTGAAGGCCTGGTGCTTCGAGTTGTACCAAGCGGTGATCTGGTCCGCGGTGAGGATGTTCGGGCCCATGACCGGCACCGTCGGCAGCGCCGCGGCGTGCGCGGGCGCGGGGCGCTCGATCGCCACACTGCCGACTGCGAGCGCGACGGCAAGCAGCAGTGCGAGCACAATTGCGGGCGATCTCCGAATGCGAGCCACGATCCTCCGGTCCATTGTGAGGGGTTGGGGCAGACTTCGGCAACGTCAGCTTCCCGTTCTCTTCATCGGGTGCGCGGCGCCACATCTGGAGCCGGACGGCCGAGATCCGGCCGGATCGGGCGGATCCGTGCGACCCGGCGGTCGGAAGTACGGGGCGCCGACGACCCGATGGCCTAGCGTGGGGCGCCCCCTGAGCGACCACGAGGACATCACCCGCATGCGACTCTTCGTGACCGGCGCCGCCGGCTTCATCGGCTCGAACTACGTCCACCACGTGCTCGAGACCTCCGACGACGAGGTGACGGTCTTCGACGCGCTCACCTACGCGGGAAACCTCGAGAACCTCGCCGACGTGGAGGACGACCCCCGCTTCACGTTCGTGAAGGGCAACATCACCGATCGGGACGCCGTCACCGCCGCCATGGACGGCCACGACGCCGTCGTCCACTTCGCGGCCGAGAGCCACGTCGACCGTTCGATCGCGAGCCCGGACGAGTTCGTGCACACCAACTGCGACGGCACGAACGTCATGTGCGACGTCGCCCGTCACGTCGGGGTGGACCGATTCCTCCACATCTCGACCGACGAGGTCTACGGCTCGATCGAGGAGGGCTCGTTCACCGAGGTCGACCCGCTCGAGCCGAGGTCGCCGTACTCGGCCTCCAAGGCCGGTTCGGATCTCATCGCGCTGTCGTACCACTCGACCTACGGGCTGCCCGTGCTCGTCACCCGCTCGTCGAACAACTTCGGGCCCTACCAGTTCCCCGAGAAGGTGATCCCGCTGTTCGTCACCAACCTCCTCGAGGGGAAGAAGGTGCCGCTCTACGGCGACGGCATGAACGTGCGGGACTGGTGCTACGTCGGGGACAACTGCCGTGGCGTCGACCTCGTGCTGCGCCGGGGGACGGTCGGCGAGATCTACAACATCGGCGCGGGCAACGAGGTGCCGAACCGGTACCTGACCGACAGCATCCTCGAGATCCTCGGCCACGACGAGTCGATGATCGACTACGTCGACGACCGCCTCGGCCACGACCGGCGCTACTCCATCGACATCTCGAAGGCGCGCGCGCTCGGGTGGGCACCGGAGCGCGAGTTCCGCGAGGCGCTCGAGACCACCGTCGCGTGGTACCGCGACAACCCGACGTGGTGGGAGCCGCTCAAGCGGCGGACGGCGTAGGCCGTGACGTGAAGCGCGTGAACCTGCGGTGGTGGACGTCCTTCGCGATCTTCGCCATCCTCGGGCTGGCCTGGGTCCTGGCCACACCGCTCTTCGCCGCCCCCGATGAGCCTGCCCACGTCGTGCGCGCCGCGTCCGTCGGGCGGGGCGAGCTGATCGGGCGGACGGTCCCGAAGGCCCAGCAGGTCGCACCGTTCGGCAACGCGGCCGTGATCGTCACCGCGCCGGGGATCTACCAGAACGGGGGCAACGTCGCGTGCCTCGCGTTCCAGCGGGACACGACGGGCGACTGCCTCAACCTCGTGGGCACGCGTCACGAGATCCACGAGATGACCTACGTCGGCCACCACCCGCCGGCGTACTACGCGGGCGTCGGGTTCTTCAGCCGGGTCCTGCGCCCCGGTGCGGGCCAGGTGTATCTGATGCGGGCGCTCGGCATGCTCGTGATCGCCGCGCTGCTCGCCTCGGCCCTCGAATCGCTGCGGCGCACCCTCATCCCGATGTGGGCCGGCACCGGGCTGGCGATCGCGATGTCACCGATGGTGCTGTTCCTCGCCGGGACCGTGAGCCCGAGCGGGGTGGAGATCGGCGCGGCGATCGGGGTCTGGGTGCACGGGACGGTGCTGGCGCAGGAAGCCACCGACTCCGTCGACCCGAAGCTGGTCGACCGGCTCGGGATCGCCGCGTGCCTGCTCGTCCTCTCGCGCGCGCTGTCGCCCCTCTGGCTCGGGGTGCTCGGTCTCGTGATGCTCGTCCTCGTAACCCGCGCCGGCCTGCTCGCGCTGGCGAAGTCGCACCGGGTCTGGATCTGGGGTGGCGCGCTGGCCGTGTGCTCCGCGTTCCAGGCCTGGTGGTACGTCTACGGCCAGCCGTTGAGCCACTTCGTCGGCACCCCGGTGCACGAGTCCGGCCGCGCGCTGCTCCAGACCAGCCTGGGCAAGAGCGGGGAGATGCTGCGCGAGATGGTCGGCGTCTTCGGCTGGCTCGACACCCGGGCGCCCGGGGTCACCTTCCTGATCTGGGTGCTCGCGCTCGGCGGCATCGCCGCGTTGGCCCTCGCCGTCGCGTCCGCCCGGTTCGTGATCGCGCTCCTCGCCGCCACCGTCGTCACCGTCGTGCTCCCGGTGATCGTCGAAGCTGCGGGCGCGCACGAAGCCGGCTTCATCTGGCAGGGCCGCTACTCGCTCCCGCTCGCGGTCGGGGTCCCGATCATCGCCGGCATCGGCGTGGGCTCGTCCGAGAACGCGCGGCGCCTCGGCCGCCGGTTGGCGATCGTCATCGTCGCCGCGCTCTCGGTGGCTCAGATCCTCGCGATCAGCGAGGCGATCCGGCGCTACGCCGTCGGCACGGACGGTCCGGTGTGGTTCTTCCCCGACGCCCGCTGGAACCCGCCGATCCCGTCACTGGTCCTGATCCTCGGGTTCGGCGCCGTCATCACGGTGGGCCTCTGGTGGATCGTGCTCGCGCCGACGGAGCTGCTGCACCGCCGTCGCGATCCGGACCCGGAGGACGCGGGAGCAGTCGGGACCAGCCCCGTGGTGGTCGGCGAAGCGCCGGTGGCCGTGTGACGACGCCTCGAGTCCGTGTCGTGGTGGTCGACTACAACGGTGGCGACCTCACGATCGAGTGCCTCGAGCACCTCGTGGCGACCGAGCCCGCGGGCACGGCACTCGAGATCGTCCTGGTCGACAACGCGTCGCAGCACTCCGTGGTGAAGCAGGTCCGTGAGGACCTCCCGACCGTGCGCGTCATCGAGAGCTCGCAGAACCTCGGCTTCGCGGGCGGCTGCAACCTCGGGATGGGCGACCTCGACGACGTCGACTACGTTGCGCTCGTCAACAACGACGCCACGGTCCCGCCGGGCTGGTTGCACCCGCTGCTCGAGACGTTGGCGGCCGACCCCGCGCTCGGTGCCGCGTCCCCGAAGATCCTGCTCGCACGCGGCTACCGCGAGGTCGGGATCACCACGGCGACGACCCGGATCGGTCACGGCGACGCCCGCGACCTCGGAGTGCGGATCACCGGTGCCCGCGTCGGCAGCGACGACATCTGGCGCGACCTCCGCGTGCGCCGCGGCACCTGGGGTCCGGAGCTCGATCCGACCGGAGGCGAGTTCCAGTGGACGAGCGGCGACGCGGCGCTCCTCGTGCCGGTGCTGGACGCAGCGTCGGGCCGCGGTGAGCTCCGGCTCGACGCGCCCCGCGAGACCACCGTGACCGTCAGGTCGGGCGACCGACGGGTGACGTTGTCGGTGGGACCGGAACCGTCCTGGTACGCGATCCCGACGGACGGCGAGCAGTTCGACGTCGTGAACAACGTCGGCACCCACCTCGTCGCGGACGGGTACGCGGCCGACCGGGGCTGGCTCGAGCGCGACGCCGGCCAGTACGAGCGCGCCGAAGACGTGTTCGCGTGGTGCGGCGCGGCGGTCCTGCTGCGCGCCACGTACCTGCGCGACATCGGGACGTTCGACGAGCGGCTCTTCCTCTACTCCGAGGACCTGGAGCTCGCGTGGCGCGGGCTGCAGCGCGGCTGGCGGCACCGCTACGTCCCCGGCTCGGTGGTGCGCCACATCCATTCGGCGACGTCGGCCCGCTCGGTCCGCGCCGCGACGCTGAAGGAGCGCAACCGGCTGCTCGTGCTCCTGCGCCACGGCTCCTTCGGCCTGCTGGCCCGGGCCCTGGTGCGCTACGTGCTGGTGACCGGCTCGTACGCCCGCCGGGACGTCGTCGCCCCCCTGCGGTCCGGGGCACCGGTGCGCCCCACCCAGCTGACCGCCCGGCTTCGGGCCTTTGGCGGCTTTCTCCGTTTGGCTCCAGCTATGTTGGGTTCGCGGCGTGCGGACCGCGCCGCGGCTTCACGACCCACCTGAGCCCCGGCTCAAGGCCCCGCGCGCGCCCGCCGATACAGAGCTCGAGGCTCGAGCTCCGCTCGTGCGGTGGCTGCACCCCTGTTCCCTGTCTGGATGGTCGATCACGGATGAGCGTTCGCGCCCGCAGATCGTTGGCACTGATTGCCGGACTCGCGCTGCTGACGAGCGCCTTCGTCGTCCTGGCCCCGACCGTGACGCCGACCCCGCGCGCCGGCGCCGCGGTCGCGTCGAGCACGGACAACGACTACGCCACCGTCAACTTCTCGGACCCGTGGGACTTCTCGAACACCGCGGACTTCCCCCTCGACGAGGCCCAGAACTTCCAGACGTACAACATCGCGAACGGGGTGCTCGACGCGAAGATCAACGCCGGCGGCGGCCTGATCATGGCCCAGGCGATCGCGGGCTCGATCCCGGACCGGCGCAGCACCAGCCTCTACCCGATCGACGCCGGCACGTACCGCAAGGTCTCGTTCAAGATGACCTCCGACATCGAGACGTCGGGCGGCTTCTTCTGGTACTCGTGCGACCACATCATCCCGGATTGCGAGAACGGGTTCGCGTTCGCGGTGCACGCCGGGACCAACACCTACTCGTTCGACATCCCGAGCCAGGGCACGCTCCCCGAGCCCGGCTCCAAGCCGCCCTGGGCCGGCGTGATCAAGGGGATCCGGCTCGTGCCGTCGGGCAGCCAGAACATCCACATCCAGCTCGACTGGCTACGGCTCACGCCGTCGTCCGGCTCGACGACACCGCCCTCGCCTCCGGTCCCGCTGCCCGTCGTCGACAGCCCCTCCGCGGCCGGCGGGGTCGACTACGCCACCGTCGTGCGCCGCGACGCGTGGGACATGAGCCAGCCCAGTGACATCCTGGCGCCGGAGAACATGAGCTACAGCTTCACCGGCTCGCTGCTGAGCGGGGTCAACACCGGTCCGCATCCCGACGACGCGCACTTCTCGCTGCCGCTTGCCGGTCCGATCGACGGCAACCGGTTCCACCGGCTCAGCTTCAGCGTCTACTACGCGGGGTCGTTCGGGCTCGGCTTCGGACCCGGCGGCGGCATGGTGGCGCGCCTGATCTGGCAGACCGCGGGCGCGCCCGGGGTCTGGCAGAACAGCGACGACATCGTCGTGTACCCGGGTTGGAACGACGTCACCGTCGATCTCGCCACGTCGCCGCCCTGGGCGATCACCGATCCCAACACCCCGAACCGCATCGGGTGGGCGGGCCAGATCATCACCGCGGTGCGGTTCGACCCGGACGAGGACTCGGGGTCCCGCCAGTTCCTCGTCGACAACATCAAGATCGCCGAGGACTCGACCGGCTACGGCGGCGCGTCCGACATCAAGTTCCACGACAACGGGTGGCAGCCCGGCGTCACCGCCGACATCTACACCAGCCCGACGCAGGGTGGGTTCGGCGGCACGAAGATCGCGTCCGACCTGCCGGTGGCCCAGGGCATCAACACGTTCCACTGGGCGCCGAACCCGCTGCCGTCGGGCAACGTCTGGGTGTACGTGCTGTTCAAGCACGGCGCGGACCAGGCCCGCGCGTACGCGACCGGCCCGCTCCGCATGACCGCGTCGCCGTCGCCGTTGTACGGCGTCAACCCGTTCGGCTCGCTCGAGGGGATGAGCGTGAGCCCCTCCGGTGCGCGCGCCCGCGGCTGGGCCATCGACCCGGACACCACCAACCCCATCCGGGTGGACTTCTGGATCGACGGCCGGACCTCCATCGGGTCCCTGATGGCGAACACGACGCGCACCGACGTCCAGCACGCGTTCTCGGGCTTCGGCGCCGAGCACGGCTTCGACTCGGCGATCCCGGTGCCCCAGGGCACCCACTCGGTGTGCACGTTCGCGATCAACACCGGGCCCGGGAGCAACCAGCTCATCGGGTGCCGGACGGTCACCGTCAACGCGAATCCCGTCGGCGCGCTCGACGCGGCCGCGGCGCACGTCGGCTTCACGTCGATCCGGGGCTGGGCCATCGATCCCAACAGCACCGATCCGATCCAGACCCACGTGTACGTCGACGGTCAGCTCGCCCGCGTGCTCGAAGCGAACGACGCCCGCCCCGACATCGCGAGCGCGATGCCCGGCTACGGCGCCGATCACGGCTACCACACGAACCTGACGCTCCCGAGTGGTACCCACACGGTCTGCACGTACGGGATCAACACCGGTCCCGGCACGAACTCGACGCTCGGCTGCCGCTCCGTGACGCTGCCGTCCAACCCGCTCGGTGCGCTCGACGTCGTGCGCACCGACTCGGGCGGGATCAAGGTGCGCGGCTGGGCGATCGATCCGGACGTCACCGGTCCGATCACCGTCGCGCTCTACGTGCAGGGTGGCAACGCGTCGACCGTGACGGCCGACAGCGCGCGCCCCGACATCGCGACGCTCTTCCCGCGCTACGGCAACAAGCACGGATACATGGCCACGCTCCCCGGCTCCCTCGGCAAGCACACGGTGTGCGCGTACGGGATCAACCGGGCGGCCGGCGCGAACACCCTGCTCGGGTGCGCAACGGGGTAGCCGTCACCAATTCGGCGGGGTCGAGCCTCTACGATGACCGCCATGCCAGTGCAGATCGACCTCGGTTGCGGCAACGCCAAGAAAGAGGGATACATCGGCCTCGACTACGTCGAGATGGAGCAGGTCGACCACGTCCTCGACCTCACCGCCGACCGCTATCCCTTCGAGGACCGCTCCGTCGACGCCGTCTTCTCGGCCCACTTCCTCGAGCACATCGAGGAGCCGAACCACGTCTTCAGCGAGATCGGTCGCATCGCGAAGGACGGCGCCCGCATCGAGTTCTGGACTCCCTACGCCTTCACCAACGAGGCGTTCCTGTACGGCCACCTGCACTTCCTCACCGAGGAGCCGTGGCAGCACTTCTGCGTCTCGCACCGTGACGTGTTCCTCGGCATGCTCGGCGGTCGCTGGCAGCTGAACCGGATCGTCTACGTGATCCCGCCCGAGGTGGTCGCCGAGATGGACGCGGCGGGCTTCTCGCTCGACTTCGCGGTGCGGTACCTGAAGGGCGTCGTGCTCGAGTTCGGGGTCGAGATCGAGTTCAGGGAGAATCCGGACATTCCGGTCGTCATCCCGGAGCGGGTCTACGCCACCACCCGCTTCGGCGACCGGAAACCGCTGGTCAGAGGCGCGAAGCGTTAGCTCGCGGCCACCTCCTAAGGTGGCCCCCCATGCGCCGAATCCTGTTCGTCCTGATCGTCGCGGGCCTGGGCGCGCTCCTCCCCGCGTTCGCCGCCGGAGCCGGGCCCTCGGCCCCTCCCACCACGATGCAGAAGACCGCGGTGGACGTCGCCCACACCGGTGACCAGTCGGCGGCGCCCACCGTCCCGTCGGACACGAACATCGTCGGCGTCCAGTGGTCCGGCGACGGGTCCGCGAAGTTCCAGGTCCAGGCCCGGGTCAAGGGCGGCAAGTGGTACCCACAGGGGACGGTGAGCGCGCCGGACGGCGGCGCCGACCCGGGGAGCGCCGAGGCGCGCAACGCCGCCCGCCGGATCGGGGCCGGGTTCTCGAGCGAGCCGGTGCAGGTCACGGACAACGCGGCGCAGGTACGCCTGCCGCGTGACCCACGGCAACGTGCACAACGTCCACATCGTCGCGGTCGGCTCCCCGCCGGGCCTGGCCGACACGACACCGAACAAGAGCCCGCTCAACGTCAATCCGCTCGCCGCGGGCGGCATGGCGTTCGCGGCAGCCGGTGCGGTCTCCACCAAGCGCTCGCGCCACGGGTCACTGCTCCTCGTGCTCATCATCGGCATGGCCGCGTCGGCCGCGCTGATCGGCGTGCCGAACGCGAACGCGGCGGCACCGGGCGACGTGCCGTTCCCGCCCAACCCGGGCTACGTCAGCCAGCGCGCAATGGGGTGCGGACGAGAGCCTGCGCCAGGCCGCGTGCCCGGAGGGACCGGACTACGCCACCCCGAAGCTCGTCGTGGTGCACCATACGGCAACGTCGAACTCGTACTCCCCCGCGCAGTCCGCGTCGATCGTGCGCGGCATCTACGTCTATTACATCCAGGGCCGCGGGTACTGCGACATCGGGTACAACTTCCTCGTCGACCGCTACGGGATCATCTTCGAGGGTCGCTACGGCGGCGTCGACCGTGGCGTCATCGGCGCGCACGCCACGTTGTTCAACACGGGCACGACCGGCATCGCGATGATCGGCGACTACGGGACCATCTCCCCCACCGCCGCGACGTTCAACGCGCTCGCGAACCTGATCGCGTGGAAGATGTCCATCCACCAGATCAACCCGTTCTATCCCGTCGCGTACCGCGGCGCGATCCTCAACCCGATCATCGGCCATCGCGACGCGGGACGCGTCTCCGGCGACCCGACCGCGTGTCCGGGGAACGCGGGCGAAGCCATCATCTCCCAGCTCATCGTGAACGTGAGACCGCGCGTCGCCTTCGGGTACCCGTTGGGCAGCCTCGAGGTCGCGCGCCGACAACCCAATGCAATTCAGGTCTCCGGATGGTCGGCGGACCCGGATACGACCGCGCCCATCAACGTCCACATCTACGTGGACGGCGTCGGCGCCGCGATCACGACGGCCTCCATCTCCCGGCCTGACGTGGGCCGGACCTACCCCTCGCTGGGCAGCCAGCACGGGTTCAACGTCACGGTCCCGGTGTCGCAGGCGCCACACTTCGTCTGCGCGTACGGCATCAGCGTCGGCAACGGCGGCAACCGGCAGATCGGCTGCGCGTTCCTGTCCGGGAACACCGTCGGGTCGCTCGACAGCAGCACCCGGAGACCCGGGGCCGTGTTGCTCCACGGCTGGGCCATCGATCCCGACACCGTCAACTCGGTGCCCATCCACGTGTACGTCGACGGAGTCGGCGCGGCGATCGGCACCGCGAAACGCGACGCGCACCGACGTCTCGAGCTTCATGCCGGGCTACGGGGACGCGCACGGCTTCGACATCACCGTGCCGGTCACCGGTGACCACACCGTGTGCGCGTACGCGATCAGCTCCCGGGGGAAGCCGAACATCACCCTCGGGTGCACGCGCACGAGCGGCATCCCGCGCGGTGCCCTCGATCTCGCGACGCTTCCGGATGGAGGCGGCGGCATTCGGGTGCGCGGCTGGGCGCTCGACCCGGACACCGCCGCATCGATCTCCGTCGCGGTGTACGTCGACGGCGCCGGCCGCCTGGTCGGCCCCGCCAACACGAACCGTGCGGACATCGGTGCCCTGTTCAACGGCTGGGGCAACGCGCACGGCTACGACCTCACCGTGAACGGAGTGGCGCCCGGCTCACACCAGGTGTGCACGTACGGGCTCAGCGTCCTGGGCGGCGCCAACGCGACGCTCGGGTGTCGGAGCGTCCAGGTCAGCTAGACGAGCAGTCGGGTGCGGTGCGCCCTCGTCAGCGGTCGCCGGCGAGGGCGCGCTTCACGCGTCCGCCGGTCTTGCGCACGATGGTGCGCACGTCGCCGTCGCGCACCAGCCGAGCCACCGCGAGGACCTCCGACGGCATCCACGACCGGTTCCCCGTGATGGACGGGATCGCCGCGGCCATGTCGGGGTCCACGAGGTCCGGGGCGCGGCGCGGCGTACGACAGAACTCGATGAGCGGCAGGAGCACCTTCGACCAGCGGTAGTCCTCGGCCAGCCGGGCCGACGCGTCGCGGCACGACTGCGCGAGCTCGGGCTCGTCGAGCAACCGGAAGAGCGCCGCCTCCAGGGCGTCGACATCGCCCGGCGCAACCGTGAGGCCGACGCCGTACTCGTCGATGATGTCGCCGAACGAGTCGCCGCCCGTCGCCACGACGGGGAGCGAGGCCCAGAGGTAGTCGAGGATGCGGGTGCGGAACGAGAACTCGGTCTCGACGTGGTCGAGGTGCGTGCTGACACCGATGTCGGCTTCGAGCAGGAAGTTCTGGCGGTCGTCGTAGGCCACCCAGCCCTCGTTGAAGAAGACGTGCGTGTCCGTCAGCCCGAGCTCGTCGCTCAGCTGGCGGGTCTGCACCGCCATCCGCATCTCGGGCACGTTCGGGTTCGGGTGCTTCAGCCCGAGGAAGAACAGCCGAACCCCGGGACGCGCGCGCGGAGCTTGTCGACCGCGCGGAGCAGGGTGAGCGGGTCGAACCAGTTGTAGATCCCTCCGCCCCAGAGGATCACGTGATCGTCGGGACCGATGCCGGGCACGACCCCCTTGAGCACCGGGCGCGTGTGCCGGGGCGGGTCGTCGCTCACGCCGAACGGCACGACCTTCACCAGCTCGTTCATGCTCTCGTCGGCGTCGTAGGTGACGGGGTTCACCCGTCCGACGGCCGCGAGCTGGCCGAGCCAGAAGTCGCGCTGCTTGCGGCTCGCGCACAGGAACAGGTCGCCGCGCGTGAGCTGCTCGTTCAGCACCTCGGTCGCCGCCCGCACGATCAGCCGGCGGCCGGCCTCGCCGGCGTCGCGCGCCTGCTCGAGCTGCTCGAGGTGGAACGGGTCGTAGATGTCCGCGATCACGATCTTGCTCGTGTCCCGCAGGGCCGGGTGCTGGTTCATCAGGTAGCCCTGGAAGATCGTGATGTCGGACCAGGCCACGAGCTCGTTCAGCTCGTGGTCGGTCACCTTGCTCACCCGGAAGTCGGGGTGCGAGATGTCGCGGCACTCGATCGTCGTGACGAGCTCGACGTCGTGCTCCCGACACAGCGCGGACGCGATCTGCCACGCCCGGATCGCGGGGCCGGCCATCTGGGGCGCCAGCGTGTCACCGGTCGCGATGAGGATGTGGCGCCGTTCGGTGAAGCCCTCCTTCACCCCGAACGCATCCACCACCGCGTTGAAGCCGTCGACGAAGTGCGGGTCGTCGATGTTCGGGTGGAACGGGAGCCGGAACAACCGCGGATCTCCGGATCGTTGCGGCGGCGGGCCATCTGCAGGCCCCGGCGGGTCTCGGCCAGCCCCTCGATCTGCTCCACCAGCGCGTCGATCGCGTACGCCGAGGCGAGCGTCTGCTTCGCGACGCTGATGTCGGGCTCCTGCTCGGCCCCGCTCCCCCGTTCGAGATCCAGCTCGTGGGCGTCGGAGCCACCGAGCGTGATCCCGCGCCGGATCGCGAGCATCAACGCGGCCGGCAGCACCCGGGCGAGGTTCACGTCGTCGTAGTTCTTGTAGATCGTGAACAGCGCGTTGCGCTCGAGCAGGTAGTGCTCGCGCCACGCGCCGTAGCTGTCCATCGAGCGGTGGTGCCGGTGGAACACGAGCGACTCGGGCACGTAGCGGACCCGGTAGCCGAGCAGCCACAGGCGCCAGCCGAGGTCCACGTCCTCGAAGAACATGAAGTACCGCGGGTCGAACCCACCGACGCGCTCGAACACGTCGGTCGGCATCACCATCGCCGCACCCGATGCGAACAGGATGTCGGCCGCCTTGTCGGGGATCGAGGACTCCGGCGCGCCGACGTGCAGCTTGAACCCGTGACCGTAGAAGGACAGCGCGGCGTCGACGAAGTCGACCGTCTCGCCCTCCCAGTCGAGGACCTTGCTCGCCACGCACGCGATCGACGTGTCCTCGTGCAGCACCGCGACCGCCGCCGTGAGCCAGTCCGGATCCGGGCGGGCGTCGTTGTTGAGGAACGCCACGTACTGACCGGTCGCCTGCGCGGCGCCGTGGTTGCAGCCGCCCGCGAACCCCGTGTTCTCGTCGAGGGCGAGGATCCTCGCGTCGGGGAACTGCGCGGTCAGGACCTCGGCGCTCCCGTCGCCCGACGCGTTGTCGACGACGATCACCTCGAGCTCCGGGTAGTCGAGGTCCCGGAGCGCGTCCAGGCACGCGATCGTGTCCGGCGCGCCGCGGTAGTTCACGACGACGACGGACACTCTTCCGGGAACGAGCTGCTTCCTCACTACGGGGTCGTCTCCTTGGGGCTCGTCAGCTTGTTCCGGACCCGGCGGGCGGTGTGGGGGATCCCGAGCATCCAGCGGCGCTGGGCTTCGGCCTTCTGGTCCGCGAGCTGCTGCTGCATGTCCGCGAGCCGGCGCTCGAGCTCGAAGATGTGCGCGTCGCGGTCGGCCACCTCGCGCTCGCGGGCGGCGACGATGACCCGCACCTGGTCGAGCTCGCGGCCGAGGAGCTCGGAGCGTGCCACGCCGTTGAGGCGCTGGGTCATGACCGCGCCCGCGATCGCGTTGAGCGCGGCCTGACCCAGTCGACGCGTCCTCCGGCGCGCGCAGCGCGTCAACGACCCCGCGGACCTCGTCCGGCGGCCGGTGGCGCGCGGAGACGATCACGTGCCGGTACGACGGCTCCCGGCAGTCGAGGGGCGACACGACGGCGTTGTAGTACGCGTGGAGCTTGCCCAGGTGGGGCAGGCCGGTCGCGAGCAGCTCGTGGTGCACGAGCATGCCCATGAGCCACCGCGGGAGGTAGCCGCTCGGCAGCGTGACCGCCGAGAAGCCCTGCCGCGCCGAGCGCGTCCGTGGTCGGGCCGAGCTCGGGGAGCCCGTTCTGCGCGTGCTCGTCCAGCGTCGGGAAGTCGCCTTGGAAGCGGGCGCGGATGAACTCGTTGAGCGCCTCCTCGGCGAGCTCGAGCTCCGGGCTGGCGAAGGGGGCGCTGAGCATCACGAGGTCGGAGCTCACCCGCAGCAGCTCGGCGAGGAACTCGGTGCGGAACCGCGCCGGGACATGCTCCAGGGTGTCGAGGGTGACGACGGCGGCGAACGTCTCGTCCGCGAACGGGAGCGCCGCGCCATCGGCGAGCAGGAACCGGCCGAGGTGGGCGCCAGAGATGTCGCTGACCATCAGCTCGTACTCGGGGAGGAACGCCTCGAGCGGGCCCGGGCCGCCCCCCACCTCCAGCACGAGCGAGCCCGGCGGCACCTTGAAGCCCTCGAACAGCTCCTTGGTCACCTGGTAGCGCTGGTACTGGTCGAACGGCAGCTCGAGTCGCGGGTCGATGGCCCTCGGGTCCACCGTGTTCGTCTCGTTCACTGGTGCGCCGGCTTCACGGCACCTTCCCAGGAGCCGCCGAGCGCCATCACGCCGTGCTCTTCGACCGGGTCCCCTCGCTGGACGTCGAACCGCAGCGTGCGGTACCGGAAGTCGAACGCGTGGGAGCACGAGTAGTCGTACAGGGACACGCTCAGGTCGTAGGTGCCCGGCGCGAGCATCAGGCGGTCGACCCGCAGGTCGACGTGGCCGGTGCCGCTCAGCTGGTCGGGCACCGCACCGGCCTGGCGGGTGTTGGGCCCGGTGACGGTGAAGCCCTCGAGGGTCTGGATCGCCACGCCGAACACCGGCTGCGGGATCGGCTCGCTCATGTCGTAGTGCAGGCGCAGGGTGAGGGGCCCGCCGGTGTGGATCTCGCCGGCCGGGGCGCCGTCGGGCCCGAGGAGCTCGACCTTCTCGACCTTGCCCTCGCCCGAGCCCCACCGGGACCCGTACTCGCCGTCCTTGACCCGGTCCACGTGCACGTCGGCCAGGTACCCGTCGATGACCTCACCGGCGGGACCGACGGCCAGCAGCTTGCCGTGCTCGAGGAGCGCCACCTCGTCGCAGAGGTTCCGCACCGAGCCGAGCGCGTGGGACACGATCACCACGGTCTTGCCGCTGTGCTTGAGCTCTGCGAACTTCTCGGAGCAGCGGCGCTGGAACTCCTCGTCGCCGACGGCCAGGACCTCGTCGACGAGCAGGATGTCCGGGTCCACGTTGATCGCGACCGAGAAGCCGAGCCGGACGTACATGCCCGACGAGTAGTTCTTCACCGGGGTGTCGATGAAGTGCTCGAGCCCGGCGAAGCCGACGATGTCGTCGAAGCGGGCGTTGAGCTGCTTGCTGCGACAGCCCGAGGATCGCGCCGTTGAGGTAGACGTTGTCGCGTCCCGACAGCTCGGGGTGGAACCCGGCACCCAGCTCCAGCAACGCCGAGATCTTGCCCTCGGTGTGGATGGTGCCGGCATCGGGGTTGAGGATCCGCGCGATGCACTTGAGCAGCGTGCTCTTGCCGCAGCCGTTCTCGCCGATGAGCCCGAACGTCTCGCCCGCGGGGATCTCGATCGAGACGTCGTCGAGCGCGGGGAACGACTCGTACTTCACCCGGGCCCGGCGCATGACCGCGCCCTTCAGCGACTGGTTGCGCTCGTGGTAGAGCCGGTAGGTCTTCGAGACTCCGTCGACGGTGATCGCGGCGGCCACGGTCACACCTCTTCGGCCAGGCGGCGGTCGAGCTTCTGGAAGACGACGAGCCCGATGCCCATCAGCACGACGGACCACAGGATCAGGTACAGGATCGAGATCACCGGCGGGAAGCGCAGGTTGTACATCGCGTCCCGGTAGGACTGCACCAGCGTCACGAGCGGGTTCAGCCGGTAGATCGTGCCGAGCGGGATCGACACCCCGCCGATGTGCGCCTCGGCGGGCACGACCGTGATCGGGTACACGATCGGCGCGGAGTAGAAGAGCGCCATCAACGCGATGTTGACGAGGTGCTGCACGTCGCGGAAGTAGACGTTGAGCACGCTCAGCAGGAACCCGATCCCGAGGACGAAGAAGGACTGGATCGTCACGATCACGAGCACGACCGGGATCCAGGGCAGCACGATGTTGCCGAGCAGCATGAGGATCCCGCACAGGACCCCGAGCTCGATCAGGAACGACACCAGGAGCGAGCCGATCGCGGAGACGACGAAGACCTCGCGGGGGAAGTACACCTTCTTGATGAGGTTCGCGTTGCCGATCAGCGAGCCCATCGAGCCGCTCATCCCGCCCTGGAGGTAGTTCCAGGGGAGCAGGCCGCAGAGCAGGAATGCGGCAAAGTTCTTCAAGCCGCTCGGATCACCGCGCGGGGGCTCGATCTTGAGGAAGAACGCGAAGACGATCGAGTAGACGATGACCGTCGAGAGCGGGTTGAGCAGGGACCAGGTCCAGCCCAGGAACGACTTCTTGTACCGGCTCCGCAGCTCCCGCAGCGTCAAATTGAGCGTCAGGTCGCCAGAGTCGAAGTACTCCGCGAGCTTGGTCCTCAAGATCGGTCTCCGGGGAAGGCCGGGCGGGTGGTCCGGACGGCCGCGCGTGGCGCGGCTCGAGCCGAACGCCAACGTTACCCGGCATCCGGCCCGGGAACCGGACCCATCCGTGCGCTGCACCGGTGCGAATCGCACCCGTGGAGGGGTGGGCGATGGTGCCTAGTTCCCGCTGCGCCGCAGCGTCGCGGGGATGGTGAGCAGCAGGATCTTGAGATCCGTGACGGGGCCCATCTGCTCGATGTACTCGAGGTCCACGTCGGTGTGGAGGTGCATCATCCCCGTGCCCCGGCCCTTGACCTGCCAGAGGCCGGTGAGCCCCGGCTTCACGAAGTGGCGCTGGTGCTGCCACGGCTCGTAGCGGGACACGATCTCGATGAGCTCGGGGCGGGGCCCGACCAGGCTCATGTCACCGCACACCACGTTCCAGAACTGGGGCAGCTCGTCCAGGCTCCACTTCCGGAGGAAGCGTCCGACCCGCGTGTGACACGGGTCGCGGTCGCTCTTGTGGGTCTGGCGGCGGTCCTGGGGCACGGGCGCGGCCTCGCGCCGGCGGTCCTGGCCCATCGTGCGGAACTTGTAGACGTCGAACTCGCGGTTGTCCCGGCCGACCCGGCGCTGCCGGAAGAACACGGGTGAGCCCAGCGACAACCTCACTGCGAGCGCGACCACCGCGGTGAGCGGGAGCAGCACGACGAAGATGCAGAACCCGACCACCCGGTCGAACGTCGGCTTCACCACGCGCACGTAGATGCCGTGCGGACGTTCGATGACCATGTCGTCCGCCTCGGACGGAGCTACCGCCAACCTGCGCTCGTCCCGGTCGCGTCCGCGATCGGCCCGAGAGGGCGTGTCCGCCACTCGTCATGTTGGCCACATCATTTCTTCGACCGAGGGGCGTCGGCACCTGAGGCATTCTCACTTCCACGACAGGGTGTGATCCATCCGCCCGAATCGGTGAACTTAGCACCGGGCCCCGGTCGCGATTTCCCCGGAAACACAACCGTCACGCGGCTACCGCGAGCGAATGGCGCTCACGCGCCTCGGTCAGGACGTCGAGGAGCTGGCGGGTCGTGACCCGAGCGTCGTAGACCGCGTCGAAGCGGGCGCGGCCGGCGGCGCCCATGCCCTCGGCCCGATCGGGGTCGTCGAGCAGCGCACGGATCGCCGCGCCGAGGGCGGCGTCGTCGTGCGTGGCCAGCAGGCCCGTCCTGCCGTCTTCGACCATTTCGGGCAAAGCGCCGACCCGGGTCGTGACGACGGGCACGCCCGCCCGCATCGCCTCGAGGACGCAATAGGGCGAGTTGTCCATCTCGGTCGGGAAGGCGAACACCGCCGTGCGGGCGAGCAGGTCGGGCAGGCGGGGGTCGCCGGGCTCGAAGTCCGAGAACACCCGCACCCCCGGCTCGGGCGCGATCACGTCGCGGGTCACGAGGTTGAGCACGCACCGGTCGCGCAGCTGCTCCCGGAAGACGCGCAGCAGCCGGTCGCCCCCCTTCCGGTCGAGCGTTGCCCCGACGAAGGTCACCTCCGGCGGCCCGGCCGGGACGTAACGCCGGGGAGTCGGTCCGCGGTGCAGCCCGAAGGGGATGACCCGGATCCGGTCGAGGCCGACGCCGTAGGCGCGGTGGAGCGAGTCCGCGACCCACTCCGACTGCGCGACGAGCAACGTCGCCGCGGCGTACACCCGGCGCTCGAACGGCTGGGCGACGCGCACGGCCGAACCGGTGAAGCGGGTCGGCCGCCGGTGGGGCAGGTGGAACGCACCCTGCAGGAACGTCGCGTCGGTCGAGACCACGGACGGCATGGAGCGCAGCACGTCCACGCTGCGCAACGCAATGCTCTGCGTGTACACGTGCAGGACGTCGGGGCCCTGCGCCCGGCGCAGCGCGCTGCGCAGCAGCCGGCGGGCCACCTCGCTCTCGGCCAGCTGGAACCGCAGCGGGTGCAGGTCCAGGTCGAGCCGGCCGAGCACCGGGACCTGCGCCGAGACGACCTTGCGCAACGTCCCCGAGCTGGGCACGTCGATGAACTCCGCGGCGAGACCGGGGTGCACCTCGGGGAGCGCTTCGCGCAACGAGAGGTGCATCGACGCATGACCGCCGAGGTTCTCGTTGAGGAACAACACCTCACCCGGGTCCACGAACGTGCCACCTCCCCCTTGTGGCTGCGGGCCTGCTGCCACGAGAGCAGCGTGCCCGATGATCCGTCGCTTCAATCCCTAACAAACGCGACGTTGCGGCCGGCGAAGCCGGCCGCAAACGTTGCGAGTACTCGTTGTGAAATGTTCTCCGCTCAGGCGGTGGCGCGGTGCTTCTTCGACTGGCGCACCATGACCACACCGGCCAGCACGGCCCCGGCGCCGATGACCGCCACGCCGGCGACGTCGGAACCCGTGAAGGGCAGCGTGCTCGCGTTGTTGGTCGCGGTGTTCGCGGCCACCTGGGAACCCGGGTCGGTCGCGGTCCCGCCGGTCCCGCCGTTCGGGTAGGTCGCGGCCATCGCGGCCGTCGTCGGCACGAGCACACCGAGCACGATCCCGCTCGCCGCAGCGAACTTCAGCGCCCGCCCGCTCATCGAATGCTTCGTCACGACGTTCCTCCCAGAGCCCCTGCATGCACTTCTAATGGTGAATGTTCACGCAGTGTAGTCAGGTGACCGAAATCAGGCAAGGGCCATACGACCCAAATCGCCGGGCCGGCCCCGGGCACCGCCCGCGCCCCCCGACCACGGTGCGTGGCCCCGCGAAACCAGGCTACCAGCGGATCGTCCGGGCGCTGTTGTCCTGCCAGGTCTGGCCGTCGGCGGTCCAGGTGACCGTCGGGTACCTCGACGAGGGCTCGATCGTCACGTGCTCGTAGCCCGTCGGCACCTGGAAGCTGAGCGTGTAGTCCTTCTGCTCGCCCCGGAAGAGCTGCATCTGGGTGGCGATGACCCGGGTCGGGCCGTCCGGGCCGGCGGCGACGATCTTGGAGCCGCCGTCCAGGTGGATGGCCCGGGAGACCCCGGGAATGTTGACCGAGAGGATCCCCGAGTACTCGCCGGCGACGAAATCCGAGGAGTACGGCCCTTCGACGAACTCGTTGAGGCCCGTGGTGGGCGTCTGGTTCGCGATGTGGATGTGGACGGTGACCGTGCTCCCCGCGGTGGCCGGCGTGTGCTCGAAGGCGGCCGAGACGTGGAGGAACTGGTCCAGCTTGTTGCCGGCCCGGTTGTCGACGGCCAGGAGCAGCGAGTCCGGGCGGAGGCGTCCGGAGACCCCGGCGGCCTCCCAGCCCCGCTGCTGCTCGGGCTTCGAGGACCAGGCCAGCACGTGGCGGCCCTGGGCCGAGTGCTGGAGGTCGTCGACGAGCTTGGCCACGTCCCAGCCCTTCGCGTCGAGCTGGTCCACGATGGCCCGGGCGATGGCACTCGAGCGCTCCCGGCGGGTGAAGTTGGGGTTGACGTCGCCGTCACGGACGTTCGGCCCGTAGTCCAGGTAGGACTGCAGCAGCGTCTCCTGGACCACGTTGTCCGTCGTGACCAGCTGGCCGTCGACGACCACCGGTCCGGACACCTCGAGCAGGGACTTGAGCCCGATCGGGTCGATCGCGATGACCCCGTCGACCGACTCGCCGGTCTTGGCCTTCCACATCTGGGCGGCGAGCTCGGCGTTGGCCGGGAAGTTCGGTGACATCGCGAGGTTCCGCCACTCCTGGCTGGGGTCGGTCCAACCCCAACGCGCCGCCAGGTCGCCCGAGATCGGCACCGCCCCGGGCGGAACCGGAAGGAACCCGGTGTCGGTCATCGGGCCGAGGTTGAACTGGCCGTTCTGCATCGTCAGCACGCCGGCGCTCAGCAGCATCCCGGAGCCGGCGCGCATCTCGGAGTTGTTCGCCGCGAGCACCAGGTACTTCGACGGTCCCTGGGCCATCTCCCCGATGCCCTTGGACGCTTCGTCGACGTCGGTCATGGAGGTGCGGACCTTGTCGAGCTGGTGCTTGAACTTGGTCCGGGCCTTCGCGAGCGGGCCGAGCAGCGCCTCGCTGGGCCCGAGATCCAGGCCCCGCAGCTGGACCCGGGCCTTGGACGCGATCGCGCCGAGCTCGTTGACCAGGGCGACCCGGTCGGGACCGGCCGTCGTGGGCTTCTTGAGCCGCTCGACCGAGGCCTGCATCGTGCTGACGCCGACGTCGACGACCTTGGCCGCCGAGCTGGTGAGCGCCGAGACCGACCGGACCTGACGCCCGACGAACGGCAGGACCGTGAACGGCTTCAGCGCGAAGGAGTCACCCGCGCTCGCGGCCTGGTCGAACTCGTCCTGGGCGGCCTTCATCCGGCCGAGGCCCTCGCCCCGGATCAGCTGCGCCGGCCCGAGATCGTGCTGGGCGGACTCGAGCCGGTCGAGGCCCTTCTGCGCGTGGCGCCGCGCCTGGATCAGCTGCAGCGCGGCGAAGGCCGACCAGACCACGACGACGACCACGACGCCCGCGACGATCAGCCGGTTGCGGCGGCGGTGCGGTCTCGGCGCGGCCGAACCGGCGGGAGCGGCCGACTCCGGCGGGATCGACGACGGCTCCGAGGGCTCAGACATGGACGGGCAATTCTACGGGCTGGGAGGCAGAAAATTCGGGCACTCCTGATATATCGCCACCTCCCGGTCGGCCTTGACGGATGGACTCGCTACGGTCGGTGAATGCCGGAGGACCAGCCCGCGAAGGTGACCCTGGGCCACCTCGCGCGCGCCGAGCGGGTCTGCGCCCGCCGGCTCCAGAAGGAGCACGTCAACACCCGGTCCAACTTCGGCGGCAACGCGCGCTGGCGGGTCTCGAACCGGGTCACCGAAGAGGTACGACTCGCCCATACCGACCTGACGGTGCCGACGGTCGAGCGCTTCGCGGGCACGGCTGCCGACCTCACCCCCGAGCAGGCGCGCGTCTACGACCTCGCCACCCGCTGGTACGTCACGCTCTTCCCCCGACCGGTGCGGGCCGTCGACGAAGACCCGTGGGGCACCGACATCCCCGGCGACCTGCGCCTGGTGGGTCCCGCCGGCCTCGGGTTCACCGATGCCGCCGACGGCCCCGAGATCCGCCTGCTCCGGCTCGACTCCCGCGCCCCGGCGAGCGCGTCGGCGGAGACCCCCGCCGTGCGCTTCGCGTTGTTGCGGCGCGCCGACTGGCTGCAGGGCCGGACCGTGCGCGTCGCCGTCGCGGACCTCGTGCGCGGCACGCTCGTGGAGGAGGTCGTCGACACCGATGCGGTGATGCCGGAGATCTCCGAATGGCTCGGGGCCCGCATCGAGGTGATCCGAGCGCGGGTGGCGAACCCGCTTCCGACCGCCGGCATCGAATGTGCCTGGTGCCCGTTCATCGCCGGCTGCGGTGCCCACGGGTGAACGGGCCGCCGTGACTCGCGAGCGGTTGTTGCCGGACATCGTGCCCATCAGCGCGAGCTCGCTCGACATGTGGCGCCGCTGCCCGCGGGAGTACTGCAACCAGCACGTGCTCGGGCTCCCGGCGAGCGACTCCGGCTCGTCGCCGGACTTCGGCAACCTCGTGCACGCGATGCTCGAGCAGGTCCACCTGGGCGGGTCGTGCCGCGACCCCGCCCACGTCGAGGACGTGCTCGCGCGCCACGGCATCGACGCGGACGGTGCGGTCGCGGGGATCGTCGACCGCCACGCGCAGCGATGCCCGTCCCCGGCCGAGCACGCGAAGCACGAGCTCGAGGTCGCGCGCTTCCACCGTCGGCCGGCCCCGATGTTCATGGCGACGGGCCGGCTCGACGCGGTCTGGCAGCACGACGGGTTGCTCGAGGTCCGCGACTACAAGACGGGCTCGGTCGTGACCGACCGGATCGCCGACGACCCACGGGCGCGGCTCCAGGCGTGGCTCGCCGCCCCGATCGCGCACCGGTTGGGCCTCCAGCTGCGGGTGCGCTACGAGCACCTCGCCGCGGAGATCCTCGACGATCCGGAGCCGTTCGAGCCCGACGCCGAGGATCTCGAGGCGATCGAGGAGGAGCTGCGGGTGACCGCGGCCGAGATCCACGCCGCCGCGGCCGAGCAGTCGTTCCCCGGCGTCGCCGAGACCGAGGTCTGCGGCTTCTGCCGGTACCGGTCGATCTGCCCCGAGAGCGCGGCACCCGGTGTGCCGACGTGGCCGGTGCCGCCCGATCCCGATCCCGACGACGGGTAGGTCCGCGGCCCGTCGGTAGGGTGCCCGCCATGCCACTCGACCCCCGCACCCCGGTCATCGTCGGCGCCGGCCAGTCCCAGCAACGGGTCGACGATCCCACCGCGGCGCTCGAGCCGATCGACCTGCTCGCCGAAGCGGTGCGCGCGGCCGATGCCGACGCCCTCGCCCCCGGCTCGTTGCTCACGATGGTCGACACGGTCGCGGCGATCGAGATGCTCTCGTGGAAGTACCCGGACCCGGGCGCGCTGCTGGCCCGCCGCGTGGGTGCGTCGCCGCGCACCACGATCACGACGACGGTCGGAGGCAACACGCCCCAGATGCTCGTGAACCGGCTCGCGGCCGGGATCCAGCGCGGCGAGCACGACGTCGTGCTGCTCGGGGGCGCCGAGTGCGTGCACACGCGCTGGCGGGCCCGCCGCACCGAGCCGAAGGCCTGGTTGGCGTGGTCGGAGCCCGACGATCCCCCGTGCCCGATCGTCTGGGGTGACGACCGTCCGGGCTCCAGCCCGTACGAGATGGCCCACCTCGCGCTCGCGCCGACCCAGGTGTACCCGCTCTTCGAGACCGCGGTGCGCGCCGCGGCCGGGCGGGGCGTCGACGAGCACCAACGTTCCGTCTCCGAGCTGTGGAGCGGATTCGCGGCCGTCGCCGCGGAGAACCCCCACGCCTGGTCACGCACCCCGTACACGGCGGAGGAGATCCGCACCGTGTCCGCGGAGAACCGCATGGTGACGTTCCCGTACCCGAAGCGGATGTGCGCCAACATCGACGTCGACCAGGCCGCCGCGCTCATCCTGTGCTCGTACGGAGCCGCGGTTGCCGCCGGGGTTCCCGCGGACCGGCTCGTGTTCCCGCGGGCCGGTGCCGACGCTCATGACCACTACTTCTTCACCGAGCGCGCGTCGCTCGCCGAGTCACCCGCGATCGGCATCGCCGGCGCGGCCGCGCTGGCCGCGGCGGGGATCGGCATCGACGACGTCACCGGCTTCGACCTCTACTCCTGCTTTCCGGCGGCCGTCGAGATGGCGATGCGCGCGCTCGGTCTCGGTGGACCGGCCACCGGCGACACCCGCCCGCTGACCCGCACCGGCGGCCTCGGCTTCGCGGGCGGTCCCGGCAACAACTACGCGACGCACGGCATCGCCGAGACCGTCGCCGCCTGCCGGCGCGATCCCGGCTCCTTCGGGCTCGCCACCGCGCTCGGGTGGTACGTGACCAAGCACTCGGTCGGCCTCTACTCGACGACGCCACCGGCGAACGGCTTCGTCGCGGTCGATCCGTCGGAGACCCAGCGTCAGGTCGACGCGCTCCCCCGCCGGGCGCCCGCCGGAGACGTCGACGGCGAGGCGGTCGTCGAAGCCACATCCGTCGTGTTCGACCGCGACGGTGCACCGAACGTCGGGCTCATCGCCGCGCTCACTCCTGATGGGAGCCGAGCGCTCGCGAACACCCGCGACCCCGAAGCGATGCATTCGATGTGCGTCGACGCGTGGGAGGGAACCGCCGTCCGCCTCCGCGCCGACGGCGGTGCGAACATCCTCGCCTGACGAGCTCGCGCTACCGGGGCTGCTTCCAGCCATTCCAGTACGTGATCTCCTCCACCGGGCGCCGCTGCGCGGGCTGGAAGTCGTCGCCGCGGAAGTACGCGACCGGGATGAGGGCGGTCTGCAGGACGCCGTCCGGGATGCCGAGCAGCTCGGCAGCCCGGTCCGCGAACGGCAGGTGCAACGTGGTGAACGCCGAGCCGAGCCCGCGGCTGCGCAGCGCGAGCTGGAAGCTCCAGACCGCGGGGTAGATCGAGCCGAAGAGACCCGCAGTGTCGACCAGCTGACCATTCCCGAGTCCGCCGTAGATGCACGGGATGACGAACACCGGTACCTCGTGCAAGTGCTCGGCGAGAAAGCTCGCGGAGTCCATGACCCGCTCCTGTTGCGCGTTCGAGTCGGGCGCGGCGGCGCGGCTCGCCGCGATGTACGGGCCCCACACCTTGCGGTAGAGCTCGGCGAGCGCCAGGCGCGTGGCCGGATCGGTCACGACGATCCAGCGCCAGCCCTGCGAGTTGCCACCCGTCGGCGCCTGGATCGCCAGGCGCAGGCACTCCTCGACGACCTCGGGCTCGACGGGTCGGTCGAAGTCGAGCCGCTTGCGCACCGCCCGGGTGGTCGTGAGCAGATGATCAACGGTGGCGCGGTCCAGTGTCGTCACGGGCACCCCTTGCGATCGGGTCGATTTCCTCGGTGGCCGCTATGTTGACCGATCGTGCCGACCAGCGCGCCGAGTCGATCCAAGGTCCTCAGGTGGGGTGCGACGCGGCGGTGCGCCCGGTGCGGCTCGGGTCACCTGTTCCACCACTACCTGACGATGGTGCCGGACTGCCCGAGCTGCGGCCTCCACTTCGAGCGGGAGCCCGGCTACTTCGCCGGCGCGCTCGCGATCAACATCATGGCCATCGGTGCGTTGTTCGCCGTCGTGTTCGTGGCGTTGCTGATCGCGACGATCCCGGACGTCCCGGTGATCCCGCTGCTGATCGTGCTCGTGCCGATCATGGCGATCGGTCCCATCGTCTTCTACCCGTTCTCGAAGACGATCTGGATCGCGGTCGACCGTGCGTTCCTGCAGCGCCTCGATCCCAACGAACGGATGGACTGAACCGAACGTCCGGCTACGGCTCGACCGGGCAGCGGGCGAGGATCCCCATCACCGCATCGTGGTTGCCGACCTGGGTGGAGAGCCGGTCGAAGTCGACGCGCAGGTCGTCGGCAAGCGCGGTCTCCCCGTCGGCGAGGAACGACGCGAGCGTCTCGAGCGCGGCGGCGAACTCGTCTCCGTCCACGAGCTCGTCGGCACGTCGGGACTGGTCGATCGTGATCTTCTCGTCCAGCATGATCACGAGGCCGCGGATGCGACCCGTGAGGTCGGCGCGGGTCAGGAAGTCCATCAGGAGCCGAGGTCGACGCGCAGCGTGAGCACGCCGTCCTCGAAGGTCCAGGTCGCGTCGCCGACGATCGCGTAGTCCTGGAAGTCCATCGCGGCCTGCTCCAGGAACCGCTCGCGCTCGGGGCCAGCCACCGGCGGCATCCCCCGGTCCTTCACGCGCGCGGCCCGGTCGCGGAACCGGGCCAACATCGCATCGACATCCAGCTCATCAGCCACGGTGGCACCCTACCCAGTGGTCTCGCTGAGGCGCGCGACGAGCACCCGGTCGCGGCCGGCCAGGTCCCGGTGGACCTCGACCGCACGAAACCCCGCCGCGCGCGCGAGCGCAGTCACCGCCTCCACCTGGTCCGGGGCGAGCTCGAGGACGACGGTCCCGGTGGGATCGAGCCACTCCGGGGCGGCCGCGAGGATCGCTTCGAACGCCTCGAGCCCCGTAGGTCCGCTGACCAACGCGCCGACCGGCTCCCAGTCGGCGACCTCGCGGTCCAGCCCGGCCAGCTCCGTCTCCGCGAGGTACGGCGGGTTCGCGACCGCCAGGAGCAGCCGGCCCCGCAGCTCGTCGGGAAGCGCAGCGAACCACGAGCCCTCGGTGAGCCGCACCCGGACGCACGGTGTGCCGGCCCCCGCGACGTTGGCGCGCGCGACCGACAACGCGTCCGGGTCGACGTCGGTCGCCCACACCTCGGCTTCGGGGAGCGCGTACGCGAGTGCGATCGCCGAGCGCGCCGGATCCGGTCCCGAGGTCCACGACCGCGTACGAGGTCAGCACGCCCGTCCACGGGTCGGCCTTGCCCACCTGCTGGCCGAGCCGCGCGACCTCGGCGATCGCGACCTGCGCGACGACTTCGGTCTCCGGCCGTGGGATCAGGACGCGGCGGTCGACGAGCAGGTCGATGCCGCAGAAGCTCCATGACCCGAGCACGTACTGCAGCGGCTCGCCGGCGACGCGCCGGTCGACCAGCTCGGTCAGCGAGGTCGCGGGCGCGCACCGTCGCGGGTGCCTTCGCCTCGGTGACCTGCTCCGCCGCGTCGAGTCCGGAGACCTCCTCGAGCATCCACCCGACCTCGACGTCCGGGCTGCTCGATGCCGGCCGACCGCAGGCGGTCCGTCGCCGCGTCGCGCAGCTCGGCCCAGGTGACGAGCGGGCTCAGGAGCCCTCCTCGAGCTGGCGCCGGCGCTCGTCGGACATGAGCGCGTCGACGATCTCGTCGAGGTCACCGGCGAGCACCTGATCCAGGTTGTGCGACGTCAGGCCGATGCGGTGATCGGTGACGCGGTTCTCCTTGAAGTTGTAGGTGCGGATCTTCTCGGACCGGCCGCCTCCGCCGACCTGGCTCCGGCGGGCGTCGGACTGCTCCTGGGCCTGGCGGTCCTGCTCCATCTGCAGGAGCCGGGACCGCAGGATCCGCAGCGCCTTGTCCTTGTTCTGCAGCTGGCTCTTCTCGTCCTGGCAGGTGACGACGATCCCGGTGGGCTTGTGGGTCATGCGGACCGCGGAGTCCGTCGTGTTGACCGACTGCCCACCAGGGCCCGTCGATCGGTAGACGTCGATCTCGAGGTCGTTGGGATCGATCGTGATGTCGACCTCTTCGGCCTCGGGCAGCACGGCGACGGTCGCGGCGCTCGTGTGCACCCGGCCCTGGCTCTCGGTGACGGGCACGCGCTGCACGCGATGCGGGCCCGCTTCGTGCTTCAGCCGCGACCACGCGTCCTTGCCCTTGACGACGAACGTGACCTCGCGGAAGCCACCCATGTCGGAGGGCTGCCCGGAGAGCTGCTCGGTCTTCCAGCGGTGCCGCTCCGCGTAGTGCAGGTACATGCGGTAGAGCTCGCCGGCCCAGAGGTTCGCCTCCTCACCGCCCTCCGCGCCCCGGATCTCCACGATGACGTTCTTGCCGTCGTTGAGGTCCTTCGGGATCAGCAGCTCCTTCAGCTCCGTCTCGAGCTCGCTGCGGTGCCGCTCCTTCTCCTCGAGCTCGGCCTTCAGGTACTCCCGCATCTCGGCGTCGGCCTCGGCCGCGAGCATCTCGTTGGCCTCGGCCAGGTCCGCTTCGGTGCGCTGGTACTCCCGGTACGCGTCCACGACCGGCCGGAGCTGCGCGATCCGCCGGCCGGACTCCGCGGCCGCGTCTGGTCACCCGCGGCGTACAGCTCGGAGAGCTGCGACTCGAGCTTCTCGAGCTCGGTTTCGAGGTCGACCAGGCGCTCAAACACGAGGCCAAGGCTACGCGATGCCCCTCGGAGCACCCTTGGTGGTGATGTCACCACGCAGTGCGGTTTCACGGTCGGTCGGGCCCGCATCGGAACCGTGGACGCAATGCAGTTCGACCATTAACGTCCGGCCAGGGTTTGCAAACGGGGGGCGGAGCATGATCGGTCTGACTCGCACCAGGCGCGCCAGCGCGCTTGTCGGCGTTCTGGCACTGATCGGAGGGCTGGTCGGCGCGGTCGCCGTGGAGAGCCCGGCCTTCGCGGCGAAGGTGCCGGGGCCGCCGGTGAGCGTGGTCTCGCAGGCCGGGCCTGCGGTCGGCGTCATGTCCCTGACCTGGGCTCAGCCGACGAACCTCGCCACCAGCGCCAAGATCACCTATTACATCGCGACCGCGACCGACAACGGGGCGTTCGGCGCCCCCGTCTCGGTCGGCATCCTCAAGAAGGCGACGATGCCGTGCAGCGGCGTCGTCAAGTGCAGCTTCCGCGTGTACGCACACACGAACCTCGGAGGCACTGGCGCCGCGAGCGCGACGGTCGTGCAGCCGTGGACCGCGCCGTCGTCGCCGGTCATCGTCAACGGCGGTGGCGGCCCGGGCGTCAACGCGATGACGCTGAGCTGGTTGTTCCCCACCAGCACCGGCGGCCGGGCGGTCACCGGGTATCTCTACGACGTCCAGGTGAACAGCACCGGTTCCTGGCTCGGCCCGTTCGTGGTCAGCGGCACGCCGCTCTCGGCGGCCCTGCCGTGTGCTTCCACGCTGGCCTCCGGCGGCTGCAGCTACCGGCTCTACGCGCGAACACGATCGGCACCAGCGCCGTCAGCGTGTCACTCGCGGCGCCGTGGCACCTGCCGGCCGCCCCGGTCATCAACTCGGTGACCCCGGGCCGCCCCGCGCACGCGGCCACGATCAACTGGCACCCCGGCACGACGACGGGCGGGCTGGCCAACACCTACACGTACGAAGTGAGCGCGGACGGCGGCCCGTTCGTCGCCGGCACTGGCCCGATCCCGGCTTCTCCCACCATCGCGACCGTCGACTGCAACGCGGTCACGATCTGCAGCTACCGGCTCACCGCGACCAACGGCCTCGGGGCGAGCCCGGTCTCGAACACGGTGAGCACCGGCTTCAACGCGCCCACCGCGACCCGCACCGTCACCTCGCGCGTCTCGAACCTGAACCTCGGCTCGGGCGTCCCGACCGTGGCGGTGTCGTGGCTCGCGCCGGTCAGCCTGGGCGGAGCGCCGATCATCCGCTACGAGGGTCGTCGTTGTGACGGGAACTGCGACGAGTCCAACGCCGCGTGGGCGAGCGGCGCCGGTCGAGGCGCTCGGTACCACCGGCACCTGGTCCACCACCTGTGCCGCAGGTCTCGTCACCTGCTCGTACGAGGTGCGGGCCGTCAACGGCATCGGCCCCGGGCCGTGGGGAAGCTCGATCGCGCATCGCGCCGTTCGCGCCGACCAACGTGACCGCGTCACCGCGGCGCCGGCCGGCAACGTCGCGATCGCGCTGGACCGGCCCGGCGGAGGGTGGCCTGGGCATCGACCACTACAGCTGTTCTAGTGCCTCGTCACCTCCAGCTGGGTGCAGAGCTCCGCGAACTGGCAGGACACCGGCGTCAGTCGATCCCCGCCGGTTCGCACGGCCCGCCGACAACTGCGGTGACGGCGTGCAGTGCACCTACACGCGTCGTCGGCGCTACGAGATCACCACCGGCGGTGCGAGCGCGGCCGTCGGCCAGCGCCACCGCGACCGGTTCGACCCTCGCCGGCGCACCGCAGAACCTCACCGCCGCATCGGCACCACGATCGGCGCGGTCGACCTCGCGTGGTCGGCCCCTGCGAACAGCGGGACCTTCCCGGTCACCGACTACATGTTCCAGCGGTCGGTCAACGGCGGCCCGTTCTCCGGCCGACATCTCGATCGGCAGCACGCACCTCGCCTACACCGACACGGCGTGTGGTGCGTGCAACGTCTGCACCTACAAGGTCGACGCCGTCACCGCAGCCGGCACCGGTCCGTACTCGAACAGCGCCACGGCCGAGGGTGCGAACGTGCCGTCGGCGCCGCTGAACCTCGACGCGACGCCGGGCACGAGCCTCGGTGCGGTCGACCTCACGTGGCAGGCCCCGCTCGACAACGGTGGCTGGCCGATCACGGGCTACTTCCTCGAGCGCTCGCTCGACGGCGGCGCGACGTGGCCGCAGACCTGGACGCTCGGGACGTCGTGTCCTACGCCGACACCACCTGCGGCCAGGCGGTCAGCCTGCACCTACCGGGTGTCGGCGATCAACGCCCGCGGTACCGGTCCGGTGTCGAACACCGCGACCGCGATCGGCACGAACCTGTCGCCGCCGCAGAACCTCACCGCCGACCACGAGCACCACGATGCTCGGTGGCGTCGATCCTGACGTGCCAGACCCGCCGGATGACAGTGGCTTCCCGATCCAGGGCTACGAGTTCCGATTCAAGATCGGCGCCGGCGCGTTCTCCGGCATGGGTCTACGACCGGTACCGGTACGGGCCGTGCTCGTTCTCGCACGACTGCGGTCAGGACAACACCTGCACCTACGAGGTGCGTGCGTTCAACGCGATCGGCACGAGCTCGTCCGACGCAACCAGGCGACCGCGATGGGCTCACCGACCACGTGGCACCGATCGTGACGGTCACGACGCCCGCCAACGGGTCGTCGCTCACCACCGCGACGCCGACGTTCAGTGGGCACTGCCGGGCAACCTGCTCGGCGACTGCACGACGCGTGAACGTCACGATCCGCAAGCAGTCCGACAGCTCCGTCGTCCGGACCTTCGCGGTGACGCGCGCGAGTGGCAGCTGGAGCATCGCCGGCCGGCGACTGGGCGTCGGGCAGCCCGACCACGCTCGCCGACGGTGCGTACAAGGTCACCGCGACCCAGACCGACTGGGCGTCGAACACGGGGACGAGCAACACGGTCGGATTCACCATCGACAACCTCGCGCCGTCCGTGACCATCGTGAATCGTCGGCCGGCCCGATCTACACCCGCTCGGGCCGGGTCTCGTCCTCGGACCCGGCGTGGCCGTGCACCACGCCCGGGATCTGCGGAACCTCCACCGATGCAGGCAGCGGCGTGAGCAACGTCAAGGTCAGCGTGCGCCAGGGAACCGGGAACTACTGGGACCCGACAACCTCAACCTTCTCTCGAGCCCGACAGAGGTCTTCTGCACGACCTCGACCTCGGGCTGTCTCGTCACCGGCGCGACGTCGTGGAACGTCGCGTTCCCCATCAGCAACTTCCCCGCCGGGGGCAGTTATACCGCTCGGGCGGTCGGACAGGACGCCGTGGAACACGAGCACGGGAACGAGCGTGACATTCGACATCGACTACGACCCGGCCAACACCGTGTTCGTCGCCACGACCGGGATCAGCGCCAACAGCGGGCTGACTCCTGCCGCGCCGAAGCCGACGATCAGCGAAGGTCTCACTGTCTCGGCCACCAGCGGTCGCACCGTGATCGCGATCGTGACGGGTTCGTACACTGGGGGTCTCAGCATCTCCGGCGCGACCCTGGCCAATCGGAAGCTGCTCGGCGGATTCAGCTCCGCCAGCTGGCTGCGCGCCGCCCCGAACAGTTCGGGGAACGGCACGACCGTCACGGGCTCCGGCACAGGCATCTCGGTGAGCACCACGACCGGTCTGATCATCCAGACTTTGGACATCACCGCGACGGCGACGGCGACACCAGGTGACTCGACCTACGGCCTCCGCACCGATTCGAGTGCGAGTGTGACCCTCGCGGGTGTGAGCGTTACTGCGGCAAGCGGAGTCGCCGGAGTCGCCGGAGCAAACGGTGCGGCGGGCACCGATGGGGTCGGTGGCAGCTTCGGCACCAATGGCCATGACGGCAACTGCAACGACGGAGTTGCCGGCAGCGGCGGAAGCGGTGCCGGGGGCACCCGGAACGGCGGCTCCGGCGGTGCAGGGGGTTGCGGCAACACCACCGGAACACCGGGAAGTGCCGGAACCACTTCCGGGAATGGGAACACGGCCGGCGCGGGGGGCGGAGGCTCCGGCAACATCTTCTGCACCAACGCCAGCCCGGGCGGTGGAGGCGGCGGCGCGACTACTGGTGGGGCCGCGGGGACTCCCGGGGGCGCCGCGGGTACCGCGCCACTCGGGACCGCGAGCTTGTACACACCCACCGGCGGGGCCAGTGGGAACGCGGGCGCCGCGGGCCACGGTGGTGGCGGCGGTGGTGGCGGCGGCGGGCACCAGGCCGCCACGTGCAGCGACCCCGACCGCGGCGGCGGCGGCGGTGGCGGCGGTGGCGGCGGTGCCGGCGCGACGGCCGGAACGGGGGGTGGCAGCGGCGGCGGCAGCTTCGGCATCTACTCCGTCAACTCGACGGTGACGCTCGACACCTCCGTGAGCTTCGTTCAAGTCACGGCTGGCAACGGCGGGAGCGGCGGCGTCGGCGGCAACGGCGCCAAGGGTGGCAGCGGTGGCGCGGGCGGCCAGGGTGGGGGCCTGCACCACACCGGAACGATCACGAGTCCCACCCTGAGCGAGGGAAACAATCCGAGTGGGTCACCCGATGGCGGGCCCGGAGGTGGCGGTGGCGGCGGTTCCGGTGGCGGCGGCAGCTCCGGTGGCGGCGGCGGGGCCGGCGGGCCGGCGCTGTCTGCCTACCACGCCGGATCCGGCGCCTTGACTGTGGGGACGGCCACGCTCGCACGGGGCTCGGCCGGCTCTGGAGGCACCGCCGGTTCCGGTGGCGCCGTCGGCTCCGGGGGCGCGGCCGGCCCGATACCCGCGGGGTCCTACACCACCGGCGTGAACGTGGGAACCGCCGGCGCCACCGGTACCGGCGGAACTGCGCCCGGAGGAACCGGCGGCCCAACCGGCACGGTATGTCGCTTCCACAATGGCGGGAGCTGCGTCACTCCGTAAGCGGCGCGGCTTCACGCCGGCTCAATGGCGGGACTGGGGCCCGACGTGTGCGACCGCCATCGTCTCGGCGGCCGACGCACCTGGCAACAGCTCTCGCACTGCCCACGTCGCGCCTGCGGTCGCGAGCGTGTCGGGGTCGGGGTGCTCGCCACCGACCAGGACGACCTCCAAGTTTGTCAGGTCGGCCATTGCGGTCGTGTCCGTGACGTCGTTCGCGGTCCACGTGTCGACGCCGACGAGCGCGATCCCCTCGAGGCCGTGGCGAAGCGCGCGCCTCGGTCCGGCGATCCGGCCCGGGCGGCCGGCGATCCAGATCGGGCACCGCGGTCGTTGCACTCCGGGCTCCGTCAGCCACCGCGCGTCGACCTCGGTGACGGGTCCGCCGGCGAGCGCCGGGAGCAGCAGCTCGATGCCCCGGTCGAGCGCGGTGGCGCGTCGCCGATCGTCGTCCGCCGGCTCGTTGAACGCGGAGAACTCGCCGTAGCCGTCGGTGCCGAGGCCGAGCCCGAGCGTGAGGCGGCCGAGCGAGAGCCGGTCGATCGTCGTCGCCTGTTGCGCGACGACCTGGGTGCGGCGGCGCGGCAGCGGGGTGACGAGCGGACCGATGCGCACCCGCTCCGTCGCGAGCGCGATCGCCGCCAGGGTCGACCACGGGTCGGCGAACGGCGCGCCGGTGCGGTTCCACAGGTGGTCCCAGACGAACACGCCGTCCCACCCGGAGGCCTCCGCGCTCGCCGCGATCTCCGCGACGACGTGCGGCTCGGCCAGCTCCCCGGCCAACGAGAGCGACAGGCCCCACTGCAGCGGTGGCGTCACGCTCGGCTCTCCATCGGCCGTCACCGTATCGACCCGCGCGCGTCTTGCCGTGATCTCCGGCGGTCCGGGCGTAGCTGTCCCACCCTGTCTCTAGGGTGAAGAGGTGATCAAGGATGATCTTCGGACGGCTCGAACCGCACTGGAAGCGGCGGCACTCGACTTCGATCCGCGGCGTGCTCCGGTCAGGATGCGATCGATCTGGTCACCGAGCTGGGCGTGGTTCGCCGTCTGGCCGACGGGATGCTGGCGAAAGTCGGCCAAGCGGGTCGACGACACCGCGGCGCACACGTACGGAACGGATCGGTCTGCGGCGGAGCTCTACGAGCGGCTCGTCGGGGTCAGCTCGGGTGAGGCGAAGCGGGCGATCTCGGTCGCCGCGCAGCTCGAGTCACTGCCCGCGACCGACGCGGCCGTGCGGTCGGGCCGGCTGTCGGTGCGGCAGACGGACCTGATCGTCGCGACCGCTTCGGAGGATCCGTCGGTCGAGCGGTCGCTGCTTCGGGCGGCCTCGAAGGGGATGGTGCCGCTGCGCGGACGCGTGCATCGCGACGCGGGCGCGGCGTGAGGACGAGACCGCGCGCGCCGGGCGCCAGCACGCGGCGCGGTCGTTCCACATGTGGACCGCACCGGACGGGATGTTCGAAGGTCATTTCAAGGTCACCCCCGAAGTCGGCGGCCGCATCAAAGCCTGCATCGAGCACGGCACCCGCCGGCGCTTCCGCGACGCACGGACCGACGGGACGCGCGAACCCCAGGACCGGTACGCGGCCGACGCGTTCGCCGACGCGATACTGGGCGATCCGGCGACCGCGAAGTCCGGCGGGTACACGACGCACGTCCTCATCGACCACGAAACGCTCCTGCGGGGCCACGCGTTGGACGGCGAGACCTGCGAGATCCCCGGCGTGGGCCCCGTCAGCGTCGAGTGGGTCCGAGAGCTCCTCGGATCGGCCTTCGTCACCGCGATCATCAAGCAGCGGCAAGGACATCACCACCGTCGCCCACCTCGGACGCCACATCCCCGCCGAGCTGCGCACCGCGATGACCGTCTCCGGCCGGGAGTGTTCCATCCAGGGTGCTCCGGTCGGGAGTACCTCGAGCTCGACCACTGCGAGATCGACCACGCCCACGGCGGACCCACCGCCCAGTGGAACCTCATGTGGATCTGCTCCATCCACCACACCCGAAAATCCCAGGGCTGGACCCTCGGCCCACCCGACCCCACGACAGGCAAACGAAGACTCGACCCACCCCGAGCCAGCCGGCGCGCGGCATGACGGGGACGTGCGCGCCCGCGGGTTCGGCGTCAGCAGCCCGCTGGGGTTGCTGACGCCGAGTCCGAGGTTGCCGGGAGCTAGCTCCGCCGGGTGCGCGACCTACGGGGTGCAGGTGGTGCCGTCGAACTTGCTGCAGAGCTGCCCGACGTCACCGGGGATGCCCGGCGTTCCGGCGCCGCCCGCTCCACCACCGGTGCCGCTGTTGACAGTCCCGCAGAGCGTCAGGCAGCTGGCCGGGTTGCTGCCGTCGAGGCCACCGGCCCCGCCGCCACCGCCGTTGCCCGAGGTACCTCCGCTCCCGCCGAGCGCCGGAGCCCCCGAACGGCTCAGCGTGGAGGCCGTGACCGTCAGGGTGCCGGTACCCGAGTGGAACACCGCGACCGACGGGCCACCGGCCCCGCCGCCGCCGCCACCGCCACCTGCACCGCCACCGCCACCGCCGCCGGCACCCCCGTTGCCGGCGAAGAACTGCTCGAAGGCGTTGCCCCCGTTGCCGGCCGAGCTCCCGGTCCCACCGTTAGCACCATTGCCGCCGGTGCCACCGGAGGTCGAGGTCAACACCGAGTTCGTGACCGTGAGGGTTGCGTTGAAGCCGTACGCCGCGAACGACCCGCCGCCGAAGCTGCCGCCACCCGCGCCGCCGCCACCGGTACCGCCGGCGCCACCGCCACCGCCGCGACCGCCGTCCTGGAAGGCGCCGGTCCCACCGCCGCCACCGCCGCCACCCGCGCCGCCGCCGCCGTTCCCGCCGCCGCCACCGGACCCACCGTTGTGCCCGGCCCAGGTCGCACCGGCCGCGGTGGCGTCATTCGCACCCTTGGCGCCCGCGGTGCCCGAGGCACCACCCGCCCCACCGGCGCCGCCGCCGCCGGCCCCGCCCGACGTGAACGAGCCCGAGCCACCGGCGCCACCGGCCGCACCACCGCCGCCGTTGCCGCCGTTGCCGCCGCCCGACGCGCTGAACGCGCCACCCGCGCCGCCACCGCCACCACCGCCGGCCGCCGAGACCCCGGTCCCACCGCAGGAGGCGGAGCCACCCTGGGTGTTGCCGGCACCGTCAGCACCGGTGCAGCCGTTCGTCGTGGCGTTGGTGCCGCCGAGGGCCGAGCTGGTGCCGTCGATGCCCGCCGCGGCGGTCACCTTGCTGTTGCTGATCGTCACGTTCGCCGGGCTGCCCGCGCTCGGCGCCCGCGGCGCGCACGCCGTAGACGCTCGAGCCGGCGCCGAGACCGGTGTTCAGACCCTGGATCGTGAGCGCGTCGAGCGTGACCGTCACGGCTCCCGTCACCGAGACGCCCTGGGGCGCGCCGGAGATCTGGGTGAGGTTCCGATCAGGGGTCCCCGATGCCCCGGCGCTGCCGGGACGGGTCCAGCCGCCGGTCTCGTCGAAGCCGCCGAGCACGCTGACGCTCGCGCTGATCGCGACGCCGAAGCCGGTGCGAACGTCCCGGATGCCACGGCGACCTGTGGGCGACCCTGCGCCCCCGCCGTCGTTGCAGCCGCGCCGATCGTGAGCTTCGGCGCGGTGACCGATCCGGGATTCGCATCGTTCCCGAACGGAGAGACGAACACGGCGTTGCGGACCTCGAAGGTCGTCGGCGAGCTCGTCGTCGTGTGCGCGGCCCAGTCGCTCTGGGAGGTCTGCACCGTGTAGACGCCGGGTGCGAGGTTCGGGCTCACGGACCACGTGCCGCCGATCGGCGCGGCGAACGCCGAGTACGTCGGCGTGACGTTCGTGCACCCGTTGCACGGGTAGACGTTGACCGCGACCGAGTACGCGTCGCCGCCTTCGAAGCCCGCGTCACCGGTGATCGTGGTGCCGCTCAACGTGTCGAGGTTGCCGCGTTGGGTCGGTGTGTTGATCGTCATCGCCGGGGAGGTGGTGTCGGCGAGGCCGACCGCGGAGGCCTGACCGACCGATCCGCCCGCGCCCTTCTTGTTGACCCCGCGAACCTGGTACGTGCACGTGACGCCCTGGCCGCACACGTGGACGAACCAGGTGCTCGTGCCCGCGCCGGTTGACGTCCACGCGCCCCAGGTCGTGCCGCCGTTGGTCGACGAGCGGTACTCGTAGCCGGTGAGCGGCCAGTCCGCGAGCGGTGTCGTCGCCGCGTTCCACGAGACCTCGGTCCCGCCGAGCGTCATGCGGCTCTGGATCGCGGCGATGCCGGTCGGCGTCGTCGGGAGGGGATTGTCGTTGTCGACGATCGTGACGATGCCGATCGTCTTGCCGGCCGTCGCCCCGGTGATCGCGTTGACGACCAGGTAGAACGACTCGTCGGATTCGACGGTGAGATCGTTCTTCACCTTGATCGTGAAGTGGTCGGCGACCGCGCCCTTGGCGATGTTCACCCTGTGGGAGTACGCGGTGTAGTCGACGCCACTCACCGCGCTGCCACTCACCGTCGAGATGGTCGCGAGGATCTTCGCGGGAGCCTTGATGTTGCTGCTCACGGTGGCGTCGATGTCCGCCGTGCCCGAGTCACCTTCGATCACCTTGACGTCATCGACCGACAGCACGGGCGTCGGCGACGTCGAGACCGGCGCGTCGTCGTTGAGGATCGTGACGACCCCGGTCGGTGTGCCGAGCACGACGCCGAACGGGCTGAACAGGTTGACGTTGAAGGTCTCGTCGGCCTCGTTGACCGCGTCACCGTAGACGTAGACCTTGATGATGGCGCTCACCTGACCGGCCTCGAACACCACCTGCTGGTTCGCGAGCGCCTGGTAGTCCGACCCGGCGACGGCGGTGCCGTTCGAGGTGGACCAGCGGACGTTCGTCGCCGTTGCGGCCGGCCGATCCAGCGTGACCGGGATCGACACCTGCTTCGTTCCGGAGGCTTCACCTTCGCGGACGCTCACGCTGCCGATGGACACCACCGGCGGGTGCGGCTCGTCGTCGAGGATCGTGCCCGGCGCGGACGCGGTCTGACCGTTCGCCGGGTCCGTGATGTTGAAGCCGAAGCGCTCCGCGTCGGCTTCCCACACCGTGTCGTTGATCACCGGCACGTTGACCGTCTGGGTCAAGGCAGCACCCGGCGCGAAGGTCAGGGTCCCCGAGACCGGGGTGTAGTCGGCGCCCGCGGTGGCGTGGTTCGCCTCCGTGAGGTCGGCCGTCGCGTAGTTCACGGTCACCGGGATGTTGGCGTGACCCTGGATCGAGACCTTCATCGGGACGACGGCACCGGTGCCCTCGGTGACCGAGGCCCCCAGCACTCGGACCAACGGGATGTCGTTGTCGCGGATCCGGCCGGCCGCGGTCCCGACGCTGATCGAGCGCGTGCGTCGGCGCGCTCAACACCAGGGAGAAGGCCTCGGTCGGCTCGTAGACCGCGTCGTCGCGCAGGGTCACGTTGACGGTCTGGGTGGTCGGCGCGCCGGGATTGAACGTGAGGTCGCCGCTGGTCGCGAAGTAGTCGCTCGTCGAGCTCGCGGTGCCGTCCTGGGTCGTGTAGTGGACGGTCACGGGTTGGCTCGGGGCGCGGGTCAGCGACACCTTGAACGGGACCTGGCTCCCCACTCCCTCGTTCGCCCAGCCGTTCTTCACCACGATGCCGGGATCCGAGACGACGGTGTAGGTGGAGGTCTGACTGCTCGCGTTCCCGAGGTTGTCGGTCGCGTTCACGGTGAAGGTGCGGGTGCCGAGCGTCGTGGTGTCGATCAGGCTGCCGTTCGGCACGGTGCCGTTGCACGTCGCGACCCCGACGCCGAACGGACCGTCGTTGCAGGAGAACGACGCCGCCACGGGGACGCCCTGCGCGTACGTGGTGCCGTCCGGAGGTGTCGTGATGGTGATCGCGGGCCCGACGGTGTCGAGGGGCCAGATCGTGGTGGTCGAGAGCGGCTGCGTAGACGTCGGGTAGCAGCTGGTCAGCAGGTCGGCGTCACCGAGTGGGGACGGCAACGTCGCGGCCACGGTGAACTGCAGGCCCGGGTTCGCGTAGCTCGTGCCTCCGAACCGGCTCTGGATCGTGGAGAGCGCGGGTCCCGTCGCCCGCAGCGTCATGTTCACGGTCGGGAGCTGGAACGTCGTGTTGGGCTGGACCGGACCGGGGACGTGCATCACCAGGTTGCCGCCGGACTGGTTGATCGTGTTGGGGCCGGTCCCGAGGTTGAGCCCGCCGGAGATCGAGAACGAGACCAGCGTCGAGTTCGCGGGAACCGGGATGAAGACGCTGAAGTCGTGGAGGTAGCGCAACGTCGCGCCGCTGCCGAGATCCGACGACTCGCTCGTGGCCGCGGCGGTGATCGAGAGGTTGAAGGTGCCGTTCTGGTAGACGTGATCGACCGCGGTCGCGGTCGTCGTCTGCGTCGTGGTCTGCGTCTGCGTGCCGACCACCGGCACGTTCGACACCTGGCAGCTGAGCGGCACCGGGACGGTGTCCGCGCCCGCCGGCGTCGTGCCGTCGATCACGGTCGCGCTCGATGACTCCGATCGGGATCAGTGCGACCGCCGACAGCACTGCCCACAGCTTCCTGCGCATCCTGCTCCCCCCGAACCCATGCCCGTGAACCCGCGGAGCCTACGCCCGGGACGCCGGAAAACCTAGGAGGATCGGGGGTTTCGGCGGACTTCTCCGCTGCCCGCGCTGGTGGTGGACCCACCGCACAGGGTGGTTCCCCGGTGCGGCGGGCCTCAACCCAGGAGGTTCTGGAGCTCGCTGTCGCCGGTGGCGGACTGCTCGGCGAACTTGTCCAGCCAGGCGTGGAAGTCGTCCGAGCCGGAGCGGTCCGCGATCGCCCGCGGGATCGCCGGGAAGTCGTAGTCCTCGCTCGGCAGCGGCGGGTGATCCGAGGCGGGCTTGCGGGCCATGACCTGCTCGACGACCGGTTCGAGCCGTTGGGCCTTGTCCCGGGTCGCCTTCTCGTCGCGATCCTTGAACTCGGGGAGCACCTCGCGCCCGAAGAGCTCCAGGCTCTCCATGATGTGCTCGTGGCGGTTCTTGCCCGCCTGCGAGCAGAAGATCACCTGGTCCACCCCGCACTCCTCGTACCGGCGCAGGTACTCCCGCACCTGCTCGGGGGTCCCCACCGCGCCGCGCAACCCGCCCAGACCGCCCTGCACGACCTTGGCGCCGAGCCGGTCGTCGTTCGCGCCGCGGCGGCCACCGCTTCTGGGTCGAAGCCGTGCTCGGAGCGCCGCTGCTGGTACTCGGCCCACACGTCGGTCACCCCGGGCGCGTGCCGGCCGAACACGTAGTAGTGCGCGAGCGAGTAGCCGAAGAAGTTGGCCCCCTCGAGCCCGTGCGCGCAGCGCGTGTCCTCGTCCCGGTCGCACATGAACGTCGTGACGCACGCGACCTGCGCGTTCACCGCATCGCCGATCGGGACGCCTTCGGTCGCGAGCGTCTCGTAGTAGTCGTCGACCCATTGCCGCGCCTCTTCGGGATCGACGAACGCGAAGGCCAGCGCGCCGATCGCCTTCTGGGCCGCGAGGTGGATCGTGTCCCGCCGGCTGCACGCGACCCACACCGGTGGGTGCGGCTTCTGGCGCGGCTTCGGGATGACGTTGCGCGGCGGCATGGTGACGGACTTGCCGTGGTGCCCGGTGAACGGGGTCTCGGTCATGCAGCGCAGCGCGACGCGCAGCCCCTCTTCCCACATCTCCCGCTTCTCGAGCGGGTCGACGAGGAAGCCACCGAGCTCGGCTTCGGACGAGGACTCACCGGTGCCGAAGTCGGCGCGGCCGTTGGAGACGAGGTCCAGCATCGACACGCGCTCCGCGATCCGGGCGGGATGGTTGAAGGGTGCCGGGGTCTGCACGATGCCGTGCCCGAGCCGCATGTTCCTGGTCCGCTGCGAGGCGGCCGCGAGGAACACCTCGGGCGCGCTGCTGTGGGAGTACTCCTCGAGGAAGTGGTGCTCGACCTCCCAGACGTACTCGATGCCCAGGGAGTCGGCGAGCTCGATCTGCTCGAGCGCATCCTGGATCAGGCGGTACTCGCTGTCCTCCTGCCAGGGCCGGGGCAGCTGGTGCTCGTAGAAGATCCCGAACTTCACGTGGCGCTCCTCAGAGGCTGGCGTCGTCGGCGAGCGCGTGGAACCCGGCGAGGATGTCACTGCGGCGCGGGTGGTCGGCGAGCGAGTCCTCGACCTCGCGGATGCGCAGGCGGCGGTTCTGCTCCCGACCGGCGCCGAGCGACTCGTCGAGTCCCCGCGCCCACAGCGTGCCGACGACCTCCGTGCCCGGGATGCGTCGACCCGACTCGCCGATGAAGGTCCGGTCCCGCATCTCCGTCAACGTCGTGGCGAGGTACGCGACGTGCGGGGCCTCGTCCTGGCGGATGTAGGACACCAGCCGGGCTGCCTCACCGTCGCCGGCGACCAGATCCGGATCGCGCAGCAGCTCCTCGGCCCACGCGAAGACGTGGAACGCGGAGATCTCGATGAGGAGGATCCCGATCATCCGCCGGATCATCGCCTCGAGCGCGAGATCGAGGTCGTCGAAGATCCGGGCCGCCAGCATCCGCTCGCGCACCACGGCCGGATCCGGTGCCGCACCACCGCCGATCCCCATCCGTTCGAGCATCATCTTCGTCTGGTCCTCGGTCACCGGGTGCTCGAAGGCCACGTCGCGCGCCGCGAACCACATGTGCTGGTGGCCCGCTTCGTCATCCCAGCCCGCCTCGTCGCGCGCGTGCGCTTCGAACAGGCCGCGGTCGAGGTGCTCGATCGCGGTGCCGGTGATGCTGTCGTCGAAGAACCGTTGACGGTCGGGCACCGCGGCGTTGCGGATCAACGCGCCGAAGCCCTCGACCGTGCCGATCCGCGTCAGCGCCATGATCACCGGCTCGCGCACGCCCTGCTCGAGGAGGTAGCGCGACTGGGCGACGCTCGGGTAGGTCGGCGGCCACGTCTCGAGCGGGACGTCGAGCAGCTCGGTCCCGAACTGTGCCCGAAGCTGGTCCTGCCAGGCCTCGATCGCCGGGGTGCGGAACCGGGTGCGCGGCGATCGGTAGCGCCCGTCCGCGTCGAAGCCGCCGTGGCAGCGGTACCCCGCGACGATCAGCGGCTCGGCCACTGCGTCGCCTTCGAGCAGCTCCGCTTCGCTCCACGTTGTCGGCATCGACGGCACGGGAGGATCGTAGGGCAGCCCGATGGAACGGTCCGAGGTGACTTGTTCACCCTCCGTGACACGTCTACGTTTTCACCCTTCGGGGACGGGAGATGCCTGTGGGGCGGGCATCGCGAGGGCAGCTGGCGGGGGCATGGGCGAGGGCATGGTCGCAGCGGGGCCAGTGGCGCGCTTCGGCCCGTGGCGGCGCGAGCTCCGGACCTTCATCGAGCTGTTCGCCCTGACCGGGCTCGCGGTCACCCAGCCCGCCCTGGACCTGCTGGGCAACAACGCGAGCCTGTTCATCACCCTGCGCACCTCGGCCCTCGGGACCGTCGCACTCGTGCTGATCATCGTGGTCGTCCCGGCGACGATCCTGTGGGCCGCCGAGGTCGCGGTCGGCCTCGTGCTCCCGCGGATCCGCCCCTACGTGCACGCGCTGATCGCAGCCGGTGTCGTCACCATGATCGCGATCGAGGTGCTGAAGAAGCAGACGAGCATGCCGACGCTGCGGATCCTGACGCTGGCCGTCCCGGCCGGGCTCATCGGCGGGTTCCTCGTCCTGCGGGTGGAGATCGCCCGGCTCTTCCTCCGGTACCTCGCGTTCGCACCGGTCGTGTTCGCGGGCCTCTTCCTCTTCGCGTCACCCGTCACAGCAGTCGTGTTCGATCACGGGACCGCGCCCGCGTCGAACGTTCACATCGGCAGCCCGAAGCGCGTCGTCATGATCGTGATGGACGAGTTCCCGCTCGAGTCGCTGCTCGACGGCACCGGCCACATCGATGCGACCCTCTTCCCGCACTTCGCCGCGCTGGCCGGCGACTCGACATGGTTCCGCAACGACACGACAGTCGCGCCGTACACGCACGAAGCGGTGCCGGCGATCCTCACCGGGGACTACCCACACGGCGGGTACGTGCCCCCGGTGGCCGCCAACTACCCCCACAACCTCTTCACGCTGCTCGGCGGCAGCTACCGGATGAACGTGCACGAGAGCATCACGCGCCTGTGCCCGACGGGCATCTGCACCCAGGCCGGCACGGCGAACGCGGTCCGCAACCGGTTCGGGCAGCTCCTCGACACGACGATCTCGCTGTGGAGTGACTTCGCGTCGCCGAAGCGCCAGCTCACCCGGCTGAACATCGGCGACGACGAGCTGGATCCGCATCCGCTCGGCACCGGCGCGACGTTCGTGAGCTCGCTGCAGCCCACGGACAAGCCGGAGCTCGACTTCTTGCACGTCCTGCTACCGCACCAGCCCTGGCACCTGCGCGGCACCGGCCAGGACGACGGCGAGCTCTCGCCGTCATCCGGGCTGTACCTCAACATGATCTGGAACGACGCCTACACCGCGATGTCCGGACGCCAGAAGCACCTGCTGCAGCTGCAGGCCGCGGACCGCTACCTCGGTTCTGTCATCGCACGGCTGAAGCAGATCGGCGCGTACGACCAGTCGCTCATCGTCCTCACCGCGGACCACGGCGTCGCGTTCACCGCCCAGAACTCCATCCGAGGAGTCTCGAAGGTGAACTACCCCGAGATCGCCTGGACGCCGATGTTCATCCGGAAGCCGGGCCAGGCCGCGCCCGCCATCGTCGATCGGCCGGTGAAGTCGATCGACATCCTCCCCACCATCGCCGATGTGCTCCACGCCAAGGTGCCCTGGAAGCTCGACGGGCTCTCGATGTTCGGCACCGCGACGCGCCCCAACCCGGAGGTTCGCATCTTCCAATGGAACCTCAACGAGATGAAGCCCGCGCCCGGCAGTGAGTACCTGACCTTCCCGGACGACGTCGGCTTCGCCAAGGTGCTCGCCGCGCGCGCTTCGGCCGCGACCGGTCCGGCGGACCTCCGCTTCTACAAGATCGGGCCGTACGGTGACCTCGTCGGCCGCCCGGCGGCGCCGCTGGTCCGTGCGGGAGCGTCGGCGGTCACCGGGACCATCGAGGATCCCGGCCAGTTCGAGCACGTCGATCCCACGGCCCGGTCGATCCCCTGGGCGTCGGTGCGCGGCACGTTGACGAACGCCAGGACGGGGGTGCCGCTCGTGGTGACCGTGAACGGTGTGATCGCGGGCGTCTCACAGGCCGAGCAGAGCAACGTCTCCAAGCCCGCGGACTTCTGGTCCACGCTCCCGCCGCAGCTGTTCCGCCGCGGCCACAACGAGGTTGCCGTCTACGAGGTCACCGGCACCCCGGCCGCGCCGCACCTCGACAAGGTGCGGCTGAGCTAGCTCGCGACCTACGCGGCGACGCGAGACTCGACTTCGGCCAGCTGCTCGCTCGTCATGACGGCCCGCAGCGACGCAATGGCCACCTCGAGCTGCTCGAGGCTCGGCTCCCGGGTGGTCATGCGCTGCAGGGTGAGGCCCGGCTTCATCGCGATCCGGACCCACAGCTTGTCCATGTGCTTGGCCGCGAAGCGGATGACCTCGTACGCGATCCCGGCGATGACGGGGATGAGGATCACCCGGGAGAGGACGAGCACCGGCAACGACGGCCGGCCGATGAGCGAGTACACGATGATTGCGGTGACGAGCACGGTGAGCAGGAAGTTGGTGCCGCAGCGCACGTGCTGGGTGGTGAACCGTTGCGCCGACTCGGGCGTCAGCGGCGCGTCGTTCTCGTACGCGGCGATCGCCTTGTGCTCGGCCCCGTGGTACTGGAACACGCGCTTGATGTCCGGCATGAGGCCGACCACGGTGAGGTAGCCGAGGAAGATGCCGAGGACGAGCACGCCCTCGAGCACGTGGAAGAGGAAGCCGTCGATCCCGAAGACCGACGCGAGTCCGCGGGCACCGAGTGCCGGGAGCACGATGAAGAACCCGGCGAAGAACACGAGAGCGATCGCCATCGTGACGCCCATGGCCTTGTTCCCGACCCGCTCCTCTTCGGGAACCTGCTGGTTCGCCGACCAGGACAGCGCCTTCATCCCGAGCGCCATCGACTCGGCGAGGTTCATGACCCCGCGCACCAAGGGGACCTTGGCGTACTTCTCCGCCCAGCTCGGGGCGTCGTGCACCTCGAGGTCGATCCCGCCTTCGGGATTGCGCACCGCGACGGCCCAGGTGGTCGCGCCGCGCATCATGACGCCCTCGACGACGGCCTGTCCCCCCATGTACCGCGGCTGGTCAGCCATGCGGTGCTCCCCGGGCTACTTCTTGGCGGACTTTGAGTACCGGCGCTGGAAGCGCTCGACCCGGCCACCGGTGTCCACGAGCTTCTGCTTGCCCGTGTAGAAGGGGTGGCACTCCGAGCAGAGCTCCACCCGCAGCTCCTTGGTGGTGGAACGAGTCAGGAACTCGTTGCCACAGGAGCAGTGCACGCGGCTTTCGGCGTATGTGGGATGCGTATCGGTCTTCATCAGGGTTCCAGTCTACGGAGTGTGGCGTTCAACGAGCCAGCGGGTCCGAAGATTCCCGGCCGATCTCATCTCGAGGAGGGTGACCTAGACCCCGCCGGCCTTGGCGATCTCGGCGAGGAACTCGTCGTTGCTCTTCGTGGTCTTCAGCTTGTCGATGAGCAGCTCGAGGCCCGGCGCGCTGCCCCCGTCGGCCGCGAGGGCATTGAGGACCCGGCGGAGCTTCCAGACCTGGTTCAGCTGGTTGCGCTCGAACAGGAGCTCCTCGTGGCGGGTCGAGCTCGCGTTGACGTCGATGGCCGGGTAGAGGCGCCGCTCGGCCAGCCGCCGGTCCAGGCGCAGCTCCATGTTCCCGGTGCCCTTGAACTCCTCGAAGATGACCTCGTCCATCCGGCTGCCGGTCTCGATGAGCGCGGTGGCGACGATCGTCAGCGACCCGCCCTCTTCGATGTTGCGGGCGGCGCCGAAGAACTTCTTCGGCGGGTAGAGCGCGGTCGAGTCCACACCACCCGAGAGGATCCGGCCGGATGCCGGGGCCGAGAGGTTGTACGCGCGCGCCAGGCGCGTGATGCCGTCGAGCACGATCACGACGTCCTTGCCGAGCTCGACCATGCGCTTCGCGCGCTCGATCGTCAGCTCGGCCACCTGGGTGTGCTCGTCCGACGGGCGGTCGAACGTGCTCGCCACCACGTCGCCGCGCAGCACGTGCCGCTTCATGTCCGTGACCTCTTCGGGGCGCTCGTCGACGAGCAGCACCATGAGGTGGACTTCCGGGTTGTTGCGCTCGATCGCGTAGACGATCTGCTTCAGGATCGTCGTCTTGCCGGCCTTCGGCGGCGAGACGATGAGGCCGCGCTGGCCCTTGCCGATCGGCGAGAGGAGCTCGACGATCCGGCCGGTGAGCAGGCCCGGCTCGTCCAGCAGCTCGAGGCGGAGGCGCTCGTCCGGGAACAGCGGGGTGAGGTCCTCGAAGCGCGGCCGTTCGCGGGCGTCGTCGGGGCTGACGTCGTTGATCTGGTCGACCCGGAGCAGCGCGGGGTACTTCTCGTTGCTCGCCGGCGGTCGCGTCGCGCCCTTGACGTAGTCACCCTTGCGCAGCGCGAAGCGCCGCACCTGGGAGGCGGAGACGTACACGTCGTTGCGACCGGGGAGGTATCCGCTCGTGCGCAGGAAGCCGTAGCCCTCGTCGCGCAGGTCGAGGAGCCCCTCGATCTCGATCGGCTCGCCGCTGTACTCGCGCTCGCGCGGCTCGCCACCGCTGTCGGGCGGGCGCTCGTTGCCCTGGCGCTCTCCCCCGCGGTCACGGCCGCGTCGACGCCGGCGGCGCGTCCCCGTGCGGTTGCCGTCGCCGTACGACGCCCGCTCGTCCTCGGAGTCGCCGCGTGGCAGCGTCGTGGTGGACGGGGCCGAAGCGTCACCGGTCTCGACCGGCGCGGCGACGGCATCAGCGGTCGCCGGTGCGGCACGGCGGGTCGGACGCGGCTCGACCTCGGTGTCGGCCCCGGCCGACGCCAACGCCTCTTCCTCGGCGGCCAGCGCCGCGATGCTGCTGTCGGGTGCCGCCAGCTCGGAGGCCTTCTTCGACCGGACCGCCCGCTTCGGCTTCGCCTCGGCGGAGCCGTTCGCGGTGTCCTTCGTCGCCTTCGCGCCGTTGCCGCCCCGCCCGGCCTGGCCCGCGGCCGCCGCGAGGATCGCGTCGACGAGGTCCGCCTTGCGCAGGCGGGTGATGCCCTTGACGCCCATGGCGCCGGCGATCGCGTGCAGCTCTTCACGATCCTTGCCGTCAAGCATGGACCGTTCGAGTTGCTGCTCGGAGGCCATCATCTGCTCCTTGGAATCGACCGGTTCGGCCGGCGTGGTCACTGCTGCCGGGAGCCCAGTCGGACGATGCGTACGGCGAGAGCCGGACACGATTGCGAAAACAGCACCCGGGAGCACGGAGGATCTCCGGTTCCGGGCGGGACCTCCCAGGAGGTCGGGGCACGCACCCGCCGGTGTGGCGGTGGGCACCGATCAGCATCCTAGGCCATCAGTGGGGCGCCCGGAGTCAACCGGCCCGGCGGGCCGCTCCGCCCCCGGGTCACATCCCGAGCTTCTGCTCGATCTTCGTGATCCGCGCGTCGAGACCGCCCACGGTGGCGTGGAGCGCGGCGTCCGATTCGCGGCTCGACGTCTCCAGGGCCTTGAGGGCGGCCCGGAGGCTCGCGTCGAGCGCGCCGAGATCGCTCTTGGCCGAGCTGCGCGACGCGTCGACCGCGCTGTTCAAGCGGTCCTCGAGCGCCTTCAGCGTCAGCGCGGTGCGGTTCTCCAGCGCGGTGAGATCCGTGCGGTTCTGCAGCTCGAAGCGGTCCAGGTCACGCGACAACGTCAGGTCCAGACGGTTCACGTCGCGGCTCAAGCCGCCGTTGACGAGACTGACGTTCTTGTTGACGTTCGCCGACACGCTCCCCATGAACCGGTCCCCGCGGTCGATGATGCGCGGGAGGAAGTACGCGCCGGTCGCGCCGAGCAGGATCGCCACGCACCCGAGCGCGGTGCCGATGGTCGCGCGTGATGCCGCGCGTGGGTCGTCGTAGGTCTCGATCCTGCTGCGGGCGACGATGCCGGTGACGAGGCTCACGATCCCGACCGGGATCGCGGCGAAGAACCAGATGACGGTGACGCCGAGCGCGACACCGGAGATCCCGAGCACGAGCGCCACGAGCGGAAGCGCGGCGTGCATCGGAGCCGCGTGCGCGGCATTGGATGGCCCACCGCCGTCGCTCCCGTCGTCTCCGTCGGTGCGCGCTTCATCGACGCCGACCGGTACGCGCGCCGTGGCCTGCTGCGCCAGGACCTGTGCCATGAACACCAACTCCCTCGCCGCAGTACATCGGCGGCGGCCCGAGGCCGCTTGAGGGGTGGCTCGCTAGGTGGTCAGGCGACCCATCAGGCGATGCGCGTCGACGGGCGGGAGCCCCGCGGTGGCCGTCTCCGTGTACGCGCAGCCGGTCGTCTCCACCTCGGAGTCGAAGAGCAGGTACGGGACCGGATCGGACGTGTGGGTGCCGAGCCGGATCGGGGTGGCGTGGTCGGGCATCAGCAGGATGCGGTGCGCGCCGAACCGGGGCAGCGCCTCGAGCAGCGGGCCGATGATCTCGCGATCCCAGGACTCGAGCGCGGCCACCTTCTCCGCCGCGTTCTGCTGGTGGCCCGCCTCGTCGGTCGCCTCGACGTGGAGCAGGAAGAAGTCGCGGTCGGCCAGGGACTCCAGGCACGCGTCGCGCTGCGCGCCGTAGTCGTTCTCGAAGCCCGCGCTCGCGCCGGGGACGTCGAGCACCTCGATGTCCGCAAGGACGCCGAGCCCGCGGACGAGGTCGACCGCGGACGTCAGCCGGCCCGCGACGCCGAAGCGCTCGGCGAAGGGCGGCAGGGTCGGGCGCACCCCTTGGCCCCACAACCAGATCTGGGTCGCGATCGAGTCGACGAGCGCGGCGGCCTCGGCGACGACCGGACGCGACGCGTCCATCAGCGCGTTGAGCTTCGCCGCCGCGGGACCGGTGGGGAACGTCGCGAGCCGGCCGGTCAGATCGTGCGGCGGGGTGCACTCGGCGTCGGCCCAGTCACTCGGCGTGACGACGAGGTGGCGGTACTCCACCCCGGCGTGGAACCGCACGCCGTCGCGGCCGCCACCGATCGTCGCGTCGAGCGCCTCGATGATGGGGTGGCTCTGCTCGCTCGAGAGATGGCCGGCCGCGAAGTCGACCATCGTCCCGTCGGCCCCGAGCGTCACGAGGTTGCAGCGGAACGCGACCTCGTCGGGCGCGAGGTCGACGCCCATCGCCGCGGCCTCGATGGGGGCCCGGCCGGTGTGGAACTCGAGGGGGTCGTAGCCGAGGATCGACAGGTTGCCGACGTCACTGCCCGGCGGGAGCCCGCCCGGGATCACGTTCGCGCGGCCCACCTCGCTGCGGGCCGCGAGCGCGGCGAGGTTCGGGAGCGCGGCCGCCTCGAGCGGCGTCTTCCCGTCGAGCACGTCGACGGGCTCGTCCGCGCAACCGTCCGGGACCAGAACCACGTACTTCATAGCGGGAAGAGTACGCGACCGCGTGGACGGAGCCGTCCTCGCTACGGTCCGTCGATGCATCCCCGCCTGGCCACTTCGCTCGTCGCCGTCGTCGTCACGGGCCTCGTCGTGGCCGGTTGCTCGAGCCACGACAGCTCGAGCAGCGCGAAGTCCACCACCACGACGCGCGCGCGACCTCCAAGTCCACGGGCAGCACCACGACCACGACGACCGCCACCGACCTGGCCGCCGTCAACATCAAGCTCACCAAGCTCGCGGAGCTCCAGCGGCCGACCGCGATGGCGGTCCGACCCGGCGACGCCACGACGCTCTACGTCGTCGAGAAGGTCGGGCGCATCCGGAGGATCCGCGACGGCAAGCTCGACGCCGCGCCGTGGCTCGACATCACGTCGTTGGTGGGCAGCTCGTCGAACGAGCAGGGCCTGCTCGGGCTCGCGTTCTCGCCCGACGCGTCGAAGCTGTACGTCGACTACACGAAGAAGAACGGTGACACCCGGGTCGACGAGTACGCGGTCGGCACGACGGGCGCCGTCGACGTGGCGTCGCGGCGCCAGGTCCTCGCGCAGCCCCAGCCCGAGGTCAACCACAACGGTGGGCAGCTCGGCTTCGGCCCCGACGGGCTGCTCTACATCGGGCTCGGCGACGGCGGCGCGGCCGGGGACCAGGGGCCGGGCCACGTGGCCGGGGGCAACGGGCAGTCGCTCGGCACGCTGCTGGGCAAGATCCTGCGCATCAACCCGACGCCGAGCGCCGGGCAGGCCTACACGATCCCGCCGGACAACCCGTTCGTCGGCAAAGCGGGCGCGCGCCCGAGATCTGGGCCTACGGCCTGCGCAACCCGTGGCGCTTCTCCTGGGACACGAAGACCGGCGACCTCTGGATCGGCGACGTCGGCCAGGACATGTGGGAGGAGGTCGATCTCGCGACCAAGGCGTCCGGCGCCGGCCGCGGGGTCAACTACGGATGGAACGTGTGGGAGGGAACCCACCGCTACCGCGACGGCGATGCCCCCAAAGCGGTGATGCCCGTCTTCGACTACTCGCACGACGGCGGCAACTGCGCGGTCACCGGCGGCTTCGTCTACCGCGGCAACAAGATCCCTGCGCTGCGCGGCGGCTACCTCTTCGCCGACTACTGCGGCGGGACGCTGCGGGCGCTCGCGGCTCAGGACGGCAAGGTCGTCCAGGATCGGGTCCTGCCGGTGCACGTCCCGTCCGTCAACAGCTTCGGTCAGGACGACGACGGGGAGCTGTACGTCATGAGCGACGCGGGCGACGTCTTCCGGGTCGATCCCGCCTGAGCTCCGGTTACCGCTCGCTCCGGCTGACGATGACCCCGGCGATGCGCCGCGTGACCGACTGCGGGGTGACCGCGGTGAACGCGGCGGTCGCGGCATTGAGCGGGCCCGGCACGCACACCGCCCGGCCCCGGTCGTAGGCGCGGCAGTGCGTGCTGCACGACCGTCGGCGCGTCCTGCCAGAGGAACCCCGGCACCTCGCTCGAGTCGAACCCGGCGCGCACCTGGAACTCGGTCCGGGTGAATCCGGGCACGAGGACCATGCACTTCACGCCGGTCCCCTTGAGCTCCTCGTGCACCGCCTGGGTGAAGCTCATGACGAACGCCTTCGTCGCGCCGTAGACCGCGTTGCCCGGCGTCGGCTGGTAGCCGGCGATCGACGGCGACGTTGATGACGCCGCCCCGGCCGCGCGCGACCAGGCCGCCGAGGGCCGCGTGGGTGAGCCGCACCAGCGCCAGCACGTTCAGCTGGATCTCCTGCTCCTCCCGGTCGATCGGCAGCCCGGTGAAACTGGCCCGACGGTCGCGAAGCCGGCGTTGTTCACGACGACGTCGATCGGGCGATCCGGGTCCGACACCCGCGCCTCGACCGTCGCGAGCGCATCCGCATCCGAGAGGTCGGCGCCGAGCACCTCCGCGTGCGCGCCGTAGGCGTCCGCCAGCTCCTTGGCGAGCGCCTCGAGCCGGCGCGGTGTCACGCGCGACGAGCACGAGGTCGTGGCCCCGGTCCGCGAGGGCCAGTGCGAACGAGCGGCCGATTCCGGACGAGGCGCCGGTCACGAGGGCGACGGGACGCGCGGTGGTGATCATTCGGTGCCTCCCTACCTGCGGGTAGGGACCGTGCTACTGCAGGCCGAGCTCGGTGGCAACCGCGTCGAGCGTCGCGACGACCGGCTCGCCGAGCCGGACCTCCTCGATCGCGCGCTGCGGGTCCTTGAGGCCATGACCCGTGACCGTGCACACGACGCGCTCCCCGGCGCGAGACGAGACCGGTGGCCGCCGCCTTGCGGAGCCCCGCGACGGACGCCGCGGATGCCGGCTCCACGAACACACCCTCGGTCGCGGCGAGCTCGCGGTACGCGATCAGGATCTCGGCGTCGCTGACCTCGCCGATCGCACCGCCGGACTCGTCCCGGGCTGCGATCGGCGCCGTCCCAGCTGGCCGGGTTCCCGATGCGGATCGCCGTGGCGATCGTCTCCGGGTGCAGCACCGGCTCGCCCCGCACCAGCGGTGCGGAGCCCTGGGCCTGCCAGCCGAGCATCCGCGGGCGTGCGATCCGAGCGGCCGAGCCGCTGGTACTCGAGGTAGCCCTTCCAGTACGCGGTGATGTTGCCGGCGTTGCCGACGGGGATGCAGTGGACCTCGGGTGCGTCGCCGAGTGCATCGACGATCTCGAACGCGGCCGTCTTCTGCCCCTCGATCCGGAACGGGTTGATCGAGTTGACGACCGTGACCTCGCCGAGCCGGCCGAGCTCGCGCACGACGTCGAGAGCCTCGTCGAAGTTCCCCTGCACCGGCACGACCCGCGCGCCGTGGATGAGCGCCTGCGCGAGCTTGCCCGACGCGATCTGCCCCTGCGGGATCACGACGCCGCAGGTGAGACCGGCGCGCGCCGCGTACGCGGCCGCCGAGGCCGACGTGTTGCCGGTCGACGCGCACACCACGACCTTGGCGCCGGCTTCGACGGCCTTGGTGATCGCCATCGTCATGCCCCGGTCCTTGAAGGAGCCGGTGGGGTTCGCGCCTTCGATCTTGAGCCACACGTCGAGGTTCAGCTCGTCGGAGAGCGCGGTCCGCGTGCAGCAGCGGCGTGCCGCCCTCGAGCAGGGTGACCACGGGCGTCGCGTCCGTCACCGGCAGGTGCTCCCGGTACGCCTCGATCAGCCCCGGCCACGGGCTCGGAAGTCCGCGTGCCATCCCCGCTCCGCTCATCCGGGTTCGTCCCCCATCACCCGGAGGACCGAGCCGACCCGGTGGACGGACTTCGACGTCGCGCAGCGCGTGCACCGTGCGGCGGCAGGTCGGCCTCCCGGGCCCGGTGCGTGATGAAGATGATGCGCGCATCGGCGCCGATGCCCATCTGCTGCATCGACTTGATCGAGACGTCGTGCTCGCCGAACTGCGTCGCGATCTCGGCCAGCACGCCGGGCTGATCGGCGACCTCGAGCTGCAGGTAGAACTGGCTCTCGACCTCGTCGATCGGGCGCACCGGCTTGCGGGCGAGCGCGCCGATCGTCGCGCCGCGCCGCCCCGCGACGAGGTTCTTCGATGCGTCGATGAGGTCGCCGAGGACCGCACTCGCCGTGGGGGCGCCACCGGCGCCGCGGCCGTAGAACATCAGCTCGCCCACCGCGTCGGCCTCGATGAAGACCGCGTTGAACGACTCGCGGACGGACGCGAGCGGGTGGGTCGACGGGATCATCGTCGGGTGCACGCGCACCGCGACCCCGTGCGCATCCTCCTCCGCGACCGCGAGCAGCTTCACGACGTAACCGAGCTCGCGTCGCGGAGGCCATGTCCGCGTCGGTGAGCTCGCTGATGCCCTCGCGGTACACGTCGCCGGCGACGACGCGCGCACCGAACGCGATCGTTGCGATGATCGCCGCCTTGGCCGCGGCGTCGAAGCCCTCGACGTCCGCCGTGGGGTCGCGCTCGGCGAAGCCCGAGTGACTGCGCCTCGGCGAGCGCGTCGCGTGAAGGACGCGCCCTCCTCGCTCATGCGGCGTGAGGATGTAGTTCGTCGTGCCGTTGACGATGCCCATGACGCGGCTGATCCGGTCCCCGGCCAGGGACTCGCGCAGCGGCCGCATGAGCGGCACCCCGCCCGCGACGGACGCCTCGAAGAGGAGGTCGACGCCCGGCGGCCTCGGCGGTCTCGAACAGCTCCTTGCCGAAGTTCGCGAGCAGCTCCTTGTTCGCGGTGACCACCGGCTTGCCCGTCGTCAGGGCCTCGACGATGAGCTCGCGCGCCGGCTCGATGCCCGCCGATGACCTCGACGACGACGTCGACGTCCGGATCGCGGACCACCGCGTTCGCGTCGTTGGTGAAGACGCTCGCCGGCAGCGCGACGTCGCGCTCCCGCGAGAGGTTGCGGACCGCGACGTTGCCGACCTGCAACCGCACGCCGGTGCGCGCCTCGATCGAGTCGCCGTTCTCGGTGATCAGACGCACCAGCGCCGAGCCGACGTGCCCGCAACCGAGCAGACCGACCCGTACGACATCTTCAGCCATGCACACCCCGATCCTCTCCGGCCCCAGTCTGACGCAGCGACCGAGGAGGCCGCGCTCCGTTCACGGCTGGTCCAGCCGCACCAGATCATCGGCACGTCTCGCGCCGGATCACGAGTCGAGCTTCGCCATCCCGGACGAACACCACCGCCGGTCGGGGCACCTTGTTGTAGTTGCTGGCCATCGAGTACGCCGTACGCCCCGGTCACCGGGGTCACGAGCAGGTCGCCGACCGCCACGCGACGCGGGGAGGTGGGCGTCGGTCACGATCACGTCACCCTGCTCGCAGTGCTTCCCCGCGATCGACGCGACGAGCGGGCCGGGGCTCGCCGATCCGGTCCGGCAGGTACGCCTCGTAGCCCGCGCCGTAGAGGACGGGCCGCGGGTTGTCGCTCATCCCGCCGTCGACCGCGACGTACGTCGCGCACGTCACGGATCTCCTTGATCGTGCCGACCCGGTAGAGGGTGATGCCCGGCCGAGCCGACGATCGACGCGACCGGGCTCGACCATGACCGTGCGGTCGCCCGACCGCGTCGTGCAGGACCCGCGCGTACTCACTGACGTCCATCGATCGGGTCGGCGGTCGAGGTACCGCGTCCCGAGGCCGCCACCGAGGTTGAGCACCGGTACCGGTGCGCCGGTCTCCCGCTCGCACTCCTCCGCGAACGCGCACGACGATCGCGGCGGCCTTGGCGCACGAGTCGAGGCGGAACACCTGCGAGCCGATGTGGCAGTGGATCCCGCCGAAGCGTCAGCCCGGGTGCGTCGACGACCCGGCGCACGGCAGCGAGCGCGTCGCCGTTGGCGACGGAGAACCCGAACTTCGAGCCGCTCGGTCCCGGTCTCGATGAACTCGTGCGTGTGCGCCTCGACCCCCGGCGTCACCCGCACGAACACGCGACCGCCGGAACCCGAGCCGCTCGAGCCGGTCGAGCTCGGCGAACGAGTCCGCGACGACGACGCCGACGCCCGCGTCGCGCGCGGCCTCGATCTCCGCGTCGCTCTTGTTGTTCCCGTGGAAGCACGAGGCGTTCGGCCGGGAACCCGGCGTGCAGCGCGACGTGCAGCTCCCCGCCGGTGGCGACGTCGAGCTTGAGTCCCTCCTCGGCCACGAGCCGGGCCATCGCCGTGCACAGGAACGCCTTGCCCGCGTACGCGACGTTGCCGGCGCCGAAGCTCGCCCGCGAACTCCCGGCACCGGTCGCGCAGACGCGTCCTCGTCGTAGACGAACAGCGGGGTCCCGAACTCGGCGGCCAGCGCATCGAGATCGAGGCGGAGCAGCCCGGCGGGGACGAGCGTCTGGTCGAACGGCGCACTGGGGGCGTCGGTCACGCCGGGTCGTCCGCGTCGCCGGCTTCCTCGTCCTCGTCGAACCGTTCCATCACCTCGGGCGCGCTGACCCCGAGGATCCCCAGCGCATCGGCCAGGCCGACCCGGCACGCCTCGGTGAGCCAGAGCCGGGCCTGGGTGAGCGTGGCGTCGTCGGTGATCACTCGGCAGTCCCGGTAGAAGCCGTGGAACCGCGACGCGAACTCCCGGACCCAGGTGGCGACCCGGTGCGGTGCGCGGGCGAGGGCCGCGCGCTGCAGGACCTCGGGATACTCCGCGAGGGAACGCAACAGGTCGAGCTCGCGCTCGTGCACGAGGAGCCCGAGGTCCGTGGATTCGAGCGGTCCGCGCACCACCCCGCGCTCCGTCGCCTTCCGCGCGATGGACGACACCCGCGCGTGCGCGTACTGCACGTAGTACACGGGGTTCTCCATCGACTGCGGACGTGACGATGTCGAGGTCGAACGTCTGCGTCGTGTCGATGCTCTGCAGCAGGAACGTGAGCCGCGCGACGTCGGGATCGACCTCGTCGAGGATGTCCGAGAGCGTGATGATGTTGCCGGTGCGCTTGGAGAGCCGCACCGTCTCGCCGTCGCGCACGAGCGTCACGAACTGGCCGAGGATGATCTCGGGCTCAGGCGCCTCCGCGGTGCCGATGCCGAGCGCCTGCATGCCGACCTGGACCGACTTCACCTGTCCGTGATGGTCCGCGCCCCAGATGTCGATGAGGTGCTCCCACCCGCGGTCGATCTTGTCCTGGTGGTACGCGAGGTCGTTGCACAGATAGGTGGTGTTGCCGTCCGACTTCACGAGCACGCGGTCGCGCTGGTCGCCGAGATCCTCGGCCCGCAGCCACGTCGCGCCGTCCTGCTCGTAGGTGAGGCCCGCGGCCTTCAACCGTTCGAGGACCGCGGCGACCTTGCCGCCCTCGTGCAGCGTCCGCTCCGAGAACCAGGTGTCGAAGTGGACGCCGATGCGACCGAGATCCTCCCGGAGCTGGTCCACCACCACCTGCAGGCCCCATTCGCGCGCCTGCTCCTCGGTGACGTCGTCACCCCGCTCGGCGCGCAGGCGCTCGCCCATCTCGACGAGATACGCGCCCTGGTAGCCGTCCTCGGGCAGCTCGGTCCCCGCGTACCGCGCGAACAGTGACGCGCCGAAGGTCGCGAGCTGGTTGCCGGCGTCGTTCAGGTAGTACTCGCGGTGCACGATCGCGCCCTGGGCCGCGAGCAGGTTCGCGATCGCGTCGCCGACCGCGACCCAGCGTCCGCCGCCGGCGTGCAACGGACCGGTCGGGTTCACGGAGACGAACTCGAGGTTCACCCGCGTGCCCGCGTAGGTGTCGCCGCGCCCGTACGCGTCGCCTGCGGTCACGACGCTTGTGAGAACCTGGTGCAACCAGGCGGGTGAGAGGAAGAAGTTGAGGAAGCCCGGACCCGCAACCTCCACCCGTTCCAGGTGCGGTGGCGGCGCAAGCTCCAGTGCGCTCGCGATGCGCTGTGCGATCTCGGTGCCGCGCGCCCCGACCTGCTTCTGCAACCGAGCGCGACGCTCGACTGGAAGTCGCCGTGCTCGCGGCTCGTCGCGGGCGTGACCTCGAGCTTCTTCGGCTCCGGCAGCCCGGCCGCGACGAGGGCCGCCGCGAGGCTCGCCGCGATCTCGTCGGCGATCACCGGCACCCCGAGACAACAGTCGGCAACACGCACCACCAAACTCGGGCCGGAGGATTCGTCGGCAGGTGATTCGGGGACAACGTGGGGACACCTGGGGGCGGACTCGGGGGCGGATTGGAGCGTCACGGTGCGTGGTCGCCAGGCCGCGCAGACGCGCGTCAGCATCCCACATGGACCCTGAGTCCCTCGGCTCATTCTGGCCCTTCCGGCGCGGACACGCTCTGTGGCCACTAATGTGCAGATCCGGCCGGTTCCGCCGGGATCCGAGACATTTGGGGCAGTACGACATGGGCTACGCATGTCGCTCGAGGGAGGAAGCACGTGACGCGACAAGGAGGTCTCGGCCGCGGTCTGGCGGATCTCCTCCCCGACGCAAGAGATCCGGAGCCCCATCCGGTCGAGCACCACTTCCCACGGATACCCGGGGTCGGAAACTCCGAGCACACCGTGGCGTCCGGGGAGATCATCGACACCAAGGACGGATCAGAGGACACGGACGACGGAGCGGCCGAAGTGGGATCGTTGGGCAACGAGGAGACCGACGTGGCGGACCTGGGGGCTGAGCTGGTGGCCGATCTCGCCACCGATCAGTCCGGCCTGGCCATCATCTACCGGGCGCTGGACGGTCTCGTGGCGCAGTACGCGCTGCACGACGCCGCGGTCGTCATCGACGAGTCCGGCCTCGGCCGGCAGATCTTCCGAGCCGGCGCGCAAGCCGCTCGACGATCCCGGCGGCGAGGCGCTGCTCGACGCAGAGCCGGGCCTGTACACCGACCCTCCGCTCGAAGCCGCAGCCGTCGACGCGTCACTGCTGAGCAGCCTCTGCGTGGTCGCGCTCCGGATGGAAGTGCTCCGCTACGACTCCTGGCACGACCCGCTCACCGGCCTCTTCGACCGGCGCAGCTTCGACCGGCTGCTCGAGATGTCCGTCGCCCGGAGCCTCCGGTACCACTGGCCGTTCACGCTGGTCGTCATCGACCTCGACGACCTCAAGCAGATCAACGACGGGCAGGGCCACGCCGCCGGGGATGCGGCGCTGCAGGCGCTCGGCGAGCGCTTCCGCCGGGTCCTGCGCTTCGGTGACAACGCGGCCCGGATCGGCGGCGACGAGTTCGCGGTCATCCTGCCCAACACCGATCCCGACGACGTGCCGATGCTGCTCGAGCGCATCGGCTCCTCGCAGCTCGGTGACCGCCCGTGTCCCGGCGTTCTCGTACGGCGTCGCGCAGTGCCCCGCCGAGGCCGACGACACGTCCAGCCTGTTCAAGCTGGCCGACTCCCGGCTCTACGAAGCCAAGGCGACCGGCGCGAGGTGCAGTGACGGTGCCAGACCGAACCTCGACGACCTCGAGCTCGAGCTCCGCAAGCTGCCCGGCGTCCGCGCCGCGGGCTTCACCGAGCGCGACGACGTGCTGCTCGTCCAGCTGCAGGTCAGTGGAGACACACCGCCGCCCAACCTTCCGCTGCAGGCGACACGCATCGCGTACCGCCACTCCGAGAAGCCGGTGGCGCTCGAAGTGGTGCGCTGGCGGGTCTCCGCCCTCCCGCGTCACCAGGCCGCCGGAGGAGCTCGCCGCTCGAAGGCGCGCTCGGAAGCATCGCCGGCATCGAGCCGTTGCCCGAGGAGCTCATCGAGAACGGCGACGCGGATGCGGCACCCACGCCCACGCTGACCGCGGTCGATGGCGCGCCCGACCTCGCGGTCGCGGTCGTCGAAGTCGTCCCCGAAGCGCGCGTGACGCCCCGCGACCAACGGGTCCGGCTCCTCGCCGTGCTGACGTTTCCCGACACCGACGAGCTCGAGGTCCATCTCACGTTCGAGGGTCGCCGCATCATCGGCCGGGCGGTGGCGAGCAACGGGATCCTCGGCGTCGTCGAAGCCATGGTGGACGGCCTCCGGGTCTTCGTCCCCCGGCTCGAGTACGCACCCTCCTGGGCCCGGGTGCTGAACGACGACGGCAAGGACGCGCACGTGGTGGCCTGCGAGCTCACCGCGCCGGACGACTCCCGGCGACTCGGCATCGCGGCCGGCACCAGCCGCGATCGAGGCTGCGGCGCGAGCGACGCTCCACGCGCTGAACCGGTCGATCTCCCAGCACCTCGCGGACGACCGGGACGAGGCCGACGCGCGCGGCGCCGACTGAGCCCGGCTCGCCGGCCGCACCCTCAACTACGCTGGAACCTCGCCGTCGGGCCGTCTCGACGACGCCCGCCCTCGTAGCTCAGTGGATAGAGCATCGGCCTCCGGAGCCGTGTGCGCAGGTTCGAGTCCTGCCGAGGGCGCCAGAGGCCGACGCATCGGCACTCCCCCCACGCCGAGCCGTGTGCGCAGGTTCGAGTCCTGCCGAGGGCGCCAGAGGCCGACGCATCGGCACTTCCCTCCCACGCTGAGCCGTGTGCGCAGGTTCGAGTCCTGCCGAGGGCGCCAGAGCATCGGCACATCCCTCCCACGCTGAGCCGTGTGCGCAGGTTCGAGTCCTGCCGAGGGCGCCCACCTCCCCGTTTTGGCGTCGGGGCAGTTTCGTTGGTGCAGGTCAGGGCGTCGGGAATGTGGACGGGCGACGCCAAAACGATGACGGCTCCCGTTCCTGAGCATCTCTGTAAATCCGATTGACAAGGTCGGGTTTAGCGTGGCATCCTCCTCGGGTGCCCGTGACCAGGAGGACGTCGCTCGCCAACGACCCGTGGGGTGAGCTGACGCGCGAGCAGTTCGACGAGCGCTGTCGCCGGATCGCCTGACCGATCCGCCCGCTCGATGCTCCGGAGGCTCACCCTTGGCACTCGTGTCCGTTCTTCCCCGCGCGCTCGACGAACCCCTTCCCGCCGACGTCCTCGCGGACCTCGCGTGCGCGCGCGGCCCGCCGGCTCGGGCGCTCGAAGCCGAACCCGATCGCGCACCCCGGCGGCCGGTGGCACGTCCGGCTGCGCGTGACCGACCACTACGACGTGTGGCTCATCGGATGGGGCGTCGACTCGCAGGTCGAGCTGCACGACCACGGCGAGTCCGCCGGCGCGATCTCGGTCGTGCGCGGCGCGCTCGTCGAGCACACCCCCCGCGCCAGTGGTGGGTTCCGGCTCCAGCGCCTCGCGGCCGGCGACGCGCTCGCCTTCGAGCCGGGTCACCTGCACGACGTCGTCAACGAGGGTCCCGGCGTCGCGATGAGCGCGCACGTCTACTCGCCGCCGTTGTCCGCGATGACGTTCTACGACGACGACCGGGTGCCGGTCCGCACCGAGGCAATTGACCTTCCGGGGCTGGTCGAGGATCGTTGAGGCCGTGACCATCGACGAGCATCTGGCCCGTGCCCGGTCCGCCCTCGAGCGGCTCTCGCCGAAGGAGGCCGCCGCCGCACACGACGACGGCGCGCTCCTGATCGACATCCGGCCGATCCACCAGCGGTCCGCCGACGGTGAGATCCCCGGCGCCCTCGTCATCGACCGCAACGTCCTCGAGTGGCGGCTCGATCCGGCCGGCCCGGACCGCATCCCCGAGGTCGAGGGCTACGACCAGCCGATGATCGTGTTCTGCGACGAGGGCTACGCGTCGAGCCTGGCCGCGGCGAGCCTTCAGGCCGTCGGCCTCCGCCGCGCCACCGACCTCGACGGCGGCTACCAGGCCTGGCGCGCCGCCGGCTTCCCCACCACCCCACCGTTCTCGGCCCGCTGAACCGCGCCCGGCGCAGTCGAGCGTTCCGAGAACGGGAAGGGCGGGAAGGGCTCGGGACGAAAAGGGTCGGGGTTGTGGTTCCATGGGGACATGAGCGAACTCCGTCCCCTCCCCATCGGCCGTGAGCGGGTCACGACGAGCGACGAGATCGTCATCCGCTCTCCCTTCGACAACTCGGAGCTCGGGCGGGTTCCGAAAGCCGGCCCCGACGAGGTGGACGCGGCGGTGAACGCCGCGCGCACCGCGTTGCATGGCGAGCCGTTGCTCGCGTGGCAGCGCGCCGAGATCCTGGACACCGCGGCGCGACGGATCGGTGAGCGCCAGGAGGAGCTCGCGCAGAGCATCGCGAGCGAAGCCGCGAAGCCGATCAAGACCGCCCGCATCGAAGCCGCCCGCGCCGTCGGGACGTTCGCGTTCGCGGCCGTCGAGGCGCGCACGCTGACCGGCGACATGATCGCGATGGACGCGAACGTCGCCGGCGTCGGGAAGCTCGGCTTCACCCTGCGCGTCCCGATCGGCGTCGTTGGCGCGATCAGTCCCTTCAACTTCCCGCTCAACCTCGTCAGCCACAAGCTCGCGCCCGCGATCGCCGCCGGCTGCCCCGTGGTCCTGAAGCCCGCGTCGCAGACCCCGCTCACCGCGCTGCTCCTGGCCGAGATCCTGCTCGACGAGAGCGGACTTCCGCCGGGATGGCTCAACGTGGTGACGGGCGGTGGCGGCAGCGTCGGCAACGCGATCGTCGAGCACCCGGACATCTCGATGATCACCTTCACCGGCTCTCCCGAGGTCGGCTGGGGGATCAAGGCGCTCGCCCCGCGCAAGAAGGTGGGCCTCGAGCTCGGCAACAACGCACCGGTCATCGTCGAGCCCGACGCGGACCTCGAGCTCGCGGCCACCAAGATCGTGGCCGGCGGCTACGCGTACTCGGGCCAGACCTGCATCGCGGTCCAGCGGGTCTACGCCCACCACTCGGTGCGCGACGCGCTGATGGAGCGGGTCGTGCCGAAGGTCGAGGCGCTCGTCGTCGGCGATCCACTCGACGACGCGACCGACGTCTCGGCCCTCATCGCGCCCTCGGAGCGCGACCGCATCTCCGGCTGGGTCGAGGAGGCCGTCAGCGGTGGGGCGAAGGTCGCGACCGGCGGCGACGTGCGCAACGACGTGCTGTCCCCGACCGTGCTCGTCAACGTCACCCCGGACATGAAGGTCTCCTCGCAGGAGGTCTTCGGCCCGTTGATCGGCGTGCAGGGCTACGACTCGCTCGACGAGGCGCTCGCGCTGGCCAACGACAGCCGCTACGGCCTGCAGGCCGCGATCTTCACCCAGGACCTGAAGACCGCGCTGAAGGCCGCGCACTCGCTCGACTTCGGTGGCGTGACCGTCAACGAGATGCCGACCTTCCGCACCGACCAGATGCCGTACGGCGGCGTGAAGGACAGCGGCAACACCAAGGAGGGTCCGCACTACTCGGTGCGCGAGATGACCGAGGAGCGCCTGGTGGTCATCCAGCTCTGAGCCGGCCGCTCGACGGTCGGGGCGGCCGGAATAGCCTGCGGGCAACGTCGACCTCGGGGGACCGGATGGGCCAGCTGGACGGAAAGGTCGCGCTCGTCACCGGCGCGGCGTCAGGAATCGGACGGGCGACGGCCGCACGGCTGGCTTCCGAGGGGGCGCGCATCTGCTGCGTGGACATCGATCCGCGGGGCCACGCGGTCGCCGAGGAGGTCGGCGGGATCTTCGTCTCCGCCGACGCGGGCGAGTCGAGCGACGTCGACCGCGCGTTCGCCGCGTGCGCGCTCGAGCTCGGTGGAGTCGACATCGCGTACCTGAACGCGGGCATTGCGATCGGTCAGGCCGACCTGAGCCAGCTCACCGACGACGTCTACACGCGGATCATGCGGGTCAACGTCGACGGCGTCGTCTTCGGGACCCGCGCCACGATCCGGGCGATGAAGGACAGGGGCGGTGGAGCGATCGTGGCCACGAGCTCGCTCGCGGGCATCATCCCGTTCCCGCCCGACCCGGTGTACGACCTCACGAAGCACGCGGTCGTCGGGTTCATCCGCAGCGCGGCGCCGACCCTCGCGCCGCTCGGCATCACCGCGAACACCGTCAACCCGGGCATGACGAACACGAACATCCTCACCGACGAGGCCAAGAGGTTCTTCGCCGAGGCGAACTTCCCCCTGATGGAGGCGGAGCACATCGCGGAGGCGGTGCTCACGATCGTCACCACCGGCCGCACCGGCGAGTGCTGGGTCTGCCAACCCGGCCGCGACCCGGAGCCCTACCGGTTCCACGACGTGCCGGGACCGGGATCCGCCGGGGCCGTGGGCCGGAGGCCCCCGGACATCGCCGACTGGAGCGCCTGAACTCGGAGCGAGCTCGCGGGCACCCGGTACGCTGGGCGCCGTGACTGACCCGAACACCAACCCCGTGGTGCCCGAGGTGGTCGCGGCTGACGCCGCGCCGGCCGACGGGGAGGCGGCGGTCGATGCTGCCAACGGCGAGCAGGTCACCCGGCCCACCAAGCTGATCCGCATCGCGTCGATGGTGCGGGGGATGCTCGACGAGGTGCGCCGCGCGCCGCTCGACGACGCCGGCCGTCGCGCCCTGCGGGAGATCCACGAGAAGTCCCTGCACGAGCTCGAGGGCGTGCTGTCCCCGGAGCTCCAGAAGGAGCTCGAGGACGTCGTGCTGCCGTTCAACTCGGAGACGCCGAGCGAGTCGGAGCTGCGCATCGCGCAGGCCCAGCTCGTCGGCTGGCTCGAGGGTCTCTTCCACGGCATCCAGGCCACGCTCTTCACGCAGCAGGCCATGGCCCAGCAGCAGCTCAACGAGATCGGCCCGCGCCGGGCGATCGAGCCCGGGAGCCCCGGCGATCGGCTGCCCGGCGCCTACCTCTAGGCCGCGATCCCATGACCGCCGCTGCCACCACCCGACGCGATTCCCCTGGTCCCCTGACTCCTGGCGGTCGCGCCCGGTCGTGCAGCAACCGGACTGGCCGACCGACGGCAGCCTCGAGTCCGTGCTCGCCGAGCTCGGCGGGCTCCCGCCGCTCGTGTTCGCCGGCGAGGCGCGCTCGCTGACCAAGTCGCTGGGGGACGTCGCCGAGGGCAAGGCGTTCCTGCTCCAGGCCGGCGACTGCGCGGAGTCGTTCGACGCGTTCTCGGCCGACGGCATCCGCGACAAGCTCAAGATCATCCTGCAGATGTCCGTCGTGCTGACCTACGGCGCCGGGGTCCCGACCGTGAAGCTCGGCCGCATCGCCGGCCAGTTCGCCAAGCCCCGGTCCGCGCCGCTCGAGACCCGCGGCGAGGTCGAGCTCCCGAGCTTCCGGGGCGACATGGTCAACGACCTCGCGTTCGAGGCCGCCGCGCGCCGTCCCGATCCGGGGCGTCTGCTGCGCGGCTACCACCAGTCCGCGTCGACGCTGAACCTCCTGCGCGCGTTCACCAAGGGCGGCTTCGCCGACCTGACCCGCGTCCACGCCTGGAACCAGGAGTTCGTGACCGCGAGCCCCGAGGGCCGGCGCTACGAGGCCGTCGCGGCCGAGATCGAGCGCGCGCTGCGGTTCATGGAGGCCTGCGGCATCGACCTCGACGAGGAGCTCGCGCTCCACCAGGTCGACTGCTACACGTCCCACGAGGCGCTCCTGCTCGGCTACGAAGAGGCGCTGACCCGGGAGGACAGCCTGGCCGGGGGTTGGTACGACTGCTCGGCCCACCTCCTCTGGATCGGTGACCGCACCCGCCAGCTCGACGGCGCCCACGTCGAGTTCCTCGCCGGGGTCGCGCAACCCGATCGGCGTGAAGCTCGGACCGTCGGCCGAGCCGAGCGACGTCATCGAGCTCTGCGACCGGCTCAACCCGGATCGCATCCCCGGGCGGCTCACGTTCATCAGCCGCATGGGCAAGGACCTCGTGACGGAGCACCTGCCGCCACTGCTCCGGGCGACGAAGGACCACGACCACCCGGTCGTCTGGGCGTGCGATCCGATGCACGGGAACACGTTCAGCCACGCGAGCGGTTACAAGACTCGGCACTTCGACGATGTCATGGCCGAGCTCCGCGGCTTCTTCACCGTGTGTCGCAGCGTCGGCGTTTGGCCTGGTGGCGTCCACGTCGAGCTGACGGGCGAGAACGTCACCGAGTGCCTGGGTGGTACCGAGGAGGTCCTCGGCACCCAGCTCGAGCAGCGGTACGAGACCATGTGTGACCCGCGACTCGAACGCGCGCCAGTCGCTCGATCTCGCATTCCAAACTGCCGAGCTCCTCCGCAAGTAGATGGAAGGGGGGCCAGCCCCATGGCCCTGACAGACAAGTTCGAAGACCTGGGTCCGAACTCCGGTCTCGTCGAAGAGATGTACCGGCAGTACCTCGAGAACCCGGGCTCGGTCTCGGCCTCGTGGCAGGACTTCTTCGCCGACTACGCGCCCCGCAGCACCGCGCCGGCCCAGACGACGGTGATCGCCCCCGCGCCGGCGCGCGGCGCCCGCGCCGGCGCCGGCCACCGCGAAGGCGGCACCCACGCCCGCGACGAAGGCTCCCGCGAACGGCGCGGCGCCGCTCGTCATGGACGGTGAGACCGCGGATCCGCTCCGCGGCTCGGCGGCGCGCATCGTCGAGAACATGGAGGCCAGCCTCGCGGTCCCGACCGCGACCTCGGTCCGGACGGTGGCGGCGAAGCTGCTCGAGGTCAACCGGCAGATCCTGAACAACCACCTCAACCGGGTCGGCCACGGCAAGGTCAGCTTCACCCATCTCATCGCCTTCGCGATCGCCGAAGGCCGTCAAGCAGATGCCGGCGATGAACTCCGGCTTCGGCGTGGTCGACGGCAAGCCCGTGGTCGTGCACCACGAGCACCTCAACCTCGGCATCGCGGTCGACGTCGAGCGGCCCGACGGGTCCCGCTCGCTGCTCGTGCCGAACATCAAGCACGCCGACGAGCTCGACTTCGCCGACGTTCTTCGCCGCGTACGAAGAGCTGATCCGCAAGGTCCGCACCAACAAGCTCTCCCCCGACGACTTCGTCGGCACCACCGGCTCGATCACCAACCCCGGGCATGATCGGCACCGTCCACTCGGTGCCCGCGGCTCATGCCGAGCCAGGGCTTCATCATCGGCGTCGGCGACGATCGCGTACCCGGCCGAGTACGAAGGGGCCGACCCGGCCACACGTCGCCCGCCTCGCGGTCAGCAAGGTCTTCACGCTCACGAGCACCTACGACCACCGGATCATCGGCGGGGCCGAGAGCGGCGAGTTCCTCCGCTGGATGCACCAGTACCTGCTCGGCGCCGACGGGTTCTACGACGAGATCTTCCAGAGCTTCGGCGTCCCCTACGAGCCCGCGCGCTGGAGCACCGACGTGAGCCCGCTCGACGATCCGAGACACCGCATTCGAGAAGGTCGTGCAGCGTCCACCAGCTCGTCAACATGTACCGGGTCCGCGGTCACCTGATCGCGAACCTCGACCCGCTCGGCCGGCGCGAGCCGCACACGCATCCCGAGCTCGACATCCAGCACTACGGCCTCATCGATCTGGGACCTCGACCGCGAGTTCCCGGTCAGCGGGCTCGGATCGCGGCACGCTCGGTCGCAAGACCCTGCCGCTGCGCGACATCCTCGGCGTCCTGCGCGACGCGTACGCACGCACCATCGGTGTCGAGTACATGCACATCCAGGAGCCGGAGCAGAAGGACTGGATCCAGGCGCGCGTCGAGACGCCGTCGGTCCCGCTCGACGGCCGCGCAGCAGCGCCGGATCCTCGAGCGCCTGAACGCGGCCGAGGCCTACGAGGGCTTCATCCACACCAAGTACCTGGGCCAGAAGCGCTTCAGCCTCGAAGGCGCCGAGTGCCTGATCCCGATGCTCGACGCGGTCCTCACCGACGCCGCGGACGCCGGGATGGCCGAGGTCGTGCTCGGCACCGCGCACCGGGGCCGGCTCAACGTCCTCGTCAACACGATCGGCAAGAGCTACGGGCAGATCTTCCGGGAGTTCGAAGGCGCGCTCGACCCGGCGTCGGTCGCAGGGCTCGGGCGACGTGAAGTACCACGTCGGCGCGGCCGGCACCCACACCACGCCGACCGGCGAGAAGATCGTCGTCACGCTTGGCGTCGAACCCCAGCCACCTCGAAGCCGTCGACCCCGTGGTCGAGGGCATGGCCCGGGCCAAGGAGCGACCGGCGGCGACGACGCGACGAACCGCTCGCAGGTGCTCCCCGTGCTCGTGCACGGCGACGCCGCGTTCGCGGGCCAGGGCGTCGTGGCCGAGACGCTCAACCTCTCCGAGGTCCCGGGCTACGAGGTCGGCGGCACCATCCACATCGTCGTGAACAACCAGCTCGGGTTCACGACCGCGCCCGAGCTCGGCGCGCTCGAGCGTCTACGCGACCGACGTCGCGAAGATGGTGCAGGCGCCGATCTTCCACGTGAACGGCGACGACCCCGAAGCGTGCGTGCGGGTCGTCGCAGCTCGCGTTCGCGTTCCGCCAGGCGTTCCGCAAGGACGTCGTCGTCGACATGGTCTGCTACCGGCGGTACGGCCACAACGAGGCCGACGAGCCGCGTTCACCCAGCCCAGATGTACGAGCTGATCCAGGCGCACCGCAGCGTGCGCAAGCTCTACACCGAGACGCTGGTCGAACCGGGGCGACCTCTCGCTCGCCGAGGCCGAGGCCGCGCTCGACGACTTCCGCGCCCGGCTCGACCGCGCGCTTCGAGGAGACCCACGCGAGTGCCGGCCGCCCGAGCCGCGGGTGAACCCGGAGCTGCCCGAGGACGGTCGAGACCTCGCCGACGACCGGCGTCGAGCGCGCGACGGCTCGACCGGATCGTCGACGCGCTCGTCGACGTGGCCGGACGACTTCCACGTCAACCCCAAGCTCGAGCGGATCCTCCACGCGCCGGCGCACCGAGTTCGACGCCGACCACGTCGACTGGGCGCTCGCCGAGGCACTCGCGTTCGGATCGCTCGCTGCTCGAGGGCACCCCGGTGCGCCTCGCCGGCCAGGACACCCGGCGCGGCACGTTCAGCCAGCGCCACGGCGTGCTCGTCGACACCAACACCGAGAGCGGAGTACTGCCCGCTCGCGCACGTCGCGCCGGAGCAGGCGCCGTTCATGCTCTACGACTCGGTGCTCTCCGAGTACGCGGCGCTCGGCTTCGAGTACGGCTACTCGGTCGCGGATCCCCGACGCCTGGGTCGGTGTGGGAAGCGCAGTTCGGCGACTTCATCAACGGCGCGCAGATCATCATCGACCAGTTCATCGTGGCCGCCGAGGACAAGTGGGGCCAGACCTCGCGGGCTCGCGCTGCTGCTCCCCCACGGCTTCGAGGGCCAGGGCCCGGAGCACTCGAGCGCGCGCATCGAGCGGTTCCTCGCGCTCGTGCGCGGAGGACAACCTGCGGGTCGTGTACCCGACGACCGCGGCGCAGTACTTCCACGTGCTGCGGCGCCAGTCGACAGGCGCTCACCCGCAAGCCGCTCATCTGCTTCACGCCCAAGCGCTACCTGCGCATGCCCGCAGACCCGTTCCCACGTCGCCGACCTCGACCACCGGCGCGTTCCGCGAGACGCTCGACGACCCGTCCACCGACCTGGACGCCGCGTCCGTGCGACGTGTGCTGCTGTGCTCCGGGCAAGCTCGGCCACGAGCTGATCGGCCGGCGCGACGAGCCGGCGCGCCGGTCGCGGTCGTGCGCATCGAGCAGCTCTACCCGTGGCCGGAGGAGCAGCTCCTTGCGCATCGCTCGACCGCTACCCCGCCGCGATCAGGTCTGGTGGGTGCAGGAGGAGCCGGCGAACATGGGCGCCTGGAACTTCGTGCACGCCCGTCTGCACCGCATCCTGCGGGACCGCGCGGAGCTGCGCCACATCGCCCGGCCCACGAGCCCGAGCCCCGCGAGCGGGAGCCTCACCGTGCACGAGCGCGAGCAGGAGCAGCTGCTCGCCGGGGCGTTCGCCGACCTCGACGAGGGCTGACGCGCGCTACGCGACGGCGCGCAACACCGCGTCGACCAGGCTCCCGACGTACGCGTCGTCGACCGGGTCGTGGCTCACGAACGCGCGGTAGAAGAGCGGGGCCACGAGCAGGTCCATCACCAGGTCCGGATCGACGTCGAGCGACAGCTCACCCCGGAGCGATCGCGCGCTCCAACGGCACCGCGGCTGCGCGCCGGCGCGCCCGCGATGAACGCGGCGGTAGGCGACGCGCGAGCTCCGGGTTCCGCGCCGTCGCGGCCACCATCGTCGGGGATCGCGCGCCCGGCCCGGGTCCCGGTCAGCATCCCGACGTAGGCATCGACGAGCGCGCGGAGATCGCCGCAGAGGGTCCCGGTGTCCGGCGCCGCGCCCTTCTCCTCGGCCAGGCGCTCGGCCGCGGCCAGGATGAGGTCGATCCGGGCGGGATACCGCCGGTAGATGGTTGTCTTCGCGACCCCGGCCCGCGCCGCGACATCTTCGACCGAGAGCCCGTCCCAGCCCACGTCGATGAACGCGTCGATCGCCGCGTCGAGGATCGCCTCGTCGGCCTGCGCGCTGCGGGGCCGGCCCGGGCGCCGCTCCGGTGCGACCGCGCCGGCGTCGGGCATCAGAGCTCGGCCTTCGTCGGCGGCAGCGTTTCCTCGGGCGGCGCAACGAGCTCGGTAGCCCGAGGTCGTGCGCGTGCTCCTCGGCGTACTCGTGGGCCTGCTCCTCCGAGTCGGCGTCACGGGCGCGGGCCGGCAGCCAGATCGCGGCGACGATCGCGCCGAGGAGCGCGGCACCCGCCGCGACGAGCACACCGGTGTGCATGCCGTCGACGAACGCACCCTTCGCGGTCGCCTCGAGCAGCTTCCCGAGGTTGGGCGGCGCCTTGGCCGCCACTGCAAGCGCACCACCGAGCGAGTCGCCGCCGACCGATTCGGCGCTCGTCCCGGCGCTCGGCGTACCGGCGAACAGGTCCGAGATCCTGGACGCGTAGGTGGACGACATCACGCTGCCGACGATCGCGACACCCAGCGCGCCACCGACCTGGCGGGTCGTGTCGTTGACCGCGGAGCCGACACCGGCCTTGGGCCAAGGGGCAGCGAGCCCATGATCGACTCGGTGGCGGGCGCCATGACGAGGGCCATGACCGAAGCCCATGAGCATCAACCGCCACACCAGGTCGCCGTAGGAGCTGTCGACGTCTGCAGACCCGTCATGAGCACGAGCGCGAGCGAGGCGATGGCGAGCCCGCTCGCGACCGTGACCTTGGTCCCGAATCGCTCGACGATCCGGGCGCTCAGCGGCGACGATCACCAGCGATGATCCCCGCGAACGGCAGGAGCCGGATGCCGGCCTCGAGCGGCGAGTAGCCCAGCACGAACTGCATGTACTGGGTGAGCAGGAAGATCGCGCCGAACATCGCGAAGAAGATCAGCGTGATGCCGAGGCTCGCGGCACTGAAGCGCGGGTTCTTGAAGAACCGCACGTCGAGCATCGGGTGGCTCGATGTGCGCTCCCACCAGACGAACGTACCGAGCAGCACGACGGCGAGCCGAGAACGCGACGAGGATCGTCGGATCGGTCCAGCCGTCCGGTCGGTGCCTCGATGATGCCGTAGACGAGCGACGATCAGACCCGACGATCGACAGCACCGCGCCGAACGGGTCGAGCTTGGGCGCGTTCGGGTCCTTCGAGGTCGGGATCAGGAAGATCCGCCGCCGATGAGCCCGATCGCGACGATCGGCAGGTTCACGAGGAAGATCGAGCCCCAGTAGAAGTGCTCGAGCAGGAAGCCACCGGTGAGCGGCCCGAGCGCGATGCCGACGCCGGCGGTCGCCGGCCCACACGCCGATCGCCCGACCCCGCTCCTCGGGCGGGAACACGTTCGTGATGATCGACAGCGTCGCCGGCATGATGAACGCGCCGCCGATGCCCATGAACGCGCGGGTGGCGATCAGCTGATCGGCCGAGCCCGCGAACGCGGACAGCAGCGAGCCGAGGCCGAAGACCGACGAGCCCGATCTGCAGCGCGCCCCGCCGCCCGAAGCGGTCACCGAGGCTTCCGGCGGTGAGCAGCAGACCCGCGAACACGAGCGTGTACGAGTCGACCATCCACTGCAGCTGGCTGTTCGACGGCGTCGAGCTCGCGCGAGAGCGTCGGGATCGCGACGTTGAGGATCGAGTTGTCGAGGACGATCACCAGCAGGCTGAAGCAGAGGACGGCCAGGATCAGCCACCGGCGCTGGTACGCCTGTTCCTGCACTCGTTCGGAGAGGCTCACGATCGCTGCCCTTTCACGAGCGGTCGGTGGGGTTCGCCGGTCTACACCCGACCGATTCCGAAACACAACCGTTTCGTTACTGAGCGTGGCGATCCGCGTCCGGGTGCCCGGTCGAGATCGCGGTCAGGAAGCGGCGTTGACGCGACCGAGCGACGCCTGGACCGCTTCGTCGCTCGCGTTCACCAGCGGCAGCCGGACGTCGGCGGTCGGGATCCGACCCTGGGCGTGGAGCACGCCCTTGAACACCGCGGGGTTCGGCTCCGCGAAGAGCGACTGCACGACCGGCAACAGCGCCTCGGCGTGCGCCGCGGCCGTCGTCGACCTTGCCCGCCAGCCCGCACTCGATCATCGCGACGAACCGCTCGGTGCAGACGTGGGCCGACGCGCAGATCGCGCCGGCACCACCCATCACGACGATCGGGAACAGGAACGGATCCTCACCGCCGAGCACCGAGAAGTCGGCCGGCGCGCCGGCGAGCAGCTCCAGGGTGTCGAGGTCCAGGCCGGCGGCGGCCTGCTTGATCCCGGCGATGTTCGGGTGCCGGGCCGCTTCGAGCACCCCGGCGGCGCTGAGGTTGCGGCCGGTGCGCAGCGCGATGTTGTAGAGGACCACGGGCACCGGGCTCGCGTCGGCCACCGCGTTGAAGTGGGCCACGATCCCGGCTTCCGACGGACGCACGTAATACGGCACGACGATGAGCGTCGCCGCGAGCGCCGGGGTCCCGGCCAACGCCTTCACGGCTTCCACCGTCGTTGCCGTGTTGTTCGACCCGGCGCCGACGATCAGCTGCGCCGCGCGCTCGCTGCAGACCGTCGCGCACGCATCGATGACCGCGCGCTTCTCCTCCGTGCTCAGCGCGGTGGCCTCACCCGTGGTCCCGAGCGCGACGATGCCCGTGGCACCCGCGTCGAGGTACTCGTGGCAGAGCAGGGTGACCGCGTCGACGGCGACCGAGCCGTCGGCCGCGAACGGTGTGATCAGCGGGACGTAGACCCCGCGGAGCTGCAGGTCGCTGGCCATGCGGACAGGGTAACCGGGGAGCCCCTTCGGTAGGGTCGGTGTTCGTGTCCGAACCCCTCCAGACCATCCTCGTGCTCATCGCCGGGTTCTTCACCGGCCTGCTCTCGGGGATGTTCGGTGTCGGCGGCGCGGTCGTCTCGACGCCCGCGATCCGGGCGCTCGGCGCCACGCCCGATCGAGTCGATCGGCAGCACGTTGCCCTCGATCATCCCGTCGGCGATCAGCGGGTCGCTCCGCTACCAGCGCGACGGGCTGATCCACTGGCGGGTGGTGCTCTGGACCGCACTCGTCGGGTGCACCGCGGCCGTGGCCGGCGCGCTGCTCTCCGACGTCGTCCCCGGCGACGGCCACCTCCTCATGCTCCTGACGGCCGCGCTCCTCGGGTTCACCGCGTACCGGACCGGTCGGTCGCCGCAGCGGCCCGACCCGGCCGACGCGGAAGAGCCGGATCCGCGCGACGGACCCGGACTTCGCGGGGGCGGCTGCCTCCGTCGACACGATGCTGGCGGGCCCGATGCGCGCGGACTGGTGGCGGCTGGCCACGATCGGGCTCGCGGCCGGGCTGCTGAGCGGCCTGCTCGGCGTCGGCGGTGGGATCGTGATGGTCCCGCTCTTCGTCAACTGGGTCCGCCTGCCGATCAAGGAAGCGGTCGGGTGCTCGCTCGCGTGCGTCGGGATCCTCGCGGTCCCGGGGACGATCACCCATGCGTTGCTCGGGCACATCGACTGGGCGTTCGCGCTCCCCCTCTGCATCGCCGTGATCCCCGGCGCGCGGTCGGCGCGCACCTGGCGATCCGGTCGTCCGAGCGCACGCTGCGACTCTCGGTCGCGATCGTGCTCGGGACGATCGCGGTCATCTACGCGGTGGGAGAGATCACGGCCCTGCTGTGAGCGCACGGGCCCGGGTGAAGACCGCGTCGATCATCGGCTCGGTGAGCTTGCCCGTGAACGTGTTCTGCTGGCTGGGGTGGAAGCAGCCGATGATCGTCGCCCGCGGCGTCGGCACCTCGACGAGGTGACCGAAGCGCGGGCGCGGACGGGGCAGATCGACGCCGGAGTCGCGCAGCGCGGACCACAGGGCCTCGTACCCGAACGCGCCGAGCGTCACGATGACCTGCACCCGATCGAGCAGCGCGAGCTCGCGGTCGAGGTACGGCCGGCAGCGGTCGCGTTCGGTCGGCGTGGGCTTGTTCCCCGGCGGCGCGCACCGCACGGCCGCGGTGATGTAGGCGTCGTGCAGCTCGAGCCCGTCGTCGGCGAGCCGTGGAGGTCGGCTGGTTCGCGTACCCGACGCGGTGCAACGACGCGTACAGCCAGTCGCCCGAACGGTCGCCGGTGAACATCCGGCCCGTGCGGTTCGCCGCCGTGCGCGGCGGGCGCCAGGCCGACGATCAGCAGCCGGGCGCGCGGGTCGCCGAAGCCCGGGCACCGGCGCGGCCCCAGTACTCCTCGTCCCGGAACGCGGCGCGCTTCGTGCGCGCGACCTCCTCGCGCCACGCGACGAGCCGCGGGCACGCGCGGCAGGCGACGATCTCCGCGTTCGAGACGAGCCAGGGAATCCGAAGGCATGGCAGTAGCCTGCCCCAGCGTGCGCGTCTTGCTCATCGTGAACACGACGGCGTCCTCGGTGACTGCCCGCAAGCGCGTGGTGATCCAGCAGGCGCTCGGCGCGGATCACGACCTCGAGGTGATGGAGACGTCCCGCCGCGGTCACGCGGCGCGGCTGGCCCGCGGCGCGGCGCGGCGGGGCGTCGAGGTCGTCGCCGTGCTCGGCGGCGACGGCACGCTCAACGAGGCCGCCGACGGCCTCGTCGGCACCGACACCGCCCTGGCCCCGCTCCCCGGCGGCTCGACGAACGTCTACGCCCGCACCCTCGGGATCGCCCACGACCCCGTCGACGCCACCTCCCAGCTGCTCGGCTCGCTCGAGCGCCACTCCTTCGAGCGGATCGGTCTGGGCCAGGTCAACGGCCGCTACTTCCTCTTCCACTGCGGCGTCGGGTTCGACGCCGCGGTGGTCGCGTGGGTCGAACGCCACTCGCGCGATCAAGCGCTACGCCGCCCACCCGCTGTTCGTCGTGGCGGCGTTCGACACCTGGCTGCGCACCTACGACCACTCGCATGGCCGCTTCGACGTGGCGCTCGACTCCGGTGAGGTGATCGACGGAGCCACGCTGACGATCGTGTCGAAGACGAGCCCGTACACCTACCTCGGCAACCGGCCGCTCGTCGTCGCGCCGGCGGCGGGGCTCGACTCGCGCGCTGAGCGTCACCGTGGTGAGAGTCCGACGGGCATCCGCGATGCTCTCGCTGGCCGCCGCGGCGATGCTGTCGCCCGAGATGCTGCACCGGCACCCGAACGTCGAGCACCGCGACGGCGTCGACCGCGGCGACGATCACCGGCGCCGAGCCCGTATCCCGTACCAGGTCGACGGCGACTACCTCGGCGAGGTCGACCGGCTCGACTTCAGCTACGAGCCGGACGTGCTCACCCTCGTCGTGCCGTAGCGGGCTCTCACTCCCGGCCGAGCGCGCGCTCCGGGCGAGCGCGCGGCGTGTCCGTGATGATCGCGTCGACGCCGACCTCGGCCAGCCGGACGATCTCCGCCGGGTCGTTCACCGTCCAGACGTTCAGCGCGATCTCCGAGCTCCGCCGCCCGCGCCACGGCATCCGCGGCGAAGGCCTCGCCCATCGCGGCCAGGTAGGGGTGCAGTGCCGTGTGGCCGCGCTCGTGCGCGATCTGCAGCGCCGGCAGCGGCAGCGGGTCCACGACGACGAGGTAGCCGGTCGGCACCTCGGGATCGAGCTCGTGGACCCGGTCGATCGTCGGCAGGTGGAACGAGGAGACGAGCACCGAGTCGGAGAGGTCGCGGGCTCGGATCAGCTCGACGACGGCCGCCGCGCCGCGGTCCTCGGGGTCGAAGTCCGCGTCCTGGGGCGAGTTCTTCACCTCGACGTTGACGAGCATCCCGGCGCAGGCGTCGAAGACCTCACCGAGGGTCGGGATCTCCGGTCGTGCGGCCCGGATCGTCGGCGAGGTCGTGCTCGGCGAGGATGCCGAGACCCGGCCGCCGCGGCGTCGTGGTGGACCACCAGCGCCCCGTCCGCGCTGCGGTGCACGTCGAGCTCCACGCCGTCCGCGCCCTGGTCCCGGGCCTCGATGAACGCGGCGAGTGTGTTCTCGACCGCGTCACGCGGTGCCCCCCGGTGGCCGAGCACGAGCGGGCGGGCGGCCGCGGCGGTCACGGGCGCCGAGCGTAGGCATCCGGCCCGGGGCACACGAAACTGCAGGTCAGACGCCCTTGCAACACGTTCTAGTTCCCTCGTAGGGTTGGTTGTTGCCCCGAGGTACGACGTCTTCCGCCCCGTATGCCGGCGGCCGACGGAAGCCAGGGGACGCTTGTGAACGTGCGCATGAGCACCCACACCGGGTCAATCGCACGTCTCGTATCGAAAGGGAGTCGGGTGGCCCTCACCTGGATCCGTACCCACGACTGGGACCAAGACGCCTGGCGGAACCGCTCGCTGTGTCGCGACTCGAATCCCGAGCTGTTCTTCCCGATCGGCGCCACCGGCGTCGCGCTCGACCAGATCGATGCCGCCAAGGAGATCTGCGCGGTGTGCCCGGTGAACCCCGAGTGCCTGGAGTTCGCCCTGGCCACCAACCAGGAGGCCGGCGTCTGGGGCGGCACGACCGAAGAAGAGCGCCGCAAGCTCCGCAAGGGCTGGCTGGCCAAGCAACGCGCGAGCTAGACCCGCACGCCTCCCGCACCTGACCCGGATCGCACCGGTCAGGCGGGCGGCTCCACCACCTTCGTCGCCGCGGTCGCCGCCAGGGGGATCCGGACCTCGACCGCGCGTGCCCTTCTCGTTGTACATCTCGATCGACCCGGCGAGCTCGCCGGTGACGAGGGCCTGCACGATCGAGAGACCGAGGCCCTTGGCCCGGTCGAGCGAGAAGCCTTCGGGCAGCCCGACGCCGTCGTCGATCACCTCGACGAGCAGGTCCTGCTCCCGCCGGGAGAGGCGGACCGTGACCGACCCATGGAAGGGCTCGTCGGTGTCGTCCTGAGGGAACGCGTGGTCCACCGCGTTCTGCATGAGCTCGTTCAGCACGACCGCGAGCGACGTCGCCACCTCACCCGGGAGCTCGCCGGCGTCCCCCTCGACGTCGAAGCGCACGCCGCCGTCCTCGGTCGAGACCGACTCCTCGACCACCCGCACGAGCGGCTTCACGATGTCGCTGAACTCGACCTCTTCCCGGGCCTCGCGCGACAGCGTCTCGTGCACGATCGCGATGGACCGGATGCGCCGTTCCGACTCCTTGATCGCCTGCCGGGCCTCCGGCGAGTCGAGCCGGCGGCCCTGGAGCCGCAGGAGCGCGGCGATCGTCTGCAGGTTGTTCTTCACCCGGTGGTGGATCTCACGGATGGTCGCGTCCTTGGACATCAGCATCCGGTCCCGGCGGCGCAGGTCCGTGACGTCGCGGAGCAGGATGAGCGCGCCGGCCGGCTTGCGGTCCTCGAGCAACGGGATGACCCGCAGCAGGATCGACGCCTCGTCCCGCTCGACCTCTTCGATGACCGGCATGCGGGCCCGCACCGCGGTGTCGACCGCGCCCTCGTCGAAGCCGATCTCGGAGAGGTGCACGCCGGACGTGTACGCGTGGATCCCCATCCGGTGCAAAGAGCTCACGGAGTTCGGGCTCGCGTAGCGAATGCGGGCGTCGCCGTCGAGCAGGATCACGCCGTCACCGACGCGCGGCGCACCCTCGAGCTCGATCTCCTCCCGGGCGAACGGGAACGACCCCTCGGTGACCATCCGGGCGAGCCGGTCGAACGCCTCGAGGTAGAAGCGCTCGAGCTCGCCGGGCCGGCGCCCGGACGTCGTGGGCGCCTCGCGGGTGACGATCGCGATCACCCGGCCGCGGTACCGCACCGGGATGCACTGGAGGCGGACCCGCTCCTTCCCGCCGAGGACGTTCGCCTCGCCGTCGGTCTCCTCGCCCCGGCGCCACGCACGGGTGACGAGCGGCCGCTCGACCTCGTCCACCACGTGGCCCACGAGGTCCGTGACGTAGAGGGTCTGCCCGGTGGTCGGGCGGACCTGGGCGAGGACGACGAAGCGGTGCCCGTCCTCGTTGGCGATCGGGGCGAGCAGCAGCAGGTCGGCGAACGAGAGGTCGGCGAGGAGCCGCCAGGAGAGGGCGAGCCGCTGGAGGTGCGCGAGCGCGTCGCCCTTCACCGGGGTGTGAACGAGCGCGAGCTCCTCGAGGGTCGCCATTTCGCCCAAGGGTACCGGGGTCCGCTCATAGGCTCGCCGACCATGGCGAAGGTCCGGCTCGGCGCGAGCTACGTCCGGCTCTGGAGCGCGGCCACCGTGTCCAACCTCGGTGACGGCGTCACCCTCGCCGCGCTCCCGCTCCTCGCCGCTTCCCTCACCCGCTCCCCCACGAGCATCGCCGCGATCTCGCTCGCCGGGACCCTGCCCTGGCTGCTCTTCGCGCTGATCTCGGGTGCGCTGGCCGACCGGCTGGACCGCAAGCGGACGATGGTCCTGGTCGACGGGTTCCGGATGCTCGTGATGGCCGGCCTGGCGATCCTCGTGCTCACCGAGCAGGACACCCTGGTGCTGCTCGCGCTGGTGGCGTTCGCGCTCGGCTCGGCCGAGACGTTGTTCGACAACTCCGCGCAGTCGCTCCTCCCCAGCGTCGTCGACCGCGACGCGCTGGAGGTCGCCAACGGCCGGCTCTACGCGGCCGAGGTCGTCACCAACCAGTTCGCGGGCCCGCCGCTCGGCGCGTTCCTGTTCGCTGCGGCCGCGGCCGCGCCGTTCCTGCTCGACGCGGGCTCCTTCGGCATCGCCGCGCTGGTCGTGCTCGGGCTCCGGGGCTCGTTCCGGCCCGACCGCCCGGTGGCCGAGGGCCAGGCGCGGCCGTCCATCCGGGCGGACATCGCCGAAGGACTCCGGTGGCTCCGTCGCCACGAGCTCCTCCGGACCCTCGCGCTGGCGCTCGGTGTCATCAACATGCTCGAGGCGGGAATGCTCGCGGTGTTGGTGCTCTACTCCCTCGAGGTCCTCGGGTTGTCCCAGACCGGGTACGGAGTGCTCTTGACCGCGGGCGGCGTCGGCGGGCTCGCGGGCAGCTTCCTCGCTCGGTCGGTGAGCGCGAAGCTCGGGGCCGGCACGTTCATCATCGTCGCGACGCTCGGCTTCGGCGCGGCGCTGCTCGTGCCCGGCCTCTGGGCCAACCCCGTCGCCGTCGGCGTGTCGTTCGCGGTCTTCGGTGCGCTCGGCGTCGGCTGGAACGTCGTGACGGTGTCACTGCGCCAGGCCATCGTCCCCGACGAGCTCCTCGGTCGGGTGAACGGTGCGTACCGGCTGCTGGGCCTCGGGACGATGCCGATCGGCGCGCTGCTCGGCGGTGTGCTCGCGCGGACGTTCGGGCTCCGCGCGCCTTCGATCGTCGGCGGCGTCATCACGCTGATCGTCGGCGTCGTGATGATCCCCTGGGTGAACAACCGGAAGGTGGCGGCAGCCCGGGCCGCCGTCGCTACGAGCTGACCCCGTCGTACCAGGGCCCCGCCGCGAGGTCCGCGACGAACAGCTCCCGGTCCTCCGGGTCCGCGATCGCGGACGCTGCGTGCTCGGCCTTCACCCGCCACCGCGTGGCCTCCGCCGGGTCGTGCGCCGCCGCCGCGCTGCGGGCCATCGCCTCGTAGGCGTAGGCGAGGTCGAAGTCCGCGAGACCCTCGCGTTCGCAGGTGGCGAGGCACTGTCGGGCGTAGCGGACCGCGGGTTCGGGCCGGCCGAGCACCGCGTAGACGTGGGACAGCAGCCAGTCCGCCGCGCGGACTCCGCCGGGCCACCGGCCATCGACCAGTGGAACGCGGACGCGTTCGCGGCACGGATCATGCTGTCGTCGTCGACCGGGGTGCGGTCGTCGCGATCGAGCAGCGTCCAGGTCTCGCGGTTCGCCTGCTTCGCGAACGCCTCGTGCTCGGCCCGCTCGGCCTCGTCCGCGTCGCTCGCCAACGTGCCTCCCTCGCTCCCCTGCTTCAGCTCGCCGGGTCGTTCCCCGGAACCCCGCCGTTCGCAACGTTGTCGGTCCAGCGCAACCCGTCGAAGTACCGCAGCTCGTGGCGGGCGTAGGGATCCGCGTACCAACCGGGCTGCGGACCGCTCATCGCCGGCTGGGTGCCCGGCGCCTGCGTCGGCCCCGCGGGGTACGGCACCGCAGCACCGACGGCGACCCGGTCCAGCTGCGGGCGGATGCTGAGGAGGTAGACGAGATCGAGCACGACGCCGACGATGCAGAGCACGAAGCCCACCGCGATCAGCACGACCCAGAGGGTCTTGTTCTGGCTCGCGCGGGCCCACTCGTCGTCCGGGCGCCGGGTGGCGTCCACGAGCGCGACCACGCCGAGGGCGAGCGGCGCCACGACGAAGAGGAAGAGGAAGGGGACGCCGCGGAAGAACACGGTGTGAGGCTACCGGTCGGGTGCCGCGGGTTGATCGCGAGTCACGGGGACCAGCTCGCCGCTGTGGACGTCGAAGATGAAGCCGCCGACCACGAGGTCGTCCGGGAGCAACGGGCACGACTCGATGATGCCGATGTCGTCGTGCAGCGCCTGGAGCTGGTCGGCCATCGTGAGGAACTCCCAACCGCCGGCATCCACGCCCCGCAGGGCTCCGATGCGCGCCTGCACCTCGGCGTCCGTGGTGCCCACCATCGCGCAGCTGGTGTGCTGCACGACGCAGACCCGCGTCACGCCGAGCAGGTTCACCGCGAGGACTAGCGACCGGAGCGCGTCGTCGGTCACCCGCGCCCCGGCGTTGCGAATGATCTTCGCGTCACCGGCGCGCAGGCCCAACAGCGCGAGCGGGTCGATGCGCGAGTCGATGCACGTGAGCACGGCCAGCCCCTTGGCCGCGACACCTTGCATCCCCGAGTCGTGGAAGTCGCGGCGATAGCGCCGGTTGGCTTCGAGCAGGTCGTCGAACATGGACGTCGTTCTACCGCACCCGGCTTCGCCTGCCGAAGCCGGGTCCGGCAGCTACCGCCGAGCGAACTTCGGATCGCCCGAGATGTAGAGGATCTTGAACGTGACGACGAACGTGTTGGGCGTCGGCTGGGTGATCGTCCGGCCGTCGACGCAGGGGTGCGGGTTCGCCACCCCGGCGCCCAGGCTGGCGCAGAACGGGACCGGCGTCCCCACGTTCGGGTTCAGCGGGTCGTCGTTCTTGTAGATCGTCGAGCCGAACGCCGTTGCCGCGTCCGTGAGGCTGGTCGGGCTGTCCGGGAAGTTGTAGGTCAGGTCGAGGCTGATCGGCTGGTTCGGGTCCGAATAGCCGCCGAACTCCGAGATCGTGGTGGCGATGCCGGAGCACGGGCCGTCACAGAAGGTGCCGTCGCCCTGGGTGATGTTCACCGGCGCGCCGTTGCCCGTGTCGGGCAGGGTCAACGTCGCGGGGTCGTCGCCGGAGATCGTGAGCGAGCCGCCCGGTGAGACGAAGCCCTTGGACACGCCGTCCTGGGGCGCCTCCACGGTGGTGACCTGGGTCCCGGCGGTGTTGCTGCCGGGCGAGGCGACCGCGCTGTTCGTCATGGTGCCGCCGCTCGGAACCGTGCTCGGGCTGGTGACGACGATCTGGACCTGCGCCGACCCGCCGACCCCGAGCGGACCGAGATCACAGTCGACGGGGCCGGTGCCGGAGCAGGTGGCCGGAGCCGAACTGAGCGACGCGCCCGGCGGCAGCGTGTCCACCACGTGGGCGTCGGCCACCCCCGCGAGGCCGTTGTTGGTGACGGTCAGCGTGTACTGCACGTCGTTGCCGGCGGTGACCGGGTCCGGCGAGTCCGTGATGCTCGTGGAGAGCGACTGCGAGACGACCGTCGTGGTGGCGGTCGCCGCGATCGGCTGGCCCGGAGGCGACGTCGCGGTGTTCGTGATGGTGCCGCCGGCCGGCACGGTGGACGGGCTCGTCACGATGACGGTCGCGGCAGCCGAGCCGCCGCCCGCGATCGTCCCCAGCCCGCAGGTCACCGTCGTGGTGCCGGTGCACCCGCCGGAGGAGGTGGCGGACACGAGCGTCGCACCGGGGAACGCGTCGGCGACCTGCACGCCGGTCGCCGCCGTCGCGCCCGTGTTGTTGACCGTGATCGTGTACGTGACGTTCTCGCCGACCTGCACCGGGTCGGGGGCGTCGGAGATCGAGGTGACGAGCGGGTTGGCGTGTGTCGTGATCACACGGAGCTCGTCCATCACGAACGTGTTGATGTCGAACGTGACCGTGCGCTTGTCGGCCGAGATCGTGAACTTGTCGCCGAAGTTGGAGAAGCCGTTCTCGCTGCTCTCGAGCCCGCGCCACTGCGTGGTGCCGGCGTAGGTCGTGCCCGGCGCGCCGAGGCTGTCACTGGCGGCGAGCTTCGCGGTCGACGCGACGACGCCGAGGATGTCGCTCGAGAACGTCACCGATCCGGTGCGGTGGCTCGTGAAGTTCTTCGACGGGATGTCGCTGTGGATCAGGTGGCTGTCGACGACGGTCCCGACCGCGATCTTCGCGGAGCCGGCCGGGAACGAGGTGTAGGTCCCGGGGTTGACCGCGTCCACCGCGATCGCGGAAGTGAGCGTCTTGCCCTGCGCCTCGTCGAACGCGTACGTGGACGTGGCGTTCTCCAGCTTGTTGAGCGCGACGGATGCCGGCGGCGTGGTCAGCCGGATCACCTGCCCGGTCGAGGCCGTGATGGACGCGCCCGCCATCACGACGGTGGAGAACGCGAGTGCTGCGACCGCGCACAGAGCGACAATGACCTTCGAAGACCGCACTGCCCAACCTCCCAGTCGATCGCGTCCAGAAGCCCGAGAAACCGGATCCGCGATGACGGCACCCTACCGAAATTGCACGACGTGTGTCATGGCGACCTTTTTGTATGGCGCGCGTCCCGTGAGATGACGGCAATCTGTTTGGTGCCCTTCGGCGCACATTTCTCGCATTCGACGGTCGATCCGGGCCCGGCCGTTCGTCGTCTGCACGAGCGGCACAGACGGTGCCGGATGACGGAGGAGCAGCGACATGGGGAAGTACGTGTTCGCCTACACCGGCGGAAAGATGGCCGACACGCCGGCGGCCCAGGAAGCGGTCATGCAGAAGTGGGGCGCCTGGTTCGGCACGCTCGGGTCCGCGGTCATCGACGGTGGGAACCCGTTCGGTCCATCGACCGCAGTGAAGTCCGACGGGTCGACGGGCGCCGTGGCAGCCGGCCTGGGCGGCTACTCGATCATCGAGGCCGACAGCCTCGAGCTCGCCGCGAAGCTCGCGAACGGGTGCCCGGTGCTCGAGTCCGGCGGCACAGTGGAGGTGTACGAAGCGCTGCCGATGTAGTCGGCACGACTCGACCCGGTGCAGCGACCGGCCGGCCCTCCCCCCGGGGCCGGTCGGTGCGCGTCGGTCCGCGTCAGCCCGTGCGCTCGGTCACCTGGTAGCCCAGACCGGAGAACGCGGTGCGCAGCAGGATCGACCGTCCCGGCTCGTAGAGGATGCGGTCCATCAGCAGGTAGCCGAACCGCCGGTGGCGACCGACCAGCGCAGTCGCGCCGATGGTCTCCATGCGCACGGTCAGCGAAGCCTTCGGGAGGAACATCCGGCGCCCGAAGGGAAACGCGAGCGCCAGCCCGTCCTTGCGGATGGTGAACTGCCAGGGCATCCAGCGCGCGTGGATCACGGCGAGCACGACGAGGAGCGTGGGCCACTGGATGCTGTGCAGCCCGCCGAGCATGCACATCGCCACCGCGCACCCGATCATCGTCGTGGGCCACCAACGGAGGAAGATGCTGCCTCCCTGGTAGCTCGTCGGCTCGGCCACGCCACCCAGGCTACGACCGCGGCGCGACGTTCGCGACCGCGACGTCACCAATTCGACAGGCCCGGCCCATCCCGTCGTCCCCCACTCGTTTCGGGGCGTCTCAAGGTCGCCAGAGCGACGCTCAGGCGCCCCGAAACCAGTCGGGTCAGGGCTTCGGGAAGAGTGAGTCCGCGATGAGCGCGAGGCCGGCGATGTCGCCGACGTCCGAGTCCAGCGCGGGGACGTCCGCGAGGACTTCGGGCACGCGGGACAGCTCGGAGCGCAGCTCGGCCTCGCGCTTGGCGACGACGGCGAAGTTCTGGAACGACTGGCCGATCGTCGTGAGCACGCGTGCGTCCCGGCCCGGATCGCCGAGCGCGGGGTTGCCCGTCTCGGCCAGCGCCGCGCCCAGGGGCCCGGACTCCGCGCAGAGCGCCTCGGCCGCGCGGTCGCCTTCCGCGGAGAGCAGGTAGCGCGGGAGCGTCCGGTTCAGGATCAACGCGCCGAGGTGGTACTTGCGCGCCATGAGCTGCTCGCAGAAGTACTCGGCCTCGTGCAGTGGCGCGGACTCCAGCGTCGTGACGACGGCGAACGTCGTGCGCTTGTCGTGCAGCAGTCGTTCGACCGCGTTGGCGCGCTCCACGAAGCCGCCGTACATCGACTGGAAGTTCAGGAAGAACTCGGCGATGTCCTGCAGGAACTGGCTGCCGAGCAGGCGATCGGCCATCTGGTAGAACGGCCGGCTCGCGACGTTGATCACGCGCGCGCCGCGCCGGCCGCCGACGCGGTACGGCATCGTGAGCCAGCGCAGCAGCCGGCCGCCGAAGAACTCCGCCATGCGCTTCGGCGCGTCGAGGAAGTCGAGCGCGTTCCGGGTCGGCGGGGTGTCGACGATGATGAGGTCGAACCGACCGGTCTCGTGGATCTCGAACAGCCGCTCCATCGCGATGTAGTCGTGGCTCTGCACGAAGCGCGCGGTGATGTTCTCGTACAGGCGGTTGTCGAGGATCTTGTACGCGGTCTCCTCGTCCGGCGCGTGCCGCAGCACCAGCGCGTCCCACGACTGCTTCGTGTCGAGCATCGCGGCCCACAGCTCGCCGCGCACCTCGAGGCCCGCGGCCTTGAACGCGTCGACCGGGACCTGCTTCTCGATGTTGCCGATGCCCTCGAGCCCGAGTGCGTCGGCGAGCCGCTTCGCGGGGTCGATCGTCAGCACCAGCACCTTGCCGCCGAGCCGGCTCGCGGCGCCGAGCGCGGCCGACGCGGCCACCGTCGTCTTGCCGACGCCACCCGACCCGCAGCAGACGACGATCTCCTTCGTCGCGAGGAGCGACTCGAGGCTCGTGGTGGTCACAGTCCGAGCTCCTGGCTGAGCGCCTCGGCGACGACGCGGGTCTCGCGCAGCCCGTGGGTGCGCGAGAACAGGTACGGGACGTAGAGCAGCGGCAGGTCGACCTCGTTGCGCAGGCGGGTGAGGTGAGTGGCGCGGGTTCGGCGCAGCGAAACCGCGAGCCGAGCCCCGTCGAGCACGGCGGTCACCCCCGACCCGGCCGTTCCCGTCAGGATCTCCGTTGCCGGTGGCTCCCGCAGCGCGTCGAACGCCTCTTCGTCCGCGTGCGTGAAGAGCTCGGGGAGCACGCGGTTCACGATGACCGCGCCGAGCGCGACCTCGAGCTCCTCGCGCGCCTGGCCGACGAGGTCGATGGTCTCCTCGACGGGCATCTCTTCCGGCGTGGCGACGACGTTGAGCGCGGTGAGCGCGGCGTCGTTGAGGATCTCGGTCATCCACTCGGTCTGGGAGCGCACCGGACCGACCGCGACGAGCTCGCGGATCGCCTCCGGCGCGCCGAGCTGCGAGATCACGTGGCCCGTGGCGGCGGCGTCGACCACCACGAGGTCCCAGTCCGCGCGGCCTTCGAGCGCCTCGCGGACCTCCCAGCAGACCTTGCCGATCGTGAGGACCTCCTTCACGCCGGGCGCGGCCGTCGCCACGAAGTCGAGCACCCGGGCGAGCGGTCCGATCCGTCCGACGACCGGGACCTTCAGGTTCAGCTTCAGGTACTCGCGCAGGCTCGCCTCGGTGTCCATCGCGAGCGCGAAGACCCCGGGGTACACCTCGCGCGGCTGGAACCCGACCGGACGCGACTCGAAGCGGTCGGTGATGTTGCCCTTGGCGTCGACCTCGATGACCAGGACGCGCTTGCCCTGGTCGGCGGCGAGCAACGCCATCGCCGCGGTGATGGTGCTCTTGCCGACGCCCCCCTTGCCGGTGAAGAAGAGGAGGCGTCGCCCGAGAAGATCGGGCGAGGGCAAGCGGGCTACCTCCCTATCGCCCGAAGCCGACTCGCCGGGCGTCGTCGTCGTGCGCGATCTCGACGTACGCGATCTTGTCCAGCGGCACGCCGATGCGACGGCCGCGGTCGTCGTGCATCCAGAGCATGTGCGCGGACTCGGCCAGCGCCTTCTCGACGTGGGCGACGATCTGCTCGGGTGAGCTGTCGATGTCCACCGTCAGCTCCTTGGGCGAGTAGACGACGCCGATCCTGACTTCCATGCGCACAAATCCTTCGGTGGCGGGGGTAGCGCATCGTACCCGGGCCTCCCGGGCACCCGGGCCTCGGGCGACCCGTGCGAACATGCCCCGTGCCCGGATTGGCTGCCGCCTCCAGCTCGGACGGATTCTCGCTGCCGGTGCTGGTGGCCGCGGCCGCAGTCGCCGTCGCCTGGCTCGCGGCCGCGTCGGCCGCGTGGGTCGCCCGGCGCCCGCCCCACGTCGACGGTGATCCTCCGACGATGGACCTCGGCCCCGAGCCACCGGCGATCGCGGCGCTGCTCTGCAACGACTACGACGTCCGGACCGAGACCGCGCCGGCGACGCTCCTCGACCTCGCAGCCCGGGACGTCATCACCCTCGAGGAGGTGCAGCCGGGCCAGACGATCTGTCGGGTTCCTCCGGAACCGCCGGAAGCGGAAGCCCTCGCCCCGTTCGAGCGTCACGTCCTGACTGCGCTGCGGGCGAAGGCCGTCGACGGCGTGATCCCGGCCACCGCACTGACGACCGGGACCGAGGATGCGTCGGCTCGCTGGCACCGGGAGCTCGCCCGGCTCGTGGTCGCCGATGCTCAGCGCCGCGGCCTGACCGTCGACCGCTGGCCGAAGCGGGTCGTGCAGCTGGTCGGCGCGGGTGTCGTGGTGATCGTCGGGCTGTTCCTGCTCTCCGCGCGGATCGGCGGGGATGCCGGTGACCGTCCGGTCGTCACGGGCATCGCCCTCGCGATCGCGCTCGGCGGCACGGCCCTGATCACCGCGATCGCGGGGCGGATGCAGCGATCGATCGCGCAGCGGCCGACGCCGGCCGGGCGCGCGGCCGAGGCCCGGTGGCTCGGGGTGCGGGCGCACCTCGCACAGGACGAGCAGCTTGGGGTGCTTCCGCCGGCGTCGGTGAAGCTGTACGGACGCCACTTCGCGTACGCAGCCGGGTTCGGGCTCGCGGATCACGCGGTCACCGCGCTGCCGTTCGGTGAAGAGGACGACCACCTCGCGTGGAGTGCGCAGGGCGGACGTTGGCGCCGGGTCCGGGTGCGCTATCCACGCGTGCGCCCGCCGGCCTGGGGCCGCCATCCCGCGGTCGGCACCCTCGAGGGCGTCGTCGCGGCGGGCGGCTCCGGCTACCTCGTCGCGCGCCTCGTCGGCGACGACAGCACGGTCGAGCTCGTCGCGGTGACGGTGCTCGCGTTCCCACTGCTCTGGGGTCTCTGGACGCTGAGCGTGGCGATCCCGGACCTGTTCACGACGCGACCCGTCACCGGGACGGTGCTGCGGTGCCGCACGCGCCGTCGTCTGCTCTCGACGAGCAACCCGCCGAAGCACTGGTGCTACGTCGCGATCGACGACGGGACTCGTGACCGCGTCGCCGCGTTCCGCGTGACCGAGGACCGGTACGGTTCGGTGCGGCAGGGTCAGGCCGTGACCGCGGACGTCACGCCGCGCCTCGGCTACGTGCGCGCCCTCAGATGAGGCGGAGCTCCTTCTTGAAGATCTTGCGGGGCTGGATCTCCTCGACCTGCGCCGCGATCCGGTGGAACACCTGGGCCGCCTCGGACTCCGGCTCCGTGATGACGATCGGCGCCCCGGTGTCGCCACCCTCCCGCAGCTCCGTGACCAGTGGCACCTGTCCGAGCAGCGGGACCTCGAGGTGGTCGGCCAGCTCCTGACCGCCACCCGCGCCGAAGATCTCGTACGCCTTGCCGTCGTCGCCCCGGAACCAGCTCATGTTCTCGATGACCCCGATGAGGTCGAGCTCGACCTTCTCGGACATCGCCGCGGCGCGCTGCGCGACCGACTGCGCCGCCACCTGCGGGGTGGTGACGACGATCACCTCCGCGCGTGGCAGGAACTGCGACATGGAGATGGACACGTCGCCCGTGCCCGGCGGCATGTCGATGATGAGGTAGTCGGGCTCGCCCCACTTCACGTCGGTGATGAACTGCTCGAGCGCCTTGTGCAGCATCGGGCCCCGCCAGATCACGGCCTGGTTCTCGGGGACGAAGAAGCCCATCGAGATCAGCCGGACGCCGTGCGCCTCCGGCGGGATGATCGCCTTGTCCTCGTCGAGCTCCGGCGGCGCCGAGATCCCGAGCATGCGGGGCATCGAGAAGCCCCACACGTCCGCGTCGAGGGCCGCCACGTCCTTGCCCCGCTGCGCGAGCGCGATCGCGAGGTTGGTGGTGACCGTGGACTTGCCCACGCCCCCCTTGCCCGAGGCGATCGCCAGCACCCTCGTCGAGGCGTGCGAGAACGGGTTTTCGGGCATCAGCCCTCTCCTGGCCGGTCCTGAAGGATTTCCACTACGGACATAGGTAGAATACCGGACCATGCCCGGAGAACCCGCGCTCGACGCCGACGAATTCAGTGCGGCGGTGAGCGCCGTGACCAGCGCCTTCGGTGATCCCACCCGGCGTGACATCTACCTGGCGATCCGCGAGACCCCCGCCGGGGTGACCGCGACCGAGGTGGCGGAGCGCTTCGACCTCCACCCCAACGTCGCCCGGCACCACCTCGAGAAGCTCTCCGCCGGCGGGTACGTCACCGTCGACGTGAACCGGGTGGACGGCGCCCGCGCCGCGGGCCGTCCGTCCAAGCGGTACCGGATCGCCGAGCAGGACGCGGTGCTGTCGTTCCCGCCCCGGCGCGACGACCTCCTCGCGACGCTGCTCGCCCGCGCGCTCGACGTGCTGCCGCCCGAGCAGGCCGAGGCGATGGCCGAGGAGGTCGGCTTCGACTACGGCAAGACGCTCGCGGCGCGCATGGCGCCGAGCGAGGGGCACCGGTCGGTGAAGGCCGCGCTCGCCACGGTCGCCGAGGCGCTCACCGCGCACGGCTTCTCCGCGCACGCCGAGTCGAAGGGGGCGTCGCTCACCATCGTGTCGGAGCACTGCCCGTTCGGCGCGGCCGCGCAGGCCTACCCGCACGTCGTGTGCGCGGTGGACCGCGGTCTGATCCGCGGCCTGATGTCCGGGCTCTACGGCGACACCCAGCCGATCTTCGAAGCCAGCCGGCCCGACGGCGACGACCACTGCATCGCCCGCGTCTGAGTCGAGCCGCGCGTATCTCGATCACGCATCGTCGGCTCCGCTGCGTCCGGCAGCGTTCGCGGCCATGCTCCCGTTCCTCACGGAGCACTTCGGCGACCCGGCTCGCCTGCACGCCGAAGGACGCATGACGCGCGTCGCGATCGAGGACGCCCGCGAGCAGGTTGCCGCGCTGCTCGGCGCCCGGCCACGCGAGGTCGTCTTCACGTCGAGCGGCACCGAGGCGGTGAACCACGCGATCTGGGGTGGGGTCCGCCGGGCCGGGCTCGGCGGACGCATCGTCTCGACCGCAGTCGAGCACTCGAGCGTCCTCGACGCGTGCCGCCGCGAGCCCGGCGACCTCGAGCTGGTCGGCGTCGACCGGCTCGGCCGCTTCGACCCTGACGAGATTGCCGCCGCGATCACGGCGGACACCGCGCTCGTGTCGGTCCAGCTCGCGAACCACGAGGTCGGGACCATGCAACCGGTGGCGGCGATCTGTGAGATCGCGCGCGCCCGGGACGTGCTCGTCCACGTCGACGCGTGCACGGGCGCGGGGCACGTTCCGATCGACTTCGCCGCGCTCGGTGCGGACCTCGTGAGCGTCTCGGCGCACAAGCTCGGTGGGCCGAAGGGTGTGGGCGCGCTGCTCATCCGGCGCGGTCTGCGCATCCCTCCCCTCATCATCGGCGGTGCGCAGGAGCGCGAGCGCCGGGGCGGGCTCGAGAACGTGCCGGCCGATCGTCGGCTTCGGTGCGGCCGCGGCCGAGCTCGCGGCAGACGACCGGCTCGCCGCGGAGGCCACCACCGAGCGCCGCATCACCGACGACGTCGTGCAGGGCGCGATCGCCACCGTCCCCGGCGTCGTCCAGTACGGCGACCCGGACGCGCGGGTGCCGCACCTCGTGTGCCTCGGGATCGAAGGCGTCGAAGCCGAGCCCATCCTGCTCGCGCTCGACCAGCACGGCGTCGCCGTCCACTCCGGCTCCGCGTGCTCGAGCGAGGCGCTCGAGCCGTCGCCGGTGCTCGAGGCGATGGGTGCGGACGCGGACCGGTCGATGCGGATCAGCGTCGGCTGGTCGTCGACGGGCGCCGATGCCAAGCAGCTCCTCGACGCGTTGCCGGGTATCGTCGCCTCGTTGCCGCACGCTCCGAGCCCCCTGAGCACGCTTTCCCCGTTCGAAAGGCACCGATGAGCCACGACTGGAACGACCTCGCCGGCCGGCTGAACGCCTCACTCGCGCTGGCGGCGCCGCCGATCGCCATCAGCTTCCGCGCCGGCCCGGTCGACGGCATCGCCCCGTTCGACGCGCCGATGCCGGAGCCGCTCCCCGACGGGCGCACCGGCCGCGTGCCGGCCGGATGCGTCTTCTGGATGCACGCGGCCGAGTCCACGTTCGGCACCGTCGCCGCCGACCACGGCAACTGCAGCGTCGGCAGCCTGACCCACGGCTTCAAGACGCTCGACGAGGTTGCGGGCAACAGCGACGTCGCCGCCCTGCTCGACACCGGCTGGGTGACGATGGACATCGTCCCGCAGATCCCGGTCGTCACCGAGAAGCCGGGCGCGGTGATCTACGGACCGCTCGCGGCGACGCCGATCGATCCCGACGTCGTGTTGCTGCGGCTCAACGCCAAGCAGCTCATGGTCGTCTCGGACGCGGTCCCGGGCCTGCGCATCGAGGGCAAGCCGCAGTGTCACATCGTCGCGATCGCCAAGGAGCAGGGCGAGATCGCCGCGAGCGTCGGCTGCGCGCTCAGCCGGGTGCGCACCGGGATGGCCGCGACCGAGATGACGTGCGCGATCCCCGCGTCCAAGGTCGAGGAGGTCATCACCGCGATCGAGCGCAACGCGGTCGCCGACGCGGCCGTCGCGCACTACGCCGCGGACGACGCCACCCGGTTCGCCGGAGCGAAGTAGCTCGCCGCGCGTTCGGGCCGCTACTTCTTGGCGGCCTCGTAGTACGGGTTCGCGCCCGAGGCGTGGTCGGTGACGTCGACGACCTCGGTGATCTCGGGCACCGACTCGAGCAGCGCGACCTCGATGCCCTGCGACAGGGTCACCGCGGCCATGCCGCACCCCTGGCAACCGCCGCCCATGCGCAGGTACGCGACCGGGGCCTCGATCGCCACCAGCTCGGCGAAGCCTCCGTGCGCGGCGATCTGCGGGTTGATCTGCGTGTCGAGCACCTCGACCACCTTCGCGACGACCGGGTCCGAGAGGTCCAGGTCCGGCGCCGCACCGGACATCGCCGGCGCGAGCTGCGGGCTGTTCGGGTTCTGCAGGAGCAGGCCACCGCCGGAGAGGTCGAGGGTGGAGCCGCGGATGTTGTCGGCGTGCTCCTCGGGAACGACGATCGACAGGTCGTCACCGTGCTGGACGAGGTCCTGCTCCCCGGCCTCGTCCAGACGGCGGAAGTACATGTCGTAGGTGAACGCGTTGCCCTGCACGCCGCTGACCTCGAGCCACAGCGCGAGCGTCTCGGGCTCGGGCTCACCCGCGCGGACCTCCAGGATGCGCTCCTGGGCCGGGTCGGTGATCGTGAGCAGGGCGGTGAGCTCGGACATGTGCACCATGATACGCCCGTGACCCGGGTACTTCTCCTCGTGCCGACCAGCACCTACCGGGCCCCGGACTTCGTGGCCGCCGCCCGGGCCCTGGGCGTCGAGCTGGTGGTCGGCGCCGACGACGCCCCGGTGGTCGGCGAGGGGGACCGGGTCGTCGCGATCCCGCTCTCGGACGTCCCTGCGGCGCTCGAGACCATCGACGAGCTCGATCGGCGCCGCGGGGTCGACGCCGTGGTCGCGGTCGACGACCGGGGCGTCGTGGTCGCGGCCGAGGCCGGGGCGCGCCTCGGCTTCCCCCACAGCCCACCCGACGCGGTGGCCGCGACCCGGGACAAGGCCGAGATGCGCCGGCGGCTCGCGGCCGGCGAGGTGCCCCAGCCCCGGTTCGGGACGACGCGCGGCGGACGTGGGGTTCCCGTGCGTCGTGAAGCCGACCGGGCTCTCGGGGAGCCAGGGCGTCATCCGGTGCGACACCCCGGAGGAGCTCGACACGGCCCGCGCCCGCATCGCCGGGTTCTGGGACGGGCCGGTCATCGTCGAGGAGTACGTCCCCGGGGTGGAGGTCGCGCTCGAGGGGCTCCTGCGCGACGGCGCGCTCGAGGTCCTCGCGGTCTTCGACAAGCCTGACGCGCTGGAGGGGCCGTACTTCGAGGAGACCATCTACGTCACTCCGTCACGACTCCCGGCGCCGACGCTCGCACTGGTCGCGAACGCGACCGAGCGGGCCGCGCACGCCATCGGCCTGACCGAGGGCCCAGTCCACGCGGAGGTGCGCGTCCACGACGGGCGGGTCTGGGTGATCGAGGTCGCGGCGCGTTCCATCGGTGGGCTGTGCGCGCGGACGTTGCGGTTCGGCGCGGGCATCAGCCTCGAAGAGGTGATCCTGCGCCACGCGGTCGGGCTGCCGCTCGACGGGCTGGCGCGCGAGCAGTCCGCGGCGGGCGTCATGATGCTGCCGATCGAGCGCGCGGGAACCCTGGTCGAGGTGCGCGGCAGGGACGACGCCCTCGCCGTCGAGGGCATCGTCGGGCTGGAGATCACGGTCCCGGTCGGTCGGACGCTCACTCCCCTCCCGGACGGTGATCGCTACCTCGGCTTCCTCTTCGCCCGGGCCGAGACGCCGGCCGCGGTCGAAGCCGCGCTGCGGGAAGCTGCGGCGCGCATCGTTATGGTCATCACGTGAAGGTGCTCCTCGTCTCGACCTACGAGCTCGGTCATCAGCCCGTCGCGGTCGCAGGCCCGGCCGGGCGCCTTCGGGCCGGGGGGCACGAGGTTCGTTGCCTCGATCTCTCCATCGACATGTGGGATCCGGCCCTCGGCGCCTGGGCCGACAAGGTCGCGATCTCGGTGCCGATGCACACCGCGGCGCGCCTGGCCCGTGAGGTGGCACCCACGATCGGCGGTCCGGTCGCGTGCTACGGCCTCTACGCCGCGATGTGCGCCGACGTCGCCACCGCGCTGGTCAGCCGCGATCCGGACACCGAGCTGGTGCGCTGGATCGAGGCCGACGCCACGCGGGCGTCCGAGCCCCCGCCGGCCCTTCCGGCGCGGGACCTGCTGCCACCGCTCGAGCGCTACGCACGGCTCATCCACGCGGGTCAGGAGCATCTCGTCGCATCCGTCGAGGCCTCGCGCGGCTGCGCGCACCGGTGCCGCCACTGCCCCGTCCCGGTCGTCTACGACGGGCGCATCCAGATCAACCCGGTGGACACGGTCGTCGCCGACGTCGCGCAGCAGGTCGCGATGGGCGCGCGCCACGTGACCTACGGCGACCCCGACTTCTTCAACGGCGTCCATCATGCGCTCCGCGTCGTGCGGGCGGTGCACGAGCGGTTCCCCGACCTGACGTTCGACTGCACCGTCAAGGTGGAGCACATCCTCCGACACGCCGACGTGTGGGAGGAGCTCGCGGCTTCAGGCTGCCTCTTCGTGGTGTCCGCGTTCGAGTCCGTCAACGACGCGACCCTCGAGCTCCTCGACAAGGGCCACACCGCGGCGGAGGCCGGCCGCGCGGTCGAGCTCCTGCGCGGCCATGGCATCGCGATCCGGCCGTCGTGGTTGCCGTTCACGCCGTGGGCGACGCTCGACGACGTCCGCGCGATCCTCGAGTTCGTCGCGGTGCACGGGCTCGTCGGCAACGTCGACCCGGTGCAGTACACGATCCGGCTGCTCGTGCCCGAGGGCTCGTTGCTCCTCGGCTACCTCGACGACCTCGGACCGTGGGACGCGGCGCGGCTCACGTACCCGTGGACGTCGCCGCTCGACGGGCTCCAGGCGCGGTTCGCGGCCCTGGTCGAAGCCGCGGGCGACGCGCCGATCCCCGAGGTCTACGACGCGCTGCGGGTCGAGGTCGGGCTCGAGCCGCTCGGGCTCACCGCCGTCGCAGAGTCCCCGCGCCTCAACGAGCCGTGGTTCTGCTGCGCCGAGCCCACCGAGCTCCAGCTCCGCGCCCTCTGACCCACCCCACGCACCGCTTTGGCGTCACTTAGGCCCCGCAGGGGGTCGTAAGTGACGCCAAAAGCTGCGGGAGTCCGGGTCAGGTGCGGGCGGGCTCGGGTTCGGGGGCGGGCGGAGCCGGGGCTTCGAGCACCGGAGCCGGGGTGGGCGTGCCCTCGACGTTGATGTGCGGCAGGAGCTTGTCGAGCGGCTCGGGCAACCACCAGTTGGCGTTGCCGAGCAGCTCCATCGTCGCGGGGACGAGCATGAGCCGGACGATCGTCGCGTCGACGGCCACCGCGACCGCCAGGCCGAGTCCGATCATCTTCACCGTCGGGTTGTCGCTCGTGACGAACGAGAGGAACACCGCGATCATGATGAGCGCGGCCGACGTGATGACGCGAGCCGTCTTCGCCAGTCCGATCGCAACCGCTTCCCGGTTGTTGCCGGACTTGTCGAACTCCTCGCGGATGCGCGAGAGCAGGAACACCTCGTAGTCCATCGAGAGCCCGAAGAGGATCGCGAACATCATCACGGGCACGAAGGCGACGATCGGAATCGTCTCCCGGAGCCCGATCAGGTTCTTTCCCCATCCCCACTGGAAGACCGCCACGATCACGCCGTACGCGGCGCCGATCGACAGCAGGTTCATCACGGCGGCCTTGAGCGGCACGAGGATCGACCGGAACACCATCATCAGCAGCAGGAACGCGCCGAGCACCACCGCGCCGATGACCAGCGCCAACCGTGAGTTCATGCGGTCGGTCAGGTCGATCAGCTCCGCGGTGACGCCGCCGACGTGGACCTGGCCCGCGAGCGGTGTGCCCTTCGTGGCCGCGGGGATGACGTCGTCGCGCAGGGTGCGGACCAACGCCTGCGTCGTCGGCGCGTTGGGCGCGGAGGTGGGAGTCGCCAGCGCGACCGCCGCGTTGCCGGCCGAGTTCGGGAGCGGAGGCGTGACCGAGGCGACGCCCTTGGTCGCCTTGACCGCGGCGAGGAGCTTCTCCGCGGCCGCGATGTCGGCGGCTTGATTGGCTTTCGTCGCGTTCGGGAGGGCGACCGTCAGCAGCAGCGGGCCGTTCTGGCCGGCGCCGAACCCCTGGGTCACGAGGTCGTAGGCCTCGCGCTGGGTCGTGCCCGCCGGTGCGTCCGCATCGGTGGTGAAGCCGAGCCGCATGCTGAGCGCCGGCGCGGCGAGCAGGAGGAGCACCGCGAGGCTGGCTGCCACGAACCACCAGGCCCGCCGGGCGACCTCGTGGCCCCAGCGGTACCAGAAGCCGGTGCCCTCGGCCTTGACGTGCTTGGGCTTCGGCAGCACCCGGAGCTTGTTGATGCGCGGCCCGAGGATGCCGAGCAGCGCCGGGAGCAACGTGAGCGCCGCGAGCACCATCACCGCGACGAACATCGCGGCGGAGAACCCGAGGGTGGAGACGTACGGGACGCCCGCGAACCACAGACCGCACAGCGCGATCGCTACGCACATCCCGGCGAAGAGCGATGCGGAGCCGGCCGTGGCGATCGAGCGACCGATCGCGTCGTGCACGGGCACGCCCTGGTCGCGCTCCTGACGGAACCGGCTGACGATGAGCAACGAGTAGTCGATCCCGACGCCGAGCCCGATCATCGAGCCGAGGATCGGCGCGACGGTGCCGACGGTGGCTCCGGTCGCGATGATCGTCAGGATCAAGGTCGCGATCGTGACGCCGGTCAAGGCGACGATGAGCGGGAGGAACGCGGCGACCACCGTGCCGAACACGAAGATCAGGATGATGACGGCCGCGAGCAGACCGATCTCGTCGGCGTGGTTCGTCGGCGCGGTCTGCTGCTGCACGAAGTCGATGACCGGACCGCCGTACGCCACCGTGATGCCGGCGGAGCGCGCCGCCGCGGTCGCGGAGTCGAGCCGGTCGATCGTGTCGAGCGAGATGTCAGGGTTCGCGACGCTGTAGGTGACGGTGAGCAGGACGGTCTTCCCGTCCGCCGAGACCTTCGGCGTCGACGCGCTCGCGACCTGGGGCAGCTTCTCGATCGCGGCAGCAGCCGCGCTCACCGTCGCGGTCGGGATCGCGTGCTCGGAGTCGTGGAGCACGACCTGCGCGGTCGGAAGGTTGGCCGCGGGAAACCGTTGGTTGAGGACGTTGATCGCGGCCTGCGAGTCCGAGCCCGGGATCGTGAAGACGTCGCGGAACGGCTTGCCCGCGGGTGCCGCTCCCGCGCCCAGCGCGATCGCGATCAGCAACCAGGTCCCGAGCACCCACCACTTGCGCCGGGCCGAGAACCGCCCGAGCCGCTCGAGCCCCCGTGGACGCGGCGGGTCTACCGGCGCTGCTGCGCCGCCAGGAGGTTGAGGGCTGAGCCCGCCTTGAACCACTCGATGTGCTCCTCGGACATGGTGTGGGTCGTCTCGATCTCGTCAGAGCGACCATCGACATGGCGCAACACCACCTTGACCGGCACACCCGGGGCGAGCGCGGCAAGTCCGACGATGTCCACTTTGTCGTCTACGAGCACCCGCTCGTAGTCCAAGGGGTTGGCGAAGGTCAGCGCGAGCACGCCCTGCTTCTTGAGGTTGGCCTCGTGGATGCGGGCGAACGAGCGCACGATCACGGCGCGCCCACCCATGAACCGGGGCTCCATCGCCGCGTGCTCCCGCGACGATCCCTCGCCGTAGTTCTCGTCGCCGATCGCGACCCACTCGATGCCGGCCTGCTTGTACGCCTTGGCCAGGTCCGGGAGCTTGACGACCGAGTGGTCGCGCACGTCGACGCCGAGCCCGGGCTCGTCGAGCGCGAACGCGTTGTTCACCCCGGTGAAGAGGTTCCCCGAGATGTTCTGGAGGTGGCCGCGGTACCGGAGCCACGGCCCGGCCGGCGAGATGTGGTCCGTCGTGCACTTGCCCGACGCCTTCATCAGCACCTGCAGACCGGAGTAGTCCCGGCCGTCCCACGCCGGGAACGGCTCGAGCAGCTGCAGCCGCTCGGAGGTCGGGCTCACGAGGATCTCCACGGCGTCGGGATCCGACGACGGCGCGGCGAACCCGGACTCCCCCGGGTCGAACCCGCGGGACGGGAGCTCGTCCGCGTCCGGGGCCTGGAGCTGCACCGCGCTGCCGTCCTCGCCGACGACGGGCTCGCGCACGAAGTCCACGTCGAGCCGTCCGGTGAGCGCCATCGCGGTGACGGTCTCCGGCGATCCGATGAACGAGAGCGTCGCCGCGTTGCCGTCGTTGCGGGCGGGGAAGTTCCGGTTGAACGACGACACGATCGTGTTCGTCTCGCCCTTCACGATGTCGTCGCGCTGCCACTGGCCGATGCACGGCCCACACACGTTGGCGAGCACCGTCGCGCCGATCGCCTCGAGGTCCGCGAGCAACCCGTCACGCTCGATCGTCGCCCGCACCTGCTCCGAGCCGGGCGTGATGAGGAGCGGGGTCTTGACCCGGAGCCCGTGCGCCGACGCCTGCCGGGCCACGTGCGCAGCACGGCCGATGTCCTCGTAGCTCGAGTTCGTGCAGGAACCGACGAGCGCGTAGGAGATCTCCGCCGGGTAGCCCTCGACCTTCACGGCCTCGCGCACGTCCGAGATCGGGCGGTCGAGGTCGGGCGTGTGCGGACCGACGAGGTGCGGCTCGAGCTCCGAGAGGTTGATGTCGATCACGCGGTCGTAGTACCGCTCGGGATCGTCCGCGATGTCGGGGTCACTGCACAGGTGCTCCGCGTACTCGTCGGCGAGGTCCGCGAGCTCCTCGCGCTGGGTGGCCTTGAGGTACGCGGCCATCCGCCGGTCGTACGGGAAGAGCGAGCAGGTCGCGCCGATCTCCGCGCCCATGTTGCAGATCGTCGCCTTGCCGGTGGCCGAGATCGACTCGGTGCCGGGGCCGAAGTACTCGACGATCGCGCCGGTGCCACCCTTGACCGTGAGGATCCCCGCGACCTTCAGGATGACGTCCTTCGCCGCGGCCCAGCCGGACAGCGAGCCCGTCAGCCGCACGCCGATGACCTGCGGGACGCGCGTGTTGAACGGCCAGCCGGCCATGACGTCGACCGCGTCGGCGCCACCGACGCCGATCGCCACCATGCCCAGCCCGCCCGCGTTGGGCGTGTGGCTGTCGGTGCCGAGCATCATCCCGCCCGGGAACGCGTACTGCTCGAGCACGACCTGGTGGATGATCCCCGAACCCGGCTTCCAGAAGCCGATGCCGTACTTCGCGCTGACCGACCGGAGGAACTCGTAGACCTCGGAGTTCGTGTCGAGCGCGGACTTCAGGTCGATCTCGGCGCCGACGCGCGCCTGGATCAGGTGGTCGCAGTGGACGGTGCTCGGGACCGCGACGGTCGGCAGCTTGGCCAGGGTGAACTGCAGCAGCGCCATCTGCGCAGTCGCGTCCTGCATCGCCACGCGGTCCGGGCGGTAGTCGCCGTAGTCCACGCCGCGCTCGAGCCCGATCGACGCGGGGTCGTCCGCGTGGGCGAACATCACCTTCTCCGCGTAGGTCAGCGACCGGCCGAGCCGCTCGCGGATGATCGCGAGGCGCTCCGGGTAGCGGGCGTACGCCGCGCGCACGAGCGACAGGGGCGTGAACGGTTCAACGACTTCAGCCATGACGGGCTCCCGGGTTCTGGGTGGCGGGGAATTCGACTTCGAGTGCGGTGAGGTGGGCCGCGTAGCGGTGCTCCGCGACGATGACCGCGTCTCCGTGGCGATCGTAGGTGACCCTCCGGCAGGCCAGGATCGGCGAGCCGACGGGGACGCCGAGCTGATCCGCGGTCGCGCGCTCGGCCGCGATCGCGGTGATCGTCTGCACCACGCGGCCGGGCTCGACGCCCTGGAGTGGCAGGAGGTCGTAGAACGTGGATCGCTCGACGTCCGCCCGGCTGAGGGACGCGCCGAGGCCGGCGGGCACCCAGACGGTGACGATCGCAAACGGCTCGCCGTCGGCCAGGTTCAGGCGGGTGACCCGCAGCACCTCCCCGTCGGCGGGCAGGTCGAGCGTCTTCGCGACGTCGGCGGGCGCGGCCTCGAACGTGAACTCGAGCACCCGGCGGCTGGACTCGGAGCCCGCCGCCTCGAGCGCGGCCTCGAGGGTGGTGACCCGCCCGAGCGACTGGCGGACCGGGTCGACGGCGACGAACCAGCCGACCCCCTGGCGGGCCGTGACCAGGCCCTCGTCGCGCAGCAGCTCGAGCGCCCGGCGGACCGTCACGCGGCTCACGCCGTACTCCCGGCCCAGCTCGGCCTCGCTCGCCAGGGCACCGCGGGTCCCGGAGACGATCCGTTCCCGCAGGGTGTCGGCGAGCTCCACGTAGCGCATCACTTGTATTGTACCTGTCTTTCAACCTCCAAGACAAATACCTGGGGGACGGGCCTGGGCCGGTCGCCTCATTCCCAGTATCTCTACTTGACACGTAGAGATACTTCCTTTAGGTTCCCGCCCCATGAGAAACCACCGTGCATTCAAAACCTCGATCGCCCTGCTCGCCGTCGTCATCGCCGGTGCGGCCCTCGCCGCGTGCGGCAGCAGCTCGAGCTCCAGCTCCTCGTCGACCACCAAGGCCGGCTCCCAGCCCTCCTCCAGCCCGGTCACGCTGCGGCTCGGCTACTTCCCGAACCTCACCCACGCGCCGGCGCTCGTCGGCATCCAGGGCGGCATCTTCAAGAAGAACCTCGGCAAGAACGTGACGCTCAAGACCACGTCGTTCAACGCCGGTGGCGACGTCATCACCGCGATGTTCGCGGGCGCGCTCGACGCCTCCTTCATCGGCCCGAACCCGTCCATCAACGGCTTCCAGAAGTCGAACGGCAAGGCCATGCGCATCGTCTCCGGCTCGACCTCCGGCGGGGCGTACCTCGTCGTGAAGCCCGACATCAACAGCGCCCAGGACCTCAAGGGCAAGACGATCGCGACCCCGCAGCTCGGCAACACGCAGGACGTCGCGCTGCGCGGCTGGCTGAAGTCGCAAGGGCCTCAAGACCGACACCTCCGGCGGCGGTGACGTCCACATCATGCCCCAGGACAACGCGCGTCACCCTCACGACGTTCGAGTCCGGCGACATCGACGGCGCCTGGGTCCCCGAGCCGTGGGCGACCCGCCTGGTCAAGGAGGGCGGCGGCAAGATCCTCGTCGACGAGAAGGACCTCTGGCCGAACGGCAAGTTCGTCACCACCAACGTGATCGTCAGCACCGAGTTCCTCAACGCCCACCCCGACGTGGTCAAGCAGCTGCTCGAGGGTGAGATGGCCTCGATCGAGCTACATCGAGACCAACCCGACCCAGGCCCAGAAGCTCGCCGGCGACGGCATTCAGAGCGCCACCGGCAAGCCGATCGCCCCGGACCTCGTGGCCGCGTCGTTGAAGAACCATCACGTTCACCGTCGACCCGATCGCCACCGTCGCTGGTGAAGGACGCCAAGGACGCCGAGGCGGTCGGCCTCATCAGCTCGCCGACCTCAAGGGCATCTACGACCTCACGATCCTGAACCAGATGCTGAAGGACAAGGGCCAGGCCGCGATCAAGGGCTAGTCCATCGGCTTGACTATCTCGACTTAGGTACTGGAGAATACGAGCGTGACTCGGATCGCAGACGCTCGACTCGGACATCGAGGGAGATGGCGCGGCGCCTGCCGTCTCCCTCGACGCCGTCTCCAAGGTCTTCGGCCACACCGGTGACGCCACCCACGCGCTCGACCAGGTGTCGCTCGACGTCGGCCGCGGCGAGTTCGTCTGCCTGGTCGGCGCGTCGGGCTGCGGCAAGAGCACGCTGCTCAACCTGGTCGCCGGACTCGACCAGCCCACCGCCGGCACGCGTCGACGTGCGCGGCGAGCGCACCGCGCTGATGTTCCAGGAGGCGGCGCTGTTCCCGTGGCTGACCGTGCGCCGGCAACGTCGAGCTCGCGCTGCGAGCTCGCCGGGGTGCCGAAGTCGCGAGCGCAGGCGCGCGTCGCCGAGCTGCTCGAGATGGTCCACCTCGACGGACTTCGGCGACAAGCGGCCCCACGAGCTCTCCGGCGGCATGCGCCAGCGCGTCGCGCTCGCCCGCGCGCTCGCGCAGGACGCCGACGTGCTGCTGATGGACGAGCCGTTCGGCGCGCTCGACGCCATGACCCGCGACCTGCTCCACGACGAGCTCGAGCCGCTCTGGACCCGACCGGGCTCACCGTCATGTTCGTGACCCACAACGTGCGCGAGGCGGTGCGCCTCGGCGACCGCGTCGTGCTGCTGACCAGCCGGCCCGGCCGGGTCGCCGAGGAGTTCCCGTCGACATCCCGCGGCCGCGGCGCATCGACTCGACCCGAGGTCGCCGACGCTCGCCGGCGACGATCACCGACCGGCTCCGCGAGGAGGTGCGGCGCCATGGCGACCCGTCGCAAGCTGAGCTCGCCGGGCTCGACGCGCTCGCGAGCTCGACGTCGCCGCCCGCGGCCGCAGCCGCGCGTCGCGCAGCGTCGTGGGGCGCGGCCTGGCCCAAGCTCGGCGCCGATCGCGCATCGTCGCTCGCTGCTCTGGCAGATCGTCGTCTGGACGGGCTGGAAGCCCGACTACGTCCTGCCCGGGCCGGTCGCGGTCTTCCAGTCGCTGTTCGACAACCTCGGCGACTACCTCGTCGGCGGCGGCGACCACGCTCCAGCGGGCGTCATCGGCTTCGGCATCGCCATCGTCATCGGCACCGTCATCGGTGCCGTCGTCGTCACGAGCCGGGTGCTGCGCTCCGCGGTCGGCTCGATGATCACCGGCCTGCAGACCATGCCGTCGATCGCGTGGTTCCCGCTGGCGATCGTGCTGTTCGAGCTCAAGGAGGGCGCGATCCTGTTCGTGGTCGTGATCGGCGCGGCGCCGTCGATCGCCAACGGCCTCATCGCCGGCGTCGACAACATCCCGCCGATCCTGCTGCCGCGCCGGCGCGCATGCTCGGCGCCAAGGGCTGGACCGCTGTTCCGCCACGTCGTCCTGCCCGCCGCGCTGCCCGACCGTCGTCGGCGGGCTGAAGCAGGGCTGGGCGTTCGCCTGGCGCAGCCTGCTGGCCGGCGAGCTGCTCGGTGCAGATCGCGGGCAAGGAGTCGCTCGGACGCGACCTCGACACCGCGCGCCAGTTCGCGGACTACAAGTCGGCCTCTACGCGACGATGATCGTGATCCTGGTCATCGGGATCATCGTGGACTCACTGGTCTTCGGCCAGATCGAACGGCGCATCCGCCGGCGCTACGGCCTCATCGACGCCGCAGCCAACGACTGACCGGCGCCGCTACGGGCGGTCGATCTCCTCGACCGTCACCGACTTCATGACGTCGCCGACCTGCGTGCTCGTGCGCGACGTCCATGCCGTCGACGACGTAGCCGAAGAGGTTGTAGTCCTTCGACAGCTTGCGCGTGCAGTCGTCGATGCATGATGAAGAACTGCGAGCCGTTCGTGTTCGGGACCGGAGTTCGCCATCGCGACCGCGCCGAGCGTGTACTCGCCCTTCACCGGCTCGTCGCGGAACTTGTAGCCCGGGCCACCGCGTGCCGGTGCCCTCCGGGCAGCCGCCCTGGATCACGAAGTCGGGGACGACCCGGTGGAACGTCAGGCCGTCGTAGAAGCCCTGACGGGCCAGACCGACGAAGTTGTTCACGGTGTTCGCCGCGAGCTGCGGGTCGAGGTCGGCGACGATCGTGCCGCGGTCGGTGACGATCGTGGTGCGGTAGATCTTGCTGCCATCGATCTGGTACTCGGGCTGGTCGACCACGACGTTCCTCCAGGGGGACGGTTCCGGGGGCGGGGCGGAGCTGCTACTTGGCGGCTTTGACCGCTTGGGCGAGCAGGCTGCGGACCTGATCGGCGAGGGCCGAGTCTGGCGCGGCCACAAGGTACTGCTGGAACTCGGGGATCGCCGCCTTGCGGGTTCTTCTGGTCCTGCAACAGGATGAAGCCGCGGAAGAAGTGGGCGTCCGGGTAGGACGGATCCACCTCGATCGCCTTGTCGATCAGCTGCAGCGCCTGGTCGGGATACCCCTGGAGCCGGATGATCCAACCGCTGTACGCGAACGGCTCGCCGTTCGTCGGGGCCAGGGCGGCCGCGGCCTGGAAGTCCTTCAGCGCGCCGGCGAGATCCTGCTGGCCGAGCTCGAAGCGCGCCACCGACAGTCGGGCTTCGGCGTTCGTCGGGTTCTTCGTCGCGACGGCCTCGAGCGCGGCCAGCCGCTCCTTCGGGGAGGCCTCCGCCGTCCCACCGCGCTGACCGGCCGGTGATGGTGTCGCCCGGGAGACGGGCGCCGAGTGCGAACGCCATCGTCGTCGCGGCGATGGCCGCGAACAGCACGATGCCGCCGATGACGAGGAAGCGGTGCCGGCGCGACGTCGGGGGCAGGTCACCGGGCGCCGCGCCGGTCTCCTTGCCTTCCTGCATGGCCCGCACCGTGATCGCGGCTGCGCGCGGTGTAGTCGTCGTGCAGGCGCTGGTACGTCTCGTCGTCGATGTTGCCGGCCGCGCGCTCGGACTCGAGGTCGTCGAGCGAGCGCAAGAGGAAGTCCCGTTCCTCTTCCTGCGCGGTCCTCGCCTCGTCGATCATTGGTGCGCCCGCTCCTTCGCGACGAGTGCCTCGTCCGCGTCGGACGCGACCAGCCGGGGCTGGCGCTGCCAGCGACGCAGCGCGAGCACGATCCCGCCGGCGCCGATGACGAGCGCCGCGATCGGCAGGGCCCAGACGAGCACCCCGAGCCCGCTGCTGGACGGCTGCAGCAGGACCGATTCGCCGTAGCGGTCCACGTAGACCTGCCGGATCTCCGCGTCGCTCTCGCCGTGGCGGATGCGGCTCGTGATGTCCGCACGGGTCGCGGCCGCAGTGGAGGTCGCGCTGTCCGCGACCGAGAGGCTCTCGCAGTCGACACAGCGCAGCTGCGTCGCGATCCGGTGCGCCCGCGCCGCGGTGGAGTTGTCGACCCCGCGCGGCCACGCCGTGTAGACGAGCACGCCGACCACCACGATGCCGATCACGATCCAGGGCAACCATCGTCGGGCCATGGTGCTAGTTGGTCCCTTGCGCGTAGCTCACCATCTGGTCGAGGGCCTGCGGGGTCACGGGGCCGAACTTCGAGGCGACCACGAGTCCGTCCGGGCCGATCGCGTACGTCTCCGGTTGCCCCCGGGTGCCGAAGTCCAGCGCCGCCTTCGCGCCCGGGTCGAACGCGACCGGCCACGTGACCTTCTGGGTCCGGACGTAGTCGCGCACCGCCTGCTTGGTGTCCTCGCGCACGATGCCGACCATCGCGACGTCGGGGTCGTTCTGGTGCTCGGCGTACCAGGAGGCCAGCGCGTCGTGCTCCTGGTTGCAGGGGAGGCACCACGAGTTCCAGAAGTTCACGATCACGGTCTTGCCCGCGAAGCTCGACGACTTGATCGGCGTGCCGTTGAGCGACTCGACCGTGAACGTGGGGGCCTTCTTGCCCACGAGATGGCTGGTGTTGGAGTCCGCGTGCGGGTCGCTGCTGACGGTGAGCGCCAGCACCACCGCGAGCACGCAGACCCCGGCACCGACCGCGAGCGCGACCCATCGGAACGGATGCTTCACACGCCCACCTCGGAACCGACCGGCGTGTCCTCGTGCACCGGCTCGGTCGGCGTCGCGGGCGCGGGCGTGCCGGCCCGGACCCGGATCTTGCGCCGCACCGCCGGGCCGATCGCGACGATCGTGCCGAGCGCCATGAGCCCGCCGCCGATCCAGACCCAGAGGGTCATCGAGTTCACCGCGATGCTCACCGTCACGCGACCCTGAGCGTTCGGCGAGGACACGATCGTCAGGTACACGTCCTCGAGAGGCCGGTGTGGACCGACGGCGTGCCGATGGCCTGGTCGATGTTCGGGAACGTGGACATCGCGGGCGCGTACGTGCCGAGGTCGGTACCGCCCCGGGTCACCTTCAGGTCCGCCGAGACGGACGTCTTCTGCGCGGTCTGCGGAGGTGCGCGGTGCCGACGAACGTGACCGTGTAGCCCCCGACCGTCGCCGACTCACCCCGGCGTCAGCCGGACCTCCTGCTTGGTCCCGAACGAGCCCGACGACGGCGAGCACGACCGCGATGCAGATCACGCCCGATGTGCACGATGAACCCGCCGTAGCGCCGTGGGTTGCCGCGTACGTGCCGACCGCGCGACCGCGCCCAGCCGGCATGGTCGGCGTTGCCGCCGGCTGCGCACCGCCACGACGGTCTCGCGGAAGATCGCGACGATCGCGAACGCGGCCAGGCCGAACGCGACGACGGTCGCGAAGGTGCCGGGTGAGGAACACCAGCGTGAGCAGCATCACCGCGACGCCGGCGTACGCGGGGATGCAGCAGCCGGTGCCGCAGCACCTCGCCGCTCGTCGCCCGCCACGGCAGCGCGGGCGCGACGGCCATGAGGAACAGCAGCGCCAGCCCGATCGGTGCGGCCATGCGGTCGAAGTACGGCTCGCCGACCGAGATCTGGCTGCCCCGCAGCGCCTCCGCGAGCAGCGGGAACACGGTGCCGAGCAGCACCACGAACGCGAGCGCCGGTGAACAGCAGGTTGTTCGCGAGGAACGCCGCCTCGCGCGAGACCGGGGAGTCGATGCGGCCCGGGCGCGTGCAGCTTGTCGGCCCGCCACGCGACGAGCGCGAGGCCGGTCGACCACCACGATGCCGAGGAACGTGAGCAGCCAGGGGCCGATGGACGACTGCGTGAACGCGTGCACCGAGTTCACGACGCCCGACCGGGTCAGGAACGTGCCGAGGATCGTCAGGCAGAACGTCGCGATCACGAGCGACAGGTTCCAGACCCGCAGCATCCCGCGCCGTTCCTGCACGATCACCGAGTGGATGAACGCGGTCGCGGTGAGCCACGGCAGCAGCGACGCGTTCTCGACCGGGTCCCAGCCCCAGTAGCCGCCCCAGCCGAGCACCTCGTAGCTCCACCACGCGCCGAGGACGATGCCGACGGTGAGGAAGCCCCACGCGACGAGCGTCGTGCGGCGGGTGTCGGCGAGCCAGCCCTCACCGAACCGGCCGGTGATCAGCGCGGCCATCGCGAACGCGAACGGGATCGTGAAGCCGACGTAGCCGAGGTAGAGCATCGGCGGGTGGAACGCCATCAGCGGATGGTTCTGCAGCAACGGGTTCGGGCCGCGGCCGTCGAGCGGGATCGATCCCGTTGACGAGCGTGAACGGGTTCGCGGCGACGGCCATGAACACGAAGAAGAACAGCGCGACCGAGAGGCCGACGAGCAGCGCCCACGCGACCATCGGGTCCTCGAGCCGGCGGCGGAAGCGCCGCGCCATGACCGACGATGTACCCGGCGAGGATCAGCGACCCACAGCAGGATCGATCCCTCGAGCGCGGCCCACAGCGCCGGTGATCGTGAAGAGCAGCGGCGTGGCCCGGGCGTTGTTGTCGGCGACGTACTGGATCGAGAAGTCGTGGGTGATGAGCGCCCACTCCATCGCGAACACGGCGAGCAGCGCGCCGAGCGAGCACGACGAAGACGCAGATGGCGACCGCTGCCGCGATCGCTGCGATGTTCTTGCGTGCGAGCCCGAGCGCGAGGAGGAACAGATGCCGACGGCCGACGCGCCGAGCCCGATCGCGATGCCGAGGATCCCGAGCCCTGCTCTCATGCGTCCGCCCGACTGGTGACCTTCGGAGCCTTCTTGGTGTTGACCTTCGGCGGCGTGTACTCCGCGCCGTGCTTGATCAGGATCCGGTCGCTGTCGAACGTGCACGCCCGCGCTCGCCGGCGCCCAGTGGCCCTCGCACACGACCGGCGCGCCGTTCTTGAACAGCTCCGGCGGGTCGCCGTGGTGGACGACGTTCACGGTCTGCTTGCCGTCGGTGACCTCGAAGTCGACGCCGGTGTGCGTCGCCGTCGCGGATCGTGCCCGGGACCACGGCGCCCGCGAGCCGGAACCGCGATCGTGCCCTGGCTCGAGCGGGCGTGCACCGCCTCCGACACGGTCCGGTAGATAGACGACGTTCTCGGAGAGCACGAACGTGAGGACGATGACCGCGATCACCGACGAGACGCGCAGACCACCGGCGGCGACGATGTAGCGGGTCCGCTTCTTCTTCGACCGCGGCGGCGGGGGCGGGATCTGCGCCGTCGGGCGCGGCGGCGCGGTGGTCAACGCTCCGACTCCGGCGGGAGCGACCGCTCCGCGCGGCGGGTGCGGACCGACGAGCCGGGCGAAGTACCCGGCGATGACCACGCCGGCCAGCGACCAGCCGACGATGACGTAGACCCAGCCGTAGCCGGCGTCGGCGAGGTGCACGGCGAGCGTCATCAGCCGACCTCCACCGGTTCGCGCGGCGATGCGCTGGGCGATCGCGGCATCGACCTCGCGCTCGCTCCATCTCGCTCTCGAGCGAGGCGAGGCGGTAGCGGCGGTCGAGCAGGTACACGTAGAGGATCGTGAACGCGATGACGCCGATCCAGAGCGTGAGCGCCATGACCCCGTGGATGTGCGCGTCGAGCTGCGGGATTGAAGACGGTCGCCTTCTGGTGCAGCGTGCGCCACCACTCCACCGAGAAGTGGACGATCGGGACGTCGACGAACGCGATGAGCGCGGCGATCGCGTTGCGCTTCGCCGCTGCCGATCGGGTCGTCGCTCGGGATGCGTCGCAGCGCGAGGTAGCCGAGGTAGAGGAAGAAGAGGACGGCCGTGCGTGACGAGCCGGGCGTCCCACGCCCACCAGATGCCCCAGACCGGCCGGCCCCACAGCGAGCCCGAGCACGAGCGTGAGCGCGGTGAACAGCACCCCGAGCTCGGCGGACGCGCCGGCGAGGCGGTCCCAGACCATCGAGCGGGTCCGGGGCCAGAGGAACAGGGCGGACGCGAGCGCGGTGACCCCGAACGCGAGGTAGGCGAGCCACGCCGCGGGGACGTGGAGGTACATGAGCCGCTGCGCTTCCTTCTGGGTCGCGTCCTCGGGCGCACCCCAGAGGCCGAACAGCCCGAGCACCGCCAGCGAGACGAGCGAGGCCCACCCGAGGACGCGGCGAGAGCCTCGGGTCGAGCAGACGATCCCGGGTCCTCATGTCTCCTCCCACAGTGGTCCGAAGGCCAGCACGCCGATCGCGGTGTAGAGCACTGCGAAGATGCCCAGCAACGCGACCCACGGCCACGCGTCTCCCGGTGCCCCTTCGAGACCATCCTCGAAGGCCCGGGTCGCCCCGAGCATGACCGGTGCGAGCACCGGAAGCAGAAGCAGCGGCAGCAGCGTCTCGCGGAGCCGGAGCCCGGCAGCGAGCACGCCGTAGAGGGTACCGGTGGCAGCCAGACCGATGGTCGCGGCCAGCGGCGGTCAGGATCAGGATCCCGATGCCGTGGACGCTGACGTTGTAGAGCAGCACCACCCCGGCGCCGAGGACGACCTCGAGGGCCAGGCAGCTCGAGCCGCGATCGCGCCCGCCTTGCCCAGGAAGATGGCCGCCGCCGTCGAGGCCGGCGAGCCGCAGCCCGTCCCGGGCGTTGTGCTGCGTCCTCGATCGCGAAGGCCCGCCCGATGGCCAGCAGGGCGGCCAGCAGGACCGCGATCCAGAACAGGCCCGGCGCCACCCGGGCAGGATGCCCCGGTCGGGGTCGAGCGCGAAGGCGAACAGCAGGATCACGATCAGCCCGAACGGCAGGATCTGCGAGACCGCCACCCGGGACCGCGACTCGATCCGCAGGTCCTTCCCCGCCACCAGCGCCGCCTCTCGCCAGAACGCTCATGAAGCGAGCCGGCGCTCGCGGGTGCGTCGGCGGACGCACGGGGTCGTATCGGCCGCCGTCGACGCGGACCTCGCGCGTGGCGAGCGGCCGGGCGAGGTCGAGCTCGTGCGAGGCCATCAGCACCGTCCGGCCCTCGGCCGGAGCGGCGGCGACGATCTCGTGGAGCACCGAGCGCCCCTCCGCGTCGAGGCCCGCGTGGGGCTCGTCGAGCAGCAGCAGCGCGGGATCCCGCACCAGGGCACCGCCGAGCGCCAGCCGGCGGCGCTGCCCGGCCGAGAGCTTCGCGTGGGTCAGGTCGGCCACCGCGCCGAGGCCGAGGCGGTCGATCACCGCATCGGTCGTCCTCGCCCGTGCCCCCGCACGCCCGGGCCACGAAGCGCAGGTTCTCCCGCACGGTCAGGTCGTCGTAGCAGAACGTCTCGTGGCCGACGAGCGCGAGGTGGCGCCGGGCGGTGCGCCGGTCGTGGGCGAGATCCGAGCCGAGACCTCGGCCTCACCGGAGTACAGCGGCACCAGGCCGGCGATCAGCCGCAGCAGCGTCGTCTTGCCCGCGCCGTTCGGCCCGGCGAGGAGCACGATCTCGCCCGCGTCGACGTCGAGATCGACGCCGGCGAGGGCCGGGAAGCGTCCGAGGAGGCACACGGCGGAGCGGAGTCTGACGACGAGCGGCACGCGAGCCTCCGGGGCCCCGGGTGGGGCGCTGACCAGCGCCGATGAGTGTACGGATCCGCCTCGCCGGCGGTCGAACCGACCCGTCGGTGTTGCCGGACATGCACGGTTTGGGGGGTGGGGCCAGCGTACGATCCGGCGATGCGACGGATCATCGGCGGCGTCGGGCGCGCCCTCGTCACCATCGGGATCCTGATCCTGCTGTTCGTCGCGTACCAGCTCTGGGGCACCGGGATCTACGAGTCCCGCCAGCAGAGCCAGCTCCAGGCCCAGTTCCGCCGGGAGCTGGCCAAGGAGAAGGCCCAGGAAGCCCGCGGCCGCGACTGCCGCCTCGACCACGACCACCCTGCCCGGTCCCGCCGCCGATCGGCGACCCGATCGGGATCATCAGCATCCCGAAGATCGGCCTGGTCCGGGCGATCGTCCAGGGCATCGGCGTCCCCGACCTGCGCAAGGGCCCCGGCCACTACCCCGCGACCCCACTGCCCGGCCAGCTCGGCAACGCGGCGATCGCCGGGCACCGCACCACCTACGGCGCGCCGTTCAACCGGCTCGACGAGCTCGTGCCGGGCGATCCGATCATCATCTCGACCCTGCACGGGACCTACCACTACACGATGACCCAGCAGATCATCGTGAGCCCGAAGCAGGTCTTCGTGCTCGACCCGACGGCCAACGCGACGCTCACGCTCACGACCTGCAACCCGAAGTACTCGGCGTCGCAGCGACTCGTGGTGAAGGCCGCGCTCGACGCGGACCGGAGCCCGAAACCCCAGAAGGCCGCTCCGCTCCCGGTCGCGAGCCGCGCGTCGCTCGACGACGCGCTCTCAGGCCGGGGTGAGGCGAAGCTGCCGACCCTGTGGTTCGGCTTCCTGGCCGCCGCGGTCGGCGCGCTGTGGTGGCTGATCTTCCACCGCTACCACCGCTGGACGACCTGGCTCATGGGCGCCGTGCCGTTCATGCTCGTCCTGTTCCTCTTCTACTACCACCTCGAACGCCTGCTCCCGGCGAACTACTAGCGGCAGCGGCGCACGCGAAACCCGCTCGGCGCTACACCCCGCGGAAGGTCGGGGGGCGCTTCTCACCGAAGGCCGCGAGGCCCTCCTGGAGGTCCGCGCTCAGGAAGGCGGCTTCCTCGAGCGAGCGGATCTCGGCCAGGGCGCGGTCGTCGAGCGCGGTGGCGTCGGCGACGATGTTGAGCGCGCGCTTGTGTCCCTGCACGCTCAGCGGTGCGAGCTGCGCGATCTCGCTCGCGAGCCTCGAGGCCCGCGGCAAGCGCGTCGTCCGCGACGCGTTGGACGAATCCGACCTCGCGCAGCTCGTCGGCCGTCATCACGCGGGCGGTCAGCAGGATGTCGCGCGCCGTGCCCTGGCCCACGAGCACCGCGAGGCGACGGATGTTCGGCGCGCTGAGCAGCACCCCGAGCTTCGCGGCGGGGATCCCGATCTTCGCGGAGGGAGTGACGACCCGGAGGTCGCACGCGACGGCGAGCTGCATGCCGGCGCCGAGCGCAGCACCGTTCACCGCCGCGATGACGGGCGCCGGGTGCGTCACGATCGCGTCGAGCACGCGCTCGAACGCGGGACGAAACGTGTCGCCCCCACCGTGTTCCAGCCCGCCGGTGTCCTGGGCGCGTCGGATGATGTCCGCGCCGGCGCAGAACGCGACGCCCGCGCCGGTCAGGACGATCGCCCGCAGACCGTGCGACCGCTCGAGGTGCCCGCGCAGGTCGTCGCACAGCTCGGCGTTGAGCGCGTTGCGGCGATCCGGGCGATCGATCGTCGCCAGCCCGATGTGCTCCTGAGGTATCGACCAGCGGATCACGAGCGGAGAACGGTTCAGCTCTCGTCGATGAGGGCGATCAGATCGCCTTCCTGGACGACCTGCGCCGGCTCCACGTAGAGCTCGCGCACGACGCCGGGGACCTCGGTGATCACCGGGATCTCCATCTTCATGGATTCGAGGATGCAGATCTCGTCGCCCTCGGCGACCATCTGCCCTTCTTCGGCAATGACTTGCCAGACGTTCGCGGTGATCTCCGCGCGGATCTCGGCCATGCGCGCACAGTATCGGGCGCGAGACTCAGCCGGTGGAAGCACGAATCGCGGGACCCGACGACGTGGCCGAAGTGATCCGGTTGGCGCAGCTGATGTTCGACACGCTCGGCATCGCCGGAGACAACTCCGGGTGGCGGGACCAGGCCGACGCCCGCTTCCGCCGGGGGCTCGAGGAGGGCACCGTCGCCGCGTTCGTCGTCGAGTCCCCCGACGAGCCGGGGACGCTCGTGGCGAGCGCCGCGGCCAGCATCACCCAACGCCTGCCCACGCCGATGGGCGACGGCCGCGTCGCGTACGTGCAGTGGGTCGCCACCGAGCCCGCGTGGCAACGCCGCGGGCTCGCGTGGTTGGTGATGGTCGAGCTCGCGCGCTGGGCCGGGGAACACGGCGCGGGGATGATCGATCTGCACGCCAGTCAGCAGGGTGCGGCGCTCTACGCCCAGCTCGGATACGCGCCGAGCGCGAATCCGGAGCTCCGGCTGCGGCTCCGCCCCTGAGCGCGATCGCCCGGTCCCTCAGTCCTCCGACGGCTTCGAGAGCCGGGCCTCCTCGAGCACCGGCTCGAAGAGCTCGACCGGGTTGCCGGACGGGTCGTCGACCAGGATCTGCTTGCCGCCCACGCCGGTCACGATGTCGTTGCGAAAGTGCGCCCCGGCCGCGCGCAGCCGGTCGACGATCGCGGCGAGATCGTCGACCTCGATCGAGAACCGGTTCCAGCCCCCGGGTTCCGGCACCGAACCGTCCGGCATCGCCCCACCACCCCCGGGACCCCCGCCGGGCGCGCTCAGGACGAGTCGAAGGTCGCCGCGCGAGAGCATGGCGAACGTCGGCGCCGGGTGCATGACCTCGTCGAAGCCGAGATGCTCGCAGTAGAACGCGATCGCGGCGTCGACGTCGTTGACGATGTAGCGGACACTGACCGTCGCCATGCCGCCTCCTTCCACCGGGCCTCCCCGAACGCTACGCCGTCCGCGGATCGCAACACGGCCCGGCGAGGCCAAGCGTCCGCTGCGGTCCTAGCCTGGGGGCGTGGCACTCGTGGTCGAGGACATCGTCGCCCGGTGCGAGACGGCACTCGGCGAGCACACTCCGGCCTTGGCGGTGCGCGACGTGCTCGACGAGCTCGTCGCCGATCCCGACCGCGCTGGAGCAGGCCGTCGGCCCGGTCGAGCTCGGCGGGATCACCCCGCTGCACCACGCCGACGACCTCACCATCCTGCGCGTCGCGTGGACGCCGGGCATGGCGCTGTACCCGCACGAGCACCGGATGTGGGCGGTGATCGGCATGTACGGCGGCCAGGAGGACAACGCGTTCTACCGGCGCGCGCCGCGCGGCCTGGAGCCGGTCGGCGGCAAGGAGGTGCCGGCCGGCGACATCCTCGTCCTGGGCGACGACGTCATCCACTCGGTCGCCAACTCCCGCTCCGAGTTCGCGGTCGCACTGCACGTCTACGGCGGCGACTTCTTCGGCGTCGAGCGTTCCGAGTGGGACTTCGAGACCTACGAGGAGCGGCCGCGCGACTTCGCGCGCACCAAGGCGCTCTTCGACGACGCGAACGCGCGCTGGCTCGACCGGACCTGACCCGGCGGATCATCGTCGCGGCAGCCTCGATGAGCTCGCGGCGTCATCCCGCGGGAGCGGACGCGCGGGGCGCGCCGATCGCCGCGGCCACCCGGTGGCCACTGCGCACCGCGCTCTCCATGTAGCCGGCCAGCGTCTCGGTGTGCTCTCCCGCGAAGCGGATGCGCCCGGTCGGGCGCCGGAGCACCTCCCAGAACTTCGTGATCTGGCCGGGCCGGAACACCGCGTAGCCGCCGCCCGTGTACTGCTCGTCCGGCCAGGCGATCGTCGCGGACGTCACCGCATTCCCGCGCGCTTCGGGAAACACGCGGGTCAGCCCTTGGCGCGCCGCGCGCACCCGCCGCGCGTCGGTGAGCCGCGCGCGAACGCGGCTCCGGGCGACCCGGTCGTGAACGTGGTGAGGATGCCGGGGTCCGACTCGTAGGAGTCGCTCGCATCCCACGCGATCCGGAACGGGAGGTCGCTCACGACGAGCCCCGAGCCGCCTCCCGCGCGCCAGAAGCGCGTGTCGTACTCGGTCATCACCTTGGTCGCGGGCCCCAGGTCCAGGTCGCGAACCATCGCCGCGGCCGTGGCGGGCAGCGCGGGTGTGAACCGGATCGCGCGCAGGGTCGGTGGCGGCACTGCGAGCACCAGCTGCGCGCCGCGTGTAGTCCCGCCCGCCGGCGCGCACCGTCACGAAGTCGTGCTCCTGATCGACCGATCGGACCGGCGCGCCGAGCCGCACGACCGCGCCGAGCTCCTGCGCCATCGCCCGCACGAGCAGGCTGTTCCCGCCGTGGATGCGCATCGTCTCGGACGCCGCGTCCGAGTACGTCGTTCGCGACCGCCTCCTGCTGCGCGTAGAAGAGGAGTGACACGTTGCGGGGATCCGACGCGTACTCCCCCGTCTCCGCCGTCGTCGACGAGGAAGCGGGCGCGTGGATCGAGACGGAGGCTGTCGATGTAGTCCGCGAGGCTCTGGCGATCGAGCCGGGCTCGCGTTCGCGGCCTGCTCCGGATGGTCGGGGTCGATCCCGTCGGCGAGCTTGGAGCTCTCGGTGTAGAAGCGGTCGTAGTCGGCGAGCACGCGCGGGGTCGGACGCGAGGAACGTCGCGGCCGGGCTCGAGCGGCCCCGGAAGTAGATCCTCGAGTTGGCGTCGCGGTTGGTCAGGCGCCGTTCGGTGTGCAGGCCGAACCGCGTGACCATGGCCTGGATCTGATCGTGGTTGTCGTCGATCGACTCCCCGCCGGACTCGGCGTGCAGCCCGTCGGTGAACGGGGCGTAGACGGTCCGCACGCGTCCGCCGACGCGATGCCGGGCCTCGAGCACCACGACCTCCCAGCCGGCGGCCCGCAGGTCGAGCGCGGTGGTCAGCCCGGCCAGGCCGGCCCCGACGACGATGGCTCGGCGCCGGGTCCCGGCGTCCGGCCGCGCCCGGTCGCGGGCGCCGAACCCATCGGCACGGTCTTCGCGAGCACCGATCCCGCGCCCAGGGCCAGCGCGCCGGCCAGGAACGAGCGCCGATCGACGTCGGTCACCTCAGACCGGGAGCACGCCGTGCTTGCGCCACGGGCGGTCCACCCGCTTGTCGCGGCTCAGCTGCAGGCCGTTCGCGATCGCGGCGACGGGTCTCGGCGGGGTCGATCACGTCGTCGAGCTGCGCGTGCCCGGCCGCGATGTACGGATCGATGTTGGCGCGGATCTCCTCGGCCAGCTCGAGCTGCTTCGCCACCCGCTCGTCCTCCGGCACCGCCTCGAGCGTCTTGCGGTGGATGATGTTCGACCGCCCCGTCGGGGCCCATCACCGCGATCTCGGCGGTCGGCCAGGCGACGATGTAGTCCGCCTCGTACGCCAGGCCGTTCATGACGAAGTACCCGGCGCCGTAGCTCTTGCGCAGGATGACGCTGATCTTCGGGACGGTCGCCTCGCTCACCGCGAACAGCATCTTGGCCCCGTGCCGGATGATCCCCTGCTTCTCGACCGCAGAGCCGACGATGAAGCCGGGCACGTCGTGGAGGAACACGAGCGGGATGCCGAACGCGTCGCAGAGCCAGACGAAGCGCGCCGCCTTGTCGGCCGCGTTCGACGTCGAGCGCGCCGCCCAGCACCATCGGCTGGTTCGCGACGATGCCGATCGGTTGCCCACCGACGCGGGCCAGACCCGTCACGACGTTCTTGGCCCAGTCCGGCTTCATCCGAACGCACCTCGCCGTCGTCGACCACCGCGCGGATGACCTTGCGCATGTCGTACGCGCGTGCGCGGCGCGGTCGGGACGATGTCGTACAGCTCGTCGACCCGGCGGTCGACCGGGTCGGTGCAGTCGCGCACCGGCGGCGCTTCACCGTTGTGCTGCGGGAAGAACGAGAGGTAGTCGCGCACGACCTGGAGGCACTCGGCGTCGTCGCGCGACCTCGAGGTCGGCGACCCCGCTGATCTTCGTGTGCACGGCGGAGCCGCCCATCTCCTCCTCGGAGACGTCCTCGCCCACCGCGGCCTTCACGAGATGACGACCGCCGAGCGCCATGGACGACGTGCCCTTCACCATCGGCACGAAGTCGGCGAGCGCCGGGATGTACGCGGTGCCGGCCGCGCAGTGTCCCGATCATCGCGGCGACCATCGGCACGACGCCGCTCATCGCGACCTGCTCACGGAAGAGGTCGCCCGCACCCGCGAACGTCGACCCGCTCGTCGCCTGGATCCGTGCGCCGGCCGAGTCGAGCAGCCAGACCATCGGGATGCGCTGGCTGCAGCGCGAGATGGCGCAGCCGCGGATCTTGTTCTCGCCGACCGCGCCCATCGAACCCGCCATCACGGTGAAGTCGTACGCGGCGACCGCGACCTGTGCGCCCGTCGATCTCGCCGACCCCGGTGACCGAGCCGTCGGCCGCGAGGTACCGGTCGCCGAACCCCGGGTCCATGTGGTCGGCGAGCATCCCGTACTCGACCCACGTGCCCGGGTCGAGCAGCAGGTCGAGGCGCTCGCGCACGAGCAGCTTGCCCATGGAGCGCTGGCGCTCCACGAACTTCTCGCCGCCCATGCCCAGCGCGCGCTCGCGCCGCTGCGCGAGGTCCCCGACCAGCGGTCCCCAGTTGTGCACGTCTCCGCCACCGGTGGAAGTCATGGGGTCACTCTTGCACTCGCCGGCACGCTCGCTAGCGGCCCTTCCACTCCGGGGTGCGCTTCTCGGCGAACGCGGCCACGCCCTCGGCGGCGTCCTCGGACTGGGTGTGGATCGTGAGCATCGCCTGCAGGTGGTCGAGCGCGTCGTCACCGTCCATCTCGAGCACCCGGTAGAACGCGTCCCGGCCCCACCGGAGCACCGAAGGGGACTTTGACGCGAGCGACGAGGCGAGCTCGCCCACCGCCGCGTCGAGCTCGGCGACCGGAACGACGCGGGTCACGAACCCGATGCGGTCGGCCTCCTCCGCGACGCACGCGGCGGCCGGTCATCTGGAGCTCGAGCACCTTCTTCGGGGGCATCGACCGCAGGAGCGGGACGGTGATCATGTACGGCCAGAGCCCGACGTTCACCTCCGGCGTGCCGAACTGCGCGTCGTCCGCCGCGATGACGAAGTCGCACGCGAGGGCGAGCCCGAAGCCACCCGCGAGCGCGTAGCCGCGCACCCGCGCGATCGTCGGCTTGCCCAGCGCCCAGAGCTCCCGGAAGAGCGCGGCGAGCAGGCCGCGCCCGTCGTGGGCGGCCGCCGCGCCGGCGTTCTCGGCGATGCCACCGAGGTCCGCGCCGGCGCAGAACGCCCGATCGCCGGCGCCGGTGAGCACCAGCACCCGGACGCCGTCGTCGCGCTTGGCCTGCTCCACGGCGTCACGCAGTCCCTGCATCACCCCGTACGACATCGCGTTGCGCCGGTCGGGACGATTGATCGTGACGAGCGCCACGCCGTCCGCCACCGCATACAGAACCTCGGGATCCGCCATGGCCGGATGCTAGGCACCACGCGGAGGGTCCGCAGTCGTCCGCGCGGGTCTCGCTACGGTGGACGGATGCTGGTCTACGCGGTTGCGATCGTCCTCGCGATCCTGATCGTGCCGCTGACCGGCGGGCAGTTCCGGCAGCTGGGCCGCATCCGGCTCCGGCGGGTGTGGCTGCTGTTCGCCGGGCTGGGCCTCCAGATCCTCCTGGAGGTCGTCAACCTGCCCCGCGCGCGCTTCGACGACGTCGGCCTCGCGCTCCTGCTCGCCTCGTACGTCCTGATCCTCGGCTTCGGGCTCTCCAACCTGCTGCTGACGGGCATGGGCGTGATCACCGTCGGCATCGCGATGAACGCCTTCGTGATCGCGCTGAACCAGGGCATGCCCTACAAGGTCCCCGAGGGCACGAAGGCCGAGACGACCGTGAAGCACCGACCGCAGAAGTCCGACGACGTCCTGCCGCAGCTCGGCGACTACATCGCGCTCGGATCGCCCATCGACGCGTCGATCTCCTTCGGTGACCTCGTGATCGCGGTCGGGCTCATCGACCTCACCTACCGGGCGAGCCGCCGGCCGCGCCGTTCGCGCACTCGTGCCCCGGGTCCCCCGGACGACCTCGACGTGGAACCGGATGCCACGATCGAGCTGGAGCTACGCGACGGGAACCTTGGCGCCGACCCCGGCCACCCGCTCGAGCGCGTCGAGGACGCGCGGGTCGTACACGTATCCCGGACCTGAGTACAGCGCTTCGATCGCCGCGTCGTTGAACGTGGCGTCACCCGCGGTCAGCTCGTCGAACGCGCTCGCGACGCGCAGGATCTGGCTGCCGACCGAGGCCGTGTCGGACGCCAGGAGGTCGCCGGCCGGCCGCAGGTACTCGGTCTCGCGCAGGATCTCGGCGCCCTTGTCCGTCACTTCGCTCGGCTCGATCGCGCGGCCCCGGACGGTCGGGTCGTCGAGGCACAGGTGGCCGAGGTGGTGGAGCAACGCCGCGGCCCGCAGGTACTCGAGGTCCTGCACCGGGAGGTGCAGCTCCCGGCCGAGCGCGACCGAGAGGTCGGCAACGCGCGTGGCGTGCCCCTCGCGCACCAGGCCCGCGAGCTCGGGAACGACGGAGAGCGCGCTGATCGTCTGCTCGTAGGTCCGGCGGATCGAGGCCAGCCGCTCGAACGAGTACCACGCGGCCAGCAGCGGGATCGAGAACAGGAGCGGCCCCCACAGGCCCATCCCCTCGAGCCCGCCGATGCCCCGGTACCCGACCGACATCAACATGCCGCTCGTGATGAGCGCCAGGTCCGCGGAGCGCCCCCGGGTCGACAGGTAGAAGTGGCGGGCGCGCACGACCTGGAGCAGGTCGTCGACCAGGATCTCGGCGACGCCGGCCGCGAAGAGCGCGGTGAGCACCATCCACCGGCTGTCGGTGCCGTGCATGACGTTCACCACGGCATGGAACGCGCCGAGTGCCGCCACCGCGGCCGCGAGCCGGGTCGCCGTCAGCCAGATGCGGTCCCACTCGGAGCGCTCGGGCCGCAACAGGTAGGCGACGGCCTCCGCCGCGACCACCGTGACCAGGAACTCCCCGGGCGAGCCGGCCCGCAGCAGCACGAGCATGACCGCGTACGAGAGCGGCAGCGCGGCCCGTTCCGCCGGCCGCAGCACGAGCAGCTCGCCCGCCACGACCGCGGCACCGAGGATGACGAGCGCGGTCGACGAAGCCCCCGGGTCGATGATCTCCGCGACCGCGGCGGCGATGGCGCCGAGCACGGCGATGAGGACGAGCTTGCGCGCGGTCGTCATCGGCCCGCCGCCGTCCCGGGCGCGATCTCGATCTCCGGGAGCAGGTCGCCGAGGCCCGCGGAGCCGGTGCCGGCCTCCGGCGCGTCGACGTGGTGCACGACCTCCTCGTGCCCGAGCCCGTGCTCCTCCTGGCGTGCCTCGATGGCGATGATGAGCGCCTCGACGACGCGCGGGTGGAACTGCTTGCCCGAGTTCTTGCGCAGCTCGTCGAACGCGGTCTCCTGCGGAGCGCGCGCCGGTAGGAACGGGTCGACGTCATCGCGTCGAACGCGTCCGCGACCGCGACGATGTGCGGCTCGATCGGCTGGCCGCGGTCGTCGGCGACCGGTGCGAACTCGGCCGCCTCACTGGTCGCGCTGGGCGCCACCGGCGCCAGGAAGTCGATGCGGGTGAGGATCTCGACCGAGACCTCTTCGTGCAGCCGCACCTCCGCGAACTCCTCCGCCGTGAGCTTGCCCTTCTTGTTCAGAAGGTGGTTCGGCACGACGAGCTTGCCCACGTCGTGCATCAGGGCCGCGAAGCGCAGGCGCTCGAGCCGCGCGGGCGACATCCCCAGCTCCTCGCCGATGTACTCCGCGTAGTTCGCGACCCGCTCCGCGTGGCCCGCCGTGTAGGGGTCCTTGGCCTCGAGCGCGCCGATGAGCGTCCGGACCGCCGCCTCCTGGGACTCCTTCAACGCGAGATAGGAGGCGAACGTCTGGCGGGCGACGAGGATCGGCACCACGAGCAGGGGGACCACGACGGCGCCGTAGTCCAGGTAGAGCGCACCGAGGAAGACGCCCATCAACGCGAACGGGTACATCTGCAGGAGCGCCTCGCCGAACGCGCGCCACATCGATGGCCACTCGTTCGTCCAGAGCTTCAGCGACACCATCAGCAGCGCGAGGTTCACGACGGCGAACACGCACGTCGCCGGGATCGCGAGGATGAGCAGCTGCGCCGGGGTGTGCGTACCCGACGGCGCGAGCGCGTCCCGAAACCGCGGCGGAGGCGAGTCCGGCCAGCCCGAGGTTCGCGCTGTTGAAGATCGGCTTGCGCCACTCCCGGGCCTTGATGTGCGACCACGAGAGGCCACCGAACATGCAGACGAGCATCGGGCCGAGCAGCGCGCCCTGGTCCGAGAACACGACGATCGCGGTCATGGCGAGCATGAAGCTCGCGCTGACCCCGGCGCCGCTCGGGAGATCGACGACCTGGTTCTCCGCCAGCGCGAACAGCGCACCCAGGATCAGGACCGGAGCCGCGGCGGGCAGGGGTCCACGCGCGGCGAGGAAGACCGCGATGCCGATCGCAGCCGTGGCCAGTGCCACGCAGTACACCGTCGCTCTCGTGGGGATGTCTTGTTGCACGATCGTCCGTTCAAATGGGGCGGAGGCGGCAAGGCCTCGGTACCTCACCTATCAGCGGTGGGTGAAGGAAGCGCCGCCAGCGAGCAGCAGCGCAGCAGCCGCAGACGTAAGCAGTGCAATACGGACATAGACCTTCTTCATTGGGAGAATCACCCTCTTCGAGAGTTCCTCCCTGGCGCACAGCTAGAGCCCCAGAGGGATTCCGCTTCGCTTCGGGGACCCTTCGGTCCCGATTACGCCGAGGCCTTGCCGTCTCCGTCAATCACACGGACGAGCGTGACTTCGTAGCGCCCTCCTCCCTCACTCTCCCGGGTCGTTCCGACCACCCAGCGCCTCAACCTTCTGCTTCGGCACCCGGCGAAATCGACTGTAGGCCCCGCATTGCCCGGCGGAAACGCACTTTGCCGGTGCCCCGACCGCCCTCCACAGCTGCACCACCGATGGGTCGAGGTCACATCGACCACATCAACAACACCAGTCTCACAGACAACACGGCGCGTGGCAAGGAACCGCGGAAAACCACCAGAGGTGGTCGGGGCGTCCTAATCTCGGCGCCAGGCGGGGGAAAGCCGGCGAAGCACGCACCGGTCATGGACGATCAGGGGAGCACCGTGGCAGAGCAAGGGTCCGAGAAGCAGGACGCGACGGACGGGGGCGAGGACGAGGTCCTGGAGCTCGAACGGGAGCTCTGCCGCCTCCCGGAGATCTCTGCGGCCCGGGTCGTGACCGACTCCGGGGGGCGCCCCACCGAGGTCCACATCCTCGCCGACACGGCCAAGCACGCGAAGCAGGTCGTCCGCGACGTCCAGTCGGTCGCCCTGGCCAGCTTCGGGATCGAGCTCGACCGCCGCATCGTCTCGGTCGTGCAGCTCGGGAGCCCCACCAACGGCAACGGGCACACCGAGCCGGTCGAGACGATCGACCTCGGGTTCCGTCCGGTCCTCGTCAGCACCACCGCCGAGGTCAGCGGCCTGCGCTCCCTCGTCCGGGTCACCCTCGCCCGGGGCGACAACGAGGCCGTCGGGTTCGCCGAAGGATCGATCGCCTCCACGGCCCGGCACCGCCTCGTGGCCACCGCGACCGTCGACGCGCTCCGCCAGCTCGAGACCGCGGCCGAGTGCATCGACGTCGACAGCGCCCAGGTGGTGCGCGTCGGCGCGCACGACGTCGCGATCGTCACGGTCGTGTTCGTCCTGCCGCCGACTGAGCAGCTCGTCTGCGGCTCGGCCATCGTGCGTCAGCACGCGGAGGCCGACACGGTCGTGCGCGCGGTCCTCGACGCCACGAACCGCCGACTCCCCTCCATCGCCTGAGCCCCGAGCGGGGACCGGCGTAACGTCGGAGCCCATGGGTCCCGTCGCCACGTTCGTCTCGTATCGGCTCGGCGGCACCGACGGAGTCTCGATCGAGTCCGCGAAGTGGATGCGCGCGCTCGAGTCGCTCGGGTTCCGGACGCGTCGCGTCGCGGGCGAGATCCTGGGACCGGCCGAGCCCGACGACCTCGCGCTCCCGTGGCTCGCGCTGAGCCCCGCGCCCGGAGCGATCGCAGCTGATCCCGAGGTCGCAACCGCGATCTTCGACGACGGCGCGCTGACCGTCGTCGAGAACGTCTGCTCACTCCCGCTGAACCTCGACGCGGCGCGCGCCGTCGCGGCCGGACTCGCGCGCACCGACTCGCGGGTGCTGCTCCATCATCACGACCTCCCCTGGCAGCGGCCCGGCACCGCCGGGATCACGGACCTCCCGCCCCGCACCCCCGGCGCGCTGCACGTCACGATCAACGCCGAGTCCCGCGCCGAGCTGGCCGCGCGCGGCATCGACGCGGTCGAGATCACCAATTCGTTCGACGTCGATGCTCCCCCGGGCCGCCGGGACGAGACCCGCGCGACGCTCGGCTTCGAGCCCGACGAGATCGTCCTCTTGCAACCCGCGCGCGCGATCCCGCGCAAGAACGTTCCGGCGGCGTTGCGCTTCGCCGAGGAGCTCGCGGCGCTCGTCGCGCCCCGACGCGTCCGGTTCTGGCTCACCGGGCCTGCGGAGGACGGGTACGGGCCGACGCTCGACGGGCTCCTCGACGCGGCCCGCGTCCCGGTCACCGTCGGGCTCGGTCCGGGTCCCGCCGACGCGTACGCAGCCGCCGACGTCGTGGTGTTCCCCTCGACCGTCGAGGGATTCGGCAACCCGGTCATCGAGTCCGTCGTCGCGCGCCGACCGCTCGTCGTCGGGCACTACCCCGTCCTCGACGAGATCCTCGCCCACGGCTTCGAGCTGTTCGACGTGGCCGAGCCGGCCGCGGTGGCGAAGTGGCTCGCCGACCCGGACCCGGCGCGGCTCGACCGCAACCTGGCGCGGGCGCGGGCGCACTACGCGCTCACCGACCTGCCCGCCCGCATCGACCAGGCGTTCCGCGCCCACGGATGGACGAGCTGGTGACCGCCGAGGACGGGGCCCGCTCCGAGCCGGGAACCGAACCGGATCCGGTCGCGCAACGGCGGATGCGCATCAGCCGGTTGGTCGGCATCGCCAAGCGCGTCGGCTACCTCGGGCTGCTCGTCGCGATCATCGCGTTCGTCATCGCGGCGGCGACCGGCTTCCCCTCCTGGGCGGTGGGCGTGTCCGTCGCGGGGCTGGTCGTGGGGATCGTCGTGCTCCCGTTGCCGATCATCCTCGGCTACGGGATCATGGCCGCCGAACGTGAAGAGCGGGGCGGCGGCCGGTTTCATTGACCGCCCGGTCAAGGGTTAGATTGCCGCCAACGACACCTTTCCAGGGGGAACCGTCATGCCGAAGGCCGCCGTTGCAACTGAGGTCGGGAAGCCGCTCCAGCTCATGGACCTCGATCTCGCCGATGCGCAGCCCGGTGAGGTGCGCATCCAGCTCGGCGCGTCGGGCGTCTGCCACTCGGACCTCTCGGTCACGAACGGCACGCTGCCCCTCGCGCTGCCGGCGGTCCTCGGTCACGAGGGTGCGGGCACCGTCGTGCAGGTCGGCGAGGGCGTGGAGCAACCTCAAGGTCGGCGACCACATCGTCGTCTCGTGGGTCCCGCAGTGCGGCAAGTGCTACACGTGCCTCCACGACCAGGGCGAGATCTGCGAGGTCGGCTCCGTCGCGGCCATGAGCGGTGGCCTGCTCGACATGACGTCCCGGTTCTCGTTCGAGGGCTCGCCGATCTTCCAGATGGCCGCCTCGGGAACCTTCTCCCAGGAGACCGTGATCCCGGCGATCGGCGCGGTGAAGGTCGACAAGAAGATCCCGATCGACGCCGCCGCGCTCATCGGCTGTGGCGTGCTCACCGGGTTCGGTGCCGCGGTCAACACCGCGAGCATCCGCAAGGGCGACACCGTTGCGGTCGTCGGTTGCGGTGGTGTCGGCCTCAACGTGATCCAGGGCGCGAAGCACGCGGGCGCGGAGCGGATCATCGCCGTCGACATGGTGGACGGCAAGCTCGCCCGGGCCGAGAAGTTCGGCGCCACCGATCTCGTCAACGCCGGCGACGGCGACGCCGTGGCGGCGGTCATGGGCCTCAGCGACGGTCGCGGCGCCGACGTCGCGTTCGAGGTCATCGGTCTCGGCCCGACGATCGAGCAGACGTTCGCGATGACGCGGCGCGGTGGCCAGGCGATCATCGTCGGCGTGCCGGGCTTCGACGTGACGTGGACGATCATGCCCGCCATGGACATGCTCTTCCAGGAGAAGCAGATCCGGGGCAGCTGGTACGGCGGCTCGAACGTCCACCGCGACGTGCCGAAGCTCGCCAAGCTCTACACGGAGGGCACGCTGCTCCTCGACGAGCTCATCTCCCAGGAGATCCAGCTCGAAGAGGTCAACGAGGCGCTCGAGATCATGGGCAACGGCGAGATCGCCCGCTCCGTCATCAAGTACAGCTAGGGGAGCCTTGCGGTATCGACGATTCGGCACGAGTGACCTCGAGGTCTCGGAGGTCGGCTTCGGTACCTGGACCCTCGCCAGCAATTGGTGGGGCGTCATCGAGGACAAGCAGGGGATGCTGCACGCCGCGCTCGACGCGGGCATCAACTTCATCGACACCGCGCCGGTCTACGGCGACGACGGCATCGGTGAGTCGCTGCTCGCCGACGTCCTGAAGACGAACCGCGACGAGATCATCCTCACCACGAAGTGCGGGTACGACAACGACGCGGCCCGGATGTTCCCGGGCCAGTCGGAGCGCCCCCAGGACTGGGACCCGTCGTCGATCCGCCTGCAGCTCGAAGGTTCGCTGCGCCGGCTGGGCACCGACTACGTCGACCTGTACCAGCTGCACAACGCGCGCATCGAGCCCGTGCTCGACGACGGGCTGTGGGAAGCCCTCACCGAGCTGCGCGACGAAGGCAAGATCCGCGAGATCGGCGTCGCCCTCGGCCCGGCGATCGGTTGGGTCGAAGAGGGGCTCGAGGCGATCCGCCGCCGGCCGATCGCCAGCCTGCAGACGGTGTTCAACATCATCGAGCAGGAGCCCGGCCTCACGTTCGCGAACGAGATCCGGGAACGCGGCGCCGGCATCGGGCTCATCGCCCGCGTGCCCGCACGCGTCGGACACGCTGTCGGGCAAGGTCACCCGCGACACCGTGTTCCCGCCCGAGGACCACCGTTCGCATCGCAACCGCGACAACATGCTCGACAACTTCGACAAGGCCGACACGCTCGCCTTCCTCTGGGAGGGAACCGGGCGCACCCGGGGCCAGGCGGCGATCGCGGGCATCCTGGCGAACCCCGCCTTCACGACGGTGCTGCCGACCAACGTGGACGTCGAGGACATCCGGGAGTACGCCGAGGCCGTCGACATGCCCCTCACCACGGACGAGATCGCCCAGCTCGCCGAGATGTGGGCCGAGAACTTCGGCGTCGAGAACCGCTACGAGATGCCCATGAAGGCCAGCCACTGAGGCGCGAGGACCCTCCGGCTGAGCACCGCCCTCGGCCGCCCGGCGATCAATGCCGGACGATGGGCCGAGGGGGAACTTCGGGAAAGTAGCGTCACGGGTATGTCGATGCGCCTCCCGGCGGAGCAACGCCGGACCCAGCTCGTTGCGGTCGCGGTCGAGGTGTTCGGCGAGCGCGGGTTCCACGCCACCTCGATGGACGAGGTGGCCGAGGCCGCGGGCGTCACGAAGCCGGTGCTGTACCAGCACTTCCCCTCGAAGCGGGCGCTCTACCGGGAGCTGCTCGACGACGTCGACGCGCAGCTCGTCGCGCGCCTCGTCGCGGCGACGGAGGGAGCGGCGAGCGGGCGCGAGCGCGTCCAGGAGGGCTTCGCCGCGTACTTCCGCTTCGTCACCGAGAACCGGGCGGGGTTCCGCCTCCTGTTCGGCGCGTCGGTGCGCAGCGACGCCGAGTTCGCGATGGTCGCCGAGCGCGCGATCGACCGCATCGCGGCACTCATCGCCGACCTCGTCGAGATCGACGCGCCGGCCGGGCACCGGCGGGTGCTCGCCCACGCGATCGTGGGCATGGCCGAGGCGACGAGTCGTCGCCTGACCAACGACGACGCCGAGGACGATCCCGACCGGCTGGCCGGGTGGCTCGCCGAGATGGCGTGGTTCGGGTTGCGCGGCGTGCGCGCCGACGAGCCCGCGGAGCACCTCGAGGGCAGTTTGCCCGCTTAGGGGCGTTGCCGCGCGTCCCGGGGCGTCAGTAGCCTCGTCACGCAGGGACACAAGTTCGTCGGGCGGCGATCTTCAGCAGGGAGCCTGACGTGTTCACAGTCCGACCCACGCGACGCCGGCACCGGCTCGGCGCGCTCGCAGCCGTGGCAGTGATCGCGCTGCTCGTCGCCGCGCCCGGCGTCGCCGGCGCCGACGCCCCGGCTCCGTGGCACATCGTCGACAGCCCGAACCTCGGCTCGGGGAGCAGCCACTTCCAAGAGGTCTCGTGCCCGAGCAGCACGCGCTGCGTCGCGGTCGGCTACACGCAGGACCCGTCGACGCTGAGCCAGCGCTCGCTCGTCGCGACCGCGAGCAACGGCGTCTGGAAGCTCGGTTCGATCCCGACCCGGGGCACCTCGAACAACAGCCTGTGGAACGTGTCGTGCGCGAGCTCCACCCGGTGCGTCGCGGTCGGCTACGCCGCGAACCTCACCGTCGGGTTCTACCAGACGTTGATCGCGAGCTACGACGGTCAGACCTGGTCGCTCATGGCCAGCCCGAACCGTGCGAACGTCGACAACTTCCTGCTCGGGGTCGACTGCCCCGACACCACCCACTGCGTCGCGGTCGGCCGCTCGTTCGACCAGACGACCAGCACGTCGCGCAACCTCGTGCTCAGCTGGTCGGGCGCGACGTGGACCATCGACAAGACCTCCGACCGTGCGCACGCGAGCAACCTGCTGGCCGACGTGTCGTGCGGCGACGCGACCCACTGCGTCTCCGTCGGGTACACGGTCCGAACCTCGGACAACCTGTTCCAGACCCTGGTGCTGGCGCGCACCGGGTCGACCTGGACGTTGCAGACGAGCTTCAACCGACCGGCGGCGAGCAACGTCCTGCGCGACGTGGCGTGCACCAGCGCCACGACGTGCGTCGCGGTCGGCGCCTCCGATCCGGGCTCGGGGAACTTCGACGAGCAGAGCCTGATCCAGACCCTGTCCGGTGGCGTGTGGTCGCTCGCCGCGAGCCCCGACCGGACCGGGTACGACAACCACCTCTGGGCGGTCAGCTGCAGCAACGCGACGAACTGCGTCGCGGCGGGCGAGTCCCAGAACGGCGACAAGGCCCGGACCCTCATCCAGACCATGTCGGGCGGCACCTGGCGCCTCACGAGCCCGAGCCCGTACCGCGGCGGCACGTTCAACTACCTCTACGGACTCTCGTGCCCGTCGCGGCGTTCGTGCGTCGCGGCCGGTGACTACCTCAACTCGTCGACCCAGCTCTTCCGGACCTCGATCCTCACCAACAGCCCGTAGGGGGCTTCGGTCACGACGAGGCCGGCTCCGGGGTCGACGACGGGAACTGCACGTACTCGTCGATCAGCAGGTTCCCCAGCGCGGGGCTGGAGATGCTCGCGTCCCGGTAGCCTCGGCGGGTGAGGTCCTCGACCAGCGTGTCGAGCACCGTCGCGAGCTCGAGGTCGTCGGTGTGGTGGCGCCAGGCGGCGCGCTCCCCGCGTCGACGAAGCAGTACGCCTTCCACGACACGGAGAAGCGCAGCTCCTCCCACGCGTAGCGCGCGGACCTCGCGGCCGTCCGCATCGCGCAGGACGACGCGACCGTCCTTCGACGGCGCGAGGACCGCGCCGAGCTCGAGCGTCGGCAGCACCGCCCCCGGCGGGCCGACCGGCTCGACGCCGTGGAACACGGTGTCGGTGTCGAGCACCGCCGCGGTGTTGTGCCGGGCCTCGAGCCGCCCCGCCGGACCATCGGGTCCTTCGGGCCAGTACGAGAGGTCACCCCCCTCCGACGAGCCGAACCAGGTGATGCCGGTCGCGATCGGGAGCCGCCAGCGGTCGAACCGGCCCGAGTGGTGCATCACGACGAGCAGCCACTGCGGGACCAGCTTGCGGTTGAGCCCGCGGAACTCGGGCACATCGGTGTGCACCGCGAGCTCCTGGCCGGGAAGGAAGAGGTTCGCGTAGACGATCGCGGGCTCGATCACCTCCCGCCCGTGGATGCGTCGGGCCGCGTCGATCAGACCGGGGTGGTCGCGCAGCGCGCCGACCCCGTCGAGCAGCAGCCGGTCACCGTACGCGTACTCCTCACGGAAGTAGCTCGTCCGGGCGCCGACGCTCGCGGCCGTGTCGTCCTGTCCGACGCGGGTCTTCAGGAAGTTGCGCACCGCGTCGTGGCGCGGACTGAGCCCGGGGCCGATCGAGAGCTCGATCTGCTCGTGCTCGGCGTAGAGCCGGTACGCACCGAACGTCCTGGCGCGGCGCTCGAACGCGGTGGCGACCTCCGGCTCCGAGAAGAGCGGGTCGAGCTGGACCAGGGCTGCGTTCACTGCTGACTCCCGTCGACGTCGCGCCCATTCAAGCGCATGACCCGGGCGCGCCGTCAGGGCCGCCGGTCCGGCCCGGTCAGGCGGGGAGGTCGACCACGTCGGCCCAGTGCCGGCGGGCGACCTCCGGGTGGCTGCGCAGCCAGCCCCGGAGCGCGTTCTGGCCGTACTCCGCGTAGATGGGGTTCGCCGGATCGGGCATCGCCGCGGCGCGCCCGGCCCCCATCGCCGCGACGAGGTCCGCGGGGAGGTCCACCGGATCGAGACGGGCATCGAGGCGGGGCCCGAAGAAGTACGGCACCGAGACCCGGTCCCGCCCCGGCGCGGGGCTGACCACCCGGTGCACCGTGGCCTCGTAGTAGCCGCGGCTCGTGACCTCGAACATCTCGCCGATGTTGCAGACGAAGCTCCCGCGCACCGGCGGGACGTCGACGAAGCCGCCCGGCGCGGCGACCTGGAGCCCGCCGGTCGCGTCCTGCAAGAGGATCGCGAGGTAGCCGTAGTCCTTGTGGGGTCCGACTCCCTGGTCCGCGCCGCCGGCCACCGGCGGGTACCGGATCACCTTGAGGTGCGGTGACGGATCCGGCGCGAACGTGGAGTCGAACGCGTCGGCGGGCTGGCCCAGCGACCGGGCGAGCGCGCGCACGAGGGCCATTGCGACCTGCTCGAGGTCATCCATGTAGGCGAGGACCTCGCGCCGGAGATCCGGCAGCGCCGCGGGCCATTGGTTCGGCCCGAGCAACCGCCAGTACGGGGGCTCACCGGGTTGCACCGCTCGCGGTTCGTGCTCCACGCCGACGTCGAGCTGCTCACGCCGGTCCGGCCGGCCGTTCGTCTGCTCCTCACCCACCCGCGTGTAGCCACGGAACTGCGGCGAGGAGACGTTCTCGATCGCGAGCTTGGCCGGCTCCGGCAGGGCGAAGAAGTCCCGGGCCAGGCCGAGGATCCGGTCGCACCGCTCGGGGTCGATCCCGTGGCCCACGAGCGAGAAGAACCCCCGGTCCCGGCACGCGTGGCGCAACCCGACCACGGCCGCGGCGGCTTCCGGGCCCTCCGGGTCGATCCGCAGCGGCGTCATGTCGATCACGGGAAGGGGGCTGATGTGAAGAAGATAGACCCCGCCTCATTGCGTCGATATTGGACACGCCCCGGGTCACTCCCTACTATCCCTTTCTTATCTACCGGGATAGTGAACTTTCGACGGGAGCGTCACCGTGACCAGGTCCTCGCATCCATCGCGCTACGCATTGCCCGGCGTCGTCGTGCCGGCCCAGCTCGACTACGCGATCCGCGGCCTCGTCTCGCTCGCGCTGGCGACCGACGACCGCACGAAGATCGAGGTGCTGGCGACGGACCACGACCTGTCGCGCAAGTTCCTGGCCCAGGTCCTCGTCACGTTGCGCAACGCCGGGATCGTCACCACCCACCGGGGCTCCGACGGCGGCTACGGGCTCGCCCGCCACCCCGCGGACATCTGCATCGTCGACGTGTTCGACGCCCTCTCCCCCGGCCTGGCCTACGAGCCGCGGCCGACGAACGGGAGCGATGCCGCGGCGCTGACCCAGGACGCCTGGGCCCGCCTCGCGACGGCGGTCCGCGACTCGCTGCGCCGGCTGACGCTCGCCGATCTCACCGGCCTCGACGCCGGGCAACGCGGCGATCGCACCGCCGGTGGGCTGGCGCTCGAAGCATCAGACTCGGCGGGCGAGCTCCGTCCGGGGGGCCGGGAGGAAGTCGCGGTGCCGAGGGGGGCCTGATGTCGAGACCCACGGGCGGTGCGATCGCTGGGCTTGGCTCGGCGGACCGGTCGACTCGAGGAATGGGAGTGCCTCTCGCCGCCGGATCACCGCAACGCCAGCATACTCCTTAAATCCGATGTGTCAACTCGGATTTCGGGGCGGGCGTCGTGGTCCCCATGAAGTCCACGAGCACCTCGGTGAACCGCTCCGGCTGCTCGCAGTGCGGGAAGTGGCCGGAACCCTCGAACACCTCGAAGCGACTGCCCGGGATCATCTCGTGCGCGCTGACGCCGTGCTCGACCGGGATGATCGGGTCGCGGTCGCCCCAGACGATGAGCGTCGGCACGTCCGCGGCGAGGTACATCCGGTCCGTCGCGCTCACCCGCTGGCCGTGCATGTCGACGACGGACCGCAGGGTGTGGTGGAAGGCCTCACGCGTCGATCCGTCGCTCAGCGACGCGAAGCTGCGCCACATCTCCGCGACCGCGGGCACCGGCCGGAGGCCGAAGCGATCGAAGAACCCGGTGACCGCGGTGCCGGCGTCGCGCACCTTCTCGTTGCAGGCGATCGGCATCAGGTAGTCGGCGCCCGGGAGCGTGAGGGCGCGCAGCAGGAGCGCGACTTCCTGGCCCAGTCCCCCACTGGAGACGAGGACCAGCCGTTCGCAGCACTCCGGGTGCTGGTACGCGAGCTGCATCGCGACCCCGCCGCCGAACGACTGGCCGACGATCGTCGCGCGCTCGTGACCGAGCGCGAGGAGCAGATCACGGATGCTGCTCGCGTGCGCGCCGAGGGAGTAGTCGCCCCGGGGCTTGTCCGACTCACCGTGACCGGGCAGGTCCGGCGCGATGACCGTGTAGTGCCGGGTCAGCTCGCCGAGGACCGGCTCCCAGGTGACCGAGCTCCCGGCCATGCCGTGGATGAGCACGATGACGGGCCCGGACCCACCGCCGCGGAAGCTGACGTCGTGCCCGTGGATCGAGACGGTCTGAGCTTCCACGTGGTCTCCTATCCCCGGTCGCGACCGACGACCGACACGAACGACACCATCTCGCCCGGGTAGCCGCCGAGGTTGTGGGTGAGCGCCAGCGGCCGGTCGTTGCCGATCTGGCGGTTCTCCGGCGCCTCGCCCCGCAGCTGGAGCCAGCACTCGAACATCATGCGCAGCCCGGAGGCGCCGACCGGGTGCCCGAAGCTCTTCAGCCCGCCGTCCGGGTTCACCGGCAGCTCGCCGCCGAGGTCGAACGTGCCCGCGAGCTCTTCCTTCCACGCCGTGCCCCGCTCCGCGAAGCCGAGGTCCTCCATCAGGACGAGCTCCGTCGGGGTGAAGCAGTCGTGCACCTCGGCCATCGCGAGCTCGTGACGAGGATCGGTGATCCCGGCCTGCGCGTACACGTCCTCCGCGCTGCGCTCGACCTCGGGGAAGTGCGTGTAGTCGTAGGACGGGTCGATGAGCCCCGACCCGTTGCCGGCCACCAGCGACAGCGCCTTGACGAACAGCGGGTGCTCGGTGTAGCGGTGCGCGTCCTCGGCCCGCACGACGATCGCCGCGGCCGCACCGTCGGCGACGCCGGCGCAGTCCAGGATCGCCGAGCGGCCCGGCGACCCGCGGCGACGCGCAGATCGTCTCCATGCTCATCTCACGCCGGAACTGCGCCGCGCGGGTTGCGGGCGCCGTTGTAGTGGTTCTTCCACGCGATGCGGGCCAGGACGTCCTTGATCTCGGTCTCGTCGACCCCGTACCGCTTCGCGTACGCCGGCGCGACCATGCTGAACATCGCGGCCGCGGTCAGCGTCCGCGCGGTCCCGTCACCCGGGACCGGGAACGCGTTGAGCCCCGCGTAGCCACTGTCCTTGACCTTCTCGGCCCCGACCGCCATCGCGATGTCGTAGGCCCCGGACGCGACCGCGTACGCGGCCTGGCGCATGCGCCTCCGAGCCGGTGGCGCAGAAGTTCTCGACCCGGGTCACCGGCTTGCCCTCGAGCTGGAGCGGGCGGGCGAGCGTGATGCCGCTCATGCCGCTCTGCGCGGTGCCGAACCAGTACGCGTCGACCGTCGTCCTTGTCGACGCCCGCGGACGTCGAACGCCTGCGTCGACGCGTCGATGATGAGGTCGTCGAGCCCGGTGTCGAAGCGCTCACCGAACGCGGTGCACCCCATCCCGACGATCGCGACCTGGTCCTTGATCCCGTGCGAGCCCATCGTCGTCCTCTCAGCCGACCCTGACGGGACGGGCCTTCCAGAAGTAGTCGTGGATGCCGTCGGCGGTGAACAGCCGGCGGAACGTCATCTCCACCCGGTCGCCGATCTTCACCGCGTCGGGGTCGACGTCGGTGAGCTCGACCGGGAAGCGGCCACCGCCGTCGAAGTCGACGACGGCGAACACGATCGGCGGGCTCGGCGAGTACGCGAGCTTGTCGATGGTGAACGTGACGATCGTGGCCGGGACGTCGGCCATCGGCGCGGCTTCCATGTCGTCGAGCGCGCCGCCGTCCATCGAGACGCGCGCGGGCGGAAGGTGCAGCGCGCCACTGGCGCGGTCCCGCGAGCCGACGAAGCCGAGCTTCCAGTCCTCGGAGCGCCCGGCCGCCGCACGCCGAGATCGCGCGCCGGTTCGGGCCGGCGGGGCGGCTCGACGGTCACCATCTGGCGCCAGCTCGAGGAACTTGCCGTACGGGAGCGTCGCCGCCCAGATCGACCTGCGTGGCGACCGCACGCGCCGGCGCGTACGACGCGAGCGCGTCGGTCGTGCGGAACAGCGAGCACGTCGGCCCCGTCGGCGAGCGACGACGAGCGCGATGGTCTCGCCGGGCTGCGGCCTGCTCGAGCGCGCTCGTGAGCAGCAGCCCTGCGTGCGCGGCACCGGTGTTGCCGACCGTCATCGCGAGGTCGTCGACCAGCGCACCGTCCGTCGCGCCGAGGCGCTTGACCAGCGACGCGCACCGCGCGGGCGTGCAGGCCGGTGACGATCACGCGGTCCACCTGGTCCGGGCTCAGTGCCGCGGCCTTGAGCGCCGCGTTCCAGGCCTGCTCGCCGAGCGGCACGTACTTCGTCTCGCCGAAGCGCTCCTCCCAGACCTTGGAGCGGCGATCGCCCGGGGTGCGCCACCGGTCGAGGAACTCCTCGGTCGCGGAGCCGCCGCCGAGGTACTCGGCGATGACCGGGGCACCGCCCGCGTCGCCGACGAGCAGCGCGGCCGCGCCGTCGCCGCCGGCGGCCTCGTCGGGGCTGGTCGGCAGGCCGGTGCGCAGGTCGGACGTGACGACGAGGGTCGAGCCGACGCCGTCGAGCGCCAGTCGCAGCGCGCCGACGCCCGATGCGGGCCGCGCCACCGAGGTCGAACGCGGCGGCGTCGGAGTCGAGCCGCAGCGCGGCGTGGATCGCGGTCGCGTTCGTCTTGTCGAGGTACGCGGGGTCCGCGGTCGAGAACCAGAGCCCGTCGACGGTGGGTGCCGTCGGGCGCCGCCCGCAGGGCCAGGCGCGCCGCCTCGACCCCCATCGTCGTGGTGTCCTCGTCGTAGGACGCGACCGATCGCGTGCCCTTGCCGCCGCCGGTGCCGAAGGTCCGGGCGATCTCGGAACGCTGGAGGCGCCGGTACGGCACGTATCCGGCGGCACTGACGATTCCTCGCATGGACGCGGAGTCTATGCAGGGCGTTTCACACGCTCCGGGGGTCGGCGGCGGCCGACCTCGTACAGTGACCGAGATGCGGCTCGGAGACATCGCCAACCCGACGCGGCGGCGGTTCGGCAAGCCGCTCGACGGCGTGCGCGTGCTCGCGGCCGAGCAGATGCAGGCGCTGCCCGTACGCGACCCAGCTGCTGGCCCGGCTCGGCGCCGACGTCGTCAAGGTCGAGCACCCGGTCCACGGCGAGTCGGGCCGGGCGTCGACGCCGGCGATGATCGACCCGGACGGCCGGCAGGTCGGCGCCACCTACCTGCGCAACAACCTCGAACAAGCGCAGCGTCGGCATCGACCTGAAGTCGCCCGAGGGTCGCGAGCTGTTCCTCGCGCTCGTGCCGCCGCTTCGACGTCGTCGCCGAGAACTTCAAGGCCGGGACGATGGACCGCATGGGCCTCGGCTACGACGTGATCGCGCGAGCTGCACCCGCGCGTCGATCTACGTGTCGATCTCGGGCTTCGGCAACACCGTCGACACGCCGTACCGCGACTGGCCCGCGTACGCGTCGATCGTCGAGGCGATGTCGGGGATCTACGACTACAAGACCGAGCCCGACGAGCCGCCGGTCGACGATCCCGGTCGGCGCGCTCGGCGACATCAGCTCGGCGCTGTTCGCGGTGATCGGGATCCTCGCCGCGCTGCGCCACCGCGACCACACCGGCGAGGGCCAGTACGTCGACATCGCGATGCTCGACGCGATGGTCGCGATGACCGACATCGTCACCAACTTCTGGTCGCTGGGCGTGCGCCCCGAGCCGGGCAAGGGGCTCGAGGTCATCTGCGAGGGGTTCCGCGCGTCCGACGGCTACGTGGTCGTCGCAGATCGTCGCGCGAGCACCAGTTCGCCGAAGCTCGCCGAGCTGGTCGGCCACCCGGAGTGGAACGACGACCCGCGCTTCGCGACCCGCGCGGGCTGGGCGCCGAACCTCGAGACCGGTGATCCGCCCCGCGGTCGACGCGTGGGCGTCGCAGCACACGAAGCTCGAGGCCGCCGCGCGCGCTCACCGCGGCCGGGCATCGCGGCCGGCCCGAGCAACCCGGCCGCCGACGTGATCGCCGACCCGCACGTCGCCGCGCGGCACATGCTCGTCGAGATGCCGCGCACCGACGGCGTCGACGACCGCGTGCTCGTCCCCGGCAACCCGGTGAAGCTGTCGAAGGTGGCCGAAGGCCCCGAGACCCGGGTGCCGTGGGTCGGTGAGCACACCGACGCGGTCCTGCCGCGGAGCTCGGCCTCGACGACGCGACCATCGCAAGCTGCGCGACGCCGGAGTCATCTGAGCCCGGCGTCATTCCGCAGATCTCCGAGGCGACCGCCGGACCGCGACCTTCCGACGCCCTCGGCGGCTCGAACGCGGCTGCGAATCTGACGACCCGTCAGATCGGGCGATCAGCAGGGACCCGGCCGCATGGACTTCGAGTTCTCGCCCGAGCAGCGCGCCTTCGCCGAGCGAGGTCGAGCAGTTCCTCGACGAGCACGACGACCCCGACGTCTTCGACCTGACCCGCGAGAACATGGCGCAGATCGTCGACACGCCGAAGCGCCGGGCGTTCATGGCGCAGCTCGGCGAGCGGGGCTGGCTCGGCCTCACCTGGCCGAAGGAGTACGGCGGCTCCGAGGGCGAGGGCGTCTACGAGTACCTGCTCAACGAGCGGCTCGCGGCGCGCGGCGGCCCGCAGATCGGCAAGGGCGTCGGCATCATCGGCAAGACGCTCATCGCAGCACGGCAACGACTTCCTGAAGGAGGAGTTCCTGCCGAGATCCTGCGCAACGAGGTGGAGTTCGCGGTCGGCTACAGCGAGCCCAACGCCGGCTCCGACGCCGCGTCGATGCGGCTCAAGGCCGAGCGCGGCGAGCGCGACGGCAAGCACGGGCTGGATCCTCAACGGCCAGAAGACGTGGACCACGTCCGCGCACTTCGCCGAGTGGTACTGGCTCGGCACGCGCACCGATCCCGACGACAAGCACCGGGCATCACGCTGATGCTCGTGCCGCTCGACCAGCCCGGCGTCACGATCAAGGGCATCTGGACGATGGGCGACGAGCGCACCAACGAGGTCTTCATCGAAGACGTGTTCGTGCCCGACGAGTACGTCGTCGGCGAGGTCGAACCAGCGGCTTCCAGTACATCTCGCAGGCGCTCGACCTCGAGCGCTTCACGATGTTCACGTTCTCGCCGATCAAGCAGCGCCTCGACCTGCTGATCGACTACGTGCGCACCGACGGTGCGCGACGGCGAGCCGCTGCGCGACGACCCGGTCGTCCGCCAGCGCGATCGCGCAGCTCGTCACCGACGCCGAGGTCGCGCGCGTGCTCGGGCTCGCGTGGTCGTCGCCGCGTCGATGAAGGGCGAGAAGGTCGCCGGGCACGCCGCCGCCGACCGTCGAGTCGTCGCAGTACAAGCTGTTCGCGACCGAGTTCTCGCGCCGGCTCGCCGAGCGCGTCGATGGACATCGGCGGTGCCGGGCACGCAGCTGCGCGTGCGCACGACGGACGCGCCGATGGAGGGCCGGGCCGAGTCGACGTACCGCTACACCGTGATCGACACGATCGGCGGCGGCGCGTCGGAGATCCAGAAGAACGTCATCGCCCGCCGCGGGCTCGGCCTCCCGAAGAACTTCTGACGCTGGCTGAGCGTCCTGCACTGCTCGACGGCGTCACGGTGCTCGATCTCGCGAGCGTCGGTCCGGCCGCGCGCACGTCGCGCTGGCTCGCCGACTACGGCGCGCGCGTCGTGAAGGTCGGGCCGCCGCCGAAGCAGGCGGGCGTGCAGATCGTGCCGCCGTTCTACGCGTACAGCGGGCACCGCGGCATGGAGCGCGTGCTGCTCGACCTCAAGGCCGACGCCGGGTCGCGACGCGTTCCTGCGCCTCGCCGCGACGGCCGACGTGGTGATCGAGAGCTTCCGGCCCGGCGTGGTCGACCGGCTCGGCATCGGCGTACGACGGCGGTCCGCGCGCGTGAACCCGGCGATCGTCTACTGCTCGACGAGCGGCTACGGCCAGAACGGTCCGTGCTCGCAGTGGGCCGGCCACGACCTCAACTACCTCGCGGTCGGCGGCTACCTCGACTGCTCCGGCCGCGACGCCGACGGCGGCCCCGCGCTCCCGGGCGCGACGATCGGCGACGGCGCGGGCGGCGGCATGCAGGCGGTGATCGCGATCCTCGCCGCGCTCGTGCAGCGCGCCGCGACCGGCGAGGGTGCGTACCTCGACGTGTCGGTCGCCGACGGCGTGGTCGCGCTGATGTCGCTGTACGTCGACGAGTACCTCGCGACCGGCGAGGTCCCGGGCCCGCGCCACAACATCCTCACCGGTCGCTACGCCTGTTACGACGTGTACCGCTGCGCCGACGGCGAGTGGCTCGCGGTCGGCGCGATCGAGCCGCACTTCTACGCGAACCTGTGCCGCGCGCTCGGCTGCGAGCAGTGGCTCGAGCACCAGACCGACGACGCGGTGCAGGACGCGATCCGCGCCGACTTCCGCGCCGCGTTCGCGACCCGCGACGCGTGACGAGTGGGTCGCGAGCTCGGGCCGGCCGACACCTGCGTGTCGGAGGTCGCGTCGGTGCCCGAGCTGGTCGACGACGCGCACTTCCGTGGCGCGCGACGTGTTCGTCCGACGCGCGACGCGCCCGAGCACGGCGAGTTCGAGCAGGTCGGCTGGGTGCTCGCGGGCATGGACCGCGCACCAGCCCGGCCCGGTCGTGCGCGACGCGACGGTCACCGACACCGACGCGCTGCTCGCGCGAGGCCGGCTACTCGACGCGCCGAGATCGCGGCGCTCCGCGACGAAGGAGTGGTCGCGTGACCGAGCGCGATGACGACGATCCTGCCGGCCGAGCGTCGAGGCGCTGATCGGCGAGGTGCAGTACGAGGAGACGGGCGAGTTCCCGGTCGAGCGCGGCTACATCTGGACGACGTGCTCGTCGGTCGAGAACGGCAACCCGCTCTTCTGGGACGACGAGGTCGCCGACGAGATCACCGGCGGCCCGATCGCGCCGCCGACGATGATCTCGGTGTGGTTCCGCCCGCACCACTGGGCGCCGGGCCGCACCGAGCACGCGCTGCCGCTGCAGGTGCACTTCGACCTGAAGGAGACGTTCGAGCTGCCCGAAGCGGTGATGACCGACAACACGATCGTGTTCCACGAGCCGGTGCGCCCCGGCGACATGCTGCGCACCCGCCAGATCCTGCGGTCGGTGAGCGAGCCGAAGACGACGAAGCTCGGCACCGGCCGGTTCTGGGTGATCGACGTCGAGTACCTCAACCAGCACGACGAGCTCGTCGGCGTCGAGTCGTACACCGGCTTCGGCTACCGGCGGGAGGCGGCGTGATGACCACGACGACGACGCTCACGCTCGACGACGTGCACGTCGGGCGACGTGCTGCCCGAGCTCGCGCTACGACGTGACCGCGACCACGGTCGTGCTCGGCGCGCTCGCGAGCCGCGACTGGCGGCCGATGCACCACGACCACGACTTCGCGGTGAACCGCAACGGCACCCAGGACATCTTCCTGAACACGCCGAACCAGGCCGCGTGGTTCGAGCGCTACCTCACCGACTGGTCCGGGCCCGACGGGCCGGCTCGGTCGCATGAAGTTCCGCATGAAGGGCTCGGTGTTCCCCGGCGACACGATGGTGCTGCGCGGCGACGGTCGAGTCAGGTCGAGACCGACGACGCCGGCTGCGGCTGGGTGACGCTGCTCGTGCGCGCTCACCGTCGACGGCGACCTCAAGACCGACTGCACGGTCGCGCGTCGCGCTGCCGACCGACCGACGACGACAACCCCTGGACCCGCCGCGGCGACCAGTGGCGACCGTGACCGCGCATCGCACCGACGAGGACGTGACCGATGGATCTCGATCTTCACCGAAGAGCAGGAGATGCTGCGCGAGATGGTGCGCGGCGTGTGCAGCTCGTACGCGTCGCTCGAGACCGTGCGCGAGCTCGAGGACGACCCGATCGGGTACCCGCCCGAGCTCTGGAAGCAGATGGCGGAGCTCGACCTGATCGGGCTGATGCTCCCGGCCGAGTACGGCGGCTCGGAGATGAGCGTGCTCGAAGGCGCGGTCGTCTACAGGAGCTCGGCCGCGCGCTCGCGCCGTCGCCGCACTTCGTGAGCGCGGTGATGGGCGCGGGCGTGCTGCTGCGCGCCGGGCACCGACGAGCAGAAGCGCGAGTGGCTGCCGCGGATCGTGTCCGGCGACGCGATCGTCACGACCGGCGTGGCTCGAGCCCGGCAACGGCTTCGGCCCGCGGGGCGTGCAGACGACGCGCGACGGCCGACGGCGACGAGTTCGTGCTCGACGGCGTGAAGTGGCACGTGCCGTTCGCGGCGGCGGCGACCGCGACTCGTCGTGCTCGCGCGCACCGGCGCCGGCGACGGCGACGTCGACCTGTTCCTCGTCGACCCGACGGCCGCCGGGCGTCACGCTCGACGCAGCAGCTCACGATCGGCTCCGACACGCAGTACGCAGGTCGACGCTGGCCGGGCGTGCGGGTGCCCGCGTGCGGCCGCATCGGCGCGCGCCGGCACCGGCTGGGCGACGTGGAACGAGACGATGCTCGACGGGATCATCCTGCTCGCCGCGCAGGCGATCGGCGGCGCGCGGTACGCGCTCGACATCACCGTGCAGTACGCGAAGGACCGCGAGCAGTTCGACAAGCCGCTCGGCGCGTTCCAGGCGATCGCGCACTACCTCGCCGACGCGTCGACCGCCGTCGACGGCGCGGAGATCGCTCGTGTACGAGGCGGCGTGGGCGCGCGCGAACGGCCGGCCGATCGACGCGGCTCGCGCCGATGGCGAAGCTGTTCGCGTGCAAGACGTTCCGCGACGTCACCGCGATGGCCCAGCAGGTCTTCGGCGGCGTCGGCTTCACCGTCGAGTACGACATCCAGCTCTACTTCCGGCGGGCCAAGCAGCTGCAGATCTCGTGGTGGGACGACCGCGACCTCGAAGAGCTGGTCGCGACCGCGACGCTCGACGCGGAGTAGCGCGCCGGTTCAGCTCAGGGGATCTGGTGGGCGATCAGCTCGATCCAGGTGACGCTCGACGGCGGGCTGGTCACGCCCCCCTTGGCAAGCGCCTCAGCGAGGCGCGTCTCCATGAAGGCCTCCTGGTGCTGGGGTGTGTCCCACACCTCGATGACGACGAGGTTGCCGTCCTCGTTCAGTCCGGCGGCGTGGCTGACCAGCCCGTCCGGCCAGTCACCCTCGCCGGTCGTGTAGTCGAGGCCCAGCTCGGCATTGACCGCGTCGTACTCCTTCTGGGTGACCCCTTCGAACTCCAAGATCAGACTCGCAGCCACAACACTCGCCTCCTTCACCCGCCCCTGCCGGACGGTCGAGGGCAGGCTCGCAGGTCTCGGCCGGTCGCGCCACCGCCTTCTCGGCCTCCGATGAGTTCTGATGCAACCGGGAGTCCGATGTTCATGGATGCCACCAATCTCGCGGACCTGTACGACTGTCCCCTGATCGACTGGAGCCGCATCGAAGCGCGGCTCGACGACGGCCTGGACCAGGCTCCCGGGTCCGGTGGCCCGGATCGGCACACGTGCTGGCTGGCGACGATCAACGCGGACGGGAGCCCGCACGTCGCCGCCGTCGGCGCGCTCTGGGTCGACGGCGCGTTCTGGTTCGAGACCGGCAAGGCTCACTCCCCGGGCCGCGACCGGGCTCCTCACCGTCGAGCCCGGGGGCGCCACCCGCTGGCGCTTCTAGCGCCGAATGTTGACGCGTTCACTGGGGGGTCAAGGGCGACCGCCATCCGGCCGATCAAGACGACGGGCTGGCATCTCCCACGAAGGACCGATCCCACATGCAGCTTTCGTTCGACGTCGCCGGCACCCCCGCCGAGTTCCGCCGCAGTCCCTGGACCGGGCGGAGCGAGCTCCAGGTCGGCAGTGAGGTCATGACCCTGCAGAGCCCGCTGCGCTTCTCGACCCACTTCGACTTCAAGACCACGACCGTCTGGCGCCGGCGGGCCAACGACCACGAGGTCGAGATCGTCAAGGTCCGCCCGCACACGCTCGGAGGGCTGCGTTCGGCGCAGTACACCGTCTCGGTCGACGACACCGTCGTCGCCGACGCCCGCGGCACCTGACCCGCCCCACCCACCCGGCTCGTTTCGGGGCGTTTCATGGTCGCTCCGGCGACGCTCAGACGCCCCGAAACGAGTCAGTCCAGGGCCTGGTCGCGGAGGGCGGGGAAGACCTTGGCGACCTTGCCGAGGAGGTAGTCGCCGTAGGTGCCTTCGAAGTCGAAGACGCTCGCGCCGTCCCAGCGGTCCGCCGCGGGGTCGGCGCCGGCCTCCTCGTCGCGGATGATCGGGCGCACCTCGGTGTCCCAGCCGGGGTCGAAGAAGAACGGGCAGGCGATGCGGTCCCGGCCGCGGGGGCTGCGCACCCGGTGCGGGGTCGAGCGGTACACGCCTCCGGTCATCCGCTCGAGCATGTCGCCGAGGTTGCACACCAGCGCGTCGGGGTGGGGCGGCACCTCGACCCAGCCGTCGCGGGTCCGGAGCTCGAGGCCGCCGCCCTCGTCCTGGTACAGCACCGTCAGCAAGCCGTAGTCGGTGTGCTCGCCGACGCCCCAGACCGGCTCCGGCGCGTCGGCGGGATCGAGCGCCGGGTAGTGGAACATCCGGAACAGGATCACCGGATCGGCGGTCAGCTCGCGGTCGAACCAGTCGGCGTCGAGGCCGAGCGCGAGCGCGAAGCCGGTCATGAGCTGGTGCCCGAGCGCGGTGAACGCGTCGAGGCACTCGAGGACGGTGGCGCGCAACGCCGCGGGACGGGCCGGGAAGAGGTTGGCTCCGTGCAGCGGTCGGCCCGCGAGGACGCGCGGGTCGTCGTCCGGGAGCTCCTCGCCGAAGTACAGACCCTCCTTGCGATCGGGCGCGCCACTCGTCAGCTCGCCGCCCAACGGGAACCAGCCGCGCCACGCCCGACCGCCCCGGGCCATCGCGATCTGCTCCTTCTCCGCCGCGTCGAGCGCGAAGAACTCGCGACCGAGCGCCTCGAGCCGGTGCAGGAGGTCGAGGTCGATCCCGTGGCCGACGACGGAGAAGAAGCCGTCGTCGCGGCACGCGGCGTCGATGGCCGCGGCGACGGCGGCGCGTCCGTCCGGGTCGGTGCGACCGGCGTCGGTCAACGCCGACACGTCGATGACCGGAGGCTCGGGGACGGCCATGACGCGCGACCCTATGCCCTCACCTGCAGTCGCTTCGATGGCTTCGACACTGTTCGGTCGGGTCGTGCAACAATGCGTCCGCCCGGGACGGGCACCTGTTGGCACCGGAGAGCTACCGGTCGGGGGCAGGCGACACACCCAAGGATGGAGATCGCGTGTCAGGTCAGGATGTGGGCGCGTTCGACGGGAGCGTGCCGCTGCTCATCGTGAAGGTCGGGCACTACCCGCTGCACCACGGTGGCGTCGGCGCGATCCGGACGCTCGCCCGCGCGGGGGTTCCCACCTACGCCGTCACGGAGGACCGCTTCACCCCGGCCGCGCTGTCGAACCACCTGACCGGTCGGATCATCGCCCCCACGACCGGCCTCGAGGACGACGCGCGCCTGCTCGAGATCTTCTCCGGAGTCGGCCGGCAGCTCGGCCGGCCCGTGATGGCGCTGCCGACCGACGACGAGGCCGCGGTCTTCGTCGCCGAGCACGCCGACGAGCTGGCTCCCTGGTTCGTCACGCCGCAGGTCGCGCCCGGCCTGCCCCGCCGCCTGGCCAGCAAGCGTGGGCTCCACGACGCCTGTGTCGAGCTCGGCATCCCCGTCCCCCGCGCCGTCTTCCCGGCCTCGCTGAAGGAGGTCGAGTCCTTCGCCGAGCAGGTCATGTTCCCCGTGGTGGCCAAGAACGTGGACCCGTTCAGCCGGCTGAGCGACCCGGCGGTGGACTTCAGCACCGTCCTGAAGACGCCCGAAGCGCTGCTCGCCCTCGCCGCCACCTGGCCCGACCCGCCGGCGGTGATGCTCCAGGAGTACATCCCGCGCGACGTCGCCGAGGACTGGATCTTCCACGGCTACTGCAACGCGGCGTCCGAGTCCCTCGTCGCGTTCACCGGCGTGAAGTACCGCTCGTGGCCGCCCAAGGCCGGTGTGACGAGCTACGCCCGGGCCGTGCGCAACGACGCGGCTCGCGGAGATGTCGCGCGACCTGTGCCGCCGCCTCGGGTTCCGCGGCATCGTCGACCTGGACTGGCGCTTCGACCGGCGGGACCAGCAGTACAAGCTCCTCGACTTCAACCCGCGCGTCGGCGCGCAGTTCCGGCTGTTCGAAACGACAGCAGGGATCGACGTCGTGCGCGCGATGCACCTCGACCTGACCGGCCGCCCCGTCCCGGAGGGCGAGCCGGTCGTGGGTCGCGGCTTCGCCGTCGAGATCCTCGACGCACCCGCGCGCGTCGCGTACCGGCTGCTCGGGTCGAGCGCGTCAGCGGTCCCGCACCCTCCCGGCCGCGTGGAGCCGGCGTGGTTCACGCGCGACGACCCGTTGCCGCTGCTCTCGGCCTCCGTGCGCGCGGCCGCGCCGCTCGCGGCGCGCATCCGTCAGCTGGGTCGTCAGGCGGCGAAGGGGCTTCAGGCGGGGACGCTGCGCCGGCGGGTCGCCACCCCGGCACCGATCCGCCTCGCCGCGAAGTCGGACCCGTGGACGAATCGCAGCACCGGACCGAACGTCGCCGCCGCGGTGAGCCCGGAGAAGTACAAGCCGGGCACCGACGACTCGAACGAGGCGCTCAGCAACGGCGAGCCGGCGACGGTGCGCAACGAGCCCTTCAGCTCGGGGCTGATGAACGGCAGCGCGTCGAGCCCCACCCGGTAGCCGGTCGCGGCCAGCACGTGGTCGACCTCCAGCACGTCGCCGCCACCGTGGTGCGACGCGAGCGAGAGCCGCGCGCCGTCGCCGCCGGGTGAGGTCACGGCCGAGTGCACGGTGACACCCGAGCGGATGTCCACGTGCCCTTCGACCCGGTCACGCAGCCACCAGGCACCGGACGGGCCGAGCACGGACTTCACCAGCCCGAGCCGCACCTTTGCCGGGAGGTGGCGCACCAGGTTCGGCGCGCTCGTCATGCTCCGGTGGGACCAGCCGTCGCCGAGGGCCGACGGCGGCTTGACCAGCCTGTGCAGCGCGCTCGGCGGGCCGGGGGGCGGGGGCGTTCCCCAGAGGACCTTGGAGCCCCGCACCAGCACGTGCACGTCGGCGCCCGTCTCGGCGAGCAGCGCCGCGCTCTCGAGCGCGGACTGCCCCGCCCCCACGATGGCGACGCGGCGGCCGGAGAAGACGCTCAGGTCGGGGTGCTGGGCGGTGTGGGAGAGCACACCGCCGGCCGTGGGACCGCTCGGCGCCAGCGCGAGCAGCTCGGGCGGCGTGTAGGCGTACGGGATCACCCCGCATGCGACGACGACGGAGTCGGTGCGCAGCTCCTCACCGGAGGCGAGGCGGATCTCGAAGTCGCGACCCGAGCGCGAGAGCCCGGTGACGGTGTCGTGCTCGACGTCGGGGACATGGCGCTCGGCGAACCACAGGCCGTAGTCGATGAACAGGTCGATCGGGATCGCGTCCTCGTCCGTGAGCGCGCGGGATCCGATCTCGTTGCAGTAGTCGAAGATCGTGGAACCGGGCTTGGGCGCCGACAGGCTCGAGGCGTCGGGCGTCGACTTGAGGTACATCCCGACGGGCATGTTGCGCCGCCAGGCGGACATCAGGTCACCGAACACCCGCACTCCCACACCGGCTTCGCGCAGGTGTGCGGCGATCGAGAGCCCGTAGGGACCCGCGCCGACGACGACTACGTCACCCATCATTCCTCCTCCATGAGGTGTCCCGCCCCGTGCGAACAGCGGCAGGGTACGACGACGCTGTGGCGTGCGGCAAGCCGCGCGCCAGGCTCTTGGACAAACCTTTCCTCGGTGCTCATACGGACTCCAGCACCTGATGGACGTTGTGCGACACCCACACGTCGCTGGGACGTGTACCCGCCGAGTGGCGCGTGTACCCGTGGACGTGGCGCAGCCACATGAGCAGCACCGCGGTTCGGGCCGAGAGCTCGTCGGCGCCCGGAGCGGCCCGGATGAGCTCGGCCTCCGGGGCCCGGAAGCCACCCTCGGCCAGCACGTCGCGCACGACGGCACCGAGCTCGCGGTGCTCCACGAGCGCGCGGGTCGTGCAGACGAGGTGCACGAGCTCGAGGACGGGCAGATCGACCCGGCTGCGCTCCCAGTTGATCAACCCGGTCACCCGGGCGTCGTCCGGGCACCACACGACGTTGCCGAGCCAGAGGTTGCCGTGGACGAAGCCGGCGGTCACCGTCGTCCCCGCGAGCTGCGCCCGGAGCTCGGCGTGGAGCTTGGCCAGGCTCGTCTCGTCGGCTCGGAGCCGCATCCTCGAGCTGGGCAGCGAGTCGGTGACCCCGAGCGGCAGGTCGAGCAGCTCCGGGAGCTCCTCGCCGATGCAGACCGACGTCCCGGTCACCCGGTGCAGACCCACGATCCGGGCCACGAGGTCGGTGCTGACGGACTCGAGGAGCCCGACGTCTCCGACGACGGTCCGGGCGTCGACACCGGGGCGCCGTGCGTTGAGGGTCCAGTCCGAGCCGTCCGCGTCGAGCCGCAGCGGTCGGGGCAGGATCGCCCGCAGATCGGCCGGCGCGACCTCGCGGACGTGCTGCAGGCCTACGCGGTCGCGGCGCCAACGCCACGGCCGCGCGGGGGCTCGCCGCCACCTTCAGGACCGCGTCCTCCTCCTCGTGCCGGTTGCGCAGCAGGACGATGCGGACCTCGTCGGGATCCTGATCGACGTCGAGCAGCTCCCAGTCCCCCGGCGCGAGCCCCGCGACCTGCAGCGCCGCCGCGCCGTCGACGTCGACGTCACGACGCGACCCGCACGGCCCGCGCCGAGCGGCGCGACGTGATGACCCGCAGCCGGTTGGTGTGCACGTACGGCAACCACACGGTGCGCAGCTCACCCAGGAGCAGCACGATGGCGACGACGGTCTGCGAGACGAGCCAGCCGACCCCGACTGCGGCGATGCCGATGATCGGCGCCAACGTGATCGCGAGGATCAGCACGCCCGCGGCCAGGAACGCCGTCGTCGTGATGACGGCCTTCATGCGCCGCTGCACGCGCGTGATGTTCAGGTAGCAGAGGGTGACCGCGTTGGGGATCGCGGAGAGCGCGAGCAGCTGCAGCAGACGCGTCGCGTGATGCGAGTACGCGGGGCCGTAGATGCGCAGCAGCCACGGTGCGAAGACCGCGATGAAGATCGCGAGCGGGGCGACGATGCGGAGCGAGTGCTGGATCATCTTGCGCGCGAGCTCGACGATGCGCTCCGGCGCCTTCGAGGTCTCGGTGATGAACGACATCCCGACCCCGATGCTGACCAGGTACAACGCGTAGGCGATCGTCCACGAGAGGTAGAGGTAGGCGCTCGCCGACGGCCCCAGGATCGACAGCATGACCACCGGCATCAGGCCGATCGTGGCCGACAGCGTGAGCGTGGCCACCATGTCGAAGCCGACGTAGTGGCGCACGGCCTGCGCATCGATCCTCTCCAGCGGTTGGTTCCTGCGCTCCGGCACCATCCGCTTGAAGATGAGCCCGTTGACCGCGATCACGGCGACGATGAGCGGCAGCGTCCACGCCGCGTAGACCCCGAGCGCAGGCAGCGACGCGGCGACGAAGAAGAGCAGGCCGATCTTGACGATGCCGTAGATGACGTTCTCGATCAGCACCCAGTGCGCTTCGCCGAGTCCCGTCAACACGGCGTCCTGGAGCGCGAACACCGTCCACACGACGGTGCCGAGCACGAACCACAGCGCGTAGATCGGGTGGTCGTTCAGCAGTGAGAGCCGCGGCGCCCACAGGTTGATGCCCAGCACGAACACGCTCGACGCGACGCACGCGGTCGCCATCGTTGCGAGGTAGCCCGTGACGACCAGCCGTCGCGTGCGCACCCCGGCGACGGGAACGAAGCGGTTGAACCCGTTCGTGAGGTTCAGCTGCGAGATGCTCGAGAGGAAGAGCATCGTCGCGATGAGCGCGGTGTCGCGCCCCACCTCTTCCTTCGTGAAGAGGTGCGCGGCGACGATCCAGAAGATGACGCCGAAGCCGGACGTCGCGAGCGTCGACCCGACGAGTGAGTACGCATTTCGGACGAAGGGTGCATCAAGGCTCCCGCGCAGCGACGCGGCGCGACGGCGAACGGATGCGACCGCGCTCACGCGCACCACCGTTCGCGCACCATGCCCCGGGCGACCGCCATCTGACCCTCCTGGAAACACCGACCATCGCAGCCGGCGGACAACACGTCACCCTCCATGACAACGTCGCGAGCATAAGGAGAATGAGGCCCGCGACGCCACTGCACGCACGGCGAACTCTCAGGTATGTGTGTCGCGCGCGGAGATTGAACAGATTGTCGACGCGAACCGTGACAACGGATGAACGCGCGCGTATGCTCCCACCGGGCGAGAGTGCAGAACATCTGCGGAGTGCAGGGGCACCACATCGTCTGACATCCAGGGCTCGAAGTCTTGGATGTGCGCGCCCATGGACGGGACATGACGGCACACGGCAGGAATTGCCGTACCCAGGGATGGGGAGAATGACAGACGTAGCAGCAGCGCCCATGGCGTTCGATCCAGTCGACGCGCCGGGCACCGACGCGCCGGTCATCACCGACGCAGATGCACCGGTGATCATGGATGCCGGAGAGCTTCTCCCCGGCATCCCGTCGGTCAGCGTCGTGATCCCGACGCTGAACGAAGCCGGGAACCTTCCGCACGTCCTGCCGCGGCTCCCTTCGTGGATCCACGAGCTGGTCATCGTGGACGGGCTGTCGACCGACGACACCATCGCGGTCGCCAAGTCGTACGCACCGCGGGCCAAGGTGGTGATGGTCAGCACCCCGGGCAAGGGCGCCGCCCTGCGCGCCGGGTTCGCGGCCTGCACCGGCGACATCGTGGTGATGCTGGATGCCGACGGCTCCACCGATCCCCAGGAGATCCCGGCCTTCGTCGGCCTGCTCCTCTCCGGGGCGGACGTCGTGATGGGCTCCCGGTTCACCCTCGGCGGGGGCACCGACGACATGGAGCGGCACCGCCGCATGGGCAACTGGGCGTTGACCCGGCTCGTGCGGCTGGGCTTCGGCGCCCGGTTCTCGGACCTCTGCTACGGCTACACCGCGTTCTGGCGGGACGTGCTCCCCGTGATCAGCGGGCCGTTCCGCGGCTTCGAGGTCGAGACCGTGATCCACATCCGGGCCGTCCGCGCCGGGCTGCGGATCGCCGAGGTCCCGAGCTTCGAGTCGATCCGGATCTCGGGCACGACCAACCTGCGCACCGTGCGCGACGGATTCCGGGTCCTGCGGGCGATCGGCACCGAGTTCGCGCTCGAAAAGGTCATCGGCACCGACCACCGGGTCCAGGCCGAGCACCGCCTGGCCCGTCCGGTCCAGCACCCGCCGTGGCACGCGAACGGCCGCTCGCTGGCCCGCCCGGGGTTGCCGGAGGGCGGTGCGCTGATCCGGAGCGTCTCGCCGTGAGCTCGGCGCCGGGCGCGCTCTCCGTCGTGATCTGCGCGTACACCGAGGATCGCTGGTCGGATCTCTCGGCGGCGGTGGCATCCGTGCAGGCGCAGGAGCCGCCGGCGCACGACATCATCGTCGTCACCGACTACAACGACGCGCTCCTCGTCCGGGCCCAGGAGGCCTTCCCCGGGGTGCGCGTCGTCGCGAACTCCGAGGCGAAGGGTCTCTCCGGTGCGCGCAACACCGGCATCGCCGCGTCGTCGGGCGCGATCGTCGCCTTCCTCGACGACGACGCGATGGCCGAGCCCGGCTGGATCCGGCACCTCCTCGAGCCGTACGCCGATCCGCTGGTGCTCGGGGTGGGCGGCCGCGTCGTCCCCCGCTGGGACGACGCGCGGCCCGCCTGGCTGCCCGCAGAATTCGACTGGGTCGTCGGGTGCACCTACCGCGGCCACCGTTCCGAGCCGGGACCGGTGCGGAACCTCATCGGGGCGAACATGTCGGTGCGCCGCGACGTCGTCATGAAGATCGGCGGCTTCCGGCACTCGCTGGGGCGCACCGCGTCCCTGCCGGCCGGGTGCGAGGAGACCGAGTTCTTCATCCGCGCGTCGCAGCAGTTCCCGAACGGCGTGGTCTGGTTCGAGCCGGAGGCCGCGGTCTCGCACCGCGTCCCCGCGGCGCGCGCCACGGCCAAGTACTTCCGGGCCCGCTGCTTCGCCGAGGGCATCTCCAAGACGCAGATCTCGCGCCTCGTCGGCACCGAGGACGGCCTGGCCAGCGAGCGCGAGTACACGATCCGCGCCCTGCCGCGGGCGGTGCGCCGCGAGCTCGGCCTGGCCGTGCGGACGCTGGACCCGAAGGGGGTGGCCCGCGCCGCCACGGTCGTGACGGGCGTCGCAACCACCGCCGGCGGGTACGCCGCAGCCCGGGTGCCCGGGTCGCGGCGGTGGCTCCCGTCGCGCCAGGGGGCGGCGCGCGGCACGGGGTCCAAGGGCCGATCGGGTGCGCCGGCCACACCCGGGGCGGCCTTCGAGCCGGCCCTGGTCACCCAGATCGACGTCGCCGACGGGGTCCAGGCGCTCGCGGCACTCGACCCGCGCACCAACAAGACGTACACGCGCGCGGTCGTCCTGGTCCGCAACCAGCGGGCGCCGATCGGCGTGCTCGAGCTCGCACTCGGCCCGTACGGCCTCTCGAGCGTGGAGCTGTCGCGCGAGATCCTCCGCACGCTCGGTGTCGAGGTGCCGAGCGAGGCGATCCACGCCCCGGTCGACGCCACGCTCAACGGCGAGCGACCGCGCACGTCCGTGGTCATCGCCACCCGGGACCGCCCGGAGAGCCTGGCCCGGTGCCTGGAGTCCCTGCGGCGGCTCGACCATCCCGCGGCGGAGATCATCGTGGTGGACAACGCATCCGTGGGTCGGGAGACCCAGGAGCTCGTCCACGCGCTGGCCGCGTCGGACTCGCGCATCAAGTACGTCCGCGAGGATCGGCCCGGTCTTGCCCGCGCGCACAACTGCGGGCTCGAGCACGTGACGATGCCGTTCGTCGCCTTCACGGACGACGACGTCGTCGTGGACCCGGCGTGGCTCGACCAGCTCGCGGCCGGCTTCGCGCGCGACCCGCGGGTCGGCTGCGTCACCGGGATGATCTTCCCGCTCGAGCTCGAGACGGCCGCTCAGGACTGGCTCGAGCAGTACGCCGGATTCAACAAGGGATTCGAGCCGCGGATCTTCGACCCGGTGCAACGCTCCACGGATCCCCTGTTTCCGTACACCGCGGGGACGTTCGGGTCAGGCGCCAACATGGCGTTCCGCACCGACGTGCTGCGCGCGATGCGGGGCTTCGAGCCCGCGCTCGGAGCGGGCACGGAGGCCAAGGGCGGCGACGACCTCGCGGCGTTCTTCGACGTGCTCGCCGCGGGCCACCCGATCGCGTACGAGCCCGGCGCGATCGTCTACCACCAGCACCACCGGACGTTCGAGGCCTTGGAGCGCCAGACCTTCGGGTACGGCGCCGGGCTCACCGCGTACCTGACCAAGACGATCGTGGACGAGCCCGGCCGGATGCTCGACATGCTGGCGAAGGTGCCGCGTGCCGCGCACCACGCGCTGAGCCCGCGCTCAACGAAGAACGAACGCCTGCCCGGCGACACTCCGCCGATCCTGGTGCGCCGGGAGCGCCTCGGGATGCTCGCGGGGCCGGCGCTGTACTTCCTCAGCCGCTGGGACAGCCGCCTGGACGAACGGCCCGCACCGCGGCCGGTCCCGGCGACGCCGACCGTCGCGGCGGCTCCCGTTGTGGACGAGGCCGGACGCGACGGGCGCGCGTCCGCCGAGGTCCCGGACATCGATCTCGCCGAGATCGAGCTTCGTGAAGCGAGCGTGGCGCCATGAGCCGACACACCATCCTCCCGGTCCTCCTCTACCACTCCGTCGCGGCGGCGCGCGGCCCGAGCAGTACGGCTGGGTGATTGCACCGGAGGTCTTCGCCGAGCACATGCAGTACCTCCACGACCACGAGTACCGGACCCTGACCGTGTCGCAGTACGCCGCGATGCTCGCGGAGCCGATGACCGAGGCACCCGAACGGACGGTGGTGATCACGTTCGACGACGGCTTCGCGGACTTCACCGAGCACGCGCTGCCGGTGCTCACCCGCTACGAGCTCACGTCGACGATGTACGTGGTGACCGGGTGCGTGGGGTCGACCAGCACGTGGTTGGAGTCGGTGGACGAAGGTGACCGGCCGATGCTCGGCTGGTCCGACATCGAATCGTTGGTGCAGGCGGGCGTCGAGATCGGGGCGCACACCCACAGCCACCCGCAGCTCGACGTGATCAACCGTGACACCGCCTGGGAGGAGATCCGGCGCAGCCGCGGCGTCCTCGAGGACCGGCTCGGGCACGAGATCCCGAGCTTCGCCTACCCATTCGGGTTCCACGGGCCCCGCATCCGCGCCCTGGTCGAGCGGGCCGGCTTCCGGTCCGCGTGCGCGGTGAAGGACGCGTTGAGCGGCCCGGGCGACGACCCGCTCGCGATCGCGCGCGTGATCGTCCCGGGCGACACCGGCGTCGGCACGCTCGCGGACCTGCTGGCCGGGCGCGGGCGGCCCCCGGCCTGGCGGGGCGAGCGCACGTCGACCAAGGCATTCCGGGTCGCGCGGCGCAGCGCGGCCCGCGCGCGCAGTTTGCGGGCCGGCTACGGACGGGCTCCAATGGGCGGAAGGATTGCCGGAGAGAGTGCGCAGCCACGGAGGCCATCGCACGGACCATGACACGCACGGAAGCTGAGCCCATGGTCCCGAGAACGACTCGGCGCCGCCAACGCCGGTCCGAGATCCGTCGGGCCCGGCGTCAGCGTCGTCTGCTGGTCCTGTCGATGCTCGTCGTGCTCGTCGGCGTGGCCATCGCCGTCTCCGTCTTCGTCGCGCGCAAGAACGCGGTGGCCGACGGCCCGGACAAGGGCATGCTCCTGCTCAACGAGGGCTTCAACGGCACGACGCTGAACTCGAACAACTGGTCGCCCTGCTACGAGTGGTCCGCGAACGGCTGCACGAACATGGGGAACCACGAGCTGGAGTGGTACATCCCGCAGCAGGTGAAGGTGGCCGACGGCGTGCTCTCGCTCGAGGCGAAGCCGCAGACCATCACCGGGATCGACAACCGGCAGTTCAACTACGTCTCCGGCATGATCTCGGGCCTCTCGCCCGACCGCACCCTCTTCTCCTTCAAGTACGGCTACGTCGAGTCGCGGGTGCAGATCCCGAAGGGCCAGGGTCTGTGGCCGGCGCTCTGGATGTTGCCGGCCTCGCGCCAGCCGTTGCCGGAGGTCGACATCTTCGAGACGGTCGGTGAGCAGCCGAACGTCGCGCAGCTGCACACCCACTGGCTGCAGAACGGCAAGAACGTCGGCAAGGGCGTCAAGTGGCACGGTCCCGACTTCACCTCGGGGTGGCACACCTTCGGGCTCGAGTGGAAGCCGAACTCCCTCACTTGGTACGTCGACGGGGTCGCGCGGCTCCACGTCACGGATCCGAAGGAGATCCCGCACGAGCAGATGTACCTCATCGCCAACCTCGCGGTCGGCGGCGCGTTCACCAAGGCCCCGAACCGCGCGACGCCGTTCCCGTCGGCGCTGAAGATCGACTACATCAAGGTCTGGGGAGAGCACGCGTGAGCGCACCCAGCCCGCCGGACGTCGAGGCCAGTCAACGGCGCCTGTACCAGGTGTTCGCGCAGCGCCGGAACCTGGTGCCGATCCTCCACTCCCCCGACGCCGCGCCCGACGATCCGGACGACCGCACCCCCCAGCGGCGCCCCTGGGCCTCCCGGCCGCAATTCCACGGGTTGATGCTCGGCCTCGCGGCGCTGCTGTGGCTCTGGTCGTTGCAGAACACGAACCTCAAGGACATGGGCGACTACGGCCTGCTGTCCGCCCTGCACGTGTCCTTCTACCTCGCGCTCGCGGTGCTCACCGTCGGGTTCCTGCTCGGGGTCCACCGGCACGCGTCCAGCAAGCTCCTCGCTCCGTACCTGGTGCTGTTCATCGCGATCGTGCACGCGTCGCCGGTCCTGCTCTACGGCACCCTGCGCTACGCGTGGGCCTGGAAGCACGTCGGCGTCGTCGACTACTTCATGCGCACGCACGCCGTGGATCCGCACCTGTCGTTCCTGCCCGTCTACCAGAACTGGCCCGGCTTCTTCGGGCTCGCGACCAGCCTCACCGAAGCCGCCGGGCTCAAGAGCGCACTCTCGTTCGCCGCGTGGTCGCCACCGGTGTTCGAGCTCCTCAACGTCGCCGCGCTCTGGATCCTGCTCGGCGCGCTGACCGAGGACCGTCGCGTCCGCTTCACCGCCTGCTGGTTCTTCCTGATCGGCAACTGGGTGGGTCAGGACTACTTCTCCCCGCAGGCGTTCGTGTACTTCATCTACCTAGCCGCCCTCGGCATCGTGCTCAACTCGCTGTCGAAGAAGCCGGCGGCACCGCGGATCGTGCGCAAGCTCATCCCGACGCTGCGGGCGACCGCGGCGAAGGCCGTGCCGGCCGCGGTCACGTCCTCCACCTGGGGCACCGTCGCGATCCTCAGCGTCATGTTCGCGGTCGTCGCGACGAGCCACCCGCTGACGCCGATCGTGCTCACCGCCGCGCTCTGCGGGCTGGCCCTCTTCGGGGTCCTCCGGGTCCGGACGCTGCCGCTGATCATGGGCGGGATGACCGTCGGCTGGTTCGTCACCGGGGCGCGCACCTACTACTTCAGCAACTCGACCTCGATCTTCCAGGGCTTCGGCTCGTTCTCGTCGAACGTCAGCAGCAACCTCGTGCAGCTCAGCCACGTCGACCCGGCCCAGCAGGTCATCTCCCAGATGGGCCGGCTGCAGGTCGCAATCGTCGCGCTGCTCGCGGTGTGCGGGCTCGCGCGACGGCTGCGCCACGGCAACTGGGATGCGGCCGCCGCGGTCCTGCTCGTGTGCCCGATCGTGATCCTCGTCGGCGGCAACTACGACGGTGAAGCCCTCTTCCGGGTCTTCCTCTTCGCACTGCCGTTCGCCGCGTTCTTCATGGCCGAGCTGCTCTACCCCAGCCGCGAGGCGGGCCGCCGGTGGATCACCCCGGTGTTCGCCATCGCGATCAGCGCGGTCGTGCTCGTCGGCTTCCTCTTCGCGTACTACGGCAAGGATTCGTGGTCGTACTTCACGAACAACGAGGTGCGCGCGGCCGAGACCGTCTACGACCACGCACCGCCGCACACGTTGATCGTGGAAGGCACCCACGACTACCCGAACCAGTTCCGTGACGCCGAGCGCTTCACGTACACCACGCTCGAGACCGAGCCGAAGCAGTCGATCGAGGGCGTGCTCAAGGACCCGGTCGGCACGCTGTCCTCGTGGCTCGCCGATCCGCGCTACCAGCAGGTGTACCTGATCATCACCCGCGCCCAGAAGGAGCAGATCGACGCCATCGGTCCGCTCCCCAAGGGCTCGCTCTCGCGGATCGAGGCGGCGCTGTTGGCCTCACCGAGGTTCAAGGTCGTGGTGCACAACCCGGATGCCGTCGTCTTCCGGGTGGACCGCTCGGCCGGGGCCCTCGGTCCGGTCGGGCCCACCACCCCGAGGGGACGCTCATGATGACCGCCGACCGCTGCGTCGTGATCGTGGCTGCATCGAGCGCACTCGCCCTGCTCGCCACGATCGCCGGCACGGGCAACGCGCTGTCGATGATCCCGCTGCTCTGGTTCCTGGCCGTGATCCCGGGCCTGCCCTTCGTGCGCATGCTGCGCAACGACCACGACCCGATGGCGTTCTGGCTCACGGCGCTCGCGCTCTCGGTCGCCATCGACGCGCTCGTCGCCGAAGGCCTGCTCTACGGCCGGGGCTTCAGCGCGCTCGGTGTGGTCTGCGTGCTCGCGGGGATCGCGTGGCTGGGCGCGGCGATCGGTCGGCTCCGAGCTCCCGAGGGAGATGCAGAGCCGACCGCGCCGGCTCGGCGGCGGGCCTAGTCCCGGGGAAGGACCGGCCGCCGCCGCCGAACGGTCAGACGGCGGGGAGCGGCGCGCTCACGATCGGGTTCCCGGTCGGGGCCGTGCTCCCACCCCGCGGCTCGCTGGTGATCGCCAGCTCCTTCGTGCCGGGGGCGACCCGGAACTTGTGCACGTCGTCGTGGCCGCGCATCAAGCCGAGCGAGACCGGGCCGTCCGGCGTGATCGACCAGAGCTGGAGGTCACGGCCCGCCGGCGCGCCGGGCATCGCGGCGCTCGAGAGGTAGCCGGTGCCGTCGGGCAGCACCGCGGTAAGCGCCGAGTACCGGCCGTCCGCGGACCGCAGGATGACCGTCCGGGCCTTCGGGTTGTGCTCGGCCTTCGCGAACGCCTCCGACGCCGGATCGGTGCCCGAGCTCGGCGAGCTGTTGTTCACGAGCGCGAACACCCCGACCGCACCGATCGCCAGGATGACGACGGCCGCCGCGGCGACCAGCCACTGGGAGACCCGGCGGCGGGGCCGCAACGGCGTGGGCTCGACCACCTCGGGCGACGCCGGTGGCTCCGGCGTCGCGGTGGTCTCTACCGTCTCGTCCGTCTCGACGCGCGGAGTGTCGAGGTCGCGGTCGACCTCGGCCGAGATCGCCTCCCACGCGGAGACGGGCGGCCGCAGGCTCGCGTGGCCGAGCCAGGCCGCGGCCTGCTCGAGCTCGTGCAGCTCGGCCCGGGCGGACGCGTCCGCCAGCAACAGCTCGTCGACCTGCTCGCGCTCGTCCGGCTCGAGCGCGTTGAGCGCGTACGCGCCCAACAGCTCGCGCAGCTCGTCGGGGGTGCGTTCGGCGGTCATGTCGCGTCTCCGATGTCGGCGGCGACGAGGCGATCCCGCATCCGCTTCAGCCCGGTCCGGATCCGGCTCTTCACCGTTCCCTCCGGTTGGCCGAGAATTGTGGCGACGTCACGGTAGGTGTGGCCGCCGTAGTACGCGAGCTCGATGGCCTCGCGCTCCATCGGGGTGAGCGCGTCGAGCGCGTCGCGGAGGTGACCCGCCACGACGACGTCCCACAGCTCGCCGCCGATCTCCTCGCCCCGCAAGGGCTCGGCGAGGGAGACGGTGCGCGCTTCGCGACCGCGCCGGGCGGCGTCGCGCCGCACGAGCTCGATCGCGCGAGCGTTGGCGTCCATGAGCAGGAACGAGCGCAGCGCGCCCCGGGTCGGGTCGAACCGCTCCGGGCTGCGCCAGAGGCGGAGGAACACCTCCTGCAGCACTTCCTCGGCGTGCTCGGGCACCCCGGTGACCCGCCGCGCGACGCCGAACACCGCCACCGAATGGCGCCGGTACAGCTCCTCGAGCGCGTCCGGCTGCCGGTCCGCGATGACCGCGACCAGGTCGGCATCCGGGCGCGCATCGAGAGGTTCCACGGTGATGGTTCGTAGCCGATCGGGCCGCGGATGGGATCGATGGGACGAAATCTCGGGTGGGGCCCGCCGCTCCCGCCCGTCGTCGCCCGGGCTGTGCCAACCTGCCCGCGGTGCAGCATCGAGTGCTCGGCCCCGTCGGCCCGGTCAGCGTCCTCAGCCTGGGTGGTGGCGGGCTGGGCCAGGTCTGGGGCGCGACCGACCGCGACGAGGCGGTCGCGACCGTCCACGCCGCGGTGGACGCGGGGATCGACCTGTTGGACCTCGCCCCCGCGTACGGGCGCGGCGAGTCCGAGCGGGTCGTGGCCGAGGCGTTCGCGGGCCGCCTCCCGGCCGGGGTCCGGGTCTCCACCAAGGTGATGCTCGGCGACCCGGTGGACGAGCGGCCCGAGGACCGGATCCGGCGGTCGGTCGAGCGGAGCCTCGAGACGCTGCAGCTCGATCGGGTCGACCTGTGCTTCCTCCACACCTACATCATCGACGACGGTCGGGTGCTCCCGACCCTCGGTGAGCACCAGCACCGCCGGGCCACCAGCTGGAGCACGTACGCGGATGCGTGGCGACCGACGATGGCCGCGCTCGTCGACGAGGGGATCGTCGGGGCCTGGGGCATCACCGGAACCGGTCCCCCGGGCACCGTCCTCGCGGCGCTGCGAGACGAGCCCCGCCCGGCCGTCGTCCAGGCCATCGCGAACCTGCTCGATTCGTCGGGTGACATCCGCCGCTACGACGAGCCCGAGCGTCCACGCGAGATCATCACGACCGCATCCGAGCTGGGCATCGGCGTGCTCGGCATCCGGGCGGTCGCCGCCGGAGCGATCACCGACGCGCTGGACCGTGACACCGAAGAAGAGGTCCGCGTTGCCGTCGACTTCGATCGGGCGGAGCCGGTCCGCGCCCTCGCTCGATCACTCGGTTGGTCGACCGCGACGCTGGCGCACCGCTACGCGCTCACCATGGCCGGCATCGACTCGGTCGTGCTCGGGGTGAAGAACCGCGCCGAGCTCGAGGAGTGCGTCGCGGCCGCGGCCGCCGGCCCGCTCCCGGACGACGTGATGGCGGCGATCATCGCCCTCGTCCACTGACCGCGACCGATCCGCGGAGTCAGGTGGCGCGGCGGTAGCGGCGCACCGCGAGCGGGGCGCAGATCACGATGATCCCGACGATCCAGGCGATCGCAGTGACGAGGTAGTGGGTCACCGGGCCGCCCAACGTCAGTGCCCGGGCCGCGTTCACCACGGCCGTGACCGGCTGGTGGTTCGCGAAGGCCTGGAGCCAGCCCGGCATCGAGCTGACCGGCACGAACGCCGACGACGCGAAGACGAGCGGGGCGAGCAACGGGAAGGACGCGGCCTGCGCGGTCTCCGCGTCCGGCGCCGAGAGGCCGACGATCGCGAAGAGCCAGGACAGCGAGTACGCAAAGGCCAGGACGAGCGCCAGCGCCCCGAGGAAGCCCAGGAAGTTGGTGTTGATCCGCCAACCGACGAGCAACCCCACGACCGCCATCAGCACGACGACGAAGAAGTTCCGGACCAGATCCGCCAACGTGCGCCCGACCAGCACCGCCGAGCGCGCGATCGGCAACGAGCGGAACCGGTCGATCAGTCCCTTCCCCAGGTCCTCGGCCAGCCCGACGCCCGTCGTGAGCGCGCCGAACGTGACCGTCTGCACGAAGATGCCGGGCATCAGGAAGTCGACGTACGGGACGGGCTTCCCGTCCCAGGTCGCCGCGATCGCACCGCCGAAGACGTAGCGGAACATCAGCACGAAGATGACGGGCTGGATCGTGGCGAAGACGAGCAGCTGCGGGTTGCGGCGGATGTTGAGCAGGTTCCGCCACGCCATCGTCAGCGCATCAGCCACCGGGCGCGGCGCGTCCTCGCGGAGCTGGAGGTCGGGGGCGGTCGTTGCCGTTGTCGTCGTCATGAGGCACTCCGTCGGGCGCGTCGGGACTTCTTCTCCACCGGAGCTTCGCCGTCCGGCTCGGTCGGCTCCTCGGCCGCGTGCCCCGTGAGCTCGAGGAACACGTCGTCGAGCGTCGGCTCGCGCAACGCCATCGTGATCGGCGTCAGGTGCTCGGCGTCGAGGGTCCGTACGATCTCGAGCATCGCGGTCGCGCCGTCGGAGACGCTGACCCGGACCATGTGGCCCTCGCGGGCGACCGGGCCGATCGGCTCGAGCTTCTCCAACGCGACCCCCACGGTGTCGTCGTCGCTGAACCCGAGCTCGATCAGCGTCTCGCCCAACCGGGCCTTCAGCTGGGCCGCGGTGCCTTCGGCGATCACCGAACCGTGGTCGATGACGACGATGTTGTCCGCGAGGCGGTCGGCCTCCTCGAGGTACTGGGTCGTCAGCAGCACGGTGGTGCCGCCCGAGACGAGGTCCTCGATGACGGCCCAGAGCTCGGTGCGGCCTTGTGGGTCGAGCCCGGTGGTCGGCTCGTCGAGGAAGAGCACCGGGGGCTCGTGCACGAGCGCGGCTGCGAGGTCGAGGCGGCGGCGCATGCCCCCGGAGTAGGTGCGGACGAGTCGGTCGCCGGCGTGCACCAGGTCGAACCGCTCGAGGAGCGTCGGGACCCGCTCCTTGATCTCGGACTCCGAGATGTGCGTGAGCCGGCCGACGAGGCGCAGGTTCTCCGTCGCGGTGAGGTTCTCGTCGACCGCCGCGTACTGACCCGCGAGCCCGATCGACGCGCGGACGCGCGTCGGTTCCGCAGTGACGTCACAACCGAGCACGCGTGCCTGACCCTCGTCGGGACGCAGCAACGTCGTCAGGACCCGGACCGCGGTCGTCTTCCCCGCCCCGTTCGGCCCGAGCAGGCCCAGCACCCTGCCGGCAGGAACTTCGAACGAGACATCCTTGAGCGCTTCGAGGTCGCCGAACCGCTTGACGAGATGCTCGACGACGATGGCGGCTTCACCGGCTGCAGGTTGGTCCACGGGCTCAGGCTATGACGTGGGCGCCCCGAACTTTTCACCCGATCGCCGGGGTACGCTCGGACGCTGACGGGGGTGGCGATGACGGCAACGACCCACACAGACACCGAAGCGCCGGACACCGGATCGGTCGATGCGATCGTCGCGGCGATCCACACCGACGGCTACGCGGTCATCGACGGCCTCTGGTCCCAGGAAGACGTTGCGACCGCACGGGACGAGCTCCACGACATCCTGGCGGCCACCCCTCGGGGCCGCGACGACTTCGAAGGGCGCAAGACCCGCCGGGTCTACGCGCTGTTCGGCAAGACGCGGCGGTTCGACGGTCCGGCGACGAACCCCGTCGTCCTGGAGATCCTCGATCGGGTGCTCGGCGAGTACCAGCTGAGCGCGCCGACCGGGATCGAGATCGGCGCGGGTGAGGTCGCGCAACCGTTGCATCCCGACGACGCGCTCTATCCGATCCCCCGCCCGCACCCGGAGCTCGTCGTCAACGTGATGTGGCCGCTCGACGACTTCACCGAGGCGAACGGCGCGACGCGCATCGTCGCGGGCAGTCACCGCTGGATCGACGAACGGCCGGGGCCCGAGACCGACGCGATCGCGATCGAGATGCCGGCGGGGGCGACGCTCGTCTATCTCGGCAGCCTCTGGCACGGCGGCGGTGCCAACCGGACCGATCGATCGCGGCTCGGGGTCGTGCTCCACTACGGCGTCGCGTGGCTCCGCCCGGTCGAGAACCACGTCCTGGCGGTGGCACCCGAGGTCGTCGCGGGGCTCTCACCCCGGATGCAGGAGCTCCTCGGGTACAACATCTGCTCACCCTTCGTCGGGTACGTCGACGGTCGCCATCCCCGCCGGCTCCTCGACTGCCTGGACCCGACGACTGCTCCCGGGCGCTGAGCGCGCGACCGCCCTACTCCACGTACTGACGGATCGCCCGCGCCGCGGCGTCGACGTAGTGCCCGCCGAACTTGATGGCGTGCACGACGAGCGGCGCGACCTGGTGCAGCGCGACCCGCTCCTCCCAGCCCGGCGCGAGCGGGAGGACCTCGTCGTACGCGGCGAAGCAGTCCGGGCCGAACCCGCCGAAGAGCCGCATCATCGCGAGGTCGAACTCCCGGTGCCCTCCGTGCGCGGCCGGGTCGATCAGCCAGCTGTCCCCCGCCGCGTCGATGAGGCGGTTGCCGGCCCAGAGATCCCCGTGCAGGCGGGACGGAGGTTCGTGGCCGGGGTCGAATCGCTCGAGGTCCGCGGCCAGCCGCTCGAGGGCGCCGACGACGTCATCCGGGAGCGCGCGCGCCTGCTGCGCGAGCCGGGCAAGCGGGAGCAGCCGGTTGGTCGCGTAGAACTCGGCCCAGGTGGGGGTCGGCTCGTTCGGGAGCCCCCGACTCCCGGTCGTCCGGCGGTCCTCCCGCCCGAAGCACGGCGCGCCGGCCTGGTGGAGCCGCGCCAGCGCGACCCCGAGCTCGCGCTCCGTCTCCGGCCGGCCCGCGCCCTCGCTGATCCACTCGAGCACCAGGTGGTTGGGCTTCTCGTCCGAGACTGCCAGGACCTCGGGCACCGCGATCGCGCCGGCGTCGCGGAGCCACGTGAGCCCGCTGGCCTCGGTGGTGAAGAACTCCGGGGCGCGCCGGGATGGGTCTTCGCGAACACGCGGCGTCCATCCGCCAGCTCGACCGCGTAGGAGATGGCGACGTCGCCGCCGCGCACCGGGACCGCCCGCACGATCGCGGTGCCGAGCCCCCGCTCGAGCGTGGATCGGAGCCGGTCGTCCATGGCCGGGAGCCTACGGAAGCCGGGCGGCCGGTACCCTGCGGGGATGTTCGAGCTGGGGCTCTACGAGATCGGGGACGGCGTCTGGGCGTACCTGCAGCCCGACGGATCGTGGGGGTACAGCAACGCCGGACTCGTCGCGGGTGACGGGACGTCGCTGCTCGTCGACACGCTGTTCGATCTGCGCCTGACCCGCGACATGCTCGACTCCATGCGCGCCGTCACGGACGTGGCGCCGATCGAGACCGTCGTGAACACCCACGCCAACGGCGATCACTGCTACGGCAACCAGCTGGTGCGCGACGCGCGGATCGTCGCATCCGACGCGGCCGCGGGCGAGATGGACGACGTTCCACCGCCGTTGCTGCACGCCTTCAAGGAGCTCGACATCGGCGAGGACGGCAACGCGTTCGTCGCGGACGCGTTCGGGCCGTTCCGCTTCGACGACATCGAGTCGGTCCCCCCGACGGACACGTTCTCCGGTTCGACCACCGTGGACGTCGGCGGTCGTTCGGTCACGCTCGAGGAGGTCGGGCCTGCCCACACGCAGGGGGACGTGATCGCGTGGCTCGACGACGGCGACATCGTCTTCACCGGCGACATCCTGTTCCACGGCTCGACCCCGATCATCTGGGCCGGTCCGGTCGGGAACTGGGTCGCGGCCTGCCGGCGCATCCGCGCGCTCGAGCCGAGCGTCGTCGTCCCCGGCCACGGCCCGCTGGCGGACGTCGACGGCGTCACGCAGCTCGAGCACTACCTCGAGTGGCTCGACGGCGAGGTCACCGCCCGGCACGGCGCCGGGATGTCGGCGATCGACGCGGCGTGGGACATCGAGCTCGGGCCCTACGCGGACTGGGGCGACAACGAGCGCACGGTCGTGAACGTCGACACGATCTACGCGGGCCTCGACCCGGCCCACGAACGGATGAACGCGGTGAAGGCGTTCCGCGAGATGGGCCGCTACCGGGCCCACCGCTGACGCGCGGCTCCTGCCCGACGCGCGCTACCCCGCGACGTCGGCGTGCTGGGCCTCGACCATCCGCCGCATGCCCTCACGCCAGTGGACCTCGGTGCGGCCGACGAGCTCGTGCATCTTCGTGGTGTCGATGACCACGCTGCTGACGGTCTGCTCCGTCTCGACGAACGACACGTCGCGACCGACGATCTCGCCGAGCAGCACGCTCCACTCCTCGATGCTCGCGGTCTCGTTGCCGCCCCAGTTCACCGTGGTGGCGGGCACGCTGGCGATCTCGAGCAGGCGCGGGATCATCCGGATGATGTCGTCCTCGTGGATCGGGTTGAAGGTGTTCGGGCGATCGGGATGGATCGGCACCGGCTGGCCGGCTTCGATCATCGCCAGGTGGAACGCGGGCCAGCCACCGTTGTCGCCGTAGGGGACGTTGAGCCGCGCGATCGTCACCGGCAGGTCGAACTGGCGGGCACCGAGCCGCGCCACCGTCTCGGCCGCGATCTTGGAGATCGAGTAGGTCTCCATGATCACGCGGTGGTTGTCCCCCGAGCGCGTCCGTCTCCTTGAGCGGATGCTGCCCGGCCGGCTGGTAGACGCCGGTGGACGAGCACTGCAACCACGCCTTCGCGTTCTGGCAGTGGGCCATGAGCAGTCCGGTCGCCTCCGCGTTCGCCGCGAGGTCGATGTCCCACCGGTTGCTCTTGACCACCGCGAGGTTGAGCACGTAGTCCACGTCCGTCGGCACCCCGGCGAAGTCGCCCTGCGCGAGGTTGGCCTCGATGCAGGTGACGCCGGCCTGCTCGAGGCTCGCCCGGGCGTCCGCGTCACGGAACCGGGCGATGCCGAAGACCTCGTTGTCCGCGGCGAGCGCGCGGGTGACCGGAAGTGCGACCTGACCCGTGGGGCCGGTCACCAGGATGCGAGCACCAGTGATCATCGGCGCACGTTACCGCCGGGCTCCGGACTGGTCCGGTGGCGTCCAGACCCACAGCTGGGACCCGTGGTCACTGTTTCCGAGGCCGACGACCCGACCGTTGCCGGCGGTGAGCGTGACGCCGGTGCCCTGGCTCTTCGGACCCCAGAGCCGCGTCGGCATCGTGTACCAACGACGCAGGTCGGGTGACGCCCACATCGACGCGCGGCGGAGGCCGTCGGAGGTCCCGGTGTTGCCGCCGACCACCCACCACCTCCCGCTCTGCACGATGTGGTCCGGGTTCGCGACCGGGAGCTGGCGGTGGAAGCTCGTGATCTCCGTCCACGTCTTCGCATCGCGGCTGGACCAGAGATGTCCGCCGAACCCACCCGGGACCGGCTCGTACTCGATCCCCAGCACCAGGGTGTGGTGACGGTTGCCGGCCATCGGAGCACCGAATCTTCGGGGAACATTCTCCCTGGTCGATCGGAGACCAGCGTGCGCCGTCGCTCGACGCGTAGATCGTCGGTGGCGCGTTGTTGATCGACGGCCCGACCGAGAGCCAGCGCGCACCGAGCGGAACGTCCGGGAAGAGCCCGACGGGACGGCTCGCAGTCCCGTTCTGCTCGACTCCCTGCCAGGTGCGCCCGTCCGCGGACGTTGCGACCGGGGAGTTCCAGAGGTTGAAGGGACCCGATGTGATCGCGACGAACCCACGCGGACCGGCCGTCACCCCGGTGCCCTCGCGGCTGGAGCGACCCACACGATCGACCAGGCGCCAGGTCTTCGCGTCGGTGGACCGCCACAGCTCGGTGCCGTCCGTCGACGTGACGAGCACGCCGTGGTGCTCGACCAGCCGGGTGAAGCCGGGAAACCTTCCACCCCGGAAGCGAAGCCCCTGCGTCCGGTCCCAGTGCTCTCCATCGGTGGACGACCAGACGAGCGGGTGCGTGACCGTCTGATGGTCGGGGTCACGACGATTCCCGACGGCCACGAACCGCCGCCCGGCCTGCACGATCGAGCTGACGTCGACGTGCGGACCGAACGCGTCCCGCATGTCGACGCGGGTCCAGCCATCGCCGCGGCTCGCGGCGCCGAGCGGGGCACCCGACCCCGATGCCAAGCCGGCGAGCACCATCGCCAGCACCGCGGCGATCCCGAGCCGCGCGCCGCGCGCGACCATCACGGCCGCGGCGGCGGACCCGGAACACGCCCGATTCGATCGGCGCGGAGCTCACTCCGACGGACCTTGCCCGCGTCGTCGCGGAGCGGCACGTCGACGAACTCGTAGGTGCGCGGCAGCTTGTAGCTGACGAGCCGGTCGGCGAGGAACGCGAGCAGCTCCGCCTGATCCACCGCACCGGGGTCGGCTTCCACGATGGCGTGGACCCGGTTGCCCTTGTCGTCGTCGGGCAGGCCGATCACCGCGGCACGTCCGCACCGCGGGATGCTCGAGCAACGAGGCTTCGACCTCGGCCGGGTAGACGTTCGCGCCGCCGGTGAGGATCATGTCCGAGACGCGGTCGCCGAGGTACAGGTAGCCGTCGGCGTCGAGCCACCCGTTGTCACCGAGCGACTCCCACCCGCCGTCGCGGGTCCGCGCCTCGGCGCCGACGTACCGGTAGGCGGGCGTGTCGCTGCCCCGAGCGCAGCCACACCTCGCCCGGCTCGGTCGCGGCGACCTCGTTGCCGTCGGGATCGCAGATCATGATGTCGCCACCGATGGGGCGACCGACCGAGCCGCGGTGCTCGACCCACTCCGTCCCGGTGATGATCGTCGCGAGCTGGCCCTCGGTCCCGCCGTAGAGCTCGTAGATCCGCTCGGGCCCGAGCCAGTCGATCCAGACGTCCTTGAGCCACGCGCGGGCACGGCTCGGCCAGGTGCCAGACGACGCGCAGCGACGACAGGTCGTAGCTGTCGCGCACCGCTTCGGGCAGCGCCCAGATGCGCTTCATCATCGTCGGCACGAGATAGACGACATCGGCGCGGTAGCGGGCGATCGCATCGAGCGTGCCCTCGGCATCGAAGCGCGGGAGCACGACGACGTGGCCGCCCCACAGCAACGACTGGCACGACCAGACGATCGGACCGTTGTGGTACAGCGGCCCGGGCATCACGAGGCAGTCGTCGCGGGCCAGCGCGAGCGGGGGCGGCCCGTTCGGGTTCACCAGTCCCGGGTCGCCGGCGACGATGAGCTTGGGTCGGCCGGTCGAGCCGCCCGAGGTGGGCGCCTTCCAGGCCGGGCTCACGACGTCGGGCAGCGGGTCCTCGCCGGGCCGGGTCGCCGCCCGGTAGCCGCGGGGCAGGCACCAGCGGTCGCCGAGCGAGCCCGGATCGACGCCGACCACCACGCCGGGATCGGCCAGGGCCACGATCGCTTCGAGCTCTCGTTTCGGCAACCGGCTGCTCAGCGGCTGCGGGATCGCCCCGATCCGCCAGGCCGCTACGGCCGCGACGAACCAGTCGACGGAGTTCGGCAAGGCGATGCTCACCATCGACCCGATACCGACGCCGCCGTCGATGAGCTCGCGAGCGAGGTCGTCCGCTCGGCCCAGCAGCTCGGCGCGGGTCGCGGACTCCGCACCGCAGGTGACCGCGGGCCGGTCCGGCGCGGCGGCCGCGAGCTCGCTCAGTCGTTCGGAGAAGGAGATGGCCGGCACGGGCGCAACGTACCAACGCGCGGCCGCCGGAGCCGCGGTCAGGCTCCGGCGGGCCTCAGATCGCCCCCGTCTCACTGGGCGAGGAGGGGTCGTCGGGAAGCTGCGAGTCGAGGTAGAGGCGGACGCTCGACTTGATCAGTGCGGCACTCGGCGCGATTCCAAAAGTCCGGTGGAACGTGTCGCTGTAATGCGACAACGATGCGAAACCTGCGTCGACCGCGCATCGCGTGAGGTCATGTCCGGCCAGCATGCCCCTGGCGGCATGCAACAGGCGGGCCCACTGCTGGTAACGGCGAAACGTCGTGCCGGTCTCGGCCGCGAAGAGGCGGAGGAAATAGGACGGGGACAGCCCCAGTTCGTCGGCCGTCGTGTTGGCACGGAACACCTTGCACGGGTCAGCCCGTATGCCGGCAGTCACGCGGCTAATCCGCCAGTCGGTGTCCTCGGCGGGAGCGGTGGCGACAGCGACCAGCCGGTCGACCTCGTAGTCCTGGCCGGCCGCGATCAGTTCGTCTTCCCGGCGATGGTCGAGACCGTAGGGTCCGACGAAGCGACGCATCGCGAGACCAACGAACTCGGTGTGACTGCGTGCGGGCTCGATGAAGAGCAGGAGGATCCGACCCGCTGGTGCAATCACGCGGTGGAGTGTGCGGGCGGGCACAAAGGCGCTGCGAGCCGTGATCGTTCCGTGTCCGTCCGTCTCGAGCGTCAAGGGAGCGTCGAGGCCGACCGAGAGGACCGCGACGGCCGCGTCGTGCACGTCGACTCCGAGGTCCGGCCCGATGTAGCAGACGTGTTCACGCAGGATCCACACGACCGGTGAGGCAGCGCACGTTTGTGGAAGCGGCCGATCCTCGGTTCCGGTCACGCTATCCGTACCCCGCGCGCACTCGAACACCGAACCTGAGAGTGGAGAACGTCATGTCACACGGCACCTCGGACCACTCGAACGGTTGTAGCACCGTCCGTACGTTCGGCGAGGGTGACCTGAACGTGGTGCAGGACGGCGAGCCCGACGCGCCGGCCTTGTTGCTGGTTCATGGGCTTGCCGGGTCGACGGCGTGGTGGGACTCGGTGGTGCCAATGCTCGCGCGCAACTTCCGACTCATTCGCGTCGACCTCAGAGGGCACGGCAATTCACCGAGCCCCCGACGAGGGTACGACACCGCAACGCAGGCACGCAGCGTCGCCGCGGCTTTGGACCGCCTTGGCATCAGCCGCTACTCCGTAGCCGGGCATTCGACCGGCGGCTACGTAGCAACCGCGCTCGCCGAGCAGCGACGCGACGCGGTCGTCACGCTCACGCTGATCGATACCGGGCCGAGCCCCGAGGCCGTCATCCCGCAAGGAGCTCTCAGCCGGGTTGCGCTGCTCCCGATACCGGGGCGCCTCCTCTGGCGGTTGCAGTCGGAGGCCACCATCCGCAAGCTGCTGCGGGCGGGCGCGTTCTTCCGCGAGGTCGACATCCCACGCGACGTCATCGAGAGCATCCAAGGCATGTCCCACCGGGCCTTCGCCGGCACCGCACGAGGCTCACTCGAATACATTCGCCAGCGCAGTGTCCCTGACCGGCTGGCCGCGCTCGGATTGCCGGTGCAGGTGATCTTCGGCGTCGAGGACCGCCGATATCACGCGTCGCTCGCAACCGACGAGTACCGCGCGATTCCCGACGTACGCATCGAGCTGCTCGACGGCGTCGGACACACCCCGATGCTCGAAGATCCGAATACGACGGGTGAGTTGATCTCGGACTTCATGACCACCAATTCGGATCGCAACCGGCACGCCGGTGAGCGCCAAGCTCGGAGGAGGTGCAGATGACAAGGTCATCGCTGAAGCATCGGGCCGCACGGGGCGCCGCCGCCATGGCCGCCGGCCTCGGCGTCTGGCTGGCCCGCGGCCGCATCGCAGACTGGCTCACCGACAGCCTGTTCCGGCGGCCTGGTGGCTGGGTCGCGCGATCCTTCTACCGCGATGCGAAGCCGCACCAGGAAGCGTTCCGGGAGACCCTGGCCGCACTCGCCCTCGGCCCCGAAGATCGCCTGCTCGAGGTTGGCTGTGGCGGGGGCGTCTTCCTGGAGTGGGCGATCGCGACCGGATGCACGGCCCGAGCGATCGATCACAGTACAGAGATGCTGGCCCTGGCGTCGCGCCGCAACGCCTCGGCGATCACCGCGGGCCGCCTCGAGCTGTGCGACGCGGATGCCGGAGATCTGCCGTTCGCCGATGGAGCGTTCACCGCCGCCGCGACGATGAACGCCTTCTTCTTCTTCAACGCGCCACAGGCCATGTTGGCCGAGGTGTACCGGACGCTTGCACCGGGAGGGCGGATCGCGATCCACACCGCCGCAACAGCTCCGTCGCTCGTCGCCGGCCGCATGCGCCTCTACAGCGATGGCGAGCTGCTGCGCATGCTCGAACACGGCGGCTATGAGCACATTGCATTGCGGCGGACGGGACGGGGCGGCGCAAATGCAGTTGGTCACCGCGCGCAAGCCGGTCGCGGCCCGATAGCTGCACGTCCCGCCTGACGGAAGCCAGATCCGGACCGGCTCAGACGCCTACTTGATGTGGATGCCGGAGATCGCCCGCGCGATGACGAGGCGCTGGATCGTCCCCCTGAGAGTCTGGCCGGAAGCCGACCGCGAGCCGGCGCAGCGCCTCGTAACTGTGGTTCGGGCTTCGTGCTTGGTAAAGACTTCACCAGGCTTCGCACCGCGTGGCTGCTCCGTCGTGGCGTGCGCCGTAGGGTCGGTTGCGCCACGCGGTGCGGTGTTTGCGTGCGTTCTCGAGGAGCTCCCGCATGTGGGGCGAAACGGACTGATGCCCGAACGACTCACACGCCGTCAGATGATGACGCGGCGCACCATGGCGCTTGCGCTGGTCGTCGCCACCGCTTTCGTCGCGTATCTCACGGTGCAGGGGGCCCTGCTCGGAGGCACGTCGCGAGCCGACGCGCTGGACCCGCCATCCGCGCATCTCCCGCAGTCAGCGTCGAACCGTTCCCGTGCCGATCGACGTCTACGCGCACACGTCGAGCGTTCGCCCCGATGTCGCAACCGACCTCCACCGGGTCTACGTACCCAGTGGTCGCGCCGACGAGGTCACGGTGATCGATCCGGTCACCAAGCAGATCGTCTCGACGTTCTCGACCGGGCGCGGGAGCACTCCGCAGCACATCGTTCCGTCGTTCGACCTGAAGACGCTCTGGATCCTCGACAACAAGAGCGACAACGTGATCCCGATCGACGCGCACACCGGCGCGGTCGGCTCCCGCATCCCGGTGAACGACCCGTACAACCTCTACTTCACTCCGGATGGTCGCTCCGCCATCGTCGTGGCGGAGCTGCACTCACGGATCGACTTCCGAGACCCGCACACCTTCGCGCTCCAGCAGAGCGTTCCCGTGCCTGGTTGTCGCGGCATCAATCACGCGGACTTCTCTGCTGACGGCAGCTACATGCTGCTGACGTGCGAGTACGGCGGCGAGATTGCCAAGGTGAACGTCGCGACCCGCACGGTGACGGGATCGATGCAGCTGCTGACGCCTCCCGGGCGACCGCCCGTGATGGCGACGATGCCCGACCATTCCATGGCGATGTCGATGCCCCAGGACATCCGGCTCGGCCCTGACGGCACGAAGTTCTACGTTGCCGACATGCTCCAAGGCGGCGTGGCCGTCATTGACGGCGACCATCTCCGGGAGCTCGGATTCATCCCGACGGGCATCGGCGCGCACAGCATCACCCCCAGTCATGACGGCACCGTGCTCTACGTCGCGAACCGAGGATCCGCGTCGACCAACGGGACTCCACACCAGCCGGGCAGCGTGAGCGTGATCAGTGTGGCGACCGACTCGGTGACCGCGACGTGGCGCATCCCGGGGGGCGGCAGCCCCGACATGGGCAACCTCACCGCTGACGGTACCGAGCTGTGGCTCTCAGGTCGGTTCGACAGTGAGGTCTACGTGTTCAACACCTCGACCGGAGCCCTGACCGCGCGCATCGCGGTACCTCGCGGTCCCCACGGATTGACCGTGTGGCCGCAGCCGGGCCGGTACTCACTCGGGCACACCGGCGACATGCGCTAACGGGCGAAGAGAGCGAAGAAGTCGCGGGAGTTGCCGGACAGGTATCGGTCGGGTGGTCGTTCCATGTCGGGAAGCAGCCGCGTTCCCTGAATCGGTCCGGATGCATCGCCGCCGGTGTAGGTGAAGTAGCTCACCCATGACGTGTTGATGTCGAGCTCCATCGCGCGCACGGCACCGGCCCGGATGAGGACGGCAGCCAGCGTGCCGATGTTGAGCGCGGGACCCCCGACGTAGATCAGGTTCCCCTGCGCGTCGATGCCTACTCCGGAACGCCAGACGAACACCTTGCCGCCGAGGGTCGCACCCCACCGGTGGGTGTCGTTGGGATCTCCCGCGGCGAGGTTCCGAGCGCCATCAACGAGGAGGTTGAGGTTCTGACGCACGGTGGCGACGTTCGGACCCATCCCCACATCGCGACCCCAGACGCCGACGGTCATGGATCCGTCGGTGAAGATCACGAGCGAGGCGCGGCCGACCAGGAGCGGCTGGACCATCTTCCCCTCGGTGTAATAGCCACCGAGGGACGAATCGAGCTTGAAGCCCGAGTTGAACCCGGCAACGAGTCCTGGGTAGTCGTTCGGCGCAACTTCCGCCGGGTGGGCCCACGGTCCACCTCCGGGAAGCTGGATCCCGTTGTAGAGCACGCCGCGCAGCCGGGCCTTGTCCATCCACGCGGCTCCAACGACCTCGCTCGTATGGATCGGGTCGGGACGCAGCAGCGCCTCATAGACGGCGGCTTTCCCGTTCACGATCTTGCCGGTCGGGGTCCACACGCCCTCGTTCGGCAGCGGGGCCGACGCGAATGGCACGATGTTGGGCGGCAGCACCTGGGGCGGAATGACGACGGGGCGCGCGAGCGGCCGGCTCTTGATCGAGGCGGTCCGGCGCGGGGTCGGAAGCTTGCCGCCCTTGGGAAGCCCGCCGACCGGTGGGGGATGGTGCGTGTACCACCAGTTCTCAACGTCGTTCACGATTCCGTTCCCGCCGTGATCACGAACCCACTCCACCAGCTTCGTCGACGCGGGATCGCCGGTCCGCTTGACGAGCGCGGTGCCGATCGACCACGTGAGCGACAGGAGCACGAGCAGCGCGAGCGCGAGCACGGTTCGACGGATGGCCCAGTTCAGGCTCGAGCGTGCTCGCTTCGCCCGACGCTTCGCAGCTCGGCGCGCGCGTCGTGATCGCCCCCGACGCGGCGGCGGTTCCGGCAACGATTGGTCCGGCCACCCGACATCACCCCTACGCGTGCGAGCGACGGGAGCCGCGCCGGATGATGGTGCTCGAGCGCGCGGAATCGCGTCGCTGTCCGACGCGGGAGCACGGCGGGACATCACATCGAAACCCTGTCCGAAGACCTCAGCAGTTGGGGAAGTCGGAGCGAACCGCATGTCGGACAGACGTGCAAGGACCCTTGGCCAGATCTTTACCGCCTGCCGTCGATACCTGTGCCTCACCGAAGTCCGAGGGGGCGGCATCCAGAGGTCGCAAAGTTGTCCGGATCTTTACCGGTGTCGATCGCAACGCTGGGCGGTCGTTTTGTAACTTGCAGGATTGATGCCCCGCGCCACGTGCTCGCCTTGGGACACGAGAGCAGCTGATGTCGCGTTGCTGCCACTACGGGCGTTCCTCGGCGTCACCTTTGTGTTCGCGGGTCTGCAGAAGCTGAGCGACCCGAACTTCTTCGACGCCGGCGCGGCGTCGTCCATTCAGAGCCAGCTGCGCGCGTCGGAGCGGACCAGTCCGATCGGTGGCGTGCTGCACGGGGCGTCGCACGTCGCGGTCGTCATGGGGGTCGTCATCGCGATTGCCGAGATCGTGGTCGGTCTGGGCGCGTTGCTCGGCCTGTGGACACGGTGGGCGGCCGCCGGTGGTCTGCTCCTCTCCGCCGGGTTCCTGCTCGCCGTCAGCTGGCACGCGCATCCTTACTATTACGGTGCCGACGTCGTGTTCCTGTTCGCGTGGACACCACTGCTCCTCGCCGGAGCCGGCAGGTTCGCGCTGAGACGCGCGCCTCCGGGACCGGGCACGTCGGGAGCTTCGCGTTCCGCCGTTCGGTCCCGTCGAGGTCGACTTCGGGACCATCCGGCGGCTCTGCGGTGCCTACGACGGGGGTGCGTGCAAGCTGCGTGGAAGGGCGCCTTGCGCGATCGAGCCGTGCCCAGTCCTCGCGAAGCAGACCACGCTCAAGCCGGCGCTCCAGGAGGGCCTCGACCGCCGGACGTTCCTGCTGCGGTCTCGAACCGTCGGTGTGGTGGGGGCGGGCGTGCTGGTCATGAGCGGAGCAACTGCGGCACTCGGGCGGCTCTTCGCGCCGGCCCATCCGCGGAAGGTCACACCGAGCCTCGGTGCCCGAAAGCAGCCGACGACCACCTCCACCACGCCGGGCCCGTCCGGAGCGGCGTCGCCGTCGAACAGCACCGTCCCGACCACGGCTGCGCCGCCCGCGGGCGTGGCGATCGGTTCGGCCAGCGCGGTGCCGGTCACCGGCGCGGCTTCGTTCTCCGAGCCCGGCAACGGCGATCCGGCGTACGCCCTGCAACCCCAGCCGGGCCGTTTCGTCGCCGTGAGCGCCGTGTGCACCCACGCGGGTTGCACTGTCCAGTACCAATCACCGAACCGCCTCGTCTGCCCGTGTCACGGAGCAGAGTTCGATGCGTTGACTGGCGCGGTGATGCGCGGCCCCGCGCAGACACCGCTGCCAACGATCCCGATCGTCCGGGGCGCTGACGGTCAGCTCTACGTGCAGACCTGAGGTTCTCGAGCTCTCCCGAGCTGGACCTGAACGTTCAGAGGGCGAAGCCTTCTCTCCGAATCGGCCTCGTTTGCTACGCGTCCCGACGGATCGCCTTGAAGGCTGCGATCACGAGAGCCGCGGCGCGCACAATGAAGATCGCCGATTCGATTCCCTGAAAGGTCCAGAAGCGGTTCGCCGGTCCACGTCGAACCGTTGAGGGCCCGCGCCGGGCCCCGTCAGGGCGACGATCTTCGTCAATGGCGTCATGTAGTGCGGGCGCGCGTAGCTCGCAATCGCGATGCGCATGCCGACCACGATCGCGAGCGTCGTCGCGACGGCCGGAAGCGTTCGTCGGATCAGGACTCCGGCGGCGAGTCGGACCGCGGCGGCGAAGATCGCGTACGCGATCGGCACGAATCCTTGGATGTCGAACTTCGCGAAGCGGTTCTGCTCGATGAGATCGAGAGGTCAGTGACTACTTGATGTGCACGCCAGAGATGGCTCTGGCGATCACGAGGCGCTGGATCTCGGAGGTCCCTTCGAAGATCGTGTAGATCTTCGAGTCGCGGTGCCACTTCTCGACCGGGTAGTCGCGGACGTAGCCGTAGCCGCCGAGGATCTGGATCGCCTGCTCGGTTGCCCAGACCGCGACCTCGCCCGCCTTCAGCTTGCTCATGGAGCCCTCGCCGGCGACGAACTGCTTGCCGTTGCGCGCCATCCAGCACGCCCGGTAGACGAGCAGGCGGGCCGCGTCGATCTCCATCTTCATGTCGGCGAGCTTGAACGCGATCGCCTGGTTCTCGATGATCGCCCGGCCGAACGCCTTGCGCTCCTTCGCGTAGTCGAGCGAGTACTCGTACGCGGCCCGCGCGATGCCGAGCGCCTGCGCGCCGACCAACGGGCGGCTCGCCTCGAACGTGCTCATCGCGGCCTGCACGCGGTTGCTCTTGCCCTCACGGGCGCGGGCGAACCGCTCGTCGAGCTTCTCCTTGCCGCCGAGCAGGCACGAGCCCGGGACACGCACGTCGTCGAGCACGACCTCGGCGGTGTGGCTGGCGCGGATGCCCATCTTCTTGAACTTCTGGCCCATCTTCAGCCCGGGCGTGCCCGGCGGGATCACGAAGCTCGCGTGACCGCGCGCCTTGAGCTCGGGCTCGACCGACGCGACGACGACGTGCACCGTCGGGACCTTGTCGATGCCGCCGTTCGTGATCCAGGTCTTCACACCGTTGATGACCCACTCGTCCTTGGCCTCGTCGTAGACGGCCCGCGTGCGCAGGCTGCTCACGTCGGACCCGGCGTCGGGCTCGGTCACCGCGAACGCGGCGAGGTGGATCTTCGTCGGGCGTGCCGAAGCACTGCGGGAGCCACTCACCGATCTGCTCCGGCGTCCCGCTGCCGAGGATGCCGGACACGCCGAGGGTGGTGCCGAAGATCGCGAGCGCGATGCCGGCGCAGCCCCAGGTGAGCTCCTCGCTGACGATCGGGAAGGTCAGCCCGGTCGGGTCGCTGAAGAAGCTCGCCATGGCCTCCTGGGAGTACAGGCCGATGTTGGCCGCCTCCTGGATGACCGGCCAGGGCGTCTCCTCCTTCTCGTCGTACTCCGCGGCGACGGGGCGGATGACGTTCTCCGCGAAGTCGTGGACCCACTTCTGCATCTGCAGCTGGTCCTCGTTGAGATCCAGCGAGAATTCGCTCATTCCGGTCTCCTTCGGACAAATCCCACCGAGCGGGAACTCAAGTTACTACCGGGTAACCCATGATAGCCATCGAGCGGAAGCCCGCAAACCAGCCGAGGGATCGCGCTCCGCCGTGGGACCATGGCGCCCATGTTGCAGGTTCGGGACCTTCGCATCGAGATCGGCGCTCGGGTCACCCTCGAGGGTGCCTCGTTCAAGCTGCGCGAGGGCGACAAGGTCGGGCTCGTCGGTCGCAACGGCACCGGCAAGACCACGATGCTCAAGGTCATCGCCGGCGAAGGCGCCTCGGCGGGCGGCGTGGTGCTCCGATCCGACGCCCTCGGCTACCTGCCCCAGAACCCCCAGCCCCGTGGCTCGGGCGTCGACAACACCGCGCTCTCCCACGTGCTCTCCGGGCGCGGGCTCGACACCGCGGCCCAGCGGGTCGAGAAGCTGCGGCTCCGGATCGAGGAGAACCCGTCGGAGAAGGACGTCGCGAAGTTCGCCCGCGCCGAAGAGGAGTTCCGCGACGCCGGCGGGTACGCGGCCGAGTCGGAGGTCCGCGCGCATCGCGGCCGGGCTCGGGCTCACGCGACGGTCGACTCGACCTCCCGATCGACGCGCTGTCCGGTGGTGAGCGGCGCCGGGTCGAGCTCGCGCGCATCCTGTTCGCGGGCAGCGAGCTGCTCCTGCTCGACGAGCCGACCAACCACCTCGACAACGACGCCAAGGAGTGGCTGGTCGGGTTCCTCCGCCACGTACCGCGGCGCGTTGCTCGTCGTCAGCCACGACCTCGACCTGCTCGACTCGTCGATCACGCGCGTGCTGCACCTCGACGACGGGCGAGCTCGTCGAGTACCGCGGCACCTACTCGCAGTACCTCGCGGCCCGCGCCGCGGACGAGGAGCGGCTCGCACGCCTCGCGACGCGCCAGCGGCGCGGAGATCGACCGGCTGCGGCACCTCGCCGACAGCATGCGGGGCCAGACCGAGAAGCGGGCCAAGACCGCGAAGTCGATCGACACCCGGGTCGGCAAGCTCGCAGAAGGGCCGGGTCACCGGGCCCGAAGCGCGAGAAGCACATCGAGGTGAAGTTCCCCGACCCGCCGCGCGCCGGCCACGTCGTCCTCGACCGTCGACGGGCTCACCAAGGGCTACGGCGGCCCACCGGTGTTCTCGGACGTCGAGTTCAGCGTCGACCGCGGTGAGCGACTCCTCGTCATGGGCCTCAACGGCGCGGGCAAGACGAGCCTCATGCGCATCCTCGCCGGCCACACGACCACGCCGACGCGGGCACCGTGGACCTCGGCCACGACGTCTCCGCCGGCTACTACGCGCAGGAGCACGAAGGCATCACCGCCGGGCAGCGAGGTGCTCGGCCTGCTGACCGACGCCGTCGGGCCTCCCGGCCCAGCAGCTGCGGACCCTGCTCGGCACGTTCGGGCTCTCGGGCGACATCGCGTTCCAGGACGCCGGCACGCTGTCCGGCGGCGAGAAGACGAAGCTCGCGCTCGCGCAGCTCGTCGCCGGCAAGCACAACCTGCTGCTGCTCGACGAGCCGACCAACAACCTGGACCCGCCGTCGCGCGACGCGATCGGTCGGGCGCTGCGCACGTGGCCGGGCGCGATCGTGCTCGTCAGCCACGACGCGGAGTTCGTCGCGTCACTCGAGCCGCAACGGGTGCTGCTCATGCCCGAGGGCGACCTCGACTACTGGACCGACGACCTGCTCGACCTCGTCGCCCTGAGCTAGATCCCGCCTCGCCAACGCTTGAGGCGGGTCAGGGGTGGGGTGGGCCGGTCGTGGTGGTGGTCGTCGTCGTCGACGTGGTCGTGGTGGTCGACGACGACGTCGAGGTCTCCGGGGGCGCGGTCGTCGTGGTGGTGCTGGGAACGGTGGACGTGGTCGACGCGTGCGGCTTCGTCGTGGTCGTCGTGGACGACGAGGTCGAGGTCTCGGGCACCGTCGTGGTGGTCGTCGTCGTGCTCGTGGTCGTGTCGTCCGCAGTGACCGCGCCGATGCCCGCGCCGATGCCACCGCCGAGGACGAGCAGCAGGAACGCGACCAGCCAGACCCGGCCGGTGCTCATTCTCGGGCCATCGTCATGAACGCCTCGAGCTCGCGCGGGATGTCCGAGCCGATCGGCGCGTAGAGGATCTCGGTGGTCCCGGCCGCGGCAGTGGCGTCGAGCCGGGCCCGCAGCACGTCCGCCTCACCCGTCCACGTGAAGCTCGTGAGCCCCTCGCCCGAGAGCAGCGGGCGATCGCGCTCGGTCACTGCGACGACGTGGTCCTCGTGGAGCGCGAGGTGGCGCGAGTGCTCCGGGACCTGCTCGATCTCGGCCAACCACTCGGGACCACCCGGTAGCGACTTCACGAGCTCCGGATCCGACTCGTACATGCCGTGGTACACGACCGTGAGCGCGGGACCGGCGGCGTCGAACGCGCGCGCCGAGTCGGGCGACTCACCCGGCTCGAGCACCGTGCCGAACGCGAGCAGCGAGCACCAGTCGAACTCGGGGTAGCTGCCGAAGATGCTCATGACCCCGTCGCCCAGCTCGCGCGCGACCGCGAAGCCCTTCGGCCCGTTCGCGGCGACGACGATCGGCACCGAGATCGGGCGGTCGGGGAGGAAGCCCGCCGGTGGGATCATCTTGACCACCGCGCCGTCGATGACCATCGACTCGCCCTGGAGCAGGCCCTTCACCGCAGCGATGTACGTGCGCGTGTCGGCCCAGGTCATCGCTCGCTGCCCGAGGGCCATCCGGCCCGTGAAACCGGTGCCGATGGCGACCACCAGGCGGCCCGGCGCCATCGCCTCGACGGTGGCGATCGCGCTCGCCTGCGTGAGCGGGTGGCGCAGCCCCGGCACCAGCACGGCGGGGCCGAGGCCGACGCGCTCCGTGTGCTCCGCGACCTGCGCCAGCGCGATCCACACGTCGGCGTACAGCGCGGGCGAGTCGAAGAGCCAGACCCGCTCGTAGCCGAGCTCCTCCGCCAGCTGCGCGTGCGCAACGACGTTCGGACCCGGGGCGAACCCGCACGAGATCTGCAGCTCTGTCATCGTTCCTTTGGCCAGTCGTAGGTCGCCGGTCGGCGATTGGTCAGACTCGGGATGCGCGTGCGCACATCTTGCTGCGCGTCGAGGTCGAGGTCCGCGGTGATGAAGCACTCGGTGTCGGGCGCCTGCGCGAGCACCACGCCCCACGGGTCGACGATCATCGACCGGCCGTGCCACTGGAGCTTCGGTGTGCTCGCGCCCCGCTGGTCGGGTGCGATCACGAACACCTGGTTCTCGATGGCCCGGGCGCGGATCAACGGCTCCCAGTGGTCCTTGCCGGTCGGAGCCGTGAACGCCGACGGCAGCGTGACGACGTTCGCGCCGCGCAGGGCCTGGATCCGGAACTCCTCGGGAAAGCGCAGGTCGTAGCAGATCGACATGCCGATCCGCAGCGGCCCGGCGTCGGCAACGATGATCTCCTCGCCCGGAACCACGGTCGCGGACTCCTGGTAGGCGAAGCCTTCGACGTTCACGTCGAACAGATGGATCTTGCGATAGGTCGCGGTGACCTCGCCGTCGGGTGCGATGAGGCACGACGTGTTCGCGTGGAGCTCCGCGCCCTCGATCCGCTCGGTGATGCTGCCGGCGAGCAACCAGATGCCCCGGTCCCCGGCCCACGACCGGGCCGCGGTGATCGTCGGGCCGTCGAGCGGCTCCGCGGCGTCGTGCAGCTCGCGGGCGCTCCCCCAGCAGTTGAAGAGCTCGGGGAGCGCGACCAGCTCCGCGCCCGCGTCGGCCGCGGCCCCGATCAGGGTGGCCGCGACCGCGAGGTTGCGTTCCTTGTCGGGGGTGGAGGTGAGCTGGATCGCCGCGACGCGCATCGTCACGACGTTACGCGGATCCGTCGGTGGCTACCCCGGCGCGAGACAGGGCGCGCCCGAGCAGGTATCGATCAGGGCTCCATCGGGCTTGAGGAACTCCGACTTCTGGAGCTGCGCGGCCGGGGTCTTGCGCGGGTTCTCGTGCGGGTCCGCGCCGAACGCGGGCTCGGTCGGCGCGACGTTGCCGAGCGGCGCCGCCGGGTTGCCGCTGTCCCAGATCACCATGGCCGAGCCCGGCCACGGCAGCGAGGGCACCGCCGGGATCCCCCAGTACGGGACGACATCGGGGCTGCGGCCGGGCGCCAGCGCGGGTTGCAGGATGCGCGCACCGATCGTGCGGGCCTCGACGTCCGCGGTGACGTTCGCGACCTGGTGATCCGCGAACGCGACCTGCATGAGCACCTGGTGCTTCGGCGTCCCGGGGTAGGGATCGTCGGTCATGTGCTCGGCGTAGCCGTCGGCCTCGGCGCGGTCCCACAGCATCTGGACGACCGAGAAGATGACGATGCGATCCATCTCGACGGGGTACGCCGGGTCCAGGATGGTCTCGTAGGTGGCGAAGTCCGAGCTGCGTTGCAGCAGCGTGCTGTAGTTCATGCCGGGCACGCCGAGCACCGCGCGGGTCCACTCGGTCGAGATCGCGGTGACCGCGCCACCGAGGATCCCGCCCTGGCTGTTGCCGTCGTAGAACACGGTGCCGTCGAACACGGGCGTGTCCGCGGCGCCGGCCTGGAACGCCGGGTCCGACGCGAAGCCGCGCGGGTCCTTCTCCAGCCGGGCCAGGAACAGGAAGTTGAGGAACCCCTGCTGCGTGCGGTCGGCGACCTTCGGGAAGTTCGAGAAGTCCTGGAGCGCGGCGACGGCCGCACCGAGATCGTCCTCGGAGAAGCCGGCCCACTTCGTCGCGCAGAAGACGAAGTTGTGCGTGTTCCCCATCGTCTCGACGTTCCCCGCGTTCACCTCGTCGTTGCTGCCGAGGAGCCCGTGGCCGTAGACGCCGGCACGCGCGGGATGCACCGGGTCGTTGCCGTCCGCGGTCGTGGAACGGGGGATGTTGCAGATGAACCCGGCGGTGAAGTCGCCGTTGCGGACCGGGAGCGCATCCGGTCCGGCACCCGGCGCGTAGTTGAAGCCGTTGCCCGGGCTCCCGTCGCCGGTCAGGTAGTTGGGCACCGTGAAGGTCCCGGTCACGCGCCGGGAGATCTGGGCGTCCACGTTGTTCTGGACCTGCGTGACGGTGAACTTCGGCGCGGCACCGTGCAGGGACGCGAACGCGTCGTCACGGATGTGCAGCATCCGGCCGGCGAGGCTCCGCTCGCTCGCGACGGTGAAGTCCCAGGCCGACGTAGAGGTCGTCGCGGCGGATCCCGGCGTGCTCGGCATCGGCGAACACCCGCTCGAGGTGCGGTCGACGCGACTCGATGGCGGAGGAGAACGTGGGGATGCGATCGCGGTAGAGCTGGAAGCCCCGGGTGGCGGGGAGGATGGCCCCGCTCGCGTCGCGCAGGTCCCGCATGGCGACGACGTACCGGTGGCCCTCGATGAGGTTCTTGGCCGGACGGATGATGAGCGCCCGGGGAACCGTGGGCGCGGACTGCGCGTCGAGCTCGGCGAAGAACGGCCACCGGCGCCCGGTGTTGGTGTCGAGCAGGACGATCGGCTGGTCGGGGCGCAGCGACGCACCGATGTCGGTGATCGGGGCCACACCGCTGCGGACCAGGTCGACGTTCGGGACGTAGGTGACGATCATCGACCCGGGGCTGAAGCCGTCGTTGCGGTTCCACTCGGCCGGGTTCACGCGCACACCGGAGGAGTTCGCGTTCATCGACGCCGGGTCGATGTGCACGCGCCGACCGGTCGGGGTCGAGGAGTCGGCGACGGTGAAGAAGTCGTTCGGGAACGGCATGAGGCATTCGACCGGCGCGAGGACGTCGCAGCGGTTCGCGGTCGACAGGTCCACCGCGGGCTCCCACGAGAAGGTGCTCACGCCCTCCTCGGTCCCCTCATGGTGATCGCGCCACGAGCTGCGGCGCGTCGCGACGGCTTCGATCGTCGTCAGACCGGGCTGGAGGTCCGCGGCGTGGAGCAGCGCGGTCGCGCCCGAGGCGTCGCGCACCAGGCGACTCGTGATCTCGTGCCGGCTGGGGTGCCACGAGGCTCCGGTCACGACCCACACCCGCAGCGAGCTCGCGTCCAGGTCACGGTCCACCCGCACGTTGACCGGAACCTCGCCGGATGCGGCCGCCTGGCTCCGCCCCGCGGGCGCGACGACGTGCACGCCGCTCGCGCCACCCGGGCCGGAGCCGTGGTCGTGCAGGTGGCAACCTGCGAGCGCGATCGCCATCGCGGCGAAGAGTGCGGCCGCGAACATCGTGCGTCCCCCGGTGGTGCGCATCAATTTCCCCCCAAAGCCCTCGGACCCGAACGCGGTCTGCGAGATCGCTGACACTAACGGCGCGGGACCATCAGTGCCAGAACATCCGGTTCCGCGACCGCAGACCGCCACGATCCGCACCCGCCGCTAGCCTCCCGGCTCGTGCGCAGACCTCTCGTCCTCCTCGTCGTCGTCGGCATCGTGGCCGCCACCCTCACGCTCGGCGCCACGGCGCAGGCCGCGACCCCGAAGCTGACGATGACCGCGCTCTCGACGAAGGCGCAGTACGTCACGGGTGGCGACCTCCTCGTGCGGCTCCGGCCCGTCGTGAACGACCCGCACTTCACGCGCGCCGGGAAGCCGCTGCAGGCGACGACGTTCGGCCAGGGCGACTGGCTCGTCCAGGGGTTGCCGAACGGCCCGAGCGTGATCACGGCGAAGTCCGGGAGCTCCACCGCGACCCTGGCGGTCGTGGACCACCCGACCACGGGGCCGCTGTTCTCGGGACCGCACCTGCCGTTGCTCTGCACCGTCACCGGCGTCACCACCACTGCGACGACGGACGCGACGTGCGCGGCCCCGACGACCGTCACCGAGATGTACCGGAGCACCGACGGGACGTTCAAGCCCGTGGTCGCCGGCGTCACGCCGCCCGACGCCGCGATCGGTCAAGGGCACGCAGCTGCCGTACCTCGTCCGGGTCGAGAAGGGGGTCATCAACCGGACGCCGTACTCGATCGCGAGCCTCGTCGGGCCCGGACTCTGGAACCATCGTCTCGTGTACGAGTTCGGCGGCGGCTGCGGCACCTCGTACTCGCAGGGCGCTCCCCTCGGCACCGACGTCCTCAACGATTCGTTGCTGAGCAAGGGCTACGCGGTCGCGACCGCGAACTTCAACACGTTCCAGACGTCGTGCAACGACGTGCTGTCGGCCGAGACCGCGATGATGGTGAAGGAGCGCGTTCGCGGAGACGATCGGCGAGCCCCGGTTCACGATCGGCGACGGCGCATCGGGTGGCGCGATCCAGCAGCTGATGATCGCCCAGAACTACCCGGGCATCCTCGACGCGTTGTCGCCGGTCATCCCGTTCCCGGACGCGATCTCGATCGCGCCGGGGGTCTCCGACTGCGGGCTGCTCGCCCACTTCTACACCGGGGCGGGCGCGAGCTTCACGGCTGAGCAACGCAGCGCGATCGACGGCCACCTCTCGGCCGGGACGTGCGCGCTCTGGATCTCGTCGTTCCTGGGCACCATCAATCCGTACGTCGGGTGCGACCCGAAGATCCCCGCGAACGAGATCTTCTCGGCGACGAACCCCAAGGGGATCCGCTGCACGCTCCAGGACGTCAACCGCAACGAGTTCGGCATCGATCCGCAGACCGGCTTCGCGAACCGGCCGCTCGACAACGTCGGCGTGCAGTACGGCCTCAAGGCGCTCAACGCCGGCAAGATCTCGGTCGACCAGTTCCTCACGTTGAACGCGGACATCGGCGGGTACGACATCAACGGGCAGCCGGTCGCGCGCCGTGAGCAGTCCACGCCGGCGCAGAACCGCCGCGCGTACGCGACGGGCCGGGTCTTGTCCGGTGGCGGCAGCCTCCGCACGATCCCGATCATCACCGTGAACCTCTACAGCGATCCGTTCGGCGACATCCACGACCGCTTCCGGCTGTTCACGATTCGCGAGCGGCTGCGCGGCAAGGACGGGAAGGTGGACCAGAACGAGGTCATCTGGACCCGGCCGTCCAACGGGAACATCGCAGCCGCCCTCACCGGCAACGCGTTCGACCCGACGGACGCGATCACGCTGCTCGACCGCTGGCTGACCGGTGGTTACCGCCCGAAGGAGGCGGTGGACAACTGCACGGACGCGACCGGCCACCTGGTCAGCGGCCCGAACGTCTACACGCAGCCCGGGCCGTGTCGCGACCTCTACCCGTACTTCGGCGACCCGCGCACCGCGGCGGGCGCCCCGCTGATCAACGACCGGCTGAAGTGCCAGCGGACCCCGGTCGACCTGAAGTCGTACGCGGTGAAGTTCACGCCCGCGCAGGCGGCGAAGCTGCGCCAGACGTTCCCGTCGGGCGTGTGCGACTGGCGCAAGCCCGGCGTCGGCCAGGTGCCGCTCGCCGCGACCTGGATCAACTACGGCAGGCCCCCCTTCGCCCCCACCAAGTAGCCGAACTGTTCGGGCGGGTTCGGGCGTCAGGTCGGCGGGGCGGCGTGGCGGGCGAGGCCACGGGCGAAGCCGGTGAGCGTGGTGCGCAGGAAGCGCTCGAGCGCCGGGCCCGTGTTGCGCCACTTCGGCACGAAGCGGGCGTGCCAGGTGATCAGGGTGCCGTCGCCGTCGGGGCTGAGCCGGACGTCGGCCCGGTACTCGCGGACCGGCAGGCCGGTCAGCAGGATGTAGGCGAAGTGCCGCGGTGGCTCGAACGCGACGACCTCCTCGCGGCTGCCCATCCGGCCGAGACCGAGCCGCCGGATCGAACCGATGCCGTCGGGCGCGGGAACGCCCTCACGCTCCCGCTCGGCGTGCGGGATCCGCGACCACCCGCTCCACGCCGTCGCGTCGACGAGCAACCGCCACACCGCGTCGGGGGACGCGGCGGACCGGGAGAACACGTCGAACTCGCGCTCGAGCTCCACTAGCGACCGCGCCACTCGGGGTCGCGCCGCTCGCGGGCGGCCTGCATCCCCTCGGTCGCGTCGTCCGTCGCCGCGACCACGCGGCGCATCGACTCGCCCAGCCGCAGCGCGTCCTCCCACGGGAGGTGGGGACCGCGCGCGGCCATCTCCTTGATCGCCCGCTGGGCCAGGGGCGCACCCCGCACGAGCCGGTCGGCGAGGACGCGCGCCTCGCCGAGGAGGTCGGCCGGTGGCACCACCCGCCAGACCAGGCCCATCTCCTGCGCTCGGGCCGCGTCGAACCGCTCGCCCGTGAGCAGCATCTCCATCGCGTTCGACCAGCCGACGCGCGTGGGGAGCCGCATCGCGCCGACGATCGTCGGCACCCCGAGTCGCACCTCCGGAAACCCGAACTCGGCGTCGTCCGCCGCGATCACGAAGTCGCAGCGCGCCACCGCGGTCAGGCCGTACCCCAGGCAGTAGCCGTTCACCGCGGCGATCGTCGGCTTCCACAGCTCGAGGCCGCTCTCGAACGAGTTGATCGTCGGGATCTCCCAGAAGCTGCCCGGCCACTCGCCCACCGCGCCCTTGCCGTCCACCAGGTCCGCGCCGACGCAGAACGCGCGGCCCGCGCCGGTGACGATCCCGACCCACGCGTCCTCGTCCTCGCGGAACCGGTTCCACGCCGCGTTGAGGTCCTGGCGGAGCTCGCCGTTGATCGCGTTGAGCACGTGGGGCCGGTTGTAGGTGATGGTCGCGACGTGGCCGTCGCGCTCGTACCGCACGGTGTCAGGCATCGGGGGGCGTCGCTCCGTAGGAGTCGTAGTCATAACCCTGCTGCTGCGCGACCTCTTGGCCGTGCCGGTACTGGAACGGCGAGATGCCGCCCGGCTCCCAGGGCGTCACCGAACCGGCGGCCACAGCCTTGGCGGACTTCGGTGGGATCCCGAAGTGCGTGCGGACCTCCGCGACCGGCCAGTCGGCGTAGGCGAACCAGTCGGTGGCGGTGAAGTCCGTCTCGGTGTCGCGGCCGTGATCGTCGAGGTACCAGGCCGCGTTCGCGCCGCGCGCCATCCCGTCGGCGAGGCGCAACGCCATCCGGTCCGCATCGCGGGAGAGGTGGCCGCGGTCGTACTCGAAGAAGCCCTTCGCGGCGTTGAAGAGGTACCCGGTCTCGAACAGACCGAGCACCATCGCGAGCAGTGCGAACCCGGATGGGTCGTCGTTCGCGCGTGCGATGAAGCCGAACACCTCGATCTCGCACTCGACCGTCGAGCCGAAGTCGGCGAGCACGTGCACCCAGTCGTGCTGGGCGAGGGTCGGCGGCGCGCTGCCGGGACTGCCCGGGAAGGTGAACCCGCGGGCTCGGTAGAAGCGCCAGACGCCCTGACCGAGGGATCCCTCCGGGCACGAGCCCAGTGCGCCCCACTGCTGCGCGAGCGCCGGGTCGTTGGTCACGCCCTCCCACGCATCCGCGAGCGCGACCGAGGTGTGCAGGTGTCCCGGCGGCCGGTCGAGCATCGTCTGGAAGTAGCCGCTGCGCTCGAAGTCGATGAGCGCGAGCCCGAGCGAGCCGCTCGCGATCTTGTCGGTCACCCGGAGCATGTGGTCTTCGACGCCCAGCTCTGCGGCGTACTCCTGCACCTGCTTCGTGACCTCGGGCGGCAACGGGACCAGCAGCAGCTCGAGCAGCAGCATCACCTGCACCATCCGCTGCCGGAACTGCAGGTTGCGCCGTCGCATCGCCTCGGCGAACTCGGCCGGGCCGAGCGGAGGGAGCTCGGCGACATCGAGCGCGAACCCGGTCATGGCCTCGATGGTGGCGTTGACGACCGCGCGCTGGACCTCGGTGATCCCGTCGGGACCGGCCGCGGCGGTGGCGAAGGCCCGGGCCATCTGCTCGATCTCGGATGGCTCGGGCGGCACCAGGTTGACGGTGCTCGCGTCAGGCAGGGGAACCGGCATCGGCCGAATCCTACGAGTGCCCCGGGGCCGGGAGCACGGCCCGCCCCGCCTTGTCCCATTGGATAATAACCGTTATCGTCAATGCCATGACCGTCGTCGCGACCGAGCCGAGCACCCGCGATCGCCTGGTCGCCGCCGCCATCGAGGTGTTCGTCGAGCAGGGCTACGAGCAGGCCCGGGTGCAGGACATCGCCCGCGCCGCGGGCCTCACCACGGGTGCGATCTACGCGAACTTCCGCGACAAGCGCGAGCTCCTGCTCGCCGCGATCGCGCACCGCAGCGCGACGGAGGTCGAGACCCTCCTGCACGCGTCGGCGAACACCCCGCCGCGCGACCTGCTCGCCGCGCTCGGGTCACGCATCGCCTTCCGCGAGAACGACCGGCCGCTGCTCCTCGACGCGGTCGTCGCGTCCGAGCGCGACCCCGAGCTGGCCGCGCTGCTGCGCGACGCGCTCGCGCAACGACACGACCGCATCGCCGGCGTCATCGACGACGGGCAGTCGGAAGGCACCATCGACCCGGCGATCGACACGGACGTCCTGACCCGCTTCTGCCTCACGCTCGCGCTCGGAGCGCTCGTCGTCCGCGCGGTGGCGCTGCCCCAACCCGACCCTGACCAATGGGCCGCACTGATCGAGCGGCTGCTCGACGCGACGGCTCCCACGGAGGACCCACGATGACCACGACGCAGATCGACCCGACCGCGTTCGAGCTCGTGAAGGCGAACATCGACACCACCTTCACCTGGGACTACGAGCGGTCGCGTCCCGCCCTCGGCAAGCTCTACGAGAAGGCGAAGACGTCGCAGTGGAACGTCACCACCGACCTCGACTGGTCGACCGACGTGGACCCCGAGAAGGTGTCCGCCGAGCTCAGTGGCGGCACGACCATGCGCTTCCGTGCGCTCCAGGAGGTCGAGGACTCGCCGGTCAAGCACTTCGGCGACAAGGAGTGGACCGAGGTCGGCATCCAGATGCAGAACTCGCTGCTCTCCCAGTTCCTCCACGGTGAGCAGGGGGCCCTGCTGTGCACCGCGCGCATCGTCGAGACGGTCCCGTGGATCGACGCGAAGTACTACGCCTCCACGCAGGTGATGGACGAAGCCCGTCACGTCGAGGTGTTCGCCAAGTACCTCGACGAGAAGATGACCCGTCAGTACAAGATCAACGACAACCTGCGGTCGCTGCTCAACGACATCCTCGCCGACACCCGCTGGGACATCACCTACCTCGGCATGCAGATCATGGTCGAGGGGCTCGCGCTCGCGGCGTTCGGCATGATGCAGACGATCACCAACGAGCCGCTCCTGAAGAAGCTCCTCCGCTACGTCATGGCGGACGAGGCTCGCCACGTCGCGTTCGGGGTGCTGTCGCTGCAGGAGTACTACACGCAGCTCACGGACGCCGAGATGCGCGAGCGCCAGGAGTTCGCGTTCGACGCCGCGTGCCGGCTCCAGCAGCGCTTCATGCAGGGCGAGGTCTGGGAACGGATGGGCGTCGACCCCAAGGCGGTGCGCACCGCGCTCGACCGGGCGAACCCGCCCGCTCAGCAGATCTTCCAGCAGATGCTGTTCTCGAAGATCGTCCCGAACTGCAAGAAGCTCGGTCTGCTCGACGCGGCCGACGGCTGGCTGCGCGAGCGCTTCACCGAGACCGGGGTCATCCAGTTCGAGGACTGGGTCGACACCGGCGAGGAGTACGCCGACCTCGACGCCGTCGCCGCGGACCGCGCCAACTAGCCCGTTCTCGGCACGCTGAACTGCGCCTGGCGCGGTTGAACGTTCCGAGAAGCGTGGGTCAGGCGGGGAAGCCGGGGGGCCAGTTGTACTCGGTCCAGCCCGTGCCGGCGCGGCCGTCGCTCGGTGGTGTAGCGGCACATCGCGCGCGGGAAGCGCGGTCTCGCGCCCGTCGGGTGCGACCAGCAGGATCGGCGCGTGGCCGACCGGCTCGGTGGTGAACGCGACCGGTCGCCGATGCGCTGGCGAGCCGCGGTCGGGCAGCTGCTCGGCGTCGATGTCGACCTGCGTTCTCCACGACCTCCGCCGGCGTGAGCACGCCGTCCGGCGCTGACCGTGTAGCCCGTCGCGAAGAGCTCGAGGTCCGGGATGATCGAGCGCGCCGCGTGCACGAACGATCCGTCGTCGAAGTGACCGGACGTCCAGTTCCACGGGAACTGCCACCAGTCGCGCACGCCCCATGAGTGGTCGCGCTGGCCGGCGCAGTCGACCGCGATCGTGTCGTCGCCGATCGTCACCGTGCCGGTGACCCACGACGAGATCTCGTACGCGCGTCGTCATCGCGTACGGGAACGCCTCGGCACGCGACTGCCCACGTGAGGTCGAGCGTGACCGACACCGACGGGCCGTCGAGACCGTGGAACGCCTGCGCCGGATCCGCGAGCTCGACGCCCTCGGCGCGGCTCGTGACGCGGAAGCGCGGAACGGCTCGGGCCACGAGAGCGCGACGCTCGGTGCCGGCCGACGGCCTGGTCGAGCGCCGCGTCGCCGTCGGGGCACGGGAGCTCGTGATCCACGACGAGCACCAGCGGCGGTCGGCGCCGACGAGCGCGATCCACCACCACGACAGCCCGAGGTTCGGGTACAGGCCGAGGCGCACGTAGCCCCCGTACGACGCGTCGGATGCGGCCCAGTCGAGGTACCACGACTCGCCCCACAGCTCCTCGGTGCCCGGGCGGGTGCCGACCCTCGTCCGCCGCGGTCGAGATCGAACACGCCCGCCTGTGACCCTCTACTCCGGAGCCGGGAGCGAGCTGCGGCCGTCGGTCCCCCAGCACGAGGCGGTGAGCTGGAGCCCGGCGACGCCCCGAGCGCGGCGAGAGCTCCTCGAACACGCGCTTGTACGTGGTGCGCAGGATCTTCCACTCGCCGTCGCGCTTCACGTAGTCGTCCTCGTAGAACGCGGCGCCGTGGATGTCGAGCTCCCACTGGAGTGTCGATGACCAGTCCTCGAGCGCCCAGATGCCGGTCGCGGTGTCCGGGCCCGGTGAGCGTGATCTCCGGGTGATGCGCCTTGTGCGAGCGAGAGGAAGTTCTCGCGGCCCATCGCCTTGCGGAAGAAGTCGACGATCGCGTCGCGACCTTCGTAGCGTGTACGCACCTGCGCCGTACGAGGCACGTCGCCTCGGGGACGAACAGCTCGCGCGATGTCGTCCCACTGCTTCAGGTCCAGGTACCGGAAGTACGCGGTACTTCACGACCTTGATGCGCCTCCATCTCCACCAGGTCGTCGGGCGTCACTCATGCGTAGCGGGCCTCCTTCCCGCGTGAATCGCCATGGTGCGCGACGGCGTCGGTGAGATCGCGCGACGAGGTCGTCGACGACGCTCGCGTGCGCGGGCGAGAGCATCACGTGCAACCCGCGGGGGTCCATGTTGCGGTTCACGTGCCAGCCGCGGTCGTCCATCACGTCGCCGACGGCGTACAGGTCGACCGTGTCGGACCGCAGCGCGAGCACCGGCCCGATCGGGTCGCCGACGACCTCGACGCCGTCGAGGCGCGTCGATGCAGCTCCGGACCGCGGTCGACGGTCTCCAGCAGGTCCCGCATGATCTCGACGTAGCCCGCCTCGCCCGAGGTCGTCGAGCGACGGCCCAGGCGGTGGCGATCGGCGCCGCCGGGCTTGCGCGCCGGCGACGCCGGGTGAGCCGTACAGGCCCGAGCCCCAGTTCGTCGTAGACGAAGACCTGGTGGCCGAACCAGTCGGCGTCGCGGTGCAGGATCACCGACGCGCCCTTCGGGCAGTAGCCGTACTTGTGCACGTCGGCGGTGATCTCGGTGACGCCCTCGACGCGGAAGTCCCACGGCGGCACGTCGTGACCGAGCCGCTCGAGGAAGGGCAGCACGAAGCCGCCGATGCACGCGTCGACGTGGCAACCGACGCCGTGCTCGGCGGCGAGCGCCGCGAGCTCGGCGACGGGGTCCATCACGCCGTACGGATACGTAGAAGGCGGACGCCACCACCACGGCGGTGTTCGGCCCGATGAGCGACTCGGCCGCCCGCACGTCGGCGCGGTAGTCCTCGTCGAGCGGCACGCGCACGACGCTCCATGCCGAAGTAGTGCGCGGCCTTCGAGTAGGCCGGGTGCGCCGACGCCGGCACCACGATCTGCGGCCGCTCGACGCTGCGGAGGTCCGCGCCGCTCGCGGTTCACCAGCATCGACATGAGGATCGACTCGGTGCCGCCCGAGGTCATCGTGCCGCCACCGCCCGTCGGCGTGGTGGACGAGGCCGCCCGTGATCGAGACGACCTCGTCCTCGCAGCGCCGCGAGCTCCTGGAACTTGAACGGGTTCAGCGCGTTGCCGAACAGGTAGCGCCGGTTGACCTCCTCGAGCAGCGTCTCGAGGTCGTGGCGACCGGTCGGGTACACGAGGCCGAAGAGGCGGTTGCCGTGCACGTCGGGCTCGCGGGACTGCCGCTGGGCGAGCTCGTCCAGGATGCTCGCCGCGTCGCGACCCTGGGGCGCGAGCGCCGCGCCGGCACCACCGGGGATCTGGAGGTCGTCCACGGCGCCCGACGCTAGTGGGCCGGGCGTCGGCGCCGCCCTAGTGCGCCACCGCGGGGCTCGACGTGCCACCCGGCTCGGCCAGCTTCCAACCCGACCGGCCCGATCGCTTCGCCGTGTACATCGCGTGGTCCGCGTCACGCAGCAGCTCGGCGGACGTGAGCCGGCCCTGCTCGCTCAGCGCGATGCCCACGCTCGCGCCGAGGCAGAGCGCGCCCTCCGGGCCCTCCAGCGCGCGGGTGAGCGACGCGTGGATCCGATCCGCGATCTCGATCGCGTCGCGCACGCCGGAGACGCGCTCGATCAGCACCGTGAACTCGTCGCCACCGAGGCGTGCGAGCACCTCGCTGCCGCGCAGGCAGGTGCGCAGGCGTTTGGCGACCTCGATGAGGACCTCGTCACCCAGGCTGTGCCCGAGCGTGTCGTTGACCTGCTTGAAGCCGTCGAGGTCGACGAACAGCAACGCGAGCGTCGAGCCGTCGCGTGACGCGCGCGCACACGCCTTCTCGGCGTACTGCGCGAACGCGGGTCGGTTCCACAGTCCGGTCAGCGGGTCGTGCAGCGCGTCGTGGCGCAGCTGCTCCTCGAGCTCGCGCTGCTTGGTGACGTCGTGCATGTTGACCACGACGCCGTCGCCCCATTGGTCGGGCGGGTTGGTCAGCGTCGCCGCGACCCAGCGGCTGGAGCCGTCGTGGTGGCGGAGCGGCAGCAGGTCGAGCGTCTGCGAGCGACCGGGGTGGTCCGTGAGCCCCTCGATCAGGCGCACCAGGCGCTCCGTCTCACCGCTCTGGACGATGGCACCGATGGAGCCGCCCACGACGTCGTCCGGCGTGTAGCCGAGCAGCGTCTCGACCGCGGGGCTCACGAACACGAGCCGGCCGTCGCGCTCGACGACCGCGATCACGTCGACCGCGTGCTCGAGCAGGGTGAGGAACTGCTCGCCGCGGTCGCGCAAGGCGTGCTCCGCATCTTCGGCCGCCGCGGCCTTCACCCCCAACACCCGCGCCACGATGCCGAAGCACATCAGCGCGCCGAGGGCCACCGCGTTCGACAGGCCGGTGTCGATCAGCGTCGGCGCGATGCCGGTCGCGATCGCGATCTGTCCGAGCACCACGCCGAGCACGCTCCACGCGAACCCGGACCGCCAGCTCGCGGAGCCGGCTTCCTGGAGCACCGTGGCGAATCCCACCCCGTAGGCGACGACGAGCATCGGGCCCCAGCCGATGGCATAGATGATGAGCGTCGTCCCGAGCATGGAGACGCCGAGGCGCACCTCGATCCGCGGGTGCCGCGGGGTTGCGCTTGAGGATCGCGATCGACGCGAGGTTGGCGGCCGCCACCAGCACGAGTGCGAGCCCGAGGAACCAGAACGGCGTGTCGGCGACGAGGCCCTGGGAGCGGAACCACCAGATCCCGGCCGCGGCCAACGGCACCGTGGCGAAGACCGCCAGGACGCACGCGGCGCGCCCGCTGCCGCGCTCAGCAGCGTCACGCTCTCGGCGAACCGGTCCTGATGTGGTTGCTCGGCCGCAGCCATGGGTCAATTCCCGTCCTGTGTCACCGCCCAGACCATCGACGCGATGCGGCGGTGACCTGAGTCACTGCATTCGCGGCCCGGTTCCAGGTAGTTTGGAGGCCTTACCATTCGAGAGGCTCACCATATGGACGATCTGCACCGTGCCGCCCGGACGCTCGCCCTGCTCGGGCGGGTGCTCGAACGCGCCGCGGGCGACCTGACGCTGGCCCAGTACCGGGTGCTGGCGATGGTGGCGGCCGGCGACGAGCGGGCGTCCATGCTCGCCGGGCGGTTGGCCATCACGAAGCCCAGCGTCAGTGCGGTGGTCGACGGCCTGGTCGAACGCGGGTACCTGGCCCGCGAGCCGGTCGACGGGGACCGGCGGGCGATCCGGCTCTGCCTCACGACGGACGGCGCCAAGGCGCTCGAGGCGGCCGAGGTCGCGATGGCCGAGCGGCTCGAGCCGCTGGTCGACGCGGTGGAAGACCGAGCCGGCCTGATCAACGGCCTCGACGAGATGCACGCGGTCCTGCGCGCCCGGTTCAAGGCCCGGAGCCAGCAGTGAGCCCCAACGAGACGAAGGACCAGAAGCAACAAGGTTGGATCCGGCGGCTGATCCGGTGGGTCGCGCCGCACAAGGCGGACGCGATCGCCGCATTCGCGGTTGCGATCGTCGGCACGGGCATCGCCGCGTTCGCGCCGCTGATCCAGAAGATCATCGTCGACGACGTGCTGACCGACCCCACCAAGGCGCTCTGGCCCTGGCTGCTGCTGCTCGTCATCTTCGGGGTGGCGCGCTTCGGCCTGGCGTACGTCCGCCGCTTCCGCGGTGGCCGCATCGCACTCGCGGTGCAGCACGACCTCCGCACCGCGATCTTCCGCCAGCTGCAACGACTCGACTTCGCGAGCCACGACGAGATGCAGACCGGTCAGCTGGTGAGCCGGGCGGGCTCCGACATCATGCTGATCCAGGGCCTGCTGCAGTTCCTGCCGATCGTGATCGGCAACATCCTCATGTTCGTGATCTCGCTCGGGATCATGCTGTTCCTGTCTCCCCCGCTCACGCTCGTGATGCTGCTCGTCACGCCCGCGCTGCTGTGGACGACCCTGCGCCTGCGCAAGGGCATCTTCCCGGCGAGCTGGGACTCCCAGCAGCTCGCGGGCGAGGTCGCCACCGTCGTCGAGGAGTCCGTGACGGGCGTCCGCATCGTGAAGGGCTTCGGGCAGGAGCAGCGCCAGCTCGACCAGCTGACCAAGACGTCCGACGAGCTGTTCGGGTCGCGCCTCCGGCTCGTCCGGATCACCGCCCGGCTCCAATCGCTGCTGCAGACCATCCCCGCGTTCGGCATGGTGGCGGTGCTGGCGCTCGGCGGTTGGCTCGCGCTGCAGGGCGACATCACCCTCGGCGTGTTCCTCGCGTTCTCGACGTACATGCTGTCGCTCGTCGCACCGGTGCGGATGTTCGCGAGCATGCTGACGATCGCGCAGCTCGCCCGCGCCGGCGCGGAACGCATCTTCGAGCTGCTCGACAGCACGCCGCTGGTCCTGGAGAAGCCCGACGCGACGGTGCTGACCCCGACCCACGGTGAGATCACGTTCGACCACGTGAGCTTCGGCTACCTGCGCACGGAGCCGGTGCTGCGCGACTTCTCCCTGACGGTCGCGCCGGGCGAGACGGTCGCCCTCGTCGGCACGTCGGGATCGGGCAAGTCGACGGTCGGGCTGCTGCTCCCCCGCTTCTACGACGTGCACGACGGTGCGGTCCGCATCGACGACGTCGACGTGCGCGACGTGACGCTCAGCTCCCTGCGCGAGCAGATCGGCGTCGTCTTCGAGGACTCGTTCCTGTTCTCCGACACCATCCGGAACAACATCGCGTTCGCCCGCCCCGACGCGAGTGACGAAGACGTCGAGGCCGCCGCCCGCGCGGTCGAGGCCCACGAGTTCGTCACCGGTCTCCCGGACGGGTACGAGACGATCGTCGGCGAGCAGGGGCTCACGCTCTCCGGCGGCCAGCGTCAGCGGATCGCGCTGGCCCGCGCGCTGCTCAGCGACCCACGGATCCTGCTGCTCGACGACGCGACGTCCGCCGTCGACGCGCGGGTCGAAGCCGAGATCCACAACACGCTGCGGCGGATCCTCGTGGGACGCACGACGATCCTGATCGCGCACCGCCGCTCGACCCTCGAGCTCGCGGACCGCATCGTCGTGGTCGATCAGGGTCACGTCGTCGACGAGGGCTCGCACGACGAGCTCATCGTCCGGTGCCGCGTCTACCGCGACCTGCTCGCCGGTCCGGGCGACGACGTCGAAGGCATCGACCTGGACGCGGTGGTCGTCGCGGACGACATCGCGGTGGCGTCACAACCCAACGCGGACGGCATCACCCCCGCCGCGTGGCCGGCGCAGGCGGAGCCGGCGCCGTTCGGCATCGCGCCTCCGGTCGCCGCGGCCCCGGCGGGTCCCGGCCGGGGTGGCATGGGCGGGGGCATGGGCCGGATGGGCGGCGGCATGGGCACCGCGCTCGCGCCGACGCCCGAGCTCCTGGAGAAGGTGGCCAAGCTGCCGCCCCCGGTGGACGAGCCCGACGTCGACGTCGAGGCGCAGACCAAGCTCGAGACGCCGTTCCGGTTCGGCCGGTTCCTCCACCCGTTCCGCTGGCCGCTCATCGCGGGCCTCGTCCTCGTCACGCTCGACGGCCTCGCGACGCTCGCCGGCCCGTGGCTCATCCGGTTCGGCATCAACGAGGGCGTGGGCAAGGACGCGGCAGGGCGCGCTCTGGGCGGCAACTGCCGCGTTCCTCGCCATCACCCTCGCCGACTGGTGGGTGATGTGGGCGCAGACCCGCGTGATGGGGCGGACCTCCGAACGGATGCTCTTCGCGCTGCGCGTGAAGCTCTTCGCCCACCTCCAGCGCCTCGGCATCGACTACTTCGAGCGCGAGATGGCGGGCCGGGTCATGACCCGCATGACGACCGACATCGATTCGCTCTCCCAGTTCCTGCAGACCGGGTTGGTCACCGCGCTGGTGAACGTGATCACGCTGTTCGGCGTCGCGGTCGCGCTCGTGTTCATGAACTGGCAGCTCGCGCTCGCAACGTCGATCGTGCTGCCGCCACTCATCGCGGCCACGATCTGGTTCCAACGGAACTCGAGCCGCGCGTACGACCGTGCCCGCGACAACATCGCCGCGGTCAACGCCAACCTGCAGGAGGGCCTCTCCGGGGTTCGGGTCTCCCAGGCGTACGTCCGGGAGGGCACGAACCAGGCGGAGTTCGAAACCGTCGCCCGTGGGTACCTCGATGCCCGCCTCGGCGCCCAGAAGCTCGTCGCGATGTACTTCCCGTTCGTCGAGATGCTGTCCGAGCTCGCGGCCGCGCTCGTGCTCGGCGTCGGCAGCGTGCTCCTCACGGACCACGCGCTCCAGGCCGGCACCTTGATCGCGTTTCTCCTCTACCTCGACCTCTTCTTCGACCCCATCCAGCAGCTGAGCCAGACCTTCGACTCGTACCAGCAGGCCCGGGTCTCGCTGGACCGCATCGACGAGCTGCTGATGCTCGAGACCTCGGTGCCGCCGGCCGAGGATCCGGTCGTCCCCGACGACATCGTGGGCGAGGTCGCGTTCGACGACGTCGTGTTCCGCTACCCGCAGACCGTCAGCGACGCCCTCCGCGGAGTGACGTTCACGATCCCGGCCGGGCAGTCCGTCGCCCTCGTGGGTGAGACGGGCGCGGGCAAGTCGACCGTGCTCAAGCTGGTCGCCCGCTTCTACGACGCCGGTTCCGGCGAGGTGCGCGTCGACGGCGTGCCCGTCGACGACTACGACTCGGTGGCGTACCACCGGCACCTCGGCATCGTGCCGCAGGAGGCCTACCTGTTCTCCGGCACGATCCGGGACAACATCGCGTTCGGGCGCGCCGACGCGACCGACGCCGAGGTCGAGACCGCGGCCCGGGAGGTCAGCGCCCACGACTTCATCGCCGCGCTCCCGGCGGGGTACCTCACGCACGTGAGCGAGCGGGGCCGGTCGCTCTCGTCCGGGCAGCGCCAGCTCATCGCGCTCGCCCGGGCCCACCTGGTCGACCCGGCGATCCTGCTGCTGGACGAGGCCACCTCGAACCTCGACCTCGCGACCGAGGCGCGCGTCACCGCGGCCATGCGCATCGCGGCGAGGGGCCGGACCTCGATCCTCATCGCGCACCGCCTGCAGACCGCGCGGCTCGCCGACCGCATCCTCGTCGTGGACGACGGCCGGGTCGTCGAGGACGGATCCCACGAGGACCTCCTCGCCCGGGACGGTCGCTACGCGCGCCTCTGGGAGGCCTCGTCCGATACCGCGCCGGGCGCGGCCGTTGCGACCGGAGGTGGCTTGCACCCCAGCGTGTGACAAGGCATTGTCTCCACATCTGACGGGGCGTCAGATGCACAGCCGATGGCCCTGTGGGCCCGAGGGGGGACTGTGAGGCAATACCGGTGGCTCGCGGTGGTAGTCGTGTTGGGACTCGTCGCTGCAGCATGTAGTCGGAGCAGCAGCTCGAGCAGTGGCGACAACTCGACGACGTCCTCGTCAGCGGCTTCCCAGGCCAAGAACCCCAACTTCGGCTCGGTCAAGGACGTCTGCCAGTCCGGGCACCCGAGCGGTTCCCCGACCCAGGGCGTCACCCCCACCTACATCAAGATCGGCGACGCTTCGCCGACCCCGGCTTCGCCGGCCGGCCCGGGCCTCGACCAGGAGTTCTTCGACACCGCCGACGTGTTCGCCGAAGTGGTGCAACGCCGCGCGGTGGCATCAACGGGCGCAAGATCGAGGTCAACAAGCAGGACGCGGCCCTCACCAACGTGCAAGGCCCGGATGACCGAGGCGTGCGCCGACGACTTCTCGATGGTGGGCGGCGGCGTCGTGTTCGACCAGGACGGGGTCGACGACCCGGCTCAAGTGCCTGCTCCCCGACATCTCGGGTTACGTCGTGAGCCCGCAGGCGCGCGGCGCCGACCTCGTGGTGCAGCCGGTCCCGAACCCGAACTCCAGCACTCTGCCGATCGGCGACTCATGAACTACCTCGGCGAGAAGTTCCCGGCGGCGACGACCACGTCGGCATGCTCACCGGCGACATCGCGACCACCAAGATCGTGGCGGACCAGCAGACGGACGAGCGGCCAAGGCCTGGGCTGGAAGATGGTCTACAACGACGCGTACCCGGCTGCCGGGCGTGACCGACTGGACGCCGTACGCGCAGAAGATCAAGGAGCGACGGGGTCAAGGGGTCTGATCTGGGTCGGCGAGCCCGAGAACCTGGCGGAGCTGATGAAGTCGTTGAGCGAACATCGGCTACAAGCTCGACTTCATCCGCACCGACGCCAACCACTACGACCAGAAGCTCATCGACGACCGCCGGCTCCGCGCTGTCCGAAGACAACGTGTACATCCGCAGCTCGTTCTACCCGTTCGAGAAGGCCAGCCCCCTCGAACGCCACGGGCCAGTACCTCGACGCGTTCAAGAAGTACAAGCCGAACGGCAAGAGCACGCACCTACCTCGGCCTGCAGGCGTGGTCGGCGTGGCTGCTGTTCGCCACAGGCCGCCAAGGCGTGCGGCAACAACCTGACCCGCACGTGCATGTACGACAACGCCAAGAAGATCACGGAGCTGGACCGGCGGCGGCCTGCACACCGCGACGTCGACCCGGCACCAACGCGGCCGTCCCGACTGCTTCGCACGGAGCTGGCCACGCCGAACGGCTTCAAGCTCGCAGACGGACACGAAGCCGAACAACGGCATCTTCAACTGCAGCCCGAAGAACGTGTACACGCTGAAGGGCGACTACGGAACCGGCGTGACCCTCGCGACGTCGGCCAGAACATCAGGCCGAACATGAAGTAGCCGGTCGCCGCGAGACGTCCGAGAACCGTGGACAAGTTCCTGACCTTCACGATCGTCGGTCTCACGCGTCGCGTCCATCTATGCGATCATCGCCAGTGGGCTCGTGCTCACGTACACGACGACCGGCATCTTCAACTTCGCCCACGGTGCGGCCGGGCATGCTCGTTCGCGTTCGTCTACTGGCAGCTGCGCTTCGACTGGGGCTGGTCCGCACCGCTCGCGCTCGCGATCGTGCTCCTCGTCGCTCGCGCCGTTGTTCGGGGTGCTGCTCGAGCTCGTCATCATGCGCGGGCTCCAGAACACCACCGAGACAGTGAAGCTCGTCGTCTCGATCTCACTGCTGCTGTTCCTGATCGGGCTTCGCCCAGCTCATCTGGGCGCCCGGGCGTCAGCCGGCCGATGTCGACGTTCTTCTCCTCGAGCCGGCCGATCAACCTCGGGCCGACGACGATCACGATCCACCAGGCGATCACCATCGGCGTCGCGATCGTCGTCGCGATCGGTCTGCGCCTCGCTGCTCACGCGGACCCGCATCGGGATCGCGATGCGCGCCGCGGTCGACGACCGCTCGCTCTCGACGCTGAACGGCGCCCGGCCCGACCGCATCGTCGATGCTCGCGTGGGCCATCGGCGACGTCGCTCGCGGCGCTCGGCGGCATCCTCATCGCCCCCGGCCGTCACGCTCGACGCCGCCGTCGCTCTCGCTGCTCATCGTGAGCGCGTACGCGGCCGCGATCTTCGGCCGGCTTGCGGAGCCTGCCGCTCACGTTCCTCGGCGCGATCGTCGTCGGGCTCACCGAGGGCTACCTCTCGGGCTACCTCCCGCAGAACCAGTACCTGCCCGGGCTGCGGATCGCGAGCCCGGCGATCCTGCTGTTCATCGTCCTGCTCGATCCTGCCCAACCCGCGCCTGCGCGGGCGCGATCGCGCGGAGCCGCGAGTTCTTCCCGATGCCGTCGATCCGCGGCGCGCTGATCTTCGCGTCGCCGTGGTCGTGCTCGGCGGCGTCGTGCTCGCCGACGACGCTCTCGACGCCCGACCAGCTCACGTACGGGAAGATCTTCTCGATCGGCATCGTCGCCCTCTCGCTCGTCCCGCTCGTCGGGCTTCGCGGGCCAGATCTCGCTGTGCCAGCTCTGCGTTCGCGGGCATCGGCGGCGGTGGTGATGGCCCACCTCGGGCGCCGGCGGCGATCCGCTCGCGCTCCTGTGGGCGGTGCTGATCGCCGCCGCGGTCGGTGCGCTCGTCGCGCTGCCCGCGTTGCGCCTCTCCGGCATCTACCTCGCGCTCGGCACCGCGGCCTTCGCGGTGGTCCTCGACCGCTGGGTCTGGAACCTGCCGAAATTCGCGGTGTTCGGCTGGTTCCACGGTGAACCTGTTCGCCCAGGGCTCCGATCGCGGTGCAGCCGCTCAAGGCGTTCGGGACGACGCTCGACCAACCCGACGTCCCAGATCGTCGTCGCCTCGATCGTGTTCGCGCTGGTCGCGCTGCTCGTCGTCTTCATCCGGCGCGGCCGGCTCGGCCGCCGGCTCCTCGCGATGAAGGACAGCGAGGCCGCGTGCGCCACGCTCGGCCTGAACCTGCTCGGCACCAAGCTCCTGGTGTTCGCGCTCTCGGCCGGGATCGCCGGCCTCGGCGGCGCGCTCTACGCGCATGCAGCTGACCTCGATCCAGCCCGGCAACTTCGACCTCGTGAGCAGCCTCCAGGTGTTCGCGCTCACCGTCGTCGGCGGCATCGGTGCGGTCGGCGGTGCACTCTTCGGTGCGCTCTCGCTGTTCGTCTTCCTGCCGCTCATCGTCCAGATCTGGCCGGGCCTGGTCCGTTGGGTCGGCCTGCTGCCCGGACTGACCGGCATCGGGCTCGGTCGGAACCCGAACGGCGCGGTCCACGACATCCGCGAGGGCTTCCTCGCCGCTGCTGCCAGAGCCCGCCGGCGCTCCTCGGCATGGTCGCTCGCGCTCGTCGTGTTCTACGCGCTGCGGATCGCCGACGTCATCGACGAACTGGACCCGTACCTGATCCTCTCGGTGGTCGTCGCCGGTCGTCGCGACGATCGTGGCCGGCCTCCTCAAGCCGCAAGGCGGTCGAGGAGGCCGCCGGCGCACCTCGAGGCGGTGCTCGACGTGCCGCTCGAGTGGCGTCGGGCATCGACCGGCCGTGGAACGACGACGACCTCGAGGAGCTCGACCGGGCGGTCGGCATCGAGGAGGTGTCGCTGCATGGCGCTGCTTGAGGTCCACGGCGTCACCGTCCGCTTCGGCGGCAACATCGCGCTCGACGACGTCAGCATCGACGACCGAGCCCGGCATCGGTGACCGGGCTCATCGGCCCGAACGGCGCGGGCAAGACGACGCTGTTCAACGTCATCACCGGGCTGCTGCCGCCGAACGCGGGTCGGGTCCGTGCTCGACGGCCGTGACATCACGAAGCCTGAACCCGACCAAGCGGGCCCGGCTCGGGCTCGCCCGCACGTTCCAGCGGCTCGAGCTGTTCACGCCTGCTGAGCGTGCGCGAGAACATCCGGGTCGCCGCCGACATCCGCAAGGGCTGCGTCGCGCGACGGCAGCAACCCGGCCGACCGTCGTCGAGGAGATCATCGAGCGCGTCGGGCTGCAGCCACGTCGCCGACGCGCGCGTCGACTCGCTGCCGACCGGTCAGTGCCGGCTCGTCGAGCTCGGACGCTGCCTGGCCACGCGAGCCGACGGTGCTGCTCCTCGACGAGCCCGCCTCGGGGCAGGACGAGGACGAGACCGAGCAGTTCGCGCGTGCTGCTCCGCCAGCTCGCCGCCGAGGGCGTCGCGGTCCTGCTGGTCGAGCACGACGTCGCGCTCGTGATGGACGGTCTGCACCCGGGTGCACGTGCTCGACTTCGGTCGGATCATCGCCGACGGGCACGGCCGACGAGATCCAGCAGCGACGAGGCCGGTGCTCGCGGCGTACCTCGGGTCCGGGACCGACGCGCCATGAACCTGCTCGAGCTCCGCGGCGTCCGCGCCGCGTACGACCGGATCGACGTCCTGTTCGGCATCGACCTCGTCGTGCCCGAGGGCAAGCGTCGTCGCGCTTGCTCGGGCCGAACGGCGCCGGGAAGTCCACGACGCTGCGCGTCTGCGCGCCGGGCTGCACCCGCCGAGCGGCGGGCGACGTCCTGATCGCGGGCCGGCGGGTCAACGGTGCCCGCCCCGAGGACCTCGCCCGCGCCGGGGTTGTGCCTCATCCCCGAGGGCGAGGGCATCTTCCCGAACCTGACGGTGCGCGAGAACCTGCGGATGATGACGTACACGGGGGCCTCGCTCACGACGATCGAGGAGGAGGCCTACGGCCGCTTTCCCCGGCTCGCGGAGCGGCGCACGCAGACCGCCGGCACGCTGTCCGGCGGCGAGCAGCAGATGCTCGCGATGGCGCGGGGCCTGGCGACCAACCCCGCGATCGCTCCTGCTCGACGAGCTGTCGATGGGGCTCGCGCCCGATCATCGTCGAGGAGCTGTACGAGATCGTGGCCCAGATCGCGCGCGACGGTGTGTCGATCCTCGTCGTCGAGCAGTTCGCGAGCACCGTGCTCGGGCGTCGCCGACCTCGCCGCGATCCTGGTGCACGGCAAGGTGGCGCGGGTCGGGCCGCCGCACGAGTTGCAGGACGAGCTGTCGAAGGCCTACCTCGGCGGCTGAGCGGGGAACTGGAGTGACATGATCGAGATCGAGCACCGAGCGGGTCGAGCAGTTCAAGCAGGAGATCGCCGAGATGAAGGTGAGGACCCGGCGGCCGGGCCGCGACCGGCTCGTGGCTCCGCCTCGGCTTCGCGCTGATGGTCATCGGGCTCGGCGTCGCGATCGTGGCGTACTTCGTGTCGCACAACACCAACAACCCGCTGACCCAGAACGACGCGATCGATGATCGCGATCGATCGGCGTCGCGGTGACCGTCGATCGGGCGCGCGCGCTGTTCCTGCGCACTCGGTGGCGTCGTTCCTGCGCTTCTGGCTCGCCCGCCTCATCTACGAGCAGAAGGCCAGACCGACCGGATCGTCGAGAAGCTCGGCCGCTAGGCGCGCCGCTACGTCGCAGGAGGCCTCCGAGGCGGTTGATCGCCTCGTCGAGCACCTCGGGGCGCTTGCAGAACGTGAAGCGGACGAGCGTGCGGCCCGCGTCGACGTCGTCGTAGAAGACCGACGTTCGGCACCGCCACCACACCGCACCGCTCCGGCAGCTCCCGGCAGAACGCGAGCCCGTCGGTCCTCGCCGAGCGGCGCGGACGTCGGTGGTCACGAAGTACGTGCCGGCCGGCGGGTAGACCGTGAAGCCCGCCGCCTCGCAGGCCGTCGCACGAGCTGGTCCCGACGCCGGCCGAGGTCGGCGGCGAACGCCGTGAACGTACGCGTCGGGCAGCGCCGAGCCCGGCGACGATCGCGTGCTGGAACGGCGCGCCGTTCACGTAGGTGAGGAACTGCTTCGCGGTGCGCACCGCGGCGAGGCAGCTCCGGGGACGCACAGACCCAGCCGATCTTCCAGCCGGTGAACGAGAACGTCTTGCCCGCCGACGAGATCGTGACCGTGCGCTCGCGCATGCCCGGCAGCGTCGCGAGCGGGACGTGCTCGACGCCGTCGAAGATCAGGTGCTCGTAGACCTCGTCGGTGACCGCGATCAGGTCGTGCTCCACGCAGACCTCGGCGATCGAGCTCGAGCTCGGCGCGGGTGAACACCTTGCCGGTCGGGTTGTGCGGCGAGTTGAGCAGCAGCAGCCGGGTGCGGGGCGTGATCGCCGGCGCGCAGCGCGTCGGGGTCGAAGGCGTAGTCGGGCGGCCGGAGCGTGACCGGCCGCCGCACGCCGCCGGCCATCGCGATGCACGCGGCGTACGAGTCGTAGTACGGCTCGAACATCACGACCTCGTCGCCGGCGTCGCACAGCGCGAGCAGCGTCGCGGCGATCGCCTCGGTCGCGCCGGCGGTGACGAGCACCTCGGTGTCCGGGTCGAACGTCGAGCCCGTACCAGTGGCGCTGGTGCGTCGGCGATCGCGTGGCGCAGCTCGGGGATGCCGGACCCGGGCGGGTACTGGTTGTGGCCGGCGCGGATCGCCGTCGATCGCCGCCTCGCGCGATCTCCGGCCGGGCCGTCGGTGTCGGGGAAGCCCTGGCCGAGGTTGATCGACCCGGTGCGCGACCGCGAGCGCGGACATCTCGGCGAAGATCGTCGTGCCGAAGCCGTGCGAGCCGCGCGTTGAGGTGGGGAACCCGGTCGGTCATGCGAAGGGAACGGTACGCCTCCAGCGCGCCACCGCGAGCCAGACCAGGCGCCACGCCGAAGGTGACGAGGTTGAAACAGGAACAGCACGATGCTGTAGACGGACAGTGTAGCCGCGGTCGGTGAAGGTGCCGCGCAGCGGACCGTCGAGGACCACGGCGATCGCGACGGTCGCCGACGAGCCGGACCACCAGCGGTCGTCGTCGGTGTAGAGCCTGCGTGATCAGGCGCCGACGAGGAACCCGACCGCCAGCGGCCACCAGCACCGTCAGGTACCAGGTGACGCCCGGTGCTGTTGAGGTCGTGCTGCTCCCGCCGAGGAACACGAAGAGCATCAGGCACGCCCAGTCGGCGAGCACCGGTGCGAGGCGGCGGTACGGGAGCGGGGTCACGACGCGCAGTCTCGCGGCGGCGGTCCTCGGTTCTCCGACGCCGCCGGGTTATCCCACGCCGCCGACGACGCTCTTGGCCGGGTACTTGGCGAACGTCCGGATGTGGTTGCCGATCCCGGTCTGGAACGCGTCGAGGTACGCGAGCTTGCGGATCATGTAGCTGCGCGTCTCCTTCGGATCCAGGTAGAGGTTGTACAGCCGCCCGTAGGTGTACTTCTGCGTGACGCCGCTGAAGCCGCCGATGTTCAGGACGTCGTGGTCGTCGTCCGAGGTCGACGCGAGCATGAACTTCCACTCCCCGACGCGCACCGCCGAGAACGTCGTGGCCGAGCCAGTAGTAGAGGTACTTGCGGTTCGAGTCGCGCGTCGCCGCCGAGCAGGAACGACGTCTGGTCGACGCCGTCGATGTAGCGGTCGTCGGGATCGCGTCGTCGGCGCCGGCGAGGTGCAGCAGCGTCGGGAACCAGTCCATCAGCGAGAACGAGGCCGTCGGTCGCGCGGTCCGCGCTCGATCATCCCGGGCCACGAGACGACGCCCGGCACCCGCTGGCCGCCCTCCCACGTCGAGCCCTTCGAGCTGCGGAACGGTGAGTACGCCGCGTCGGGCCAGGTCTCCATCTCCGGGCCGTTGTCCGACGTGACGAAGACGATCGTGTCGTCGAGCTGTCCCGTCGCCTCGAGCGTCGGCGACCAGCCGGCCGACGATGTCGTCGAGCTCGATGATCGTGTCCTTGTACGGATGCTTTGCCGGCGACGTGCCCGAGGAAGTCGCGGGTGCGGATAGTTGTCGAAGTGCGCGCCGCGCGTGCAGTGGTAGAGGAACCAGGGCTGCTCGCCGCCGCGCCATGCGTCGGACGAAGTCGAGCGAGTAGTCGGCCCACTTGTCGTCGAGCAGCGAGAGCACCGGGATCGTGACCTCCTCGACGTTCTCGAGCTCGCCGCCCTTCGTGCGCGTGCACGAAGCACTTGTTGAACGGCTGGTTCTCGATCCAGCTCGTGCGCTCCTCGCTGTACGACGACCTCCGGGAAGAAGTACGGGTCGCGCCACTCGGTGTACATGTCGGACACGCGAGAGGAACCCGTAGAAGTCGTCGAAGCCGACGTTCTGCGGCTGCGACTCCGCGTTCTCGCCCATGTGCCACTTGCCGACCGCCTGCGTGACGTACCCGGCGTCCGACGAGCAGCTGCGCGATCGTGATCTCGCCCTGGAGCCCGCCCGGCTCGCCGTACATCGGCGGGCGCAGCAACCCGTGGCGCATCGGCAGCCGGCCCGGTCATCAGCGACGCGCGCGACGGCGTGCACGACGGCTCCGAGTAGCACGACGTGAGCAGCAGGCCCTCGCGGGCGAGGCGGTCGATGTTGGGCGTCGGGCGCGCCGACCGCGACGCCGCCGCCGTAGCAACCGAAGTCGCCCCAGCCGACGTCGTCGAACACGATCATCAGCACGTTCGGGCGCGTGCCGTCCTTCGTGAACCCCGCCAGCCGCGCGGCGGCCGCGGCTTCCTGCTCCGGCAGGACGAAGCGCGGCTCGAGGTGCTCGGCCTCCCGCACGGTGGTTGAGGACGATCGGGTCATGGGCCATGTTCGGCATCGTCGTCGGACCGTTCACAACCCGTCAACCCACCCGTTCTCGGCACGCTGGACCGCGCCAGGAGCGGTTGAACGTGCCGAGAACGGGGTGGAGGGGCCAGCATGGCGACCGTGCTGCTCCACGAGGTGCTCGACGACGCCGCCCGCAGGGTGCCGGATCAGGTCGCGCTGGTCACGGACGCGGGCGCGCAGACGTTCGCCGAGCTCGCCGGCCGGGTCCGTGGCGTGGCCGGTGGTCTCGTGACCATCACCGCGTCCGGTGACCGCGTGGCGATCCTCGCCGAGAACCGGGCCGAGTACGTCGAGTGCTACTACGCGGTGCCGGCGGCGGGCCGGGTGCTCGTGCCCCTGAACCAGCGCCTGCATCCCGACGAGTGGCTCGGCAGCCTGCAGCGCGCCGGCGCCCGGGTGCTCATCGCGGAGACCGACCTGCTGGCCCAGCTCGACGTCGACGCGGCGCGCGCAACGGGCGTCGAGACGATCGTCGGGCTCGACGAACCGGCGGACGCGGCGTACGCGGACCTCACGTCGGCCGCGGCCGGGTCGTTGCCGGACGGGCTCGTCGAGGACGACGTGGTCTGGCTCATCGGGACCAGCGGCACGACCGGGACGCCGAAGCTCGCGATGCTCACCCACGCGAGCCTGCTCGCCGCGGTCGACGCAACGTTGACCGCGCGGCCGGTGCGCGCCGACGACGTCTTCTGCACCCCGTTCCCGCTGTGCCACGTCGCCGGGTACAACGTGCTCGGGCTGCACCGGATGGGCCGGCCGGTCGTGCTGATGCGACGCTTCGATCCGGCGCGGCTGGTCTCCCTGATCACCGAGCTCGGGGTGACGTTGCTCTCGCTTGCGCCGACCATGATCGCGATGGTGCTCGACGATCCGCGCACCGACGATGCGGTCCTCGCGACGGTGCGTTCGATCGGATACGGCGCGTCCGCGATCCCCGCGCCCGTGCTGCGCGCGGCCGTCGAGCGCTGGGACGCCGACCTGTCGCAGGGCTACGGCATGACCGAGCTCTCGGGCAACGCGGTGTTCCTCGGCCCCGACGAGCACCGGCGCGCCGCGGCCGGCGACGCACGCCTGCTCGGCGCGGCCGGGTACCCGGCCCCCGGGGTGGAGCTCCGGCTCGACGACGCGACCCAGGAGATCCTCGTGCGCGCGCCGCAGGTGATGGCGGGCTACTGGCAGGATCCTGCCGCGAGCGCGACGGCGTTGGCCGACGGCTGGCTGCACACCGGTGACGTCGGTCGGGTCGACGACGACGGGCTGCTCACCGTGGTCGACCGGACGAAGGACGTCATCGTCAGCGGCGGCGAGAACGTGGCGTCGCGCGAGGTCGAGGCGGTGCTGCACTCACATCCGGGCGTGGCGGACGTCGCGGTGATCGGGCTGCCCGACCCGCGCTGGGGTGAGCGCGTCGCGGCCGTCGTCGTGCGGCGTGCGGGAGACCCGGTGAGCGCGGAGGAGCTGGTTGCGCTGACCCGGGCGCACCTCGCCGGGTTCAAGACCCCGCGCTCGGTGGAGTTCGTGGACGAGCTGCCGCGCAACGGCGCCGGCAAGGTGCTCAAGCAGCAGCTCCGGGAGACGTTTCGGGGTTCCTGAGCAACTCGGTACGATTCGCAGATGGACGAGATCAACCACCCAGTCTTCGACGCCGACAACCACTACTACGAGGCGCTCGACGCGTTCACCCGCCACCTCGACCCGAAGCTCGGTCCCCGCACTGTGCAGTGGGCGGAGATCAACGGCCGGCAGTACCACGTGGTCGGCGGGCGGGTCAGCCGGGCGGTCGTGAACCCGACGTTCACGCCGATCGCCAAGGCCGGCGCGATGCACGACTACTTCCGGGGCAACCCCGAGGGCCGCAACCCGCTCGAGTTCCTGCGGGAGCGGGAGCCGATCCGGCCCGAGTACCGCGAGCGCGACGCGCGACTCGGGGTGATGGAGCGGCAGGGCCTCGACCAGGTCTGGCTCTTCCCGACCCTCGGCATGCTCTACGAGGAGCTGCTGAAGGAGGACCCGGAGGCCGTCACCCTGACGTTCACCGCGTTCAACCGGTGGCTCGAAGAGGACTGGGGCTTCGCGTACCAGGACAAGATCTTCGCCGCGCCGTACCTCTCGCTGTGCGACGTCGACTGGGCGGTCAAGGAGCTCGAGTGGGCGCTGGACCGAGGCGCGCGCGTCGTGTGCCTGCGTCCCGCCGCGGTGATCACCGAGACCGGGACCTTCGCGCCGGCCGACCGGAAGTTCGACCCGTTCTGGGCCCGCGTGAACGAGGCCGGCGTCACCGTCGTCGCGCACGCGGGTGACAGCGGCTACACGTCCCACGGCTACGCGAAGGACGGTTTCTCCGCGGCGTTCGGCGACGGCGCTGGCCGCCCGTCGATCAAGATGCTGACGATGGAGCGGGCGATCTACGACTTCCTCGCGTCGCTCGTCTTCGACCAGCTGTTCGAGCGCTTCCCCGGCGTGCGGATCGCTTCGGTCGAGAACGGCTCGGAGTTCCTGGCCGACATGTTCAAGAAGATGCGCTCGTGGCATCGCAAGATCCCCGGCTTCTTCCCCGAGGACCCGGTCGAGCTGTTCCGGCGCAACGTCTGGATCAACCCGTTCTGGGAGGACGACGTCTACGAGATCGCCGAGCTGATGGGCGGCGACCGGGTGATCTTCGGCTCGGACTGGCCGCACATCGAAGGGATGCCCGAGCCGCTCGACTACGCCAAGGAGCTCAAGGACTTCGACGCCGCGACCCAGCAGCTGATCCTCCACGACAACACAGTCGAGCTCAACACGCTGCGCCCCGCCTGAGCCGGTGCTCCTCGATCGGTTCAACCTCGACGGCAAGGTCGCGATCGTCACCGGCGCGGGCCAGGGCATCGGCGCCGGGTGCGCGCTCGGCCTCGCGGAAGCCGGCGCGGACGTCGTGCTGGCGTCCCGCACCCAGGCGGACCTGGAAGTGGTCGCCGAGAAGATCCGCGCCCTCGGCCGCAAGGCGGTCGTGGCGCCGACGGACGTCACCGAAGCCGACCAGCTCGCGGCCCTCGTCGACTCGGCCATCAGTGCGCTCGGGCGGGTCGACGTCCTCGTGAACAACGCAGGTGGTTGGGACCCCCGGCCGTTGCCGCAGACCAGCGCGCGGTCGGTCGAGGCTGCGTTCAAGTTCAACGTCCTCGCCGCGTTCACGCTCACGCAGCTCTGCGTGCCGCACATGGTGGCGGTCGGTGGCGGCAGCGTCGTCAACATCTCGTCGCGCGCCGCGAGCATGGTGCAGCCGTGCTTCGTCGCCTACGCGACCGCGAAGGCTGCGCTGTCGATGATGACGCGGGCGATGGCGCCGGAGCTCGCGCCGAAGATCCGCGTGAACGCGATCGAGGTCGGGGGCGTCGAGACCCAGGCGCTCTCGCACGTGCTGACCGACGGCAACGTCCGCACCCAGCTCGAGGACGGTACGCCGATGCACCGCGTGGGCCAGCCCGAGGACATCGCGGCCTGCGTGCTCTACCTCGCGTCCGATGCCGCGTCGTGGGTCACCGGCAAGATCTTCGAGATCGACGGCGGCGTCGAGTCCCCCGCCTTCACGATCCCGTTCACCCCTCTCTAACCCGCGCCACCACGCGCCCGACCCCTCTCGTCATGACGTAGACCCTTCCGGCCGATGGCAGGCGGACGGATCACGATTGGCAGAATCACCCGATGCCCAACTCATGGACTGATGCGGACAAGACCAGGGAGTACCTCGCGCGAGCGGATCGGCTCCCGCACCGAGCCGAAGGCGAAGGCGTCCTCGTACGGGACCTCGCCGGTGCGCTCCCCGGGCGGGTGCTCGACCTCGGGTGCGGCGACGGCCGTCTGACCGCGCTCGTGCTCGGCACCTACCCGGCGTCGACCGCGACGTGCGTGGACATGTCGGTGCCGATGCTCGAAGCGGTGACGCAGCGCTTCGGTCGCGACGACCGCGTCACGATCGTCACCCACAACCTCGAGGACCCGTTGCCGTTCGACGGACCCTACGACGCGATCGTCACGTCCCTCGCGGTCCATCACGTCTCCGACGAGCGCAAGCGCGCGCTCTACCAGGAGATCGCGAACCTGCTCGCGCCCGGCGGCGTCTTCGCGAACCTGGAGATCGTGGCCAGCCCGACTCAGGCGCTGCACGACCGGTGGCGCGACGAGATGGGAGCGAACGACGACCCTGCGGACCTCCTGCGCGACATGGCGAGCCAGCTCGAGTGGATCAACGCGACCGGGCTCGAGAACGTCGACTGCATCTGGAAGTGGCGCAGCCTCGCGCTGCTGCGGGGCGAGCGATCCCGCCCGTAGCCGTTGGTGATCGGTCGGCGCGCCGGGCCGTGAGACCATGGGCGGATGGGAGCACCCGTCAAGCTGAAGCTGCACCGCCGCCTCATCGAGCTCGACGGGGAGCGGTTCACCGTCCTCTCGTTGCGCCCGGACACCACGGCGCGCTTCGCGACGACCGAGTACCACGAGACGTGGCACATCCTGTGTGACACCGACGGGGCCGAGCTGCTCGGCCGGCTCGCGTGGGCGATGGCGTTCCAGAGCCGGCCGCACACGATGCTGCTCATCGACGTCCCGTTGATCGCGAAGGACCCGGTCGGCGACAGCCCGTCGTCACCGATCCTCATCGTCAACTCGGACCTCGGCGCGCCGAGCCCGGCCGGCATCGAGGCCCTGGGCGCGATGCTGCCACTCAGCACCCCGTCCGAAGGATCGGTGCGGCTCGTGACCGCCGGCTTCGATCGCGCGCTCGCCGACCTCGAGGCGTTCTGGGCCCAGGGCCGCAAGGACGATCCCGCGTTCAGCGCCCGCCAGCACGCGCGCTGGGTCGAGCGGGTCGGCGGCGTCGTCGTGCTCGCGGCCCCGTCGCCGGTGCTGCGCCAGTGGGGCGTCAACGTCGCGCAGCTCGCGCAACGCGGGCCGCTCGACCCCGAGTGGACACCGGTCGACGACCGCAAGTGGACCGGAGAGGTCCAGGTGCTCGCCGCTGCGTTGTCGTGATCGTCGGCGCGCTGGCGATCGTCGCCGCGCTGATCTTCGTGGCGCTCGCGGCGTTGCACGTCTACTGGGCGTTCGGCGGCAGTGGTGTGCGCACCGCGGTCGTCCCGACCGTCGACGGGCGGCCGACGCTCCAGCCGTCGACGACCGCGACGCTCGTGGTCGCGTTCCTGCTCGCCCTGAGCGCGCTCATCCTCGTCGCGGCGATCAGCGGATGGGCCCCGACGTGGCTGTTCCGCCTCGGCGCCGCCGGGATCGGCCTCGTGCTGCTCGCCCGGGCCGTGGGTGACTTCCGCACCGTCGGCTTCTTCAAGCGCGTCCGCGACACCGACTTCGCCCGCAACGACACCCGCTACTACGCGCCCCTCTGCCTCTTCCTCGGCGTGGTCGCCGCCCTCGTCGCCCTCACCACCTGACCCACCGCGCCGCGCGCGCCTTCCGATCCTCGTTTCGGCGTGACTTCCACCCCCTCTGGGGGGTTCAAGTCACGCCGAAACGAGGTGGGATGCGTCAGCGGGGGGTGAGGTGGGCGAGGTAGCCGGGGAAGCGGACCTCGTGCTCGGTGGAGCCGAAGACCGCGGCCAGGGTCGACGAGCACCAGGCGCGGATCGCGGCCGGGTCCTCACCGAGCTGGATCGCGTGGGCGACGTTCATCTCGGTCACGACGTAGTCGCGGTAGGCGTCGGCGCCGAGCGGGAGCCCGATCTCGAACTCCTCCGACCCGACGAGCTCGAAGCCGGTCGCGGCGCGCGCCAGCGACGCGGGATCGAGCGCCCGGGCCGCGCCGACGGGTGGCGGGTAGCGACGCCGGAACTCGGTGAACCACGCGTCGAGCGCGGGTGAGGTGCGGAAGGTCCGGCCCGCGGAGAAGTCGTACACGACGAGCGCGCCACCCGGCTGCAGGACCCGGGTCGCCTCGGGGAAGAAGGCGTCGAGGTCGGCGAAGTTGAGCGAGCCCGCCGCGGTGATCAGGTCGATCGAGCCCGAGCGGACGGGCAGCGCTTCCGCCTGCCCGGCGGCGAAGACCACGGTGTCGGACCCCAACGGGCTCGCCTGCACCATGGCGGCGACCGGTTCGATCCCGACGCAGAATCCGACCGTGTCCCGGAGCGCCGCAGTGGACGATCCGGCACCACAGCCGACGTCCAGCGCGCGGCCGACGGGCCCCGTCAAACCAAGTCGCGAGCGCATCAGCTCGACCACCCGCGGGTGGACCGGGGGCCGCGACCGGGCGTAGCCGGCCACCATCTCGGGAGACGCGAACAGGTCCGGCATCGAGGCGCGCAACCTACCCCGGTCGCATCCACCGAATGGCCGACGGCCGGGCATACGCTCCCCCGGCAATGGGCAGCGTGCAGTGCGTCGGAGTGCGGACCGGTCCGAAGCCGGCTCCTTGGCGTAGGTAGGCGGTCATGGGTCTTCGACGGAAGCGCAAGGTTGACTCCGAGCTGGCCGAGCTCTTCGATCTCGTGCGCGCCGAGCTCGCCGCGATGCGGGCCGAGATGCACGACGGCATGGCCGAGACGGCCGCGGTGCTCTCGATCCGGGTGCGCTCGGAGATCGAGCAGCGAATGGGCGAGCCGAGCGCGCTCGTCCTCGGCATCCAGGACGTGCGCGAGACGATCGCCGGACGCGACTCCGAGCTGGTGCACGTGCTCCACCAGGTCGGCGCGACGTGCGAGGCGTTGGCCGAGCAGGTGCAGAACGAGCGGATCGAACGCACCGCGCTCGCCGAAGCCATCAAGCGGCTCACGAACAGCCTCGTCATCGGTGGGACCTTCTCCCTCCCGCCCCCGACGTCCGCCACGCCGTCCACGACCCGCGAGACGGTGATCGGTGGAACCGTCGATCCCGCGCGCACCGAGGTGGTCGAGCCGGGCGCGGACGTCGAGATCGATCTCGACGCGGTCGACCTGGAGACGGTGGACCTCGACGCCGTCGACGACGACCTGGAGCCCGTGCCTCCCCCGCCCCCGGGTCGACCGGTGCGGCCGGACGGCGTCGAGGTGCGCTGCCGGTTCGGTGACCGCTGGGTCTCGGGGTTCGAGGTCTGCGAGGTCATCCGGCTCGACGACGAGACCCGCTACCGGTTGCGGCGCCGCTCGGACGGCTCGGTGATCCCGACGCTCTTCCCGGAGAAGGACCTCCGGTTCTTCAGCACCGCCTACCGCGACCCCAGCTAGCGCCTACGCGCCGCGCCCGGCGATCAGCGGGAGATCGAGGTAGGTCTTGATCCCGGGTGCCGCCGTCGCACACGTACGGGATCGCGTTCACGCAGTGCATCGCGGGCGCGATCAAGCCGATCTCGGGTTGCTCGCCGACGACCGGCGGGTGCAGACCGTGGAACGTGACCGCCACCGGCGGCTCGGCGTCGAACTCGACCTCGAAGCGCTGACCGTCGAGCCGCGCCACGCGGGTTCGAGGTGCTCCTCGCCCATCAGCCAGTTCACCCGCACCGTGATCACCGGCTCGCCGTCGATGAGCCCCTCCCACGTGAACCGCTGCGCGGCGACGGTCCCGGCCTCGAGCACCCCGACCGGGGTGTCGAGGTGCTCGGTCGCGACCGCCATCTCGTGGGTGGTGCGCTTCTCGGCGATCGAGCGTCCAACCGAGGCCCGCGGCGACCATGTCGATCGACTGCGTGAACCCGTCCCCGAGCAGCGCGGCATCGGGCTCGTCGCCGCCTGTTCCGGCGGCGTGCCGAACAGCATCACCTCGCGCACCACCGACTCGGTCGGGTAGTTGCGGATGTCCGAGAACTCCTCCATCCGCACGTGCGTGATGTTCCGGCACAGCGACGAGAGCAGCAGCGGGAACCGTTCCGTGATGCCACCGGGGTTGATGCCGGTGCCGTGCAGCGTCGTCCCGCCGCGCCGGCACGCGTCCTCGAGCTCCGCGATCTTCGCCGACTCGGGCGGGTAGATCCATCCGACCGGAGTGACGACGTTCTTCCCGGACTCGAGCAGCGCGGCGACCGTGCGGGTGCTCGCCAGCACCGGCGCGTAGACGACGCAGTCCGCGTCGAGTCGCGCAGATCTCGTCGAGGTCACCGGTCGCGGTGACACCGATCGGGTCCGAGCCCGCACAGCTCGCCGACGTCGCGGCCCACCTTGTCGGGGCTGTGCACCCACGCGCCGACGAGCTCGAGCTCCGGGGTGCCCGAGGATCCCCTTGATCGCCTCCTGGCCGACGAGCCCCGTCGCCCACTGGATCACCCGATACGTCATGTCTCCCCCTCGTCCGGTGCGCCCGCACTGTATTCAGTGGCCGGCCGCCCTGTGGCAGCGTGGAGGCCATGGCTGATCTCGTCATCCGCAACGGCACGATCGTCGACGGGACGGGGGCGCCGCCGTTCCCGGGCGACGTCGCGGTCACCGGCGGCGTCATCACCGCGGTCGGCGACGTCGACGAGCGCGGCGACCGCGGGAGATCGACGCCGACGGGCTGCTCGTCACGCCGGGCTTCGTCGACATCCACACGCACTTCGACGGCCAGGTCACGTGGGACCCGATCGTCGCACCGTCGTCGCATCCACGGCGTCACCACGATCGCGATGGGCAACTGCGGCGTCGGCTTCGCACCGGCGCCGGCCGGATCGCCACGACTGGCTGATCGGCCTGCTCGAGGGCGTCGAGGACATCCCCGGCACCGCGCTGGCCGAGGGCCTGACGTGGGACTGGGAGACGTTCCCCGAGTACCTCGACGCGCTCGACGCGAAGCCCCACACGCGTCGACGTCGGCGCGCACGTCCCGCACGCCGCGCTGCGCACCTACGTGATGGGCGAGCGCGGCGCCGACCACACCGAGGCGCCGACCGACGACGAGCTCGCGCGGCTCGCCGCCGCTGGTCGGCGAGGCGCTCGACGCCGGGGCGATCGGCTTCGCGACGTCGCGCACCGACGTCCACCGCACGAAGGACGGCGCCAACATCGGCACGCTGACGGCGAGCGAGCGCGAGCTGCTCGCGATCGCCGACGCGATGCGCGCAGTCGGGCACCGGCGTCACCCAGCTGATCTCGCGACCTCTACCAGACCGCCGACGACGACTTCGCGGACGCCGAGCTCGAGCTGATCGCAGGCGTTCGCGCGCACGCCGGCCGGCCGCTGTGCGTTCACGGTGCAGCAGGCGTACCACTCGCCCGACCGGTGGCGGACAGATCTTCGCGCGGGTCGGCCGCATGCGCGCCGACGGCCTCGACGTGAAGCCCCAGGTCGCGCCGCGCCCGATCGGCGTGCTGCTCGGGCTCGACGCGACCGCGAACCCGTTCCTGTTCACTGCGCGAGCTTCGACGAGGTCGCGCGCGCTGCCGATCGCCGAGCGGCGTCGCCGCGCTGCGCGACCCCGAGCGCCGGCGGCGGATCCTCGAGGAGCACGCCGACGCTCGATCGGCGGTCTTCCCGACGGCCTCTTCAAGCAGATCGTCCGGCGGCTTCGACGTGATGTTCCAGCTCGTCGGACCCGGTCGACTACGAGCTCGACGCCGACTGGTCGCTCGGCGCCGAGGCGCCGCGCCGGCGGTGCCGACCCGGCGGCGATGGTCTACGACGCGCTGCTCGAGCGGGACGGCACGCAGCTGCTCTACATCCCGCTGTTCAACTTCGCCCACGGCAACTTCGACGACATCCACGAGATGATCACCGACGCCGTTCTCGCTGTTCGGCCTCTCGGACGCGGGCGCGCACTGCGGCGCGATCTGCGACGCGAGCATGACGACGTCGTCGCTGGTCGTGTGGGCGCGGGACCGCACGCGCGGCGACCCGGCTCCCGGTCGAGCAGATCGTGCACCAGCAGACCCAGCGCACCGCCGCGCACGTCGGCTGGCTCGACCGCGGTGTCGTCGCGCCGGGCTACCTGGCCGACCTCAACGTCATCGACTTCGACGTGCTGGGCTGCCGCCCGCCGCACCTCGTCTACGACCTGCCCGCCGGCGGTCGCCGGCTCATGCAGGAGGCCGTCGGCTACCGCATGACCATCAAGGGCGGCACGGTCACGTTCGAGAACGGCGAGTCGACCGGCGCACTCCCGGGCGGGCTGCTGCGGGGCACCCGTCCCGCGCCGGCCTGACCGCACCACCGGCGCGCCACCCCACCCCCCGACGCGGAACCGCCGGCCGGGACGGCGCTCGGGCGCGCGCGGCAGACTGCGCCCATGGCTGAAGCATTCGGTGGGGAGATCGGGCCGAGCTGGCGGGAGTCGACGCCGTGGTGGCCGCCCGATCCGGAGGTGCCCGAGGGCGCGCCGAACGTCGTGCTGGTCGTGCTCGACGACGTCGGCTACGCGCAGCTCGGCTGCTACGGCTCGGACATCGCGACACCGAACATCGACCGGCTGGCCGCGGGCGGGGTGCGCTTCGCCAACTTCCACACGACGGCGCTGTGCTCGCCGACCCGGTCCTGCCTCCTCACCGGCCGCAACCACCACTCGAACGGCATGGCGCGCGTCGCGGACCTCGCGGTCGGGTACCCCGGCTACTGGGGTCGCATCCCGCGCCGCAACGGCTTCCTGTCGGAGACCCTCGCCGCGAACGGGTACGCGCCGGTCGCGGTCGGCAAGTGGCACCTGACCCCGGAGGACGAGACCCACGCGGCCGCGCCGCGCGACAGCTGGCCGGTCGGGCGCGGCTTCCAGCGCTGGTACGGGTTCCACGGGGGCGAGACCCACCAGTTCGTGCCGAACCTGTTCCAGGACAACCATGCGGTGCTCCCGCCCCGCACCCCCGAGCAGGGGTACCACCTCAGCGAGGACCTGGCCGAGCGGGCGATCCAGTACGTCGGCGAGATCCGCTCGGTGGAGCCTGACCAACCGTTCTTCCTCTACTTCGCCACGGGCGCGTGCCACTCCCCCCACCACGCGCCGGCTGAGTGGATCGAGCGCTACCGCGGCCAGTTCGACGGCGGCTGGGACGTGTGGAGGGAAGCGACGTTCGCGCGCCAGCAGGCGATGGGCCTGCTCCCGGATGGCACCGAGCTCTCGCCCCGCCCGCACTGGGTCCCCGCGTGGGAGGACCTCGGTCCCGCGGACCAGGCCGTGGCGGCCCGGTTCATGGAGTGCTTCGCGGGCTTCCTCTCCCACGCCGACGCGCAGATCGGCCAGCTGCTCGCGTTCATCGACGACCTCGGCGAGCGCGACAACACGATCGTCGTCCTCGTGTCGGACAACGGCGCGAGCGCCGAAGGCGGCGAGCGCGGTTCGATCAACGACGCCCGGCTCTGGAACGGCAACCCGGCCGGTCGGCGGGAGCTGCGCGAACGGGTCGACGAGCTGGGCACGCCCACCGCGCACAACAACTACCCGTGGGGCTGGACCATGGCGGGCAACACGCCGTTCCGGCGCTGGAAGCGCGAGGTCCATGAGGGTGGCATCGCGGATCCGTGCATCGTCAACTGGCCGCGCGGGATCGCCGCGCGGGGCGAGATCCGGCACCAGTTCGCGCACGCGATCGACGTGCTCCCGACGCTGCTCGAGCTGATCGGCATCGACGCGCCCGACGCGCTCGGTGACATCGCGCAGAGCCCGATCGAGGGCGCGAGCTTCGCGGCCACGCTGCAGTCGCCCGATGCCACCGCACACCGGACCACGCAGTACTTCGAGATGCTCGGCAGCCGCGGCATCTACCACGACGGGTGGAAGGCCGTGACGTTCAAGCCACTCGGCGGCATGTACAACGACGGCATTGATCCGGACGCGCCGTTCGAGGACGACGTCTGGGAGCTCTACCACGTGGCCGAGGACTTCTCGGAGTGCCACGACCTCGCGAAAGAGGAGCCCGACCGGCTGGCGGAGATGGTCGCGTTGTGGTGGGAAGAAGCGCGCAAGTACCAGGTGCTGCCGCTCGACAACCGGCCCGTCGCCGCGTTGCTCAACCCGCGCAAGCCGTACGACCAGCGCGACCGCTACGTGTTCTGGCCCTACGGCGCGCCCATCCCCGAGAACGTCACCGTGAACGTGCGCAACCGGAACCACACCATCACGGCCCACGTCGAGCTCCCCGAGGTGGGGACCGCCGAAGGGGTGCTCCTTGCGATGGGGACGGTGCTCGGGGGCTGGTCGTTCCACCTGCTCGGTGGCAGGCTCCGGTTCGTGCACAACTTCGTCGGCAAGGAGCGGTACACGGTCGAGTCCGACGTCGTGGTCTCCCCCGGCGAGCACGAGCTCACGTTCGCGTTCGACAGCAACGGCGACTTCAGCGGCGTCGGACGGCTCCTGATCGACGGCCTGGCCGTCGGCCGGGGCGACATCGCGATGACGACGCCGGTGCGGTACTCGATCAGCGGCGCCGGTCTGACCTGTGGTTGGGAGCAGGGGCCGCCGGTCGGGACGGGCTACGCGGCACCGTTCCGCTTCACCGGAACCCTGCACCGTGTGGTCGTCGAGGTCGACGGCGAGGGACACCGCGATCCCGAGGCCGAGTTCGAAGCGATCATGGCCGAGCAGTAACCCGGCTCGAACCGGAGGTCACGCATGCGCGTCATCGATTCCGACCAGCACCTGGTGGAGTACCGCGGCCTCTGGGCCGAGCACATCGATCCCGAGCACCGGGAGGATGCGATCCGCTTCGACGACGACGCGGCAGGCAACACGTGGGTCTCGTGGCGGGACCAACGGCTGGGCCTCGCCGAGGTGCAGACGCCCGGCGAGACGGCACCGCTGGGTGAGCGCCACAACCGGGTCCGGCGGGGCGAGCCGGCCGAGCGGCACTACGACGACCTGCTCCCCCGCGACCACTGGGATCCGGCGGCCCGGTGTGAGCGGCTCGGGGCGCTCGGCCTCGACGAAGCGGTGCTGTTCCCGAACTACGGCCTGCTCTGGGAGCGCAAGCTCTCGATGGACGTGCCGGCGATGCTGGCCAACATGCAGGCGTGGAACCGCTGGTGTGCGTCGGTGGTCACCGACGGGCGCGATCAGCTGCATCCGGTCGCGCACCTGTCCCTGCGCGATCCGGAATGGGCGGTCGCGGAGCTGCGGACCCTCGCGGCCGCGGGCGTCCGGCTGGCGATGGTCGCCCCCGCGGTCGTCGACGGGAGGCCACTCTCACATCCCGATCTCGACACGCGTGTGGCGGGCGTTCGTCGATCACGGCGTCACTCCCGTGTTCCACGTCGCCGACCAGACCCGCCCGTTCGACGACGCCTGGTACACCGACTCCGAGGACGCGTTCGTGCCGGTCCTCGACTCCGTGTTCCTCTACACCGCCGCCGCGCTCGCGTGCACCGACCTCATCATCAACGGCGTGTTCGAGCGGCACCCCGACCTGCGCCTCGGCATCGTCGAGCTCTCCGCGGTGTGGGTGCCGATGTTCCTGATGATGCTCGACGGTGGCGTCGAGTTCACCACGCGGCTCAATGGCTTCGCACCGTCCGAGCTGTCCCTCCGGCCGAGCGAGTACTTCCGCCGCCAGGTCCGGGTCTCGTCGTTCTCCTACGAGCTGCCCGAGCAGCTGCGGCGCCAGCTCGGCGGGGCCGATCTCCTCATGGCCTGCAGCGACTACCCGCACTCCGAAGGCACCGCGACGCCGCTGCCCGACTACGCGGCGACCGGCAAGTTCGGGACCGATCCCGACCGCGCGCCGGGCCTGTTCCGCGACAACGCCGCGTTCCTGCTCCGGCGCTGACCGCCGCGGCGCGGCGCTCAGCCGCCGAGTGCGGCCAGCATCGCGGTGCTGAACCGCTCGGGGGCCTCGACCATCGGGTAGTGGCCGATGTCGTCGAGCGTCACGAGCGGGGCCTCGGGGCGGAGCTCGTGCAGCCGCGTCGCCATCGGGTACCGGGCCACCGGGTCGAGCCGGCCCCAGATGATGTGGAGCGGGGCCGGGTGCTCCTCGATCCCGCCGGTGTAGCGCCGCTCCTCGAGCCGGCGGTCCTCGATGTAGCGAATCGTCCGGGCCAGGAGCTGGTGCCCGTCGTGGTACGACGCCAGCTCCCACATCGCCTCCAGCTCGGCCTCGTCGGCGGCGTCCGGTCGGGCGAACGTCCCCGCCACGCCGGCCTTGAAGCCGACCGACGGATCGATGCCGAGCGCGGCGAGGTCGAAGCGCGCGTCCTCCGCGGCGAGCAGCATCTTCTGACCCTCCGTCAGCTGCACGAGGTCCAGGTAGATCGACCCGTTGGTGATGATGCGGTTCGTGACCGCGAAGTCGAGTGAGCCCTCGTGTGCCCGTGCGAGCAGCTCACCGCCCACGGAGTCCCCGAGATCGTGGGTCACCAGCACGACCGACTCGAGGCCGACGGCACTCGCGACCGCCTGGGTCGTGTCCGCATACCCCCGGATGCTGTAGCGGACGTCCGGCTTGTCCGAGAGCCCGAACCCGAGGAAGTCGAAGAGCACCACGCGGCGGCCCGCGGCGCGGACGGGCTCGATCACTCCCCGCCAGTCGAACGAGCAGGTCGGGAACCCGTGCAGGATCAGCAGCGGATCGCCGGTCTCGGGCACGGTCGCGGGCGCGTCGAGGACGAACACCTCCAGCCCGTCGACCGTGATGCGCCTGCCGCGCGCTTCCCACTCGGTGACCGCGTTCGAAGCCATCTGGAGCTCCCGGTTCAGAGGGCGCGTGCGCCCTTGTCCGGGGGACTCTACGGGCCGCCGGCTCCGTACGCGACACTCTCCCGGTGGCCCCGCCCGTCGCGCCCGAAGCTCGCTTCCGCCTCGATGGTCGCGTCGCGCTCGTCACGGGTGCGTCGGCCGGTCTCGGCGACCGGTTCGCGCGAGTGCTCGCGGGCGCCGGCGCGACCGTCGTGCTCACCGCGCGCCGCGCCGACCGGCTCGAGGCACTCGCCGCGGACCTGGGCGGCGCCACCTGGTCCGCCGGGGACCTCGCCGATCCCGAGTTCCGGGCCCAGCTCGTCGCACTCGTCGAGTCCGGGCACGGCCGACTCGACATCCTCGTGAACAACGCGGCAACCAACGACGACGGCCCGCTCGAGCAGGAGTCGTTCGAGGAGCTCCGCGCGGTCGTGGACCTGAACCTGCTTGCCGTGATGGACCTCTGCCGGCTCAGTGCACCGTTGCTCTTCGCCAGCGAAGCGGCCTCGATCATCAACCTTTCGTCGATGTACGGCCTCGTCGGCTCCCGGGGCCCGATGGCCGCGTACAACGCCACGAAGGGCGGACTGGTGAACTTCAGCCGGCACCTCGCGGCGCAGTGGGGCCGGCACGGGGTCCGGGTCAACGCGCTGGCGCCCGGGTACTTCCCGACCGAGATGACCGACGACCTCTCGGACCCGCACCTCGCCCGCACGGTCGAGGAGCGCACGCTGCTCCGCCGGGCCCCGCGCGTGGACGAGATCGACGGCGCGCTCCTCTTCCTCGCCTCGGACGCCTCCAGCTACGTCACCGGCCACACCCTCGTCGTCGACGGCGGCTGGACCGCCGTCTAGCGCGTCCGGCCGGTCAGGTCGTCGGGCGTCAGGTGGTCGGGTTCAGCTGCAGCACCATCGTCGAGCCGCCGCTCGCGGGCAGCGCCATCGGCTGGCCGTTGATCGACACGTCGACGCCGGCGGGGTTGCCGAGGCGCACGGTCAGCGCCCCGGTCCCGGTGACCTGCTTCGAGTCGCCCGTCCGCAGGGTGGTCGTCACGACGATGGTCCTGTCGGCCTGCTCGGCCTGCATCCAGCACGCCGCGCGCGCCACCACGTTGACCTGGTACGGGTTCACCGGCACCGAGATGGTCACGGTCCCCCGGGTGGCGCCGGTGATCGAAGCCACGGGGGCCACCGTCGTCGTGGTCGTCGGGGCCGTGGTCGTGGAGGACGGGTGGCTGCGGGCTCGCGCGGCCCGTCCGGCCGAGTCGCCGCCGGACGAGCCGAGCCCGAGGCCGACGGCGAGGCCGGCGAGCACGACCACGACCACCGCGCCGGCGCCGATCAGCAGCCAACGCGTGCTGATCCGGCGGTCGTGCCGCGGTTCCGCGATCGGCACCAGGAGCTCCGGCGAGCCCTGACGTCGCGGCGGCGCGGGAACCGAGGTCGGGGTCGCGGGCTCGTCGGGTGGAGCCATCGCCGCGATCCGGAGCGCCTCGAGCTGGCGGCGTTGTGCGTTCACGGAATCGCCCGGCTCGCGGGTCCGGCGGCGCGCGATGACCGTGACGACGACGGAGACGGCGACGAACAGGATCAGGAGCCACATGTCACCGACCGGGATAGCACGCTCGACCGTCGCGCGGGTGCCGCCGGGGGTGCCTTGCATCACGCAACCGCGCGCGGCCTAATAGGAGTCACACTTCGCGAGTGTGGGTACGGACCTGTCGGACGAGCTGGGGCACCGACCAACGCAACGACTGGAGGGCTTCCATGGCCGAGCTCGATTCCCCCATGCCCATCGAGGACCTGGACGACCACCGGCCCTCGCCGACGATCCGGATCAACGCACCGGTGGGCGACCGCCAGGTGCAGGCGTTCGCCCGACTCGCCGCCGTCGTCGACCGCGCGACGCTGACCGAGGTGCCACCGGTGCAGTCAGCCCCGTCGGAGGCCGGGATCCACGTGCACTCGCGGCCGCCCGAGCCCACCGGGTCGACGGCCCGGGTCCGTCAGGAGGCCGTCGAAGCGCTCGCGACGGCCGACGCCGAGCACCGCGCGGCCCTGGAGCACTCCCGGGTCTGCTGGCAGGAGGTCCACGACCGCGAGGAGCAGGTGGCGCGCATCGCCGAGGACGAGGCCGCTGCGCTCCGGGCGTTCGAGCTGCTCCGCGAGAACCGGCGCAACGCCGAACGGGCGCTGCGCCAGGCCCGCAGTGACGGCGACGACGCGAGCCACCGTTGCCTCATCACGTCGCGACTGCTGGAGAACGCCCGCATCCGCGCCGACCGGCTCTGAGCGGGCCGGGTCGCGGCGGGACGGTCAGTCCTCGGCGCGCACCTCGGCCCAGGTCGCTTCGACCGCGGAGACGATGTCCGGCACGACGGCACGCAGCGCGTCGCCGTCCGGGCCGAGCCATGGCGCATCGGCCACGTCCGCACCCGCGCGCTCGAGCAGCCCGGCCAGGTCGTTCAGCTCGCCGGCCAGCCACGTGGTCGGGTCCTGCTTGATCGCCGGGTCCCAGTGCCGATCGCACGGCTCGATGCCATTGAAGCCGGGATGGAAGTGCGCGCTCTTCAGGTTGCCGGGCGGCGAGTCGGTCTGGTCGAAGAGATCCGCCCGGAACACCGGCTGGTCGAGCACCACCCGCTCCGCGGCGAAGCGGGACCCGCGCTTCGGGGCCAGCTCGAGCAGGCGGACCTCGACGCGCGCCCGCGCTCGGGCGGGTCCATCGGCTCGTGCCACGGCCCGACCAGCACCGCGACTCCGTCGAACACGTACGCCTGTCTCACCGGCCGACCTCCTCGAGTGGACCCACGCTACGCGCGCCGGGAGATCCGGAGCACGGCGGTTGCGCCCGGCGGCTGCGGCCGGAACGCGGACCGTGGGAGCTGCGTCACAATGCTCGTCTGGAACGTCGCGCTCCAGCGGCGTAGGCCCGGGCGCGCGGATCGGTCCAGCGGCGGGCGACGTAGCGGGGCACGACGAGGTCGGCCGAGACCAGCCGGCTGCCGGGGCTGAGCAACCGGCGCACGACGGCCATGGAGATGCCGAACGGCGGGTTGGCGACGACCCGGAACGGCCGGCGCGGGAGCCGCAGGTCGGCCGCGTCGACCTGGATCACCGTCACCGGGGGCTGGGAAAACCGGGCCCGGAGCTGCGCAGCCCGGCGCGGGTGCAGCTCGACCGCGATGACCCGGGCTCCGGCGCCGACCAGCCGCGCGGTGAGCGCGCCGGTGCCGGCACCGATGTCGAGCACGAGATCACCGGGTCGGACGCCCGCCGCCGCGACCAGGCGGCGCGCCGCGGGATCAGCGAGCTGATGCCATCCCCAGCGCGGCTCCGGCTCGCGCCCCCAGGAGGCGGCCACGGAGCACCATCACCATCGTCATCCGGCCATCCTCACCGCCCGCCCCCGCCCGCCGCCACCGATTAACCCGCCCGCCTCCCGCCGCTGGTTGCATTCGGTTCCCTGGTGGACCCGTTTGCAACAAACGGAGAAGTGGATCAGGAGCTAGCGGTCGCTCGAGCCGGCCTTTCGGGCTTCGGCGTCGCGGTACGCGGTCTCGGCGAAGCGGTCGCCGAACACGACCTCGCCCGGGCTGCGGCCGTCGATGTGGCCCATCACGCCCTTGTACAGCCGGTAGCCGAGCAGCTCGAGGAGCCGGTCGGGGAACGTCGCCGCGACCCTCGGGCGGGATCGCGAGGTAGTGGTTCTGCTGCTGGCGGACGAACCCGGGGCAGTACTGGACGTTCACGCCGAGCCGCCAGTCGTCCGTCGTCCTGTTCGGACCCCCGCCGTGCCACAGGCTGCCGTGGAAGATCATCACCGAGCCCGCCGGCATCTCGAGCGCGCGGACGTCGTGCTCGCCGAGCCGCGCCTTCGGGATGACGGGCATCCGGTGCGAGCCGGGGATGTAGCGGGTCCCGCCGTTCTCGGCCGTGAAGTCCGTGAGCGCCCACATGCTCGTCACCATCATCGGCACGTGCGGTCGAGGCAGGTGCCGCGACATCACGATGTCGTCACCGTGCATCGGTTGCTCGTCCTCACCGGGACCGATGTCGATCGCGGTCATCCCCGAGAGCAGGCAGCCCGGGTCCAACAGCCGCTCGACGATCGGCAGCACGCTCGGGTGCACCGGCATCGCCTGGAAGACCGGGTCCTTCGCGAGCAGGTTGTACATCCGCAGCGTGGAGTGGCCCTCGGCCGCCGTCCCCAACGGCTCGAGCCCGAGCTCGCCCTCGAGCCGGCGGATCGCGTCGCGCAGGGCGACGACGAGGCCGGGCTCGATCGCGTCCTCGATCACGGTGAAGCCGACGTCGTCGATGCGCGCCAAGTGCTGCGCCAGCGTCGTCTCGTCGAGCACCACCGTCATAATTGCCTCGTCCGGTTCGCCGGCGCAGTGCCAGGATGCACGGCGTGCACGTGCTCGACAACCCCGTCTGGCACGCGCTCGCAGGTCCGCAGGCCACGGTAGCGGAAGGTCGCGACCTCGCCCTCCGGTTCGACCCGGACGTCTCCGTGTTCGCGGCGGTTCCGGACGACGCCGGGCCCGAGAGCTGGGATGCGCTGCGCGAGGTGGTCGGGCCGGGCGGCATGGCGGTCCTCGTGCGCGACCTCGTGCCGGTCCCGCCCGGGTGGGCCGAGCGGTTCCGGGCGCCGGGCACGCAGATGGTCTGCGACCGGCCGGTGACCGGCGTCCCGGGGATCGCCCCGCTCGCGGTGGCGCGGCTCGGCACTGCGGACGTCCCCGAGATGCTGGACCTCGTCGAGCGCGCGCAGCCGGGCCCGCTGCTGCCCCGCACGATCGAGCTCGGCCTCTACCTCGGGATCCGCGACCACGGTGCGCTCGTCGCGATGGCGGGCACGCGCCTGCACCTCCCCGGCTACACGGAGATCAGTGCCGTGTGCACCGACGACGCGCACCGCGGCCGGGGGCTCGCCAAGGTGCTCGTGGGCCGCATGGTCGACGAGATCCTCGGCCGCGGCGAGACCGCCTGCCTCCACGCGGTCAGCACGAACACGCCCGCCATCCGGCTCTACGAGACGCTCGGCTTCACGACCCGCCGGGAGATGGACTTCGCTCTGCTCTCTCCCGAAGGTCTCCGCCGGCCGACATCCGGAACCTGAGGCGCCGGGCGGCCGGCGGCGGTGGGAGCGCTTTCGCAATCGGTGGGTGGCATGATCCTGAGGCACGCCCGTGCCGTTTCGAGAAGGGCTCCACCGTGGCCGAAAACCCGTACGAAGACCGGTTCCCCGTCAACCGCACCCTCCCCGAGCAGGGCCGCCCGCGCGCCGAGCTCCTGGCCGAGCTGGCCACGATGGCCGAGGAAGAGGACAAGGCCTGGGAGAGCGGCAAGTGCTCCGGCACGATGTACTGCGGCGACCACGAGCACTACGCCTTCATGAACCAGGCGTTCGGGCTCTTCGCCCACGTGAACGCCCTCCAGCGGGACATGTGCCCGAGCCAGACCAAGTTCGAGGGCGAGATCATCGCGATGACGCTCGACCTCCTCCACGCCGAGGCGGTGACCGACACCGAGCCCGTCGGCCTCGTCACCACCGGCGGCACCGGCAGCATCCTCCACGCGATGATCTCGTACCGCGAGCACGGCGCGGCGCGTGGCGTGACCAAGCCGAACGTGATCAAGCCCGAGACCGCGCACCCCGCGTTCGACAAGGGCTGCCACCTCTTCGGCATCGAGGTGCGCAACGTGCCCGTGGATCCCGTGACGCTGCAGGTCGACACCGAATGGGTCGCGGACCACATCGACGACAACACCGTCGCGTTCGTCGGATCCGCCTGCAACTACGGCTACGGCACCATCGACCCGATCGAGAAGCTCTCCGACATCGCGCTCGAGCACGGCATCGGCCTCCACGTCGACGGCTGCCTCGGCGGCTGGCTCCTCCCGTTCGGTCAGGAGCTCGGCTACGACATCCCGACCTTCGACTTCCGCGTGCCCGGCGTCACCAGCATCTCCGCCGACACCCACAAGTACGGCTACGCGTTCAAGGGCACGTCCGTCCTCGTGTTCCGGGACAAGGCGCTGCGCAACGGCCAGTACTTCTTCCTCACCGGCTGGACCGGCGGCAAGTACTGCTCCCCCGGCATCGAGGGCTCCCGCTCCGGCGGCCTGCTCGCCGCGACCTGGGCCGCGCTCGTGTCGTTCGGCCGCGAGGGCTACCGGCGGTACGCGAAGGAGATCTTCGAGACCGTCGGACACCATGAAGGCCGCGGTGCTCTCGCACCCGGAGCTGCGGATCATGGGGAACCCGACGTTCGTGTTCAGCTTCACGTCGGACGAGTTCGACATCTACCACGTCAACGACTTCATGCGGACCCGTGGCTGGCGGTTCAACGGTCAGCAGTACCCGAACGCGATCCACATGGCGGTGACGCGGTCCGCAGACCCAGCCCGGCGTCGCGGAGACGTTCGCCACCGACCTCGCCGACGCGGTCGCGTACGCCAAGGAGCACGCGAGCGAGTCGCCGAAGTCCGGCGCGATCTACGGCGGCGTCGTCGGCGGGTTGACCGAGGAAGCCGACGAGTTCATCAAGGCCGTCATGGCCGACATGATGGACAGCCAGCTCACCGTCCTCCCGAAGAGTTGACCGAACCCTCCCCCGACATCCCGTCCAGCCCGAACTCGGCTGACCGCGAGGAGCGCTTTGTCCTCGCGATCGACCTCGGTACGGGTGGGCCGAAGGTCGGGCTCGTCTCGCTGACGGGGAAGGTCGCCTGGCACGACCACTGCCCGGTCGAGACCCGACTGCTCCCGGGCGGTGGCGCGGTGCAGGACGCGGCCGTCTGGTGGGACCTGATCGCGGACGCAACCCGCCGCGCGATGGCGTCCGGCGTGGTCGAGCCGCACCGGGTCGAGGCAGTGAGCTGCACGGGTCAGTGGTCGAGCACGGTTCCCGTCGACGAGCGCGGGATCCCTGTCGGCGAGTGCAGCCTCTGGATGGACAGCCGGGGCGCGCCGTACTCGAAGCGGATCATCAGCGGGCCGCTGAGCGGCTACGCGCCCGTGCCGCTGACCGTGTGGGTTCGGCGCACCGCGGGCGCGCCGTCGACCACCGGCGCCGACCCGATCGGGCACATGCTCCATCTCCTCAACGACGAGCCGGAGGTCGCCCGGGCGGCGCGCTGGTTCCTCGAGCCGGTCGACTACCTCTCGATGCGGTTCACGGGCGTCGCCACCGCGTCGCACGCGTCGATGACCGGCGCGTGGCTCACCGACAACCGAGATCTCGAGCGCCTCGAGTACGACCCCGAGCTGGTGCGCCGCTCGGGCGTGAGCCTCCACCACCTGCCGCCGTTGCGCGCCACCGGCACCGTGGTGGGCACCGTGCTCCCCGAGGTGGCGCGCGCCCTGGGACTGCCCGACGGGGTGCAGGTCGTCACCGGCACGCCCGACCTCCACACCGGCGCGCTCGGCGCCGGCACGCTCCTCGACTACGAGACGCACCTGGCGATCAGCACGACGTCCTGGATCAGCTGCTCGGTGCCGTTCAAGAAGACGGACATCTTCCATCAGATCGCGACGGTGCCCGGCCTCACGCGCGACCGGTACCTGGTCGCGAACAACCACGAGACGGGTGGCGCGTGCCTGCAGTGGCTGCGCGACCAGATCATCGCACCGGCCGACGGCCTCGGCGGCGGCGACCCGCCGAGCTACGAGACGCTCACCGACGTCGCCGCGGCCGTCCCCGCCGGGAGCGGCGACAGTCATCTTCACGCCGTGGCTCTCCGGCGAGCGCTCACCGGTGGACGACCGCTACGCCCGCGGCGGCTTCCACAACCTCTCGCTCTCGACCACCCGTCCCCATCTCGTGCGGGCGGTGCTCGAAGGGGTCGCGTACAACAGCCGGTGGCTCCACGAAGCGTGCGAGACGTTCGTGAAGCGGCGCCTCGATCACGTGCGCTTCATCGGTGGCGGCGCCCAGTCCGATCTCTGGTGCCAGATCCATGCCGACGTGCTCGACCGCACCATCGAGCGCGTGGCCGACCCGATGGACGCCAACCTGCGCGGTGCCGCGCTGCTCGCCGGGCTCGCGCTCGGAGCCGTGGCGCAAGGCGAGGTGCGGGACCTCGTCACCGTCGACGCGACGTTCCGGCCCGACCACGCGCACCGCGCGGTGTACGACCGCCTCTACGCCGAGTTCCCGAAGCTCTACAAGGCCCAGAAGGGCATGTTCCGCCGGCTCAACAACCAGTAGCCCCGAGGCCGTCGGAGGCCACCCCGATGCCTTTCGGCGTGAGTTCCGCCCCCTGGAGGGGGTCCAACTCACGCCGAAACGTTTGGTGGGGTCAGGAAGTCGTGACGAGGGTGCGGCTGAGCCGGGCCGCGACCTTCTTCAACCGCTCCATGTACCGGAGCAGCCGGTCCCGCGCCTGCTCCGCCTCCGCGCTCAGGCCTTCGCGCTCGGTCAGGCGCCAGTGGTGGAAGATCACCGGCTGGAGCACCTTCTCGAGGAAGATGCTGTAGTCGTAGACACCGGCCGCGGCGATGAGCCGCGCGTGACGCGCGTAGTCGGGGATGCCGGTGCCCGGCATCGTGAAGCCGCGCACCGTCGAGTCCATCGCGATGATCATCGCCGACGGGTCCATGTCCAACGCCGCGCTCGCCAGGTCCCGGTAGAACAGGTAGTGGAGGTTCTCGTCGTTCGACACGCGCGACATGATCGACTTGCCCGCGGGGTCTTCGAGGATGCCCCCGGTGTTCCGGTGCGCGATGCGGGTCGCGAGCTCCTGGAGCGTCGTGTAGCAGAGCGCCTCGCACAGGCCGTCGAGCTCGGGGGTGACCCCGGTCGACACCTGCTGCATGCGGCCCCGCTCCAGCGCGACCGGGTCGATCGCCCGCGACACCATGAGGTAGTCCCGGATCACGATCGCGTGGCGGCCCTCTTCCGCGGTCCAGCGCCGGGTCCACTCACCCCACACCCCGTCGCGCCCGAAGCTGCTCAGGGTGCGGAAGTAGTACGGGAGGTTGTCCTCGGTGAGGAGGTTGACGAACAGCGCGCTCCGGGCGGCCGACTCGGCACAGTCCGCGGGATCCCACCACTCCTCGCGAGAGACGAAGTCCCGGGCCCGGCCCCACGGGACGTACTCGTGCGGGAACCACTCGACCGCGGTGGACACGTGCCGCTCGAGCAACCGCGAGACGACGGGCTCGAGCTCGACTTCCAACGTCAGAGACTGCACAGGGAGAACCCCCACAAGGCGTGAACGACGAACGTTGTCACGAAATCGCGCATTTCGGATGCGTGATGCGCGAGACCGGACTCGCGGCGGGGTCTCGACCGCGGGCTCAGCCTACGCCCCCGTAGGGAGCCAATGAAGAACCCACGGTGAACCGGGGAAGAACGCTCGCTTGACAGGCCCAACCGGGTCGGGGACGCTCGGAGGGCGATCCGCACCCTCGGCCGGTTCGAGACCTCGATCGGACAAATTCCGTTGCGCCCCTTCTGGGCGAGCGGCTCGCCGCAACGGATGGAGTCCCGATGGTCGACCCGGCCGCATCGAGCAGCCTCTGCGTGCAGTGCGTCGACACGCTCGACGTGACCGGCGCCGGGATCATGCTCATGACGAACGCCGGTCCCCGCAGCGTGCTGTGCGCGTCGGACGCGGCCAGCGGGGCGGTGGAGGAGCTCCAGTTCACGTTGGGTGAGGGCCCGTGCGTCGACGTCTGCAGCTCGGGGGTCCCGGTGCTGGAATCCGACCTCGGCGCGCCCGGCTTCTCGCGGTGGCCCGCGTTCACTCCCCCGGCGCTGCTGGCCGGGGTCCGGGCGATCTTCGGGTTCCCGCTCCAGGTCGGCTCGATCCGCCTCGGCGCCCTCGACCTCTACAACGACCACCCCGGAGCGCTGCGCGTCGACCAGCTCGCCGAGGCCGTGACCCTGGCGGCCACCGTGACCCGCAAGGTCCTCGACTTCCAGGCCGGCGCGGACCCGGGAGTCCTGGCGGCCGAGCTCGCCGGTGCCGACACGCTCCGCGCGCCCGTCCACCAGGCGTCGGGGATGCTGTCGGCCCGCTACGACATCGGGGTCGGCGAGGCCCTCCTGCGACTGCGCGCCTACGCGTTCGCCGCGGAACGACCGATCAACGACGTTGCCCGCGATGTGGTCGCGCGGCGGTTGAACATCACATGAACTCCATTACTCTGATAGCAGTGACGCACGACCTCGGCGATGGCACTAGGTGGGGATGCGTGATGACCGATTGCGATCTGACGGCGTGACCGACCGCGACGAGCTGCTCGCACGCACCTTCGTCGAGGTCGCCGACACGCTCGTGCGCGGGTTCGACATCGTCGACTTCCTCTCCATCCTCGCGGCGCGCTGCGTCGAGCTGTTCGACACGGTCGAGGCCGGTCTGATGGTGGCGGAGTCGCCCGGCTCGGTGCAGGTCGTGGCGTCGTCCAGCCACCAGATGCACCTCCTCGAGCTGTTCGAGGTGCAACAGGACCAGGGCCCGTGCCTGGACTGCTACCGGACCGGAGAAGCGGTCGGCAGCGCCGACCTCAGCGTCGACGCCGGGCGGTGGCCGACGTTCGCGCCGGAGGCGTTGGCGGCGGGCTTCTCCTCGGCTCATGCCCTCCCGATGCGGCTGCGCGACGAGGTCATCGGTTCGCTCAACCTGCTGGTGCGGCCCGCAGGCGGTCTGCCACCGGCCGACCTGGCCGCGGCCCAGGCGCTCGCGGACGTCGCGACGATCAGCATCCTCCAGCACCGAGCGGCCGAGGAAGCTCGGTTGCTCGCGGAGCAGCTGCAGTACGCGCTGAACAGCCGGGTCACGATCGAGCAGGCGAAGGGCGTCCTCTCGGAGCGCTCGGGCCTCGACCCGGACATCGCCTTCGAATCGCTCCGCCGGTACGCGAGGAACCACAACCAACGGCTGGTGGAGGTTGCGGAAGGCGTCGTGCGCCGGACGGTCGAGATCGAAGCCGTGTCGCCGGCGACGCTGCCGCCCCGTCCGAGCACGCCCCCTCCCGGCGCACCCCCCGCCTCCGGCTGAGCGGGAAGAAGCGCGCCCCCCGTAGGGTTGGCGCTGGTGAACGCATCCCGGAGGGAGCTGTCATGCAGGTCAAGGAACTCGGTCACGTCGTGCTGTACGTCCGTGACCTCAACCGGTCACGACGGTTCTATGGCGACATCCTCGGGTTCCCCGAGCTCCCGGCCGGAGAGTTCCCGGGCGCGGCGGCGTTCTCGACCGGTCGCACCCACCACGAGCTGCTGCTGATCGAGGTCGGCCCCGACGCGACCCCGATCCCGGAGGGCCGACGGGTCGGGATGTACCACATCGGCCTGAAGGTCGGTGACACCGACGACGAGCTGCGGAGCGCGCTCGCCGAGCTCCAGGCCGCGGGCGTCGACATCGTCGGCGCGAGCGATCACACCGTGACCCACAGCCTGTACCTGCGCGACCCGGACGGCAACGAGGTCGAGCTCTACGTCGACGTCGAGTCCGCGGACTGGCGCTCGGATCCGGCGCTCTTCAACGCGCCGATCAAGCCCCTCCGCCTGTAGCGGCTAGCCCTCGGGCGCGAGCTCGGCCAGCGCGAGCCACGCGGCCCAAGTCAGGTCCTCGCCGATGACGCGGGGCTCAGTGAACGGCCAGGACGTCGCGATCCACTCCGGCACCTGCTCGCGCAGCGCCGCCTCGAGCGGGCTCCCCACCTCCGAGTCGACGACCCACCAGGAGATGTCCGCGTCGGCGCCGACGCGCTCGGGCGGGTCGACGTACACGCACCCGAGCAGCGCGGTCTCGTCCCGGTCGAAGATCGCGTAGTTGAACGAGTCGAGCGTGACCATCTCGTCCGCGTGACGCACCAGCTCGTCGAGGTCCTCCTGCCGCGTCAGGTCCGCCGGGGGCCAGCCCCACGCCGGCCCGAAGATCTCGAACAGCCGCTCCCGCGAGCCCATGACGGCCGGGTAGTCGAGGTCGATGTCGTCCGGCCGGATCGGGCGGAGGTGATGGCCGGAGCGCAGCTCGAACGGTCCGGGTGGCGTGAACGTCTCCGGGAGCCAGCGGCTCACGAAGCGACGAGGTCGCGCGCGTTCGCCGGGGTGTCGGCACCCCGACGGGTGCCGAGCGCGAACAACGTCCCCGCGACGGCCGTCGCGATGACCGCGGGCACGGGGCCGCCCACCGCGCCAAGTGCCACGACCGCGACCAGGTACTCGACCACGATCACGAGCTGGCGGCTCGCCGCCGACCGGGCGTCGAAGCGCCGGTGGAACTCGATGAGCTTCGCCGGCGTCGTGAGCCGGGCGCCGGGCAGGACACCCAGACCGCGGACGAAGCCGAACACCGTCCCGATCAGCAGCGCGACCAACGGGTTGCCCGTGAGCGCGGCCAGCGCGACGAGCAGCACCAGGGCCGAGGTCATGATGTACGTGGCGAAGCCGAGCCCGATCTGGAACCCGAAGCCGCCGCCGTAGACCCACGCGCGGTAGTCGTCGAGCCAGAGCTCGTTGACCTGGCGCCGGTGGTACGGGATGCGGATGCCGAACAGTCCCGCGTCGGCGACGGCGGCGGCGACCGCGAGCACCGCGCCGACCGCGAGCGCCGCGTCGGTGGAGATCCCGATCGCGCCGACCACGGCCGCCAGCACTGCGGCGCCGAGCCCGAGCGCGGCACCCCCGAGCGTCGCGCCCAGGATGAACCACGTGGCGGTCGTCCGGAACCGGTTGCCCCGGCCCTGCTCGCCGATCGGGGTGATCGTCGAGAGCATCGACTGCCCGCACGGCGACCACGTCGAGCGAATCGCCGCCGCCACAGCGACGACTCCGGCCAGGACCGCGATCACCACGCTCGCCAGACTAGTGGGACCTCGCCTCGATCCCGGTCGACGCGGAGACCGGACGCGAACGAGAGCGCAGGGAGCTCGGTGCCGGGGACGAGACCGAGGCGCTGGACCCGGCGGAACCGCCCGAGGCCCCGCAACGTGAGGTCCCGGGTGCCGAGCACCTGCATCCAGGACGGGAACGTCTCGGGCGGGTAGCCGATGCCGAGCAGCTCGCCCGGCTTCGCGGCCTGGCTGAGGCGCGCCGCGAGGTTCACCGGGCGGCCGATGTAGTCGTCACCGTCGAAGAGCAGGGCCCAGCCGTCGGCGATCCCGCCCCGCAGCGCCAGCGTGTTCGCGTCGTACCGTGCGATGAGCTCCGCCGCGGCCGCGATCGCGGGACCGACCTCGGTGCCGATCAGCATGGCGCCGTCGCCCAACCACGATGCGATCCGCACGCCGCGACGCGTGGCGATGTCGCGGGTCAGGTTGCGGAACGCGTTGAGCGCATCGATCGCCGCGTGCTCGCCCTTGGTCGCCATGAAGGCGGTGAAGCCGCACAGGTCGACGAACACGAAGGCGCGCTCGACCATCGGCATCGCGTCCGCGAGCTGGCGCGGGCTCTCCATGCCGGTGATCTCGATTCCAGTTCCGGTTCCGGTGCCGTCCGCGCGCCCGTTGCGAGCGCCGTGCGACCCGTCGGTCATCTCGACCACGAGGACACTGCCTTTTGCTGGATGTGCGGTTGGTTCGCCCCAGTGCCGGCTTCCGAAGCGCTCTCGTGAAGCAACCGGTTCGCCCGGTGGCACTGCCCCAGACGATATCCCGAGCCACGAACGCCTGTTCGAACATTTGCGAACGGCTGCGTGAACCTTGAGCGCGCGATGAGTGACGGGCTGCGGGCGCTCCGTGGGTGGGATCAGGGTATCGGCGCGAAGGTCCGACGGCTGAATCAGAGGGTGCGGCTCCTACGATGCCCGCGTGGACGCGCCCGAGTGGTTCCGAGGTGCCCTCGAGGCACCGCGGGAGGACGACGAGGTCGTGGTCGACGGCTGCCCGATCCACTACGCCCGTTGGGGTCCGAGCGGCTGCCCGGGCGTCGTGCTGGTGCACGGCGGTGCCGCCCACTCGCACTGGTGGGACCACATCGCGCCGCTGCTGAGCGAGTGCTCCGTCGTCGCGCTCGACCTGTCCGGCCACGGTGACAGCGGACGCCGCGAGCGCTACCCCACCTCCACCTGGGCCCGGGAGATCGTCGCGGTCGCCGAGCACTCGGGCATCACCGACCGGCCGGTGGTCATCGGGCACAGCATGGGCGGCTGGGTCGCGATCACGGCGGCCGCGGAGCAGGGCGATGCGCTCGACGGCATCGTCATCCTGGACTCGCCCGTGCGCCGGAGAGCACCCGAAGAGGAAGCGGCGGCCGAGGGCGCGGCCTTCGGGCCGTTGCGCACGTACCCGACCCTCGAGGCCGCGCTCGCGCGCTTCCGCACCGTGCCGGACCAACCGACGTCTCTGCCCTACGTGCTCGAGCACGTCGCGCGCACGTCCGTGCGCAAGGTCGGCGATGGTTGGACCTGGAAGTTCGACCCGCGCATCTTCGACCGACCGGTGCCCACCGGCGAGCTGTTGGCGCAGGTCCGGTGCCGGGTCGCGCTCTTCCGCTCCGAGCACGGGCTGGTGACCCCCGACATCGGCGCGTACATGTACGAGCAGCTCGGCCGGCTCGCGCCCGTGGTCGAGGTGCCGCTCGCGCACCACCACGTGATGCTCGACCAGCCGATCCCGCTCGTGACCGGGCTGCGCACGCTGCTCGCCGACTGGGAGCACAGCGTGCCTCAGCGGCGGAGCTGATCCGGCCCGGACAGCTCGGCGGCCGACCGGACGACGGTGCGCGATCGGGCGACCGCCTCGAAGCCGGTCTCGGTGATCGCCACCAAGGCGAAGGCCGCGATCGACCAGTAGGTGTCGAACCACGTCGCCCATTCCGCGATCCCGACGACCACCGCGACCGCGACGACCGCGCCGAGCCGGATCCGCGTCGAGCCGGCCGAGCGGCCGGCGCCGGGACACGAAGCTGATCAGGATCAACGCGAGGTAGATCTCGGCCAACGGGATCGCGACCGCGGCGACGTCCGGGGTCGGCACGTCCTGGCCGGGGTGGAACTCGACGAACCGTGCAACGCCGATGGCGACCCCGATGATGCCGAGGTGCAACAGCAGGTGGGCCCCGAGCCAGGTCGCCCGGCCCCGCGGGCTGGCCGACGCCCCCGCCTTCGGGATGTCGTCGAAGTAGATCGCCCACACCGCGAACACCATGACGAACTCGAACGCGACGGTGACGACGTCGATGCCGTCGAGTGAATCTGCGTTTGCCGCGAGTGCGACCTTCACGAACGCCTCGCCGCACATGATGATGGTGAGCGCGCCGAGCCGCTCGATGAGGTGACGCTCCTCCAACGGCGGCGCGGTCGTGCAGTGCGCGATCGCCGGGACGATCGTCACCCCGAGGCCGGCGACCCAGAGGGCGATCCGCGGCACTTCGGGGAGGAAGCCGGCGACGATGAAGATCGCCGCGGCCACCGCGTACTCAACCGCGCGGCGGCGCGCGAACGCCGCCTTCTCGATGCGCTGACGCGACGTACGCACGTATGTGAGCGCGACAGTGAGCGTGAGCAGGGCGTAGGCAATGGAGTCGAACTGGGGATGGGCCTGCGCGCCGTCACCGACGCCGATCGCGACCATGATCACGAGGAACATCTGCGTGAGCGTGATGAGCCGGTGCGCGACGTCGTCGGTCGGGAAGCGGTTGGCGTAGAGCGCGGTGGCGAGCCACAACCACCAGATCGAGATGAAGGACGCGCCGAACCACACGCCCTCGCTCACCCGCTCCGCGTGCGAGAAGCCCGAGCTGAGGATGAGGATCGCGGCGACGAAGACGAGATCGAAGAAGAGGTCGAGCCACGCCTGCTCGGACTCGGGCGAGCCCGGCCGCGGTCCGGGGGCCGGGACGGGTTCCGGGCTCGTCGGCATCCTCTTCTGTAGCACCTCGGCGCCCGGCGACCGCGGCGTGGTTGACTGGAGCATGCCGGACCGGCCCTCAGACGCCGCCGAGTCGCTCGGGTCGCTGCCCCCGGGCACACGGGTCCCGGCCGAGACGGATCCGCACGAGCGCACGCTCATCGCGTGGCCGACCGAAGAACGTCGGGACCAGCTCTGGGGCGACCAGCTCGACGCGGCGCGCGAGGTGCACGCGCTCCTTGCACACGCCATCGCCCGCTTCGAGCCGGTGCTGCTCGTCGCCGATCCGTCCGAAGCCGAGGCCGCGGCAGCGCACATCGACAGCGACCGCATCGAGGTCCTCGCCGCACCGATCGACGACTCCTGGCTGCGCGACTCGGGTCCCGTCATCGCCGTCGCCCCCGACGGGACCCGCCGGGCACTCTGCTTCGAGTTCACCGGCTGGGGCGGCTCGTTCGAGCCGTTCGATCGGGACGCGACGATCGCCGCTCGCCTCGCCGCGCATCTCGGTCTCCGGGCGTACGACATCGGGATCGCGGGTCGAGGGCGGCGCGATCGCCGTCGACGGCAACGGCCTCGTCGTCACCACCGAACGGTGCCTGCTCAACCCCAACCGCAACCCGGGGCGCAGCCGGGCCGAGATCGACGCCGCGCTGCGCCGCGCGACTCGGCGTCGGACACGGTGCTCTGGCTGGCCGACGGCATCGCCGAGGACGAAGGAACCGACGGGCACGTCGACAACGTCGTCGCGTTCTTCGCGCCCGGTCGGTGCCTGCTGCAGGGCTGCGCGGATCCCGCCAACCCGAACCACGACATCGCGCCGCGAGCCGGGCGGTGCTCGAAGCGGCCGGCATCGCGGTGACCGAGGTTCCCGTGCTCCCCTACGCGTCGGTCGCCGGCAGCCGGGTCCCGGTGCCGTACGTGAACCTGTTTCCGATCAACGGTGCAGTGCTCGTGCCGACCGCGGGCGACTCGGCGGACGCGGCGATGCTCGAGCTGATCGGCCAGTGCTATCCCGGGCGTGACGTGGTCGGCCGTTCCCGGCGCGGTGCTCGCGTACGGTGGCGGGGGCGTGCACTGCATCACCCAACCCGTCCCGGCATGAGCGCCGTCGAACGGCTCCGGCTCGTCACCGCGATCGGCTCGGTGCCGGACTCCCCGGCGCGCGTCGACCCACCGACGCGCGCGCCGTGGCGGATCGGTCTCGTGCAGCACCGGTGGCACCCGGATCCGGTCGAGCACCGCGCCGCGCTGGCCGAGGGGGTCCGCCTCGCCGCCGCGCGAGGGAGCGCGGCTCGTGTGCCTGCAGGAGCTCACGCTGTCGCCGTACTTCGCGATCACCCCGGAGGGGCCCCGCGCGGCGGGCGCGGAGCCCGAGCCGCTGCCCGGTGGCCCGACGTACGACTTCGCGGCCGAGCTCGCCGCCGACGTCGGCGTCCCGGTGCACGCCTCGCTCTACGAGCGCGCCGACGACGGCGGCGCTCGGCTTCAACACCGCGATCTGCGTCGCGCCCGGACGGGACCCTGCTCGCCCGGACCCGCAAGACCCACCTGCCGATCACCGCCGGCTACTACGAGGACCGCTACTTCCGGCCGGGCGACAGCGGGTACCCCGTCGTCGACGTCGCGGACGCGCGCTTCGGCTTCCCGACCTGTTGGGACGAGTGGTTCCCCGAGGTGGCGCGCGCGTACTCACTGCACGAGGCCGAGGTGCTCGTCTATCCGACCGCGATCGGCTCCGAGCCCGACCACCCCGACTTCGACACCGCAGCCGCTGTGGGAGCAGGTGATCCGCGCCCACGGCATCGCCAACGGCCTGTTCATGGTCGGTGCCGAACCGCATCGGCACCGAGGGCCCGATCACGTTCTACGGCTCGTCGTTCGTCAGCGACCCGTACGGCCGTCGTGCTCGTCCAGGCGCCGCGCGACGAGCCGGCGGTGCTCGTCGCCGACCTCGATCTCGATCAGCGGCGCGACTGGCTCGCCCTCTTCCCGTTCCTCGCGACGCGCCGGCCCGATACCTACGGGGGGTTGGTACAGGGCGGCCCCTGAGCACGGGTGGTGCTCAGGGGATCCGGCGCACCTCGGTCGCGACGAACTCGGCGGGGAGCACGTACCGATCGGACTGACGGCGCACGAGGTATCCCGCGTGCGTCGTCTCGGCGACTTCGAAGCCGCGACTCCAGGACGCGCAGAAGCGGTTGCGAACTTCGACCGAGGTTCCGACCGAGATTGCGGGGCGAGGACCGGGGACGGCACGGTTCATCGTTGGCTCCAAGGGTCGCAGCGTTGGCTCCAAGATGCGCGCCATCGGCACGCGGCACGCAAACCTTGAGCGCGATTCTCAGAAACCTCCGCGGCAGGTTTCGGTTGACCGACGTGCACGGTGGGGTACCTTCGCTGCATGAGTTTTGGCGCGCCCGCGAACGATTCCGCCCAGACCGCGACACTCCGCCCGATCGAGCGGCGGGTCGTGCATCTCGCGGACGGTGGTGTCGACACCGTCGAGATCGCGCGCCGGTTCCAGCGCAGTCCGGAGTTCATCGGGCGGGTGATCGAGATGGCCGCCCTGCCCGGTCGCGGCGTCTCGGAGGAGAGCCCCGAACCGACGCTGCGGCCCGTCGAACGGTGCATTCTCGGCTGGCTGGACCGCGGCGCCGACTCCGAGGCCATCGGCGTCCGGCTCGGGCGGAGGCGCGGACTTCGTGGAGCGCGTGGAGGACCTGGCGCGCTACAAGCTCGCGGTGCACTGAACCCACCCAGCGCGCGAACCCGGAATCCACCTGGCGACATCTGGGCATCCGTGTCATAGTCGATGTGAACGTGTCAGCAGCGCCCCTGGACCCCGGACGCCGGTGTAGACCAGAGAGGCCGCTCCGTTGCCAGCAGCAGGGCTTGCCACTGTCGTAGGTGATTCGCCGGCTCCCGGTGGTCGCGCTCACGTGCTCACACGCTCCCGCCTCGGCCGCGGGTGCGAGCGCGCGAGCGGGGTCCCCGGGCTCTTCCGCCTCGGGCTCTCCCGTCCTGTCCGATCCCGAGTCGCCTCTCCCCGCCCGGAAGACGGCTCCGACGGGGACCCCACTTCTTCTCGCGGGGCGCGCGCACCTGCGGCGCGAAGGGTGAAATGATGACCTCAACTCGCGAACCTCGCGATCGCCGCTACCTCAGAACCATCCAATGCGTCCGCTGTCCTGAGCACTCCGAAACGGGTCTGCGCTGCGTGCGGCAAGGTGGCCACCCGGGACCTCACCAGTTCTTGAACCGTACGGAGTCGCGTTGATCGAGACCCAGGACCGACCGAGCCAGACCAGCGTCGTCACGGATCGAGTCGTCACATCCCTCTTCGTCGCCGGTCCCGCGGTCGCGCTGGCGATCGCACTCCCGCTCCTCTGGGGCAACGCGGTGAACCTCCACGATCTCGTCCTCGCCGCGGTCATGTACCTCGTCGCCGGGTTCGGGATCAGCATCGGGTTCCACCGGCTGTTCACCCACCACAGCTTCACCGCGAACCGTCCGCTCAAGTTCATCCTCGCGGCCGCCGGCTCGATGGCGTTCGAAGGATCCGTGACGAGCTGGGTCGCGAACCACCGGCGCCACCACATGTTCAGTGACCAGCCGGGCGACCCGCACTCTCCCCATCGCTACGGGAACGGCTCCGCGGCGCGGGCCAAAGGCTTCCTGTTCGCGCACATCGGCTGGTTGTTCACCCCGGACGTCACGTCGACGACGCGCTTCGCGCCGGATCTGCTCCGTGACAACGACATCGTCACTGCGACGAAGCTCTTCCCGCTGTTCGCCGCGCTCTCCTTCGCGATTCCCTTCGGCATCGGCTACGCCATCACCGGCACGTGGGTCGGCGCGCTCACGGCCCTGATCTGGGCCGGCTTCGTGCGCATGGCGCTGTTCCACCACGTCACGTGGAGCATCAACTCGATCTGTCACATGTTCGGGACCAAGCCGTTCGAGACGAAGGACCGCAGCACGAACTTCGCGCCGCTGGCGCTGCTCTCGCTCGGCGAGAGCTGGCACAGCTACCACCACGCGAACCCCGCTTCGGCCCGCCACGGGGTGCTGCCCCGCCAGGTCGACCTGTCGGCCCGGCGTGATCTGGATGCTCGAGCACGCCGGCTGGGCCACCCGCGTGCACTGGCCGAGCCCGGCCAGCCTCACCGTCTAGACCGAGCGGACCAGGTACTCGCTCATCGTCGACGTGCGGAACCGGCTCAGGTCCAGGCACGCGTTGACGCTCTCCAGCATCTTCTGCACGTTGGCGCCCATCACGTCCGGGTCACCCCCCGAGTTGAAGAACAGCATCGGGTCCGCCACCACTTCGGCCGACGCCCACGCCTCCTCGACGATCCCGTGGACCTCGGGCGCGTCCGCCGTGACCGGGCGCACGACCTCGTTGCGCACGTAGCGGGTGCGCGGCTGGAGCTCGGCGGAGAGCGGCGACTGCGTGCCGTGCCAGGCCTCGATCCAGCTCTCGTAGGAAAGGCCGGGCGGGCGGTGGATGAGCGCGACGGTGAGGACGCCGGGCGAGCGCTCGCCGTCGGGCCAGTCGCGCGGACCCGACCACTGCGTCGTCCCGTAGTCGTCGTAGACCGACTCGACGACGAGGTATCCGGCGACCCGGTGGCCGAGCGCGCCGAGCGCCTGCTCGAACGGCGCCCGGCGGTCGTAGGCGTCGATCCACACCGAGACGATCGCCGCGAGGATCTCCTCGCTTTCGGGGGTCGGCATCGGGGGTGGCGCCTGCGCGGCCGCGGCGTCGTGCACGTCGACCGTCAACGCGCGGGCGCCGGCCGCGAACAGGCGCGGCGCCACGTCGTCGAGCAGCTGTCCGCGCAGCCCGTCGCCCTGCTCCGGGCTTCCGTCTCCCCACAGCACGTACATCAGCTTCTCCATACGGCTTCGGACACTACGCCGCCCTTCCCGCTCTTGGCCCTTCCGGTCCCGCTCCGTTGGTGCCGAAACCCGTGGTGACGACGGCTGACGGCACAAACCGGGGAGCTGGGTGTGAACGTCCCGGTAGCGTCGAACCTCGTGGCTGACGAAGCGTTGGTGCAGGGAACGGGGCTCACGAAGCGGTTCGGCGACTTCGTCGCGGTCGACGGGATCGACTTCCGGGTGGAGCCCGGTGAGGCCTTCGGCTTCCTCGGTCCCAACGGCGCGGGCAAGACCTCGACGATGCGGATGATCTCGTGCGTGTCGCCGGTGACGGGCGGGGAGCTGCGCGTCCTGGGGCTGGACCCGATGACCCATGGCTCGGAGATCCGGGCCCGGCTCGGCGCGGTGCCGCAGGAGGACACGCTCGACCTCGAGCTCACCGTGCGCGAGAACCTCCTGATCTACGGCCGGTACTTCGGTCTGCCTCGACCGGTCATCCGCGAGCGCGCCGACGAGCTCATCGACTTCGTGCAGCTGACCGACCGCATCGGCGACCGGGTGGACGAGCTGTCCGGTGGGATGCGCCGTCGGCTGACGATCGCCCGCGCGCTGATCAACCGGCCCGAGCTCGTCCTGCTCGACGAGCCGACGACCGGCCTCGACCCCCAGGCGCGTCATCTCGTCTGGGAGCGGCTCTACCAGCTCAAGCGCCAGGGCGTGACGCTCGTGCTCACGACGCACTACATGGACGAGGCCGAGCAGCTCTGCGACCGGCTCGTCATCATGGACGGCGGGCTCATCGTCGCCGAGGGTTCGCCGCGCGAGCTCATCGACCAGCACTCGACGCGCGAGGTCGTCGAGCTCCGCTTCGATGCGGACGAGGACCGGGCGAAGGCGCAAGTCGTGGTCGAGACCTCGGACACCCCGTTCGAGTCGCTCGCCGACCGCCTCCTCGTCTACTCCGACGACGGGGAGGCCGAGGTCGAACGACTCGCGCGGGCCGGCGTGCACGCGGACTCGGAGCTCGTGCGCAGGGGCTCGCTCGAGGACGTGTTCCTGCGCCTGACCGGTCGCACCCTGGAGGAGTAGATGCCCTCCCTCCTCGCGACGCGCGTCGTCGAGCACCAGGCCCACATCTTCCGGAAGTTCTGGCGCGGCTCCGCGGTCGCGTACGTGCTGAACCCGGTCCTCTTCCTCGCCGCCCTCGGCCTCGGGGTCGGCGGGCTCGTGAAGCACAACACCGTCGACGGGGTCGCGTACCTGGCGTTCATCACACCCGGCGTCATGGCCGCGGCCGCGATGAACGGCGCCGCCGGCGAGTCGCTCTGGCCGGTCATGGCGGGGACGAAGTGGATCCGGACCTACCACGCGATGGTGGCGACCCCGGTCGGTCCAGGGGACGTCTACCTCGGTGTCATCACGTGGACCGCGGCGCGCGCGCTGATCGGTGCGACCGTGTTCCTCATCGTCGCGACGATCCTCGGTGGCGTCATCTCGTGGTGGGCGCCGCTCGCGATCCCGGCCGCGGTGCTCACCGCGTTGGCCTTCGCCGCGCCGCTCACGGCGTTCGCCGCGACCCAGGAGACCGACTTCCGGTTCCCGGTGATCATGCGGCTCGGCGTGATCCCGTTGTTCCTGTTCTCCGGGACGTTCTTCCCGATCTCGCAGCTCCCCGGTTGGCTCCAGCCGTTCTGCTGGCTGTCCCCGCTCTGGCACGGCGTGCAGCTGTGCCGCGGGGCGACGACGGGGAGGATCGACCTGCCCGAGGCCGTCGCGAACGTGGCGATCCTCTGCGCGATCGTGCTCGTCAGCGCGCGCTGGGGCATCCGCACCTTCACCAGGAAGCTCGCGACATGACCGCAGCGGGAACCGCGCGCGCCTTCAGGCGAGAGCCGAGCGAAGGGTGGCCCGAGCGGCCCGGCGCCAGCCGAGAGCGGGAACGATGACCGCGCTGTTCTTCCACGTCATCGAGCGCAACGTGTTCGCGTACCGGCGGCTCTGGGGCATCTTCCTGACCGGGTTCGCGGAGCCGCTCTTCTACCTGGCGTCGATCGGCATCGGGGTCGGGGCGCTGGTCGGCACGGTCAAGGGACCGGGCGGGCAGATGGTGCCCTACGACCAGTTCGTCGCGCCCGGGCTGCTCGCCGCCGCGGCGATGAACGGCTCCGTGTTCGACACCACGTTCAACTTCTTCTTCAAGTACAAGTACGCGCGGACGTTCGACGCGATGCTCGCAACCCCCCTCGGCCCCACGGACGTCGCGCTCGGCGAGATGGGCTGGGCGCTGATCCGCGGCACGATCTACGCGGCGGCGTTCCTCCTCTTCATGGCCATCCTCGGACTCACGTCCTCACCGTGGGCCGTCTTCTGCCTGCCCGGCGCGATGCTCATCGGGTTCGCGTTCGCCGGCCTCGGGATGGCCGGCACGACGTTCATGCGGTCGTTCGTCGACTTCGACTACGTGAACATGGCGCTGCTGCCGCTGTTCCTCTTCTCCGCCACGTTCTTCCCGCTGTCGCAGTACCCCACCGGGTTGCAATGGGTCGTGCGGTGCACCCCGCTCTACCAGGGCGTCGCGCTCGAACGGTCGCTGGCGTTCGGCGACCTGAGCTGGGCCATCGCCGTGCACGTGGTCTACCTCGCCGCGGTGGGCACGATCGGGGTCTGGGTCGCGAGCCGCCGCCTCGCCCGTCTGCTCCAGCCGTGACCCGCGCGATGCTGGGGCCATGAGCGACGAGCTGCGGATCACCGCGTTCGACCACGTCGTGCTGAACGTCACCGACGTCGAGCGTTCCCTGGCCTGGTACACCGGCGAGCTCGGGCTGGAGCCGATCCACGTCGAGGAGTGGCGGCGGGGCGAGCGGTTCTTCCCGTCCGTGCGCGTCGACGAAGGGACGATCATCGACCTCATCGGCCTGCCCCGGTCCGGCGAGAACCTCGACCACTTCTGCCTCGTCGTCCAGCCGATGGACTTCGACGCGCTGAAGGCGAGCGGCCGCTTCGAGGTCGCCGACGGACCCGCGATCCGCTACGGCGCCCGCGGCGACGGGACCTCGCTCTACGTCCGCGACCCGGACCACAACCTCGTCGAGCTCCGCTACTACTGACGGCCCTCGTTTTGGCGTCACTTACGCTCCGTAGAGGTGGGGTAAGTGACGCCAAAACGGATCCTGGGAAGGTCGGTCAGCGTCAGGTCTTGGCGAGGCGGACGTGGACGACGGGCGGGACACTGATCATCTCGACGACGTCGTAGCCGACCGGCCCACCGTCGAGGTGGTCGAAGAGGCGCTCGCCGCCGCCCGCGAACAGGGGTGCGATGACGAGGTGGAGCTCGTCGACGAGTCCGGCGCGCAGGTACTGCTGCACGGTCGCCGCGCCACCGCCGATGCGCACGTCCTGACCGCCGGCCGCGTCGTAGGCCTGCTCGAGCGCAGCCTCGATGCCGTCGGTGACGAAGTGGAAGGTCGTGCCGCCCTCCATCGGGATCGACGCGTGCGGCTCTTGCGTGAGCACGAACACGGGGTGGTGGTACGGAGGGTTCGGACCCCACCAACCGGTCCAGTCGTCCTCCCACTCCCCGAGGATCTGGCCGTACATGTTGCGCCCCATGATCGTGGCGCCGACGTTGACGTCACCGGCGAGCGCGAAGTCCTGGTTGATCCCCTCGTCACCGCCCGTCTTGCCCATCATCTCGTGGCCGTAGCGGGTGGCGAACATCCACTCGTGCAGCCGGCCCTCGATGCCGCCCATCGGGTGCTCGCGGGTCTGGTTCGCGGCCGCCCCGTACCCGTCGAGCGTGATGGTGAAATTGTGGACGCGGAGCTTGGGCATGGAGTCCTCCTCGGACCTCGATGATGGCGCACCCGGTCGCGGGTTGCACCCGGGACGTCGGAGCCGACCCGTCGTCCTCGACATCGACGGACGGAATCAGGAGGCGCCGGAGCCATTCGCCAGGCGGGCGGCCTGGGTGGTGAGGAACTGCTGCTCGCGCACGTTCGTCGCGCCGGCCGCGGCGGTCCGGAACTCGACGATGGCCGCCTCCGTCGCGCCGGACTGCTCGAGCAGGTGCGCACGTACCGAGTGCAGGCGGTGGTGGTCGCCGAGCCGCTCGTCGAGGCCGTCGAGCAGGGCGAGGCCGGCATCCGGGCCGTCGAGCATCGCGACGGCGACCGCCCGGTTGAGCGCGACCATCGGGTTGCCGGTCATCCGTTCGAGGACGTTGTAGAGCGGCACGATCTCGGACCAGCTCGTGTCCTCGTAGCGGGCGGCCTGGTCGTGGATGGCGGCGATCGCCGCCTGCACCTGGTACTCCCCCATGTGGCCCTGCTGCAGCGCGGCGGTGATGAGCGCGACGCCCTCGGCGATGCGATCGCGGTCCCACCGCGACCGGTCCTGCACCGCGAGGGGGACAAGTGCGCCGTCCGCGTCCGTGCGTGCAGGACGGCGGGCGTCCGTGAGCAGCATGAGCGCGAGCAGACCCGCGATCTCGGGATCGTCCGGCAGCGCGCCGTGCACGCCCCGGGCCAGCCGGATCGCCTCGTCGGAGAGGTCGCGGCGCGCCAGGTCCGTGCCGCTGTTGCTCGCGTACCCCTCGGTGAACATCAGGTACAGGACGTGCAGCACGGATCGCAGCCGCTCGCCCCGCTCCTCGGCGGCCGGGAGCGCGAACGGCTCGTCGGACATCTTGACCGTCGCCTTCGCCCGGCTGATGCGCTGGGCCATCGTGGCCTCGGGGACCAGGAACGCGGCCGCGATCTCGCGGGTCGTGAGCCCGCCGACCGCGCGGAGCGTGAGCGGGATCGCCGACGCGGGCGTGAGCGCAGGGTGGCAGCACATGAAGATGAGGATCAACGAGTCGTCCCGGCCCGGCGCGTCGGCGGGCCGATCGATCGACCACGACGCGGCGAGATCCTCCCGGCGCCGGCGAGCCTCGTCGGTGCGGTACTGCGCGATCATCCGCCGCGACGCGACGCGGATGAGCCAACCGAGTGGGTTGTCGGGCCGCCCTTCGGCCGGCCACGTCGTCGCGGCGACGACGAGCGCCTCCTGCACCGCGTCCTCGGCGTCGGCGAAGTCACCGTAGCGACGGGTGAGCGCGCCGAGGGCCTGCGGCGCGAGCTGGCGCAGCAGGCCCTCGGTGCTCGCGGGCTCGATCACATCTCGGGGTCGGGTCCGCCCATCACCTGGCGCACCTCGATGTGGTCCTGGATGGGCTCCCCGTTCACCGCGGGCGCCGCCGACGCCCGGGCCGCGATCTCGATCGCGCGGTCGAGCGACTCGACGTCGATGAGCCGGTAGCCGGCGAGCAGCTCCTTCGACTCCGGGTACGGGCCGTCGGTGACGACCGGCGCGTTCTTGCCGTCCCAGGTCACGAACTTCGCCTGCTCCGGGTGGGAGAGCCCCTGGGCGTCGACCAGCTCACCACTCTTGAGCAGCTCGTCGTTGAGGACGATCTGGAAGTCGATGTGGGCCTTGACCTCCTCGGGCGTCCACTGGTCCATGGGAACGCATCCCGAGCCGACCTCGCCGTAGTTCTGCAGCAGCATGAATCGCATCGCTTCATCCTTCCTGATCTGACGGCCGCCGGTGGCGCCGTTCACTCAGGTGTCGCGCCCGGCGCCGGCTTCTCGACATCCTCCGGGAAGAAATCTGGCCCGGACGCGTCGAGACCCCGGCTCGTCAGGCTGAGTCCGGGGTCTCGTTTGCACGCCGACCATCTCGGGCAGAGAAGAGAACGGCGACCCCGGAATTCTAGGTTTCCCGTGCGCCGGCGACCATGAGCCATACGACCCAGATCGCGGCGCGCACTCCTCCCTACCGGGCGAGTGCGACGCCGGCGGAGCCCATGAGATCGAGGAAGTTGTCCCGGTAGAAGGCGTCGCGGACCCGCTCGTCGGCATCACCGAGTGACGCCTCGAAGCGCTCGACCGGACGGCGACCGCCTTCGACGTGGGGGTAGTCCGACGAGAAGAGGCAGACCTCGGGTCCGGCCTGCTCGATGATCCAACCGACGTCCTCGGTCGGGTACGGGGTGAAGCGCACCTGGCGCCGCACGTACTCACTCGGCCGCATCGAGAGGGCCCGCAGCCGTTCTTCGTGCTTCACGAACGCGTCGAACGCCGACTCCATCTGGCGCATCCACGACGGCACCCAGATCGCACCCTGCTCGATCACGCCGATGCGCAGCTCCGGGAACCGATCGAGCACGCCGTCGAAGATCATCGTCGCCAGGGTCTGCGCAGGCGGTCCGGGGATGCCCATGTAGTCCACCGAGCGGAAGTTCTCCTCCCCGCCGTGGAAGTCGGGCGGGATCGGCAGGCCGTTGACGAAGTAGCTCGGGTCGATGAGCTCGCCGGTGCCACCGACGTGGAACACGACCGGGATCTGCGCTTCCTGCGCGCGAGCCCAGACCGGATCGAGCGCGAGGTGGCTGGGCGAGTGACCGGGCGGGCAGCCCGACGCGACGAGCAGCGCGGCCGCACCCATCGCGATCGCCTCGTCGGTCATCGCGAGCGCCGCGTCGAAGTCGACGAGCGGGACGTAGCACGTGGGCAGCAGGCGGAGGTCGTCCGCGCAGAACTCGACCATCCCGCGGTTGTGCGCGCGGGCGGTGCCGAGCGCGAGCTCGAGGTTGCCCGAGTGCTCCCAGTTGTGGAGCCGGCTGTTGTGGAACGTGTTGAAGACGAGCTGGCTCGAGAACCCGAGGAGGTCGAGCGCGCGGGAACGGTCCTCGGGGATGAACGCGCCGGTTGCCGCAAAGTTCTTGCGGCTCATGATCTCCTCGGCTTCGACCGCGCGGTACTGGTCCGAGGCGTGCTTGAGCCGCAGCCGGTCGAAGGACGCCTCCAGGTCCGCCAGCTGCTCGGCCGGGTCACCCGTCTGGCGCAGCTCGTTGCCGCTCGAGAGCGTGAGCGGCGCGATCTGGTCCCGCAGGCCCGGGTCGGCGTGGTCGCGCAGCCAGGTCGGGGTCTCCATGATGTGGGCATCGGCGTCGTGCACCACTCGCCCGCTCATGTACGGCAATGGACTCTCCCCCCGTTGCGTGACGTCCCGCGCGCCGCCCTACGAGTGGCGGATGGCCTTGAGCAGCGCTTCGTTCGGGTCTTCCGGCAGCTCGGTCGAGCGGGGCGGCGAGCTCCGCGACCGTCGGCCCGACCTTCGCCGCGAGCGGCGCGAGCGCGTCCAGGTCGAAGTCGTAGAGCTTGGCCGCGCTTCCCGCGAGGATCTGCTGCAGCTCCACCGGGTCGCTGTCGTGGAACAGCTGGCGCAGGTGCTCACGGGTGAACGGGTACGTGCCCTCGTCGTGGGGGTAGTCACTGCCCCACATGAAGCGGTCGAGCCCGATCGCGTAACGAGCCGCGACGTCGTCGGGGCCGGGCTGGCTCACGCCGACGTAGCAGCTCTGCTGGAAGTACTCGGTCGCGGACTTCGGCAGGATGTGCTCCTCCGAGTACCGCATCTCGCCCGTGCGGCCGGTCTTCTTGATCTGCTCGAGCAGGCGGTCGAAGTGCCGGAGCATCGGCGGCAACCACGCGCAGCCCATCTCCGTCATCACGAACTTGAGGTTCGGGAACCGCTCGAAGACGCCGGAGAAGAGCAGCTGCACGAACGGCCGCTGCGAGTAGAACGACACCTCGGTGATGAAGAGCAGCGCGGCGGCCGGGTACTTGCCGTAGTTCGGCAGGCCGGTTCCGCCGTGGCTGTTCACCGGGACCCGAGCTCCTCGCACACCTTCCAGAGCGGGTCGTAGACCGGGTCGTACAGCGGCTTGACGTAGTCGACGTCGGGCGCGACCGCGGAGATCAGCACGCCGCCGCGCAGCCCGTGCTCCTTGATCCACTTGACGTCTTCGATCGCGTCGTCGACGTCGTTCAGGAAGATCTGGCCGATGCCGGCGCGACGCTCGGGGAACCGCCCGCACCAGTCGGCCATCCAGCGGTTGTGCGCGCGGATGCCGGCGAGCCGGTGCTCGTACTCGTCGGCGGTTCGGCGGCCGGGCGAAGAGGACGAAGCTCGGGAAGAACGGCGGGACCGTGTTCGGGAACACGACCTCGGCGACGATGCCGTCGCGCTCCTCGTCTCCGATGCGGCGCTCGTCGTCCCAGTTGCGGACCCGGCCGCCGTCCTGGAGGTCGCGGAACGGGTTCCGGTACTTCTCGCGCCAGGCGTCGAAGTCGTCGAGGTACTTCTTCTCGAGGTACTCGCGGTACATCTCGTGGCTGGCGCCGGCGTGGCAGTCCGCCGAGATGATCGTGTACCGGTCGTCGGAGCTCATCGTCGTACTCGTCATGGGCCCCACTCTACGAGCCCTTTCGGCCGTAGCGCCCGTCCGCCACGAGGCTTCGGGACCCGCCCGCCGGACTCAGGTGCCGCTGCGGTGGGCGTACGAGACCCCGTAGGCCTCGGAGCGCGCGTGCAGGATCGGGTCGTCCGAGCACTCGACCCCGTCCACCACCGCGTGGGATCGAAGATGACGGCGTCGCACTCGGCGGCGGCGAAGGTGTCCAGCACCAGCCGCCCGGCCACCACCGTCTCGCGGGTCTCCGGCCACACGGTCGTGGGATCGAGCACGTCGTCCCCGGGCTCGGCGAGCTGCAGGACGAGCGTGAACGACGCCGGTCCCGCCGCGAGGCGCGTCGCCAGCTCCTCGGCGAGGTAGCGGGGCGCCGCGGCCTGCAGCTCCGCTTCGGTGAGCGGTGGGTCCGTCGCGTCGGGCTCCCAGCGGTACCGCGGCGAACCGGCCGACGCCCGCCGCGTCCACGAAACGGAACGCGTGGATGCCGTAGTACGGGATCGCGACGTAGCTCGCGGGCGGCTGGGCCACGAGCGACGCCTGCACGGCCGGGAGCGACTCGGGGTGCGCGGTGATGAACGCGCCGACCCGCTCCGGATCGGGCGCGCCCGTTGCGGGGTCCGGAACCCGCGCCGAGGTGAACGCGAGGAAGTCTTCGACGGTCCGTACGAAGAACACCGGTAGGCTGAGCGCGACCAGGTCGTAGCTCGTCCCGTCGTCGGCGCGGAGCTGGACCGCCATGCCGCGACCGTCGGGCTCGCCGTCGGCGCGGTCGGGGTCGCCGTTGCCGTTCGAGAACCGGACGGTCGCGCGCACGGGACCACCGGCGAGGTGCACCGCGCGGCTGAGGTCCGCCGCCGCCGCGGTGCCGGTGAACGTGCCCGATGCGCACACGCCCTGGGCGTGCGCGGCCCGGTATCCCGGGTGAGCCCCACTCAGCGCGGTGAGCGCATCGATGAGCAGCTCGCCGAGCTCGGTCATGCGCAGGAGGCTAGGCACCTTTCCCCGCGGATGCGACGTGCCCCTGCGGAGGGGTCGTGCCAGGATGCCGTCATGCGACCTCGGTTCGTCCTGGCGGCATCGCTCGCCGTCCTCGTCCTGGCCGCGTGCAGCGGGAGCAGCAGCGACTCCCGCGTCGACGACCACGACGAACGCGAAGGCGACCAAGGCCGCGGCCGTCGCGGCGCAGCCCTCGGCCGGCTGCTCGGCGGCCACGCCGGTGGCCGCGGGCGAGGCGAAGATCACCACGACCTCGGGAGGGGCGTCGCGCTGGTACTACCGCCACGTCCCCACCGGGTACACCCCCACGAAGCCCACGCCCGTGGTGCTCGACCTGCACGGCTACGCCGAGGGCGCGACCGTGCACGAGCAGATGTCGGCACTCGGGCCGTACGGCGACACCCACGACTTCGTCACCATCACGCCGCAAGGCAGCGGGACCTCGGTGCCGATGTGGAACACCGATCTCGGGTCTGCGGACATGAAGTTCATCGGCGACCTGCTCGACGAGGTGGAGCGGACCGTGTGCGTGGACCAGCACCGCGTCTTCGTCACCGGCCTCTCGAACGGCGCGTTCATGACCTCCGCCGTCGCGTGCAAGTACGCGGACCGCATCGCGGCCGCGGCGCCGGTCGCCGGCATCCGCGACATCCCCGGGTGCAAGCCGTCCCGCCCGGTGCCGGTCATCGCCTTCCACGGGACCGCGGATCCGTACGTGAGCTACGACGGCGGCCTCGGCCAGAAGGCGGCCGACCTCCCGGCGGGCGACGGCTCGGGCCGGACGCTGGGCCAGGCCGGCGCGGTCAACCCCAAGGCGAAGGGCCCGTCGATCCCCACGATCACCGCGGCGTGGGCCAAGCGCAACGGGTGCAAGACCACGCCCGTGGACACGCCGATCGCCGCGGACGTGACGTTGCTGAGCTTCCCGTGCCCGGCGGGTGACGCGGTCGAGCTGTACCGGGTCACCGGCGGCGGGCACACCTGGCCCGGCAGCACGTTCTCGAGGTCCATCGTCTCCGCCGTCGGCCCGACGACGTTCTCCATCTCCGCCAACGACCTGATCTGGAAGTTCTTCGAGGCCCACCCCCTCGCCAACTGAGGTCAGGGGTTCCATCGTGACCGAGCGCAACCTGCGGATGAGGACCCGCGCCGGCCGCTGGGTGCTGCTCGCGACCGTGCTCGGCTCCGGGCTCGCGATGCTCGACTCCACCGTCGTCAACATCGCGCTGCCCACGATCGGGAAGGACTTCGGCGCGGGCCTCTCGAGCCTGCAGTGGGTGATCAACGCCTACACGCTGACACTCGCCGGGTTCCTGCTGCTCGGCGGTGCGCTCGGTGACCGGTACGGTCGGCGGCGCGCGTTCCTCACCGGCGTCGTGTGGTTCGCGGGAGCCTCGCTGCTGTGCGCGGTCGCGCCGAACACCGCGGTGCTCATCGGCGCCCGCGCGCTGCAAGGGGTCGGCGCCGCGCTGCTGACGCCGGGCAGCCTCGCGATCCTCGAAGCGAGCTTCGTGCCCGAGGACCGCGCCGCGGCCATCGGCGCGTGGTCCGGGCTCGGCGGGATCATGACGGCGATCGGACCGTTCCTCGGCGGATGGCTCGTGGAGTCGGCGTCCTGGCGCTGGATCTTCGTGATCAACATCCCGTTCGCCGCGGTCGTGGTGTGGGCGGGTGTGCGTCACGTGCCCGAGAGCAAGAACGACCACGCGCCGCCCGGGCTCGACATCGCCGGTGCGGTGCTCACGATCATCGGGCTCGCCGGCGTCATCGCGGGCCTGACCGCCGGACCGGAGCGCGGCTGGTCGTCGCCCTCGGTGCTCATCCCCCTGATCGGCGGGCTGGTGTTCCTCGGCGCGTTCCTCGCCGTCGAGCAGCGGAGCCCGCACCCCCTGGTGCCACTCGCGATCTTCAAGGCGAAGCAGTTCAGCGCCGCGAACATCGTGACGTTCGTCGTCTACGCCGCGCTCGCAGGCCGCGTTCTTCCTGCTCCCGATCCAGCTCCAGACCGTCGTTCACTACTCACCGATCGCGTCGGGCGCCGCGCTGCTCCCGGTCACGGTGATCATGCTCCTCGGCTCGGCGCGCGCCGGTCGGCTGGCCACTCGCATCGGGCCCCGGATCCCGATGAGCCTCGGCCCGGTGATCGCCGGCTGCGGGCTCATGCTGATGATGCGCATCGGGCCGGGCAGCACCTACTGGGTCGACGTCTTCCCCGCCGTCGTCGTGTTCGCCTGCGGGCTGTCGCTCACGGTCGCGCCCCTGACCGCGACGGTCCTCGGCGCCGCGCCCGAGCAGTTCGCCGGAGTCGCGTCCGCGGTCAACAACGACGTGGCGCGCACGGCCGGGCTCATCGCGGTCGCGGTGCTCCCCCCGCTCGCCGGGATCAGCAACGCCGACTTCGGGAACCCGATCGACTTCTCCGACGGCTTCCAGAGCGCCATGATGATCGCGGGCGCGGTCCTCATCCTCGGGGGCCTGCTCGCGTGGACCACGATCCGCCGCCCGGTGCAGACGCCCGACGACGGCGCGGCTCCGATCCCGACCTCACACTGCGCGCTCGACGCCCCGCCCCTGCGCCCCGACGCCGCCGAGGTCGTCTGAGGTCGCCTGAGCCGCCCGCCGTTTGTCCGAAAAGGTTCCGGAGGGAAACCGAATCGGACCGACGGAGCGGGTCGGTCAGAGGTAGTCGTGGTGGAGGAGGTCGTTCGTGGCCCACCAGCCCGGCACCGCGGGGATGAAGTTCGCCACGAGCTGGTTCGCGAGCACCGCCGCCACCGCGACCTCGCTCGACACACCGACCGCGACGAGCGCGCCCGACATCCCGACGGACGAGACCGCGGTGCCGCCACCGGGGATCGGGACGAGCGACGCGATCGTCGAGATGAAGATGTTGATCGCGAGCAGCGTCCAGAAGTTGACCGATCCGCCGAAGGCCGCCAGGCACGCCTCCATCACCGCTGCGTACATCAGCGCGTTGATCGCGTTCCCGCCGAGGAGCTCCAAGACCCGGCGCGGTGACCGGGCCGCCGCCCACATCGTGGCCGACGCGCTCTTGATCGGCGGCAGCGCCATCTTGCGCACCTTCGGGATGCCGAAGATGACACCGAGCCCGACCGCGATCACGACGATCGCGATCAGGAGGACCTCGACGATGGAGCTGGTCGGGATCTTGCCGGGCTTCAGGGCCGTCGGGGAGAGCGCGACCGCAACCCCGAGCAGCAGGACCTGGGCCACGATGTTGCCGACGTTGATCAAGAGCCCGCCGGAGGCCACCGCGGACGCGAGGTCGACGCCCTGGCGCTGCAGGAAGCGGATCTGCGCGGCCATGCCGCCGACCGCCGGCACCGCGAGGTTCGAGAAGGACATCGAGAGCTGGAGCTCGGCGGTGCGGACCAGCGGCAGGTTGATCGGCACCGTGCCCATGAGCGCGATCGCGGTCGCGAAGTTCGTGAGCAGCGAGATGAACATCGCCACCGCGAGCCACCAGAAGTTCGCGTCCTTGATCGTGTCGTAGAACGTCTGGGGGTCCCCGACCTGCGAGAGCAGCGCGAAGACCGCGATGAGCGTGCCGATCGCCATCAGCAGGTTGGTGCCGCTCACCCGGTAGAGCTGCTGGAGCGGAGGCGCCTCGCTGCCGGCCGCGGCCGCGGCGGCGTCGCGCAGCTCGCCCATGTGCTTGGCGTGCTCCTTGCGCGTCTTCCGGTTCCCGCCCGTCAGATCGCGGGTGAGCGCGGCGGGCTGGAGCAGTGGGAGCGCTTCGACGAGCGTGGGCGCACCGAGGCCGCGCAGTGCGGCCGCGATGGCCCGGTCGTCACCGACGAGGTCGGCGGTGCTGACGAGGAGCTCGGCGACGTCACGGGCGCGCTGGGACCCGGTGGCCGAACCCGTTGCGTGCTCGAAGTCGATGATCGCCAGGCCGTCCTTCGTGACAAGCACGTGCAGCGCGTTCAGCGCCCCGTGCGCGACGCGCGTCTCGTGGAGCCGGTGCACCTGATCCCAGAGGTCGTCGAGCTGCGCGTCCGTGACGCTCGCCGGATCGACGTCGATGAGCCGCGTCCCGTCGACCGGGCGGATCACGAGCAGCGCGGCGCCGGGTCCGGCGACCCCGGCCACGATCACGGGGGGAACCCGCACGCCGGCCCGTTCCGCGAGCAGCGTCATGTAGGCCTGGTGCTCGACCTCGCCGAGGCGGGTGACGTGCACATGCGGGCCACCGTCCTTGTAGAGGACGGAGCGCCCGAACTTCGACAGGAGCTGGGCGTCCGCCTCGTCGCGGCCGAGCACCCGGATCGACAGCGCGCCGTCACTCGAGTCGGAGAGCATGACCGTGCCGTAGCGCGGTTGGTCGGGCGAGAGCGTCACCGCACCGTCGAAGCCCGTGAGCTCGTGGAGCGCGGCCGCGACCTGCGCGGTCGTCGGACGACCCCCCGGAGACCCGAAGATCAGGTGGACCGTCGCGGCGAGGCCCCACCCGAGCACCACGGCCGCGAACGCGGCGTCGGGGAGCGCGATGCCGAGGTACAGGGCGGCGACCGCCAGGAGGAGGATCAACAGCTGGCCGAGCCGGCGCATCGGCCGGGTGAGGTACGGCGACGCGACCGCGATCACCGCGACGATGACGGCCAGACGCACCAGCGGGAACGACGGCGTCTCGTCGAAGCGACGCGCGTAGTCGATGCCCTGCATCACGCTCGAGTTCCCGACCACCACCACACCGATGAGCCTCGCGAGGAACCACGCCGCGAATCCCGCGACGGCCATGTCGCGCGCGAGGCGCCACCGCCGCGCGATCAGGGCCGCGATGACGACGAGCGCGAGCGCCCACAGCGCGCCGAAGCGGTACAGGATCGTGAACAACGGCGCGAGCGCGTCGGGGAGCCCGTTGATGAGATGGAACAGGCTGTCTTCGCTCGTGTGGTCGCCACCGTCGCGGTGCCAGATGACCAGCACCATGAGCGCGACCGCGATCACGAGCCGGATCCAGTCGCTGGTGCGGCGCCGGTACGGCAGCTCCGATGCCGGCCCGAACGCCCGGCCCCGCCACTCGGCCATCCGATTCGGTGTGCCCATGCCGCCGTCACCATACCGGCGCGTATCCTCCGGTTCGTTCCTTTGACCGGAGGCGAAGCAATGGACGTGGCCGAGCACATCGACTTCCTCCAGCGCGAGGGTGACCTGCTCGCCGCCGCGGCCACCGACGTCGACCCCGACGCGCCCGTGACCATCGTTCCCGACTGGCCGTTGCGCGAGCTCGTGCGCCACATCGGCGGCATCCACCGCTGGGCCACGACGACGATCCGTGAAGCGTGCACCGAGCGGTACGACACCACGTTGCTGGAGGTCGTCGGCGCGTGGCCCGACGACGCGGATCTCGTGGACTGGTTCCGCGCCGGGCACGCAGGGCTCGTCTCCGCGTTGCGGGACGCGGACCCGGACCTCGAGTGCTGGACCTTCTTCGCCGCGCCGACGCCGCTCGCGTTCTGGGCTCGGCGCCAGACCCATGAGACGGCCATCCACCGCGCCGACGCGCAGAGCTGCACGGGTCCCATCTCGCCCTACGCGCCCGAGCTCGCGGCAGACGGGGTCGACGAGATCCTCTTCGGCTTCGCGGCGCGCCGGGGCCACTACCCCGAGGAGCCGCCGCAGCGTGCGCCTGCCGCCGCGACCGACACCGATCGGGCGTGGCTGGCCCAACTCGGGCCGCAGCGCACCGAGGTCCTCGTCGACGGCGACATCCCGGCCACGGCTCCCAGCGACGTCACGGTCGAAGCGTCGGCGTCGGATCTCTACCTGCTGCTGTGGAACCGGATCCCGGCCGACGCGCTGCCCGTCACCGGCGATCCCGAGGCGCTGACGGTGTGGCGCGAGACCGTGCAGGTCCGGTGGAGCGAGTGACGCGCCAGCGGGCCGGCCGGGCCCGGTAGGCGACCGGGCACGGCTCGGCGGCCCGGGCCACGCCGCCGATCTGGAGCGGGATCGGGTGCACGGCGGCGAACTCCGGCGTGAGCTCGTACGTGTCGATCAGTCGCCGCACCGCACGGCCGATGGCCGAGAGCGAGAACCGCTGGGCCGGGCACCGGTGCGGGCCGTGCCCGAACGTGGTCACGAGCTCGCGTGCCGGGAGCGCGGCCTCATCGCGCAGGCGGCGCCCGGCCCAGCGGTCGGGGTCGAACCCGTCGAGGCCGGGAGCCGCGGTCGTGTTCGTGAGCGGCACCATCGTCGCGAGCACGAGCCCGGGCTCGAGCTGGTACGTGGTCGCGCCGTCGCGCAGCTCGCAACGTTCGAGCACCGTGCGCATCATGATCGACCGTTGACCGAGCCGGATCGACTCCTGGACGCACCGCTCGAGCAGGACGTCGTCACCGCCGGCGACGCGGGTGTGCACCTCGGGGTGCAGCAGCACCAGCGCGAGGGTCCACCCCAGCGCGGCGAAGAGGTTCGTCATCGTCGCGACGTGGAGCAGGACGACGTCGCCGGCGACGCCCGCGGGCGCGCTCCGAGCCCGTCGTGCCCTCCCAGCGGTGATCGATCTCCGCGAGGAACCCGTCGTCGGGCGCGCCGGCGTCCAGCAGCCCGGCGACGACCTGCTCGACGCGCGCGCAGCCGGCGCGCTCCGCACTGCGATCCGCGCCGGCCGCCGCGGCGCGCTCGGGGTGCACGAAGGCCTCGGCCCCGTCGAGCTGCTCGAAGTCGGCGATGAGCTCGTCCAGCCGGGGTGGTGCGGCCGCGTCGTCGCCCATCCAGCATCCGAGCGCGAGCCGATGACCGAGCCGGCGCGCGAGTGCAAACACCTCGAACGTGCCCTCGTCCCCGAGCTCGGCGATCTCGACGGGTGATCGCGGTGTCGAGGTGATCGAGGTACCCCTCGACGTCCTGGGCCCCGAACAGGTCGTGCCGCGAACGTGCGGCGGTCGGCGAACAGCTCCTTGGGCAGCTTGCGCAGGAGCATGCGGTAGTCGGCCAGGCCCTTGCTCGCCCGGTGCTCCGGCAGGGCGTAGAAGTCCTGGAGCGAGTCGGGGGCGAAGACGAACAGGTACCGGTCCCGGCCCGACGTCACAGTGAAGGTGTCGCCGTGCGCGTCGCGCGCGGTGCGCAACGCCTCGACCGGATCCGTCGCGGTCCCCGCGTCCCACGGGAAGGTGAGCGCCGCGGCGGGTGGCGCCGGCTCCACGAGGTCTCCCACGCTCATGGTCCTCGACCCTATGGCACCCGTCGGATCCGCGACGCGTAGGGTCAGCGGCGTGACGAGCTCCCGGGCCCGCTGCTCCCAGCCGACGAGCAGCTCACGCACCAGATCGTGGACACGTTCGCCCGCGTCGGCGAGCGGGACCGGAGCTGGACCGAGAAGATCTGCGCGATGGCGAGCGCGACGGACGGGTCGATCCAGCTCGCGCTCGGGGTCGGCAAGTACACGAACCGTGGCGTGATGGATGCGTACGCGGGCATCTCGCGCGGCGTCGAGCAGTGGACGGTGCGCTCGAGTCGCGCGCTCGCGCCGGACCCGGAGACCGCGACCGTCGGGCCGATCCACTACGACGTCGTCGAGCCGTTGCGCGAGGTGCGCTTCGCGCTCGACGCGAACGACGTCCTGCCGATCAGCTTCGAGTGGGTGATCTCCGGCCCGCTGCCACCCACGGTCGAGTCACGCGAGGTGCACGTGAGCCGGGACCGCTACCGCGTCGACGCCGACATCATCCGCTACCACCACGCCGGCACCGCCCGGGGTTGGGTCGAGATCGACGGGCAGCGCACGACCTTCGAGGACTCCGACTGGGTGTCGACCCGCGACCACTCGTGGGGCGTCCGCTACCAGGTCGGCGCGCCGCTCGCGGACATCGCGCCCGTCGTCCAGCCGGAGGGGACCGCGGCGTACGTGCTCTGGTTCCCGGTCTTCTGCACCCGTCCCGACGGCGACCCGTACGGGCTGCACTTCTACTACCAGCGCTTCTCGTTCGGTGACTGGAGCCGCCTGACGTTCGAGGGCGGGATCGAGCATGCGAACGGCCGCCGCGAGCCGTTCACCGCCGCGCGACCCGACCTCCGCTTCGACGACCGCACGCGTCGGTTCCTCGGCGGTGAGATCACCTGCACGATGCGGGACGGCTCCGAACGCGTCTACGGGCTCACACCCGTGTCCGACACCGGGTTCCACCTCGCGACCGGCCTGTACGGCGGCTTCGACGGGCAGTACCACGGCCAGTGGCGCGGTCCGGAGCACCTCGAGGGCGAGCACTTCCCGGACTGCACCGCGCCGGACGCGTTGCCCGCGTCCGTCAGCACCGCCAGGCCCTCGTGCGGGTCGAGGACCGGACCGGAGGTGGCGTCGGCTACGGCGACCTCCAGAGCATCGTCACCGGCCCGCACCCCGACCTCGGCCTCACCGACGCCGGCCCCGCCCAGTAGCCCGAGCTCGTTTCGGGGCGCCTGAGCGTCGCCATAGCGACCATGAGACGCCCCGAAACGAGCTCAGGTGAAGATGACGGGGACGGCGTGGGGGCCGCGGACGAGGCTCGAGGGCAGCCACTCGGCCGCACCCGCGATCTCGTAGCCCGGGAAGCGGGCCAGGAGCTCCTCGAACACGATGCGCGCCTCGAGCCGGGCCAGTGCCGCCCCGAGGCAGAGGTGCTCGCCGAAGCCGAACGCGAGGTTCGGCACCTCGATCGGGCGCATCGCGTCGAACTGGTCCGCGGTCGGGCCGAACACGGCCTCGTCGCGGTTGCCCGAGGCGTACAGCATCACGAGGTAGTCATCCTCCGAGACGGGGACGCCGCCGACCTCGGTGTCACGGGTCACGGTGCGGGCGAACTGCTGGATCGGCGTGACCCACCGGAGGCACTCCTCGACGGCCGCGGGGATCAACGTCGGATCGGCAGCGAGCGCAGCGCGCTGGTCCGGGTGCTCCGCGAGCGCCATCATCCCGCCCGAGATCAGGTGCCGCGTCGTCTCGTTGCCCGCGACGAGCAACGACATGTTGAACGTCACGAGCTCACCGGTGCTGAGCGGGCGACCCTCGACCTCGGCCCCGACGAGCAGCGAGACGATGTCCTCGCCCGGGTGCGCGGCCTTCTCCTGCGCGTGCTGCTCGAGGAACGCCACCAGCTCCATGACGTCCCGGAGCGCGTCGGCTGGGAGCGCGGCGCGACCGTCGGAAGCCAGGATCGTCGCGTCGGACCACCGGCGGAAGTCGTACCGGTTCGCGTCGGGCACGCCGAGCAGATCGCAGATCACGAGCACCGGGAGCGGCGCCGCCAGCACGTCGACCAGGTCGACGACCTCGCCGGCCGGCACCGCGTCGAGCAGGCGGCGGACGAGCGCGCGGATCTCCCCTTCCATCCGCCCCATTGCCCGGCCGGTGAACTCCCGGTTGAGGATCCGCCGCCAGCTGCCGTGCTGCGGCGGGTCCATGTGCAGGATCGAGCCGTCGATGCTCCCACCCTCCCGCAGCGGATCGTTGGCGAGCGCACCCCGCCCCGAGCAGAACGTCTCGGGGTCCCGGCTGATCGCGCGGATGTCGTGGTAGCGGGTGACGGCCTTGGTGCCGGGCGCGTACTCGAACACCGGTGCCTCGGCGCGCAGCCGCGCCAGCACCTCGTAGTAGTCGGGCTGCAGGAAGAACCCCGGAGTCCCGGGATCGATGTTCAGGTCGCGGACCGCCGTCACGACGGGCTCGCAGCCGAGATGCGGCGGGCCAGGAGATCGAGCAGCGGGTTGTCCGCGAGCGGGAGCATCGGCGGTTGGCCGCTCTGCTCCTGCAGGTGCGCGAGGCGGGTCATGATCGCCGTGCTCCTGACCATCGCGAAGACCTCGAACCACTCCAGGTCCTGGAGGGACCGACCGACCTGGGCCTCGTAGTGCGCGCACGCGCTGTCGTGATCGAGGAATCCCGGCACCGCGCGACCGAAGAGCTCGTTCTGCGTCGCCTCGAGCGTCAGCTGCCACGCGAGGTCGTGCTCCGGCGCGCCGATGGTCGTCATCTCCCAGTCGAGCACGGCAACCGGGTGACGGCCCTCGTCGAAGATGATGTTGCCGAGGCGCACGTCGCCCCAGAGGAAGGCGGGCGGTGGCTCGTGCTCCGGGCGGTGCGCCGCGCACCACGCCAGCGCGTCGGTCAGTGCGGGGACGAGCACGACCCCGGCTCCGTACCAGTCGAGGTAGCGGGCCCAGTACGCGAGCTCGGCGTCGAGGTCCCGCACCGGGACGGCGCGGTCGAGCCCGGCCGCACGCCAGTCGATCAGATGGATCGCCGCGAGGATGTCGTAGAGCCGGCGGGACACGGCGGCCGCGGCGTCCGGCCGGTCGGTGATCCACGGGTCGCGCACGGGCGTCGAGGCGGGGACGTGTCCCGCGATCGCGGGCATGACCAGGAACGGGGCGCCGAGCCACTGCGGATCGGACTCGAGCTCGACGGGCACCGCCGCCGGGACGCCGTGCGCGGCCGCGGCCTCCTGCGCGTGGGCCTGCACCGCGAGGTCGTACTCGGGGAAGATCCCGGACGCCGAAGGGGCGAGGCGCACGACGAGCGACTCCGAGTACGGGCCATCGACCCCGGTCCCCTGCGCCTCGACCATCAGCGTCTCGCTCGAAAGGCCGCCGGACGCCCGCGCGCAGTCGGTCACGGTGAGGTCGTCGACGCCGCGCCGCGCCCGGAGCCAGCGGGTGATCCCCGCCGCGACCGCAGCTTCGTCTCGTTGCACCGCCAAGGTCATGGGATCCCCCAGATCGCCGCTGACGCTATCGCCCGCGGCGCCCCCGCCGTCCGGACGGATTTCCCTTGACTTCAAGGACACTTGAAGTCTTATCGTGCCCCGAATGACGATTCCGAACCTGTTCACCACCCCCCGCGACGCGTCGGACACCCGGCTCGTCGCCGACGTCGGCGAGATCCTGGCCGTGCCCCGGGAGGACCCGGCCGACTCGTTCGTGCTCCATGCGCCGCTCGAGCTCGTCGCCCGGGCCGCGTTGCTGCCGTTCGTCCGGCCGGCCCGGCGCGACCACGCCCGGGACCAGATCACCGCCATCGCGTCCGAGTTCGAGGACTTCGGGCCCCCGGTCGCGGCACCCGCGCCCGACGGGTACGACTCGGTCCAGGCCGCCGCGACCCAGCTCGTCGCGGCCATCGACCGGGGCGAGCTCGACGATGTGGACCAGGCCGCGCGTTGGCTCGGTCGCGCGGCATCGGCCGCGGAGCTCCGCTCGCTGCTCTCGGCCGACGTCATCCCGCGGCTCGCGGCCGCCGCGCACGCGCCGATCTTCCTGTTCGAGCTTCCGCGCATCGCACCGCGCGGCGAGATCACCGGTGAGCTGCTGCGCGGCCTCGCGCGCGAGCTCGGCCGCGCGCCCGACTGGCGCATCCACTGGATCGACGACCGTGATCGCACCGCGGACCCGAGCCTGGACGGCGATGCCGGCGCCGATGCGATGTTCGCCGCCCTCGCGTCCACTCCCCTCGGCATGCACGAGCCCGGCGACACACCGTTCATCTATCCGGTCATGTCGCGCGCCGACGAGCGCGGGATGGCCGCCGAGCGGCTCGGCCCGGTCACCGGCGGCGGCGACATCGAGCCACGCGCACACGCGGTGCTGCGGGCCGCCGCCTGGAGCATGCTGCTCGAGCCCGGCGATCATGCCCCCTACGGCTGGAGCCACTGCCTCACCATGCCGCAGGCCGTGCTCGGGCTCGCGGGGACCGTGGACCCGGACACCGCGCTCGCGGTCGCGTCGACCTACGTCGTCGGGTTCCGGAGCGCGCTGGCCGTGAACCCGCTCGAACCGGTCTTCCCGACCGACGACCCGGGGCTGGCGCTCGCCGAAGCCCTCGACGCGGGCCCGGCCGTCGCAGCCGCGGCGGTCTGGCACCTCGCCGAGCCCGCCACTGCCGACGTGGTCACCGAGCTCGTCACGCGCGCGTCGGTCCAACGGGACGCGCACCTCGTGAAGTACACGCTCGCGTGCCTCGACGCCGCGTCGACGGACCGCTCGCACGCCCGCCTCTACCTCGCGGCCGCCGCGTACCTCAACGGCTGGTGGGCGCAGATCACGACTGGGATGCAGACGACCTAGGCCCACCGCGTCGGCGGAGAAGAGATCCATCCGCCTTCGACTCCTGGTTCGAACCAGCAGAGACACAGGCGGACCCCCCGCCTTGCCGACGCCAGGAGTCACGTATGTCGATTGACGAACGGGCGCTCAAGCAGCTCATCGAGCAGTCCGAGGATGTGCAAGCCGACGCCATGCGAGCCACGCGCGCACCACTGGCGGAGCTCACCGAGCAAGGTCTCGACCGGCGGGCCCACGGCGGTGAGGACCTGGACGAGACCCGCGACTTCCAGTCGAACCGGAACCAGATCCTGCGGGGCGGCGCCTTCTCCGGGGGCCTGCTCGCGGCGGCCGGCTTCGGCGCCGCGCTGATCGCACTCACCAACACGCCGGCCTGGGCGGACAAGAGCAGCGACGTGCAGATGCTGCAGACGGCCGCGTCGATCGAGAACCTCGCCGTCGCGACCTACGGCACCGCGCTGACGTTGCCCTTCATCGGTGGCGCCACCGCCAACCCGGTGGTCAAGACGTTCGCGATGAAGACGAAGGACCAGCACCAGGAGCACGCCGACGCGTTCAACGCGGCGGTGACCAGCCTCGGTGGCAAGACGCAGATGAACCCCGACCCGACGCTGCTGACGGTGGTCAACAACGCCAAGCCGACCCTGACCGGCCCGGCCCAGGTCGTCGCCTTGGCCCTCCAGCTGGAGAACGATGCGGCCCAGACCTACGTCGCGAACACCGCGGCGCTCTCCGACAGCAACGCGCGCAAGGTGACGTCGAGCGTCATGGGCGTGGAAGCCCAGCACGCCGCCATCCTCTACGCCGTCCAGGCGTTGGTGGCCGGCGGCGCCGCCGACCTCATCGCGCTCCCACCGGATGCCTCGAAGCTCCCCGCAGCCGCGGGCAGCGTGGGGTTCCCGGACTCGTTCTTCAAGACCGACGACGCGCGCAGCGCACAGGAGGGGGCAGTCAAGTGACTGACCGTGACCCGATCCAGATCAGCGAGTCCGAGCTCGACGAGATGACCGTCGAGCTCGACGACCGGCACCACGACGCGATGCCCAAGATGTACGAGGCCGTCGCCGAGTGGGCGGAGCTGCGCAAGGAGTCCGCGGTCGAGTCGCTCCACGACCTCGGTTCGTTCCGGGCCAGCCGGCGGGGCTTCCTCGCCGGTGCCGGCCTGGCACTCGGTGGCGTCGTGCTCGCGGCCTGCGGCTCGTCGAGCTCGAAGAGCTCGTCGACCAGCACCACCAAGGCCGCGGCGGCGGGGTCGGGGGCGGGGAGCGCCAAGCTCACCGGCGACCTGGCGATCGCGGCACTGGCCACATCGCTCGAGAACCTGGCCGTCGCCACGTACCAGGGTGGGATCGACGCGGCCACGGCGGGCAAGCTCGGCACCGTCCCGCCCGCGGTCGTGACGTTCGCGCAGACCGCGCAGAAGCAGCACAAGGACCACGCCGCGGCCTGGAACGCGATCCTCACCGGAGCCGGCAAGCCCGCGGTGTCCGGCGTCGACAGCACCGTCAAGACCGCGGTGATCGACCCGGCGTTCGCGAACGTCAAGGACGTCCCCGGGCTGGCCAAGCTCGCGCTGCAGCTCGAGAACGTCGCGGCAGCGACGTACCTCGAGAGCATCGGGCTCGTGAAGAGCAGTGGCGGGATCAAGGTTGCGGCCTCGATCCAGCCGGTCGAGATGCAGCACGCGGCGATCCTGAACCTCCTGCTCGGCCAGTACCCGGTGCCGATGAGCTTCTCGAGCACCGACGGCGCCCGGCCGCTCAGCGACAAGATCGCGGCATAGCCCCCGACATCCACACGACACGACCGGGACGCTCGAGATCACCCGCTGACCTCGGCTCCCAGACTGGAGTCACCATGTTCGGACTCGGCGCTCCCGAGCTCCTCATCGTTCTCGCGATCGTGCTGCTCGTCTTCGGCTCGACCAAGCTGCCGCAGCTCGCGCGGTCGCTCGGCGAGGCGAAGCGCGAGTTCACCAAGGGATCAGAGGACGGCTCCGACGCCACGCAATAGGTCCATCTTCTAGCCTGAGCGCGCATGGACGCGACCGACGCAACGGCGACGTGGACGGCGGCTCGGCTCGCCGCGGCGATCCGCAGCCGCGAGCTCTCGAGCCGGGACCTGCTCGAGCTGTACCTCGATCGCATCGACCGGCTCGACGGCCCCGTCAACGCGGTCGTCACCCTCGACGTCGAACGGGCCCGCGTCGAGGCCACCCGGGCGGACGAAGACGCCGACCGCGGGGACTGGCGGGGGCCCCTGCACGGCCTGCCGATCACGATCAAGGACGCGATCGAGGTCGAGGGCATCCGGGCCACGGGCGGTGCCCGCGAGCTGCTCGAACACGTCCCGTCGGTCGACGCCCCGTCCGTCGCCCGGCTCAAGGACGCCGGCGCCATCGTGTTCGGCAAGACCAACGTGCCCCGGTGGTCGGGCGACCTCCAGACGTTCAACGACATCTTCGGCACCACGAACAACCCGTGGGACCTGGACCGCGTCCCGGGCGGGTCGTCCGGGGGCGCGGCGGCCGCGGTCGCGGCGGGCTTCACGTCCTTCGAGCTGGGCACCGACATCGGCGGGTCGGTGCGCATCCCGTCGCACTGCTGCGGGGTGTTCGGCCTGAAGCCGAGCTTCGGGGTGATCTCCCAACGCGGCTACCTCGATCACGTCGGCGGTGGTACGACCGACGCCGACATCAACGTGTTCGGCCCCATCGCGCGTGGCGCCGACGACCTCGCCCTGCTCCTCGACGTGCTCGCCGGCCCCGACGCGGACCGGGCGCTGGCGTGGCGGCTCGAGCTCCCGGCCCCGCGCCGGAGCGAGCCGTCGGACTTCCGGGTGGGCGTGTGGCTCGAGGACCCGTCCATGCCCATCGACCGGGACGAGCTCGCGATCCTGCGCCACGCGGCCGACGCGCTCTCGGACGCCGGCGCGCGGGTCGAGGAGACGCATCCGGACGTCACCTTCGTCGAGCAGCGGGACCTGTTCCACGACCTGATCGTCCCGGCGATCTCGCCCAGCTTCGACGAGGAGACGGCGGAAGCGGCGAGCGGCTCGCACCTCGGGTGGCTCCGCAAGGACAAGCACCGCGCCCGCCTGCGTGCGCTCTGGGCCGCATGGTTCGAGGAGTACGACGCCCTGCTGTGCCCGGTGCTGCCGGTGCCGGCGTTCGCGCACAACCAGGACGAGGACTTCGTGGCGCGGACGGTGCCGGTCAACGGCGAGCCGGAGTCGTACATCATGATGACCAACTGGGCCGGCCTCATCGGCGTGGTGGGCCTCCCGTCCGCGGTGCCACCGGTCGGCCGCACCCCCTCCGGCCTTCCGGTCGGGATCCAGTGCGTCGCGCCGTACCTGCGCGATCGCGAAGCGGTGCAGCTCGCAGGCATCGTCGCCGAGGTGTCCGGCGGCGGCTACCAGGCCCCGCCCGGCTTCTGACCCGCGCGGCTCAGGCGCCCGGCGCGACGACCGCGACCGGCTCGAAGCGCCAGACGTCGCCGGCTGCGACGACGCGACCGGCCGGTGACCCGGTGAAGTGCGTGCCCAACATCAGCGCGCCCGACGCCGCGGCCTTCGCCAGCATGCGGCGTCGCGTCGCGCGAGCCTGCTCGACGTCGTAGTCGCCGATCTCGGCCCACTGCGGCTCCGCGCACTGCACCGGATGGTGCAGGAAGTCGCCGGTGATGAGGGCCTGCTCGCCCGCCGACTCGATCCACAGCGAGACGTGACCGGGGGTGTGACCCGTCGACGGCTCGAGCTGCAACCCACCGCCGAGATCCGCGTCCTCGTCGATGATCTCCGAGAGACCGGCGGCGATGACCGGGGCCACCGAGTCTTCGTAGACCCCCTCGATCCCCGGATCACCCTGCCGCGCGGCAGTACTCGAGCTCGCGCTCGGTGTAGAGGTGTCGCGCGTTCGTGAACGTGGGCACCCACTCGCCGTCGACGAGGTGCGTTCCCCACCCGACGTGATCCGCGTGCAGGTGGGTGTGCAGGACGGTGTCGACGGTCGCGACATCGAATCCGGCGTCCGCGAACCGCTCGAGGAACGGCCATGACATCTCGTTCCAGAACGGCAACGGCCGCTTCTTGCCGTTCCCGACGCACGGGTCCACGACGATGGTCCGGCCACCCTGCTCGATCACGATGGCCTGCACCCGCAACCCGATGTTGCCGTGCTCGTCGGCGTAGTCCGGGACGAGCCACGGGTGGCGGGCCACGGCGGCGGCGGTGGCGTCAGGGAAGAAGAACTCCGGCGGGATGTGGAGCGTCTCGTCCTCGAGCACGCTCGTGATCGTCACGTCGCCGACGTTCCATCGCTGCGTCATGGCCGGAGGATGGCACACGCCGGGCGTCATCGTCGCCGATCGTGACCACTGCGACATTCGACGCACTCGGACGCCCAGGGCAGCGCCTCGAGGCGGGCGTCACCGATGGGCCCACCGCACTCGTCGCAACGACCGTAGGTCCCGTCGACGAGCTTGGCGCGGGCCCGCTCGATGTCCGCGAGCAGCACGAGGAGCTGTTCGTGCGCGCTGACCCGTGACAGCTGCTCCGCCGCGACGTTCGTCGCATCACCGGCGCGCTTGCCGAACTGGATCGTGCCGGCGTCCTCCGGCGCCTCGGTGAGCCCTGCGAGCTCGGCGCGCACCGCGGCTTCCCGTTCGGCGAGCGTCACAGCCACGGCATCGAGCCGCGCGTCGGTCATCGACCCATCGTCTCGCATCCGCGTCCCGAGGGACAGGTGCGGCTCAGGCCGCGTCGGCCGATGCCACCGTCCCGCGGATGAGGTTCAGGTCCGCCAGGCCGGGGATCCGGTTGATCTGGCTGTCCATCTGGCGCACCTGGTCGGGTCGGTCGGCGAAGAGCCCCGCCATGAGGCGGTCGACGTCCGGCCGCGTGCGCAGTCCCATGCCGACCGGGGACCAGAGGTGCTCGAGCGCCCACCGGACGATCCGCTGGCCGCGCGGGTTGTCCGTCAGCCGCCGGATCGCCACGCTCCGGTAGAACGAGTAGTGCAGCGACTCCTGGGCGATCACGTCGCGCAACACCGACCGCAGCAGCTCGCTCCGGGTCTTCGCGCGCATCACGCTGTAGAAGCGCAGGGTGGTGAGCTCGTTGATCGCGCCCCAGCTCATGTGCACCGCGAAGAAGTCGTCCCCGATGCCGATGCGGGCGAGCTGGTTGAGCAGCTTGCCGCGCGCCGCACCCCAACGGTGCTTGCGCTCGAGGTGCACGGGTGCGACGGACACGCCGTCGCGTGCCAGCACCGCGGCGAGCAGGTGGGCATGGACGACCTCCTGGTCGAGCCAGACCCGCAGGAATGACTGGACCGTAGGGTCGCGTGAGATGTCGAGGCTCGCGAACGTCCCCTCCGTGCCCCACTCGACCTGGGCCGCGTAGGTGAGCTGGAACACCTCTTCGTCGGTGAGCTCGCCGGCGCGGGCCGTGCTCCAGTCGTAGGCCGACGGATCGAGCGGCGCGCCCATGAGCGCCAACAGCGCTTCGGGCTCCGCGAGCTTGATGTCCTTCGGGTGATCGACCGTGGTTGGAGTCACACCTGGGTTTCGCTACGACGCTCGACCTGGATGACGGAACCGGTGCGTCCGCCCGCGGTGTCCGCCGGCTCGGCTCGGTCAGATGCTGCGAAGGGAGGGCCAGAGCGCCGGCCAGTCCGCGCGCTGCTCACGACACACCCAGATCGACGCGCCGTCCTCCATGTTGTGCACGCCCCCGGGCGAGTGGAAGACCGCGGCACGCTGCACGTCTCCGAACATCCGCTCGAGACGGGCGCGGGAGAAGCCGACCGCGATCGTCACCCGCGAGCGACCCTGCGGGTGGCCCCAGTACCAGTAGGTGTTGTGGCCGCTGATCGGCTGGGGCAACCCGCGCGGCCGGCCCAGGAGCTCGATCGATCCGGCCTCCGAGTAGTTCTGGGTCAGGATCGTCGCGCCGGGATGGTCCCGGTAGACGTGCGCGACGGAATCGACCAGCTCCGGCCAACCCACCATCTCGCCTACGTCGGGATTGACCGCGCGGACGACGTTGAGCGTGCTCATCGGGAGCAACGGCATCGCGAGCGGCGCGAGCAGCACCCCGGTGCCGACGATGATCCACGGGAGCAGCTGCGTCGACGAGTACGTCGTGACGGAGACTGCGCCCGCCGCGATCAGGACCGGCGCGAACACGGCCGCGTAGTACGGCTTGCCGCCGGTGACCATCACCAGCACGACGATGACGAGGAACGCGAGCCCCAACGGCCGGTAGTGCCGCGCCGAGTCGTCCCGCAGCAGCCAGAGGAGCCCGGGCAGCGCGAGCAGCACCGACACCGCACCCATGAGCACGAACTGGATCGGCGCGGTGAACAGCGCCTCGCCGTAGTTCCGCAACGTCCCCGCGAACTCGAGCTGTGGCCAGCCCCGGTCGGCCTGCCAGAGGAGGTTCGGCAGGACGATCACGGCGGTGGTCAGCGCGCCTACCGCGGCCCACGGCGTCCAGAGCACCGAGCGCTCCGGGAACGCGAGCAGCCCGACGAGGAGGCCCACGAGGAGGAACCCCGTCGTCCACTTGTCGAGCAGGCCCAGCCCGACGACGACGCCGACCACGATCCAGAGTCGCGGGTCGGCCCCGTTGAGGATCCGCACCAGCAGCAGCGTGATCCCGGTCCAGAAGACGATCTCCACGCTCACCGTGCTGAGGAAGTGACCGGTCGCGAGCAGGATCGGCGTGACCGCGGCGCCCAGCGCGGCGATCATCTGCGCGCGGGCTCCCGCCGAGCTCGCGCGCCAGCAGCGCGACGAGCACCACGACCAGACCGTGGAACAGCGCCGGCGTGACCCGCAGCCCGAGCTCGGAGTGACCGAAGATGCGGTCGGCCGCGCGGTACAGCAGCGGCGTGACCGGCGGGTGGTCCACGTAGCCCCACGCCAGCCGGCGCCCGGACGCGAGGTAGTAGAACTCGTCACGGTGGTACCCGTAGATCGTCGCGGTCGCCACGTGGAACAGCGTGGTGGCCGCGGCGATGATCCAGACGCTGCGGTTCACGGCGCGACCAGGCTCCGCGTCACGAGCTCGATCACCGTGGAACGCGCGGTTGCGTCTTCGATCGCGCGGCCGTCGCGATCGCCGTGGCGATGGTTCGCGAACCATGCGACGACCTCGATCACGTAGCGCGCCGCGACGTCCGGATCGGGCACCGCGGCGAAGTCACCCGACGCGGCCCGTTGCGCGATGTAGGCACCGAGCCGGCGCACCAACGGCCGCCGCCCGCGCACGTAGAAGCGGTCGGCCAGCTCGGGCCAGTCGAGCGCCGACCGCTCGACCAGCTTGATGACCCGCCGGTACCGGGCGATGGCGTCGTAGTGCTCACCGACGACCGCCGCGAGCTCGGCGTGGGCGTCCGCCGGGTGCTCGATCTCCGCGGCGGCGTCGAGCGTCGGGATGTTCGCGACGTCGCGCAACGCCCGCCGGACGAGTGCGTCCACCTCGGCCGGGTCCGGGTTCGGGAACGGGAGCGGGACCTCGCCGATCTCGGCCCCGAGCTCCCGTTGGAGGACGAGCGCGAACAACGCCTCCTTGCCCTCCGCGTACGAGTAGATCAGTCCCGGCGACACCTTCGCGACCCGGGCCACGTCGGCCATGTGGGCCCGCCGGTACCCCTGCTCGAGGAAGACCTCGAGCGCGGCGTCGACGATCTCCTGGAGCCGTTCGGGCGACCGGGTTCGGGCCATGCCCGTGACTATAACTGAATGATTCGTTCAGTCAATAGCGTCGAAGGACTCCCGGAGCCGCTTCGGCGCCCGGATCCTCCAGGACTCCGTCAGCAGCTCCGTGAGCTCCTCGGGGTCGACGGCGCTGAAGCGCACCAGCACCGACGGGTGCCCGTCGTAGTGCGGCGTCGTGAAGAACTTCTCCGGCTCGGAGGCGATGAGGGCCTCCTTCTCCCCCTCGTCGTGGCACCACACGACGAGCACGTCACCCTCCTCCCGGATCCGAGCGAAGAGCTTGTCCTTCACCCGGAATCCCGGGGTCCCGTATGACGACCTCTCCGTCGTCCCGGGCAGCGACCGTGCGATGCGTCGAACGTCGTCCTCGGTGACCACGCCCGCACTCTTGTCCCGACCCGGCCTGCGTGCAACGGACGCGCCGGGTGGGATAGGAAGTGCGCATGACGATTGACGGTTGGACCGCTCCGGGATTCGAGATCGTGCGCGACCAGTTCGAGAAGAACTTCGCCGACGGGCTCGAGGTGGGCGCCGCGTTCGCGGCCTACCACCACGGCCAGAAGGTCGTCGACGTCTGGGGCGGCATCGCCGACGAGGCGACCGAACGGCCGTGGGAGGAGGACACGCTGATCGTCGTGTTCTCGACCACGAAGGGCGCCACCGCGATCTGCGCGCACCAGCTCGCGCAGGCCGGCCGGCTCGACGTCGACGCGCCGGTCGTCGAGTACTGGCCCGAGTTCGGCCAGGCCGGCAAGGAGACCATCCCCGTCGACTACCTGCTCTCGCACCGCGCCGGCCTCCCATGGGTCGACGAGAAGCTCGCGCTCGAGGACGCCCTCGCGTGGGAGCCGATGATCCACGCGCTCGAACACCAGTCCCCCGTCTGGGAGCCCGGTACCGCGCACGGCTATCACGCGGTCACCTTCGGCTACCTCGTCGGCGAGGTGATCCGGCGCATCAGCGGCCGCTCCATCGGCACCTACTTCCGGGACGAGGTCGCGGCGCCCTTGGGCCTCGACTTCCACATCGGTCTCCCCGCGGAGCTCGAGCCGCGCGTCGGGAGGCTCATCGGCGGAATCGGCGGCATCGGGGGAGACGCTCCCGCCGACGCGGACCCCGAGGCCATGGCCGCGCTCGCCGCGCTCGTCGGGCCCGACTCGAAGCTCGGCAAGGCGTTGAGTGGCGGCGGCGCGTTCTCGGAAGCCGGGGTCTTCAACACCCGAGCGGTGCACGCGGCGGAGATCCCCGCCGCCGGCGGCATCACGGACGCCCGCTCGATCGCGCGCATGTACGCCGCGTGCATCGGCGAGGTCGACGGCGTCCGGCTCCTCGGCGAGGCGCAGGTCGAGGAAGCCACGACCCAGCGCACCGAAGGCCCCGACATCGTGCTGCTCGACCTCGACCTGCAGTTCGGGCTCGGCTTCTTCGTCCCGTCGACCCTGCTGCAGCTCGGCGGCCCGCGCTCGTTCGGCCACTTCGGCGCCGGCGGCTCCGCGGGCTGGGTCGACCCCGAGGCCGATCTCGCGTTCGGCTACGCGATGAACCGGATGGACCTCGGTCTCGCGGGCGACCTGCGCAGCTACTCGTTGGTGAACGCCTGCTACGAGGCGATCAAGTAGCTACTTCCTGCTGATCAAGTAGCTACTTCTTGCTCTTGTAGACGAGCGCGACCGCGGCTTCCGGCGTGTGCACCCGGAACGTGAGGCTCTCCTGCAGGTAGAGCGACACGCCTCCGGCGTCGTGCGAGGCGAAGCCGATCGAGACGTCCTGACCGCACGTCAGCTCGAAGTCCCCGCCGCGGATGCTCAGCACGATCGCACCGTCCACCGCGGGCGCCCAGACGATGGGACCGTCGAGGATCATGCGCAGGTGGTTGAAGATCGGGTAGCCACCCTCGGTCGTCTCGACCACACCGGTGTAGCAGCGCGGCCCGAGCGCGATCGCGTACGGACCGTCGACGCCCGCGCTGCGCAGCTTCGCCACCGCCGACGCGACCGGGCGCGGGTACTCCGTGTAGTCCTCCGGGATCGTGATCGCCGCGTGCTCCGACGCCTGGCTGATCCCTTCGACGCCCGCCGCACCGAAGCCGTGGAAGACCGCCTTGTCCTCCGCCTCGGCCAGCCGCACGGCCGCGTCCCGGACCGGATCCAGATCGGGTGACTGGCTCCCCCGCTCGATCGCGTCGAGCTCGGCGCGCGACACCGTGAAGTCCGTGCGCAGCTCGACGAGCGGCTGCACCTTGCGCAGCGACGCGCCGACCTCGGCGTGCGGCGACTTCACCGATTCGACCCGGCCGAGGTCGACGGCCGACTCCTCCCAGCCGTGCGGGCCGGAGAAGTCGACGACCTTGCGCCCGGCGAGGTAGGTGCGCAGCGTCTGGCCCGCCTCTTCGTCGATCGCTTCCCAGCCGGCCTCGCTGATCGGTGCGAGCTCGCGGAACAGGTGGTTCACAGGAGTCCCTCCCCCTTCAAGCTGCCGATGCCCAAGGACGTGCCGCTCGCGCCGGCGTCCTCTTCGTGCTCCGCCTCGTGCTCGATCTCCGTGATCGAGCCCTCCGTGAAGAGGTAGGTGCGCAGGTGCTGGTCCAGCACCGAATCGTGGCGGCGGAGCCACTCGAGCGTCATCGCCGCGTGCTCCTTCTCCTCGTCCCGGTTGTGGCGCAGGACTGCGGCGAGCGTGGCGTCGTCGGTGGCGTCGGCGCGCTGGTGGTACCAGTCGACCGCCTCGAGCTCCTCCATGATCGAGACCAGCGCGCGGTGCTGGTCGATCGTGCCGGGAAGCAGCTTCTCCGCGGGTTCGTGCAGGCCCGCGCTCGCTGACGCCATCGTGACCTCCGTAGTGACGGTGCTGAACGTCCTGCCGGCGAAGTGTGTCCCGCTCGCCGCGGCGCCAACCCTACGTCAGGCCTTCGGCGCGGGTCGCACCTCGTAGGCGCAGTGGTGCGCACCCTCGATGATGTGGCTGACCCGCTCCACGGTGGTCCCGGGCAGGACCGTCCGGATGAAGTCGATCTCACTCGTGCAGGCCTGCCCGTACTTGCGGGCGACGGCGAGGATGGCGCAGTTGTGCTCGACGATCCGGTAGCCACCGCGGCATCGGGTCGCAGGTCGCGAGGTAGCCGTCCTCGTCGAGGATCCGGGTCAGCTCGGTCACCTTGGCCTTCAGGCTCTTCAACGGCCCGAGCCGGGCCTGCGCGTTGCGCACCCGCTCGTCCCGACGGCGCGCGAACAGCTGGTCGACGAGCGTCGAGTCCGACTCCGACACGTAGCCGAGCAGCTCGTTGGTCAGCTCGCCGTACGCCTTGGGGAACAGGCTGTCGGCGCGGTCCGACACGACGTACTCGAGCTGCGGACGGCCCCGTTGCCCCTCGGGCCGCGGGATCTCGGTCGCCTCGGCGAACCCGTCGTCGACGAGCGCGCTCAGGTGCTGGCGGGCGCCGCTCACCGTCATGTCGAGGTGGCGGGCGATGTCGTCGACCGTCCCCTGGCCGCGGCGGCGCAGCGCGTAGAGCACCGCCCGGCGTCCCTCCGGCAGCGGTGGGCGCGACCCGTTGATCGCTCATCGCGAGCTCCGCTCCGGCAGAAGGAGGTGACTGTCGCCGAACTCGTGCCACAGGTAACCCTCGCGCCGCGCCGCCGCGTACGCACGCTCGAGCGCCGGCCGTCCCGCGATCGCTTCCAGCATCAGCAGGTGCGTGGCCTCGGGCTCGTGCCAACCGGTGACCAACCCGTCCACCGCGCGCACGCCGCGCTCGGGGGTGACGACGAGATCGGTCCAGCCCGCGCCGGGGTGCACGGTCCCGTGGAGGTCGGTCACGCGTCTCGAGTGCCCGGACCACGGTGGTACCGACCGCGACCACGCGGCCGCCGGCGTCGTGCACCGCGTTGAGGTGGGCCGCGGTCGCGTCGGGAACGCGGTAGCGCTCCGGGTACGGCATCTCGTGCGCTTCGAGGGACGACACGCCGGCGTGCAGCAGGATCGTCTCGATCGGTGACGCCGCGTCGGGCGAGCTCGAGCACGAGCGCCGCGGTGAACGGCCGCGCGGCGCTCGGCATCTCCGCGCTCCCCGGTTCGGTGCCGAAGATCTGCTGGTACGCGCGCAGCGGCCACGGGCCCGGCGCGTGGCGGTAGCGGATCGGCTCGCCGTGGTGGGTGAGGTACTCGACGACGCGGCAGACCGAGGTGCGGCGACGCGAGCCACAGCCGCTGCGAGCCCGGCAAGCGATCGAGCACGGTGAGGTGGCCGCCGCCGGCCACGGCGAGGTCGATGCCGGTCGAGGTCGTCGGCGAACGGGACGGTGCTCCCCCGTTCCGGCCGGCGCGCCTCGACGAGCCAGAAGCCACCGGGCATCTCCGTCGAGAAGTGCACGCGGATCGCGGTGCCGTCCGGGAGCGCGCCGTCGATCGCCGCGGGGATCGTGGCCGACGTGTTCACGACCAGCACGTCGCCGCGGTGCAGCGAGCCGGGGAGATCCGCGAACGTCGCGTGCACGACCTCGTTCCACCCCGTGGGAGACGAGCAATCGGACGTCCGACCGGTCGCGACCCCGGACTTCGGGCGGCTCGGACGCCTCGTGGGCGGCGTCCAGCGGCGCGACGAGTGCCGACTGCTCGATGACGGCGGTCATGACACCAGCTCCGGCACCCGGTAGCGCCCGCCGGCCTGGTCACTCTCGATCAGGTCCACCAGCGCCGGCACGATCGTCTCCGGCAGGGGACGGTCGGTGATGTCCTCGCCGGGGAACGCGTCCTGGTGCATCTCGGTGCGCATGTCGCCCGGATCCGCGACCAGCACCCGCACGTCCTCGTGCTCGACCGCGAGCACCGCGGACAGCTGTTCGAACGCGGCCTTCGATGATCCGTAACCACCCCACGCCGGGTACGCCTCCACGGCGGCATCGGACGTGACGTTCACGATCGTGCCGTGCGACTGCCGGAGCCTCGGCAGCAGCAGCTGGGTGAGGGCCAACGGTGCGACCACGTTGACCTCGTAGATCTCGCGCAGCACGGCAAGGTCGATCGACGCCAGCTCCGGGAGCGGGCTCGCACCGAGCGTGCTCGCGTTGTTCACGAGGAGGTCGAGCCGACCGAGCTCCTCCACCGCGTCGACGAGCCGGGTGCGGTGACCCGGGTCGGTGACGTCGCCGGCGATGGCCACGACCCTCGTGCGGGCCGCGAGCTCCGACGCGCTGCGCTCGAGGCGATCGGCGCGCCGGGCGTCGAGGACGAGGTCCCAGCCCCGATCGGCCAGCGCACCCGCGAGCGCACGGCCGAGTCCCTGCGATGCCCCGGTGATGAGGGCGACTCGCTGCTGTCCCATGTCCGGCTCCTCTCTGAGCTCGTGGAACTTGGAACAAGCATATACTGTTTTTATTCCGCGGTGACCTACTCGGTGCGCAGGACGCGGGCGGGGCGGATCCGGGTCGCGGCGTGGCCGGGACCGGCGGCGATGAGGTTCGCGACGATGATCGCCACCGGCACCACGAGCAGCACGCCGAGGAGCGCGAACGGCGGCACGTACGCCACCGGGAAGCTCTCCGCGAGCTGCTTCCAGATCAGCCGGCCCGCCACGATCCCCAACGGGACGCCGACGACCAGGCCGACGATCGCGATGAGCGTCGCCTGCCACGCGATGGCGATGCGCGCGTCACGCCGGGTGAACCCGATCGACCGGAGGACCGCATCCGGGACGCGGGGAGACGCGGGCGTAGTTCGGGAGCGCCCGCTCGGTCCGGCGCGCGCCGGCGATGCCTGCGCACGCGAGCCCGACGGAGACCCCGGCGAGCAGCCCGAGCACCACCCACGACCGCTACCGCCGGCGCAGGTCCGCACGGACCCAGAGCCAGACCGCAGTCACGCTTCGGCGCCCCGGATGCCCATGGGTTCAGCAGACCACACTCGCTGCCGGATGGGGAGGGCGTCTTCCCTCCCCGTCGCCGCGTGCTGCCCCCACCCCCGACCCCCTCGACTCCACCACGGCGGAGTCGAGGGGTGGGGTCGGGATCAGGAGCCGGTCGACGTGGAGGTCGGCTGGGTGAAGTCGTAGAGCGTGACGCCGCCGACGGTCGTGGTCGTGTAGTGCGCGGCGACCCAGGTGGTGATCGCACTCGACGTCCCCGAGCCACCGGGTCCGGCGCCGACGCCGCCACCGATCAGGTAGTGGATCTTGTGCTCGCGCACGTACGTCTTGAACTGGGCGAGGGTCGGCGCCGGGTCGCTCCCGTTGAAGCCACCGATCGCCATGACGGCCTCACCGGATGCCAGCTGGTAGCTCGCGGCGTTGTTCGCACCGACCGCGGCGGCGGTCCAGCGGTACCCGTCGCTGCCGGCTTGAAGCAGCTTCGAGAGCTTGGTGCTGACGGTGGTGCCGTTGAGGAGCCCACCGATGCCGCCCCCACCGCCTCCGAAGCCGCCAGGCCGACCGGTGCCGCCGAAGCTCGGCGCGGTGCCGGTCCCGCCGGTCGCGGCGCCGCCGGTCGCGGTCCCGCCGGTGGCCCCGGGCGGGAAGCCGCCGGCGAAGCCGGGTCGGGCGCCACCCGCACCGCCGGGGAAGCCGCCCCCGCCGCCGGGACCGAACCCGCGGCCCGCGCTCGCCGGGCCGGCGGTCGGCAACGAGCCCGAGTGGCTCGTGCGGACGGTGGACAGCGTGTACGCGGTGGGCGCCGCGAGTGCGACGACCAGCCCCGCGCCCAGCATGGCCAGACCGACCCGCCGCGTCATCGGCACGAGCAGTGCGACCGAGATCGCGATGCCCAGGATCAACACCATCGGGCGCAACGCCGGCGCCCAGGTCGGAGTGCGACCGAGCAGCGTGTACGCCCAGATCGTGGTGGCGAGCAGCGCCAACGAGAGCACCGCGTGTCCGAACCAGCTGTCGCGGTGACGCCACATCAGTGCTCCGCCGATGCCGATCAGCGCGCCGATCGCGGGGACGAGTGCGACCGTGTAGTACTCGTGGATGATGCCCTTGCCGAGGCTGATGGCCATGCCGGTGACGAGCAGCCAGCCGCCCCAGAGGATCAAGCGCGGCGCGGCTGCGGTCGGTCCGCGGCCGCCGCAGCGTCACGACGAGCCCGCCGACGAGCAGGATCAACGCGGCCGGGATGAGCCACGACGCCTGACCGCCGAAGGCCTGGTTGAACAGCCGGGTCCACCCGGTCGGGCCCCACTGCCCGCCCTGGGTCCCGGCGCCACCCCCGCCGACGCTGCCCGTCTCACTGCCGGTCAGCCGACCGAAGCCGTTGTAGCCGAAGAGCACGTTCCAGAAGCTGTTGTTCTGCGAGCCGCCGATGTACGGACGGTCCGCCGCGGGGGTGAGCTGCACGATCGCCACCCACCAGCCGGCGGCGGCGAGCGTCGTCACGCCCATGCCGATGAGCTGGCACGATCCGGCGGCCGAGCTTCGGTGGCCCGGCCAGGAGGTACGCGAGCCCGAAGCCGGGGAGCACGAGGAAGGCCTGCAGCTCCTTGGTGAGGAACGCGAACCCGACGAGCGACGCCCGCCAGCACCAGCCACTGCGTCGTGCCGGCTTCGAGCGCCCGGGTCATCGCGTACGCCGCGCCGACGAGCAGGAGGACCAGGAGTGAGTCCGGGTTGTTGAACCGGAACATCAGCGCCGCGACGGGCGTCAGCGCCGCGACCGCACCGGCGACGAGTGCGGCCCCCGGAGAGAACCAGCGCTTGACCGCGGCGTAGAGGACGCCGACGACGGCCACCCCTTCGAGCGCCTGCGGCACGAGGATCGACCACGAGCTGACGCCGAAGATGCGGGCCGAGATCGCCATCGGCCAGATCGACATCGGGGTCTTGTCGATGGTGATGAAGTTCGACGAGTCGGTCGACCCGTAGAAGAACGCCTTCCAGCTCTTCGTCGCGGCCTGGACCGCGGCCGAGTAGTAGGAGTTCGCCCAACCCGACGCGCCGAGCCCCCAGAGGTACAGCACGGCCGTGGCCGCGAGCAGCGCGAGCAGCGCGGGCCGGGCCCACGCCGGATCGGGCTCGGGGCCGCGCCACAGCCGGCGCACCCGCGACGGGCGGGGCGGGGCGGCGGACCACTCGGGCGAGCCGTGCGGGCGCGGCTCCGGTTCGGTGGTCGGTGGGATCAGCGTCGTGCTGGACATGTCAGATCGATCCTCGAGTCGATGAGTGGTCACGGCTCAGGCCGCGAGCCCGGGAGACGACGGAGTGGCCCGTGTGAGCGCGAACCGGCACCCGGCTACGGCCATCCAGGTGACGATCAGCACGGCGAGCTGGAGTCCGAAGCCGCCGCCGGAGAGGCCGACGACCAGCAGCGCCACGCTCGTGAAGAGGAGCGAGCCCAGGTAGATCGAGCCCGCGATCCGCCAGTCCGGACGCCGTGTGCCGATGGTGAACCGGGCGTTCGCCCAGGTGTTGGCGACGAAGGTCGCGCTGAGCGCCAGGGCGTTCGCGCCGATCGCCCCGAGCGCGCTCCACGTCAGCAGGTAGATGACGAGCGAGACCACGGTGCTGAGCGCTCCGATCGTCGCGAAGCTCGCACGAGCCGGCGGCCGAAGTCGTCGTCGAGCGTCGCTCGTGCCGTCGCGCCGAGCTCGAGGTTCCCCCGACCGGTCGCGAAGGTGCGGACCATGCGGGCCGTGCCGCGCAGGTCGTCGAGTGCAGTGCGCGTCACGTGCACGCGGCTGTCGACGTCGTCGATCCAGTCGACCGGCACCTCGTGGATCCGGAGGCCGTTGTGCTCGGCGAGCACGAGGAGCTCGGTGTCGAAGAACCAGCCGTCGTCTTCGACCGCCGGGAGCAATCGGCGCGCGACGTCGGACCGGACTGCCTTGAACCCGCACTGCGCGTCACGCACGCGGGTCGCGAGGACCGTGCGGAGGATCAGGTTGTAGGTGCGGGAGATGATCTCGCGCTTCGGCGCGCGGGCCACCGAGGATCCGGGCGCGAGCCGGGAGCCGATCGCGAGGTCCGAGTGACCGGAGAGCAGCGGCGCGACGAGGGGCAGGAACGCGTCGAGGTCGGTCGAGAGGTCGACGTCCATGTACGCCAGGACGACAGCGTCCGATCCGGTCCACGCCGATCGGAGCGCGAGGCCCCGACCTTTCCGGTCGAGATGGCGCGCGGTGACGTTCGGGAGATCCCGAGCGAGGCGCGTCGCGGAGAGCCAGGTCCCGTCGGTCGACGCGTTGTCGACGATCGTGATCCGCCACGAGAACGGGAACTCGTCCGAGAGGTACGCGTGCAGGCGCTCGATGCTCGCGGCGAGCACGCGCTCCTCGTTGTAGACCGGGACCGCCACGTCGACCAGCGGCGCAGCCATGGGCTCGCGGGCCGCGGGCCGGATCGTGCGGGGGTTGCCGTCGATGTCGTGCATGGCGCCACAGTGGCGGGAGCCCGTAAGAGCCGACTGCAGCGCGTGTAAGAACGGGTCAAGAACTCCTTGGTTCCTTCGTTGGTCCGAAACCGGTGCGCAGGGAACCGTCTTCGGACCAACGGCGGGGTCACGGAGCGGCGCCGTCTCCAGAGGTGCGCGACTCGAGGAAGGCCACGATCTCGGGCTGATCGGCGTGGCGGGCCCAGCCCAGCGGCGTGGCATCGAACGCGGCGTCGTGCGCGTCGAGATCGGCGCCGAGCGAGACCAGCAGGCGCACCAGCTCGAGGTCGCCGTCGGTCGCGGCGTGGTGCAGCGCGGTGCTGTCGATCACGAACCCCTCACCCCGTCGCGCCCCGGCGTTGACGTCGAAGCCGAGGTCCACCAACAGGGAGACCGCGTCGCGCCGCCCGGCGGTCGCGGCCTGCAGCACCGCGGTCGGCTGCTCGGCCATGGCCTGCGCCGCGACCCCGGGATGCGTGGCGACGAGTCGGTCGACCGCGTCCCGGTCCCCCGCCAACGCCGCGGCCGCGAGCGCCTCAGGGGTACTGAGTGCGGGCGGCGCGGCACCGGCCGCGACGAGGATCTCCACGATCTCGCGGTTGCCGTGCAACGCGGCCACCTCGACCGGGGTCCGGCGCTCCCCCGGGAACGGCGAGCTGACGTCGACGCCGTGAGCGACCAGCAGTCGCACCCGGTCCGGGAAATTGCGCGTCACGGCCCACGCGAGCTGTCCCCGCACCATCTCGGCCGGCGCGTCGAGTGCCGCGCCGAGCCGGGCGCGCCACGGCCCGCCCGATCCGGTGCCGAGGCCGTGCTCGAAGAGCAGGACGAGATGGTCGTCGTCGGGCTCGAACATCCGGTTGTAGAGCGTCTGGCCGTCGTTGGGATCCGCACCGGCGTCGAGCAGGACGCGGGCGAGCGCGTGCGAGTGCGGGTGCCGCGGCTGGTCCCGTGGGCCGCGCTCCCCTTCGCCGAACGTGCCCGTCAACACGGTGAACGGCGTCGGCAGGCCGTGGTGGAGGAAGCCCGCGTTCGGATCCGCACCCGCGTCCAGCAACGCACGCGCCGTCGCGACCACCGCGGACTCCGACACGTCCGGGTCCACGCGCGAGTACGCGAGGTAGAGCAGCGGCGCCCAGCCGTGCGGACCGCCGTCGCGCGCGGCCTGCGCGGGGTCGTCGCGCAGGAGCCGGTGCACCGCGTCGACGTCGGCCAACGCCGCGGCCACACGGATGTCGGCCCTGCGCACCTCCGGGTGGTCACGCAGGATCCGGCGGGCCTCGGCCCAGCGGGCGGGACCGTCCTCACCGCTGTAGACCAGGCACCCGAACCGCAGGAGGTCGGACGCGGGATCACCCGTGGTGGGGGTCTCGTCCGGCACCCGCGTGTACCGGGTCACCAGGTCGACGTGGTGCTTGAGCCGGGCCCAGCTCGCGAACCCGTACTCGTGGGCAACCACGAGCTGCGCGGCCGAGCGTGGGAATCGTTCCCGGGAGCTCTCGGCGGGAGCCCCGTCGGGGTGCTGGGCCGCGACCCGTGCGATCGCACCGGGGTCGGCGGCGCGCACCGCTCGTTGGAGCGTTCGGGCCTGCGTCCGCAGGTGGTCGAGGTTCGGACGTTCCGGCAGCGGGGTGGTCGGCATCGCGACCTCCTTTCACACGCCTGCGGTCCGCGGCCTCAGGCCGAAAGGAGGTTGAGATCAACACTCGACGTGCTCAGGTGGGCTGTGCCCTTCCCGCGGACCCGGTGGCGACCTGAACGCCGCCACAACGATATCCGCCACCCCACCCTCGGGTCAGCCGCGCAGGATCGCCTCGGTCTGCGCGGTGTCCTCGGTCCCGCGGTAGTACGCGATCTTGCCGTCGCGGAACGTGAACCAATGGTGGAGGTCCATGGCCGCGCTCCGGCCCGTGCCGCGCGCCTTCACGCGGAACCGGACCACCGTCAGCACGTCCGTGTCGTTGGCGGCGTACACGATCGGGGTGAACTCCTCGACCTCCATCGAGCTGCCGAACGCCTCGAAGAACTCGGCCACTCCGGCCTTGCCGTGGCGCGGGCCGTACCAGGGCGCGACCGTGGACGTGGTCTCGGATGCCCAGTCGACGTCGTCCGTCACGACATCCAGGATCGCGGCCACATCGCCCCGGCTGAACGCGTCGTACACCGCCTCGATGGTCTTGACGTTCACATCCGCACCCATCGAAAGACCTCCTCGTCGTCACTGCTTGATCACGATTCGCCGTGGTCGGGCGAACGGATCACTCAGGCGTGGGCGCGGTGGTGCCAGCGCAGCTCGCGGCGACCCTCCAGCGTCACCGTCCCGCCGACGAAGAGGAGCGCGACGACGAGGCCGGCGACCGCCAGCACCGCATCGACCTTGAACGCGTTGCCGATGCCGGTCGCGAGGTCGGCCTTCGAGGTCCCGGCCGCGACCACGATCGCCGTGTTGAGTCCGAGGCCGATCGCGCCGCCCGCGATCTGGCACATGTACACGATGCCGCCGGCGAGGCTCGCGCGCGAGGGATCGAGCGCGGTGACCGCCGACGTGGTGACCGACGAGTAGAAGAGCCCGACACCGATGCCGAGCACGACCATTCCCGGAACCAGGGACGCGTAGCTCGAGTCGACATCGAGCATCGACAGCATCAGCATCCCTACGCCGAGGAACGCGGCGCCGATCGAGACGATCGTCTTCGCCCCGAGCCGTTGGTAGAGCGATCCGGCGATGAACGATGTCGCCGCGAAGACCCCCATCATCGGCAGCAGCCCCGCGCCCGACTCGAGTGCCGAGAACCCGAGGACCTTCGTCATGAACTGCGGGAGGTACAGCAACGCGGAGAAGAAGATCGCCGACATCAGGAGGACCGCGACGTTCGCCGCCGTGAACACGCGGTTCGCCAGGACATCTTTCGGCACGAGGGCGTGCTCACCCTGCCGGGACTCGACCACGCCGAACAGGACGAGCATCACGGCCCCCACACCGAACAACGCGAGGATCGTGGGGCTCGTGAACCCGACGTCCGATCCCTCATCCAGCGCGAGCAGCAACGACACAACGCCGATCGTCAGCGTGGCGACGCCCGGGTAGTCGAGTCGCCGATCGCTCACGACCACCTGGGTCTCCTTCACCTCCCGCTGGGTCACGAACATGGCGAACAGTGCGATCGGGAGGTTGACGAAGAAGACCCAGCGCCAGCTCAGCTCGTCGGTGAGCAGGCCCCCGAACATCGGTCCGACCGCGTTGCCGAGCCCGGCCACCCCGAGGATCAGCCCGCCGGCCAGCCCGGCCTTGCTGTCCGGGACGAGCGCGTACGTCATGCCGAGCACCGCGGGCCACATCATCGCCCCGCCGATCCCCATCAGCGCGCGGCACGCGATCAGGACGTCGATGTTGGGCGCGAAGCCGCCGATGACGGAGAAGCCGGCGAAGATCGAGCTGCCGATCATGAAGATGCGCTTGCGGCCGTACAGGTCGGCCAGCCGACCGCCGGTCACGATCAGGACGCCGAACACCAGCGCGTAGCCGTTGATCACCCACTGCGCGGTGCTGAGGTCGGTGCCGAGATCCTTCTCGATCTGGGGGATGGCCACGCTCAACGCGGTGAAGTCGTTCGCGATGACGAACACGCCCAGCGCCATCGCGACCAGCGCGAGCATGGTGCCGCGGTCGATCTTGTCGTCCGTCGTTGCCACGACGGGGCCCCCTTTGCGGTCTCTCCCGGTCCGCCGGCAAATTGTAGAGCCGTTTCGGAGGTCAGCCGCGCACGAGCTCGACGAGCTTGTTCACGGTGTTCCAGTTCCGTGCGGTGCCTCGGGTGCCGAGGCACCGTTCGAACCAGTCGATCGTGAGCTTGGTGCGACCCATGCCGTTCGGCATGAACATGAAGATCTCCCGGCCCACGACCGCGAACTCGTCCGGAAGCGACCGATCGGGATCGAGCTTGGCGATCGCCGCCTGGGCGGGCCGGTCGGCGAGGAACGTGACGTGCAGCTTGGCCGGGGCGACGCCCGCGTCGAGGAACGGATTGCTCGTGAGCACCCGCCGGAGCTCCGTGCGGCTGCGCACGATGACCGGCACCGTCAGCCCGAACTCCCCCGCAATGGCGTCGGTGATGCCCGCCGCGATCTTCGCGGGCTTGCTCGCGCTGGTGAACACGACGTTGCCGCTCTGGATGTAGGTCACCACGTCAGCGTGCCCGAGCGTCTCGAAGAGCGTGCGGAGATCCGCCATCGGCACCTTGTTCTTGCCCCCGACGTTGATCCCGCGCAGCAGGGCGGCGTACGCCGTCATCGGCACACGAACGCGCCGACGGCGGAGGTCATCCGCAGCTCACCGGTCCCCGACATCGCGTCGCGCGCGAGGACCCGCACCCGTTCCACGACCTCGGCCCACGGTCGACCGGCGTCGGCCTCGTAGTGATCGGCGACGCTCGCGACGTAGTCCGTGATCGCGTCGAGATCACTGACCACGACCGCACTCGCCGGACAGTCGACCCGTTCGACCCGGTCGAACGCGCGTGAGAGCGGCACGGCACCGTTCTCGAGGCTGAAGTGCCGGTCGGAAGGACGGACCATCTCCCACCCGGTCCCGACCGCCGCCTCGACCAGCTGCCGGAGCTCGGCCAGGTTCCGCTCGCTGTTGGTCACCGCGAGGAACACGCCGCCGGGGTCGAGGACGCGTCGGGCCTCGTGCGCCGCGGCCACGACGTCCGGCACGTGGTACAGCATGTGGGGCGCGAGAACGAGGTCGAACGTCGACGCGCCGAGCGGCAGCGACTGGACGTCGGCCTGCATCCGGAGTCCGGGGACGTGCTCGAGCATGCCGGCCGAGAGGTCGAGCGCGACCCGCGGCCCGGCGTGGCCGCGATCGCGGAGGATCCGCTCGTAGCTCCCGTTGCCGCAGCCGACATCGAGCACGCGCCGGGAGTCACCCTCCGTGACGCCGGCCAGGTCCAGCACCCAGGTGAAGAGGTCGAACGGCGGCTCGCGCCGGCTCTCCGCCCAGAGTCGCTGGCGCGCCGCGAGGTTGGCGTCGGTCGCGTACTGGGTCGGCGGGTTCGCGGTCATGACCACCAGCCTGCCGCACCGACGGTCAGGGCGCCTCAGGACCCCTTCGTCCGCGTCGCCGCGGCAAATCACGCGCCGCGGCCCCGGCCCTCGCGATCATGGGCCCATGAACACCACCGCCTGGAGCACGGACCGTCCGCAGCGGGTGCTCGATGTGGCCGCCGCCTTCCTCGAGCGCGACCCGGTCCGTCACAACGTGATCCTCACGCTGCTGCACGGACGAGTCGCCCATCCCCAGCCGGGCCGGTACTGGGTGGTCGAGGCCGACGGTCAGGTCGCGGGCGTGGCCTTCCAGTCCCCGCTGGACTTCGTCGCCACGATCACGCCGATGGCAACCGAGGCCGTCGCCGCCGCGGTCGAGGCCGTCGTCGAGCAGGGCGTGACCCTCCCGGGAGTGTCGGGCGAGGCGGCGACCGCGGCCCTCTTTGCCGGGCGTTGGACCGAGCGGGCGGAGACCGGAGCCGCTCCCGATTCGGGCCAGCGGATCTACGAAGTCGACACAGTCATCGAGGCGCGACCGACGACGGGCCACCTTCGTGCGGCCGCGATTGCTGACCGAGACCGGCTCCTCGCCTGGTTCCGTGACTTTCAATCCGCGATCGGCGATCCGGTGCGCGAGACCAACGACACGGTCGACCGTCGCCTCGCCGCCGGACACCTCTGGGTATGGGACGACTCCGGGCCGAAAGCAATGGCGGGGCTGTCCGAGCCGGTCGCCGCGGTCGCGCGCGTCGGACCCGTCTTCACACCGCCGGCGTTCCGGGGCCGCGGCTACGCGTCGGCGCTCGTCGCGAGGGTCTCGCGCGCGGTGAGGGCTCGAGGAGATCGATGCATCCTCTACACCGACCTCTGGAACCCGACGTCGAACTCCATCTACCGGTCGATCGGCTACCGGGCTGTGGCCGAGGTGCTGCGGTACCGCTTCGACGTCACCGGACGAACCTGACGGACCGGGTCAGCCGCGCCACTCGACCGGGGTCGGCTCGACCGTCGAGGCGCTGACCGGCCCGAGGGCTTCGATCCGTTCCATCCCGGCCTCGTCGTCGGGTCGCGCGGGCACTTTGATCTTCGGGATGAGCAGCGAGACGAACGCGCCGATCGTGACGACGACCGTGGCGAACAGCAACGCGCTGCGCGTCCCGGCGGCCACCGAGCTCTCGAGCAGGTGACGGAGCTCGGCGATGTCGGCCAACGAGGTGCCGCGGGGTGCGGAGAAGTTCACGCCGTTCGTGTGGAGACCCACCCCCGCGCTCGCTTTCAACGACGCCGGAAGGCTCGCGCTGCGCACGCTCGAGATCGCGTGCGAAATCGTGACGCTGGTGAGCAGGCCACCGATGGTCGCGATGCCGAGCGCCGCCCCGAGCTGGCGGGTCGTCGTGTTCGCGCCGCTCGCCGCGCCGGAGCGGTCGTTCGGGATGTCCGACAGGATCACGTTGGTCAGCTGCGAGCCGGCGAAGCCGATCCCGATCCCGAACAGGACGAGGCCGGGGAGCAGCGAGACGAACGTGAGCTGCGGTGAGATCGCGATGACCATCGCGACGAGCCCGACCGCCTCGAGGACCAGGCCGATGCGGACGACGGACGTCACGGAGATGCGGCGGGTGAGCCGCGCCCCGATCTGGGTCCCGATGATGATCGAGATGCCCGACGGCAGCAGCCACAGCCCGTTGTCCACCGCCGAGAGGTGGATGCCGTCCTGGAGGAAGACCGGGAGCACGAACAGGAAGCCGAGCTGGCCGAGCGCGAGCACCATGGTCGTGAGCAGGCCGTAACGGAAGCTGAGGTAGCGGAGCAGACCGAATTCGAACAGCGGGTCGGCGTTGTGCCGCTCCTTGTACCGCTCGACCAGGTAGAACGCGATCAGCACGACGATCGCCAGCACGATGGTCACCGGCACGATCGAGACGCCCCGGCTCTTCGGCCAGACGTTGTCGCCGAGCACACCGAAGTTGTCGAGCGGCCGCCACCAGCCGTAGCGGGTGCCTTCGCTCAGGCTGAAGACCAGCAGGAACATGCCCAGCGCCACCAGCAGCGCACCCGGGACGTCGATGCGCTCCCGTTCGGACGCGGTCGGGCTGCGCCGCATGACGAGCAGTGCGCCGATGATCGCGACCGGGACCACGATGAGGTTGATCCGGAAGGACCACCGCCACGAGTAGTTCGTCGTGAGGAAGCCACCGATCAGCGGACCGATCGCGACTGCGGCTCCCGCGGTGGCACCCCAGATCGCGAACGCGGTCGCGCGCTCGTGGCCCCGGAACGTCGACGAGAGGATGCCGAGCGTCGCCGGCATCATGAGCGACGCGCCGACGCCCTCGATGATCGCCTCACCCAGGATCAAGATCGGGACCGACTGCGCGAGCGACGCGAGCAGTGATCCCACGCCGAAGAGCGCGGCGCCGATGATGAACATCCGGCGGGCCCCGAACAGGTCCGCGAGCCGGCCCCCGATGATGAGCAGGCTGGCGAACGTCAACGAGTACCCGGTGATCACCCACTGCAGGCTCGGCAGCGTCGTGTTCAGGTCGCGCAGGATCGTGGGGATCGCGACGTTCAGCACCGTCGTGTCGAGTGCGACGATCAGCACCGAGAGCACGACGATCGCGAGCGAGAACCACCGCCGCGGATCCGGCGGGTCGAGATCGGCGGTGGAAGGCCCCTGCGGTGGTGCCACGCCCCGGACCGTAGGGGTCGAGGTCACCGGCCCGGTGCGGATTCCGACTCCACGGACGTCCGGTCCCCGACGTCGGGCTGCTGGTCCTCCAGATCGGACCTCCGGTCCTCCACGTCGGCGAAGATCGGTGGGGTGCCACCGAGGCCGAGCTCGGCCGCGTCCTCCATGGACTCGACCGCTCCGTGCATGGCCCCCTGCTGGGTCGTGACATGGGGCAGGAACCGGTACACGATCACCGCCGCGACGATCGCGAGGATCGCGCCGGCGGTGACCGCGAGCTGGATCCCGCCGATGAACGCGTCCTGGGCCCCGAGCGTCAGGGCGTGACCGGCCGCCGCGGGCAGCTTCGCCGCGGTCTGGAGCGCGCCGGCCAGCGACGTCTCGGCCGCTCCGCGCTGATCGACGGGGATGTGGCTGACGACCGTGCCCATCGCGCTCGCGTAGTGCGACGCCGCGACGCTTCCGAGCACGGCGACACCGAGCGCCGCGCCGAGCTCGCGCGACGCGTCGTTCATGGCCGAGCCCGCACCGGCGCGCCGGGCCGGGACTGCGCCCATGATGGCGGCGGTCATCGGCGACATGGTCAATGCGATGCCCCCGACGAGCGGGAGGAACGCAAGGAGCACGAACCAGTAGGGCGTGTCCACCGAGAGCGCGCGGAACATCAGGAACCCGAACGCGATGAGCAGCATGCCTCCGGAGACGACCCGGTGCGATCCGAATCGTTTCGAGAGACGGGGCGTGAGTGGCGCCACGATGATCATGATCGGCGCCATCGGCAGCGTCCGCAGCGCCGACGAGAGCGGGCTGTAGCCGAGCACGAGCTGGAAGTACTGCGTGATGAGGAACATCACGCCGTACATCGAGAGGAAGACGAGGATCATGCCGCCGGTCCCGGTGCTGAACGCCGGGTTCTTGAAGAAGCTCATGTCGAGCATCGGCTCGTCGACCCGCAGCTCCCAGGCCACGAACAGCGCGAGCACCACGGCCGCGACCGCGAACGCGCCGAGGGTGCCGCCGCTCAACCATCCCTTGTCGGGCGCCTGGATCAGCCCGTAGACGAGCGTGGAGATGCCGATGATCGACAGCACGGCGCCGAGCGGGTCGAGCTTGCCCTGCTCCGGGTCACGGGACCGGGGCACGAGGAACCAGCCCGCGATCAGCGCCACCGCGATGATCGGGACGTTCACGAGGAAGACGGAGCCGTACCAGAAGTGGCCGAGCAGGAATCCGCTCGCGACCGGCCCGATCGCGCCGGCGGCCCCCGTCGTCGCGGCCCAGATCGCGATCGCCTTGGTGCGCTCGTGCGGCGGGAAGACGTTTACGAGGATCGACAGCGTCGACGGCATGATCAACGCGGCGGACGCACCCATCGCGGCACGGCACGCGATGAGCTGCCACATCTGCGTGGACTCCGACGCGAGGGTCGCGGCGATCAGGAAGCCGACGAGCCCCAGCTGCAACGCACCCTTGCGACCGAACCGGTCACCGAGCGCGCCGGTCGAGAACAGCAGTCCCGCGAACACCAGGGAGTACGCGGCGACGACCCACTGCAGCTGTGACGTGGTCGCGTGCAGCTCGCGCGACAGCGTCGGGATCGCGACGTTGAGGCTCGCGTTCCCGACGAAGACGATCAGCAGGCTGAGGCAGAGGACGGCCAGCGTCCACCACCGCTTGTCGTAGGCGGCGTGCTCCGCGTCCGTAGCGCCCGGGCCCGGGCCGTGCGGCGCGTTCGTCGTCTTCGCGGCGGGGGAATCCGCAGTCGTGGTCATGTCATGACAGTAACTGACTTTCGGCGGTTTGCGCCAATCGTTAGATTCTGCCAAACTGCAGCGCGTGAAACATCTTGGTCAGCCCGGCGCCCCTCCGGGCCACGAGGACGACCCCGACCGGCCCGGCCTGCGCGAGCGCAAGAAGGAGAAGACCCGCCAGGCGCTGGAGACGGCCGCGCTCGAGCTGTTCGCGGAGAAGGGCTTCGACGGCACGACCGTCGACGAGATCGCCGAGCGGTGCGACGTCTCCCAACGCACCTTCTTCCGCTACTACGGCGCGAAGGAAGACGTGCTGTTCGCCGACGGTGACGAACGGCTCGAGGCCCTCCTCACCGAGATCGCCCGCCGCCCCGCCGACGAGCTCCCGATCCGCGCGGTCCAGGCCGCGTTCCTCGCCACCACGGACGAGTACTCGGAGAATCGCAAGCGCCTGGTCCTCCGGTCGCGGATCTTCGACGGCAGCTCCGGGCTCCGTTCCCACAAGTTCGAGCGGCAGCAGAGCTGGGAGGAAGCGGTGGCGACCGCGCTCCTCGAGCGCGACGCGCGGTCGGGCGGGAAGACGCCCGAGCTGCACCTCCGACTCGTCGCCGGCGCCTCGATGGCCTGCCTGCGCGCGGCCCTGCACGAGTGGCTCGACGTCGGCGGCGATCTCGCCGCGCTCGCGAACGACGGGTTCGACTACCTCGGCTCGGGGCTATCGACGCACGACATCGGACGCGTAGCCACGTCCGCGTAGGAACTCCGGGATCTCCGCGGCCGGCAGCGGACGCGAGAACAGGTAGCCCTGCACGAGCTGCGAACCGAGGCGCTGCAGCTGATCGGCCTGGTCCCGCCGTTCGACCCCCTCGGCGATCGTGTCCAGCGCCAGCGTGTCGGCCATGCGCAGGATCGCTTCGACGAGCCCGCTCGACTCCGTATCGTTCGCGACGCCGTCGATGAACGCCTTGTCGATCTTGAGCACGTCGATCGGCAGCTCGCGCAGTCGGCCGAGGGACGAGTAGCCGGTGCCGAAGTCGTCGAGCGCGACGCGCACGCCGAGCGCCTTGAGCCGGTAGAGGCACGCGACGGCCTGCTCGCGGTCGTTGAGCAGGATGCTCTCGGTGATCTCGAGCGTCAGGGCCCGAGCATCGAGCCCGGTCCCGACCAGGACCGCGGCGACGTCGTCGATCAGCCGAGGATCGAGGAACTGGCGGGGCGAGAGGTTGACCGCGATGCCGAGCTCGGGATCGTCGTACATGGTCTGCCAGCTCTTGGCCTGCGCGCACGCCTGGTTGAGGACCCAGCGACCCAGCTCGACGATCGTCCCGGTCTCCTCCGCGAGCGGGATGAACTCCGCGGGCGCGAGGTGACCGCGTTGGGGGTGGTCCCAGCGCACGAGGGCCTCGAACCCGGAGACGACACCCGTGTCGAGGCGCACGGTGGGTTGGTAGTGCACGACGAACTCGCCCGCCGTCAGCGCGTTGCGCAGCTCGGCTTCGAGGTCGAGTCGAGCGAGAGCCGCGTCGTGCATCTCCGGCTCGTAGATCCGGAAGCAGGCCTTGCCCTCGCTCTTGGCGAGGTACATCGCCATGTCGGCGTTGCGCACCAGCTCCTCGGCGCCCTCACCCAACCGGTTCAGCGTGACCCCGAGGCTCGACGTGACCATGAGGTTCTTCCCCGCGACCGCGAACGGCTCGCGGAAGCAGTCGAGCAGGCGCTCCGCGAGCGCGGCGACTTCGTCGAGCGCGTTGATGTCCTCGAGCAGGATCGCGAACTCGTCGCCGCCGAGCCGCGCCGCGGTGTCACCGGGGCGCAGCTGGTTCTGCAGCCGTTGCGCGGCCGCGACCAGCAGCTGGTCTCCCGCCGTGTGACCGAGGCTGTCGTTGATGGTCTTGAAGCCGTCGAGGTCCAGCACGACGACCGCGATCGAGTTCTCGGCCCGGGCCTGGCGCGCGATCGCGTGCTCGACCCGGTCGGCGAAGAGCGACCGGTTGGCGAGCTGGGTGAGCGAGTCGTGGAACGCGCGGTACCGGAGCTGGCTCTCGAGCCGGTTCCGGTCGGTCACGTCCTGGATCGCGACGAGCGCGGCGTTGACCCCGTCGAAGTCGATCTGGTGCGACGTGGCCTGGACGTCGATGAGCCGGCCGTCCTTGGTCTGGTGGCGGCGGGCGCCGCTGTGCACGAGCCCCGCCGCGGTCGAGATCTCGGCCAGGAGCCCGGGCACCTCCTCGGGCGGTCGGATGTCCGTGATCCGCATCGCGAGGAACTCCTCGCGTGTGTACCCGTAGTGATCGATCGCGGCGTCGTTGACCTCGAGGAAGCGCAGGCTCTCCACGTCGAAGACCCACATCGGCTGGGGGTTCTCGGAGAAGAGCTTGCGGACGCTGCGAGCGTGCTCCCGGTCCGAGGCCTGGGACCGGCGAAGCTCGTCGGAGACCCACGCGATCGCCTCGCCGAGCAAGACGCAGGCCGGGAGCACGTACCACGCCGAGCTGACCGTCAGCATCGTCCACTCGCCCGCGACGGCGAGTGGGATCAGGTACGCAGCGGCCGCGAGCGGGAGCACGGCGACGGACGTCCAGCGCCGCTGGGTCAGCCCGATCCACGCGAACGTGATGAAGAAGAACGGGGCGTACCGGAAGCCGTCCGTGCCCTCGAACCCGTTGTTCATGCCGATGAGCACGAACGTCGGGACGAGCAGGAGCAGCGACGTCCACACCGGCCAGCGCGCCCACGGCAGCACCGCGATGATCCCGCCCGCGATCAGGGTCACCACCGAGAGACCGAGCAGCGCCCGGCCGTTCCCACCCGGTGGCACCGGGAGCACGACGACGGCGAGCAGGGACATCGCGCCCGAGAGCAGGTAGAGGAGAGCCGAGAGGCGCCCGGCGAAGCGGGCCGAGGCCTCGTCGACGATCACGGCCCGTGTATCGGCGCGTTTCGTCCCCTCTTGAACGCCGGCTGCTGCCGGGGCTGTCGCTACGAGGCGGTGTACCGGGCCGCGGGGGTCCCGGGCGGGTGGGAGACCCCCGGCTCGGCGTCGGGGTTCTCGACGCAGACCTCGCACTCCAACCCGTCCGGATCCCGGAAGAACAGGCTCAGGATCGGCCCGAAGTCCGTGACGAACCCGTCGGTGGAGCCGCGGGCCGTCAGCCGGTCGCGGATCGTCTCGAACTCGGCGAGGGACCCGGCCTGGAGCGCGAGGTGGTCGATGCGACCCCGGCCGAACATCGGCACCTGGCGCTCGGCCTCGGAGTTGCCGTCGATCTGGAAGACGTTCAGCTCCGAGAACGGCCCGACGTCGATGATCGAGAGGCGGAAGCCCTCGGACGGCACGTCGTCCGGCTTGGCCGGGTCCTGCGGCCGGACCGGCGCATCGAACACCTCGAGGTAGAAGGCGTGCAGGCGCTCGCTGTCGCTCGTCAGGATCGCCACGTGGTTGAACCCGTTCGTCAACATCGTCGACCTCCTTCGCGGCCCGAGCCTACGGCGTTCTACGATCCCGCCATGGACGTTGACCTCCTCGCCGGGGACCTCTACACGGACGACCCGTACACGACCTACGCCTGGCTGCGCGAGAACCAGCCGGTGTACTGGGACCCCACCAACGAGCTCTGGGGTGTCTCGCGCTACGACGACATCGAGTTCATCGAGAAGCACTCCGAGCTCTTCGTCAACTCGGACCAGAACCGGGGCGGCTACCGGCCCAACATTCCCGCGGACTCCTCGCTCATCGGCCTCGACGATCCCGAGCACCGCACGCGTCGCAACCTCGTCGCGCGCAGCTTCACGCCGCGCGCGGTCGGCGAGTGGGAGGCGGAGGTTCGGGACACGGTCGCGCGGCTCTTCGACGGCGTCGCGGCGAACGGAGGGAAGGCGGAGATCATCGGCGACCTCGCCGCGCCCCTGCCCGCGATGATGATCGGCAAGCTCCTCGGCTTCGACCCGGATGCGTGGCCCGAGCTCCAGAGCTGGTCCGAGCGCACGATCGCCCTCGGCGGCGGCCCCCGCTACTTCGCCGAGGACGGCATGATCGCCGCGATGGAGTTCGCGCAGGCGTCGTCGGACCTCCACGCCGAGAAGCTGCGGTGCCCGGCGAAGGACGTGATGACGATCTGGACCCAGGCCGAGATCGACGGCTGCCCGATCGGCGTCGACGCGACGATCTCCGACTCGCTGCTCCTGCTCGACGGCGGCGCCGAGACGACCCGCACCGTCATCGCGCGGTCACTGATCAACTTCACCCGGTTTCCCGACCAGTGGAAGCTCCTCAAGGACGGGATCGACCTCGAGATCGCGACCGAGGAGCTCATCCGCTTCGTCACGCCGATCCACAACATGTGCCGGGTGGCGACCCAGGACATCGAGCTGGGCGGGAGCGCGGTGCGCGGCGGGCGATCAGCTCGTCCTCATGTACGGCTCGGCCAACCGCGACCCCGCGCACTTCGACGATCCCGAAGCGCTCGACCTGACCCGGTACCCGAACCGCCACTTGGCGTTCGGCTTCGGGACGCACTTCTGTCTCGGTGCGTCGTTGGCCCGCCTCGAGATCCGGCTCTTCCTGGAGGAGCTCGTCCGGCGCGTCGGAGCGTTGCGGCTCGAGCCGGACTCCATCGAGGAGATGCCGAACGCGTTCGTGTACGGCCTGCGCTCGGCCCGCATGGAGCTCGACTTCATCGACGGATGAGCAACGAGCGTGCGTTGGACGCGGACATCGTCCGCGCGCACGACACCGCAGTCGCGGCCGGCGAGCCCGGCTACCTGGACCCGAAGACCGGCTACTTCGTGTTCACCGAGGCGTCGCTGCTCGCGAACGGCACCTGTTGCGAGAGCGGGTGCCGGCACTGCCCGTACGGCTACTCCCCCGCCTGAGCGTCGATCACGCACCGGAAGCCGAGGTTGCCGGTCGAGGCGTCGGGAGTGTTCCCGCTCCGGGCGGCGACGCGGTAGCGGGTGCAGTACGACTCGTGACACAGGTACGAGCCGCCCCGCATCACCCGGTGCGTTCCCGACCCCGGGCCTGCAGGGTCGTCGGCCGGGCTCGTCGCGTAGTAGTCGGCCGCGAACCAGTCGGAGCACCACTCCCACACGTTGCCGGTGGCGTTGAAGAGGCCGTACCCGTTGGGGAGGTACGCGTCGACCGGCGCGGTGCCGTACCAACCGTCGGCCCGGGTGTTGTCCGCGGGAAAGCTCCCCTGCCAGACGTTCATCCGGTGCACGCCGCCGGGTTCGAGCTCCGCGCCCCACGGGAACCGCGCCTGCTCGAGCCCGCCGCGCGCCGCGCACTCCCACTCCGCCTCCGTCGGCAGCCGCGTCCCGGCCCACGCGCAGAACGCCCGCGCGTCATCCCACGAGACGTGGACGACGGGGTGGTCGCCCCGGCCGTCGAGATCCGACTGCGGGCCTTCGGGATGAGCCCAGTCCGCGCCGAACACCTGGCGCCACCACGGCGCGGCCGCGACCCCGCGCGTGTCCTCGAAGTCGTCGGGGAGCAGCCCACCGAACACGAACGACCACCCGAAGGTCTGCGCGGCGGTGACGTACCCGGTCTCCTCCACGAACGCCGCGAAGCGCGCGTTCGTCACGGCAACGGTGTCGATCCGGAACCGCGAGAGGGTGACCTCATGCACCGGACCCTCGCCGTCGGCCGCGTATCCGTCCGCATCGGCGGTGCCCATCAGGAACGGCCCACCGTCGAGGACCACCATCGCGTCCTTGTCGGGCGTCGAGCGCCGGACGGTCGACGGCTCGTCCGCGGTCAACGACGCGGCCGGATCGCGACCGGGTCCGCAGCAGGGAGCAGCTTCCACGGCGCGAGTCTCGCGCCTCTGCCAGAATCACCCCCATGCCCCGACACGCCGAGCGCGCGCCCGAGCCCAAGGGTCGGATCACGAAGGCCGACATCGAGGCGAAGCTGCGCGAGGCCACCGGCGAGCTCGACGAGGAGGTCGAGCACGGACGCCGATTCGGGCCCTGGTTGATGGGAGCGGCCGCGGTCATCGTGATCGTCTACCGTCTCGGTCTCCGGCGGGGCAGCCGGCACTCGACGATGCTCGAGATCCGCAGAATTACCCCCGGCTAACCGGAGCGGGCATCCATCCCGGGCAGGAAGATCACCCAGGAGGGATGATGCACCCGCGCCGGCGTGGGCTGATACTGACCAAAGCACCTACAGAATCCGACAAGGGAGCGCACGTGTTCGCAAACGACTTCGGCACCGGCCAGATCTTCTGGTCGATGCTCTGGTTCTTCATGTTCTTCATCTGGATCTGGCTGCTGATCACGGTGTTCGCCGACATCTTCCGCAGCCACGACCTCGGCGGCTTCGCGAAGGCCATCTGGGTCATCTTCGTGATCCTCGTCCCGTACCTCGGCGTCTTCGTCTATCTCATCGCGCGTGGCCACAAGATGCACGAGCACGCGGTGCAGGCAGTGGAAGCCCAGGACGCGGCGAACCGCGCCTACATCCAGTCGGCGACGGGAACGTCGGCCAGCACGGCTGACGAGCTCGCCCGCATCGCGGACCTGAAGGAGCGGGGCGTCATCGACGACGCGGAGTTCCAGAAGCTCAAGGCGAAGGCGATCGGCTAGATCCCGCACCAGCTGATCAACGGCGCGACGAGCAGGAGGGCACGACATGGCGACCGATTCCGAGAGTGACACGAAGACCCACTCGGGACGCGGCCGGCGCATCGCCGTCGCCCTCCTGCTCATCGCGGCCTGCGTGCTCGCGCCGCTGTCCGTGCTGGCGGTGTGGACCAAGAACACCCTGCTCAACACGGACCAGTACGTCTCCACCGTCGGGCCGCTCGCCCGGAACCCGGCGATCATCGACGCCCTGGCCGCGGACATCACCAACTCGTTGGGGTCGGAGAAGAAGGTCGAGGCCCAGATCAAGAACGCCCTCCCGCCGCGCGCCGACTTCATCGCCCCGGCGGTCGCGGGGTCGCTGAAGACCGTCGTGCACGGGCTCGCGGTCAAGGTGCTCAGCTCCGACCGGTTCGCCGCACTCTGGGAGCGGGCCAACCGGCGCGCGCACGGCCAGGTCGTGAACGTGCTCACCGGGAACGGCGGCCATGCCGTCACGACCAGCAACGGTGAGGTCGCGGTCAACCTCGGTCCGGTCGTGGCCCGCGTCCGCAAGCGGCTCGAAGGTCTCGGCATCACCGCGTTCTCGGGCGCGAACGCGACGCGGGCCAGCCCGCGCTTCGTGCTCTTCCAGTCCGAGGACCTGAAGTCGGCGCAGTCCGGCGTCAACCTGCTGCAGAAGCTGTCGATCGTCCTGCCCATCGTCACCCTGCTGCTGTTCGCGGCGGCGATCGCGCTCTCACGCAAACGGCGCAAGACCGTCTTGTGGTCCGGCATCGGGCTCGCGATCGGGATGTTCGTGATCCTCATCGCCTTCAACGTCGGACGCGCCGTCTACCTCGATGCGGTCACCACGCCGCAGCTCACCAGCGCCGCGGCTGCGGCGGCCTACGACCAGGTCCTCAGCTTCTTGCGCCTGTCCGCCCGCACGGGCGTCGTCGTCGGGCTCCTCATCGCGATCGGGGCCTGGCTCTCCGGTCCGGCGTCGAGCGCCACCCGGCTGCGGACGCTGGCCCGCGGCGGGGAGAGCCGGCAGCTGGCGACCGACGGGTTCTCCGGCTGGGTGGCCCACGCCCGGACGGGGATCCGCATCGCGATCCTCGTGATCGCCGCCCTCGTGCTCATCCTCTGGAACCACCCGAAGCCGGTGACGGTGCTGGTCGTGGCCCTGCTCGCGCTCATCGCGATCGCCGTGACCGAGATCCTCGCTCGGGAGCCGGCCCCGGTGCCGACCTCCTGATTCCGGCACTTCTGCCCCACTCGGGGCATTCGCTCAGGTCGGGGACGGCGGGTGCCGAACCGTAGGGGATGAGCGAGGCAGGAGGCACCGGGCGCGATCAGCCGGGTGACCGACAGCCCACGCCGAGTCACGAGCACCTGATCCGCGAGCTTGCCGAGTGCCGAGCCGAGCTCCGGGAGCTCAGCGAACGCGAGGAACAGGCCCGCGCCCAGCAGCGCGCGATCCTCCGGCGGTCACGCGACCTCACGATGATGTTCGAGCCGGACGGCACGATCGTCTGGGCGAGCCCCAATTGCACGACGGTGTTCGGTGTCGAGCGCGACACGTTCATCGGCATGAACGGGATCGACATCATCAACCTCGAAGACCGCGACCGCGTCGCGGGCGAGTTCATGGCCATGGCGACGTTGGGCGACTCGGTCCGCACCCGCTTCCGCATCACGGACGCGCACGGAAGGATCCACTGGATCGAGGAGGTCGCGACGAACCTGATCGACGAGCCCGCCGTCGGATACGTCCTGGGCAACCTGCGCGACGTCACCGAGGAGGAGGTCGCAACGCGTGCGCTGGCCGCCACCGAAGCGCGGCACCGGTCGATCCTCGACACCGCGCAGGAGGGCATCTGGGTCACGGACTGCCGCGGGTGGACGGCGTTCGCGAACCCGCGCATGAGCGAGATCCTGGACACCCAGATGAGCAGGCTCGAGGCTTCGACGCTCATCGCCTTCGTCGCGCCCGACGAGCGCGCGGTCGTCGCCGCCAACGACGGGATGAGCGCGCGCGGAGAGGTCCGCCGGTACGAGACCGAGTTCCTCCGTACCGACGGGTCGTCGTGCTGGGCGCTGGTCAGCTCCGCACCACTGACCGACGTCGGGGACGACCGTGACGGCGCGGAGGTGGACATCCTGCACATGGTCACGGACATCACCGACCGCAAGCGCGACGAGGCGGAGCTCCGCCGGGTCTCGCTCCACGACACGCTGACGGGACTCCCCAACCGGCGGCTGCTCACGGACCGGCTCGCCCACCATCTCGGCCACGGGCACCGGCGGCCGACGGCGGTGCTCTACCTCGACATCGACAACTTCAAGGACGTCAACGACTGGCTCGGTCACGCGGCGGCGGACGAAGTGCTCATCGAGGTCTCGCAGCGGCTGCGCCACGCGGCGCGGAGCCAGGACACCGTGGCCCGATCGGGGGCGGACGAGTTCCTCGTCCTCAGCGAGGACGTCGCCGACATCGACGAGGCGGTCGCGATCGCCGAACGCATGCGCATCTCGCTGCATGCGCCGATGCGATCCGGTGAGAGCGAGTTCGTCGTGACCGGCTCCGTCGGGATCGCCATGAGCCCGCCCTCCGACGCGGCCGAGCTGATCCGGGGCGCCGGGATCGCCATGTACCGCGCGAAGCAGAACGGCCGCGACGGCATCGCGGTGTTCGATCACCACAACGAGGCGGAGCTGCACGAGCGGGTGCGGACGCAGACCGACCTCCGCCACGCGATCGCCGACGACGAGCTCGAGGTCTGGTACCAGCCCATCGTCCGGCTCGATGACACGTCGGTCCGTGCGGTCGAGGCCCTCGTGCGCTGGCGGCACCCGCACCGTGGCCTGCTGCTGCCCGGCGCGTTCATCGGCGTCGCGGAGTCCACCGGCCTGATCCGCGAGATCGGGAGCATCGTGCTCGAGACCGCGTGTCGTGATGCGATCACGTGGATGGACCCCGACCGTCCGGTCCGGGTCAGCGTCAACATCTCGGGCTTGCAGGTCGTCGACGACCGGTTGTGCGCGCAGGTGGAAGACGTCCTCCGGCGGACCGGGCTGCGGCCCGAGTGGTTGACGCTGGAGCTCACCGAGAGCGCGGCGATGGGCGACCAGGAGGCCGCGGAACGCAACCTGCAGGGACTCCACGCGCTCGGTGTCCCGCTGGCCCTCGACGACTTCGGGACCGGTTACTCCTCGCTCTCGTTCCTCCGCCAGCTCCCGGTGTCGGCCGTGAAGATCGACCAGTCGTTCGTCGCCGGTCTCGTCCAGCGGCGCGAGGACGAGCTCATCGTCGCCGGCGTCATCAGCATGGCCCACACGCTCGGTCACACGGTCATCGCCGAGGGGGTCGAGACCACCGAACAGCTCGCCGCGCTCCGCCGGCTCGGCTGCCGGTACGCGCAGGGCTTCCTCTGGTCGCGCGCGGTTCCGGTCGCCGAGCTCGCGTCGACGATCGCCACCATCGAGCAGGGGCCGCGCGCCTCGCTCCCACCGAACCTGGCGGTCCTATAGGTTCGTGCCGACCGAGGGAGGTTGGCGTGACCGACGAGATCGTGCCGTTTCGCATCGACGTGCCCGAGCCGGACCTCGTCGACCTCCGGGCGCGCCTCGCCCGCACGCGCTGGCCCGAGCCGGAGACGGTCGCCGACTGGTCGCAGGGCATCCCGCTCGCGTACGTGCAGGAGCTCTGCGAGTACTGGGCGACGAAGTACGACTGGCGCGCGTCCGAAGCCCGCCTCAACGGGTTCCCGCAGTACCGCACCGAGCTCGACGGGCTCGGCATCCACTTCCTCCACGTGCGCTCGCCGGAGCCCGACGCGTTGCCGCTCGTGATCACGCACGGCTGGCCCGGATCGATCGTCGAGTTCCACAAGGTGATCGGGCCGCTCACGGACCCGGTCGCGCACGGCGGCGATGCCGCGGACGCGTTCCACGTGGTCTGTCCCTCGCTGCCCGGCTACGGGTTCAGCGACCGTCCGGCCGAGTCGGGATGGAAGACCCCGCGCATCGCCGACGCGTGGGCCACGTTGATGGCGCGGCTCGGCTACGACCGGTACGGCGCGCAGGGTGGCGACTGGGGCGCGAGCGTCACGACGAGCATCGGGCAGCACGACCCCGAGCACGTCGTCGGGATCCACCTGAACATGGTCATCGCGTTCCCCGACCCGTCGATGGGCGAGATGACGGCGAGCGAGCAGGCGGCGATGGAGTCGCTCACGCACTACCAACGGTGGGAGTCCGGGTACTCGACCCAGCAGTCGACCCGGCCCCAGACGCTGGGGTACGGGCTGGTGGACTCGCCCGCCGGTCAGGCCGCGTGGATCGTCGAGAAGTTCTGGGCGTGGACCGACTGTGACGGCCACCCCGAGAACATCTTCAGCCGCGACGAGCTGCTCGACAACGTGATGCTCTACTGGGTCCCCGGCACGGGCGCGTCCTCGGGGCGGCTCTACTGGGAGAGCTTCAACGACTTCGGGACGAAGCTCGGCAAGGTCGACGTCCCCGTCGGGGTGGCGATCCTGCCGAAGGAGATCATCCGCGCGTCGAGGCGTTGGGCGGAGACCCGGTTCTCCGACATCCGCCAGTGGAACGAGCTGGAGCACGGCGGCCACTTCGCCGCGTTCGAGCAGCCCGACGCGTTCGTCGACGAAGTCCGTTCCTTCTTCCGACTGGTGCGCTGACGTGCCCCGGAGCATCGCCAAGGCTCAGCGCGTCGATCGCGACGAGCTGATCGAGTTCCTGCGCACCCGCCATCGCGGGATGCTCGTGACGTCCCGGGCCGACGGTCGCCCGCAGATCTCCCCGGTCACCTGTGGTCTCGACCCCGAGCGCCGAATCGTCATCTCGACGTATCCCCAGCGGGCCAAGGTGCACAACGCGCGGCGCGACCCTCGGGTCTCGATCGCGGTGCAGTCCGACGACTGGAACGGCGAGTACGTGCAGGTCGACGGCTCCGCCTCCGTCCTGGACCTGCCCGACGCGCTCGAGCCACTCGTCGACTACTTCCGCGGGATCTCCGGCGAGCACTCGGACTGGGACGAGTACCGGGCCGCGATGGTGCGGCAGGGGAAGTGCATCATCCGCATCGACATCGAACGGTGGGGACCGATCGCGACCGGCGGCTTCCCGCCGGAGCTCGCCGACGACTGACCGTCAGGAACCGGTGCTGACCGGCTCCCGCACCGGCAGCTCGAGGTCGTCGAGCGCGCTGGTGTCGCCTTCGACGTTGATCCGGGGCAGCAGCTTGTCGAGCCAGCGGGGCAACCACCAGTTCGCCTTGCCGAGCAGCTCCATCGTGGCCGGCACGAGGATGACCCGCACGATGCTCGCGTCGATCGCGACGGCAACCGCGAGGCCGAGCCCGATGAGCTTCAGCGCCCGGACGTCCGACACCACGAAGCTGCCGAACACGAACACCATGATCAGGGCGGCCGCGGTGATGACCCGGGCCGTGGACTCGAGCCCGTCAGCGACGGCCTGCGCGTTGTCGCCACTCTGCTCGTAGTGCTCGCGGATCCCGCTGATCAGGAACACCTCGTAGTCCATCGACAGCCCGAAGACGATCGCGAACAGCATCATCGGCACCCAGGCCTCGATGGGCCCCGCGCTGACGCCGAGGATGCTGCCGCCCCAGCCCCACTGGAACGTCGCCACGATGACGCCGTACGCGGCCGCGATCGAGAGCAGGTTCATCAGCACCGCCTTGAGCGGCACCAGCACGGAACGGAAGACGAGCAGCAGGAGCAGGAAGCTCAGCACCAGCACCGCCCCGATGAAGATCGGGAGGCGGGCACCGATGACGTCGGAGAAGTCGATCGCGCTCGCGGTCTGCCCGCCGAGGTTCACCACCATCCCCGTGCCGTTGGTTGCCGCAGGGACGACGTCGTCGCGGAGATGGTGGATGAGCTCCGAGGTCGCGACGTCCTGGGGCCCGGTCTTCGCGATCAGCGTGGCGATCGCCGCGGTCCCAGCCGGGTTCGGGACCGCGTCGGTCACCGAAGCGACCCCCGGCGTCGAGCGCAGCGTCGTGATCAGCTTCGGCAGGTCCGTCGATGCGCTGTCCTTCGACGTGTTGATGACGACCAGGATCGGCCCGTTCGCGCCCGGACCGAATCCGTTCGCGATGAGGTCGTAGGCCTTGTGCGTGGTGGTGTTCGCCGCGTCGTTGCTCGCGTCGGCGCTCCCGAGTCGGAGCGAGAACATCGGCAGGGCGATGGCGATGAGGACCGCGAATCCCAGCGAGCGCGATCGGCCCGGGATGCCGCTGCACGGTGCGGGCCCAGCGGTGCCACATCCCCTCGCCGGTGCTCTGCTTGCGCCGCCCGACCTTGAACTTGTCGATCGTGAAGCCGACGAAGCCGAGCAAGGCGGGCAGCAGCGTGATCGCGGCCGCGACGGCGATGACGACCGCGAGGGACGTGCCGACGGCCAGCCCGTGCAGGAAGTTCAGGCCCATCAGGAGCATGCCGAGCAGTGAGACCATGACCGTGAAGCCGGCGAACACGACGGCTCGCCCCGACGTCGTCATGGACTCGAGCACCGCGGCTTCAGGGTTGTTCGTCCGGTGCAGCGCTTCGCGGTACCGCGTGACGATGAAGAGCGCGTAGTCGATTCCGACACCGATGCCGATCATCGCCGCGACCTGCGGCGCGAAGTCAGGAGTCGTCAGGAAGTTGGCCAGGATGCCGACACCGGCGAGCGAGATGACGATGCCGATGATCGCGGTGAGGATCGGCAGGCCCATGGCGATCACGGAGCCGAACGCGATGAGCAGCACGATGATCGCGGCGAGGATGCCGATGACCTCGCTCGCGGGCATCGCGGCTTCGCCGAACCAGTTGCCCGCGAACTCGACCTGCACGCCGTCCTTGGCGAGCGGCGCTGCGAGCGCCTTCACCTTGTCCGCGGTCTCCTTCGGGTGCGTGCCCGAACCGGACGCGGTCGTGATCGGCACGACCGCGACCTTGCCGCCGCGCGAGATCTCGATCGGCTGCACCGCGATCACGCCGTGGACCTGCTTGACCTTCGCGATGTACGCGTTGATCGCCGGACGATCCTTGGTGACGTCGGCGAAGACGATCTGCGCCTCGTCGCCGTGGCGCTGGGGGAAGTCCTGCTTCAGGGTGTCGTACGCAGCCTGCGAGTCGGTGTTGGGCAACCGGCCCGACGTGGCGGACTCGCCCTTGAGCGCGGGCCCACCCACGATCGCGAGCACGAACCCGACGATCCAGAGCACCACGACGACACGACGGTGGCGGTAGCAGGTGCGGGCGAGTCGGGCGAGCATGGAGATCTCCTCGGGTCGTCTGCGGTGCTGCGCGTCGAGGTTGAGACGATCGGACGTCCGAGAACTCATCGGTCGCCCGCGGCTCTCCTTCCGCGGTCTACCGGATCTGACCCCGACCGTAGGCCACCGAAGCGGTCAGCTACAGACCTGTTTTCCGAGACCGGCCGACTGTGACCGAAGTCGCAGCTCCGTTCAGCCGACGCCCAGCGGCGGCTGCGTGGCGTTGAACGCCTGGGTTCCCGGGACCAGCTGTGCCGTGAAGGCGGTGTGCGCGTGCAGATAGCTCAGCTCGCGGGCCAGGTCGCCGACGCCGTTCGACGCCGGGACCGGTGCGAGCTCCAGCGTGCTCAGGATGCCGAGCGCGTGCCCGGTGCTGTCGAGGAACGCGCTGCCCGAGTCGCCGGGAATGCCCGGTGAGACGGTCACGACGCTGTGGCTCCAGCCGCCGCCGGCATCGCCGAGGCTCACGCCGGTCTTCGGGCTGAGCTCGGTCACACCACCGCGCAGCTCCGAGTTGCCGTACGAGTACACGGTCTGCCCGGCGGTCGTCCCGGTGGTCGCGACGCCGACCGGTCCACCCCAGTGCGGGACGGACGGGTTCACCTTCGCGACGTCGGCGGGATCGAGGCGAACGAGCGCGAGGTCGTTGTACGCGCATGTGTTCGCGTCCGTCTCGCCGCGAGCCTGCATGGTGAGCCACGAGTTGTAGACCAGGGTGCCCGGCTTGGATGCGCCGTCGACGGTCACGGGCGTCCCGATCGGCAGGGACGCGGACGTGCACCCGTTGGTGTCCGTGCTGCTCCCGGTGCCGGAGCAGTGCGCCGCTTGCCCGATGTAGACGTTGCTCGCGTCCGTGAAGATGAAGTTGGCGGTGCACTGCGCGCCGTCGGTGAGCGTCTGCACGCCCGGGTGGATCGTCGCGGTCGCCGCGGGCGCCCACGTCGGAGTGGCCCCGCTCGACGGTGCTGCCGTGATGATCAGCGCCGAGATGGTCAGGGTCATCAGTGCGAGCACACGCGACGTTCTCAACATCCGTTCCTTCTCCCGGGGACGCAACCGAGGTACCCCGGCCCGGCGCGCCGGAAACCCCCGAAGGGTCAGACCACCTCGACCCGCAGGACCTGGGTGCTCGTGATCGCCTGATCACGCAGGTCGACCAACGCCAGGCGGGCCGGATCCTCCATGTACGCCTCCAGCGCGGCCTCGGTCGGGAACTCGATGATCTGCACCTCGTACGGCGACTCCGCCGGGTCGACCGACCGCACCCGCTGGAGGAGCTGCGCGCCGTGCGCGGCGAAGAGCCCGAGCACCCGGTCCTCGTACTCGACGAGCAGGTGCTCGTGGCCCGGGACCGCGGTCAGGAGCACGCAGAGCGTCACAGCCATGGGCGGGACGGTAGTGGGTCGATCCCGGCGCACGTCTCCCCCGTACAGTCACCGGAGGAGGTCGTCGTCATGCTGCGCTTGATCCTCGGAGTGGTGCTGGTCCTGGTAGGTGCGGTGTGGGTCGGCCAGGGCATCGGTGTGATCGGCGGCTCGTTCATGAGCGGTGAGATCGTCTGGGCGGTGATCGGCGCACCGATGGTGTTCGTCGGCGCGCTGCTGATCCGCGCGGGAGCCCGGGCGCGTGGAGCGACCGCACCGAGGTGATCAGACGCCGGGGATCGATCCGGCCTCGAGCTTCTCGAGCATCCCCACGTAGAGGTCGCGCTTGAGCGTCTGCACGATCGCGCGCTCCTTCCCGACCCGAGGCGCCGCGAGCTCGGTCGCGACCGCGACGAGATCGTCCGGAGCGGCGACGGCTTCCACGATCCCCGCGGCGAGCGAGGCGTTCCCGTCGAAGCGCCGCCCGCTGAGCACCGCTTCGCCCGCGGTCGGGCGGGAGAGCTTGCCGACGACGAGGCCGAGCTGGAACGGGTTGAAGCGCATCTGCAGGTCGACCTCCGGCAGGCAGAACCAACCCCGCTCCGCGTTCTGCACCCGCTGGTCGTGCGCGAGTGCGAGCAGCGCGCCGATGCCGAACGCGTGACCGTTCAGGGCGGCGACGGTCGGGATCGGGAACACGAGGATGCGCGCCAGCGCCCGGCTGGTCCGGTCCATGAACGCGCGGAGCCCATCCATGTCGAGGCCGCCGAGGAACCCGAGGTCGAAACCGTTCGAGTAGTGCTTGCCGGCCGCGACGGTCACGAACGTCGTGGCGTCCGGGTCCGCTTCGATCGTGTCGAGCGCGCCGTGCAGCTCGTCGACGAACGCCGCGTCGAACACGTTGAGCCCGTCACCCAGCCGGAGCACCCGGATGCCGTCGACCGCTTCGATCTCCATGCCGTGCCTCTTTCCCGCAGCAGTAGGGGCGGGTTCTGTCTACTCCACACGGCTGCAGCCCGACGCGACATGCTGGGCGGGTGGAATCCCAGCTCTTCGAGGAGGTCGGCGACGCGCTGCGCGGCATGCTGCCCCCGGACCTCGGCGAGCTGCGGCTCCGGGTGCGCCGGTACGGGATCAAGGTGTGGTTCGGGCCGGCCGACCCACCCCGCGAGCACTACGAGGCCCAGGTGATCGGCGCCGACGCGGTCAAGGAGGCCAAGGTGCTCGCGCTCGAGATCGGCTTTCACGCAGAGCACTCGCACGTCCGGGACAACACGAAGATCATCGAGCACCTCTTGGCGTGTGAGGCCGAGTGGCGTCCGGGCGTCGGCGACGCGGCGGTGGTCGGACCGTTCCTCGGCCGGGCGAAGTCGTGGCGCCGGGTGTCGGAGACGTGGGCCGACCCCGATCTCGGCGATCCCGAGCTGGCCATCGAGCTCGCGGCGCTGCTCGCCGACTACATCACCGCGCTCGAACCCGCGCGCGCGTCGTGAAGATCGTGTCGCCGGTGCCGAAGCCCGGTTCTCGGCACGCTCGACCGCGCCTGGCGCGGTTCAGCGTGCCGAGAAGGGCGAGGTGGGGGCGGTCAGACTGAGGTGATGGACTGGGAACGGACCTCGACGGTCGATCACCTGCCCGACGACCCGGTCGGCGAGGTCGTCGCCGCGACCCTGGTCGAGATCTTCCAGGGCGCGTCGGTCGAGCTCGTCTACTCACCCGACGACGCGCCGCTCCCGGAGCCTCCGATGTCGCTCAGCACCACGAGCACCACCGGTGACGGTCCCGCGGGGTGGCGGATCACCTGCACGCTGCGGCTGCGCGAGCGTCTCGCGGGGTTCATCTCGGCGGAGAGCAGCCAGGTGCTGATGCTGTTCCACGCACTGCCCGGTGCCGCCATGCGGGCGTCGGCGCGGTTCCGTGACCGCCACCACGCCGCGTCGATCAACCCACCCACGCGGCGGGCGCTGCGCGACACGATCATCATCGAGCTGCTCGGTGAGTACGCGGGCGCCGCGGACCGGCCGGCGACCACCGACCTGATCGCCGAGACCCTCGAGTACCTCATCGAGCTGAGTGGCACGCGGGTGGAGTCACACGAGCTGACCCACGGCGTCATCATCACCGACGCGCTGCGTGACACGCCCCGGCTGCGGTTCGACTACCCCGCGCACCTCCGCGCCGCGAAGCGGGCGCCGTTGCTCTTCGACGGTCAGCGGGCGCTGCTCGTCGTCGACCGCGATGGCCACGCACGCTCCGAGCTGCAGCGCCACCGGTTGAACGAGCGCTTCCCCGGTGGCGGAGGCCGGCCCGGACGGTCCTCGCTGCTCGACAGCGGTTCGTTCGTCGCCGAGGCAACCCGGCGCCTCGGCGGTGTCGGCTTCTACCTGCGCTCGGACCGCACGATCTGGGTGTTCGTCGACGGCCAGCCGCTCGTCCTGCGCCGCGGCGAGCACTGGACTGCGTTCCCGCTCGAGCTCACCGCATTCATCGCCGACCTGATCGGCGGCGGCGAGGCGACCGGCATCGTCGTGCAGGCCGCGCTGAACGTCTCCGCCGAGGGCCGGGGCGCGATCCTCGCCATCGTCGACGACGCCGACGCGCTGGACCCGATCGTGTCCCCGAAGGACCGCTACGACCTCCGCAACGAGTTCGACCCCGCGGCCATCCGGACCGAGACCCGTCTCCACCACCTCATCGACGGCGAGGACCTGGACGACCAGACGTTGTCCCGCCTCGCGGGCCTCGACGGCGCGACGATCGTCGACCGCGACGCGAACCTGCTCGCGTACGGCGCGATCGTGACCAGCTCCGACAGCCAGCACGAAGGCGCCCGCACCGCGGCGGCCAAGAGCCTGTCCTACACCGCCGACATCGTGCTGAAGGTCTCCGAAGACGGCGACATCACGGTGTTCCACGCGGGCGAGGTCATCACGCGCCTGCTCGGCGGCGGCCTCGACCACTGAGCCGCGCCGGAGCCCTCGAGCGCGCACTCGTCGGCAGCTCTGTGTCGACGGATCTGGCCCGAACCTTGAGCAGCAGCTCGAAAAGTGCTCTGACCAGCACCTTCGCGTCGCTCAGTCCGTCGGGAACCGCACCTCGGTGAGCACCTCACCCTGCTCCCAGAGCCCCGTCGCGGTCGCCGCGTCGAGGGCGCGGCGGGGCACGCTCGCCGGCGCCGGGAGCCCGTTCAGCTCCTGGAACCCGTTCGGGCCGTAGTAGCCCGCGCCCACGGCGTCGGGGCTCGTCGCCGCGTAGAGCGTCGGGAGCGCGCCCGCCGCGGCGTCCTGGGACACACCGGGGAACCGCATCAGGATCCCCATCATCCCGTTCCCCTGCTTGCTCGTCCCGTGGTTCGGCCCGGTGCTCTGCAGGTTCGTGTGGGTCGACCCCGGGTGCGCGGCGTTGCTCATCACGTCCCACCCGTGAGACGCGCTGCGCCGCTGCAGCTCGAGGGCGAAGATCAGGTCCGCGAGCTTCGACTGGCTGTACGCCCGCCACGCGCCGTAGCGCCGTTCGCTCTGCAGGTCGGACAGGTTGATCTTGCCGAAGCGCGCCGCAGAGCTGCTGATCGTGACGACGCGCGGCGCATCGGCGCGCCGGAGCAACGGCAGCAGGAGACCGGTCAGCGCGAAGTGGCCGAGGTAGTTGGTACCGATCTGGAGCTCGAACCCGTCCTCGGTCTCGTCGCGCTTGGGCACCGCCATGATCCCCGCGTTGTTGATCAGCAGGTCGATCGGCTGGTCCCGCCTCGCCATCACCTCCGCGAACGCGCGCACCGACGCCAGGCTCGAGAGGTCCAGGGACTCGGCCGAGACCTCGCCACTCGGGTGCTCCGCGCGGATGTCCTGGACCGCCGCCTCGCCCTTGGTCGGGTTGCGCACCGCGAGGACGACGCGGGCACCGGCGCGGGCGAGCCGGCGCGCGGCCTCCAGCCCGATGCCGCTGTTGCCGCCCGTCACGACGGCGACCTTCCCGGTCTGGTCCGGGACCTCGATGTCCTTCGTCGGCCTGGTGCTCGTGGTCATGGCGTACCTACCTGTACTCGTAGGCGGACAGATCGGGTGCGGCCATCTCCCGACGGAACCGGTCGAACGACCACGGCCACACCGCCGGGATGCCGCGATCGTCGAGGTACCAGCTCTGGCAGCCGGTCACCCACACCGTCTTCTTGGACGCCTCGACGCGGGCCGCCTCGAACTCGTTCATCGCCGTCTCGGTCGCGCTGATCTCACGGTGCCGGCCGGATCGCAGCTCGTCGATGAGCCCCATGATGTATCCGAACTGCAGCTCGGCCACCTCGATGAGCGAGAAATTGCCGACCGGACCGTTCGGGCCGTTCAGCATGAAGAAGTTCGGGAAGTCGGGGATCGAGATCGACAGGTACGCGTTCGGCCGTTCGGACCACGCGTCGTTGAGCGTCCGGCCGTCGCGCCCGATGATGTTCATCGGGCGCATGAACGCGTCGGCGTGGTAGCCGGTGGCGAGCACGAGCACATCGAGCTCGTGCAGCACCCCGTCCTTGGTGCGCACGCCTTCCGGGACGATCGACTCGATCGCCTCGGTGACGAGATCCGTCTGGGGCGCCTGCATCGCCTCGTAGAAGTTCGGGGAGATGATCAGGCGCTTGCACGCGGCCCGGTACTCGGGGCGGAGCCGCTCGCGGAGCTCAGGGTCGCTGACGCTGTTCTCGAGGTTGGCGAGGCACGCCGCCTCGATCCAGTGCGCCTCCTGTGACTCCGCGTCGACGACCGCGTTGGCGAAGATCCCGAACGCCTGCGACAGGCTTTCGTGCAGCTCGATCAGCTTCGACGGGTCCTCGCGGAACGACGCCTGCTCCTCGTCGGTGAACGCCGGGTTCTCCTGGGGCAGGACCCATTGCGCGGTGCGCTGGAACAGGTCGAGGTGCCCGACCCGGTCGGCGACCGCCCCGACGATCTGCACCGCGGTCGACCCGGTGCCGATGACCCCGACCCGCTTGCCGTCGAGCGAGACGTCGTGGTCCCAACGCGAGCTGTGGAACATCGCACCGGCAAACGAGTCGAGGCCTTCGATCTCGGGGTAGTTCGGATGGTGCAGCACTCCCGTCGCCGCGATCACCACGTCGACCTCGTCGTGGTGCCCGTTCGCGGTCTCCAGATTCCAACGTCCGTCGTGGAGCTCGCAGCCGACGATCTCCTCGCCGAAGCGGATCTTCGCCTCGAGGCCGTGCTCGCGTGCGACCCGCTCGAAGTAGGCGTGGATCTCCGGGCCGGGCGAGAACTGGTGGCTCCAATCCGGGTTGGGCGCGAACGAATACGAGTACAGGTGCGACGGCACGTCGCAGGCGAGGCCGGGATAGGTGTTCTCCCGCCAGGTTCCGCCGAACCGATCGTTCTTCTCGTAGACGGTGAAGTCGGTGAGGCCTGCTTCCGTCAGCTTGATCCCGCTGAGGATGCCGGCCATCCCGGCGCCGATGATCGCGAAGTTCATGCCTCTCCTTGTCGTGCGAGCTCGCGGGTGCGGTGGCGTTCGATGCCCCGCGCGTAGACGGCCTCGAAGCGCGGGACCAACCCGTCCCAGGACAGCTCGGCCCGAGCGTGGGCCGCCGCGTTCCGACCGCGCGCGGCGGTCTCGGCCGGGTCGTTCACCACCGCCACGATCGCATCGGTGAGCGCGTCGGGATCGTCGGGTGGGACGAACCAGCCGGTCGGGCGGTCGGGATCGAGGTTGACCATGGAGATGAGGCCGCCGCTGCGGCACGCGAGCACGGGGAGGCCGACGGCCATCGCCTCGAGCGGCACCTGCGGGTACGGGTCGGCGACGGACGGGACCACGAGCGCGTCGCACGCCGCGAGCCCCTCCGGCAGGTCGTCGTGGCCCCTCCAGCCCGCGAAGTAGATGCCGTCGGCGCCGACCGACTCGGCCACGGTGACGGGATGCTCGTCCTCCCACTCCCCCGGGTGCCCACCCCAGAGCACCAACGAGCCGGGGCGGGTGAAGCGGTCACGGGCGCGCGCGAACGCGCGCACCAGCGCGGGCACGCGCTTGAAGCCCAGGAACCGTCCGACGAACAGGAGCACCGTCGCGTCGTCGTCCGGGCCGAGCAGCCGGTCGAGGTCCGACTCGCGGTACCGGAGCGTCCCCGGCGGCCCGGTCTCCGTCCAGCCCTGCGGGTCCTCGACGAGGAAGCGACGGAACGCGGCCCGCCGCGCGCGCCGGCCACGCGGGGCTGCGGATGGAAGCGGTCGATGTCCACGCCGTTCGGCAACGCCGTGACGTGCTCCGGCTCGACGCCGAAGATCGCCATCGCACTCTCCCGGTTCTGCGGCGACACCGTGATGAGGTGATCCGCGAGGAGGGCCTGCTCCTTCAGGTGGGCGGCCCAGAACTCGCCGTGCCGCCAGGCCGGCCAGCGCGTGGCGTACAGCAGCTCCGCGTCCGCAGGGTCCAGGTCGCGCGCCGCGTCGGTGTCCGCGACACCCGCGACGGCCGCGGGCATCGTGGCGAGCGTCTCGCCGAGCCGAGCCGCGAGCGCGGCCCGCGACTCGATGGCGTCGATCAGCTTCATCTCGGTGCCGTGCAGGTGCACGATCTTCGGGACGTGCGGCCAGAGCCGGTTGGCCGCGTCGAGCTGGGGCGTCAGGTGATGGAGGTGCAGCACGCTCGCGTCGTCCGCGCCCGCGGCGCGCAGCGGGCCTTCCCACACCGCCGCGAGGTGCTCTGCGAGCTCGGGCGGCACCGACGCGAACACGACGTCCGGCACCCCGGCGCGGTCCTCGTAGGACGGGTGCATCGGTTGCGGTGCCGCGATCGCGTCACCACCGGCTTCGAACGCGCGCACCGCGTCGGTCGAGTCGAGGTAGTGGACGTCCAGGCCGGCGAAGAACGTCGGGGCGTAGGTCTCCTCCCCGGGACCGCCGAGTGAGCCGACCGCGAGTGACACGGACCAGCCGGCCCGGGCCAGCGCCGGGCTGAGGTAGCGCACGACGTACGCCGATCCACCCCGCGGGTAGAACAGCAACCCCATCACGACGCGACCCTCACCCATCGCCGCCGACCCTAGTGGTGGGTCCGGTCACCGCTCCCGCCGAGCCGCCGCGGCGGCCCGACCGCTATCCGACGGCGGACTGGTCGTCCGGGATGATGGCGTAGGTCCCGAAGCACATCTCGTCCTCGGTGCCCTCGGCGAACACGATGTACTTCGGCGGCCGGTTCGGATCGAGCGAACGATCCCAGCTGCACTCCATCCGCACCGTCTGGCCGGCGGTGACGTGGATGGGCTTGGCCAGCTCGTAGTTCATCTGCCAGTCGAAGTTCCAGATCGGGATGTCGAGCAGCACCTTGGGCTTCGGTGAGTCGGGATCGAGCGTGAACCGGAACGTCTTGCCGAGCGTGTGCATGTGCCCGAGGACGCCGGTGATCGTGCCCGACATCGGGACCTTCGTGTCACAGCTCGAGTGCGCGATCCCGTTCTTGAACGTCGCGACGAGCTCCTGCTGGGTCTTGCCACAGATCCCGAGCAGACCGGGCTCGATGAAGGAGCCGGCGGGGCCGTAGAGCCGCGCGTCGTCGGTGAGCGCGTTGTTGCGATCGCACAGCGCCGCGATCGACCCCGGGCATGCACGGGATCTCGACCGGGCCGATCGGGTTGACGATGTCGAGCTTCTTGATGTTGGCCGTGCCCGGGTCGAGCTGCAGGGCGACCGTCGAGCGGTCGGGCGTCGGCGTCGAGTTGTAGTGGTAGTGGATCTGCAGCACCAGCGCGTCGCCGGGCTGCATCAGGATGCCCGGAGTGCTCGGGGTAGATGACCGGGTCCTGGCCCGGCACCCAGCCGGCGACGAGGCCGGGCTGGCCGGTGAAGCTGTCGCGGCGCGCCGCGCTCGGCTGCGGGGTGTTCGGACGGATCGCGGTGCGGTCGGGGCCGCGGTCGGGCAGCGACGGACCGGCGTAACAGCTCCATCCGGGCTTGCCGTCGGCGCCGGAGACCTTGGTGCTCGCCTGGACCTGCGGCGCGTCGATGTGGAAGATCTGCGCGTGGTGGATCTCGGCCGGGTCGCCCGGGGTCACCGTGTAGCCCGGTCATGAACGTCGGCTTGGTGATGTGCGGGTCGAGCACGAAGCAGCGGTAGTCGTTCGGGATCGCGAGCGAGCCCGTGTACGCCTGCGGCATCTGCATCACGATGTCCTGGCGGGGCGGGGTGCCCGCCGGGCCCTGGGTCGGCGTGACCGGCGTCGATGCCGGCACGTCGAGCGGGCCGCCGGCCTTGGACCACTGCATGACTGCGGTCGATGTCCTTCGGGCTCGAGCGCCTTGGAGTGGCTCGAGCGGCACGCCGACGTTCGACGCGGGCCACGGCGGCATGTACTTCGCCTGGACGACCGTGCCGATGCCGTCGGCGATCTTCTGCGCGTCACCGGCGTTGTCGAGCGTCCAGTGCGCCGCACCGACCTGCGCCGGTCTTGTGGCACGACGCGCAGTTCGCCTGGAGCATCGGGCATGACAACGGTCTTGAACGACGGGCTGTTGCCGCTGTGCGGCGCGTCGGGCGGCGCCGCGATCTGGTTGGGCACCGTGAACTTCGACGGGTCGAGCGCGGTGAGCTTCATCGTGAGCGTCACGTCGTCGGAGGTGCTGACGAGCCCGGCGATGCTGATCGGGCCGATGCCGAACGTCGACATCTTGACCTTGGTCGTGGCCGTCGCGGTGAGCTTGCCGTCGTTGACGGTGGCCGCCGACGTTCCAGGTCACGGGCGCCGGCACCTTCTTGACGGTGAGCTGGCTGTCGAGCTTGAAGTGGTACGGCGTGCCGGTCGACGATCGTCGCCGGCATGCCCGGTGAGGTTCGAGACGGTGAGGTACGCGAGCGGGTAGTCGTGCGAGTCGAGGCTCGCTGGCGCATGCGCGCGTCACGCAGGTTGTTGTCCGAGTGCAGCTGCTCGACGTTGACGACGATCTCGCCGACGCGGCTCGCGCCCGGGTTCGCCGTGTTCACCGCGAGGTCACCGGCGATGCCGTTGGTGGAGCCCTCCGCGTGCTGCGCGTCCTGGCCGAAGAGCTTCTCGTCGACGCCGTAGGTCAGCTTCGACTGGGTCGGGTCGATCCGGTAGACGGTCTCACCCTGGCCCGCGACGAGGTGCGGCGAGCTCGGGACCGAGTAGTTGATGACGTTGTACTTCGCCGACGTGAGGTCGCGCACCTGCGCCCACACGTAGAGGCCGGCCCCGAGGGCGACGACCAGCACCACGCCGGCCACCGCGAACGGCCAACGCCGGCGGCGCTTGCCCTCTGACTCGGTCGAGACCATCTCGTCGGCGCGCGAACCGGGCCAGTTCATGACGTCTCCACCGTTTGCATCTGGTTGACGAGGCTGCCGATGACGGTCTCCCAGTCATCGGCGGGTGGTGCCGGAAGATCGATCGCACGGGTGACGACCGAGCCGAGCGCGAGCAGCATGCAGAGCCGGCTGACCGCCTCGGGTGACACCGCACCGGAGATCTCGCCCGACTCCTGCCCGAGCCGGATCACCTCGGCGAGCCGCTCCTCGCGCGCGGAGATGCTCTCGCGCAGCACGGCCGCCACCTTCGGCTCTCGACGGCTCGCGGCGAGTGACTCGATCAACACGTCCCCCCTGATCCGGGCTCGGCCGGTGCGCACTCCCGAGACCAGCCGGGCTCCGAGGAATTTCAGCGTACCGGCCACGGAGCCCGCAACGCCCGCGTCCAGCAGCCCGGCCACGGCATCGGGGCCTCCGCGGTCGATCGCGGCGCAGAGGAGATCGGCCTTCCCGTCGTAGTGGGCGTAGATCGCCCCGGTGCTCAAGCCGGCCTCCGTGGCGATCTCGGAGACCCGGGCCCCTTCGTAGCCCCGGGCCGCGATCACGCGGGCGGCCGCGGCAAGCAGCTGCTCTTTCGTATCTACGGTGGTGCCCCCCGGCCTGCGTCCCACGGTCGCGGAGCGTAACGAACGTTCGTTTAATTGTCCACCATAGGATCGTCGCCATGCCCGCGCCGCGAGCCGTTCGCCGCCTCATCGGAGCGCTGATCATCGCCGCCGCCCTGGTCCTGGTCGCCGCCGCGTGCTCCGGTGGGTCGTCGGGACGGCCGTCGACCCCCGCGACGCTGCAGATCCTGACTCCGGCCCCCAACGCGGTCACCGGCACGGACGTGGCGCTCAACCTCCGCCTGCGCGGCGCGAAGGTCGTGCCGGCGTACCAGGTCGGCGGCAAGATCCAGCCCGACCGCGGCCACATCCACGTCTCCGTCGACGGCCAGCTGACCCAGATGTTCTACGGCGTGACGCAGAAGGTCCCGAACCTGACGCCCGGCACCCACACCATCCAGGCCGAGTTCGTCGCGTCCGACCACCTGCCGTTCGCGAACCGTGTCGTCGCAGCCGTGACCTTCGAGGTGAAGTGACCGCGTCGCTCAGCCCGCGTCCGACGCTCGCGACGCGCACGGCTCCCGCGCGCGCCACGCTCCTCGTCGGCGCGGTCGTGGTCGTCGGTTGTGGTCTGCTCGCGGCGCGGCCCGCGCTCGTGGCCGCGACGCCCTACCCCGTCGTCGTGCTGACCGTGCTCTTCGTTGCGGTGCTCGGTGCCGGCGCCCTCCTGCCCCTCCCCGCGCCGGACGCGACCGCCCGCACCCGCGCGGGCGCGTGGACCACCGTGCCCGCCGTGCTCATCGGCGTCGTCGCGTTCGGCGCCGGCCGCGGACTCGTCGGCGGCCACGCGCCCACGACTGCGACCACGTTCCTCATCCTCACCAACACCCTCGCGGCCATCGCCGAAGAGGCGTGGTTCCGGCGGCTGTGCTTCGGCGTGCTCGCCCCGGCCGGCACCGCGGTCGCGATCATCGGCTCGACCCTCCTGTTCGCGGCCGTCCACGTCTCGATCTACGGGTACTGGGTCCTGCCCCTCGACCTCGCCGCCGGGCTGCTGCTCGCGTGGCAGCGATCGGTGACCGGGTCGTGGGCCGCGCCCGCGATCACCCACGTCGTCGCCAACCTCCTGATCGCGCTCTGACGATGCGCCGCCGCAGCCTGATCCTCGGTGTGGTCCTGCTCGGCGGGTACCTCGCGGTGCTCGGGGTGACCGTCGGGCTCCGCGACGACCACGTCCGCCCGCTCTACGACGGCTTCACACCCCCACCGTCCTACCGCTGGGTCGAGCCGCCGTCGTTCTTCTCGTCCGGCAACGTCAAGCCCACCCGATCACCACCACGATCGAGCTCGGGCGCGACGGCTCGGCCGCCGCCGGCGTCGCGACTCCCGACGGCCAGTTCGTCCTGAACCTGGGGCAGGGCGCGATCGCGACCGAAGGCCGGTGCCACCCGCGTCAAGGTGAAGATCAGTCCCGTCGCGCCGAGCACCCTGCGCGCGGCTCCCGGCCCCGCTCCGGCCGAACGGCAACGCCTACAAGGTCGTGATGACCTACGAGCCCGACGGAACCCCGGTCCGACAGCTCGCGCACCCGGGAACCCTCGTGATGGACATCCCGGAGCTCGGCGACGCCCTCTTCCGGTCCGGTGGCACCGGCTGGATCACGATGGACGCGACCGCGGTGCCGCCCCGGCAGCTCAGCCTCACCTCGCCGTGGTCGGAACCCGGCGAATACGTGGCCGGGACGCGGCTCCCCGAGCTCGTCGGCCCGAGCGGTTCGTCGAGCCACGCAGTGGTCATCGGGATCGCCGTCGCGGTGCTCGCGGTGCTCGTGCTGCTCGCGGCTTTCCTGCTCGTACGGCGACGGCGGCGCGTGAACACCCCGTGACGGGCTCCCCTTCGGGGAGACCGAACGGCGCCGATCCGCGTAGCGTAGGCACCGTGGTGGACAGCGCGGAGGTGAACGCCGGGGACCTGCGGATCGACCAGCTCGCCCTGCTCGAGACGTTCGGCGTGCGGCGCAAGGTCGCGGCGGGCGACGTGCTCTTCGCGGCCGGCGACGAGTCGTACAACTTCTACGTCGTGATGTCAGGTGCGGTGGACGTCATCATGCCCGTCGACGGCGTCGAGGAGGTGATCGTCCAGCACACCGCCGGGCGCTTCATCGGTGAGCTCAACCTCCTCACCGGCTCCCGCGTCTACCTGACCGCACGGGTCGCGCGCGCGGGCGAGGTCATCGAGATCACCCCGGACTCCTTCCGCCGGATCATCGCGACCCAACCCGGCGTGAGCGACACGATCCTGGCGACCCTCGTGCTCCGGCGAAACCTCTTGTTGGAGGGGGCGGCGCGCACGGTGCGGGTGATCGGATCGCGCTACTCGGCGGAGTCGTTGGCGATGCGCGAGTTCCTCGCCCGCAACCGGCTCCCGCACCAGTGGCTCGACGTCGACACCGACCCGGAAGTGGACCGGCTCGTGGCCGAGTTCGCGCTCGAGGTCGACGACCTGCCCGTCGTCATCGCCGGCTCCGAGGTCATCCGGAGCGCGACCCCCGGCGTGGTCGCGCAGCACCTCGGGATGACGATCGAGTCGATCCCGGACCGCTGCTTCGATCTCGTCGTCATCGGAGCCGGTCCGGCCGGGCTCGCGTCCTCCGTCTACGGCGCGTCCGAAGGTCTGAACACGCTCACCGTGGAGTCGATCGCACCCGGCGGCCAGGCGGGGACGAGCTCGCGGATCGAGAACTACCTCGGCTTCCCCCAGGGCGTCTCCGGCACCGAGCTCACGAACCTCGCGATGACCCAGGCGCTCAAGTTCGGCGTGCGGCTCACGACCCCGTGCGAGGTCGTCGGGCTGAAGGAGTGCGGGGGCCATCTCGTCACCTACCTCTCGGACGGCACCGAGCTCGCCGGCCGGGCCGTGGTCATCGCGACCGGCGCGCACTACCGCCGGCTGCGCGTCCCGCGCCTCGAGGACTTCGAAGGTCGGGGCGTGTACTACGCGGCGACCGAGGTCGAGGCCCGGCTCGTCGGCGATGCTCCGGTGGTCGTGGTCGGCGGCGGGAACTCGGCCGGCCAGGCCGCCATCTACCTGTCGCAGGCGAGCCACGTCACCCTGCTCATCCGGGGCACCGACCTCGGCAAGTCGATGTCGAGCTACCTCGCCGACCGGATCGACGCCCACCCCCGCATCACCGTGCGGACCCAGAGCGAGTGCGTCGAGCTGCACGGCGACTCGATGCTGCGAGGCATCACCGTGACGACCTCGGCGGGGAACATCGATATCGACGCGGTCGGCCTCTTCTCGTTCATCGGCGCGGATCCCGGCAGCGACTGGCTCGAGGGTCAGGTGGCCACCGACGAGAGCGGCTTCCTCCGCACTGACCGCGCGCTCACCCCCGAGGACCTCGGCGAGGCGTGGGAAGCCATCGGGCGGACGCCGCTTCCGTTCGAGACGAACCAGCCCGGCCTGTTCGCGGTCGGCGACGTCCGCAGCGGCTCGGTCAAGCGAGTGGCATCCGCGGTCGGCGAAGGTTCGGCCGCGATCCGGTCCGTGCACGAGCACCTCTCCTTCCTGACCTGACGAAGCACGCCTTCCGAGAAAGCAGCCGGCGCATGGTGGGATTCACCCGAGGGTTCAAGGGGCGGGGCAAGAACCGCGATCCGCGGCTGCCGCCGGGCCAGTACGACACCGGCAAGCGGTGGCCCGTCCTCACCGCGGAGGCGACGCCCAAGCTCGACACCGCGGCCTGGTCGTTCACGATCGAGGGTCTGGTCGACCGTCCGACGACATGGAGCTGGGACGAGATCCACGCGCTGCCGTCGTCGACGTACTCCGGCGACATCCACTGCGTGACGACGTGGTCGAAGCTCGGGATGCAGTGGGTCGGCGTCTCGGTCGACACGTTGCTCGAGGCCGCAGGACCGCAACCGAGCGCGACGCACGTCCTCGCGAGCTGCCACACCGGCTACACGACGAACCTCCCGCTCGACGACGTCACCGGCGGCAAGGCGTGGGTCGCGTTCGAGGCCGACGGCGAGCCGCTCAAGCGTGAGCACGGCGGTCCGGCCCGCCTGCTCGTGCCGCACCTCTACTTCTGGAAGAGCGCGAAGTGGGTCTCCGGACTCCAGCTCCTCGACCACAACGAGCCCGGGCTTCTGGGAGCGCAACGGATACCACGACCGCGGCGACCCGTGGCTCGAGCAGCGCTACCAGGGTGACTGACGACGGGCCGACCGCGCCGGACACCGCGGATCGCGCCGATCCGCTGGCAGCAGGCAAAGGTCGTCGCGATCACCGACGAGACCCCGAACGCGAAGACGTTTCGGCTCGCGCTCGCGAACCCGACTCCGCACCTGGCGGGCCAGCACTTCGTGGTGCGGCTCACCGCGCCGGACGGCTACCAGGCGTCGCGCTCGTACTCCGTGGCGTCGCCCCCCGATGACACGGGCGAGATCGAGCTCACGGTGGAGCGGCTGGAGGACGGCGAGATCTCGTCGTTCCTGCACGACGTCGTGGTCGACGGCGATGAGCTCGAGGTGCGCGGCCCGATCGGTCGCTGGTTCGTCTGGGAGGGCGACACGCCCGCACTGCTGCTCGGTGGTGGTTCCGGCATCGTCCCGTTGATGGCGATGCTCCGGCTCGCGCGCAACAAGGGCACATCGGACCTCGTCCGGCTCGTCGAGTCGGTCCGCACCCCGCACGACCTCTACTACGAGGCCGAGCTCGCGGGTCCGGAGACGAGCGTCGTCTACACGCGCGTCGCGCCGCCGTCGTTCCCACGCCCCGCGGGTCACCTGACGGCCGACGACGTGGCTCCGGCGATCCTCCCCGACGCCACCGCGTTCGTCTGTGGGTCGGCCGGGTTCTGCGACGCGGCCACCAACCTGCTCACCGACCTCGACTTCCCGGTCGATCGCATCCGGGTCGAGCGCTTCGGCGCGACCGGCTGACGCCCGTCGCCGAACGTCTCGCTCAGCGCACGTCGAAGGCGAGGCGGAACGAGCGGACCGCGCCGGCGAAGATGTTCGGCTCGATGTCGGGCTCGGTCACGACCCGAAGGTTGGTCAAGCGTTGCGTCAGCGCGCCGAACAGCATGCGCAGCTCGGTGCGGGCCAGGTTCACGCCCAGGCAGAAGTGGGTGCCGTACCCGAACGCGACGTGCCGGTTCGGGGTGCGGCGGATGTCGAAGCGGAACGGATCGTCGAAGACGAGCTCGTCGCGGTTCGCCGACGGGTACACGAGGCACATCCGGTCGCCCGACGCGATCTGCTGCTCGCCGATCGTCGTGTCGGTCGCCGCGCTGCGGAAGAAGTTGTTGAGCGGCGTGACCCAGCGGATCACCTCTTCGACCAGCCCCGGCACCAGGGCGGGGTCGGCGGCGGCCGCCTCCCATTGGTCGGGATGGTCCGCGAGCACGCGCAGCCCGCGCGAGATCGCGGTACGCGTCGTCTCCGCGCCCCCGGAGATGAACAGTCCCGTCTCGTGGATCATCGTCAGCTGGTCGAAGTCGGCCGCCACCCAGCTCGAGATGAGGTCGTCCGCCGGGCAGCCCCGCCGTTCGGTCGCGGTCGCGTCGACGACCTGCGCGAACTCCTGGATCGCGAAGAGCATGCCCATGGCCGCGTCGTTCTCGACCCGCGCGGAGTCGATCCGCATCAGGCGCTCGGACCAGCTCTTGACGTCGCGCCACCTGTCCTCGGGAAAACCGAGCAGGTCGGTCGTGAGCCGTGACGGCAGCTGTGCGGCGAGCGCGTCGATCACCTCGACGTCACCGTCGCGCGCCACGGTGCCGACCATGCCGTCGATCAGCTCGCCGATCAGGTCGTCGAGGCGCGGCGCCATCTCCCGCACCGACTTCGGGGCGAACTTCGCGCTGACGATCCGGCGCTGCTCCATGTGCTCGGGGTCGTCTTTGGCGATCATGTCGGACTCGTTGAGATCGCCGAAGGACCGGTACGCCGGACGGGACGTGAACTCCTCGTCGCGCCGCTCGACGTCGAGGATCTCGTCGTGGCGGACCACGGCCCAGATCTCGTTCTTCTCGTCTCGCCACAGCGGGCCGACCGTGCGAGCCTCGGTGAAGAACTCGTGCATGCCGTCGAGGTCGGCCCAGAACGTGGGGTCGAGCAGATCTGGTGCGGTCATGCGCGGGGAACCTACTGCCATCCTCGATCTCGATCCCAAGGAGCACCCATGCCCCGCCTGCGTCAGGTCGGCCGGTCGGACACCGACGACCGCCTCGTCCACGCCATGTACGACCTCGTGTTCGGCGCCGGCGTCGACCCGCTCACCGGCGGGGGCACGGGCACCGGGACCGAGGGTGACTGGTGGACCGTGTTCGCGCTCGTCCCCGACGTCCTCGAGCACGCAGTGCAGGGCTTCGTGCTCTACCGCAGCCCCGAACGCCGGATCGACGAGCAGCTCCGTGAGCTCGCGCAGGCCCGCGTCGGGTGGGCCCGCGGCAGCAAATTCGTGTTCAGCCAGCACTGCATCGCGCTGCGCGGCCTCGGCGTCGACGAGGAGAAGATCGCGGCCATCCCCGCGTGGGCGACCTCCACGCGCTTCTCCGAGCTCGAGCGGGCCGCGCTCGTGTACAGCGACGCGATCGTCTACGACGGCGGACGGGTGAGCGACGACCTCTTCGAGGTGTTGCACCGTCACCTTACGGACGAGGCGATCCTCGAGCTCACGTACGTGACCGCGCTCTACGACATGCACGCGACGATGGCCCGCGCGCTGCGGTTGGAATGGGACGACCGTCCGGATCCAGTCACCGAGGTGGACGCGCCGGAGGACTTCGACGCGGAGGCCTACGTGCACCTCGGCGCGACCGCCGAGGCGAAGGACCAGCTCAAGCGGCTGCGCTAGGTGCTCGCGGCGCGCACCGCGCCCCAGAGGCCGATGCCGATGCCCGCGGCCGCGCCGCCGAGCCCGCGGATCTTCTGCTGATCCGTCATTCGGTCCTGGTTCGCGATGCCGCCGACGAAGTCCGCCGCGTCCGCGCCGGCTGACGCGAGGAACCATCCGGCCACCGCCGGCGTGCCCCGCAGCCCGCTCCACAGCAGCAGCCCGCCCACCAGCGCGTCGCGGTAGCCCATGGAGCGCAGCAGCAGGCTCGCGGTCGGGCCGCTGTCCTCGGCATCACCCCACAGCTTGTTCGCGGCCTCCGGCGCGACCAGGAAGGACACCCCCGACGCCAAGCGGATCGTGCCGGCCACCACGGCGAGCCGGTTCATCCGTCGTCCCGTCCCGAACGCCATCTCCCACGCCTCCAGCTCCTCGCGGTCTCCTCTGCCACAATCTCGCGCGTCGACAGCAGCCCGGGGGAGGTGCGGCTCATGGACGCAACGGTGGTGGCGACTCCGTTCTACTTCGGGAGCATGGAGGCCGAGCGCCGGTACCTCCGGGCGCGGGCCGCGCGCGAGGGGCCGTCGCGGGCGGACTACGAGCGCCGGGACACGATCACCAGCCTGACGATGGGGGTCGCGAGCCTCCTCGCACCGATGGTGATGCCCCGCCTCCTCGCACCGTTCACGCCGGGCAAGGGCAGGTACGGCAAGGCGTTGGTCGCCGGCGCGATCGGCTCGGTCGCGGTGACCGCGATCGCCGACCGCGTCGCACGCCGGGCCGGAGCGGACGACGACGTCGCCGACCGCGAACCGGACGGGCCGGCGGCGACTCGCCCGCGCCGCCCGCCAAGTCGCGTCAGTCGGAGGGGTGGCATCGGTCGTGACCGGTGGCATCGCGATCACGACGACCTGGGCGTCACTCTTCAACGCGGACCGCCTGTGGAAGCGGCGGGTCCTCCCCGACCTCGGCGAAGGGCGCGGTCGGGCTCGCGGCGGCGATCCTCGGCTGGGACTTCATCTACTACTGGAACCACCGGTTCATGCACGAGAGCCGGTACATGTGGGCGATCCACGTCGTCCACCACTCGAGCGAGCGCTACAACCTCTCGACCGCGCTGCGGCAGCCCGTCGCCGACGCGTTCGGGACCTTCGTGCCGTACGGCGCTGCTCTGCCTGCTCGGGGTGCGGCCCGGAGCTGGTCGTCTCGGCCCGCGGCGATCAACCTGCTCTACCAGTACTGGATCCACACCGACACGATCCGCCGGCTCGGCCCGCTCGAAGAGGTGCTCAACACGCCGTCGCACCACCGTGTGCACCACGGCACGAACCAGCAGTACCTGGACCGCAACCACGGCAGCATCCTCATCGTGTGGGACCGGCTCTTCGGCACGTTCGAGCGCGAGGCGCGACCCGGTCGTCTACGGGCTGACCAAGAACATCAACACGTTCGATCCGACGCGCGTGATCGCGCACGAGCACGCCGAGATGCTCCGCGACGTCCGCGGCTCCGACACCTGGCGCGAGCGGCTGTCGTTCGTGGTGCGCGGTCCGGGCTGGGCGTACCGCCGGCACGCGGAGCTCGCGGCGCCGGCCACGGAAGGAGTCGCGGCTTCCGCGGTGCTTACGGGAGTCGCAGCTGCGCCGCTCCCGTGATCGGCGGAAGGTCGAATGGGCCGAGCGGTCCCGGGGGCCCGTCACAGACGGCGGGGATCGCGTTCACGATGCGGTTGGCGGCCGTCGCGTTGCCACCCCCGGCTGCGCCGGGCTCGCCCGGCTCGGTCCCGTGCACGGAGACGGTCAGGTTCGGGTGACCCGAGAGCTGCACGCGGTGCTCGCCCCCGGGTGAGCCGGAGCGCGCCCAGTCGGGCGCGCAGTCGTCGTCGATGCGGGTCACGTGCTCCACCACCAGCAGCGGGTGGCCCCGGACCGTCCCCGTGACCTCGAAGCGGAACGCACCCTGGGTACCCTCCTCGAACGTGCCCATCCCCGGCACCTCGATCGTGCGTTCGAGCGGACGGCGCTCGACGAAGGTCGCGATCTGCTCGACCTCCACCTCGAGCAGCGTCGCCGAGGATCCGAACCATCGGCGCCCAGACCATCTGCAACGAGAAGTCGAGCAGCATCAGCGGCAGCTCGTCCATCGACTTCCCGAAGCCGATCACCTCGCGCACCACGTCGGGCTGGTCGTAGAGCGCGTAGTTGAAGAGCTCCTGGACCCGGACCTCGGTGATGCCGGCGCCGACGCCACTCACGAGCGCGGGGAGGATGTCGAGCGCCCAGCCGGGATCGATGCCGGAGACGAACACCGACGTGTCACCTGCCGCGCACGCGGCGTCGACGAGCTCGAGCAGCTCGGGCGGGGCGCTGGGCGGGTGGAGCAGCGGGTAGAAGGCCGTCGACACGACGTTGGCCCCGGTCCGCAGGCACGCGAGCAGGTCCTGGAGCGCGTCGTCGGGCCGGGTGTCGGCGGTCGCGGTGTAGACCACCGCGTCGACGTCACCGGCCAGCGTCGCATCGATGTCGTCCGTCGCGGCAACGCCGAGCGGGCCGGTGCCCGCCAGCACGCCGGCGTCGCGACCCACCTTGGCCGGGTTCGCCACGATCACCCCGGCCAGCTCCAGGTCGCGGTGCGCGGCGATCGCCCGCAACGCCGGACGGCCGACGTTCCCCGTCCCCCACACCACCACTCGATAGGTCATCGCGCCGACGCTACCGACCCCGCGGCGGCCGGAGGCTGCCCCCGACCGTCGGCCGTGCGAGAATCGCCCGCATGCCTGATCTCCTGCAGACCGTCTCGGACAACGCGCTCGAGCTCCGGGCGCCGACCCGGGCCGAGGCGCTCGAGGTGCTCGCCCTCGGCGACGACGACGTGCTCGAGGTGGTGGCGGCCGCGTTCCGGGTCCGGCGCCGGTTCTTCGAGCGCCGGGTGAAGATGAACTTCCTGGTGAACGTCCGGTCGGGGCTGTGCCCCGAGGACTGCAACTACTGCTCGCAACGGCGGGGCTCGTCGAGCGAGATCTTGAAGTACCGGCTCCTCGACTCCGACGTCGTGCTCGAAGCCGCGGGACGGGCCGTCGACGCGGGCGCACGTCGCCTGTGCCTGGTCGGCAGCGGGCGGGGCCCGACCGACGCGGACGTCGGTCACCTGGCCGAGACCGCGACCCGCCTGCGCACCGAGTACCCCCAGCTCGAGATCTGCGTGAGCCTCGGCCTGCTCGGCGAGGGCCAGGGCGAGCGCCTCCACGATGCCGGCGTGTACGCGTACAACCACAACCTCAACACGAGCGAAGCCCGTTACGACGAGATCTGCTCGACGCACACCTACGACGACCGCGTCCAGACCGTCGATGCCGCGCACGAAGCCGGGCTGTCGCCGTGCTCGGGGGCGATCTTCGGCATGGGTGAGACGGACGACGACATCGTCGACCTCGCGATCGCGCTCGCGCGCGCTCGAACCGGAGTCGGTCCCGGTCAATTTCCTGATCCCGTTCGAGGGCACGCCCCTGGCGGGCACGCTCGAGCTGACGCCCGAACGGTGCCTGCGGATCCTGGCGCTCTACCGGTTCTTCTTCCCGAACGTCGAGGTGCGCATCGCCGGTGGTCGCGAGATCCACCTCGGCGCGCTGCAGCCGTTGGCGCTCTACATCGCGAACTCGATCTTCGTCGGCGACTACCTGACGAGCGAAGGGCAGGCGGGCGAGGCCGACCGCCAGATGATCGCGGACGCGGGGTTCGTCATCGAGGGGGCCGAGGCGGTGGCCGGCGATCGGACCAGGCTCGCGACGAAGGTCGAGCTCCGGCGCCGGGGACCGGGCAGCGCGCTGCCCGCGAACGCCTGATCCGCCCGGGCTGACCCCGTGGCCGTCGAGCCCACCACCCAGGACGACCGGACGCCGGAACGTCCGACGCTGCGACCGGTCGCGGCCGCGTTCGTGGTGTTCGGGAGCTTCGCGGGCGCGTTGGCCGTCGCAGTCATCGACATCAAGCGGACGTTCGGGCTCTCGGACGCCGGCCTGGGCCTGGTGCTCGCACTCGGGATCCTGCTCGCGGCCGGGGTCAACGCGGTGGGCGGCGCACTGACCGATCGCTGGGGCGCGGGGGTCGCACTCGCGTGGCGCTCCTGCTGTGGAGCGCGCTGCTGCTCGCGGTCGCCGCCGCACCGGCGCTCGGATGGTTCGCGGTCGCGTTCACGCTCGCGACCGCCGCGGGCGGCTTCGTCGACGTCGTGATGAACGTCGTCGCCGCAGCCGCGCTCTCGCAGCGACCCGGTCACCTCGTCCGCTTCCACGGGTTGTTCAACGCAGGCGCGGTCCTCGGCGCGGCCGCGACCGGTATTGCGCTCGAGCTCGGGTTGAGCTGGCGCTGGGTCGTGGGTCGGCATCGCCGTGCTCGGGTTCGCGATCGCGTTCATGAGCTTCCGCACGCGCCTGCCGAGCCCGCCGAGCGGGGCCCACCCGTCACTGCTCGCGCGCGCTGGCCGGACTCCGGCACGAGGGACTCGTGATCCTCGCGATCGTGTTCGCGGCGTCCGCGATGGTCGAAGGCGGCATCGCGACCTGGGGCGTGCTCTACCTCCGGGGTCACCTCGGCATCGGCGTCCTCGTCGGGGTCGGTGCCTACGTCGTCGGCGAGGGTCTCGCCACGATCACGCGCCTCGCGGGCGGGCCTGCCGTCGGGCGACTCGGGACCCGACGCGGCGTCAGGTTCGGCGCGGGGCTCTCCGCCGTCGGCATCGCGCTCGAGGCGCTCACGTCGGTTCCCGCACTCGGTGCGATCGGGCTGGCGATCGTGTGCGTCGGCATCACGGTCGTCTGGCCCCTGCTGCTCGCCGACGTCAACAACGAGGCCCGGCATCCCGCGGTCGCGATCGGCGGGGTGACGGCCGCCGGCTACCTCGGCATGGTGGCCGGGCCGCCGATCGTCGGGATCCTCTCCGGGGTCTTCAACCTCACCACGGGCCTGATGGTGCTTGCCGCGACCGCGCTGTTCGTCGCGGTCACCCCCGCCCACGTCCGCCGCACCCGACCCTGACCCGGACCTCGCCCGTTTGTTGCGTTCGGGTCCCCTGAGGACCCGAACGCAACACACCGCGGAGCTCGGGTTGGACCTCCCTGGGCCTAGATTCCGGAGATGCGGATTCTGGTGACGGGTGCGGGACGGGCCATCGGTCGGGCGACAGCCGAGGCGTGCACGGCGCGTGGTCACGAGGTGGTGGCCACCGCGCGCGACGTCACGCTCCTGGACGATCTCGACGTCGCCCAGACCCTCGCGCTCGACGTCACCGACGACGCGTCGATCGCCGCGGCGCTCGCCGCAGCCGGCGAGCTCGACGGTGTCGTGAACAACGCGGCACTGCAGAGCCGGGGCCCGCTCGAGGGGTACCCGATGGACCGGTTCCAGGCGATCATGGACACGAACACCTACGGGGCGTTGCGGATGATCCAGGCGCTGATCCCGTCGTGGCGCGAACGGGGCTCGGGGATCTTCGTCAACGTGAGCTCCATCCAGGGTCAGGTGTCCACCCCGCTCGAAGGCGCGTACGCGGCGTCGAAGTTCGCGCTCGAAGCGATCTCGGAGACGTTGAAGTACGAGCTCGGCCACTTCGGGATCCGGGTGGTGATCATCCAACCCGGCTACATCGCGCCCGGCATGAAGCGCGGCACGCACCACGAGGGGCCTGCGGTCTACGCGCCGCTCCTCGAGCAGTGGGAGGGGACCGACGCGAAGGTGACCGGTCCGGGGGGCCGGCCGGGCCCGGAGCTCGTGGGGAACGCGATCGCGGACGCGATCGACGACCCGTCACCGCCGCTGCGCGTCCCGGTCGGTGCCGACGCCGAGATGGTCCTCGGCGCACGCCGGCAGCTCGACGACGCGTCGTTCGAAGCCGCCATGCGCAAGACGCTCGACCTCACCTGGTGAGCTGACGCGTTGCGCGCTCAGCTCGACGCGAGCCAGTCGACCTTGACGTTCGCGACGACCTCGGGGTGCTTCTGGAAGTACGCCCGCGCGTAGGGGCACAACGGCACGATCGTGAGGCTCTCGCGCTCCGCGCGCGCGACCGCGGCCTTGACCAGCTCGCCTCCGACCCCGTGGCCCTCCAGCTCCTTGGGCACACCGGTGTGGAAGAGCACGATGCGGCCGTCGGCGACCTCGTACGTCAGGTCGGCGGTGTGCCCCTCACGCGTGACCTCGAACCGGGCCTTGGACTCGTTGTCGATGATGTCGCTCATCGTGGGTCTCCTTCGAGCGGTCCGAGCGCTTCGCTCGCCTTCGCCAGCACGTCGAGATGGCCGTCGACGGAGCCGAGCCCCGCACCCATCGTGTTGATCGCGAGGTGGGTCGCGCCGGCCTGGCGCCACCGGCCGGCGTGCTTGACCAGCTCGTCCATGCCCGCGTCGCTCCAGCTGATCCGGCCCTCGACACCGATGGCGTCCGGATCGCGCCCGGCGTCGGCTGCGGCGCGCTTCACGATGCCCCACGCGTCGTCGAGCCTGGGGCCCGGCGGCATCTGCGGGAACCATCCGTCGGCCAGGCGACCCACGCGCCGGAGCGCGGGCTCGGCCACCGCGCCGACCCACACCGGGATCGGACGCTGCACGGGGAGCGGCGCCAACCCCGCGGCGGTCACCTGCTCGAAGGCACCGTCGTACGTGACCGCCCGCTCGGTCCAGAGCCGGCGCATCAGATCGATCTGCTCGTCGAGCCGCTTCCCCCGGTTCGAGAAGTCCTTCCCCAACGCTTCGTACTCGACCGCGTTCCAGCCGAGCCCGACCCCCAGCCGGAAGCGGCCTCCGGTGAGGAGATCGACTTCCGCCGCCTGCTTGGCGACGAGCGCGGTCTGGCGCTGCGGCAGGATGATGATGCCGGTGACGAGCTCGAGCGACGTGACCGCCGCGAGGTAGCCGAACATCACGAACGGCTCGTGGAAGGTCGTGTCCACGTTGTACGGACCGTTCCACGGCGTGTGCACCTCCGGGTCGGCGCCGACGACGTGGTCGTAGGCCAGGATGTGCGCGAAGCCGAGCTCGTCCACGCGTTCGCCGTAGGCGCGTACCGCACCCACGTCGCCGCCGAGCTCGGTCTGGGGAAACACGACACCGATGCGCATGTGCACGCCCTTCCGCGGAGGCTGCTGCGACGCTACCGCCGGGCTCGATGGTCGTGAGCAACGTTAGTGGCATAGGGTCTGCCAAAAGCTGGAGGGAGTGGACGATGCCGACCTACGACGAGTTCCACGGGACCATCGGGACCACGCACCACGACTCGACGCCGTGGTACCCCGAGCCGCCGCACCCGGGCGAGGACGCGCCGAACGTCGTCGTGATCCTGCTCGACGACACCGGCTTCGCCCACTTCGGCTGCTACGGCTCCGAGATCGACACGCCCAACATCGATCGGCTCGCCGCGAACGGCTTGCAGTACACGAACTTCCACGTCACACCGTTGTGCTCGCCCACGCGCGCCGCGTTGCTCACCGGCCGCAACCACCACAGCGTGGGGATGCGGTGCCTCGCGAACTTCAACACCGGCTTCCCGAACATGACCGGGCACATCTCGAACCACGCGGGGACCGTCGCCGAGGTGCTGCGGGACGACGGCTACACGACGTTCGCGGTCGGCAAGTGGCATCTCTGCCAGATGGCGGAAGCGTCGCCGGCCGGCCCGTTCGACCAGTGGCCGCTGCAGCGCGGGTTCGACCGCTTCTACGGGTTCCTCGAGGGCGAGACCGACCAGTACTCGCCCGATCTCACCTACGACAACCATCGCGTCGACGCCCCCGCGACCGCGGCGGACGGGTACCACCTGAGCGAGGATCTCGTCGACCGTGCGGTCGGCTTCATCCACGACGCGGTGTCGGTGCGGCCGGACCGGCCGTTCTTCTGCTACCTCGCCTTCGGCGCGACGCACGCGCCGCACCAGGCGCCGCCCGAGTACATGGCCAAGTACCGGGGCCGGTTCGACGCGGGATGGGACGTCGCGCGGGAGCGCTGGTTCGCCCGCCAGCTCGAGCTCGGCCTCGTGCCCGAGGGCACGGAGCTCGCGCCGCGCAACCCGGGCGTCGAACCGTGGGACGAGCTCTCCGGGAACCAACGGAAGCTCGCGGCGCGGTTGCAGGAAGCGTTCGCCGCCTTCCTCGACCACACCGACGCCCAGATCGGCCGCTTCGTCGACTCGCTCCGCGACATCGGTCAGCTCGACAACACGCTGCTCTTCGTCCTGGCCGACAACGGCGCGAGCCAGGAGGGCGGCCCGTTCGGCGTGCTCCACGAGATGAAGTTCTTCAACGGGATCCTCGAGACCCCGGACGACGCGATCGCGCAGATCGACGAGATCGGCGGCCCGCACAGCCACTCGAACTACCCGTGGGGCTGGGCCCAGGCCGGCAACACGCCGTTCAAGTGGTACAAGCAGAACACCCACGAGGGCGGCGTCCACGTCCCGCTGATCGTGCACTGGCCGAACGGCATCGCCGAGCGGGGCGGGATCCGCCGGCAGTTCCACCACGTGAACGACATCGTGCCGTCCATCTACGACGTCGTGGACGTCGAGCCCCCGGCCGTGTACCGCGGCCTCGATCAGATGCCCGTCACCGGGATCTCGATGCGCTACACGTTCGCCGAGCCGACCGCCCCGAGCCGCAAGGACCGCCAGTACTTCGAGATGGCCGGGCACCGCGGCATCTACGCGGACGGGTGGAAGGCGGTCACGAAGCACCAGGGCGGTGTCCCGTACGACGACGACATGTGGGAGCTGTACCACGTCGACGAGGACTTCTCGGAGTGCCACGACCTCGCCGCGACGATGCCGGACAAGCTCGGCGAGCTGATCGAGCTGTGGTGGCGCGAGGCCGAGGCCAACGACGTGCTGCCCCTCGACGACCGGCTCATCGAGCTGTTCGGTGCGCGCTTCCAGGATCGCACCGCCCATCCGGCGGACCGCCGCTACACCTACTGGCCCCCGATGTCGCCGCTGCCGGCCCAGGCCGCCGCCGCGCTCGGCGGGCGCGGTTGGGACATGACCGCGACGATGACGCGCGGTGAAGGCGACGAGGGGGTCATCTACGCCTCGGGGACGGAGAACGCGGGATTCAGCTTCTTCGTCCAGGGCTCGAAGCTGGTCTTCGACTACAACGCGTTCAACGACCACCAGATCCTGGTCTCGGACGGGGACGTGCCCGTCGGTGACACGGAGGTCGGCGTGCGGGTCCGGCGCACGGGTCGCCGCACCGGGACCGTCGAGCTGCTGATCGAGGGTGCGCCGAGCGGCGAGGTCGAGCTGCCGCTGCTCATGACCGTGATCTCGAGCGTCGGGCCGAGCGTCGGATTCGACCACGGCTCGGCCGTCAGCACCCGCTACCGGGGACCGTTCCCCTTCTCGGGTCAGCTCCACCGGGTCGACATCGACGCCGATCCCGAGCAGAAGCACGGCGATCCGACCGAGATCGCGGCCGCGGAGCTCCGGGCGGAGTCGGCCCGTCAATGACGAACGTTGCCACCGACGACGAGTCGATCGACGGTCGCACCGCGCGCCGCGATCGCAACCGCGATCTCGTCCTCGACGCGGTGATCGACCTCTTCGCCGAAGGCCGACTCAGCCCCAACGCGACGGACGTGGCGACGCGGTCCGGCGTGTCGCTGCGGTCCGTGTACCGGTACTTCGAAGACCAGGACGCGCTCGTCCGAGCGGCCATCGCACGCCACGCGGAGCGGATCGCACCGCTCCTCGAGGTGCCCGACCCGGGCGAAGGACCGCTCGACGCGCGGGTCACCCGCTTCGTCGCCGGGCGCATGCGGCTCTATGACGCAGCCGCGCCCACTGCTCGGGCGACATTGCTGCGCGCGCCGGTGAACCGGTACCTACGCGAGCAGATGGAACGCGCGCGCGAGACGCTGCGCGAACAGACCGAGGCGATGTTCGCCCCCGAGCTCGCAGCGATGCCCGCGGCGCAGCGCCGGGCTGTCGAGCGCGGCCGCCGACACGCTGCTGCAGTTCGAGAGCGCGGAGCACCTGCGCGTCCGCCTCGGCCTCTCCCCCGCCCAGACCGCCGACGTCCTCCGCCGCACCCTCACCGCCCTCCTCACCTGACCGTCGGAGCCGTTTTGGCGTCACTTAGGACCCGTAGGGGGGCGTAAGTGACGCCAAAACGTGATCTGGGGGAAGGTGGACGTGGGTCAGGCCCAGCCGCCGGCGTAGGCGACGAACTGGCCGGTGGTGAAGCGGCTGGTGCCGTCGAGGAAGACGGCGCAGAACGCGGCGCACTCGTCGACGGTGCCGAGCCGGCGCAGCGGGACCGCGGCCTCGAGCTGGGCGCGCACGGCCGGGTCGGTGCCGCCGGTCGCGCGGAGGAACTCGGGGAAGTCCATGAAGTTCGTGCCGACCGCGTTGACCTGCACGCCGTTGCGCGCGACCTCGTCCGCGACGTTGCGCACCAGGTGGTTCGCCGCGGCGCGCGCCGACGAGTACAGCGGCGCGCCGGGCGTCGCGCGGGCGCCGGACGCGCTCGTCACGATCAGCACCTGACCGTCACCGCGCTCGACCATCGCCGGCACCACCGCCTTCAGGAAGTGGTACGGCGACTCGAGGCACCCGGACACCACCGCGCGCAGATCGTCGATCGTCGACTTCAGGAACCGGCCGGTCACGACGCGGCCCGAGAACGCGCACGCGGCGTCGAGGTGCCCGAACCGCTCGAGTCCCGCGGCCACGAGTCGCTCCGAGGCCGACGGGTCGCTCAGGTCCTTCACGTCGTTCACGACCTCGACCGTCGCGCCGAGTGATTCGAGCTCGTCGACGAGCCCGGGCTCGGGATCGCCGATCACGAGATCGTGACCTCGCGCCGCGAGGATGCGCGCCAGCGGCGGCCCGATGTAGAAGTCGGTGTTGGCGACGAGCGCGACCCGGCGCGCGTCCCCCGTGGGCGGGTTCTCAGTCATGTGGCGAACCTACTGCCACAATCTGGCGCGTGCGAGGGGTCAGGCGTCGGCGAGGCGGGCGTGGACCCAGCTCATGATCGTGGTGAGGTAGTCGGGCGGGCTCGACGGGTCGGTGTTCACGAGCCCGGGCTTGTTCGTCACCACGTGGACCGAGCAGTCCGCCACCGGGTCGTTGTCGACGCACAGCGGGAGGTTCATCGACTTGCTCGTCGGGCCCTGCGCGGCGATCGCCCGGCGCAGCGGCTCGTGCACGCAGTCCGTCATCCCCATCGTCACCGTCGAGCCGTCCCGCATCGGGCAGGCCACCGGCGGTGAGCCGCACGTGTTCACGTCGCCGTGGTTCCAGATGTTCAGGAGTGGGACGGTGAGGCGCCCGCTCGACACCAGCTTGTCCACCTCGTTGTTCACGTTCGCGACGTCGGGGTGGATGCGGGCCGAGACCGCCGCGGTGCGCGCCGGATCGTTGTTGTCGGTGCAGATGCCGGCATTGAACCCGGCCTGCATCGCCTCGGCGTTCACGACGCTCGCGTCGGCCACGACCCCAGCGGGCGGGATCCCCTGGAGCTGGAGTGCCCACGCCATGTAATAGGCACCCGCGGAGCCTGCGCTCCCACCGTGCAGGAACGTCTTGGTGGTCGGGTACTTGCTCTGCGCGAACTGGATCGCCGCCTTCGTCGCGATCAGACCGGTGGTCGGGCGCGCCTTGCCGTCCGGGGTGGTGTTCGGGTTGTGCGGGTCGGGGGTGTTCAGCCCGCCGTAGATCTCGTGGCTGCAGTACGAGACGGCGAGCGTGCGGAAGCCCGCCGCGTCCGCGCGGACGCGCGCCATCAGGCCGCCGTTGTCGAGCATCGTGTTCAGGGAGGCGGCCGACTCCTCGACCTTCTCCTTCGAGCTCGGGATCGGGTTGCCGGACGCGTCGAAGTAGCCGACCCCGCCGCCGTGCATGAACGTCCACAGCGGAGCCGGCGCGGTCGTCGACGAGCCGATCTTCGTGCCGATGACGAACGTCTGGTAGCCGCTCACGCTGCACGGGTACGCCATGTTCCGGTAGTAGTCGTACTTCCAGCCGTCGAGGTTCTTCGTGCTGACGAGCTGGATGTTGCTGATGTCCCCCTTCGTCGACAGCGGCGGGACACACGCCGCCGTGATCAGCGCCACCACTGCCACCGCCGCCAACACACCGAACCGACGCATCCCCGCTCCCTCTCCTCCGTCCCGACTGCGTAGTACCCGAACACCGGCACACCAACCGCCGACCAGGGAAACATGAGGAAGTCGTGAGGCCACGCTGACTACTCTCCGTGCATGGCGGGGCTCGAGGACGCGATCGACGGGCTCGCGGCCGAGACCCGGTTCACGGGGGTCGTGCGGGTCGACCGGGGCGACGAGATCGAGCTCGCACGCGCGTACGGCCTCGCCGATCGCCGTTGTCAACGGCCCAACACGATCGACACGCAGCTCGGGATCGCGAGCGGCGGCAAGGCGCTCACCGCGCTCGCGGTCGTGACCCTGATCGAAGACGGCGTCCTCGAGCTCGACACAACGGCACGCTCGCTGCTCGGCTCCGACCTCCCGCTCGTCGACGACGCCGTCACGATCGAACAGCTCCTCGGTCATCGCTCCGGCATCGGGGACTACATCGACGAGGAGGACGACGAGGGCGAGATCACGGACTACGTGATGGTCCGCCCCGTGCAGGAGTTCGAGACCACCGAGGGCTTCCTCCCCGTCCTCGACGGGCACCCGCAGAAGTTCGCGCCCGGTCAGCGCTTCTCGTACTGCAACGGGGGCTACGTCGTGCTCGCCCTCCTGGCCGAGCGCGCGAGCGGGATCCCGTTCCACGAGCTCGTCGAGTCGCGGGTCTGCTACCCCGCCGGGATGGACGACACCGAGTTCCTCCGTTCCGACGAGCTCCCCGGGCGCGCCGCGATCGGGTACCTCGCACCGGACGGCTCCGACCGGACCAACGTCCTGCACCTTCCCGTGCTCGGCAACGGCGATGGCGGGATCTACACGACCGTCGCCGACGTGCACGCGCTCTGGAACGCGTTCCTCGGCGAGCAGATCGTCTCGGACGCGTGGATCGCCGAGATGACGCGACCGAGAAGTGACGCGCCGTCGGAGTCGAAGCGCTACGGGCTCGGCTTCTGGCTCCACGCGACGAGCGACGCGGTGATGCTCGAGGGCTACGACGCCGGCGTCTCCTTCAAGACCGTCCACGATCCGGCATCACGCATCACGCACACCGTCATCTCGAACTGGACGGACGGCGCGTGGCCCATCACCCGCGCCCTCGACGACCTCCTCGAGCTCGGCTGAACCGGCAACGGATCGTGGATCACTCCGCGTCGTGGAAGATCAGACCGAGCGTCCGGCGATCACCGGCGCGGAGGGTGCTCACCCCGTGGCGCATCGGTGCGTTGGCCCAGCCCCGCGCCGTGCGGACCGGACGGTCGCGGGTCGTGAACACCAACGCGTGGCCACGCGGGATGGTCGTGGACGTCGCGCGCGACTGCGCCCGGGGCCGCTGCTCGACCACGACGAACTCTCCGCCCTCGTAGTCCACGCCCGGCTCGTCGAGACCGAGGACGACCTGCAACGGGAACACGAGGTCGCCGTAGAGGTCCCGGTGCAGCGCGTTCCAGTCGCCCGCGCGGTATCGCAGCATCAACGGCGTGGGCCGGGTCTGCCCCGCCGCGTGACACCGTTCGAGCCACTCGTCGAAGTCGTCGGGCCATGGACTCGGCTGGTCCCGCCGCTCCGCCCAGGCGCGCGCGACGGGCAGCAGGTGCGGCCAGAACGCGGCGCGGAGCTCGGCGACGAGACCGGGCAGCGGATGGTCGAAGTACCGGTACTCGCCGGCGCCGAACCGGTGGCGGCTCATGTCGACGGTCGATCGGAACCGCGCGTCGTCGTCATAGAGGGCGATGAGCGAACCGCACTCCCCCAGGTCGAGGACGGCGGCGGTGAGCGCGACGCCGACGTCGTCCAGGCCGGCGGTGACCGACGCCCAGTCCAGCTGGTCGACCCGCGCCGCGGGAGCCATTGCGTTCGTCACGCCGCGCCCTCGAGCGCGAGCAGCGCGGCCTTGGCTTCGACGCCGCCGAGGTACTGGCCGATCGTGCCGTCGCTGCGCACGACGCGGTGGCACGGGACCACGACCGGGACCGGGTTGTGCGCGCACGCGGTCCCGACCGCGCGCACCGCGGCCGGGCTTCCGGCCGCGCGTGCGACCTGGGCGTAGCTCTCGGTCGCGCCGTACGCGATCTCGCGGAGGTGCGCGATCACCGTCCGCCGGAACCCGTGGACCAGCTGCAGGTCCACCGGGACGTCGAACGTCCGCCGCCGGCCCGCGAAGTACTCGTCGAGCTCGGTCGCGACCGCGTCGGTGCGGCGACCGGAGTGCAGGATCCGGGGGCTGAGCGCGCCGGCCAGCTCGGCGAGGACCGCGTCGTGGCCCTCCCGCTCGAAGGCCACCCGCACGAGGCCGGCGGGACCGGCCACGAGCAGCAGCGGGCCGATCGGGCTGTCGACGGTCCGGTACGCGAGGTCGAGCACGCCGCTCGCGTCGGCGCCGGTGGCGAGCCGGGCGCGGAGGGCGTCGAGCTCGCCGGGACCCGGAGCGGGGAACGCATCGGCCAGCTCGGCGACCATCTCGGTGTCGGTGCTCATCAGGTGGTTCCTTTCAGGTAGGTCGCGCGGAGCTTGGCGATGCCGTCGGCCGCGCTCCGCCGCGCCGCGGCCTCGTTGCTCTCGAGCAACGCCGCCACCTCGGCGTACGGCAGATCGGCGAGGTAGCGGTAGATGACCGCGCGGCGTTGCTTGTCGGGCAGCGCGTCGAGCGCGGCACGGAGCGCAGCATCGGGTTCCACCGGTTCGACGGTCGTCGGTGACTCGGGCAGGTCGGCGGTCGGGCGTGGGTTGCGGTCCCGCCTGCGGATCTGGTCGATGGCCTTGTGATGCGCGATCGTGACCAGCCATCCGCGCACGTTGCTGTCCGGCCGGAGATCGGGATAGGCGCGCAACGCCGCGAGGAACGTCTCCGACCACGCGTCCTGCCGCGTCGTGCGGCCCGAGCAGGGCCCGGCAGCACGCGCATCACGACCGGACCGTGCTCGTCGACCACCCCGTCGAACGGCGGCAGGCTCACGCGCGGCGGGCTCAGGAGAGGCCGGTCTCGCGCACCGTGATGCTCAACCGGCCGGGCGGGAGTCCCAGGCCATCCGGCGCGGTGGCCGGGAGCACCTTGGGCACGCCGTGGTAGATCCGGCGCGTCGGTCCACCGAAGACGAGCAGGTCCCCGCTGCGCATCTCGAGGTCGGTGAAGGGCCCGGTCCGCCGATCGACGCCCGCGAGCCGGAAGGTGCACGCATCCCCGAGGCTGATCGTCACGACCGGCGCGTCGGACGGCTCCTCCCCGTCCTGGTGGAGCCCGAGGTGCGCGTCCGGCTCGTACAGGTTGACGATGGCGGCATCGGGCGCGAACGCGCTCGCGGCGTGGCTCTCGGCGCCGTACGCGTCCGCCACGGCCCGGCGCGCGAGCTCGATCATCTCCGTGGGGAGCGGCTTGACCGGCGCGCCGTCGGTGTCGTCCGCGGTGCGCGTGTAGACGTACGGGTACCAGTGCCACCCCAGGCACACCGACTGCACCGTCATCAGATGACCGGTCGGCACGCGCGGGTGACGGAGGCCTGCCGGTGGCAACGCCCATTCACGGAATTGCGCGACCAGGTCCCGCTGGGCGTCGAGGTCGAGCCAGTCCGGGATGTGCACCGCGCCCGGCAGCACCTCACGGCGGGCGCGGGCCGGCTCCGGTTCGGGGCCGACCAGCGTCAGCTGACCGTCCGGTGCCGGGTCCGGCGGTGCGGTCGGCGGCAGGACCACCGGAACCCCACCGAGCCGACTGCGCCTCGAGGTCGTCGTCTTGGAGCCCATGCTGTGTGAACGCTCACCAGCTCTCGTCTGTGAGGTCGCTCACGCGACGCTACGCGCCGACCACCCGGCTCGGCGGCCTCACGCCTCGCTGACGTCCTCCGCCGCGAGCAGGCGGGGGATCAGTCGCTCCAGCAGCTCGGCGAAGTCGTCGTCGAAGCCGGCCTCCGCGTGGCCGAATCCGGGCAGCACGACCAGGAGGCGCGGCTCGCTCAGCCGGTCGTAGAGCTCGTGTGCGTCGCTGACGGGAACGTACCGGTCGCGGCCGCCGTGGACGATGGCGACGGGCACGGTGATCTCCGCGGCGAGATCGAGCGGCGGGGACTCGACCGGGGTGCGCAGGGGGTCGACGTGGGTGCCGTAGCGATCGAGCAGCTTCCGGCCACGCGCCGTGCGCACCAGTGTGCTGAGCACGCGGGCGCGCGGCAGCCGGGGCTCGCGGCCGTCGGCCGGGCTGCTGATCGCGATGACGGCGTCGACCCGCCCGCCGAGACCCGCATGACGGAGAGCCACGAACGCACCCATTGACGCGCCGACGCTGACGATCCGGGTGTGGCGGCTGCGCGCCAGGGCGACGAGCGCCTCGAGGTCGTGCACCTCGCGGTTCCCCAGGGTGGACAGCCCACCGCTCTCCCCGTGGCCGCGGAAGTCCGCCGTGTAGACCGCGAGCCCGTGTTCGGCGAGGTGCTCGGCGAACGCGACGACCCTGCGGTTGTGCTGGGAACCGGTGAACCCGTGCCCGAACACGACGGCGACCTCGGACCCCGCCGCCCCGTACATGCGCGCGCTCAGCTCCACCCCGTCCGAGGTGACGAGCGGGAACGCGCGGGGGGCCGAACCGGCCGGGCGACTCGACACGACCCTCCTCGAGGTGGGGCTCAGGAGAGGCGTCGGGCCTGTGCGCGGGCGACTGCCGGACCGGCCGTCGGACCCAAACGAGGCGTCCCTACCAAGGACTTCCTTCGGACGGTACACCTGACCCTCCAGATGAGTCGCCGTTTGCGCCACTTTCAGCGGGCTCGCCGCGTCCGTGACCTCGCCAGACGCGACGATACGCCGCGAATCGCGACCCAGACGACGCCACCGGTGTAGAGCACGGGCATCAACAGCTCTTCGGCGGGCACGCCCCAGATGTGTGCGGTCATGAACGTACCGACCGCACCGGCGGCCGAGACTCATCGGTCGCGCGCGCGGTCCTCCACGACCGCGGGCACCCGACCAGGCAAGCGCCGGCGACCCTAGGTCGTCGCCACCAGGAGCTCCTCGCCCCTCGACGTCCGCAGCCCGTCCGGCCGGCCGGCGAAGTACCGATCGTTCAGCGCGTCGGCCGAGACGTGCCGGGCGTCGCGGAACCCGGCGTCGCGGGCGAGGGCGAGCATCTCCGGCGGGCTGAAGAAGCTGATGAAGGGCGTCCCGGATCCGCGGGCGCCGTTCATCGCGGCCTGAAGGGCCGGGCGCTCCGCCTCGTCGAGGAGCTCGATCGGGAGCATGAACGTCATCACCAGCGTGGAGCCCGGCGCGAGCGTCGCGAGCTGGCGCAGCGTGTCCACGTTCGCGTCCTTGCTGAGGTACATGCTGACGCCGGTGGAGGCCACCACCGCCGGCCGGTCGGCATCGAACCCCGCGGCCGCCAGCCGCTCCCACCACGACTCGTCCGCCTCGAAGTCGACCGGGACCAGCGCGAGCCCGTCGGGGATGTCGAAGCCGAGGTCGATCAGACGTTGGCGCTTCCACGCCTGCGGACCGGGCTGGTCGACCTCGAACACGCGCAGACGGGAGGCGACCTCGGGCCGGCGCTGCACGAACGTGTCGAGGCCGGCGCCGAGGATCACGTACTGGCCGACGCCGAGGCCGGCCTCCTCGGTCACCAGGTCTTCGACGAACCGCGCGCGGGCCACGACGCCCGCGCGGTAGGGACTCGTGCCCTCCGGGTGCATGTCGGGGCGAAGCCGCCAACCGTCGTCCGGAGCGACCAGCTGCAGGCCGATCCCGTCCTCGAGCACGTGCGGCGGCGCGTCGACCTCGACGTGCAGCGCGCGCCAGAGCGCGACCCGAACCGCCGTGCTCTCCGGAGCCGCACTCTGCTCGTCAGCCATGAAGGTGTCCCTCCTCGTTCGGGTCCGTCGGGTGGGCGGCGGCTACGGCATCGCGGCCGGGTCCACACCCGTACCGCCGGCCTCGCTGCTCGCGTACACCGCGAGCGCGAAGCGCAGGACATCCATCGCCGCTTCCCCGCTCCACAGCAGGGGACCCTCCCCGGTGTGCAACCAGCGCAGCCAGTGTCGGCCCGAGTCGCGGAAGCTGCTGGCCCAGTCGTCGTCGAGCGCGTGCGCGCTGCGCATCTCACCGTCGGCGTACACCTCGAGGCTGGGTTGCTGGATGCCGCGTCCGGTGCAGCGGTTCACGCGCGCGAAGCCCTTCTGGCCCGTGACCTCCCAGCGCTCGTCGTTCGTGTAGTAGTCGGAGCGCAGGTACATCTCGGGGGCGAGGGTGATGTCCCACACCCCGCGGATCCCGTTCGTGTGCTCCCAACCGATCGTCGTCGGCGCGTCGATCGACACCCCGGGAACGACCTCGGTTCCCCCGACCCACGCGCGCACCTCCCGGATCGGGCCGAAGAGCCACAGCGCGGTCGCGAGCTTGTGCCAGCCGTCGTCGAACACGAGGATGCCGCGGCCCCGCTGCATCTGCTGGAACTGCCACTGATAGCTGCTCATCGGGACGTCCCAGCCACCCTGCCCGCTCGCGACCATCTTGAGGTGGTACCCGGCGACGTCGCCGATCTCACCCGACTCCACCGTCGCCTTGAGCCTCCGCAGCGGCTCGTAGAAGAGGTAGTTCTCCATCACCCGGAGCACCCGGTCGTTCGCGCGCGCGGCGTCGACCATGAGCTGCGCGTCGGCGATCGTGTTGCACATCGGCTTCTGCAGGTTGACGTGCCAGCCGTTGTTCAGCAGCTCGATCACCCCTTCGACGTGCAACGGGATCGGGAGCAGCGCTTCCACCGCGTCGAGCTGCACCCCACTCGCCGCGAGCTCCGCGGTGGTGGCGAACGTCCGGGCCTCGGGCCAGTCCAGCTGGCGCTGCGCGCGGCGCTCCTCGCTCGGGTCGACGAGCGCGACAACCTCGACGTCGGGGTTGTCGCGGTACGCCCGCACATTGAGGTCGTAGATGCGGCCGAGACCGACGAATGCGGCGCGGACGGGACGGTCGTAGGGCGTGAAGCTCATGCGACCGCCGCCGGCTCGAGCTGCTCCATGAACTCCAGCCGGATGCCCCCCGGGGCCTCGACGAACGCGATGCGACGCTTTCCGAAGGCACCCTCGACGACGGCCGGGCCCCACACGACGGTGTGACCCTCGAGCTCGGCGTCCAGGTCGTCGGTGAACAGCGCCGGGTGGAGGAACCCTTCGGCCGGGAGCTCCACCACGTCCTCGTAGATGGCCTTGGTGAACAGCGTGATCATCACCGGGCCGAGGAAGACGTCGGCCCGCTCGCCGTTCCCCCATTGCATCCGGTCCCGCACCTCGGCCCCGGCCGCGGCGTAGAACGCGCATGCCGCGTCCAGATCGGCAACCTTCACCGCCAGGTTCGCCATCCCTGTGACCGCCACCGCGCCTCCCCCAGAACTGACACCGACGTCAGGGAGAGTATCGGGCGGACCCGGCCGGGACCGGTGGGCCGCGCCGCGGGTCGACCGGCGGGTCGTGGGCCTTGCCGCGCAGGTGCAGGTTGATCGCGACGCTCGCGATCGCGGCCCACGCGCACCACAGCGAGATGAACTGGTGCGTCATCAACCACGCGAGCAGCCCGACCATGACGACGTTCGCGACGCCGAAGGCGACGATGCGGCGGGAGCTCGACAGCAACAGCACGCCACAGGTCGCGAGCACGTACATCGCGGTGAGCTGTCCGCCGTCCGCCAGGTGCGTGCTGTAGGCGATGCAGTGCACCTCCTCGTGGGCCGTGACCGGACCCCTCATCAGCGCGTGCAGCATCACGGCTGCAACCGCCGCGCCGAGCAGCGTGAGGACGGCCATGATCCGGCGCCGGCGCGCCGAGGGTTCCGCGAGCGTCACCGCCAACGGCACGAAGACCGGGACGACCACGAGCGCGATGAGCAGGTACAGCCACGTGGCATCGCGGCCCACTTCGGGCGACACCCGGCCCTCCAGCCCCCACCACACGAACGCCTCGATCGCGAAGTGGGCGGCGAACAGCAACGGGACCGACGCCAACGGCCAGTCCTGGCGGTCCCGCACCTGGCGGATCGTGTCCACGCCCACCACCCCGACCGCCACGGCACCGGCGACATCGGCCTGGGGAGAGAAGCACATGTTCCGAATTTTCCCTGCGCGGCGGGCGCAAACCGCCGAATATCGTCGGGCGCGGCCGTCGCGTTCGAGGCCGTACGCTCGCCGGCGTGGAGCGCTTCGAAGTGCAGTCCCGCGTCTCGGCGCCTCCCACGGTCGTGTGGCAGCGCGTGACCACGCCGGCTCGTGCGCTACTTCTCCATGGGTTGATCCCGGTTCACCCGACGACCGAGACCGGCCACCCCACCTCGGTGCGCAGGTCGGCCGGGTCATCGGCTTCGGCCACGAGATAGCGCTCCCGGATCGGTCCGACGCCACCGATGGCGCGGCCGGCGACGTAGGAACCGAGCGCCGCGTAGGTGCGGTCGAGCTCGGTGAAGGCACCCTCGTGGACGGTGACCGCAAGGAACGCGGCCGGGATCTCGACGAGCTGGACGCGATCGTGGTGCACCGCGCACTCGTCCACCCCGATGCACGCGATGACCTCACCGACGTGCGCCTCGAAGAACTCGCCCGCGTACAGAGCGCTGTCGGGACCGCGCCGGGCATCCGGCGGCAGGACCGCGTGCAGGACGTCGAACGAGTCGGACAACCACGTTTCGGCGTCGTCCCAGGCGACGATCTCCGAGATGGCGAGCGCGCGTGCCGCGGACACCGTTCGGTACTCGACGGTGAGCTCGGACGACGATCCCTCCAGCAACGCCCGGAGCGAGGCCACCGACGCCTGGGTCTGCTCGAGCTGCGCCTCCATCCGGGTCAGGTGCTCGAGGATCAGCCGATCGCGCGCGTCGCTGTCGCCGCCCTCCGACGCGTCGAGCACCGCGCGCACCTCGTCCAGCGGCATGTCGAGGTCTCGCAGACGCCGGATGACCTGGGCCGGTGGTACCTGCGCGACCGAGTAGCACCGGTAGCCCGTGGCGGGATCGACGACGACGGGTTCGAGCAGACCGACGTCGTGGTAGTGCCGCAACGCCTTCACGCTCAGATGCGTGGTCCGCGAGAACTCGCCGATGCTGAAGAGGTCGTTCACGGAGGTCAGTCTCCACCCTCCAATGTCGCCTTGATGACCTCGAGACCCCGATCCATGAGCCCACTGGTCGCGGGCTCGAGCTCGTCGGGCAACACGTCGGTCACCCAGACGAAGCGGCTGCGACCACCGGTCTCGGCAACGACCTGGGCCGACGCGTTGTGGTGGGTCGCCGCCAGTGGTCCCGCGACCACGGTGTACGCGATGCGGCGGGCTTCGTCGTCGGTCCCGACCAGCTGCTCTCGCGCGACCGAGCCGTTGAAGAACGTGATCACCCGGACGTCCCCGCGCAGCTCGGCCGCGATCACGAAGCCGGGAACCAGGCGTTCGTGCAGCGCTCCGAAGTCACGCAGCGCAGACCAGACCACCTCGGGCGGCGTGTCGATCACGATCTCCTTGTAGATGGAAGCCAACGTTCCCTCTCCTCGTTCGGTGGATGCGTCCCCACAGCCTGCGGCCTCCCGCGACGGGAGAGTCAAGCGAATCTCGCCGATCGGCGAGACTGATCCCGATGACCTCCGACCCCTCGATCGCGGCGCGCATCCGGCGCGAGCCGCCGACGTTCCGGCCGATCACGGTCGGCCGGGTCGAGCCGCTCACCCCCCGCATGGTGCGCGTGACGTTCCGGGGGTCGGACCTCGGACCGCTCGGCGCCGGTGATCCCGCGGCGAGCGTGCGCGTGCTCCTGCCGCCCCCGGGGATGTCGGAGCTCGTGATGCCGACCTGGAACGGCAACGAGTTCCTGCTGCCGGACGGGAGTCGCCCGGTGATCCGCACGTTCACGCCGTACCGGGTGGATCCGAGCGGCACCGAGCTCGAGCTGTGGGTCGTGGTGCACGCCGGCGGCATCGCGTCCGACTGGGTCGACGCTGCGAAGGCGGGTGACGAAGCCGCCGTCTCGGGTCCGGGCCGCGGGTACGCGGTCGACCGCGACGCGCCGAGCTTCTTGCTGGGCGGCGACGAGTCCGCGATCCCCGCCATCAGCCAGCTCCTCGTCGCGCTGCCCGATGCGACCCCGACCCGGGTGCACATCGAAGTCGCGCATCCCGACGCGCGCGTCACCCTGCCCGAGCACCCGAGCGCGTCCGTCACCTGGCACGACCTGCCACCCGGTGGCGGATCGGGCGACGCGCTGTTCGACGCGGTGCGCGCGGCCGAGATCGACCCCGGCGCCCGGGTGTGGGTGGCCGGCGAGGCCGCGGCCGTCCAGCGCATCCGCAAGCACCTGTTCGACGACCGGTCGCTCCCCCGCAGCCAGACCGCCGTGCGCGGCTACTGGAAGCACGGCCGCGGCGGCGACCCCGACTGACCCTGCCAGCGCCGCGGCCCGGGCGCTGCGGGCTCAGCCGGTCGAGATCTCCAGCGTGACCCGGCCCGAGGGGTCCGCGACCATGTCGCCGTCACCCGTCGCGTCGGCGAGGTCGCCGGACCCGCCGAGGACGGTGAGCGTCGCGACGGCCGCGCCGTCGGCGAAGTTGCCGACCTGTTGGACGACCAGCGCACCGTCGCGTCCGTCGACCGTTCCGGTGATGCGCTCGATCCCGACGAAGCCCGCAGTGCCGTCGGGCCGGTAGGCCATGAGGTACTCGAGCACCGCGTCGCCCTCGATGTCGCCCGAGTACCGCTTGGTGATCGACGCCTTGGTGACCTTCCCGTCGTCCCACTCGGCGAACGGCTTCTCGTCCCAGCTCTGGATCTCGAACGTCGCCTTCATGATGCGTCTCCTGACTACGATGTGTGAGTCAGTCATATATACCCTACTACCAGATGGGCAAACCTCCGCCATGTCCGCACCACCGCTGGACGAACGCCTGGTCAACATCGTCGGCGCCCTGGCGGTGGCGCTCTCGGATGCGATCGAGTCCGCGACGGGCGCCGCGACGGGCCACACCGGCGCCACCCCCGCCGCGCTCGTCTCGCTGCTCGACCTCCTCGCGGGACGATCGGTCGACGACCTGCGCCAGGCGGTGGACCTGACGCACTCCGGTGGCGTCCGGCTGCTCGACCGGCTCGTGAGTGAGGGGCTCGCAGAACGGCGGCCCGGCGCGGACGCGCGTTCGATCGCGGTCGTCCTCACCGCGCGGGGCCGGCGACTCGCCCGCCACGCGCGGGAGGCCAGACGGACGGCACTCGCCGAAGTGCTCGGCGTCCTCGACGACCATGACCGGGAGCAGCTCACGAGGATCACCGAACAGCTCATCGGGGCGGTCGTCGCGCGTCGCCTCGAGGAGCGCGCCGCCGGCCACGATCCGGCCGGCGGCTGGCTGTGCCGGCTGTGTGACCCGCGCGCCTGCGGCCGTCCCGATGGCGCGTGCCCCGCCGCAACCACGGCCACCGACTGGCGCTCGGCGTCCTAGCGGTCAAGCTCCACGAGCACGTCAGCTCTCGTGCTCGTGGAGGTGGCGGCGCTCCTCGGCGCGCGCTTCGGCGAACCGCACGGTCTCGAACCCGATGAGCGCGGCGACCAGCGCGGTGACACCGCCGAGCGCGACCACCGCGTCGACCCCGTGCCAGACCGGGATCAGCGCGAGCAGCAGCGCCGCGACGAGAACCCGCTGGATGCTCCAGATCCCGACCGCCCTCCGCTTGAACGCCACGTGGGCGAGGAGGTACAGCGCGACCCCGCCCCCGAGCGCGGCAGCGGGCACGAGATGGAGGTGGTCGTCCACGTGCGCCAACGTGCTCTTGAGCGCGAACGCCGTGAGCACGATGCCGGCCACCATCGGGAAGTGCAGGTACGAGTACGCGTCGCGCGCGAGCTCGTTCTGCTCCCTTCCCTTCGGCAGCGCGGCGAGACGGCGGGACGCGACGATGGAAGCGACGTCGAAGTACAGCCACCACAGGCCCGCAGCCAGGAAGACGCCGAGGACCGCGCCCACGATCACGTCGGCGCTCAGGGCCACCCCGGCGCCGACCCCGATCGCGACGACCGACTCCCCGAGGGCGATGATGATGATCAGGCCGTGACGTTCGGCGAAGTGCTGGGGCACGAGCTGCCAGCCCGCCGCGCCGAACAGGTACGGGCCGCCCATGTCCACTGCGAGCGCGATCAGCCAGACCACCTCGCGCGCGTCGCCGGACACCAGTGCACCGCCGATGACCAGGCCCACCGCGAGCGCGGTGCTCACAGCGAGCCCGATGACCGACTTCCGGAGGTCCGCTTCGCCCCGGCTCGCGAGCAGGAACAACGCGATGTGGGCGATCCGGAAGACGGCCAGCGCGAGCGCGAGCGCCATCGCTTCGTCGCCGAACGCCTCGGGGACGGCGAGTGCGGCCACGAGGAACGCGGCCATCGCCGCGAACATCACGAGCCGGACGGTCCCCTCCTCGGGGTCCAGCACGCTGGTGAGCCAGGCGTACCCCACCCAGGCCCACCACAGGAGGCCGAGCAGGAGCAGGGCCTGACCGACGCCGGCCCAGCTCGGCCGATCGACCATCACCTCCGTGCACTGGGTGAGCGCCAGCACGAAGACGAGGTCGAAGAACAGCTCGAGTGGCGTCACCTGCTCGCCGTCGCGCCGAACCGCGCGTATCCGTGCCGAGCCACCGGGATGCTGAGCCATGGCGCGGCATTCTCCCACGCCGCCTGCCGACGCGGCTCAGATGGGATCGGTCCGATCCGCCGCCCGGCTAGGCCCGGTCGTGCTGGAACTGACCCTCCACGACCTGCCAGCGCTCGCCGTCCCAACGGTTCGGGTGTCCACCGTCGGGGCCGGCGCGGTTGCAGTGGCGAACCTCCGCCTCACGGGGAGCACTGGCTTCGAACGTGGCGAAGCAATTCTTCGTCGCGCACGACTGGCGGGGTGCGGCCATGGTGAACCTTCCTGGAGCGAGAGGGCTCAGGGAAGAGGCGGAGGGCTCAAGTCGAGCGGAGGCTGGACCGGGCTCGAACTCGGCGTCGCTCCCGAGAGAACGTGCTCGTAGACGGTACACCCGTCGTCGCCCACTGACGGGCGGGACCGCGCGCATCACCAGTACGGTGACCGGGTGCCTGGCTGTGACTTCACCCGACGGGACTTCCTCCGCTGGTCCGGCGTCGCGGCCGCGTCACCCTTCTTCGCCAAGCGGCTCCTCTTCAACGGCGTCGCCGCAACACCGACCGGCAGCGATCCGGTCTCACCGGTGAACCTGGAGCTGGTGACGCTCACCGAGGACCGGGCGATCATCACCTGGTACACCGGCTATCACCGGGTACGGACGACGGTCTCGGCCGCATGCAGCCCGCCGCCGGCGGACGGGCGTCGTGCACTGGGGCACCGACCCGCAGCGAGCTCAACCGGACCGCGTTCGGTCGCCGGAGCCGCACGCCCTACCACTACGTCGAGCTCGACCGGCCTCGAGCCCGGCCAGACCTACTACTACCAGGCGAGCTCGAACGGGAAGCCGGTCCCGCCGACCCCGTTCACGCTCATCGCCGGCAACGCCGTGGGCACCTCCGACTACGGGCTCGGCACCACCGGACCCTTACAGCTTCACCACGCCCCAGCCGCCGCCGGGCCGCTTCCTGTTCTCGATCGCGCTGTGCAACGACCTGCACATGGGCGAGACGACGGCCGGGCTCAACGGCAGCATCCCCGAGCTCACCGGCATCCAGCAGGTGCCGGGCCTGCCGCCGTACCCCGAGGTGATGCTCGAGTCGCTCGTCGAGGACGCCGACGCGCTCGGCGCGCAACTTCCTGCTGGCTGCCGGCGACATCTCCGCCGAGGCCGTCCCGCTCGACCTCAGCCGGGCGGGACAGCTGCTCACGCCGGTTCGGGCGGCTACCGCAGCGACTACTTCGTGACCCGCGGCAACCACGACCGGGCGCACACCGGCGACGCGTACGCGCAGCTGCCGGGTCGGACAGTGGCAGGGCAACGACTGCTTCCACGACCGCTTCTTCCCGGGCGACGAGCCCACCTACTTCACGCCGCGACCTCGCAGGGCCTGCGCGTCCTCGGGATCGACACCTACGACAAGCCGGGGAACGGGGGCGACGCCGGCGCCCTGTCACCTGACCAGCTCGCGTGGTTCCGCGCCCAGCTCGCCGAGCGACCGCGACCGCCCGACGATGGTGTTCGGCCACCACCCGCTCGTCGTCGAGGGCTCACCGTTCCCGATCACGGCGAGCAACACGCTCGATCGCCACCCAGGCGACCGCCATCCTGCAGGACTACGCCGCGGATGCCGGGGATGTTCCTGCACCACGCCGGGCACACGCACCGCAACAACCGCACGATCAGCCCGCTCGCGCCGAAGGTCACGCTCCAGGAGATCGCCGCCGGCAAGGAGTACCCCGGCGGCTTCTCGCTGCTGCGCCTCCACACCGGTGGCTTCGCGCTGAACTTCTACAAGTCGCGCAGCGACCAGGCCCGGGCCTGGAGCGAGCGCAGCCGGCAGGAGATCTTCGGGCTTCTGGCCGCAGTTCGCGCTCGGCGCCGGCGTCGCCGACCGCAACACGATGGTCACGCACGACCTCTCGGACCTGCGCCACGCGCGCCACCGCCGGTGGGACCGTGAGCACCGCCACCTGCAGCGCGACCCGTCACCGACGTCCGCCTGACCGCACTCACGCCGCCGCGCGCATCTTCGTGACGAGCCGCTCGAACATCGGGTACGTGCTGGACCCACCGATCGCGTCGATCGACGGCTTCCACATCTCCCATCGGTCGATGAGCCGATGGCCGAGCAGGAGCTCGATCAGCTTGATGTCGAAGCCGCCGTACTCCTCGAGTGCACCGAGCTGCTCGAAGTAGTCGAGCTCCCGGTACAGCACGTACGCATGCATCGAGTTCTCCGCGATGAAACCGAGGAACGCATCGCGCAACGCCTCGCGGGTCTCGTACTGCCCCACGAAGCGGCGGGTCTCGACGAGCGGCGCCTCGTTCCACCGGCGGATGAAGTCGCCTGCCATCTCGGCTTGCCGGCCGATGCGTGCTTCACGAACCTGTTGACCCGCGAAGATCGCGGCACCGATCGCGCTCACGAGTCCAATCGCACCGATCGCGGTGGCGATCGCAGTGACCTGCTCGGCCCAGTTCGGCATGTCATCTCCTCCTCGTCCGATGGGGTTCCGGTGTACCCCACGAGGAGATGCCTAGACCCGCCCCTGCGGCCCGGCGTGCACAGGCAGGCCAAAGGCGGGATCAGGCCGGCGGGTCGCGTCAGCAGCGCGCGCGGTCGGGTCGACAACACCTCGGTCGCCTCCCGGACCAGCTCCGCCACGACCGCCGCGGCCGATTCGACGCGAGTCACGAGCGACACGGCCTCACCCGCCCAGACTGCCTGGAGATCGACGTCCGTCTCGGGGCCGAGTGCCCGGTACTCGCCGCGATGCTCGTCCGCCCACGCCGCCAGCTCGGATTCGCGACCGTGCCACTCCGCCGAGAACCGGTTCGCGATCGCGCGCCCGGAGACTCCCTCCGGCCACGGTCGCCCGGCAGCCAGGTCGAACACGTCGGTCAGCACGGTGTCGTCGGCGCTCGAGGCGACGACACGGTCCCGATACGCGTCCGAGACCCCCGACTCGGAGGTCGCGATGAAGCGGGTGCCCAACCAGACCCCGTCCGCGCCGAGCAGCAGCGCGGCCGCCACGCCACGTCCGTCGGCGATCCCGCCCGCGGCGACGACGGGCCGCGGTGCGACCGCGTCCACGACCGCAGGTACGAGCGGAAGGGTCGAGACGCGACCCGTATGGCCACCCGCCTCGGTGCCCTGCGCGGTGACGACATCGACCCCGGCTGCGGCGGCAAGGCGCGCACCGTCCACCGTCCGCACCTGGCAGAGCACGATCGCACCCGCGTCGCGCGCCGCGCCCATGAACGGCGTCGGGTCCGCGAACGAGTGCGAGATGATCCGGACCCCCTCGTCGAGTGCGGCCGCCATGAGCTCGGCGGCACCCGGGAAGTGGCTGATGAGCCCGACGCCGAACGGCCGATCGGTGAGCTCCCGGGCCCGACGGATCTGCTCGACCAACCATGGCACCCCTCCGACGGTCGTCCCGCCGATGAGACCGAGCCCGCCGGCCTCCGACACCGCGGCCGCGAGCTCCGCCGGCGCGTCGCCACCGCCCATCGGCGCGTTGAGGATCGGGTGCTCGATCTCCAGCAGATCGCAGAGTCGGGTGTGCAGCGTCATGGGCGCATCCTCGCCGCTCGGGCCGCGCGAAGCATCGCATCGGGCATCAGAGAGGGCCGAGCAGCGCACCCTGCTTGAGCCGGTCGAGCTCTTCGAGATGGCGACGGCTCAAGCGCGCGAGCTTCCGGCCGCCTTCGGGCGTGAGCCGGAGACGCACGGAACGGTGGTCGTCCGCGTCGTGGGTCCGGCGGATGAGGCCGGCCTCGGCCGCGCGGTCGACCAGGCCCACCGCGCTGTGATGGCGCAGCAACAACGACGTCGCGACGTCACCGACCGTCGGGCCCCGGCGGTCGGGGTGGCCGCGCACGGCCAGCAGGAGCTGGTGTTGGGCAGTCGTGATGCCCAGGTCCTCCGCCTGCTCCTCGCTCCAGTGCAGGAAGCGGCGCAGCTCGGTGCGGAAGCCCAGGAGCCGCTGGTAGTCACGGTCCGTCAGTCGCTCAGATGCCATGCAACTTATATCGTACTACGATACTTTCTCGTGCGCCGACTTCGTCCGTCCCACCTCTTCGAGAACCTCTTCGTGGGCCTGGAGCCTCGCGTCGTGGGTCTCGTGGTGATCGTCGGCGTCGTTTCGGGAATCGTGGGCGCGTTGTACCTCCTCGTGCTGCACCTTCTGCAGAACGTGCTGTGGCCGACCGAATGGAGCGGCCTGATCGGGTTCGCGATCCTCGGCGGCGTCGGCCTCTTCGCCGGGCTGATGACCCGATTCGTCGGCAGTCCCGGTGATGTCGAGCTGATGGTCGACAACATCCACGTCTCGGGCTCGGCGACGGGGATCCGAACCCTCCGTTCCCTCATCCCGATCTCGTGGCTCTGCATCGCGTCGGGTGGCGGCATGGGACCCGAGGCACCACTGGTGCAGACGACCGGGACGCTCGCGTCCTGGACCGCGAAGCGAGCGGGTCTCGTCGTGCGCGAATCGCGCGTCCTGACCATCGCGGGGATGGCCGCGGGCTTCACCGTGCTCTTCGGTGCGCCCCTCGGCTCGGCGATCTTCGCGCTCGAGATGCTGCACCGGAAGGGCCTGCAGTACTACGAGGCGCTCCTCCCGGCGGTCCTCGGCTCGCTGGCCGGCTACGTCGTCTACGTGCTGGCGACCGGCGCGGGTCTCCATCCGATCTTCCACCTCTCGTCGCCCGTCGCGTTGCGGCCGAGCGACCTCGCGTGGGCGGTCGCCGCCGGCATCGGGGGTGCGCTCATCGCCGTCGCGTTCACGTACCTGAGCACCGCGCTCCGGTTCGGGGCGCGCAAGATCCGGCCCGAGCTCCGACCGGTGATCGGTGGCCTGCTCCTCGCCGCGCTCGGGCTTGCGTCGGCGTACGCCCTCACCTTCGGCGAGGTGCAGATCAACGAGATCCTCGACCATCACGGCGGCACCGTCGCGTTCTTCGCGCTCGCCGCGTTCGCGAAGCTCCTCGGGACCTCGGTCACGCTCTCGTCGGAGTGGCGCGGCGGCTTCATCATCCCGTTGTTCTTCATGGGCGCGTGCCTCGGGCGCGCCTTCCACGTGATCGCCCCCGGCACGAACGAGGCGGTGATGGTCGCGGCGTTCATGGCGTCGGCCAACGCCGGCGTGACCAAGACCCCGCTCGGCTCGACGCTCGTCGTGAGCGAGATGGCCGGGTTCAAGCTGTTGCCGACGACGCTCATCGCCACCGTGGTCGCGTACGTGCTGACCAGCGAAGTCGGACTCATCCACACGCAGCGCGAGCGCGACATCGTCGGCGAAGCGGCGGAGTAGCGAGGATGGCCGGACCCGGCGTTGATTCGGAGCCGCCCGATGCCGGCGGTGAGTCCGCGTGCTGGGCCCACCTCGTGTGCGAAGAGTGCGGCGCGCTCGAACCCGACGGTCACCACGAGGGTTGCAGCCGGGCTCCGCAGTAGGTTCGAAACCGTGGAGTGGCCGACCGGGTTCATGTGGGGGACGGGAGCCTCGTCGACCCAGTGCGAGGGGGCCGCGCCCGGGTCCGACTGGATCGACTGGGAGCGGACGGGGCACGCACCGGTCTCGGGCGACGGGAACGGCTTCGCCGTGCGCTACGCCGATGACTTCCGGACCCTGGCCGACCTCGGCCTGACGCATCATCGCCTGTCGATCGAATGGGCCCGGATCGAACCGGAGCCCGGCGTGCACGACGCGGCGGCGGTGGCGCACTACCGCGACGTGCTGATCGCGGCGCGCGACGCCGGCGTCACCCCCTGGGTGTGCCTCCACCACTTCACGTTGCCGCGCTGGTTCGCGGCCACGGGAGGCTTCCTGCTCGAAGCCAATCGGATCGACGCGTGGGCTCGACACGTCGACTTCGTCGCCGACACCTTCGGGGACCTGGTCGGCGGATGGAAGCCGGTCAACGAGACGAACATCTACCCCACCGTCGCCTACCGCGGCGGTGGGTTCACGCCCGGCCACGACGATCCTCACGAGTTCGCCGTCGCCACCGAGGCGATCCAGCTGGCGACGGCCGAAGCTGCGGTCCGGCTCCGCGGGACCGGCGCGCCGGTCGCGTCGATCTTCTCGCTCGCGACCGTCGTCACCCACGACGACGACCCCGCGACGCTCCGGTTGGCCGACCGAATCTACGACGTCAACTGGGCGACCGGGCTCGGGCTCTTCCGGGACGGCGTCCTCCGGGTGCAGGGCCGCGATCCGATCGAGCGTCCCGATCTCGCCGGCGCGTTCGACCTCATCGGCTTCTCCTACTACCTGACCCTCGGCGTCGAGGCCGGACGCATCGTCCCGCACCCACCCGACGCGCCGATCTCACCGCTCGGCTACGGCATCTCGGCCGACGGACTGCGCCTCGTGCTCGACCGGCTGCACGACACGGTCCCGGGCACTCCCCTGCTCGTCGGCGAGTACGGCATCGGCACCGACGACGATGCGGTCCGGCGCGCGTACCTCGAGCGCGGCCTGGAGATCACCCACGACGCGATCGCCCGCGGCATCGACGTTCGGGGCTTCTTCCACTGGACCGCGGTCGACAACTACGAGTGGCTGCACGGCTTCGACGTCTCGTTCGGCATCATCGACCGGGAACGGAACGTGCGACCCAGCGCGAGCGCGCTGCGTCGCGAGGCCCGCCCGTGACCGAGGCCCAGCCCGCCGGCGACTTCGGGCCCTGGCTCACCGGCCTGCAGCAGGCGCTCCGCGGTGAACAGGACTCCGAGGTTCCGTGCGGTGACTGCACCGCGTGCTGCACCGCGAGCCAGTTCATCTACGTCGGCCCGGACGAGACCGACGCGCTCGCGCACATCCCGCACGAGCTGCTCTTCGCTGCGCCGGGAATGCCCCGCGGTCATCGGCTGATGGGCTACGACGAGCACGGCCACTGCCCGATGTTCTCCGGCGCCGGATGCCTGATCTACGAGCACCGGCCGCGGACGTGCCGGACCTACGACTGCCGGGTCTTCCCCGCGACCGGCGTGACCGCCGATGACGGCGACCCGTCCAAGGCCCGCATCGCCGAGCGGGCCCGGCGCTGGCAATTCACGTTCGAGCAGCCCGGCGGACGCGCGCACCACGAGGCCGCCGTAGCAGCCGCGACGTTCCTGCGCTCCCACCGCGAGGACCTCCCGGGCGACCTCACCCCCGGGAACCCGACGCAGCTCGCGGTGCTTGCGATCGAGGTGCACGACATCCTCCTGGCGCCCGAGCCGGCACCCGAAGCGGTCGTCGTCGAGCTCCGCCGACGGTTCCCGACCGCGTCAACCTGACCGCACGTCCCGAGCGGAGGTCAGGGGTTCGTCGTCACCATCGTTGGTGGTGGCTCGGACTCGGTTGGCGGCTCGGCCTCACGCCGCGCGGCCTGGCGGAGCAGGTAGGCGGTGTGCGCGTAGCCGGCCGCACCCAGCGCCACGGCGACGATGATCGCCGCGCCGCGGTCGACGGACGCCGCGAGCAGACCGGTTGGGAGCTTGAAGCCCATGGCGAGCGCGGCGCCGGCCACCGCCGCTTCGCGGATGCCGAGCGCGCCCGGTGTGAACGCGAGCATCGTCGAGACCGACGCAACCGGCGCGAGAACGAGGTAGAGCACGAACGGCGCCTCGACTCCGAGCAGCTTGAAGGCGACGGCGATGCGCGCGGCCATGAGGATCATGCGGCCGGACTCGACTGCGAGAACCTGCAGCGCGCTGCGGGGCTTCCTGCGAACGAGCTCCCAGCCGGTGTGGAAGTCGCGCCACCAGTGCTTCACCTTGCCCGGCAGCCAGTTGGCGTGCGGGAGCGGGACGAACGCGAAGATCAGCGCCGCCGCGCACATGCCGGCCGAGACCCCGAACATGACCCACGAGAACGACTCGCCTGTCGTGAGCGCGGTGCCGAACACCCCGATCAGCCCGCACACCCCACCGGCGGCGACCGTGATCACCAGGTTCTGCGCGTAGGTGGTGACGCTGCGCGGGTAGCTCACCTTGTAGATCTGCTTCATGAAGTGCAGCCGGTACACGCTGCCGGCCTGGAGCGGCAGGTAGTTGCCGAGCTGCCCGGCGTTGTAGGCCGACAGGTTGCCGGTCCAGTCGACGTCGGCCCCGCCGGCGCGGTAGAGCATCCAGTACTCGGTCGCGTTCACGAACTGGCCGACGAGGTTCAGCAGGATCAGGAGGACGAAGTACTCCCACGAGGTCTCGAACGCCTTCTGGAGCTCCGCGCGCTGGTTCCAGAGGAAGAGCCCGAGCAGCACGACGGCAGCCAGGGTCAGCACCGGCACGGCCAGCCGGCGCCACGGACTCTGCTTCTCGGATGCTGGTTCCACGTCCATCAGTTCCTCGGCGAGACTGACGAGGCTACCGAGTCACGGAGCGGACAGGAGTCCCCTGGTGCCCCGAATTGCTGACGAATTCGACGATGGAGCCGGGTCGCGCTGGCCGGATCTCACGCTGGCGGGCTGGGAAGAAACCCGCGCCACCGTGCACATGTGGACCCAGATCGTCGGCAAGGTGCGCCTGGCCCTCGAACCACCGCTGAACCACTGGTGGCAGGTGACGCTCTACGTGTCCGCCCGCGGCCTCACGACGTCGTTGATGCCGGCCCCGCACGGTGGTGGCGTCGAGATCGAGCTCGACTTCGTCGCGCACGAGCTCGTGATCTCCACGACGGCCGGCGCGCGTCGCACGATCGCGTTGCAGCCGCGGACGGTCGCCAGCTTCTACGAGGAGATGATGAGAGTCCTCGACGAAGTTGGCGTGCCGGTGACGATCTTCGCCCGACCGGTCGAGATCCCGATCGCCATCCCGTTCAAGCAGGATGTCGAGCACCACGACTACGACGCGGACGCGATGCACCGGTACTGGCTCGCGCTCGTCGAGATGGATCGCGTCTTCAAGACCTTCCGCGGGCGCTTCATCGGCAAGGCGAGCCCGGTCCACTTCTTCTGGGGCGGGTTCGACCTCGCGGCGACGCGCTTCTCCGGTGATCCGGCGCCGCCGCATCCCGGCGGCGCGCCGAACTGCCCCGACTGGGTCATGCTCGAGGCGTACAGCCACGCGGTCAGCAGCTGCGGCTTCTGGCCGGGTGGCAGTGACGAGGGCGCCTTCTACTCGTACGCGTACCCGGAGCCCGAGGGCTTCCGCGACCGGGCCGTCGCGCCCGAGGCCGCGCACTACGACTCCGAGCTCGGTGAGTTCCTGCTCCCGTACCGGGTCGTGCGCACGGCGCCCGATCCGGACGCGATGCTCCTCGAGTTCCTCCAGAGCACGTACGAAGCCGCCGCCGACCTCGCCGGCTGGGACCGCGCCGCACTCGAGGAGTGACCGGCCGCTCCCCCCGGGGTTGCGCTCCGGACGCCGAGATACGAACATGTGTTCGTGTCCGAAGCCACGATCCTGCACGCCGACCTCGACGCCTTCTTCGCGTCGGTCGAGCAGCGCGACAACCCGGCCCTGCGCGGCCGGCCCGTGATCGTGGGCGGTGGCGTCGTCCTGGCCGCCAGCTACGAAGCGAAGGCCTTCGGCGTGCGCACCGCCATGGGACTGCGTCAGGCCCGAATGCTGTGCCCGCGCGCGATCGTGGTCCCGCCAAGGATGTCCGCGTACTCCGAGGCGAGCACCGCGGTGTTCGAGGTCTTCGCGAACACGACGCCGCTCGTCGAAGGCATCTCCATCGACGAGGCGTTCCTCGAGGTCGCAGGGCTCGCGCGCCTCTCCGGGTCGCCAACGGAGATCGCGATGCGGTTGCGCCGCGAGGTCCTCGACGGCGTCGGGCTGCGGATCTCGGTGGGTGTCGCGCGGACGAAGTTCCTCGCCAAGGTGGCCAGCGCGGCCGCGAAGCCCGATGGCCTCCTCGTGGTCCCGCCCGACGGCGAGCAGCGGTTCCTCCATCCGCTCCCGGTCGACCGCCTGTGGGGCGTCGGCCGCAAGACCGCGGCCAAGCTCCACTCGCGTGGCATCACGACCGTCGGCGAGGTCGCGGACCTGCACGAGCGGGTGCTCACCTCCTTGCTCGGGCCGGCATCCGGGCGTCACCTGCACACGCTCGCACACAACCGCGACCCGCGACCGGTCGAGCTGGGTCGCCGGCGCCGATCGATCGGCTCCCAGCACGCGCTCGGCCGCGGCGCCACGATCAGCGGCGGCGATCGATGCCGTGCTCGTCGGTCTCGTCGACCGCGTCACCCACCGGATGCGAGCCGCCAACCGCGTCGGGCGGACCGTGCTCCTCCGGTTGCGCTTCGACGACTTCAGCCGCGCGACGCGCTCCCACACCCTGCCGCAGGCGACCGCACAGACGGCGACGATCCTCACCGCGGCGCGCCGCCTGCTCGCAGGCGCCTCGCCGCTCATCGAGCAACGCGGCATCACGCTCGTCGGCGTGAGCGTCGGCAACGTCGACGATGACGACGCGGTCCAGCTGGAGCTGCCCTTCGACCGATGCAGCAACGGGGCCCTGGACGTCGCGCTGGACGACGTGACGAACCGGTTCGGGAGCTCGGCCGTCACCCGTGCCGTGCTGCTGGGTCGCGACCGCACCATCGCGGCTCCGATGCTCCCGGACTGAACGGGCTACGCGAACCGCGCGTCCGCGTGCGCGACCAGGGCGGTCGCCGCGGGCGTCGCGAGCGCGTCGGCCTTCCACACCAGCTCGAGGCGGGAGCGCAGCTTGGGCTCGGTGATCGTCATGGGGTGCAGCTCGGCCTGCGCGGTCGCCATCGACTCACTCAGGATGGCGACGCCAAGACCCCGGACCGCGAGCCCGGCCACGACCTGCGGCGCACTCGCCTCCAACGCGACGCGCGGCTGCAGCCCACGCGACGCGCACGCGGCGTCGAAGGCCGTGCGCACACCGGTGCCTCGGGGCAGGCACACCAGCGCGCGCTCCTGCACGCGTTCGAGCGTGATCGTCGTGCGGTCTGCCCAGGCGTCATCGAGCGGGACTGCCGCGACCAGCGGCTCGTCCGCGATCACACGGGACTCGAGCCCCTTCGGGGTCACGCCGCCGAGCCCGACGAGCGCCATGTCGAGGTCACCGGCCAACACCGCGTCGACGAGTCGGTCGGACGTGTCTTCGCTGAGCGTGATGTCGATGCCCGGGTTGCTCGCGTGAAAGTCCTCGAGCTGGTCGAAGAGGCTCGGGATCGTGCACGCGGTGATCATCCCGACCGCGACGTGGCCGTGCACGAGGCCCGCGAGCTCGTCGACCACGTTGCGGATCCCCGCGACCGACGCGAGCGCGGCGCGCGCGTGCGAGGCAGGACCACCGCGCCGGCGTCGGTCAGCCGCACCGTCTTGCCCGAGCGGTCGAGCAACGGCTGGCCGAGCTCCCGTTCGAGCTGGCGGATCTGCGCGCTCACCCCCGACTGGCTGATGTGCACGCGCTCCGCCGCCCGGGTGAAGTTCGCCGTCTCGACGACGGCCACGAAGTACTCCAGCTGCCGGATGTCCATAACCACAGATTCTAGTGAGCATGTCAACCAGCTATTGGACTTCTGGTCCGATCACGCCCACGATGGGGACGAACCCCACCGAGCCCGAGGAGCCGGACCATGCCGAACCGTGAAGGAGCCAAGACCCCCGAAGACCTGACCCGTCTGTTCGTCGAACGGGCCAACGCGGCGGATGCCGAGGGCGCCGCGGCGCTCTACGAGGCGGACGCGGTGCTCGCGTTCCCCCCGGGCGCGTTCACCGTCGGTCGCGACGCGATCCAGGCGCTCTTCGTCCAGATGTTCTCGAGCCGACCGCACTTCGAGCCCGAGCCTCCGTTGCCCACCGTCATGTGTGGTGACCTGGCGCTCACCTCGACGCCGCCGAAGGACGACGCGGGTGCCCGCGCGCAGGTCGTGCGCCGGCAAGCCGACGGGACGTGGCTGCGGGTCATCGACCAGCCGGAGTTCCGCCGTCCGTGACCACGGGGGCAGAATCGTTGCCACCATGGCCACCCGCATCTACCGCGTCGTCGTGCGCGGCCACTTCCACGGTCTCGACGACGAGCAGACGCGCCAACCTGCGCGCGGCGGCTCCGGACCACGAGATCTTCAAGTCGGCCTACACCCGCGAGGGCACGCTGACCTACGAGCCGAACCTCGTCGCGTTCAGCTTCCGCTACGAGGTGCGCGAGGCGGACGACGCACTCTCGGGCGCGGAAGCGGAGCGTGCGGTCATCGATGCGGCCAAGGCGCAGGCCCGGGCATCGCTCGAGGTCATGGGCGTCGAGCACCGGCACCTGCGGGCTACGGCCACGAACATGGCCGACGTCTGGTCCTGAGCTCAGACGAGCGCGCCGAGGAACTCCTCCCAGCGCGCGTACACGCCGTAGTGGCCGGCCCCGGGCCAGGCGTGCGCGACGCTGCTCGGCAACCGGGCATCGAGTCGGCTGCTCATCTCCGGATCGAGGATGTCGTCCTGGTCGCCGTAGAAGAGGGTGACGTTCTGGGTGACGTCCTCGGGCTCGAAGCCCCAGTCGAGGAACGCCCACATGTCGTCGAGCGCGCCGATCCCGCCCTGGGCGAACGCCGCGTCGAACTCGGCCTCGAACATCGGCTCCAACACCGGATCCGTGAACACCGGCGCATCGGCCTTCCACTCCTTCGCACAGTGGGCGACGAACCCGTGGAGGTGCTTGCGGTAGTGCGCGCCTTCGATCTTGCCCATCGCGGCGGCGAGCCACTTCACGTGTGCGAGCTTGAAGATCATCTTCAAGTCCTTGTCCTTGACCATCGCCTTCGTCCCGTCCTGGTCGAACGGTGCGATCGAAGAAGCGAGACCGACCTTGGTCACGCGCTCGCCGAGCACCTTCGCGACCGCGAGCGCGTGCGGGCCGCCGCCCGAGTGACCCGCGACGACGAACGAGTCGAGCTCGAGCGCGTCGGCGATCGCCGCGACATCAGGGACCCACTCGAGGATGGTGCGGCCCTTGAACGGCGACGAGCCACCGACGCCCGGTCGGTCCGCCGTGATCAGGCGCACCCCGAGCGCCGCCGTCACGGAGTCGTCCGGGTACTTGCAGAGCCGCGAGTCGCCGGTCCCGTGCTGGAAGAACACCGGGACACCGTCCGGCGCGCCGCCCACCTCGTAGGTCACCTGGCGGCCGTCGGCCACCGTGATGGTCTCCATCAGCTCTCCTCTTCGACGCAGCTCCCGATAACGGCGCGTTCCGGTCAGGCCTTGACCGTGAGGATCCGGTGGCGCCGAACCCGACCGCCCGCGAGATCGAGCACCCCGTAGGTGCGGGCCGGAGCTCGACGCCGTTCCGTCGGTGAGCCCGGGTTGAACAGCCGCTGGCCACCCTCGCCCGGCGAGTCGTCCGGAAGATGGCTGTGCCCGTAGACGACGATCGCCGCGTCGGGGAACCGACGCTTCATGCGCGCGGGACGCCCGGCGCGCGCACCGCTGTCGTGCACCATCGCGATCCGCACGCCCTCGAGCTCGACTTCGAGCGTTTCGGGCAGCTCACCGATGAGCGACGCGTCGTTGTTGCCGAGCACCGCGTGCACGGGCGCATACGCACCGAGCTCGTCGAGCAGCTCATGGGACACGACATCGCCGGCGTGCAGGATGACGTCCGCGCGTCGCAGCGCGGCGTAGACCTCGGGCGGCAGCCGGCGCGCGGGCGCCGAGCGTCCCGCGCCCGCCGCCTTGATGTGCGTATCCGCGAGCACCACCGCGCGCATCTGCCGACGCTCTCGGCCGTCGACTCAGGTCACCGGCCCGAGCGTCTCGTCGAGCAGGTCGAGCAGTGAGCGCCAGGACCGCCGGTCCGCCGCGGCATCGAAGGCGAAGCCCGGCATCCCGAGCTCGTCCACCCGCGGGTTCGTGAAGCTGTGGCCGACCCCGCCGTAGACCTCCATCCGCCAGTCGGCGACGCCCGCCTCGCGCATCTCCGTCTCGAACGCCAGGCGGGCCTCGGGGGGCGCGACCGGATCCTCGGCACCACAGCACATGAGCACCGAAGCCGTGATGGCCCGCGAGTCCTCGGGCCGGGGCGAGCCCAGGCCGGGGTGGAACCCGGCGACGGCCTTGAGATCGGCCCCGTCGCGCGCGAGCTCGAGGGCCATCGCGCCGCCGAAGCAGTAGCCGATCGCCGCGACCCGATCCGGGTCGACGTTGTCCTGGGCCAGCAGGGCGTCGAGGCCCGCCCGGGCCAGCCGGCGGGTCGCGTGAGCGTCGACGATCAGCTCGTTCAGGCGGGTCATCGACTCCTCGATGGGGCGGGCACCGCCGTGATAGTCGAGCGCGAACGCGGCGTACCCGAGGCTCGCCAGGCGCACCGCGCGGCCCCGGACGTGGTCGTCGAGACCCGGCCCTTCGTGGCACAACAGCACCGCCGGCCGGGGCCCGACGCGGTACTCGTCCACCGCGATCTGGCCGAACATCAGCCGGTCGTCGACCTCGTACGCGATCTCCTCGATCCTCATTCCGGCAAGGTACCCGACCCCGACTTCGCTGAGAATTGGCTCGAAGATCACTCTTCGAGGCCGCCGAAAGCGGATTTCTGTGAGAGATTGACCCGTGATGTCTGACACCCCTGAATGCGCACGGTCCACCGAGACCGATCTTCACGCCGACGACGAGGACCTCGCGCCGACGCCCCCGAGCCCCCCGGACGAGCGCGCCCACGCTCGGGCCCAAGCGGCCGAATACCTCTACTGACGCCGAGCATCCGGCCCCGGCGCGAGCCGAAGGGTCGGTGAACGCGGGTCCGCCCGCGAGGTGCTCCGCGGCGCCGACGATCATTCCGGACTGCGGCTCACTACCGTGGCGACCGTGACCCTCGAGCTGAGCGTGGGCTGACCGGAGTGCAGGTGGCTGCGCTCGGAATCGCGATCGTCAGCCTCGTCGTCGCCGTCCTGGTTGCCATCGCTCAGGTCGGTCAAGGTCGCCGACTGTCGGCACTGCGCGCGCCGGCGCGAGTCGAAGACCGGACGCCCGAGGACGTCGCCAAGGAGAGCGCGGCCGACATCCAGGTGAGCCTCGACCGAATGGGCCACGCGAGCGAGCTCGTGGTCGAGAACACCGGCAATGCGTCCGCGAGCGACGTCACGGTCACCTTCGATCCGCCGTCGAGCGCGGGCGGTCCGACACTGCATGACGCTCCGTTTCCCTCCGCGGTCCACGCTCACCACACCATGCGGATCCCGGCGGTGATCTCGTTCAGCACTCCCCCCAACGTGCACACCACCGTGCGTTGGAGTGACGAGCGCGGTCCGCACGAACGCATCGTGATCCTGCCGACGACCTGACGCGTCGGAGCCGCGGCCGCCCGGGATCGCGTCGTCGTCAGAACGAAGAGTGGCCCCCGGAATGCTCCGGGGGCCACTCACCCATGAGGAAAGTCAGGCGTATCCCAGCCCGCTCCATCGCTAACCCGGGGAACCGATCAGCCGTGCAGTCGGTGCTGTCGGTGACCACTGCCGCAACCGGACCAAGCCGGCGAACATGAGACGCTGGAGACGGGGCCCGTCGACCAGGACTGCGCTGACCGGGGCGTGACCGCCGTCCTGGGCCCCGCTCACCGACGAGCCCGACGATGACACGGGCGCGACGGGCGCGGCGGGCGCGGGAACGCCGGGTGCGATGGGAGCCACCGGGGCGGCGGGTGGCCCACCGGTCGGCGAGCCGGCCGGCTCATCGGCGGGGCGGACTGCCGGTGCGCTCGCTTCGCGGCGCGCAACCGTCGTCGCCAGGACGGTGGACTCGCTCCGGCGAGCCAGGTCGAGGAGCGCGGCCGGGAGCAGATCCGCCGAAGCGTCCGAAGGGAAGAGGTGCTCGGGGCTGAGCGTCGGGGTGAGGAACGTCGGCGGGAGCAGCGTCGGGTTCCCGATGACGAGCACGGAGCCCAGCGCGGATCCGAACACGAGCACGATGCCGTGCAGTCCCGGGCCCGTGACGAAGTACACGGTCCGACCGTGGACCTTGCGCGAGGTGATCTTCAGGTCACGGCCGAGCGGCGAGTTGACGACGGCCAGCAGCGCCAAGCCGAAGGTCGGGCCCAGCACCAGGACCGGCGCGCCGTCGGGGAGTCCGGGGATGCCGGGAACGCCGCCACCGACGAGCAGGCGGGAGAAGTAGACGCCGGCGACCGACTCGGTCGCAGCCGCGTTCGACAGCAGCACCTGCACCACGGCGCGAACTGTGGCGGCGCGGGTGCGGCTCGGCATCGGGGGGCCCATGACCGACACGGCCGCGGGGTCGGGCGCGGCGAGCAACGGCGGCGGCGCGTTGACCGGGGCCGCTGCCGGCACGGGCGTCGAGGTGGCTGCCGGGGTGCTCGACTGCGGCACGGCCACCTGGACCGTCGGCGTCGCGGTCGGAGCCGGAGTCGCGGTCGGGGCCTGCGTCGCGGTCGGGGCCTGCGTCGCGGTCGGGGCCAGAGCCGGAGTCGCGGCGGGGGCGACGACCGCGGGGACTGCCGCGGGCGCGCTCGGCGCGGGCGTGGCCGCCGCCGGCGCGGGGGTGACGACCGGCGCCGCCGTGGTCGCGGCGGGATCCGGGATCGTCGGCGTCGGCGTGGTCGACAGCGCAGGCGTCGTGGTCGCGGCCGCGGCCGGCTCGAGGCCCGAGCTCGGAGGCTCGGCCGCGGGAACGACCGCGGGTGCGGGCGCGGTGTCGCCGGTGGAAGGAGTCGGGCTGATCGCCGGCACCGGCACGGGCGTGACGTCGGTTGATCCGGAAGTCGGCGCGGGATCGGCGACCGGCGCGGGCACATCGGCGACCGGAACCGGAACCGGATCGGTCGCCGGGACCGTGACGGGCACATCGGCGACGGGCGCCGGGTCAGAGACGGGAGCCGGATCCACCACCGGGTCGCTCGTTGGTACGTCCACCACCGGCGTGTCGACCACCGGCGCGGGATCAGACACCGGCACATCGGCGACGGGCGCGGGGTCAGACACCACCGGCACATCAGCAACCGGCGCGGGGTCAGACACCACCGGCACATCAGCAACCGGCGCGGGGTCAGACACCACCGGCACATCAGCAACCGGCGCAGGGTCAGACACCACCGGCACATCAGCAACCGGCGCAGGGTCAGACACCACCGGCACATCAGCAACCGGCGCAGGGTCAGACACCACCGGCACATCAGCAACCGGCGCAGGGTCAGACACCACCGGCACATCAGCCACCGGCGCGGGGTCAGACACCACCGGCACATCAGCAACCGGCGCGGGGTCAGACACCACCGGCACATCAGCAACCGGCGCCGGGTCAGACACCACCGGCACATCAGCCACCGGCGCAGGGTCAGACACCACCGGCACATCAGCAACCGGCGCGGGTCAGACACACCGGCACGTCAGCCACCGGCGCGGGGTCAGACACCACCGGCACATCGAGCCACCGGCGCGGGGTCGGACACGGCGCCGGGTCAGACACCACCGGAGCCGGGTCCACGACCGGATCAACCACCGGCACGGCAGCACCGGGATCAGACACCACCGGCGCCGGGTCCGTCACCGGATCAGACACCGGCGCGGGATCAGACACCGGGCACGTCGGCCACCGGCGTGGGGTCGGACACGGGCGCCGGGTCAGACACCACCGGAGCCGGGTCCACCACCGGCACGTCGACACCACCGGCGCGGGATCAGACACCACCGGCACATCAGCAACCGGAGCCGGGTCAGACACCACCGGCGCCGGGTCCGTCACCGGATCAGACACCGGCGCGGGATCAGACACGGGCACGTCGGCCACCGGCGTGGGGTCGGACACGGGCGCCGGGTCAGACACCACCGGAGCCGGGTCCACCACCGGCACGTCGACCACCGGCGCGGGATCAGACACCACCGGCACATCGGCAACCGGAGCCGGGTCGACACCACCGGCGCCGGCGTCGCAGGATCAGACACGGGCACGTCGGCCACCGGCGTGGGGTCGGACACGGGCACGTCGGCAACCGGAGCCGGGATCAGACACCGGCGCAGGGTCCACGGTCAGCAGGATCGACGCACACGGGCACGTCGGCAACCGGAGCGGGATCAGTCACCGGCGCAGGGTCCGGCGCGGGATCAGACACGGGCACGTCGGCAACCGGAGCCGGATCAGTCACCGCGCGCGGGATCCGACACCGGCGCAGGATCCGTCACGGGCACGTCGGCGACCGGAGCCGGGGCAACCGGATCGGCCGCCGGCGCGGGATCAGACACGGGAGCCGTCGACTGCGAAGGATCGACCACCGGACCGGAGACCGGGTCGGACACCGGCGCCGGATCACTCGCGGTCACCGGATCGGACACCGGCGCGGGATCAACCGTGGGATCCGTCGACGGCGAAGGATCGACTGCCGCCGGAGGGTCACTCGCGGTCACCGGGTCGGACACCGCCGCGGGATCAGACGCGGGAGCAGTCGACGGCGAAGGATCGACCACCGGATCAGACACCGGCGTGGAAGCAGTCCCGGGATCCTGCGCCGGAACGTCAGCTCCAGGTCCAGTGTGGTCTCCCACCGGTGCGGGTGTCGCGTCGACGACGGAAGCAGGAACATCCGCGGTCGCGGGCTCCGTCACTGCAGTGGTGTCGGCGGGAGTCGACGTGGGATCGGCCACATCGCTCACTGGCGCGGCAACCGGTGCGGGATCCACCGACGCGGGCGCGGGATCGACCGCGGCACTCGCCGGCTCCGCCGCATCGGGTGCAGGCTGAACCACTGGATCGGAGCTCGCCGGCGCAGCATCGGTCGCGACCGGCGAGGAGTCGGTCGCGGCCGGCGGCACGTCGGAGGTCGGTGCAGCATCGGTCGCGGGCGTGGCGTCGGTCGACGCGGGAGCCGCCGGCGCGACGTCGGCGCTCGGAGCAGTAGCGACATCCGCATGCGCCGCGGACGCACTGGCAGCTTCGACCGCCAGCAGAGCGAAGGCACTCAACCCGAGCATGAGCAGCAGGCACGAGCCGCACGACAACGCGGTCGAGTCGCGCCTGCCGTCAGAAGCGCTTTTGGAGCGTGCCCAGGTCCGCCGCGACATTGCCTCGTCCTTCGTCACAAAACGCGCGGTGTGCCACTTCGCTCTACTTCGCTTCCGGCAGTGTCCACGGATGACGGTCTCATTTCAAGAAGAAAAACGCGCGCGCAACTGCTTGTCGCAATTTCGCGTTCGCTCGACCGCCACCGCGGTGCGGTCGCGTCGTGTGCGCGGCGACCGGAAACCCTCGCGTTCGTCGGCCGCCCGCGCGACCGATCACCATTCGCGCGACGACGCGCGCTGCGCGCGTGGAGCGAAGATTGCTGGTTGTCATCGCGATTCTCGTCGGGTTATGTTGACGTCCACCCCTGAGGAGAGCGGGACGATCCGTCCGCTCCACTTCGACGTGCACGAGTGCCGCCGTCGGTTTGCGCACCGCACGTGTCGATCCGGGTCCGTGTACTGGATGTTCGCCCGGGACGTCCGGATGTAGCGGTCCCAGCGGCGACGCGCGGCGCCCAGGGCCACCAGCACTGAGGGGCACGTCCGCTCGCCTGCCCGCGCTCGCGCCTCGCGCGACGCCGCACGCGAGCTCCTATTCGGAAGATTCCTAGGGAGGGAAGTCGTGAACAGAACACTCATAAAGGTGTTGAGTGCTGTCACCGTCTCCGGTGCTGCACTCTTCTTTGGTGGAGGTCCCATCACCGCGGCCATGCAGGTTGCGGACAACAGCGGGGCGTCCAAGGCCGCGAACGTGGCCGCGACGATCCAGCGTGCGCAGCAGGGCCAGTGGGCCCGGAGCAACAGTGGCAACGGCGGGGGCGGCAACCTGACACCCCAGTCCCAGAGCCTCGACCAGAAGGCCCACACCGGACAGCAGGCCTTGTCGCTCGCAGCCGCGAAGCAGCAGGGCCAGAACACCAACGCGCCCGTCTCGATCGAAGGCGGCAAGCGCAAGGGCTCGTCGAGTCGCTTCGACGACCCGTGGGGTTCGGGTTCGGCCGATCAGCTCGGGTTCAACGACGCCCGCTCCCGTGCCGGGAACGCGGCATTCACCGGTCAGCTCGCGAGCCAGGGCCAGTGGGCCGACAGCTCGTCCGGTAGCGGTGACTGCTGGGCGTTCTGCACGGGCGGAGGCGGCAACCTGACGCCGCAGTCCCAGAGCCTCGACCAGCACGCCAACACCTCACAGGGTGCGGCGTCGCTCGCCAAGGCCAAGCAGGACAACCTGAACGTCAACGCCCCCATCAACGTCTCGGGCTCCGGCTCGTGGAAGCCGGCGGGTTCGGGTGGTTCGGCGCAGCAGCTGGCAACCAACGGCGCGAGCTCGTCCGCGAAGAACGCCGCGGCGACCGCGCAGAAGGCGAAGCAGAGCCAGAAGGCCTCGAGCTCCAGCGGGAACAGCGGCTGCAGCTCGTTCTGCACCGGCGGCGGTGGCAACCTCACCCCGCAGTCCCAGGACCTGGGCCAGAAGGCGAACACCTCGCAGGCCGCGGAGTCGATCGGCTCGGCCAACCAGCAGCTGCTCAACGTGAACATCCCCATCACGATCGTGGGATGGGGTTCGGTCGGTAGCTCGGGCGGCTCGGCCAACCAGGTCGCCTTGAACGACGCGAGCTCGTCCGCCAAGAACACCGCGGCGACCGAGCAGGGCGCGAGCCAGGGCCAGAAGGCCACGAGCTCGAGTGGGAACAGCGGCTGCAGCTCGTTCTGCACCGGCGGCGGTGGCAACCTCACGCCGCAGGACCAGAGCCTCAACCAGTCGGCCAACACGTCCCAGCAGGCCGCGTCGGCAGCACTGGCGAACCAGAAGGTCATGAACGTCAACGTGCCCGTCACCATCGTCGGTTGGGGCTCGGTGGGAACGTCCGGAGGCTCGGCCAACCAGGCCGCGGCCAACTCGGCCGGCTCCTCCGCGAACAACGCCGCACTGACGGCACAGCTCGCCAGCCAGGGCCAGCAGGCCTCCAGCTCGAGCGGCAACACCGGCTGCGCCTCGTTCTGCACCGGCGGCGGTGGAAACCTCACCCCGCAGAGCCAGAGCCTGGGTCAGCACGCCGGGACCAGCCAGGGCGCCGCGTCCCTGGGAACCGCGCACCAAGGAGCGTCCAACACCGCGAGCCCGGTGGCGGTCGGCTAACGCCCCCGCACCGGCACTGATCGATCCTGCCGCTTCGGACCCCGGGCGTCCGTCGCGACAGGCAAATCCAAGCCCAATGGGGAGAGCCACTGTCCCATCCCGCAGTGGCTCTCCCCTCACGGGTGCGCGCGCGGCCGAACGCGCCCGACAGAGGAGGTGATGGCTCTGACCCGAGTCGCGAGGAGCGCCGAGGGGTCGTCAGCCGCTCGCCGCGGCGCGGGCGGTGCCCACGAGCTCGACCATTGCGTGCCGCACCTGCTCGCCGGTGGTGCACTCCTCCGGGAATCCGAGCCGGACCGCGGCGCGCCCGGCGGGGCTGACGGCGATCATCTCGAAGCCGTAGCGGTCCACCGCCGACATGGTCGCCGCGGTGGTGTCGGGTCGCCCGAGCAGGTGCCGGCAGAACAGGACCTCGGCGTCGGCGTGGTCCGCGTTCATGTGCTCGATGATCCCCGCGGCCGCGTCCACGAGCGGGTCGGGTTCGGCGGCCGCGTAGGCCGCCGCGTCGACCCAGCTCATCCGGCCGTAGCCACCGACGTAGCGGATGCTCTCCACGTCGAGGCGGTAGAAGGTGAAGTCCCCGAAGTCGATGTAGTAGGCCGACGCGGGGTTCGCCTCGAGGTACCGGTCGCGCGCCGTCGCGCGGTCGGCGTCGGGCACGGTCGACAGCAGACCCATCAGCGTGGCCCGCCCGCTGGCCAGGGGATCGGCTCCCTCGGGTACGGGCTCGGTGACGAGCAGGCTCGCCCGCGGGTCGCGGATCGCGTTCTGGGTGTGCTCCGCCATGAGGCTGACGAAGAAGAGCGGGTTCCCGCGATCGTCGAGCCCGTAGCTGGCGACGGAGCCGTAGGGGTAGCCCTCGGGATCGGCGGCGAGCGTCGAGAGCGCGCCGCGGCTCGCGGCGGCGACGAGGGTGCGACACCGTTCGGCGTGCGACGGCTCGGGTGGCGGAGGCCCGCTCCCGGCGCCCGGCGCGGCGCCGCCCTCGTCGCCGGATGGAACCTGGTGCCCGGTCGGTCGTTCGGTCATGCACAGAACCTACGGCCAGTAGCGTCCGGCCGGTGCACGTCTCGATGACGGTCCCGACCGAGACCTCGAGCGAGGTCCGGACGATGTACCCCCAGCTCGAGGACGATCGGGTACGACCGCGCCTTCTCGTTCGAGGCCAAGCACGACCCGTTCATCCCGCTCGCGGTCGCCGGCGAGCACACCTCCACGATCGGAGCTCGGCACCGCCATCGCGATCGCCTTCGCCCGCACCCCGATGACACTGGCGAACACGGCGTGGGACCTGCAGACCGTCACCGGCGGGCGCTTCGTGCTCGGGCTCGGCTCCCAGATCCGGCCCCACATCGAACGAGCGATTCTCGATGCCGTGGTCGCGACCCGGTCGCCCGGATGCGCGAGCTGGTGTCGGGCATCCGCGCGATCTGGTCGAGCTGGCAGGACGGGACGCCGCTGCGACTTCGAGCGGCGACTTCTACACGCACACCCGGATGATCCCGGCCTTCGATCCCGGGCCGAACCCGTTCGGTCCGCCGCGGATCCTCACCGCCGGCTTCGGACCCCAGATGACCGCGGTCGCCGGTGAGGTGGCCGACGGGTTCCTCGTGCACCCGGTCAACTCGCGGCGTTCTCTGCTCGAGCTGACCCTCCCGGCGATCGCCGACGGCGCGGGCCGTGCCGGGCGCGCCGTTGACGACCTCGAGGTCGTGTGCGTGACGATCGTCGTGACCGGCCGCGACGAAGCCGAGATGGAGCGCAGCCGCGAGGCGGTCCGTGCGCAGCTCGCGTTCTACGGCACGACCCCCGCGTACCTGCCGGTGTTCGAGCTGCACGGCTACGGCGACGCTGCACCCCGAGCTCAAGCGCATGGCCCGCGAGGACCGCTGGCAGGAGATGGCAGGCCTGATCGACGACGAGCTCATCGAGACGATCGCGGTCGTCGGCGAGCCGCACGAGATCGCGCCGAGGATCCGCGCCCGGCTCGACGGCATCTCCGGTTCGGTCAGCCTCGTGAACAACCGGGCGCCGGATCCGGGTCACTTCGCCGAAGTGGTCGCGGACCTCCACGGCGGCTGATCTCCCGCGCCGGCGTCACTCGAGCGCCTGGCGCGAGAACGTCCGCGGCTCGCGGCCGGCGAGGAGCCACCCGGCCAGCGTCGCGATCACGGGCAGCCCGACCGCGAGGAGCGCGAGGTCGCCGAGCGGGAGCGGCACGAGCTTGCCGAGCTCCGAGTGGTAGCCCGCGACCAGGGCCGCGTAGGCACCGGCCGCGCCGAGCACGACCCCCAGCAGCGCGAGCGCGCCCGCGGTGCTGGCGGTCAGCGTCCGTCGGGTGCGCCGGGCCGCCGCCGGTGGCGGTCAGGGTCCGCAGGTCGCCGGCGGACTCGCCGCGGATGAGGCCGATGGTCATCGCCACGATGGCGAGCGCGAGCAGTGCGCCGACCGTCGTCGCCACGGTCCGGAGGGTCCCGAGACCAGCCTGGCTCCGGCGGCTCTCGATCGTCAGCCCGACGACGGCGGCCGCGGATCGGGCCGCCGCGATCTGCCCGGTCGTCAGTGGCCGGGCCGACTGGATCAGCCAACCCGAGCGTTCCTCCACCCAACCGTGTCGGCGCATCGCACTCCGGGTGATGAGCGCGCTCGGCGCCGACGAGTACGACGGGAGGTCGACGTGCTGGACCGTCGCGTGCACATCGCTGCGGCTGGTGACGTCGACCAGCGCGAGGGGGCCCTTCCGAGCGGTCAGCAGGTCGCTCGCATCGCGGATCGTCGTCGGGTCGATCCCGTAGTGGTGGAGGAGCTCAGGTGTCGCGACGAACCCGACCGCGACCATCCGCGTCGAATGCGCATCCAACGCCAGCCCGACCGCGACCGGGTCCCACGTGGCCGGATCGTCCGAGACGTTCGCGCCGATCGCGACGTCGAGCGGGAGCATCGAGGGATGGCCCAACGCCCTGCCGACCCTCGCCGCGTTGGCGTCGAGCGTGGCCCGGTCCGCTGCGCTCAGACGCGGATCGACCGGTGTCCCCTGGCCGCTCCGCCGGATCAGCATCTCCCGGTTCGAGAGGTTGCCCTCGTCGGCTCCGCGTACATTGGCGCCCGCGATGCCCACCACCCCGACCGAGATGCTGATCGCGAGGGTGATCGCCGCGAGCGCGGCCGCGGCTCGCGCCTGGTAGCGAGCGAGGTCGCGGAGCGCGAGGCGCGTCGCGAAGGGGAAGCGACCGGCGGGCGCGGCGGCCACGCGAATTGCGGCCGGCGCCACGAACACGACACCCAACATGACGGCCACCATGGCGGCGATCAGCAGGAGCGGTCGGTACGTCGCACCCGTCGGGTGCGACAGGACGATGCCGACCAGCCCGAGCGCGACCAGTGCGAACGCCAGCGTCAACGAGCGGTGCACCGGCAACGGGCGCGGCGGGCGGCCCGACACCGCGCCCATGACCGAGATGCGCCCGAGGTTGCGGGCCGGCCACCACGCAGCCGCGGTCGCCATCACCACGGCGAGCGCTCCGCACTCCGCGATGAGCGCCCACGGCAGGTCGAAGCGGTCGATGCGGTAGTTCGCGGCGACTTCGACTGCCGGGGCCGCGACGATCCAACCGAGGACACCGAGCGCGACGCCCACGACCGCGGCCAGGAAGCCGACGATCGCACCGTTCGCCACCATCACGAGCCGGAGCTGCCGCGGCGTCGCGCCGATGGCCGCGAGCAGACCGAGCTGCCGTTGCCGGCGCTGCGCGACCACGACGAACCCCGCGGCCGCGATGAGACCGACCAGCGCGAGCACCAAGGTCGTCGCCACCAGCACGAGGACCGCTTCCTGACCGTTCGAGCCGCGGACCTCGACCCGCAGTGGCCCCGGCCCGCCCCGGCCGGCGCGCCCCGGCCGATGCGCCCCCGGCCGGCGCGGCGTTGGCCGGCCCCCCGTCAACCTCACGGTTGACGTCGAACAGGAGCGTCAGCCGGTGCGCCGCGCTCTCCCCGCTCGGTGCGACCAACGCGAACTCGTCACTCAGGTCGCTCGGGTTCTCGACCCGGCCGACGACGGTGCGCTCGACACCACCCAGCTCGACGCGCGAGCCGAAATGAGCACCCAGCAGGTCGGCCACCTTGGCGGTCAGCGCGACCTCGTTCGCGGACTTGGGATAGCGACCCTGGCGCAATGCGAGCATCGGGTGGCTGAACTCGCCATTCGGATCCTGCGCGCGGATGTCAAGGCTCTCGGCCGACCCGGGCACGCTGACCGACGCGTGGGAGATCACGTCCACGTGACCGAACCGGCGCCGCGCGTTCGCAAGCGCGGTCCTCTCGGTCGCCGGATTCGTCGCGTCCAGCTCCGCCTTTGCCGTTGCGGAACCGAACGTCGGATTGCTCTTGGACGCCGCGTTGGTCGCGACCGTCGCGACGGTCGTCGCGGCGGCGACCGCCACGGTGAGCAGGATCAGCACCAGGAGCTGCTGTCGCCAGTCGCGGCGAAACAGGCGCCAAGCCCAGCGCAGCACGGCCCGTCGTGCCGGGCCGCCCGGTCGAGTGCTCACGCCCGCGGCTGCGGCCCGGAAGCCAGCAGCGACTCGGGTCCGTCCGGGGTCCCGGTCTCGTCGACCAACCGCCCGTCCCGCAGGAACACCACACGGTTCGCCCACGCGGCCAGCTGCGCCTCGTGGGTCACCACGACGCCGGCCGCGCCGCGCGAGCAGACGCCGCGCAACATCCGCATCACGGCTTCGCTGTTGACCGAGTCGAGCGCGCCGGTCGGTTCGTCGGCCAGCACCAACCGCCGGTCGCCCACCACCGCCCGGGCGATCGCCACCCGCTGACGTTCACCACCGGAGAGGTCGTCGGGGTAGTGCCGCGCGCGTTGCGCCACGCCGAGATCCTCGAGCGCGGTCATGGCGTGCCCCCGGGCCTCGCGGGCGGACATGCCGTCGAGCTCCAGTGGCATCGCGACGTTCTCGGCTGCGGTGAGCCCGGCCAGCAGGTTGAAATCCTGGAAGACGAAGCCGATCGAACGGCGGCGCAGTCGGGCCTTGTCGTTGCGCGACAGGCCGGAGAGCGACGCGCCGTCGACGAACACCTCGCCGTCGGTCGCGTCCTCGAGGCTTCCCGCGATCGTGAGCAAGCTGCTCTTCCCGGAGCCACTCGGCCCCATGATCGCCACGAGCTCACCCGGCGCGACCGCGAGGTCGACGGTACGGAGCGCGTGCACCTCGGTCGCACCTTCGCCGTAGGTCTTCGACACCTGGCGCAGCTCGAGCATGGCGCTCACGACCGCGCGCCCAGGGGCCCGCGGGACCGACGCGGCGTCGGTGCGCTCGCCGCCGGCTCGGCAGTCGGGGCGGGCGCCTGCCGGAGCCGGACCTCCGCAGTGTCGAGCCAACGCACCGCGGCCTCGAAGCGGAAGAGCTCGGCATCGACCACCAGGTTGAGGGCGACGTCGGCCTCCGAGGACTCCGCCTTCACCGCGGTGTACCGCTGCATCAGCTCGAGCAGGTGGCGCCGGTGGACCTGGATGACGTCGTGCACGTCCACGCCCGGCACCTGCACCGCGACCAGCACCTTGATCAGCAGCTCGTCGCGCGGCGGTTGCGCCATCCCCGGCGGGGTCCGCAGCCATTCGGTGAGGGCAGCCGCACCGGCGTCGGTGATGCTGTACCCGCGCTGGGGGCCGTCATCGGCGCCGTCGGCCTCGACCAGCCCGTCGCGCTCGAGCCGCTGCAGCGTCGTGTACACCTGACCGACGTTGAGGGGCCACACCTCCCCCGTCCTCGCCTCGAACTCGTGCCGCAGCTGCAGCCCGTACTTCGGCCCTTCGCTGAGCAGCGCCAGCAGCGCATGACGGACGCTCATCGCCAACCTCCGGGTGTGGACATACACAGTAGGATACTGAGTATCCTCTCGGAGTCAAGGCCCGCCCCACCGCCACCGGGCGCGTTGCGGCTTCAGATGCGGGGATGGTTGATGAGGAACTTCCAGATGACCGCGCTCGAGTCGAGGTCGGGGTAGGCCGGGTTCCCGGGCCGGTGCACCAGGGAGTGGCCGCCCATCCACGCGTGCGCCGCGCCGGTCACCGTCATGAGCCGGACTTCCGTCCCGCCATGGCACGGCCGCCACGTCTGGATCGAGACATCGGCGTTGGCCGGATCGGTCGACCGGCTCGGTGTCGCGGGGCAGCCGTCGAAGCCCGCGAACGTCTTGATGCCCTCGATCGGCGGACGGTACGACACGCCGCTGAGCGCGTTGGCACCGATGCCCCCGTCGATCGGGACGTTCTGATCTCCGGTGCCGTGGATGTGCAGCAGCGAGACGGGTTGCGCCGGTCGGCAGCCGTCGAGCTCGAGCGATGCGGACTGCACGCCGATCGCGACGATCTGATCCGACAGCTCGCACGCGAGCCGGTAGGCCTGCATCCCTCCGTTGGAGTGACCGGCTGCGAACGTGCGCGCCGGATCGATCGGGTACTGCGAGCGCAGCCGCTCGATGAGCATGCGGATGAAGGTGACGTCGTCGACGTTCAAGCGCTTCGCGACCCCACAGCACTCACCGCTGTTCCACGTGCGGTTCACCTGGTTCGGGCCGACGCCGACCCCGTCCGGATACACGACGATGAAGCGGTTCGCTTCCGCGAGACCGTCGAACCCGGACGTCCGTTCGAACTGGGTCCCCCATCCGAGACCGCCGTGCAGCGCGACCAGCAGGGGGACGGGCGGTCCGGAAGGACCGGGCGCGATCGTCGACGGCACGTACAGGTGGTAGGTGCGGACGCGACCGTCGGGGGTCTGGAGCGTGGCCTCGATCGTCCCGGACTTCGGGGTGACCGCCGGGCGCACGTCGACCTCGCTCATCGAGGGTGCCGCCGACGTCGAGGATCCCGAGGGGTCCGGCGGAGTCGTCGGGCCCGGCCCGGCGTCCGACTCGCCCCCGCTCGAGCACGCCGCACCGACGACCGCGACGAGCAGGAGAGCAAGGAGCACCGGTCGATGTCGCGCCATGACCTCACCATCGACAACCAGTATGAGGTGAGCGTGACGGAACCATGCGGGACCGGCCAGCCTTCCCACCTTCTCGGCACGCTCAGGCACCCCTGACGTGCTCCAGCGTGCCGAGAACGAGGCCGCGTTGGCCCTGAGTATTGAGAATGGTTATTATCCCCGTCCCTGACGCGCGACGAGAGGCGAGACGGCGTGGTTCGGCTACGGACGGGTCTGGTCGCGGCCGTGGTCGGCGCGCTGCTGCTCGGAGCGTGCAGCACGTCGGGTGCCAACGGCGTGAGCAGCCGGCCGAAGGGCGACTGCCCGACCGCGGCGGTGCCCGTGGTCGTCAGCGTGGACCAGTGGGGCGACATCGTCCGCCAGCTCGCCGGCGACTGCGGGAGCGTCACGACGATCTTCAAGAGCACGTCGGCCGACCCGCACGACTACGAGCCGACGCCGGCCGACACCGCCGAGTTCACCGGTGCGAAGCTCGTCGTCGTGAACGGGCTCGACTACGACCCGTGGGCGGACAAGGCCGTCGCCACCCTCGACACCAAGCCGGCCGTGGTGAACAGCGGCAAGGTGGTGGGCCTCGAGAACGGCGACAACCCGCACATCTGGTACGGACCTGCGTACGTCTACAAGGTCGCCGCCGCCGTCACCAAGCAGCTCGAGCAGCTCCAACCGAAGGACGCCCACTACTTCGCGCTGCGCCACGAGGCATGGCGGAGGTCGATGCAGGCGTACGACGCGGAGATCGCGACGATCAAGCCGATCGCCGCGGGCAAGACGTACGGGGCCACGGAGGGCATCTTCGACGACATGGCGAAGGCGCTGGGACTGGCCAACAAGACCCCGGCGGGCTTCCAACGCGCCACCGCCAACGAGTCGGACCCTGCGCCCGGTGACGTCAACGACTTCGAGCAATCGCTCGCGCACGGGAAGATGACCGTGCTGATCTACAACACGCAGACCCAGGGCGCGATCCCCCAGCAGGTGCGCAGCAGGGCCGAGGCCGCGAAGGTCCCGGTCGTGAACGTGACCGAGAGCGTGCCGCCGGAGTTCAGTACCTTCGAGGCATGGCAGGTGAGTCAGCTTCGGGGTCTCGCGAAAGCGCTGCGGACGTGAGCGACGCGCTCGCGACTCGACGGAGTCAGCGCCGCGCGCGGCGGCACGCCCATCTGGTCGGAGGGGACGTTCTCGGTTCCCTCCGGAGCCATCGTCGGCGTGATCGGGCCCAACGGTTCGGGCAAGACCACGTTGCTCGAGATGGTCCTCGGTCTCCTGCCGGCGGCGGCGGGCTCGCTGACGGTCTTCGGAGAGGTCCCGCACCAGGGCAACGCGCGCATCGGCTACGTCCCGCAGAACTACACCGCCGAGATCGGCGAGGCGATCCGGTGCCGCGACCTCGTCACCCTCGGCCGCACCGGCACCCGTTGGGGCTTCGGTGGCCGGTCCGGCGACGACCGGGCCCGGGTCGACGCCGCGCTCAGCGCGGTCTCGGCCCTCGAGGTCGCCGACCGACGCGTGTCCCAGCTCTCCGGTGGCCAGCAGCAGCGGGTCGCCATCGCGCAGGCCCTGGTGGGTGACCCCGAGCTGCTCCTGCTCGACGAACCGCTCGCGAACCTCGACGTCCGGAACCAGCACGAGATCGTCGAGCTCCTCGCGCGACCTCCACGCCGAACGCGCATCGACGATCCTCGTCGTCGTCCACGACCTCAACCCGCTCCTGTCCATCCTCGACGGCGCGATCTACCTGCTCGACGGCCACGCGCACTACGGAGCGATCGGCGACGTCGTCGACAGCGATCTGCTCACCCACCTCTACGACACCCCGATCAAGGTCGTGCGCACCGCGCAGGGCGACCTCTTCACCAGGAGCTGACCCGTGATCCACGTGCTCGCCGACGTCGGCTACCAATCGAACTGGGTGGAGGTGCTCCGGGCCGGATTCATGCGCAACGCGTTCATCGGCGGCACCCTCGTCGCGATCGCGTCCGGGCTGATCGGCTACTTCGTCGTGATTCGCCGCGACGCCTTCGCGGCGCACGCGCTCGCGCACATCGGGTTCCCGGGAGCGACCTTCGCCGTGCTCGCGGGGATCCCGGTCACACTCGGGCTCGCGATCTTCTGCGTCAGCGGTGGCCTGGCGATCGGTGCGCTCGGCAAGCGGGTCTCGAACCGCGAGGTCTCGACCGGCACGATCCTCGCCGTCGCGACCGGCCTCGGCGTCCTGTTCGCCTCGCTCGCGTCCGAGAACACGAGCACCGTGACCAGCGTCCTGTTCGGCAACCTCCTCGCCATCTCGCAGAGCCAGATCCAGACGTTCACCGTGTTCACGGTCGGTCTCGCGGTCGCCCTCGTCGTCATCGGCCGTCCCTTGCTCTTCGCGTCGGTCGACCCGCAGGTCGCCGAGGCCAAGGGTGTGGCGGTTCGGCCCCTCGGGATCGCGTTCATGGTGCTGCTCGCGCTCGGCGATCACCATGGCGGTGCAGGTCGTCGGGACCCTCCTGCTCTTCGCGCTCGTCGTCACTCCTGCTGCCACCGCGCTGGCGATCACGGCCCGGCCCTCGGCGGTCGTCGCGCTCGGCACGGGCATCGGGCTCGCCGCGGTGTGGATCGGTCTCGTGGTCGCGGTGATGTTCAACCTCCCGCCGAGCTTCTGCATCGTCACCCTCGCGTTCCTCGCGTGGATCGCGACGCTGGGGATCACGCGCGGTCTGCGGCGTCCGGCCCGATCGGGTGCCGGCTCCGGCCACTCCGATCACGACCGTCACCATCCGACGGCGGCCGAGCTGAGCGTCTGAACCGATGACCGGCAGTCAGGAGCCGGCGCGCGGCGTGAGCTGCACGATGGGGATCGTGCGATGCGCCGCGGTGGCCTCGCGCCGGTAGCTCGGGAACGCCGGGAAGACGCGGTCGGCGAGGACCCACAGCCGGGCGCGCTCGGCCTCGTCGTCCACCACCGCGGCGCGCATCGGAAGCCCGCCGAAGGTGCAGTCCGGGTGCGCGAGCAGGTTGTGGAACCAGGAGGGGTGGTTCGGGCTGCCGGCGTTCGACGCGACGATCGTGATCCGGTCGCCGTCGTTGAAGTAGATGATGGCGTTAAGCCGGCGGGCGCCGCTCTTCGCGCCCTCGGTCTCGAGGACTGCGGTCGGGAACATCAACGTCGTCGCGATCCGGCCGCGCGAAATCCGCAGGAGCCACGGATCGAGCTTCCAGCTGACGTGGCGCGAGATGAGCTTGGCCAGGCGGGTGGCGGCCAGCGCGGCGTACGCACGAGCGATCAGGCCGGGTGGGCGGGTCGGGTCGACGGGTCGCAATGTGGCGGGCACCGGTGGCCTCCTCTGGGGATCCACCAAATACTCTCGCCGATGAGTCCTGACCCGGCCAACGGTCTCAACGTCGACGCGCGCCGTCCGGCCGCGAAGTTCGGAGCAGACGTGAAGTCAACAGTCGTGCGGTACCAGGCCAAGCCCGAACGGGCGGACGAGAACCAACGGCTCATCGAGGCGGTGTTCGCCGACCTGGAAGCCCGGCAACCGGATGGCTTCACGTACAAGGTGTTCCGGCTCGAAGACGGCGTGAGCTTCATCCACGTCGTGATCGAGCACGACGTCGCCGAGCCCGACTCGCTGCAGGACGTGCCGGCGTTCCAGGCCTTCGTCGCGAACATCGCCGACCGCTGCGCGGTCCAACCCGTGCCGTCCGGAGCGACGATCGTCGGCGGCTACCGCTGAGCCGAGGCCCCCCAGGTGATCTCACGGACCTGGGCGCCTTCGACCAAGACGTCGAGCGCCGGCAGCGACGCGGTCGGCACGAGCGTGTACTCACCGGCCGGGACCCCCGGGAACACCCCTGCGTACATCGACCCGCCCGGGAGTCGGCGCTCCCGAACCTCGGTGTGCACGAACGGAGCCGTCTCGCCGCGACGGATGATCTCGATCTCGCGGCCGGCGAGAGACGCCGGTGTGTAGACGACGAGCGCACCGGTGTCGCCACCGACGTCCATGATCACGGTGCCTTCACCGCTGGGTGGGAGCTTGACCTCGGTCATGCGCTCGCACTCGCGAACGCCGGCACGTCGTAGCCGCTGTGCGGAGTTCCCAGGTACGGGAACCGGCTGAGGTACTGCACCGTGCCGGCCGCAGTGAGGTCCGTGGGCGACGATGTCAGCCCGTCATCGACGAGCGAAGCCGCGGCATCCGCCGTAAAGGTCTTGTCGACCAGCCCGTAGGTCGCGCCGGCGAGGGCGCGCAGCTCGATCGTGAACACGTCGTCGAACACGCGACGACCATTCGGGAACCCGGCCACGTCACCACCGATGAGCCCGAGGTTGTTGGGCGTCGCCCGAGGGCGGGATGGCGACGTTGAGGCGCAGCACGTCGGCCAGCATCGAGCCCCCGGAGTTCTGGAAGCCGGCTCACGACTCCCGCGGGAATTCCGGTGAGGAGGATCGCCAGCAGGTCGGCACGCGGCTTCCCGGACGCGTTCAGCGCGGCGAGGTTCGGGAACACGCCCGGGTACAGGACGGGAAGGAGCTTGGAGAGCTCGGGGTACTGCACCCCGGCGGCGAACTGGCTGTCGTTGTGGGGCCGTTGGGTGTTCCAGTAGTCCTTGCGGTCGATCGGCGACGAGCACCTCGTTGAACAACGGGTTCCCGAGCCGCGACACCTGCACGAACGGGCCGGCGTTGTCGCTGCTCGCCGTCGTGACCGGCGAACAGCTTCACCTTCTGTCGGCTCGCGGTCGTCCAGACGCCGATCACCGACGTCGGGTTCGCCGGATCGGTCGGCACGCTGCCCTCGCGGGTCGAGCAGGTTCTTCGGGATCTGGAGCGCGATCGTGTGGACGTTGACGGCCTTCGTCGCGTTGACGCCCTTGGCCGGTCGGGTGAGCTCCGGGACGTTCATTCCGAACTGCGTGTGCAGCTGCTGGAACGGACGGAGATCGCGCGAGGTCGAAGACCGCGCCGAGGTCGACGTAGAAGCCTTCGGCGCGTTGGCCGGCGAACACCTTGACGCCGCCGGGAAGCCGATGGATCGCCTGGTTGACGAGGTTCAGGTAGTTCGGGGTCGAGAGCGGCCCGATGTTGCACGGCGGGCACGAGAGCCGGGTGCCGCACAACGACGGCTGCCCCTGCTCCTCGTCGGTCCCCGGCCGAACCGCGCCGGCGGTCGAGCCGGGTCACCGAGTAGAACTGCCGCCGGTTCCACGTCTTGCTGTCCAGCGATGTGATCGGCCCGACGTTGTAGAGGAACGTGCCCGGCGACCTGGTTCACGGTCTGGAACCGGAACTGGTACGTGATCTCGGCGCGTCCGTCGCCGTCGTTGTCGATGTGGATCTCGTACAGCACGTCGTCACCGAACTCGTAGAAGTTCGGCCCGCCGGCCGGCCCCTGGAGCGGGACGTAGTTCGCGATCAGCGTGACCGTGTCGGGTCGGTCAGGACTGACGAACGCGTACACGTCGGTGCTGTCGGCGACGGGGTCCTTCGAGATCTCGGGTGCTTCACGGTGCGACGACATGCAGATTCACCTCACGGTAGAAACGAATAGGGCGGTTCAGCGCGTCGCGTTGAACAGCAGCGCCGCGAGGCGCTTGTCGGTGATCGTGATCTCACGGTCTCCCGCGAAGACCGCGATCTGGCCGTTGTGCAGATCGCGGAGGTGCGCCACGACCGTCTCGTTGAGCTCGGCACCCGCAGGCATGCGTGCCGCGGCAGGTGCTTCGCTGTCCTCGGTGCTGGCACCGGCGACCGCGCCCGGCAACGCCGCGACCGCGCCGGCGGCTGCCGCCGCGACGGTCGTCGTCTTGATGAAGCCTCGTCGGCTGACTGGTTCCATGGTGCGCGCCTCCTGGTCGGCGGGATGACGACTCCGCGAGCTGTCTTTGATCATTCGTCGCGAGCTCTCATCAACAAAGTGCTCGCCGACAACGCTTGTCATTGAAACGGAACCGCGAAGAAATATCCAGCGATTGAGCCAATTGCGAACGGCTCGCATTTATCCCGATCGACCGCGCGCACGCGCGTCGTGCGTCTCGGTACCGCACGATGCGAGCTCTCGGCGTCAACCACCCATCCACGGTGTGGTCCAGCTGCGAACCGTTTGCATCGACGCGAGTCGGGCAGCGCGGGAGGCGGCGAGGCGGATGCACATCCCTGACGGGTATCTCAGTCCCGAGACGTGTGCAGTGATGGGCGCGGCGATGGTCCCGGTGTGGCTCACGGGCGCACGGCGCGTCCGCAAGGTCGTGACGACGCGCTACGTGCCGCTGCTGGCGCTCGGTGCCGCCTACGCGTTCCTCGTGATGATGTTCAACGTGCCGATCCCCGACGGGACGACGGCGCACGCCGTCGGCGCGGTGCTGATCGCCATCATCTTGGGACCCTGGGCGGCCGTGATCGCAGTCAGCGTCGCGCTCGGCGATCCAAGCACTGTTCTTCGGTGACGGCGGGATCCTGGCGTACGGCGCGAACACGTTCAACATGGCATTCGTGATGCCGATGGTCGGCTACGGCGTGCTACCGGCTCGCGGCGCGCAACCTGTCCCTCACGTCTCCCCGGCGGGCGCTGGTCGGCGGTCTGGCGGCCTACGTCGGGCTCAACGTCGCGGCACTCTGCGCCGCGATCGAGTTCGGTCTGCAACCTGCGTTGTTCCACACCGCGAACGGGACACCCCTCTACGCGCCGTTCCACCTGAGTCAGACCATTCCCGCCATGGCGCTGGCGCACCTCACCGTGGCAGGCCTGGTCGAGCTCGCGCTCACGACGGGGGTGATCGCCTACCTGCAGCGCGCGAACCTTCCGATGCTTCGGATCAACCACCGTGCGACGGCCGAGCGCGATGAGGACCTCGACCCGTCGAGGCGCCTCGGATGGAAGTGGGGCTTCGTCGCGCTCGGCGCCACCGCGCTCCTCGCCCCGCTGGGGCTCCTGGCCCGGGGTGGCGCGTTCGGCGAGAGCAAGCCCGACCGCCTCGACCTGCAGCGGTATCACCTCCAAGCCGTGCCGAACGGTCTCGCCCGGTACGCCGGGCTTCTGGCACCACGCGATCTTCAGCGGCTACGACTTCAGGCACGACCAGCATCCGGCGCTCGGCTACATCGTGTCCGCGTTGGTCGGCATGGCAGTCGTCGCGATCGCGATCCTCGGCGTGTTCGCGGTGCTGCGACGGCTGCGAGTCAGGCTGGCCACGGGTCGCGTCGCGTCCGTCAAGGCCGGGGCATGACCACCGCGACCCGGCCGACGCCGGAGTGGTTGACCCGACCCGAGGTCGGCCTCTGTCCCTGCGGCTGCATCGGTCGACGACGCAAGGGCAGCTTCGTCGAGAAGACGATCGTGGGGACGCACGGATCTCCTCCGTCGCGCGATGTTCTCCGACGAGATCTCGGAGCGGAGCGGGCTCCTCCAACGACTGGACCCGCGCATCAAGGTCGTCTCGCTGCTCGTCCTGCTCGTGACGACCGCGCTCGCCCGCAACGTGGGGATTCTCGCCGGTCTCTACGCGGTCGGTCTGCTGCTCGCGGTGACCTCGGGACTGTCGTTGCGGTTCTTCGTGGTGCGGGTGTGGCTCTTCGTCCCGATCTTCACCATGGTCATCGTCGTCCCCGCGACGCTCAGCTTCGTCACGCCCGGGCACATCGTCGTGCCGCTGGGCAGCTGGTGGGGATCACCCGTCGGTCTCACCGAACAGGGGCTGACGTCGGCTGCGTTGATCGTGTCGCGGGTCGCGACCTCGATCTCGTTCGTGGTGCTGCTGGCACTCACCACGCCCTGGTCCCGGCTGCTGAGCGCGCTGCAAGCCCTGCACGTGCCGCGCGTGTTCGTCCTCGTGACGGGCATGGCCTACCGCTACATCTTCTACCTGCTGGGCTCCGTCACCGAGATGTACACCGCTCGGAAGGCCCGGACGGTGAGCCAGGACGCCGGCGTGCGGGCCGGTCGGGCGTTCGTCGGCGCCTCGGCGGGCACGTTGTTCGCACGGACGTACACGCTCTCTGAAGAAGTCCACATGGCGATGATCTCGCGCGGGTACGCGGCAGGCCGGCCGACCACGGATCGGGCCCGTGCGAGGACGACCGACTGGGCCTTCCTCGGCGTGACCGTTCTGGTTGCGGTGATCGCGATCGGCCTTGACCGTGTGTGACGACCCGACGCTCGTCGTCCATGACGTGCACTACCGCTACCTCGACCGCTTCGTGGCGCTCGACGGCGTGTCACTGACCGTCCGACAAGGTGAGCGGGTCGCCCTGCTCGGCGCGAACGGGTGTGGAAAGTCCACGTTGCTCAAGATCCTCGACGGCCTGATCTTCCCCGACCGGGGCGAGGTCCGCGCGTTCGGCGCGCCGGTCACCGAATCGCACCTCGAGGACGAGCAGTTCTCCAGGGGGTTCCGCTCGCGCGTCGGCTTCGTGTTCCAGAGCTCCGACGCCCAGCTGTTCTCACCCACGGTTCGCGAAGAGATCGCGTTCGGTCCGCAGCACATGGGCATGCATCCCGACGAGATCGATCAGCGCGTCGCCGACGTCGTCGCTCTGCTCGAGATCGATGAGATCGCCGACCGGGCCCCGTACCAGCTCTCGGGTGGCCAGAAGAAGCGTGTCGCGATCGCGTCGGTCCTCGTCATGAATCCCGACGTCCTGCTGTTCGACGAACCGACCGCGGCGCTCGACCCTCGGACCCAGCACTGGCTGTGCGGACTGATCGTCGACCTGCACGAGGCCGGGAAGACGATCGTCGTCGCCACCCATGATCTCGCCGCACTCGACGCACTGGCCGACCGATGCGTCGTGATGTCCGAGGCGCACACGGTGGTCGCCGAGCTGACTCCGACCGAGCTGCTCCGCAACCAGGCGCTGCTGCGCTCGGTCAACCTCGTCCACGACCACACCCACGCACACGGGAGCGCAATCCACCGTCATGAGCACAGCCAGGGCCATCACCATGAGTCGCGCTCGAAGCCTCGTCGGGGGTCCCCCCGAGTCCGGCCGAGGTGATCCTCTCCCGGCTCCGCGCGCAGGGCCGGCGCATCACGACGTCCCGGCGCGCGGTCATCGAGGTGCTGGCCGGCACCAACGAGCACCTCACCGTCGAAGACATCGCGGTGCGCGTCCAGGCCGAGCACGAGGAGATCCACCTCTCGACCGTGTACCGGACCCTCGAGTCCCTCGAGAGCTGGGACGTCATCGAGCACATCCATCGCGGCCACGCGCCCCCGATCCATCACCTCACGCACGCCCACCCGCACCTCGTGTGCGAAGTCTGTGGGCGGGTCTACGACATCCCGCCCACCGAGCTGGCCGAGCTCGGGACGCGACTTCGGGAGCGCTACGGATTCGAGCTCCACGCCACGCACTTCGCCCTCATGGGCCGGTGCAACCAGCACTCCGTCGACGATTCCCGGGGGACTTGACCGCAATTCGATGCCCGGCCCATGGTCGAGCCCATGACAGCCCCCGCGGTGACGCTGGTCGCGCTCCTGGATCTCCGGGCCGAGGACGACGGGCCGGGGATCGTCGTCGACGACCGCCAGTGGAGCTGGCGCGAGGTCGCGGTCGAGAGCCGGCGGTGGTCGGACGCGCTGGCGGCCCTGCGCCCCGACGCGGGCCCGTTCCACGTCGGGGTGCTCCTCGGCAACACCCCGGAGTACCTGTTCGCGCTCTTCGGCGCGGCCCGGGTCGGCGCGGTGATCGTGGGCATCAACGAGACCCGGCGGGGCGAGGAGCTGGCCCGGGACGTGCGCCACACCGACTGTGTCGTGGTCCTCACCGACGCGAGCCGGATGCCGCTGCTCTCCGGCCTCGACCTGGGTGGCACCGAGGTCATCGAGATCGATGATCCCGCGTGGCGCGATCGGCTCGCCGCAGCGCGTCGGTCCGAGACCCCGCGGGTCGATCCGGCGGACATCCTCGTCCTCATCTTCACCTCGGGCTCCACGGGTGCGCCCAAAGCGGTGAAGCTTTCCCACGGCCGCGCGGCCCGCATCGGCACCGCGGCAACGTGGTTCACGTCCGACGACGTCCTCTACTGCGCGATGCCGCTCTTCCACGGCAACGCGCTCAACGCGATCGTCTTCCCGGCGCTTTCCTCGGGGGCCGCGATCGCCCTGCGGGAACGCTTCTCCGCGTCGCAGTTCATGCCGGACGTCCGTCGCTACGGGGCGACGTTCTTCAGCACGGTCGGTCGGGCTTTGGCGTACATCCTGGCCACGCCGGTCTCGACCCGAGGACCGCGAGCACCGGGTGAAGTTCGCGCTCGCGCCGGAGTCGTCACCGCGCGACATCCGCGCCTTCCGCGAGCGCTTCGGGATCCTGTGCGTGTCCGGGTACGGCTCCAGCGAGAACGTGATCATCATGGAGCCGCGCGCCGGGCTGCCCAAGGACGCACTGGGGACACCACAAGCCGGAGTGGACGCCGCAATCGTCGACCCGGAGACGGGAGCCGAGCGGGCGGTGGCTCGCTTCGACGACGACGGCAAGCTCCTCAACGGCGCGGAGGCGATCGGCGAGATCGTCGGCCGGAACGTCGTCGACCGATTCGAGGGCTACTACCGCAATCCCGAGGCCGAGGCCGAGCGCACGCGCAACGGCTGGTACTGGTCCGGCGACCTCGGGTACCGCGACGACGGCCAACGTCTTCTACTTCGCCGGTCGCGCGGGTGAGTGGCTGCGCGTCGACTCGGAGAACTTCGCCACTGCGCCGGTGGAACGGATCCTCGCCCGCTTCCCCGGTGCGAGCGGTGTCGCGGTGTACCCCGTCCCCGACGAGCGGACCGCCGACGACCAGGTGATGGCGGCCCTCGAGCTCGACGCCGACGCGGTCTTCGACCCCGAGTCGTTCGGCCGCTTCCTCGCCGCGCAGCCCGATCTCGGGACGAAGTGGGCGCCCCGCTACGTGCGCGTGACGACCTTGCCGGTCGGGGCCACGAACAAGATCGACAAGCGCCCGCTCCGGGCCGAGCGCTGGTACACCGACGACCCGGTCTACTGGCGGCCCGGGCCCGAACTGGCGTACCGGCGCTTCACCGCCGACGACCTCACCGCGCTCGAAGCCCGGTTCCGCGAGTTCGGCCGCGCCGACGCGATCGGCCGCCCCTGAGCGCGGCGGAGCCCGCGGTCGCAGTGGCTACGGGTACTCGGGGCACGTCCGGCGGCGCGCTCCCTGGCCGGGCAGGTACTTGGCCCACTCGTCGGCGGTGAGGTTGCGGCCGGCGAGCTCACAGGCGTCACGACGCCAGACGGCCGGGTCCATCGACAGCAGCACTCCGCCACCGAACGTCGAGCTCCCGAGCACCTTGCCGTCATGGCTGAAGACCGATCCACCACCCGCAACGTCATTCGCCAGTGCCGGACCGATGGTCCGGCGTGTCCGAACGTCGATGATTCGAGCGAGGTTCGCGATGTCACCGGTCACGACCCTCGTGCCGCTGCGATCGAACGCGATCCAATCGATGGTGTTCTGGCTCGCCGGTACAAGCGGGCCCAGCCGTCGGAGCGTGCGGGCATCGAAGAATCCGACGTTGCCACTCCCAACGCTCGCCGCCAGCACACGCCCATCAGGAGAGAGGTCCATGCCGAACCCGGTCGCACCGATCACGCGGCTCACGTCGCGAACGCGCGGGTGCGCGTCCCGGAGCTGCGAGAAGAGGACCACGTGCCCGGAGTCGGAGGCCGCCAGCTCCCCGTGGGGCCCGAACTCGAGCCCGAGGACGTAGTTCGTCATCGCGCTCGTCAGCGCCCGCACGGTGTGGGTCCGCAGATCGACGATGCGCACCTCACCCTGCCGACCCCCAACCGCGATCTGGCGCATGTCGCGCGAGAAGACGGCGTACACCGGTGCGATCCCGACGTCGACGGGCGATCCGAGCTTGCGGCGTGAGGCGACATCGAAGAGCTGGAGCAACCCCGCGCGGTTCACCACTGCGATGCGCGTCCCGTCGTAGTAGCTCGCGGCGAACGTCGCCGGGAACACGACCGAGAGATCCGGGCCTCGCCCGGGCGTCAACGGTTGTCCGACCGGCTGGAGCGTCCGCCGGTCGTACAGGGTCACCGAGTCGGCGAGGTCGGGAGCTGCAATGAGCTTCCCCCGACCATCGGGAAGACGTATGAAAGTGCTCCGGGGAGCACGCGATCGAGCACGCTGATGCCCTCGGCGTCCCACACCGTGGCCGGGCCCGAGGGGCCGCCCACGACCATCTGACCACCAGTCGTGAACACCACACGCGCCTGCGCGTTCTGAACATCCAGTGGCTCGCCGGCCGGTATCGCCGGGGCAAAGCCCGGTGCGGCCCGGTTCTGCATCGGCGTCAGGGTGTCCGCGTCGTACACCCTGACCGGTCCGTTCCCGGCGACGAGCAGCAAGCGCCCGGACGGGTCGTAGACCGGCTGGTCGACCCCCGGAGCGTCAACGAGATTCGCGATCAACGCCCCGGTCGAGAGCTCCCGCACCGTGACGGTCGGCTCGACGCTGCCGATCGCGAGCCGGTCGCGCCGCGGGTCGAACGCGATCCCGATCACGGGAGCGCCGGCAGTGATCGGCGATCGGGTGACCCGACCAGACGCGACATCACGGAAGGCGACCTCGTCGTTCGCATCACCAAGCGCCAAGCGGCGGCCGTCGGGCGAGAAGGCGATCGCGCTCACATCCGAGAGCGGACCGGAAATGGCGGACCCACTCGTGCGGCTCGCAACATCGTAGAGACGGACGGTGTTGCCGGGATCCACTCGGCCCGGGTGGGCCCAGTCGCCGAACGCCACCGCGATCGTGTGTCCGTCCGGACTGAACGCGGCGTTCGCCACCACTCCATGCAAGTGCGATCGGATCGTTGCGCCTGAGGCGGTGCCATTCGCGGCGAAGAACGCGACCGTGCCGTCGGCGCGGACTGCCGCGATCATCCCGTCGTTGCGCACCGCGGCAGTCTGAACGCCGCGGATCGGCAGGCGCAGCAGGCGGCGCCCCGTCCGGACATCCCAGGTTCGGAGCTCGCCGTGGCTGAGCACGAGCACCGTCGAGGCACCAGGAATCGCCCAAATTCCTTCGGAGGTGCCGGTCGGGATGGTTCGCATCCGGCGCGGATCGGCGACGACCGTCGAGAACAGCGCCCCCTGGGTCTCTGCGTCGTTGTGCAACCGGTTCGCCTCGAGCGCAAGCAGAGCGCCGACGTGCACGTTCTCGGAACGGAGCGCGCCGGACTGCGCGACGAGGCGTGAGACGTCGGCGGTACGCGATGACCTGCGCGCGGCAGCAGCTTCGTTGTCAGCCCGACCTCGTTGTATGAATGCGACCGCGCCCGCAATGAGCGCGACCACCAGCATGATCGCGACGGCACCGAGCAGCCGGCGCAGCACTCGGTTCGACCGCTCCCTGGCGCGCGCCCGTTCGACGACAGCCGCCCGGTCCGCGTCCGCCGCGGCCGCGCTTGCGCCAAGGAAGTCGCGCTCGAGGACGTTGAGCTCGGACGCGTGGTCATCGCGGGCGAGCCACTCCGACGCGGTGGCCAGACGGGGCCCGCGGTACAGCTCGCTCGGCTCGCGACCGAGCGCTTCCCAATCGCGTGCCGCGTGGGTGAGATGCCGATGGATCCTCCGCCCGTCGCGGTCCTCGTCCAACCACGTGCGTAGTCGTGGCCACTCGCGGATCAACGCCTCGTGCGCGACCTGGACGGAGTCCCGGTCAAGGGTCACGAGCCGTGCGTCTGCGAGCTGGGCCAACACGAGGTCCGTGGGGGCGGCCTCGGCCGACGGGACGAGCTCGTCTCGGGGCACCCGTCGACTGGTGTCCTCAGTTCCGTCGCCCAGCTCGGTCAGCCGCAGAAAGACATGGCGGGCGCGCGCCTGCTCGGTGGGGTCGAAGCCGCGGTACACCGATTCCGCGGTCTTCGCGATCGCCCCGTGCACGCCGCCGGCCTGTCGGTACCCCGCGACCGTGAGGGTGCGACGCGTCCGTCGCTTCCAGGTCTCGAGCAGCGCGTGGGACAGCAGGGGCAGCGCCCCCGGCTCCTCGCCCACATCACGCACGATGAGCTCGGTGAGGCCGGGCTGCACCTCGAGTCCCGCAAGCTCGGCCGGACCATCGACGGCGGCGCGGATCTCGTCGGGCACCATCGGGCACAACAGCGTCGCGCCCTCGTCGAGCAGGCCCGCAAGGTCCGGGTACGCACTGCATTGCCCGTAGAAGTCGGCTCGCAGCGCCACGATCACCGTCACCGCACCGTTCGGATCGCGAACCGCGGACACCAGGCTGTCGACGAACTGCCTTCTTTCGAGCTCGTCCCGAGACTGAGTGAACAGCTCCTCGAGCTGATCGACCACGAGGACCAGGCGGGGCCCGGGGCGGATCCGGTCCCGGACGACCGCGGTCAACGTCGCCGGATCCGATTCGAGGCGATCCAGAACGTCGGAGGCACGGCAATCCACCACCGGTGCGATGCCGGACGCGAGCTCCGCCAACGGGCGGGATCCTGGTGTCATGACGAGGGTCAGCCACGCATCGCTGCCCGCAAGCGCGCCGCCGCGCAGCGCCCCAAGCACCCCGGCACGAACTACCGAGGACTTGCCGGCCCCCGACGCACCGACGATCGCGACGAATCGTTCGCGTTCCGCCCGCGCCAGGAGATCATCCACCAGCACGGCCCGACCGAAGAAGCGCGATCGATCCTCTGGTTCGAACGGCGCGAGCCCCTGGTACGGCGGGAAGGAGTCCGAGTCGTCATCGTCGCCCGGCACCTGACCGTCGGTGCTCCCGGCCGGAAGCTCCAGTGCGGGATCCTGCTGAGCGATCGCGAGCTCGAGGGCGCGGAGCTCAGGCCCGGGCTCAATGCCGAGCTGATCGGCGAGCAGCGTCCGCGCGCGTTGATAGGTGCGCAGCGCGTCGGCCTGGCGACCACAGCGGTACAACGCGAGCATCAGCATCGCCCACCGTCGTTCCCGCAACGGCTCCGCCGCGACCATCGCCTCGAGCTCCGCGACGACGGGAGCCGGTCGCCCACTCGCGATCTCTGCGTCCACGAGCTCTTCGGTCGCCACCTGCCGTAGCTCGATCAGTCGGGCCGCCTCAGCCCTCGCCGGCGCCCAGTCCTCGAGCTCGTCAAGCGGCGAGCCGCGCCAGAGTGCGAGTGCTGCTCGCACCTGCGCCGCGGCTTCGTCGGGCCGGCCCGCCGCGCGGTCCTCACCGGCCGAGCGCAACAGAGCATCGAACCGGCGGGCATCGATCCCCTGGCCGTCAACCACGAGGCGGTATCCCGGCGCCTGAGTCTCGATCGCATCCGGCCCGAGTGCCTTCCGCAGCTTCAGGACGTAGTTCTGCAACGTCTTGGCGGCGGATCGCGGCGGTGCGTCACCCCAGAGCGCGTCGATCAGCCGGTCGGCGCTCACGACGTCGCCCCCGCCGAGCACGAGCGTCGCCAGCACCGCCCGCTCTCGTCGACTGCCCAGCCGTATCGGCCTGCCCGATCCGGCTACCTCGACGGGGCCGAGGATCCGGAACTCCATCACGGAGGACGGTAGCCGCCGACGACCGATCCGAGACTGCGCGCGGACCGGGCTCGGACCACCCCGATCGATGCTCGTCGTGACATCCACCGGTCGGTCAACCGGTCCGACCGGCGACTCGAAGGGAATCCTCATGTCGCGCACTCTGACCAGCCGCGGTCTCGCCGTGGTCTTCGTCGGCCTGGCGGTGCTCGGGCTCAGCGCAGGCCCGGCTACCGCCTGGGGTTGGCACCCCGTCCATCGTCCACACCACCTCGCGGTGACCGGAACCTGGCTCGATCCCGGAGGGACCATCGACCAGATCACCGTGAACGACGCCGGTACCGCCGCCCAGGTGGACCTTCATGGAGGGACCATCACCAAGGGCGGCTTCGCCGGCACCAGCACCTACACGCTCAGCGTGAGCTACGACCTCGCCACCAACGTCTCGGACGGCTATGGCACCGAGCGCTACGCGGCCACGCTGGGCCGCTGGGGCCAGGGGCACGTGACATTCTCCGAGCACGTCCACGTCGCGGCGAACGGTGACACGGTCGTCGATGCCTTCATCGTCGGCGGTGACGGGGTCTTCCGCGGCGCGCACGGGTACGCCCGGTTCCAAGGAACGTCCACACCCGTCGATCCCAGCAATCCGAACCCCTCGACGTCTTCGGGTCCGTACGTCATGTGGGTCGACCTCGCCCACTGAGACGGCCGCCAAGCTCACGGTCATCGCGGCCACAGCCGCGGTGACCGTGAGCTCGCGTCCCGCCGCCGAGCGGGCCGAGCGGTACGGCGAGACCGCGGTGAGACCCGGTAGTGACCGATCGTGAACCGGGCCGGTGCACGATCGTCGCATGAGCAACCAGAGGGTGAACCCGAAGACCATCCGCATCACCGCCGTCATCGCAGTCATCGTCACGATGCTCTTGAGTGCGTGCGACTGGACGATGGGCGGGTTCGACGCAACGAACGCGAACAACAACGCGTCCGACTCGACACTGACGACATCCACCGTGCAGCGCCTCACGCAGCGGTGGTCCATCCCCGCGGGATCCCTGGTCCAGCAGCCGGTGGTCGTGGCCGGAGCGGCGTTCGTCGACGAGGACCTCTACGACCCGTCGTCCGGTGCTCCCATCGGATCTCGAGTCGCGGCGATCGACCTCGCCACTGGCGCGAGAAAGTGGACCACCGCGACCCTTTCCACGGCGACGGGCAGCGGCATCGGACCGGCCGTCTCCGGATCGACAGTCCTCACGGTCTCCGGTTCGCGGCTCATCGCGCTCGACGCCGCGACCGGCGCACGGAGGTGGGCTGCATCGCTGACCGGGGGGATCGCCCGCTCACTCCTGGTCGCGGGGTCGACGGTCTACGCCGGAAACGATGCCTTCGACGTCGGAACCGGCGCGCTGCGGTGGTCGACCGATGCGACTGCCTCGGTGCTCGCAGTGTCAGGCGGGACGGCATATTTCGCGACCATTCCCAGCGGCGGCTGCTCGCTCGGCGGCGAGCTGCGCGCCCTCGACGCGACGACCGGGGCCGTCCGCTGGTCGAGGAGCCTCGGCGTCGCAGTGGTCGGTTGGTCGGGGCGGATCGTCGGTGGCACCTTTTCCGTCGTTCTCCTGCTCTGTCGCGGGTTCCCCGGATCGGGTGGCACCGCTGCCTTCGACGTGGCGTCAGGCGCGCTGAGATGGACTGACCCCTCGGTGGCGTGGTCGCTCGGCGCCTCCGGCGGACGGTTGTTCGGCCAGCAGAGCGGTGGTCTCGGCGCCGTCACCGCCACCAGTGGTGCCGCAGCGTGGCCCGCCCCCGTCTCCCACTGTGGATCCGACGACGGTACGAGCATCGGAACGCTCGACGTCGCGACGGCCGGCCAGGTCGCGTTCTCGACGTTCGACGGTGAGGTCTGCGCCGTCAACGCCACGACCGGCGCGCCGCTCGGCCGTTGGCCGGTACCTGCGACAGGCGGTCCGACCATCGCCGCAAGCGGGTGCGTGCTCGTCGAGGGCGGGAACTGGCGCCAAGTCGTGCTCACCGCGCTCTGCGCTCCACCCGCGCGCTGAGGTCGGCGCCTCGGCCCTGCCGCTCCGGGGTCCGCCGGTCTCAGGCCGGGCAGGTGTCGCGATCGCCGCCCAGCTCAGCGCGGTCGCCGTCGGGATCGAACCGATGGCGGAAGGTGAAGGCGGTCGGCGTGGGACCGTGGGCCCGGAGGTGCTCGAGCCGGGCGACCGCCTCGTCGACCGTGGGAATCGTCCCCGCTTGGATCCACCACAGGCACAGGATCGGCTGGGTCGGCGCCTCGAAGAACTCGCGCCGGCGGCGGAGCAGCTCGACGTGGCCCGAGCGGTAGGTGAAGTCGGCCAGGGCATCGATCGACTGCCAGACCGTGAGGTTCACGATCTCGAGCTCGTCCCCGAAGGGATTGATGCTCGTGGCGTCGCCGCTCTCGTCCTGCAGCCGCCACACGAACCCGGGGCTGATCTCGGCCAGCGCGTTGACCGGCTCCAGGTTTGTGCGGAAGTCATCGATCATCGCGTCGTCCATCGGAGCCCGGAGACGCCCGACGTTCAGCTGCGCCAGGTGCACCCGGCCATTATGCATTGACCGCCCCGGGCCGACGAGCGATTGAAGACGTACTGTCGCGGTCGTGGCCGGCCCGCCCGATCGCTCCCCCGTACGGCTGGCCGAGCTGGTCGCCGCGCTGTCGCTCGGCATCGATCTCGGCTTCGGTCAGCCGATGGAGCACGTGCTCCGGCAGTGCCTCATCGCGACGCGGCTCGCCGAGCGCATCGGGCTCGACGAGCAGCAACGAGCCGGCGTCTACTACACCGCGTTGCTCATCAACGTCGGCTGCCACACCGACGCGCACGAGCAGGCGAAGTGGTTCGGCGACGACATCGACATGAAGTCGACGAAGTACGACTACGAGCCGAAGAGCTTCCGCGAAGCCGTCGCCGTGCTGCGTCAGTTCGGTGCGGGCCGATCGCCCGCTGCAACGGGTGCGCACCGGGGTCGAGTTCGCACTGCACGGACGCCACGACGTCGCGGGCATGATCGCCCAGCACGCCAAGCTGGCCCGCACGCTGGCCGAGGAGCTGCGGCTGAACGATCTTGCGTGCGAAGCCCTCGGCGCCGCCTACGAGCAGTGGGACGGCAAGGGCTGGCCCGGAGAGCTGCACGGCGACGACGTCCCCATCGCCGCGCGGCATCGCGCTCCTGGCCGAGTACGTCGAGGTGGCGCAACGGCTGCGCGGCGTCGACGCGGCACGTGAGCTCGCGCGGCACCGGGCGGGCTCGCAGTTCGACCCGGCGCTCGTCGACGTGCCTCGAGGCCGACGCGGACGCGATCTTCGCGGGCCTCGACTCGGTCGGGACCTGGTCGGCGGTCATCGACGCCGAACCGGCGCTGACGATCCGGCTCTCCGACGAGCAGTTCGACGCGGCCCTGTTGGCGATCGCCAACTTCGTCGATCTCAAGTCGCCGTTCACGCTCGGCCACTCCCGGGCCGTCGCCGAGCTGGCCGCCGCGGCCGGCGAGCGAGCTCGGACTCGAGCGGGACGAGGTACAGGCCCTGCGGCGAGCCGGACTCGTCCACGGCTTCGGCCGGCTCGGCGTGTCGAACGGCATCTGGGACAAGGCGGGCCCGCTCGCCGCCGGGGAATGGGAGCGGGTGCGGATGCAGCCGTACCTCACCGGCCGGATGCTCCAGCAGTCCGAGGCGCTCGCGCCGCTCGGTGCACTGGCGATCCAGCACCGCGAGCGCCTCGACGGTTCCGGGTACCCCCGCGGGCTGTCGGGGACGGCGATCTCCCGGCCGGCGCGCGTCCTCGGTGTCGTCGACGCCTACCAGTCGATGCGCGAGCCCCGCCCATACCGTCCCGCTCGATCGGCCGACGCGGCCGCGAGCGAGCTGCCACGCCGAGGTGAAGGCCGGACGGCTCGACGCCGACGCCGTGAGTGCGGTGCTCGTCGCGGCCGGCCACCGCGTCGGCCGGCGCCGAGAGGGACCGGCCGGGCTCACGGCCCGCGAGGTGGACGTCCTCCGGCTCGTCGCCCGTGGTCTGTCGAGCCAAGGAGATCGCGGCGCGCTCGGTGATCTCCCCGAAGACGGCCCGCAACCACATCGAGCACATCTACACGAAGACCGGCGCGACCAGCCGCGTCACCGCGAGCCTGTTCGCCATGCAGCACGGGCTGCTGCCCGACGATCCGACGCCCGACGGGCAATAGATGGGGCACTTGCCCCATGACGGGACCGCCGGCGTTCCGTACGTTGCGCGGCATCATCCGTTTGTCGACCGGAGGTGCCGACGATGGGATTGCGCACGACGTTGTTCGCCGTCACCTACGACCGCCAGATGGTCGAGAGTCGACCGGGCGGGTCTGCAAGATGTCCGACGGGAGCTGCTTGGTCACGCGCGTGGGCGAGGTGCTCGAGATCGGCGCGGGCACGGGCTCCAACCTCGCCCACTACGGCCCGACGGAGTCGTCGCACTGACGCTCACCGAACCGGAGCCGCACATGCTGCGTCGATTGGAGCGGCAGGCGCGCCGGACGGTGCCGGTGCCGACGGTGCTCCGCGCGCCGGCTGAGGACCTGCCCTTCGACGACGACAGCTTCGATGTCGTCGTCTCGACGCTGGTGCTCTGCGGGGTGAGCGACCAACCCCGAGCGCTCCGCGAGATCCACCGGGTCCTGCGGCCCGCGGGTCAGCTCCTCTTCCTCGAGCACGTGCGCTCCGACGAAGCCCGCCTCGCCCGCCGCCAGGACCGGATGAACGGGCTGAACCGGTTCCTCGTCGGTTGCGAGTGCAACCGCTCGACGCTCGACACCATCGCGGGCGCCGGGTACGCGGTGACGGAGGTCGCGCACTCGATCTTGCCGAAGGCGCCGTCCTTCATGCGCCCGCTCGTCATCGGCGTCGCGGCATCGCTTCCCGGTGGGCGGTTCCGGTCGAGCTCCCCCGTCCAGGACGGCGCGATCTCCTAGATCGCGTCGGACCGTCAGATCTTCCAAGCACCCGCGAACACCTACTGAAGGAGATGGTCATGCCGAAAGCATCGAAAGAGAGTGCGGAGGTCGAGGACTTCGGTGCCGCGGTCGACCGAACTGCTCACCTCGGCGACTACACGGTGAACTTCGTCTCGATCCGAGAGACCCACGACCTTGCGCCGATGCTCGCGACCCTGGAGGGCGGCAGCTGCTCGTGCCCGCACTGGGGGTACGTCGTCAAGGGCAGGATCACGATGCGCTACGCGGACCACGAGGAGATCGTCGAGGGCGGCGACGCGTTCTACTTCCCGCCCGGGCACGCGCCCGAGGCGGAAGCCGGCACCGAGCTGATCCAGTTCAGCCCCACCGAGGAGCTGGCCGCGGTCGTTGCCGAGATGAAGCGCAACATGCAAGCCGTGCGCGGCGACTGAGGAGGACGGAGCCAGCCACGGTCGACTTCTCAGGAACCGCAACGACACACGTCGACGGCACTCCATCGGCCGTCTTTGACTGGATCACCGACATCGGTCGGCTTCCGGACTGGAACGCCGCCATCGAGTCCGCCGAAGCGCCCGACGGGCTCGCGGTCGGCTCGGAGTGGCTCGTCGTCATGCACCCGTCCAAGCTCCCCCGCTGGACCAGCCGGTCGAGGGTCGAGGAGCTCGATCCCGACCGGCTCCGGTTCGGCTACCGGACCCGGACCGACGACGCTCACCCCAGGCGCGTCAGCACGTTCCGGGTGATCTGTTCGATCTGCGGGTCGCGCCCGGCCAGCCCGTGCGCCCAGTCGGTCGACCCCGACGTCACGACGGTCGCGCCCGCGTCGTTCGTGTACGCACCCAGCACCGCGTGGCCGTGACGGATGCGTTCCATCGCCTCGGGCTCACGCGTCCCGAACACGCGTGACGCGATGTACTCGAACTCGCTCGGCTCGCCCGGCTTGGGCGGACGCGGCGCGGTCTCGCGCGTGAAGTGCTGCGTCGGGCAGGTGCCGAGGATCTCGAACGTCGACGGCGTGCCGTCCTCGCCGGTCGGGTACGGCAGCCCGTCGCGGTAGGTGAACACGCAGCCGTCGCACTCGTAGCCGACGACCGTCGCGCCGGCACCGAGCACGTCGCCGTAGCCGAGCCCGGTGCCGTCGAAGATCCAGTGACCGGCGCGGTGCACCGTGTAGCCGCCGAGGCCGGTGGTCACGTTGCGACCGATGCGGTGATAGCCGCCGCGGGTGAACGAGACGCCGGTCATGTGGTTCTCGGGACGACCGACGACCACGTCGGACCAGAACGTCGTCACCTCCGCCTCGCGGTCGGTTCCCATCAGCGGGTCGTTCTTGAAGAAGCCCTTGTACCCGACCATCACGTCGTGATCGTCGCCCTCGATGCGCACCTGCCACAACGACGTGTTGCCCGAGAAGAACGCGGCGTTGCCGCCGCGCGCGATGAATGCCTCGACCGTGTCGCGCATCCCCGCGACCAGTACTCGTCGTGACCGACCGACAGGTACAGGCTGCGCGTCGTCCAACACCTCGGGGTGCTGCTTCGAGATCGGCGTTCGTGCACACACCGATCTCGAACCCCTCGCGCTCGGCCCACTCGATGAACGGCAGCTCCCAGTCGGGCCAACCCGCCGAGCCGGCGTAGCCCGACAGGTGGTTGAGCTGGATGTAGCCGACGTGCGCGGCGTTCTGCGGATCGGGCGCGCCCGTCCCGGTGACGCGGCGGCCCTTGCCCGGCGGCTTGTAGAGGTAGCCCGCCGCCATCGGCCGCTGCATCGCGACGTGGGTGCCGCCGGTGTAGAGGTTCGGTCCGCCGAAGTCGTTGTAGGCGTGCCACGTGTTGGTCGCCAGCGCGAGCACGATGCGCGCGCCGGGAGACGGGCGCACGACGAAGAACGCGTAGTCGCGCCGCACCTTCTCGCCGACGTCGATCTCCATGACGACCTCGTAGTAGCCCGACCGCCATGTCGGGTCGACGTCGAGCGTGAGCGCGACCGGCCAGCCGCATCCCTTCGAGGCCGCGTCCTTCGGCGTCTCGTGCTCGTCGGTCGCGACGGCGTCGGAGCGGAACACGACCTCGCGGCGCCCGCCGACCCGCGCCACCTCGACGCGCACCGGCCGCCCGCCGGACGACGACATGTGCAGACCGACCTGCTCGCCCGCGGTCACCGATTGCGGCCAGCAGTACCCCGTCACCACCTCGCGCGCCATCGCCCGACCCTAACGGGGCGAGATCACCGTCGGCGTCCCGATCACGTTGATGACGAGCGGAAGTCGGGAGCGGTCTTGTGCTTCGCAGTCTGGTGAACTATTGTCAATTTTGACAAATAGTTTGCGACCCCGACGGGAGCACCTCATGGACGACATCACGTTCGTACCGGCACTCTCCTACCGCGACCCCAAGGCCGCGCTCGAGTGGCTCGTTCGGGCCTTCGACTTCGAGATCACGATGGCCATCGAAGGTCCCGAGGACGACCCGAGCCAGTGCCACTACGAGATGGGCTACGAAGGACGGGGCCGGGTGATGATCGGCGCCGAGTGGAACGAGTGGACGCGCAGCCCGGCGTCCGGCGACGGTCGCGTCACCTCGACCACCCACGTCCAGCTGGCGCACGACCTCGACGCGCACTGCGAACGCGCCCGGGCCGCGGGCGCGCGCGTGCTCGCCGAACCGTCGGACCAGTTCTACGGCGACCGCGTCTACCGGTGCGCCGACCCTGAAGGCCATCACTGGACCTTCGCCATGCACGTGCGCGACGTCACCCGCGCCGAGGCCGAGTCCGCGATCGGCGCGCCGATCCACGCGCCGAGCTGGCAATGAGCCCGCGGTCGGCCGCGCTCGCCGCGAGTGACGACGTCGACCTCACCCTCGCCGCGCTCGCGGATCCGGTGCGGCGACGATCCATCGAGCTCCTCGCCGAGCGACCGCGCCGCGCCGGTGAGCTGGCTGACGCGATCGGCGTCTCGGCCCCGGTGATGAGCCGGCACCTCAGGGTGTTGCGCACGGCCGAGCTGGTCGAAGAGGAGCACCCGCCGTTCGACGCGCGGGTTCGGATCTACTCGCTCCGTGCCGCATCCATGGGGCGCTTGAAGGCGTGGCTGGCGGACGCGGAGGCGGGATGGACGCAGCAGCTCGCTGCGTTCAAGGACCACGTGGAACGCGGGTGAGCGGCTCGCGCGTCCTCGTTGCACTGCGGGTGAGCGCGCCGGCGGAACGGACCTTCGCCGCGTTCACCGACGAGATCGACCAATGGTGGCAGCCGAACGGACTGTTCCAGTTCACCGAGCGCGACGGGGGCCGCCTCGCGTTCGAGCCGGATCCCCCCGAGCGGCTGGTCGAGATCGGCGTCGACGGCGAGCGCTTCGAGATCGGACCGGTCCGGGTGTGGGATCCGCCGCGTCGGCTCGTGTTCGGCTGGCGCCAGGCGAGGTTCGGCGACGACCAGTCGACCGAGGTCGCGGTCACGTTCGACCCGGTCGAGAGCGGCACGCGTGTGACCGTGGAGCACTTCGGCTGGGACACCATCCCGCAGAAGCACGCCGCGCGCCACGGGATGCCGCTCGGCGTGTTCCAGCAACGCGAAGCGGAATGGTGGCAGGTGCTGCTCCGGTCGCTGGGCCACCACCTGACCACGTGAGCGGCGCGGGCCCCTCCACCCCGCCGTTTCCACGCGCTCGCAAGTAACAATTGGGTGCAGTGGCGCGAGCGCCCTCGTCCCGACGTCGAGCCGAACGAAGAGGAAGCAGAGGAACTCCGATGCCGAAGCGCGCGTCGCAGAAGAGCAAGTCGCCTTCGCAGCTGATCGACGAGCGGATCGAGGAGCTCGGCGACTGGCGGGGCGAGACGCTCAGCCGACTTCGCTCCCTGGTCAAGGAAGCCGATCCGGAGGTCGTCGAGGAGTGGAAGTGGCGAGGAGTCCCGACCTGGTACCACGACGGGTTGCTCTGCACTGGCGAGACCTACAAGGCCGTGGTCAAGGTGACCTTCGCCAAGGGCGCGGCGCTGAACGATCCCTCGGGCCTGTTCAACTCGAGCCTTGAAGGGAACACGCGGCGCGCCATCGACTTCCAGGAGGGCGAGAAGGTCAACGCCAGAGCGTTCAAGGCGCTCGTGCGGGCCGCCGTGAAGTTGAACACCTCGAAGGCCAAGGCCTGAGCGGGTGGCCTACGACGAGGATCTCGCCGACCGGATCCGGGAGCTGGTGGGAGGTGGTGCACCCTTCACCGAGCGGAGGATGTTCGGCGGTCTCGCCTTCCTGATCGGAGGCAACATGGCGATCGCGGCGAGCGGGCAGGGCGGGGTGTTGGTCCGCGTCGACCCGGAGACGGTCGACAAGCTCGTTGCGTCGACGCCTGCTCGGGTCGCCGAGATGCGCGGCCGCCCGATGCGGGGATGGCTGCGCGTCGCACCCGAGCACCTGCGCACGAAGCGCCAGCTCTCGAAGTGGGTCAAGCTCGGAACGTCCTACGCGGGCTCACTTCCCGCGAAGCGGTAGCGCCGCGGGCCGCGTCGACAGTCAGTCGACGGAGTGGCCGTTGGCGGTGATCGCGACGTCGATGTTGCCTCGCGTCCGTTCGAGTACGGACACACCTGATGCGCCGCCGCGACGATCCTGATCGCCTGCTCGGAATCTCGCACTTGCGGCAGGCTCACGTCGAGCTCCACAGCCAGCTTGAAGCCACGCTCCTCGGTCGGCAGGAGGCTGACCCGGCTGTCGATCGACACGTCTCCGACCTCCACGTGCTCTCGACGGCCGACGACACCGAGCGCGCCTTCGAAGCACGCCGCGTAGCCAACGGCGAAGAGCTCCTCGGGGTTGGTGCCTTCGCCCTCGCCACCCATCTCCTTCGGCAAGCGCAGCTGCACATCCAACATCCCGTCGGCCGGGGAGTGCGTTCGCGTCGCCCCGAGATGCCTCGCCGCCGTTCGGTCAGACTGTGCCGGTGATCGACGTACCGAGAACGAACTACGTGGCGGCCGGGGACGGGACTCAGGTCGCCTACCAGGTCATCGGTGACCGCCTCCTCGACCTCGTGTACTTGACCGGCACGATCAGCAACGTCGACATGCGCTGGGAGGACGCGGCGAGTGCCCGCTTTCTCGAGGGCCTCGCGTCGTTCAGCCGGCTGATCGCCTTCGATCGCCGCGGGGTCGGAGTCTCTGACCGGCTCTCCACCGGCACCGTTCCGACCTGGGAGGAGTGGGCTGAGGATCTGAAGCTCGTTCTTGATGCTGTGCATTCGGAACGGGCGGTCGTGTTTGCGGTGGCCGACGGCGGGCAGATGGCGATCAGCTTCGCTGCTGCTCATCCGGAACGGGTCCGAGCCCTCGTCCTCTTCAACGCCTTCGGCACCGCTCCCGGCTATGACGAGGGTCCCGAGAGGAAGTGGTCGGATTTCGTGGCGGACTTCGAGGAGCAGTTCTGGGGAACCGAGGAATTTGTGCCGGGTGTCGCTCCCAGCGTTACGAACGATCCGGCGCAGACTGCATGGTGGGCCAAGTACATGAGGGCGACCGCCACTCCACGCGCGATCGCCGCGCAGACTCGAGTCGCCGGCCGAACGGACATGAACTTCGTGCTGCCATCTCTTCGCGTGCCGACCCTGGTGATGCATCGCACTGAGAGAGCAACGCAGCCCGTGCAGTCGGCCCGAGCCTTGACGGAACGCATCCCGGGGGCGAAGTTCCTCGAGATCCCCGGTACCGATGTGATGCCCCAAACCCAGAACGCGGGCTACATCCTGAACGCGCTGGAGGAGTTCGTGACGGGCGTGCGCCCGTCGCAGCCGCCCGACCGATTCCTGGCCACTGTCTTGTTCACTGACATCGTGGATTCCACCCGCCTCGCAACCGCGCTCGGCGACCGCGCTTGGCGTGAGCTTCTGAATGCCCACGACCGGATGGTTCGATCAGAGCTGAAGCGCTTTCAAGGTCGCGAAGTTGCGACGACGGGGGACGGCTTTCTCGCCACCTTTGACGCGCCGGGCAGGGCGATTCACTGTGGGAGAGCCATCTGTCACGGTGCCCGGAATCTCGACATCGAGGTCCGCGTGGGTCTTCACACCGGTGAGGTTGAGGCTCGCGGCGCGGACATCGGTGGGATCTCGGTCCACATCGGGGCCAGAGTGGCGGCGGCAGCCTCGGCCGGTGAGGTGCTCGTCTCGAGAACCGTCACCGATCTGGTTGCCGGGTCCGGGATCGAGTTCGACGACCGAGGCGAACACCAGCTCAAAGGCGTGCCCGGCGCCTGGCGTCTCTTCTCCGTCAGCCCATGACCTCAGCCGGGCCCGAGGATCAAGCCGCTGGTCGGCACACCGGTCCCCGCGGTCACGAGCACGTGCTCGATGTCGGGAACCTGGTTCACCGACGTGCCGCGCAGCTGGCGCACGCACTCGGTGATGCCGTTCATCCCGTGGATGTAGGCCTCGCCGAGCAGACCGCCGCTGGTGTTGATCGGTAGCTCGCCGCCGAGCGACAGCCGCTCGATCGTCGCGAAGTCCTTCGCCTCGCCCCGCGCGCAGAACCCCAGCTCTTCGAGCTGCATCAGCACGAACGGCGTGAAGTGGTCGTAGAGGAACGCGGTCGAGATGTCCTCCGGGCGGAGTCCGGATTGACGCCAGAGCTGGTCCGCGACCACGCCCATCTCGGGCAGCCCCGTGAGGTCGTCGCGGTAGTAGCTCGTCATCATCTCGCCGTCGTCCGTGGCGCCCTGCGCAGCTGCTTCGACCACGGCGAGCGGCTGGCGCAGGTCCCGAGCCCGTTCCACCGACGTGACGACGAGCGCGACCCCGCCGTCGCTCTCCTGGCAGCAGTCGAGGAGGCGGAGCACCGGCTCGACGATCCAGCGCGAAGCCTGGTGGTCCTCGATCGTGATCGGCCGCTCGTAGAACCAGGCCGCGGGGTTCGTCGCGGCGTGCGCGCGGTCGACGACCGCGATGCGCCCGAAGTCCTCGTTGGTGACGCCGTACGCCTCCATGTAGCGGCGGGCGTGCAGCCCCACCCAGCTCGCCGGCGAGAGCAGCCCGAACGGCCCGTACCACGACAACCACAGCGGCAGCCCGCCGCCGCCCATCGAGCCACCGAGGTTCCCGAACCGCATGCCCGAGCGCTCGTTGAACGCGCGGTAGCAGACGACGACTTCGGCCGTTCCGGTCGCGACCGCCATCGCGGCCTGCATGACGGTCGCTGCCGACGCGCCGCCGCCGTAGGGGATGCGGGCGAACATCGAGAGGCGTTCCATCCCCAGGTTGCGGGCGACCTCCATCTCCTCACTCGAGTCGAGGGTGAAGGTCACGATGCCGTCGACATCGGACGCGGCGAGCCCGGCGTCGTCGAGCGCGGCGAGCACGCACTCGCACGCGAGCTGCAGCTCGGTGCGACCCGACTCCTTGGAGAACTCGGTCTGCCCGATCCCCGCGATCGCGGCCCGGCCGGCGAGCGTGCTCAACCCGCGCTCCGCGGCACGCCGACCTCGGCGGTGCCTCCGACGTGCTCGCCGAGCTCGTCGATCGCGGTGAACGCGACCTCGAACACCGTCTCGTCACCGTCGTCTCTCCGCCCCACCACCGAGCCGGTGTACCTGAGCGTGTGACCGGGGTGCACCGGCACGCCGAGACGGATCGCGAGCTTGCGGATGCGCGCGTCCGGACCGGCCCAGTCGGTCAGGAACCGGCTGCAGTAGCCGGTGTCCGAGAGGATGTTCATGAAGGTGTCGGGCGCGCCCTGGGCCTGGGCGTAGTCACGGTCGTGGTGCACGGGCATGAAGTCGCGCGACGCGATCGCGCCGGCGACGATGACCGTCGCGGTCACGTCGATGATGAGCGGCGGCAGCTCGTCGCCGACGCGGACGGAACCGGGATCGAGCGTCACGGGTCCACGACCCGGAACATCGGCAGCGTCAGGTCACCCTCGAAGTCCTCATAGGTCACCTCGACCGGTGCGCCCATGACGTCGTCGGCCGAGTCGACACCGACCAGGTTCGCGACGAGACGCCATCCCTCCTCCAGCTCCACGAGGACGACGACCGGATCGGTCTCGAACCACGGGTACCGCGGGTGCCGCACCACCACGGCGGACAGGATCGTCCCCCGCCCGGACGACTCGACGGCCGTCCACGACAGCGAATGGCATCGCGGGCACATCGGTCGCGGCGGGTGCCGCAACGTCGCGCACCCGTCGCAGCGTTGGACGAGGAGACGACGCTCGCGCAGACCGTCCCAGAAGAACTGCGTGTCGGGTGACGTCGACGGCGGGAGCCGCGTCGGCAGGCTCACGACGCCGCCTCCGCCGGCGAGCCCGCTCGGGTCGAACTTGAGGATGCGGAACGTCTGGCGGCCGACGCGCTCACCGCCGGCATCCGTGTAGGTGGTGACCCACGTGACGAAGCGACCGGCGCCGATGCGGGTCCGCTTCTCGGGCGAGACCGACTCGAGCACCGTCTCGCCCGACACGACGTCGCCGACGTGCAGGTACCGGTCGATCTCGAACTCGGAGTTCGTCGCCAGCGTCCCGACGTAGCCGGCTTCGTCGAGCAGGCGGAGCACCTCGGCGCCGCCACCCTCGACCGGCGAGCCCCCGCGCTCCCGGATGCCGGTGATCTTCGGCGTCGCCATGGTCCAGGTCTGGAGCATGAGCGGCGGCGCGACGATCTCGCCGTGGCGCGATGCAGCCGCCGCGTCCGCATCGACGTACACCGGGTTCGCGTCCTCGAACGCGGCGGCCCAGTGCCGGATCATCGGCTGGTTGACCGGATCGGGCGCGACGTTCGGGCCTCCGGAACCGATCGGCTTGCCGACGAGCGCGGAGAGCGCGTCGTCGAGGTCGGAGGTGCCGGTCACAAGCGGCTTGCTAACACACGTCGAGCGCGCCGTGAGAACTCCCGGACGCTCCGGCCCTTCGGTTCCCGGTCGGCGGGATCAGACTTCGCACTTTCGGGGTGACCTACCCGCGCCAGGACGCGGGTAGGTCGCACGGAAACGCGGTCGGGACGACGGCCTCGGTCGGTTCGAAGCCGTGAGGCCTAGGTAGACGCGCGGTGAGGGAGCTTCCAGTTCGGCCGGATGAAGTGGCACGTGTAGCCGTCGGGGTACTTCACGAGGTAGTCCTGGTGCTCGGGCTCGGCCTCCCAGAAGGGGCCGGCCGCCGCAACCTCGGTGACCACCTTGCCGGGCCAGATTCCCGAGGCATCCACGTCCGCGATCGTGTCTTCGGCGACCGCCTTCTGCTCGTCGGACGTGTAGAAGATGGCTGACCGGTAGCTGGCGCCGATGTCGTTGCCCTGGCGGTTCTTCGTCGTGGGGTCGTGGATCTGGAAGAAGAACTCGAGCAGGTCGCGGTAGGAGATCTGCTCGGGATCAAAGGTGATCTCGATGGCTTCGGCGTGGTTGCCGTGGTTGCGATAGGTCGCGTTCGGGACGTCTCCACCGGAGTAGCCGACCCGGGTCGAGATGACCCCGGGCTGCTTGCGGATGAGATCCTGCACCCCCCAGAAGCAGCCCCCGGCCAGGATCGCGGTCTCGTATGGCTTGGTCATCGTGTGCTCCTTGGGCTGCGTCCGGTTCAGGGGGTGTCACCGTCTCCCACCCCCAATCCTTGCCGATGTGCGCGGCGGAGAAAAGAGCGGGTACTTCTACTGCGAGCTCGCCCCACCAAAGGAGCACCACTCATGAAGCACATCAATCTCGGAACCCTCGACGTCGGTCGCATCGGCCTCGGTGCCATGGGCATGTCCGCCGCGTACACCGGCGCGGGCACCGACGACGCCGAGTCCATCCGCACCATCCATCGGGCGCTCGACCTCGGCGTCACCCTGATCGACACCGCCGAGATCTACGGCCCGTTCACCAACGAGGAGCTCGTCGGCCGGGCGATCAAGGACCGCCGCGACGACGTCGTCCTCGCGACGAAGTTCGGCATGGTCTCGCACGCCGGCGGCGGCCCCGGCCACCTCGACAGCAGCCCCGGCGAACATCCGCACCGCGGTCGAGGGCTCGCTCCGGCGGCTCGGCACCGACCACATCGACCTCTACTACCAGCACCGCGTCGACCCGAAGACGCCGATCGAGGACACCGTCGGCGCGCTCGCCGAGCTCGTCGCCGAGGGCAAGATCCGTCACATCGGTCTGTCCGAGGCCGGACCCGACACGATCCGCCGTGCGCACGCCGTGCACCCGATCACCGCGCTGCAGTCGGAGTACTCGCTGTGGACCCGCGACCCGGAGCCGAAGGTCCTGCCGGTGCTGCGCGAGCTCGGCATCGGCTTCGTCGCCTACTCCCCGCTCGGGCGCGGGTTCCTCACCGGCGCGATCCGCTCCACCGACGACTTCGCCGACAACGACTCGCGCAAGACCAACCCTCGCTTCACCGGCGAGAACTTCCAACGCAACCTCCGCGCGGTCGACGAGGTCGAGGCCATCGCCGCGGAGGTCGGCGCCACACCGGCTCAGGTCGCCCTGGCCTGGGTCCTCGCCCAGGGTGACGACATCGCCCCGATCCCCGGCACCAAGCGGGTGGCCCGCGTCGAGGAGAACGTCGCCGCCGACGCCGTCCAGCTGAGCCTCGAGCAGATCGACCAGCTCGACCAACGTCACGCCTGCCGCGGGCGACCACCACAGCGAAGCAGCAGATGCAGATGATCGAACGCTGAGCGGGGCCCGACGCTCAGGCGGCAGCGGTGTCGAGCTCGGCGAGGTCGTCGGCAGACAAGGTGAGATCCCCGATCTCCACGTTCTCCTCCAGGTGCTGAAGGGACGACGTGCCCGGGATCAACAAGATGGCGTCGTCATGAGCGAGGAGCCACGCGAGCCCGACCTGAGCCGGTGTGGCTCCGACCCGCTCGGCGACCGCGCGGACTGCGTCGTTGTCGGTGACCTTCGGAAGACCCGGGAACGCCGACCCGAGCGGAAAGAACGGGACGTAGGCGACCCCGGCCTCGTGACACCGGTCGAGCACCGCGGCGTCATGACGGTCGAGCAGGCTGAAGGGGTTCTGCACGCAGACGATGCCGGCCGCCGTGATCGCGGTCTCGACCTCGTCGAGCCCCACGTTGGAGATGCCGACTCCGGCGATCTTGCCCTCGTCGCGCAGCGCGACCATCTCGGCGAGCTGGTCTTCGACGGAAACCGGCTGGAACCCGGCGGGAAGCTCGTCGTCGGGCAACCGGCGCAGGTTGACGGCACCGAGCTGCTCGACGTCGAGGCTGCGCAGGTTGTCCTCCACTCCCGAGCGCAGCTCCGCGGGCGTCTGCGCGGGGAGCCAACCACCCTGCGCGTCGCGCCTCGCACCGACCTTGGAGACGAGCAGCAGATCGTCGGGGTACGGGTGCAGCGCATCGTGGATCAGCGCGTTCGCGACGTCCGGTCCGTAGTACTGGGCGGTGTCGATGTGGTTCACACCCAGCTCGACCGCACGCCGGAGCACCGCCAAGGCCTCGTCGCGGTCGCGGGGCGGACCGAAGACTCCCCGACCGGGAAGCTGCATCGCGCCGAAACCGATCCGCGCCACGGTGCGACCGGCAAGTGAGCCGGAGAACGTGAAGGTGTCCATGTCGCCGACGCTACTGCGACGGGTTCCGGCAAGAGCACCGTGGGGTATTGCTCGACCGTGACGGTACGGGGAGACCGCAACAAGGAACCGCCGGCGCGTGGCACGGCGCGGATCGGATGCTCGGGCTGGGTCTACCCGGACTGGCGCGGCGTGGTGTACCCGACGACGCTTCGTCAGCCCGACTGGTTCGCGCACTACGCGACTCAGTTCGACACGGTCGAGATCAACAACACCTTCTACCGGCTTCCCACCGTCCGACGCGGTCGAAGGAGTGGGCCGCGCAGGCGCCGCCCGGCTTCGTGTACGCCGTCGAAGCTCGGCGCGTTCGGATCGCACCGGATGAAGCTCCGCGATGCCGAGCGCTGGCTGCCCAACCACCTCGACCGGGTGCGCAGGCTCGGCGCCGGCGCTCGGCCCCAACCTGGTACAGCTGCCGCCGCGGTGGAAGCGCAACGTCGAACGACTCGACGAGTTCCTCTCGGTCGCGCACCGAGCGACCTGCGCTGGGCCGTCGAGCTGCGGGATCCGTCGCTGGCTCCACGACGACGTCTACGCGGTGCTCGAGCCGTCACGGTGCCGCGCTCTGCGTCCACGACCTGCTGCCCGATCACCCTTGGGAGCTGACAGCTTCGTGGACCTTCGTGCGGTTCCACGGCCCGCAGCGCTCGAAGAGAAGTACCGGGGGCGCTACGGCGGGAGGCGGCTCTGGCGCCCCGCCCGGCGGATCCGCGACTGGCTCGACGCCGGAGTCGACGTCTACGCCTACTTCAACAATGACTACGACGGCGACGCGGTCGCCGACGCGCACTGGTTGCGCGCCAAGGTTGGAGCACCGGGATCCGACCACGCGTAGCGGGAGCAGCTCCCGTCAGCACCCGCGCGGGCACACGGTGAGGTTCGGCGCGTTCGCCGGCGACAGGGTCTCGGCGATGCGGTTGAAGACCGCGGCGGCGTACTGCACGCTGATGTCGCCCTTCGGGCCGAACGTGCTCGCGACCACAACGGTGGCCTTCTTCGCGGGCAGGTATCCGATGACACCGGTGTAGCCGTCGATCTGCGGGTTGCTGACGATCCACCCGTGCGCGGACGCGACCCCCAGGCCGTAGAAGAAGCTTGCGGTCAGCGGACCGAGGCCGACGTTCTGGTCGCCGACCTGGAGGTCGTGGGAGCGCTTCGAGAGGAGCGAGCCCGTGCCGAGTGCCGTCGTCCACTTGCCCAGGTCGGCGAGGGTCGAGACCACGTTCCCTGCATTCTCGACCCACGACGGGCCCCAGTACGTCGCTTCCTCGTACTTCCCGCGCTCGTTGGTGTATGCGTGCAGGACAGCGTTCGGGATCGCGGAGGTCGTCGGGAACGAGGTGTTCGGCATGCCCACCTGGTTCAGGATCTGCGCCTTCACCAGCGCGTTGTACGGCCGGCCGCTCGCCTTCTGCAGGATCTGGGCGAGCAGCACGAAGTTGGTGTCCGAGAACGCCCAGCTGGTGCCGGGAGGGAACACCATCGGCTGCTTCATCGCGATCGCGATGACCTCGGAGGGTTCCCAGTGCTGAAAGGGATCGGCCTCGAATCGGGTGCCGAACTCCTGGGTCGTCACGAAGTCGGGATAGCCACTCGTGCTCGAAGCGAGCATCTGCAAGGTCACCTTGCCCGCATCGGGCAGATCCGGGAAGTACTTCGCCACGGTGTCGGTGAGACGCAGCTTCCTCTGGTCGACCAGCCGGAGCAGCAGGGTCGTCATCATCGTCTCGGCCGCGTTGCCCATCCGGACGTGCACCTTCCGCGTGGCGGGCACCCCGGGGACCTGCTCACCCATCGCGCCGGTGAGCACCTCCTTGCCGCGGGCCCACACGCCGAAGACGAGACCACGGATGGGCTGGCTCCGGTCGACCGCGCGCACACCCTGAAGGATCCGCGTCGCGGTCGCGTTGCCGCGTGCCACGCAGATCTCCCCGCCCGGCGCCGGTCGCCCGTTGCTGCACCGCGTCGCGGTGCGACTCGCTGCGCCCGCCGCGACACCCGTACCCATGAGCAGGGTCGTCGTCACCATCGTCGTGACGACGACGCGCCCCACACGACCCTGGCCACGCACGAGCGAGATCATGGGCCAGGAACCTACGCGCGCCTGTGGGGCGGCGGCACGCATCCTTCGCCGCGCCGACCGCGACGCAAACGCCTCTCAGGGCTCGTCGGCGAGACCGAAGAGCTCCGCGAGGTGGGTGATCTCGAAGATGCGCTTGGTCTGTTCCGGCACCGAGGTGAGCTCGAACGCGATGTCCCGCTGCAGCGCCCGGTGCTGCACGGCGACCAGCGTCGCCAGGCCCGAGCTGTCGACGAACGTGACGCGGGCGAGATCGACCGTGAGGCTGGAGACGGCGTGCTCGAAGACGGCGTCGACCTCACGCAGCATTCGGGGTGCGTTCTGCAGGTCGAGCTCGCCGCGCACTGCGACGACGACGCCGTCACCGGCGTACGACAGATCGCAACGGAACGGCGGTGGAGAAGGCACGAGGCCGTGAGCGACAGTCATGTGCGGTAGGCCTCCAGGGTCCAGAGAGGTCCTGCCCTTCGCTGCCATCTTCGCTCGCACCACTCCCGGGGACAACCGGATGCGCCGCGGCGTCGATGAGAATTCACCTTCGGAACATCAAGGTCCGCATCATCGAGCCCGACTCACGCTGCGCGTTCGGCGTGGCCATCCTCCGGAGGCGGTGCTCCCGTCGGGCGGGGTGACCTCAGGCCAGGATCGCGGTGACCGCGAGGCCGGCAACGGCGGCAGCCATCAGGAGCGCTCGGGCCGTGATGATGCTGTCCCACCGTGCCTGCAGGCCGCGCGTGTTCTCCGGCGTCGTGTGCGCCCGGGCCGCGGCGGTCAGGACCCGGTTGATCGGCGCGGCCACCCGGAAGTAGAGGGTGCTCCACGCGAGCAGGGCGACCAGCGCCAAGCCGGCCGCAGTGGCGCGTCCCGCGGAGCCGTCGAGCGCGGCGGTGACGGTCGTGACGGCGGTTGCGACCATCGCGATGGTGCCGGGGATGGGAAGACGCCGGTCGCCGTACTCGTGGACCCGGCCCATCATCGCGGCGACAGTGGCGTCGTCGACGCGCGCGAGCGCGGGCCGCTGGACGAGAGCCTCGAAGACATCGGTTCCGTAGACGATCGCCGCGGTGAGGATGCCGATGAATGCCGCGATCGTGGTGATGGTGTTCATGAGGGGCTCCTCTCGTGGATGTGACTCGGGTGATGATGCGATTGCGAGCCGCCGGGGGCTGCTCAGGCGGCCGCCCCCGTGCGGGGTTGGGGGTCGGCACCCTGAAGCTGCGCGAACCAGTCGCCCGTGTTCAGCTCGTCCCAGTGCTCGACGAACCGGCCATCTCGGACGCGCCAGATGTCGATGCTGCGCATGACGACGCGCTTACCCGTTGGTGGAATTCCCAGGATGGGTGTGGTGAAGGTGCCGACGTAGGTGAAGCGGCCGACGACCGTGCCGTCAGCAATCGAGCCCACGCCGAGTGCGTCTTCACAGATCACTTCGGCATCGGGGAACGCCCGGAGCCACTCCTCGAAGAACGCGATCACTGATTCCTGGTTCGCGGGTTGCGGCACGTAGGGGTTGTGGTTCAGATATTCGGCGGCGGTCAGCGAACGGAGCGCCCCTGCGTCGTGGCGTGACAGCAAGTCGGCGAACTGGAGCGCCAGATCATTCAGTTCCTTCATCGCTCCCCTCCTTCGGAGATGTGATGTTTTCTAGCAATGCTAGATCATCTACCAACGTTCGTCAAGCGGTCCTAGAATTTCTAGCAGTGCTATAGTTCTCGGGTGTCCATCGCAGACCGGCGCGAACGCGAACGTGGCGAACGGCGCGCGCGAATCATCACCGCGGCGCGGGAGCTCGCCGAGGCCGAGGGCTGGGACGCGGTCACGACGCGGCGGCTCGCTGAGAGCATCGAGTACAGCCAACCCGTCCTCTACAGCCACTTCGACAACATGGACGCCATCGTGGCCGCGGTCGCGGTGGAGGGGTTCGAAGAGCTCGCAGCCCTGCTCCGCGAGGCCTCCGAGTCCGAGCGCTCTCCGCACGCCGCGCTCGACGCGGTCGCGCGGGCCTACGTCGCGTTCGCGATCCGCAAGCCGGCGCTCTACGACGCGATGTTCACGCTTGCGGCACTGCCCTTCGGCCAACCGGGACGGCCGGCGGCGCTGCGCGACGGCTTCGCCGCTTTCCGCGACGTGGTCGCGCCGATCGCCGGCGATCGAGACCCGGACATCCTCACGCAGCTGACCTGGAGCGCATTGCACGGCCTCGCGACCCTGAGTCGCGGCGGACGCCTCTCCGACGGCGCCGACGAAGCACGACTGACCATGCTCACTGAGCTGCTCATTCAGACGCCACCCGCCAGACCGCGTCGGCGACCTCCGAAGCAGGCCTGAGGCACCGACGCGCCTTATGCCTCGCCGACGACTTCGCAGACGTCCACACTGATGAAGATCGCCGGCGCTTCCGGCATCTCACGCAGCCCGTTGAACGTCGCCTCAGCGGCACGAGCGTCAGCGTCGGTCTCGAAGAGCCAGAACGAGTGTTGGATCATTCCGGCCTCCTCGATGGAGCGGGCCCAGTAGCCACCGGCCGAGCCAGGCATGTCTCGCACCATCGCAACACCGCCTTCGCGGATCATGGCGAGCGTCTCGTCCTCGTGACCTGCCTTGATCTTCACTCGTCCGATGACTGCAAACATGCGTCCACCCCTCTCGAGCGCTCTCGATGTCTGGAGCAATCCTCCGGGAACGAAGGGCCGCTGTCGAGCGAGCGGTGCTCCCGTCGGGCGGGTGAGGAGGTGGTCGCACGGATCGGGCATCCTGTGCGCATGATCTTCGGTTCCCATGTCGTCCTCTTGAGCCGCGACGCTGACGCCGACCGCGCGTTTCTCGCCGAGGTGCTCGGCTTCGAGCACGTTGACGCAGGTGGTGGTTGGTTGATCTTCGGTCTGCCTCCCGCGGAGGCTGCGATCCACCCCGCGGACGCCTCCGGAGCGGAGCTGTACTTCATGTGCGATGACCTCGTCGCGGAGATGCGGACGCTGGCCGCGAAGGGCGTGCAGTGCTCCGAGGTCGAGGAGGCCCGCTGGGGATCCGTGACCAAGATCCGGCTTCCCGGGGGCGGCGAGGTCGGCCTCTACCAACCCCGCCACCCGGCGATGGTGGAGCAGCCCTGACCCGGAGCTGCCGCGCGTGCAGGTGTCGTAACTCCCTGGTCCGCGGCGGTGCGCATGGTCGATGATTGTGGGCATGGCCACGACCCGACGAGCCGACATGTTCATCGATCTCGACGACGACCCGCGCGAGAGCGGGCCGACGTTGGGCGACGAGCGCACCACGCTGGTCGAGTCCCTGCGCTGTCTACGCCTCACCTTGGAGATGAAGTGCTCAGGTCTCGATGCCGAGGCCCTGGCGCGGCGTTCCGTCGAGCCGTCGACGATGTCGCTCCTCGGACTGGTGCGGCACCTCGCCGAGATGGAGCGGGCGGCGTTCCGGCAGATGATGGCGGGACAGGACGTGCCCCGGCTGTACATCTCCCCCACCGACCGGGACGGTGACTTCGACGGTGCCGTCCCCGACCCCCGGGTGGTGGCGGAGGCGTGGGACGCGTGGCGAGCGGAGGTGGCCTTCGCCGAGCGGTTCGTCGCCGAGGCGCCCAGTCTCGACATCACCGGTGACGATCCCTTGAACCAGCACGGCAGCGGCGGAGGGCCGATGTCGTTGCGCGAGGTCCTGCTCGGCACGATCGAGGAGTACGCGCGCCACCTCGGTCACGCCGATCTCTTGCGCGAGCGGATCGACGGACGACTGGGCCAGTAACCCACCCGAGCGGTATCAGTCGAGGTCGGGGTCCCGCAGGTCGAAGAAGGTGAGGGGCCCGTCCATGAGCGCCATCATCTCGTCGCGGTCGGCCTGGGTTCCCTGCTCGCCCTCGCGTGCTGCCGCCTCGGAGGTGAAGTAGACGGCCTGGGTGAAGCCACCGCCGTCGCCGTGCCACGCAACGACGAGTCCGAGGATGTCGGGGCGACGCTCGCGGAGCTGCGACTCCAGCTCGCCGAGACGGCCACGCAGCTGCGCTTGATCCTTGGCCCGGCCCTGGAACACCTGGACGAACCCGGCGTCGTTCGATCCGCCACCGAGGGCGACGTCCACGTCCGTGGAGTCGTGGAACGCGACATCGTCTCCGAAGGCCTTCTCGGTGTCGGCCCACCACGCGGACTGCTCGGGTCGTTCGCTGTTGGCCCGCGCCGCTGTCCGCGGACTCGAACCGGGCGAGCGTGATGCTGCGACCGTCGGGGGTGATGCCGCTGGTGGCCCCGAGGTACCCGGCCGCGCCGGGCTTGAGCTCCTGACGCCAGCGCTGCTCTTGACGGGCGAGCAGATCGGCATCCGAGACGCTGCCTTGGATGATCTGGATGAACATGGGTTCCTCCTATCTCACATCGCGTGCGCGCCAAAAAGGTTACGACCAGATCCAAGCTTCGTGAAGGCCCGCCGCCGGTCACTGTGAGGAACGTGTGAGGGCTCTGTGAGGCAGGGGGTTTTCCTCACGCGAGTGCCTAGGCTCCACGACACCGGTTGGGCGCGATCTTGGAGGTAGCCATGGCCAAGCTCGGTTGGCACGGACGCCGTTCGCCGAAGGTGGTGGCGCTGTTCGCCGCCGCGCTGGCCCTCGCGACCATGGGCGCCACGCCCGCTCGGGCCGCCACGCCCGCGCCGACGTACTACCTCGCACTCGGCGACTCGCTGGCCTCGGGAGGCGGCGCGCCGCCGGGTGAGACCTACCCCGCCGATGTGTACCGGGCGGAAGCACGCGGCATCCCCGGGTTGCAGCTCGAGAACCTCTCGTGCGGCGGCGACACGACGACGCGCATGATCCACGGAGGGTTGTGCACCTACACGACCGGCAATCAGCTCGGCGATGCGGAAGCGTTCCTGACTGCGCACCGTGGGCAGGTCGCGTTCGTCACGATCGACATCGGCGGTGACGACATCCTCGGCTGCGTGCTCAAGCACACCGAGATCGACCCGACGTGCGTCACGCGGGCGCTCAATGCGATCAACACGAACCTGCCCGTCATCCTCCAAGGTCTCTTCGATGCCGCGGGCCGGCACGTCCACATGGTCGGCATGACGTACTACGACCCGGCGCTCGCGGCGTGGGTCACCGGTGCACCGTTCTTCCCCGGCAACGACAACAAGGTGCTTGCGGCGTCGAGCTTCGAGGCGCTGCACCAGATGAACGGCGCGCTGCGCACGATCTACAACAACTTCAAGGTGCGGATCGCGTCCGTGCAGAAGCTGTTCCGGTCGGGCGACTTCCAACCGACGGGGTCGTGGCAGGGCCAGGCGGTGCCCGAGAACGTGGCGCGCGTCTGCGAGTGGACGCACATGTGCGGTACCGGTCCCGGCGAGCCGAACGTGCACACGAACGTGGTCGGGCACCAGCTGCTCGCGCTGAAGTACGAGCGCCAGCTCGAGCACTGGACCGGGGTCCCGCCGGGGGCCTGACGCCCCCGCGGTTCCCTCGGGTCGGTCAGCGGGCGGCGGGTTGGAACAGCTCGATCGGGTTGCCCGACGGGTCGTCGAAGAGCACCTGGGAACCGCCCGGTCCGGTGACGATCTCGTTGCGGAATGGAAGTCCAGCTGCGCGGAGCCGGTCGGCCTCGGACGCGATGTCGTCGACGACGAGGTGGATCCGGTTCCAGCCGCCCGGCTCCGGGAGGCGACCGTCGGGCATCGCTCGGCCCGCCGAGCTCGTCGGGCCGCTCAGCAACAGCCGCAGTGGACCGCGGGCGACATCCGCGAATGCGGGGGCCGCGCTCGACAGGAGCGTGAAGCCGAGATTCGTCGTGTAGAAGTCGACGGCTGCGTCGACGTCGTCGACCATGTAGCGGACGTTCACATACTCATCAGTCATGCTTGTGACCTCCTCGGTCGGGTTGAGTGATCACGGGCAGCAGGAAGCGCACCCGCCTCTCGATCACGTCAGCTGTCTGCTTGAAGTCCGGGAGCGTCTGACGGTTCGTCCGGCCGGCGCTCGAGGGATCCGGCATGCTCCAGTGCGCGACCCGCGGATGGCCACGAAACTCCGGACACACCTCACGCACCCGATCGCAGAGCGTGATCACGTGGTCAAAGTGCTGCCGCCGGTACTGGTCGAGGTGTTTGGAATGCTGCGCGCTGATGTCGATGCCCCAAGCCCGCATCGCCCGCACCGCGTTCGGATGCAACGGCTTTGGATTGCTCCCCGCGCTGAACGCTCGGACGCGAGGTCCGGTCCGTTCGGCCAGAAAGGCCTCGGCCATCTGCGATCGCGCGCTGTTGCCTGTGCACAGGAACAACACCTGCGGAACCCGCAACGTCGCGCGACCGGGGTCGTCGCTCCCACCATCGAGCGTTGTGAGTCGTAGTCCGGGATGCAGTGCCGCACCGGTTGCCGCGATCATCTCGCCGCACCGGGCGAGATCTACGGAGTAGTACACGTCGCGGCCGTCCGCCGAGCTCCGGCGCACCCCGACGACGCCGCCTGCACGCAACCGACCCAGGTGATACGAGACCAAGCTCTGGGGCTCGCCGGTCGCGGCGGTCAGCTCACGGACCCGCCGATCGCTCATCGCCAGCTCCGTCAGTATCCGCCAGCGCAACGGGTTCCCCGCCAGCTCCACAAATGTCGGCAGCGTTGATGGTGGGCCTGCTGCAACCACGTCGCCACGATAGAGCTCGTGGCGAATCCAATCAACTGAGATTGATTGATCTGACCCGCGCCGGCCTGAGCGGTCGCGTCTCGTTCAGGGTGATGTGACCTCACCCGCGTCTGCGGGCGCTTCGACCGCGGGCGAGGCGACCGGCACGACCGGCAGCACCTCGGGAGGGCGTCGCCCGGCGCGCCAGGCCGCCCGAGCCAGCGCGCCCAACCCGTAGAGGCAGGCCAGCCACCACACGATGAACCCGAGGCCCGGGATGAGTGCGGCCGCGCGCAGGATCCCGAACCCGGCGAAGAACGCGCCGATGCGTCCGCCCGTGCTCGCGCCCTTCACCATCAACCGACCCAGGACCAGCGAGCTCGCGACGTAGCCGAGGGGAGCGAGCACGCTCAACGCCGAAACGATCTCGAGCCCCAACGGGATCCCGATGATGGTGACCAGGATCAAGCCGCCGATGATCGGCCCCAGGATGCTGACGAGCGCGCCCCACCCGAGCGTCGGCCAGAACCTCCGCCCCCCGGCCGCGGTCGCGTCGGCTGCACGGGGGAACAGCAGGAGGAACAGCAAGCCCAAGATGGCGACCGACACCGTGACGGCGATCCACAGATAGACCAGGAACGCCAGGAGGAAGCCGGCGAACAGGTTCCCGACGTTGAGCCTCTTGACGTGACCCCGCACGGTGCCGGGAGCGATGCTCGGTGCTCGTCGTGACGTGACGTCACCACCCACTCGAGCGCCGTCACGCGTGGTGACGCGGCCTCGCAGTGCGACGACATCGCCGTTGACGTGACCCGTGATCAAGACGTCGCCGCTCACGACGAGGACGTCGCCGGTGACGTGCCCATGAATCACGAGATGGCCCTTGCCGACGAGGACGTCGTCGTTGACGGTGCCGTTGATCGTGACCGGCCCGTCGACGGACACCACGGGACCATTCACCCTCTCGCCCGAAGAGACCACGACCCCGCCGCTCACGCTGATGCGCCGATCAGTGCGAGGCGAAGGACTCCCCAGAGCGCCTGCCGGTGAGGCTGACGCGGCGAACACGACGACGCTGAGCGCAATTACGGCAAGCAACTTGCGATGCATGTGCTTCCCTCCCCTGCTGAGTCACGAGCCTCGCACGCGAAGGCGTGCGCGTAAAGGCCCCGACCTCAGCGCGGCTTGCGCCGCCTCGGACTAGCTGGTGGAGGTGCGGTAGCTGCCCTTCGTGTATTCCTCGACGAGTGACGGGTGGGTCGGCTTCCAACCGAGATCGGAACGAACCTTGGCCGCGTCAGTCCCTTGATCGTGGAGCAGGACTTCGGCGAACGCGTCACCAAGGCGGGCGCGAGCCTCTTCTTCGGATCCGGGCACAGCCCCGCTCGCGCCCACAGCGACTGCGGCCGCCTCCGTCAGCTCCGCCACGGTCGGGTGCGTTCCGTCGCCGACGACGAATCGACCCCGCGCCGAGTCGTCTTCCAGGACAAGTGCGAAGAGGTTGGCGAGGTCGGCGGCGTGCACCGTCACCCAGTGCTGTTGTCCCGTGCCGAGCATGATCAGGTTTCCATCGTCGTCTCGCGGTGAACCGAGGAGGATGCCGGCAACGCCTCCGCCGCCGTCGCCGTAGGCGGTGCCGGACGTGATGACGACGCCGCGCATGCCGCTCTCGCCGAGCACGCGGCGCTCGATTGGCTCCTTCCATGCGACCAACACCGGCGCATCGATCGGGGACTCCTCGCTGATGGAAGCGTTGTTCCCGTAGATCCAGAGCCCGCTGATGTGGATGTAGGGCTTGTCGGTGCCGGCGAACGCCTCGATCGCGGCATCGACCACCGCGCGATCGAGCTTCGCGCTCGTCGCGTCACCCGGGCTGGCCGTGTGGATCGCCCCGTCGGCATCGCGGAGGAGACCCACGACCGCGGGTCGGTCGTAGAGGTCGACCACGGCCGGGATCGCGCCGGCGGCTGCAACCCGGTCGGCGTCGGCGTCGTTGCGGACGAGCGCCGTCACCTCGTGCCCGCGCTCGTGCAGCTCCGCGAGCACGTGAGATCCGACGAAACCCGTGGCGCCGGTGAGTACGACGTTCATGATGTGATACCTCCTACACGCTGGCGAGCAGCCGGGTGGTCAACACGATGTCGACGACGTCGGCAACGGTCTCCTCGCGCGCCCAGTCGCGCTGGAGCTCGCACGCCAGCGAGACCCAGCTGATGGGTTGCGCGCCGGCCTGGACCATGCGCTCGAGCCCGGTCCGGTGAGCTTCGGGCGACGTGCCGCCGACCGCGTCGACGACGGGATAGACCTCGTAGCCCTCGCGCATCGCATCGAGCGACGGGAAGGCGAGGCACACCTCGGTCCAGAGCGCGGTCATGATCAGCTTCTTGCGCCCGGTCGCCTCGACTGCCCGGCGGAAGTCGGCATTCTCCCAGGAGTTGATCTCCGTCCGATCGATCTCGCGCTGTCGGACAGGACCGCCTTGAGCTCGGGGATCGTCGGCCCCTGACCGTTGGCGACATTGACCGTGGAGAGCACGACGGGAAGGTCGAACGTCTTCGCGAGTCGAGCGACCGACACGATGTTGTCGACGAGAAGGTCGTGGTCCATCGACGCGACCGTCTGCACCTGGCTCGGCTGGTAGTCGATGACGACCAGTGCGGCATTCTTCGGCGTGAGCAGGTGGTCCGTCACCGGATCCCGTGGCATTTCGGTGGCCATCTGATTCCTCCCCTGGATCGACGGATGAGGTGCTCGAACGATCTTCTGGCCTCTTGCTCGTCGCTGGCATCCGGGAAACCCATAGTCCGCGTCCGGCCTCGAGGCGTGGGCTACGCCCGCGTGAGCTCGAGCACAGGAATGGTTCGGACTCCGGCGGTCTGGCGCTCGTATTCGGCGAAGCCCGGATAACGCCGCGCCTGCTCGCCGTAGACGCGGTCGCGTTCAGCACCGGTCAATTCCTGGACCGTCACCTTGTAGGTCTCGGTTCCGCGCTCGACCGTGCCGTCACCGGCGGCGGTCAGGTTGCGGTACCAGTCGGGGTCGCTGGGTGCTCCTCCCTTGGTCGCGAAGACGTAGATGCTGTCCTGCTCGGTGTCGTGCGGGAGGTACATCATCGGCGTGACGTACTCGCGGCCGCTCTTGCGGCCGCGGTGATGCACCACGACCATCGGAGCGCCCTCGAAGGTCCCGCCAACCCTGCCCTCGTTCGCGCGGAACTCCGCGATGGTCTTCGCGTTCCAGTCGAGCGGGTCGCTGCCGGCCATGCTGGGTCCCCTTCGGATCGACGCATGACGTGCTCCGACCATCTTCGGAGTTCGTCCCGTGGGTGGCATCCAGGAAACCCATAGTGTTCCGAACGTGGGACGGTCTCCGATCGGCGTCGAGCAGAAGGCTCCACGCGCGCTGCTGGGGCGGGAACGCGAGTGCGACGCAATCGATCGACTGCTCAGGGCTGCGCGAGACGGCCACGGGGAGGCGATCGTCCTGCACGGCGAGCCCGGCATCGGCAAGACGGCGCTGCTCGAGTACGCGACCGACGGCGCGCCGGACTTCCAGGTGTTGCGCGCCGTGGGGAACGAGGCCGAGCTGGCGCTCCCGTTCGCGGCGCTGCAGCAGCTCTGCTCGCCGGGCCTCGCCAGCCTGGAACAGCTGCCCGAGCCTCAGCGGGATTCGTTGCAGGTTGCGTTCGGTCTGACGGCAGGCCCCGCGCCGGACCGGTTGCTCGTCGGGCTGGCGGTGCTGAACCTGTTGTCGCAGCTCGGGACCGAACGACCGGTGTTGTGCGTCGTCGACGACACCCAGTGGCTCGATCGCGAATCGGCACAGGCGTTCGCGTTCGTTGCGCGCCGGTTGATGACCGAGCGCATCGCGTTGGTGTTCGCGACGCGGAGCATCACGGACGAGGTTCGCCGCCTCCCGGAGCTGATCGTCGACGGCTTGGGGGACGTGGCCGCAACGACGTTGCTGCGTTCGGTGCTGCCCAACCGGGTCGATGAGCGGGTCCTCGAGCGGTTCGTCGCCGAGGCGCATGGCAACCCGCTCGCGCTGCTCGAGCTCCCGCGGGGCTTGACGCCAGGCCAGCTCGCCGGTGGGTTCGCGTTGCCAGTTTCCGATACCCCTCACCGGTCGCATCGAAGCGAGCTATCGGCGACGGCTCACGAGGATGCCCGCGGCATCACGGCGCCTGTTGCTCATCGCGGCCGCCGAACCGACCGGCGACCCATCGCTCGTCTGGCGCGCTGGCTGAGCTGCTCGGTGTCGACGAATCGGCCGCGGCGGCGGTCGAGGCCGAAGGACTGCTGGACTTCGGTGCGCGCGTCGTGTTCCCACACCCGCTCGTGCGCTCCGCGATCTATCGAGCGGCGTCGGCCGAGGACCGGCGCGAGGCGCACCGTGCGCTCGCGCAGGCAACTGACGCCGCCGTCGACCCCGACCGTCACGCGTGGCACCGCGCGCAGGCCACGGCACGCCCCGACGAGGATGTCGCCGCGGAGCTGGAGCTCTCGGCCGGGCGAGCAGAGGCGCGGGGTGGTGTCGCGGCCGCGGCCGCGTTCATGGAGCGTTCGGCCGAGCTCAGTGTCGATCCAGCATCGCGTGCACGTCGTGCGCTCGTCGCCGCCGAAGACAAGCGCCAAGCCGGCGCGCTCGACGCCGCCCTCGTGCTCGCGACGATCGCGGAGCAAGGTCCGTTGAACGACTTGCAACGTCGCACAGCTGGACGTGCTGCGCGCCCAGATCTCCTTCGCGTCACGACGGGGAAGCGATGCACCGCTCCTGATGGTCAAGGCTGCCCAGCGCCTCGAGCCCCACGACGCGCGCGGGCACGGGAGACCTACCTCGACGCGATCACCGCGGCCTTGTTCGCAGGCCGGCTCGCGCGCGGGTCCGGCGCTCGCGACGTGGCGAGCGCGGCACTCGCCGCGCTGCGACCGGTCCGATCCCCGCCGCGCCTCGGACCTCCTGCTCGACGCCCTGGCCCGCCTCATCGTTGACGGTCCCGAGTCGGGCACCGCGGTGCTCAAGCGGGCGCTCGAGGCGTACCGCGCCCAGGACGTTGCCACCGAAGAACGCTCCCGATGGTCCTGGCTCGCCGGCCGAGCGGCCGCGTTCATCTGGGACTACGACACCTGGGACACGCTCACCGCACGCCAGCTCGAAGTCGCCCACGATGCCGGAACACTGACGGCGTTGGCCCGTGGCGAGCTCACCGTCCTCCCGCTGACCCTGAGCACACGCGCCGGCGTGCACATGTTCGCCGGCGAGCTCTCGGTCGCGGCTTCGCTGATCGAGCAGGTCGAGGCGGTGGCCGACGCGACCGACATCCGCACCGCTCGCTACGCGGCAGTCATGCTCGCGGCGCTGCGTGGGCGCGAACACGAAGCTCGTGAGCTCATCGACGCCAACGCCAAGGACTTCGCGTCGAGAGGCGAGGGCATGGGAGTCACCCTCACGCAGTGGGCCGCCGCGTTGCTGTACAACGGCCTCGCCCGCTACGACGACGCGTTCATCGCCGGCCGACGCGGCACTCGAGAACCCGCGTGAGCTGTGGTTCTCCCCGTGGGCGACGGTCGAGCTGATCGAGGCCGCGAGCCGCAGCGGCCGGGCCGCGGCCGCGGCGCCGGCCTTGGAACGGCTGGCCGAGGGCACCTCGGCAAGCGGCACCGCCTGGGCCGCCGCGATCGAGGATCGATCGCGCGCGCGCTCCTCTCCGAGGGCCCGGTCGCGGAGAGCCTGTACCGCGACGCGATCGACCGCCTCGCACCGACCGCGCTGCGCTTCGATCTCGCCCGCACCCATCTCGTCTACGGCGAGTGGCTGCGACGTGAACGCCGCAATGTGGACGCGCGAGCAGCTGCGTGTCGCGCACGGGTTGTTCACCGAGTTCGGCATGGAGGGATTCGCGGAGCGGGCACGCATCGAGCTCCGGGCAACCGGCGAGCACGCTCGCAAGCGTGCCGCCGAGACCAGCAACGACCTCACGCCCCAGGAGGCCGAGATCTCGCGGCTCGTCGCGGAGGGCAAGACCAACGTCGAGATCGCCGCGCAGCTCTTCATCAGCCCGAGCACCGTCGAATACCACCTGCGCAAGGTCTTCCGGAAGCTCGATGTGAAGTCGCGGACGCAGCTCGCGCGCCACGTCCTCGAGTCGTAGGGACGTCGCTGCCTCGGGTCGCGGACTCAGGAAATCATGGATTCCTTGGCCGGCCCGTCAGCTCACGATGGGACGACGATTCGGCCCTGCCAAGGAGAGCGACGATGAGCAAGCCGGACAGTGAGCAAGCAACAGCAACTCGATTTGATCGCCACGTTGCGACAGGGGTCGTCGACCTCGAAGCCGACGTCGCCACGATGAGAGCCGCGTTGAACGACCTCATGGCGCGCATCCCTGTCGCCGGCGATGTCGATCACGTTCCCACGACGATCGGCGGCGTGAACGCGGTGGACGTCACGATCCGGGGCATCGACACCGCCAACACGATCTTGTACTTCCACGGTGGCGTCTATGTCATCGGTTCGGCGGCGCACACGGTGCCGTTGGTGAGCGATCTCGCCCGGCGAGCGCAGGCGAAGGCCGTGACGGTCGACTATCGGCTGGCGCCCGAGCACCCGTACCCGGCGGCAGTCGACGACGCCCGCGCCGCGCTACGAGGGGCTGCTCGCACAGGGCGTCGACGCCGGGCAGATCGCGCTCGCCGGCGAGTCGGCCGGTGGCAGGACTGGCGGTGGCCCCGCTCCTCGCGCTGCGAGACGCCGGAACACCGCTCCCGAGCAGCGCGTTCCTGATGTCGCCGTACGCCGACCTGACGTTGTCCGGCGAGACGCTGCTCGAGAATCAGGCGGTCGATCCGATCCTCACGCCGGAAGGGCTCCGTCTCCGAGTGCCGGACTACGTCGGCAGTGCGGATGTCTCCGACCCGCAGATCAGCCCGATCTTCGGCGATCTCACCGGGCTCCCACCGCTCTTGATCCAGGTGGGTTCGCACGAGATCCTGCTCAGCGACGCGCTTCGGCTTGCCGGCCGGGCCGCGATCGACGAGGTGCCGGTCACCCTCGACGTCACCCCAGGCGTGCCGCACGTGTTCCAGGGCTTTGCCGCGATGCTGGACGAGGGGGGCGCCGCGCTCGACCGGGCGTCGACGTTCCTCGACACGCACTTTGCTACTACGAAAGCCCGCTGATCCCGGAAGGAGCGACATGAGCCAGGGAGACCGCAATCAACTGGGGATCATCGGCGCCGGCCGCATCGGCCAGGCGATGGCGCGGACCGCGCAGCGAGCCGGCCGAGCCGTCGTGATCTCCAACAGCCGTGGCCCCGACTCGCTCACGTCCGTGGTCTCCGCGCTCGGCGACGGGGTGTCGGCAGGAACCGTGGCGCAGGCGGTCGCCGCCGGCATCGTCGTTCTCGGAGTGCCCTGGTCCGTCGTCCCGGAGGCGGTCCGGGGTCTCGATTGGCGCGGCCAGATCGTGATCGACGCGACGAACGACTTCGCGGCCGACGACCTCGATGGCCGGACCTCGAGCGAGCTCGTCGCTGACCTCGTTGCCCCGGCTCGCGTCGTGAAGGCCGCGAACACGCTCGTCGCCGCGCAGCTCCGCCTCCGATCCCCAGGAAGCGGGTGGAAAGCGAGTGATCTTCCTCTCGGGCGACGACGCCGACGCGAAGTCCGAGGTGGTGTCGCTGTTCGATGCCGCGGGCTTCTCCCCGATCGACCTCGGCGGCCTCAGCACCGGCGGCAGCATGCAGCAGGTCGGCGGGCCGCTCTCCGGGCTCAACCTGATCCAGCTCTGAGGAGCGCGATCGACCCCGCTGTC
>CAVYOL010000001.1:0-1064544 GCA_963770105.1 uncultured Acidimicrobiia bacterium | reverse complement strand
CTGCTTATCGACGACGTCTGGGACTCCGGCTGGACCATGACGGTCCTGGCCCAGCTGCTCCGGAGCGAGGGAAGCGGGCCGGTCTACGGTGCGGTGCTGGCTCAAGTCAACTGAACGCGAGCACCTCCACGATGGCCCGACGCGCCGACGCTTCCCTGGCGGCGATCCTCCTCACGCAGCGACTCGTCGACTGCGGAGCCGAGCCGTTTCGGGCCCGCGAGTACTGGGCGCTGTGCGGGCAGGCGCCTGATCTCGGCGCGTTGCTCGGGCGGTCGGAGGACGACCTGTCGACCGAGCTCGATCGGGAGCTGGCGGCCCGACTCGTCAGCCGGTTCGAGGCTGCGACGTCCGTGGCGTTCGAGCTGGAGAAGCTGGAGCAGCTCGGCATCCAGGTGTTCGCCTCGGTCGACTCCTTCTACCCGGCGCGATTCCTCGACCGACTCGGGCCGGCCGCACCGCCGGTGCTGTACGTCGCCGGCCCGATCGAGATCCTCGACGGTCCGGCGCTCGGCATCGTCGGATCACGCGAGGTGTCGCCCGAGGGCGCGGACGTTGCGCGAGACGCGGCACCGCGCGCGGTCGACCACGATTGGAACGTCATCTCCGGTGCTTCGCCCGGCGTCGACCGCTTCGCCCTCGAAGCGACGCTCGAGGCCGAAGGTTGCTACGGCGCGCTGCTCGCGGAGTCGCTGCTCCGAGTCACGCGCGAGCCGGAGCTCCGCGTCGCGATCGGCCAGGGTCGGCTCTGCCTCGCCACCCCGTACCCACCGGCCGCGGCCTACACCGTGGCCAACGCAAACGGTCGCAACAAGCTGATCTACGCGGCGAGCGAGATCACACTCGTCGTCGCGGCCGACCGCGAGCAGGACACCACCGAAGACGGAGCGATCGAAGCCATCGACCACAACCGCGACGTGGTCGTCTGGACCGGCCCCGGCGCCGGCGCCGAGCAACGAGGCCCTCGTCGTCCTCGGCGCCAGACCGATTGCCAGCCTCGACAATCTCGGGCTCAGCTGGAGCACCTGACCCAGCTGCACCCGAAAGCCGTTGGAGGTCAGAACTCCACAAATACCTGACCCATCGGATGGATCACCCGGATACCGAGCCCGCGAAGGAGCTGGCAGAGATCTTCTGAGGGTCGGCTCGGTACGAGGACCGCCATGGCAGGTCGTGGCCTGAGGAATCGTCGATAGTCGAAGAGTTGCCCGATCGCTGTACGCATCGAGAAGCGGTCTGCAGACGCCTTCGCCTCGATCAGCAGGTTGCGATTCTTGTCCAGAGCGTCCGCCACGATCCGCTCACCGCTAGGCAGCAGAAGAGTCGGAACAACCAACGGCGAACCTAGCCAGCGTTCATAGCGCTTGAGCAGTCTGGCTTCTCGGTACTCAATCTTCGCCGGCGTCGTCGTCGGAGCCATGATCCCCTCCGAAGGAGCCGCGCCCAATGCTCGCTCGGACACGGCAACAAGGCCCGTCGGTGGGCTCTGCTGACGGCCCTTGCGGCTGACAATCGTGTCCCATTCGGGACCCGACAACCGCATCGGAGTACCCCCGCCTGGGATCCGAAGCACGAGGGCCGATGCGAACCTTGGGTCGAGCTTCAACGCGTCTTTACGAATCGGACTAGCGAAACGCATTCTGAGGTCAAGGCCGCAGTACCAGTCTTCGGCACTCGCAGCTGCCGGGTCCGACCAATACTTCGATTCGGATGTGCCCAAGTACGGCTCATCAGACACCGACCCGATCCCGTAAACCCCCGCTTCCTTTCCGGAAACCCACAGCACAGCTCCGTCGCCCACCTGCACGTCTCGCTGGTGTCGAGACACAGACCAGGTTTCGATGGTCTCAGCGCCGCCCGTGTCCTCCCACCAGGCAAAGATGTCCCAGACTCTGGGATTGCATTGAAACAGCCACTTCGATGCCAAGGCTTCCCATCCTTCGGTTCGCTCTGTCCGGCCGCGGTCGGCTGGCGCGGACTCTTTGGGCTACTAGTCCGTCGTTGTACCTACCAGTCGTCGCCGGACCTGTGCCTCGCACGAGATCGGTGCGGTGAGGTCCACGCTCGCGGCTGGGGCCGAAGCGCAGGACCATCACGCCGTCGTCGTCTTCCTCGCTCCGGACCAGGTCGGCGCCGCGGCGCACGAACGTCGGGCCCTGCCAGCGCTCCCAACCCACCCGCTCGTAGAACGAGTGGCGTCCGGTGCCCGAGTCCACCGAGCTCGAACTCTGCGGTCACGATCTCCGCGACGTCGTGCATCACCAGCGAGCCGATCCCCTCGCCCTGCCGCGCCGGCAAGGTCGCGACCGCTTCCACGTACCCCGTTCGGAACGGACGCCCGTCCACCTCGAGCACCCGCGCCACCACCGCCGCGTGCGCGACCACGACATCTCCGTCCATCGCAATCACGTGCGTCCCGCCGAGCGCGTGGTCCCAGTCCTCGTCGTCGAAGTCCTCGAACGCCTCGAGCATCAGGCTTCGGATCTCCGACAGCCGCTCGGGCGACGCCGCGGCCGTCGCGAACCGCCGGATCAGCAGCACGCGGGCTCAGCTCGCGAGGAAGCGCTGGAGCTCGTCGTCGATCAGGCCGTTGCTGTACGTCGACAGGCCGAGGTCCAGCCGATGACCGCCCTCGGGATCCCGGAACGACCCGCCCGCCTCCAGCACCAGGATCACCGCCGGCGCGTGGTCCCACGTGTAGCCGCCGTTGTCGACCAACGCGTCGAGATCGCCACTGATCACCTGCAGGGTGTTGTCCAGGCTCGCCGGCCGCACCACCGTGAACCCCTGCCGCAGCTCTTCCAACCGCTCGTCGGTCTGGTGCGACCACAGGCAGATCCGGCTCTGCGCCAGCGTCTCCGTCCCCGACACGTGCACCGGCTCCGGCTCACCCGACCCACTCTGGGACGAGTCGATCTTGAACGCGCCGCCACCGCGCGTCGCGAACCAACGCTGCTGGTACATCGGCCGCGTGATCACGCCGAGCACCACCTCACCGTCGACCTCCAGCGCGACGTGCGTCCCCCACGCCGGTCGTTGCTCGACGAAGTTGAACGTCCCGTCGATCGGATCGAGGATCCACCGCCGCGACGACGAACCGTGCTCGCCCGACTCCTCGCTCAGGATCGCGTCGTCCGGCCGCTCCCGCTGCAACATCTCGACCAGCCGACGGTCGACCTCGAGGTCGGCCTCGCTCACGGGCGAGTCGTCCTCCTTGACGATCGTCTCGACTCCCCACTCGAAGAACGGCACCGCGATCTGCGTGGCGAGGTCCGCGAGCTGGTGCGCGAGGACGAGGTCGGCTTCGAGCGAGGGGGAAGGAGCCATGCCTTCGAGTGTCGCATACGGCGAAGGTGAAACATCGGTGCGCCGACCGACCGGGCCGCACCGCCGACCTCAGCGCGACTCGCTGACCTTCTCGTCCTCGTCGGCATCGCGGTCGACCGCTTCGCCGTCTTCGCCAACCCTTCGAGCAACAGCTCGCGCGCCTCGGTGAGCTCCGCGATCCGTTCGGCCGCGCCGACCGACTCGCCGCCGTGGTCCGGGTGCGCGGTGCGCAGCAGCCGGCGGAAGCGCTTCTGGATGTCGGTCCGGTCGAGCTTCATCTCCGCGCCGAGGCCGAGCACCTCCATCGCCCACCGCCGCTCGGACGGCACGCCGGCCCACTTCGCCGCGTCCGGGAGGATCACGCCGTTGATCGGACCGACCGGACCCGACGCGGCCATCGGCGGTCGCTCGCTCGGCACCCCGTGCAGCAAGCGGCGGACCAGGAACGGCTCCGGGATCACGCCCGGCTGCGCGATCGCCGCGTCGATCGCGCGCAACGCCTTGCGCCGGGTCGTCGGGCCCATCGCCGCCGCGGCCATGATCGAGCCGATCACCTGGGGCGACGGCGCGCCGTGCACGTCGAGCTCCACCACCAGCACGCCCGCATCCTCGAGCAGCCGGTGCCGGGAGAGGTCGAGGCCGTGCACGTCGGTCTGGAGCCGGTAGCGCAGGCCGATGCGGGGCACGCTGAACCCGTCCAGCGCGCGCCTTCATGAACCGGGGCAGCAGCTCGCGCTGCTCGTCGTCCAGGCCCTCGATGTTCTCGGCCACCACCGCCGACGAGCAGGGCGGCGCCGTAGCGCCGAGCCGTTCATGGGCAGGTAGCTCGCATCCAACGCCACGCGACGAGTCGGCATGTGCCGACGGGTATGGCGGATGTTGAGCTCGGCGAGAATCACGGACCTGTCCCTGTTTCGACGCCGTCGATTGTCCCGGATGTCCGGCCGCCGGGGCGAATTGCGGCTCCGGCGGCCGGTCCGGAACGGGCCGGCTACAGGCGGTCGACGATGGCCTGGGCGAACTCCGAGCACTTGACCTCGGTGGCGCCGTCCATCAGGCGGGCGAAGTCGTAGGTCACGATCTTCTCGCCGATGGTCGGCCTCGAGCGCGCGCCACGATGTCGTCCGCGGCCTCCTGCCAGCCGAGGTGCTCGAACATCAGCACGCCCGACAGCAGCAGCGAGCCCGGGTTCACCTTGTCCTGGCCCGCGTACTTCGGCGCGGTGCCGTGCGTGGCCTCGAAGATGCCGTGGCCGGTGACGTAGTTGATGTTGCCGCCCGGCGCGATCCCGATGCCGCCGACCTGCGCCGCGAGCGCGTCGGAGAGGTAGTCGCCGTTCAGGTTCGTCGTCGCGATCACGTCGAACTCGTCGGGACGGGTCAGCACCTGCTGCAGCGTGATGTCGGCGATCGTGTCCTTCACGAGGATCTTGTCGCCCGGCTTGCCGTCGCAGTCGTCCCAACCGACGGCGACGTCGGCGAACTCGTCGCGCACGAGCTCGTAGCCCCAGTTGCGGAACGCGCCTTCGGTGAACTTCTGGATGTTGCCCTTGTGCACCATCGTCACGCTCTTGCGGTTGCGCTTCACCGCGTACTCGATCGCGGCGCGGATCGAGCCGCTTCGAACCGGTCTCCGAGATCGGCTTGATGCCGATGCCGCTGTCCGGCCGGATGTTCCACCCGAACTCGTCCTTCAGCAGCTCGATCAGGCGCTTCGGCCTCCGGCGTGCCCTCCTCGACCTCGAGGCCGGCGTAGATGTCCTCGGTGTTCTCCCGGAAGATCACCATGTCGACCTTCTCCGGGTGCTTCACCGGCGACGGCACGCCGGTGAACCAGCGCACCGGCCGCAGGCACACGTAGAGGTCGAGGATCTGGCGCAGCGCGACGTTGAGCGAGCGGATCCCGCCGCCGATCGGCGTGGTCAGCGGGCCCTTGATCCCGATCAGGTACTCGCGGAACGTCGTCGACGGTCTCGTCGGGCAGCCAGCTCGCCGGTCGGCGTCGAACGCCTTCTGGCCGGCGAGCACTTCCTTCCACTCGATCGTCTTGCCGTACTTCTTCGCCGCCGCGTCCATGACGAGCTGCGCGGCCGGCCAGATGTCGACGCCGGTGCCGTCACCCTCGATGTACGGGATGATCGGGTTGTCGGGGACGTGCAGGACTCCGTCGGTCAGGGTGATCTTCTCGGGCATCTGCTTCCTTCTGGTTGGTACGACTGCTGGGGGTTGCGAGAGCGGTGTTGCGAGAGCGCGTGCGGCCGGCGCGAGGCGGGCCTATTTGATGAACGCCACCACGACGAGCGTGACGAGGAACACCGCGGCGATGCCGCCCATCATGGCCCACAGGGTCGGGGCCGAGAACGGGGTCGGGCGGTCCGGCCCGAAGCCCGGGTCCACGTTGCACTCCGGGCAGCGGATGGCGACGGCGTGCTCGGTGCCGCACAGCGCGCAGGTGGTCATGCGCGGCCCACGCGGCGCTCGGCGGCTTCGACCGCGTTGCGGAACAACATCGCGATCGTCGTCGGGCCGACGCCACCGACGCGCGGCGTGATCGTACCCGGCGACCTCTTCGCAGCGCTCGTCGACGTCGGGCAGGAGCTTGCGGCCCTCGTAGCGGACGCCGCCGCCGATCACCACGCACCCGGGCGTGATGTGCTCGGGCTGCAGGATGCCGGGCACGCCCGCCGCGGCGACGACGATCTCGGCGCGCTTCGTGTACCGCGGCCAGTCCGGCACGCCGGTGTGCACGACGGTGACCGCCGCGTTCGCGGTCGGGCGCTTCTGCGACAGCAGGATGCCGAGCGGCCGGCCGAGCGTGGTGCCGCGCCCGAGGATGCACACCTCGTGGCCGGCCACCGGGATCTCGTAGTACGCGAGCAGCGCCTCGATGCCCGCGGGCGTGCACGACACCGGCCCGGGCATCGACAGCGCGAGCCGGCCGACGTTCACCGGGTGCAGGCCGTCGACGTCCTTGTCCGGGTCGATCTCGAGCAGCGCGGCGTCGAAGTCGATCTGCGGCGGCGTCGGGTGCTGCACCAGGTAGCCGTCGACGGCCGGGTTGTCGTTGAACATGTGGATCGCTTCGAGCACGTCCGCCTGCGTCGCGTCGTCGGGCAGGTGGATGTGGTGCGACGCGAGGCCGAGCTCCGCGGCCTTCTTCTGCTTGATCCGGATGTAGCCCTCGCTGGCCGAGTCGCTCCCCACCAGGATCGTGCCGAGCCCGAGCTCGTGGCCCGCGTCGCGCAACGTCTCGATGCGCGGCTCGAGATCCGCGAACACGGCTTCGGCGACGGGCGCGCCCGGCATCAGCACGGCAGCCATCAGTGGAGGAAGTGCCGTTCGCCGGTGAACACCATCGCCAGGCCGAGCTCGTCCGCCCGCGCGATCACCTTCTCGTCGCTGATCGACCCGCCCGGCTGCACCACCACCGCGACGCCCGCCGATGCCGCGGCCTCGACGCCGTCCGGGAACGGGTAGAACGCGTCCGACGCGCACGCGCCGCCGACCGCCCGACCGTTCGCCTTCTTCGCCGCGATCTCGCCCGCCTCGACCCGGTTCTGCTGCCCGGCGCCGATGCCGACGGCCTGACCGTCCTTCACCAGCACGATCGAGTTCGACTTCACGTGCCCGCAGATCCGCCACGCCAGCTCCGCGTCGGCCCACTGCTCGGCCGTCGGCGCCGCCTTCGTGACGATCTTCCACTCGTCCCGGCCGGCCTGGAAGTACGGCGCGTCCTGCACCAGGAAGCCGCCCGAGATCTGCTTCAGGTCCCGCTTCGAGGTCTCCGGCGCCGGCCCCTCGAGGATCCGGGTGTTCTTGCGCTTCTTCTTCAGCGCCTCGAGCGTCTCGCCGGTCGTACCCGGGCGCGATCACCACGTCGGCGTTCGGGCCCTCGACCATCAGCGCCGCGGTCGCCGCGTCGAGCGGACGGTTCAGCGCCACGATCCCGCCGAACGCGGAGCGCTCGTCGCACTCCAACGCGAGCTTGTACGCGGTCGCGAGGTCGTCCGCCACCGCGACGCCGCACGGGTTCGCGTGCTTGATGATCGCGACCGCGGGACGGTCACCGAGGTCGTGCACCTGGATCCACGCGGCGTCGGTGTCGTAGAAGTTGAGGTAGCTGAGCGCGAGACCGCTGTGCTGGGTGACGTCGTCCCACCAGCTCGTCGTCCCCCGCAGCCGGTAGCGCGCGCCGCGCTGGTGCGGGTTCTCGCCGTAGCGCAGCGTCTCGTCGGTCTTCTCCAGCGCGAGGTCGAGGTGCTGCGGCAGCACCGGGTCGTCGCCGGCCTCCATCGAGAGCCACTCGACGATCGCGGCGTCGTACGCGGCCGTGCTCGCGAACGCTTCGAGCGCGAGCGCGCGCCGCGTCGTGTCGGACAGCGCGCCGTCGGCCTTGCAGCTCGTCGAGCACCGGCGCGTACTGCGCGGTGGACGTGATGATGCCGACCCAGGCGTGGTTCTTCGCCGCGGCGCGCACCATCGTCGGGCCGCCGATGTCGATGAGCTCGATGCCCGGATCGCTCGCGAACGGGTAGAGGTTCGTGACGACGAGGTCGAACGGCGTGATGCCGTGCTGCTCGAGGTCGGCCCGGTGCGACTCCTTGCCGAGGTCGGCGAGGATCCCGCCGTGGATCTTCGGGTGCAGCGTGACCACCCGGTGGTCGAGCATCTCGGGCGAGCCGGTGACCTCCTCGACGGTCGGTCACCGTCAACCCGGCGTCGGCCAGCGCCTTCGCCGTCCCGCCGCTCGAGACCAGCTCCACGCCGAGCTCCGAGAGCCCCGTCGCGAAGTCGACCAACCCGGTCTTGTCGTACACGGACAACAGCGCGCGCATCTAGGCCTCACCCTTCTCGTCGGAATCGCGGACGAGCTGCCAGAGGACCTCCGGGTAGAGGCGGCGCTCGACGTCCTTGATCCGCTCGTGCAACGTCTCCGCGGTGTCATCGGGCAGGACCGGCACCGCCTCCTGGGCCAGGATCGGGCCGTCGTCCACCTCGAGCGTGGCGTAGTGGATGGTCGAGCCCGTGACCTTCACGCCCGCGGCCAGCGCGTCGTCCACCGCGTGCCAGCCCTTGAACGACGGCAGCAGCGCCGGGTGCGTGTTCACGATCCGGTGCTCGTACCGGTCGTGGATCGGCTTGTCCAGGATCGTCCCGAAGCCGGCCATCGCGACCAGGTCCACCCGGTGCCGGTCGAGCGCGTCGACCACCCGGTGGGTGTACGCGAGCCGGTCGAAGTCGGCGCCGTAGCTGTCGCGGGCGATGGTCTCGACGGGAACTCCAGCCTTCTCCGCGCGCTCGACGGCGGCGCACGGACGGTCGACGATGACGGTGACGATGGGCAGGTCCGCGTCCAGCAGGGCTTGGAGAATGGTCCCAGTTCCGGATGCCAGGATCCCGATCCGCATCGTTTCTCAACCTACCTGTTGACGGCTCGCCCGTCCCGATCGTTTCCACCCACGGTTTTGGCGTCATTGAGGACCCGTGGAGGGGCCGAAGTGACGCCAAAACGAGGGGGGTGGGGTGGGGTCAGAGGGTCTTGACGACCTCGGCCATGAGGTCGCCGGCCTCGGTGGGGTTGAGGCCGACCTTGACGCCCGCGTCCTGGAGCGCCTCCATCTTGGCCTTCGCCGTCCCCTTGCCGCCCGAGACGATGGCGCCCGCGTGGCCCATCTTCTTGCCCGGGGGCGCGGTGACGCCCGCGATGTAGGACGTGACCGGCTTGGTCATCGAGGACTTGATGAACTCCGCCGCCTCTTCCTCGGCCGAGCCACCGATCTCGCCGATCATCATCACGGCCTTGGTCTCCGGGTCCGCCTCGAACGCCTTCAGGCAGTCGATGAACGTGGTGCCCGGGACCGGGTCGCCGCCGATGCCGACGCAGGTGGTCACGCCGATGTCCTTCTGCTTCAGCTCCCAGAGCGCCTGGTAGGTGAGCGTGCCGGAGCGGCTGACGATCCCGACCGGCCCACCCTCCTTGGCGATGTGGCCCGCGGTGATCCCGACGTTCGCCTTGCCCGGGCTGATGATGCCGGGGCAGTTCGGGCCGAGCAGCTGGACGTCCGGGAAGTCGTCCTTCAGCTTGTTGTAGAACCACGCCTCGTCCTGCGCGGGCACGCCCTCGGTGATCACCACGATGAACTTGATGCCACCCTCGGCCGCGTCCATCACCGCGTCCCGCACGCCGGGCGCGGGGATGAAGATGCAGGACCCGGTCGCACCCGTCTCCTTCACCGCCTCGGCCGCCGACGCGAAGATCGGGACGCCGTCCACGTCGGTGCCGGCCTTCTTCGGGTTCGTCCCGGCGACGATCTGCGTGCCGTACTCCCGGTTGAGCTTCCCGTAGAAGCGGCCCTGCGATCCGGTCAGGCCCTGGTAGACGAACTTGGTCGTCTCGTCGATGAAGATGCTCACTTCGTGCCTCCCGCGAGCGCAACCACGGCGCGCGCCGCCTCGAGCATGGTCGGCTGCAGCTGCAGCCGGTCGGACAGGTGGGGCTTGAGGATCTCGCGGCCCTCGTCGGCGTTCGTGCCGTCGAGCCGGATCACGATCGGCGACTCGATGTTCACCCGCTTGAGCGCCTCGACGATCCCGTTCGCGACCTCTTCGCCCTTGGTGATGCCGCCGAAGACGTTGATGAAGATCGAGCGCACCTTCGGGTCGTTGTTGATGACCTCGAGCGCGCCGGTCATCACCTCGGCGTTCGCGCCACCGCCGATGTCCAGGAAGTTCGCGGCCTCGCCGCCGACCTGGCTGACGATGTCCACCGTCGACATCGCGAGGCCGGCGCCGTTGGCGATGATGCCGACGTAACCGTCGAGCCCGACGTACTGCAGGCCCTTGTCGTGCGCGGCCTGCTCGCGCTCGTCGCGCACCTGCGTCGCGTCGTACTGCTCGTAGTCGGGGTGACGGAACACCGCGTTGTCGTCCAGCGTCACCTTCGCGTCGAGCGCGTGCACGCGGTCGTCCGGGGTGAGGATCAGCGGGTTGATCTCGCAGAGGTCCGCGTCGCCCTCGGTGTAGGCGACGTAGAGCTTGCCGAGGATGTCGACCGCGCCGTCGACGGCCTTCGGGTTGAGCTTGGCCCGCTCGACCCACTCGCGGCACGCCTCCTCGGTCAGCCCGACCACCGGGTCGACCCAGATCTTCGCGATCGCGTCCGGGTCCTTCTCGGCCACGACCTCGATCTCGACGCCCCCCTGCGCGGACAGCATCCCGAGGTGCTTCTTGGCCGCGCGGTCGAGCGTGAAGCTCGCGTAGTACTCCTCGGCGATGTCGCTCGCCTTCTCGACCCAGAGGATGTGGACGATGTGGCCCTTGATGTCGAGCCCGATGATGCTCGTCGCGTGCTCGCGGGCCTCGGCCTCGTTCGCCGCCAGCTTCACGCCGCCGGCCTTGCCCCGCCCGCCGACCTGCACCTGCGCCTTGAGCACGACCGGGTAGCCGATGCGGTTCGCGGCGGCGACGGCAGCCTCGACGTCGGTCACGGCCTCGCCGGGCGAGACCGGGATGTCGTAGCGCGCGCGAACAGCTGCTTGCCTTGATATTCGAACAGGTCCACTGGCACACCTTTGTCGTCGAGCTGGGGGAAACGGATTGCGGTGGAGCAGGGGGAGACGGGTCAGCCCGTGAGCTGCGCCTCCCGCTCGTCGAGCGCGGACTCGAGCCACTGGTCGATCGTGGCGAGCGGCGTGCCGGGCGTGAAGAGCGCGGCGACCCCGATCTCCTTGAGCCCGGGGATGTCCGCCTCGGGGATGATCCCGCCGCCGAAGACCAGCACGTCCGCCAGGCCGCGTTCGCGGAGCAGATCGAGGATCTTCGGGAACAGGGTCATGTGCGCGCCCGACAGGAGCGAGAGGCCGACGGCGTCGGCGTCCTCCTGGAGCGCGGTCTCGACCACCTGCTCCGGGGTCTGGTGCAGCCCCGTGTAGATGACCTCGAAGCCGGCGTCACGCAGCGCCCGCGCGATCACCTTGGCTCCCCGATCGTGACCATCGAGGCCCGGCTTCGCGATGACGACCCGATACCGACGCTGCATGTGGTCGAAACCATATCCACAGGCTCGTAGGACCGGCCAACGGGGGGTTGGGTTGGACTCGGGCCGGTCAGGCGGCGTACACCCCTTCCATGGCAAAGGGCGGCAGCGACACCCGGGTGATCGTGGTCGCGACCCTCGGCATCCTCGTCATCGGGCTCCTCATCGCCGGAACCATCCTGGTCGTCACCGGGCGGGCCAAGAACCCCGACATCAAGGGCTCGGTCCCGTACGGGATCGCCTCCACCGTCCGGTCCCTGGTCAAGCAGGGCGGCCCCTACCTCTTCGCGGGCAGGACCGGCGACAGCGGCTTCTGGATCGACCTCGAGCACGGCAACTTGGTGGCGCTCAAGGTCAAGAAGCCCGGCACGACGGATTGCAACGTGCGCTGGCGGGGCTCGATCAACACGTTCGTCGACTGCCACAACCACCCCATCCGGGTGGACCAGCTCGCCCGCTTCCCGACCAAGATCCCGGCGTCCGGATCGCAGAAGGGCCTGCTGCTCGTGAACGTGAGCGGCAACATCCCACCGCCCGCGGGCTCGTAGAGCGCCGGCGCCGCCGTCGACCGCCAAGCGGTGCGCGGTCTGGCAGTCGGGCGACGGGGATCTTCGGAAAATCAGGTCAGACTCACCACCGTGGCTGGTGGGCTTCTCGCGGCGATCATCGTCGCCACCGCGTTCAACTTCACGAACGGCGTGCACGACGCGGCCGATGCGGTCGCCACGCTCGTCGCGACCCGCACCGCGATGCCGGGCTCGGCGCTGGCCGTCGCCGCGTTCTTCACCCTGCTCGGCCCCCTGGTGCTCGGCGCGGCCGTCGCCGACACCGTCGGCAAGATCGTGAACGTTCCGGCCGACCAGGTCGTCGAGGTGATCGGTGCGGGGGTCAGTGGCGCGCTGGTCTGGAACCTCTTGTCGTGGTGGCGCGGGCTCCCGTCGAGCTCCACCCACGCGCTCATCGGCGGGCTGGTCGGCGCCGCGGTGGTCACGGACGGGCTCCACGCGGTGGGGTGGGCCACGGTCGGTGTCGTGGTGCTGGCCCTCGTCGTCTCACCGGCGCTCGGTCTGCTGACCGGCTTCGTCGGGACCCGCGTCTCGCGCTTCGCGCTCCGCCGCGCGACCCGTGAGGTGCACCGGCCGATCGTCTGGGGTCAGTGGCTCAGCTCTGCGGGCCTCGCGTTCGGTCACGGCGCGAACGACGCGGCGAAGGCCACCGGCGTGATCGTCGTGATGCTCGTCGCAACCCAGCACTCGACCGGGACGAGCGCGCCGCTCTGGGTCACGATCGTCGCGACGACGTCACTGACGCTCGGGACCTGCGTCGGTGGTTGGAAGATCGTGCGCACCGTCGGCATGGGCATCTTCCGGCTGCGCCCGCTCGACGGCCTGGTGAGCCAGACCGGATCCACGCTCGTGGTCCTCGGCGCATCCGTCGTCGGCGCGCCGGTGAGCACCAGCCAGGTCGTGGCGTCGTCGGTGGCCGGCGTCGGGAGCGGGCAGCGCTGGCACCACGTCCACTGGCAGGTCGTGCGCAACATCGGGGTGGCGTGGCTCGTGACCATCCCGGTGTGCGTCATGCTCGGGGCCTTGGCGACACCGCTCTGGAGGTTGCTCACGTGAAGCGGCACTGGTTCCTCCCGTACACCCCGGATCTGCTCGGTCGGCTGCTCGAGCAGTCCGAGATCACCGTCAACGGGATCGACGCGTTCGTGCAGTGGTCGGGCGGTGACCTCGAGCAGAACGAGGCGGTGCGCAAGTACGAGCACGACGCGGACCTGGCCCGCCGCCACCTGCTCAAGGAGCTGCGCGCCGCGTTCAGCACGCCGCTCGACCCCGAGGACATCTACGAGCTGTCCGAGCGGCTCGACGCGGTGCTCAACGGCGCGAAGAACGCGGTGCGCGAGTCCGAGGTCATGAAGCATCCAGCCGGACCAGGTGATGGCGGAGATGGCCGGCCACCTGCAGACCGGGGTCGGCCACCTCCACGCCGCGTTCGGGAAGCTCAAGTCCGACCCGGATCTCGCCGACCGACGAGGCCGACAAGGCGATCCACTGCGAGCGCGATCTCGAGCACTGCTACCGGCGCGCGATGTCGGAGCTGACCGACGACGACGACCTCAAGCTCGTCGCGGGCCGGCGCGAGCTGTACCGCCGCTACTCCCGCATCGGCGAGCGGCTGGTCGAGACCGCGCACCGGGTCTGGTACGCCGTCGTGAAAGAGGGGTGACGCGCGGCTGCGCCTGGTCCACGATGGTGGAGTGGACGACGCGACCAAGCGCAAGCGGGTGCGGTTCTTCCAGCACTACCTGTTGAACCCGCCGGTGAAGCTGGCGGTGTGGACCGGGCTGACGCCGGGCTACGCGATCGTCGAGACCACCGGGCGCCGGAGCGGGAAGCGGCGGCGCAACGTCGTGGGCATGAAGATCGACGCCGGTACCGGTTGGGTCGTCGTGGAGCACGGTCGTCACGCCGGCTACGTGCACAACCTCGAGGACCAACCCGACGTGCGCGTCCGCGTCGGCCGGCACTGGCGCGTCGCGCACGCCGAGGTCGTCGATGACGACGATGCGCAGGCTCGCCTGGACACCTTCGGCCACTGGAGCCACGCGATCGCCGTCCGCCAGTTCGGGACCGACCTGACGACGGTCCGGTTCGACTTCACGCGGTCGATCTGAGGCGTCGCCCTACTGGTTGATGCGCTGCAGGGGCGCCCAGGCCAGGAGCAGGCGCTTCTCCCCCGCGTCCCGGAACCGCACGACGGCTTCGGCCTTGTCGCCCTCGCCGATCACGTCGAGGATCACGCCTTCGCCGAACTTCTCGTGGGTCACGTCGTCGCCGACGTGCAGGCCGAGCTGCTCCGCGCCGCGGCTGCCGACGGCTCCACCGCCCGTCCCGGCGCCGCCGCTGCCCGAGCCACCGCCGGACGCGACCGCGGCCGCGACCACGGCGTCGCGGTGTGCGCCGAAGCCGGAACCGCCACCCGTCCCCCGCCGCGATCGCGGCTCCCCTTGGGACTGGACGAGCTCCTCGGGGATCTCGGCCAGGAACCGGCTCGGCGGGTAGTAGTCCGTCGCGCCGAACAGCTGCCGGCACCAGGCGTGGCAGAGGTACAGGCGCTCGCTGGGCGCGGGTGATGCCCGACGTAGCAGAGGCGCCGCTCCTCCTCGAGCGCCTCCGGGTCCCCGAGCGAGCGCATGTGCGGGAAGATCCCGTCCTCCAGCCCGGTGAGGAACACGACCGGGAACTCGAGCCCCTTCGCGCTGTGCAGGGTCATGAGCGTGACCATGGACTCGTCGGCGGTCTCGCCGTCCATGTCGGTGACGAGCGAGATCGCCTCGAGGAACGCCTGCACCCGGGCCATGCCGACGGGTGGTTCGGTGTTCTCGTCCACCCCGGCGATCGCGACGAGCGCGGACGTGTTGCCGGCGTCGAGGTTCTCGTCGAACTCGCGGGCGACGCCGACGAGCTCGGCCAGGTTCTCGATGCGGCCCTGCGCCTCGATCGTGCGCTCGGCCTCGAGCTCGGCGAGGTAGCCGGTCTTGCTCGAGCACGCCTTCGAGCGCACCCGAGACGCCACCGGCTTCGGCGTCGGCCTCGAGCTCGCCCATCACGTCGAGCAGGTCCCGGATCCCGCCCAGCGCACGACCGGTGACGCCGGCCGCGGCACCGTCGCGCAGCGCCTCGCGGAACGTCACGTTCGCGCCCTGCGCGTACGCCTCGACCTTGCGGACGCTCGTGTCGCCCACGCCGCGCTTGGGCACGTTGACGATCCGCTTCCACCCGACCTCGTCGTCCGGGTTCACGAGCGAGCGCAGGTACGCGAGCGCGTCCTTCACCTCGCGCCGGTCGTAGAACTTGGTGCCGCCGATGATCCGGTACGGGATCCCGGCGCGGACCAGCGTCTCCTCGATGACGCGGCTCTGCGCGTTCGTCCGGTAGAAGACCGCGGTGTCGCGGAAGCGCACGCCTTCCTGGTGCGACGAGCCGGTCGATCTCGTGCACGACGTACTGGGCCTCGTCGTGCTCGTCCTCGGCGTGGTAGCGGACGATCAGCTCGCCGCCGATCTGCTCGGTCCAGAGGTGCTTGGGCCGGCGGGCCGCGTTGTTGGCGATCACCGCGTTCGCGGCGTCGAGGATGCGCTGGGTCGACCGGTAGTTCTGGTCCAGCACGATCACCGACGCGTCCGGGAACGTCTCCTCGAACCGCAGGAGGTTGCGGTAGTCCGCGCCGCGGAACGCGTACACCGAGTTGTGGGTGACGATCCCGCCGGCGACGTAGTTGTGGGTCTGCTCGATGTCCAGGTCGTAGACCGCGGTGTCGAGCACGACCGGCTCCACCGACTCGACCCGTTCGAACGCGCCGTTCTCGTTGACCATCACCATGCCCGGCTCCACGTGCCGCGGCGGCGGTGAACGGGAGGTCGGTGTTCGTCGCGCCGGCACCCCGGCGGTTCGCGAGCCGCGCGGTGTACTGCACGTCGACGTCGATGACGGCCTGGATCTGCTCGACCGTCGCGACGATCTCCGCCATGTCCGAGCTCGCGTTCTCGAACCGCCAGTTGGTGTCCCGCCGCTCGGGCCGGATGAACAGGCCGAGCTCGTTCTCGAGCGCGCTCCGACCTTCCTCGTCGCTCCCGAACAGCTCGACCCGGTGGAACGCGCGGGCGCCGCGCTGCTCGTCGCAGAGGGTGACGACCATCCGCCGCGTCGGCGCCAGCGTCGCCACCACCCCGTCCGCGTCCCCAGGCTCGTTTCGGGGCGCGATCGCGTCGCTCTGGCGACCACCGGACGCCCCGAAACCAGCGAGGTGGCCGGCGAAGTGGGTGTGCTCGGGGGTGGAGGTGAGGGCGCGGCCGCTCGCGAGGGTGATCGTCGTGCCGGCCGCAGTCTGGGACCGGTGCACGCGCAGCACCCGGGCCGGGCGGAAGTCGCCGTTGCCGTAGTTGGAAAGGACCTGGTCGCCCTCGACCACCTGCTCGATCGGCCGGGTCGTGCGGTCGGCCATCGTGACGAGGGTGCCGGGGACGAAGCACTGGTCGGCGTCGCCCACGACCATGACGTTGTGGTGCTCCTCGGAGAGCAGCCGCACGAGCTCCCACTGGGCCAGGTTCGTGTCCTGGAACTCGTCGACGAGCACGTGGCGGAACCGCTTGCGCCACCGGCTCGAGCGCGTCGGGGTGCTCCCGGAACAGCTTGACGACGAGGAGGAGCAGGTCGTCGAAGTCCGCGGCCGACGCCTCGCCGAGCCGCTTCTGGTACTCGACGTAGATCTCGGCCAGGCGCTTCTCGGGCGGGGTCGTCGCCCGGGCGACGGCCTCCTCCGGCCCGATGAGCTCGTTCTTCATCGCGGAGATCGCACCCTGCAGCCGGCGGGGCGGGAAGCGCTTCGGGTCGAGGTTCATGTCGCGCCGGACGTAGTCCACGAGCCGGGTCGGCGTCGGCCTGGTCGTAGATCGAGAACGACGAGCGGTATCCGAGCAGACCGGCCTCGCGGCGCAGGATGCGCGCGCACGCGGAGTGGAAGGTCGAGACCCACATGCGGTGCGCGACCGGACCGACGAGGTCCGCGACCCGCTCCTTCATCTCGCCCGCGGCCTTGTTGGTGAACGTGATCGCCAGGATCTCGAACGGGGACACCCCGCGCTCCGCGATCAGGTACGCGACGCGGTGGGTGAGCAGGCGGGTCTTGCCCGACCCCGCGCCCGCGATCACGAGCACCGGACCGTCGGGGGCGATCACCGCCTCGCGCTGGACCGGGTTCAGCCCGGCGACGAGATCGTCGCTCACTCGCCCGAACTCGGTGTGGGTGCTCGTCACAGGTGAATCGTACAGGTGTTCGCCCTGGGACGGCGGAGTCACGCGTCGGGGCGCGGGATGCGCAGCTCCGTCGTCGTGATGTCGTCCCGTGGGGCCGGCCGCTCCACGCCCGTGACGGACTCGTCGCGGAACGCCCGCAGCAGCCGCGTCCCGTCCGCGTTGAGCGTCACGGTGAACGCGCCGGTGGTGTCGTCGAGCTCCAGAGCGAAGTACTGCTCCCAGTCCGCGTCGAGCGCGGGCGCGTCCGTGTCGGCACCGCGCGGCAAGCGACGGAATCGCTTTCGCTCGGTATCGAAGAGCCAGATGCTGTGGGAGGACTCGATGCGATCCAGAGGGAGTCAGGCTACCGGCTCGGTACCTCGATGAGCAGGGTGACCGGGCCGTCGTTGACGAGCTCGACGGCCATATCGGCCCGGAATCGGCCCGTTTCGACGGGGGTTCCGAGCTCGCGCAGCGCGGCGACAAATCCCTCGATCAGCGGCTCGGCCCGCTCCGGCGGCGCGGCCCCGACCCACGACGGCCGACGGCCCTTCCGGGTGTCGCCGTAGAGCGTGAACTGGCTGACCACGAGCGCGGCCCCGCCGGTCTCGGCCAGCGACCGGTTCATGACCCCGCCGTCGTCGTCGAACACCCGGAGGCCGTGCACCTTGGCCGCGAGCTTCTCGGCGTCCGCCGGGGTGTCGTCGTGGGTCACCCCGACCAGGACGCAGAGCCCCGCGCCGATCTCCCCGACGAGCTCGTCCCCGACCCGGACCGACGCCCGGGTCACCCGCTGCACCAGCGCCCGCATCCCCCGACGCTACCGACCCCGGACAGCTCCTTCGCTTGTCCGATTCGGTTCCTCTGTGGCACCGAATCGGACAGACGGCGGAGGGAACTCCTGGGTTACTCCCACTCGATGGTGCCGGGCGGCTTCGCTGGTGATGTCGTAGGCGACGCGGTTCACGCCCGGCACCTCGTTGATCACGCGTGACGAGATGCGCTCGAGCACCTCGTACGGGAGCCGGGCCCAGTCGGCGGTCATCGCGTCGTCGCTGGTGACCGCGCGGATGATGATCGGGTACGCGTACGTGCGGTCGTCGCCCTGCACGCCGACGGTCCGCACCGCGGGCAGCACCGCGAAGCTCTGCCAGATCTCGCGGTACAGGCCGGCCCGCCGGATCTCCTCGACCACGATCGCGTCGGCGCGCTGCAGGATCTCGACCCGCTCGGGCGTGATCGTGCCGATGATGCGCACGCCGAGACCCGGGCCGGGGAACGGCTGGCGCCACACGATCTCCTCGGGCAGCCCGAGCTCCTCGCCGACCGCGCGCACCTCGTCCTTGAACAGGTGGCGCAGCGGCTCGACCAGCTCGAAGTTCATGTCGTCGGGCAGCCCGCCGACGTTGTGGTGGCTCTTGATGCACCGCGTTGTCGCCGCCACCGGACTCGACGATGTCCGGGTAGAGCGTGCCCTGCACGAGGAACGGCGGCGTCCTCGTAGTCGAGCGCCGACCTCCTCGAACACCCGGATGAACGTCTCGCCGATGATCTTGCGCTTGCGCTCCGGCTCGACGACGTCGTTCGAGCGCGCTCGAGGAAGCGGTCGCCCGCCTTCACGTGCACGAGGTCGATGTTGAACTGGCGCCGGAACGTCTCCTCGACCTGCTCGGCCTCGTTGAGCCGCAGCAGCCCGGTGTCGACGAACACGCAGGTGAGCTGGTCGCCGATCGCCTTGTGCACGATGCGCCGCCGCGACCGCGGAGTCGACGCCGCCGGACAGCCCGCAGATCACCCGGTCGTCGCCGACCTGGGCGCGGATCTCGGCGACCGCTCCTCGATGATCGAGACGTTGGTCCACGTCGGCCGGCAGCCGGCGACGTCGAACAGGAACGCCTTCAGGATCTCCTGGCCCGCGCTCGGTGTGCGCGACCTCGGGGTGGAACTGCACGCCGTAGATGGCCCGGTCGGGATCGCCGAACGCCGCGGCGGGCGTGTCGCCCGTCGACGCGAGCACGCGGAACCCGGGCGGCGCCTCGGTGATCGTGTCGAAGTGGCTCATCCACACGACCTGGTCGTTCGGCTGCTCCCGGAACAGCACGCCCGGGGCGCTCGACGCGTCAGCTCGGTGCGGCCGTACTCACCGCGGCCCGTCTTCGCGACCTCGCCGCCGAGGTCGCGGGCGACGAGCTGCGCGCCGTAACAGATGCCGAGCACCGGGACCCCGGAGTCGTAGATCGCCGGGTCGATCGACGGCGCGCCGTCGACGTGCACCGACGCGGGACCGCCCGAGAGGATGATCGCCTTCGGCTTGCGCGCCAGCATCTCCGCGACGGGCAGTCGCTGCGCTGGCACGATCTCGGAGTACACGTGCGCCTCGCGCACGCGCCGGGCGATCAGCTGCGCGTACTGCGCGCCGAAGTCGACGACGAGAACGAGATCGTGCTCGGTCACGTCATCAGAGACGCTCAGCGACCCATGCCGATGTCCTGCGCGCGCTGGAGCGACTTGCCCTCGGTCTGCAGCGACGGGGCGATCATCACCTCGGCCTTCTGGAACTCCTTGACCGTCTCGTAGCCGGTGGTGGCCATCGACGTGCGCAGCGCGCCGAAGAGGTTGAGCGTGCCGTCGTTCTCGTGCGCGGGGCCGACGAGGATCTCGGCCAGCGTGCCCTTCTGGCCCGCGTAGACGCGTGCGCCACGCGGGAGCGACGGGTGGAAGGTCGCCATGCCCCAGTGGTAGCCGCGGCCCGGCGCCTCGTACGCGCTCGCGAGCGGTGAGCCGATCATCACGGCGTCGGCGCCGCAGGCGATCGCCTTGGCGACGTCGCCACCGGTGCGCATCCCGCCGTCCGCGATGACCTGCACGTAGACGCCGGTCTCGTCGAGGTGACGGATCCGGGCGCCCGCGGCGTCCGCGATGGCCGTGGCCTGCGGGACACCGATGCCGAGCACGCCCCGGCTGGTGCACGCGTGGCCCGGGCCGACGCCGACGAGGATGCCGACGGCGCCCGTGCGCATGAGGTGCAGCGCGGTGGAGTACGAGGCGCACCCACCGACGATGACCGGGATCTCGAACTCGCGGATGAACTTCTTCAGGTTGAGCGGCTGGCGCGCCGGGTCCTTCGACACGTGCTCGGCCGAGACGACGGTGCCCTGCACGACGAAGATGTCGAGCTCGGCTTCGAGGACGTGCTTCGCGTACTCCTCGACCCGCTGCGGCGTCAGCGACGCGCACGCGGTGACGCCGGCGTCCTTGATCTCGCGGATGCGCGCGCCGATCAGCTCTTCCTTGATCGGCTCGTTGTAGAGCTCCTGCATCCGGCGCGTCGCCTTCTCGGGGTCGAGCGACGCGATCTCGTCGAACACGGAGTCGGTGTCCTCGTACCGGGTCCAGAGCCCTTCGAGGTTCAGGCACGCCATGCCGCCGAGCTGGCCCACCTCGATCGCGATCTTGGGCGACACCACGCCGTCCATCGCCGCGCCGATCAGCGGGAGGTCGAAGTGGAACGCGTCGATGTCCCAGGAGATGTCGATGTCCTCGGGATCTCGCGTGCGCCGACTCGGGACGATTGCGATGTCGTCGAAGCCGTAGGCCTGCCTACCCGACTTCCCGATGCCGATCTCGACTTCCACCCTGGGTGACTCCCCTCATCGCGCGCCCGCTCCGAAGCGCCGAGTCTACAGGCCGTACCGCCGGCGGACTGAGCCGCGTCGCGGGCCGCGAAGGGGGAATAGACCGGAATGAGGTTGTCGCACTTTGGGGGGTGCTTCGGGGCGGATCGTGGCTTACGTTTCCCCCGGCAGGAACATGGGGCAAATCGGGCAGGGAGCACGGGCATGGGCAGGACAAGCACGTTTCGTCGGCGTTCGCTCGCGGCCTTCGCGGCGCTGGTGCTGGTGACTCCGGCACTGGTCGGGATCACGCAGCAATCAGCCGGAGCGGTGGGCGGAGCGCCCACGCCGGCGGACGACAGCTTCACCTTCGAGCACAAAGAAGCGTTCGACGTCCTGGCCAACGACTCCGATCCCGACGTGGACCCGCTCACCCTCACCGCGACGAGCGCGCCGTCCCACGGCACCGTCACCTGTCTCCCCACCGGCGCCTGCATCTACACGGCGACCGCGGGGTACGCCGGTGACGACCAGTTCACGTACACGGTGCACGACACCGGTGGGAACTCCGCCACCGCGACCGTCAACCTGACCCTCACCGAGGCAACCGTCTCGGAGAACCCGCCGACCCCGACCCCCGACGAGATCATCACCCGCAGCGGGGTCGCCGTCACCACCAACGTCCTGGCGAACGACCAGTCCAGCTCGGGCACGGTCGCGCTCACGACCGGTCCGAGCCACGGCGCGGCATCGTGCACCTCCGCGGGCTCGTGCACCTACACGCCGACGGCCGGGTTCTCCGGCTACGACGGGTTCACCTACACCGTCTCCGACCAGTTCGGCGACGCCAAGGGCACCGCGCTCATCACCGTCGTGGCCGCGAACGCCGGGTTCGACGGTGCCGCGAAGGGAAGCCCGCTCGCGGGTCCCGGGACCACGATCACGCAGGGCGACTCGGCCAGCTGGTCGATCGGCGCCAAGGCGCGACCCGCCTTCCTGCCCCAGCAGTGGGCCGCCGCCAACCCGCCGGTCACCGCGGCCGCGCTGACCGGCCCGCACACGATCGATCCCGCATCGGTGACGACCGCGCCGGGCTGGACCGCGACCCCGTCAGGCGGCGGCCTCACCCTGACCCCCGGATCGACCGCCCTCCTCGGTGAGGCGACGACGAACGCGCTCCCGCCGCCGCTCCCGCCCATCAGCCAGGGCACCGGTGGCGACGGGCACGTCCCGATCCTCGTCGGCAACCGCATCTACGCGTTCTTCCATCACACCTACCCGACGTCGATCAGCTGCATCGATCGCGAGACCGGGGCCGTGTGTCCCGGCTACCCCCACCTCCTGACGATCAGCGCGAGCGACATCATCGGCCCGGGCGCGGTCGTCGGATCACGCATCTACGTCAACGCATCGGCCAACCAGTACGGCCCTCCGTTCGCGGATCGGGCGCCGTACGGTCTCTACTGCTGGGACACCAGCACCAACGCGACGTGTGGGCTCATCATCACGGACCGGGTGCCGACCACCGGGAGCCCGACTTCATCTGCTCCTCGGCTCGTCAACGGGAAGCTGTACTTCGGCGCCGACACCGGGAAGCTCTACTGCGTGGACCCGGCAACGAACGCGCCCTGTACGACACCGTCGGTACCGACGGGCTTCACGCCGGCACCGGGAGGCGGGCAGCCGTACGACATCGTGGCCCATGGCTCCCGTGTCTTCCTCGCTGAGGGTCAGTCAGCCGTCTGCATCGACGTCACGACGGGCGTTGCCTGCACGGGCTGGGCGACTCCGAAGGACTTCCAGAGTCGTGACCTCGTCAACCGCCACAACGCCGCCGGCGTTGCCGACGGCGTCTACGCGGTCTTCGCCGGTGCCAGCGAGTGCGTCGGCGACGCCGACACCCGCGACCGTCACGACCGGCGACGGGTGGCCGATCAGCGATCAGTACTACTCGGTGTCCGAGGAGGCCGAGCTCGGCACCAGGACGCTCTTCGCCACCGGCCTGTCCGACAGCGGGATGGGCTGCTGGGACTGGACGACGAACGCGCTGTGCACCGGTGGTCGCTGGGCCGCCGACGGCACTTCGCGCACCGATGTCGCCGGCAACGCGCTCCCGTCGGCCTACGGCGCGACGTCGGACGGAACCTGCGCGGTCGGGCTCGGTGACCCCGGGCAGGCGTTCACGATGGACGTGAACGGCGCGTCGCCGTGCACCAGCCTCAGCCGCGGGCACCGTGCGTCGCTCGGTGGATCTGCGCGCCCAGCGCTGCGACGGGACGGTCGGCGCGGCCACGTGGTCGGACGTGCGCGTCCTGGAGTCGAACCTCGCCGCAGGGGTCGAGTTCGACTCGCTGGTCGTCACGGTGCGAGACGCGGGAAGCGGCGCCACGCTGTTGACCCGGGAGATGGTCGGAACCAACGGGATCCTCGACCTCTCGACCATCGACCCCACCGCCCATCCCGCGCTGACCCTCGACGCGACGTCGGAGAGCGTCGGCGACAACGTGCCGTGGGCCGACGGCAACCCGCCACGGCTCGAGCTGCGCTGGCACTCCGATCCGGCTGACGGCTGCTTCCACACGACCACCGTCATCGACTGCGCCCGCACGACCGCGACGCCGATCGGCGTGACCAGCACCCCGGCGGGAGGGGCCACGGGCGCGGCTTCGCTCACCATGAACCCGTCACCGCAGTGCAAGGCGCTCACGGTCGCCAAGTCGGGCACCGGGACCGGCACCGTGACGAGCAGTCCACCCGGGATCGCCTGCGGAGCGACGTGCACGTCGCGATATCTGTCGGGGACCACGGTGACGCTCACGGCCGCGTCGACGGCCGGATCGGTGTTCACCGGCTGGTCCGGCGGCGGCTGCACCGGCACCAGCACGTGCGTCACGACGGTCACCGCCGACACGACGGTCACCGCGACGTTCGAGCTGTTGCGCAACCTCACGGTCGTCAAGGCAGGAACCGGGACGGGCTCCGTCTCGAGCGTGCCCGCGGGCATCGCCTGCGGTGCCACGTGCTCGACCGCGTTCGCCAACTCCACCTCGGTCACGCTCACCGCGACGCCGGCGGCCGGATCGTCGTTCACCGGCTGGTCCGGCGGCGGCTGCACCGGGACCGGCACCTGCACCGTCAGCTTGACCGCGGACACCTCGGTCACCGCCACGTTCACGCTGATCCCGCGCGCCCTGACCGTCACGAAGGCGGGCACCGGCACCGGGTCGGTGACCAGCGCACCCGCCGGCATCAGCTGCGGCGCGACCTGCGCGACGAGCTTCGCCAACGGCACGTCGGTCACCCTCACCGCGACCCCGGACGCGGGTTCCACGTTCACCGGCTGGACCGGCGGCGGCTGCTCCGGCACCGGCACGTGCATCATCACGCTGACCTCTGACTCTGCGGTCACGGCGACCTTCACCGCGACCGTCGTCGTGAACCCGACCCTCACCATCACGAAGGCCGGCACCGGGACCGGCACCGTCACGAGTGCACCCGCGGGCATCGACTGCGGCGCGACCTGCTCCGCGTCCTACACGTCCGGGACTTCGGTCACCCTGACCGCGACACCGGCCGCCGGGTCGGCGTTCACCGGCTGGAGCGGGAACTGCACCGGCACGAGCACCTGTGTCCTCAACGTCAACGCGAACATGGCGGCCACCGCCACGTTCGAGGCGCTCCGCACCCTCACCGTGACCAAGGCCGGCACCGGGACGGGCACGGTCACCAGCCCCGCCCCCGGCATCAGCTGCGGCGCGACGTGCAGCGCGACGTTCGTCAACGGCAGCACCGTCACTCTCACCGCGACGCCCGGCGGCAGGCTCGACGTTCGCCGGCTGGACCGGCGGCGGCTGCACCGGCACCAGCACCTGCACCGTCAACCTCACCGCCGACACCAGCGTGACGGCGACGTTCACGCTGACCCCGCGCACGCTGACCGTCACCAAGGCCGGCACCGGCACCGGCACCGTCGCGAGCGCGCCCGCCGGCATCAGCTGCGGCGCCACCTGCGCGACGAGCTACCCCAACGGCACCGCAGTCACCCTCACCGCGACGCCCGCCGCGGGCTCCACCTTCACCGGCTGGACCGGTAGCGGCTGCACCGGCACCAGCACCTGCATCATCACACTCACATCCGACTCCTCCGTGACGGCCACGTTCACCGCGACCGTCGTCGTCAACCCGACCCTGACCGTGACCAAGGCGGGCACCGGCACCGGAACCGTCTCGAGCGCACCCGCAGGCATCAGCTGCGGCGCGACCTGCAGTGCCGGGTACACCTCCGGCACCAGCGTCACCCTCACCGCGACCCCGGCCGCGGGCTCCACGTTCACGGGCTGGACCGGCGGCGGCTGCTCCGGCACTGGTACCTGCGTCATCAACCTCACGGCAGACACGAGCGTCACCGCGACGTTCACCGCGACCGTCGTGGTCAACCCGACCCTGACGATCACGAAGGCCGGCAGCGGGACCGGCACCGTCACGAGTGCACCCGCGGGCATCGACTGCGGCGCGACCTGCTCCGCGAGCTACACGTCCGGGACTTCGGTCACCCTGACCGCGACGCCGGCCGCCGGGTCGACGTTCACGGGCTGGACCGGGAACTGCACCGGCACGAGCACCTGCGTCCTCAACGTCAACGCGAACATGGCGGCCACCGCCACGTTCGAAGCGCTCCGCACCCTCACCGTGACCAAGGCCGGCACCGGGACGGGCACGGTCACCAGCCCCGCCCCCGGCATCAGCTGCGGCTCGACGTGCAGCGCGACCTTCGTCAACGGCAGCACCGTCACCCTCACCGCGACGCCGGCCGCAGGCTCGACGTTCACCGGTTGGACCGGCGGCGGCTGCACCGGGACCAGCACCTGCACGGTCAACCTCACCGCCGACACCAGCGTCACGGCGACGTTCACCCTGACCCCGCGCACGCTGACCGTCACCAAGGCCGGCACCGGAACCGGGACCGTCGCGAGCGTGCCCGCCGGCATCAGCTGCGGCGCCACCTGCGCGACGAGCTTCGCCAACGGCACCGCGGTCACCCTCACCGCGACGCCCGCCGCGGGCTCCACCTTCACCGGCTGGACCGGTAGCGGCTGCACCGGCACCAGCACCTGCATCATCACCCTCACATCCGACTCCGCGGTCACGGCCACGTTCACCGCGAACGTCGTCGTCAACCCGACCCTGACTGTGACCAAGGCCGGTACCGGCACGGGGTCGGTGACCAGCGCACCCGCCGGCATCAGCTGCGGTGCCACGTGCTCCGCGTCCTACACGTCCGGGACCAGTGTCACGCTCACCGCGACCCCGGCGGCAGGCTCCACGTTCACCGGCTGGACCGGCAGCGGCTGCACCGGCACCAGCACCTGCGTCATCACCCTCACATCCGACTCCTCCGTGACGGCCACGTTCACCGCGACCGTCGTCGTCAACCCGACCCTGACCGTCACCAAGGCCGGCACCGGCACCGGGTCGGTGACCAGCGCCCCCGCCGGCATCAGCTGCGGCGCCACGTGCTCCGCCAGCTACCCCAACGGCACCACGGTCACCCTCACCGCGACGCCGGCTGCGGGCTCGACGTTCACCGGCTGGACCGGCAGCGGCTGCACCGGCACCGGCACGTGCGTCATCACCTTGACGGCCGACACCGCCGTCACGGCCACGTTCACACTGATCCCGCGCACGCTGACCGTCACCAAGGCCGGCACCGGCACCGGGACCGTCACGAGCGCGCCCGCCGGCATCAGCTGCGGCGCCACGTGCTCGGCCAGCTACCCCAACGGCACCAGCGTCACCCTCACCGCGACCCCGGCCGCAGGCTCCACCTTCACCGGCTGGACCGGCGGCGGCTGCACCGGCACCGGCACGTGCGTGATCACCTTGACGGCCGACACCGCCGTCACCGCGACGTTCACCGCGAACGTCGTCGTGACCCGCACGCTGACGGTCACCAAGGCCGGCACCGGCACCGGGACCGTCTCCAGCACCCCCGCCGGGATCAGCTGCGGCGCCACGTGCTCCGCCAACTACCCCAACGGCACCGCGGTCACCCTCACCGCGACCCCGGCCGCAGGCTCCACCTTCACCGGCTGGACCGGCGGCGGCTGCACCGGCACCGGCACGTGCGTCATCACCCTGACCGCGAACACCAGCGTCACTGCGACCTTCGCGGCCGCGGTCACCAACACCGATCTGCGGGTGCAGCTCCAAGCCCCGGCGTCGGTCGGAACCGGCAACTCCTTCAACCTTGTGTACACGGTGTCGAACATCGGCGCGGCGGCGGCTCCGAACAGCGTCCTCACGTCGACGTTGGACCCCAACGTCGTGCTCGCGGGACCGCTGCCGGCCGGGTGCACCCAGCCCTCCGGTGCGAGCTCGCTCTCCTGCAACCTCGGCACCGTTGCCGCGGGCGCGCCGCGCACGATCACCCTCACGGTGCGCAGCAAGGTCGTCGGCGCGGACTGCGACGTCTGGGGTACGTCGGGCGATGACGTGATCTCGGACTCGGCGGCGTCGCACACCATCTGCGGGCTCGGGGGCGACGACATCATCTCGGGCAACGACGGCTCGGACACGATCATCGGCGACAACCCGTCCGGCGCCCACCCGTTCACCGCGACGTTCGGCGCGCGTGTGTCCACCAGTGCCACGGACACCAACGCGGCGAACAACACGGCAGGGACCACCGTCGCTGTCACTCTCGGCACCGCGGGAGATGACACGCTCTCGGGCGGGAACGGCAACGACACGATCTTCGGTCAGGGCGGCGACGACATCCTGAACGGTGGTGACAACGCCGACGAGCTGCACGGCGGGAACGGCGACGACAAGATCTTCGGCGGCACCGGGGCCGACGCGATCTTCGGCGATGCCGGGAACGACGACCTGCGCGGCGGCGATCAGGTCGACACCATCCAGGGCGGTGCCGGCAACGACACCGTCACCGGTGGAGACGGCGACGACAAGATCTTCGGCGGCGACGGAGACGACATCCTCTCGGGGAACATCGGCAACGACACGATCTACGGCCAGGACGGTGCCGACACGATCGTCGGGAACGAAGGCGACGACTGGCTCTACGGCGGCGACGGCAACGACCACCTCGAGGGCGCATCCGGCACCGACCATCTTTTCGGCGAAGCGGGCAACGACCGCCTCGACGGCGGGACCGGCTTCGGGAACATCCTCAACTGCGGTCCCGGGAACGACACCACGTCAGCCGGTCCGCCGGGAGAGGTGCACATCGGGTGCGAGCACTGAGCTGCGACGACTACCGGAGCCGGTCCTCGGTGAGGAACCGGAGGAACCCCGCGAGGATGCGCGCGGTCGCACCCCACACGGTCTCGCCCGGCAGCGCGAAGAACGCCATCGGCCGCCACGAGCCCCAGAGGTTCCAGCGCTCCTCCCAGTACGCGGCAGGATCCAGGAGCTCGGAGAACGGGACCGCGAACGCGGCCTCCACCTCCCGGGGGTCGGTGTGGAGCTCGGGCGGCGCGCCGAGCAGGCCGACGAACGGCGTGATCGTGAACTGGGAGGCGACCGTGCTCAGGCTGTCGAGCTCACCCGCGAGCTCGACCGCCTCGGGCGCCAGCCCGATCTCCTCCTGCGCCTCGCGCAGCGCGGCCGCGCCGAGCGAGGAGTCGTCCACCTCCCGCTTGCCGCCGGGGAACGCGATCTCGCCCCGGTGCGACGGCATCGTGTCGGGCCGCTTCGTGAGGATCACGCACGCTTCGCCGTCCGTCTCGTAGATCGGGACGAGCACCGCGGCCGCACGGCTCGTCGGGGAATCGAGGTCCGACGGTCGCGCCGCGGGCAGGACGGCGAGGCGGTCACGGACGTCCGCGAGGGAGAAGCGACGCCCCGCGGCGTCGAGACCGGCCCACGGCGGCGGTCCACCGGGCTCGAGCCCGGGCGGGCGTGGGATCACCTGACGACCACCGCGATCGGGTCGGTCGGTCAGCCCCGACGGCGCCTCGACCTCGCGTTCGTCGGCCATCGGGGGCAGACTACCGACCGACGTCACACGGAGACCCGGGGGGACGATGACCGTCGAATGGAACTTCGCGAGAGCGTGGGAGTCGATCGCCGACACCCAGCCCCAGCGGCCCGCACTCGTCCAAGGTGAGCGCATCACCAGCTGGGGCGAGTGGGACGACCGGTCCGCGCGACTGGCCGCCGCGTTCAAGGACCTCGGCCTCAGCGACGACGGCAAGGTCGCGAGCTACCTCTACAACTCCACCGAGTACATGGAGGGCGTCTTCGCGACCTGGAAGTGCGGCGCCGGGCCGGTCAACGTCAACTACCGCTACCTCGAGGACGAGCTTGCCTACCTCCTGACCAACTCGGACACCGAGATCCTCCTGTTCCACGGATCGCTCGGCGACCAGGTCGCGAAGGTCGTCGCGCAGATCCCGACCCTGAAGGCGATCGTGCAGGTCGACGACGGCTCCCCCCTCGTCCAGGGCGCGCTTCGCTACGAGGACCTGATCGCGTCCACCGACCCTGCGCCGCGCGGGGAGACCACGGGGGACGACCTCTACATCCTCTACACGGGTGGGACCACCGGGATGCCGAAGGGCGTCATGTGGCGCAACGAGGACCTGTTCATGTCGCTCGTGCCGTTCGTCTACGGGCTCGCGGGTGAGGCGCTCCCGGAGGAGGGGCCGGCCGGTGCGGGCGCGATCGCGGCGCGGGTCGAGGAGAAGGGCACGACGCCCGTGCACCTTCCCGCGTCGCCGCTGATGCACGGGACCGGGTTCATGAGCTCGCTGCAGGCGTTGACGATGGGCGGCACGATCGTCACGCTCGAGTCGCGCCACTTCGACGCGGACGAGCTGTGGCGCGCGGTCGAGCGCAACGGCGTCACGCAGATGGCGATCGTCGGCGACGCGTTCGGCAAGCCGATGGTGCGCGCGCTCGAGCAGGCGGAGGCCGACGGCAAGCCGTACGACCTCACGACGCTCGGCGTCATCATCAGCTCCGGCGTGATGTGGACCGCGGAGGTCAAGGAAGCGCTCATGGCGCGCGCGGGCTGCATCTGCCTCGACTCGCTCGGCTCGAGCGAGGGCGTCGGGTTTGCGAGCCAGGTCAGCATCCCGGGGGGCTCGGCGACGACCGCGAAGTTCCAGATCGGCGAGCACGCCAAGGTGCTGACCGAGGACGGCCGCGAGATCACGCCCGGCTCGGACGAGATCGGCCTGCTTGCGCTCGGCGGCCCGATCCCGCTCGGGTACTACAAGGACCCGGACAAGACCGCCCGGACCGTTCCCGACGTTCAACGGCGCGCGGTACTCGATCCCCGGTGACTGGGCCCGGGTCGCGGCGGACGGGACCATCGAGCTGCTCGGCCGGGGCAGCGTGTCGATCAACACCGGGGGCGAGAAGGTCTTCCCCGAAGAGGTCGAGGAAGCCGTGAAGCTGCACCCCGCGGTCGTCGACGCGGTGGTCGTCGGCATCCCCGACGACCGGTTCGGCGAGGTGATCGCCGCCGTCGTCGCGCTCAACGACGGTGACAGTGCGACGAGCGAGGACATCGCGGACTCGGCGCGCGGCCGGCTCGCCGGCTTCAAGCGCCCGCGTCACGTCTTCGTCGTGGACTCCGTGCCGCGCGGCCCGAACGGCAAGGCCGACTACGCGTGGGCGAAGCGCATCGCGACGGAGCAGGCCGCGCGGGCGTGAACCGGACGCGATGGAGCCCCGGATCGCTCCGGGGCTCCATCACATCCAACGTGGTGGTTCAGGCTCAGTAGTTGATTGCGCAACCCTGCGTGGTGCCCGCGGCCGTCAGGACCAGAGTGCCGTCTGCCGGCGACTTCAGGTCGTAGAGCTTCGGGGTCGAGCGCAGGAACTGGTCGGTGCCACTGGTGAGCACACTCATGCTCGCCGGGTAGTTGCCCGTCTTGGCGCGGTACGCCTCGATCGCCGCCCCGATGCTGCTGTTCTCGGCCTTGCAGGCACTGTCCTTGGCGTCGGAGGTCGAGCCGCCGACGGCGAACACGACCACCGCGGCCAGGATGCCGAGGATGACGATGACGACGAGGAGCTCGACGAGCGTGAAGCCCTTCTCCAGAAGGTTCTTCTGCCCGAAGTCCTCGCTCTTGCGAAGGTGCTTCAGCACTGCAATCTTCCTTTTCCCGCCCGGTTGCCCCGTGGCGATAGGTAGCGGAGAGATGCAGTCGCAGCCCGACGGGCGCTTCGTGCATCACGGAGAGTAACGGCAGCCCCACGGAGAAATGAACGCCGTCATCGCTCTGACCAGCGGAAATGAGTCATTCGACCTAGTCCAGTTGTCTTAAACGCGCGCAGCGTGACCAAATGTCCGGAAAATCGGGCCCCAGACCCCACCCGCCGCTCAAGTGCGCCCGCCGAACCACCGACCTAGGGGGAAGGGAGCAGGCGGACCCGTCCGGGCCGCACGTGGCGTCCATCGACGCCGCGCCAGCAGAGGATCAGGGAGAGCCACACCGATGACCATGGTGCCGATCAACGTCTCGGCCATCGACCCCTACCTCGAGGCGATGTGGGGGCTCGGCGGCACCGACCTGCACCTGACCGCGGGCGCCCCGCCGCTGGTGCGCGTCGACGGCCGGCTCTTCCCGCTGCCGGATCTGCCGGCCCTGCGCGGCGGAAGAGACCGCGCAGCTGATCCTCGGCGTGCTCACCGAGGACCTCTCGTCGCAGTTCCGGCGGGAGAAGGAAGTCGACTTCTCGTTCTCGTGGCACGGCCAGACCCGCTTCCGCGCCAACGTCTACTACCAGCAGGGCACGATGGCGATGGCGCTGCGGGCGATCCCCTACCGGATCCCGACGATGGAAGAGCTCGGGCTGCCGCCGATCATGGAGCACTTCGCGCACCTGCCCCAGGGCCTCATCCTGGTGACCGGTCCGACCGGTTCCGGGAAGTCGACCACCCAGGCGTCGGTCATCGACTTCATCAACCAGAACCGCGAGTGCCACATCCTCACCATCGAGGACCCGATCGAATACGTGCACGTCCACAAGCGCTCCGCGGTGAACCAGCGCGAGGTCGGCTACGACACCGACTCGTTCTCCCGCGCGTTGCGCTCGGCGCTGCGTGAGGACCCCGACGTCATCCTGGTCGGCGAGATGCGTGACCCCGAGACGATCCAGTTCGCGCTGACGATCGCCGAGACCGGACACCTCGTCTTCGCGACCTTGCACACGAACGACGCTGTCGACCGCACTCGAACCGCATCGTCGACGTCTTCCCGTCCGAGCGCCAGCAGCAGATCCGCGTGCAGCTCGCGGCGTCGCTCGCGGGGGTCGTCGCGCAGCGGCTCGTGCCGCGGATCGGCGGCGGGCTCGTGGCCGCGTTCGAGATCGTCATCGCCAACCACCCGATCCGCAACCTGATCCGGGAGGGCAAGACCCACCAGATCCGCAACGTGGTGTCGACCAACCTGCGCGAGGGCATGCAGACCATGGAGGTCTCGCTCAACAGCCTGGTCGAGCAGGGGCTGGTCACCTACGAGGACGCCTGCGACCGGTCGATGTTCCCCAGCGAGATCCGCCCGCCGGCGATGCTCGCCCCCGCCACCGCCCACTGACCCCCTTCCCAACTCGTTTCGGGATCCCGGCTGGTTTCGGGGCGTCTGGGCGTCGCCATCACGACGCGATCGTGCCCCGAATCGAGTCCGGAGCCCGTCGGGCCCGGATCCGGGCTCGGATCTGGTCGGCGACGCGCTCGGGCTCGTCGACGACGTCGGCCCAGCGCAGCCGCAGGATCGTCCATCCCGTCGCCGCGAGCCGGGCGTCGCGCTCCTGGTCGTGGCGCCGATCGACCCACCCGTCGTGGAATGCAGCTCCGTCGACCTCGACGACGAGCCGAGCCTGACGCCAGGCGAAGTCGACCCGGCCGATCCACGCGTCGACGTCGCCGAGATCCGTCTGCCGTTCCGGGGCCGGCAGGTGATGGCGCACGACGAGGTCGATGAACCGCGCCTCGAGCTCACTCTCCGGCGCGACGTATCGGGGCCCGCGCTCGGTCAGCAGCGCTCGAAGGAGCACAGTGCCCGACCGGCCCTGCACCGCGAGGTCGTCGAGCACCCGCCACAGCGCCGGGACGGTGACCATCCGCCGGGACAGGGCGTTGTCGAGCGCGCGTTCCGCACGCCTGCGATGGACGTCGCCACACAGATCGAACGTCGTCCGCGCCACGGAAGTGCACGGGATGCCGTCGACGCGACGCCGATGGTGCTCCGGAAGCGCGAGCGACTGCTCGATCCGGACGCCCTCGAGCTGACGACGGGACCGCGGCACCGAGATCGTCACGGGGTCGATCACGAACCCGGGAAGACCGAGGAGCGCGGCCGCGCTCCCGTGAGAGAGGACGGCGCGGCGACCACCACCGAGCACCGCGGCCATCGCCCGGAGCCTCGGCGTCTCGATCGCGCCGGCCAGGCGGTAGACGCCCGGCAGGACCCGGTGCCACCGTCGAGTCCGACATCCGTGCCGGATCGCTGACGGCGTCAGCCCGAGCTCTACCGCCTGGGCATGCGACACCAACCCGTGTTGACCCGCAGCGAGCGCTTCCATGCGCACGTCGACCATCGCCGCAACGTACGACCCGGCTGGGACACCTTCCCCGTCCGCACCTCGATCACTCGTTTCGGGGCGCTTCAGGGTCGCTCCAGCGACGATGAGACGCCCCGAAACGAGCAGTCCCACAACGAGCCGTCAGTTGTTGGCGACGGACCAGTACTGGACGGTCGGGAGGTTGGTCACCGCGTCGTAGGTGACGGCGGCGCGGCCGATCGCGTTGGCCGAGGTGCACGCGCCCGAGGTCTGCTGGCAGACGAGGAAGGCGACGTTGCGGTCGGCCGGGTTCTTGTCCACCTCGTTGGAGAACGCGGCGGTCCCGTACCCGGAGTGGGCCTGGTAGCCCCGGATCCGGAGGTGGCGGACGACGATGCCGCGTCCGCCGATCGGGTAGTAGACGTCGGTGTCGTCGATGTCCATCGCCGCCGACGGTGCGTACACGGTGCCCTTGATCGACATCCGGCCGAGTCGCGAGCTGAGGTCGGTGCTGAAGGTCGCGTCGGAGCGCAGCACCGAGCAGTCGGGACTGCCGGTGCCGTACCAGTAGTTCGGTGAGGCCGTGATGCAGCCGTTCTCCGGGATGAGCACGTTCTGGTTCGACGTGCTCGCGAGCCCGAGGCTGATGATGACCTGCATGCCGTCGAGCTGCGGGCACGTGGTGGCCCCGGTGCACGCGGTGCTGCTCGAGCCGCCCGCGGACCACGTGACGTCGAACGCGTTGCCGATCGAGCCCTTCAGGCACGACGTGACGTCGAAGTTGAAGTCCTGCACGCCACTGGTCGTGTTCGCGGTCGTCGGCCCGCAGAGCGTCGTGCCACCGGTGTTCTTGATCGTGAACGACGGCGTGGAGCTCTTCGAGTCGTATCCGGATCGCAACGAGATGCCGGTGATCGTGGTGCCACTCGGCACCGAGTAGCTCGGCATCCGCATCGTCATGCTGCCGCCGTAGGTGATGCCGGCGGTCAGCGGCGGACCCGCGCCACCGTCGTTGATCTGCATCGCGTTGCTCGCGGTGGTGATCGTCCCGGTGTTCGCGGGGTTCGACGCCGGCACGAGGCGGGGCACCGCGGGGATGCCGTAGACGCCGATCTCCTGACCGGTGAGCGGGTTGCTCGAGTTCACGCCGGCGCACACTTCGAGCCCGCCGTTCGGGACGTAGATGTGGCTGTCGCCGCCGAAGACGAACTCGGCGCCGGGCTGGTCGGGGTCGCAGTCGCCACCGTTGTCGGTCGCGCTCGGCATGCGGGGGAAGTTCGGCTGGTTCGGCACCTGGACGTCGATCTGCACCCCGTCGAGCTTCGCCGTGGGCGAGCCGGAGATCCGGCTCACGTTGTAGGCGACGGTGCCGTTGTTGATCCGGTCGCCGGCGTCGCCGGTGTTCAGGCAGCTCGCGAGCAGCGTCTGATCCGTCGCCGAAAGTGACGCGGTGGCGATGCTGCCGTCGGCCGGCGGCTTGGGCAGGGTGTACGGGCCACAGTGCTTCTGCCCGAACGGGTCGTCGTACTTGGTGCCGTAGTTGATCTGCACCGTCGGCGCGTTCATCTGCGCGACGTTGGTCGCCGACTGCGCGACCTCGATGTTCGCAGTGGCCCCGATGCTCCCGCGGGCCATCGACGGGAACCCACCCATCCAGATGCTGCTGCCGTTGTGGCCCGACGACATCGCGTACGTGGCGACGGAACCGTCGATCGCCTTCGCGTTGGATGGGTTCGAGAACTGGGTGTGCTGCTGGATCAGCCCGTAGAAGAGGCTCGGCCCGTCGCCGGCGGTCGACGCGGGCGTGAGCGACAGCGTGCTGGTGGTCGGGTCCGAGTTCGGGTCCCAGTTGTACGGCGCGCCGGCCACGACCCGCTGGCCGCTGTAGTCCGATGCCGCGCCACCCACGCACCACTCGTGCCTCGTGTCCTGCTGCAGCGTCGTGATGATCCCGAAGAAGTTGTAGTCCTGGCCGCACTGGTACGACGCGCCCGTCGTGTTCTGGAAGTTGAAGTAGTAGAGGCCCGTCGACGTGTAGTCACCGGTCGAAGCGTCCTGGACCGGTGGGAACAGGAACGTCGCGTTCTTGCAGGCCGCGTTGCCGAACAGGCTGTTCATCGCGGCGGCGTCGGTGTAGATGCCGGGGGTGAAGGTGACGACGTGGTTCCCCGTGCTGCAGGCCGAGGCGGACGGCACGCTCTGGACCGTGAGGCCCGAGATGTCGGGCGCCGCGTAGTTGGGATCGGACTGCTGGGCCGTCGTCGGTGCGGTCGACGTGCACGAGAAGCCGGTGCCGGCACAGCCGTACTTCGCCCAGATGCTGCCGGTGTTGCCACTCGTGTCGGGGACCATGATCGGGCCCGAGTACGCCGGGTCCGTGAAGATGGTCGAGCTCGAGATGACGTTGCCCGTCACGTTCCAGGAGGCCGCGTTCCCCGAGGTGTTGCACCCGAGGTAGCTGATTGCGGTGCCACCGAGCGAGAAGACGTTCGGCGACAGCGTCTGGTTGACCCGGATCCCCTGCTCCTGGCGGTTCCCGGCACACGGATCGGAGTTGAACAGCGACGGCGCGTTGCCGTTGTAGGGGCTCGGCTCGGCGTTGCGCACAGCCAGCGAGGACGACGAGCCGTTCGTCTGGCGGTCGCCGAGGGTCAGCACCGCATCCGGCGGCGAGGAACCGAGGTGGTCCGGCACGCCACTTCCGCTGTTCGACCCGACGACGCAGCTCACCGACATCGCCGGCGCATCCGGTGAGGACGTCGCCGGGAGGGTGAACACGCGACAGGTTGTTCGCCGGGTTGCAGGGGTTGGTCGAGCTCGTGTCGACCGCGGGGTCGAGCCCGATGCTCGGGTCAGTCTTCACCTTGTTGATGGCGCCCTCGAGCGCCCCGTCGACCGCGTAGTTCCGCGCCCGCAGCTGCCGGTAGCTGGCGTGCGCGAGGGAGTTGGTGGTGTTGTACTCGAGGAGCGACCCGATCACGATCCCGAAGACGGAGATGAACACGAGCGCGATGACGAGGCTCGCGCCGCGCTCGCCCGCCGTGCGTCGGCGCTTGGAGTCCACCATGGGTTCGGTCATCGTCGTTTCCTGGTCGTTCGTCATCAGAACCGGCTCGAGGTGCCGTTGAAGCTGCCGGTCATCACGTTGCCGAAGGGGTCGCTCAGCGTGGTCGCCGTGTAGCTCGGGACTGCCGCGGCCACGCCGGTGCTGCTGGACACCGACGGCGTCGCCGAGCACGACCGTCAGCGTCTTCGTCGACACGTTCCAGCTGACCTGGCTCGACGGCATCGTGTACGCGCCGGAGCCGTAGCTGGCGTTGAGCGTCAGCGTTCCGAAGCCCTGGCACGGCGTGCCGAGCGTGATCGGGTCGGTCGAGGCGCTGTTCGCCACCGAGGCCGTCGAGCTGGTCGGACCCTGGTTCGACGTGTCGGTCGTCCAGGTGTTGCAGAGCGTCGAGACGTCGATCGGCTCCGAGTAGGCAACCGTGAAGAAGTCGCCGCTCTCCATCTTGCCCGCGGTGCCACCCGACTTGTTGTTGAGCACGATGCTGGTCGGGACCGGCGCGGCGTTGTCGGTCGGCGCGGTCGCGGCGTAGGAGGACTGGTTGCCGAGCGCAGTCGCGGATGCCCGTCGCGCTGGCCGCCAGCGCGATCTTGAAGGTCCCGACCGCGGTGTCGGCCGCGCCGGCACCTTCGGTCAGGTTCAGGGTGGCCGTCGATCCGGACACGGTGACCGAAGACAGTGTGCCGCCCGACGGCACGTTGGTGAGCGTCCACGGGGTCGTGCCCGCGGTGTAGCTGGCCAGCGTGTCGTCGAAGGCGATGACGACGTGGTCGACCTTGCCGTTGTTGTTCGTGTCCTGCATCAGCATCGACTGCATCTGCGGCGGGGTCTTGTCGATCGTGATGGAGCGGGCGGTGGCATTCCCGACGTTGCCGGCGAAGTCGGCCTGGGTCGCGTTCACGGTCGACGTGCCGTCCGTCGCCCACGGCGTCGCGAAGGTGTAGGTCCACGCACCCGAGGAGCACGTCGCGGTGCCCGACTCGTTGTCCGCACCGGCCACGGTGACGTTGATCGTCGTCGAGTCCTGGGCGGCGGTCGTGCACGTCCCACCCACGGTCGTGACGGTCGAGTTCAGGCTGTACGGGAAGGCCGGGCTGACCGCGTTCACCTTCGTGATCGCCACCGTCGGCGCGGTGTTGTCGACGGTCACGTTCCACGAGGTGGCGCCGGACGTGTTGGTCGCCACGTCGATCGCGGTGACCGTGAACGTCTTGCTGCCGGCCGTGAGGCCCGCGCTCGAGGTCTGGAGCGCGCTCCGGTAGTTGTAGGTGGTCGCACCCACGCTGTAGCTGCCGGCCACCAGCGGGACGCTGCTCGCGCCGGTCGTGATGTTCGTGACGCTGGCGTTCACCGACGAGATCGCACCGGTGTCGGTCACGTTGGCGTACACGAAGTACGGGATGCTCGAGCCGACGAACCCGGCCGTCGAGGACCCGGACGCCGCGATCGCCGCGGTCGAGACCGTCGGTGCCGTGTTGTCGACCGTCACCGAGAACGTCTGCGGACCTGAGGTGTTCGTCGCGATGTCGATGCCGGTCACGGTGTAGCTCTTGGCGCCGGCAGTGAGCGGCGTCGTCGCGGTCTGCGCCGCGCTGCGGTAGTTGTAGGACGTCGCGCCCAGCGTGTAGCTCCCCGCGACCAGCGCCACGGCGGACTGACCCGTCGTCACGTTGGTCACGTTCGCCGTCACCGAGCTCATGCCGACTGCGTCCGTCACCTGGGCGTAGATGTAGTAGCTGCCGGCCTGCTTCACGAAGCCACCGACCGTGGTGTCCGTCGTCGTGGCGATGGCCGAACCGGCGACCACGGGCGCGGTCTTGTCGATCGTGACCGTCTGCGTCGTCGAGAGACCGGTGTTGCCGGCCAGGTCGGACTGGGAGGCCGAGAACGTCGAGACGCCTTCGGTCGTCCACGCGGACACCAATGTGTAGGTCCACGCGCCGGCGACGCAGGCCGTCGTCCCGGTCTCGGACTTGGCGCCCGCGATCGTCACGGACACCGTGGCGATGTCGCCGGACGCATTCCCGCACGCCCCGCCGTAGGTCGTGACGTTCGCGTTCGTGGCGTACGGGAACGTCCGCACTGCACCGTTGATGCTCGTGACGGTCGGGACCGGAGCCGTGTTCTTCACGGTCACCGTGAAGGTGGGCGTCGTCGTGTTCGTCGCGGTGTCGGTGGCCGTGATCTGGTAGTTCTTCGAGCCCGCGGTGATCGGCGTGATCGCAGTCATGGCCGAGCTGCGGTACGAGTAGGACGTGCCGCCGATCGTCCAGGGACCACCCGTGGTGGTGAGCGGAGCAGCCGTGGCCCCGGTCGTCAGGACGTTGCTGGTGACGGCGACGTTGGCGGTCACCGTCGTGACCCCGGCCGGGTCCGTGGCGTTCGCGTACACGTAGTACTGCGAGCCCTGGCTGATGAAGCCGCCGGTCGTGCCGCTCAGCGGCGCGATCACGGAGGTCGGCACCGACGGACCGGTGGCGTCGACGGTGACGTTGAACGACACGGCACCCGAGGTGTTGCCCGCCACGTCGTTGCCGGTGACGTTGTAGGACTTCACGCCGGCCGTGACCGCGCTCGCGGTCTGCGCCGCGCTCCGGTAGTTGTACGACGTCGCACCGACCGTGAAGCTGCCGGAGGAGAGCGTGACCGCGGTCGAGCCCGTCGTGACGTTCGTGACGTTGGCCGTCACGCTCGAGATCCCGGTGCCCGAGTCGGTGACGTTCGCGTAGATGTAGTAGCTGCCGCTCGGCTTGATGAACCCGCCGGTCGTGGTGTCGGTCGTCATCGCGATCGTCGAGCCGTTGACCACGGGGGCCGTCTTGTCGATCGTGACGGTCTGCGTGGGCGAGGTGCCCGTGCCGCCGGCCGCGTCGCTCTGCGCCGCGGTGATCGTCGAGACGCCCTCGGTCGCCCATGCGGTCGACAGCGTGTAGGTCCATGCCGTCCCGGAGCAGGTCGCCGTGCCGGAGGCGGTCGACGAACCGGCGATCGTCACCGTGATCGGCGTCTGGTCGCCGGCCGCGTTGCCGCACGCACCGCCCACCGTCAGGACCGTCTGGTTGGTCGAGTACGGGAACGTCCGCACCGTGCCGTTCACGCTCGTGACCGTCGGCGCGGGCGGGGTGTTGTCGACCGTCACGGTCGGGTTGATCGTGGTCGTGTTCGTCGCGCCGTCGGTCGCGATGACCGAGTAGCTCTTGGCCCCCGCGGTGAGCGAGGCGTTGGCCGTGAGGGCTGCGCTGCGGTAGGCGTACGACGTGGCGCCGACCGTCCACGGGCCACCGGTCGTCGACAGGGAGACCGCCGACTGGCCGGTGGTGACGTTCGTGACGTTCGCCGTCACCGAGGTGATCCCGGTGATGGCATCGCCGGCGTTGCCGTAGACGAAGTACCCGCCGCCCTGGCGCACGAAGCCGCCGGTCGTGGTGTCGGTCGACGAGGCGATGATGGAGCTGACCGTCGGCGCGACCGCGTCGACCGTGAACCCGTTGGTGGCGCTGGTGCCGGTGTTGCCCGCGACGTCCGTCTGGGTCGCCACCGCGTTGTAGCCGGTGCCGGACGCGAGGGTCGGCGACGTCGCCGACCACACGCTCGAGGAGCAGGGGATCGCCGACACGCTCGTGTTGGTCGGCCCCGTGATCGTGACCGTGACGTTGCCCTGACCGTTCGTGCAGGCACCGCCGAGCGACGGGGTCGTGTCGTTGGTGACCGAGCCGTTCGCCGGCGCGGTGAGGGTGACGACCGGAACGGTCTTGTCGATGGTCACGGTCTGCGCGGTCGACGTACCGGTGCCGCCGGCCGCGTCGCTCTGCGCCGCGGTGATCGTCGACGAGCCCTCGGCGGACCAGACGCTCGACAGCGTGTAGGTCCAGGCCGTGCCCGAGCAGGTCGCGGTGCCCGACGCGGTCGACGCGCCGGTGATGGTCACGGTGATGGGCGTCTGGTCACCCGCGGCGTTGCCGCACGCACCGCCCACCGTCGTCACGTTCTGGTTCGTGGAGTACGGGAACGCCCGCACCACGCCGTTGACGCTCGTGACCGTCGGGGCCGGGGCGGTGTTGTCCACCGTCACGTTGACCGCGCCGGACGTGACGGAGTTCGCCGCCCAGTCGGTGGCCGTGACCGTGAACGTCTTCACTCCGGCCGTGACCGTCGAGCTCACCGTCAGGGACGAGCTGCGGTACGCGTAGGTCGTCGCACCGATCGTCCACGGTCCACCCGCGGTGGTGAGGGGCGCAGCCGTGGTGCCGGTCGTGAGGTTGCCCACGTTGGCGGTGACGCTCGCCACGCCGGCCGTGGCGTCACTGACGTTGGAGTAGACGAAGTAGCTCCCGTTGGTCCGTACGTAGCCGCCCGTCGTCGTGTCGGTGGACGACGCGATGACCGAGCTCGAGATCGTCGGCGGGGTGCCGTCGACCACGACGTTGAAGGACTGCGGCCCGGACGAGTTCGTCGCGTTGTCGACTGCGGTCACCGTGTAGCTCTTGGTGCCCGCGGTGATCGCCGACGCGGTCAGCGCGGCGCTGCGGTAGTTGTAGGTCGTCGAACCGACGGTGTAGCTGCCCAGGGTCAACGCGACGTTGGTCGAACCAGTCGTGATGTTGCCCACGTTCGCGTTGACGGTGTTGACGCCACTGACCCCGTCCGTGACGTTGGCGTACACGTAGTACGAGCCGCCCGACTTGATGAACCCGCCGACGGTGGTGTCGGTCGTCGTGGCGATCGTCGAGGCGCTGATCGTCGGCGCGGTGCGGTCGAGGTTCACGACCTTGGTGCCGGAGCTCCCGACGTTGCCTGCGTAGTCGCTCTGGGTCGCGGTGAACGAGTAGGAGCCCTCCGCGGTGATCGGGCTCGTGAACGTGTAGGTCCAGGCGCCCGCGGTGCAGGTCGCCGTGCCGGACGGGCTCGACGGACCGGTCACCGTGATGCTCACGACCGGGTTGTCCGGCGGCGAGCTCGCGCTCCCGCAGGCGCCACCGACCGAGACGATGCTGGCCGCATTCGTCGAGTACGGGAACGCGGGCGTCGTCGCGCCGACCTTGGTCAGGGTGACCGTCGGTGCGGTGACGTCACCGGTCACGTTGAAGCTCGAGGTCGCGGTGTTCGCGAACGTGTCGATCGCGGTGATCGAGAAGGACTTCGTGCCGGCGGTCAGCGACGAGCCGGCGGTGAGGGGCGCCGTCGTGCGGTAGGTGTAGCTCGTGCCGCTGACCGTCCACGGGCCGCCCGCAGTGGACAGGCTCGCGGCGGTCTGACCGGCCGTGACGTTGTTGACGTTGGCCGTGACCGTCGCGACACCGGACGCGTCGGTCGCGTTGGCGTAGACGTTGTAGCTCACGTTCGGGCCCACGTAGCCGCCACCGGGGGCGCCGACCGGCATGATCGCCGCGCCACTGATCGTCGGCGGCGTCAGCTCGATGCCGGTCGCCGGATCGGACAGCGTGCCCCAGCCGGTCGCGTTCTGCGCCTGGACCGCGATGCTGTAGGTCTGGCCGGTGGTGCCGAGCCCGGTCACGGTCAGCGAGCAGGTGCCGGTCGACCCGGTCGGGCAGGCCGTGGCCGTCGGGACGGCCGTCTCGGCGGAGGCGCGCCCGGTGACCTGGGCCCGGAAGTTGGTGAAGTTCGCGAAGTCACCGTCGCTCGGCGGCGAGAAGGTCAGCACGACGCTGCCCGCGGTCCCGGTGGACTGCACGTTCGGCGTCCCGGGCTTGCCCGGGAGCGTCAGCACCGCGTTCGACGCGGCCGACTGCGATCCCTCGCCGTAGAGGTTCCGCGCCGAGACCTGCAGCGTGTAGTTCGTGTTGTCCTTGAGCCCGGTGACGGTGCCCGTCGTCGCCGTCGGCGAGTTGACGTCGGCGGTGACGGGGGCGTCCGGCGAGTTCAACGCGTAGATCCGGAACCCGATCAGGTTCGCGCCGCCGTTGTTGTACCCGGTCGGGAGCGTCCAGGCGACGTCCGCCGAGCCGTTCACCGTCGGGCTCGCGGTCGCGGTCCCGATCGTCGGCGGGTCGGGCGTCGTCGGTCCCGGCACGATCACATCGGTGTACGGGGAGAACGCCGAGCTTCCGGCGCTGTTGGTCGCCTTGACCCGGAACTTGTAGCTCGTGGCGTTGGTGAGGCCGTTGATCTGCACGCCGGTCGAGCCACTGATCGGGTTCGCCGGGCTGGTCGGGTACGTGACCGGGGTGTCCGAGTTGGTCTGGATCGAGTAGGAGGTGATCGCGGATCCGTTGATGGCGCCGTCGGTCCAGTACAGGGTCACGCGCTGGTTGCCGGGCACTCCGTGGACGTTGGTCGGCGCGTCGGGCGGCAGCGAGTTCGGGGCTCTGGCCGGGCACGCGCCGGTTCGCGTCGAGGCGGTAGTCGTACGCGCCGTGGATCTCGATGAAGCAGCTCGTGTCCGTGCACTGGGGGGTGAACTTGCCGGGGTCCGGCGCGTTCGGATCGGTCGTGGTCGTGTACTGGGCCGCGTCCTGGGCCGGGCTGTCCGTCCCGAAGTGGGACGCGACGGTGATGTCGGTCCAGTCGTTCGTCGAGCTCGCGGGCTGCGACGGGTCGGCCGCGCCCCGGCAGAAGCGGCGGACGATCTTGCTCGAGCTGCCGGAGCCCTCGGCGATGTAGCGGGCCATGCTCTCGCCGCTGACGCCCTGGTCCTCGTTCCACACGAAGGTGATGAGGGACGTCTGGTCCGCGGCCGGGTTCTCGCGGCAGATCGCGGAGTTGTTCGAGTCGGTCGGGTTGACGCCCTGCGCGTCGACGCTCTGCACGTCGGAGGGGAAGTAGGAGCTCAGCTGCTGGACGTCCGTGGTGCGCGAGATGTTCTCCTGCTGGCTGAAGGCGGTGCGGAAGCCGATCACCATCGCCATGCCGAGTGGCGCGGCGATGATGCCGAGGATCACGACGCTCGCCACGACCTCGATGAGCGTGAAGCCGCGCTCGGAGCCGGCACCCGCGCGCGACCGCGCGCGGAGACGGCCGAACACCCGGTGGAGGAGCGCCGTCATCACGACTCCCCCGCCGTGTTCCGCTTGATGATGTTGACGGTCTCCGTCGTGTGCGGCCCGGTGCCGGAGACCGGGTTCGAGACGCTCAAGGTGAGCTGCTCGAGCCCCTGGTCGCCGCCCGGCGGGCAGCCCTGGCTCTGGGGCCGCCAGACGGGGCTCGTGCCGCTGTACCCGTTGAGGTACTGGATGCTCGTGATCGTCGCGGGGTAGCTCGCGTTCGGTGCCGGCGCCGTGTAGGCCGGGTACGTGCCCGTCGTGCCGAGGGTCGTGCACGGGAGGTAGGTCGCGTCGTAGCTGACCGACCCGATCTGGGTCGGGCCGTCGGCCTTCAGCGTCTCCGCGTAGTCGCGGAGCACGAGGTCCGCGTTGCTCGCCTTGCTGTTGAAGTCGCCGAGGCGCAGGACGCCCCACAAGCCCGAGAGGATCGCGACCATCGAGATGCCGAGGACCGCGACGGTCACCATGATCTCGATCAGCGTTTCGCCGCGTTCGAGCCCATCGGCGCGAAGCGAAGAACCCGGGGACGGCCAGAAGGCGCGTGAGATGGAGCGCATCACGTCGGAGACGATCAGTTCTTCGTCGTCTTCTGGGCGCTGAACACGCCGTACATGGCCGAGACGAGCGCGACGGCGACGAAGCCGACGATCGACGCCCATGAAGATGATGACCGCCGGCTCGAACGAGCGACGTGAGCTTCTTGAGCTTGTAGTCGAGCTCCCGCGCGTAGTAGTTCGCGGTCGATCTCGAGCTGCGATGTCGAGCGTTCCGGTGTCCTCACCGACGCGCAGCATCTGCGTCGCGGCGCGCGGGAAGAGACCGCGTGTCGGTGATCGGCCCGGCGATGCCCTCGCCCTCGAGCATCGCTTCGCGCGCGGTGATCAGCGCCGCCTCGAAGACCTTGTTGTTCGCGCCCTCGATCGCGGCCTGCATGGCCTCGGGGAGCGGCACGCCGGCCTTCATCATCGCGGCGATGATCCGGCAGAAGCGCTCGATGACGGCGTACTGCACGACGTCGCCGACCACCGGCATGCGCAGGAACATGCGATCCGTCAGACGAGCTTGCCGCGATCAGTGCGCGATGAAGACGGTAGAGCGACACGAAGATCGCGATGCCACCACCGATGATCACGAGTGCCCACTGCTGGGTGAAGTCCGAGAAGCCGAGCAGCATCCGGGTCGGCAGCGGCAGCTTGGCGTCGAAGCTCCTTGAAGAACCCGGTGAACTTGGGCAGCACGAACACCGACGAGGATGACGACCGTGACGATCGACATCACGAGCACGATCAGCGGGTACGTCATCGCCGACTTCGAGCTTGCGCGCGCGACTCGAGGTCGCGCTCGATGTAGCAGCGAGAGCTGGTCGAGCACGATGTCGAGCTGCCCGGTGAGCTCCGCCGAGCGCAGGATCCCGATGTAGTACGGCGGGAAGACGTCGCGCGTGCTCGCGCGAGCGCCTCGGAGAACGGGACCCCCGTCTGGATCTGCTCGCGCATCGTCGCGGAGCATCGTCGCGGAACCGCTTGTTGTCGGTGCCCTCCTCGACGATCTCGAGCGCGTCGGTGATCGGGATGCCGGCCCGCACGAACGCGGCCGATCTGGCGGGAGAAGTGCATGATCTCCTGCCGCGTGACCTGCTGCTTCGTGAGCTCGATCTCGTTGAAGCTGCGTCTTCTCGCGTGATCCGCTTGACCTCGAGGTTGGCGGCTCAGCAGCTCGTTGCGCAGCGCGTCCGCGCTCGATGCGCCTCCGTGGTGGCCTTGAGCTTGGTGCCGTCCGGCGCGACGGCGACGTACTTGAACGTGGGCCATTGTCGGTCTGCCTCAGCCCGTCTAGAGCACGTAGATCGTGCGCAAGACCTCGGCGATCGTGGTCACGTCCTCGCTCGACGAGGCGGATGGCCTGGTCGCGGAGCGTCGTCATGCCCTGCTCGATCGCGAACTCGCGGAGCTCGTCGTGCGGCGCGTTCGCAACGATCAGCGCCTTCATCTCGTCGGTGACCGTCAGCACCTCGTAGACGCCGATGCGATCGTAGTAGCCGGTCTGGCCGCAGAACGTTGCAGCCCTCGCCGTGGAAGAACGTCGGTCTTCGGCGGCATCCGCCGCCTCGCTCGTAGAACGCGACGCTCGTCCGGCGTCGGCGTCGTACGGCTCCTTGCACTCCGGACAGATCCGGCGCACGAGGCGCTGACCGACGACGCCGAGCAACGACGACGCGATCAGGAACGGACTCGATGCCCATGTCCATGAAGCGGTGCAGCGCGGAGACCGCGTCGGTCGCGTGCAGCGACGACATCGACGAAGTGACCGGTCAGCGCGGCCTGCACGGCGATGCGCGCGGTCTCGACGTCACGGATCTCGCCGACGAGGATCGCGTCGGGGTCCTGGCGCAGGATCGACCGCAGTCCGCTCGGCGAACGTGACGCCGGCCTGCTCGTTGATCTGGATCTGGTTGATCGTCGGGAACACGTACTCGACCGGGTCCTCGATCGTCATCGACGTTGATCTCGTCGCTGTTGATCTGCGAGAGGGTCGCGTAGAGCGTCGTGGTCTTGCCGCTCCCGGTCGGTCCCGCGCAGATCACCATGCCGTACGGCGAGCTGATCGAGCTGCTCGTAGTACCGAGCGTGGTCTCGGCCGGCATGCCGAGCTCGCTGCAGCTCGGAAGAGCGCCCGCCGTCTTGTCGAGGATTCGCAGCACGCACTTCTCGCCGTGCACGGTCGGCGGTCGTCGCCACGCGCACGTCGAGGTCGACGCCGTCGACCACCGACCTCGATCTGGCCGTCCTGCGGGCGGCGGCGCTCGACGATGTTCATGTCGGCCATGACCTTGATGCGGCTGACCAGCGCGGGGCCCATGTCGACCGGGCAGCGAGAGCACCTCGTGCAGCGCGCCGTCGGTGCGGTTCCGGACGCGCAGCCGGTCGTCCATCGGCTCGATGTGCACGTCGGACGCGCGCTCCATGACCGCCTGCGAGAGGATCAGGTTCACGACCTGGACGACCGGCGCGTTCTCGTCGACGGTCTGGCCGACGGTCTCTTCGACCTGCTGCTCGGCGCGGCGCGCCAGCGCGCGGGCTTCGAACACGCGCACGTGCTCGCCGACGCGCGACGTCGCCTTGTACGCGACGTCGATCGCGCGGCGGACGTCCGAGACGCCACCGACGTAGAGCTTCGCCGGCTGGCGCAGCGCGTCGCGCAGCTTCTCGGCCAGCGCGGGCTCGGACGGGTCCGCGACCGCGACGTCGTATCCGAACTCGGTGCGCCGCAACGGGATCGCGAGCCACTCGCGCGCGTTCTCCTCGGGCAGTGACTCGACCGCGTCGTCGGCCGGGACCTCACGCCGCAGGTCGACGACCTCGAGGCTGAACTGGTGGGCGAGCGCCGTCGCGAGGTCGCGCTCGTCGAGGACCTCCGTGTCGACGAGGAACTCGCCGAGCCGCTTCCCGGACCCGGCCTGCTTCGCGAGCGCGTCGTCGAGCTGGGCCTGGGTGAGCAGCTCCTGGTCGACGAGGACCTCGCCCAGGCGCTTGCGGTGCTGGGGCGAGACGGCCGAGGCATGCGACTCCGGCGCCGAGATCGGCTCCGCGGGCTGCGCCTCCTTGGCCGCGAGCACGGCCGCGGCGGGCCGCGAGCTGGGCCTCGATCTCCTGGACGCTCACGGACGTCGGGAGCGCGTCGGAGTCACTGAGGCCCTCCGACTCGACGTAGTCGTCGAGCTCGGGCGGGTTCTCGACCGCGTCGACGTACTGGGCGAATTCCTTGCCCGCGTCCTTGCGCGACTTCAGGAGGCCCACGTCAGCCCCCGTCCCCGGGCGTCTCAGTTCCTCTGCAGGAGCTCAGCATCGATTCCAACCCTCACGGCGACCGCGGCGACAGCACGGCTCGGAGAGTTGTTCGACGCGACGAAGCGGCGCCTGAAGTAGACGCCGCTTCGCCGGAGAAAGTTGTCAGGGCCCGGAATCGGGCCAAATGTTACAAGTGGTTACTTCTTGCCCTTGCCCTTGGCCGGGAGCACCTTGGCCAGGACGTCACGGCTCGAGAGGATGAGGAGATCCTCGCCCTCGACCGAGATCTCGGTGCCGCCGTACTTCGAGTACACGACCGTGTCCCCCACGGCGATGTCCAGGGGGATCAGCTCGCCGGTGTCGTCGGAGCGGCGGCCCGGGCCGGCAGCGAGCACTTCACCCTGCTGGGGCTTCTCCTTGGCCGTGTCCGGGATGACGAGGCCACTCACCGTGGTCTCCTCGGCCTCCGCGGTGCGGACGACGATGCGGTCATCGAGGGGCTGCAGATTCATGTGGTGCCTCCTGGGACGGCCACGACGGGCTCGGGTCCGGTAGATCAGATCGTTAGCACTCGGCGATTGCGAGTGCTAAATCACGGTAACACCCGACCCCTGCGCAGGCAAACCCCCGAGGGCTCAGTCCCGGGTCGGGAGCCGGAGCGAGGGGAAGGCGCCGCACGCGAGCGAGGTGGGCCCGTCGCTGCGGAGCCTCCACCACGCGGTCGCGGCGATCATCGCCCCGTTGTCGGTGCAGAGCGCGACCTCCGGGAGCAGGGCCTGGCGTCCCGATGCCTCCGCCGCCGCGGCGAGCCCGGCCCGCAGCCGCGAGTTCGCGGCGACCCCGCCGCCCATCACGAGCGTGCGCGCCCCCGCGGCCTCCGCCCCGGCCACGAGCTTGGTGAGGAGGACGTCGACCACTGCCTCCTGGAAGGACGCCGCGACGTCGCGCACGTCGACGTCCGGGGCCCGACGGACGTGGTTGATCACCGCGGTCTTGAGCCCGGAGAACGAGAAGTCGAACCCGTCGTTGCGCATCGGACGGGGAAACGGGATCGCGTTCGGATCGCCCTCGCGGGCCAGCCGGTCGATCGCCGGCCCACCGGGATACCCGAGACCGAGGAAGCGCGCGACCTTGTCGAACGCCTCGCCGGCCGCATCGTCCACCGTCTGGCCGAGGAGCTGGTAGCGGGCGTCCTCCTCGACGATGACGATCATCGTGTGACCCCCCGACACGATCAGCACCGCCAAGGGCAGCTCGACGTCGGGGTTCTCCAGCCAGGCCGCGTGCAGGTGCGCTTCGAGGTGGTTCACCCCGACGTACGGGACGTCGAGCGTGAGGGCCATCGCCTTCGCCGCGCTCACCCCGACCAGCAGCGCGCCGGCGAGGCCCGGGCCGTGGCACGCGGCGACCGCGTCGATCTCCGAGAAGCTCGTGCCGGCCTCCACGAGGGCCTCGGCCACCACCCCGCTCACGAGCTCGGCGTGCGCACGGCTCGCGATCTCCGGGACGACCCCGCCGAAGCGCGCGTGCAGATCGACCTGGCTGGAGACGACGCTGGAACGGATGTCGTGGCCGTCGTCGACGATCGCGGCCGCGGTCTCGTCGCAGCTCGTCTCGATCCCGAGGATCGCTACCAACGCCGGACCGGCTCGTAGATGGTCTCGCCGTCGATGCCGTCGGCGATCCGCCCGAGCAGCTGCGCGTACTCCTCGGTGTCGACGTTGCGGGCCCACATGACGAGCGCGTCCTCGTTCGTCTCCGCGTAGTAGCCCTTGCGCACGCCGACGGAGCTGAACCCGAAGCGGCGGTACATCGCCTGCGCCGGCTCGTTGCTCACCCGCACCTCGAGCGTCAGCGCGTTGACCTCCCGGGCGATCGCCTCGTGGGTCACCGCGAGGAGCAGGCGGGTCCCGATCTGGTGCCGGTGCCACGCCGGGTCGACGGCGATCGTCGTGATGTGGCCCTCGTCCACCGTGACCATCAGCCCCGCGTACCCGACGACGTCGCGCCCGACCTTGGCGACGAAGTAGGCCCGGGTGCCCCGCAGCCCCAGCTCGCTCAGGAAGAGGGACATGGTCCACGGCCGCGGGTACACCTGGTTCTCGATGTTCAGGACCGACCGCAGGTAGCGCCGCCGCATCGCCACGACGTGCACCGTGAGCGGCTCCGGGTCCCGGAACTTCGCCGTTGCCACTACGCCCTTTCCTTCCGATCCCACTCGATCTCCGCGTCGCTGCGGCGAAGGTACAGCGGATGGACGTCGGCCGGCGGGCTGAACTCCTCCCGCTCGTAGCGGGCGGTCGCCAGCTCGACCAGCGCCGCGGCGCTCGGCAGCGCCGCGGCCGGGCCGGCCAGCTCGACGTGGTCCAGCCCCCCGAGCTCGGCCGCGTACCGCAGCGCGCCGTCGCCCGCGAGCAGGGTGTCCTCGCCGCGGGCCGCGAGCTCGCCGGCCAGGCCGTCGGGTGTGCAGACGTCGTAGTCCGTGATGCGCTGCACGCCTCCCGGCACGGGTCGGTAGCAGGCGAAGAACACCTCACGCCGGCGGGCGTCCACCACCGACACCACCGTGCGGTTCGTGTGCCGCAGCGGGTACGCGATCAGGTCCAGCGTCGGGACGCCGACCATCGGGATCCGCAGGACCTGCGCCATCATCCGCGCGGTCGTCACCCCGACCCGCAGGCCGGTGAACAGTCCCGGGCCGAGCCCCACGGCGACGAAGGCGAGCTGGTCGAGGTCGACGTCCACCTCCCGGCACAGGTACTCGATCGCGGGCACGAGCTGCTCGGCGTGCCGGCGCCCGCCGTCGAGGCTCAGGTCACCGAGCACGTGACCGTCGCGGCCGATCGCGACGCTCACTCGGGGCGTGGCCGTGTCCATCGCGAGGACGAGCACTCAGGCACCACCGTTGACGGCCGCGGCGAGCGCGGCCTCCCGCTCGAGCCACGACGGCCCGGCGCCGTGCAGCTCGATCACCCGGGTGTCGTCGTCCGCTTCCTCGGGCGGGAGCAGCATCAACGCGACCTCGAGTCGTTCGGGCGGCAGCAGCGCGCTCACCGCCTCACCCCACTCCACCACCATCACCGCGTGCCCGTCGAGCAGCTCGTCGAGGCCGAGGTCGATGACCTCCTGCAGGAAGTCGAGGCGGTACACGTCGAGGTGCAGCAGCGGGACGTCACCTTCGTACTCGCGCACGATCGTGAACGTCGGGCTGACCACCGGCTCGGTCACGCCCAGCCCCGCGGCGATCCCCTTCGCGAGCACCGTCTTGCCCGCGCCGAGGTCGCCGGAGAGCACGACGACGTCCCCGCACCGCAACAGCCCCGCGAGCCGCCGACCGAGGGCCAGCGTCTCCGTGGCCGACCGCGAGCAGATCTCCATCAAGTCCTCGCCGTGGTCATGCGCGGGCGCGGGCCAGGGCGCGCTTGATGGTGACGAAGTCCGCGCGCGTCGGCGGCAGGCTCGCCCCGGTGTTGCGCAGGACCGCCGCGGGATGGAGCACGGGAATGAGGACACCGTCCCGGAACGGGAATTCCTGACCGCGCAGCTTGGTGATGCCGTCCTTGGTCTGGAGCAGGAGCTTGGTCGCGAAGTTGCCCAGCGTGACGACGACCGCCGGCTGGATGAAGGCGAGCTGGGCCTCGAGGTAGGGCCGGCACGTCTCGATCTCGACCGGCTGCGGATCCCGGTTCCCGGGGGGCCGGCACTTCACGACGTTGGCGATGTAGACGTCGGCCCGGGTCAGGCCGATCCCCTCGATGAGGAGCGTCAGGAGCTGGCCGGCCCGGCCGACGAACGGCTCGCCCTGGAGGTCCTCCTGTTCCCCGGGGCCCTCCCCGACGAAGAGCAGCTCGGCCCGGGGGTCCCCGACCCCGAAGACCACCTGGGTCCGGGTCTCCGAGAGCCCGCACGCCGTGCACCCGAGCGCGGTCGCACGGAGTGATTCGAACGAATCGAACTGCGGGGCGTCGAGCGAGAGCGACACGGTCCAGGGTACCGGCGCGATCAAGGCCGGGGCCCGGGGCGGAAACAGCCCTCAGGCCGGAGCAGCGACCGGTCGATGCATGAGAACGGTGCGAGGGCCCCATGGTCCCGTGCTCGTTGCGCTTTTGAGTGGATTGTCCATGGCTGGGGAGAGACCGAATGCACGAGGTAGTGGGAACGAAGAGTCGGATGGGGCTGCGGATCGCCGCCGTCGTCCTCGCGGCGGGCTGCGTGCTCGCGGCCTGTGGGGGCAGCGACAGCTCCACCGGGGCGAAGAAGGCGAGCGACCTCCTGAACGAGGGCCTGCAGGCGCAGGTGCAGGGTGACGCGTCGGCCGCGACCGCCAAGTTCGACGCCGTCCTCAAGGTCGACCCCAAGAACAAGTTCGCCTACTACAACCTCGGCCTGATCGAGCAGAAGGCGAACGACAACGCGAAGGCCGAGTCCAACTACCGCCAGGCCATCGCGATCGACCCGAACTACGCGCCCGCGCTCTACAACCTGGCGATCATCCGCACCGCGGCCGGCGCCAAGGCCGAGGCGATCCAGCTGTACACCCGGGCCACGCAGGCGAACCCGAAGTTCGCGGCCGCGTTCCTCAACCTCGGCCTGCTGCTCCACGAGACCGGCCAGGCCGCGGCGGCCAACACCGCGCTGACGACCGCCGTCCGGCTCGACCCGAAGCTGGCGAGCCGGATCCCGGCGGACGCCAAGCCCACCAGCACCTGATCGCGGGCGAGACCCCACGCGGACTCCCACCCGGAGCAGCGACGTGACGATCGTCAAGGACCAGAGCAATGACCCCGCGGTGACGGATCCGGCGGCGGGCGGCCGAGCGAGCCGCCGCCGGCCGGGCCCACTGCGGCGCTTCCGCGCCTGGGTGACCCATCCTGACTGGGGCAAGCTCGCGCCGCTCCTGTTCGTCGCGCTGCCGATCGCGTTCAACCTGTTCGTCCTGCGCACCGAGCTGCGCCACGTGGTGCAGGTCAACGACACCACGCGTGCACATCTCGATGGTGCGCTGGGCCGAGCAGCGCCTCAACGCCGGGCAGCTCGTCTTCGACGGCTGGTACCCGAGGCTCCAGATGGGCCTCGCGCAGTTCCACCACTACCAGAGCCTCCCCCACATCATCGCCGGGGGGTTCGCCACCGTGTTCGGCGCGGAGCGCACCGTCGCGTGGAGCGGGTACCTGCTGCTCGCGTTCTGGCCGCTCTGCATCTACTGGACCGTGCGGCTGTTCGGCTTCAGCCGCTGGACCGCAGCGACGACCGCGGTCCTCGCACCGCTGATGACGTCGGTCACCGGCTACGGCTACGAGCACTTCAGCTACGTGTGGCGCGGCAACGGGATCTGGTCGCAGCTCTGGGGCATGTGGCTCTTCCCCCTCGCGCTCGTGTTCACCTGGCGCGCGGTCTCCAAGGGCAAGGGGTACGCGGTCGCGGCGCTCTTCCTGGCGCTCACGATCGCGTGCCACTTCCTCACCGGGTACCTCGCGATCATCGGCGTCGGCATCTGGGTGCTGCTCCAGCCCCGGGAGATCCTGCGGCGCATCGGCCGGGCCGCGGCGGTCGGGATCGGCGGCGCGCTGGCCGCGTCGTGGGTGATCGTGCCGTTGCTGGTCGACAGCAAGTGGGCGCTGCGCACGCAGTTCAACGTCGGCACGTTCTGGTTCAACTCCTACGGTGGCAAGAACGTCATCGAGTGGCTGTTCACGGGCAAGATCTTCGACGGGTCCGGGGCGACCCAGGACCTCGCCCGGTTCCCCATCTTCTCGTTGCTGGTCGCGGTCGGCGCCATCCTCTGCGGCTGGCGCTTCCTGCGCGACGAGCGGGCGCGGGCGATCCTCACGTTCTTCGTCGTGTCCGTGCTGCTGCTCTGCGGTCGGGACACGATCGGGTTCATCGTCAACCTGCTGCCCGGCAGCCAGGACCTGCTGCTGCACCGCTTCATCATCGGGGTGCACCTGAGCGGGCTCCTCCTGGCCGGGCTCGGCGCGTCGTGGCTGACCCAGGGCATCTACGCCCGGGTGCGCACGTGGCGACCGAGCCTGCGCCCGGTGCTGGTCGTGGGCGCGGTCGTGGTCGCCGGCCTCATCGTGATCGCACCGGCGTGGCGCTTCATCGCGGCCTTCGACGGGCAGGGCGCGCACTGGATCAACCAGCAGCGCGTCGCCGACCGGACCGACGGCAAGGACTTCGAGGCCCTCGCGCATCAAGCCGGGTCGTACGGGGAAGGGCGGGTCTACGTGGGGTCGGCGAGCAACGGCGGCGGCGCGATCAAGATCGGGTCGGTGCCGGGCTACTCGTACCTGCTCGACGCCGACGTGGACGAGCTCGGCTTCACGCTGCGGACGTTGTCCCTGAGCGCGGATGCCGAGACCGCCTTCGACGACACCAAGCCGGCGGACTACGACCTCTTCGACGTGCGCTGGGTGATCCTGCCCACCGACCAGGAGCCCAAGGTCCCTGCGACACAGATCGCGACCAAGGGCCGGTGGACGCTGTGGGAGGTCAACACCAGCGGGTACCTCGAGGTCGTCGACACGACGCCCGCGATCACGGCCGACCGCACCGACCTGCTGAAGCAGACGCGCGACTTCCTCGCCTCGGACGCGGCCGGGGAGCACCAGATCCCGGTCATCGCGTTCGGCGGCGATCCGGCCGCGCCGCCCACGAACCCCGACAGCGTCGCCGAGCCGGGCAGTCCCGGGAGCGTCACCGTGCAGTACGCGCAGCCGGACCAGGGCATCTTCGGCGGTGAGGTCGTCGCGAACCGGCCGGCGGTCGTCATGCTGAAGTCGACGTACGACCCGCGCATGCACGTGACCGTCGACGGCAAGCCCGCGAAGACGCAGATGCTGGCGCCGAGCTTCATCGGGGTCGCGGTGCCCGCGGGCACGCACCGGATCCAGTTCCAGTACGAGCCCTTCGGCTACTACTGGGAGCTCTTCCTGATCGGCGCGCTCGCGCTCATCGCGCTCGCGGTCGTGCCGCGCGTCTACCCCCGTTGGCGCGACTCCCGTCGCGCCAAGCACGTGGACCGATGAGCGCGCCGTCCGTGGCCGAGCGCCGGCGCCCGGGTCACGACGTGCTCGTGGTGATCCCCGCGTGGAACGAAGAGCGGAGCGTAGGTCGCGTCGTGCACGAGGTGCGCGCCCACGGCTACCCCGCGCTCGTGGTCGACGACGGCTCGCTCGACCAGACCGCGGAGGTCGCGGCGAGCGCCGGCGCGACCGTGCTCCGACTCCCCGTGAACCTCGGCGTCGGTGGCGCGCTCCGGTGCGGCTTCCGGTACGCCGTGACCGAGGGGTACGCCGTCGTCGTGCAGTGCGACGCCGACGGGCAGCACGATCCGGGCGAGATCGCCCGCCTGCTGGAGGCGATGCACGCGACGGGCGCGGACCTCGTCGTCGGCTCGCGCTTCTCCGATCCCACCAGCGACTACCGGGTGGGGCTGGCCCGCCGGTTGGCGATGCACCACTTCGCGCGGCTCGCCTCCCGCCGCGCGGGCACCCCGATCACCGACGCGTCGTCGGGGTTCCGCGCGATCGGCGGTCCGCTGCTCGGCTCCTTCGCGGCGAGCTATCCCGCGGAGTACCTCGGCGACACGATCGAGGCGTTGGCCCGGGCCGGCCGTTCGGGTCGGCACGTCATCGAGATCGGCGTGCACATGCGGCCCCGCGCCGCGGGAGTGTCGAGCGCGACGACGCTCGAGTCGATCTGGTACCTCGTCCGCGTCCGCTGCGCGCTCTGGCTGCAGAGCCACCGCCCGTCGGGACCGCACAGCGTCCGGATGACCCTGTGGGAACGGGGCATCTCATGAGCAACGTCGGGTTCCAGTCCGCGCTCGTGGCGCTCGGCGGCATCGGCATCTTCGCCGCGGTGTTCGCGCTCTCGCGCCGCCAGCTCCTGTCGCTGCGCTACGCCCTCGGGTGGATGGCGGTCTCGATCCTTCTCGTCGGCGCGGGCCTCGTGCTCGTCGCCGTCGGCGGGATCTCGGAGTCGCTGCCGATCACGCCGACCGGCTTGCTCGCCGGCGTCGGCCTCGCGTTCGTCCTGCTCATCACCCTCCAGCTGTCCATCTCGCTGTCGGGCCACCAGGAGGCCATCCGCGAGCTCAGCGAGGCCAACGCGCTGCTCGAGGAGCGGGTCGCGCGCGTCGAACGCGCCGCGACCGAAGCGGCGGGCCGACCGCCGGTCAAGCCCAAGCCCCTGACCGACGGCCGAGCTCGGGACACGACGCCTTTCGGTGCGAGTTACCCGCGCCCTGGCACCGTCAACGCGCACCGGAACGGGGCCTGAAGGTGGTGGCGGGAGACGCGAAGCGGCGGGCCCGAAGGCCCGCCGCTTCTGGTAGTTGCTGTCGTGCTTCCGTGCACTAGCCGATCGGCGAGTTGCCCCAGCTGTAGGTCGAGGCCCACGTTGCCGTCTTGACGGCCGCACCTGCAGGGTGCTGCGCCGCCACCACGACCGTGTCGCCGGCGGTGAAGGTGTTCGGCGAGACGGTGATCGTGCAGTTGGTTGCGTTGTTCGCGGTGATCGAGCAGGTACCCACCGACGTAGTCGCGTTCTTGAAGAGCGTGAACACGTACGTGTTGCCCGGCGAGTTCGCGCTGATCGTGATGACGACGTTGGAGAGCGATCCAGAGACGTTCACGGTCTTCTGGTTGCCACCCGTTGCCGTCGCCACACCGGCCGCGCTCGTGGTGAGCGGTGCGTACTGGGTCGTGGAGGTGATGGTCGAGGTGGTCCCACCGACAAAGTCGGCGCTCCCGACCGAGTAGCCGGTCGCACCCGTGGCGCCGGCCGTTCCGGTTGCACCGGTAGCACCTACCGAGCCGTTGGTACCCGTGGCGCCGGTCGCCCCCGTGGCCCCCGTCGCACCGTTCGTGCCGGGGGTGCCGTTGGAACCCGTGGCACCGGTCGCACCGGCCGCGCCGGTAGCACCGTTGGGACCAGCCGGACCGACGGCACCCTGCGGACCCTGAGCACCAGCCGGCCCAACCGCACCGGTCGCACCCGTGGTACCGTCAGCACCCGTTGGCACCCGGTGGCGCCAGTGGCACCCGTCGGACCCTGCGGGACCCTGCGGACCCACCGCACCGTCGGCACCCGCAGCACCCGTGGCACCAGTCGCACCCGTAGCACCAGTCGCACCGTCAGCGCCGTTGGTCCCGTTGGAGCCATCGGCACCCGCAGCACCAGTCGCACCTACCGCACCGTCAGCACCCGTGGCACCAGTCGCACCCGTAGCGCCAGTCGCACCGTCGGAGCCGTTGGTCCCGTTGGAGCCATCAGCACCCGCAGCACCAGTCGCACCCGTGGCACCAGTCGCACCGTCGGACGCCGTTGGTCCCGTTCGTGCCATCAGCACCCGCAGCACCAGTCGCACCCGTGGCACCAGTCGCACCGTCGGAGCCGTTGGTCCCGTTCGTGCCATCAGCACCCGCAGCACCAGTAGCACCGGTGGCACCGGCCGGACCCTGCGGACCGATCGGACCCACCGCACCGTCGGCACCGGCAGCACCCGCGGCGCCAGTCGCACCCGTAGCGCCAGTGGCACCGTCAGCGCCGTTGGTCCCGTTCGTGCCATCGGCACCCGCGGCACCGGTCGCACCCGTAGCTCCGGTGGCGCCAGTGGCACCGTCGGAACCGTTGGTCCCGTTCGTGCCATCAGCACCCGCAGCACCAGTCGCACCCGTAGCTCCGGTGGCGCCAGTGGCACCGTCGGAACCGTTGGTCCCGTTCGTGCCGTCAGCACCCGCAGCACCGGTCGCACCCGTGGCACCGGCCGCCCGGACCCTGCGGACCGATCGGACCGACCGCACCGTCGGCACCGCGTGGCGCCGGTCGCACCCGTAGCGCCAGTGGCACCGTCAGCGCCGTTGGTCCCGTTGGTGCCATCAGCACCCGCAGCACCAGTCGCACCGGTCGCACCGGTCGCGCCGGTGGCACCGTCGGAGCCGTTGGTCCCATCAGCACCTGCAGCACCCGTGGCGCCAGTCGCACCGTCGGCGCCGTTGGTCCCGTTGGTGCCATCGGCACCCGCAGCACCCGTAGCGCCAGTGGCACCGGTCGGACCTTGCGGACCGATCGGACCCACCGCACCGTCGGCACCGGCAGCACCCGTGGCGCCGGTCGCACCCGTGGCGCCAGTCGCACCGTCGGAGCCGTTGGTTCCGTTGGTGCCATCAGCACCCGCAGCACCGGTCGCACCCGTGGCACCAGTGGCTCCGTCAGCGCCGTTGGTCCCAGCCCCCAGCACCGTCGCACCCGTGCAGCACCCGTCAGCACCCGCAGCACCGGTCGCACCCGTGGCACCAGTCGCACCGTCAGCGCCGTTGGTCCCGTTGGTGCCATCAGCACCCGCAGCACCAGTCGCACCCGTAGCGCCAGTCGCACCGTTGGCGCCGGCAGGACCCGTCGCGCCGGTCGCGCCCGCAGCTCCGTCAGTGCCGTTGGTTCCGTTCGAGCCCGCGGCGCCGGTCGCACCCGTGGCACCGGCCGGACCCTGGGGACCGACGGGGCCCGCAGGACCCTGCGGACCGATCGGACCGATCGGGCCCGTGGCGCCAGTCGCACCGGCGGCACCCGTCGCTCCGGTTGCACCCGTGGCACCCGTCGCACCAGTCGCGCCCGTTCGCGCCTGTGCCACCACCACCGCCGCCGCTGGTGACGTCCGCGACGAGCGAGAGGTCGAAGCTCAGGTCGGGGTCGCCGCCGGAGTCCTGGTGGACCTCGACCGCGATCTCGTTCGTGCCGTTCACGAACGCCGACACGGGGATGGTGAACGGCAAGAAGGTGCTCTCCGCCGCGCCCGTCACCGCAGTCGACGCGTCGGTCGTGTTCGTGATCGTCCCGGTCGGCATGTTGCTCCGGATGACCTCGGTGCCGTTCACGTACACGACGGCACCGTCATCACGCAGGAGGTTCAACGTCACCGAGTTCAGCGTGCTCGTGTCCACCGTGACCGCGCGGACGGAAGTACGTCGTGCGGAACTTGTTCGTCGAGCTCGGCCCGAACGACACCACCGTCGCCTCGTCGCCGTCGCCGTAGCCGAGCTGCGCCGGGCCCTGCGCCCAGCTCGAGTCGTTGAACGCGGTCGCCCGCCAGGCCGTGCCCTGGTTCGACCCGTTGTCGAGATACCGCCACGTCGACCCCGCCGGGATCAACGTCGACGACGCCGCCCCTGCCGGTGACGGTGACATCGCAATCGGCGCCAGCGCCAGAGCGAGTGCACTCAGTGCGCCGGCGGCGCCCAGCGCGCGGCGAGACTTGATCGTGGTTCGCATTGCCCAGCCCCTTGTAGATCGCTTGCTTCCCAGTGAGGGGCCTGTTTAACACTCAGAGTGGCAGTCGGTCCAGACAAATCTCCAGAAACCGCTCAAGTTGGTCATCCCCTGATCCGATATCGATGGGTTCGCGCAGAAATGCTCGCGCCGTGAGTGGCAGATCCTGGGAACGCGAAGCGGCGGGCCCGAAGGCCCGCCGCTTGCTGACGCGGTCGTGCTGTGATGTTGCTGCCTACAGCGGAATCACCGTGATCTGGCGGTTCGTGAAGGCTCACACTCCCGACCGACTCCTTCTCGTTGAGCGTGATGGTCTGGCTCCCGGTCGTGAGACCCGAGACCACGTAGGTCGCGCTGCGCCTGCACCCACCCCGTGCTGGAGCTCGTGCCGGCTCCCGGATCAGAGCCTGCGTGTCGGCCGCGGTGATCCCCGCGCCCGAGAAGCTCAGGAAGCCGGTCGTCGCCACTCCCCGGGTCGATCTGGCCGGTGACGATGATCATCGCCTTGCCGGACGCACCGATCGTCGCCGTCGCGCTCACGGCCGTGGTGCATCCCGTGGGCGCCGTTGCGTATGTGGTGGACGTCGACGTGCACGCCGTCAGCGTTGATCGCCGAGGCGACCGGGCTGAGCGTCGTGCCGCTGCTCCCGTCGCACCAGTAGCACCCGTTGCGCCTGCAGTTCCGGCCGTACCGGCCGTGCCGTTGCGGACCCGTGGGGCCAGTGGCACCCGTAGCACCCGCGGAGCCGTTGGTGCCGTTGGAGCCCGTGGCCCCGGTCGCACCGGCAGCACCGGTAGCACCGTTGGGACCAGCCGGACCGACTGCACCCTGCGGACCCTGAGCGCCAGCCGGCCCAACCGCACCGGTCGCACCCGTGGTCCCCTGAGCACCCGTGGCTCCGGTCGCTCCGGTGGCGCCAGTGGCACCCGTCGGACCCTGGGGACCGATCGGGCCCTGGGCACCGGTCGCACCCTGGCACCGTGGCACCGGTCGCACCCTGAGCACCGGTCGCACCCTGAGCACCGGTCGCACCCGTGGCACCGGTCGCACCCGTGGCACCGTCAGCGCCGTTGGTTCCGTTGGTTCCGTTGGTGCCGTCGGCACCCGCAGCACCCGTGGCGCCAGTCGCACCCGTGGCACCGTCAGCGCCGTTGGTTCCGTTGGTTCCGTTGGTGCCGTCGGCACCCGCAGCACCCGTGGCGCCAGTCGCGCCGGTGGCACCGTCAGCGCCGTTGGTCCCGTTGGTGCCGTCAGCACCCGCAGCACCGGTCGCACCCGTGGCACCCGTCGCACCGTCAGCGCCGTTGGTCCCGTTGGTGCCATCAGCACCCGCAGCACCCGTGGCACCGTCGCACCCTGCGGACCCTGCGGGCCCACCGCACCGTCGGCACCCGTCGCCCCGGTCGCACCGGTAGCTCCGTCGGCACCGTTGGTCCCGTTGGTGCCATGTCAGCACCCGTGGCGCCAGTGGCGCCAGTGGCACCGTCAGCGCCGTTGGTCCCGTTGGAGCCATCAGCACCCGCAGCACCCGTGGCGCCAGTCGCACCGTCAGCGCCGTTGGTCCCGTTGGTGCCATCAGCACCCGCAGCACCGGTCGCACCCGTGGCGCCGACCGGACCCTGCGGACCTTGCGGACCGATCGGGCCCACCGCACCGTCAGCACCCGCAGCACCGGTCGCGCCAGTCGCACCCGTGGCGCCAGTCGCACCGTCAGCGCCGTTGGTCCCGTTGGTGCCATCAGCACCCGCAGCACCGGTCGCGCCAGTCGCACCCGTGGCGCCAGTCGCACCGTCAGCGCCGTTGGTCCCGTTGGTGCCATCAGCACCCGCAGCACCCGTGGCACCGGTCGCACCCGTAGCGCCAGTGGCACCGTCAGCGCCGTTGGTCCCGTTGGTGCCATCAGCACCCGCAGCACCGGTGGCACCCGTGGCGCCGGCCGGACCCTGCGGACCTTGCGGACCGATGGGGCCTACCGCACCGTCAGCACCCGCAGCACCCGTGGCACCGGTCGCACCCGTAGCGCCAGTGGCACCGTCAGCGCCGTTGGTCCCGTTGGTGCCATCAGCACCCGCAGCACCCGTGCGCGCCAGTCGCACCCGTAGCGCCAGTGGCACCGTCAGCGCCGTTGGTCCCGTTGGTGCCATCAGCACCCGCAGCACCGGTCGCACCGGTCGCACCCGTAGCGCCGGTCGCACCGTCAGCGCCGTTGGTCCCGTTGGTGCCATCAGCACCCGCAGCACCGGTCGCGCCAGTCGCACCCGTAGCGCCAGTGGCACCGTCAGCGCCGTTGGTCCCGTTGGTGCCATCAGCACCCGCAGCACCCGTGGCACCGGTCGCACCGTTGGCACCAGCAGCACCCGTCGCGCCGGTCGCGCCCGCAGCACCCGTCAGTGCCGTTGCGCTCGCAGTCCGTCAGCGCCGTCGGCGCCGGTCGCACCCGCGGCACCGGTCGCACCCGTGGCACCGGCCGGACCCTGGGGACCGACGGGGCCAGCAGGACCCTGCGGACCGATCGGACCGATCGGGCCAGTCGCACCCGTGGCGCCGGTCGCACCCGTGGCACCGGTCGCACCCGTGGCGCCGGTCGCACCCGTGGCACCGGTCGCGCCGGTCGCACCCGTGGCACCGGTCGCACCCGTTCCGCCACCGCCGCCGCCACCGCTGGTGACGTCCGCGACGAGGGAGAGGTCGAAGCTGAGGTCGGGGTCGCCGCCGGAGTCCTGGTGGACCTCGACCGCGATCTCGTTGGTGCCGTTGACGAACGCCGACGTCGGGATCGTGAACGGCAGGAACGTGCTCTCCGCCGCACCGGTCACCGCAGTCGACGCGTCGGTCGTGTTCGTGATCGTCCCGGTCGGCATGTTGCTGCGAACGACCTCGGTGCCGTTCACGTAGACCACCGCGCCGTCATCACGGAGCAGGTTCAACGTCACCGAGTTCAGCGTGCTCGTGTCCACCGTGACCGCGCGACGGAAGTAGGTCGTGCGGAACTTGTTCGTCGAGCTCGGCCCGAACGACACCACCGTCGCCTCGTCGCCGTCGCCGTAGCCGAGCTGCGCCGGGCCCTGCGCCCAGCTCGTGTCGTTGAACGCGGTCGCACGCCAGGCCGTGCCCTGGTTCGAGCCGTTGTCGAGATACCGCCACGTCGACCCCGCCGGGATCAACGTCGACGACGCCGCCCCTGCCGGTGTCGGTGACATCGCAATCGGCGCCAGCGCCAGAGCGATCGCGCCGAGTGCCCCTACTGCACCCAACGCACGACGAGACTTGATCGTGGTTCGCATTGCCCAGCCCCTCAAATCGGTTTGCTTCCCAGTGACAGGCGGTTTTGTAACACTCTGAGTGGTCACCCGTAAAGACAAATGGGAAGAAACTGCTCAAGTCGATGGGCAAATGATCCGATATACCCAGGTTCGGGCGACTCCTCCGCGCGCGGTGGGTGGAGAGCGCTGAGCGGTCGTCCCCGGCCGCTGAGCCCGCCCGGGCGGGCTCAGGCGACGGCGGAGCGGACCGCCGCGGTGACGGCCTCGACCACGCCCAGCCGGAGCCGGTCGAAGTGGGCGGCCACGACGCCGGTGGCGAGGCCGAAGGCGATGTCACCGTCGAACCGGGTCGCCACGGGAGCCAACGCGCGGGCCAGCCCGTCGTGTGCGCTCTGGGCCAGGAGCTGGCACTGCACCTTCGAGCACGTCGCGTCCGTGGCCACGACCACGAGCGTCGTGTTCTCCCCCGGCCCGAGCGGCGGGTCCGGGTAGCCCTCCACGTCCGCCGGCGCGCTCGACCCGGCGATGATCGAACCGTCGGTGCCGATCACGTCGCCGATCGCGTTGACCACCGCGAGCGCCCCGACGGTCGCGTCGCCGACGCGCACGGACGCGCTCCCCATTCCGCCGGGAACACCGTGGTGCCCACCTCGCCACTTGCCCACCGTCGCTCCGGTCCCGGCCCCGACCCGACCGGTGCCGAGCGCCTCACCCGACTCGGCCGCGACCGCGGCCGCGGCGCCGTCCACCGCGCTCGGGTGCGCACCACCCGAGACGACCAGGTCGAAGATCGCGGCAGTGGGAACGATCGGCACCGGACCCGCGCTCGAACGGAAGCCGCGACCACGCATGGCGAGGAACTTCATCACGCCGTCCGCGGTCGCGAGCCCGAACGCCGAACCACCGGTGAGCACCACCGCGTCGACGTGCTCGACCAGCTTCGTCGGCTCGAGCAACGCGGTCTCGCGCGATGCCGGGGCGCCGCCGCGCACCTCACACGACCCGATGGTGTGCTCCGGCAGGAGCACGACGGTCACGCCGGTGCCGTCGAGCGTGACGTTCCCCGCCTTCACACCGGGGACGTCGGTGAGCGACCCGCTCATCCGGCGGTGCCGGCGCGGCGCGCGCTTCCCGCCTGGACCTCGCGGGCGAAGTCGACGATGAGCCGGTCGACGGTCTCGGACTGCTCGAGCATCGCCATGTGCCCCGCGCCCGCCAGCATCTCGAGCCGGGCCCCGGGAACGAGCCGGGCGATGCGGCGCGCCTCGGCGGGTGGAGTGAGGACGTCGTTCGTGCCGCAGATGACGAGCGTCGGCACCGCGAGCTTCGGCAGCTCCTCCGAGAGCTCGAGCGCGAACAGCGGTCCCGGCGCGCCCTTCCGGGTCTCCGGTGCGCACGCCAGGATCATCTGGCGGGTCAGCTCGACGTGACTCGGCTGCGGGTTCCGGCCGAACCCGATGCGCGAGATGAGCAACCCGAGGTTCGAGAAGCCGAGCACCCCGCCGGCCTCCGGCACCGCGTTCGCGATCCGGTCGAGCACCCGGAGCAAGCGGGGGCTGCCGCTGAGCGCCGTGCGCGACAACGTCGAGAGCAAGACGATGCCGGCGACCCGCTCCGCCGCGATCTCCGGGTACCGGAGGCAGAAGAGCTGGACCGCGACCCCACCCATCGAGTGCCCGACGAGCACCGCGTCGTGCAGATCGAGGCCCTCGACGACGGTGCGGACGTCGCCGGCGAGCGTGTCCAGCGTGTGGCCGCCCTCGCCCACGGTCGACGCGCCGTGGCCGCGGTGGTCGAACGCGATCGTCCGGAACCCGGCGGCCGGCAGCGACTCCATCTGCTTGACCCAGGTCCGGACGGACAGCGTCACGCCGTGGGAGAGCACGATCGGCGGCCCCTCGCCCCGGCTGATCACGCTGATCGCCCCACCGTCGTGGCTCGGGAGGCTGCGGATCTCGTCGAACGCGGGGACCAGCTCGTCGACGCCGTCCTCGTCGTCGCGGTGGCGGCGGAGCCGGGATGCCGCGACCCGTTCGGTCGTGTAGGCCGCACCGGCCAGCGTCGCGGCGACGCCCGCGGCCAGCCCCACGGTGCGCAGGACGCGACCGGCCATCAGTGATAGCTCCGGGGCGCACGCGGGCCGATGCCACAGACGATCTCGTAGGCGATCGTGCCCAGACGCTCGGCCCACTCCTGCGCGGTGACCTCGGCGTCACCCTGGCGGCCGATGAGCACGACCTCGTCGCCCACCGCGACCGCGTCGTCGCCGACGTCCACCATCAGCTGGTCCATCGTGACCGTGCCCGCGACCGGGTGCCGGCGGCCACCCACCACGACCTCGCCCCCGACCGCCGCGAGGTTGCGCGGGACCCCGTCTGCGTACCCGATCGGGACCGTTGCGATCCGAGCTGCCCGCTCGAGCCGGTAGCGGAGGCCGTAGGAGAGCCGGTCACCGGCGGCGAGCGTCTTCACGTGGGAGACGCGGGCCTTCAGCGAGAGCGCGGGCCGCAGCACCGCGCGATCGGCGAGCTCCGGCGCGGGTGGGATGCCGTAGATCGCGATGCCGGCCCGCACGAGATCGAAGCGCGCGTCCGGGAACGCGAGCAGCCCGGCCGAGTTCGCGGCGTGCACCAAAGGCGGCCGCAGACCCGCCGCGTCGAGGTCCGCGAGGACGGCGTGGAAGCGCTCCAGCTGCTCGGCCGTGTAGGGATCGTCGGGCTCGTCGGCGACGGCGAAGTGGGTGAGGACCCCGTCGAGCACGAGCTCGGTCCGCTCGTCGACCCGCTGCGCGAGCGCAACCGCGCCCTCGGGAGCCACACCGACCCGGTGCATCCCGGTGTCCACCTTGAGGTGCACGGCGAGGGCATCGCCGCTGCCGAGGTCGGCGACCGCCTTGGCGAGCGAGTCGATCCCTCCGGTCGTGTAGACGACGGGCGTCAGCCGGTGCGCGACGACCGCCGACGCGGCCTCGGGCGACGGTTCCGACAGGACCAGGATCGGCGCGTCGATCCCCGCCTCGCGCAGCGCGACGCCTTCCTCGACGAGCGCGACTCCGAGCCACGTCGCGCCGGCCTCGAGCGCGGCCCGGGCGATCGGGACCGCGCCGTGGCCGTAGCCGTCGGCTTTGACCACCGCGAGCACCTGGGCGGGCGCGGCCACCTGCACCAGCGTCGCGACGTTCTCGCGCACTGCGCCGAGGTCGATCTCCACCCAGGCCGCGCGATACCGCTCGCTCATCAAAGCAGCCGATGCCCGCGGGTCACGTCGTGGAGGCCAGATAGCGGACGATGTCGCCGCGCGCCACGATGCCCACGACCTTCTCGTCCTGCACGACCGGGACGTGGGTGACGTCGTGCTCGTGCATCATCGTCGCGACATCGGCGACGTCCGCGTCCGGCGCGACGTGCTTGAAGCTCTTCTCCATCACGTCCGCGACGGTGGACGATGCCGCCTTCTTGAGCTCCTCGTCGTAGCGCCGCAACGAGCTCGGCAGTGTGAACTCGATGCCCGGCAGGATCGCGATCGTGGTGGGGAGGTGGAGGCGCGCCTCCGAGATCAGCAGGTCCTCGTCGCGGAGCAGCCCGACGATCTTGCCGTCGGCGTCGACGACCGGGGCGGCGCCGAACCCCTTCTCGGCGAGCAGGTCGGCGGCATCCGCCAGCGACGTGTCGGGCGCCAGCGTGACGACGTCCTTCGTCATCACGTCGGTCACGGGGGTGCTGCTGGGCATCAGGCCTCCAGGTCGAAGTGCGGTCGGTGCCGCAGGTGCGGGCGGTTCGGCCGCCCATTGTCCCGCTATTCGGGGAGCGCGGCCGGGATTGCGGCGATCAGGTCGCCCGCGATCATCCCAGTATGCCCGGCTCGGTCCGCGGCCCGGCCATGCACCCAGGCCGCGGCGGCCGCGGCCTCGAACGCTCCCATCCCCCGGGCCAGGAACGCGCCCACGATGCCACTGAGGACGTCGCCCGTGCCGGCCGTCGCCAGCCAGGGCCCACCGGTGGTGTTGACCGCGACGCGACCCTCCGGACCCGGCTCGGCGATGACCGTGGCGGAGCCCTTGAGGAGGACGACCGCGTCGGCCGCCGTGGCCAGCCGGCGGGCCGAGTCGATCCGATCGGTTCCGGGCGGTTCGCCCACGAGCCGCGTGTACTCGCCGTCGTGCGGGGTGAGCACGGTCGGGGTCGTCAACATCGTGTGCCGGACCCGCAGGGGTGAGAGGTCCCCGCGCAGCGCGTTGAGCCCGTCGGCGTCGAGCACCATCGGCACGGGCGCGTCGGCGACGAGCTGGCTCACCGCGGTCTGCGCGCCGTCGTGACCGCCCAGCCCGGGCCCGATCACGACCGCGCCGAAGCGCCCGAGGTCGCGCAGCACCGCGCCGGCCGCGTGCGCGTCGAGGGACCCGTCGGGCGCCGCCGGCAGCGCGACGGTGATCACCTCGGTGCCGGATCCCGCCGCCGCCGCTTCCTCGCCGGGCATCCCGCACCAGACGATGCCCGCACCCGCGCGCATCGCCGCGTGGCTCACGAACATCGGCGCACCCGTCATGCCCGTCGTGCCACCGACCACCATCATCCCGCCGACCTCCCACTTGTGGGTGCTCGGCTTGCGCGCGGGCAGCCACGCGGCGACGTCCGATTGCTCCGTGATGCCGGCCGCCACCGGGCCGACGTCGATGCCGATGTCCGCGACGGTCACGATGCCGGCGTGCGTGTGGCCCGGGCTCGAAGAGCAGCCCCGGCTTCGTCGCGGCGAAGGTCACCGTGCGATCGGCGGCGATCACGGGCCCCTCGGCCGCGCCGGTCAGCCCGTCCGCCCCGGACGGGATGTCGACGGCCACCACCAGCACCGGCGCGACGGCGATTGCTCCGACCACCCAGGCCGCGTCGCCCTCGAGCGCGCCGCGGAAGCCGGTGCCGAACATGGCGTCGACCACGACGTCCGCGCGGTCGAGCGCGCGCGCGAATCGCGTTCGGTCGATGCCTGCCTCGAGCGCGAACACCGTGACGCGCATCCCCCACGCCCGCAGTGCCCGGGCGGTGACCCGTCCGTCGCCGCCGTTGTTCCCCTTGCCGCACACGACGATCGCGTGTCGGGCGTACACCCCGCCGCACGCCTGGCGGACGCTCCACGCCACCGCGCGGCCCGCGCGCTCCATCAACACCTCGACGGGAGTTCCGGCCGCGATGGTGCGGCGGTCGGCGAGCGCCATCTCCGCCGGGGTGACGAGCGGCTTCATGCGCGCCGCGTCACTTGAGCGCCACGGCAACTGCGATCGCCATGCTGTCGACGTGCGACAACGTGAGCAGCCAGCTCCCGACGCCGCGCTCGGTCCGCCAGCGCGGCCGCCTTGTTGTGCAGCCTGATCTCGGGTTGGCCACTCGGCAGGCGGATCACCTCCACGTCGCGCATCGCGAACTTCCAGAGCCCGACGCTCATCGCCTTCATCACGGCTTCCTTGGCCGCGAACCGCGCCGCGAGCGGCGGGACCGGCTCGACGTGGCGGAACGCGTACTCCCGCTCCGCGTCGCTGAAGAGCCGCTCGGCGATCCGGGGCCGCCGCTCGAGCGCGAGCCGGAACCGGCCGCACTCCACCAGGTCCGTCCCGATCCCCAGCATCTCCCCGGTCATACCCCCAACCCTGCCAGGTGGGGTCAGTCGGCGGTGCGCCAGCGGTCGGCGAGGACGTAGACCGGGACCGTGAGCAGGTCCACCAGGTCGGTCTCGGCCAGCCGCTGGTCGTCGAAGCTGAGCTCGGTCTCGGTGAACGCACCGCGCAGCGCCGCGTACCGGTTCCGATAGCCCGACAGGACCGCGTGCGCGACGTCCGCCGGGACGCGGTGCTTCAGATCGAGCTGGAGCAGCGTCAGCCCGACGGTCTGGGCCCCCTTCACCTCGGGGACGATCACGACGGTGCGCCCGTCGCTGCGCCCACGCGTCACCGTGACCTCGCGCTCGGCCGCGACGATCTGCTTCGTACCCCGCAGGATCGGGTTGTCCGCGGTGCGCGACCGCAGCTGCATCGCGCTGCCACCCTGGTCCACGACGCTGATCGTGGCGTCATCGGTGGTGGGGTCGCCCTCGATGCTGTAGCGGGTGAACCCGGTGACCTGGTCCACCGCGGCATTCAGGTCCACGAGGGTGCGCAGCACGCGGTAGCTGAGCCCGTCGCGGGCCGCACCCGCCGCGAGCACCTGCTGCACCAACGGCACCTGCAGCAGCGTCTCGTCGGAGCGCGAGATCCCGACGGTCACCGTCTTCGCCTGGTGCTTGATCGCGTCGACGGGCCGCGTGAGCTCCTCGATCGCCGCGGTCAACGCGCCGGTGAGGTCCTCGACGACGGTGCCGGGCGTGCCGACCTTGCCGTACTCCACCTGGAACGCGTCGAGCGGGAGCACGCGGGTCGCGTACCGGAAGAGCGAGGCCAGCCGCACCGCGGTGCCCGCCTCGAGCGAGCCGTCGTAGAAGCCGCCGCGGAGCTGGTCGAAGAAGCGTGCCGCGGGCCCTTCGAGCTGCTGGCCCAGGCGCTCCATCCCGAACCGGCTGGGCGCCCGCGGTGCCGTCACCACGGCTTCGATCGCGGCCCGGGCCTCGCGCAGCGGGTGGGCCGACGCGTCGATCGCGAGCGCGGCCTCGTACCCGAACAGGTGGCCGGCCATCGCGGAGAGCACGAAGCCGAGCGCGGGGTGGACCGCCGGGACCTCGATCGTCTCGAGCGCGGCGCCGAACCGGTCGTCGCCCTGGTCGACGACCGCCACCGCCGCGGCCTTGTGCGCCCGGTAGATCCCGAGCTCCTTGGCGACGTCGTCGGCGTTGGATCCCGTGAGACCCGCGCCGCACACGATGATCAGCGGCTCCGCGGAGAGGTCGATGTGCTTCTTGTCCTCGGTGCCGTCACACGCGATCGACTTGTAACAGAGCTCCGAGAGCTTGATCCGCACCTCGTGCGCGGCGATCCGGTTCGCGCCGTTGCCGACGACGGCCCAGTAGCGGCGGCCGGGGGCGAGACGTTGCGCGATGACCCCGATCGACGCGCGCCGGGCCAGGACCTGCTCCATCGCCGCGGGCAGGTCGCGCAGCGCGTGGAGGAGGGTGACCCGGTCCTCCGAGTGGCCCAGGGTGAGCTCGTCGGCGAGGGCGAACGCGAGGAGGAACCCGGCCGCGACCTGGGAGTAGAACGCCTTCGTCGACGCGACGCTCATCTCCACGTCGCGGCCGTCCGACGTGTAGAGCACGCCGTCGGTGCGGTCCACGAGGTCGCTGTTGCGGCGGTTCACGATCGCGAGGACCGTCGCGCCGCGCGCGCGGGCGAGGTCCACGGTGCGGTTCGTGTCCGTGGTGGTGCCGCTCTGGCTGATCGCGATCACCAGCGTGTCGGCCATGTCCCCCGAGAGCCGGAAGCCCGACAGCTCGGTGGCGAGCAGCGCCTCGACCGTCACGGCGTGCGACGGACCGAGCGCGCGTTGCAGCGCGGCGACCAGGCTCTGGCCCGCGACGGCCGCGGTGCCTTGACCGATGACGAGCACCCGCCGGTACGTTCCACCGCGCAGCTTCGCCCGCAGGTCCTCGGACAGCGTCTCGTGCGGCAGCTCGACGACGGGCACGCCGTCGCGCTCCGCGATCTTGCCCCGCAGCGTCTTGCGGAACGAGGCCGGCGCCTCCGAGATCTCCTTCAGGAGGTAGTGCGGGAACTCACCCCGGTCGATGTCGCGGGTCGTGATCTGCGGCGTCACCAGCTCGTCCGCCTGCACCGGCAGCGCGGTGCCGTCGTACGAGATGCGCTCGATGCCGGCGATGGTGCCGGCGCCGGCCGCGTCCAGGACGACGATCTGACCCCGGCTCGCGCCCGGGTTCTCGGGGTTGCCCGGCGTCTCACCGTCGAGGCGCAGGTAGCTCGAGGTCTCCTCGACCAGGCCGTAGGGCTCGCTCGCCACGACGAAGCAGTCGTCGGCCAGGCCGACGTACAACGCCTGGCCGCTCCCCCGCAACGCGAGCATCACGCGGTCCGGGTCCGCCGCGGCGTGCGCACCGATCGCGACCGAGCCTTCGAACGCGGCGACGGTCGCGCGGAACGACTCCATGACCGTCTCGCCCGCGTCGATCCGTCGACGCACCAGTGCGGGGATGACCTTCGCGTCCGTCGTGATCTCGGGCGGGATCGCGAGGTCGTAGAGCGCGACGAGCTCTCCGAAGTTGTCGACGTCACCGTTCAGCGCGGCAGTGACGTAGGCGCCCTCACCGTTCGCGATCCCGGCCTCTTCGTGGTTCAACGGGTGCGCGTTGGCCTCGGAGATGATCCCGACGCTCGCCCAGCGCGTGTGGCCGAGCACCATGACCCGCGCCGTCGCGTTGTCGAGGGCGCGGTGCAGCAACGAGTCGTTGGTGATCGCACGGCGCAACGCGGCGACGTTGTCGCCGAGCTCACCGATCTCGGCCGCGGCCTTGTACACGAAGCTCAACGCGCCGTCCGGTGAGCGCACCGCGCCGGACCGGAACAACGGGTCCCGGGCGCGCTCGCGCAGCGCCGCGGCGTTCTCCGGGCTCGCGAGGTCCAGGCCGTGGTCGCGCACGAAGAGGTGCAGCCCGGCGGAGTCCCGGCCCCGCACCTCGAGCCGGTCGATCGCGCTCAGCGCGACCTGCACCGACGTGAACCCTTCGATCGCGGCCGGCGCGGTGGTGCCGTCAGCCAGTGCCTCGACCTCCCGACCGGCCCGGATGCGGTCCCGGGCGACCGCCCACACCGCGTCCTTGGCCCGGACCAGCGCCGCGTTGATCGTCTCGAGCTCGTCCGGGTCGACCCCGCCCTCGGCGTCGAGCCGGGCCTCGAGCCGGACCAGCGCCTCCTGCTGCGTCGCGAGCTCGCGGGTCAGGACGGTGAGCCCGGCCGGATCGTCGATGAGCGCGCGGACCCCGGCGACGCCGCGCAGCGCCGCGTCGACCGCCTCGATGTGCGCGGCCGCCTCGGCGAGCGGTCCGGCCGGCGCGCCGCCCTCGAACGCGTCGGCGAGGTGACCGGAGGCGCGCCGAAGCTCGGTCGCCAGCTCGGACAGAGAGGGTGGTGTCCGGTCGGTCGGGCGCCGGACGACTGCGACGATGCCGCACATAGAACCCGAGATCTTACCGGTCGGATCTAGCCGTTGAGGCGGGCGTTGATCGACTTGGTGCGCCGGTAGACGGCCTTGAACTCCCGGGCGAGGGGTTGGTAGACGGCTCGCGCGGCCGGATCGGGGCGGTGCACGGCGCCCACCGCCACGCTCGCCCCGAGGTCCGCGAAGGTCGCCCGCCCGAGCCCGACGAGGCCGACGAACCCCGCGCCGCGCACGTTCGCGGCCTGCGGGTCCACGACCAGCTCGATGGTGCGGTCGAGCACGTCGGCGTGGATCTGGCGCCACAGCTCCGACGTGGCGCCGCCCCCGATGACCCGGATCGGGTCCAGGCGCCGGTCGACGAACTTCTCGACCGCGCCCAGCAGCCACTTCGTGTTGTACGCCACGCCTTCGAGCACGGCGCGGACCTGGTCGGCCCGCGTCGTCGAGAGCGACTGGTTGATCCAGGAGGCGCGCAGGTTGTGATCGTCGACCGGGGTCCGCTCGCCGTTGAGCCACGGCGTGAAGATCACGGAACCGCTGCCCACCGGGGCTGTCGCCGCGAGCGCGTCGATGCGCACGAACGCGTCGTCGGGCGCGGGCCCGGTGCCCAGGCCGTCGTCGGGCCAGAGCACGTTGTCGCGCAGCCACCCCAGGCACGCGCCCGCGGTCTCCTGGTCGTTGCCGACGAAGTAGCGGTTCGGGACCGCGGCCGGCAGCGACGCCATGTTCGAGAAGAGGTCGGTCTTCTTGAACGGGACGTGGCAGGTGATCCACGACGACGTGCCGAGGTAGAGGTGGGCCTGGAAGTCCGCCAGCGCGCCGGAGCCGATTGTGGCCGACTGCACGTCCGGCGTCCCCGCGACGACCTCGATGCCCGCGGGCACCCCGAGCTCGGCGGCCGCGTCGTCGCGGAGCCGTCCGATGACGTCGACCGCGCGCACGAGATCGGGCAGGGTCGCGCGGTCGAGCTCCGAGTACTCGATCAGCTGGTCGTCGTAGACGACGTGGTCGAGGTCGCGGTTGTCCGTGACGAAGTGGCCGGCGATCGAGTCGACCGACGCGACCGCACGACCGGTGAGGCGAAGGTTCAGGTAGTCCTTCGGCTCCAGGAACGTGGCGGTCTCGCGGTAGACGTCCGGGCGGTGGTGCTTGATCCAGAGGATGTGCGCGGTCGGATCCTTGCCCGAGTGCCCGGGCGCGCCGCCGGACACCTTGATCCAGCGCGTGATCTTGCGGGGCTCGTAGCCCTGGATGGTGACCGTCCCGCCGGTGATGTCCGGCATGTACGGGGCCCCGCGCGCGTCCATCCAGATGATCGCGTTCATGAGGTGCCGGCCCGCGCCGTCGACCGCCACCGTGCCCAGCCACTGCGCAGTGCAGCAGACGCCGATGACGCGGTCGGCCGCGACGGTCCCGCGCGCCATCATCCGGCGGGTCGCGGTCGTGATCGCGCGCCACCAGTCGTCCGGATCCTGCTCCACGCCACCGTCGTCGGTGAGGATCAGCTGCGTCGGCTCGTACTCGCTCTCGACGACCGCGCCCGTGTCGGCCACGAGCGCGACCTTCGGCCCCGACGTCCCCAGGTCGATCGCCAGCACCACGTCCATCGCGTTCCTAGCCCTCCATGCCCCGTCCGTCTGTCCGAAAAAGCTCCCTCAGGGAACCGAATCGGACAAACGCGGGGAGGTGGGCGGTCATGTCGGGGTGCCGAGGGCGGCTTGGAGGGCGGTGGCCAGACGGTCGGCGGCGGCCCCGGCCACGGACTCGTCGCTCGCCTCCACCATGACCCGGACCACCGGCTCGGTCCCCGACGGGCGCACGAGCACCCGGCCCTCGGTGCCGAGGTCGCCCTCGACCGCGCGCACCTCGGCCCAGAACCCGTCGGCGGCGTCGAGGCCCGCGCGCTCGCGCACGCGCACGTTGCGGAGCACCTGCGGGTACTTGGTCACCACCGACGCGAGCTGCGAGAGCGGCACCGCGGCGCGGAGCATCGCGTCGAGCAGGAGGATGCCGGCGAGCGGGCCGTCGCCCGTGACCGTGTGGTCCCGGAAGATGACGTGACCCGACTGCTCGCCGCCGAGCACGAGATCGTGCTCCTCCATCGCGGCGAGCACGTGGCGGTCCCCCACCGGGGTCTCGACGACGGCGATGTCGCTCGCCGCGAGCGCGCGTCGCAGGCCGAGGTTCGCCATCACGGTCGTTGCGATCGCGTTGCCGCGCAGACGGCCGCGCGCCTGCAGGTCGAGCGCGGCGATCGCGAGGATGTGGTCGCCGTCGACCAGCCCGCCGCGCTCGTCGACCGCGACGAGCCGATCCGCGTCGCCGTCGAACGCGAGCCCGGCCTGCGCGCCGACGTCGAGCACCGTCCGGACGAGACCGCTCGGGTCGGTCGAGCCGCACCGGTCGTTGATGTTGGCGCCGTCCGGCTCCACGTTGAGCACCACGACCTCGGCCCCGAGCCGCTGCAAGGCGCGCGGTGCCGCGGCGAACGCCGCCCCGTTCCCACAGTCGGCGACCACGGTCAGCCCGTGCAGCGCCTCGGGCCCGACGGCGGAGACGAGCCGCTGCACGTACTCCTCGAGCGCGCCTTCGGCCACGCCGGCCTGCCCGACCTCCATGCCGACGTGCGGCGTCGAGCCGTCGACCAGGATCGCCGTGAGCTCCGCCTCGATGCGCGCCTCGGTCTCGTCGCGCAGCTTGCGGCCACCGGCTTCGAAGAACTTGATCCCGTTGTCCGGGTACGGGTTGTGGCTGGCGGAGATCATGGCGCCCGGCGCGCGGCGGGCGACGCAGGCACCGGCGAGGCCGGGCGTCGGCAGCACGCCGAGGCTCGTCACCGCGCCGCCTTCCGCACAGATTCCGGCCGCGAGCGCGGCTTCGAGCATCGGCCCCGACCGGCACGTGTCGCGCGCGATCAGGAACGGCTCCGTCGCCCCGAGCGCGCGCACCGCGGCGCGACCGAGCGCCGTGGTCAGCTCAACCGTGAGCTCCGCGCCGGCAACGCCGCGCACACCGTCGGTTCCGAACTTGAGCGTCATGGCAACGGCGCCGGCCGCCTGGCCGCGTCGGCTACCGCTTCGAGTACTGCGGGGCCTTGCGGGCCTTCTTGAGGCCGTACTTGCGCCGTTCCTTCTCCCGCGCGTCCCGAGTGAGCAGCCCGGACTTCTTGAGGGCCGCACGCGCCTCGGGGTCGAGCGTCACGAGCGCCCGGGCGATGCCGAGACCGAGCGCACCGGCCTGGCCGCTGATGCCGCCGCCGCGGATCGTCGCGTCGACGTCGTACACGTCCGCCGTCTGCGTGATGCGCAGGGACTCGGTGGCCGCCATGCGGTGCGTGGCGATCCGGAAGTACTGCTCGATCTCTTTCCCGTTGACCACGAGCTTGCCGGTGCCGGGACGCAGCCGCACGCGCGCGACGGCTTCCTTCCGACGACCGGTGGTCTGGAGCAGGGGCTTGGACAACGGAAGCGTTCCTCTCGGGAGATCTACGACGAGACCCGCGGCGACAGCGGGTGCGGCTGCGGCAGCTGGGCGGAGTGCGGGTGGGTCGGGCCGGCGTAGACCCGGAGCTTCTTGATCATCGAGCGGCCGAGCCGGGTCTTGGGCAGCATGCCCTTGACCGCGAGCTTCACGACCCGCTCCGGCGTCGCGCTCCATGAGCCGCTCGAGCGACTCGGACTTGATGCCGCCCGGATAGCCCGAGTGGCGCCAGTACAGCTTGTCCGAGCTCTTGCGCAGCGAGACGTCGAGCTTCGAGGCGTTGATCACGACGACGTGGTCGCCGACATCGACGTTGGGCGCCCAGATCGGCTTGTGCTTGCCGCGCAGCAGCGTCGCGACCTCGGTCGCGACCCGGCCGAGCCGCATGCCCTCGGCGTCGATGACGAGCCAAGCGCGCTGAATGTCGGACTGCTTGGGGGTGAAGGTCCGCACGGGTCCTACTCGTTCTTCTGAGAACGGCGACCGGCTGGCCTACCGCATGGTTTCTTCGGGCCGGAATTCAGGCTCCGAACGCGACCGCAGATGCTACTCGCGCGGGCCCCGGAGCGGCAATCGGCGGCTACCCTGACGCCGTGACTTCCACCGACGCCGCCCACCGGCTGCCCGACCACCTCGCCGCCGAGGCGGATCAGGCGCTCGCGGTCCTCCTGGACAGCAGCCTCGATCCCATCGTCGACATGGTCCTGCTCAGCCGGGACGGCCACTACGAGGCGCTGACCCACGACGGCACCACCGTCTTCCGCCGCACCGGGCCCGGTCCCGACGGCTACGAGCTGGTCGCCTCCACCGGGGCCGACCCGCTCGCCGACCAGTCGACCGACAAGTTCGCCGGGCTCGACAACGAGCTGGCCCACCGCTTCCCGACCCGGGCCGAGAACGCCTACCCCTTCGCCTACGACACGATCGCCCAGCTCTTCGACCACCCCGCCGCGCCGGATCTCTGCGTGATCCACTCCGCCGCGCACAATTGGGAGGATCAGGGCGGGCACCTCGGTGAGCACGGGTCGCTCGGCGTCGTCCAGGCCCGGGCCCCGTTCGTCATCGCGGGCAAGGGCGTCCGCACCGACGGGCTCGTCCCGCGCGCCGGCCGGCTCGTGGACGTGGCCCCGACCATCGCCCACCTGCTCGGATGCGCGCCGCACGACGACGGCACCTACCTCGCGGGCCAGGACGGTGAGGTCCGCTTCGACGTCCTGGACCTCGACGCCGGCCGGCCGAAGCACGTCGTCGGGTTCCTCTTCGACGGGACCAACCCCAACGTGCTGTACGCCATGGCCGCGCGGGGCGAGGCACCGAACGTCGCGCGCCTGATCGAGATGGGCACCGCGTACGAGCACGGCGCGATGGCCGGGCTCCCGACCGTCACGCTCGCGAACCACACGTCGATCATCACCGGCCGCCTCCCCGGTCACCACGGGATCCTGAACAACGCGTGGTTCGACCGCGCGACGGGCGAGCAGATCATCACGAACTCCTCGGCCACGTGGCCCTGGGCGATGAAGACGGTCAGCCCCGGCACGGAGTCGATCCACACCGCGGTCACGCGCACCTGGGCCGACGACTTCACCGCGTCGGTCAACGAGCCCTGCGACATCGGTGCGGGCTTCTCGACCTTCGACTTCTTCCGCCGGGGCGAGGTGCCGCCGATCCCCGACGACCCGTTCGGCCTGCCCCACACCACCGAGCGGTTCGTGCGCCCGTCGAAGGACTACCAGTGGTCCTCGGTCGTGGACCACATGGGCACCGAGCAGGCCTGCGGCATCTGGAGCGGCCGCTACCGCGACGTGGACTACCCGGCGCCCCGGTTCATGTGGGTCAACTTCACGCTCACCGACTCCGCCATGCACGAGGGCGGCCCGCACTCCGAGATGGCGGCCGCATCGATCCGCGACTCCGACGCCCGCCTGGGCGAGGTGCTGAACGCGATCGAGGCCGCGGGAGCGTTCGACGACACCGCGTTCGTGCTCGTCGCCGACCACGGCATGGAAGAGAACAACCCGTCGGTGCGCGGCGACTGGGACGTCAACCTGCGCGCCGCCGGCCTCCAGTTCCGCGACGAGGCCTACTCCTTCCTCTACCTGGGCGAATCCTGATGAACCTCAGCTACGGCCGGACGTTCCGCACCGCGCTCGGCGTCGGGGCGATCTTCCTGATCACCGGCTGCGGGCTCACGTCATGCGGGAGCAACAGCGCCGCGCCCGCGTTCAACCAGACGGTCAAGGGCGAGAACGGCAGCCAGAGCTCAGTGCGCTTCGGCAAGGACGCGGTCATTCCGAAGAACTTCCCGGCCAGCGTGCCGCTCCCCGTCGCGGGCAAGCTGAATGCCGTCGTGGCGGAGGCGAACCCGCCGAACGCGTCGTTCACGATGACCTACGCGCTCGGCGGCCGGAACGGGATCAACGCGGGCGACCAGTACCGCCGGCGGCTGATGCGGGCCGGCTTCACGATCAAGGACTACAGCTCGATCGGCGGCAGCGACGGCGGGATCACCCAGTTCGACGCAATCGGCAAGAAGTGGGATGTCGCGGTGGTCAGCGGGAAGGCGAGCCCGAGGGAGCGGGCCACGCTCTCGGTGCAGGTGCACACGCACGGCCAGGTCACCAGCGGCATCGCGGGCATCGGCGACACCTCGCCGAGCACCGCACCGGGCGCGACCGGCGGCACCGCATCGACCACCACACCGACCACCATCGGGTTCTGAGTGCGGCGGCTCCGCATCACCGCGGCCGCCGGCGCGCTCGCGCTCGGGCTGCTCGCGGGCTGCAGCTCCGGCGGTGGGAGTGCGGCGAGCAACGTGAAGGTCCACAAGGACAAGCAGCACGTCACCGCGACCGACGGCGACAACTCGATCAGCGTCGGTGACGCCAAGCTGCCGGCCAGCTTCCCGAACAACGAAGTGCCGCTCCCCGGCGGGACGCTCAAGGCGGCGATCGCGTCGAGCAAGGGCGGGGACCAGGCCTACACGTTGTCGTTCGCGGTCCCCGGCGGGAACGTGGCCGCGGCTGCGGCGGCAAAGAGCTTCAAGGCGCAGCTCACCCACGCCGGGTACCGCATCCAGTCGTCGGCGTCCCGCGGCGCGGCCGCCGCGGTGTTCAGCCCGTACACCGCGCTCGGGAAGCACTGGGACGTCGTCGTGTACAGCGGTGGGAGTGCCGGCGCGGACGCGCTGCTCGCGCTCCAGGTGACGAAGCACGTCCCGGGCAACGACCCGGCGGGCTCCGGCGACCTGAACGGCGCGACCACCGGATGACCACCGGCGGCGCTCCGGGCCGCCGTCAGTCGTAGCCGACGTCCCAGAGGCAGAGGCCGTGCGGCGGCGCGGGCTCGCCGGCCGCGGACCGGTCGCGTTGGCGCAGGATCCCCATGATCTCGCCCGGCTTCCGCTTCCCGATCCCGACGTCCACCATCGTGCCGACCATCGACCGCACCATCTGCCAGCAGAACGACGACGCCCGCACCTCGTAGCGCAGCAACCCGTCGCCGAGGTCGGTCCAGTCCGACTCCAGCACCCGCCGCACGAGGGACTTCCCGCCGATCGTCGGCGGCCGGCAGAACGACGCGAAGTCGTGCACGCCGACGAACGGGTCGGACGCGAGCCGCAGCACCGACAGGTCGAGCGGTTGGCGCACCCACCACGCGTAGCGGGCGAGGAAGGGATCGGGGAACGGCCGGTTCACGATCGTGTACCGGTACCGCCGCCAGGTGGCGGTCCGGCGGGCACTGAACCCGGGCGCGACGATCTCGGCCTCGCGCACCACGATCTCCGGGCCGAGCATGCCGTTCAGCGACGTCTGCAGCCGGTCGGGCTCGAGGCCGGGCGTCGCGTCGAACGAGACGACCTGACCCCACGCGTGCACGCCCGCGTCCGTGCGGCCGGCGCAGGTGATCCCGATCTCGCCGTGCAGCACCTGGTTGAGCGCCTTGGTCAGCACGCCCTCGACCGTGCGCTGCTCGGGTTGCACCGCGAACCCGCGGAACCCACCGCCGTCGTACGCGAGGAGCAGCCGGCAGACCGCCGGCCCCGCGCCCTGGTTCTGTGCCTCGAACAACGTCACCGCTCGACGCTCCCCGCGCCGGTTCTCGGCCCGTTCAACCGCGCCTGGCGCGGTTCAGCGTGCCGAGAACGGTGGGGCAAGAGGAGCGCTAGACGAGCTCGATGCGCGCCATGGGCGCGTTGTCGCCCGGGCGCGGGCCGAGCTTCAGGATCCGCAGGTAGCCGCCGTTGCGGTCGGCGTATCGCGGTGCGATCTCGGCGAAGAGCTTGTGGGCGACCGCCTGGTCGTGGATGGTCGAGACCACCTGACGCTGCTGGTGGACCCCGCCCTTCTTGGCCTTGGTGATCAGCTTCTCCGCGTAGGGCCGCAGCGCCTTGGCCCGCGACACGGTCGTCGTGATGCCCTCAGCCTCGAACAGGCTCGCGGCGAGGTTGGCCAGCAGCTGGCGCTGGTGCGCCGGCCCTCCGGCGAGACGCGGACCCTTCTTCGGTGCGGGCATCTCGGGTCAGTCCTTCATGCGCAGCGAGAGGCCACGCTCGTCGAGCTTCTGGATGACCTCGTCGAGCGACTTCTGGCCGAAGTTCGTGATCGCGAGCAGGTCGTCCTCGGTCTTCTGGACGAGCTGGCCGATCGAGTCCACGCGGGCCCGCTTGAGGCAGTTGCGCGGGCGCTCGGAGAGGTCCAGCTCCTCGATCGCGAGCTCGAGGTCGGGCGAGGTGGCGGTGACCGGCGAGACCTCGCCGAGCTCCAGGCCTTCCTGCTCGGCCGAGAGGTCGCCGACGAGCGCCACGAGGTTGCGCAGCGTCGCACCGGCGGAGGCGAGCGCCTCGCGCGGCGAGATGGAGCCGTCGGTCTCGATCTCGAGGGTGAGCTTGTCGTAGTTCGTGGCCTGCTCGACCCGGGTGGGCTCGATCTCGAACGCGACCCGCCGCACCGGCGAGAAGATCGCGTCGACCGGGATCTCACCGATCGGGGCGCCGGCGCGCTTGGTCTTGTCCGCCGACGCGTAGCCGCGGCCCTGCTCGACGCTGAGGTCGAGCGCGAGGCGGCCGGTCGAGTTCACGCTCGCGAGCGGGAGGTCCGGGTTGAGGATCTCCACGTCCGAGGTGGTCTGGATGTCCCGGGCGGTGACCTCCTTCGGGCCGCGCACGTCGAGGCGCAGCGGCACCTCTTCCTCGGAGGTGCAGGTCAGCACGAGGTCCTTGAGGTTCAGGATGATGTCGGTGACATCCTCCTTGACCCCCTTGATCGTGCCGAACTCGTGCAGCGCGTCGTCGAGGCGCACGCGGGTGACCGCGGCGCCGGGGATCGACGACAGCAGCGTGCGGCGCAGGCTGTTGCCGAGGGTGTGACCGAAGCCGGGCTCGAGCGGCGAGATGACGAATCGCTGCGTGTTGCCTTCGGGCTCGAGTGCCTCGATCTCGGGGCGCTGGATGATGAGCATGGAAACTCCTCTAGATGGGCGCGCGTTGCGCCCGAGGCGGGGGGATTGCTTACTTGGAGTAGAGCTCGACGATGAGCTGCTCGCGCACGGGCACGTCGATCTGCTCGCGCAGCGGCAGCTCGCGCACCGTGACCTGGGCCTCGGCCGGCAGCGCGTCGAGCCACTGCGGGACGATCCGGTCGATCGTGTCGAGGTTGTGGCGCACGACGATCATGTTCTTGGCCTTGGGCGAGAGCGCAACGACGTCGCCCTTGCGGACCTGGAACGACGGGATCGTGACCCGCTTGCCGTTGACGGTGACGTGGCCGTGGCGCACCCACTGGCGGCTCTGGTTCCGGCTCGAGGCGAACCCGCCCCGGAACACGACGTTGTCGAGGCGCTGCTCGAGCATCCGCAGCAGGTTCTCGCCGGTGATGCCGGACTGGCCGGCCGCCTGCGCGTAGAGGTTGCGGAACTGCTTCTCGAGCAGGCCGTAGATGCGGCGCGCCTTCTGCTTCTCGCGCAGCTGGAGCATGTACTCGCTCTCACGGATGCGGCCGCGACCGTGGATGCCCGGCGGGTAGGGGCGCCGCTCGATCGGGCACTTCATGGTGTCGCACTTCGCGCCCTTGAGGAACAGCTTCATGCGCTCGCGCCGGCAGAGGCGGCAGACGGGTCCGGTGTAACGCGCCATCAGACTCTCCGTCGCTTCGGCGGGCGGCAACCGTTGTGCGGGATCGGGGTGACGTCCTTGATGCCGAGGACCTCGATGCCCGTGTTCTGGATCGAGCGGATCGCGGTCTCGCGACCGGAGCCCGGGCCCTTCACCACGACGTCGACCCGGCGGACCCCGTGCTCCATCGCCCGGCGGGCCGCGGTCTCGGCCGCGAGCTGCGCGGCGAACGGCGTGCTCTTGCGCGAGCCCTTGAAGCCGACGTTGCCGGCCGACGCCCACGCCAGCGTGTTCCCCTGCTGGTCGGAGATGGTGATGATCGTGTTGTTGAAGGACGACTTGATGTGCGCGATGCCGTGGCTGATGTTCTTTCGCTCACGGCGACGCGGGCGTCGTCCGCCCGGTGCAGGCTTTGCCATCTTGTTGCGCTCGCTCTCTACCGCTCGTCGTGTCGAACTGGGGGCCGGTGGGGCCCGGTCGCCCGCTGGCTACTTGCGGGCCTTCTTGCGGCCGGCGACGGTGCGCTTCGGACCCTTGCGGGTGCGCGCATTCGTACGCGTGCGCTGGCCGCGCACCGGGAGGTTCCGGCGGTGCCGGATCCCCTGGTACGTCCCGATCTCGATCTTGCGCTTGATGTGACCCGCGATCTCGCGGCGCAGGTCACCTTCGATCTTGAGGTTCGAGTCGATGAACGCGCGCAGCCGCGCGACCTCGTCCTCGGTCAGGTCGCGGACCCGGGTGTCGGGCGAGAGGCCGGTCTGCTGGCAGATCGTCCCGGCCGTGCTCCGGCCGATGCCGAAGATGTAGGTCAGTGAGATCTCGAGCCGCTTCTCGCGGGGGATGTCGACTCCGGCAATGCGCGCCATCAGCTAGCTCCTCAACCCTGTCGCTGCTTGTGGCGCGGGTTCACGCAGATGACCCGGACCGCACCGTGGCGGCGGATCACCTTGCACTTCTCACACATCGGCTTCACCGACGGACGGACCTTCATCTGGTTCCTCTGACTACTTGTATCGGTAGGTGATGCGACCCCGACTCAGGTCGTAGGGCGTGAGCTCGACTTGGACCCGGTCGCCCGGGAGAATCCGGATGTAGTGCATCCGCATCTTCCCGGAGATGTGCGCCAGGACCTTGTGTCCGTTCTCGAGCTCGACACGGAACATGGCGTTGGGGAGAGGCTCGATGACCGTCCCCTCAACGAGGATCGTGTCGTCCTTGGGCTTGGCTACGGTGCACCACCGGGGGCTGGGGGCGCGCGCAAGGCACGCCAAAAAAGAAAGGGCGACCCGGAAGGATACATCCGAAGGGCCGCCGAGGGAAATCTAGGCCCCGGAAATCCGCCCCGGCGTCAGCTCGCGCCCGAGGCGCGGCCGCGCCGCCACGCTGCGAACACCGCCGCGGCGACGCCCAGGCCGGCCGCGAACCCCACCAGCCCCGCGAGCAGGAGACCCCCGATGTCGTCCCCGCCTCCCCCACCCGAGCTCGGGGCCGCGGTCGTCGGGCTCGCGCCGGTCGGCGCGGGGGTCCGGGACGGCTTCGGGGTCCCCGGCGCCGGCGCGGCCGCCCCGCAGGCCCGGACCACCTGCTGCTGGGTGCTCGCGCCCGGGAAGTCGTTGCCGGTGACGGTCAGCCCGCAGACCCGGTCGGTGGAGATCGCCGGCACCCCGGCGACCGGCTGGTGGTTGCCGCGGATCTCCACCTGATCCAGGTTGAGGAGCTGGAGCAGCCCGGCCCGGCCGGTGCCCCCGGTCGGGCGCTGCGCCCCGGTGCCGGTGTTGTCGAGCACGTGGTAGCCGGTCCGGCGCTGGCCCTCGATGCCCGCGAACACCGAGACGCCGTGGCCGCCGTCGACGTGGTTGTCCTGGAGCCAGACGTCGCCGACCCCGGGCCCGCCCCCACCGGAGGCGAGGAGGAAGTTCACGTAGTCCCCCACCGTGTTCCCGCTCAGGTGGATGTCCTGGACCCGGGCCCGGCCGGGCGGCTCGAGGTCGAAGACCGACCGGGCGACGTCACGGATCTGGTTGCCCTCCACCGTGACGTGCTGCGCGTTGACGATCGCGACGCCCTGGCGTCCGGTCTTCTCGAGTGTGCTGTTGCGAACCGTCACGTTCGTCGCGCCGCCGGTGATGTAGACGGCATCCCCGTACGTGTTGCTGACGTGCACCGAGTCGATCACGACGCCCGCGGCGCGCTGGACCGCGATCCCGGCCTGGCCCTCGAGGCGCGGGACGTACGCGCCCGCGGTGGCACCGCCCTTGGCGTTGGCGCCCGTCACCGTCATGTCGTGCAGGGTGATCCCGCCGCCCCCGCGGATCCGCCACTCCTGGCGCAGCCGGGGCCAGCTCGCGCGCTGGCCGCCGCGCGGTGGCGTCACCCCGGAGCCGTCGGTGACCGCGAAGAACGTCGAGCCGTGACCCTCGATGGTGACGTCGTGACGGTTCGGGAGCACGAGCGTGCCGTCGACCTTGTAGCGCCCCGCGTTCGGGAACTCGACCGTCGTTCCGGGCGGCAGCTTCGCGAGGAACGCGTTCAGCGCGTCGGTGGCATCGGTCCCGCCGGTGTGGTCGATCGAGTCCGGGCACCGTCACCACGGTCGCGGCCGCAGCCGCGGTCGAGGCCGCGTCGGCCAGCACCGGCGTCATCGCCAGTGCGATCGCGAAGCCGACGACGCCGACGATGCGCAAGCGTTCCAAGGTCACGACCTTTGAGAGGTTCTGGACGCGAAGGGAGGCGGGGACCGCAGGCCCCGCCTCCCTTCCAGTTGTTCGATGTGCTTCTGGATTAGCTCTTGTCCGCGACGAACGTCCCGGAAGCAACACCGATCTTGGTGATGCCCTTCGGGGGCTTGAGCGACCAGACGCCCTTCTTGTTCTTGGCCGAGGCCTGGCACGGCTTGGCGCCAGTCGACGGGTTCGTGCTCGTCACCACGTGGCCGAGGCCGGACGACGAGAGGAACGCGGTGATCGTCTTGCTGTCCACGTTCACGTGCGAGGTGGACGTGCCACCGGCGAACGAGCCGGTGATCGTGCCACCGCCGACGTCGAAGCCGACGCCCGCCTGGGTCAGCGACACGTTGGTCGCGTGCATGTCCGCGATGCTGAAGCCCTTCGTGCCGGACTTGAACTGCGCGTCGATCGCGTACTTCTTGTCCGTCGGGGCCGGCGGAGCCGGGTTCACCAACGCGGCGCAGGTGGCCGGGTTCGCGAGGCCCGGGTGGGCCGGGTCACCGGTGAGGAACACCGTGATCTTCTTGACGGTTGCGGTGTTGGCACCCTGGACGACGGTTCCGGTGCAGCCGCTGATCGAGCTCTTGCCGGCCACGGTGACCGGTCCGAGCGACGAGAACGTCGTGTTCGGGATGGCTCGGAACGCCGGGTCGGGGTCGGACGAGTGGTCCGCCTGCACCCAGTTGTCCTTCAACGCCGGCGCGATCGTCGCCTTGGACTTCACCGTGTTGCAGCTGATGTGGCTGCCGGGGCCTGCGGTGATCACCGTGACCGCGTTCGCCGCGCCCACACCGAAGACTGCAAGGCCGCCGAGAGCAAGTGCTCCCGCGACCCCAGCCGTAGCAATCCTACGAAACATGTAGTCCCCCCTTGGTCCGACGTCACTTGCGTCGAGTTGGGGGCCACGTACCCGTGCCACCGTCACACCCGACGCTTGGCATCGACGGGGCAACCCGGATTCCCCCCTGCCCCGAACGCTAACAAGGCGATCCGCCGCTGGCTAGGGGCCATTTCGCACGTCGCCCGGCCCGGGCGGGACGCGAGAGGGGCGGGGTCCGAAGACCCCGCCCCGACCGCCTCGCTCGAGCCGAAGCCCGACAACGTGCTGCGTTACTTGTTCAGCGTGAACGTGCCGCTCGCAACCACGATCTTCGAGAAGCCCTTCGGCGCCTTGAGCGTCACGACACCGGCCTTCTCCTTGAAGCTCGGCTGGCACTTGCTCGCCGGCTTCGGAGCCGCCGAGGTCGGCGGACCCGCGGTCACCGCGGCGATCGTGGCACCGTCGACGTTGGCCTGGGCGTCCCCGGTCGCACCGGCGAACGGCGCGCTGCGTCGTACCACCGGCGATCTCGAACCCGAGACCGTGCGGCGTGACGGTGGCCCCGGTGATCGTGAAGGGAAGCACCTTCGCGCCACTACCCTTGAGCGTGATCGACGCGGTGTACGTGGCCGCGGTGTCCTCGGGCGCGGTGCCTGCGAGCAGGCCCGTGCACGTGTCGCCACCGTTGTTGTTGAGCGGCGGGTGGTCCACGGAGGGCGTGTGCACTGCGAGGCCCTCCTTGATGCTGGTCGCGGTGAACGTGTGGGTGCCGTCCGTCGCGGTGCCCGAGCAGGTCCCCTTGGCCTTCGAGGAGACACCGACCGGTCCGGTCGCGGCGAACTGCGTGTCGGGCACTGCCCGGACCGCGGCGTCGGGGTCGCTCGTGTGCTGCGACTTGACCCAGTTGTTCTTCAGGGGCGGCGTCAGCGTCGCCTTCGCGGTGATGTTGCACGAGATGCTCGAGTGCGTGACCGCGCCGAGCACCGGCGGCGCCGCAGCACTCGCGGAACCGACTCCGAAGGCTGCGAGCGTGCCGAGGGCAAGGGCCCCCGCGGCGGCAGCCGTTGCAAACTTCCGAATCATTCTGACCTCTCCCATTGTCCGACGTGTGCGGTATGGGGGCCTAGACACCCGTTCACACCACACTGCATCGTTCTGCAATGGGATCGGTGAATTCGGCTTCCCCCCGGCGGGGACGGTAACAGGACGTCCGTCACACGTCCATCACTTCATGGGAACTTCATCACGCTCCGTCACGCCGTGTTCAGGATCTCGCGAAGCGTGGTTTCAGCACCACGTTTCGTGGACGGTCACCGTGGCGATTTCGGGCCTCTCGGACCCCGGTGCTCAACCCGAAAGGCTGCCGTGCCGACTCCGGAATGCGATGCGACTCCATTGGTCACGGACGGTGGGATGCGGGGTGGAGCGATGTACCACTTGCGGCGCCCGTGGTACCTTGGCAGACCCTCAGGGCGCTGTGCGTGACCTGCGGCGGGGCTGGTCACAGCCGGGGAGCGATCATGCCTGCGGACAGTGAGCGAAACGAGGACGGGCTCTCCCGACGCCAGCTCCTCGCGCGCGGCGCCGTCGCGGCCGGCGTCGTCTGGGCCGCACCCGTGATCCGCACCGCGAGCGCCTACGCGACCAGCGCCGCGGGCACCGAGCGCCCCTGCACCGACTTCTTCGTCGTCTGCGTCGATCCCCTCGGCGTCCGGCCCGTGCGATTCCCGGCGGGCATGGACGGCTACGACGACATCTCGGCCTCCGCGGCCGCGAGCGTGTCGACGACCACCTCGACCAGCACGTCGACCACGACGAGCACCTCCACGACGTCGACGAGCACGACGACGACCACCACCACGACGCCGCCGGTCACCGGGCCGCCCGCGTCGAACGATCCGGCCGCCGCGGCGCGCGCCGCGGACATCGCCGCCGCCGAGGCCGCCGCGACGTCGACGACCACCACGACGACTCCGGTCCCGGATGGCCTCGGCCTCTTCCCGGACACGACGACCACGACCACGCCCGGCGCCGCGCCGGCACCGGTCGACCCGCACGACGCCGCGTTCGCGGCCGCGCAGGGCGCGGCCGCCGCGGGTGCGCCCGACAACATCCCGCCGGGCATCAAGAGCTGGCTCGACACGAACCCCGACGTCCCGGTGCGGTACCCCGACACGCTGCCGATGCTGACCCAGACCAATGACGACGCCTGGGCCGTCACGCTCCCGGAGGTCGACGGCCCGGACCCGGCCACCCACCAGTGCCGCGCGGTGCAGGGGTGGGCGCAGTGCAAGGGCCAGTTCGCGGAGTTCTTCGTCGACCCGAACCCGCCGGACCCCAACGACGCGGGCCGGCGCCTGATCTTCCCCAACCCCCACGCCGACGACCTCAGCAAGGATCCGTCGGACCTGATCGAGAACATCATCTTCGTGTACTGCTGCCCGTAATGAGCACGGTGGGGGGACCGGGGGGAGTGGGACCGCTGCTCGATCGGATCGACGAGCGCAGCGCGCACGTCGTCGTGGTCGGCCAGGGCTACGTCGGGCTGCCGGTCGCGATGCGATCGGTCGAGGCCGGCTTCCGCGTCACGGGCTACGAGCTGAACCCGACCAAGCTGGACTCGTTGCGCGCCGGTCGGTCCTACGTCGAGGACGTTCCCAGCGAGCGGATCGCCGCGGCGTTCGCGCGCGGGGTACGTCGCCACGGACCAGGTCGAGGACCTCGCCGGCTTCGACGTCGCGGTGATCTCGGTGCCGACGCCGTTGCGCGACGGCGCGCCCGACCTGTCCTTCGTCGAGTCCGCGGCGGCGACGCTCGCGCGGGCCCTCAGCCCGGGCGCGCTCGTGGTGCTGGAGTCCACGACGTACCCGGGCACGACCGAGGAGCTGCTGCGCCCGCTGCTCGAGGCATCCGGCCTCGTCGCCGGCGTCGACTTCTTCCTCGGCTACTCGCCCGAGCGGATCGACCCCGGCAACCCGACGTGGTCGTTCGAGAACACGCCCAAGGTCGTGTCGGGCATCAACCCGGCGTCGCTGCGCGGGGTCGAGGCGTTCTACGGCACGCTCGTCGAGAAGGTCGTGCCGGTGGGATCGCCGGCCGAGGCCGAGCTCGTGAAGCTGCTGGAGAACACGTTCCGGCACGTGAACATCGCGCTCGTCAACGAGCTCGCGATGTTCGCAGGGGACCTCGACGTCGACATCTGGCGGGCGATCGACGCCGCGTCCACCAAGCCGTTCGGGTACATGCGCTTCACGCCCGGCCCGGGGGTCGGCGGCCACTGCCTGCCCGTGGACCCGTCCTACCTCTCGTGGCGGGTGCGGCGGCGCTCCGGCCAGTCCTTCCGGTTCGTCGAGCTCGCGAACGACGTCAACGAGCACATGCCCGACTACGTCGTGCGCCGGATCACCGCGTTGCTCAACTGCCACTCGCGCGCGGTGCGGGGCACGAAGATCCTGCTGCTCGGCATCGCGTACAAGGCGGCGACGTCGGACTGGCGCGAGTCACCGTCGATCGCGGTCGCGGAACGGCTCGCGACCCTCGGCGCGGAGCTGCGCGCGTGCGACCCGCACATCCCGGCGGTCCTTCAGCCCGGCCTCGAGATGGAGCTGGTCGAGTTCAGCCCGGAGAGCCTGAGCGACGCCGACCTCGTCGTGCTGCTCGTCGACCACCCCGAGTTCGACCCGGACGAGATCTGCCGCCACTCCTCCGTGGTGTTCGACGCGAAGGGCGTGCTGCGCGGCCGGACGTTCGACGGCGAGACGCTCTAGGGCGCCGGTGGCCGACGCCACAACCCCCGAGGTCCGACAGCTCGGCATCCTCGTCGTCTGCTACCTCAAGGACGACGACGACCTCCCGCTCCTCGAGCTCCACCTCGAGCGCGTCGCGAAGCACACCCACGTCCCGGTCACGGTCTTCATGGCCGCGAACCGCGCGTCCGTCGCGGCACGTGCACTCCTCGACGCGGCTCCGAACGTGGAGGTGTGCGACACCCCCGACACGGAGCTGCGCGGCAGCCGCGAGCACGCGTTCCAGCTCGACCACCTCGTGACGCGCGCGCTGGACGCCGGCGTCACCCACCTCTGCACGCTCGACGTGGACTCGTTCCCGGTCCGCGACGACTGGGTCGACGTGGTCGCGGCCGCGGCGCCGGAGGAGTCGGGGCTCTCGGGGATCCTGCGGCTCGAGAACGGCGACGCCGCGTTGCCCCATCCGTCGTGCACGTTCGCCCGGCGCGAGTTCTTCGAACGGTTCACGCCGAGCTTCTCGCCCGACTCCACCGGCACGCCGGAGTTCCGTGCGTTCCTCCGCGCGACCGACCAGCGCGCCGACACCGGCATCCAGCTCGGGTACGCGCTGTGGGCCGCCGGCCTGCCCTGGGGCCGGCTCCTCCGCTCCAACGCGGTCGACCCGCACTACCTCATGGGCGGGATCTACGCCGACGCGGTCTTCCACCTCGGCGGCATCGGGCGGGGGAAGCTGTTCCGCAGGGACCTGGAGCACTCGACGGTGCACCGGCTCACGCGACCGCTCGAGCGCGTCCCGGTCGGCCAGGGCGCCGCGGCCAAGGCGAAGCGCTCGGTCCTGCACCGGGTGCGCGGGAAGCAGGAGGCGCAGCTCGCGGCGCAGAACCGCGAGGTCTACCTGACGTTCCGCGCCCGGCTCCTCGCCGATCCGGACGTGCTGCTCGCGGAGCTGCGCGGCTCGGGCTAGAGGCCGGTCAGGCCGACGAACTTCCGGCCGCCGCCGAAGATGTGGCACGGCGTCGCGGTGCGCGTGACCCAGTCGCGAAAGAACGTGTTGTCGTCGATGTCGTCCATCACCAGCACCGCGTCGGGGCTCAGGCGCGACCTGATCGCGTCGAGCACGAACTCGCGGCCCTCGACGCTCTTGTCCGAGTCGTAGTGGACGAAGTCGATCTGGTCGATCTGGGGGAGGAACTCGGCCAGGTTCGCCCGGTCCCCGTTGAGCCCGAGGTGCCAGCCGGCCCGGAGGTCGTCATCGACCAGGCAGCCGACGTACCGCTCGGGCACGTCGAGCCGGAAGTACGGGAAGTCGCTCGAGTACAGGGTCCCGTGGCCGTTCTTCGCGAGCGCGGAGAGTATCGCCTGGCTCGTGTAGCCGGCCGCGACCCCCGTCTCGAGCACGACGTTGGGCTTCAGGTAGCGCACGAGGAAGTGCACGAGCTGGAAGTGTCCGGCGCCGGCGAGCGGCACCGCCGCGTTGTCGAGGCGGGTCCGGGCGACGACGCGGAACTCGGCGCCCCAGGCCTCGGCCTCGGCCCACAGCTCGGGATCGAGCGCGGCCGCGAAGTCGGCCAGGCTCTCGGCCCGGGCGTCGGCCCACTCGATCGCCTCATCCCGGTGGCTGGGCCGCAGGCGGGCCGCGACCTTCCTCGCCATGACCGGGAGGTAGTGGGGCCGCAGCGCGTTGCGAGCGACGTTCCGCAGCGTTGACGTCCGCACCGCCGAGAGGGTAGCCGGGTGCCGGTCAGCCGGAGACCGGCGGAGGAGATCCGGCGGAGAGCCGATCTCCGATCGCGCCGGGCGCGACGGCATCGGTGACGGGGACGGTGTCGAGCAGCGCGAGCAGGGCCGCGATGGTCCGGTCGTGGTCGCGGTGATCGCCCACCTCGGGCCCGAGCGCGAGGAGCGCGGCGGAGGGTCCGGGAGTGCCCGCGACGCCGATCGCGACGACGGGGTAGCGACCCCACGGCAACGGCTCCGGCTCGAGCTCGCCCGTCTCGACCGCGAGCGCGTCGATCGGCGCGAGGTCGACGGTCAGACCGGGCGCGCCGACGACCACCTCGCTCGTTCCCACGTCCACGAGCGCGACCGGCATGTCGGCGACGCCGACACCGACCCGGCCCAACGCGTGACGGAGCCGGATCGGGTCCTCGGGGTGCGCCACGATCATCGCCCGGCCGTCGCGCCCGACGACGAGACCGTTCACCGCGGGATACGCGGTGGCACCGTCGTCGTAGCTCGCGAGGTGCGCGACCAACGCGCGGAGGATCCGGTCCGGGTGACGGCTGCGCGCCGCGATCGTGTCCCCGCGGTGGAGCAGGTGCAGCGGCTGCGGCCCGGACTCCGGGGGGTCCTCGTGCACCTCGACCCCGAAGAACGGTGGGTCGACGCCCGCGCGGCCGGGCGTGGGCACGAGGTGGGTGGCGAGCGCGGCGCGCAGGGCCGCGTCGGCGCGCGGGTTGTTCGTGCCGACGGTCACGACCCGGCTCCCGACCCGGTACGACGATCGGAACGTCCACGGCCGCTCGGCGCAGCTCGCGCACGACCCCGGCGGGTCCATGAGGAGCTCGGGCTCGTCCGGTTCCGGCGCGGCGTCCGCGGGCGCGTCGTCGAGGAGCCCGAGCGCGCCGAGCTGGTCGACGGCCGCGCCGACGTCGCGGCGCACGGTGGCCGGGGAGGTCCCGAAGCTGTCGGCCAGCTCCGCCGCGATCTCGTCGACCGACGCGTCGCCGTCGCAACACCGCCACACGAGGGTGGCCACGGGGTCCAGCACGTGCACCCGGCCTCGCCGGTGGATGACGGTCTCGCCGTCGAGGGTCACGGCCGCGACGTCCATACGAGCCTGCGGTGCGGTCATGACCCGATCGGCTCCCGCACCGCGCCGAGCAGCTCCATGAGCGCACCGGTCGCGGCTTCGACGCTCCCCGTCACGAGCTGGAAGCACGCCGATTCCTCGACCGTGCGCGCGAGCACGTCGAGGGTCCGCTGCCCGTCCTGCTCGATGTGGAACGCGTGCTGCGCGAGCGTCGAGAGCGCTTCCGCGGGGCGGAGCCGCTCGATCGTCGTCGTTGCGCCACGCTCGTACCGCGGCGTCACGACGAGCCGGGGCCGGGCGGGGCCGCTGACCGCGTCGGCGCGGATCGCGTCGGGTGCCACCAACGTCTGGTCGCCGAGGAAGCCCCGGATCGCCTCCGGGGGCTCGGGCACCAGGTGCGCGAGCGCACCGCCGAGCGACAGGTACTTCGGGTACGGGTGCACCACGCCGGTGACCGGATCGAGCGCGACGACCTCGTCGGTCAGATAGCCGAGCCCTTCGCGCACGAGCGCCGCGGCCAACGTGGACTTTCCCGCACCCATCGGTCCCGGCAGCACGACCGCCATGCCGTCGAACACGGCGGCCGACGCGTGCACCAGGACGAGCTCCGGTGTGCGGTCGATGGCCTGCCGGTTCGCCTCCCAGAGCAGGTAGTGGAGGGCGACCGACGGCGCGGGGGTGGCGAGGATCCGCGTCGCGTCGAGGTGGACCGCCCACGGGCCGCGCTGCTCGTCCGTGCGGGCGTCGGCGCCGGTCGACGAGAGCGTGAGCACGTGCTCGGCCGTCCCCTCCACCTGCAGGGGCGCGTAGAGCGCGGTCAGGTACTCGGCGAGCGCGGCGTCGGGCGTGCGCAGGACCACGTCGAAGCCGAGCAGCGCCAGGCGCGGCGTCTCGTGACCCGACGCCCCCGCGTCGAGCAGGCGACGCACCGCGGCCGCGGCTTCAGCCATGTTCGGCCGCGCCGGGTGGCGCGGTCGGATCATCCGGGTCCGGCGGATCGAATCGCTTGTAGGGGTCCTCGGGCGTCACCGCGAGCAGGCTCAGGTCACCCGGCCCGTTCTCGGGCGGCGCGAGCGGATCCTTCTTCCTGTACTGCTCGAGACAGATGAGCGCGAGGAAGAAGGGCATGACCTGACATCGTTCCCGGGCCAGGATCCCGAAATTGGAGAACGACGAGAACGCGAACACGAACACCAGCAGGATGCCGAGGCAGTACGAGGTGTACGCCGCTCTTCGCAGCTCCCGCGGTATCGACAAGAGCCGCCGCCAGCCGCGAATGGTCAGCACGATGAGGAACATGCTCTCGAGCACGGTCGCGACGCTCTGCGCGTTGTGCGCCTCCCAGGGGAAGGGCCGGAACAGGACCGTGGCGGTCGCCAAGGGGAAGTCGAGCGGCGTGTTGACGTGCACCGGCGTGAAGCTCGAGCCGGCATCGGTCGTGCGCCCTTCCGCACGCGCGAGCTGCGCGTTCACCGTCTCCTGATCGAGGTTCTCGACGCCGAGGAACGACTCGGTCTGGGAGATGAGGATCACCATCATCACGAACAGGATGCCGAAGGTGATCACGCGAATGATGGGGTTGAGGGGCGACTTCGTATGCGGTTTGTAGAGCATGGCCGCGAGCACCAGACCGGCGCCCACGACGAGCGCGACGTGGGGTCGGACCATGAGGACGGCCGCCATTCCGATGATCAGGATGAGCAGTCCACTGATTGGCTTCCGGGTCATGATCCGCGCCACGCCGTACGAGCAGATCCCGAGACCCATCACGCACCACGCGTCTTTGCCCAACGCCGAGGACCAGTAGAGCAACGACGGCAGGAAGAGCACGAGCAGGGCGTAGCGGTGCGCGTCGCCGCGGGGCACCGCCCGCTTGAAGGCCCGCCAGCACCCCAGGAGCCCGATGAAGCCCAGCCACGAGAACACCATGAACGCGCCGAGCTTCGACGAGCCCGCGACGGCGTAGAGGACGCCGGTCACGAACTTCAGGAACCCGGTGCCCGGCACCTGCCCGACGTCGTAGCTGAAGTTGAAGCTGCGGTAGAGCGGCGCGAGGTACTTCCCGGCCGCGTTGTACTCCTCGGCGTCGCCCGCGCTGACGTACGCGACGTACGTGAAGTAGTAGCGGGCGAGGGCGCCGAGCATCTTGGCGGAGAACGCCGCCATGACGAACCAGACCATCTCGGGATCGCGGTCGTTGCGGGCGATGCGGCGGGCGATCGGGATGGTGATCAGCGCGAGCAGAGGAAGCTGGATGCAGAACCCGAGGAGGTTGAACGACCCCGAGAACAGCATCGCCAGCACCATGATCACCCACACCGCGGTGAGCACCATCATGAGCACCTGCACCCAACGGGGCGCAGTGCGCAGGATGTCGCCGCCGGTGGGCTTGGGCGGCGGCACCGCGTGCGGGTCGGCCCAGCTCATGACTCGCTCCGGGTCGCGCCGAACGCGCGCGCCGCGCGCTGGATCCGCCGGCGGTAGCTCCGGTCGCGCGTCGCCAGGTGCTCGGGCTCCGCGACCAGGAGCGCGTGCATGTACGCGACCTTCTCCGGCATGGTCCGGACGGCCGCGAGCCCCGCGACGGCCTGCGTCGCGTAGGTCCGGGACTCCGACGTGTACGCCCGCAACGCGCGGGACTGGAAGCGATCGGCCTGGTGCTCGGCGGCCCACGTCGACCACGGGCTCTCCGCCAACCGCAGGCGCGCCCACGTCAGCCGGACCGCACGCGCGACGACGGCTTCGGCGCGCCAGCGCTTGGCGCGGGCCATCACGAGGTCGCGGTCGAGCACACCGACGAGGATCATCTGGGCGACGTCGCGCAGCGCGACCAGGCGCGCGACGCGATCACCGAGCGCGGCATGGAAGCACGCGTGGATGAACCGGCTCTCGCCGTCGAGGGCCGGGAAGATGTCGCCACCGATCTCGACCCACTCCGGCATGAGCAGCAGCTCGTCGAGATCGATCGTGAGCCCGAACGGACCGGCGACGAACGTCCGGTGCACGTCGATCTGGGTGCCGTCGGCGGCCACGACGCACGCGCCCTTGCCCCAGCGTCGGTCGAACCCGGGGCGGACCTCGGTGAAGCGCCGCTGCGCGCCGGACGCGCGCAGCACTCCGAGGGCGTCGTCGTACGCGGCGGACGCCACGAGCACGTCCACGTCCCCGAAGGCGCGCTGGGAGGGATCCGGGTAGTCGAGATGAGCGACCGCAGGACCCTTGAGCACGCGGTACATGATTCCCGATGACTCGAAGGCAGTCGCGGTCACCATCAGGGTCCGTTCCAGCAGCACGCAGAGCCGCATGGCCTGCTCGTGCGCCGCGATGACCTGCTCGTGCTGGCGGGCCGACGCCGGGAGGGCGCCTTCGGCCACTGCGGCCGCGAGCAGTGGGGTGAGCCGATCGCGGGTGGCCAGATCGAAGAGCGCCCGCCAGTCCGGGGCGGCGAGCGGGGCGTCGGGAAGCGTCGGCGCGCCGGGAAGCCCGTAGGCGGCGATCGCACCCACCACGGCGTCAGCGACTCCGGTCGTGGTCACTCCTCCTCCGGCTCGACGGCCCCGATGCGCAGGAGCTCAGCCAGCACAGGAGTGATGTCGGCTTCCACCCGGCCCGGCTCAACCCCGAACTGCGCGGCCAGCTCGGAGGCCAGCTCCGCCGGTGTGACCGGTCGGGCCAACGCCCGCCAGAGCGCCCGCCCGGTGCCGGTGAGCGTCTTGGGCTCGGAGGCCCCCGCCGCGAGCAGCACCACGCCGAACTCGCCCTCGCGCCACAGCGTTGTCGGGGCTCGGCGAACAGGAGCCGAAGCCAGAGCAGTCACGTGACCAGATCGGGGCCCCGGGATCAGACCCAGGGCTCGTCGTCAGATCGACCGGTCGGGGCACCCTTGCCCGGCTCGGCTGGACCTGACTCACCTGTTGCCTTGACCCCGACCTCGGGGCGCGACTTCTCGTCGGGCTCGGGTCGCGGCCGGCGCCACGGCATCAGCCGGTGCCGCAGCGAGTCCTCGACGTTCTCGCCCCGGCCGTAGCCGTAGCCGTACCCGTAGTAGCCGTAGTAGCCGTAGTACCCGTCGTGCGCGCCGTGCTCGGCGCCCACCAGCACCACACCGACCGTGGTGGCCTCGAGCCGCCGCAGCAGGTCCGCGGCGCCGGCGACGGCCTTGTGCCGCGTCCAGCCCGCGCGCACCAGCAGCACCGTCGCGTCGGCGAACGTCGAGAGGTCCGACGCATCGTTGGCGAGCAGCAGGGGTGGGGAGTCGATGACGACGATGTCGGCGAGCTCCTTCGCGATGACGACCGCGGCCTTCGCCGTGGCCATCGCGACACCGGGCGACGACTTCGGCGGCGAGCTCGCCGCGAACCGGACCCCCGGGATGTTCGTCTCCTGGAGCACGGCCTCGAAGTCCTTGGTCGTCATGTCGAGACCGAGGTCACCGAGGTTCGGCACCGCCTGGCGCTGGAAGTAGCGGTCGAGCTGCGGGCGGCGGAAGTCGGCGTCGATCACGATCACGCTCGCGCCGGTCTCGGCGAACGTCGCGGCCAGGTTCACCGCGGAGACGGACTTGCCTTCCGCCGGGCCCGGCGACGTGATCAGCAGCGTGCGCAGCGGACGCCACGCGGGACCCGAGCTGCCCGCACCGTTGGCGTTGCCGACCGTGCCGTGCGCGTTCGGGTGCCGCTGCCACATCGCGATGATCGACGTGCGCAGACTTCGATAGGCCTCGGCCATCAGTGACGCCGGATCCTCCGCGGTCAGCACCCGGAAGCGATCGGCGCGACTCATCTTCAGCGCCGGGATCTCGGCGACGAGCGGCATCCGCGCGGCCGCCTCGGTACCGGAGACGTCACGGATGCGGGCGTTGAGGAACTCGAAGACGAGCAGGCCGGCGAGGCCGATCAGGAAGCCGACCGCCGCACCGATGAGGGTGCGCTGGTCCTTCGAGATCGCCGGTCGAGCGACCCCGCCGACGACCACGAGCGTCCGCGCCGGGGACGCAGGCTCGAGCGTGCGCAGGTTCGGCTGCTGCGGTCCGGACTGCGTCGTCTGGAACAACGTCTGGTTCGTGCTGTCGATCTGCTTCGACGCCGCGTCCCGCTGGCTGATGAGGGCCGGCTGGTCGCCCGCGGCCGTCGCGGGGATCTGCGCGTTGAGTGCGTTCACACGCGCCTGCAGGCTGTTCCGCAGCGAGGTCAGCCCGGCGATCGTCCCGTTGTAGCGCTCGACCCCGACGTTGTTGAGGTAGCGCAACAGCTCGGTCGTGAAGAGGTTCGCCATCTGCACCGCGTACAGACGGTCGTAGGAGTTGGCGCTGATGACCATCGCGCCGGTCGACGGATCGGGTGAAGCGCTCACGGTCGCAAACGGGAAGGCGACCGATCGCGCCGCGCCTCGCTTCCTCGACCCTTTGGTGGCGCGCGCTGCCGCGGGCTGCAACGTCGGCGGAAGGCGCAACGTGCCGAGCTGGCGCTCCACGGCCTCGGGAACGTCGCCCTTGGTGATGAGCAGCGAGAGCTTGTCCCACTGGACACCGAACGCGGAGCCCTGGCTCGCGAGCGGGTCCGAGATCAGCGTCGAGTACGCGGTGTACAGCGGGGCCGGAGCCTTGGTGAGCGGCACCGCGGTCGTCGGCTGCGTCGCGAAAGCGATGGCGAACCCGAGCAAGGTCGCGACCAAGAGGACCCACCAACGCCGGCGCAAGATGCGCAGGTATTCCATCGGTCCCATATCGCCGTTCGCCCCCCGGCTGTCCTTCGTCCCTTGCCCCCGCGGGCTCGCCACGCCGCGTGGTCGTCAGGCTATGCCCGCAAGACGCTGAAGACTAGTCCGAACTTCGAGGTATGGAAATCGCCCATTCGAACCATCTTCAGAATGGCCGAACGCGCCCACAACGCCCGGGCCCGCAAGTACCGTTTCACGGACCGTGGCGCCGGGGGCTTTCCATGGAGTACCTTGCCGGGCCTCGCAGCCGTGTCGATCAGTGTCAGCTGGCGACGGGGGGCGGCCGCGGCGAGGGAGGTGACTGGGGGGTGTCCGTCGAGGTCCAGGCGACGCCATCTCGGCGCGAACGCCGCCAGGGAAAGCCCCGCAGCCGGCAGCTCGCGCCCGCGCGGCGCCACGAGCGGCCCCGCGTCGGCGAGACCATCGGAATCCTCCTGCTCCTGGCCGTCCTCGGTGTCGGCGTGCCGGTGGCCATCGCATCGCACTGGGGCGCGCTGGGCATCCCGAGGAGCGACGACTGGTCCTATCTCCTCACGCTCTTCCGTTGGGTCGACACCGGGAAGCTGACGTTCAACGGCTGGGTCTCGATGACCCTGATCGGCCAGGTCGGTGCTCGCGTCCCCGGTCGCGGCGGTGGCCGGGCACAGCATCAAGTCGGTTCAGCTCTTCACCGCGATGATCGGCTTCGTCGGCCTGCTCGGGGTGGTCTTCATCGGACGGCACGTCGTGCGACCCGCGTGGTGGGCGGTCTTCGTCGCGGCGACGATCGCGGTCGGACCGCTCTGGGGGCCGCTCGCGCCGACGTTCATGACCGACGTCCCCACGTTCACGTTCGAGATGCTCACGCTCGCGGCGGCCGCGATGACGTTCCGGCGCCGACCGATCTCGTTGCCGTGGTTCGCCGTCAGCCTGATGCTCGGGTTCGTCGGCGTCTCGATCCGGCAGTACGCGGTGATCCCGGTGATCGCGGTCGTGCTCGTCGCGCTCTGCCTCGTGGTGGCGGACAAGGACTGGCGCCGGCTGCGCATCGTCCTCGTGCTCTCCGCGATCTTCGGCGTCGCCGCGCTCGGGATCATGTACTGGTGGTCGGGCCTGCCGGACTCGAAGAGCCTGTCGCCGAGCTTCCCGACCTTCCACACGATCAGCGGGACGCTCATCAAGGACGCCGGCTTCCTCCGGCTGGCCGGGCTGTTGCTGGCACCGGTGGTCGTGCTCGCCGGACCGGTCAAGATCTTCCAGCGCGCCTGGCGGGCGAGCAACAACCTCACCACGTTGCTGACCACGCTCATGGCGCTCTGGCTCGCGGTCATGTACTTCCGGGTGCCGGAGTCGCCGTTCGTCGGCAACTACGTCGCCCGCGAAGGCGTGCTCTCGATCGTCGTGCTGGCCGGCAACCGGCCCGACGTCATCCCGGCCTGGCTGTTCGACCTGCTCGTCGTGATCGGCTCACTCGCCGGGATGTTGATCGTCCTCGCCGCCGTGCCGTTCGTCATGGACCTCCCGCGCCGGGTGCGCGAGCGCGACCTTCTCCACGTCAACGACCCGCTCGTCGCGGTCATGGGGCTCACGATCGTCGGCTTCGTCATCGCGTACTCGGCGGCGACGGTGACCGGCCTTCCGGTCTACGACCGCTACGCCCTGCCGTTGCTCCCGCTCCTGGCGTTCCTCCTGCTGCGTACGACGCAGCGCGAGCCGCAGTCCGAGCGGTCGCCGCGGCCGCGCAAGGTGTGGGCCGGGATCGCGATCGTGCTGCTCGCGCTGCTCGGCCTGGCCTATACGGTCGACTCGGCGTCGTTCGACGGCACGCGCTGGAAGGTCGCCGAGGCCGCGGTCCACAAGGGCTACGAGCCGGTGCAGGTCGGTGGCGGCTTCGAGTGGCTCGGCTACCACCGCCAGCACGGCCCGCAGTTCCGGTGGGAAGGCGCGAAGAAGAACCTCAACAAGCTCCCGTTCGCGCCGCCGTGCATCACCGTCGTCATCAACCCGCCGCACCCGAAGCGCGGCGTGGTCGCCTCGGCCGAGTCGAGCGCGATCAGTCGCAGCCCGGTGGCGATCGTGGCGCACCGCAACAAGCGCCCCTGCGTGAACCAGCACGGCAAGGGTGCACCCGCGCCGGACGACAACTCGTCGCCCATCGCGACCAAGGCTCCCTAGCTGCGGTACGTCTTCCTCGCCGGATCGTCGAGGGGGACGCAGTAGAGGCGCCGGTCGTCGGACGTGAGGCACCGGCCGCTCGCGAGCTCGAAGCGCCACCCGTGCATCGCGCAGGTCAGGATCCCGTCCTCGACCGAGCCGAACCGGGTGAGGTCGGCGTTGAGGTGTGGGCACCGGCGCTGGATCGCGTAGCCGCCGGCCTCCCAGAGCTCCATCGGGGGCGCGGTCGCCGCGTAGTACCGCTCCGTGTACTCCGTGCGCTCCATCGAGAGCGACCGGAAGAAGTTGTAGACGAACTCGTTGTAGGGCCCGTCCCGCTCCGCCTCGAACCGGCACGACAGGAACAGTGAGTTCACCCAGTCGACCTCGCGCCGGATGATGCACGCCTCGACGAGCGCGCGCGGCACGTAGAACCGGAACCGGCAGGGCTCGTCGACGAAGCGGGTGACCCGACGTTCGAGGAAGTCGACGACGACGCCGTCGTCCTCCGTCTGGAGCAGCACGCGGCCGTTCACGCCCGCGCTGATCTGGTCCGCGACGGCCAGCAGCGGGTCCCACCAGTCCGCGAGCTCGCGCACGATGTCGAGCTCGTGGTCCGGCCACGTCGCCTTCTCGGCTTCGATCGCCGGGAGCACGCGCGCCTGGTACTCGCGCAGGTAGCGCTCCTTGTCCACGAACGGGCGCATCACCTCGGTCTCGGCCGCCGGGTGCGTCACCGTGCTCCGGCCGTGGTCGAGCTCCACGACCGTGCCGGGAATCGACAGCACGCCGTTCTCGACGCCTTCGCTGCGCATGTGCTCGAGCGCGGCGCGTTGGTCCAGGAAGATGTTCGAGTCGTCGGTGCCGAGGTCGTTGAGGTGGAACAGCTCGGGGTCGAGGAAGCACGGCGGACCCGCGAACGGGAAGAACTCCGTCGCGTCGATCTCCTTCACCATGCGGGCCGCGCGCGCGAGCTGGTTCGCCCGCTTGCGCCGGCCCATCGCCTGCTTCTCCTCGAGTGGCAGCCGGTAGGCCATCGGGTACCAGATCGCGCCGGAGAACTGCACGAAGTGGGCGTCGAAGGGCCCGAACCCGGTCAACGCGTCGAAGTCGGTCGGCTTCGAGTCGTTCTGGTTGAACAGCGTCGCCGTCGCGTCCGCGACCGCGAGCCCGGAGTCGCCGATCGCGCCGTCCGTCGGCGCGATCAGCGCGTTCGTGAGGAGGCGGAGCCCGCCGAGGTCGACGACCTCGTCGTTGCGGGTCTGGAGGAACTCGTGGAAGCCGAGCGCCGCGAGCGTCCGGTGGTGATCGTCGGTCGGGTAGTCCGGGAGGATCACGACCGCGTCCTTCGACACGTGCTCGGAGAGGAACCGCGCGTCGAGGTGGTCGTCGTGCGAGTGCGAGACGTAGAGGTAGTCCGGGTTCGAGAACGGCGCGAGGTCGAGCGTCCCGTTGTCGGGGAACGGCACCCACGACGCGAAGAACGCGGGATGGAACCAGGGATCGCACAGGATCGACCCGTGCTCGGTCTCGATGAACAGTCCGGCGTGGCCGAGGAACGTGATGCGCATCGTCAGACCGTCCCGGCCACCGGCACCGGCCGGCGCGCGAGCTTGCGCGCGACGCGGGTGCGGAAGGTGAGCGTCCGGCGGTCGAGCTGGTGCGCGACGCGGATCGCGCGCGCCTCGAGCCGGACCCGGTTCGGGATCGCCAGCCCCGAGCGCTCGTAGCCGAGCCGGTCGAGCAGGTCGCCGGCGAGGGCTTCGAACAGCTGCACCTGGTGAGGGTCGAGCGCGGTGCGCCAGTCCCGGAGCCCCTGGGTCGGCGGCCGGCGCACGCCCTGGACGTGACGGGTCGCCCGCAGCCCGTCGAGCAGGTCGTCGGCCCGCTCGTGGTAGCGCAGCATCTCGGGCGAGTACTCGAGGCCGAGGAACGGGCACACGTCGCGCATCACGGCTTCGGGGTCGGCGACGAGCGCCTCGTACCGGATCTCCCGGTAGCGCTCGGGGCCGAGCGCGGCACCGCCGGCGAGGCCGCGCTCCACCCGCCGGGCCCAGAACAGCACGGCCTCGGCGAACCGGTCCGGGCCGAACTGCATGCCGAGGATCGAGGGCACGACGTCACGGCCGTCGCGCACGATGTGCACGAAGCGGGCGTCCGGGAACGACGCGGCGAGCAGGTCGATGTGCAGGAGGTGCGACGGCGTCTTGTCACCGGCGCGCGGCTTGCCCTGCTGGCGCGCGTACGCCCGGTAGAGCGCCAGCAGCGCGTCCGGAACCGTGCGCGGCCGCCGGCCGCGGACCTCGGCGAGGGCATCCGGTCCGAGCTGCCAGTCGGGGAAGGAGCGGTCCGCGGCGATGTCGGTGAACAGCCGGCCCAGGTCGACGGTTCCGGCTGCGGTGCCCGAGCCCTCGTACCGGGCCCGCTGCTCGAGCGCGGGGACGACGAAGTACGACTCCGGTGGCACGGCGAGGCGCGGATGGGAGTCGAGGACGGCGCGCAGCATCGTCGTGCCCGAGCGGACGCACCCGAGCACGACGGGAACGATCGCGTCGGCGCCCGGAACGGCCGCCTGGTCCCCCTCCAACACGGCGCCTTCCTCCGGTCGGCTCCCGACCCGGATCTGGTCGCTGAACCGGTCCTCGTCGCCACCCTTCGTGGCGGCCCGTCACCGAGAAACGCTAGCCCACGCCCGCTGCACCCGGCCCCGGCCGGATCGGGCCCGGCGCTCCACCTGGAAGCGGCCGCGCCACCCCAGCGCCTCGAGCCGGGACGGCCACGACGGTGCGAGCCCGGAGCGCTCGTAGCCGAACTCGTCGAGCGTCGAGCCCGCGAGCAGCTCGAAGAGCTCCTGGTCGTGGCTCGACATGGTGGCGCGCCAGCTGCGGAACCCGGGCGTCGGCGGCTGCCACAGCCCCTGGTGGTGGCCCAGCTCGGAGACCGCGGCGACCACCTCATCCGCCCGCTCGTGGTAGCCGAGCATGGCGTCGTCGTAGGCGAGGTCGAGGAAGGTGCAGAGCCGGCGCAGGGTCGCCTCGGGATCCGCGACGAGGTCCTCGTAGCGCACCTCGTGGTAGCGGTCCGGCCCGAGGGCGCTCCCCGCGGCGCGCCCGTGCCGGACCCGTTCGCTCCAGTAGACGACGGCCTCGGCGAAGCGGTCCGGGAAGTACTGGAGGCCGACGAGCGAGGGGACGACGTCGCGCCCGTCGCGGACCAGGTGGACGAACCGGCTCCCGGGGATGGAGCGGGCGATCAACCCGACGTGCAGGACGTTGCGCGGGGTCTTGTCCGCGAACCTCGGTTTTCCGGCCTCGCGGGCGTACTCGGCGTAGAGCGCCGTGAGCAGCGCCGGCACCGTCTCGACGGCCTCGTCGTCACGGAGCGCGCGAACCGCCGCCGCGTCGAGCTCCCACCGGGTGAACGTCGGGTCGCGGCCGAGATCCTCCAGCAGCCGGGCCCGGTCGAACCCGCCCGCGGCCTCGTAGCGCGCCCGGGACTGCAGGGCCGGCACGACGAAGTAGGACTCGTGCGGCACCGCGACGGCGGGGTGCGAGTCGAGCATCGCCCGCAGCATCGTGGTCCCGGATCGGGCACAGCCGATCACGAAGGGAAAGACGTCACCCACCGGCTCCCGAGCCTTGTCGTCACGGGCCCACATGTGGCAGCAGGCTTCCGGGGAAGGCTAGCCTGGCTTCCTTCGCAGGACCCGCGATCGACGGCGGCCGAACCGGGTGAAGCGGGCAAAAGCCACACCAGAGCAGCTGGACCAGGCGCAACGGCACGAGGAAAGTGGGGGGGTATGACGATCCGCGGCCAGGCGGCCGACGGCGTTCCCGACGTGGGCACCGCGCCCGCCGCCTCCGAGCACCCCGGCACCGAGACCGCGGCCGACGCCCCGACCACGAACGGCGCGAGGGTCCCGCTGGTGCCACCCATCGTGCCCGAGTCGCCACCGCCCGAGATGCGCTACCGGCGAGCGTTCCGGTTCAAGTCCTCGCTGACGTCGCTCTGGAAGTCCCGGATGATCGTGTGGAGCCTCACGATCCGTGACCTCCGCTCGACCTACAGCCAGGAGATCCTCGGCTTCGCCTGGGCGCTGCTCACCCCGCTCGTGATGATGGTGGTCTTCACGTTCCTCCAGGGCCGGTTCAACACGCACATCCACACCGGTGGCGTCTGGTACCCGGTCTTCCTGTACGTCGGGCTCATGCCGTGGACGTTCTTCTCGGGATCGGTCTCGAGCGGCGGCACGGCCCTCGTGGGCAACCCGCTCCTCAACAAGGTCTACGCGCCGCGTGAGGTCTTCCCGATCGCCGAGATCCTCGGGACGATCGTCAGCACCCTGTGCGCGTCCGTGGCGCTCCTCGTGCTGTTCGTGCTCGGGGACGTGTGGCCGTCGACCACGTCCTACTGGGCCATCCCGCTGCTGCTCATCCTGCTCGTGTTCACGCTGGGGATCACGCTCCTGGTCTCGGCCATGACCGTGTACCTGCGCGACATGCGCCACGCGCTCCCGCTGTTCCTCCAGGTCGGGCTGTTCGTCACCCCGATCCTGTACGGGCTCTCCGAGATCCCCTCGAAGTACCGGATGGTCTACGTCGTCATCAACCCGATCGCCGCGATCATCGACGGCCTGCGCCGCTGCGTGCTGTACAACCAGTCCCCGCAGCTGAACTACACGCTCGTCGCCGCGGGAGTGTCCTGCGTCTGGCTCTTCTTCTCCTTCGCGATCTTCAAGCGACTCGAGACCGGCTTCGCGGATGTCTCCTGAGGGATCCGTCAAGGTCGAGCAGATCTGGAAGCGGTTCCGGGTCGACCGGGGTCGGCGGCTCCTGCGCGACCACCTCGGGCGCAGCAAGAACTTCCTGACCCGGAACGACTCGGCCGAGAACCCGTGGCGCTGGGTGCTGCGCGACATCAGCTTCGAGGTCGAGCCGGGCGAGTCGATCGGGATCGTCGGCGCGAACGGCGCGGGGAAGTCCACGCTGTTCAAGATCATCTCCGGGCTGATGTTCCCGCACACCGGTGCGATCAAGACCGAGGGTACGGTCGGCGCGCTCATCGAGGTCATGTCGGGGATCCACGGCGAGCTCACCGGCCGCGAGAACATCATCATCTACGCCAACCTGCTCGGGCTGAGCCGCAAGCAGGTCGCCGACAAGTTCGACGAGATCGTCGAGTTCGCGGAGATCGAAGCCGCGGTGGACCGGCAGGTGAAGTTCTATTCGAGCGGGATGAAGGTGCGGCTCGGCTTCGCGATCGCGGCGTTCCTCGAGCCGAGCATCCTCATCGTCGACGAGGTGCTCGCGGTCGGCGACGCGACGTTCCAACAGAAGTGCCTCGACCGGATCCGCCAGGTGATGCAGAGTGGCACGACCCTGCTGCTGGTGTCGCACGACCTCGCGACCGTCGGCGCGACCACGAAGCGCGGGATCTGGCTGTCGGACGGCATCATGCGCGCGGACGGTGCAGTCGACGACGTGCTCGCGGCGTACCGCAAGGAGATCGAGGGGTACGCGGCCGCGAACGCGAACGTCGAGGGCACCGTGCGGATCCACGACCTCCGCACCGAGGGCCCGGGCGGGAGCGGGATGGTCGTGGTCGACGACGAGTGCACCGTCCGGTTCACGATCGAGTCCGACGAGGCGCAGGAGGTCCGCCTGTACCTCGGCGCGAGCCAGGGCGCGGCCACACCGATCTTCGTCGTCGCGCACCAGGCACAGCTCGAGGCCGGCATCCAGGAGTACGAGCTGGTCATCCCGCACCTGCCGCTGCCGACGGGCTCGTACTACTGGTGGTTCGGCGCGTTCGAGAAGAAGACGTTCAACGAGCTGACCGCGTGGCAACCCGCGGGCCCGCTGATCGTGGTCGGCGGCCTGCGCATGCCGGTGCTGCCGCCCGCCATCGTGCGCCTGTCACCCATCTACGTGATGGGCGCATGGTCGAAGGTGTCGTGAGCCCCGGGGGCGCCGCGGCGCCCGCCCGTGCGCTCGTCTCGGTGATCATCCCCGCGCACGACGCCGAGGAGTACCTCGCCGCGACCGTCGAGTCCGCGCTCGACCAGACGTACACGCCGGTCGAGGTCATCGTCGTGAACGACGGGTCGACGGACGGCACCGCCACGGTCGCGGCCGGGCTCGGGGACCGGATCCGCTACATCGAGCAGGCCAACGCGGGGCCCGCCGCGGCTCGGAACACCGCGCTGCGCGCCGCGCGCGGCGAGCTCGTCGCGTGCCTCGACGCCGACGACCTCTGGAAGCCGGAGCGGCTCGCGCGCTGCGTCGACATCCTCGAGCGCCGGCCCGAGATCGGGATGGTCACCACCGACGCCAACCTCATCGAGCACGGGGTGAAGACCGAACGACGATCGTACGGCGACCGCCGGCGCTTCCCGTTCCCCGCGACGAGGACGACCAGATCGCGGAGATCGCGCGGCGGAACTTCCTCTTCGTCGGAGTGGTGTTCCGGCGCACGCTCGTCGAGCAGTGCGGGGACTTCGACGAGCGCATCTGGGGCGCCGAGGACTACGACCTCTGGACGCGCTTCCTCCTGAGTGGAGCCCGCGCCGCGTTCGTCAACGAGCCGCTCGGTTGGTACCGCGTGCGCGACGGCAGCTTGAGCTCCGGCACGCAGCAATGGAACGAGCACCTCTTCGCGCTCGAGAAGAACCTCCCGGCGCTCTGGAAGCTCGGGGCACGCGGACGCGCGAGCGACGCGTACGACATCGGCGAGCAGCTCGCGGCCCGGGGTGACCGCAAGCGCGCGCTCGTCTACTTCCGGCGGGCGCTCTCGGGCGAAGACGCGACGTTCCTGCGCCGGGTCCGGCTCGCGGGCGGCGCGCTGGCCCACCTCGCCCGGGGCCACCGCAACCAGGACCCCCCGAACGACCGGCGCCACGCCGCCGCGGTTCCGGCCGGGCCGACCCGTGGCTGACGGGTCGAGCACCGCACCCACGCTGGTCCTCCTCGTGGGCGCGCCGCGGTCCGGCACGACCTGGCTCCAGACCATGCTCGCCGCGCACCCGGAGGTCGCGAGCCCGCAGGAGACCGACCTGTTCCGCCGCTACCTCGAGCCGCTGACCGAGGCCTGGCAGTGGCAGCTGCGGGGCGGCCCGGACGCGTGGGCCCGGCGCCGGCTCAAGGGCCTGCCCGCGGTGCTCACGACGGAGGAGTTCACCGAGATCGCGCGCGACTTCACCGCCGCGATCGTTCGCAAGGCGGCCGCGCTGCGACCTGGCGCGACGATCGTGCTGGAGAAGAGCCCGTCGACCAGCCTCTGCGCCGACGTGATCGCCGAGCTCACGCCGGACGCCCGGGTCGTGCACCTCGTGCGCGACGGCCGGGACGTGGCGTCGTCACTCGTCGCGGCCTCGGAGGGATGGGGCCGGTGGTGGGCCCCGCGGACGCTGCCGCAGAGCGCTCGCGCGCGTGGGTCACGCACGTGCGGGGCGCACGGCGCGTCGTCGAGCTCGACGTCCCGTACCTCGAGGTCCGGTACGAAGCGCTCTCGAACCGCGACCCAGCCGTGCTGCGCGAGGTCCACCGGTTCTGCGGGATCGAGCTCACCGACGCCGACGCGGCCGCGCTGTACGAGCGGTACTCGTTCGACCGGATGGCGGGCGGCGCGGAAGCCGGGGCAGACCGATCGGGCCTCCTCGTCGGCGGCGACTTCGCGCCGTACGCCACGGACCGGGTGGAGCCGGAGGGCTTCTACCGCAAGGGCCAGGTCGCGGGGTGGCGTTCGGACTGGTCGACCCACGACCGGTTGGCCTTCGACGCGGTCGCCGGTGACCTCCTCGTCGAGCTCGGCTACGAGCCGGACCACCGTTGGGCCGCCGACCCGATGCGCTCGCGCGTCTACCGCTACCAGGCGGCCGCGTCGGCCGCGGTGGGGAAGTCGACCCGCTGGCTCGGGCGCCAGGGCGAGCGGCTCACGCAGCGGACGCCGCGCGCATGATCCACGTCGCGACCGTCCACTGGCAGGACGAGCGCTGGATCGCGCCGCAGCTGCGGTTCCTCGACCGGTTCCTGCCCGCCGAGCACCGCGTGTACGCCGCGCTCAACGGGATCGACCCGGCGTTCGGCCGGGACTTCTTCTACGCGGCGGACCTCGAAGGCAAGCACCCGGAGAAGCTGAACCAGCTCGCCGAGGTCGCTCGCGAGCAGAGCCACCCGGACGATCTCCTGCTGTTCGTCGACGGGGACGCGTTCCCGATCGCGCCGGTCGGGCCCGAGATCCTCGGCGACTGCCGGCTGGCCGCGATCCGCCGCGACGAGAACGTGGGCGACTGCCAGCCGCATCCGAGCTTCTGCCTGACGACCGTCGGGTTCTGGTCCGAGATCGGCGGCGACTGGCGCCGCGGCTACAAGTGGACCGCCTCGACCGGCGATCAGGTGACCGACGTGGGCGGCAACCTGCTCGGCATCCTGCGCGAGCGCGACCTCCCGTGGCGGCCCTTGCTGCGGTCCAACCGTGTGAACCTGGACCCGATCTTCTTCGGGGTCTACGGCGACGTCGCCTACCACCACGGCGCGGGCTTCCGCCGCGCCGCAGGTTCGCCGCGAGCACCTCCCGAGCCGCGAGCGCGTGCGGGCGGAGAGCACGGTCGCCACGATGGGCCGGGTGCCGGTGCTCGGGCGGCTCGAACGCTCCGCGCGCTACCGGCTCGCCGACCGCCGGCACCGCAAGCGCGCGGCCGACGCGGTCGACCACGCGCAGCAGCTCTCCGACGAGGTGTTCGCGGCGATCCAGACCGATGACGACTTCTATCGCCGGTTCACCGGGTGAGCACCAGGAGCGCGGGCGGGCGGCTGCGATCGCGCGGGCGCAACCGCCGAGCCGACCCCGAGCCCCTGCACGGCGACCCGCGGCCGGCCGGGCGCGCGGTCTACGTCGTGGGCGGCTCCTGGAAGCGAGGTGGCACCCGCATCGCGTTGCGGGTGGGCGAGCTGCTCGCCGAGCAGTTCGGCTTCGAGCTGCGCATCGTCCAGGGCCGCAACGAGTCGAAGCCCGGGCTGGTCACCGTCGACGAGGTGCGCCGGCACGGTCGACCCGACGACGTCGTCATCTGCAACCCGTCGTTCTCGGACCACCAGCTCGGGCTGACGACTGCAGCACGCGTCCTGATGTACGTGCAGAGCGTCAACGCGTACCGGGCGATCGACGGGTTCTGCGACCTGTACGTCGCGTCGTCCACGTTCGTGCGCGACCACCTGCGCCTGCACTACGAGATGACCCCGGACGTCATCTCCCCGTACATCGATCTCGACGCGATGCCGGCGACCGTTCCGTTCGCGGACCGCGCGCCCGGCACCGCGCTCGTCTACTCGAAGGTCTACGGCGACGAGCTGCTCGCGGCGCTGCGGGAGCGGCTCGCCCGACGCTCGGTCGCCCTGGAGCTCGAGGTCCCGGAGGCGCTCGATCACGCGGAGTACCTGCAGGCGCTCGGCGCGCACCGGTACTCCGTCTCGCTCGGGCCGCTGCACGGCTTCGGGCTGGTCCCGCTGGAGTCACTCGCGCTCGGGACCGTGCCCCTCGGCTTCCACGGCAACGGTGCGCGGGACTACCTCGACGAGGTCGTCGGCGCGGGCCTGACCCACTATCCCGATCTCGACGGGGTCGTCGACCGGATCGAACGGCTGGTGGCCGATCCGGCCGCGGCCGCGGCCATCTCCGAGGCCGGGCCGATTGCCGCCTTCCCGTTCCGGCGCGAGGTCTTCGAGTCGCGTTGGGTCGAGGAGCTCACCGGGTGGCTGGGTGAGCCACCGACGCCGTCCTCGGCCTGAGCGGCTGCTCCGAAACCTGAGTGGCTGCTCCGAACCAGGTCGCCAGTGCCCGAGGCAGCTCCGGGTCCGTGAGGTCCCCGGCCCAGGCGACGTACCCGTCGGGTCGGATCAACACGGCCGCGGGAGCCGCGACCTCGCCGAGGACCGGGAGCTCCCACGCGCCGTCGTAGCTCGGCGTCGACCAGCCGGACCCGATCCGCCCACGGCGCGATGTCGAAGCCGCCGGGTGCACCGAGGTTGAGGAGCACGGGCCGCGGCGTCGTGCAGCAGGGTGAACACCCGAGTCGGACCGTCGGCGGTGTGCAGGTCGAGGTCGGGCATGCGCCGCCCGAGCAGCGGGTGTCCCTCGCCGAGGTCGTAGTGGATGTCGAGACCGGAGAGCATCCCGGCGACGCGCCGGCGCGGCTCGTCCATGCTCAGCAGCTCGGTCATGGTGTCGCGCAGCGCCTCGGTGCGCGTCGTCGGTGCCGCTGAGCGCGATCTGCGCCATGGTGTTCTGCAGCACGCGGGCGCCGACCGGGTGCCGCTCGGCGTGGTACGTGTCGAGGAGACCGTCCGGTGATGTCCCGTTGACCACCTGGGCCAGCTTCCATCCGAGGTTCACCGCGTCCTGCACGCCGGTGTTGAGGCCCTGCCCGCCCTGCGGGGGATGCACGTGCGCGGCGTCGCCCGCGAGCAGCACCCGTCCGGCGCGGTAGGACGCCGCCTGCCGGGTCATGTCGGTGAACCGGGAGATCCAGGTCGGGCTGTGCACCCCGTAGTCGGTCCCGTCGACGGCGATGAGCGCCGCGCGGACGATCCTGCAGGGTGGGCTCGCCGGCGTGCTCGACGTGTCGGTTCGGTCAGCACGACCCCGATCGCCCGCGCCGTCCGCGGCGCGGCCGATGCCGCCACCCGTCGCGCAGGCCGAACTCCGGCTCCTCGTCCATCTCGACCTCGGCGATCAGCCAGCTGGTCGTCGGATCCCACCCGGGGAACTCGATGCCGGCCGCCTTGCGGATCACGCTGCGTCCGCCGTCGCACCCGACGAGGTAGTCCGCGCGGAGCGACTGGCCGTCGGACAGCTCGACGTCGACGCCGGTGTCGTCCTGCGCGAAGCCCGTCACCTCGCGTTCGCGGGCGATCGGCACGCCGAGCTCGCTCGACCCAGCCGGCCAGGATGCGCTCGAAGTGGCGCTGCCACAGCGCGAGCCCGTAGTTGTGGCGGGTGGGGAAGTCGCTGATGTCCAGCGGGATCCGGGCGAAGCTCTGGATCTGCATCGCCTGGCCCTCCGCGAGGAACCGATCGGCGATGCCGCGCTGATCGAGCACCTCGATGGTGCGCGAGTGCAGACCGCCGGCGCGCGAGCCGTCGAGCTCCTGGTCGGCGCGCCGCTCGACGATCGCGACGTCGACCCCCGCCAACGCCAGCTCGCCCGCCAACATCAGCCCGGTCGGACCGCCTCCGGCGATCACCACTGCGTGCTCGGTCATCGCCGCCTCGATCCGTCTGCCGAGAGCAACCGACGCATTCCACGACTCCTCGCTCGAGCGGTCCCGGCCGCGATCGGCACGGCGAACGAGCCATGGTCAGCACGTTTTGGTCGCTTGCGGCAAGCCCCCTCCCTCGCGCTAACTTGAGGTTGGCGGCGCCGGTGCACGCTCGACGATGTGGGCAGTGCCCCCGCTAGGGCTCGAAGAGGTTCGCCACGCCGCACGCCTCGAACACGCGCCGTGCGACGGCCGAGACCGAGGTCAGCTCGAACCTCGCACCGCGCTCGATCGCGGACTTCTGCACCACGATGAGCACCGCAACGCCGGAGCTGTCGATGAACGTCACCGCGCTCAGATCGATGCTGAGCTCCTCGACGCCCGTCGCCAGGACCGCGAGCAGCTCGTCGCGCAGCAGCGGAGAATTCGCGAGGTCCAGGTCGCCGCGCAGCACGGCGGTGGCCCGACGGGTCACCTGCTCCGACACCGTGCAGGAGAACGGTGGAGCACTCTGCGCTTCGGTCCGCGTTCGCGAGTTCACCAGGCCTCCTCGATGGGGGGTGAGACGTCTCCATCTCTTTCGGCAGGGCCGGCGCCGACCCTGAGCGGTTCGGCACCCGCCGTCTCCGGCTAGCGGCGGTACCCGAGCCGGCGGCAGATGTCGGCGTCGAGGCCGTCGTGCACGGCCCGGCGCTGGCGCTTGGAGAACTCCGACTCGAACGCGCGGGCCTGGTACGGCGCGGGGTCGAAGGCCTCCTCGCGGACGTACTCGGCCGCGTCGCGGGGCCGCTCCCGGTCACCCATGTTGCGGACGCGCTGCTCCACCTTCTCGAAGGTGTCCGAGACCCGCACGAGCGCGAAGTGGGTCGCGATGGACTCGCACTCCCGCTCGGGATCGGCCAGCACGTCCTCGTAGCGAACGACCCGGCGCGACTCGTCCGGCAGGGAGAGCAGGTTGTAGTTGATCGCATTCCAGTAGTCGACGGGGTTCGCGAACCGGTACTTCGGGAACCCCTCGAGCTTGGCCTGGAAGATGATCAGGGGCTCGGTGAGGAACGAGCTCCACGTCGCGCCGTGGATGGTGTGCTTCGCGCCGACGTCGTTCACGTAGCGCCACATCGAGACGAGCCACGCGTACGGGTCCTTGACCGTCGCGAGGATCGGCCAGGGGAACGGCCGGAACGTCTGGCCCTCGAACACGGCGGGAACCGGCGCGTGCTTGAAGCCGTCGATGCCGGACAGCACCCGGACGTCGTAGTTGAGCTCCAGCAACGACCGGAGGTAGTTGCTCCCGGACCGGAACGCGCCGAAGAGCTTGAGCTGCCTGGTCGCGGTCACGTCGCCTCTAGGATCCGGGCTCTCGGATGAAGGTCATCGTAATCCTCGGCATGCACCGCAGCGGCACCTCGGCACTCACGCGCGCGTTGGGTCTGCTCGGCGCGTCGCTCGGTCCGGCCGAAGAGCTCGGCCGCAACTGGGAGAGCCACGCGATGCGGGACCCGAACGATGCGCTGCTGCGCGCGTTCGGCGGCGGCTGGGACTGCCCACCGCGGCTGCCCGAGGGATGGGTGCGCTCGGACGCGGCCCGCGCCGTCCTGCCGTCCGCCCGCGCGGCCTGGGCGACGTTCGGGAACGCCGACGTCGTCGCGTGGAAGGACCCGCGCACCTGCATCACGTTGCCCTTCTGGACCGAGCTCTTCGCCGAACCACCAGCGGTCATCTTCGTCCATCGGCATCCGATCGAGGTCGCCGACTCCCTGACCGAGCGCAACGGCTTCCGCCGCGCCCACGGCCTCGCGCTCTGGGAGCGGTACAACGCCGCGGCGCTGGGCGCCGCGGCGGGTCGGCCCACGGTGGCCATCCCGTACGCGCAGCTGCTCGAAGCACCCGAGGCGACCATGCGCACGATCGTCGACGCGCTGGCGGGCTGGGGCGTGACGCTGCCCCGGCAGCCGGAGTCCACGGACCTGGAGCTCACCGCGAAGAAGCGCCACCACGCGACCGGCGCCGACGACGCCTTCGACGACCCGATGGCCACGCCGTCCCAACACGAGCTCTTCCGGCTGCTGCACACGCTGCCGGCGGTCTCGGACTCGTTCGCGGCGCCGCCCGTGCCCGCCGCCGGGCCCCTCAGCGACGAGATCATCGATCTCGCGGCCGAGCTCCGGTTCAGCCGCATCGAGGCGCGCCAGGCCCGCGAGGAGCTCCGCAAGCTCAAGGGCTCCCGGCGCGAGCTGCTGGCCCGGCTGGTGCGCCCCGCACCGCCCCGGGCCCCGTCGTAGGGACGCCGCGTGCCTGCTGACGACACCCGCACGGTCACCGTCCACGTCGCGAGCCTGAACACCGCGCGCGTGACGGAGCTCTGCATCCGTTCGATGCGCCACTACGCGGGCCGTCCGTTCGAGCTCGTCGTGGGGGACGCGGGCTCGACCGACGGCTCCCTCCGGATGCTGCGCGACTTCGAGGCGCGGGGGATGGCTCACGCTCGAAGTGGCCGAAGGCGGCCGCAAGCACGCGGAGTGGCTCGATCTCTGGATCGCCCGTTGCCCGACGCGCTACGCGGTCTTCAGCGACTCCGACGTCGAGTACCTCGGAGCGGACTGGCTGGCCGACCTGGTCGCGAAGGCGACCACGACCGACGCCGCGCTGGTCTGCGCGCGGATGCAGTGGCCCCCCGATTCCTTCGTGCACCCGGTGACCGGCGCCGCCCGCAAGCTCGCGCCCCGCCCGACGCCGTGGCTGCAGATGCTCGACGTGGACCAGGTGCGGGGCCGGGTCGACGCGAGCTTCCGGTACCGGGACGTCGAGGACCCGGAGGCGTTCGGCGGGAAGATCGCCTACGACGTCGGGGCGGCGTACTTCGCCGCGCTCGAGGCGGCCGGGCTCACCTGGGCGGAGATGCCTGAGGCGTGGCAACCGAAGTTCCGCCACTTCGGCGGGCTCACTTGGCTGAAGTCCGGCCAGACCGACGCGACCCTGCGGGTGCGGTCACGCCAGCTCGCGAAGGTCGGGCTCGTGCACGCGCACCTGTGGCGCGCCCGCATCGGCAAGTGGGGCGATGCCGCGCCGGGCCCGAGCGTCTAGCGCGCGCCTCCCGCGGCCCGCTCGTACACCGCGCGCAACGTCGCGCCGACGCGAGCCGGGGTCCGCTCGGCCGCGACCCGCTCCATCTCGGCCGCAGCCGCGTGCCGGCCGGCGTCGTCACGGATCGCGGCGAGCAGGGTCTTGGCCAGCCCCGCGACGTCGCCCGGCGTGACGACCCAGCCGCTGCGGTCCTCGCGCACGGTCTCACCGAGCGCGCCGACGTCCGAGACGATCAACGGCACGTGGTGCGCGTACGCGTCCTGGAGCACCGCGCTCTGCGACGCGAAGCTCGTGTACGGCAGGACGACGAGGTCGGCATCCGCGTACAGCTCGCGCTTGCGCGGCGCGGTGGCGTAGCCGATCTCGGTCGTGATCCGGTCGTCGAGCGCCGCGGCCGCCATCACCTCCGCCTCGACCTCGGGAAAGCCGCGGCCGGCGAAGTGGAAGCGGGCGTCGGTCTCGTCCCGCAGCGACGCGATGGCCCGCAGCAGGACGTCGACGCCCTTGTTCCGCCGGAAGGTCCCGAAGAACAGGACGGTCGGACGCGCGCCGTCGGCGCGCGGCACCGTCTCCTCGACGGAGATCGGGAGGGGGTTGACGACGATCCGGTCCGGGTCCAGGTCGAACTCGTCGAGCAACCGGCGGCGGACCGAGGCGTGATGGACGACGAGGATCCCGGCGTGCGCGTACTGGACCTGCAGCAGGCGGTGCTCCACCGGCGCGGGCAGCCGCGACTGGTGCGGGACGACGTCGTGCACGCTCGAGACGAGGGGCACCCGCTTCGCGAGGCCGCGCAGGTCGAAGGCGTCCGTGAACGGGTTGAGGTAGATCAGGTGCGCGACGTCGAACCCGCCTGCCGCAACGGCCCGGCGGCGCGCCCGCACCCGGCCCGCGTACGTGGACGCGCGCGACGTGGCCCAGCGCACGGTCCGCTCGTCGAGCTCCTGCACCCCCGGCACGGTCGCCCGGACCTCGACCGCGGCGTGGGCGAGCGCCGGCGCCTCGATCGGATCGGCGAGCCGCGGCGTCGTGTGCACGACGAGCCGGTCACCCGGCTGGAGCAGACCTTCGGCGAGCACGAGCTCCTCGCGGCGGAGGAACGGCCAGTACCAGTAGATGTCCATGTCAGTGGACCCGACCGGCCCAGGGCACGCGCAGGTCGCCTTCGAGCCGGCCGACGTTGCCGGCCGCGACCCAGACCCACTTGGCCCGGCCGGAGCGGCGCCGGAGCAGGCCGACGTTGCGCACGAGGTACGCCCACGAACGCAACCCACCGTTCGCCGGCACCGCGATGCCCGCGCGCCCGACCCGGCGGAACAGCTCGGGGCGCACCTGGCCGTACGTGCGGGCCTGGCGCCACAGCCCCCGCATCGTGGTCCGGTACCGGTAGCGCACCACCGCATCGTCGAGGTAGGCGAGGTGCACCCCGGCCCGCCAGAGCCGACCCGACAGCTCGACGTCCTCACCCGCGGCCAGCTCCTCGTCGAACCCGCCGCTGCGCTCGACGACCTCGCGCCGGAAGCCGAGGTTGCAGCTGTCCGCGAACTCGAACACGCCGAAGAACTGACCCGGACCCGACTCGATCGCCCGGCCGCGGGTCTCCAGCACCCAGTCCGGGTTCAGCGTCGTGACGTCGAGCGGTCCCGTCACCAGCTCGTGGATGCGCAGGCCTTCACCCATCGCCCGCACCCAGCCCGGGGTCACGATGTCGTCCGCGTCGCACATGGCGATCGCGTCGGCGCGCGCCTCGCGGATGCCGACGTTGCGGCAGTGCGCGACCCCCGGGCGATCGGACGCGTCCACGAGCCGGACGCGTTCGTCGCGGCTCGCGTAGCGCTCGACGATGGCCTTCGTCGCGTCGTGCGAGCCGTTGTCGACGACGACCAGCTCCCACGGTCGGTCCCAGGACTGACCGAGGAGCGCGTCGAGCTGGTCCTCGATCGTGGCCGCCGCGTCCCGGACCGGGATCACGACGCTCAGCTCCGGCGTCACGATCGCGGCGCACCCGAGGAGTCGACCGGCCCGATCGAGGGATCGCGGGAACCGGCGACCAGCTCGGCCAGCGCCTGCTCGAAGCGCGTGACGATCACGCTCGGATCGACGTCCGGCCGGCCCACGTGGGCGCGCGCCGCCTCGCACGCGGCCGCGTAGCGCCCGGGGTCGTCGATCAGCTCGCCGAGCGCGTCCGCCCACTCGCTGATCGGTGCGTCGGCCGCCACGAGCCGGCCGCCGGGGCCGACGGTCTCGCGCAGCGCGGGCAGGTCGCGGGCCAGCACCGGGATGCCGTTGGCCTGGGCCTCCAGCACCACGCGCGGTCGGCCGTCGAGCAGGAAGGGTGCGAGGAGCAGGCGCGCGTCCGCGTACACCGCGCCGGGATCGGTCGTCGCGGGGCGGAGGATCACGTTCGGGAGCTTCGCCGCGAGCCGCGCGTTGAGCTCGGCGCGATCGGCGTCGTCGATCTTCCACCACTCCACGAACGCGAACTGCACGTCGGGACGGGCCGCGGCCAGATCGAGTGCGGTCTCGAGCCCGTAGCTGGGGACCGGGTTGACGAACAGCACCCGTTCCCGGCTGCTCTCGACGAGGTAGCGGTCCAACGTCACGACCGACGGGATCATGATGGCCGGCGAGCCGAGCTCGGCCGCCCGGTCCGCGTAGGTGTGCGCGTTCGTCATGAGCAGGTCCGGCGGGGCCTTCGAGATGCTCAGGTGACCGAGCGCGTTCTCCTCCCGGATGTAGAGCACGCTCGGGATCCCGAGCGCGGCGAGCGTCTGCCGGATCCGCTTCCACGCGACCCGGCCGATGCTGCTCGTCACCACGACGTCGGGCCCGAAGGTGCGGATCACCGACGGCAGCGCGTTCTCGGGGACGACGGACTCCCACACGGTGTACGACCCGGCCTCCGCGCGGCGACGCGGCCTGCGCGCGATGAGGGCGGCCACGCGGTCGACGCGCCGCCCGATCACGTTGTCCCCGAGCTTGGTGACCAGGTTCACGGCGCGCTTGTGGACGTGACGCACCCGCTCGCCGTCGACCCGGAAGAGGATGCCGACGTCGTGACCGTGCGAGGTCAGCCGTTCGGCGAGCTCGCGCGTGCTGTGCGCCGAGCCACCGATGACCGTCCCGGAGACGAACAGGATGCGCATGTGGCGGAAGCCGGTCAGCCCTCTCGGGTGGCGCGGGCGTCCTTCGGCGGGAGCAGCCGCGCGGGCACCCCGACCGCGGTGTAGCGCTCCGGCACGTCCGTGAGCACGACCGCGTTCGCACCGACCCGGGCGCCGTTGCCCACCGTGATGTCGCCGAGCACCTTCGCCCCGGCGTACACGAAGACGTCGTCGCCGATCGTGGGCCGGTCCTCGGCCCGGGTGAACCCGATGGTGACCTGCTGGTTGATCCAGCAGTTCCGGCCGACCCGGCGGGCCGCGACCACGGTGGCGAAGCCGTGCTGGATGAAGAGCCCGGGACCGATGTCGGAGCAGGCGAGGTGCAGGGTCCGCTCGCCCGGGTAGATCACTGCCGCGATGCTCGCCAGCGCGGCGCTCACCACCCCGGCCCGGCGCAGCCGGTAGAAGTACAGCGTCCGGAACTCCGGGTAGGACGCGAGCAGCGCCAGGCGCGACCACGGCTCGGCCACCGGCGGGTGCACCACCCCGACCCAGCGCGCGACGTCCGCGTCCACCGTGGCGCGGATCCGGGCGATCGAGAGCAGCAGCAGGGGCGCGTACCAGGCCATCCGCAGCCGCAGACGCAGCTGCTGGGCCTGCGCCGCGCCGGTGGTCGCCCGCCTTCCATCGCCCTCCTGAAGCACGCGCAAAGCCTAAGGCACGCGGAACGAGGCGCGATCCGGGACCGGTATCCTCGCTGGCCATGTCCGCGTTGCTGATCGCCGGTGTGCCGCGCTCGGGGACCACGTGGATCGGCCGCGCGCTCGGGCACACCGAGCAGACGGCGTACGTGAACGAGCCCGACGGGTTCCGCGACCCGTTGGCCTTCCGCATGATGCTCGCCTACGGCGAGAACCCGATCCTCGATCCGGGCGACGCCGCGCCGGACGTCGAGGCGCTCTGGGCCGGCGCGCTCGCGGGTGGACGACCGGCGGGGACGATCCGGGACCGGCTGGCCCGCCTCCTCTTCGAACGGACCCCGCTCGACGACCTCCGCGCCGCCCGGGCCCGCGGCCACGCCTCGGGCCGAGCCGGCCTGGCCGCGCGCTTCGCCGTGGCCCGCGTCGCGGCTCCCGACGCGAGCCGGGTGGTCGTGAAGTCCGTGCAATCGGCGCTCGCGCTCGAATGGATCGTCGGGCGCTTCGAGCCCCGGGTCCTCGTCATCGAGCGCAACCCGTTGAACGTCCTGTCGAGCTGGAGCGAGCTCGGCTACGTCCGGAACCCCCGGGAGACCACGGCGATCGCCGCGTACGCCCGGAAGCACTGGGACGTCGATCCTCCCGGTGACGACGCCCCGCACCTCGCGCTCCAGGCGTTCCTGTTCGGCGTCCTGACCTCGGCGTTGCGCGACGCCGTCGCGAAGCACCCGGAGTGGGTGCGGACCCGTCACGAGGATCTCTGCGTGGACACGGTCCCGCGGTTTCGTGCGCTCGCGACGGAGCTCGGGCTCGTGTGGGGCGACGCGGCCGAGCAGTTCCTCACCGAGTCCGATCAGGAGGGCACGCCGTACCGGACGCTGCGGCGCACCGAGGAGCAGCCCGACCGTTGGCGCGAGCGACTCGACGCGGAGCAGGTCGCCATCATCCGCGAGACGCTCGCCCGCTTCCCGCACGCGTTCGTCCCCGAGTCCTGACCGATGGCCGACCCGGGCGGGAGCCGGCCCATTCGCGTGCTGTGGCTCGTCAAGGGGCTCGGCCCGGGGGGCGCGGAGCACCTGCTCGTCGCCGCCGCCGCGGTCCACGACCGCACGGCGTTCCACTTCGACGCGGACTACCTGCTTCCCTGGAAGGACGCGCTCGTCCCGAACCTCGAATCGCTCGGCGTGCAGACCCACTGCCTCGAGGTCCGCGACGAACGGGACCTGCGGTGGGCCTCCCGGCTGCGCGCGCAGCTGCAGCGCGACCCCGTCGACATCCTGCACGCCCACTCCCCCTACCCGGCGGGGATCGCGCGCCTCGTGGTCCGCAGCCTGCCCAAGCGGGTGCGGCCGCGCCTCGTCTACACCGTGCACAACACGTTCCCGAGCTTCTCGACCCCGACCCGGATCCTGAACGGCCTCACCTATCCCCTCGACGACGCGGACCTCGCGGTGTCGGCCGAGGTGCACGAGACGATCTGGCCCCGGCTGCGCGACCGCACCGAGGTCGTGGTCCACGGAGTGGTGCTGGACGACGTGCGGGCCCAGCTCGCGCACCGCGACGACGCCCGCGCCGAGCTGGGCCTGGCCCCGAACGAGATCGTCGTGGGCACGATCGCCAACTTCCGGGCCCAGAAGGACTACCCGAACCTGCTCGCCACCGCCCGGGTGCTGCTCGACCGGGGCTGGAAGGGTCGGATCGTCGCGGTCGGCCAGGGCCCGCTCGAAGCGGAGATGCGCGCGCTCCACGACCGGCTCGGGCTCGGCGACCGGGTGCTGCTGCTGGGTCAGCGCGCCGACGCGGTCCGGGTGCTCGCGGCATGTGACATCTTCACGATGGCCTCGGACAACGAGGGGCTGCCGGTCGCGCTCATGGAAGCACTCGCGCTCGGGCTGCCGGTCGCGGCCACGGCGGTCGGGGGGATCCCCGACGCGATGACCGACGGGGTGGAAGGTCTGCTCGTGCCGCCCAAGCAGCCCGAAGCCCTCGCCGACGCGATCGAGGCGATCACCGACGACGACGAGCGCCGCGCGGAGATGGCCGCGGCGGCGCGGGCCACCGGTGCGCGCTTCGACATCCGGGTCGCGGTCACCCGGATCGAGCAGCTCTACCGCGAGCTGGTGGCATGACCATCGCCATCCGCCGGGCCACGCCCGCCGACCGGGCCGACATCCTGGCCCTGCTCGCGAGCTCGCTCGGTCGCGAGTCCGACCCGCGCTACGACGCGCTGTACGCGTGGAAGCACGAGGAGAACGTGTTCGGTCCGTCGCCCGCGTGGGTGGCCACCGACGGGGATCGGCTCGCGGGGTTCCGGGTGCTCATGCGCTGGGAGTTCGTGGAGGGCGGCACGGTCGTGCGAGCCGTCCGGGCGGTGGACACCGCCACGCACCCGGACTTCCAGGGCCAGGGGATCTTCACCAAGCTGACCCTGCACGCGCTCGACGAGCTGCGCGACGACGTGAGCTTCGTCTTCAACACGCCGAACGACCAGAGCCGCCCGGGCTACCTCAAGATGGGCTGGCTGGAGATCGGCCGGCTGCCGACCGCGGTGCGGCCGACGCATCTCGCGGGCATCCCGCGCATCGCCACCGCGCGGGTTCCCGCGGAACGGTGGTCGACCCCGAGCTCGGCCGGCGAGGACGCGGCCGAGGTCCTCGACGACGTCGGCGCGCTGGAGCGGCTGCTCGCGTCGTTGCCGGCGCCGGCCGGGATCCGCACGCGATTGAGCCCCGACTTCCTGCGCTGGCGGTACCGCACGCCGTTGCTCGGGTACCGCGCCGTCGTCGCGCCGGGTGGGATCGACCACGGGATCGCGATCTTCCGCATCCGGGCGCGCGGCACCGCGCGCGAGGCCGCGCTCAGTGCCGTGATCGCGGGCGGGGGCGACCGCGCGACGGAAGCGCGCCTGACCCGCGCGGTCGCTCGGACCGCCGACGCCGACTACGTCATCCGGCTCGGCGGCGGGGTCATCGCCCCCGGCGGGATGGTGCGGCTGCCGGGCCAGGGACCGCTGCTCACCTGGCGCGCGCTCGGTGCCTCGACGCCGCCCGCCACGTGGGACCTGAGCCTCGGCGACATCGAGCTCTTCTAGGCTCCAGCAGGTTGTGACCACGACCAGACACCAGGTGCGGGCAGTGGCGGGGCGGGCGCTGAAGACGTCGGCCGAGCTGGCCGACCGGCTGCGCGGGCCCCGGCGCGGGATCGTGGTCCTCATCTACCACCGGGTCGGCGCGGGCTCGGGCCTGGAGCTCGACCTCCCGACCGATCGCTTCGACGCGCAGATGGCCGAGCTCGCGGCCGCGGGGTCGGTGACGACGCTGGATCAGGCGCTGGAGCTGCTCACCGCGGCCGAGCCGCCGGCGCACGACCCCGTCGTCGTGACGTTCGACGACGGCACCGCCGACTTCGCGGACACCACGCTCCCGATCCTCGAACGCCACGGGATCCCGGTGACGATGTACCTCGCGACCGACTTCATCGAGGAGCAGCGCCGCGTTCCCGGACGGCGGCCCACCGATGTCGTGGGCGGCGCTGCGCGACACGCTGTCCTCCGGGCTCGTCACGGTCGGCTCGCACACGCACACCCACGCGCTGCTCGACCGGATCCCCGAGCCGCAGATCACCGACGAGCTGACGACCTCGGTCGCGCTCATCGAGGACCGCCTCGGCGTGACGCCGGTGCACTTCGCCTACCCGAAGGCGCTCCCGCCGACGGCCGCGGCGGACCGCCTGGTGCGCGCCCAGTTCCGCTCGGCTGCGCTCGCGGGGACGAAGCCGAACCGCTACGGGAGCACCGACCCGTTCCGGCTCGCCCGGTCGCCGATCCAGGCCGGCGACGAGCATGCGGTGCTTCGGGCCAAGGTCGCCGGCGGGATGGGCTTCGAGGACGACGTCCGCCGCACCGTGAACCGCTGGCGCTACTCGGGAGCCGAGTCGTGAGCCACCGCCCGCGGCATCGTGCACGTCACCACCACCGACATCAGCCTGGCGCTGCTGCTCGGGCCGCAGCTGCGCGCGTTCGCCGCGGCCGGGTACGAGGTCATCGGGGTGTCCGCGCCCGGCCCGTACGTCGCCGACCTCACCGAGCTGGGGCATCCGGCACGTGCCGCTGGCGAACGCGACCCGGTCGATGGACCCGCGCCGCGACGCGCGGGCACTGTTCGAGCTCCGCACGCTGTTCCGCCGGCTCGCCCCGGACCTCGTGCACACCCACAACCCGAAGCCCGGCGTCTACGGACGCTTCGCGGCGCGGCTCGCCCGCGTGCCCGTGGTCGTGAACACCGTGCACGGCCTGTACGCGCTCCCCGACGACCCGTGGGCCAAGCGGGCCGTCGTCTACTCGCTCGAACGCGCCGCGGCCGCCTGCTCGGACGCCGAGCTGCTCCAGAACGTCGAGGACGTCGACGTGCTCCGGCGGCTGCGGATACCCGAGCGGAAGCTGCACGTGCTCGGCAACGGCATCGACCTCGCGCGCTTCGACCCGGCCCGCGTGGACCCGGCGCGGGTCGCCGCACTGCGCGCGTCGTTCGGCGTCGGTCCGCGACGACATCGTGTGCGGTGTCGTCGGGCGGCTGGTCTGGGAGAAGGGCTACCGCGAGGTGTTCGAGGCCGCGTCGCGCGCTCGCGATCCATCGCGCCTCGCGTGCACGTCGTCGTCATCGGGCCGTCCGACGACGGCGAAGGACGACGCGATCACCGAGACCGACATCGACCGCGCCGAACGGGACGGCGGCATCCGCTTCCTCGGCCAGCGCGACGACGTCGAGGACCTCTACCCGGCGATGGACCTCTACGTGCTCGCGTCGTACCGCGAGGGCTTTCCGCGCTCGGCGATGGAGGCGGCGGCCATGGGACTGCCACTTGTGGTCACCGACGTCCGCGGCTGCCGCCAGGTGGTCGACGACGGCGTCACCGGGACCCTCGTCCCGGTCGGCGACTCCCGTGCGCTCGCCGACGCCGTCGCGGCGATCGCGGCCGACGACGCGGGGCGCGCCGCGATGGGCAAAGCCGGACGGGAGAAGGCCATCCGCGAGTTCGACGACCGGAAGGTCATCGACATCACGCTGGGCGTCTACGAGCAGCTCCTCGGCCCGCCGCCGGCGGTGACGCCGTGAGCGTGCGGCTCGCGGGCGACGCCGACACCGCCCGCCTCGCCCACCTCCACGCGAGCCGCATCACCGACGGGTTCCTGCCCAGCCTCGGGCCCGCGTTCCTGGACCGCCTCTACCGCCGGATCGTCCGCTCGGCGGACTCGTTCGCGTACGTCGCGACCGACGACGCGGACGGTCACGTCGTCGGGTTCGCCGCCGCGACGACCGACATCGGCAAGCTCTACCGCTCGTTCGCGCTCCGCGACGGGCTCGTGGCGGGCGTCGCCGCCGCGCCGCGCCTGGTCCGCTCGTGGCGGCGGGTGCTGGAGACGGTGCGCTACCCGTCGGGCGAAGGTGCGGACCTTCCCGCGGCCGAGATCCTCGCGGTCGCGGTGGAGGAAGCCGCGGGCGGCCGGGGCATCGGGACGCTGGTGGTCGACGCGGCGACCCGGCGGCTGGCCGAGCGGGGCGAGGCCGCGGTCAAGGTGGTGACCGGGTCCGACAACGCCGTCGCGCTGCGACTCTACGAGCGATGCGGGTTCGCGGTGCAGACCGCGTCGAGGTCCACGAAGGAGTGTCGTCCGAGGTGCTGGTGTGGAACTCGTCATCGCGCTGATCGTGACGCTCGTCGCCGCGCCGTTCGTGCGGCGGATCGCGATCCGGCTCGACATCGTGGACCGACCGGGCCCGCTCAAGACCCACCGGTCACCGGTCCCGTACCTCGGTGGCATCGCGGTGTTCCTCGGCCTGCTCGTGGGTCCCATCGAGGCCGATCGGCTCGCCCTCCTGCTCCCGTACCTGCTCGCGCTCGTGCTCGGGGTCGCCGACGACGCGATGAGCCTGACCCCACGCCTGCGCCTCGGCGCGGAGGTCGTCATCGGCGTGGTCGCCGCGCTCGTGGTGCCGGGCCCGGCCCTGGTGAAGGTCGCGACGGGGGTCCTCGTCGTCATCCTGCTCAACGCGGTGAACCTGCTCGACGGCCAGGACGGTCTCGCCGCCGGCGTCGTGCGTCGTGAGCGCGGCCGCGTTCGCGATCCTGGGTGGCGACGCGACGACCGTCGGCCTCGCGCTCGCCGGCGCGCTCGCGGCGTTCCTCGTGTTCAACGCGCCACCCGCGCGGATGTACCTCGGTGACGGTGGCGCCTACCTGGTGGGGACGGTGCTCGCGACGTTGCCCGCGCTCACGCAGCATGGTGGGACGGACTGGTCCGTGTGGATCGCGACGCCGTTGATCGTCGGGCTCCCGCTGGCCGACACCTGCATCGCGATCCTGCGCCGGGTGCTGGAGCACCGGCCGCTGCTGCTCGGCGACCGCAGCCACGTCTACGACCAGCTGGTCGACCGGGGCTGGCCGGTGGAGGCCTCCACCGCCGCGTGCGTGGTGCTGCAGGGCGCGCTCGCCGCCGCGGGCGTCCTCGCCGCCGGTCTCGACGTGCGCTGGGCCCTCGGCATCAGCGCGGCGTCGATCGTCGGCGTGGTCGCGCTGGCGGCGACGGGCGGCTTCCTCGGCCGCGCGACCGCCTGAGCTCAGACATAGTCGTCCGGGGCGATCGGTCGCGGGCGCCGGGACTCGCCGCGGCTGCGCGGGCGCGGCTCGGACCCGGAGTGCGACCCGACGTGCGACGATCCCTTCCGGTGGCGCCGCCGCCGTTCCGGGATCACGAGGAAGACGCCGAACGCGATCGAAGCCGCGAACGCGGGGACCATGAGCACGAACGCCGTCATCCCCGTCTGTGCCAGTCCCGCGACGCGCGTGGCGTAGAAGACGAGCACCATCTGCGCGATCACGATCGTCGATCGCGGCCGTCCGATGGGCAGCCGGCGGATGCGCGTGCGGCCCTCGAGCTCGCGCGCGAGCAACCGCCCGATCGGCTCGCCGAACAGGAGCGCGAACGCGCCCACCGCGCCGACGATCGCGCCCGGACGCCCGAGCCCCTCGATCGGCGCGATCCAGAGCAGGAGCCCGACCGCCGCGTACGCGCCGCCACCGCCGAGCTGCGCCGCGACGTACGGCCACGCGAGGAACACGAGGGGGAGTGAGACGCCGACGGCCGCGCGCATGAGCTCGGTGTCGGGGACGGTCACGTAGATCCCGCCGACCGCGATGAAGAACAGCAGCGGCCCCAGCCCGAACCGGCCGGTCCGGCGATCGAAGTCCGCGGCCGTGGCGCCGATCACGACGGTCCCGACCACGATGAGGACCGGGACCCAGCCCGCGGCCAGCCCCTGGTTCGCCCCCGCGAGCACGATGGCGCCCGGCAGGGCCGCGACCGGGCCGATGAGCCCCGGCGCGGGGGTGCGGGCGGCGATCGCCCCGGCCAGGAACAGCAGGACGACCCCCGTGACGACGTCGGTGGGGACGGACCAGATCGTGTCCGTGCCCAGGCCTCCGGCCAGCGCGAGGAGCACCGCGACGACGAATGCGGGCCCGGCGAGGCCCGGCCGGCGCCCCCGCTGGGGAAAAAGGGCCGCAAGGCCTAGTGCCGAGGGGAGGGCCACCAGGAGGGCCAGCGCGCCCGCCAGGAGCCCGGCCGCGAACTGGCTCGCTCCGAAAAGATCAGTGAGCGGCCTCATCTTGCGGCTCCTCGGACGGCAGAGGCTGACACCCTACGGGGCCGGGACGCCCCAAATCGACCCCCTGGCGCCAACACGGCGAGTGACATCGCCCCTTGCACCTCGTCACGCTTTGCGACGATAATGACCCGGCTGCAACCGTCTGGGGGGCCTTTCGTGCGGGCAGCGCGTAGGAAACAGCAACTCTGTGGCTTCGCAGGCCGCTCATGACGGGGGGATTCGTCGCCCCGGGGCTCTCACTGCGCGCCTACCAGCACCGGCGGCTGCTGCGGGTGGTCGTGGACTGCGGCGTCTGGGTCCTCGCGCTCTACGCGGCCTCCCTCCTCCGGCTCGACTTCGACCCCGCCCGCCTCGACGGCTTCCAGATCGCGACCCTGCTCCCGGTCGCCTGGGCCCTGCAGGCCGGCATGGGTTGGTACTACGGCCTCTACCGGGGCCGCTGGATCAACGGCTCGTTCGACGAGGTGGCGGCCCTCGGCCGCACCGTCTTCGCCACCACCGTGGTCCTGCTCGCCATCGACCTGCTCTGGCCGGACCTGCGGCCGGCGCCCGCGAGCTCCGTGATCGGTGCGGGCCTCCTGGCGTTCCTGGCGATGGGTGGCGCCCGGTACGCCGCCCGCCAGATGCTCGAGAACCGCCGGCGCCAGAAGCCCGACGCCCGCCGCAAGCGCGCCATCATCTTCGGCGCCGGTGAGGGTGGCGATCGCACGATCCGGGCGATGCTGTGGGACGAGGAGAGCCCGTACGTCCCCGTCGCGCTCCTGGACGACGACCCGAACAAGCGCCACCTGACCATCCGGGGCATCCGGGTGTTCGGCGACCGGACCAAGCTCGCCAGCGTCGCCGAGGAATTCAAGGCCCGCGCCCTGGTGATCGCGGTGCCGACCGGTGACGGCGCCCTCGTGCGCGAGCTCAGCGACCTGGCCCGCGACGTCGGCCTCGAGGTGCGGGTCGTGCCGTCGGTGCGGGAGCTGCTCGGCGGCGAGGTGAGCGTCGACGACCTGCGCAAGCCGACCGAGTCCGACCTCCTCGGACGCCACACCGTCCACACCGACCTCCACGCGGTCGCGGAGTACATCACCGGCAAGCGGGTCATCGTGACCGGCGCGGGCGGGTCCATCGGCTCCGAGCTCTGCCGCCAGCTCTCGTCGTTCAATCCCGAGACGCTCGTGATGGTGGACCGCGACGAGTCCGGCCTCCACAGCGTGCAGCTGTCACTCGACGGCCGGGCGATGCTCGACTCGGACAGCCTCGTGCTGATCGACATCCGGGACCGGGCCCGCGTCACCCGCCTGTTCGCGGAGATCAAGCCCGACGTGGTGTTCCACGCCGCGGCGCTCAAGCACCTCCCGCTCCTGCAGGCCCACCCGTCCGAGGCGCTGAAGTCGAACGTCTGGGGCACGCTCTCCGTGCTCGACGCCGCCGCAGCCGCCGGGGTCAGCCACTTCGTCAACATCTCGACCGACAAGGCGGCGAACGCGGTCAACGCGCTCGGCTACTCGAAGCGGGCGGCCGAGGGCCTGACCGCGCACTTCGGTCAGAGCTTCCCGGGCACGTACCTGAGCGTGCGGTTCGGCAACGTGCTCGGCAGCCGGGGCTCGGTGCTCACCGCGTTCCGGGCCCAGCTCGAGGCGGGGAACCCGCTCACCGTCACGCACCCCGACGTCACCCGCTACTTCATGACGATCGAGGAAGCGGTGCAGCTCGTCATCCAGGCCGGTGCGATCGGCGCCGACGGGGACGCGCTCGTCCTCGACATGGGTGACCCGGTGCGGATCTACGACGTCGCCCGCCAGCTCGCGTCCAGCGTGAGCCCGGAGCTGCCGATCGTGTTCACGGGCCTGCGTCCGGGCGAGAAGCTCCACGAGGACCTGTTCTGCGACCGGGAGCAGTCGAGCCAGAGCGCGCACGAGCTCATCCGCTGCGTGAGCGTTCCGGCCCTCGACCCGTCGCTCGTGCGCGACCTCGACCCGACCTGCTCCCGCGACGACGTCCTGGAGATGCTCGAGCAGCTCGCCCGCTCGATCGACGGGTGCATCGACGCGGACGAGACCGTCGACCTCGTCATCACCGAGCGCCTCGAAGACGAAGCCGGCGCCGCCCTCTAACCGTCCCAGCACGTCGGGCCGGCTGGTTTCGGGGCGTTTCATGGTCGCTATGGCGACCCCCAAACTCCCCGAAACGAGCCCGGGTCACGGGAGGGTGAGGACCTCGGGGCCGTCCTCGGTGCAGGCGATGGTGTGCTCGAAGTGGGCGGAGCGCTTGCCGTCGGAGGTGACGACGGTCCAGCCGTCGGCCAGGGTCCGGGTCCCGGGCCGGCCCGCGTTCACCATCGGCTCGATCGCCACGACGAGACCGTTCTTGAGCTTGTAGCGCTGGTTCGGGCCTCCGGCGTAGTTCGGGATCTGGGGATCCTCGTGCATCGCGGTCCCGATCCCGTGGCCGACGTACTCGCGCACCACGGAGTAGCCGCCACGCTCGGCGACGTCCTGCACCGCGGCGCCCACCATGCCGAGCGTGTTGCCCGCCGACACCAGCTCGATCGCGGCTTCCAACGAACGCCGGGTGACCTCGATGAGGTCGCGGGACTCGTCGTCGATCTCGCCGACGGGCACGGTGATCGCCGCGTCCGCGTGCCAGCCCTCGATGATGGCGCCGCAGTCGAGCGACAGGATGTCGCCCTCTTCGAGGACGACGTCGTCGCGAGGGATGCCGTGCACGATCACGTCGTTCGGCGAGGTGCAGATCACCGCGGGAAAGCCGTTGTAGTTCAGGAAGTTCGAACGCGCGCCCCGGTCCTTCAGGACGTCGCGGGCGACGGCGTCGACCTCGGCCGTCGACACACCCGGCTTCGCGGCGGCCGCGCACCGGGCGTGCATCTCGGCGACGACCCGGCCGGCCTTGCGCATCAGCGCGATCTGATCGCGGTTCTTCCGGGTGATCAACGGGGTGACACCGCCTCGGGGCTCAGGAGAGGGCGCCGGGCGCGTCGATCGCGTCCAGCAAGCGCTTGAACACCTCGTCCTCTTCGCCGATTCCATCCACCTGCACCAGCACCCCGCGGGCGCCGTAGAGGTCGATCAGCGGCTTCGTCTCCTGCTCGTAGAGCTCCAGGCGGCGCCGGATCGACTCGCGGGTGTCGTCCTCGCGGCCCCGGCCGAGCAGCCGCTCGATCGCCCGGTCGGTCGGGACGTCCAGGTCGATCACGAGGTCCAGCGGGTAGTCCGTCCCGAGGATCCGGTCGAGCTCCTCGGCCTGGTTCTCGGTGCGGGGGAAGCCGTCGAGCACGAACCCGTACTCGACCTCGGCCGGGTTCGAGAAGCGCTCCTCGACCACGTCGACGACGATCGCGTCCGGGACCAGCTCGCCCCGGTCCATGTACGCCTTGGCCTCGAGGCCGGCCGGCACGCCCACCGCCGCGGAGTCGCGGAAGAGCTGCCCCGTCGAGAGGTGCTGGATGCTGAAGTGCCGGGCCAGCCGCTCGCCCTGGGTGCCCTTGCCGGCACCCTGCTTGCCGAGAATGACCAGGCGCGTCCCGCGCTTCACAACAGCATCATCCTCAGGCCCCTCAGGAGAGGAAGCCCTCGTAGTTCCGCATCATCAGCTGGCTGTCGATCTGCTTCATGGTCTCGAGGGCGACACCCACGGTGATCAGCAGCGCGGTGCCCCCGAAGGGGAACTGCGCGATGTTCCACACCGCGAACACCACGAGCGGCGTCAGTGCGATCGCGGCCAGGAACAGCGAGCCCGGCAGGGTGATGCGGTTCAGCACCTTGGCCAGGTACTTCTCGGTCGCGGGGCCCGGCCGGATGCCGGGGATGAAGCCACCCTGCTTGCGGATGATGTCGGCCTGCTGGGCCGGGTTGAACGCGATGGCCGTGTAGAAGTACGCGAAGAAGATGATGAGCAGCGTGTAGATGCCCATGTAGACGAGGCTCTTCTGGTTGGTGATGTTGTCGTTGACGAACGACTGCAATCCCTTCCAGTTCGTGGCCGTGGCGATGAGCGCGGGGAACGCGAGGATCGAGCTCGCGAAGATCACCGGGATCACACCGGACTGGTTCACCTTCAACGGGATGTAGGTGCTCTGGCCCCCGTACATCCGTCTGCCGACCACGCGTTTGGCGAACTGGACCGGGATGCGCCGCTGCCCCGACTCGACGAACACGATGGCCACGATCATCCCGACGCCGATCCCGCAGATCACGAGGCCCTTGAACCAGCCGGCGCTCGTGAAGATCGCGCCACCCTGCGCGGGAAGGCGCGAGACCACCGAGGCGAAGATCAGGATCGACATGCCGTTGCCGACGCCGCGCTGGGTGATGAGCTCACCGATCCACATGACGAGCGCGGTGCCCGCGACCCACGTCATGATGATCAGCGACGCGCGGGCCGCGTTGAAACCGGGGATCATGTTCGTTCCGGTGAAGCCCGCGAAGCCCAAGAGGCCCTGCTTACCCTCCTTCAACGCGAAGACAAACCCGGTCGACTGGATCAGCGCGAGGCCGACGGTCAGGTACCGGGTCCACTGCGTGATCTTCTTCTGCCCGCTCTGTCCCTCCTGCTGCCATTCCTCCAGCTTCGGGATGACGACCCCGAGCAGCTGCATGATGATCGACGCCGTGATGTACGGCATGATCCCGAGGAAGAACACCGACACGCTCGTGATCGCGCCACCGGAGAAGAGGTCGAGGAAGCCGACCACGCCGGCGTTGTTGGACGTGCTCTGCAGCTTCTGGATCTGCGCGAAGTCGACGTACGGCACCGGAACGTGCGTTCCGATCCGGTAGACCCCCACCATCAAGATCGTGAAGATGATCTTGTTGCGCAGGTCCGCGACCCGGAACATGTTCTTCAACCGGGAGAGCACGTGGGTGGGACCTCCTCGTTCGGCGCGGGGGCGGGGAGGACCCGATGTTACCGGGTCGCTCAGCCAGGATTTCTAGCGGTTGGTGAGGGCGTTGCCCTTGGCGGGCGGGCGCCGGTCGCCCCACGGCGGCGGGACGATCTCGACCCGGCCCCCGGCCCCCTCGATCGCCGTCTTGGCGCTCTCGGAGAAGGCGTGGGCCCGGACGGTGAGCGCCCGGGTGAGCTCCCCCCGGCCGAGCACCTTGACCAGGCCCTGCTTGGCCACGAGCCCCCGGGCCCGCAGCTCGTCGGGGTTGATCTCGTCGCCCCCGGTGAACGCCTCGAGGGTGTCCAGGTTCACCACGTGGTACTCGACGCGGAACGGGTTGTTGAAGCCCTTGAGCTTCGGCGTGCGCCGGGCGAGCGGCGTCTGGCCACCCTCGAACCCGGGCTTGACCGAGCCGCGCGCACCCTGGCCCTTCATGCCCCGGCCGGCGGTCTTGCCGCCCTTGCCGGCGATGCCCCGACCGACCCGCTGGCGGGCCTTCTTGGAGCCGGCAGCCGGCTTCAGATCGTGGATCTTCATGTTGCATCACCTTCCCGGACCACGACGAGGTGCGGCACCTTGGCCAGCATCCCGCGGATCACCGGAGTGTCGTCGTGCTCGACGGTCTTGCCGATCTTGCGCAAGCCGAGCGCGCGCAACGTGCCGCGCTGCTTCGGCTTGATCCCGATCGCGGACTTCACCTGCGTCACCTTCAGTGCCTTTGCCATCACGCGACCTCGGTGACTTCGGTCTTCTTGGTGTTGCGCTCGCGGTACGCACGCAGCATCCCCGCGGTGCTGACCTCTTCCGCGGACTTGCCGCGCATCTTCGCCACGTCGTCGGGGCGGCGCAGGCCCTGGAGGCCGGCGATCGTCGCGCGGGACACGTTGATGGCGTTCGCCGAGCCGAGGGACTTGGCGAGCACGTCCTGCACGCCCGCGGCCTCGAGGATGGCGCGGGCGGCGCCACCGGCGATGACGCCGGTACCGGGCGCAGCCGGCTTGAGCAGGACCTTGGCCGCATCGTGGATGCCGAGGATCTGGTGGGTGATCGTGGAGCCGGCGAGCGCGACCGCGAAGGTGTTCTTCTTGGCCTCTTCCATGCCCTTCTGGATCGCGGCCGGCACTTCCTTGGCCTTGCCGTAGCCGAGCCCGACGTTGCCCGCGCCGTCACCGACGACGACGAGCGCGGTGAAGGAGAACCGCCGACCACCCTTGACCACCTTCGCGACCCGGTTGATCGCGATGACTCGCTCTTCGTACTGGCCTTCGGCCATGACGACCTCTCCTGTGCTGGCTAGAACTCGAGGCCCGCGCTGCGGGCACCTTCGGCGACCGCGGCGACGCGACCGTGATATTTGAACCCGCCCCGGTCGAACACGACCGAGTCGATGCCCGCGCTCTTCGCGCGCTCGCCCAGGCGCTCACCGACGGCCTTGGCGGCCGCAACGGTGCCGGCGGAACCCTTGGCCCCGTCCTTCTCCCGGGTGGAAGCGGACGCGACGGTGGTGCCCGCGACGTCGTCGATCACCTGCGCGTAGATGTGCTTGTTGGAGCGGAACACCGCGAGGCGCGGCCGCGCGGCGTTGCCCCGGACCTTCTTCCGGACCCGGAAGTGTCTCCGCTTTCTGGCGACTGGCTTGGTGTGGCTCATCGGATTCCTCGTCTACTTCGCTGACTTGCCGGCCTTGCGCAGCACGCGCTCGTCCGAGTAGCGAATCCCCTTGCCCTTGTAGGGCTCGGGCTTGCGGACCTTGCGGATGTCGGCGGCAACCTGGCCCACCAGCTGCTTGTCGATGCCGCGGACCGTGATCCGGTTCGGCGCCGGCACCTCGAACGTGATGCCGGCCGGGGCCTGGACCGGGACGCTGTGGGAGTAGCCGACCTGGAGCTCGAGCTTGTCCTGGCCCTGCGCGATGGCCCGGTAGCCGACCCCGACGATCTCGAGGTCCCGGCTGAAGCCGTCCGACACGCCGACCACCATGTTGTTGACCAGCGAGCGGGTCAGGCCGTGCAGCGCCCGGTGCGCGCGCTCGTCGTCGGGCCGGCCCACCAGGAGGTCGTCGCCCTCACGGGTGACGGTGATGTCCTCGGGCGCGTCGAGCTCCAACGAGCCCTTCGGGCCCTTGACCGCGACGTGGTTGCCGTTGATCGTCACGTCCACACCGGACGGGACGGGGATGGGCTTCTTGCCGATTCTCGACATGGTTCAGCTACCAGACCTGACAGAGGATCTCTCCGCCCACCTTGCGCTCGCGCGCCTGGCGGTCGGTGAGCAGACCCTGGTTGGTGGACAGCACGGCGATCCCCATGCCCCCGAGCACGCGAGGTACCTGGTCAGCGGGGGTGTAGACCCGGAGGCCGGGCTTCGACACCCGCTTGATCCCGGCGATCGTGCGCCGGCGGTCGGGGGTGTACTTGAGGGTGATCGACAGCTTGCGGCCGGGGCGCGTCGGGTCGTCGGCGGCGTCCCAACCCTCGATGTAGCCCTCCTGGAGGAGGATCTTCGCGAGGGCTTCCTTCACCTTGGACGACGGCATGACCGCGACGTCGTGCATCGCGATGTTCGCGTTGCGGATCCGGGTGAGCATGTCCGCGATCGGGTCGGTCATCGTCATCGGCTCATCCCCCTCACCACGAAGCCTTGGTCACGCCGGGGACCTCACCGGCGTGAGCGAGCTCACGCAGGCAGATCCGGCACAGACCGAACTTGCGGTACACCGAGCGCGGTCGACCGCACCGTCGGCATCGGGTGTAGCCACGGACCTTGAACTTCGGCTCGCGTTGCTGCTTGTTCACGAGCGCCTTCTTCGCCATCGTTACCCCTGTGCTTCGGTGCGGCGGAATGGGAACCCGAGGGCGCGCAACAGGGCGCGACCCTCGTCGTCGGTGCGGCCGGACGTGCAGATGGTGATGTCCATGCCCCGCACCGTGTCGATCTTGTCGTAGTCGATCTCCGGGAAGATGAGCTGCTCGGTGACCCCGAAGGTGTAGTTCCCGCGGCCGTCGAACGACCTCGGATTGAGCCCGCGGAAGTCACGGATGCGGGGGATCGCCAGGCTGACCAGGCGGTCGTAGAACTCCCACATCCGATCGCCGCGCAGCGTCACCTTGGCGCCGATCGGGTTGCCCTCACGGAGCTTGAAGCCGGCGATCGACTTCTTGGCCCGGGTGACGACCGGCTTCTGGCCGGTGATCACGCCGAGGTCCACGAGCGCACCGTCGAGCAGGGACGCCTGCTGGGTGGCCTGGCCGACGCCGCAGTTGATGACGATCTTCTCGAGCCGCGGCACCTCCATGACGTTGCCGAGCCCGAGCTCCTCCTGCAGTGCCGGGCGCAGCTCCGCGGCGTACCGCTCCTTCAACCGGGGCGCCATCAGAGGTCCTTCCCGCACTTGCGGCAGATGCGGACCTTGGTGCCGTCGTCCTCGAAGCGGTAGCCGACCCGGGTCGTCGTGTCGCACGACGAGCAGATGATCGCGACGTTCGAGACGTGCAGCGGCATGTCCTTGTCGATGATGCCGCCCTGCATGGTCTGACCGGTCGCCCGGGTGTGGCGCTTCGCGACGTTCACCCCGTCGACGATCACCTTCTCGAACTCGGGGATGGCGCGGGTGATGTCGCCTTCCTTGCCGACGTCCTTGCCGGCGATCACCCGCACGTGGTCACCCTTCTTGAGCTTCATGGTCTAGAGCACCTCCGGCGCCAGCGAGACGATCCGCATGAAGCGGCGGTCACGCAGCTCGCGACCGACGGGCCCGAAGATGCGGGTCCCGCGCGGTTGCATCTGGTCGTTGATGAGGACGGCGGCGTTCTCGTCGAAGCGGATGTAGCTGCCGTCGGGGCGCCGCCGCTCCTTCTTGGTGCGGACGACGACACACTTGACGACGTCGCCCTTCTTGACCGCCGCACCGGGAACCGCGTCCTTGACGGTCGCGACGAAGACGTCGCCGATCGCCGCGTAGCGACGCCGCGTGCCACCGAGCACCTTGATGCACAGCACCTCGCGGGCTCCCGAGTTGTCGGCCACCTTCAGCCGGGACTCCTGCTGGATCACCGCGCACGCTCCAGGATCTCCATGACGCGCCAGCGCTTCGAGCGCGACATCGGCCGCATCTCGATGATCCGCACCTTGTCGCCCTCGCGCACCTCGTTCGCCTCGTCGTGGGCGTAGAGCTTGCGGGTGCGCTGCAGGGTCTTGCGGTACCGGCGGTGCTGGACCCGGTCGATCACGGCGACGACGACCGTCTTGTCCATCTTCGCCGACACGACCAGACCCTCACGCTGCTTGCGCGAGTTCCGGGTCTCGGTGCTCTCGGGCTCGGTCACTTCGTCTCCTCGGCGCCGGCCTCGGCCGCCGCGATCTCGCGCTCCCGCAGGAGCGTGTGCAGCCGCGCGATGTCCCGGCGCACATCGCCGAGCCGCGCGGAGTTGTCGAGCTCACCCGTCGCGTTCTGGAAGCGGAGGTTGAAGTGCTCCTCCTTCGCCTCCAGCAACCGCTGGACGAGCTCAGCGTCGTTGAGCTCACGGAGCTCGGCCGCCTTCGTCGCCATCTCTACGCCTCTTCCTGTCGCACGACGAAGCGGGTCTTGATCGGGAGCTTGTGCTGCGCGAGGCGCATGGCCTCGCGCGCGACGGGCTCCGGAACTCCGGAGAGCTCGAACATGACCCGGCCCGGCTTCACGACGGCGACCCAGTGCTCCGGGTTGCCCTTGCCCGAGCCCATGCGGGTCTCGGCCGGCTTCTGGGTGACGGGCTTGTCCGGGAAGATGCTGATCCAGACCTTGCCGCCACGCTTGATGTAGCGGGTCATCGCGATACGAGCGGCCTCGATCTGGCGGTTGGTGATCCAACCGGGCTCGAGGGCCTGGATCCCGTAGTCGCCGAAGGTCACCTTGGTGCCACCCTTGGCGACGCCCGACATCCGGCCGCGCTGCTGCTTGCGGTGCTTGACCTTCGCGCGGCATGAGCATGGTCAGTCCTCCTCGCCGCCGTGGAACTTCGGCGCCTCGTGGTGCTGGCGCGTGCGGCGCTCGATCTCTTCTTCCTCGGCGAGGAGGCGCTCGAACTCGGGGTCGGCTTCCTTGACGACCGGCGTCGCCTCGGCCGGCTCTTCGTCGCCCACCTTGGTCGCGTCGACCGGGGTCGACTCCTCCGCGGGCCGGCGACGACCGCCACCGGCGCTGACGACGCGGCGACCCGGCGCGGTGCCGGAGGGCTCGCCCACCGCCATCGCGGCTTCCTTGGCGATCTTGTCCTCACCGACGGTCTTGTAGGGCAGGATCTCGCCCTTGTAGATCCAGACCTTCACGCCGATGCGACCGAAGGTGGTGCGCGCCTCGGCGTTGCCGTAGTCGATGTCCGCCCGCAGGGTGTGCAGCGGAACCCGACCCTCGCGGTACCACTCCTTGCGGCTCATCTCGGCGCCGCCGAGGCGACCACCGCACTGGACCCGGATGCCCTGGGCGCCCGCCTTCATGGCGGTCTGCACCGCGCGCTTCATCGCGCGCCGGAAGCTCACGCGGCCGGCGAGCTGGTCGGCGACACCCTGAGCGATCAGCGTGGCGTCGAGCTCGGGCTGCTTGATCTCCTGGATGTTGAAGTGGATCTTCGGGTTGCCGGTGATCTTCAGCAGGCCGGCGCGCAGGCGGTCCGCCTCCGCGCCACGCCGGCCGATGACGATGCCGGGACGCGCGGTGTAGACGTCGACGCGCAGGCGGTCGCGGGTGCGCTCGATCTCGACGCGGCTGACCATCGCTCGCTCCAGCTGCTTCTTCAGGTAGTCACGGATCTGCCAGTCCTCGATGAGCTGGTCCGTGTACTCCTTGTCCTCCGCGAACCACCGGGACTTCCAGTCGGTGGTGACGCCGAGGCGGAACCCGTACGGGTTGACCTTCTGACCCATTACTTGCTCGCTTCCGGCTCGGAGCCTTCGTCGCCGTCGTCCACGGCGCCCGTCTCGTCTGGCGTCTCGTCCTGCGCTTCGACCTCGTCGTCGGCCACGGCGTCCGTGGCCTCGTCGCCGGCCTCGTCGGTGTCGGCCGCGGTCTCGGCGGCCTCCCCGATCTCCGCCGCTTCCGCGTCGGCCTCGACCTCGGCCGCGTCGGCCTCGCCGATCAGCGCGTCGACCTCTTCGTCTTCGTGGTCGTGATCGTGGGTCTCGGCCGCCGTGCTCGCCGCGACCCGGCGGCGCCGGGTGAGCCGGCGCCGGCGGTCCGCCGCGGCACCGGAGCCCGACGCGGTCTCGCGCTGGGTGCGGGCGATGAGATCGTCCTCGGAGTAGCGGGCCACGACGATCGTGATGTGGCTGGTGCGCTTGCGGATCCGCGTGCCCCGGCCGCGGGCACGGGGGCGGTACCGCTTCGCGGTCGGTCCCTCGTCGGCCCAGGCCCGCGACACGAACAGCTCGTCGGGCGGGAGGAGGTCGTTGTGCTCCGCGTTCGCGACCGCGGAGTCGAGGAGCTTGGCCACCTCGTCCGCGGCACCCCGCTCACAGAAGCGGAGCACCTCGCGCGCGTCGGTGACGTCCAGGCCGCGGATGAGGCCGAGCACCTGCCGGACCTTGGAGGCCGACGAGCCGCAGTGCTTGAGGGTCGCGCTGGTCTCGGGCATGGCTACCGGCGTCCCTGGCGCTCTTGGCCCGCGTGGAAGCGGAACGTGCGGGTCGGCGCGAACTCGCCGAGCTTGTGACCGACCATCGCCTCGGTCACGTAGACCGGGACGTGCTTGCGGCCGTCGTGCACCGCGAGGGTGTGACCGACCATGTCCGGGGTCAGCGTCGAGCGACGCGACCACGTCTTGATGACCTTGCGGTCACCCGCGGCGTTCATCTTCTCGACCTTCAGGCGAAGGTGCTCGTCGACGAACGGACCCTTCTTCAGGCTGCGCGGCATGTGCTGCTACCTCCGGCTGCCGCGAACACGGCGACGACGAACGATGAGCTGGTCCGAGGCCTTGCCCTTCTTGCGGGTTCGGCCTTCGGGCTTGCCCCAGGGGGAAACCGGGTGACGGCCGCCAGAGCTCTTGCCCTCGCCACCGCCCAACGGGTGGTCAACGGGGTTCATGGCGACACCACGGACGTGCGGGCGCTTGCCCTTCCAGCGGTTGCGACCGGCCTTGCCGATCGAGATCAGGCCGACCTCGGCGTTGCCGACGGTGCCGACGGTCGCCCGGCAGTCGATCGGCACGCGGCGCATCTCGGTGGAGGGGAGGCGCAGGGTCGCGTAGAGGCCTTCCTTCGCGACGAGCTGGATCGACGGCACCGGCCCCGCGGCCCATCTTCGCCCCGGCGCCGGGCTTGAGCTCGACGTTGTGCACGACGGTACCGACGGGGATGTAGCGCAGGGGCAGCGCGTTCCCGGCCCGGATCTCCGAGCCCTGACCGCTGCGCAGCACGTCGCCGACCTGCACCGTGGCCGGGGCGAGGATGTAGGACTTCTCGCCGTCCACGTAGTGCAGCAGCGCGATGCGCGCGTTGCGGTTCGGGTCGTACTCGATCGCGGCGACCTTGGCGTCGACGCCGTCCTTGTTCCGGCGGAAGTCGATGACCCGGTACTGCTGCTTGTGGCCGCCGCCGCGGTGACGGGCGGTCATGCGGCCGTAGGAGTTGCGGCCGCCGGTGCGCGGCTTCGGCTTGACCAGCGACTTCTCGGGGCGGTCCTTCGTGATCTCCGCGAAGTCCGAGACGCTCTGGAAGCGACGGCCGGCGCTGGTGGGCTTGCGCTTGCGAATAGGCATCGTCAGCTCCCGAAGATCTCGATGCGGTCGCCATCGGCCAGCGAGACGATCGCCCGCTTCTGGTTGGTCCGCTGTCCCCAGGTACCGGTCTTCCGGTTCTGCTTGCGCTTGCCCCGGCGCGTGAGCGTGTTCACGTTCGTGACCTTGACGCCGAAGATGTCCTCGATGGCGTGCTTGATCTGGATCTTGTTCGCGCTCGCCATGACCTCGAACGTGTAGACGTTCTCGTCGTAGCTGGCGTAGGACTTCTCCGACACGATCGGTCGGATGATGATGTCGCGCGGGTCATGCGTGATCACGCGTCCGCCCCTTCGTCATCCGCGGCCGGAGCCGCGATCTCGACCGGAGTGCCGGCGTCCGACCCGTTGGCCTTCGGGGCCGCGGTGAGGCGCGCCACCGTCGTGTCGAGCGTGGCCTGGGTGAAGACGAGCCAGTCGCTGACGAGCACGTCGTAGGTGTTGAGCTCCTCGGGCAGGATGATCTGCACCCGGTCGCCGAGGTTGCGGAACGACTTCCACGCGGTCTCGTCGGTGCGGTCCAGCACCAGCAGGACCCGCGGGTCGCGCTCGGCCGGGCGTGTGCACACCCAGGCTGACCAGCGCCGCGAGCGCGTCCTTGGTCTTCGGGACGTCCCAGCCCCACTCGTCGACGACGAGGAGCTTGGACTCCGAGGCCCGGTCCGACAGGGCGCCGATCAGCGCGAGGCGCACCATCTTCTTCGGGGTCCGCTGCTTGTAGCTGCGGGGCTTCGGGCCGTGGGCCACACCACCACCGCGCCAGTGCGGCGCCCGGATCGAGCCCTGGCGGGCGCGGCCGGTGCCCTTCTGGCGCCACGGCTTCGCGCCGCCGCCCTTGACCTCGGCGCGGGTCTTCGTGCTCTGGGTCCCGGCGCGGGCTGCGGCCAGCTGCGCGGTGACCACCTGGTGCATGACCGCGACGTTCGGCTCGACGCCGAAGATGCCGTCGGGCAGCTCGGCGGAACCCTTGTCCTTGCCCTCGACCGTCTTCACCTTGACGCTCATCGTCCCGCTCCTGGCCCTCGGCGGGCCGCTCGGGCCCCGTTCCGCTCGTTCACGGCTCATGGCGTGCACGTCCGCTGCACTCATGTCAGTGCCTTCACCGCGTTGCGGATGAAGATGAGGCTGCCGTTGGCGCCCGGCACCGAGCCCCGCACGAGGAGCAGGCCCCGCTCGGCGTCGCCCTCGACGACATGGAGGTTCAACGTCGTCGTGCGCACGTTGCCCTTCTGGCCGGCCATCTTCATGCCCTTGAACACCTTGCCCGGCGTGGCGCAGGCGCCGATCGAGCCGGGGGAGCGGTGCTTCTTGTGGTTGCCGTGCGATGCGCCCTGGCCCTTGAAGTTGTGGCGCTGCATCGCCCCGGCGAAGCCCTTGCCCTTCGAGATGCCGGTGACGTCGATGCGGTCGCCGGCGCCGAACACGTCGGCCCGGATGACCTGTCCGACCTCGAAGCCGGAGATGTCGTCGACCCGCAGCTCCACGAGGTGCTTGGCCGGCTCGACGTTGGCCGCCTTCAGGTGACCGAGCTCGGGCTTGTTCAGCCGCGCGCGGCTTGGTCTCGCCGAAGGCGAGCTGGACCGCGGAGTACCCGTCGCGCTCCGGTGTCTTGAGCTGCACGACGCGACAGGGCCCGGCCTGGATGACGGTCACCGGTACGACCCGGTTCTCCTCGTCCCAGACCTGGGTCATGCCGAGCTTGCGCCCGAGAATCCCTTTGGTAGCCATGTGCGCTCTCTCGTCGTCGGCGCGAGTGGGGCGGATTGGTTTCGCTCACGCGAACGCTCCACCGGATGGTCTCCGGCGGAGCGTTGGTTCGGTTGTGCCGTGCGGTTCCCTCTCCGAGCGCGGAGTGGGCCTACGCGGACGTCGATTGGAAAGCCAGAGAAGACTACTCAACCCGGAGGTCGGATGCCACCTCGGATTGACCTCTAGACGCCTTGGATCTTGATCTCGATGTCGACGCCGGCCGGGAGATCCAGCCGTTGCAGCGACTCCACCGTCTTGCTGGCCGGCTCGACGATGTCGAGCAGGCGCTTGTGGATCCTCATCTCGAAGTGCTCGCGGGAGTCCTTGTCCACGTGCGGCCCCCGAACCACGCAGTAGCGGTGGATCTCGGTGGGCAGAGGGACCGGCCCACGAACCCGGGCCCCCGTCCGCACGACCGTCTCGACGATCTTCTTCGTCGACTGGTCGATGATCTCGTGGTCGTACGCCTTCAACCGGATGCGGATCTTCTGGCCCTTCGCGTCGGCCATCAGATGCCTTTCCGGGTCTCGCAGTGACGGTGCATCACTTCTTGACCTTGATGACCCGGCCGGCGCCGACGGTGCGGCCACCTTCCCGGATCGCGAACCGCAGGCCCTCTTCCATCGCGATGGGCTTCTGCAGCTCGACGACCATCTCGGTGTTGTCGCCCGGCATCACCATCTCCGTACCCTCGGGCAACATGATGTGACCCGTCACGTCCGTGGTCCGGAAATAGAACTGCGGGTGATAGTTCGTGAAGAACGGCGTATGCCGGCCGCCCTCCTCCTTCGTCAAGATGTACACCTGCGCATCGAACTCGGTGTGCGGCGTGATGCTCCCCGGCTTCGAGAGCACCTGACCCCGCTCCACATCTTCCTTCTTCGTCCCCCGCAGCAGGGCACCGATGTTGTCGCCCGCCCGCCCCTCGTCGAGGAGCTTGCGGAACATCTCCACGCCGGTACAGAGTCGTCTTGGTCGTGTCGCGCAGACCGACGATCTCGATCTCCTCACCGACCTTCACGATCCCGCGCTCCACCCGGCCGGTCACCACCGTGCCCCGACCGGTGATCGTGAACACGTCCTCGATCGGCATCAGGAACGGCCGGTCGATGTCGCGCTCCGGCTCCGGAATGAAGGAGTCGACCGCCTCCATCAGCTCCAGGATCTTCGGCGTCCACTCCGCATCACCCTCGAGCGCCTTCAGCGCCGAGACCCGGATCACCGGCGTGTCGTCACCCGGGAACTCGTACTCGTTGAGCAGCTCCCGCACCTCGAGCTCGACCAGCTCGAGGATCTCCTCATCATCGACCATGTCCGCCTTGTTCAACGCGACCACGATCGACGGCACCCCGACCTGACGGGCCAACAGCACATGCTCCCGGGTCTGGGGCATCGGACCATCAGTCGCCGCGACCACCAGGATCGCGCCATCCATCTGCGCCGCACCCGTGATCATGTTCTTGATGTAATCCGCGTGGCCCGGACAATCCACGTGCGCGTAATGCCGATTGTCGGTCTCGTACTCCACGTGCGAGATCGCGATCGTGATCCCGCGCGCCTTCTCCTCCGGCGCCTTGTCGATCTGATCAAACGCCATCGCCGTCGCGTTCGGATTGCCCTCCGCGAGCACCTTCGTGATCGCCGCCGTCAACGTCGTCTTCCCATGGTCGATATGACCAATCGTCCCAATGTTCAGATGCGGCTTGTTCCGCTCAAACTTCGCCTTCGCCATCTACCTCATCGCTCCGTTCGTTGCTTGCCGGGGTGCAACGTGCGAACGCTCGGTGCGCACGCGCGACCCTTCTCCATCTGAAATCGGGACTCGAATGGTGCTGATCACTCGCCGCGGACCCGGGCGGTGATCTCTAGGGCAATCGACTCCGGGACCTGGTGATAGGAGTCGAACTGCATCGTGTACGTCGCGCGCCCTTGCGTGCGCGAGCGAAGGTCTCCAACATAGCCGAACATTTCGGCCAGCGGCACCTTGCCGTTGACCACGTGGGACGACCCCCGTTGCTCCATGCCGTCCACCTGGCCCCGGCGGGAGTTGAGGTCACCGATCACGTCACCCATGTAGTCCTCGGGCGTGACCACCTCGACCCGCATGATGGGCTCGAGCAGGGCCGGCTTGGCCATCCGGGCCGCCTTCTTGAAGGCGATGGACCCGGCGATCTTGAACGCCATCTCGCTGGAGTCGACGTCGTGGCTCGACCCACCGGTGAGGATGGCCCGCACGTCCACGAGCGCGTACCCGGCGACGACGCCGCCTTCCATCGCCTCCTGGATGCCGGCGTCGACCGCCGAGATGTACTCGCGCGGGACGTCGCCGCCCTTCACCTTGTCCACGAACTCGTAGCCACCACCCGGGCCGGTCGGCTCCAGGTTGATGATCACGTGGCCGTACTGGCCCCGGCCACCGGTCTGGCGGATGTAGCGCTCCTCGACGTCCTCGACCGGCTGGGTGATCGTCTCGCGGTAGGCCACCTGCGGCTTGCCCACGTTCGCGACCACCGCGAACTCGCGCATCATCCGGTCGACCAGCACCTCGAGGTGCAGCTCGCCCATGCCGCCGATGATCGTCTGGCCGGTCTCGTCGTCGGTGCGGACCGAGAACGTCGGGTCCTCCTCGGACAACGAGCTCAGCGCCTTGCCGAGCTTGTCCTGGTCGGCCTTCGTCTTCGGCTCGACCGCGACGTGGATGACCGGCTCGGGGAACTCCATGCGCTCGAGCACGATCGGGTGCGCGGGGTCGCACAGCGTCTCACCGGTCGTCGTGTTCTTGAGGCCGACCGCGGCGACGATGTCGCCGGAGAAGACCGCGTCGAGGTCCTCGCGGTGGTTCGCGTGCATCTGGAGGATGCGGCCGATCCGCTCCTTGCGGTCCTTCGTCGCGTTCAGCACCGCGGAACCGGTGGTGAGCGTGCCGGAGTAGACCCGGAAGTACGTCAGCTTGCCGACGTACGGGTCGCTCATGATCTTGAACGCGAGCGCGGAGAACGGCTCGGAGTCGTCCGCGTGGCGCACGAGCTCGTCCTCGCCCTTGACGTCCGTGCCCTCGACCGGGGGTACCTCGAGCGGGCTCGGCAGATAGTCGACGACCGCGTCGAGCAGGGGCTGGACGCCCTTGTTCTTGAACGCGGTGCCGCACAGGATCGGGACCGCACCACCGTGGATGGTGGCCTGGCGGAGGCCCTTGCGCAGGTCCTCGGCCGTGATCTCCTCTTCACCGACGTACTTCTCGAGCACGTTCTCGTCGTGCTGGGAGACGACGTCGATGAGCTGGTGACGCCACTCCTCGGCGTCCTTCTGCAGGTCCTCGGGGATGTCGACGGTCTCGTACTCCTCGCCCATGCCGTCGTCCCAGACCAGCGCCTTCATCTGGAGCAGGTCGACGACGCCCCGGAAGCCGCTCTCGGCCCCGATCGGCAGCTGGATGAGCGCGACCTCGGCGTCGAGGCGGTCCTTGATCATGTCGACGCAGCGGAAGAAGTCCGCGCCGATGCGGTCCATCTTGTTGACGAAGCACATGCGGGGGACGTGGTACTTGTTCGCCTGGCGCCAGACGGTCTCGGTCTGGGGCTCCACGCCCGCGACCGCGTCGAAGACCGCGACCGCGCCGTCGAGGACGCGCAACGAGCGCTCGACCTCGACGGTGAAGTCGACGTGGCCGGGCGTGTCGATGATGTTGATCCAGCAGTCGCGCCACTTGCAGGTGGTCGCGGCGCTGGTGATGGTGATGCCGCGCTCCTGCTCCTGGACCATCCAGTCCATGACGGCCGCGCCCTCGTGCACCTCACCGATCTTGTAGGTCCGACCGGTGTAGTAGAGGATCCGCTCGGTCGTCGTGGTCTTGCCGGCGTCGATGTGCGCCATGATCCCGATGTTGCGAGTCCGCGAGCGGGTACTCCCGAATGACCGGCCCCGTACCCTTCTTGGCATCCGCCATGGTCTTCTTCTCTCTCTTACGTCGTCTTCTCTACGTCTTCTTCGGACCTGTCAAACAACCTTGAGCCCACGGAAGTTCCCAAGGCACGGCACTGCACCCACAGCTCACCGGTAGCCCAGGGTCCCGACCGGGGCGCCGCCCACCAAGCGAGTTGGGTGAGCGCCCTTTGCGAACCCCTTGTCCGAGCGACTGGGTGGTGCCCCGGTCGGAATCCCGTGACCTTTGAGTTCTTAGAGGCTTAAGCGCAAGACCAAGTGGAGACCTACCAGCGGTAGTGAGCGAAAGCCTTGTTGGACTCCGCCATCTTCTGGAGGTCGTCCTTCCGCTTGATCGCCGCGCCGAGACCATTGGAAGCGTCCATCAGCTCACCGGCCAACCGCTCCGCCATGGTCTTCTCGCGGCGCTGACGGGAGTACCCGACCAGCCAGCGGATGGCGAGCGTGGTCGCGCGCCGCGGCCGGACCTCCATCGGGACCTGGTACGTGGCACCACCGACCCGGCGGCTCTTCACCTCGAGCGCGGGGCGGACGTTCTCGACCGCGCGCTTCAGGGTGGGGACCGGGTCGCCACTGGTCTTGCGCTCGATCTCGCTCAGCGCGTGGTACACGATCTGCTCGGCGGTGGAGCGCTTGCCGTGCTGCAGCACCTTGTTGACCAGCTGCGTGACGACGACCGAGCGGTGCACCGGGTCGGGGAGGAGCTCTCGGCGGGGGGCAGGACCTTTCCGCGGCATGGTCAGCCCTTCTTCGCGCCGTAGCGGCTACGGGCCTGCTTGCGGTTCGCGACGCCACTGGCGTCGAGCGCGCCGCGCACGATCTTGTAGCGGACACCCGGGAGGTCCTTCACCCGGCCGCCACGCACGAGGACGATCGAGTGCTCCTGGAGGTTGTGGCCGATCCCCGGGATGTACGCGGTGATCTCGATGCCCGTGGTCAGGCGCACGCGGGCCACCTTGCGCAAGGCCGAGTTCGGCTTCTTGGGCGTGGTGGTGAACACGCGCGTGCAGACGCCGCGGCGCTGCGGGGAACCCCGCAGGGCTGGGGTCTTGGACTTCTCGGTCTTGCTCTCCCGACCCTTGCGGACGAGCTGGGCGATCGTGGGCACAGGACTCCTGGTGCATTCGTGGCGCGGCGGTTGTGCAGCGTGCGATGGAACGGTGGTCGGCTCGGTGTGGTTCACCCGGGCGGAGCCGCGACCCCCGAGGGGCACGAAGCCGACCTCAAAGGATACACAGACCCCGGCCCGGGCGGGCAAGCCAGCAATTACTCCCCGGTGGCGGTCTCCCCCGGGGTGACGATCTCGTCGTCGGACTCCTCGATCACCGCGTCGGTCGCGGCGAGCGGCGTCGGCGCTTCGGCCGGCGTCGTGCCGTCGACGACGGCTTCCATCACCGCGACCGGGCTCGGCGCCGCCGCTTCGATCACGGCGACGGGCGCCAGGAACGAGGTGTCCTCGGGACCACTCTGCGCGGCAAGGGAGGCCCGAAGCCGCTCGGCGAGGTCCAGATCGTCCTCGTAGTCGCTGGTGTAGAAGGGCAACGGGGCGTAGTCGGGGGCCTCGGTGTCGACGTCGCGGTACTGGGGCATGCCGGTCCCCGCGGGGATCAGCTTCCCGATGATGACGTTCTCCTTGAGGCCCTCGAGGCCGTCGTTCTTGCCCTCGATCGCGGCTTCCGTGAGCACCCGCGTCGTCTCCTGGAAGGAGGCGGCGGACAGCCACGACTCGGTCGCGAGCGACGCCTTGGTGATGCCCATGAGCTCGGGACGACCCTCGGCCGGGCGCTTGCCCTCGGCCACGAGCCGCTTGTTCACGTTCGCGAACTCCCGGGCGTCGGCCTTCTGACCCGGCAGGAACGTCGAGTCACCCGGCTCGGACACCGCCACGCGGCGCAGCATCTGGCGGACGATCACCTCGACGTGCTTGTCGTGGATCGACACACCCTGCTCCCGGTACACCTTCTGGACCTCGTCGCCGAGGTACTTCTGGGTGGTCCGGATGCCGTCGATGTCGAGGATCTTCTTCGGGTCGCGCGGGTCTTCACGTCACCGGTCAGCTGAGCACCGGCGATGACCTCGGCGCCGTCGACGATGCCGGGCGCGAGGTGCGTGCGCATCGACACTGCGTGCAGCTCCTCGTCCCCGTCGTCGGCGACGATCGTGATGGTCCGCTCGCCCTTCTCGTTCTCCCCGATGCGCACGACACCCGAGCTCTCGGCGAGGAGTGCCGCACCCTTGGGGGTGCGGGCCTCGAAGAGCTCGACGACGCGCGGGAGGCCGTGGGTGATGTCCTCACCCGCGACGCCACCGGTGTGGAACGTACGCATGGTGAGCTGCGTGCCCGGCTCACCGATCGACTGGGCGGCGATGATGCCGACCGCCTCGCCGAGCTCGACGAGCTTGCCCGTGGCGAGCATCGTCCCGTAGCAGAGGCTGCAGATGCCGGCCCGGTACTTCGCGATGCCCGGGTCGTCCTCGGCCACGGGGGTGGAGTCGTCGATCCCCTGCTCGTCGCGGGGGAACTCGCACGTGAGCACGGAGCGCACGCGCACCCGGGTGACGGTCGGGTCCGCGATCAGCGCCTCGAGCTCGACGTCGGTGATCTCCGTGTTCCGGGGGTACACCGTGCCGTCCTGGAGCTTCACGTCCTCCGAGAGGCACCGGCCGAGCAGCCGGTTCTCGAGCAGGCGGGCGTGCTCCGGGTCGTCGAGCACGTCCTCGACCCAGATGCCCCGGATCGAGCCGCAGTCGTGGTCCCGGACGATGAGCTCCTGGGCGACGTCGACGAGACGCCGGGTCAGGTAGCCGGAGTCGGCGGTGCGCAGCGCGGTGTCGGCCAGTCCCTTGCGGGCGCCGTGGGTGGAGATGAAGTACTCCAGCACGGACAGGCCCTCACGGAAGTTGCTCTTGATCGGCCGCGGGATGATCTCGCCGCGCGGGTTCGCCACCAGGCCGCGCATGCCGGCGATCTGGCGGATCTGCATCACGTTTCCACGAGCACCCGAACCGACCATCATCTCGATGGGGTTGAACTGCTTCGCCACGAGCTCGACCTGCATGGCCTCCGTCACCTGGTTGGTGGCGTCGGTCCAGATCTCGATCTCCTTCTGGCGTCGCTCGTCGTCGGTGATGATGCCGCGGTCGTACTGCTGCTCGACCTTCTCGGCGTCCTTCTCGTGCTTGTCGAGGATCTCGGGCTTCGCGGCCGGCGTGCGGACGTCGGAGATCGAGATCGTCAGACCGGACCGGGTCGAGTACTCGAACCCGAGCTCCTTCAGCCGGTCGAGGCTGGTGGCCACCTCGGCCTTGGTGTAGCGCTCGACCAGCTCACCGACGATCTCGGTGACGTCGCGCTTGCGGACCAGGCGGTCCTTGAAGCCGAAGCTCGGCGGGAACGCCTCGTTGAAGAGCAGACGACCGAGGGTGGTCTCGACGAGCACGGAGCTGTCGCCGTTGTTGCCGGAGCGGCGCAGGACCAGGGTCTGGTCCTGGACGCCCTTGACCGGGTTGTCGCTCCACTCGCCGGTCGCGTCGTCCCAGACCTGGCGGGCCGGGAAGTCGGCGATCGGGAAGCGACCCGCCGGCAGGCGGACCTTGATGCGCGCGTGGAGGCTGAGCTCGGGCTTGCCCGTGGCCGCGTCGCGCAGCTCGTGCGCCATGCGGGCCTCCTCGAGCGTGCCGAACTGCCGACCCTCGCCCTCGGCTCCCTCGACCAGCTCGGTCAGGTAGAACGCGCCGATGATCATGTCCTGGCTCGGGACCGCGATCGGGCGGCCGTGCGCCGGCGACAGGATGTTGTGCGCGGACAGCATGAGCAGCCGCGCCTCGGCCTGCGCCTCGGAGCTGAGCGGGAGGTGGACGGCCATCTGGTCACCGTCGAAGTCGGCGTTGAACGCCGCGCAGACGAGCGGGTGGATCTGGATGGCCTTGCCCTCGACCAGCACCGGCTCGAAGGCCTGGATGCCGAGGCGGTGAAGCGTTGGCGCCCGGTTCAGGAACACCGGGTGCTCCTTGATGACCTCTTCGAGGACGTCCCAGACCTGCGGGCGGGCGCGCTCCACCATCCGCTTCGCGGACTTGATGTTCTGCGCGTACTCGAGGTCGACGAGCCGCTTCATCACGAAGGGCTTGAACAGCTCGAGGGCCATCTGCTTGGGCAGGCCGCACTGGCGCAGCTTGAGCATCGGGCCGACGACGATCACGGAACGGCCGGAGTAGTCCACGCGCTTGCCGAGCAGGTTCTGGCGGAACCGGCCCTGCTTGCCCTTGAGCATGTCCGACAGGGACTTCAGCGCGCGATTGCCCGGCCCGGTGACGGGGCGGCCCCGGCGGCCGTTGTCGAACAGCGCGTCGACGGCCTCCTGGAGCATGCGCTTCTCGTTGTTGATGATGATCTCGGGTGCACCGAGGTCCAAGAGGCGCTTCAGCCGGTTGTTGCGGTTGATGACCCGGCGGTACAGGTCGTTGAGGTCCGAGGTCGCGAAGCGGCCACCGTCGAGCTGGACCATCGGGCGGAGGTCCGGCGGGATCACCGGCACCGCGTCGAGGACCATGCCCATCGGGCTGTTCACCGCGTCGCCGCGGTCGTCACGGCGGTTGAACGCCGAGATGACCTTGAGGCGCTTGATCGCCTTGGCCTTGCGCTGGCCCTTGGCCGTCGCGATGACGTCCTTGAGGATGACCTCTTCCTCGGTGAGGTCGAGGCGACCGATGAGGCTCTTCACGGCCTCGGCGCCCATGCCGCCCTCGAAGTAGTCACCGAAGCGGTCGCGCAGCTCGCGCCAGATGCGCTCGTCGTCGACGAGCTGCTTCGGCTTGAGGGTGCGGATGCCGTCGTAGACGGACTTCAGGAAGTCGAGCTCGAGCTGGGCGCGCTCGCGCAGCTCCTCGACGTCACGGTCCGACGCCTTGCGGGCCCGGTCGAGGTCGGCCTTCTTCGCGCCGCCCTCTTCCGCGGTCGTGAGCTCGGACTCGAGCTCCTGGAAGCGCTTCTCGATGTCGCGGTCGCGCCGCTGCTCCTCCTCGGTCATCTCGGCCCGGATGTCGGCCTCGATGGCGGGGAGGTCCGTGTGCAGCTTGTCGGCGTCGACCCACGTGATCAGGTGCGCGGCGAAGTAGATGACCTTCTCGAGGCTCTTCGGCGCGATGTCGAGGAGGTAGCCGAGCCGGCTCGGGACACCCTTGAAGTACCAGATGTGGGTGACCGGGGCGGCGAGCTCGATGTGGCCCATGCGCTCGCGCCGGACCTTCGAGCGCGTGACCTCGACGCCACAGCGCTCGCAGATGATGCCCTTGAAGCGGACGCGCTTGTACTTGCCGCAGTAGCACTCCCAGTCCTTGGTCGGACCGAAGATCTTCTCGCAGAACAAGCCGTCCTTCTCGGGCTTGAGCGTGCGGTAGTTGATCGTCTCCGGCTTCTTGACCTCGCCGTTGGACCAGGTGCGGATCTGGTCGGCCGTGGCCAGGGAGATGGAGAGCCGAGCGGAGTCGTTGACGTCGAGCACTCGATGCCTCGTCTTTCGTTGCTAGATGTTCCAGCGTGCGTGCGGCGCGTGAGCGTCGTGGTTCGTCGTTGACCTACGTCTGCGCGCTCCGGCGCGCCTCGTCCTCTTCGTCGGTGCCCCGCTCCGGGCGGGAGAGGTCGATGCCGAGGGACTCCGTGGTCCGGAAGGCGTCCTCGTCGAGCTCACGGATCTGGATCTCCGCGCCCTCCTCGTCGATGACCTTCACGTTGAGGCAGAGCGCCTGCATCTCCTTGATCAACACCTTGAAGCTCTCGGGAATGCCCGGCTCCGGGATGTTCTCGCCCTTGACGATGGCCTCGTAGACCTTCACGCGGCCGAGCACGTCGTCGGACTTGATCGTGAGGATCTCCTGGAGCGCGTACGCGGCGCCGTAGGCCTCGAGGGCCCAGACCTCCATCTCACCGAACCGCTGGCCACCGAACTGCGCCTTCCCACCGAGGGGCTGCTGGGTGATCATCGAGTACGGGCCCGTCGAGCGAGCGTGGATCTTGTCGTCGACGAGGTGGCTGAGCTTCAGGATGTAGACGTAACCGACCGTCACCGGGTTGTCGAAGCGCTCGCCGGTCCGGCCGTCGAACAGCGTGGCCTTCCCGTCGTCGTTCACCAGGTTCTGGCGCTGGCTGCGGCGCTCCTCGTCGAACGGCTTCTCGCCGGCCCAGTCGGAGTGCATGGTCTGGAAGAGGTGCTGGATCGTGCCCTGCGGGCCGGCTTCCTCGGCCTCGTCCCAGTGCGCACCGTCGAACACGGGCGTGGTGACCCACACCGCGGGCTCGGTGATCGTGCGGGTCTTGTTCGGGGCGGCCGGCTTCTCGCCCTGGCCCTCCCAGCCGTGACGGGCCGCGTAGCCGAGGTGCGCTTCGAGCACCTGGCCGACGTTCATGCGGCTCGGGACGCCGAGCGGGTTGAGCACGATGTCCACCGGGGTGCCGTCGGCGAGGTGGGGCATGTCCTCGACCGGGAGGATCTTGGAGATGACGCCCTTGTTGCCGTGGCGGCCGGCGAGCTTGTCGCCCTCGCTGATCTTGCGCTTCTGGGCGACGTACACCCGGACCAGCTGGTTCACGCCGGGGGGCAGCTCGTCGCCGTCGTCGCGTGAGAACACGCGGACGTCGATGACCTTGCCGGTCTCGCCGTGGGGGACCTTGAGGCTCGTGTCCCGGACCTCGCGCGCCTTCTCACCGAAGATGGCGCGCAGGAGGCGCTCCTCCGGGGTCAGCTCGGTCTCGCCCTTCGGCGTGACCTTGCCGACGAGCACGTCGCCGGCGCCGACCTCGGCCCCGATGCGGATGATGCCGCGCTCGTCGAGGTCCTTCAGGATCTCCTCGGAGAGGTTCGGGATGTCCCGGGTGATCTCCTCGGCGCCGAGCTTCGTGTCACGGGCGTCGATCTCGTGCTCCTCGATGTGGATCGACGTGAGCACGTCGTCCCGGACGAGACGCTGCGAGAGGACGATCGCGTCCTCGAAGTTGTGACCCTTCCACGGCATGAACGCCACGAGCAGGTTCTTGCCCAGCGCGAGCTCGCCCTTGTAGGTCGACGGGCCGTCAGCGAGGATGTCGCCCTGCTTGACCGCGTCGCCGATGTCCACCAGCGGCTTCTGGTTGATGCAGGTGCCCTGGTTGCTCCGGCGGAACTTCGAGAGCCGGTAGGTGACGGGCCGCTGGGCGTTCTTGTACTCGACCGTGATCGAGCTGCCGGTCACCTCGGTGACGGTGCCCTCGCTCTCGGCGATGACGAGCTCACCCGCGTCGCTGGGCGCAGACGGCCTCGACGCCGGTGCCGATGTACGGCGCCTCGGGGCGCAGCACCGGGACCGCCTGGCGCTGCATGTTGGCGCCCATGAGCGCACGGTTCGCGTCGTCGTGCTCGAGGAACGGGATGAGCGCCGTGGCGATCGAGACGATCTGCTTCGGCGAGACGTCCATGTAGTCGACCTCGGCCGGCTCCACGTACGCGAGCTCGCTCAGCTGCATCCGGCCCTGTGACGCGGCGCGACCGGCGCGCACGAGCACGCGGTCGTCCGTGAAGCGGCCGTTCTCGTCGATGACCGTGTTCGCCTGGGCGATGACGTACCGGTCCTCGTCGTCCGCGGCGAGGTACTCGATGGTGTCGGTCGCGACCCCGTCGACCACCTTGCGGTACGGCGTCTCGATGAACCCGAACCGGTTGATGCGCGCGAAGGACGAGAGGTAGCCGATCAGGCCGATGTTCGGGCCTTCCGGCGTCTCGATCGGGCACATGCGGCCGTAGTGGCTGGGGTGCACGTCCCGCACCTCGAAGCCCGCGCGCTCGCGGCTCAGACCACCCGGGCCGAGCGCCGACAGGCGCCGCTTGTGGGTGAGGCCCGCGAGCGGGTTCGTCTGGTCCATGAACTGGCTGAGCTGGGAGGAGCCGAAGAACTCCTTGATCGCCGCGACGACCGGGCGGATGTTGATCAGGGTCTGGGGCGTGATCGCCTCGACGTCCTGGGTCGTCATGCGCTCGCGCACGACCCGCTCCATCCGGCTCAGGCCGACCCGCACCTGGTTCTGGATGAGCTCGCCCACCGAGCGCACCCGGCGGTTGCCGAAGTGGTCGATGTCGTCGGGGAAGTAGGCGTTCGGCTGGTCGTTCGAGTGCAGCTTCACCAGGTACGAGACCGCGGCGAGGATGTCGGCGCGGCGACATCGTGTACTCGACGGGGCCGGCGTCCGGGTCCGCGTTCGGCACGGGGATGTCGAGCCGCTTCAGCGTGGCGGCGACCTTCTCGTACTCGCCGACCGAGCTTCTTCGTGACCTTGTGCCGGCCGACCTTGGCCATGTCGTAGCGCTTGGGGTTGAAGAAGAGGTTCTCGAGCAGGCCCGCGCGCTGTCCGACGTCGGCGGCTCGCCCGGGCGGAGCTTGCGGTAGATGTCGATGAACGCGGCGTCGGCGTCCTCGGTGTGGTCCTTGTCGAGCGTGTTGCGCATCGAGTCGTACGGACGACCCTCGGGGTCGAGGAAGAGGTTCAGGAGCTCCTCTTCGGTCTCACCGAAGCCGAGCGCCTTCAGCAGCACCGTCACCGGCTGCTTGCGCTTCCGGTCGATGCGGACGTAGACGACGTTCTTCTTGTCGACCTCGAACTCGAGCCACGCACCCCGGCCCGGGATCATCTTGGCGCCGACGATGTCCTTCTCCGGCGAGGTCTTGTCCGGGTAGACGTCGAAGTACACGCCCGGCGACCGCACGAGCTGGCACACGACGATCCGCTCGGTGCCGTTGATGATGAACGTGCCGCGGTTGGTCATCATGGGGAAGTCACCCATGAAGACCGTCTGCTCCTTGATCTCGCCGGTGCCCGCGTTCATGAACCGCGCGGTGACGAAGAGCGGACGGGCGAAGGTCATGTCCCGCTCGCGGCACTCGTCCTCCGAGTGCTTCGGCGGGTCGAAGACGTGGTCCGCCAGCTCCAGCTTCAGCTGGCCGGTGAAGTCCTCGATGGGGGAGATGTCGCGGAGGACCTCGGCGACACCCTCCTCGAGGAACCATTCGAACGACTTGCGCTGGACGGCGATGAGGTCCGGGAGAGCCAGGACCTCGCGGTAGCTTGCCGAACGAAAAACGCTCACGGGACGCGAGACGAGCCAACGTCACTCCTCAGGAGTTCATGGTGATGTGCAGGCGCGCGAGAGCCGAGGCCTGGAACTTCAAGGGCGGGGCGAGCGGAGTCGACACGGCTCGTTTGATCATAGACGGCGCGCGCCGCGGCAACGCAATGCAGGCGCAGCGGCCCAGCGCCGAGAGGCGCGGCCGGAACCGTGGGGAGGATACGACGACCCCCCGCAGGGGTCAAGCATCCATCCAGAAGATCTCCGATGGCCAACCAACCGACCGCGGTCGATCGGGCGGCCCTCGGCGGCCCCGCTACGAGAGAATCCCGCCCCCGCAGTGCTACTTGAGCTCGACGGTGGCGCCGGCCTCCTCGAGCTGGCCCTTGGCCTTCTCGGCCTCGTCCTTCGCGACCTTCTCGAGGACGGGCTTCGGGGCGGAGTCGACGAGGTCCTTGGCCTCCTTGAGCCCGAGGCTCGTGAGCGACCGGACCTCCTTGATGACCTGGATCTTCTTGTCGCCGGCCGGCGACGAGGACGACGTCGAACTCGTCCTTCTCCTCGGCCGCGGCCGCCTCGCCGCCCCCGGCGGCCGGCGCGGCAGCCGCCACGGCCACGGGGGCCGCGGCGGTCACGTCGAACTCCTCCTCGAACGTCTTCAGGAAGTCGTTCAGCTCCAGGACCGTCATGTTCTTGAAGTCGTCCAGCAGCTCGTCGGTGGTCGGCATCGCCATGCTCAGTTGCTCCCTCGGTGGTTGTCAGTCTCAGCAGCAGGTGCAGCTTCTTCGGATGGTGTCGGAATCGGGTGTCTCGGCGGGTGCGTCGGCCGGAGCTTCGGCGGCCGGTGCCTCGCGGGGCCTCGGCGGGCGTCGGGCTCGGTCGCGGCTTCGGCGCCGGGTGCGGCTTCGGCGCTCCGGTGCGGCCTCGGGCTCGACGACCAGGGCTCTCGCCGCCCTCGACCCGCTGGTCGATGAGCGCCTTGAGGCCGTAGGCGAAGTTGCGGGTGAACGCCGGAACAGTCCCGCCGCCTTGACCAACGGGGCCTGGAAGCCCGCCGGCCAGCTGGCGAGCAGCACCTCGCGGGGCGGGACGTCGGCCAGCGCGGTGACGATCCGCGGCGTCGAGCATGCGGTCCCGAGCAGGCCGCCCTTCACGATCAGCGCCTCGTTGGTCCGGGCGAAGTCCCGCAGCGCCTTGGCCGCGATCACCGCGTCGCCGGTGACGAAGGCGATGGCGGTCGGGCCGAGCAGCATCGGGACGAGGTCGGTCGAGCCCCGCCTCCTCGGCCGCCCGGCGGGCCAGCGTGTTCTTGAAGATCTTGAACTCGGTGCCGGCCGGGCCGCAGGGCGCCCGCGGAGCTCGGCGAGCTCGCCGACCTTGAGACCGCGGTACTCGGTCAGTACCGCGGCGTCGGAGTCCATGAGCTTCTCACGGATCTCCTCGACGACCGCCACCTTCTCGGGTCTGGCCACGTGCTACTCCCTCTGATCGCGAAGACGGGGCGCCGCATGACACCGAGGGACGCCCGTCAGGGTTCCGGGAAGGATCGCCTCGTCCGGCGGGCCGGGGCCCATTACGCCGCCCCGGGAGGGGCGACCGGAGGTCTGCGGCGTAGATCTCGGTGGTGAGCCGAGAACTCTACTCGGCGAGGGCTACTTCCGACCAGCCGCTTCCAGGTCGTCGGGCCTGGTGCGGCTCGGATCGATCTTCACGCCCGGCCCCATCGTCGAGCTGACGCTGATCGACTTGAGGTAGCGGCCCTTGGCCGACGCGGGCTTCGCCCGGTTCAGCTCGTCGAGCACGGCGAGGAAGTTCTCGACCAGGGCGTCCTTGTCGAAGCTCGCCTTGCCGACCGGGACGTGCACGTTGCCGAACTTGTCCGTGCGGTACTCGACCTTGCCCGCCTTGAACTCCTCGACCGCCTTGCCGACGTCGGTCGTGACCGTCCCGGTCTTGGGGTTCGGCATGAGCCCACGGGGACCGAGCGTCCGGCCGAGCTTGCCGACCTGGCCCATCAGGTCCGGCGTCGAGATCGCGACGTCGAAGTCCAGGAAGCCGCCCTCGACCCGGGCGACGAGCTCCTCGGCCCCGACGATGTCCGCACCGGCCTCCTCGGCCGCGCGAGCGGCGTCGCCGGCGGCGAAGACGACGACGCGCACGCTCTTGCCGCTGCCCTTGGGCAGCGACACCGTGCCGCGCAGCATCTGGTCGGCCTTGCGGGGATCGACACCGAGCCGGAACGCGGCCTCGACCGTCTCGTCGAAGTTCTTGCTGGCGAGGCTGCGCACGAGCTCGAGTGCCTCAGCCGTGTCGTGGAGCTGCTCGCCGTCGAAGCGCCGGGCTGCGTCCGTGTACTTCTTGCCGTGGGGTGCCATCAGTCTGATCCCTTTCTCGACGGTCGATGCCGTCTCCCTCGGTGTCACCTGCCGAACCCGGCGGGTGTTGCCGTGCCGGCGCCGTGGCGAGGTCCTCCGCGGCGCGCCGTCTCTCGTGATCGCTAGCCGGTGACGTCGAGGCCCATGGAGCGGGCCGTGCCCTCGACCTGGAGCATCGCGCCTTCGATGTCGACCGCGTTGAGGTCGGGCATCTTCTGCTCCGCGATCGCCTTGACCTGGTCCCGGGTCACCGAGCCCGACTTCTCCCGGGGCGTCAACGACGAGCCCTTCTCGACGCCCGCGGCCTGCTTGAGCAGGAACGGGGTCGGCGGCGTCTTGGTGACGAACGTGAAGGACCGGTCCTCGAAGATCGAGATCTCGACCGGGATGATCTGGCCGCGCTGGTTCTCGGTCTTCTCGTTGTAGGCCTTGCAGAAGTCCATGATGTTGATGCCGTGCGGGCCCAACGCCGTTCCGACCGGCGGGGCAGGCGTTGCCTGCCCGGCCGGGATCTGGATCTTGACGATCGCAGCGAGCTTCTTCTTTGCCATCTCTCTTTGCTCCGTTCGCTTTGCTAGATCTGCGCTGTTCTCTGTCCTTGCGGGGCGGTCCCCGCTCACTCCGCGTTGCTCGCCTTCGGCTCGCGGGTGTCGGTTCAGCGCTCTCGGCCACTCACCACCGTGGCCCGTTGGTTGTCTCCCTAGAGCTTGGCCACTTGGCCGAACTCGAGCTCGACCGGGGTCTCACGGCCGAAGATGTTGACGAGGACCTTGAGCTTCGAGCGGTCCACGTCGATCTCGCTGATCGCGCCGTTGAAGTCCGCGAACGGGCCGGCGACCACCCTGACCTGCTCACCCTCCTCGTACTCCAGCCGCGGGCGGGCCTTCTTCTCGGGCGCACCCTCGGCCTTGCCGCCGACGCCGAGGGTCTCCTCGACCTCCTTGCGCGACAGCGGCGTCGGCTTGGCGCCGCTGCCCACGAAGCCGGTGACCCCGGGGGTGTTGCGCACCACGTACCAGGACTCGTCGTCGAGGCCGATGCGGATCAGCAGGTAGCCGGGCCACACCTTCTTCTGGACGACGACCTTGCGACCGTTCTTGAACTCGATGACGTCTTCCATCGGGATGACGACCTCGAAGATGCGCTCCTCGACGTTCATCGAGCGCACGCGGCTGGCCAGGTTCTGCTTGACCTTGTTCTCGTAGCCGGCGTACGTGTGGACCACGAACCAGCGGCCGGGCCGGTCGTACGGGCTCGGCTCGGGCTCCTCGTCCTCGTCGTCGTACTCGTCGATCTCGACCACGTCGAGCAGGGCGCCGTCGGACGGCAGCGTCACCTCTTCGGTGACGACGACCTCGTCCACGTCGCCGTTCGCGTCCTCGGCGAGCACGATCTCCTCTTCGACCACCTCGACGCCGTCGCGTCGCGCGCCGTTGGCACTGGGGTCGGCCGCGGGCTCAGGCACGTCACTCGCCAGAGGATCGATGTTGCTGTCTTCAGTCATGGGGTGGCCTTAGCCGTAGAGGAAGAGGACGGCCTTGGACGACGCGTAGTCGAAGCCGAAGATCAGCGTCGTCATGACGACGATCGCGATCAGCACGACGATGGTCGAGTTGATGACCTCCTGGCGCGTCGGCCAGGCGACCTTGCGGAGCTCGCCTCGGACCTCGGAGAGGAAGTGCACCGGCGACGTGCGCTCGCGGCGACGGGGCCGGCGCGGTCTTCCGCTGCGGCGCCTGCGCGGCTTGTCCGAGCCCTGCTTCGCCATCATGCGCTTCGTCTGTCGGTTGTTCACCGAACGCAGCCTCTCGAAGATCCGTGTGCCGGGGGTGACTCGTGGTGCGGGGATTCGTGCAGGTCGAGATACGAGGTACGGGGTGTGGTTCCAGCTATCCAGCAGGGCAGGAGGGACTCGAACCCCCAACCGTCGGTTTTGGAGACCGAAGCTCTACCAATTGAGCTACTGCCCTCCGGGCGCGCGCGGGCCGGGAAGACAGGTTACCCCAGGAACCCACCCGGCTTCATTTCGAGGATCTCCCCTGCTTCGAGGATCTCCCTCGGCCGAGCGCCGCACCGCGACCGATCGGCGGCCGAGGGCGGTTCTTGCCGGTTCAGGTCACGCGCGGCGGGATCGGGCGAGCGAGGACCGCGGTGGCGGCGGCTCCCGCCGCGGCGACCCCGCCGATGGCCGCGCCCGCGTACGCCAGCCGCCGGCCCGTGATGATCGAGTGGACCACCCGGCGCTCGCCCTCTTCGGCCAGCGCGGTGAGCGTCGCGGCGAGCAGCCCCGGCGACGGCTCGAAGTAGCGGGTCCGGAGCTGTTCGAGGGTGCGCAGGAGCTTCCGGTACCGGGCCAGCTCGGCCTGGCAGCGCAGGTCGGACTCGATGAATTCCTGGGTGCGCTCGTCGACCCGGATGGTGCCGTCGACCAGGCCCGGGAGCAGGTCCGCGACGTCCTCAAACCGCACGGGACGACCTCGTCTCCTCGTACAGCGCGTCGCGCAGGCGCCGCCGGCCCCGGTGGAGCCGCACCTTGGCCGCCGAGACCGAGATCCCCAGCTCCTCGGCGATCGCCTCGTGGGGCAGCCCGTAGACGTCCTTCAGCACGACGACCGCCCGCAGCCTCGGCGGCAGATCGGCCAGCGGCGGCGCCGACCTGGTCCAGCTCCAGGCTCGACTCGAGCATCCCCTCGGGCTGGGACTCCGGGTGGAGATCCGCGGGCTCGAGGTCGGGTGAGCAGCGGCTCGGTGCGCAGCCGGCGGCGCTTGGCGACGAACGTCGACGCGCAGTTCGCGGTGATGCGGTACATCCAGGTGCTGAACGCGGCGTCACCGCGAAAGCGCCCGATGCTCTTCCAAGCTCGTAGATACGCGTCCTGCACCACGTCCCGCGCGTCCTCCTCGTCGGAGCACAACCGGATCGCCAGGGTGTAGGTGTCGACGTAGGTCTGGCGCACCAGCTCGTCGAAGGCCGACCGGTCACCCGCCTGGGCGGCGCTGATCAGCTCGGCCTGGTCCACCATGGTCACTCCGGTCGATCTCGCAGGGCTTCGACCCGACGGGGTCACCGAAAGGTTACGCGTGCACTCCCGGGGTGGAGAGGACGGGCTAGCGGGTCTCCTTGTGGAGGGTGTGGCGGCGGTCGAAACGGCAGTACTTCTTCATCTCGATGCGCTCACGGTTGTTCGTCTTGTTCTTCATGGTGATGTAGTTCCGTCGCTTGCAGTCCTCGCAGGCGAGGGTCACCTTCACCCGCTTGTCGCTGGCCATCTCTCTGCACTCCGTTCGTTCGTGCTGGAACTGGTCGTGGTACTCGGAATCGTTACTTCTTGACCTTGATGACCCGGCCGGCGCCGACGGTGCGGCCACCTTCCCGGATCGCGAACCGCAGGCCCTCTTCCATCGCGATGGGCTTCTGCAGCTCGACGACCATCTCGGTGTTGTCGCCCGGCATCACCATCTCCGTACCCTCGGGCAACATGATGTGACCCGTCACATCCGTGGTCCGGAAATAGAACTGCGGGTGATAGTTCGTGAAGAACGGCGTATGCCGGCCGCCCTCCTCCTTCGTCAAGATGTACACCTGCGCATCGAACTCGGTGTGGGGCGTGATGCTCCCCGGCTTCGAGAGCACCTGACCCCGCTCCACATCTTCCTTCTTCGTCCCCCGCAGCAGGGCACCGATGTTGTCGCCCGCCCGCCCCTCGTCGAGGAGCTTGCGGAACATCTCCACCCCGGTACAAGTCGTCTTGGTCGTGTCGCGCAGACCGACGATCTCGATCTCCTCACCCACCTTCACGACCCCGCGCTCCACCCGGCCGGTCACCACCGTGCCCCGACCGGTGATCGTGAACACATCCTCGATCGGCATCAGGAACGGCCGGTCGATGTCACGCTCGGGCTCCGGAATGAAGGAGTCGACCGCCTCCATCAGCTCCAGGATCTTCGGCGTCCACTCCGCATCACCCTCGAGTGCCTTGAAGCGCCGAGACCCGGATCACCGGCGTGTCGTCACCCGGGAACTCGTACTCGTTCAGCAGCTCCCGCACCTCGAGCTCGACCAGCTCGAGGATCTCCTCATCATCGACCATGTCCGCCTTGTTCAACGCGACCACGATCGACGGCACCCCGACCTGACGGGCCAACAGCACATGCTCCCGGGTCTGAGGCATCGGACCATCGGTCGCCGCGACCACCAGGATCGCGCCATCCATCTGCGCCGCACCCGTGATCATGTTCTTGATGTAATCCGCGTGGCCCGGACAATCCACGTGCGCGTAATGCCGATTGTCGGTCTCGTACTCCACGTGCGAGATCGCGATCGTGATCCCGCGCGCCTTCTCCTCCGGCGCCTTGTCGATCTGATCAAACGCCATCGCCGTCGCGTTCGGATTGCCCTCCGCGAGCACCTTCGTGATCGCCGCCGTCAACGTCGTCTTCCCATGGTCGATATGACCAATCGTCCCAATGTTCAGATGCGGCTTGTTCCGCTCGAACTTCGCCTTCGCCATACCTGATGCCGTCCTGGGTCGAGGGCGCTCGCGGCGCCGGTGGGTGGTCTTCGATTGGTAGCGGGGGCGGGACTCGAACCCGCGACACCACGATTATGAGCCGTGTGCTCTAACCGACTGAGCTACCCCGCCAAGGGCAGTGGGGGCGCAAAACCCCTGGTGAGAGCCCCCTTACGGACTTGAACCGTAGACCCCTTCCTTACCATGGAAGTGCTCTGCCAACTGAGCTAAGGGGGCGGGAGCGTCAACAGGCTAGCAAGGCGCACCGGGGGGACTCGCTCCGATACCGTCCGGCCGGTGGAACCGACCATCCGGCTGGCCGAGCCCCGTGATGCCGAGGCGATCCGGGCGATCTACAACCTCGAGGTCCTCGAGACCACGGTGACCTTCGATCTCGTGGCCCGGACCCTCGACGACCAGCTCGCGTGGCTGGTCGAGCACTCCGGTGGCCACCCGGCGATCGTCGCGCTCGACGATGCCGGCACGCTCATGGGGTTCGGGTCGCTCAGCCCCTACAAGGAGCGGCCGGCGTACTTCCCGACCGTCGAGGACTCGGTCTACATCCACCGGGACCACCGCGGTGCCGGGGTGGGCCGGGTCATCCTCGGCGAGCTGGTCCGGCTGGCCCAGACCTACGGGTACCACTCGCTCGTCGCGCGCATCGTGGGCGGCCACGACGCGTCGATCAGCCTGCACGCGGCCCAGGGATTCGAGCTCGTCGGCGTCGAGCGGGAGGTCGGGCGCAAGCTCGGGCGCTGGCTCGACGTCGTGGTGATGCAACGCCTGCTCTGATGCGGCCGCCGGCTCGGCGGTCCGGGCACTCGGCGGATGCCGGGCCTGGGTATGGTGGGCCCGGGAGGATTCGAACCTCCGTAGCTTGCGCAACAGGTTTACAGCCTGTCCCCTTTGGCCACTCGGGTACGGACCCGGGCGTAACTTAGCAGCCGACCTTTCGCCGGAATCGGGGGTTCAACACCAACATGCCCAGCTTCGATGTCGTCTCAGAAGTGGACTTCCAAGAGGTCCGCAACGCGGTCGATCAGGCCAGCCGCGAGGTCTCGCACGCGCTTCGACTTCAAGAACACCGGGAGCACGGTCGAGCTCAGCGAGAAGACGATCGAGCTCGCGACCGAGAGCGACCAGCGACTCAAGGCGCTCACCCAGGTGCTCGAGGAGAAGCTGGTCAAGCGCAAGGTGTCGCTGAAGCTGCTCAGCTACGGCAACGTCGAGGAAGCGTCCAAGGGAACCGTCCGCCAGACCGTCACGCTCAACGTCGGCATCAGCGACGAGAAGGCCCGCGAGATCGGCAAGTACATCAAGGGCCTGACGCTCAAGGGCGTCCAGCACCAGGTCCAGGGCGACCAGCTCCGGGTCAGCGGGAAGAAGCGGGACGACCTGCAGAAGGTGATCGGGGAGCTCAAGGATCACGACTTCGGGATCCCGTTGCAGTTCATCAACTTCCGGGACTGACCTTCTCTCGTTCCGTCTCTTTGCGTCTCGTCGGGTGCGGGACTCCGTGCCGGGCATATGTCGATTCGCTCGGACAGTCTGAGCAAAGGGCGCTCAGAACTCGCTCGGTCGACACACGCCCGTCCCGGATCCCTCTCACACCCAGCGTCGGGCCCCGCAAGCCGCGGCGCTCGCTAGCTGGTTTGGGTCGTCTGGGCCCGCAGTCTTGCGATGCGCTCTTGGGTGGGGGGGTGGGTGGTGAAGAGGTTGGCGAAGTTGACCTTGCGGCCGCTCAGCGGGTTGATGATGTAGGCGGTCGCCTGCGCGGGGTCGACGTTCATCGGCACCTGCTTGGCGTACGCGTCGATCTTCTCGAGCGCCCGGGCCAGCGGCTCGCCGTCACCGAGCAACGCCGCGCCGGACCGGTCGGCCTCGAACTCGCGGGACCGGCTCAGCGCCATCTGGATCAGGCCCGCGGCGACCGGGGCGAGGATCGCCATCGCGAGCACGCCGAAGATGTTGCCGCCCTCCCGGTCGCCGCCGGTGAACATCGCGCCCCACATCGCCATGCGGGCGACGAACGTGATGCCCATCGCGAGCGCGGCCGCCACCGACCCGATGAGGATGTCGCGGTTCTTCACGTGGCTCAGCTCGTGCGCGAGGACGCCGCGGATCTCGTCGCGGTCGAGCACCTGGAGCAGACCCTGGGTGACCGCCACGACGGCGTGGTCCGGACCGCGACCCGTCGCGAACGCGTTCGGCTGGGCCGCCGGCGAGAGGTAGACCGCGCGGCATCGGGATGCCGTCGCGCTGGGCCAGCTCCCGGACGATCGAGTAGAGCTCGGGCGCGTCCTGCTCGCTGACCGGCTGGGCGCCGGCGGCCTTGACCGCGAGCTTGTCGCTGAACCAGTACGAGCCGCCGACGAAGACGAGGCCGATCGCGAGACCGAGCAGCAGCCCGCCGGTCCCGAAGATGGAGCCGATCCCCATCAGCAGGCCACCGAAGGCGGCGAGGAGGATGTAGGTCTTGACCGTGTTCTTGCTCATGGCTTCCATTCTGGGAGGGCCCGCTGTGAGCCCGCTGAACCTGACAACGGCGGACCCCGGCCGCGCGTTCCCACCCCCGAAATGTGCGTCGAGCACCGCCGGCATTCCCTAAGTTCTCTGCCATGACTCCCACCGACACCCGGCTCGTCCTCATCCGGCACGGCGAATCCGACGCGCAGGAGCAGGGCTACGTGTCGGGCCACTCCGCCTGCCGCGGGCTCTCGGACCTCGGCCGGTCCCAAGCCGTCGCGTTGCGGGACCGCCTCGCCGCGACGGGGAGCTCGGGACCGTCGACGTCGTCTACACGAGCATCCTGGAGCGGGCGATCGAGACGACGGCGATCCTCGGGCCGGTGCTCGGGGGCGTGACGCCGCAGCAAGAGTGCGACTGGTGCGAGATCCACCCCGGCGAGGCCGAGGGCCTCACCTGGCCCGAGTACCGGGAGAAGTATCCGTGGGCCGGCGACGCGGGCAACCCGTTCCTCCGCCGGGCGCCCGGCTCCGAGTCGTGGGCCGAGTTCTACGTGCGGGCCGGCGGTCGGCTCCGGCGCATCGCGGACGAGCACCCGGGCCAGCGCGTGGTGGTCGTCTGCCACGGCGGGATCATCGGCGCGAGCTTCGTCGCCCTCGGCAACCTCCCGCTGCGCGACGGCAACTCGTTCACGCACGAGACGACGAACACGTCACTGACCGAATGGCGGCTCAGCGGAGCCGACTGGCGGCTCGTGCGCTACAACGACGCCGCCCACCTCGCGACGTTGTAGCCATCCGCGACTGGTCGAGAGCTACGCGTGGCCGGAGAAGATGCGCGCGGTGAGCTCCCCGCGGGTCGAGACACCGACTTTGGTGAAGATCGCCTTGAGGTGGTCCTCGACGGTGTGCTCGGAGATGCGGAGATCCCGGGCGGTGGCCTTGTTCGTCTTGCCCTGCAGGGCGGCCTGCGCGACTTCGGTCTCGCGAGGAGTCAGCCCGTACGCGAGGAGCATCAAGGGCGCGAGCTCCACGCCGGATGCCGGTTCGACCACCACGGCGATCTGCCGCCCCGCCTCGGCGCGACGCATCTCCGATGCGTGCAGCACCACCCATCGGCCGGTCCGGGACTGGACGCGGACCCGCGGCAGGACGTCCGTGCGATCCCGGTGCAGCGCGTCGAGGTGTGCCACCACGGCGGCAACCGCGAGCGGCAGCACGCCCGGCCGCTCGTCGCCGGAGAGCTCCCACAGCCAGCGCTCACCGGCAGCCGTGGTCGCGACGAGCGACCCGCGCTCGTCGAGCACGAGGACACCCGGCGTGTCCGGCGCATCACCTCCGTCGGCCACGCCGACGAGGAACGACCGCCGCAGGCCCTCGCCGACGTGCGCCGAGACCCGGGCGATGGTGCGGGCGTCCGCGCGGGTGAAGCCGAGCGGTGTGTCTTCGCGGTGCAGGCAGAGAAAGCCCCAACACTGACCGCCGGACCGGAACGCGGCGCGGAGCTCGTCACCGAACCCCAGGGGCGCCATGATCTCGCGGTAGCGGGGGCTTGCTTCACGCTGTCCGTCGGTGACCCGATCGAGCCAGTCGACCGGCACCCGTTGCCGAGCGACGGTGCGGAACTTGTTGACGTCCGGCTCGAGGAACTCGTTCGCGAGGAACCGGGGCGTGACCTCCGCCGGGATCTCGCGCACGACCGCCCCCGTGAAGAGGAGCGTCGCCGGGTCCGCCGAGGCGCAGAACACGGCATCCACCGGAAGGACCCGGTCCAGTCGGTCGACGAGCTCCTGCTGGAGCGCGATTGCGTCAAGCCCCGCGTGGCACCGGGCCACGAGTGCCTGGACTGCCTTGCCGGTTTCCGCCGCGTGGGCCACTGCCGCAACGATACGACGGGGCACGGGAGCCCGCTTCAGCGGTCGAGGCCGGGAACGACGCCGAGCTGCTGGAGGAAGCCGAGGTCGTCGAGGCGACCCCACCGCTCGCAGATCCTGCCGTCACGTACCCGGAAGATGTTGATCCCCTGCAGGGAGACCTCGCGACCGGTCGGGGCCATGCCCATGATCTCGCCCGCGTTGACGCCGTGCGCCGTGAACTTCTCCATCACGATGTCGTCCTCGGCGACGAGGAAGTCCAGATCGCTGCGCCAGTCCGGGAACGCGGCTCGGAACGTCGCGCCGGCGGTCCGCATGCCCTCGCGGTCGGGCGTGACGCCGAACGGCGGATCGTGGTTCAGGAAATCGTCGCTCAGCATGGTGTCGACGGCATCGAGGTCGCCCCGGCTGAACAGGGCGTCGATGAACTCCGTGACGAGCTTCTTGTTGGCTTCGGTGTTGGTCATGCACCCACTCTGGAGAACCGTGGGTCCCGGCTCCATCCCGGATTCCCGGGGGGCCCACGACCCGCTGACGCACGAGCTGGGCTCGGTCAGTCGTAGTAGCCGGAGTGGAAGTAGATGCAGGGGACGCCTTCGGCGCGCAGCATCGCGACGTTGCGGCGGTCGTCCTCGATGCCCAGGCGCACGTCGAAGCCGTAGTCGCGCAGGTCCCAGAGCGAGGACTGCTTGAAGTCCTTCGAGAGCTCGTAGTCACCCCAGGCGCGCATGATGAGCAGGTTCCACCGGATCTTGTAGCGCTCGAGCCATGCCGCGGTCAGGTGGTGCACCCGCTGCCGGGCGGGCCGTGAGCAGGATGACCCGGATCCCGGGCTCGAGGAGGTCGAGGAGCACGCGCATCTCCTCGATGACCGGGTCGTCGCCGCACGCGTCGAAGAACGCCTGCCAGTCGCGGCGCGGCGCCTCGAGGTAGTGCTGCCGGGTCGCGGCATCCGAGAGCACACCGTCGATGTCGACGACGACTGCGGGTCCCGGCTCGACCGGACCGTCACGCCACGTCCAGTGCTCCGGTGCTGAATCTTTCACCCTTCGTCGTCGGAGCTGGTCGAGAGGTACCGCGCCTTGATGCCTTCGACGACGCTCGGGTCGGCCAGCGTCGTCGTGTCACCGAGTGACTCGTCCTCGGCCACGTTGCGCAGGAGCCGGCGCATGATCTTGCCCGAGCGCGTCTTGGGCAGGTCCTCGGTGAACAGGATCGTCTTCGGCTTGGCGATCGGCCCGATGGCGGTGGCGACGTGATCCCGCAGCTCGCGCGACGAGGGCTTCGTTCGGCTCGTTGCCGGTCCGCAGGATGACGAACGCGCTGACGGCCTGGCCCGTCATCTCGTCGGTGCGGCCGACGACCGCCGCCTCCGCGACCGCGGGGTGCGAGACCAGCGCGGACTCGACCTCGGTCGTCGAGATGTTGTGACCGGCCACGAGCATGATGTCGTCGACCCGGCCGAGGAGCCAGAAGTAGCCGCCCTCGTCACGCTTCGCCCCGTCACCGGCGAAGTACCGGCCGTCGAAGCGCGACCAGTAGGTGTCCGTGAACCGCTGCGGGTCACCCCAGATGCCGCGCAGCATCGACGGCCACGGCTGGGTGAGCACCAGGTAGCCGCCGCCGGGGATCGGCACCGGCACGCCTTCGTCGTTCACGATGTCCGCGCCGACGCCGGGGAGCGGGAACGTCGCGCTGCCGGGCTTGGCCACCGTCGCACCGGGCAGCGGGCTGATCATGATGGCGCCGGTCTCGGTCTGCCACCACGTGTCGACCACCGGGCAGCGGCCACCCCCGATGTTCTTCCAGTACCAGACCCACGCCTCGGGGTTGATCGGCTCGCCGACCGACCCGAGCAGGCGCAACGAGGAGAGGTCGTGCGCGTCGGAGTACTGGGTGCCCCACTTCATGAAGGTCCGGATGGCGGTCGGGGCGGTGTAGAGCGTCGTGACCTTGTACTTCTCGACGATGGACCAGAACCGGTCCTTGTCCGGGAAGTCGGGGGTCCCTTCGTACATGACGCTCGTCGCCCGGTTCGCGAGCGGTCCGTAGACGATGTACGAGTGGCCGGTGACCCAGCCGCAGTCCGCGGTGCACCAGAAGACGTCGGTGTCGGGGTGCAGGTCGAACACGTACTTGTGGGTGAACGCGACCTGCGTGAGGTAGCCGCCGGTCGTGTGCATGATGCCCTTGGGCTTCCCGGTGGTGCCGCTGGTGTAGAGGATGAACAGGAGGTCCTCGGCGTCCATCGGCTCGCGGCGGGCAGACCGGGGCCTGGGCATCGACGAGGTCGTGCCACCAGACGTCGCGACCGGCCTGCATCTCGACCCCGTCGTGGTCGGTGCGGCGCACGACGAGACAGCGCTCGATCGTCGGCGTCTCGGCCATCGCGGCGTCGGCGATCTGCTTGAGCGGGACGACGTTGCCGCGTCGCCACGCGCCGTCGCCGGTGACGAGCACCTTGCACTCGGCGTCGTTGATGCGGTCGCGCAGCGAGTCCGACGGTGAAGCCGCCGAACACCACGGAGTGCGCGGCGCCGAGCCGGGCGCACGCGAGCATCGCGACCGGGAGCTCGGGCACCATGCCGAGGTAGATCGCGACGCGGTCGCCCTTGCGGACGCCGAGCTCCTTGAGCGCGTTCGCGGTCCGGCTCACGTCCTCGAGCAGCTCGCGCGTAGGTGATCGAGCGCGAGTCGCCCGGGCTCGCCCTCCCAGAGGAACGCGACCTGGTCGCCGTGGCCCGGACTCGACGTGGCGATCGACGCAGTTGTACGAGGCGTTGAGCTGCCCGCCGACGAACCACTTCGCGAACGGGAGCTCCCACTCGAGCACGTGTCCCAGGGCGCGGACCAGTCCAGGAGCTCGCCGGCCTGCCCGGCCCAGAAGCCCTGCGGATCGGCCCCGGCGGCGTCGTGGAGGCGGCCGTCGGTGACCAGCGCGGCGCTGACGAAGCCATCGGGCGGAGGGAAGGTTCGTCCCTCTTCGAGCAGGGCTTCGAGCGTCACATCGGCCATCTGGTTCCCCCTCCTCGGCCCGGACCCGGAATCTACCTCTGCTCCCGATTTCGGCGTCACGTACCCGCGGCATGCGCACGGAAGTGACGCCAAAACGATGGAGTGCGGTCGGCCGGGGTCAGCGGGGCTTGGTGAGGACGACGACGGTGTGCGCGCCGAGTCCGGCCGGATCGGTGAGCGCCGCGGCCTCGGTGATCCGGCTGCGACCGGCGAGAGCCTCGAGGTCGCCGCGGGCGGCGCCCGCCTCCCAGGTCCGGCGGCCCGCCTCGACCAGGTCGTCGATCCCGAGGCTGCGCAACCACTCCGCCTGGCTCGACTCCGACGTCACCGTGAACCCGGCCCGCGCCGGGCCTCGCGGCGCAACGTCGGGAGCAGGACGTCCGTCGTGATGTCCTGCGACCCGGGGTCGTCGAGCGGGTCGTCACCGCGCGCGTGCTCCCGGTAGGTGCGCAACCAACCGGTGCCGCGGGTCACCAGGTCGTCGAGCTCGGCGCTGTAGTCGATGATCAGCACCACGCCGCGGCGCAGGCGGGTCGCACAGTCGTCGACCCACTCACCGGCTGCGTGTTGCACCGGCAGGCGCGTGCCCGCGGGCACGTCGATCCCGTCGAGCCAGCTCTCGATCTCGTCGGACGGCCGGACCGGCACCTCGTAGAAGGTGCCCGTCGTCGGTCGACGCCGACCCGGATCTCGAGCCAGCCGTCGCCGGTCCGCTCGACGAGGTCGAACGCGAGGTTGTCGAGCAGCTCGTTCGCGAGGATGACGCCGTCCATCGTCAGCGCGGGGAGCTCGTCGAGCGCGCTGACGATCGGGCCGCTCTCCTCGACCGGTTGCGGCAGGCCGTCCAGGTCGGGGGTCGACGGACCGAGCGCGTACTCGAACGGCTCGACGGTGAGCAGCGTCGCGCTGCGCCTCGCGCAACGCGTCCGAGCGCTCGACCAGCACGTAGCGCAGCGCGGGCGCGCAGTCGGGCGCGGCCCGCAGCACCTCGCGGCACAGCCGACCGGTGCCGGCGCCCGGCCTCCACGACGACGAACGGGTCGGGTCGCCGAGGTCGTGCCACCACCGGTCGAGGGCCCGCGGGCCACGCAGGCGCCGAACAGCGAACCGACCTCGGGCTGGTGACGAAGTCACCGCCCGGCCCGGCCGGCGCCCCCGGCCACGGGTGAAGAACCCGGACTCCGGGTCGTACAGCGCCGCGTCGACGAAGGTGCTGAACGGAACGGCCCGCTCCGGTGGATCCTGCGCTCGCGAGCCGGCAACCGTGGGCACGTCGGCTCACCCGCCGGCGGCGAGCTCGCCGATCCGGGCGAAGACCTGCGGGTACACGCCGACGACGAACACGACCACCGCGCAGATGCCCATCGCGGCGTTGAGCGCGAACGGGATCTGCATCGGCGTGGCGTCGACGCCGTCCGGGACCGGGTGGAACCACATCTCCCGGACGCACGCGCATGTAATAGAAGAACGCGACCACCGACATGACCGCGGCGATCACGCCGAGCACGGTGGCGCCCGGGGTGTCCGGCGTCGAGCACCGAGCGGAACATCACGAACTTGGCGAACCAGCCGGCGAACGGCGGGATCCCCGGCGAGCGAGAACAGGAAGACGACATCAGCACCGCGAAGCCGGGCGCGTACGACCCGAGCCCGCCGTAGGTGGAGATCTCGGCCGAGCGGGTGCGGCGGGCGAACGTGATGACGACAGGCGAAGGCGCCGAGGTTCATCGCGCCGTAGATCAGGAGGTAGATGACGACGGCCTCGAACGACGACTGCCCGCGCGCTCGCCGTCGGGCGCCGACCGCGAACGGCACGAGGATGAAGCCACCCTGCGCGATCGACGAGTACGCCAGCATGCGCACGATGTTCGTCTGGCGCAGCGCGACGAGGTTGCCGAGGATGATCGACGCCGCCGCGAGGATCCACAGCACCGGTTGCCAGCTGTCCGGGTACGGTGAAGAACCCGAAGAAGATGATCGAGAGCAGCGCGACGAAGCCGCCGGCCTTGGACGAGACCGACAGGAACGCGGTCACCGGCGTGGGCGCGCCCTCGTAGGTGTCCGGGCGCCCAGAAGTGGAACGGCACCGCGCTGACCTTGAACGCGAACCCCACGATGGTGAGGAAGACCGGCGACGAGCAGCAGCGACTGGTGCGGGTGACCGCGGGACCTCGGTCGCGATGTCGCGCAGCAGCGTGGAGCCGGTGAGCCCGAACACCAGCGACATGCCGTAGAGCATGACCGCGGACGAGAGCACGCCGATCAGGTAGTACTTGATCGCCGCCTCGTTCGACTTCGGGTCGTGCTTGCGCCAGCCCGCGAGCACGAACGTCGGGATCGAGATCGTCTCGAGCGCCACGAAGATCGTGATCGAGGTCGCGGGCCGAGGTCATGACCATCATGCCGAGCAGGGACGTCAGCAGCAGGACGTAGTACTCGCCCTGGTAGTAGTCGCCGTCGCCGATGTAGTCGACCGAGAGCAGCAGCGTCACGTACGCGGCGGCCAGGAAGAACCCGGTGAGCACGAGCGAGTACGGATCGACGACGAACGCGCCACTGAACATCCGGCGAGTCCCGCCGTCGACCGCCAGCGTCGCCACCGGGACGAGCGCGGCGAGCACGCCGATCGTGGCGATCTGCGAGGTCTGGAACCGACGCCGGTACTCGAAGAAGAAGTCCGCGATCAGGACGACGACGATCGTCGCCGAAGATGATGATCTCCGGCGCGATCGCATGGAAGTCCCAACCAGTGTTCATGAATGCACTACCTAGTGCCCGATGAGCTGGGTCAGCCGGGTCACGGTCGGGTCCGTGACGTGGAAGATGATGTTCGGGTAGATGCCGAGCACCAGGATGCCGAGCAGCATCGGCGTCCACGCGATCCACTCGTAGATGGTCACGTCGTGGATGTGCGCGTCGGCGAACTCGGGCTTGGGCTCGCCGAACGCGACCCGCTGGTACATCCAGAGCAGGTAGCCGGCCGCGAGCACGGTGCCGACCGCCGCGATGACCATGTAGATGCGGAACGTCGGATCCGGATTGCCACCGAAGAGACCCATCACCTGCTGCGCGGGGCTGTACGCGGACAGCACCGCCGGGAACTCACCCCAGAACCCGGCGAGACCGGGGAGCCCGAGCGACGCCATGCACCGCGAAGCCGAGGATCCAACCCATCTTCGGGGCCTGTTTGAGCAGACCCCCGAGTCTGGAGATCTGTCTGGTGCCGTACGTGTGCTGCACCGATCCGGTGATGAAGAACAACATGCCGGTGATGAGACCGTGGGCGACCATGCCGAAGATCGCGGCGTTGATGCCGAACGTCGTGAGCGTCGCGATGCCGAGCATCACGAAGCCCATGTGCGACGACCGACGAGAACGCGATCAGCCGCTTCATGTCCGTCTGGGCCAGACAGCAGAGCGCGCCGTAGATGATGCCGATGACCGCTAACAAGCCGATCCAGGGGGCCCAGTCGTGCGCGGCCTTCGGGCAGGATGGGCAGCGCGATGCGGATGAAGCCGTAGGCCCCGAGCTTCAGGAGGATCGCCGCCAGCAGCACCGAGCCCACGGTCGGTGCCTCCGTATGGGCATCGGGCAGCCACGTGTGGAACGGGAACATCGGCACCTTGATCGCGAAGCCGAGGAAGAGCCCGGCGAAGATCAGGTCCTGGGTGACGCGCACGATGTCGCTGCCGCCCTTGCAGCGTCAGCGCGGGGATCTGGAACGTGCCCTCGAGGAAGAACAGCGCCAGGAACCCCAGCAGCATCAGCGCGGAGCCGAACAACGTGAAGAGGAAGAACTTGATCGACGCGTACTCGCGGTTCGGCCCGCCCCAGACCCCGATCATGAAGAACATCGGGAGCAGGACGACCTCGAAGAAGATGAAGAAGAGGATCAGGTCCTGGGCCAGGAACGTGCCGTTCATGCCGACCTCGAGCAGCAGGATCAGCGCGAGGAAGGCCTTCGGGTTGTTCGGCTCCGGCCAGTGGTTCCACGAGTAGATGACGCACAGGACCGTCACGAACATCGACAGGAGCAGCAACGGCAGCGAGATGCCGTCGAGACCGAGGTGGTAGCGGGCCTTGATGACGTCGATCCACGGCTCGTTCGCCACGAACTGCAGCCGTGCAGGAGTGGCTGTAGTTGAAGTCGAAGGCGATCCCGATGCCGACGCCGAGCGTCACGAGCGTCGTGGCCAGCGCGATCACCTTGGCCGTGGTCTCCTCGGCCTTCGGAAGCAGGAGGATGATGGCCATCCCGACCGCCGGCAAGAAGATCACCAGGGTGAGCGCCCACTCCCGGAACCAGTTCATCTCTGTCCTTCCCACACGAGGAACACGAACGCCGCCTTGTTGCTCACGAGGTTCAACTGAAGATCACGAGCAGCAGGGCGAGCAGCCCCACTGATGCGAAGAGGATGAGCGCGTACCGCTGCACGCGCCCCGACTGGACGTAGCTGAGGAGGCCACCGGCGTTCCCGGTCTCGTTGGCGATCCCGTTCACCGCACCGTCGACGACTTCCTGGTCGAGGATGCGATAGGTGACGCGACCGAGCGCGGTGGTACCCCGCCCGGCCGAGTTCACGACGCCGTCGATCACGTTCTGGTTGAACCAGTACGCGGCGCGGGCGATCGGGCCCTTGATGCCGGCGACGACCGTCCCCTCGTAGAAGTCGTCCAGGTAGTACTTGTTGACGAGGAACGTGTGGCCGGCCTTGGCCGCCGCGTTGCGGTCGGTCAGGCCCTTCAGCGCCTGCAGCTCCTTGCGATCGAGCCAGAACACGGCTGCGATCCCGAGGGAGATGACGACGAGGAAGAAGGAGACGGCGGCGAGCGTGAAGTCGAAGTCGGGGGTGATCACCGGCGGGAACGCGAAGCGTCGGCTCGACGTACTTGGCGAACGAGTCGATGCCGAAGGCGCTGGCGTTCGCGAGGCCGGCCACGACGCTGAAGCACGCGAGCACGATCAGCGGGACGGTGATCGAACGGGGCGACTCGTGCGGGCTCGCCGTGGCCCCGGAACTCACCGAAGAACGTCAGCCACACGCACCGGGTCATGTACGCCGCGGTCATCACGGCACCGACGAGCCCGATCGACCATGAAGACCGTGTAGTTGCCCTGGCCGGCGCCGGCGAGGATCTCGTCCTTGGACCAGAAGCCCGCCAGCGGGAAGACACCGGCCAGCGCGAGCGACCCGATCATGAAGGTGACGAACGTGATCGGCATGTACTTGCGCAGCCCGCCCATGTCCTTCTTCATGTCGAAGGAGTGGTGCGAGCCCGAGTGGCTGACCGAGCCGGCGCCGAGGAACAGCAGCGCCTTGAAGAACGCGTGGGTGAAGAGGTGGAAGACCGCACCGGTCCACGCGCCGACGCCGAGCGCCATGACCATGTAGCCGAGCTGGCTGATCGTCGAGTACGCGAGGACCTTCTTGATGTCGTCCTGCACGAACGCGAGCGCGGCACCGATGAGGATCGTGACCCCGCCGACCAGCGCCATCAGGTTGACCCCGCCGGCCGAGATCGAGAAGCCCTCCCAGAACACGCCGTAGACGCGGGCACCGAGGTACACGCCGGCGACGACCATGGTCGCGGCGTGGATCAGCGCGGACACCGGCGTCGGGCCGGCCATGGCGTCCGGCAGCCAGGTGTGCAGCGGGAACTGACCGCTCTTGCCGATGATGCCGACGAGGAGGCAGATGGCGCCGACCAGCCAGATGGTGTGCCCGCCCTTGCACCTGCAGCGCCGCCGTGTTGATGCCGACGATGTCGAAGGTCTTGCCGGCGGCGAAGAACGTGACGATCACGCCGATCATCAGGCCGATGTCACCGGTGCGGGTGGTGAGGAACGCCTTCAGCGCGGCGTTCGTGTTCGCCTGCTCCTCCCACCAGTGGCCGATGAGCATGAAGGAGCAGAGGCCGACGAGCTCCCAGCCGATCGAGCAGCTCGAGCGTGTTCGACGCGACGACGAGCGTGAGCATCGACGCAGCTGAAGAGGCTCAGCGCGGCGTAGAAGTAGGTGAAGCGGATGTCGCCGTGCATGTACGCCGTCGAGTAGATGTGCACGAGCAGCGAGATCAGCGTGACGACGAAGAGCATCATCACCGCGAGGCCGTCGATCTGGGTGCCGACCGTGAACTTCACGCCGCCGTTCTGCCACCACGTCACCGTGTTGATCACCGGCTTGACCACGCCTCGTGATCGCCGCTGTGCGCGAGGAAGCCCTTGCCGAACGCCTGCAGCACACCGCCGGCGGACTTGCCCTCGGCGTCGTTGACGTGCTGGATCCACTGCACCGCGGTGACGCAGGCGAGCACGAACGAGATGGCGAGCGCGGTGATGCCGATCTCCGAGCCGTGCTTCGGCATCTTCTTCCCGAAGAACAGGATGAGGACGAAGGAGAGCGCGGGGATGGCCGGGATGATCCAGGCGTAATCGAGCATCAGTCGCGTCAGCCCTTCAGCTGGTCGACCTGGTCGAGATCGGGACTGTGCAAGTTCCGATAGATGAGCAGGACGATCGCGAGGCCCGACGCCGACCTCGGCGGCGGCGATCGTGATGACGAACAGTGCGAACACCTGGCCGGCGACCTGGTGCAGGTACGCGGAGAACGCGACCAGGTTGAGGTTCACCGCGTTGAGCATGAGCTCGACGCTCATGAGCACGAGCACGCCGTTGCGCCGGGCGAGCACGCCGTAGACGCCGATGCAGAACAGCGACGGCGGCCAGGACGAGGAACTGGTTGAGGATCATGGCCGCTAGTCCCTCCGCGCGATCACGACGGCGCCGACGAGCGCGGCGAGCAGCAGGATCGAGACGACCTCGAACGGGACGACGTAGGTCTTGAAGATGAGGTCGACGACCTGGCCGACTGCCGGTGGGCGTCGGCGAGTGCAGCTGATCGATCTTCTTGTCGGAGAACGCGTCGATCGAGCAGCGTCGCGAGCACACCGAGCGAGGAACACCGAGACGACCGCGGCCGGCCAGCGCTGGTCGTTGTCGAGATTCGTGTCGCCGCCCATCGGGCGCCCGCGTGAGCATGATGCCGAAGAGGAACAGGATGATGACCGCGCCGATGTAGATGAGCACCTGCACCCAGGCGACGAACTCGGCCGCGAGCAGGATGTACTGCGCGGCCGCCGCCGCCGAGCACGACGACCAGGTACAGCGCGGCGTGCACGACGTTCTGCGAGCGCACGACGCCGATCGCGGCGAGCACCATCGCGACCGCGAGGATCCAGAAGACGACGTTCTGAACGACCACTACTTCTTACCCTTGACTTCCGCACCGAGCTCGAGCGGCTCGGGCTCGGGCACCGTCTCCATCCACTCGCCGAGCTTCTCCTTGTCGTGGAGCAGCTTGGCGATGTTCGGCTCGGAGTACTCGTACTCGGGGCTCCAGAAGAGCGCGTCGAACGGGCACACCTCGACGCAGATCCCGCAGTACATGCAGAGCGCGTAGTCGATGTCGAAGCGGTCGAGGATGCTGACCGCTGCGCGGCCGTCCACCCTCGCGGCGCGGCGGACGCTGCTCCTTGTGACCCTCGATGTAGATGCACCAGTCCGGGCACTGCCGCGCGCAGAGCATGCAGACCGTGCAGTTCTCCTCCTTGAGCGCGATGACGCCGCGCGCGGGGCGGCGGATCCTCCTTCTCGTGGGGGTACTGCACGGTGACCGCACCTTCGAGCATGGTGCGGAACGTGACACCGAGCCCGCTGATGACACCGGGGATCTTCGGACGGGCCATGGCTACAGCGCCACCTTCAGGATGCCGGTCACGACGATGTTGGCCAGCGCGAGCGGGATGAGGAACTTCCACGCGAGCGCCTGGAGCTGGTCCTCCCGCAGCCGGGGGTACGTGAACCGCACCCAGAACATCAGGAACGCGACGGCCATCAGCTTGGCGAAGACGCACGAACGGTCCGAGCAGGTCGGCCATGCCGCCGTGGACCCCGGGGATGGCCCAGCCGCCGAGGAACAGCGTCGCGGCGAGCGCGGCGAACGCGAACGCGGTGCCGAACTCACCGATGAAGAAGAAGAGGAACCGGAAGCCCGTGTACTCGACCATGTAGCCCGCGACCAGCTCGCTCTCGGCGACGGGCATGTCGAACGGGGTCTGGGTGAGCTCGGCCTGCGCGGCGACGAGGAACAGGAAGAACCCGACGAACTGCGTGAGGATGTACGGGTTCCCGATCAAGTCGACGCCGAAGATCGAGCCGTTCTGCTGGGCGAGGACGATGCCCTGCAGGTTCATCGTGCCGGCCTGCATCACGACGCCGACGACCGCGAGCAGCAGCGGCAGCTCGTAGGCGATGAGCTGAGCCGCGGCGCGCAGCGCACCGAGCAACGCGAACTTGTTCGCGCTGGCCCAGCCGGCCATCAGCACGCCGATGACCGAGAGGCTCGAGACCGCGAGCGCGTAGAAGACGCCGACGTCGAGATCCTTCACGACGAGGCGCGGACCGAGCGGGATCACGAGGAAGACGAGGAACGTCGAGAGCACGACGACCGCGGGCGCGAGCGCGAACACCCGGCGATCCGCCTCCGCCGGCATGATGTCCTCCTTCTGGAGGAACTTCATGCCGTCGCCGACGAGCTGGAACCAGCCGTGGAAGCCGCCGGGGTCCATCGGCCCGAGCCGGCTCTGCATGTGGCTCATCATCTTCAGCAGGAACGTGTAGCCGAGGATGAGCGCGCCGAGAGGAATGACCGCCAGCACGACGATCGTCTTGATCGCGAGCGTCGTCCCCCAGCCGATCTCGAGCGCGAGACTCATCGCGAGCATCACCGATCAATGTCTCCGAGGATGAAGTACAGCGATCCGAGGATCGTGATGACGTCGGGAACGTAGACGCCGCGGAGCAACCAAGGCAGGATCGAGACGTTGCTGAAGCTCGCGGACCGGATCTTCACGCGGAACGGGCCGGTCGCGCCCTTCGAGACGACGTAGTAGCCCATCTGGCCGAGCGGGTTCTCGGTCTCGACCCAGACCTCGCCCTCGGGCACCTTGATGATGCGGGGCACCTTCGCCATGATCGGGCCGGACGGGATGTTGTCGAGCATCTGGAGCACCATCCGCGCGGACTCGCGCGTCTCCTGGAGCCGCACCCAGTAGCGGGCGAACGAGTCGCCGTCGCTGTGGGTCCAGACCTTGAAGTCGAGCTCCGGGTAGACGAGGTACGGCTTGCCGTCGCGGCGCAGGTCCCAGTCGACGCCCGAGGCGCGCAGGTTCGCGCCGGAGAGGCCGTAGGCCGCGCCGAGCTCGGTCGGGACGATGCCGATGCCGCGCGTGCGGGCCTCGAAGATCTCGTTGCCGACCAGCACGTCCTCGAAGTCGTCGCAGCCGTCGAGGATCTTCTTCATCGACCTCGCGGCACTCCGCCATCCAGCCCCAGGGCAGGTCGTCCTTGAGCCCGCCGATGCGGTTGAAGTTCGGGTGGAAGCGGCCGCCGGTCGCACCCTCGATGAGGTTGAGGACGTGCTCGCGGTCGCGGAAGCCCCAGAACGCCGGGGTGAGCGCGCCGACCTGCAGGCCCATCTCGCCGAGGAACAGGTAGATCGTCGCGATGCGCGACAGCTCGGTGAGGATCGTGCGGATGTACTGCGCGCGCGGCGGCGCCTCGATCTCCATGAGCAGCTCGGCGCCGTGGATGAACGGGACCTCGTTGGCGAACGAGCTCAGCCAGTCGATGCGGTTGATCAGCGTCGTGATCTGCGGGTACGTGCGGAACTCGCTGAGCTTCTCGTAGCCGCGGTGCATGTACCCGATGACCGGGTCCGCGGCGACCACGCGCTCGCCGTCGAGGCGCACGACCAGGCGCAGCGTCCCGTGGGTCGCGGGGTGCTGCGGGCCGAGGTTCAGGATCATGTCGCCGGTGTCGAGCTCGACGCCCACGGCCGCGTCGGCCAGGTGGCGCAGCGCGCCGGGTCGATCTCGAAGTCCGGCATCGTGGTGGTACCCGACGTCACGTCGTCAGTGGTGCTCATCGTTCCCGCTCCTGGCCCTGCGGCGCCCGCGGCGAAGGGCGGCCTTCGCACTGCCGCGCTCCGCTGGTTGTGCGGCACTGACCGCTTCGTGTCACCGCTTCGCTCATGCCTCCACCTCCGCGGTTGCTGCTTCGACGGCCGGGGCGTCCTCGCCCGGCATCGGCTCGACGTCGACGATCCCGGGCCACGGCTTCACCTCCCGCGCGAGCAGCGGGAAGTCCTTGCGCAGCGGGTGCCCCTCGAACTCGGCCGGGCAGGTACAGGTGGCGCAGGCTCGGGTGACCGTCGAAGACGATCCCGTACATCTCCCAGCACTCCCGCTCGTGCCAGTCGGCGCCGGGGTAGACGGGTACCCAGCTCGCGAGGTGCGGCGACTCGTCGTCGACGTCGGCCTTCAACGTGATGCCCCAGTGCTTCGTGGTCGACTGGACGTACGCGAGCACCTGGAACCGGCCGGCGGCCCCCGTCAGGCCGAGCGTCATCTCGCTCGGTTGCGCGGGCGTGGACGTGTCGCCGCTGTCCTCGCTGACGAGCTTCTCCGCCGGCTGCCAGTCGATCCCGGCGATGTACGAGAGGTAGTCGCAGTCGAGCGCGCGCTTCGCGTGCTCGCCGGCGCTGCGCCACGCGTCGGGTCTGATCCGCACGACGAGCGTGCCGAACGAGTCGGCATGGGCCATGACCGCATCGCCGAGCTCGCCGGTCATCCGCTCGAGGAGATCCGCCACGACCGGGTCGAGCTCGGGCTCCGGTTCGGGCTCCGGCTCCGCCGGGACGTCCGCCTCGGCGGCGGCCTCGGACTGCGCTTCGGGCTCGTCCACGGCGTCGGGGGTGGGCTCGTCAGCCAATGAAGATCGGCTCCCCACGCCAACGAGCGGCGAGCTCGTCGTTGCCGATGCCCTCGTTCTGGATCCGCTCCTGGAGCATGACGACCGCCTGGAGCAGCGCCTCGGGCCGGGGCGGGCAGCCGGGGATGTAGATGTCCACCGGGATGATCTGGTCGACGCCCTTCGTCACCGAGTACGAGTCCCAGTACGGGCCGCCGCAGTTCGCGCACGAGCCCATCGAGATGACGTACTTCGGGTCCGGCATCTGCTCGTAGAGCCGCTTGATCGCCGGCGCCATCTTGTCGGTGACCGTGCCCGAGATCACCACGAGGTCGGCCTGGCGGGGGCTCGCGGGGAACGGGATGACGCCCAGGCGCATCATGTCGTAGCGCGGGCTGGCCAGCGCGGCGCCCATCTCGATCGCGCAGCACGCGAGGCCCCACTGGAACATCCACAGTGAGTACTTCCGGCTGTAATTGAGGAGCCAGGTGACGGGCTTCAGGGGCTTCTTGCCCATGACGCCCTTCTCGACCAGGCCCACCGCAGCACTCCCTTGCGCCAGGCGTAGACGAGGCCGATCGTGAGGATGCCGATGAAGACGATCATCGAGACGAGGGCCTGGACCCCCAGCGCTTCGAGCTGGATGGCCCACGGGAAGATGAACACCGCCTCGACGTCGAACATCACGAACAGCAGCGCGTACACGTAGTAGCGCACGTTCGACTGGCCCCAGCCCCCGACCGGATCCGAGCCCGCCTCGTAGGTGACGTACTTCTCGGCCTGCGGGTGCACGGGCCGCAGCATCTTGCCGAGGCACGAGCATCCCGCCCACCATCGAGCAGCGCGGCGCCCATCAGCACGGCGACCGCGAGGTACTCCCGGTAGTACTCCGTCACGCGAGCCCTCTCCACCACGAATGCGGCTGGTCCGGGCGAGTATACGTCCGCGCTTTTCGCGAACCGACAAACCGGAAAGCACCCCAATTTCGTTGACCGCGACCACGCGCGCTTCGGCTCTAGAAGATGAGCCTGGCGTCGCGGGCGAAATCGAGGATGACCGACGGCAGGATGCCGACCCAGAGGGTCATCGCGGCGCAGACGAACAGCACTACGCCAGTCGGGACGTCGATGCTGATCGCGGGCGCCTTGCCCCGCGCCGCCTCCTCACCTTCCGGTGCTTCGGCCTCGGAGGAGTACATGACGATGATGACCCGCAGGTAGAAGTAGGCCGAGACCACCGAGGCGATCACGCCGACGACCAGGAGGGAGTAGGACAGCCCCCGCTGGTCCGCGAACGCGGGGTTGTTCGCCACCGAGGCGAAGACGCCCAGCTTGGCGATGAACCCGCCGGTGGGCGGGATGCCCGCCTGGGCCAGGAGGAAGAAGGCCAGGAGCCCCGCGAGCAGCGGTTGTCTGGTCGCGAGGGCGCGGTAGTCCGAGATGCTGTGGCGATCGTCGCGGCGACCGATCACCGCCACGATCGCGAAGGACCCGATCGTCATGAACGTGTAGACGAAGAGGTAGAAGAGCGCGGCCCGCAGCCCCTGCTTCGTGCCGGCCTCGATCCCGATCAGGATGTAGCCGGCGTGGCTGATCGACGAGTACGCCAGCATCCGCTTGATGTCCGTCTGGACCAGGGCCACGAAGCTGCCGACGAGCAGGGTGAGGATCGCCAGCGCCCAGATCGCCGGGCGCCAGTCGGCGGAGTAGCCGTTGAACGCGGTGAGCAGGACCCGCAGGAGCGCCGCGAACCCGGCGGCCTTGGTGGCCGAGGACATGAACGCGGTGACCGGGGTCGGTGATCCCTCGTAGACGTCCGGCGTCCACATGTGGAACGGGACCGCGCCGATCTTGAAGCCGAGGCCGACCAGCAGGAGCATGAGGCCGGCCAGGAGCGTGCCGCTGTCCACCAACGACACGTTCGCGAGGAATGTGGCGATCCCCGACAGCGAGGTGGTGCCGGTCGCGCCGTAGACGAGCGCGATGCCGTAGAGGAACACGGCGGAGGAGAACGCGCCGAGCACGAAGTACTTCATGCCGGCCTCGAGCGAGCGGCGGCGGTTCCGGTCGTAGGCCGCGAGCACGTAGAGCGGGATGGACAGCGCTTCGAGCGCCACGAAGATGACGATCAGGTCGTTCGCCGTGGTCATGACGAGCATGCCGGCCGTGGAGAAGAGGAGGAGGGCCAGGTACTCGGGCCGTGACGCGATGCCGCGCCGTTCGAGGTACTCGCTCGAGAGGAGGAGGACCATCAGCGCGGCGGCGAGCACGACGGTGCCGAGGAACACCGAGAACCCGTCGATCGCCACCATCTTCGAGAGGGTGAGGTACGGGCCGCTGTCGTGGATGTTGTGCCAGATGCGCCACAGGAAGTAGCCCGACGACGCGATGCCGACCGCCGCCACCGCGACGGAGGCGTCGTAGACGCGCGAGTCGCGACGGAAGACCGCCTTCAGCATGATGATGATGAGCGCGGCCGCGACCAGGCAGATGACGGGCGCGATGCCGGTCCAGTTGACACCCGGGGTCTGGATCGCGGCGATCATGGCTGCGTCCCGGGGGCGTTCGCCCCACGCTCGGCCAGGTGATGCACCTTGTCCTGCTTCGGCTGCTTGTAGTCCGTCTTCTCCTTGAAGTTCGCCATGACCCGCTCGACGGTCGGCTCGACCCGGTCGATCACCGGCTTCGGGTAGATGCCGATGAAGAGGCTGATCGCGAGCAACGGCACCACGACGGCGAGCTCGCGGATCGAGACGTCCTTCAGCGTGGCGTTCTCACCCTTGGGCACGCCGGTGAACACCCGCTGGAACATCCAGAGCATGTACACGGCCGCCAGGATCACGCCGGTCGTGGCGACGATCGCCCACCACCGGTGCACGAGGAAGGCACCGACGAGGGCCAGGAACTCACCGACGAAGCCGGAGAACCCGGGCAGCCCGATGCCGGCGAACGTCGCGACGAGGAAGAGCCCGGTCAGCACCGGTGCGGACTTCCAGATCCCGCCGAAGTCCGAGATCTCGCGCGTGTGCCGGCGTTCGTAGAGCATCCCGACGACGAGGAAGAGGCTGCCGGTGGTGAGCGGGTGGCTCAGCATGTTGAACGTCGCGCCGTCGAGCCCGAAGATCGTCAGCGAGAAGATGCCCAGCAGGATGAAGCCCATGTGCGCGACCGACGAGAACGCGATGACCCGTTTGATGTCGGTCTGCATGGCCGCGACGATCGACCCGTAGACGATGCCGATCACGGCCAAGGTCATGATCAGCGGCGCGAAGTACACCGAGGCCTTCGGGAAGAGCTCGAAGGAGAAGCGCAGGAAGCCGTACGCACCCATCTTGAGGATGACGCCGGCCAGCACGACGGATCCCGCGGTCGGCGCCTCCGTGTGCACGTCGGCGAGCCAGGTGTGGAACGGGAACAGCGGCGCCTTGATCGCGAAGGCGATCATGAACCCGAGGAACAGCAGCTTCTCGGTGCTCGACGCGAGGCCGTTCCAGTCCGCGAGCACCCGGTAGTCGAACGTGAGGTGCCCGGTCGCGTTCTGGTGCAGGAAGCCGAGCACCAGGATCGACGCGAGCAGGAACGCGGATCCGAACATCGTGTAGATGACGAACTTGATCGACGCGTACTCCCGGCGCTTGCTGCCCCACCCGGAGATGAGGAAGTACATCGGGACGAGCATCGCCTCCCAGAACACGAAGAAGCAGATGAGGTCGAGGGAGAGGAAGATCCCCATGATGACGCCCTCGAGCAGCAGGAACCAGAACGTGTAGGCCTTCACCCGGATGTCCTGCTTCGCGGCGGCGAGCAGGCCGATCGGGAACAGGAGCGCGGTGATCGCGACCATGAAGATGCTGAAGCCGTCGACGCCGACGATGTAGCCGACGCCGAGCGCATCGAACCAGCGGTTGTGCTCGACGAACTGGAACGTGCGCACGCCGGTCTGGAAGTCCCACAACAGCCAGCCCGCGAAGCCCAGCGTCGCGACGGAGGTCAGGTAGCCGACCGCGCGCGCGATCTCGGGCCGGCGCGCCGGGGTGAAGAGCACGATGATCGCGCCGATGATCGGCGTGACGATGAGCGCCGTGAGGATCGGGAAGCCGTTCATCTAGAAGCCCGCTCGGGCCAGGGCGTAGAGCATGAGGAGCACGACGCCGAGCACGATCCCGAGCGCGTACTGGCGCACGAGCCCGGTCTGCGTCTTGCGCAGGCCGTGCGCGGCGCCGCGCACGAGTCGGCGCGATGCCGTTGACCGCGCCGTCGATGATGCCGAGGTCGAACGTCGTCGCCAGCCAGTGCGCGCCGGCCCGCACGGGGCCGCCGACCAGCCGGGCGATCCCCTCGTCGTAGTAGTACGCGTGACCGAAGAGCTTGCCGAACGGCCCGAGCCGGCGGTCGAGCGGGTCGACCTCCGGGTCGGCGAGGCCGCGGCGGTAGACCGTCCACGCGAAGAAGATGCCGACGCACGCGATCGTGACCGAGACGACGTCGAGCGTCGCCCCCTGGAGGAACGAGCTCGCGCCCGGCTCGGTGACGCCGCGGAACACCGGGTCGAGCCAGTCGGTCAGGAACTCGAAGTTGGTGAACGGCAGGTTGATGAACCCGATCACCGCGGCGAGGACGGCGAGGATGATCGACGGGACGACCATCGTCCACGGCATCTCGTGCGGATCGTGGGTGAGCTTCGCCGGGGCGGGCGGGTTGCCGTAGTCGACCGTCGGTGAGATGGGCGAGATCTCGTGCGCGCCGTGCGCCTCGTCGACGAGCGTCCCCGCGTGCGCCATCGCCGGTGCCTCGGCCGGCGCGGCTTCTGCTTCCCCGCCACCTTCGACGGGGTTCGCGCCGAGTGCGGCGCGGAACCGCTCGTTGCCGAAGAACGTCAGCAGCGTCTCGCGGGTCATGTAGATCGCCGTGATCGCGGCGGCCGCCACCGCGATGATCCACAGGACGTAGTCGCTCGAGAAGAAGCTGTCCGAGATGATCTCGTCCTTGGCGAAGAAGCCGGACAGTGGTGGGATGCCGCTGATCGCGAGGAACGCGAGGACGAACGCGAACGCAGTGAACGGCATGAGCCTTCGCAGCCCGCCCATTCTTCGCAGGTCCTGGTTGTCCTCGTTGCCGTGGATGACCGAACCGGCGCCGAGGAAGAGCGTGCCCTTGTAGCAGGCGTGCGCGAGCACCATGAACACCGCGGCCTGGTAGGCGTGCAGACCGCAGGCGAGGAACATGTAGCCGAGCTGGCTGATCGTCGAGTACGCCAGCACCTTCTTGATGTCGGGCTGGACGAGCGCGGCGGTGCCGGCGAGCAGCGCGGTGATGGCCCCGACCCACGCGACGACGGTGAGCGCGTCGCCGCTGGCGTCGAAGAACAGGTGCGCGCGGCAGACCAGGTAGATGCCGGCGGTCACCATCGTGGCCGCGTGGATGAGCGCGGAGACCGGGGTGGGGCCTTCCATCGCGTCGGGCAGCCAGATGTGCAACGGGATCTGCGCGCTCTTGCCGACGCACCCGACGAAGAGCAGCACCGCGATCGCCGTCGACCGTGGTGTGCGGGATGCCGCTCTTCAGGGCCGGGGCGATCCTCGAGTAATCGAGGCTCCCGACGCTCGAGATGATGAAGAACATCGCGATCATGAACCCGAAGTCACCGACGCGGTTGGCGACGAACGCCTTCTTGCCCGCGACCGCCGCCCGCTCCCGCTCGAACCAGATGCGAGATGAGCAGGTAGGAGCAGAGCCCGACCCCCTCCCAACCGAGGAAGGTGACGAGGAAGCTGCTGCCGAGGACGAGGATGAGCATCGACGCGGCGAACAGGTTGAGATAGGCGAAGAAGCGGGTGAAGCGCGCGTCGCCCTTCATGTAGCCGATGGCGTACAGGTGGATGAGCGAGCCGACGCCGGTGACCAGCATGATCCACGTGACCGAGAGCGGGTCGGTGAGGAACCCGATGTTCACCTGCAGGGCGCCGGCCGGGAACCAGGTGAAGAGGTTCACCGTGTTGCTGCGCGCGTTGTCCGGCAGGCTGAGCATCGCCGCGAACATCACGATCGACCAGACGAACGCGAGCCCGAGAAGTCCCGGCCGCGATCCAACCGGCCGTGGCGTCGCCGATGCGCTTGCCGACGAGCAGCAGGAGCACCGCGCCGAACAGCGGGAGCGTGGGAACCAGCCAGACGGTGTCGAGGAGATCGCGCGCGCTGACCAGCCGCCCCTCAGTCGATGCGCCACGTCAGCCTCTCAACAGATCGATGTCGTCGGCGGTCGCCCCGCCCCGGCGGCGCCGGAAGATGGCCACGATGATGGCGAGCCCGACCGCGACCTCGGCCGCCGCGACGACGAGCACGAAGAACACGATCGCCTGACCGCGGATGTCGTCCAGGGTCTTCGCGAAGGTCACGAAGGTGAGGTTGACGGCATTGAGCATGAGCTCCACGCACATGAACATCACCAGGACGTTGCGCCGGATGAGCAGCCCGACCGCGCCGATGGTGAAGAGCACGGCCGCGAACGTGAGGTAGTAGGAGTCGGTGAGGTGCACGGTGGCGAGGCTCACGGCGTCGTCACCTCGGAGTCCGGGTCCGTGGCGCCCATCTCGCCGCGCGTCGTGTCGTCGTCGTCGCGCTCGAGCTCGTACTCGGCTTCGGGTGGGAGGCCGCTGCGCCGGGCGAGCACCACGCCGCCGACGACGGCGACGACGAGCAGGATCGCCGTGACCTCGAACGGCCAGAGGAACGTGGTGAACAGCGATCGTGCGACCCGCTCGACGTTGCCGCCCGGGCCCGAGGTCAGCTTCGGTCCGCTCGAGCTCCCGGTCGCCCAGTGGTGCCCGGCGAGGAAGAGCACCTCGGCGAGGGCGATCACCCCGAGCACGATCGCGGCGGGCCGCTGACCCCGGATCGGGTCGTGGATGGACTCGCTCTTGTCGACCCCGAGCAGCATGATCACGAACAGGAACAGGACCACGATGGCGCCCGCGTAGACGATGATCTGCACCGCCGCGAGCAGCTGGGCGTCCTGGAGCAGGAACATCACCGCGATCGCGATGAGGACGGTGACGAGCAGCAACGCGGAGTGCACCGGGTTGCGCGCCAGCACCATGCCGATCGCGGCGCCGAGGGCGAGGGCCGCCATGATGAAGAAGATCACGAACTCGACCATCAGCTTTCCGACTTCTTCCGGCGCTGACCCTGCTCCGGCTGGCGGTAGCCGAACCCGAGCTCGCTCGACCAGACGATCCGGCCCTCGTACGCGGCCGAGCCGGACGGCGACGTCGCCCGCATCCACGCGCTCGTCTCGTCGTCCTCACCACCGAGCCACAGCTCCCAGGGCTGGCGCTTGGCGCGGCCGTCGTCGTCGACGAGCAGCTCGTTCTTCGTGTAGATCGCGTCGGCGCGGTTCGCGAAGGAGAACTCGAACAGCTTCGTCTCGGTGATCGCCTCGGTCGGGCACGCCTCGACGCACAGGTCGCAGTGGATGCAGCGCAGGTAGTTGATCTCGTACACGAAGCCGTAGCGCTCACCCGGCGAGACGGGCGCGTCGGGCGGGTTGTCCGCGCCACGCACGTAGATGCAGCGCGCCGGGCACACGCCCGCGCACAGCTCGCAGCCGATGCACTTCTCCATGCCGTCGTCGTAGCGGTTCAGCACGTGCCGCCCGTGGAAGCGCTCGGCCTTCGGCCGCTTCTCCTTCGGGTACGCGCGTCGTGACCGGCTTCTTGAAGACCTGCCGGATCGTGACGCCGAAGCCGCTGAACCGCCCCATCAGTAGACCTCGTCCAGGATCTCGCCGGGCTTCGGCATGCACAGCCGGAGGAACCCGAGGACGAAGATCGCGCCGAGCACCGCGGCCGGGACGACGACCAGCCGGTCCCAGTGCTCTTCGCGACCGACGAGGATCACCGCCGAGACCATGATCCAGAGGAACGCGAGCTCGATGAGCCACTTCCACCCGAGGTCCATGAGCTGGTCATACCGCAGGCGGGGCAGCGACGCGCGCACCCAAACGGTGCCGTAGAGCAGGATCACGAGCTTCAGGAAGAACCAGAAGACCGGCATGATCCAGACGTTGACCGTGCCCGAGGCCGGCAGGAACCCGAGCGCCGGGCCGGACGGGCCGCCGAGGAACAGCGTCACCGCGATCGCCGACATCGTGATCAGGTTCATGAACTCGGCCAGGAAGAAGATGCCGAAACGGATGCCGGTGTACTCGGTGTGGAAGCCACCGACGAGCTCCTGCTCGGCCTCGACGAGGTCGAACGGCGGGTGGTTGGTCTCGGCGATCGCGGCGATCAGGAAGATCAGGAACGCGACGATGGCCGGCGCCCAGTACCACTGGCTCACGAACGAGTGCCAGCTCGTCCAGGCCTGGCCGTTCACGATGCCGCGGGTCGACAGCGTCTGGGAGTAGAGGAGCACCCCGACGATGGCGAGCGAGAACGCGGCTTCGTAGGAGATGAGCTGGGCCGAGGCCCGCACCGAGCCGAGCAGCGGGTACTTCGAGCCGCTCGACCAGCCGGCGAGCATCACGCCGTACAGGCCGACCCCGGACATCGCGAGCAGCAACAGCACCCCGATCGCCGGGTCGGCGAGCTGCAGGTAGGTCTCGTGGCCGGCGATCGAGACCTCGCCGCCGATGGGCACGATCGAGAACGCGATGAACGCGGGGATCGCGGAGAGGTAGGGCGCGAGCTTGAAGACGAAGCTGTCGGCCTGGTCCGGTACCGACTGCTCCTTGAAGAACAGCTTGATCCCGTCCGCGAGCGACTGGAGCACGCCGAAGGGACCCGCGCGCTGCCGGGCCGATCCGGTTCTGCATGTCGGCGATGACCTTGCGGAGGAACCAGATGTAGAGCAGGACGAGCACGAGCAGCAGCGCGAAGACGACGACCGTCTTCCCGATGACGATCAGCACCACGCCACCGTCGACGCCGTTGTTGAACAGCGGATCCGCGGCGAGGATCACGTGATCGACTCCACCCGCAGGTCCGTCACGCCTGCGCTGAGGTCCACGAGCTCGCCGACCCCGCCGCCCGGCAGGTTGAACGGGAGGTACGCGGTGCCCAGCGGCATCGCGCCGTCGGCCCGCACCGCGATCGTCGAGCTGAGCCGCGGGCGGACGTCACCTTGACCTCGGTGCCGTCCTCCACCCCGATGCGATCGCGGTCCTGGGGATTGATCAGGAGCACCGGTTCGGCCACGAGCACGGCCAGCGAGTCCGAGGCCGCGACCGCGATCCCCCCGTCGTAGAGCGTCCGACCCGTCACGAGGCGGAGAGCGTACGCGTCGCGGGCCGGCACCGTCGCGTCCGACTCCGTGCCCGTCCACCGGTAGACCTCGGGCTGGTTCGGTGCCCCGGTCGTCGACGCGACCGAGGTCAGCCGGTCGGCCCGCAGCGCATCCGCCTCGTCCCGCGCGACCTGCTGCTCCTCGAGCCCCGCGGCGTCGAGGCCCGGCCGGATCGGCTCCCAGCGGGCGTCGGTGAGCGGGATCGAGACCGGACCGAGGACGAGCGCGTCCGCGTGCTCGGCGACCGGGGCGACCGCTCCGTCGCGGGCGCGGCGCAGCAGCGCGGCGTCGATGCCGGCGTAGGCGGGAGCGACGCGCGCGATCTCGTCCTGGACCTCTTCGGGCAGCTCGAGGTCGAAGTCGGTGCCGAGCCGCAGCGCGAGCTCGGCGGCGATCCGCCAGTCGGGCATCGGGGTGCCGTCGGGCGAGACCTTCTGGCCGACGCGCTGCACCCGGCCCTCGAGGTTCGTGACGCTGCCCGTCTTCTCGCCCCACATCGTGACGGGCAGGAAGACGTCGGCGCGCTTCGTGCTGTCCGTGATGAAGGTGTCGATCGCGATCGTGAACCCCGCGGCGTTCAGTGCCCCTTCGGCCAGCGAGTGATCGGGGCAGTCGTCCTGCGGGTCCGTGCCGAGCAGCAGCAGCGCGTGGATGCGGCCCTGCTGCGACGCGGCGAGGATCCCCGCGGCGTCGAGGCCCGTGGTGTCCGGCACCGAACCCCACGCGTGGCCGAACCACTCCCGGCCCGCGTCGAGGGTCACGCGGCCCGGGAGGAAGCCCGGGGCGAGGCCGAGGTCCAGCGCGCCGCGCACGTTGCCGCGCCGCAGCGCGACGAGGAATCGGGCGTTGGGCAGCGACGCGAGCTCCGCCGCGGCGCGCACCGTGGCGTCCGCGGACTCGGCCAGGTCGCCCCGGCCGATCACCACGATGACGTTGCCCTCACGACCGTCCAGCAGCGCCGCGGCCCGGGCGACCTCGGTGTCGCGCGACTGCTCCCCGCCGATCGCGGCGACCAGGCCGCGGGCCAGCTCGCCCTGCTCGCCGGGGAGCGAGCGGAGTGATGCGTTCGCGTAGCGGGTCAGACCCTGGTCCCGGGGCGCGAGCTCGATGAGCGGGACGCCGAGATCTTCCGCCGCCCGCTTCACGCGGAGGTAGAGGACGGGGACCTCTTCTTTGAGGTCGAGCCCGACCACCACGATCGCGGCCGCGGTGTCGAGCTCCGGGATCGTCGCGTCGGGCAGCCCGAGCGCGACCTCGACCGGGAGCCCGTCGCCGAGCTGGGCGTCGACGTTGTCCGTGCCGAGGACCCCCTTGGCGAAGCGGGCCCAGGCGTACGCGTCTTCGTTCGTGCCGCGCGCGCCACCGAGCAGCGCGACGGAGTGCGGTCCGTTGAGGTCCAGCGCGCGCTTGAGCCCTTCGGCCGCGGCGTCGAGCGCCTCCGGCCACGAGCACTCGACCAGCTCGCCGTCCTTGCGCACCATCGGCTGGCGGATCCGCTCCTCGGAGTGCACGACCTCGTAGCCGAACCGGCCCTTGTCGCACAGCCAGCCCTGGTTGACCGGCTCGCTGTCCACGCCGAGCAGGCGGACCAGCTGGTTCGAGCTCGACTCCAGCGCGCCGCGGCAGTGCACCGAGCACGTCGTGCAGCTCGTCTCGACCGCGCTCAGGTCCCACGGGCGGGCCCGGAAGCGGTACGGCGTCGCGGTGAGCGCGCCGACCGGGCAGATCTGCACGGTGTTGCCCGAGAAGTACGACGTGAACGGGTCGGCCGGGTTCGTGATGACTTCCGTGGAGTCGCCGCGCCCGCCGAACGCGATCAGCGCGTCACCGGCGATCTCGTCGGCGAAGCGCGTGCAGCGACCGCACTGGATGCACCGCTCGCGGTCGAGCAGGACGAGGTCGGAGATCGGGATCGGCTTCTCCCAGTGGCGCTTCTCCTCGACGAAGCGCGACTCGCCCGGACCGAACGCGAGCGTCGTGTCCTGCAGCGGGCACTCGCCCCCGCGGTCACAGACGGGGCAGTCCAGCGGGTGGTTGATGAGGAGGAGCTCGAGGACCCCGTCCTGGGCCTGACGGGCCGCGTCGGACTTCGTGTGCACGACCATGCCGTCCGCGACGACCGTCGCGCACGAGATCTGCAGGCCCCGCATGCCTTCGACCTCGACGAGGCACATCCGGCACATGCCGACCGGCTTCATGCGCTCGTGGTAACAGAAGCGCGGGATGTAGGTCCCGTTGTCCTGGGCGACCTTGATGAGCAGGTCACCGGTCTTCGCCTTGACCTCACGGCCGTCGACCGTGACCGTCACCTCGCCCGGTGCCCCGGTCGGCAGCACGTAGTCGAACGCCGAGGGCCACTGGCTCATCGGAACGCCCGGCGGCCGCTCGACGGTGCTCACGCGCTCGTCACCGGGATCGTCGGACGGGCGTCCGATGCGTTGCACATCTCGAGGATCTCCTCGCGGAAGAAGCGGTCGAGGCTGACCACCGCCGACATCGTGCTCGGCCCCATCGCGCAGATGGTGGTCTGGGAGAACGGTGCATTGAGCCCGGGAACGATCGTCGAGCCGAACGACAACATCATGTCCAGGTCCTGCGGGCGGCCGAGGCCGTGCGAGATCCGGAACAGGACCTTCTCCAACCACGTCGAGCCTTCGCGGCACGGGGTGCACTTGCCGCAGCTCTCGTGCGCGAAGAACTTCAAGAGGCGCCACGCGACGAGCGCGGGGTTGGTGTCCTCGTCGAAGACCATGATGGCGCCGGAGCCGAGCATCGTCTTGAGCTCCGAGCCGACGTAGTCCATGTCGAGCGGGGCATCGAGGTGCTCCGGCATCAGCCACGGCGCCGACGCGCCACCCGGGATGAAGAACTTCATCTGCTTGCCGCCGCGCATCCCGCCGGCGAGATCGTCGATCAGCTGGCGGAAGGTGACACCCAGCTCGACCTCGTAGTTGCCGGGCCGGGCGACGTGACCCGAGACCGAGAAGATGCGCGTCCCGGTCGAGCGGCCGACGCCGAGCTTGGCGTACTCCTCGCCCCCCATGCGGAGGATGTGCGGCACCGTCGACATGGTCTCGACGTTGTTCACGACCGTCGGCTTCGCGTAGAGCCCCTGGACCGCCGGGAACGGCGGCTTGATGCGCGGCATCGCGCGCTCGCCTTCGAGGCTGGAGAGCAGGCCGGTCTCGTCACCGGCGATGTACGCGCCGGCGCCGCGGTGCACGACCACTTCCAGGTCGAAGCCGGAGTCGAGGATGTTCTTGCCGATGAATCCCTTCGCGTACGCGTCGGCGACGGCCTGCTCGAGCCGCTCGATGCCGAGCGCGAACTCGCCGCGCACGTAGATGAACGCGATGTGGGCCTCGATCGCGAACGCGGAGATGATCACGCCTTCGACGATCTGGTGCGGGTCCCGCTCGAGGAGCATGTGGTCCTTGAACGTCGAGGGCTCGCCCTCGTCGCCGTTTACCGCGAGGTACCGCGGATAGATGCCCTTGGGCAGGAAGGACCACTTCTGGCCGGTCCCGAAGCCGGCACCGCCGCGGCCGCGCAGGCCCGACGCCTTCACCTGCTCGTCCTGGATGTGCACCGGCTCCATCGTCAGCGCCCGGCGCAGCTGCTCGTAGCCGCCGGTCGCGAGATACCGGTCCATCGTCCACGAGTCCTCGGTGAACTCACGCAGTCGCTGCGTGACGATGCGCGTCTCGGTGATTGCCATCAGGCGCGCTTCCCTCCGGACACTCCGCGGGCGACACGCGCACCCGATCGGTACTCCTCGATCGTCGCCGCCGCCGACTCGTCGCTGGCATTGCCGTGGAACTCGTAGTTGACCTGGAACACCGGCGCGGTGTCGCAGGCGGCGAGGCACTCGACCTCTTCCACCATGACGTCGTCCGCGTCGGTGTACCGCTCGCTCAGGGACTCGAAGAGCTCGGGGCCACCGTTCACGAGGCACGAGACGTTGGTGCACACCGACACGACGAGGTGCTTCTTCCCGTCGCGCTTGTACATCGTGTAGAAGCTGCACGTCCCGAGCACCTCGCGCGGGCTCGAGGCCCACGAGCGCGGCGACCTCGTTGATCGCGTCGGGCGAGACCCAGCCGTCCTGCTCCTGCGCGAGGTGCAGCAACGGCAGCACCGCCGAGCGCGGCGAACGGGTAGCGCCCGATGATCTCGTGCGCACGCTCACGATTCTCTTGGGTGAAGCTCATCGGTCGACCTCGCCCATGATCGGGTCCACGCTCGAGATCACCGCGACCGCGTCCGCGACGAGCCGATCCTCCATCATCGGCGCCATCGCACCGAGGTTGTAGAAGGACGGGCCGCGGATGTGGAGGCGTGACGGCTTCCCCGTGCCGTCCGCGACGAGGTAGCAGCCGATCTCGCCGCGGGGCGACTCGATGGCCGCGTACGTCTCGCCGGCGGGGACCCGGAACCCTTCGGTGAAGAGCTTGAAGTGATGGATGAGTGCCTCCATCGACTCGTTGATGCGGGCGCGCGGCGGGGGCGTCACCTTCTTGTCCTGGATGCGGTAGTCGCCCCGCGGCATGCGCTCCACGCACTGGCGCACGATCTTCACCGACTCCGCGATCTCGTAGAGCCGGATGCGATAGCGGTCGAAGCAGTCACCGTTCTCGGTGTAGATGACGTCGAAGTCCACCTCGTCGTACGCGAGGTACGGCTGCGCGGTGCGCAGGTCCCACGCGAACCCGGTGGAGCGCAGCAGCGGGCCGGTCACGCCGAGCGCGAGCGCCTGCTCTGTCGTGATGACGCCGACGCCCACCATGCGCTCGAGCCAGATCGGGTTCTCGGTGAGGATCGTGTCGTAGTCCGAGATGCCGGCCTCGACGATGTCGCAGACCGCGAGCACCTCTTCCTGCCAGCCGTCGGGCAGGTCGGCCGCGATCCCGCCCGGGCGGATGAAGTTGTGGTTCATCCGCAGGCCGGTGATCAGCTCGAGCAGGCGCAGCACCTCTTCGCGCTCGCGCCAGCCGTAGAGCAGCATCGAGACCGCGCCGATGTCCATGCCGTTCGTGGCCTGGAAGAGCAGGTGCGAGCCGATGCGGCCGAGCTCCTGGAGCATCATGCGCGCCCACACCGCGCGCGGCGGGACCTCGACGTCGAGCAGCTGCTCGACCGCGGTCGACCACACGAGCTCGTTGCTCAGCGGTGCCGCGTAGTCCATGCGGGTGACGTTGGTCGCCCCCTGCACGTACGTGAGCTCCTCGCCCGTCTTCTCCATGCCCGTGTGCAGGTAGCCGACCACGGGCTTGGCGCGCACGACGGTCTCGCCGTCGAGCTCCATCATGAGGCGCAGCACCCCGTGGGTCGACGGGTGCTGCGGACCCATGTTGATGATCATCGTCTGGCTCTCGCCCTCGAGCTCGGGCCAGGGCCCGCCCGTGACGACGAGGTCGTGCTGCTGGTGGAGCTCCTGCGCGCCCTCGTCCGTCTGGCGCTCGAGCGGATCCAACGTCATGTCGCGCTCACCGCGGGCCCGGGTCGCCCTTGAACGTCACCGGCACGCGGGCCGGCGAGTCGTCCTTGCGCAGCGGGTGGCCCACCCAGTCGTCGGGCATGAGGATCCGCGTGAGGTCCGGGTGACCTTCGAACACGACGCCGTAGAGGTCGTAGACCTCGCGCTCGGCGAGGTTCGCGCTCTCGTAGAGCGGCGCGAGGCTCGCGAGGGTGACGTCGTCCGCCGGCACCTCGGTGATCACGCGGATGCGCCGGTTGCGCGGGTGCGAGAGGTAGTTCGCCACCACCTCGAAGCGCTGCGCGGTCGACCCCCGGGATCGAGAGTCGCTCGACGTCGAGGAGGTGGTCCACGGCGGTCACGTCGAGCAGCATCGTGAACTGCTGCTCGTCGCGCAAGAACATCGCGGCGTCGGCCCACTGCGCGCGGTCCACGTACACGACCGGCTGGCCGTGGGACTCGTGGAACGCCGCGCCTTCGAAGCGCTCGAGCAGCGCGGCCGCGACCTCGTCGTCCGGAGGTGCGGGCGCGGCCACCTGCGGCTCCTCGTCCTTGTGCTCGTCTTCACGAGGTGCGTCGTCGGGCATCAGTCGGGCTCGATCGCGTGATCTACGCGGACGGGGCTTCGGTGGCCGCCGCACTCGCGACGGGCTGGGGATCGCCCTCTCGGGCGGGGGCCGTGCCGATCGGGGTGAACGCGACGCCGTCACGCTGGACGATCTCGATGCCCGCGCCACCGGTCGGCGAGGACTTCCGGCGCTTCATCAGCTCGCCGGACTTGATCTGCTCGTGCAGCTGGAGGATGCCGTGCATCAGCGTCTCCGGCCCGGGCGGGCAGCCCGGCACGTACACGTCGACCGGCACCACCTGGTCGACGCCCTGCACGATCGCGTAGTTGTTGAACATCCCGCCGCTGCTCGCGCACACCCCCATGGAGATGACCCACTTGGGCTCGACCATCTGGTCGTAGACCTGGCGGAGCACCGGCGCCATCTTCTGGCTCACCCGACCGGCGACGATCATGAGGTCGGCCTGGCGCGGGCTGGCCCGGAAGACCTCCATGCCGAAGCGCGCCATGTCGTAGTGCGCGGCACCGGTCGCCATCATCTCGATCGCACAGCACGCGAGCCCGAACGTCGCGGGGAACACCGAGTTGCGCCGGGCCCACTTCACGAGGTCCTCGAGCCGACCCGTCGCGAAGTTGTGCGGGATCGCGTCGAGCGGCATCTACGCGGCCTCGTCTTCGCTCGCGTCCAGCTCCTCGTCGGCCGGGATCCCCGTCGGCACCGTCGTCGTCCGCAGGATCGGGCCCGCGACGCGACCGGCGACCTGGCGCACCGGTCCCCAGTCGAGCGCGCCGACGGAGAGCAGGTACGCGAACGGCACGATCAGGATGAGCAGGAACGTGCCCATGAGTGCGAGGCCGTAGCCGCCCAGACGTGCGGAAGATCGTGGTGAACGGATAGAGGAAGATGATCTCGACGTCGAGGACGATGAACGTCAGCGCGACGAGGTAGAAGCGCACCGGGAAGCGCTCGACCGGCTCCTGCTCCGAGACGATGCCGCACTCGTACGAGGCGGTCTTCGCCTTCGTCGGCCGCTTGTTCGTGAGCAGCTTCGAGGCGAAGAACGAGGCCGCGACGAAGATCATGACCAGCACGATCATCATGAGGATCGGCAGGTACTGCGCCACCGCTCGCTCCCCTTCGTTGACGCGTCCGGACAGTTCGGGGCGAGGCTACCTCGCGGGAACGGGCCGCCCCCAAGTTCTCGGGATCGGGACCGCGAGCGCCCGGAGCCCTACGAACGCCGCGCGGCGCCGAGCCCGACCGGGGACGGGTCGGGCATGACCGCGACGAGCCGCTCGACCACCTTGTAGGCCGCCTCGGCCGGGCCGATCTCGTCGGGGCGCAGCAGGTTCGCCATGATCCGCAGCACCCACTCCATGAGCGTGTGGCGACTGCATCCCGACCCGGGTCAGCTCGCGCATGACCGCCGGGTTGCCGATCACCGTCACGAACGTGCGCGCGACCTTGAAGTACTGGCCGTAGCGGCCGTCGAGCTGGTCGGGGTAGCGGGCGAGCGCCAGGCCGTCGCCGGTCACCAGGGTCTCGTGGACCGCGTCGGCGACCATCCGGCCGGTCTCGTACGCGTAGGCGATCCCCTCGCCGTTGAACGGGTTGATCGACCCCGCGGCATCGCCGGCGACGATCCAGGTGGGGCCCGCCTTGGGGGTCACGGATCCGCCGGTGGGCAGCTTGCCGCCGGTCGGCGGACCGCAGGACGTCTCCGGCGAGATGCCCCAACGGGCCGGCGCGGTCGCGATGAAGGCGTCCATCAATTTGGTGGTGTTGACCGCCTTGAACCCGGTGTAGGTGTCGAGGAGGCCGACGCCCACGTTGATCGTCCCGTCACCAACCGGAAAGATCCACCCATATCCGGGCATGTAGTTCCCGTCCCGGTCCCGCAGGTCCAGGTGGCTCTCGATCCAGGGCTCGTCGTGGTACGGACTGGTGAAATAGCCGCGAATCGCCATGCCCATGGGGTACGACCGGTCCCGCTGGGTGCCCGAGGGCCCGCCCGAACCGGGAATTCGCACCGTCGGCCACGACGACGTATCCGGGCCCGGACCGTCTCGGTGACCCCGCTCCTCGGCCCGGCGGATCGATCGCCCCGGTGACCAGCCCGCCCTCGACCAGCGGCGCGACCGCCTCGCTCGCCGGCCAGAGGGTGGCGCCGGCCTTGACCGCCCGGTCCGCGACCATCTCGTCGAGGTCCCGGCGCCGGACCACGTACCCGTAGTCGGGGAAGTCGGGGTGGCTCGGGCCAGCGCAGCTCGAGCGTGATCGCCGTGGGCGATCGACCGCAGGCCCTCGTAGCGCTGGAACCCGCTCGAGCTGGATCGGCGAGGCCCATGTCGTCGAGCTGGCGGACCGCCCGCGGCGTCAGACCGTCGCCACAGGTCTTCTCGCGCGGGAAGCGCTTCTTGTCCACGACGAGCACCGAGTGACCGTGCTCGCGAGCCAGTAGGCGGCCGATGCACCGGCCGGTCCGGCTCCCACGACCAGCGCGTCGTAGCGTGCGCTTTCCATGGGCAGCATCGTCGCGCGACAACGCTCGAACAGGAGTCCGCACCGGTGGCCCATTCGCCGCGGCTGCACTCCGATGTGTCCCGTGCGGCATCTAGCGTGGTAGAGAAATACCCCACAGAGGGGCTTCGGGAGCGCAGCCGTGGGGTGCGCGACCCGGCGCCGATGGAGGACCGAGGGCCGCAATGCCCCAGCTGCTACCTGACTGGCACTTTCTCCGGCCGGCGGGCCGGTTGATCTGGTTCTCGATCGTCTTCATCATCCTGCTGATCCCGGTGATCGTGATGCTCCGCCGCCCGAAGCAGGAGCAGCCCACCACCTGGGCCCAGGCGATGTTCGGCGCGCTTCTACACGTTCGGTCTGATGCTGCTCGTGTACGCCGATCATCCCGCACGAGTACATCACCTTCTCCGACAAGTACCTGCAGTGGTCGACGGACAAGTACCTGATCAAGTCGACGACCCGATCCCGTTCATGCACAGCTGGAACTGGCCGACGAGCATCAACCTGCAGTCGGTTGCGCGACCTCATCGTCGTCGGCATCTACCTCGTGTTCTTCTCGGACTAACATCGCGATCTTCGTGCAAGTGGCAGAATCGCAAGACCAGGTCCGAGGAGAGCGAAGAGAAGCCGGCGGTCGTCGGCCGCTCGCGCTTCGGTCGTCCGCTGAAGGCGAAGGTCTAGGGACATGGCGAGAACCGACGCCAACCCGCCGATGCCGGACTTCGCGACCGACTACCTCCTGCAGGAGGTCGACCCGGCCTTCCTGACCCAGGCGGTCAAGCCGAAGCAGTTCCTCCACATCGACCAGGCCGAGTGCATCCTGTGCGAGGGCTGCGTCGACATCTGCCCCTGGAAGTGCATCCACATGGTGTCGGTCTCGGCGCATCGACGAGGCCGTCGGCACCGAGCAACCCGGCGAGGACCCGCACGACCACGTCGCGTTCATCGTCGACGAGGACGTGTGCACGCGGTGCGCACTCTGCGTCGACCGGTGCCCGACCGGCGTGATCATCCTCGGCAAGCTCGCTCCGCAGGTCGCGGCCGGCGACCCGCACACCCGCACCAACCGCAACGGCTACGCATACGGCGTTCGGTTCTAGCTCCACCCGGTCCGGCTCGCGGCCGGGCACCAGCAACACGACAGCCCATCACGCGACACCAAGGAGAGAGCGCTCGTGGCCAACGGCAACGGGAGCAACGGAAACGGGCACGGAGGCATCGGCGTGAAGCTGCGCGAGCGCGGCAAGAAGGTCGGTGACACCGTCGGCAACTCGCAGGTCATGACCTCGATCTTCCGGCCCGGCTCCATCTTCCGGCAAGGGCTACACCGACAGCCCCCGGAACCGCTCCTACGTGATCATGAACAACGTGCTGTACCACCTCCACCCGGTGAAGGTGAAGCGGCACGCGGTGAAGGTGAGCTACACGCTCTGCCTCGGCGGGCTGTCGCTTCTTCCTCTTCATCCTGCTCACCGTCACGGGCATCTTCCTGATGTTCTTCTACCGGCCGACCGAAGCGCTCGCGTGGGCGAACGTGCAGCAGCTCGAGACCGCGGTGTGGTTCGGCTCGCTGGTGCGCAACATGCATCGCTGGGGTGCGCACCTCATGGTGCTCACGGTGTTCCTGCACATGAGCCGCGTCTTCTACCACGGGGCCTACAAGGCGCCGCGAGAGTTCAACTGGGTCATCGGCGTGATCCTGCTGACGCTCACCCTGCTGCTCTCGTTCACCGGCTACCTGCTGCCGTGGGACCAGCTGGCGCTCTGGGCCGTCACCGTCGGCACGAACATGATGGGCTACACGCCCGTGTTCGGTGGCCAGATCCGCTACGCACTGCTCGGTTCGAAGGAGATCAGCGGCGACACGCTGCTGCGGTGGTACACGCTGCACGTGCTGCTGCTGCCCGTTCGTCATCGTCATCTTCATGGCAGTCCACTTCTGGCGCGTCCGCAAGGACGGCGGCATCTCCGGACCGCTGTAAGGGGGAGGACGACTCGATGCCCGAGATCCCCGAACACCTGCTGAAGCGCAGCGCCGAGCGGCGCAAGCAGCTCGGCCTGCCGACCGGCGAGGAAGGCGAGAGCGGCCGAGACCGCCGCGCCCGAAGGCGGCGGCGAAGCGGAAGCCCCGGCCGAGGAGGCCGCGCCGGCCGCGGCCGCGAGCGCCACCGACGACGACGCGATCACCGAGGACAAGGGCGGCGTGCCCGCCCACCTCCTCGAGCGGTCGCGGCGCCGGAAGGCTGCGCTCGGTCGCGGCGACGGCGGCGCACCGGCGGCCGCGGCGCGGGCGGTGCCGCGCACCGCGACCGCGGTGACGGCCGCGCCGATCGCCGACGATGACCGGTCCGGGTGGTCACACCCAGCGGCTGCTCACCGTCGTGAAGTCGGGCTCGATCCAGCAGACCCGCGCCGAGGCCCAGGACAAGGTCCACACCTGGCCGCACCTGCTCGTCGTCGAGTTCGCGGCGATCCTCGCGATGACCGCGATCGCTCCTCATCTTCTCGGCGATCGTGCGCGCCCCGCTGCTCGGCCTCGCCGACGTCAACCAGACGCCGAACCCGTCGAAGGCGCCGTGGTACTTCCTCGGTCTGCAGGAGCTCCTCACGATGTTCCACCCGATGGTCGCGGGCGTGACCATCCCGGGCATGGGCATCGTTCCTGCTGATCGTGGCTCCGTACGTCGACAAGAACCCGTCGAACAAGCCCGAGGACCGGAAGTTCGTCGATCTCGATCTTCACGATCTTCCTCATGTTCTGGGCCGTGCTCGTCATCATCGGGTCGTTCTTCCGGGGGCCGGGCTTCAACTTCGTGTTCCCCTGGAACGACGGCATCTTCTTCGAGCTGTAGGAGCAGACTTCCGTGTCCACCGCCCTCATCATCGCCATCCCGGTCCTGCTCATCCTGGCCGCCGTGATGATCATCGCCACCGGCCGCCGGCGGGCCGCCTCCGACCCCGAGGGTCACGTCACCGGCACGCTCAGCGCGGAGACCCGGCAGACCGACCAGAGCGTCGGCACGCCGGATCGAGGCCGACGACACGTCCGCCGAGGCGCGCGAGCGGGCCGACGAGACCCGCAAGGCCATCGGCTCGGGCGGCGCGCGCGCCCGCGACGCGGGGCTCCACCGCCGTCATGGAGAGGCCCCGCCGTCGACGAGGAAGAGCTCGGGATCAGCCGCCGCCAGTTCTTCAACCGGGGGATCCTGGTCACGATGGCGATCAGCCTCGGCGCGTTCGGCGCCGCGGCGATCAGCTTCCTGTACGCCACGTCGGCCGGCGGCTTCGGCGGCAGCGTCGACGCCGGCGTCGCCCTTTCCGACGTCGAGGCCTACTGGGCGAGCAACAAGGCGCCGTTCTACGTGCCCGAGGCCCGCACCTACCTGCAGCCGTACCCCAAGGCCGACGTCCAGAAGGCCGCGAAGATCCCGCAGTACGCGACGGTCCTCGCCCGGCATGGAGCTGGGCATCGTGGCGCTGTACCAGAAGTGCGTCCACCTCGGCTGCCGGGTGCCGTGGTGCCAGACAGTCGCAGTGGTTCGAGTGCCCCTGCCACGGTTCGAAGTACAACCGGGTCGGCGAGAAGCAGGGTGGCCCGGCGCCGCGTGGCCTCGACCACTTGGTCGTCAGCATCAGCGGCCAGAAGATCGATGATCGACACCTCGGGTCTGCCCGTCACCGGTCCGCCGATCGGGACCGACACCACCGGACAGGGCGCCGAAGGCCCGTCCTGCGTCGGTGACCCGACCCGTCCCGCTCCCGCCCTCGCAGAGCCGAAGAGGAAACCGTGATCCTGGCCCTGACCTTCCGCACCATCCTCGTGATCATCAACGTCGCCGCGGTCGCGGTGATCGCCGTGATCATCGGGTACAAGGTGCTGTCAGGTCCGGCGCGTCCCCAAGGAGAAGCCGGCCCAGAACCTGACGCCCGTTCCTGGACGACGAGACGCTCGAAGGCCAGCACCTCGAGCGCGTGCTCCGCTGGGCGCTGCTCTTCTCCACCATCATCGCCATCGTCCTGCCGCTGTACTGGGTGCTCGAGCCCGGCCGGCAGACCGCGGAGGCGCACGGCTTCGACCAGCGGGCGGTCGAGCGTGGCGCCACGTTGTTCGCCAACGCATCGATGCCCGCGTACGACCCGACGAAGTCGCTGCTCTGCGCCGACTGCCACGGCACGGACGCCGGGGGCGGGTCGGCTGTCTACACGATCACCCCCGACGCGATCGGCAACCTGAAGGCGCGCCGATCTCGGTCACCTGGCAGGCGCCCGCGCTCAACACGGTGATGTACCGGTTCAACGACTGCACCGACGCAGAGGTCGCCGCGAAGGCACCGAACTGCATCCGGACCGAGCAACAGGTGACCCAGATCATCACCTACGGCAGAGCCGGCACCCCGATGCCCGCCTGGGGCATCGAGGGTGGCGGGCCGAAGAACGACCAGGCGATCAGCGACATCGTCGCCTACCTCAAGAGCATCCAGCTCTCGCCGGCCAAGGCCAAGGCCCAGGTCCTCGAGAACGTGGCCAAGCTGAAGGCCCAGGCCAAGTCGGCCGTCAGCGACGCCGAGGCCAACCTCGCGACCGCACAGAAGGCGGCCCCGCTCGCCGAGACGCCCAAGGGACGGGAGGCCGCTGCGCTGATCATCACGGCGGCTCAGCAGGCGATCGTGAACTCGAAGGCGTTCGAGACCCAGATCGCCAACGCCAGCCAGGGCGAGCTGCTCTTCGACGTCAACTGCGCCCGGTGCCACACGAAGGGCTGGTCCTACAACGACCCGGCCCGGCCGACCGTGCCGCCCCCGTCGCCATCGGGCAGCGGGGCGTTCGGTCCGTCGCTGCGCGGCGGCGCGGTGCTCGAGCAGTTCCCGGGGCTGCCCGCCGACGACCCCAACTCGCCCGGCTTCCAGAAGCAGTACGACTGGGTCGCGAACGGCGCGGTGGCGGAGAAGGGCTTCGGCGTGCGCGGCATCTCGAGCGGCGGCATGGCGCACTTCGGGAACATCCTGTCGAAGGAACAGATCGACGCCATCATCAAGTACGAGCGGAACCTCTAGTGGGGGAGCACACGTGAGATTCTTCGTCCTGGCCGCGGAGTCGGGGATCCCGAACCGCGACCTCTGGTACCCGACCATCCTCGGGGTGCTCGTGGTGGTGGCGGGCGTGAGCCTGTTCTGCGGCAGCGTCTACCTGCTGCTGGCCACGAACCTCGGTGCACGCCTGGGGTTCCTCGTCGCGGCGGCCGGGCTCTCCGGCTTCATGGTGCTGCTCTCGTGCCTCTGGCTCACCACCGCGTCGCCGCTCAACACCCTCAAGGGACGCGTCCCGACCTGGAAGGCCGTGGAGTCGATCAAGGGCGGGGATCTCTCCAAATCGAAGATCCCCGCGGTGCGCTCCATCACCAAGGCCGACGAGGTCACGGACCCGACCGAGCAGTCGAACGTGAAGGCGACGGTCGACCAGGTCGTCGTGACCCCGGTCGGCACCCCGGGCTCCAACGCCGTCGCGGCGGGCAACAAGTTCACGCTCTACACCGAGTCGACGGACTACCTCGTGCCGAAGTACTACGAGGTCGGGGGCGGGAACCTCTTCAGCCAGAAGACCTTCCACATCAGCGGCCAGTTCCCGCTGGTCCACATCAGCCTCCACAAGCCGCACTACGCGGTCGTGAACATCTGCCCGATCGACCAGGAGGCGCAGATCGTCCCGTTCGGCGACCCGCCGCCGGTCCCGAAGTGCGACGCGACGAAGCCCATCAACACGCTCGTGTTCGAGCGTGACCTCGGCTCGGTGCGGGTGCCGCCGTTCGTGGCGCTGTGCGCGTCGGCGATCCTGTTCACGCTCTCGCTGCTCAGCCTGCACTGGCGGGAGCGGGACCTGCAGGAGCAGGCCGCAGCCGAGCAGGCCGAGGCGGACGCGAAGGCCGGCACCGACGTCGAACGCATCCCCGAGAAGGTCTAGGAGCCTCGGATGACCCGCACCACCGGATCCTGGATGCGTGCCGCGCGCATCGCCGCGCTGGCGATGCTCGTCGTGCTCGCCAGCGGTTGCACGAATGGCCAGCTCGTCGACGCGGGTGGTGACCGGGGTGCGGGTGGTCTCGCGTTCGTGCTGCTCGCGGTCTTCTTCTGGATCTTCATCGGCGCGATCTTCTACATGGACCGCGTCCGGAAGCGCCGCACTCCGGACGAGTGATCGAAAGCGCGGCCCGGTCAGCGGCCGCGCAGACGGTCCACGACGGGAGCGAGCGCTTCCATCGCCGGGCCGAAGACCACGACGTAGGAGATCCCGAAGCGGTCGCGGCGATCGAGCAGGTCCTGCTCGATCTCGTCGTGCGTTCCGAGCAGCAGGAATGGCGACTCGGCGGCATCCTCGGGTGAGAGCTCGGCGACCTGACGGCTGAGCTCGTCCGCCGCACCGACACGGTCCTCGGTGACCGTCACCGACTGCACGAGGACGTTCAGCTCGAGGTCCGCGAACCGGTCGCCGGCCGCGGCACGCACGACTGCCAGCCGATCCTCGAGGCCCGCGGCGCGGAAGTGGCTGAGGGCGACATCCGCGCTGCCCTCGACCTGGTGGAAGCCCACGAAGCTCACGATGTCGGCGTGGCGGCCCGCGAGGGCGAGCACCCGGTTGCCGTTGCCGCCGATCAGCAGCGGCAGGTGCGGGCGGGGCGGGTACGAACGGTGGCCCGAGATCTCGTAGTGCTCACCGGCGAACTCGACCCGCTCACCGTCGAGGAGGGCGCGCACGACCTGGACGGACTCCTCGAGGCGGCCCACCCGGTCCCCGGCCGGGACGAACGGGATCCCCACCTCGTCGTACTCCCAGCGCATGTGGCCGGCGCCGAGGCCGAGCTCGAAGCGGCCGTCCGTGAGCAGGTCGACGGTGGCTGCTTCCCGGGCCACCAGGGCCGGATGGCGGAAGTCGTTGGCGAGCACGAACGACCCGACCCGCAACGTCGTCGTCGCGTCGGCCGCCGCCATCAGTGCCGGCACCGGGGCGAGCGAGTCGGTCAGGTGATCCGCGACGAGGAGGACGTCGTAGCCGAGCGCTTCGGCAGTGCGGGCCTGCTCCCGCCACGCGGCCCGGTCACGCGCGTCGGCCAGGGAGACTCCGAAGCGGAACGGCCGGGTCACCGGTGCGCCTCGATCGCTACGCCTGGGTGAGCGCGCGCGAGACGTCTTCCGCGGCCTCGGTCGCGAGCACGACGGTCCGGTCGAGGTCCTCGTCGGTGTGCGCGAGGCTCACGAACATCACTTCGTAGCTGCTCGGCGCCAGGAACACGCCGCGGTCGAGCATGGCGTGGAAGAAGTGCGCGTACGCCGCGTGGTCGCCCGCCTGCGCGTCTGCGTAGCTGCGGACCGGGCTCGACGCGAAGAACAGGCCGGCCAGCGTCGCGGCGCGCGGGACCTGCACGTCGAGACCGGCGCCCGCGACCGCATCGTGCAGTGCGGTGGTGAACCCGGTGACGCGCCGCTCGAGCGTCTCGTAGTCGGTGGGTTCGAGCGCGTGCAGCGCTGCGAGGCCCGCCGCGGTGGCCAGCGGGTTCCCCGAGAGGGTGCCCGCCTGGTACACGTCGCCGACGGGCGCGAGATGGTCCATGACCTCCGCCCGGCCGCCCACCGCGGCCAGGGGAAGGCCGCCGCCGATGACCTTGCCGAGGATCGTGAGGTCCGGGCGCAGGCCGAAGCGACCCTGCGCGCCGCCGGGACCGATCCGGAACCCGGTGATGACCTCGTCGCACACGAACAGTGCGCCGTGCTCGGCGCAACGCTGGGCGAGGTGCTCGAGGAAGCCCGGATCGGGCGGGACCAGACCCATGTTGGCGGCGACCGGCTCCACCAGCACGGCCGCGAGCTCGCCGCCGTTGGCCGCGAACGCGGCGTCGAGCGCGTCGACGTCGTTGAAGGGCACCACGACCGTGTCGGCGACCGCGCCGGGGGTCACGCCCGCCGACCCCGGGAGCCCGAGCGTCGCGAGCCCGCTCCCCGCGGCCACGAGCAACGCGTCGAGATGGCCGTGATAGCAGCCGGCGAACTTGAGCACCTTGTTGCGACCGGTGAAGCCGCGGGCCAACCGCACGGCGGTCATGGTGGCTTCGGTCCCGCTCGAGACGAGGCGCACCTTCTCCACGCTCGGCATCCGGTCGGCGATCAGCTCGGCGAGCTCGACCTCGCGCTCGGTCGGCGCGCCGTACGAGGTGCCGGCCGTTGCCGCGCGCTGGATCGCCTCGACGACGCGGGGATCGGCGTGACCGAGGATCGACGCGCCCCACGACTGCACGAAGTCGAGGTAGCGGTGGCCTTCGGTGTCGTAGAGGTACGCGCCCTCGGCCCGCTCGACGAAGAACGGCGTGCCACCGACCGCGTTGAACGCCCGCACGGGGGAGCTCACGCCACCGGGGATGCGCGCGAGCGCCCGTCGGTAGAGCTCGTCGCGGCTACGCACGTGCGCGACTCGTCACGCGTGGAGCAGCTCGGCGACGTCCCGGGCGAAGTACGTGAGCACGAAGTCGGCGCCGGCCCGGCGGATCGAGAGGAGATGCTCGATCGCCACCGCCCGGCCGTCGATCCAGCCGTTCGCCGCGGCCGCCATCACCATCGCGTACTCACCACTCACGTGGTACGCCGCGACCGGCACGTCGAACTCGTGGCGCACGGCCGAGATGATGTCGAGGTACGACAGCGCGGGCTTGACCATCACCATGTCCGCGCCCTGCTCGATGTCCAACGCGGTCTCGCTGATCGCTTCGCGCGCGTTGGCCGCCTGCATCTGGTAGCCGCGACGGTCACCGAACGCCGGTGCGCACTCCGCCGCGTCGCGGAACGGTCCGTACAGCGCGGACGCGTACTTCGCCGAGTACGCGAGGATCGCCGCGGCCGAGTAGCCGGCACCGTCGAGCGCGGCACGGATCGCACCCACCTGCCCGTCCATCATCCCGCTCGGCGAGATCACGTCCGCGCCGGCATCGGCCTGCGCGATCGCGATGCTCGCGTAGCGCTCGAGCGTCGCGTCGTTGTCGACCTCGCCGTTGCGGTCGAGCAGGCCGCAGTGCCCGTGGTCGGTGTACTCGTCGAGGCACGTGTCCGCCATGAGCACGAGGGAGTCGCCGACCTCGTCACGGAGATGGCGCAGCGCGACCTGCACGACGCCGTTGGGGTCGTCCGCGCCCGAGCCGCGCGAGTCCTTCCGGAACGGGACCCCGAACAACATGACACCGGGGACTCCGAGCTCGGCGAGCGCGCGCACTTCCTTGCGCAGGCTCTCCTGCGTGTGCTGCACGACGCCCGGCATCGACGCGACCGGCTCGGGATGGTCGATGCCCTCCTTCACGAAGAGCGGGGCCACGAGGTCGTCGACCGAGAGCCGGGTCTCCGCGGTCAGGCGGCGCAGCGGATCGATCCGACGCAGGCGCCGCGACCGGTGCTCCGGGAATCCCATGCCCGCCAGGCTACCTGCGGTCTGCGCTTTGTCCTAGTTCGGGGCATCGGCTCGGAGCGCGCCGAGCAGCGCGTCGACGAGCCCGTCGATGGAGTGCGGATCGGCCTCGAAGTCCACGCGCAGCCCACGCTCGACCGCGCTCCGCGACGTCACCGGACCGATCGAGACGATGCAGGGCTGTGGGTCCGCCAGCGGGCCCACGAGATCGCAGAACCCGCTCACCGTCGACGACGACGTGAAGGTGATCGCGTCGACCCGGCCCGCCGCGCACCCGCTCGAGCTCGTCGGGCGCGGGCACCGCGCGGACGGTGCGGTAGACGGCCAGGACGTCCACGGCGTAGCCCAACGCCTCGAGCCCTTCGGGGAGCACGTCGCGGGCCTGCTCCGCCCGGGCGAGCAGCACCCTCGCAGGCCCCGACGCCTCGGGGTCGGGGAAGGCCGCGAGCAGCGACTCCGCGACGAAGCGTTCGGGGACGAGGTCGGCGCGGATCCCGCGCCGTTCGAGCGCGGCGGCCGTGCCGGGCCCGATCGCCGCGACCTGGACGGACGCGAGTGCCCGGGCGTCGAGACCCGCGGGCGCGAGACCGCGGTCGAAGAGCGCGTCGACCCCGTTCGCCGAAGTGAGGACGAGCCACGCGTAGCGTCCGAGCTCCGGCAGCACGAACTCCATCGGCTCGAACCCGATGGCCGGGAGCTCCACCACCTCCGCACCGAGGAGCTCGAGGCGCGTCCGCAGCGCGCTGGCCTGCTCGCGGGCCCGGGTGATCACGATCGTGCGACCGAACAGCGGCCGCGACTCGAACCACGCGAGGTCCAGCGCCGCGACCTTGCCGACGATGATCGCGCTCGGCGCCCGCACGCCCGCGTCGGCGACCGTGGCCAGGGTGGCGCGAATCGTCCGTTGCGCGGGCAGGGTGCCCCAACGCACCGCGGCGACCGGCGTGTCCGGCGGTCGACCACCCTCGACGAGTCGCGCCGCGATGTCGGCCAGATGCCCCGCGCCCATCAGGATCACGAGCGTGCCGCCGGCGCGTGCGAGCGCGGCCCAGTCGGTGTCGGTCGTGCCCTTCGCGGGGTCCTCGTGCCCGGTCACCACCGTGACGTGAGTCGACAGCCCGCGGTGCGTCACCGGGATGCCGGCGTACGCGGGTGCGGCGATCGCGCTCGTGATCCCGGGGACGACCTCGAAGGCGACGCCGGCGGCGGCGAGCGCCTCGGCCTCCTCACCCCCGCGGCCGAAGACGAACGGATCACCGCCCTTCAGCCGCACGACGGTCTTGCCCGCAGCCCCCCGGTCGACGAGCACCGCGTTGATCCCGTCCTGGTCCATCTCGACCGCGCCCGGCGCCTTCCCCACGTTGATCCGCTCCGCGGCGCGCGGCGCGAGGTCCACCAGCGACGGGTGGGCGAGCCGGTCGTAGACGACGACGTCCGCCTGCTCGAGCAGCGCCGCACCGCGCCGGGTCAGCAGCCCCGGATCACCGGGGCCTGCACCCACGAGGTAGACGGTCATCCGATCTGCTCCAGGTCCAGCACCGTGCGGCCGCCCTGCTCGTCGAGCAGCCGGCGCGCGGTCTCCAGGCCCAGTGCCTCCGGGTCGGATCCCGCGCCCTCGACCCGCAGGACGATCCGGCCGTCGAGCGAGGCCAACAGCGCTTCGAGCGTGAGCGAGCCGTCCGCCTGGCGCCGCGCGAGTGCGCCGCACGGCAGGCTGCACCCGCCACCGAGCTGCGCCAGAAAGGCCCGCTCGGCCCGGATCTCCGCGTGCGCGCCGGGGTCGTCGATCTCGTCGAGCGCGCGCTGCGTGTCGGCGTCGTCCTCGCGGCACTCGACCGCGAGCGCGCCCTGTCCCACCTGGGGCAGGAGCGTGGACGGGGCGAGCCGCTCGGTCACGCGCTCGGACAGGCCGAGCCGGTCGAGTGCGGCGGCCGCGACCACAATCGCATCGAAGCTCGCGGCGCGCTCCAGCCGGGTCGGGATGTTGCCCCGCAGCTCGTCGAACGTGAGATCCGGTCGCAGGGCCGCGAGCTGCGCGCGGCGACGCACGCTGCCGGTCCCGATCCGCGCTCCGGTGGGCAGGTCGTCCAGGCGCGACCCGACGAGCGCGTCGCGTGGGTCGGCCCGTTCCGGCACCGCGGCGAAGGTCAGGCCTGCCGGCGCGATCGGCGGGAGGTCCTTCGCCGAGTGCACCGCGACGTCCGCGTCACCGCGCAGCACCGCGTCCTGCACCTCCTTCACGAACACACCCGTCCCACCGAGCGCGTGGATCGTCGATGCCTTGTCCCGATCCCCGAGGGTCGAGACGACGACGAGCTCGGCCGGTCGCGCGAGGAGGGCGACGATCCGTTCCGCCTGCCACCGGGCGAGTGCACTGCCCCGGGTGGCGACTCGCAACGCCCGGGTCATTCCGGGGCAGGGTCGTCCGGGATGCCCTCCGGCAGGTCGAAGAGTGCCGCGAGCGCGTCGGCGTAGAGCTCGCCGCGCGCGGTGCCGGCCGCGTCCTTGAGGCGGACGGTCGGCTCGTGGAGCAGCTTGTTCATCATCCCCTGGGTGAGGGCTTCGACCGCGTTGCGCGCGTCGGGGTCGAGACCGTCGAGCTTGGCCCGGAACCGCTCGAGCTCGGCGACGCGGATCGCGTCGGCGCGCTGGCGCAACGACGTCACGATCGGCGCCATCTCGCGCGCGGTGCGGTCGGTCTGGAACCGCTCGAGCTCGTCCATGATGATCGACTGGACCCGGCTGACCTCACGGCGCCGACCCTGCAGCGAGCTCTCGGTGAAGCGCTTGAGGTCGTCCATGTCGAGCAGCGTGACGCCGGGCACCTGGCGCGCGCCGGGGTCGACGTCGCGGGGCACGGCGACGTCCACGACGAGCAGGGGCGCGCCGTCGCGCCGCTCCATGACCGCCTCGATGTCCTCGCGCTCGACGTGCACCTCGGTCGAGTCCGTCGCGGTGAGGAGCACGTCGACCGATGCGAGCACGTCGGGCAGCTCACCGAGGGAGACGGGGCGGCCGCCGAGCTTCGCCGCGAGGTCGACCGCGCGGGCGTACGTGCGGTTGGCCACGACGACCTCGCCGACGCCGGCGCCGAGCAGCGAGCGCCCGATGCCCTGCGCGACCTCACCGGCTCCGAGCACGAGCACCGACCGGCCCCGCAACGAGAACATCGTCTGCTCCGCGAGCGCGACCGCAGCCGACGAGATCGACAGTGCCTGGCGGCCGATCGCGGTCTCGGTGCGCGCCCGCTTGCCCACGACGAGCGCCTGGCGGAACACGCGGTCGAGCAGCTGGCCGGACGCACCCTCGTGCTCCGCGAGCTGCCAGGCGTCGCGCACCTGGCCGAGGATCTCGCCCTCTCCGATGATCATCGAGTCGAGGCCCGCGGTCACGCCGAAGAGGTGGGCGACCGCACCGTCGTCGTAGTACGTGTACAGGTGCTCGGAGAAGTCCTCGGGCTGGCGCGGACGCCTGCTCGGCGAGGAACTCGAGGATGTCCGACACCGCGGCGTGGAACTTCGTGCAGCGCGCGTAGATCTCGATGCGGTTGCAGGTGGAGAGCAGCACCACTTCCGCGAGGTGCTCGCGCATGGCCAGGTCGTGCACCGCCTTGATCTGGCGCGAGGCCGGAACCGCGACGCGCTCGCGCATCTCGACCGGCGCAGTGCGGTGGTTGAGCCCGACCACAATCACAGACACGAGCGCAGCAGCTCCCTCGCCTCGGACTCCCGACCCTCGCGGATCAGCTCGAGGATGCCGGAATCGATCGCCGCTCGCCAATCGGAGTCCTCACTCGACCGCCCGGTGGCGCGGATCTCCTCGCGGGCCTCGCTGAGGAGCTCCAGCAGCGTCCCGTACTCCGGTCCCATCTCGTCGCGCACGTGCTCCTTCAGGTAGGTCGCGAGCGCAGGACTTCGACCGTTGGTACCGATGGAGACCACGATATCCCCACGTCGGACGACCGACATGAGCGTGAACGAGCAGTTCGCGGGGTCGTCGGCCGAGTTCACGAAGATGCGCCGAGCCTCGCCGGCCTCGAACGCGGCCCGGTTCACCTCGGGCACGTCGGTCGCGGTCACGACGAGCCAGGCACCGTCCGACGTCCGCGGGCTCGAAGGCCCGCTCCACCAGCGTGAGCCGGCCTTCGCCGGCCCAGCCCCGCACCTCGGCCCCGGCCTCGGGCGCGACCACGACGAGGTCCGCGCCGGCGGCGAGCAACGACTCGATCTTGCGGGCGGCGATCCGCCCGGCGCCGACCACGAGGCAGCGGCGGCCGGCGACCAGCAGGTTCACCGGGTACCCCACCAACGAGGGGCGCGGTTCGGCGCTCCCGGTGCTCACGAGATCTTCTGCTTGGCGCGGGAGCGCTGGGGGTGCGATTGGTAGAAGGAGAGGATCTGCAGCTCGATCGCCAGGTCGACCTTGCGCAGCGACACGGTGTCCGGGACCGCGACGACCGCCGGCGCGAAGTTGAGGATCGAGCAGACGCCGGCCGCGACGAGCTGGTCGGCGACCTCCTGCGCGACCGCCGCCGGGGTGGCGATGATGCCGATCTTGATGCCGCGGTCGCGCACGACGGTCGAGAGGTCGTCCATCGACTCGATGGCCAGGTCGCCGATCTTCTCGCCCACCTTCGCCGCGTCGGCGTCCACCAGCGCGAGCACGCGGAACCCGCGCGCACCGAAGCCCCGGTAGTTGGCCAGCGCCTGCCCCAGGTTGCCGAGCCCGACGATGGCGACCGGCCAGTCCGCGGTCAGGCCGAGCTCCGCGGTGATCCGGTCCACGAGGAACTCGACCTCGTAGCCGACCCCCCGGGTGCCGTAGGAGCCGAGGTACGAGAGGTCCTTGCGGACCTTCGCTGCGTTGACGCCGGCCAGCTCGGCCAGGCGCTCGGAGGACACCGTGCCGACGTCCTGGTCCGCCGCTTCGAGGAGGGCCCGGTAGTAGAGCGGAAGCCGCGCCACGGTGGCTTCCGGGATCCGCCTCGGGCTCCCGTCTGCGCTGCCAGCAGGGCGGTCGGGCACGGTCCGCGAGGTCCTCTCGACGGGGCCCGCGTAAGGGGCGGGCCGGGAGGAACACCCTACACCCGCCCTCGTGCAACTCTTCACAAGCGGCCGGCCACCAACAGGCTCGCCCCGAGCAGGGCCAGACCCGCCCCGTAGGCCCGCTCCAGGTGGATCGGGTTGGTCCGCAGCGCGGTCCGGGCGCCGACGTAGGAGAGCGGGATCGAGGTGGCCCCGAACACCGCGACGACCTCCCAGTCGATGTGCCCGAGCGCCGCGTGCACGATCGTCCCCGGGATCGCGAGCACCGCCGCGACGGCCAGGGAGGTGGCGAACGACTGCTTGATCGAGAGGCGCAGGACGACGACGAACAGCGGCGCGAGCAGGAACCCGCCCGCGTTCGCGAGCAGCCCGGAGAGCAGGCCCACACCGGCCGCGACCACCATCATCCGCATCCGGTAGTCCGTCGGCTCCGCCGCGATCTCGTGCGGGTCACCCGGCCGCAGCAGGAAGCGGAGCCCGAGCCCGGTCACGACCACCTCGGTCGCGGTCACGAGCGCATCGCCACCGATCCACCGGGTCGCGTAGGCCCCGAGCGCGGTGGCCGGGATCCCGATGAGGAGGCACCACCGGAAGACCTCCCAGTCGACGAGCCGCTGGCGCCAGTAGACGTAGGACGCCGCCAACGTCGCGGGCACGGTGGCCGGCAGCGGCGAGGCCAGCGCCATGATCGGCGGGATCCCGACCATCGCCAGGAGCGGGGTGGCGATCGCGGAGCCGCCCTTGCCGAACACGCCCCCGAGGAAGCCGACGAACGCGCCGATCACGGCGACGGCCAGGATCGTCTCGAGGCTCATCGGATGGCTCGCAGCTCACGGGGGGATCGCACCACTTCATTGCAACCCGGAAACTTCGCAAGGTCCAAGAGATTGTTCTGATGAAAAGCATAGGCTTGCCCTATGGAGCTCCGTCAGGTCGAGTACGTCGTCGGGGTGGTCGAGCACGGCGGGTTCACCCGGGCCGCGGTCGCGCTGCACGTGACCCAGCCCGCCCTGTCCGAGGGCATCGGCCGGCTCGAGGCCGAGCTGGGCGTCGAGCTGTTCCACCGGGTCGGCCGCCGCGCCGTCATCTCCGCGGCGGGGGAGGCATTCCTCGAGCCGGCCCGCCAGCTCCTGCGCGACCGGTCCGTGCTCACCACCTCGGTGGCCGCGGTCGTGGGCCTCGAGGCCGGGCGGCTCGACCTGGTCGCGCTCCCGACCCTGGCCGTCGTGCCGCTCTCACCGCTGGTCGGCGCGTTCCGCCGGGCCCACCCGGGGGTCGTCGTGCACATCGAGCAACCCGAGGAGGCGGCCGCGGTCACCACGCAGGTCCGCAGCGGCCACTCGGAGATCGGCCTGGCCGAGCTGCCGATCGACGAGCCCGGCCTGGTGAGCGAGCAGCTCCTCGTCCAGGAGCTGATGGTCGTGCTGCCGCCGTCGTCACCGCTCGTCCGCCGCCGCCGGCTCACCATGACGGACCTCGCCGCGGTGCCGCTGGTCATGACGCCACCGGGCACGCCGATGCGCCGGCTCATCGACGCGGCCTTCGACGATGCGGGCGCGGCCGCTTCCCTCGCGGTCGAGACCGAGCACCGGGAGGCGATCGTGGCCCTCGTGCTCGCCGGCGCCGGCGCCAGCATCCTCCCCGCGCCGCTCGCCGACAGCGCCCGGGCGTCGGGCGCGGTCACGGTCGCGCTCTCGCCCCCGCTGCGTCGCGGGGTCGGCCTCATCTGGCGCCGGGGACCCGTCTCGCCCGCCGCCCAGGCCTTCATCACGATCGCCCGCGCGTCCCGCTGACCGCGACCGCTTCGTACGCACCCATCTCTGGTCGCTCCGGCTTCGGCACTTCGTGCCCGCTCCTGCCTACGCTCCTGAAATGGTGATCGGGCTGGCGTTCCTCGCCACGGCGGTGGCGACCCTGTTCGCGCAGGCGACGTTGGTGCGCTTCACCAAGGACCACCGGCCCCAGGACCTGGCCTGGACCCTGTCGCTCGCGATGTTCGCCCTCGCCTCGGCGTTCCTGGCGACGGGCGTCTCGACCGGCTGGGACAACGGCCTGTTCCGGCTCTTCTTCCTCTTCGGCGCGATCCTCACCGTCCCCTGGCTCGCGCTCGGCACCGTCTACCTGCTCTGGGGCAAGGAGCGCGGCCGCCGGGTGCAGTGGGGGCTCGTGCTCTTCTCGGGGCTGGCCGCCGGCGTCGCGCTCAGCGCACCGCTCGACGGTCCCATCCACGGCACCGCGATCCCGGTCGGCAGCGAGGTGTTCGGGGCCTTCCCCCGCGTGCTCGCCGCGGTCGGCAGCGGGGTGGGTGCGGTCGTCATCATCGGTGGCGCGCTGTGGTCCGCGTGGCGCTTCGCCCGCAACCGGTCACAGGCGGGCAACGGGCGGCGCGCCGCCGCGAACGTCCTGATCGCGCTGGGCACGCTGGTGCTCTCGAGCGGTGGGTTGATCCAGGGCTTCGCGGGCAAGGACGAGGCGTTCGTCATCTCGCTCGCGTCCGGCATCGTCGTGATCTACATCGGCTTCCTCGTCGCGTCGGGGGCCGGTGCGCGGCGCGAACGGCCCGCGAGCGTCGGCACGCCCGCGCCCGCGCGCTCCTAGCTAGCCGGCGACCCGCAGCTCCCGGCGCAGGAGCTTGCCGGCTTCGTTGCGCGGGAGCGCGTCGACGATCTCGACCACGGCGGGCACCTTGTAGCGCGCGAGGTGGCGCGCGGTGTGCTCCCGCACCTGCTCGACCGTGAGGTTCGCGCCGGGTTCGAGCACCACCCACGCGGCCACCGCCTCGCCGGTGCGCGGGTTGGGGATCCCGATCACCGCCGCGTCGACGATGTCCGGGTGTGCGAGCAGCACCTCCTCCACCTCCGCGGGGAAGACGTTGAAGCCGGACACGATGACGAGATCCTTCTTGCGGTCGACCAGGCTCAGATAGCCGTCGTCGTCGGCGATCGCGACGTCGCCGGTGCGGAGCCAGCCGTCGACGAGGACCCGATCGGTCGCGTCGGGGTCGTTCCAGTAGCCCGAGAAGACGTTCGCGCCCCTGACCCAGATCTCGCCCGGGTCCCCGGCGAGCACGTCTTCGCCGTCGTCACCGACCAGCCGCACGTCGATGCCCGGCAGCGGCGGGCCGATCGATCCCCAGCGGGGCGAGTCCTCGACCGCCGTCGTGCTCACGATCGGCGCGGCCTCGGTGAGGCCGTACCCCTCGTAGATCGTGATCCCGAACCGGGTCCGGAACGCCTCGGCGCGCTCGACCGAGAGCTCGGCCGCGCCCGAGACGGCGAGCCGCACGGTCGCGAAGGTCACGGGTGACGCGAGCTCGTCGGGAAGGTCGAGGAAGGCGCCGAACATCGTGGGCACCCCGGCGACGATCGTGATGCTGTGCACGCGGATCAGCTCGGCGGCGCGCGCGGCGTCGAAGTGGTCGAGCAGCACCGACGTGAGCCCGGCCTGCAGACCGACGCCGAGCCCGACGTTCAAGCCGAAGACGTGGAAGAACGGCAGGGCAGCCAACCCGACGTCGGTCGACCGGACCGCCAGGCCCGGATGGCCCTGCACCTGACCGATGTTCGCGGCGAGGTTGCCGTGGCTGAGCATCGCGGCGCGCGGCGCGCCGGCCGTGCCCGACGTGAAGAGGAGCACCGCGAGCTCGGCATCGTCGCGCTCGACCTCGGCGGGCATCGGCTCGGTCGCCGGGATCTGGCTGACCGCGATCGCGCCGGGGAGCTCGAGCAGGTCTTCGGTGCCGGGCCCGCACAGCAGCAGCCGGGCCTGCACCCGCTCGGCCTGGCCGGCGAGCACCGACGCGGGCGCCAGCGGGTTCAGCGGGACCGCGACGGCGCCGGCCCAGAGCGCGCCGAGGTACACCGAGACGAACGCCAGGTCGTTGTGGCACGCGATCGCCACCCGGTCGCCCGGCTCGACGCCGAGCGCGGCCAGCCCCCCGGCGGTGTGGGCGGCCAGGCCCTGGAGCTCGGCGAACGAGACGTAGCGATCCCGCTCGATGAGCGCCACCGCTTCGGGGGTCTCGTCGGCCTGGCGGAGCAGCAGCGACACCAAATTCACGGCGGGATTCTCGCAGCCCGCGGGGCCGAGCGGGGGATCTCACCCTCAGTGAGATTTCTGCTCAAGCATTCCGGCCGTGCGGCCGATGCACAAAGTAACGCAATGGTGCACAAACAGGGAGGCACGGGAGACTTCTTCTCCACCGATCTCACAGGTCCGGGGTTCCGGTACGTGGGCACAGGCGGCGTGAGCACCGACGAGGCGACCCTCGTCTCCGAGGTGCTTATGGAACCAGCCTCCCAGCCCGCCCCAAGCACGTCTGCGTCTGCTGCCGGAGCCCCGTTTTCACCGCCGCGGAGTGCGCGGCCGGTCCGTACGCCACCCGGCGTGGGGCACCGGCTGCGCCCCCGGCAATTTCGGGCCCGATTCCGCCACTCGCCCGGCCGCTAGACGCGGAACACGAACTGCAGCACCGCCGCCCCCAGGATCAGGATGAGCAGGACGGCGAGCGCGATCGTGGTTCCGGGTCTCACCGAGCACCTCCGGGTGGTGGAACGACTGTGATGCCCGAGCCGCCGTGCAGCCCGAGCTCGGCGGCGGCCGAGCGCCGATCGAGCGCCAGGGACACGAGCCCGTACGAGTCGACGAGCAGGACGAGCTCGGATGGCTTCGCCTCGGCGTACGTGCGCACCCAGCGGGCCATGCGCGCCTGACCGCCGAGGCGCAGCTCGAGCGATCCCCCGATGTCCACGCCGAGGCGCTGGAGCTCGGCCGGATCGATGTTCAGCTGGCAGTTGCCGAAGTGGTCCACCCACCACACCTCGCCGACGATCGTGCCGTCCTCCTCGGTCGGCAGCGACACCAGTCCCGGCACCATGCCGATCGGGTCGATCGCCTCGCCGAGCTCGTCGAAGGGCACGCCGCGCGCGAGGTAGCCCGCCGCGGGCGCCAGGATGTCGCGGCCCGCGAAGGTCGGGCCCGGCGATGCGAGGTGGTACTCCTCGTTCGTGAGCGACACCGCGCGTCCGGCGCCGCCGATCATCGCGACCGCGGGAGCAAGCAGCCCGTTGTCCGGACCGAGGAAGTACCCCGTCTCGGTCTCCACCGCGATCGCGCGCCGCTCGGTGCCCACACCCGGGTCGACCACGGCGAGCACGATGCCGTCGGGCAGGTACTGCACCGCCCGCACGAGGGTCAGCGCGCCGGCTTTGACGTCGTGGGCCGGGATGTCATGGCTCACGTCGACGATCGTGAGCCCGGGCGCGAGGCCCAGCATCACCGCCCGGCACACCCCGGCGAACTCGTCCACGAGCCCGTAGTCGGACAGGAACGAGACGAACTTCGGGACCTCGGGCACGGCCGGAGGATACGTCGGGTCCTGGGCCGCGGCCGCAGTGGGAGTGGGCGCGGGGGTGGGCGCAGGAGCTGCGGAGCGCGCTACTGGGTGTAGCGGTCGCCGAGGTAGGCGTCGACGTCGACGTCGCGCACGCGGAAGGACCGGCCCACTCGGACGGCGGGAAGGTCGCCTGCCTTGATGAGTCGGTAGACCGTCATGGTCGACACCCGCATCAGCTCTGCGACTTCCTGCACCGTCAGAAAGCGCGATGTCGAGAACGACTGCGCCACGCGGCCTGACCCCTCTCTCCGTCCGAATCGTGAGCGTATGCGCCTGGTACCCACGCTGTCGAGTGTGGCCGCTGTGGCTCAGGTGGTCTCGGTGGGAGATGGGAGCGTGAGGAGGGGTTCGAGCGCGGTGTACGCGGCGGCCGGGCGCCGCTCGTGCATCGGGACCACCGTGACCGGCAGACCCCGGGAGGAGGCGACCCCGAGCGCGAGCGCGTCCAGGTCCGCGAGCGCGACGACCTCGATCCCGGCGCGCAGCGCGCCGCCGGCGAAGCCCCGGTCGGCGACGACGAGATCGGGAAAGGGCACCGTGAAGAGCAGCTCGTCGATGGCCTCGATCCCGGGATCGGCGAGGAGGACGTCGCCGTCGGTGAGCACCGCGACCCCGCCCAACCACCACAGCCGCACCGACGCGCGTCCCACGGCCGCGATCGGCCCCGCTTCGCCCGAGTCGAGCAGGTGCCCGCCCGCCTCGACGGTCAGGCGGGCGAAGTGCTGGTGGAGGGGGAGCAGCGACGCGGGCCGGCCGGTCGCCACCAGGATCCGACCACCCCGGCGCGCGACGTCGATGACGCGGTCGCGTGCGGCGACGAGTCCGGTCAGCAGACGATCGGGCTCGATCGAGACGGTCGGTTCGGCACTGTTCCAGCCCCACACGTCCGCGGCCACCGTGCGGAGCTCGGGGAGGTCCGTGCCGCCGAAGCGCTCGAGCCCGAGCAGCGCGACGGGATCACCACTGACGATCCGACGCATCACCGAGTGCATCTCGGCCCGGCCGAGCCGATCGTGGCGGCCCGCCACGCGCGACTTCACGACCCGCGCGCGCGGGCTCGGACGGCGAAGCTCGCGGTGCACCGGGCGCGCCGGACGCGGCGTCGACTCGAGGTGGGGAGGCCGGTGGGTCGCGCGCTTGCTCATCCGGGCATCCGCATCAGGTCTGACCCAGCTCGCGCGAGCGTTCGGTGGCCGCGGTCACCGCGTTCAGCACCGCGCCGCGCATCGAGCCCTGCTCGAGCGCGCGCAGCCCGGCGGCGGTCGTGCCGCCCGGGGAGGTCACCGCGGCGCGCAGCGCCTCGGGACCCTCGTCGCTCTCCACCAGCAGCGCGCCGGCGCCGAAGATCGTCTGCAGCACGAGCGTGGTCGCGACGTCGCGGGGCAGACCGTTGAGCACGCCACCTTCGATCATCGCCTCGGCGAGCAGGAAGACGTAGGCGGGGCCGGACCCCGACAGACCCGTGACCGCGTCGAGCATCTTCTCGGGCACGCGCACGACGATCCCCACCGCGCCCAGCAGCCGTTCGGCCAGCTCGAGGTCCGACCCGGTCGCGTCGGTCCCGGCCGCGATCGCGGAGGCGCCCCGCCCGACCACCGCCGGGGTGTTGGGCATGGCCCGGATCACCGGGCGGCCGGGTGCGGCCCGCTCCAGCTCCGCGATCGTGATCCCGGCCGCGATCGAGAGCACGAGCGCGCCTTCGGGCAGCGACGTGGCCGCGGCCTCGAGGGCCTCGGAGACGTGCTGGGGCTTCAACGCGACGATCACGACGTCCGCGTCCGCCACCGCCCACGCGGGGCTCGGCACGACGCGGATGACCGGGTGCCGCTCCTCGATCTCGCGGCGGCGTTCGGGATCGATCTCGGCGACGGCGATCCCATCGGGCTCGTAGCCCGCATCGAGCAGACCGGCGACGAGGGCCCCACCCATGCGCCCACCACCGAGCAACGCGATGCGCATCACGCAGCGAGGGTACCGGCGCGCGTTGCTCGCACCCTGCCAATCACTGAGAAAACGGGTGGGCCCGAGGAACGCTCGGCCGACTTCGCACTTCCCCGAACGAAGCAGCTTCCTGCACCTCGGGCCGCACCCTGCCGGCACCCGTCGGCGCCGACCTGGGTCACCGTACCGACCTCCGGGCGCTAATGCAAACGGAGGCAACGCGACGATTCCGGACGGAACCGGAGCCTCTGAGGCGTCGGCCTCAGCTCGGGCGCGGGCGGTACGCGATCGCGACCGCAGCCTGGAACCAACGCTCGGTCAGCTCGAAGAGCACGCCGATGATGCGGTCGAGCTCCCCTTCGGTGAGGTGCTCGAGCGCGGTGCGGCCGGTGAGATACACGTCACCATCGGGCCCGAGCGAGAAGCGGGCCGCGTACAGGTCGTGGTTGCGCCGCAGCAGGAACTCGTTCAGCTCCGCGCGCCGTTCGTCGTTCTCGGGGCTCGGCAGGAAGTACAGCTCGTAGCGCAGCGTGCGCTGATGCAGGTCGAAGTAGATCGTCGCCGCGTCGCGCCCGTCGCATCCGAACCGCACGTACCAGCGGCGCAGCTCGGCGTCGTACTCGACGTGCTGCACCGCCGGCTGCTCGCGCACCGGCCCCCACAGGTGGGAGTCGATCAGCGTCGTGCGCGGCGTCGAGATCGGACTCCAGCGGCGTCATTGACACGAGACGAGCTCGCGCGCCAGCAGGTCGGCGTAGAGCCGCCGCAGGCGCGCGGCAGTGATGCTCCATGCGTAGCGTCGCGACCGGGCTTCGGCGTTCGCGCTCATCGCGCGCCGCGAGATCCGCATCCGACAGGAGCATCGACACCGGGACCGCGAAGTCGACCGGGTCCCGGCCGTCGATGAGGAACCCGGTGCTGCCGTCGTCGACGAGCGAGCGCAGGCCGCCGACGCCGGCGGCGACGACCGGCGTGCCGCACGCGGCGGCCTCGAGCGCGACGAGCCCGAAGGACTCCGTGCGGCTCGGGACCAGGCAGACGTCCGCCGCCCGGTAGAAGGTGGCCAGGCGCTCGTGCGGCTGCGGAGGGACGAAGCGGACCTGGTCGAAGACGCCCAGGGAGCGGGCCAGGCCGTGCAGCGCCTCCAGCTCCGCGGTGCCGGCCGGCGCCACTCGGTCCGCCGACCACGAGCAGGACCGCCCGCGGGTCCTCGAGCGCGGCCAGCGTCTTGACCGCGAGCCGGGCGCCCTTGAGGGGCTGGATCCGGCCGACGAAGAGCAGGGCGGGCCGGTCTTCGAGATCGAGCGCGGCGCGCGCGGCCTCCCGGGCCCCCGGTCCACCCGGGTTGAAGATCTCGTGGTCGACCCCCGGCGGGACGATCTCGATGCGGTCGCGATCGGCGCCGTAGAGACCGACGAGCTGCTCGCGCTCGTCCGCCGTCGACGCGAGGATCAGATCGGTGCAGCTGATGGTCTCCTGCTCGACGCGCGCCCGCTGCTCGGGGTCGTCGTCCACCCCCGCGTCCGCCTTGACCCGGGCGAGGGTGTGGAAGGTCGCGACCAGCGGCACGTCGAGCTCGTGCTTCAACCGGTGCCCGAGCGCGCCGGAGACCCAGTAGTTCGCGTGCAGCACGTCGTAGCGGAGGTCCTCCTGCGCGAGGTGCTCCAACGTCGCGTCGGCCAGCGGCTCGATGAGGTCGATCAGCGCGTGCTTCGGCATCGCGACGGGCGGGCCGGCATCGAGGTGCACCACCCGGAACCCGGGCTCGATCTCGACCACATCGGGCTGTCCGGGATGATCGCGGCGGGTCAGCACGTCACACTCGACCCCGGCGCGCGCCAGCGCGGACGCGAGCGCCCGCACGTACACGTTCATCCCGCCACCGTCGCCCGCGCCGGGCTGCGCGAGGGGCGACGTGTGCACGCTGAGGACGGCGAGACGGCGCAAGGGCATAGCGGTCGGATCCTAACCCTGGGGTCCCTGCGGCTCCCGGCCGGCCGCCGACGCGGTCAGGCGCCGAGGTCGACCGATCCGGTCTGCTCCCGCTCGTGCTGGAACGACCGGTAGACGTCGACCAGCGCCTGCTTCTGGCGCTCGTTGATGGTGGGGTCGGCGAGGATCCGGGCCACGAGGTCCGCATCGTCTTCCCGCTCGTCGAGGATCCCGGCCCGGACGTACAGCGTCTCGGCCGAGATCCGCAGCCCCTTCGCGATCGCCTGGAGGATCTCGGCGCTCGGCTTGCGGAGGCCGCGCTCGATCTGGCTCAGGTAGGGGTTCGAGATCCCCGCGAGCTCGCTCAGCTTGCGCAGCGACAGGCGGTCCCGGCGCCGCTGCTCGCGGATGAACTCGCCCAGGTCGCGCAGCCGCGACTCGACCGCGTCGGCGGCGTCCGCCGGCGTGGGCGGCACCGTCAGGCCTTCCCGACCGAGAGCCTCTGCGCGAGGTCACGGGCGAGCGTGTCCATGACCGCGTGGAGCGCGCTGCGGTTGGAGGACACCTCGTGCTCGAGCGACCGGAGCTGCTCGAGCGTGGTCTGCAGCTCTTCGTCGGAGAGGGTGGGGAGGTTCGCGAGCGTCGCCGTCCGAGATCAGCGACTCGAGGCCGCGCTTGAACTCGATCTCGGAGGCAGGGGTGGTCGGGTCCGAGAACCGGGTGGCCGCCGGATCCGGGCGGGGGGAGTCGTCGGACAGGATCTTCGGCAGGGCCGCGATCAGGTCGCCGAGCGAGCCGCCGGCGCCCCGCCGGTCGACCTCGGCGTCGATGATGTCGATCCGCCCCTGGGCCAGGCGCCGGACGTAGGAGAGCTCGGTCTCGATCTCGACGCACTCGCGGTCCATCTGGCGGACCTCGTCGATGGAGCGGCCGTCGAGCCCGTCGAGGTAGTCGGGGCCGAGGACCCGATCGATGCGACGCTGGTGCTGAGCCATGGTCCGGTCAGGCTACCTCGCCGATTCCGAGGCCCCGGCGAGCCTTCCGGGCTGCGATTACTCCCGGGTACCGGGGGTACGGTCGGATTCCCCGCGTAAGGAGACTCCCATGCCCGTCTACTCGCTCCCCGAGCTCCCGTACGACTACGCCGCCCTCGAGCCGCACTACTCGGCCGAGGTGCTGGAGCTGCATCACGACAAGCACCACGCGGCGTACGTCACCGGCGCCAACACCGCCCTCGAGAAGCTCGACCAGGCCCGCACCTCGGACGACTTCGGCACGATCAACCTGCTGCAGAAGAACCTCGCGTTCCACCTGTCCGGTCACGTCCTGCACTCGATGTTCTGGCAGAACCTCTCACCCGACGGTGGCGGCAAGCCCGAGGGCGACCTCGCGGCCGCGATCGACGACGGGTTCGGCGGCTTCGAAGGTCTGAAGAACCAGCTGACGCGAGTCCTCGCTCGCGGTGCAGGGCTCCGGTTGGGGCGCGCTCACCTGGGAGCCGCTCGGCCAGCGCCTCATCGTCGAGCAGGTCTACGACCACCAGAGCAACGTCGGTCAGGGCGCACCGCCGCTGCTCGTGCTCGACATGTGGGAGCACGCGTACTACCTGCAGTACAAGAACGTGAAGGCCGACTGGGTGAAGTCGTTCTGGGAGATCGTGAACTGGCCCGACGTCTCGTCGCGCTTCGAGCGGGCCCGGAAGCTCAAGCTCCTGTAACCCGATAACCCGATAACCCGAGGATCTCCGGAGCGCGACCACCGGACGTCGCGTCGGGTGCTGCGCTCCGGCGGTCTCACCCGCCGCTGACCGGAGGGAGGACGGCGACCTCGTCGCCGTCCTCCAACACGGTCGCGTCGCCGTCCGCGGGCTCGTCACCGTTGATCCACACGCGCGCCGACGCGAGGACCGCGCCGAACTCCGCCCCGAAGCTCGCGCGCGCTGCCGTCCAGCAGCTCGCCCAGCGTTGCGGCATCCAGCTCGACCGTGGAGGTGCCCGCGGCTTCCCGTGCCCGGGCGAACAGCCGGAGCCGTACCGTCACCGCGGCTGGATCAACGCGCGATCTCGGCGAGGCCGTCCTTGATCACGACTTCCCCGTCCCCGTTGCGGGTCTCGAAGCCGAAGACCGCGTTGCCGTCGGCCTCACCCGCGCGCCAGAACGTGGTGGTGATGGTCTGACCGGGCAGCACCGGGCGCGAGAAGCGCACCGCGAGCCGCTGCAGCTTCGACGGGTCGCCGTCGGCCACGACCTGGATCGCGCCCCACGACGTGAACGCCATGGTGCAGAGGCCGTGGATGATGATCCCGGGCAGGCCCACCGACTTCGCGATCTCCGCGTCGAGGTGGATCGGCATGTGGTCGCCCGACGCCTCGGCGTACCGGTAGGTCTGGTCCAGGTCAAGCTGCTGGGTGATCGTGCCGACGGGGTCGCCGGCCTTCGTCGCGCCGTCGAGCTTGTGCTTCGGTGCCTCCTCGCCCGCGCTCTCGCCGTCGCTGACCCCGCGGAAGAACGACGTCATGTACTGCTCGGCGACGAGGTCACCGGCCTGGTCGCGGGTCTCCACCTTCGCCACGACGGTGGTCCCGTTCGGCTTCACGTGGATGCCCACCGGCGCGGCGCGCGAGCTGAGCACCATGCCCGGCGTCATCTGCTTGTGCAGGCGCATGTCCTGCTCGCCGTGCACCACGAGCATCAGCACCTCCGGGGGCACGACCGCGGCCATCGCGCCGGCGATCGTGTCCCAGATCGGGACGACCGCGAAGACCGGCGGGGCGACCTCGCCGCTCAGGTGCGCGGGGATCGGGTCGTTGGTCGCCGCCGCGTACGCCTTGGTGCGCTCGGCGTCGACCTTGAACTCGGGCCCCTCCGTCCACTGCCCCAGCTTGTCGATCGCGAACCCCATGGTGTGCTCCTCGTTGTTGCGTGCCGTCGATGCGTTCCCCGTGGCCGACGGGATCGTACTGCGAGGGAGCGGCGGCGAGCCGGGTGCGCTCCTACGCCTCGGGCGGGACGGTGTCGACGTTCGTCCGGGCCGCGGGCAGCGCCTCGAGGCGGGCCGGGTCGATCGGCGCCCCGGTGACCTCGTCGATCCCGTAGGTGCCGTTGTCGATGCGCTCGATCGCGGCCTCGACCTCGGCGAGCTCGACCTCGAGATCGTCCAGGATCCCGAGGTCCTTCTCCCGCTCGAACGTGGACGAGCCGGAGTCCGCGTTGTCGTACGTCGTCGCCTCGACCTCGTCGCTCGCGGACTCCTCGTCCACCTCGGTGTGCTGCTCCGAGATCAGCGCCGCGATCCGCGCCTTCTCCGCTTCGAGCTGCCGGCGTGCCGCTTCAGGATCCATGCCCGGAGATTAGCGGCGGGCCGATCAGGATTCCCCGAGGCGCAGCTCGAGCAGCTCGGCCGTGTCGACGAGGAGCGCCTCGAGCCGGGTGAGGCGATCGGCCGGGTCGTCGAGCTCGAGGAGCCGCTGGGCGTCGAGTGACCCGATCGGCGCGAGGGCGCACGCCTCGAACGCGGCGCGGCACCGGGTCGTCGTCCAGGCGGACGTCGCTCGGCGCCACGGTCGCCCCGAGCTCGGTGGCCAGCGCGAGCACCCGACGCAGCTGCGCCTCGACCGCGGACCTCGCCGCCACCATGACCGGTGAGGCGGCAGCTTCGTCCACCACCTCGACGGTCGCGAGCGGATAGGGGTCGTCCGGGAGCCACTCGTGCACCCGGAGCCGCGCCGTGCCGACCGCGACGAGGGCGTAGCGGCCGTCGGTGAACCGGCTCACCTCGACGATGCGCGCGACGGTCCCGACGGCGAACCGCGTGTCTCCGCCACCGACTTCGGAGCCCCGTTCGATCAGCACGACACCGAACTCGGGCTCACCCGCGAGGCAGTGCTCGACCAGCGCGCGGTACCGGGGCTCGAAGACGTGCAAGGGCAGCGCGGCGTAGGGGAACAGCACCGAGCCGAGCGGGAACATCGGCAGGCTCCGGTTCGCCATCGGGCTCAGTTCTCGCGGGCGCGCAGCGCCTGGGCCTCGGCGCTGACCTTCGCCGCGTTCGTCCCGTCGAGATCCGCGGCCAGGGCGTCGAGCGCCGCGGCCGCCTCATTGAACCGCCCGAGCGATCCGAGCAGCGCCGCGGTCTGGCGCCGATCCGCGAGCGGGAGCTCGGCGAACCGCAGGCGCAACCGGGCCGCCCAGACCGCGTTGACCGAGCTGCGCTCGACGTACGCGCGCTGCAGGTTGTTGAGGACGCGCAGCAGGATCGCGCGCGGTCCCGTCGGCTCGAGGAAGGTGGGGGAGAACGGCACGTCCGGACCTTGGAGCGCAGCGAACACCTCGCGACAGCCGTCGACGTCGAGGACGCGCCCCGCGTAGAACGGGTCGACGAAGACTCCCGGCTGCTCGTCGACGCCGACGAGAAAGTGCCCGGGCATGCCGACGCCGTGGAGCCCGAGCCCGGTGCGCCGACCGATCTCGATCATCAGGATGCTGAGGCTGATCGGGATCCCGAGCCGCCGGTCGATGACGTCGTCGAGCAGGGAGTTGCGCGGGTCGGAGTAGTCCTCGAGGTTGCCGGCGAAGCCATCCGTGACGAACAGCGCCTCGGCGAGCGCGCTGGGCGTGCGGTGCGCCACGCAACGGCCTGCGATCTCGTCGAGGCGCACGAGCCACTCGTCGAGGTTGAGCCCGGGATGCGCGTGACCGGCGATGAGGAACGCGCCTTCATCGAGCGGGAGATCGGTCTCGGGTTGGGCCAGCAGCGCGGTGAAACGAGCGGTGGGTTCGCTCCAGGCCGCGTCGCGGGGTGAGTCCACGGGACCGGGTCAGGTCTTCCCGGCGGCAGTGTCGGCGACCGCGGCCTTGAACTGGTCCGGGGTGAGGATCTGGGTGTCGGTCATCTGGGCGGTCTTGCCGTTCGGGCCGGTGATGAACAGCGTCGGCGTCTGGTTGACGCCCCGCTTGGACGCGTTGTCCGCCGACTTGCGCACGAATCCCTCGTAGGTCTTGGCCTTGACGCACTGCTCGAACGTGGTGAACGCGGGACCGGTGATCCCGGCCTGCTGGCCGAACGCCAGCAGCTGCTTCGTGGTCAGGAACCCGGAATTCTCGGGGCGCTGCTGGTTGTAGAGCAGGTCGGCGAACGGGAAGAACTTCCCCTGGTCGCCGGCGCAGACCGCCGCGGCCGCCGCCTGCACCGACTCGTCGCCGATGAACGGGAAGTACGTGTACGCGAAGCGGATCTTGCCCGCCTGGACGAGCGTGTTCACCGTGGCGTTCATGCGGTCGTGGAACGCCTTGCACGACGGGCACTGGAAGTCGGCGTACTCCTGGACCAGGACCGGCGCCGTCGTCCTGCCCTCGATCTCGGAGTCGTTCGGGCCCAGCGTGTGCTTGGGCGCGACCACCTTCAGGTTCTCGTTCTTCGAGCGACTCGACTGCACGACGACTCCGATCACGATCGCGACGACGAACACGCCGATGACGACCCACCACTGCCACTTGAGCCCCGCGCACGACGTCGCGGCCGCAGCTCCCCGCGGTGGACGCACCCCGGAGCCCGCCGCGCGCTTCGGCGCGCCGGGCTGTGGCTTGGGCCCTCTCGGCGTTCCCGACTTCCCGGACTTCCCGGAGGCCATCAGCTGGTCATCCTTCTGTCGACCGACAACGCGGAGCTCGGACCGAGTGCGACGAAGAGCGCCAGTCCGAGCAACGCCAGATCGCGCACCATCTCTTGTGCGTACTTCGCGGCGTCGACCCCGTTCGAGGCACCACCGCCGCCGAAGCAGCCGCAGTCGATCGAGAGACCACGCGCCCACGCCGAGCCGATCATGGCGATGAACGCGACGAAGAGTACCGCCGAGACCCACGCGGCCGGACGGCAGGCCAGCCCGATCAGCAGCAGCAGGGCGAGCCCGAGCTCCACGAAGGGCAGGCCCCACGCGATCGGCTTGACGAGGATCTCGGGGAAGATCTGGTAGGCGCGCACCGCCCGCGTCGCGACGTCCGGATCCGCGATCTTCGCCCAGCCCGCCCACGCCCACACCCCCGCGAGCACCAGCCGCGCGGCGAGCGTCACCCACCCCCACTTCCCGCTCACGGGCGGTGGGTCAATCGGTCGGGCTGCGCATGTTCCGGCGGGTCCGGCTCAGGACGAAGCCGAGCAGCGCGAGGACGATGACCACACCCGCCGCAATGGCCACGATCGCACCCGTCGAGAGCCCGCTGTCGGAGCTCGACTTGGTGACGGTGGCCGGCGTCGACGGTGTCGCGGCGGCGTCGCCCACCGGCTGGGCACCTCGCGCGGTGAGCACCGGCGCCGGGTGCTCGGGCTCGGCGCCTCCCGCCGGGGTGACCTCGATCCAGCGGACCACGGTGTTGTTGTTGTACGTCTGCAGCGCCTTGAACTGGATCGTCTTCACGTTGGCCGGGATCGTGCCGAGGCGAAGCGGGAACGCGACGGCCTGACTCCCCGTGAGCGGGCCGCCGGTCCAGGTGACGCCGGTGACCGCGCCCGAGGCGCTCTTCTGCACGGTCGCGGTCCAGCCGGTGACGGCCGTGGGCATCGCGGTGTCGAGCACGGGCGACTCGGGGAAGACCAGCTCCACCTTCTCGGTGCCGGCGTTGGTTTCCTCGTTCGGCACGTGCAGCGTCGTCGAGACCACGCCGTCCGCGCCGACCTGGCCGTCGCGCTCGATCTCGACGTGCGCGAACGCAGGTCCGGCCACCAACAGGACGACCCCCGTCACGATGGCGCCGACGACCGCCAGCTTGCGGATCATGGTGCTCCAGTCTCTGCGTCGCTACGAGTGGATCGGGACGGTCGCGGTCGCGCTCGGCCTCGTCGACCTGGTTGACGACGGCCTTGACCGTGAGCTGCCAGCTTCCCGCGAACGGCACGGTGAACCCGCTCGACGTGTAGTGGCCGGGACCGAGGCGGATGAGGTTGACCTTGATCGGCGCGATGTTGTTCGCCGACTGGCTCATCTCCGCCGTCACGTCGACCGGGTCGGAGACGGCACCGCTCGGCGTCAGCGTGTAGAGGTGCATCACGTTGGCACCGCGGCTCGCGGGATCGATCGTGACGTTGAACGAGACCTGCTTCGAGTTGAGGGTCCCGATGTACGGCCCGGTGTCGAGGCCGCGGGCCGGCGCCGAGTTCACCAGCAGCGCGGTGACCGCGAGGATCACGATGCTGATCACCACCTCGAGCAGCAATGACCGGCGGAGCCGCCGCTCCGCGGTCGGCTCGTCGAGCACGTAGCCCTCGGGGTACTCCTCGTCCTCGTCGCCGCCCCGCCCGTCCCCGTGCCCGTCGCCGTCGCCGACCGCGAGCGTCCCGACCCCGCCACCCCCGCCGTAGCCGCGACCCGGACCGTCGGGACCGGACGAGGCCAGCGCGCCGACCGGCACCGGGGTCACGAGCAGGTCCTCGGGGATCCGCCAGCGCCGGTTCACGATGTCCCGGCTCATCGCGGCCACGACCATGAGGCCGAGGAACACGACGATCTTGATGAGCAGGAGACGCCCGTAGTCCGTGTCGAGCAGTGCGCCGAGCCGGTCGACCTGGCGGAACGCCTGGAAGACCCCGGTGACGACGATCACGCCCATGGCCACGAGCGCGTACTTCGAGTAGCGCGGCACGACGTCGCGCAGCGTCGCCTCGTCCGCGCGCGGCATGAGCGCGGCGAACAGCACGACGAGCCCACCGAGCCAGATGCCGACGCCCGCGATGTGCAACGTGTCGGCCGGCATCGCGAGCGGCACGAGCGGTCCTTGCGACGCGTGACCCGCCAGCCCGGGCGTGGCCGCCAACGCGAGCCCGAGCACGCCGGCGGCGTACGGCCACCAGCTCGGGAGCGGGTGCTCGATCACCGGGCCGCGCCGCGGGAGCAGCAAGCGGATCAGCGGCAGCGCGAGCAGGAGGAGCACGACCCGCCCGAGATAGACGTGACCGAACCGGGTGTGCCAGACGTCGGCCCAGAGCTTGGGGTCGAGGGCCTTGACCGGGCCGAGTGCCGCGGCGTACGGACCCTGCAACGCGAACCCCGCGAGCGTGAAGCCGAGCGCGGCGCCCCACGCGATCCAGAGGATGCGGCGCGCGCGCCGGTCGGCCCGGCCCGTCCGCCAGACGTAGGCAAGGAACGCGGCCGCCCCGAGGAGCACCGCGAGGCCGGCGAACGCACCGAACCGCGCGATGGCGAACAGCACCCCGACGGTCGCGCTGCCGCCTTCGTCCGTGAGCAGGCGCGCCGCGAGCCCTTGCGCCTGCTTCGTGGTCGTCGCCGACGTTCCGACCGTGAACGTGAACGCGCCGCGCACGGGATGCGAGTCCGCCGAGATCACGCGCCACGTGACGACGTAGGTGCCGTCGGCGAGCGTCGGGGTGGAGACGCTCACCTCGCTGCCCTTGCCGCCCGGATGCTCCGGAGCTCCCACATCGACGCGTTCGGCCCGGGAGTCGAACACCCGGATCGCACCGAGGGTGGCCTCCACCGGCTCGCCGAACGTCAGGGTGATGGCTTTCGGCGAGTGCGCCACGGTGGCCCCAGCCCCGGGACTCGTCCCTTCGAGCACCGCGTGCGCGAACGTGGGAACGGCCCAGACGCCGACGATCACGAACGCGAGGACGGCCACCGCGAGCACTCGCCGCATCGACCGCATTCAGCTCCCCCCGCTCATCCCAGACGCTCCCCGCCGGCGCAACGTACCCGCCGGGCCCTGCACTGCCAATGACGGCGGCGCGGCCAACGACGATTGGTCGTCCCTTGACGTCGTTTGGTTCCCGAATTTCTTCACGCTCCCGACCTCTGCTCGGGGAGGACCGACCAGTATCGTCGACGAACGTGGACGAGCTCGCGCGGCGGCTGATGGCCGCCCGTTTCCGGGGTGTACGGGCCCAGTCCCCTCGGCTCGTGCCGCGGCGCGCCACCCACACCCCATGACGCGGCGCGCGCTCACGCGCGCGGCCGCGGCCGCAGCACTCGCGCTCGGCTTCCTCGTCGTCACGGCCGCCCCCGCATCGGCCCATGGCGTCGGTGGGCTGCAACCCAGCAACTACACGACGACGGTCCGCGGCATCGTCCCGCCGGTACCCGGTCTGCACGCCCGCGTGGTCGACCTCGGGACGAGCATCGAGCTGCGCAACGACACCCGCCACGACGTGATCGTGCTCGGCTACCAGAACGAGCCGTACCTGCGCATCGGGCCGAGCGGGGTCTGGCGCAACCAGCGATCCCCGGCGGTGTTCCTCAACCGCACCGCCATCCCGACCACCTCCGCGCCGCCGGGCCAGTACGACGCCAAGGCGAGCCCGCGGTGGCAGAAGATCTCGGACGTGCCCGTCACCATCTGGCACGACCACCGGAGCCACTGGATGGGCGGTGCCGACCCGCCCGAGGTCCAGCGCGATCCCGGGCGCAGCCACGTCGTGATCCGGGACTGGAAGGTCCCATTGCGCGACGGCGACCGGATGCTCGCGGTGACCGGCAACGCGGTGTGGGTCCCGGGCCCGTCACCGTGGCCCTGGATCATCGGCGCGATCGCGCTGGGCGCGCTCCTGGTCGCGCTGGCCCGGACCCGGCGCTGGGTCGGGGTCATCCAGATCGCGCTCGCGGTGCTCATCGTGAGCGAGACCATCCACGTCGTCGGCGCGTGGCAGGCGACCACCGCGTCCGTCGGGAGCCGGACGGTCTCCAGCATCTATTCGATCGGCGGCATCATCGTCTGCATCGTGGCGCTGATCTGGATGCGCCGGCGCGACCCCTGGGCGGCCACCCCCGCGGTCCTGATCGCCGGCCTGTTCGTCCTCATCGCGGGCGGCCTCGCGGACGTCACCGCGCTGACCCGCTCGCAGATCCCGACCACGTTGCCGGATGCCGTCGCCCGGCTCACCGTCACCCTCGCGCTCGGTCTGGGGACCGGCCTCGTGATCGCCGCGGGCGCACGACTGCGCGCGCCACCGGCACCCCGGCGCGCCCGGCCTACCGAAGCGGTGCCGACGCCCGCGCTCTGAACGCAGCCACCACCTGAACCTGCGGTCACCACCGCGCGTGGGCCAGGCTGGGGGGATGCCGACGATCTTCACGCGCATCATCGAGGGCGAGCTTCCGGGGACGTTCGTCTGGCGCGACGACGTGTGCGTCGCGTTCCTCTCGATCGCACCACTGAAACCCGGCCACACGCTCGTGGTTCCCCGCGCCGAGGTGGACCACTGGATCGACCTGGACCCCGAGATCAACGCGCACCTCATGCGCGTGGCCCAGGAGCTCGGCTCCGCGCAGCAGCGCGCGTTCTCGCCCGCCCGGGTGGGCCTGATGATCGCCGGGCTCGAAGTGCCCCACGTGCACCTCCACGTCGTGCCCATCGACGGCATGCACGACCTCGACTTCGGCAACGCGGGCGAAGCCGGCCCCGAGGAGCTCGCCGACGCGGCCGCGAAGCTCCGGAGCGCGCTGCGAGACGCCGGGGCGACCGGGGTGGCGGAGTAGATGCGCCTCGAGGGAGAGCTCGCGCTCGTCACCGGCTCCACGTCCGGCATCGGCCGCGCGATCGCGCGGCGGTTCGCCGCCGAAGGCGCGCTCGTCGCGGTGCACGGGCGCGATCAGGCCCGCGGCGACGCCGTGGTGCGCGAGATCCGGGACCAGGGCGGCCACGCGGTCTTCGTCGCGGCGGACCTGTCCGAGGAGGCGGCGTGCGACGCCGTGGTGGAGGGCGCGGTCCTCGCGCTCGGCGGCCTCACCGTCCTGGTGAACAACGCGGTCGCGACCGTCGTCGACGAGACCGACGGGCCGGTGACCGAGCTCACGACGACGGCATGGGAGGCGAGCCTCCGCGTGAACCTCACCGCACCGTTGTGGCTGAGCCGGCGGGCGATCCCGCACATGATCGACGCGGGGCACGGCGCGATCGTCAACATCTCGAGCCGCCAGGCCGAGCGCTCGTCACCCGGCCTCAGCGCGTACGCCGCATCCAAGTCCGGGCTGAACGGGCTCACCCGGGCCATCGCCGTGGACTACGCGCGCGCCGGCATCCGCTGCAACACGATCAGTCCCGGCTACATCGTCAACGAGCGGCGGGACGCGTCGATGGACGCGGAGACCCGCGCCCGCCGGGAGTCCCAGCATCTGACCCGGCTCGGCGTTGCCGACGACGTCGCCTACGCCGCGGTGTACCTCGCGAGCCAGGAGAGCGGCTTCGTGACCGGCATCAACCTCCCGCTCGACGGCGGCAGCAGCGCGGCCCGCGGCCTCGTGCTCGGGTGAGCGCTCCGGCGGGGGCGGACCGCGTCTCGGTCAGCGCGATCTCCACCTTCAATTGGTCGCTCGAGGAAGACCTCGCGTTCTACGCGGCGCGCGGCGTCACGAACGTGGGCATCTCGCTGGTGAAGCTCGAGCGGCACGGCTGGGTCGAGGGCGCCGCTCGCGTGCGCGACGCGGGACTGCGGGTGAGCAACCTGATCGGCCTCGGTCCGTTCCACCTCGCCCACCGGGAGCAGTGGGAGCAGCAGCGGGAGCGCCTGATGCACGCGCTCGACGCCGGGGGGACGGTGGGCGCGGAGTGCCTCGTGTTCACCACCGGTCCCGCGGGCCCACTGAGCTGGGAAGCGGCCGCCGACGCGCTCGAGGAGGCACTCGCGCCGGTGCTCGACGAAGCGCGCGCCCGGTCACTCCCGTTCGCGCTCGAGCACACCAATTCGCTGCGGGTCGACGTCGGGTTCGTGCACACGCTCGCCGACGTCGTGGACCTCGCCCGGCGCCTCGACGTCGGCGTCTGCATGGAGGTCAACGCGTGCTGGGCGGAACGCGGGCTGGGCGCCACGATCGCCGCGGGCATGGACCGGATCCGGCTCGTCCAGGTCAGCGACTTCGCGGTCGGGACGCTCTCGACGCCGAACCGGCTGGTCCCCGGCGACGGCGACATCCCGCTCGCGCGCATCATCGGCCAGGTGCTCGATGCCGGCTACGACGGCTGCTTCGACCTCGAGCTCATCGGCCCCGCGATCGAGGCCGAGGGCTACGCGTCGGCCGTGCCGCGCGCGCTCGACCGCCTCCGGGAGCTGCTCAGCCCGACCAGGTGACGGGGCCGTAGTGGAAGCCGCTGATCGCGAGCCGGTGGCTCGTCGCCGCGCTCGTCGCCCCCGGCCACATCGTGAGCCGCAGCTCGGCGGGGAAGTAGGTCACGGGCGAGGGTTCGAGCCGGAGGTACGCGAGCGGGGCCTCCGCGGTGGCCCGGGCGCCGGCGGCATCGAGCGTGGCGAGCACCGACTCGCGGGTCGGTTCGGCCAGGTACTGCCAGACGATGGAGTGGAACACGACCGTCGTCACGCCCGGGACCGGTGCGGCCAGCTGCTCGGCCAGCCAGTCCTCGATGTTCGCCCGGGCGACGTCGACGGGGAAGCCCGCCGCGATGTCGAGCGCGGCGCGGGTCCGGTCCAGGCGGTGCTGCTGATCGGGCCAGATGTAGGAGAGCAGCGTCAGCGCGGCCTCGGGTTGCGACGCGTCGATCGGGTCGTGGTCGCAGCCGGCGCGCGACGCGATGGAGGCGGACGCCCCGAGCGGCGGCGTCGCGTCCGGCCAGAGATCGTCGAAGCGGACCGCCGACCCCGGGTCTCCCCAACCGACGCCGCCCTGCTCGTAGCGGTAGCGGTCGACGCGCAGGTTGAGGCCCGCACTGGCGCCGAGCTCGAGCAGGCGCAACGGGAGCCCGGTCGACGTCGCGACGTGGAGGAACCCGGGAACGAGTGAAGCCGACCGCCCGACTTCGTTCGTCTGGGGTGGCCGGGCCAACGCATCGACCACCTCGGGCGGCCGGCTCGCGACGAGGTCACGGAAGTGCCACCACGCGGACGCGGCGTCGCCGTCGCCACCCGTCGACGGGTAGTGACGGGCGAGCGGCGGGGCGGAGCCGGCCAGGACCATCCGGTGCACGCCACCGAGCAGCCGCAACGCGAGCGCGTCGTCGAACGGCAGACCCGCGCGGGACTCGAGGATGTCCCAGACCGGTCCGCCTGCCTCGATGTCGTCGGCCATGGACCGCTCGAGCTCCGCGTAGAACGGCGAACCGATCTCGCCGAGGCCGACGGCCTCCAGCCGGAGGTACTCGGCCAGCGTGGTGCGGTCGCCCTGGGTCATGCCCACATGAACGCGCCGCCGTCGGCCATGAAGGTGTGGCCGGTGAGGTAGCGGCACGCGTCGGAGCAGAGGAACCACGCCAGCGGCCCGATGTCGAGCTCGGGATCGCCCTGCCGGCCCATCGGGCAGTTCTCGATGAAGATCCGGTAGCCCTCGCTCTGCTTGCCGGCGTCACCGTGGTGGTCCGCGGCGGCCGGTGCGATGCAGTTCACGACGATCCCGTCCGGCGCCCACTCGCGTGCCGCGGTGCGGGTGAGGGCGCGCACCGCCTCCTTCGACGCGTTGTACGCGCCGAAGCCCTTGCCGCCGGTGATCCCCATCGACGACGCGAAGTTCACGATGCGGCCCCAGCCCTGGTCGCGCATGTGCGGGTACACCGCCTGCATCGCCCACAGCGATCCCTTGACCCCGGAGTCGTAGAAGACATCGAGGTCGTCGGCGCTCACGTCGGCCATGGGCGACAGCGGGCGGAAGGTCTGCGCGTTGTTGATGAGCCCGTCGACGCGGCCGAACCGGTCGACGGTCGCCGTGACCATCGCCTCGATCTCCTCGCGCTCCATGATGTTGCACTGGACGCCGAGGGCCTCGACCCCGAGCCCCTCGAGCTCCGCGACCGTGGAGGTCATGAGGTCGGCCTTCCACTCCGCGACCACGACCTTCGCCCCACCGCGGCCCAGGTGCACGGCCATGCCCTTGCCGACCCCCCGGCCCGCACCGGTGACGATGATGACCTTGTCCGCGACCGTGTGCATCGCGTGTGCCGAGTCAGTCACGCACGCTCCCTCGTTCGTATGCGCCGAGCCGTCACGCTACCGTCCCGTGCATGAGCGGAGACCTGGCGGGAGGCGTGGTCCTGATCACCGGGGCCGGGAGCGGCATCGGCCAGGCGACCGCGGTCGAGGTGGCCGGACGCGGCGGCTCGGTCCTCGGGCTCGACCGCGACGAGCGCGGGCTCGAGGCGACGAGCGCGCTGGTCGCGGCCGCGGGCGGAGCGATGGAGCGCGCGGTCGGTGACGTCGGTGACGAGGACGCGGTGGCCGAGGCCGTCGCGCGCGCCGTCGGTGCGTTCAGCCGGCTCGACGGCGTCGTGACGTGCGCGGGGATCTTCGCGGGCGACGACCTCCAGCCGCTCGAGAACGTCGACCTCGACACGTTCCTCTCCGTGCTGCGGGTGAACCTCGCGGGCACGTTCCTGGCGATCAAGCACGCGCTGCCCCACCTCCGGCGGGACGACGGCGAGCACACGGGCAGCGTCGTGACGATCGCGTCGACTGCCGCCATCCGCGGCCACGGCTTCGGCGCCGGATACACCGCGAGCAAGGGTGGGGTCACCGCGCTGACCCGGCTCGTCGCGGTGCAGGGCGGCCCGCAGGGCATCCGGGCCAACTGCATCTGCCCGGGCGGCGTCGACACGCCGATGGCCTCCGGCAGCTGGAGCTCGGACGAAGCCCGGGCGCGGCTCAAGCGCACGGTCCCGCTCGGCTGCATCGCCCAGGCCGAGGACATCGCCAGCGTCGCGGGCTTCCTGCTCTCGGATGACGCCCGCCACGTCACCGGTCAGGTCTTCGCGGTCGACGGGGGCGCCACAGTCACGTGACAGGCTGACGACACCGTTCGACGAGGAGGGTGTCGTGATCGTGATCGCGTCGTCGCTGGGAAGCCGGCTCGGGCAGTTCGGGAGCGGAGACATCGCGGTGAAGATCCTGCGCACCGCGGCCGTGTACTTCGCCATCGTCGTCCTGCTGCGGATCTTCGGGAAGCGGGAGCTCGCGCAGCTGAATTCGTTCGACCTGGTCGTGCTCCTGTTGCTGAGCAATGTGGTGCAGAACGCGATCATCGGTCCTGACAACTCGCTGGCGGGCGGCCTGCTCGGCGCGGCGACCCTGCTGTTCCTCAACATGGTTGTCGTGCGCGTGTCCAAGCGCTGGCCGTGGCTCGACCACCTCTTCGAGGGCCGGCAGAACACGATCGTCACGAACGGCAAGTACGACGAGCAGGAGCTCACGAGACTGGGGCTGCGCCACGGCGACGTCGAGACCGCGATCCGTCGGCAGGGTGCCGGTTCGATCCGAGAGGTGAAGCGCGCGTCGATCTATCCCGGTGGCGCGATCGTCGTCGAGCTCAACGACGTCGACGAGAACGCGACCCGCGGCGACATCGAACGGCTCGAGTCGAAGCTCGACCGGCTCATCGCGAACGCCGGCTGACCGGCGCGGAGCGGAGATGATGCTCGGACTCTTCCTGCCGCAGCTGCGGATGTCGTTCCCCACGATCCTGGAGCGGACCCTCGCCGCCGAAGCGGCCGGCTTCGACTCGGTCTGGCTCATGGACCACCTCGCCGCCCCGGCCATCCCGGAGGCGGACACCTTCGAAGGGTGGACGCTCGCCGCCGCGCTCGCGGTGCGCACCACGAGCATCCGCATCGGGCACCTGGTCACCTGCGACCCGTTCCGGCACCCGGCGGTCCTCGCCAAGATGGCGGCGACCGTCGACGTGCTCTCGGAGGGCCGGCTCGAGCTCGGCCTCGGCTGGGGCTCGGTCGAGCTCGAGCTCGAGACCTACGGCATCGGCGCCGGCCCGCCCCGCGCCCGTGCGGACCGGATGCGGGAGACGATCGAGATCCTCGACCTGATGTTCGCGGGCGAGCCCTTCGACCACGACGGCGACGCCCACCGGCTGCGCGGCGCGATCGGGCGGCCCCGCCCCCGTCAGCTGCCTCGCCCGCCGCTGCACATCGGCGGTGCCGGCCCGCAGCTCACCATGCCGATCGTGCGCGACCACGCCGACTGGTGGAACTGCCCGACGTACGCAGTCGCGCGGCTCGACGAGCTGCGCCCACTGGCCGGCGACGCGTGGGTCTCGGTGCAGCACCCGGTCGGTCTGGCCGCCGGCCCGGCCGAACGCGACGAGACCGTCGCGCTCGGCACAGCGACGCTTCGGCAGCTGGGGTGGGCTCGTCGCGGGAACCGCGAACGAGGTGGCCGACGCGCTCGCCGCGGAGGCCGCGTCCGGCGTCGAGGGCTTCGTCATCCAGCTCACCGACTTCGGCCGGCCCGAGACCATCGCCCAGTTCATGGAGGAGGTCGCCCCGGCGATCGTGCGTGCCTGAACCGCCGCCGGCCACCCGTCGGCGCGGTCCGGCGATCGGCCGGCGGGGATCCTCAGGAAGCCGCCGCCGGCCACCCGTCGGCCGCGGTCCGGCGATCGGCCGGCGGAGATCCTCAGGAAGTCGGGAAGCCGAGGTCGGGGCCACGGCGGGCCGGGATCGGTCCAGCGGCTCGTGACGACCTTGCCCCGCGTGTAGAAGTGGACGCCCTCGGGGCCGTGCACGTGGGTGTCGCCGAAGAGGCTCTGCTTCCAACCGCCGAACGAGTAGTAGGCCATCGGCACCGGGATCGGCACGTTCACGCCGACCATCCCCGCGTCGACCTCGTGCTCGAACCGCCGCGCCGCGCCGCCGTCGCGGGTGAAGATCGCGACCCCGTTGCCGTACGGGTTCTCGGAGACGAGTCGCACCGCCTCGTCGTAGGTGTCGACCCGCACGACCGACAGCACCGGCCCGAAGATCTCGTCGCGGTAGAGCGCCATCGCCGGCGTCACCCGGTCGAACAGGCAGGGGCCGAGGAAGAACCCCGCGTCGGGCACGGTCGCCGCGCGCCCGTCGACGACGAGCTGCGCACCCTCGGCGAGCCCGCCGTCCACGTACCCCCGGACCCGGTCACGGTGGCCGGCGGTCACGAGCGGCCCCATCTCGGCACTCGGCTCGTTGCCGGCGCCGATCTGCACCGCGCGGGTCCGGACCGCGATCGCGTCGACCAGTGCGTCGGCGACGTCACCGACGGCGACCACCACCGAGATCGCCATGCACCGCTCACCCGCCGATCCGTACCCGGCGCTCACCGCCGCGTCCGGCCGCGTCCTCGAGGTCCGCGTCCGGTAGCACGACCATGTGGTTCTTCGCCCCGCCGAGCGCCTGCACGCGCTTGCCGTTCGCGGCCGCCGTCTCGTAGACGTGGCGCGCGATCGGCGTCGAGCCGACGAAGCTGACCGCCCGGACGTCCGGATGGGTGAGCAGGCCGTCGACCGCCTCCTTGTCGCCGTGCACCACGGTGAACACGCCCGGCCGGCAACCCGGCCTCGGCCCAGAGCTCGGCGATCGAGGAGTCGACGCCGACGGGTCCCGCTCGCTCGGCTTGAGCACGAACGAGTTCCCGCACGCGATCGCCACCGGGTACATCCACATGGGCACCATCGCCGGGAAGTTGAACGGCGTGATGCCGGCGACGACCCCGAGCGGCTGGCGGATCGAGTGCACGTCGGTGCCGGTCGACACCGATTCGGAGTACCCACCCTTCAGCAGGTGCGGGATCCCGCACGCGAACTCGACGACCTCCTGGCCCCGCGCCGACCTCGCCGAGCGCGTCCGACGAGCACCTTGCCGTGCTCGGCACTGATCGATCGCGGCCAGCTCGTCCTTGCGCCGCTCGAGACGCCTCGCGGAACGCGAACAGGATCGCGCACCCGGCGCGCCGAGCGAGACGTCTGCGCCACTCCGCCGAAGGCCTGGACGGCGCTCTGCGACCGCGGCGTCGATCTCCGGCGGTCCCGGCGAGTGCGACCTGGCGCCTGCACCGCCCCGGTCGACGGGTCGAAGACGTCGCCCGTGCGCGTCGGGGTCGCCGTCCCACGGCTTGCCGTCGATCCAGTGCTGCACGGTGCGCATCGGTGGTCCTTTCGCGGCCCGTGTGAGCGGGTCAGGTCGCCTTGTTGAGCCGGCGCTCGCGCCGTTGGCCCAACAAGGTTCCCACCGCGAGGACGATGATGCTGCCGAACAGGATCATCGACGCGAGCACGTTGATCTGCGGCGGGGTCGCGGTGCGCGACTGGCCGAAGATCCGCACCGGGAACGTCGTCGTGCTCGGCCCGGACACGAAGTACGTGATGATGAAGTCGTCGATCGACAGCGCGAACGAGAGCAGCGACGCGGCGAGGATGCCCGGGAGTGATCAGCGGCAGCGTCACCTTGCAGAAGGTGCGCGACGGCGGCGCACCGAGATCCATCGCCGCATCCTCGAGCGTCCAGTCGAAGCCCGCGGATGCGCGCCTTGACGGTCAACGCGACGTAGCTCACGCAGAACATGATGTGGGCGATCACGATCGTGGTGAAGCCCAGCGCGAAGTTGTGGTTGATCAGCACGAGATGCGGCTCGAGGAACAGCGTGAGCAGCGACGCACCGAGCACGATCTCCGGCGTGGTCAGCGGGAGCACCAGCAGGAAGTTCACCGCGACTGGCCGCCCCGGAACCGGTAGCGCACGAGCGCGATCGCCACGAACGTGCCGAGCACCGTTGCGATCGATCGAGTCGCGATCAGCGCGATCTCGCAGGCTCAGCTTCAGCGCGTCGACGAGGCCTTGGTCCGTGAACGGGTGCAGCCAGTTGTCGAACGTGAACTGCTGCCACACCGCGTTGAACTTGCCCGATCGGCTTGTTGAAGCTGAACGTCACGATCACGAAGATCGGCAGGAAGAGGTAGAGGAGACCGAGGCCGGCGGCGACGTCGATCGAGGCCCCGCCGATCCGACCGCCGGGCGACGTGACGGTGCCGCTCCGGTCGTCTCGCGACGTGGCCCGATCCCGTCGAACGGCGTCGCGGTCGCGGTCACGCGAGGTCCTCGGTGCCGAGGACGACGCGAGTAGATGATGACGATCACCATCACGATGGCCATGAACACGAACGAGAGCGCGGCGGCAACCGGGTAGTTCGATCTGCACCAGGAACTGGTCCTGCACGACGTTGCCGATCATCGAGGTCTTCGCGTTGCCGAGGTAGTACGCGTTGACGAAGTCGCCGGCCGCCGGGATGAAGACGAGAAGGCTCCCGGCGAACACGCCGGGCAACGAGAGCGGGAACGATCACCTTGCGGAACGCCCGCCACGTGTTCGAGTAGAGGTCACGGGCCGCGTCGACGAGTCGCGGGTCGATCTTCTCGAGCGCCACGTAGATCGGCAGCACCATGAACGGCAGGAAGTTGTAGGTGAGCCCGCCGATCACCGCGATGGGCGTGCGCAGCAGCGTTCCGGTCGGACCGAGGATCCCGACGTCACGCAGGAAGCCCGACGACCATCCCCTGGTCGCCGAGGATCGTCTTCCACGCCAGGTGCGGATCAGGAAGTTCGTGAAGAACGGCACGACGACGAGCCCGAGCAGGATGTTCTTGAACCGGCCGCCTCGGAACGCGATCACGTACGCCAGCGGGTAGCCGATGACCAGCGCGAGCAGCGTCGCCAGCGCGGCGTAGACGAACGATCGGGTGAACTGGCTGCCGTACTGCGAGAACGCGTTGGAGAAGTTGCTCCAGTCCCAGCCGAACACCGGGTTCGCGAACCGGCTCGGCCGGTACGAGAGCGACATCCGCCCGAGCGTGTACAGCGGGAAGAAGAAGAAGAGGAACAGGAACAGCATCCCCGGGCCGAGCAGGAGCCAGGGCGCGAAGCGCGCCCGCTTCCGTCCCTGGTCGTCCCGCTCGGTCACCGATGGGCCTCTCGTTGACCGACCGGCTCAGCCCGACCCGAGGATCTGGGAGAACCGCTGGTCGAACTTGCACCTCCTCGGCCGAGTCCAGCGGACCGAAGATCGCCAGGGTCGCGAGGAACTCGTCGGTCGGAACCACGAGCGGGTTGTCGACGAGCGTCGCCGCGTCCCGCCCATCTTGGTGAGCTCGTCGGCGACGCCCTCGACCGGCGAGATGTACTGGATCCCGGCGGTGAGCACCGCGGCGTTCTTCGGGTCGTAGAAGAAGTTGATGAAGTCGGTCGCGAGGTTGGCCTTGTCCGTGGTGTTCGGGATCATGAAGTTGTCGGACCAGAGCATCCCGCCCGAGTCCGGCACCGCGAACCGCACGTCGGGGTTGTCGACTGCGTGATCTGGGCCACGTCGCCGGACCATGCGAAAGCCGCCGACGAGGTTGCCGGCTGCCGAGGTCGTTCACGTACTCGTTGCCGTTGAAGCCGTTGATCTTGCCGTCGCTGACACGGCCTTCTGCAGCGTGTCGAACGCCGGTTGCGCCTCGGCGTACGTGGGCTTCGCGGTGTCGATGCCTCAGCGAGCGCATGAAGAACCCGACGGTGTCGCGCATCTCGGTGAGCACCGTCTTCGTTCCCGGCACCGTCGAGGAAGTCCTCGATGGTCTTGATCTCCTTGCCGGTCGTCTTGATGTTGTAGGCGATCCCGGTGACGCCGCTCGCCCACGGCGCGCTGTACTTGCGCGTCGGGTCGAAGCCGGGCGCCTTCAGTGGGCCACGCAGGTTCGTCTTGTTCGGGAACTTCGCGGTGACGAAGCGGCTCGACCCACTTGACCTGGTTGATCATGCGGTTCGCCATCCAGTCCGTCAGCACGAAGCCGTCGCTGCCGATGCTCTGGTCCCGACTCAGGTTCGGGCCGGATCTTGGCGAAGTACTCGTCGTTGTCGTTGATGTCCTCCGTGTACGTGAGCTTGATGCCCGTGTCCTTGCTGAAGTCCGACTTCGATTGCTCCGTGATGTAGCTCGTCCAGTTCGAGATGGAGACGCTCTTGCTCCCGATCCCGATCCGGAGCTCGAACCGCCACTGCTGCCGCCGCACGCGGCGAGGACCGCCGGCGCGACGGCCAGGCCGCCGAGCAGCGCGCCGCCGCGCCCGAGGAACTGGCGTCGGGACATGCCCAGGCGTGCGAGGCGCACCTGGTCGCGGCGGATCCGGTCATCTCGGTTGCTCATGACTCGCTCCTCGGGCTCACAGGGTTCAGCGCTTCGATCTCTTGGAGGGCCGGGTCGACCGCGATGCGCTCGGAGCGGCGCAGCAGCCGGCCGGCCTCCGGCTCCCACGCGGCCCACACGCGATCGCCGGGGCGCAGCAGGGGAAGCTCGTCCTCGGGGCCGACGTGGGCGACGAGCGCGCTGCCGTCCAGGGCGCGGCAGGTCGAACCGGACCAACGGGCCCTGGAACACCAGGTCGACCACCTCGGCCGGAACGGACGCGCTCCGCTCGCGGGCTCGTCGACCTGCAGGTGCATCCGCTCGGGCCGGATCATCAGCGTCGCCGATCGCCTCCGACGTCCAGCCCCTCGACGGCCGGGGCGCGGACCACCCGTTCGCCCGCGACCCGCGCGACGCAGAGCGCACCGTCGCGGCCCTCGATCCGGGCGGGGAGCAGGTTGGCCATGCCGATGAAGCCGGCGACGAACTCGGTCTCGGGCTCGTGGTAGATCTCCTCGGGCGAGCCGATCTGCTCGACCCGCCCCTCGTTCATGACCGCGATCCGGTCGCTCATCGTGAGCGCCTCTTCCTGATCGTGGGTCACGAAGACGAACGTGATGCCGACCTCGCGCTGGATGCGCTTGAGCTCGAGCTGCATCGCCTGGCGGAGCTTGAGGTCGAGCGCGCCGAGCGGCTCGTCGAGCAGCAGCGCGCTCGGGTAGTTCACGAGGGCCCGGGCCAGCGCGACCCGCTGCTGCTGACCGCCGGAGAGCTGCGCGGGCTTGCGCGACGCGAAGTCGGCGAGCCGCACGATCTCGAGGAGCTCGACGACCCGCTTCTCGATCTCCGCCTTGGGAACCTTCTTGGCCTTGCAGGCCGAAGGCGACGTTGTCGCGCACCGACATGTGCGGGAAGAGCGCGTACGCTGGAAGACGGTGTTGACGTTGCGCTTGTACGGCGGGACCTTCGAGACGTCGCTGCCCTCGAGCCGGATCTGGCCTTCGGACGGCTGCTCGAAGCCCGCGATCATGCGCAGCGTCGTGGTCTTGCCGCAGCCGGAGGGGCCGAGCATCGAGAAGAACTCGGCCCGGCGGATGTCGAAGTTGGCGTCGTCGACCGCGACGAAGGCACCGAAGCGCTTGGTCACCTTGTCGATCGAGATGACGACGTCGTTTCCGGTCGCCATGGCCCCCGTCAGCGCTCTCGCCTCCTGAACCGCTCGTGTTCCTCAGCGCGGTGCCCCCGCAGGACCTGAGGGTCCGAGGCTCGCAGATGGGCCTGCGGCGATGCAACACCCGGGGCACGGAATCCGTAACCTTGTTACACAATCGCAACGGAATCCCTTGCGCGGCGTCCGACTCGCAGCGCAACATCGTGGTCGAAACCGTTCGGACAGAGGGAGCAGCGCCATGCCCGACCAGAACTTCATCGGCGGCAGCTGGGTCGACGCCCGCGGGCGGGGCCACCGACGAGGTCCTGAACCCGGCGACCGGCGAGGTGCTCGCCGAGGTGCCGGCGAGCGGCGCCGAGGACGTCGACGCCGCGGTCGAGGCGGCAGCGGCGGCGTTCGACGAGTGGTCCACGATGACGCCCCGCGGGCGCAGCGAGCGGCTGCACAAGGTGGCCGACGCGATCGAGGCCGACCTCGACACGATCAAGCGGATCGAGATGGAGAACTGCGGCAAGCCCGCCTCGATGATCGAGTTCGAGATGGACCTCACCGTCGACAACTGGCGCTTCTTCGCCGGCGGGGCCCGCTTCCTCGAGGGCCGGGCCGGCGGGCGAGTACCTGGAGGACCACACGTCAGCTACTGCGCCGCGACCCGCTCGGCGTCGTCGGCTCGATCGCGCCGTGGAACTACCCGATCAACATGGCGACGTGGAAGCTCGGGCCCGCGCTCGCCGCCGGCAACACCGTCGTGCTGAAGCCGTCGGAGCTGACGCCGCTCAGTGCGCTGCGCCTGGCCGAGATCACCGCCGACATCCTCCCGACCGGGGTGCTCAACGTCGTCACCGGTCAGGGCGAGACCGCGGGCGACGCGCTCGTGCGCCACCCGAAGGTCGCGATGGTCTCGCTCACCGGCGACGTGGAGACCGGCAAGCTCATCGCCCGCACCGCGGCCGACACGCTCAAGCGCGTCCACCTCGAGCTCGGCGGCAAGGCGCCCGTCGTGATCTTCGACGACGCCGACATCGAGTCGGCGATCGCGACCCTCACCGACATGGCCTACTACAACTCGGGCCAGGACTGCACCGCGCCGTGCCGGCTGATGGCGGGACCGAAGGTCTTCGACGACCTCGTGAGTGGCCTCACCGACTCGGTCGGCCGGATCGTGACCGGTGACCCGTTCGACGAGGGCACCGCGATGGGCCCGGTCATCTCGGCCGACCAGCTCGAGCGGGTGCAGGGCATGGTCGATCGCGCGCGGTCGAGGCCGGCGCCGAGGTCACCGTCGGCGGCCACGCGATGGACCGCCCCGGCTTCTTCTACGAGCCGTCGGTCGTCGTGAACCCGCCCAGGACAGCGAGATCGTGCAGCGCGAGGTGTTCGGCCCCGTCGTCTCGGTGCAGCGGTTCTCCGACGAGGAGCAGGCGCTCGCGTGGGCCAACGACGTCGACTACGGGCTGTCGGCGAGCGTGTGGACGAGCGACGTCGGGCGCGCGATGCGGATGAGCCAGGCTCTGCGACTTCGGGTGCGTCTGGGTCAACGACCACATCCCGATCGTCTCGGAGATGCCGCACGGCGGCTTCAAGCAGTCGGGCTACGGCAAGGACATGTCGATCTACGCGATCGAGGCCTACACCGAGCTCAAGCACGTGATGATCAAGCACTGATCACGCCACCTTCCGCACGCTCACCCGAGACGAATCGAGATCGCCATGGCAGACCAGAACGCTCGAGCGGCCGAGATCACCGAGGCCGAGAACGACCCGGCTCTGGGCGCGCACCACCGGGTCGAAGACGCTGTTCGAACGCGCGCTCGCAGCACATGCCGCATGGGCGTCCGCTCGTCGTTCCAGGCGGGGAGCCCTACCCGATCTACCTGCGCGAAGGGCAAGGGCAGCCGGGTCTGGGACGTCGACGGCAACGAGTACGTCGACTTCCACAACGGCTTCGGCTCGATGGTCGTCGGCCACGCGCACCCGAAGGTCGCGGAGGCGATCGAGCGCGCGGCGCGCACCGGCACGCACTTCGCCGCGCCGACCGAGTCGACCGTCCGCTTCGCCGAGGAGCTGTGCCGGCGCTTCGGCGTCGAGTCGGTGCGCTTCTGCAACTCGGGCACCGAGGCGACGATGAGCGCGATCCGCATCGCGCGCGCCGCGACCGGACGCGACCACATCGTGAAGATCGAAGGCTCGTACCACGGGCATCACGACGCGGTGATGTTCTCGGTCGTGCCGAACTCCGACCTGATGGGCGGCCGCGAGGCGCCCGCGACCACGCCGATGTCGCTCGGCATCCCGGCGGTGATGGCCGAGTACACGCACGTGGTGCCGTTCAACGACCTCGACGTGCTCGCCGCGCTGCTCGACGAGCGCGGCGACGAGATCGCGTGCCTGATCCTCGAGCCGGTGATGATGAACATCGGCATCTGCCAGCCCGAGCCCGGCTACCTCCAGGGCCTCGCCGACCTGCTGCACCGGCACGGCGCGCTCCTGATCTTCGACGAGGTGAAGAGCGGCGCGACGATCGCGGCCGGCGGCGCGGTCGAGCGCTACGGCGTGCACCCCGACCTCGCGTGCTGGGCCAAGGCGATCGGCGGCGGCACGCCGGCCGCGGCGTTCGGCGGTCGGGCCGACGTGATGGACGTCATCGACCGCGGCGCCGCCCAGCAGGGCACCTTCAACGGCAACCCGCTCGTGGCCGCGGCCGGGCTCGCCACGCTCACCGAGGTGCTCACCCCCGACGCGTACGACGACCTCGCCAAGCTCGGCACCCGCCTCGCCGAGGGCTGCGCCCGGGCGATGGCCGAGAACGACATCCCCGGCCACACGGTGGACCTCGGCGCCAAGGGCTGCGTGTCGTACCGGCCCGAGCCGCTGCGGAACTACCGCGACTTCCTCGAGACCAACCCGGACCTCTACCTCGCGTCGTACCCGTGGATGATGAACCGCGGCGTCTTCATGACGCCGGGCGACGAGGAGCAGTGGACGCTCTCGGTGCAGCACACCGAGGCCGACATCGACCGCTACGTCGACGCAGTTCGCCGACCTCTGCGCCGAGCTCGCCAAGGCCTGAGCCCGGTCCGTGCCCTCACCCGTGCCGGCGGGGAGAACGGCACGAACCGCAGATTCACGCGGGTCGTAGCATCCGGGTCGTGGGCCAGCATGACGAGTGGGTGGCGCGTGACACGGCAGTGGTGTGGCACGGCTTCACCCAGATGTCGAGCTACGCCGACAACGCCCCGGTGGTCGTCGACCGGGCCGAGGGCCACGACGTCATCGACGTCGACGGGCGCCGCTACCTCGACGCCATCTCGTCGCTCTGGGTCACGACCCTCGGCCACGCGGTCCCGGAGCTCGACGAGGCCATCCGCGACCAGCTGGCCCGCGGCGCGCACACGACGATGCTCGGCAACGGCAACCGGATCGTGGTCGAGCTCTCCGAGGCGCTCGCGCGCGTCGTCCCGGTCGACGACCCGCACTTCCTCTACGCGTCCGACGGGGCGTGCGCGGTCGAGCAGGCGCTGAAGATCGCGTTCCAGTACTGGGTGAACCGCGGGATCACGGGCCGGAACACCTTCCTGGCGTTCGGCGGCGCGTACCACGGCGACACGATCGGCGCGCTGTCGCGTGGGCGGCCGGCGGGTTCGGCACCGACCTCTTCGACCCGCTGCGCTTTCCGGTGCTCCGGGCGCCCGCGTTCGCCGACCCGGAGTGCTTCGCGGTCGCGGGCGCGATGGTCGCGCGAGCACGCGCCCGAGCTGGCCGCGGTGATCATCGAGCCGCTGGTGCAGGGCGCGGCGGGGATGCAGCTCGCGGCCCCCGACGACCTCGCGCGCGCTCGCCGGCGACGTGCCGCGAGCACGACGTGCTGCTCATCTGCGACGAGGTCGCGACCGGGCTTCGGTCGCACCGGCACGCTGTTCGCCTCGGAGCAGGCGGCGATCCGGCCCGACCTCCTGTGCCTCGGCAAGGGCATGACCGCCGGGTACCTCCCGATGTCGGCGACCGTCGCGTCGGGCCCGGTGTTCGAGGCGTTCCTCGGCCCCGACCTCTCCGAGCACACGCTGTACCACGGCCACTCGTACAGCGGGAACGCGCTCGCGGCCGCGGTCGCGCTCCGCCACCTCGAGCTCATCGAGGCGTGCGACGTGCTGGCGAACGTCCGCGCCGCGCTCGGACGAGCTGCGCGGGTTGCTCGACGATCGGCTCGTGTCGCTGCCCGAGGTGGCCGACGTCCGGCTGCGCGGCCTCATGGGCGGCGTCGAGCTCGCGCCACCGACCGACGGCCTGCGGTGGGGACGCAAGGTCTGTGCCGCGGCGGTCGCAGCGCGGCGTGCTGTTCCGCCCGCTCGGCGACGTCGTCGTCCTGATGCCACCCCTGACCGTCACCTCCGAGGAGATCCACCGGATCGTCCACGTGCTCGGCGAGTCGATCGACGAGGTCACCGACTTCGGCGCGGCCGTCTCGTGAGCGGGCCCCGATCGTCCGGTTGGACCGACTGGTCCGAGGGGCAGGCCCGGATGATCCGGAGCGCGGGCCAGTGGCGGGCGCCGGTGGACTTCGATGCCGCGGGCCCCGAGGGCAAGCTCGCGCCGGAAGGCCGGGCCGTCGTCGCGTTCGCGTCGAACGACTACCTCGGCCTGACCCAGCACCCGTCGGTCATCGAGGCCGCGCACGACGCGATCGACCGGTGGGGCACCGGGTCGGGTGCGGCCCGGCTCATCGTCGGTTCCCGTCCGATCCACTCCGAGCTCGAGCGTGAGCTCGCGGACTGGAAGCAGGCCGAGGCCGCGGTGCTCTTTCCCACCGGGTTCGCCACGAACCTCGGCGTGCTCACGACCTTCGGCGGTCCCGGCACGCTTCGTCTGCTCCGACGAGCTCAACCACGCGTCGATCATCGACGGCACCCGGCTCGCGAGCGGTGAGGTCGCGGTGTACCCGCACCGGGACCTCGACGCGCTCGAGCACCCTCCTGCGCGAGCGCACCGACGGCCGGCGCGCGCTCGTCGTCAGCGACACCGTGTTCTCGATGGACGGCGACGTCGCCGACGTCGACGGGCTCGTCGAGCTCTGCGCGCCGCCACGACGCGCTGCTCGTGCTCGACGAGGCCCACGCCGTCCTCGGGCCCGAGCTCGGCGAGCCCGGGCCCGACGGTGCTGCGGGTCGGCACGCTCTCGAAGACGCTCGGCGCGCTCGGCGGCTTCGTCGCCGGTCCCGCGCGCGCTCACCGAGCTCGTCGTGAACCGGGCCCGCTCGTACATCTTCACCACCGCGACCTCGACCCGGCCGACGCCGCCGCCGCGCTCGCGGCGGTGCGCGATCGTGCGCGGCTCCGAGGGCGACGGTGCTGCGGTCGCGGCTCCGGGCGCAACGTCGACGAGCTCCGACCCGGCCATCCGTCGCCGATCGTCCCGGTGCCTGTGCGGCGACGAGGCCCGGGCGGTCGGCGGCGGCGCAGGCCCTGCTCGAGCTCGGCTTGCTGGTTCCCGCGATCCGGCCCCCGACCGTGCCGTCCGGCACGTCGCGCCTGCGGATCGCGCTCTCGGCCGCGCACTCGGTCGATCAGGTCGCCACCCTCCGGCGTGCGCTCGAAGGCCTCGGCCTCGCGTGACGAGAGTCCTGCTGACCGGCACCGAGACCGAAGTCGGCAAGACCTGGTGGGGGCGGGCCACGGTCGATGCGCTGCGAACGAGCGGCGTCGCCGTCGCGGCGCGGAAGCCCGCGCAGTCCTACGCACCCGAAGAGCTCGGCACGACCGATGCGGAGCTCCTCGGGCGCGCGAGCGGCGAGCCGGCCGAGACGGTCTGCCCGCGTCACCGTTGGTACGCGGTGCCGATGGCACCACCGATGGCGGCTGACGTGCTCGGCCTGCCCCCGTTCACGATCGCGGAGCTGGTCGCGGAGCTCGCGCCCTCGCCGCCGGGAGCGGTCACGGTGGTCGAGGGTGCGGGCGGGCCCCGCTCGCCTCTGGCCTCCGACGGCGACACCGTGAGCCTGGGCGCGCGCTCGAGGTCGACGCGGCCGTCCTCGTCGCGCCGGCGGGGCTGGGGACGATCAACGTGGTGCGGCTCGCGACCGCCGTGCTGCACGCGCTGCCGCACGAGCCGACCGTGCTCGTCGCGTTGAACCGGTTCGACGGCGAGGACGACCTCCACCGCCGCAACCACGGCTGGCTGGCCGGCGAGGGGTTCCGTCTGGTCACCACCCCGGCCGAGCTCGCTGCGCTCCTCGCGCCCCGCTGATCCGGGGGATCCCTCTGGATCCCGTAGCCTGAACCGGTCGATACCTTGGAATCCGCAGATTGGGCCGGTGGACACGACGGATTCCCTTGCAGCCGCGGCCGCAGGCGGGCGACAATCTCGGCACCCGAGGGAGGGACCGCATGACCAACACCCGCCGGAGTGGCGAGCGCGCCGGCTCCGCACCGCGCCGTCGTCATCGATGACGTCGACAAGGCGATCATCGAGCAGCTCCAGGAGGACGGCCGGCTCCCGTACACGAAGCTCGGCGACCGCCGTCGGGCTCTCCGAGGCCGCGGTGCGCCAGCGCGTGCAGCGCCTCGTCGAGTCGGGCGTCGTGCAGATCGTCGCGGTCACCGATCCGCTCACCCTCGGGTTCCGGCGGGAGGCGATGATCGGGCTGAAGATCGAGGGCGACCTGCGCGGCGTCGCGGACATCATCGCCGCGATCCCCGAGGTCTCGCTACGTCGTCGTGGTGAGCGGCTCGTTCGACCTGCTGATGGAAGTCGTCTGCGAGGACGACGAGCACCTGCTCGCACTGCTCAACGACAAGGTGCGCTCCATCCCCGGCGTGCGCAGCACCGAGACCTTCACCTACCTCCGGCTCTTCAAGCAGACCTACGCATGGGGTACCCGATAGTGGACCACGGACCGCGCCGAACACCTACGACGTCGACCGGCTCAACGAGCAGGCGCAGCGCCACCTCTGGATGCACTTCAGCCGGCTCGGCGCGTACACCGGCGGCGAGATCCCGATCATCGGCCGCGGGCAAGGGCTGCTACCTCTGGGACGCGCGCGGGAACCGCTACCTCGACGCGCTCTCGGGCCTCTTCACCGTGCAGCTCGGCCACGGGCGCGAGGACCTCGCCGAGACCGCACGCGCAGCAGGCCGAGCACGCTCGAGTACTTCCCGATCTGGAGCTACGCGCACCCGCCGGCGATCGAGCTCGCGGCCAAGCTCGCCGAGCTCGCGCCCGGCGACCTCAACCGCGTCTTCTTCACGACCGGCGGGTCCGAGGCCGTCGAGTCGGCGTGGAAGCTGGCCCGCCAGTACTTCCAGGCGATCGGCGAGCCGGGCAGCGCTACAAGGTGATCGCCCGCGAGACCGCGTACCACGGCACGACGATGGGTGCGCTCGCGATCACCGGCGTCGCCGCGCTGCGCAGCACCGTTCGAGCCGCTGACGCCCGGCACCGCACACGTCCGAACACCAACCGCTTCCGCCACCCGCTCGGCAAGGCGACGACGCCGCGTTCATGCAGCTGACCACGGACGCGATCGAGGAGCGCATCCTCGTCGGAGGGCCCCGAGACCGTCGCCGCGCTCTACCTCGAGCCGGTGCAGAACGCGGGCGGCTGCTTCGTGCCGCCCGACGGGCTACTTCGCAGCGGGTGCGCGAGATCTGCGACCGGTACGGCGTCCTGCTCGTCTCCGACGAGGTCATCTGCGCGTTCGGTCGGCTCGGCCACGATGTTCGGCTGCGAGCGCTACGACTACCTGCCCGACATGATCACCGCCGCGAAGGGGCTCACGAGCGGCTACTCGCCGCTCGGTGCCGTCATCTGTCGCGACGCCATCGCCGAGCCGTTCCTCTCGGAGAAGGCGAGCTTCCTGCACGGCATCACGTTCGGCGGCCACCCGGTGAGCTGCGCGGTCGGGCTCGCGCAACCTCGAGCTGTTCGAGGAGGAAGGCATCCTCGACGCACGTCCGGGCGCACGAGGACGAGCTCCGCGACCGCGATCGACGGCCTGCGCGACATCCCGATCGTCGGCGACGTGCGCGGCGCGGGCTACTTCCTGGCGCTCGAGCTCGTGGCCGACCCCGAGACCGACGCCCGGTTCACCAAGGAGGCAGGGCGAGGCGCTGCTGCGCGGGTTCCTCGCGCCCCGTGCTGTTCGAGGCGGGCCTGATCTGCCGCACCGACGACCGGGGCGACCCGGTGGTGCAGCTGTCGCCGCCGCTGATCGCGGGACCGGACGAGTTCGACGATCATCGAGACGACGCTGCGGACCGTGCCTGACCGAGGCGTGGAAACGGCTGCAGAGCGTCGTGAGCCGGGTGCCCGACGCGCGCGCGCTGGTCGTCGGGATCCCGCGCGAGATCAAGGACGGGCGAGCACCGCGTCGCGATCACTCCCGACGGCGTGCACGAGCTCACCGCGCACGGCGTGACCGTGCTCGTCGAGCACGACGCGGGCGTCGGGCTCGTCGATCGCCGACGCCGAGTACCACGCGGCCGGCGCCGAGATCGTCCGCACCGCGGCGGACGTCTGGGCACGCGCCGGGATGATCCTGAAGGTGAAGGAGCCCCAGGACGAGGAGCTGGGCTACCTGCGGCCCGGGCTCGTCCTCTTCACCTACCTCCATCTCGCCGCGTACCCGCAGGTCGCGGACGCGCTCCTCGAGCACCAGGTGGTCGGGATCGCGTACGAGACGGTGCAGCCCGAGGACGGCAGCCTCCCGTTGCTCGCGCCGATGAGCGAGGTCGCGGGCCGGATGGCGACCCAGGTCGGTGCGCGGTTCCTCGAGCGCGAGCTCGGCGGGCGAGGCGTGCTGCTCGGCGGGGTCCCCGGGCGTCCGTCCCGCGCGTGTCGTCGTGCTCGGCGCGGGCAACGTCGGTTGGAACTCGGCCTGGATCGCGCAGGGCATGGAAGCCGAGGTCCTGCTCCTCGACCGGAACCTGGACCGCCTGCGCTGGGTCGACCAGATCCATCAAGGCCGGATCGTGACGCTCGCGAGCAACCGCGGCGCGGTGAGCCGGGCCGTGGCCGATGCGGACCTGGTCATCGGGGCGGTGCTCGTGCCGGCTGGACGCGCCCCGATCGTCGTGACCGACGACATGGTGCGGACGATGAAGCCGGGCGCGGTCATCGTCGACGTCGCCGTCGACCAGGGCGGCTGCATCGAGACCACCCACGAGACCACGCACGCCGACCCGGTCTACGAGCGTCCACGGCGTGCTCCACTACGCGGTCGGCAACATGCCCGGCGCAGTGCCGTTCACGTCGACCTACGCGCTCACGAACGCAACGCTGCCGTACGCGCTGACCCTCGCGGTCCACGGGGTCGCCGCCGCCGTGGCGTCGGATCGCGCTCTGGGCCAGGGGGTCAACACCGTCGCGGGTTCCGTGACCCACCCGACGGTGGCCGAAGCGCTGGGCCGCAGCCCGGTCCGGCTCGAGGACGCCCTCTCCGGGTGACGAACCGGGTGGCGGTGGGCCCGACCGGGGGGATTGGTCGGCCCCACCGCCGCTCGGCGGTTCGTGTCGGCACCATCGTCACCGGGCGAGGTCACGGGGACGCGACGTGAACGTGAACGGAGCGCGAACGCTGCCGGGACCGGCCGGACGTTCAGAAAGCGATCAGATCGACCGGGCGATCAGGCCGAGGGAGGGACTTCGGTCTCGTGAAGGACCTCGAAGACCTCTTCACGATGGACCTCGACCTCGCGGGGAGCCTTGATGCCGATGCGAACCTGCTCACCTCGCACCTCGAGCACGGTCACCACGATGTCCGTCCCGATCATGATGCTCTGGTTGGATCGCCGTGTGAGCACGAGCACCCGGGAACTCCTTCCGTGGAACGCAGATCCGCCTGTCGGTCAGCATAAGGCGACCGACCTGGAACTCCGCGGATGTCAAAGCTGCGCGTTCGCTCCCACTCCCTGACAAAGCGCCGCCCGCGCGGCATCAACGACCGTGGCGGCGCGACCGCTCAGAGCAAGCCGCGCGCGACCGCACGACCGAGCGCCTCGTTGCGGTTCTTCGCGTCGAGCTTGGCGTAGATGTGCGCGAGGTGGGTCTTGACGGTCGGCAGCGAGACGTACAGCGACGAGGCGATCTCGCGGTTGGAGTGGCCGGCCGCGAGCAGCACCAGGACCTCACGCTCGCGGGCGGTCAGCCCGCTGGACCCGTCGGACTCGACGGCCGCCGGCTCGTCGCTCACGAGGATGCCCGCGTCGACGACCCGCTCGCCGTCCCGGACCCGTCGGACCGCGTCGAGGAACGCAGCCGGGTCGATCACCCGCGGGACCAGGCCTTCGACGTCGAGGCTGAGGAGCTCGGCGATCGCGTCGGGCGCGACCCGCCCGAGCAACAGCACCACCTTCGCCGGCGCCGGCTGGGCCCGCAGCCGGCGCACCAGCTCGACCACCGGCAGGTCGGAGAGCGCACCGATGACCACGAGCTCCGCGTGGTGCCGGTCGACCAGCTCGACGACGTCGGCGCCCACCGCCGTGTCGGCCGGGATCTCGAACCCCGCGGCGCGGAGGGTGCCCGCCACGCCGGCACGCAACATCGGGGTGCCGTCCGCGACGACGCCGATCGGGGACTCTGGGGGCATCGGCTCGGATCGTACCTGCGCGGTGCCGTTGCCTCAGTCCTCCGTCACCGGGAGTCGGGCGTCACCGGGAGTCCGGCTCGCCGGAGTCGCCGTCACGGTCGCGCTTCACCGATCGACCGACAGCCAGGACGAAGAGGACGAATGCGGGGACGATGAGGAACGGTGGCAACCACACGGCGACGCGCGACCCCACCACGTACAGCACGACGAAGACGGCGACGACCAGCACGAACGCGAACACGGCCTGCGGACCACCGCGCACCCAGATCCAGAACATCGTTGGACCGGCACCCTTCGTCGAGTCGGCGCCGCGCTGGTGGGCCGCCAGGGACTCGAACCCTGAACCATCGGGTTAAAAGCCCGGTGCTCTACCTGTTGAGCTAGCGACCCCGGAGCACGATATCCCGTGGTCCCGCAGCGAATCCGTGGTCATCGCGACCGCGCCGGCGCGGTCGCGCAGAGCTACGTGATGCCGATGCGCGCGTCGGCCAGCCAGGACGGCAGCGCGACACCGGCGTCGGCGAGCTGATCGGCGAGCCGCGCGTTCGGCTCCCGGAAGCGCTCGGCGAGCTCGCGGCGAACCTCACTGCTGATGTGGCTCCCGGCGGGTTGGCCATTCAGCCGCAGGTACACGGAACGGACCCGACGTTTCATCCGGGGGTGTCGCCGCAGCAGCCGTTCGAACCGGTCATTGGCCCGGAGCGCGAGCCGCTGGAAGCGCCGGCTCTTGAACCCCATCGTGCGGTTCTCTGCCGCGAGCGCGTCGTTCGGCAGCATGACCGGGTCCAGGCCCAGCCACGTGACCGCCTCGTTCAGCACGCGCGCGGGCTCCGCGGTCAGCTCCTCGAACGTGAGGACCAGCAACCGGTCGGGGCCGAAGCGCTCGAGCCACGCGGGAAGGAAGTCCGCGTACCGCCCGCCCCCGACCGCGAAGTAGCGCTCGTTGTCGGGGTCGAGGAAGTCCTCGTCGGTCAAGGAGTCCGCGTGGGCAAGGTAGTCCTCGATCGTGAGCTCCGGCGGCAGGCGGAGCCGGGTCTTCTGGTACTGGAAGAAGGAGACCGCGCGGGCCACCGGCTCCCGCAGCACGACGATGACCCGGGCGTCCGGGAGCATCTCGTCGACGACCTCGGCGACGGCCGCGCCGCCGTAGAAGTAGGAGGGGGTCGCCTCGAGGCGCGCCACGGCGCCGCTCGAACCCTCGAAGTAACCGTCGTAGGTCGCACGCGGGCCGACCGGCAGCCCGTAGCGCGCGGGAAGGAAGAACCGGGTCTCCTTCACCGCCGACGGCGCGATCTGTGGATGGGTGGCTAGGGAGACGAACAACGAGGTGGTCCCGGCCTTGTTCACGCCGGCGATCACGACGTCAAAGGCATTCGGGGCCATTGACGGTGCCTTCCTCGACCGGGTCGCCCCGACCGCCTCTCCTCTCTTCGCCGGCGGTCACCGACGAAGTGCCACGATGATGCTACGTCCCTCACGGAGTTGCAGCCTGTGACGAACGCAAAGATCGCGTGAAGCCGTCTCCAGGGTTCTGCCCCGGGCGGAAGTGCCGCAAGCTCGGCCAAAGAGAGCGACTGCTAGGATGCGCTGCCTCTCAGAGGAGCGAGCCCCCATCGTCTAGTGGCCCAGGACGCCGCCCTTTCAAGGCGGTAACGGGGATTCGAACTCCCCTGGGGGCACTTGCCACCGTGCGGTTCTCTCATGGTGGTGCATCGGGTCCTGTGGTGCAGTTTGGAGTGCACGCCGCCCTGTCAAGGCGGAGGCCGCGGGTTCAAATCCCGTCAGGACCGCTGGACGAGCCACGGGGGCTCGTCCTGCACGGCCGGGTAGCTCAGTCGGCAGAGCACACGCCTGAAAAGCGTGGGGTCACCGGATCGACGCCGGTCCCGGCCACCCCGAACTCCGAGAGGCCCGGTCCCAGGACCGGGCCTCTCGTCATCTGCGGAAGCCGTCGCGCGCGCGAGCTGCGCGATGCGCCTGACGTCGCCCTCGACGAGCCGGGCGAGCACCGGTCGGAGGAGCCCCGCGCCGGGGAGCGGCACCCCCTCCGCGTGCACGAGGCGGGTTCGAGACGGGTCGTCCGCGAGCGGCGCGGCGGCCATCATCACGACGTAGGCGCGGGCCCGGGCCTGCATGATGCAGAAGCCCGGCTCGAGCCGAATCGTGAAGGGATACGGGATCCCGTGCGTTCGCACCATCGCGGTCAGGTCCTGCACGCCGGCGCCGCGATCCACCCGGGTCCGGATGCGGATCGCCGAGACGTCACGGTCGAAGGTCGGCACCGATCGGGGCAGGTCCTCGATCCACCCCCAGGTCGCGGCGAACGGGGCGTCGACCGTCCGCTCCGCGAACGCGGCGCCGGGCATCGCCGTCGCGAGGACGCGCGGCGGGTCAGCGGGTCGAGGCCGGCGGTCGGCCAGGCGATCTGCGGGCTCATGGGTTCCACCTCCGGCCGAACGCGGCTCGCGAGCGGTGCAAGCGTGACTTCACCGTGCCCTCAGGCACCTCGAGGATGTTGGCGACCTCGGCTTCGCCGAGGCCTTCGAGATCTCGCAGCACGAGCACCGCGCGCTGTTCGGGACCGAGATCGGCCAGCACCGCGCGCACGTCGAGCGCGGTGGCCAGATCGCCCAGCTCCGCCGTCGGGCTCACCCGCTCCAGCGTCAGGTCGTCCACCACCATCAGCCGGGCGCACGCCACGCGCACCGCTTCACGCGTCGCGATCCGGCGAGCCCACCCGGAAAGCGCCTGTGGTTCACGCAACGTCGAGATCCTCCGGAGGATGACGATCAGGGTCTCCTGCATCGCGTCGTCGCCCGCGTCGAGCGCGATCGCCCCGCAGACCGGCGCGATCGCGGGCGTGACCAGGCGCACGAGCGCCTCCAGCGCCATCGGGTCTCCGCGCTGGGCGCGGCGAACGACGGCCTCCGGGATCACGCCGGGCGCACCAGGCCTCGCGTCGCCGTCCGGCGGCCCGGGACACCGAGCTCCGCCACTGCCGCGAGCGCGGCGTGATGGGAGACCTCCGAGAGGAGGCCCGGTGCAGCGACGGCGTCGTTCACCAACCAGACGTCGTCGCCCCGACGCACCGCGGGGCGATCGCGCCACGTTCGGCCGGGGAGATCCAGGGCCCCCGTCTCGTCGTGGATGCGGGCCCGCCGGCGCCAGGTCTCCCGGTCGCGCCAGCCGTCGAACCCCACGTCGACGAGCGCCTCGAGTCGGAGCACCGCGTCCTCGAGCGTCTCTCCCGGTCGCATCCCGGCCTGAGTCTGCACGAGGTGCTCGCCCTTGGGGGCCAGCGAAGGGTCGGCCTTCGTGAACGTCTCGCAGAAGCCGGCCGCATCCAGGTCCGACAGCACGTACGGGTCGGTGCGACGGCGACGGAGCGCGAGATCGAGCAGCGCGGTCGTCGTGCCGTTCCGGTCACCCGCCGGAAGCGCCCCGAGCAGCCCGGCGGCAGCGCGCATCGGTACCGCGACGATCGTCGGTCCCTCGGGCATCGAATCCACCGGCGAGCTCGTCTCGATGCTCGCGCCGAGTGCCCGCGCCCGTTGCTCGAGCCGGGCCACGAGCGTCGACCAGCCACCCGGGAAGTAGCGCACCGTCGGAGGAAACGCCGTCGCCCGCACCAGGCGCTCCCGGACGAACGCCGCGGCGAGCCGGCCCGGGTCGTGGTCGAAGGTGGCGACGCCGACGAAGGCCGCGAGGCGCCCCGCATGCTCGTCACCGACGATCCGGCCCGCCCACTCGCGGAAGGCGAGGTCCACCGGGGCGTCCGCGCGCCGGATCGCCAGGTAGGCGCGCACGAGGCCGGCCGGAGGGGTGCGCCGGCCGCGTCCATCCACCCGCACCACGATCCGCGGCATCCGGGGCGCGCCGACCACGCCGGTGGTGAGGTCGCGCTCGTGGAGCCAGTGCCAGAGCGGCCCGTCGGAGTAGACGACGTGGGGTCCCCAGTTGGCGTGGTACGGATCGCCGGTGGTCCGGGCCCGGCCGCCGAGCTCCGCCCTGGCCTCGAGGACGCGGACGGTCCAGCCCGCCTCGGCTGCTGCCACCGCGGCGGTCAGCCCGCCCAGGCCACCGCCGATCACCGTCAGTGCTGCACCCATGTCCGTCCTCCTCGTCCCCGACCGTCCGGTCGATCAGGGTCAAGAGGCGCGCCACGGCCCGTGAGGTTCCCAAGAATCCCACCGGCCCCGGAATTGCGAGAGCCCGGCCTCCTCAGACCGGGCTTCTCGTATGACTCGTGGTGGTCGGACTCCGGCGTCACCCCCGCCCGGGTCCGTTGCGCACGCCACCGCATCGCTGCGGTGCGACGCGACTCCGCTCAGGCTTCTTCGTGCTCCTCGACCTGCTCGAGAAAGCGACGAATCTCCGAAGCGCGGAACCGGCGGTGGCCGCCAAGCGTCCTGATTGCCGAGATCTTCCCTGCCCTGGCCCAGCGGGTCACGGTCTTCGGGTTGACCCGGAACATGGCAGCCACCTCTGACGGCGTGAGCAGCGCGTCGTTTTCGGGCTGTCCCTGCATGTTTCCTCCAGTCGACCGGTCGAGCGATCGTCGAGCGGCGTTTCTCTTCCCCGTTGCTGCTGTCCGATTGCTCCCAGGAGCGTAACGTCTCGCACGTTCCAGGTGGTGTATTCAACCTAGCACCGTCGGCCCAAAACGGAAATGGGTGACGAGTACCGATTTCTGTGACCGCGCTCCGCGTTTCGGTCACCACGTCGATGCCCACGTTCATGCACGCGCATTAGGACGCGCGGGCGCCGCGGGACGCGCGCCCGGCGGTCCAGGAGGACGTCCTCGGTACACTCCGCGCGATGGCTCGCGTGGTCGCGGTGGCGAACCAAAAGGGTGGCGTCGGCAAGACCACGACCGTCCACACGCTCGGCGTCGCGCTCGCGCGGGCCGGCCGGCGCGTCCTCCTCGTGGACCTCGACCCGCAGGCCTGCCTGACGTACTCGGTCGGGCTCGACCCCGAGTCGCTCCCGCTCTCGCTGCACGACGTCCTGGTCGGGCGCAACAAGGCGACCGAGGTGATCGTCGTCGCGGGGAACGTCTCGGTGCTGCCCGCGGCGATCGATCTGGCCGGCTCGGAGGTGCATCTCGTCGGGCACGTCGGGCGCGAGCACGCGGTCGGCCGCGCGCTCGAGCCGGTGAAAGACAGCTACGACGTCGTGCTCCTGGACTGCCCGCCGTCGCTCGGCATCCTCACGATCAACGGCCTCACGGCGGCCGACTTCGTGTTGATCCCGCTGCAGTGCGAGACGCTGAGCCACCGCGGCGTCGGCCAGCTCCTCGAGACGGTCGCCGACGTGCGCGCGTACACGCAGCCCGACCTCGGCGTGCTCGGTGCCGTGGCCACGATGTTCGACGGCCGGACCCGCCACACGCGTGAGGTCCTCACCGACGTCGAGGTGCGGTACGGGCTCCCGGTGCTGGCGCCGATGATCCCACGCTCCATCCGGTTCGCCGAAGCGCCGGCGACGGGCCAGTCGATCCTCGACCACGCGCCGGCGTCCGTCGGTGCGGCCGCCTACCGCGAGCTCGCGCAGACCGTCATGACCATGCTGGCGCCGTGAGCTCGGACGCGGACGAGCGCGCCGGCCGGAGCGGGCACGAAGTGCGCAGGCCGGAGTGACCCGAGACGACGGCAAGAAGGCGCTCTTCTCGAGTGCAGTGCGGCGCCCGGGCACGCTGGTCGTCGACTGCTCGCGTTGCCACGGCCGCACCCGGGTCAGCTACGCGGAGTTCGCGCAGCGGCATCTGCCGTACTGGGTCTGGACGCCATGGCGGCACTACTCGCGCTACATGACCTGCCCCGCGTGCGCGCAACGGTCGTGGGTGTCGGCGCGCTGGTTGGAGTAGCGCTAGGCACGCGCGGTCGACGTGCGCGCGCCCGTGCCCGTGGACGATCTCGCCGACGAGCCACGCGTCCTGGCCTGCCCCGCGCACCGCGTCGAGCGCGCGGAACACGTCGCCCTCCGCCACGACCGCGAGCATGCCGAGCCCGAGGTTGAAGACCTGCTCCATCTCCTCGTCGCTCACGTCGCCCGCCGCCTGGATCTCGGAGAAGATCCGCGGCTCCTCCCACATCCCGCGGTGCACCACGCCGTCGCAGTGATCGGGCAGCGATCGCACGAGGTTCCCGGGGATGCCACCACCGGTGATGTGCGCGAAGCCGTGCACCTCGACGTGGCGGCGCAGCTCGGACATCGCCGGCGCGTAGATCACGCTCGGGATCAGCAGCTCGTCGCCCAGCGAGTGGTGTGCGCCGGCCCACGCGGGATCGTCGAGCGAACGGCCCCGGCGGTCGAGGAACGCGCGCCGCGCGAGTGAATACCCGTTGCAGCGCAGGCCCGGGCTGCCGAAGCCGATGATCCGGTCGCCTGACTGCACGCCACGCGGCAGGATGTCGGCCCGCTCCACCACGCCGACCGCGAAGCCGACGAGGTCGAACTCGCCCGGCTCCATGAGATCGGGGTGCTCGGAGATCTCGCCGCCGCTCAGCGCGCACCCGGCCTGGCGGCAGCCCTCGGCGACCCCGCTGACGATCTCCTCGACCGTCTCCGGGATCACCTTGCCCACCGAGAGGTAGTCGAGGAACGACAGCGGCTCGGCACCCTGCACCGCGATGTCGTCGACGCTCATCGCGACGACGTCGAGCCCGATCGTGTCGTACCGACCCACCATCCGGGCGATCGCCGACTTCGTGCCGACCCCGTCGGTGGAGAGGACGAGCACCGGATCGCGATGGGGGAGCTGGCCCAGCGCGAAGAGCCCGCCGAAGCCCCCGACGTCGCCGATGACCTCCGGCCGGAAGGTGGAGCGGACGTGGGCCTTGATCAGCTCGACGGCCTTCTCGCCGGCGCCGATGTCCACGCCGGCATCCGAGTAGGTGAGCCCGTCACGCCCGGAGCCGGTGCTCGGAGGGTCGGGCTGGTCGGCGTCGGTCATGGGCGCGAAGCGCTGGTCTCGGTGAGGTCGAGCATGGGCGCCTCGAGCAACAGCTTCGAGTCGTGACCCATCAGCGCGACCGGCACCGGGTACTCGCCCGAGAGGCAGGCGGTGCAGAACGACTCCGGTGGTGCCCCGGTCGCGGTCCGGACCCGGTCCAGCTCGAGGTACGCGAGCGAGTCCACGTCGAGGTACTCCCGGATCTCGCCCACCGAGAGGTCCGCGGCGAGGAGCTCGCCCCGGCGGCCCGTGTCCATCCCGTAGAAGCACGGCCAGCGGTACGGCGGCGACGACACCCGGAAGTGCACCTCGCGCGCACCGGCCTCACGGAGCATCTTGATGACCTCGCGCGTCGTGGTGCCGCGCACGATCGAGTCGTCGACGACGATGAGCCGCTTGCCCCGGATGCTCTCCGGCAACGGGTTCAGCTTGAGCCGCACCCCGACGCCGCGCATCTGCTGGCTCGGCTGGATGAACGTGCGCCCGACGTAGCGGTTCTTCACCAGCCCGTCGCCGTAGGGGACGCCGGACTCGCGCGAGAAGCCCTGCGCCGCGGGGATCCCGGACTCGGGCACGGGCATCACCATGTCCGCGTCGACCGGCGCCTGGCGGGCGAGCGCCTCACCCATGCGCGTGCGCGCCGCGTGCACGCTGTGGCCGTAGAGCCGCGTGTCGGGCCGGGCGAAGTAGATGAACTCGAAGAGGCAGAGCCGTGGCTCCGGCTCGGCGTACCGGTACTCCCGGCGCAGGCCGGACGCGTCGATGACGACCATCTCTCCCGGCTGCACGTCCCGGACGTAGTGCGCGCCGACGATGTCGAGCGCCGCGGTCTCGCTCGCGAGGACCCAGCCGCCGCCTTCGAGCCGGCCGAGCACGAGCGGCCAGAAGCCGTGCGGATCACGAACGCCGATGAGGCGGGCGTCGTCCATGAGCACGAGCGAGAAGCCACCGCGCAGCTCGGGCAGCACCTTCTCCAGCGCGAGCTCGAGCTCCCGCCCGTCCGAGCGGGGCTCGTCGGGCCACTCGCGCGCGACGAGCTCCGCGATCAGCGCGGAATCCGTCGTGGAGTCGAAGTTGGTCTCGTCGGGCGTCATGCCGGGGAGCATCCCGAGACCGGACGCGAGATCCGCGGTGTTGGTCAGGTTGCCGTTGTGACCGAGCGCGAAGCCCGCGTCACCGACGGACCGGTACACCGGTTGCGCGTTCTGCCAGGACGACGACCCGGTCGTCGAGTAGCGGTTGTGACCGATCGCGAGGTGACCCTGGAGCGGAGCGAGCCGGCGCTCGTCGAAGACCTGGGTGACCAGGCCCATGTCCTTCGCGACGGTGATGGTCTCGCCGTCGCTCACCGCGATCCCGGCGGACTCCTGGCCCCGGTGCTGCAGCGCGAACAGCCCGAGGTAGGTCAGCTGCGAGACGTTCTGACCGGGCCCGTACACGCCGAAGACACCACAGGCATGGCCCGGGGTCTCTTCGAGGGGAGCGGCGGGGTCGTGCCTTCGCGCGGGAAGCACAGGTTCCATTATCCCACGACCGGCGTGGCACGCATGATCGAAGGGATCGCGTCGCGCCACGCGTGGTCGGCGGCGGCCAGCGTGACCGAGAACACCCCGACCGCGTGAAGGTCGGTGCCCACGGCGTCGCCGAGGATCATGGCCGGGACCCGTCCGGAGCCGGCGCGCCCCAGCACCTCGTTGAGCCGGTCGGGAGCAACGGAGAGCACGACGCGCGAGGCCGACTCGGAGAAGCACATCGCCGCGTCGCCGACGGTCACGCGGAAGCCCACGCCGGAGGCGATGGCCATCTCGGCCAGCGCGACCGCGACCCCGCCGTCCGAGCAGTCGTGGAGCCCGTTGACCATCCGGTCGGTGACCAGCTCCGCGACCAGCTCGTGGAGCAGCCGGCCGGCCTCGAGGTCCGCCGCGGGGGGACGACCACCGCGCAGGTCGTGGCGGGTGGCCCACTCGGAGCCGCCGAGCTCGGGCCGGGTCTCACCGAGCATGACGATGCGGTCGCCCTCGCGCAGCCCGATGCCCGGTGGCGGCGTCAGCAGCCGATCGATCAGGCCGATCACCCCGACGACGGGGGTGGGGTCGATGTCCACGCCGTGCGACTCGTTGTAGAAGCTGACGTTGCCGCCGACCACCGGCATGCCGAGCGCCCGGCACGCCTCGCCCATGCCGTCGATGGTCTCGGAGAACTGCCACATCACCTCGGCGTGCTCCGGGTTGCCGAAGTTCAGGCAGTTGACGAGCGCGAGCGGGCGGGCCCCGCTGCAGGCGACGTTGCGCGCCGCCTCGAGCACCGCGAGCTTGCGCCCCGACGCGCGGGTCGAGCGCGGAGAAGCGTCCCTTGCCGTCGACCGACAGCGCGAGCGCGCTCGCCGTCGTCTCCTTCAGGCGCAGCACGCTCGCGTCGCCGCCCGGCCCCGCGACCGTGTTGAGGAACAGCTGGTGGTCGTACTGGCGCCAGACCCAGCTCTTGTCCGCGATGTTGGGGGACGCGAGCAGGTCGAGCAGCTCGCCGGCCAGGTCCTGGCCGGGCGGGAAGCGGCGCAGCAGCTCGGCGCGGGGATCCGCGGCCTGCCGCTCGGCCAGGTCGTCGGGCGGGGCGAGCGGGCGGTGGTAGAGCGGTCCGTCGCCGAGGCTGCCGATCGGGACGTCGGCCACCGGCTGGTTGTCGGAGGAGACGACCGGCGGTTCGTCGCCGAGCGGCGGCGCGGGGTTCGTCCCCGGCACGCCGATCGCGTCGAAGTAGCCGTCGTAGACGCGGAAGCGCCCGGAGTCCGTGACCCGTCCGACCACCGTGGCCCGGATCTCCCAGCGCGCGCAGAGCGCCAGCACCTCGTCGAGGTTCTCCGGCGTCACGATCGCCAGCATGCGCTCCTGGCTCTCGGAGGTGAGCGCCTCGACCGGGTTCATCCCCGGCTCCCGCTTCGACACCCGAGCGACGTCGACGTCCATCCCCGCGCCCGTCTTGGCCGCGGTCTCCGAGGCGGCGCACGAGAGCCCGGCCGCCCCGAGGTCCTGCACGCCGATCGCGAGCCCCGCGTCGAGCAGCTCGAGGCACGCCTCGATGAGCTTCTTCTCCTCGAACGGGTCGCCGACCTGCACCGACGGGCGCTTGGCCTCGGAGCCTTCGACGAACCCGGCCGACGCGAGCACGCTCGCGCCGCCGATCCCGTCGCGCCCGGTGGAGGAGCCCATCAGCACCGCGAGGTTCCCCGCGCCTTCGGCGCGGGCGAGGATCAGCCGCTCCTTCGGCAGCACGCCGAGGCAGAGCACGTTCACGAGCGGGTTGCCCGAGTAGCACTCGTCGAACACGACCTCGCCGCCGACCGTGGGCACGCCGACCGCGTTGCCGTAGCCGCTGATGCCGCTGACCACACCTTCGAAGAGGTAGCGGGTGCGGGGATCGTCCAGTGGCCCGAAGCGCAGCGGGTCCATCACCGCGATCGGCCGCGCGCCCATCGAGAAGATGTCGCGGATGATCCCGCCGACACCGGTCGCCGCGCCCTGGTACGGCTCGACGGCGGACGGGTGGTTGTGGCTCTCGATCCGGATCGCGACGGCGATCCCCTCGCCCACGTCGATGACGCCGGCACCTTCGCCGGGGCCGACCAGCACCCACGGTGCTTCCGTCGGCAGCCGGCCGAGGTGCGCGCGCGACGACTTGTACGAGCAGTGCTCGGACCACATCACCGAGTACATGGCGAGCTCGAGGCCGGTCGGCTGGCGGCCGAGCTCGTCGACGACCGCCGCGAGCTCGTCGTCGGTCATCCCGAGCTGGATGTGGAGGGGCAGCTCGGCGGGGGACGGGTCGAGGCGGGTCACGAGCCGAACGGGTACCCGAGGTCGGGGCCGAGCAGCACCGGGCGGTACGGGATGCCGCGCGCCCCGAGCGCGGCGCCGACCTCGCCGCCCCGGTCGAGCAGCAGCGACGCGGCCACGATCTCGCAGCCGAACTCCGCGATCGCGTCGACCGAGTCCAGCAGCGAGCCGCCGGAGGTGGCGGTGTCCTCGACGACGAGCACCCGGTCACCCGGCTCGATCGGACCGGCCATCCGCCCGCCGACCCCGTGGCCCTTGGCCTCCTTGCGGACCGCGAAGCTGCGCGCCCCGGTCACGAGCGCGACGGCGAGCCCGACCGGCACCGCGCCGACCGCGAGGCCGCCGACCGCGTCGAACTCGATCGAGCCGATGCGCTTCGACGATCGCTTCGCCGACGATCTGGATGCAGTCACCCCGGAACGTCACCTGCCGGCCGTCGAGGTACCAGCTCGACGTGCGCCCGGACGCCAGCGTGAACTCGCCTTCGCGGATCGCGTGCTCGCGCAAGGCGGCCGCGAGCGCGGCCTGGGCCGGGCGCATGGTCGTCATGGCGTCGTCGCTCGTCATGAAGCGAGGAGCGCCGAGCGCTTCGTCGCCGCGTCGAGCAGTGATCGCAGGAGCACCACGCCGTCGTCGGACCCGAGCAACAGATCGCTCGCGCGCTCGGGGTGGGGCATGAGGCCGACGACGTTGCCCTCGGCGTTCCAGATGCCCGCGATGTCGTCGAGGCTGCCGTTCGGGTTCGTCGACGTAGCGCAGCACGACCCGCTGCTCGGTCTGCAGCTCGGCGAGCGTCTCGGGCGAGCAGACGTAGTTGCCCTCGAAGTGGTTGATCGGGATGCGCAGCACGTCGCCGATGGTCGCGGCGCCGGTCAGGACCGACGCGGTGCTCTCGACCCGCAGCTCGACGGTCTCGCACAGGAACTTCAGCCCGGCGTTCTTCTGCAGCGCGCCCGGGAGCAGGCCGGCCTCGCAGAGCACCTGGAAGCCGTTGCAGATGCCGACGACCGGGCCGCCCGCCGCCGCGTGCTCGGCGACCGACTCCATGACCGGGGAGAACCGGGCGATCGCCCCCGTCCGCAGGTAGTCACCGTGCGCGAAGCCGCCGGGAACGACGACGGCGTCGACCCCGCGCAGGGTGCGCTCGGCGTGGAAGAGGATCTCCGCCGATCCGCCCGAGCTGCTCGATCGCGTGCTGCACGTCGAGCTCGCAGTTCGTGCCCGGGAACTGGACCACGCCGACCTGCGCTCATCGATCCCGCTCTCGGCCCTGCGGGCCGGGCCGGCGACCATTCCTCCGGCGAACCGCTCCGCTGTGCCATCGGCTGCAGCCGCTCGATGTCCCCGCTGCGCTCATGGCACGAGCTCCGAGATCGAGATGGTGAACGCTTCGATCACGGGGTTCGCCAGCAGGCGATGGCACATCTCGTCGACCTGGGCGCGCGCCGCGGCTTCGCTCTCGGCGTCGACCACGAGCCGGATGCTCTTGCCGACCGAGACCTGCGTCACGTTCGTGTACCCGAGCGCCGGGAGCGCCTTCTCGACGGTCGCGCCCTGCGGGTCGAGGATGCCGGGCAGGTGGCTGACGTCGATCCGAGCCTCGAACGCCGCCATCACTCCCGCTCCTGGCCGCTCGGGCCACGCTCCGCTCATGCGTTCGAGACTATCCGCCGTACCAGTCCGCGAAGGACTGGCCGGTGAGCCGTTCGTAGGCCTCGACGTAGCGCTGCCGGGTCCCCGCGATCGACGTCGTCGGGCAGCGGCGGCGCGGGCGCGGTCCGGTCCCAGTCGAGGGTGAGGTAGTAGTCGCGGACGTACTGCTTGTCGAAGGACGGCGGCGAGCCTCCGACCGCGTACTCCTCCGCCGGCCAGTACCGCGACGAGTCGGGCGTGATCACCTCGTCGATGAGCAGCAGCTCGCCGTCCGGCGCGAGCCCGAACTCGAACTTGGTGTCCGCGAGGATGATGCCGCGGGACTCCGCCGAGTGCCGCACCCCGCGCGTAGATCGCGAGCGCGGCGTCCCGCAGCCGGCCGAACGTATCCGCGCCGACCGCGTCGATCGCCTCGGCGTCGGTCATCGGCAGGTCGTGACCCTCCTCGGCCTTCGTCGTCGGCGTGAAGAGCATCTCGGGCAGCCGCTCGGCCTCCTGCATCCCGGCGGGCATGACCCGCCCCTGCACGGTGCCCTGCTCCCGGTACTCCGTCCAGGCGCCGCCGAAGAGGTAGCCCGCGGGCGATGCACTCCATCGGCACCGGCTGCCGTGCGTCGCACGAGCATCGCCCGCCCGTCGGCATCGGGCCGGGCCGAGGCCGGGAAGTCGGCCGGGTCGACCGAGATCACGTGGTTGGGAAGCAGGTCCGCGACCTGGTCGAACCAGAACGACGAGATCGCCGTCAAGATCCGCCCCTTGTCGGGGATCGCGTCCGGCAGCACCACGTCGAACACGGAGATCCGGTCCGACGCGACCAGGAGCAGGCGATCGTCGCCGACGTCGTAGAGGTCCCGGACCTTGCCTCGGTACTCGTGCGGCAGCGTGATCGTCATCGGCTCAGGCATTCCTCTCCGGGTGGTCGAGCGCCTCGAAGGTGCGCCCGACGTTGGCGATGGCCCGCTTCAGGTCGAAGCACGCGTGCAGCTGCTCGTCGGTGAGGGTCTTCGTGATCTCCGGGTCCTCGCGCAGCACGTCGATGAACGGCCGCCGTTCCTCCCAGGTCCGCATCGCGTTGCGCTGCACGACCCGGTAGGCGTCGTCCCGGGACTCTCCGGCCTCCACGAGCGCGAGCAGCACCGGCTGGCTGAAGACCAGCCCGTAGCTCGCGTCGATGTTCTCGATCATCCGCTCGGGGTAGACGTGCATGCCCTCGACGATCGAACGGAACTTCACGAGCACGTAGTACGCGAGCAGCGCACGAGTCGGGGAGGATGATCCGCTCGACCGACGAGTGCGAGATGTCGCGCTCGTGCCACAGCGCGACGTTCTCGAGCCCGGCGCCGAGGTTGCCGCGCAGCACGCGGGCGAGCCCGCTGAGCTGCTCGCTCTTGACCGGGTTCCGCTTGTGCGGCATCGCCGAGGAGCCCTTCTGCTTGCCGGCCCGGAACGGCTCCTCGACCTCGCGCACCTCGGTGCGCTGGAGGTGACGGATCTCGGGCGCGAACTGCTCGATGCTCGCGCCGACGCTGGCGCACGCGTAGAGCAGCTCCGCGTGGCGATCACGCGCGAGCACCTGCGTCGCCGGCACCGGCGGTCAGGTCCGAGGCGCTCGCACACGTACTGCTCGACGAACGGGATCCACGTTCGAGTACGTGCCCGACCGCCCCCGAGAGCTTGCCGACCGCGATCACGGCGCGGGCCCGGCGCAGCCGCTCGATGTCACGCCGGACCTGCAGCGCCCAGAGCGCGAGCTTCACCCCGAACGTCGTCGGCTCGGCGTGGATGCCGTGCGTGCGGCCCGACCATCGGGGTGTCGCGGTACTCGTGCGCCTGCTTGCGTGATCGCCGCGTCGAGCTCGACCGCGGCTTCGACGAGCAGGTCGGCGGCCCGGGACAGCTGGAGCGAGAGCGCGGTGTCCACGACGTCGCTCGACGTGAGCCCGTAGTGCACCCAGGTGCCCTCGGGCTGGCCGACCCGCTCCTGGACCACGTCCACGAACGCGGCGACGTCGTGCTCGGTGACCAGCTCGCGGGCCTCGATCGCCGTCGACGTCGAAGCCGGCCCGCTCGCGGACCGCGACCGCAGCCTCCTTCGGGACGACGCCGAGCTCCGCCCACGCCTCGGTCGCGAGGATCTCGACCTCGAGCCACGCGCCGAAGCGGGCCTCGTCGGTGAAGAGGTCGGCCATCTCGGGCAGCGAGTAGCGGGGGATCATGTGGCCTCCGGGGTCAGGCGAGCGGCGGCGATGTCGGTGCGGTGCTGCATCCCCGGCCACGAGATGCGGTCGGACGGCGTCGTAGGCGCGTGGTGCGGGCGGCGGCGACGTCGGTCGCCGTCGCGGTCACCGCGAGGACGCGCCCGCCGGCCGTCCGGATCTCGTCGCCGTCACGCTTCGTGCCCGCGTGGAACACCTGACCACGTCGTCGAGCGCGCTCGCCGCATCGAGGCCGGTGATCAGGTCACCGGTGACGCGGCGGGCTCGGGTAGCCCTCGGTCGCGAGCACGACCGTCACGCAGGCGTCGTCGCGGAACCGGACCGGCGTGCTCCAGGCTGCCCGTCGCGGCCTCCGCGCAGTGCGACGGCGAGGTCGCTCGCCAGACGGGGCACCACGACCTGGCACTCCGGATCACCGAAGCGCACGTTGTACTCGAGCACCTTGGTGCCCTCGGGCGTCAGCATGAGCCCCGCGTAGAGCACGCCCCGGTACTCGATGTCGCGTGCCGGCGAGGCGCGCGCAGCGTCGGTTCGACCGCCGCGCTCCATCACCTCGTCGACCAGGCCCGTCGGTGGCGACGGGCACCGGCGAGTAGGCGCCGATCCCGCCGGTGTTCGGGCCGAGGTCGCCGTCGCCGATCCGCTTGAAGTCCTGCGCCGGCGCCAGTGGGACGCCGGTGGTCGTCCGTCGCACAGCACGAGCAGCGAGAGCTCCGGGCCGCTCGAGCCCCTCCTCGATGACGACGCGTGCGGCCGGCGTCGCCGAACGCCGCGCCCGGAGAGGTACGCGCGCACCGCGTCGCGCGCGTCGGCGAGCGACTCGGTGACGAGCACCCCCTTGCCCGCGGCGAGCCCGTCGGTCTTCACCACGTAGAGACCGGGCAGCGTCTCGAGGTACGCAAGCGCCTCGGCTTCCCGGGTCGCGTCGAACGTGGCGTGACGGGCGGTCGGCACGCCGGCGTCGTCGAGGATCTCCTTCATCCACGCCTTCGAGCCCTCCAGGCGTGCCGCCGCGGCCGACGGGCCGAACACCGCGGCGCCACCGGCGCCGCAGCTCGTCGGCGAGCCCGTCGACGAGTGGAGCCTCCGGGCCGATCACGACGAGCGGTCGAACTCGTCGAGGCTCTCCATCGCGCTCGTCGAGGTCCAGGCACGCGCCGACGTCGGCCATGCCCGGGTTCCCGGGCGCGGCAGCACGACCGCGTCGACGACCGCCGAGCGCGTGAGCCCCCAGGCGAGCGCGTGCTCGCGGCCGCCCGATCCGACGACGAGGACGTTCACTCAGCGCGGCGCGGGGCAGCACGACGCATCTGGTCGCGTGCGGGACCGACGGACACGAAGCTCACGTGCACGCCGGTGTACTGCTCGATGAAGTGCACGTAGTCGCGCGCCGCCGCGGGGAGGTCCTCGATCCGCTCGGCCCGCTCGACGTCGACCTGCCAACCGGGCAGCGTCTCGTAGATCGGGCGCACCTTGTGCAGCACCGACTGGTGGTACGGAACGTGGTCGTACCGGGTGCCCGACTCGTCCTCGTACGCGACGCAGACCTTCAGCTCGGGCAGCGGCGACAGCACGTCGAGCTTGGTGATGGCGAGCTCGCGTGCAGGTGTTGAGCCGCGTCGCGTGCTTGAGCATCACGAGGTCGAGCCAGCCGGGCCGGCGCCGGCGGCCGGTGTTGGTGCCGAACTCGCGGCCGCGCTCGACGAGCACGTCGCCGACCTCGTCACCCTCGAACAGCTCGGTCGGGAACGGGCCGCTGCCGACGCGCGTCATGTACGCCTTGACGATCCCCGACGACGCGCTCGATCGCGCGCGGGCCGACGCCGGCACCCGCACCGACACCGCCGGCCACCGGGTTGCTGGACGTCACGAACGGATACGTGCCGTGGTCGAGGTCGAGGTACGTCGCCTGCGCGCCCTCGAACAGCACCCACTGGCCGACGTCGAGTGCCTCGTGCACCAGGTGCACCGTGTCGTCGATCAGCGGCGCGAGGCGGTCGCACGTATCCGAGGTACTGCGCCGCGATGTCGTCGGCGCTCGATCGGCAGCCGGTTGTAGACCTTGGTGAGCACGCCGTTCTTCTCGCGCAGCACGAGGTCGAGCTTCTCCCGGAAGATCTTCGGGTCCAGCAGGTCCTGCACCCGGAGGCCGACGCGCATCGCCTTGTCCGCGTACGTCGGGCCGATCCCGCGCTTGGTGGTGCCGAGCTTGTTCTTGCCGAGATACCGCTCGGTGAGCCGATCGAGCTCCTGGTGGTACGGCATGATCAGGTGCGCGTTGCCGGAGAGCCGGATGCGGCGGCTGTCGATGCCCTTCGTCTCGAGCATGTCGAGCTCGTCGAGCAGGACGGCCGGGTCGACGACCACGCCGTTGCCGATGACCGGCACGACCCAGGGGTAGAGGACACCGCTCGGCACGAGCTGCAGCTTGAACACCTCGCCGTCCACCACGAGGGTGTGACCGGCGTTGTGTCCGCCCTGGTACCGGACGCACAGCGAAGCTTCCTTGGCCAGATAGTCGGTGAACCGACCCTTGCCCTCGTCGCCCCACTGGGTCCCGACAATTACCGCCCCAGGCACGCGGCGCTCCTTGATCTGTTCGCGCTCACGTTGGGTACAGGCTAGTCGGCCCGTCGATGCGAGCGCCGGGGTTAGCTCCCGACCGGGGCCGTGCGGAGGAACACCAAGCCGTCCGGTGACGCGTCGACGGTGATGGTGTCCCCCTCGCGGTACTCGCCCTGGAGCACGGAGAGCGCGATCGGGTCCGCGATCTCGCGCTGGATGACCCGCTTGAGCGGCCGCGCCCCGAAGTCCGGGTCGTAGCCCACGCGGGCCACGTGCTGGCGGGCCGCGTCCGAGAGCACCAACCCGAGGCCCCGGTCCTCCAACCGCGAGCGCAGCTGGTCGACCTGGATGTCCACGATCTGCGCGATGTGGCGCTCGTCGAGGCGGTGAAACACCACCAGCTCGTCGATGCGGTTCACGAACTCCGGCTTGAAGTGATGGTTGACCGCGGTCATCACGACGGACTCGTCCGCACCACCACCGAGGTTGCTCGTCATGATGAGGACACAGTTCGTGAAGTCGACCGTCCGACCCTGGCCGTCCGTCAGACGACCGTCATCCATGAGCTGGAGCAGGATGTTGAACACGTCGGGGTGCGCCTTCTCGACCTCGTCGAGGAGCACGACCGCGTACGGCCGGCGCCGGACCGCTTCGGTCAGCTGGCCGCCCTCGTCGTAGCCGACGTAGCCGGGAGGCGCGCCGACGAGGCGCGACACCGCGTGCTTCTCCATGTACTCGCTCATGTCGATGCGGACCATCGCCCGCTCGTCGTCGAACAGGAAGTCGGCGAGCGAGCGCGCGAGCTCGGTCTTGCCGACACCCGTCGGACCGAGGAACAGGAACGTGCCGATCGGCTGGTTCGGATCCGAGAGGCCCGCACGCGACCGGCGAATCGCGTTGGCGACCGCGGTCACTGCCGCGTCCTGGCCGATGACCCGGCTGTGCAGGACGTCCTCCATGCGGACGAGCTTCTGCATCTCGCCCTCCATGAGGCGGCTCACCGGCACGCCGGTCCACTTCGCGACGATCTCGGCGACGTCCTCCTCGTCGACCTCTTCCTTCAGCATCTGCTCGGTGTGCTGCAGCTCGTTGAGCCGCGCGGTCTTCTCCTCGATCTCGGCGTCGAGCTCGCGCATGGTCCCGTACCGGAGCTCGGCCGCGCGCTCAAGGTCACCGGAGCGCTCTGCCATCTCTGCGTCGGTGCGCGCCTGCTCGAGCCGCTCCTTGACCTCGCGGATCTCGGCGATCGCATCGCGCTCGGCCTGCCAGTGCGCGACCATCCCGTCGCGCTGCTCCTCGAGCTCGGCCAGCTCGGCCTCGAGCGCGGCCAGGCGGTGCTTCGACGCGTCGTCGGGCTCCTTGGCCAGCGCGGCCTTCTCGATCTCGAGCTGGCGGATGCGCCGCTCGACCACGTCGATCTCGAACGGCATGGAGTCGATCTCGATCCGCAGGCGCGACGCCGCCTCGTCGATCAGGTCGATCGCCTTGTCGGGCAGCTGCCGGCCCGGGATGTAGCGGTTCGAGAGGACCGCGGCCGCGACGACCGCCGCGTCCTGGATGCGCACCCCGTGGTGCACCTCGTAGCGCTCCTTCAAGCCGCGCAGGATCGCGATCGTGTCCTCGACCGACGGCTCGCCGACGAACACCTGCTGGAACCGGCGCTCGAGCGCGGGATCCTTCTCGATGTGCTTGCGGTACTCGTCGAGCGTCGTGGCACCGATCATGCGCAGCTCGCCGCGGGCGAGCATCGGCTTGATCATGTTGCCCGCGTCGACCGCCCCTTCGGCTCCGCCCGCGCCGACGATCGTGTGCACCTCGTCGACGAACGTGATGACCTCACCGTCCGAGTCGGCGATCTCCTTGAGCACCGCCTTGAACCGCTCCTCGAACTCACCCCGGTACTTCGCGCCCGCGACCATCGAGCCGATGTCCAGCGAGACGAGCCGCTTCTCGCGCAGGCCGTCGGGAACGTCGCCCTCGATGATGCGGCGGGCGAGACCCTCGGCGATCGCGGTCTTGCCGACGCCGGGCTCGCCGATGAGCACCGGGTTGTTCTTCGTGCGCCGGCTCAGCACCTGGATGACGCGGCGGATCTCCTCGTCGCGCCCGATGACCGGGTCGAGCTTCCCCTGGCGCGCGTCCTCGGTGAGGTCGCGGCCGTAGCGCTCGAGGGCCTGGTACTGCTCCTCGGGGTTCTCGCTCGTCACCCGGTGCGATCCCCGCACCTTCTTCAGCGCGTCCAGCACCGCGTCCGTCGTGACGCCGAGGCCGCGCAGCATGTCGCCGACGCCGCCGGGAACCTTCGTCATCGCGAGCAGCAGGTGCTCGGTCGAGAGGAAGTCGTCGCCGAGGTCGCGACGCTCCTCGTCGGCCGCCTCGAGCAGCTTGTACGCGTCGGGGGAGATCTGCGGCGCCGCCGCGGTCTCGCCGTAGACCTGCGGAAGCGCGCCGAGCGCGGCGTCCACGTGGTCCCGGATGTTCTTCGGGGACACCCCCACCCCTTCGAGCACGCCGGTCACGACGCCCTCGGGCTGGCCGATCAGCGCGTGGAGCAGGTGGTCCGGGCCGACCTGGGAGTGGTGCTGGTCACGCGCGAGGGCCTGGGCGGCGCCGATGGCCTCCTGGCTCTTGCGGGTGAACTTGCTGGGGTCGAGCGGCATGGGGCAATCCTCGCGGGTTGGTGCCGATACGTCGTAGAAGTTGACAACGGGATTGTCAACCTCACCATTCCCGCGGCGCGGGTCCCAACGGAGCGGAGCAATTAGAGGAGTGGCCCCGAGCCCGGGGGATCAGCGGGGGCGGGTGGCCACCGCGGCCCGGCCCACGGGGACGAGATCGCGCCGGTAGGTGCGGTGCACGCGCTCGACCGCTTCGCGCGCCTCGCGCCGGGCGGACTCCAGCTCGTCGGTCAGGCGGCCGACCGCTTCCTCGAGCTCGAGGATGCGACGGACCCCGGCGAGGCCGACGCCGTCGTTGGTCAGCTCCTGGATGCGGCGCAGCAACGCGATGTCGCGGTCCGAGTAGCGGCGGCTCCGGCCGACCGTGCGGGCGGGCTCGATGAGCCCCTTGCGCTCGTAGATCCGCAGCGTCTGCGGATGCACGCCGGCCAGCTCTGCAGCCACCGAGATGATGTACAGCGCACGCTCGTCGTAGGCCACGGTCCTACACCTCCAGATGCTCGCGGGGGTTCTCGGGGAACGCCGCGGCGAGCGCTTCGAGCGCATGACGCTGCTCGTCGTTGACCTTGGTCGGGACGTCCACGTCGAATGTGACCAGCAGATCGCCGGACGAGCCCTTCGCGGGGACGATCCCGCGTCCCTTCACCTTCTGAGTGGTGCCGCCCTTGGTCCCGCTCTTGACCTTCAGCGTCACCGGGTCGGTCAGCGTCGGCACCTTCACCTTGGCGCCGAGCGCGGCCTCGGTCAGGGTCAGCGGCACGCGCACCGTGAGGTCGAGCTTTCCCTTGCGGCCGAAGATCGGATCCGGCCGCACGTGGACGACGACGTAGAGGTCGCCCGAGGGTCCGCCGTTGGCGCCCGCGCCGCCGCGCCCCTTGACCCGGATGCGCTGACCGTCGTCGACGCCGACGGGGATCTTCACCTTGACCTCACGCGGCCGGACCTCGACGCCGCTGCCGTGGCAGTGGTGGCATGGGGTCTCGATGATCGCGCCGCGCCCACCGCACGTCGGGCAGACCTGCGAGAACGAGAACGGTCCCTGATCGACGGCGACCTGTCCTGACCCGTTGCAGGTCGGGCACGTCTGGGGCAGGGTGCCCGGCTCCGCACCGCTGCCGTTGCACACCGAGCACGCGGCTTCGGCGGTGAACGACACGGACGTCGTCACACCGTGGACCGCATCGGTGAAGTCGAGGTGCAGCTCGGTCTCGAGGTCCGCGCCGCGCTGGGGCGCCTGGCGCGCGTTGCGACCGCGCCCGCCCCGGCCCCGACCGAAGCCGCGACCACCCTGCGCACCACCACCGCCGCCGAACAGACCACCGAGCAGGTCCGAGAAGTCGACCCCCTCCTCGAACGTGAAGCCGCCGGCGCCCGGGTTGAACCCGCCACCACCCGGGCCCGGCGCGCTGTACGCACCCGAGGCCACCATGCGGCGGACCTCGTCGTACTCCTTGCGCTTCGCGGCGTCGCCGAGGACGTCGTTCGCCGCGGAGACCTCCTTGAACTTCTCCTCGGCGTCGTGGTTCCCCGGGTTCGCGTCCGGGTGGTACTCCTTCGCCAGCTTGCGATAGGCGCGCGTGATCTCCTTCTCGGTCGCACCCTGGGGAACGCCGAGCACGGAGTAGTAGTCCTTGTCGAACCATTCGCGCTGCGGTGCCATCGACCTATCTCGCTACCTTCACCATCGCCGGGCGCAGCACGCGACCCTTGAGCCGGTAGCCGGTGCGGAGGATGTCCGCGACGATGGGCTCGCCGTCACCGTCTTCCTGCAGCACGGCTTCGTGCTCGGTCGGGTCGAAGGGCTTGCCCTCTGCGTCGATCCGTTCGACGCCCGCCTTCTCCAGCACGCCGAGCAGCTCCGCGTAGACGAGCTCGACGCCCTTGCGGACGTTGTCGCCCACGTCGGTCAACGCGCCGACCGCGAGCTCGAACGAGTCCAGCACCGGGAGCAGCTGCTCGACCAGGCCTTCCGTGGCCCGCTCGAGGTGCTCGGTCTGGCGCCGCAGCATCTGCTTCTTGTAGTTCTCGAAGTCCGCCTGCAGCTGCTGGGCCAGCGCGCGCATCTCGTCGCGCTCACCGGTGAGCCGCGCCAGGTCGGCTTCGAGGGCCGCGCCGGCCTCGGCCTCCGCGGGGTCACCGATCATCTCGGTGTCCTCCGCGTCGGCGTCGACCGCTGCGTCCTCGTGGTCAAGGTTGTCCTCGGGTCCGGGCACGATCAGGCTTCCTTCGCCTCGCCCTCGTCGACGATCTCGGCCTCGGCCACGTCATCGTCGCTCGGAGGCGGAGTGCCGGCGCCGGCACCCTGGCTCGCATCGGCCGCGTTCTGCTGCGCGGATGCCGAGGCGTAGAGCCGCTGGGCGAACTCCTGGCTCGCGGCGACCAGACCCTCGTGGGCCCGCTTGACCGCTTCGATGTCCGTGCCCGACAGCGCGTCCTTGAGCGCCTTGAGCTCGACATCGATCTTCTCGCGCTCCGCCGGCTCGACCTTGTCGCCGTTGTCCTTCAACAGCTTCTCGGTCTGGAAGACGAGGTTGTCCGCGTTGTTGCGGGTCTCGGCCTCCTCCCGGCGCTGGCGGTCCTCCTCGGCGTGGGCTTCCGCGTCCTTCATCATGCGGTCGATCTCGTCCTTGCCGAGTGCGGTGCCACCGGTGATCGTCATCTGCTGCTCACGTCCGGTCCCGAGATCCTTCGCGGACACGTTCACGATGCCGTTGGCGTCGATGTCGAACGTGACCTCGATCTGCGGAACGCCACGCGGTGCCGGCGGGATGCCGACCAGCTGGAACGTGCCGAGCGTGTGGTTGCGGTAGGCCATGTCGCTCTCGCCCTGCAGCACCTTGATCTCCACCGAAGGCTGGTTCTCGTCCGCGGTGGTGAACACCTCGGAGCGCTTCGTCGGGATCGTGGTGTTGCGCTCGATGAGCTTCGTCATGATCTGGCCCTTGGTCTCGATGCCGAGGGACAGCGGCGTGACGTCGAGGAGCAGCACGTCCTTCACATCACCCTTGAGGACACCGGCCTGGATCGCCGCACCGACCGCGACGGCCTCGTCCGGGTTGATCCCCTTGTCGCCCTCCTTGCCGGTGAGCTCCTTGAGGAGGTCCGACACCGCCGGCATGCGCGTCGAGCCACCGACGAGCAGCACGCGGTCGATCTGGTCCTTGGTGAGACCGGCATCGCGGATCGCCTGGTCGAACGGGCCGCGGCACGCGTCGAGCAGGTCGTGGGTGAGCTCCTGGAACTTCGCCCGCGAGAGCGTGAGCTCCAGGTGCAACGGGCCGTCCGAGGTGGCGGTGATGAACGGCAGGTTGATGCTCGTCTCGGCCAGGCTCGACAGCTCGATCTTCGCCTTCTCGGCTGCTTCCTTGAGCCGCTGCGTGGCCATCTTGTCGGCGCCGAGGTCAACCCCGTGCGCGTTCTTGAACTCGGCCACCATCCAGTCGATGATCCGCTGGTCCCAGTCGTCGCCGCCCAGGTGGGTGTTGCCGGCGGTCGACTTCACCTCGAACACGCCCTCGCCGAGCTCGAGCACGGACACGTCGAACGTGCCACCGCCGAGGTCGAAGACGAGCACGGTGATGTCGTTGTCCTTCTCCAGGCCGTACGCCAACGACGCCGCCGTGGGCTCGTTGATGATGCGCAGCACCTCGAGGCCCGCGATCTCGCCGGCCTCCTTCGTCGCCTGACGCTCGGCGTCACCGAAGTACGCCGGGACGGTCACGACCGCCTGGGTCACGGTGTCGCCGAAGTACGCCTCGGCATCGCGCTTGAGCTTCTGCAGGATGCGGGCGGAGATCTCCTGGGCGTTGTACTTCTTGCCGTCGATGTCGATCGTCCACGAGGTGCCGATGTGGCGCTTCACGGAGCGGATCGTGCGATCGGGGTTCGTGATCGCCTGGCGCTTGGCCACCTCGCCGACGAGCACCTCGCCCGTCTTCGAGAACGCGACGACCGACGGGGTCGTGCGGTTCCCCTCGGCGTTGGGGATGACCACGGGCTCTCCCGCCTCGAGAACCGAGACGACCGAGTTCGTGGTGCCGAGGTCGATTCCTACGGCCTTGGGCATGGGTGTGAGCCTCCGAAATTGAGTGTTCGGTACGGGTTGGGATTCTTGCCAGTGACCTTGGGGGAAATCTTGAGTCGATCGCTAGCAACTTGTAGCAGCCGAGTCGTATTCCCCCCGAAACGACAGTTCTCCACGACATCCTTTCGCCGTGGGACCGGCTCGTTTAGATTCCCCACCATGTCGCGCCGTGATTCCTTCCTCGACCACCTCGCCCAGGTGCCGCTCTTCTCGGCCCTCTCCCGCAAGGAGCTCGCCCTCGTGGCGCCCGCCGCGCCGAGGACGTGAAGGTCGAGCCGGGCCGGGTCCTGGTCAGCGAGGGCTCCACCGGCAGCGAGTTCTTCGTGATCATCGACGGGACCGCGAACGTGACCCGCCGGGGCCGGAAGGTCGCGACCCTCGGTCCGGGCGACGCGTTCGGCGAGCTCGCGCTGCTCGACAAGGCGCCCCGCAACGCGACGGTGACCGCGCAGACCCCGATGGAGGTCGTCGTGCTCGGCCAGCGTGAGTTCGGCGGGCTGATCGACGAGGTCCCCGGCTTCGCGCGCAAGCTGCTCGCGGGCATGGCCCGCCGGCTGCGGGACTCGGACGCAAAATCCGTCCAGTGAGCCGCGTCGCCAACCCGTCGCGGTAGGTTCCCGCCATGCGCAGGTACCTGCCTCGGCCGCATCAGACCGTCCTGCTCATCGGCTTCCTCGCCGCGCTGCGGAACCCTCGCATCGGGCATCGCCCCGGAGCTGACGGGCTGGCACCACGACTCGCCGATCCAGCGCGAGGTGTTCTTCAACATCCCGAGGCCGCTCGAGGTGGCCTTCTACCTCGCGGTCGCCACCGGGCTGTTCCTCGTCTCCTGGCTCGTCTCGCTCCGGGTGCGCAACTACGAACGGGGCAAGCCGGACAACCGGCGCACCAACAAGGGCAACGTCCACCGGCGCATGCGGGACTTCCGCAAGGGCGTCTGGATGCGCACGCTGCTGCGGGACCCGGCGGCCGGCGATCATGCACTCCTTCATCTACTTCGGCTTCCTGGTCCTCTTCGTCATCACGGTCGTGCTCGAGATCGACCACCAGCTGCCGGGTTCGCTGAAGTTCCTGCACGGCCGGACCTACGAGGCGTACGCCTTCACCGGCGACCTGTTCGGGCTCATCTTCCTCGTCGGGATCCTGTGGGCGTTCGCCCGGCGGTACGGCCAGCGCCCGTACCGGATCCGCATCAAGACGAAGCCCGAGCACCTGGTGATCCTGGTGACGTTCCTCGTCATCGCCGTCACCGGGTTCACGACCGAGGCCTTCCGCATCGCGGCGCTGCGCAGCGAGCTACGGGCCCGGCCGCGAACTTCGAGAAGTGGTCCTTCGTCGGCTGGGCGCTCTCGCACGTCGTCGACGGCTGGACGCTCGGAGGCCTGCGGGACGCTGCACCGCTGGTCCTGGAGCATCCACGTCGTCGCGTTCCTCGGCTTCCTGGTGATCCTGCCGACCACGATGCTGCGCCACATGATCACGAGCCCGATGAACATGTACCTGAAGGACCGCCCGCGGCCCAAGGGCGCGATGCGCGAGATGCCGAACCTCATGGAGACCGAGCTCGAGACGTTCGGCGCGTCGACGGTCGAGGACTTCACCTGGAAGCAGCTCTTCGACACGGACGCCTGCACGATCTGCGGACGGTGCACCTCCGTGTGCCCGGCCCACGCGACGGGCAAGCCCCTCGACCCGCGCGAGATCGTGCTGAAGACCGGCGAGGTCATGGCCGCGCACCGGAACGCCTCCCGTGACGCCTCCGGTCGGCACGGACATCGAGATCAAGGTCACCGCGGACAACCTCTTCGAGCGGATCACCTCCGCCGAGCTGTGGTCGTGCACGACCTGCAAGGCCTGCGACGAGATCTGCCCGGTGAACATCGAGATCCTCGACAAGATCCTCGACATGCGCCGGTACCTCTCCCTGATGGAGAGCGACTTCCCGGCCGAGCTCGGCAACACCTACCGCTCGATGGAGAACTCCGGGAACGTCTACGGCATGAACCAGGCCGAGCGGGGCGACTGGGCCGCGGGCATCGAGGGCGTCGACATCGTGGACCCGGGCGGGGACCTCGACCACGAGTACCTCTACTGGATCGGCTGCGCAGGGTCCTTCGATGACCGCAACAAGAAGACGAGCCGCGCGGTGTCGAAGCTCCTGCAGCGGGCGAACATCGACTTCGCGATCCTCGGCCCCAGCGAGCTCTGCACCGGAGACCCGCGCTCGCCGCTCCGGGCAACGAGTACATCTTCCAGATGCTCGCGATGCAGAACATCGAGGCGCTCGACGGGCTCGGGGTGCGCAAGATCATCACGCAGTGCCCGCACTGCTTCAACACGTTGAAGAACGAGTACCCGCAGCTCGGCGGCAACTACGAGGTCGTCCACCACTCGGAGCTGCTCATGGAGCTGATCGCCGACGGCCGGCTGTCGATGGCCGGCGCGTCACTCTCGGAGCGGGTCACCTACCACGACTCCTGCTACCTCGGTCGGCACAACGACGTGTACCTCGCGCCGCGCAACGTCATCGGCAACCTCAAGGGGATCGACATCGTCGAGATGCCCCGCAACGGCACGAAGGGCATGTGCTGTGGTGCCGGCGGCGCGCGCATGTGGATGGAAGAGACGATCGGGAAGAAGGTCAACGTCGAGCGCGCACAGGAAGCGATCGCGACCGGAGCCGAGCGCATCGCCGTCGCGTGCCCGTTCTGCTACGTGATGATGGACGACGGCGTGAAGGGCGAGGGCAAGGACGAGGACGTGAAGGTCCAGGACATCGCGGAGATGCTCCTCGAGGCCCTGGAGAACGAGAGCACGCTCGTCGCGCCCGTCACCATCGAGCGCAAGCCCGGCGTCTAGCTCCTTCCCGCCGAGCTACCTCCCGCCCAGCTGCTTCCACCGAAAGCAGCTGGTCATGTGGTCGTTGACCATGCCGACGGACTGCATCAGCGCGTACATCGTCGTCGGGCCGACGAAGCGGAAGCCGCGCTGCTTCATGTCCTTGCTCATCGCCTTCGAGATCGTCGGTCTCGCCGGCAGTCCAGGGTCGACATGTCGCGATGCCGGTTCACGATGGTGGTGCCGCCGACGAACGACCACAGGTACGTCGTCGAGGCTGCCGAGCTCGCGCTGCACGACCTTGACCGAGCAGCGCCTGGCGTTGGCGACCGTGGACTCGATCTTCGCTCGGTTGCGGATGATGCCGGGATCGAGCATCAGCCGTTCGACCTTCGCCGGGCGTGAAGCGCGCGACCTTGATCGGGTCGAAGCCGGCGAACAGCGCGGCGGTAGCCCTCGCGCCGGTGCAGGATCGTCGACCACGAGAGGCCGGCCTGCGCGCCCTCCAAGGTGATCTTCTCGAACAGCCGCCGGTCGTCGTGCTGGGGGACGCCCCACTCGTCGTCGTGGTAGGCGATCATCGCCGGGTCGGTGCCCGCCCAGGAGCAGCGGACCGGCGGGCGGCTCACTCGGCCGGGTCGCGGAAGTTGAGGTAGTACCGGCTCGGCGTCGGCCCGCGCTGGCCCTGGTACTTGGACCCCTTCTCCGCGCTGCCGTACGGGTGGTCGGCCGGCGTCGATCATCTCGAAGAACGAGATCTGGCCGATCTTCATCCCGCGGGTACAGCGCGATCGGGAGGTTGGCGACGTTGGACAGCTCGAGGGTGAGGTGCCCGTCCCAGCCCGCGTCGACGAACCCCGCCGTGCTGTGGATCAGCAGCCCGAGGCGTCCGAGCGACGACTTGCCCTCGAGCCGGGCCACGAGGTCGTCCGGGAGCGCGACCCGCTCGAACGTCGAGCCGAGCACGAACTCGCCCGGGTGCAGGATGAACGCCGCGTCGTCCTCGATCTCGACGAGCTCGGTGAGGTCCTCCTGGGGCTGCTTCGGATCGATGTAGGGCGTCGTGTCGTTCCGGAACACCCGGAAGTACCGGTCGATGTGCAGGTCGACGGACGACGGCTGCACGTCGCGGTCCTCGAGCGGCTCGATCGACGATCCGATCGGCGGCGAGGGCTTCCCTGATGGAACGGTCCGAGAGGATCACGGGCCGGGAGCCTACCGATTCACCTTCGGGCGCTCCGAGGCGAACCTCGACCGGCCGTTGACCTCATCCCTCCGGATACGCTGCCGCACCGAGGAGACGACCGGATCCGGCCGAGGAAGCGTCGTCGCCCCCGCGGGTGTAGTTCAGAGGCAGAACATCAGCTTCCCAAGCTGAGAACGCGAGTTCGATTCTCGTCACCCGCTCCGACCGACATCGTCGCTGGTCACCGGCGACCGCGCCCAGCAAGAGCGCCAGACCCGCCGCTGCGGCAACCAAGCGACGTACATCAGCCTGACCCAATACTGCACAAGCATCCGAGCGCCCGAAGCGCCAGTAGGTGAACCCGACGTAGTTTCCATCGAGCCGGCGGACTCGGGAGGTTGGAGTGGTATCCGACGAACGGATGGCCGAGGAGCTGGAAGGCACGCTTGACCGGACGGATTTCGTTGATCTCGGTCGCGCCCACAACGGCAAGGTCCGTGACAGCTATGTCGCGGACGGGATTCGAACGATCGTCACGACGGACCGGCAGTCTGCCTTCGACCGGATCCTTGGAACGATTCCTTTCAAGGGCCAGGCGCTGAACGCCATCACCAACTTCTGGTTCGACAAGACATCTGACATTGTTCCGAACCACCTCCTTGAGGTCCCCGACCCGAACGTCGTTCGTGCTCGCGAGTGCAACCTCGTTGCGTTGGAGTTCGTCGTCCGCGCCTACATAACGGGCGTCACGAAAACCTCCCTGTGGTTCAACTACGAAGCCGGCCAGCGAGAGGTTGCGGGCATCCAACTCCCCGAGGGTCTTCGAAAGAACGAGCGCCTGGCGAGGCCGATACTCACTCCGACCACGAAACTCGAGGAGCATGACCGCAATATCAGTCGCGTGGGTGCGATCAAGGAACGGCTGATCGAGGAGGCGCGGTTCGACCGCATCGCGGGACTGAGCTTTGAGTTGTTCCAGCGCGGCACGGAGGTGGCCGCCGACCGTGGACTGATTCTCGTGGACACCAAGTACGAGTTCGGCGTGCTCGACGACGAGGTTGTCCTGATCGACGAGGTCCACACGCCTGATAGCTCGCGGTTCTGGTACGCCGACACCTACGACGAACTGTTCGCCGACGGAAAGGACCAGCGTGCGCTCGACAAGGAGCCACTCCGTGAGTGGTTTGTCGAACGCGGCTTCCGCGGCGACGGGGAACCGCCGCCCCTCCCTGACGATGTCCGGATCGAGACCGCGTCGCGTTACATCGCGCTCGCGGAAGAGATCACGCACCAGCCGTTTGAACCGACGCGTACAACCGCCCGTGATCGCGTCGGCGCGCTTTTCGGTCGCTGAAAGCCGACCACCGTCCGCGCGCTAGCTGACCTCGTCGAGGAAGGCGAGCAGTGCGGCGTTGACCTCCTCCGCGTGGGTCCACGCGATGTTGTGCGGACCGCCCTCGACCGGGACGAGCGTGCAGTCGGCGATGAGCGCCGGCAGCCGCGCCGCGGTCGCCTCGAACGGAAGGATGCGGTCCTCGGTGCCGTGCATGACGAGCACGGGAACGTCGATCTTCGGCAGGTCGGCGCGGAAGTCGGTCAGCCAGGTGTCGACGCACGCGTAGGTCGCGAACGGCGAGGAGCCGGCGGCCAGGTTGAAGCTCGCCTGCCACGCCCGGTCGCTGATCCGGGTGCCGCCGAGGACGTCGACGTTGTAGAAGCTGTTGAGGAAGTCCTCGAAGTAGGCGTAGCGGTCGTTGACGATGGCCGCCTTGATGTCGGCGAAGACCTTGCCGTCCACGCCCTCGGGGTTGTCGTCGGTCTTGAGCACGAACGGCGGGATGGTGCCGAACAGGGCGACCTTCCGCACCCGCTCCGAGCCGTAGGCGGCGAGGTAGCGGGTGACCTCCCCGGTGCCCATCGAGAAGCCGACGAGCACGGCGTCGCGCAGGTCGAGGTGCTCGATGAGCGCGTGCAGATCCCCGGCGAAGGTGTCGTAGTCGTACCCGACGGTCGGCTGACTCGACCGGCCGAAGCCGCGGCGGTCGTACGTGATCACTCGATGTCCGTTCGCGAGCAGCACCCGCTCCTGGCGTTCCCACGAGTTGCCGTCCAGCGGATACCCGTGGATCAGGACGATCGGGTGACCGCGGCCGTGGTCCTCGTAGTGGATCTCGATCGGGGCGTCGTTCTCGGTGGCGACGATGAGTGCAGGCATGGCTTCGCTCCATCTCTGGGCAGGCGCCACCGCGGCCGCCGCGCCGGCGGCGGCCGCGGGCAGGCGCGGGATCGGTTACGCCGGCAGGTCACTCCCGGTCTGCTCCGCCACCATGTAGGAGGCGTACCAGCCGGGCCAGCTCGCGTCCTCGCTCGACCGGTGCAGCAGGTGCGACCGCCCCGTGCGCTTCTGGTGCTCGACGTGCGCGGCCTCGGCCCGCCACAGCGCGTTCTCCAGGTCTTCGGGGGACGTGAACGCGGTTTCCCCGGGTCGACCCGACCCGGGTGCCGCGTCGTGACCTCCTGGACGAGCCACAGGTTCCCGTCGGGATCCGTGAAGGAGCAGAACGACCCGTAGCTGGTGCGCTCGGGGTCGGGGCCGGGTTGGCGCGCCTCGACCGGGAAGGGCGGGCCGTGCCACACGTCGCTCACGTCGATGCCGCGACCGGCGAGTGCGTCATGGGTCGCCTCGATGTCGGAGACGGTCAGCCCGCCCACGGCCGAGCCCGGTGCAGCCGTGGTGAGCCCCGTGCCGAACGTGATCGAGGTCCCCGAGCCGGGGGGCGTGAACTGGACGATGCGCAGCCCTTCGAGCGGCGCGGCGTCATCGTCGAACCGCCAACCGAGTCGCTCGTAGAACCCCTTGGCCCGGTCGACGTCCGACACAGGCAGGACGTCGATCTCGAGCTTCATGGTGAGACTGCGAACGCTTGCCTCGCCGGTGGCACTGGATACTTCGGTCTTGCTCATGGCGACTCTCGCTTCCTCTGGCTTGGTCCGTTCGCAACGCGAAGGTCCTGCATCCGAGTCAACGCCCGTCCGCGCGTCGGGTCCACGACTTATGACCAAACTGAGGTAGGCCCCGCCTATCACCCGGCCCTACCATCGACCGCGTGGAGCTCCGGCAGCTGACCTACTTCGTCGCCGTTGCCGAGGAGCTGCACTTCGGTCGGGCCGCGGAGCGCCTGCACCTCGCGGGACCTTCGCTCTCTCAGCAGATCAGCAACCTCGAACGCGAGCTCGGGACCCAGCTCCTCGTGCGCGACCGTCGACACGTCGAGCTGACACCCGCCGGCAGCCAGTTCCTCACCGATGCGCGAGAGGTGTTGAGCGCCGCGGCGCGCGCGGTGGATCGAACCCGCAAGGGCGGCGGCGAGCTGCCGCTGCGGCTGGGCTACGTCAGCTGGCTTCCCGCGGAGGCAGCCGCGATGCCCGACCTCCGGGTCCGCGTCGACGAATGGGTCCTCCCGTCACACACCCAAGCGGCGCGCGTAGCCGAAGGCAGCCTCGACCTGGCCATCGCGTGGATCGAGGAAGCCGACGTCGAACGGCACCACTTGTCCGCCCACCTCCTTTGGTACGAGAGCCTGGTGGCCGTCCTTCCACGCGCGCATCAGGCAACTCGTCAGGAGAGCGTGGCGGCATCCGAGATCACGGTGCTGGTCGACGTCGACGAGGCCTCGTGGTGGTCATGGAACCGCTACGGCTCTGCCTTCGCCGAGGCGACCGGGGCGTCGGTGGCCAACATCGACGACGGCGGCATTGCCGGGCCGGCATTCTTCGACCACGTGGCCCGCTTGCAACGGCCGGTGCTCGAGTCGCCGAAGCGCCACTCGGCGCCGATGCCGCCGACCTTGACCCGCCGGCCGGTCCGATCCCCGGTTCCCGTGTGGACGTGGTCGCTCCTGCATCGCGCCGACGACACCCGCCCGATGGTTGCTCGCGCGACCCGGACGCTGGTCGACCACGCCGTGACCCTCGGGTGGCGAACCCCTCCGTCCGAACCGCACTGGCCGCGCGCGGCTAGCCGGGCCGCGCCCTCGGGCGCGGCGTCCCGCCCTATCCTCTCTTCACGCAGCGTGAGCAATTCGTCGCGGAGCGCTCGCCCGCCCGCCCGATCGCTGCCCAAGAGCTGGGGGAAGCGCGTCACCGGGGCCGGCGAGGTCGGGCCGGTCGACGCGTCACGGATGTGAGGGAGTCGAGCCGACCGGATGAGCATCGCAACGCCGACATCGGAACCATCGGCGCCGTCATCTCGGAGGTTCGGACCGCTCTCGCGTGAGGTACGGGCGTTCCTGGAGCTCTTCGCGATCGCCGGGCTGGCCATCGCGCAACCGGCGCTCGACGTGCTCTCCAAGAACACCGAGGTGCTCGTCGTCCGCCGCACCACGCCACTCGAGGCGGTGCTCCTCACCCTGACCGTGCTCCTCGCCGCGCCGGCGGTGGCCTGGTGCGTCGAGGTCGTCGCGGGACTCATCGTCCCGGGCGCGCGCCGATGGGTCCACGCGCTCCTGGTCGGGCTCTTCGTGGCCATCCTCGCCGAGGAGGTGGCGAAGCACAGCACGGACCTCGGTCGTACCGCGCTGATCGTCATCGGTCTCGTCGCCGGCCTCGCGGCCGCGGCACTCGTCGCGCGCGTCGCGAACGCACGCGTGTTCCTCCGGTACCTCGCGTTCGCTCCCGTCGTCTTCGGGATCCTGTTCCTGTTCTCGTCGCAGGCGACGAAGGTCGTCTTCGCCCGTGCGCCGGCGTCGGATCGGAAGATCGTCATCCACCACCCCAAGCGGGTGGTGATGATCGTGCTGGACGAGTTCCCGCTCGAGACACTGCTCGACGGCACCGGACACGTCGACGCCGGGCTCTACCCGAACTTCGCCGCACTCGCGGGCGCGTCGACGTGGTACCGCAACGACACCACCGTGGCGCCGTACACCGTGAACGCGGTGCCGGCGATCATGACGGGTCAGTACCCGAAGGCAAGGAGCGACCTCCCGAGCTACGTCGATCATCCCGACAACATCTTCACGCTGCTCGGCGGGACGTACCGGATGAACGTGAAGGAGGACATCACCCGGCTCTGTCCTCCCGAGACGTGCCCGAGCCCGGACGCGGGGGACTCGGCCATCGTCGGCGCGCGGGGGCTGGTCGGCCAGACCGCCGATCTCTGGGAGACCTTTGCGTCCCCGCACCGGACCACTCCGCTGTTCGAGAACCCGCTCACGGCGCCGCAGCTGCCGATCATGCGCAAGTTCATCGCATCGCTGAAGCCGAGCTCGGGCCCGGCCTTCGACTTCCTCCACGTCCAGATGCCCCACGAGCAGTGGCGGTACCTGCCGTCGTGGCAGGACACGCAGCTGACCCCGAACAACCCGTCGGACTACCGGAGCCTCGAGTCGTGGGCCGATGAGCCGGCGGCGCTGGACGCGCGCGAGCGACACATCCTGCAGACGCAGGCGACGGACCGCTTCATCGGCCTGGTCATCGCGAAGCTCAAGCGGCTCGGGGTCTGGAAGGACTCTCTCGTCGTCGTGACCGCGGACCACGGTGTCGCGTTCGACGGGGGGCTGCCGAAGCGCGCAGGAACGAACGTGACCGCGGACCAGATCCTCTGGACGCCACTGTTCATCAAAGCTCCCGGGCAGCTCACCGGCGCGCGTCGACGACCGGCCGATGCAGTCGGTCGACATCGTCCCGACCGTCGCGGCGATGCTCGGGCGCGAAGATCCCGTGGAAGGTCGACGGGGTCTCGGCCCTCGGTCCGCCCCGACCCGAGTTCACCCGTCGGCTCTACCAGTGGGTGACCCTGACCGGGACGGACGAGCCCGGCATCCCACTCGCGAGCGGGAACGGGTACCTCAGCTTCCCCGCCGCCCCGAACTTCGCCAAGGTGCTGGCCGCGCGGGCCGCCCCCTCCGGCGGCGACCCCGCGCTGCGTCCCTACCGCATCGGCCCGTACGGCGCGTTGGTCGGTACCAAGGTGGCCGGCCTGATCCGGGACGAACCGGGCGGGCCGACGCGCGTGGACACCCGGAATCCCGCCGCGTACGCATCCATCGACCCGACCGCGCCCGAGGTCCCCTGGGCCTATCTGCGCGGATACGTCCAACACCTGGATCAGGCGGAGCCGCTGGCCATCGCGGTCAACGGCGTCGTCGCCGGCCTCGCCACCGCGAGCCCGCTCGCCGGCTCTGCCGGCGTCGGGTACTTCTCCGGCTCGGTGCCGCCGAAGCTGTTCCACCGGGGCCGCAACTACATCACGATGTACGCCATCTCGGGCCCGACCGGGCATCCGGTGCTCGATCCGATCCCGGTCTTCGGGGTCCCGGTGGCGCCCCTCCCGTCGAGCGGGTGATCACGGGAGCTCCGCTCCGAGCGCGGACGGCATTGCCGGCCCCGAGCTCCCGATGCCTGGTCCGGGCCACGGCCGCCATCTAGTGTCTCGACCCATGGCAGCTCAGACTCCCGAAACTCCGGCAGCTCCAGCAGCACCGGCACCGCCCAAGAAGCGCAACCTCGTGCCGATCATCATCGTGGCGGGCGTCATCCTCATCGTCATCATCGGCGCCGTGGCCTACAAGCTCCGGGGCAGCAGCTCCTCGAGCTCGAAGCCGAGCGGGCCGCCGCCGGGTGCGCTCGCGAAGGGCCTCTACAAGGCCTGGCAGGCCGGGGACCAGACGGCCGCGGCCAAGGACGCCAACGCGGCCACGGTCACCCAGATGTTCGCGATCAAGGCGAGCGACGGGACCGGGCTCGTCTTCGGCGGCTGCAGCCAGGCGGCCTCGGGGCCCTTCCCGAAGAAGTGCGTGTTCACCCGTCCGGGCGGCCAGCTCACGATGACCGTGTCGCGCGCCAACGGGAAGAAGAGCGTCACGAACGTCACCCTCGGTTCGACGGCCACGACACCGACGTCCGCGCCCACCGGCTGAGGTCGTCCCGGCACCGGACGTGACGCGCTCGTGAAGAGCGGGTTGCGAACACCACGCTCCGTGGATCTCCCCTTTCCTTCGGTGGGTGCGCGCGCCTATGGTCACGCGGTTCCCAGGGCGGAGAGTTGGGAGACGGTGCGGTGCGCGGTACGAGGCAAGGTGTCTCGATTTGTGGTCTCGGCGCGGTAACAGGGTACGGCTGGGGGAGGAAGCTCCTCTGGGATGGTCTCCGGAGCAGTGAGTCCGCGGTGCTGCCGCGGCCGGGCTACCAGGAGTGGCTGGGCTACGACATCGCGTACTGCGCGATCGTCCCCGATGTGGAGCGCTCCGACGGGCTGACCCGCTTCGGCGCGGCGGTCTCGGAGGCGGCCGACGAGGCGATCGACGACGCGCTCGACCGCGGCTGGCGCCCCGGTCCGGTCGTGGGCGTGGTCCACGCCGTCGTGCTCGGTGAGGTCGAGCTCTGGCGCGACTTCTACCTCGAGCACAACCGCCGCCTGAAGAGCCGCGAGTACCTGCACCTCATGCCGTCGACCGTGCTGTCGCTCCTCATGGCGCGCCACGACTTCCACGGGCCGGTCATGAACGTCACGGCGATGTGCGCGTCGGGCAACGCCGCGATGCTGACCGCGAAGATGTGGATCGACGCCGGCGTGGCCAGCGACGTGATCGTGGTCGCGAGCGACCTCTCGGCCACACCGGAGAACATCCGCCACTTCCGCAACCTCGGGGTGGTCTTCCCCGAAGCGCCGGCGCTCGAGGTCTGCCGACCGTTCCAGGAGGGCTCGAAGGGCTTCTCGGGCGGCGAGGCGTCGGTCGGCATGGTGGTCTCGGGCCGCGCCGAGGGCGGGTACGCCCGCGTGCTCGGCGGCGCGATGAGCCACGACGGGTACCACCCGACCCACCTGAACCCGGATCACCGTGAGATCCGGCGCTGCTACCAGCAGGCCCTGAGCAACGCGAAGGTGTTCCCGAGCGAGGTCGCGTACCTCAACGCGCACGGGCCGGGGACGGCGCAGTGCGATGCGGCCGAGGCCGACATGCTCGACACGCTGCTGACCGACGCCGAGGTGTTCTCGGTGAAGCCGCTCGTCGGGCACTGCCAGGGCGCCGCATCCAGCGTCGAGCTCGCGGCATCCTGCCTGGCCTACGAGAACGGCATCATCCCCGCGCCGAAGCAGGTCGCCAAGGGCCACGAACGGCTGCTCGACGGGCCCACGCTGCGCCGCGACGGGCTCACCGTGAAGTCCTCGATCGGCATGGGTGGCCACAACTCCGCCATCGTTTTGGCCGACGCGTAGCCCGATCGGTCCGGTTTCGGCGCTTTTCCGGGCCCGAATCGTCCTCAACCCCGGCCCTTCCCGGGTCGATATCTCCCTCGGAGGCCTACACACGCCTGCCGGGGGAGCATGGGAAGGCTCACGAAAGATCTACTCAACGGAGGACCGGACCGCCGGTCCCGCGAAGGTGCCGCGCCCACGTCAATCGGGTCGCGGCAGGCTCGTGGGCTGGCCGCCTGTCATGACCTCGCGCTCGCGACCGCCCGCATGGCGACGTGGGAGCACAACCGCGCCGTCCACCCGATCCGGTGGCGGGGCTCGCTGACGCTCGTCCTCGGCGCGGACCCCGAGACGTTCACCCTCCCCGGGGGCGAGGCGTGCACGGATCTCGCGACCTGGCTCGTCGATCCCGTGATCACCGTCGTCGAAGGCGGTGGCCCCTGGGACCACTACGAGCTCGAGCGGGTCATCCTCGACCGCGACGGCAGGGAGCGGGTGCTGCTCGTCCGCGCCCGGCCGGTGTTCGACGCGGGCGGCTCCATCACCGGGTGCGTCGGCGTCGTCGCGGACGTCACGGGCGACCGGGAGGCCGAGCAGGCCCTCCAGGAGCAGACCGACCGCTACCGCCTGCTGCTCGAGCTGAGCCCCGACGGCATCGTCGTGCACGAGGACGGGTTGATCCGCTGGGCCAACAAGGCCGCGGCCGACTTCGTCGGCGTCCCCGACCTGAACGAGTACCTGGGTGAGTCGCTCACGCAGTTCATCCACCCGGACTCGCTGCTCGAGACGCTCGAGCGCATCGCCTCCCTCAAGGAGGACGAAGCCGCCACCAAGCCGGCCGAGGCCACGCTCGTGCGCATCGACGGCACGAACATCGTCATCGAGTCGCTGAGCGTGCGCACGAAGTGGGACGGGCGTCCGGCGTACCAGGTGATCATGCGCGACCTCTCGCTGCGCCGGAAGGCCGAGGAGACGCTGCGCTACCAGGCCAAGCTGGTCGAGCACGTCTCGGACGCGATCATCGGTCTCGACGCCGACGGGCGCATCGACAGCTGGAACCCGGCCGCCGAAGAGATGTACGGCTGGACCCGCGACGCGGTCATCGGCCAGAAGTTCGCCGACGTCGTCGGCGCGGACTCGCGGCTCGGCCTCGAGTCGGCGAAGCACCTCGAGACCGTGCACCGCCGGTCCGACGGCACCCTGCTCGAAGTGCGGATCTCCGTCGCGCTCGTGCTCGACCAGGACCACCAGGTCACGGGTGCGGTCGCCGTGTGCGCCGACATCACCGAGCGCCGCCGGTCCGAAGCCGACGCGCCGGGCCCTCGAGGAGCGCTACACCGCAGTCGTCGCGTCCCTCGAGGAGGGCATCGTCGTCAGCGACGACCAGGGCGTCATCACCGCGGCCAACCGGGCGGCCGAGAGCATCATGGGCCGGCGGATCATGGTCGGCGAGCGCCTCGACACCGTGTTCAGCAACGAGCTGCACGCCCGCCACCCCGACGGCTTCCTCATCACCGACGACGAGCACCCGACCGTGCGGACGTTGCGCACGGGCGAGTCGTTCACGAACGTCCTGATCGGCATCGAGCTCCTGGACCGGGAGCAGCGCTGGCTCTCGTTGAACTCACGTCCGCTGCGCCACGACGACCTCCTGCCGTACGGCATGGTGTGCTCGTTCTCGGACGTCACCGAGCGCCGCCGGACCGAACGCCAGCTCAACTACCAGGCCACGCACGACTCGCTGACCGGGTTGGCCAACCGTCCCGTCTTCATCGAGAACCTCCGTCAGACGCTGGACCACGCGCGGCGGGGTGGTTCGCGCGTCGGCGTGCTCTTCATCGACCTCGACCGGTTCAAGGTCGTCAACGACACGCAGGGCCACCTGGTCGGCGACGAGGTGTTGACCTCGGTCGCGCGGCGGCTCCAGCAGACCACCCGCTCCATCGACACCGTGGCGCGTCTCTCGGGTGACGAGTTCGTGGTCCTCTGCCCCGACCTCGCGGACATCGAGTCCGCCCGCCGCCGGGCCTGCGAGATCGCGGACGTCATCGCGCAGCCCATCCCCGTCTCCTCCGGGCGCGACGTCGTCATCACCGCCAGCGTCGGAGTGTCGTGCGTCGAGAGCGGGCTCGCCGACCCCGAGGCGATGCTGCGCGACGCCGACGTCGCGATGTACACGGCGAAGGAGCGCGGCCGCGCGCGCGTCGAGCTGCTCGACGACACGCTGCGCGAGCGCGCCCAGCGCCGGACCGAGATCGAGCGCGACCTGCGCCTCGCGCTCGACAACGACGAGCTCGCGGTCTTCTACCAGCCGATCGTCAACTACGGGACCGACGGGATCATCGGGCTCGAGGCGCTCGCCCGCTGGCCCCACCCCAACGGACCGATCACGCCCGACGAGTTCATCCCGATCGCCGAGGAGTCCGGTCTCATCCTGCCGCTCGGCATCTGGGTGCTGAACAAGGCGTGCGCCGAGGCCGCCCGGTGGAAGACCACCGTCCCCGCCGCGGCCGATCTCCACATCAGCGTCAACCTCTCCGGTCGCCAGCTCGGTGACCCCGACGTCGTCGCGAACATCGCCGCCGCGCTCACGCGCTCGGGCCTGGAGCCGGATGCGCTGTGGCTCGAGATCACCGAGAGCACCCTGATGGACGACGCGGCCGGCGCGGCGCGGACGCTCAACGCGATCCGTGAGCTCGGCGTGCACCTCGTCATCGACGACTTCGGGACCGGCTACTCCTCGCTGGCCTACCTGAAGCGCTTCCCGGTCGACACGCTGAAGATCGACCGCTCCTTCGTCGACGGCCTCGGCCGCGACGCCGAGAGCGAGGCGATCGTGCGGGCCGTCGTGGGCCTGACCCAGTCGCTGCACCTCTCCGTCATCGCGGAGGGCGTCGAGACGATCGACCAGCTCAAGGCGCTGCACGGACTCGGCTGCGACACCTACCAGGGCTACTACTTCGCCAAGCCCATGCCGGCCGACGAGGTCACGTTCGACATCTTCGTGCCCGACGTCGACTGAGCGAGCGGCTCCCGGTCGGTACAGTCGTCCGCCTCGGCGGACGCTCGAACGCGGCCGGCCCGGCCCCAGGTCCGCGCGAACGGAGAACCAGCGTTGATCGACATCCCCATCTCCACAGTCCGGCTCGGGGCCGACGAGGAACGGCTCGTGCTGGAGGTGCTCCGGTCCGGACACCTGGCGCAGGGGCCGATGGTGGCCCGGCTGGAAGCGAGCTTCGCCGACGTGGCCGGCGTCCGGCACGTCGTCGCCGTCAGCTCCGGGACCACGGCGCTCGTTGCGGCCCTCCAGGCGCTCGGCGTCGGACCCGGCGACGAGGTCGTGACGAGTCCGTTCACCTTCGTCGCGACCCTCAACGCGATCCTGGAAGTGGGCGCGGCGCCGCGGTTCGCCGACATCTCACTCCGGGACTTCTGCATGGATCCCGAGCGGGTGGCCGATGCGTGCACCAGCCGGACGCGGGTGCTGATGCCCGTGCACCTCTACGGGCAACCGGCGGACATGGGTCGGCTGGGGCCGATCGCGGCGGAGCGCTCGATCGCAGTCGTCGAGGACGCGGCGCAGGCCCACGGCGCCGAGGTCGACGGCCGCGCGGTGGGGAGCTTCGGCCTCGGGTGCTTCTCGCTCTACGCCACCAAGAACGTCACGACCGGCGAAGGTGGCCTGGTCACGACCGACGACGACGCGCTCGCCGACCGGTTGCGCCTCCTCCGCAACCAGGGGATGCGGAACCGCTACGAGTACGAGGTCCCGGGGCACAACTACCGCTTGACCGATCTCCAGGCTGCGGTCGGGATCCCGCAGCTCGAAGGGCTCACGACCACGACCCGCGCGCGTCAACGGAACGCGGCCCGGCTGACGGAAGGCCTCGCGGACGTCCCCGGCCTGATCCCCCCGGAGGTCATGCCCGGACGGACCCACGTCTTCCACCAGTACACGGTTCGGGTCACCGACGAAGCTCGGATCGACCGGGACGAGCTGGCGTCGGGCCTGACCGAGGCCGGGATCGGCACCGGCGTCTACTACCCGCGTCCCGTCTACGACTACGACTGCTACCGCGATCACCCGGCGCTGGACCTGATCGACACCCCGAACGCCGACCGGGCCGGGCGCGAGGTGCTCTCGCTTCCCGTGCACCCCGCGCTCTCGGACGCCGACCTCGACCGGATCGTGGCGTCGGTCCGGAAGCTGCTCGCCTGACCCGGGGTCATCGGCATCCTCGCCCGGCCGCGACCTCGGTGCGCCGGCGCAGGACCGTGCGTATGATCACCGGCGGAGTGGTGACACCGGGCCCGGATGTCCGGTGTGGCTCGCAGGGAGCTGCGAGCAGGGGAAGCCGGTGCAAGTCCGGCGCTGACCCGCAACTGTAAGCAGCCGCACCTCGGCTGCAAGCCAGGATGCCCACCGCCCACCCGCCGGCATCGCCGGTGGGTCCGAGCCGATCCGCCTCCGGGCGGGGGCGAGGCCCTCGAGGAACCAGGGCCCGCGGAGGTGAGCACCGTGCGTCTGAGCCCCGGTCATCGATCACGCGTTCGCGTCGCGCCATTGGACACCGGCAAGCCGCCGGAGATCTTCGGAAGACCGCCGGAGGGCGCCCGGCGACGAGCGTCCGGCAGTCGCCCTCCGGAGATCTTTGGAAGAGAAGGGCGCGCCGCTTCGGTAGCGCCCACCCGATGTTCGCGGTCGGGGAAGTCCGGTGAGAGTCCGGCGCTGACCCGCAACGGTGTCCCTCGACGAGGGAAGCCCGAGTACCGGCCGCGGACCGCCACCCACACCTGTGGCTGGCGTCGTACCCACGCCGCTCATCGCGGCTGACCGGCCCTCGAGGACAGGGGCCAACGGAGGAACCAACGTGCAGACCAACATCAGACGGCTCGCCGTCGCGGCCGGGACCGTGGTCCTCGTGCTCGCGCTCAGCGGGTTCCGCTACACCGGCTTCGGGGACAACGGGGCCAAGGCGAAGTCACAGACCGCCACCACGTGGCTCAAGTCCCAGCAGCTCGCGGACGGCAGCTTCGAGGTCGCCGGCTTCACCGGCTTCGAGACCCCGGACGCGGTGCTCGCCATCGCCGAGAACGCGCAGACCTCGGCCACCTGGAGCCGGAGCGAGGCACTGAACGCCGTCATGGCGACGAAGCGCGGCTCGAACAGCCCGTTGCACGCGATCGACGACCTCGCGGATTCGAAGATCGATGCCGGGCAGGCCGCGAAGATCGTCGAGCTCGTGGCGCGGCCGCTCGGCCTCTCCGTCACGAGGTTCAACCCGGACAAGGACCACGCGGTGAACCTCGCGGCGATCATCGATGCCGGACACAAGTCCGACGGCTCGTACGGGGCGTTCAACGCCACGCTGTTCGCGGCGATCGCCAAGCGCAAGCTCGGTGGTGTGCCGGCCGACACGCTGGCGTTCATCCGCGCCGCGCAGGAGTCCGGCGGTGGTTGGAACTTCGCCGGCGACCCGACCGGTGTCGCGGCTTCCGCAGACACCGACACGACCGCGCTCGCGATCGAAGCGCTCGTTGCCGCAGGCGTCAAGCGCACCGATCCCGATCTCCAGCAGGGTCTGACCTTCCTCGCGAACAACCATCAGGCGGATGGATCGTGGGAGTCGTTCGGCTCGCCCGACCCGAACTCCACCTCACTCGCAGTCCTCGCGATCACCGCCGCGGGCTACGACCCGACCACGTCCTGCTGGCGCGACTCCACCGTCCCGGCATCGACCGGCTCTCCCTACACCTCACCGGTGAAGTGGCTGAAGGCTGATGCCGCGACGAACGGTCGGTTCAAGAGCCCGAACGACTCGTTCGGCGTCAACACCTTCGCGACCTCGCAGTCGATCCAGGCGCTGCGACGGAGCTGGCTGCCCGTCGACCGGCTCACCGCGCAGGCCTGCAGCTAGCGCCGCTCACGGTCCGGTCCCGACGTTCGTGACGGGGGAGGGTCCTCGACCCTTCCCCGTCGCGGCGTGGCTCAGGACGCGAGGGCGGCGATCCCGGCGACGAGCATGACGAAGCCCAGGATCGCGAAGGCGACGGATCGGCCGACCGGAGCCTGCACCAGCTCACCGTCGCGGGTCCGGCCGGTCGAGGCCACCCGCGAGCTGCCCTTCACCTTGACGCTGCGCGCGCCGGAACGCACACCACGCGCGTCGGCGTCCTTCTGGCGGCGGGACAGCGCGATCAGGTTCGCGATCAGCAGGGCGGCACCGATCGCGGCGATCAGCTCGCGCATCACCTCGTCGTAGAAGCTCACGGCCGCGAGCGTACCGACCGCGACCCCGAATTCCCAGCGGGTCCCGAGCGGCGAAGCCACGGGCGTGCCGCTGCGTGCTCACCCGTGCTACAACGCGTCGGTGCGCGTGATCGTCGCTCGCTGCTCGGTCACCTACGAGGGGCGTCTCGGAGCCCGGCTCCCCGAGGCGACCCGGCTTCTCGTGCTCAAGGCCGACGGCTCGATCGCCATCCACTCGGACTCCCGGGCCTACAAGCCCCTGAACTGGATGAGCCCCCCGTGCGTCGTCACCGAGCGCGACGGCGTCCTCGTCGCCGAGAACCCCAAGGGAGAGACCCTGCGGGTCGAGCTGCTCGAGGTGCTCGACGACCACTCCTACGACCTCGGCGAGGACCCGGGGCTCGAGAAGGACGGCGTCGAGGCCGAGCTGCAGCTCCTCATCGCGGCGCGGGTGCAGGCCCTGCGCGAGGACTTCACGCTGATCCGCCGGGAGTACCCGACCGACATCGGTCCCGTCGACCTGCTCTGTCGCGATGGCGACGGTCGCGCGGTGGTCGTCGAGATCAAGCGGGTCGGCGAGATCGCCGGCGTCGACCAGCTGATCCGCTACCAGGAGCGCCTGGACCTCGACGCGCGGCTCGCGCCGACGCGCGGGATGTTCGTCGCCACCCGCATCAAGCCGCAGGCGCGCGTCTACGCGGCGAGTCGCGGCATCGATTGCGTCGAGGTCGCCCTCGACGATCTGCGTGAGCACGACGACACCACACCTGAAGCTGTTCTGATCGAGAGGGGATCCACGTGACTGCACACTCACGCGACGAGGTCGAAGCCGTCGTCGAGCGCTACTGCGACGTCCGCCGCCGGATCGACGCCGGCGAGCTGCCCTGGGACGCGCTCGCCGCAGTTCTTCACCGAGGACTGTGTGTACATCGACCCGGCCTGGGGTCGCGTCGAAGGCATCGGCCCCGTCTCGGAGTTCTTCATCGAGAGCATGCGCGGCCTCGAGGACTGGGACTTCCCGATCGAGTTCGCGGCGATCGACGGCGACAACGTGGTCGTGAAGTGGGTGCAGCAGCTGCCCGGCGCGCGCGCCGACGGCACGCGCTACCAGCAGTCGGGCTCGTCCACGATGGTCTACGCGGGCGACGGCAAGTTCCGGTACCAGGAGGACCTGCTCAACATGGTCCACGTCCTCGACGACCTGAAGGCGAGCGGCTGGCGACCCGGCGCCGGGTTCGCGAGCCCGCCGGCCGAGCCGAACCGGGACTTCTCCCGGCCGAGCTGAGCCCCACCCCGCCTCAGCCGGAACGCTGCAGGACGTCGAGCCGATCCGCGGCATCGGCGGGGATCGTGATCGTCCAGTGGCTCGCCCGCAGCTGGTCGGCGGTGCGCGTGATCGGTTCGAGCCGGTCGGGGCCCACGGTGAGCTCGAACACCCACTCGTTGCCCTGATCGATCACCGACTGGGCCGTCTCGCTCGACTTCGGGTCGATCGTGCCGATGCCCGTCAGCCCGCCGCCGGCCTTGCCGGTGACGTTCAGCGTCACGGGCGCGCCGGTGCGATTCACGACGGTGATGTCCTCGCGGGTCGGCATCGACCGTGAGAGGTTCACCACCAGCACCAGGGCGGCGACGGCCAGGATCGCCGGGGCGATCCACGAGAGGGAGACCCGGCGCGATCGCCCCGGGCGGATCTCGGTGGTTGTCGTGGTCATGCGATACCTCCGGTTCGGATCACGTCGGGAGCGGGTCCACGCCCGGGATCAGGCCGCGGGGTCATCGGGGTCGGCCCCGCTCTTGGCCAGGAGCACGAAGACGAACGGCACGATCATCAGGGCGAGGCACATCGCCAGGACGATCGGCCAGGCGATGTCCGCCGCGCTGATGCCCAGCGACAACGCCTCATCGTGATTGCTCACGAGATGCCTTTCCACGCCGTGGACCCGACCCTGCGGGTCGGTCCGGCGTTGCTCGTTCAGGTCGCGGCGTTGGTGCGCCGCGACGCCGCGGAGACGGTTCGCCGCAGCTGCGGCGCCGATCACGCGAACGAGACGAGCGGTGGTGCGCGGTTGGCCAGGCTGCCGCGCAGCAGCGCGCGCCGGGCCGGAAGGGCCGGGCTCCGACGGAGCCGGCGCAGGAGGCACAACGCGGCCAGCGCGGCCGCGAGACCCGGAAGCACCCAGAGCGGCGCCAGCCGTGGTTCGACGGTGCGCAGCGCGCCCAGCACGGGGACGGCGACCGAATCGCTCAGGTCCGCCGGTGCGACCACCCCGCGGTCACCCGACGACGAATCGCCGACGTGCGCGACGTTCGGGTGCGAGGCTCCCGCCGCGTGCCCGAACGTCGACCAGCCCGCGGCCAGCACCAGGACGGCGAGCACGACGAGGAACGCTCGGTGCTCACGCCGGACCATCCGCATGGGGACGAACCCTACCGGCCCGCGGCTCCCGCGTCGCCGGTGACCGCGCCCCGGCGACGGGCTTCACCCGCCCGCAACGCCCTATTCACGGGCCATGTTGGCGAACTTCACGAAGTGGTCGAGGAAGGCGAGCTCGCGCCATGCCGGTGGGACCGTTGCGGTGCTTGGCGACGATGAGCTCGACCACGCCGCGCTGGTCGGAGTCCGGGTTGTACGCCTCGTCGCGGTAGATGAACAGCACGACGTCGGCGTCCTGCTCGATCGAGCCCGACTCGCGGAGGTCGGCGAGCATCGGACGCTTGTCCTGGCGGTACTCGAGCTGGCGGTTGAGCTGCGAGAGCGCCATCACCGGGCAGTCGAGCTCGCGAGCGAGGATCTTCAGGCCGCGCGACAGCTCCGAGACCTCGACCTGGCGGTTCTCCGACCGCCGCGGCGAGCTCATCAGCTGCAGGTAGTCGACGACGACCAGGCCGAGGTCGCCGTGGCGGGCCTTGATGCGCCGCGCCTTGGCCCGCATCTCCATCACCGTGCAGTGCGGGTTGTCGTCGATGAACAGCGGCGCCTCGCCGAGGTGGCTGATCGCGGCGTTGAGCCGGCTCCAGTCGCGCGTCCTTCAGGTCACCGGTCTGGAGCTTGCGCGCGTCGACGCGCGCTTCCGACGGCGAGCATGCGCTTGGTGAGCTCGACCGCGCCCATCTCCATCGAGAAGAACAGACCGGCCGGCGGCTGACCATCGCGACGTTCGCTGCGGCACCGAGGGCGAAGCTCGTCTTGCCCATGCCGGGACGGGCCGCGGCGACGATGAGGTTGGAGGGCTGGAGGCCCGAGCAGGATGTTGTCGAGCTCGGTGTAGCCGGTCGGGACCCCGGTCATCGTGTCGCTCGTCGCCGTAGAGCGCCTCGAGCTGGTCGACCGTCGCGGTCACGGCTTCGAACACCCGCACCAGTGACTCCGAGATCCGCTTCTCGGCGACCTCGAAGACCATCGCCTCGGCCCGGTCCACCGTCTCGGTGACGTCGTCGGGCTGGTTGTACGCGGACTCGGCGATCTCGCCCGACACCGTGATGAGCCGGCGCAGCAGCGCGAGCTCGCTGACGATCTTGGCGTAGTGCCCGGCGTTCGCCGACGCGGGGGTCGACGCCTGGATCTGGGTCAGCGTGCCCTTGCCGCCGAGCGCTTCGAGCAGACCGGCCCGTCGCAGCTCCTCGGCCACCGTGACCGGGTCGACCGGCTCGCCCTGCTCGTACAGGGACCAGACCGCCTCGAAGATGTGGCCGTAGGCCGGCTTGTAGAAGTCGCTCGCGTCGACCCGGGCCTCGACCGCCGCCGTGATCGCGTCGCGCGACAGGAGCATGGAGCCGAGCAGCGACTCCTCGGCCTCGAGGTTGTGCGGTGGGATGCGCGCGGCGCTGCGCCGGCTTGCCCGCTGATCATCGATCGACTGGACCACGCGACCCCTTCATCCCCCCGAAGCGCTCAGCTCGAGCGACCGACGCATGCTCGCAGTTCCCCCTGTGGGGAGTAAGGGGAGCAACCCCGGTTTTCCCTGTGAATTCGTTGTGGATGACGTCCCCGGTTGTCCCCAACCCTGGGGACAACCGTCGTACCCACACAGTGAACCAGGAGGATGGGACACCTACGCGGACCACCCACTCGGCGCGCGAAAGCCCCGAAGCGCAGAACCGCGGTCCGGAGAGCTTCGGAAGCCGCCGGAGCGCCCCGAGTCGATCGAGGTCGAGAGGTGCGCTCCGGAGAACTTCGAAGAGGAGCCCGCTATTCGGCGACGACCTCGACCGTGAGCATGACCGTGACGTCCGCGTGCAGCTGGACCGGCACCTCGGCCGGCCCGAGCTCCTTGAGCGGCTCGGCGAGCGTGACCTTGCGGCGGTCGAGCTCGACCTTGGTCTGCTCCTTCACCGCGGCGACGATGTCGGCCGAGGTGACCGAGCCGAAGAGCTTGCCGCCCTCGCCGGCGCGCGCCGTGACCTGCACCGGGCTCAGCGTGAGCCGGGTCGCGAGCTCCTGCCGCGGCACCCTTGTCCCGATCGTCACGGATCTGGCGGTTGCGCCGCATGGCCGTCGGCCTGGTTGACCACGCCCTTCGTCGCGACGATCGCCAGCCCGCGCGGCACCAGGTAGTTGCGGGCGTACCCGTCCGCGACCTCGAGCAGATCACCCTTGCGGCCGAGCTTCTCGACGTCCTCGCGCAGCACGACCTTCATTCCGAGGCTCCCGACTCCGCCGCCGACTCACCGGCGTCCGACGGCAACCGCCTCGGGCACATCGCGCTCGAGGCCCGTCTCGTCGACGGCCTCGAGCGTCACGCCCTCGGGAAGCTCCTCGAGTCTCGCCCACGACGGGCGGCGGTGCGTCCGGCGTCGGCATCGGCGCGGACAGGTCCGCACGGTCGCCCCGGTCGCGACGACCGCTCCGGCTCGCGCTGGGTCACCTGGCGCACGCTGTAGGGGAGCAACGCCATCTCGCGTGCGACGCGGATCGCGCGTGCGACCTCGCGCTGCTGCTGCGCGTTGTTGCCGGTGACCCGGCGCGCCCGGATCTTCGCCCGCTCCGACATGAAGCGCCGCAGCAGGTTCACGTCCTTGTAGTCGACCCACTCGATGCTGTCCTGGTTGAGGATCGACACCTTCTTCTTGGGCGTGCGCCTGCGGTCGGCGGCCTTCGAGTCTTTGCCGCGCCGTTCGCGATCTCTTGCCATGGTCTCGCCGCTCCGTTCCGGTTTGCGTGGTTAGAAAGGCTCTTCGTCGCCGAACTCGTCGGCCGGTGCACCTGCGTCGGGCACCCGGGCCGGGCGCGGGACGTCCGCCGCCACCGCCGCCGCCGAAGTCGCCGCCACCCTGGCCGCCGCCACCCCGACGCTCGGAGCGCTTCACCTCGGCCGTCGCCCAGCGCAGGCTGGGGCCGATCTCGTCCGCGACGATCTCGACGACGCTGCGCTTCTCGCCCTGCTCGGTCTCCCAGCTGCGCTGCTCGAGCCGGCCCTGCACCATGACCCGGGTGCCCTTCGACATCGAGTCGCTGACGTTCTCGGCCATGTCGCCCCAGCAGACGATGTTGAAGAAGCTCGTGCGCTCCTCCCACTCGCTCGTCTGGCGGTTCTGCCACCGTCGGCTCACCGCGATGCCCAGACGTGCGTTCGCCTGGCCCGAGGCGGTGTAGCGCATCTCCGGGTCCCGAGTGAGGTTCCCGACCACCGTGATCGTGTTGTCAGCCATTCCCTGGTCTCCTGTTCATCGGTTCCACTCCCAGCGCCCGCGACGGGCGGCTCGGAGCCGTTCGACTCGAGTCAGTCCTCGTCGTCGGCGTCACGCGTGAGCGGGGTCTCGGCCGCGGGGCGTACCCGCGAGCTTGCCGTAGACCTGCTCGGGAATGCGCAGCACCTTGTGACGGACCACCTCGTCGGCAAGGGAGAGCGTCCGGTGCAGCTCGTCCATCGCCGCGGGCTCGGCCTTCGCCTGCAGGACCACGTAGTAGCCCTCCCAGCGGTGCTTCACCTCGTAGGCGAACCGTCGCTTGCCCCAGAAGTCGATCTGGCCCCTCTCGGCGCCTCTCGACTCGATGAGCGTGACGGAACGGTCGACTGCAGATCGGATGATCTCCTCATCCAGGTCCGCGTCGAAGATGATCATGACCTCGTACGGCCGCATCGGCACGTACCTCCTTCGGACCGCAGCCCGAGCTGCGGGCTCCAAGGATCGCCCGAATCGGACGCCAGGAGCAGGGGTGGGACACGCACACCCGGGGGTGCACGAACTTGCGAGGCTAGCAGAGGCTTCGAACGGACCTATCGGCGGGGACGCTACCGAGCGGGTGGGACAGCTACGGTCGCCGCCTCCGAGTAGAGGTCGAAGGCCTCACCCATCTGGTCGGTCATGTGGTACGTCTCCTCGCTCGACGGGAACGTCCCCGAGCGCACGTCCTCGACGAACTGCTCGATGCCGGCGGTCGCCTGGCTGCGCAGGTCGGCGTACCGGCGCACGAACTTCGGCAGCTTCCGGTCCTCGAGCCCGAGCAGGTCGTGGTACACGAGCACCTGGCCGTCGCAGTGACGCCCCGCGCCGATGCCGATCGTCGGGATGTCGATCGCGTCGGTCACCATCCGGGCGACGCCATCGGGCACGCACTCCAGCACCAGCCCGAAGCACCCCGCCTCCGCCAGCGCGATGGCGTCGTCGACGATCGCGCCGCGCGGAGTCCAGCTGCTTGCCCTGCACGCTGGAACCCGCCGAGCGCATGGACCGACTGCGGCGTGAGCCCGAGGTGCCCCATCACCGGGATCTCGGCGTCGAGGATCGCGCCCACCGCGTCGAGCCGCTTGCGACCACCTTCGAGCTTCACCGCGCCGGCACCCGCGCGGACGAGCGCGGCAGCGTTGCGCACCGTCTCCTCGCGAGAGACGTGGTAGCTCAGCCACGGCAGGTCGCCCACGACCAACGGACGCGGACGGGTGCGGGCCACCGCAGCGATGTGGTGGACCATGTCGTCGGTCGTCACCTGCAACGTGTCGTCGTAGCCGAGCACGACCATCGCGAGTGAGTCGCCGACGAGGATCATGTCGGCCCCGGCCGCGTCGACGACGCGCGCGGACGGCGCGTCGTACGCGGTCACCATCACGAGCGGCAAGCCGTCGCCGTCGCGCAGCTCGCGCTTGCGTGCCGTGATGTCGGGCGCGCTCATGGGACGCACCCGTGCAGTGGAAGAACCCGTGGTCATGTCGACCCTCCGCCGTCCAGGGCTCACACGGCTCCCGGCAGCGTCCACAGGGTAATGCCCAGATGTCGCCTGGGGCTACTGCGGGGGGTCGATCGCGACGTGGGGGTACTGGGTGCAGCAGGAGACGCACCACTGCTCGGTCGCTTCGACCTCGACCGCGGACGCCGGGGTGTCCCACCTCTCGGGCGTGACGTAGACGCGGTGCACCCGGACCAGCTCCTGGTCGGGCATCGCGCAGTTCTCGCACTCACCCCGCTCCACAGGATCGAGCGTAGGCCCGGCCCGCGCATCCAACCGCCGAAGGGCACCATTTGCTCGCGGTCCGGCGATCGCCCTTCGGGGATCTTCGGCTAGGCCGTGTGGCGGCGGCCGTGCAGCTCGCGGGCCCCGAGGTGGTTCCACCGGCAGTCGGTGCAGACCTCGACGACGTACCGGTCGAACTCGTCGTGCTTGGCGCGCAGCTTCTCGAGCTCACCCGGGTACGAGAGGCACCGCCCGTTCGCGTGCTTGAGCGCGTCGCCGTACACGTAGGAGACGTAGTACAGGTCACGTCCCGCGCAGACCGGGCACTTGATGCCGGCCCGCTCGCCGACGTTGCGGGCCGCCCGCATGAGCTCGGGGTGCGCATCGCAGACGTCGTTGCGGCTCCGGACCCCCCGGCGGAGGTCGCGCAGGACCGCCCGACGGGCGAGCGCGTAGTTGGTACCCCTGGGCACGCAGGAAGTGTATTCAGCGCCGCACCCGTTCCGGCGCGCCGACCGGAGGGGGGTGCGTTGCCAGGCGGGCGCCGATGTGCGATACTGCTCCTCGATATATCGATTCGATATATCGAGGAGCACAAAGTGGGCGTCCCGGGCAACCGGGACACCACCCCGACCCATCCGAGGAGTGCACGAGGTGCTGGAGCTGGCGATCCTCGGGCTGCTGCAGGAGCAGCCCCGCCACGGCTACGAGCTCAAGAAGCGGCTGAGCGAGACGCTCGGCTCCTTCTGGGGGATCTCGTTCGGCTCGCTCTACCCCGCGCTGCGCCGGCTCGAGCGCAGCGGCGCGATCGAGGTCGTCGACGGCCTCGACACCACGAGCCCCGGCGGCGTCCCCTCGATGCCGGCCACCGGTTCGCTCAAGGGCGAGGCCGCGGCCGCGCGCCTGCGCCTCGTCCCCGCGCCGGCCGGGCGCCGCACCCGCAAGGCCTACCGGATCACCCCGATCGGCCAGGAGCAATTCCAGACGCTGCTCACCGCCGACGACGTCGGCGACGACGAGCGCCTCTTCTCCCTCAAGCTCGCGTTCTGCCGCTTCCTCGACCCCGCGTCGCGCCTCGTCTTCCTCGAGCGGCGGCGCACCGAGCTGGCCGACCGGCTCGCACGCGCCCGGCGCACGCGCGGACCGGCCGTCGATCGCTACACCCGCTCCCTCCTGGAGCACCGCAACCGATCCACCGAGCGCGACCTCGAGTGGCTCGACGACCTGATCGCAAGCGAAGACCAGACGCCCGAAGGCGGAGGCCCCACCTCCGGCCCGAACGCGCCCGAACAGGAAGGAGCAACCGCATGAGCGGTGCCCGTCAGAAGATCCGTGTGGCCATCGCCGGAGTCGGCAACTGCTCCAGCAGCCTGCTGCAGGGCGTGGAGTACTACCGCACGGCGGATCCCGCCGAGTCGGTTCCCGGGCTCATGCACGTCGAGCTCGGCGGCTACCACGTCGGTGACGTCGAGTTCGTCGCCGCGTTCGACGTCGACGCGGCCAAGGTCGGCCTCGACCTCGGCAAGGCCGTGTTCGCGGGGCAGAACAACACGATCCGGTTCGCCGACGTCCCCGAGACCGGTGTGCTGGTGCAACGCGCCCCGACGCTCGACGGCCTCGGCAAGTACTACCGCCAGACGGTCGAGGAGAGCCCGGCCGACCCGGTCGACGTGGCCCAGGTGCTGCGCGACTCCAACGCCGACGTGCTCGTCTCGTACCTGCCGGTCGGTTCCGAGGATGCGCAGAAGTTCTACGCGCAGTGCTGCCTGGACACGGGCGTCGCGTTCGTGAACGCGATCCCGGTGTTCATCGCGAGCGACCCGGTGTGGGCGAAGAAGTTCACCGACGCGGGCGTCCCCATCGTGGGTGACGACATCAAGAGCCAGGTGGGCGCGACGATCGTGCACCGGATCCTCGCCCGCCTGTTCGAGGACCGGGGCATGGTGCTCGACCGCACGTACCAGCTGAACGTCGGCGGCAACATGGACTTCAAGAACATGTTGGAGCGCGAGCGACTCGAGTCCAAGAAGATCTCGAAGACCCAGTCCGTGACGAGCCAGATCGACCACGGCATCGAGGCCGACGACGTCCACATCGGCCCGTCGGACCACGTGCCGTGGCTCCAGGACCGCAAGTGGGCCTACATCCGGCTCGAAGGGCGCAACTTCGGTGACGTGCCGCTGAACCTGGAGCTGAAGCTCGAGGTCTGGGACTCCCCGAACTCGGCCGGCGTGATCATCGACGCGCTGCGCTGCGCCAAGCTCGCGCTCGACCGGGGCATCGGCGGCCCGCTCGAGGGTCCGTCGGCGTACTTCATGAAGTCGCCGCTGGTGCAGCACCACGACGACGAGGCGTACCGCATGGTCGAGGAGTTCGCGAACGGCTCGTAGTCCGGCCGGCCGGGTCACCTCGGTCGCCGCACCTCGGCCTCGCTCCGACCTACGCTCCGCGTCATGGAGATTGACGCGATCGCTCGCCTGCTCGGACCGGTGAAGGGCAAGCGCGTGCTGGAGCTGGGGTGCGGTGCGGGAGACGCCGCGGTCCGCTTCGCCCAAGCCGGCGCGACGGTCATCGGCGTCGACAGCTCCGCGGATCGGATCGCCGACGCGCGCGCCACGGCCGAGGCGGCCGAGGTGCGCCTCGACCTGCACGCGGGCGACCTGGCGGACCTCGCGTTCCTGCGCCGCGGACTCGGTGGACCTCGCGTTCAGCGACGCCGCACTGGCCCAGATCTCGGACCTGGGCCGGCTGTTCCGCCAGGTGCAGCGGGTCCTGCGCCAGGGTGCGCCGTTCGTGTTCTCCCTCCCGCATCCGTTCGCGCTCGGCACCGAGACGGAGCCGCCGCCCGAGGGATCGCTGCCGCTCGGGCGCACGTACCTCGCCCGCTCCTACTTCGACTCGTCACCGATCGACATCGGGACCGAGGGCGAGGCGCAGCTGGTGACCCGGCACCCGCTGGGCGAGGTGTTCACCGGGCTCAGCCGCACCGGCTTCCGGGTCGACACGCTCCTCGAGCCGGAGCCGGCCCACGAGCACGGCGGGCGCGCGCTGCTGCCGGCCACGGTGGTGTGGCGCGCCCGCAAAGAAGGTTCGTGACCACGCACCACTACCGCGCCGAGGCTGCATGGGCGGGCTCGACCGCAGTGGGATACGACGCCTACAGCCGCGCGCACTCGGTGCGGTGCCCGCCCGCGCCGAGCGCGCTGTCGCTGAGCGGCGATCCGGCATTTCTCGGCGATGCGGAGCTGCTCAACCCGGAGCAGCTCCTGCTCGCGGCCGCGGTCTCGTGCCAGCTGCTGTCCTTCCTCGCCGTCGCGGCCCGGGCCCGGATCGACGTGCTGGGCTACGAGGACGCGGCGGAAGCCGACATGCCGGAAGACGACCCCCCGATGCGGATCACCACGATCCGGCTCCGCCCGCGGATCACCGTCGCGACGGGCACGAACCCGGAGAAGGTGCAGCGACTCGTCTCGATCGCGCACCAGGAGTGCTTCATCGCGCAGCTCGCTGCGCAGTGAGATGGACCTGCAGGCGACCATCCTCTTCGCCTGAGCGCGCGTCGGCCGGGCGTGCTCAGGCGGGCTCGATGCCGCGCTCGTCGCGCCCAGGCCGCGAGGCGCGCGTACGCGTCGGCCTCCTCGATCGGGCCCTCGTCGAGGCGGGCCTCGAGCAGGAAGTCGAGCGCCTCCCCGATGACCCGGCCCGGCGACACCCCGAGGAACTCCATGACCTGGCGACCGTCGAGCGGCGGCCGGATCGCCTTGAGCTCCTCCTCGGCCGCCAGCGTCTCGATCCGCGCGACGAGGTCGTCCATGCGGCGCTCGAGCGCGCGGGCCTTGCGCTCGTTGCGGGTCGTGCAGTCGCAGCGCTGGAGCTCGTTGAGCTGATCCAGCAGCGGCCCGGCGTCGCGGACGTACCGCCGCACCGCGGCGTCGGTCCATCCCATGGCGTAGGTGTGGATGCGCAGGTGCAGGTACACGAGCTGCGTGACGGCCTCGACGACGTCCTTCGGGTACCGCAGCGTGGTGAGGCGCTCGCGCGCCATGCGCGCACCGACCACCTCGTGGTGATGGAACGACGCACGTCCCTGCTCGAACGACCGCGTCTTCGGCTTGCCGACGTCGTGCAGCAACGCGGCGAGCCGCAGCACCAGATCGGGGCTCACCTTCTGGACGACCGCGATCGTGTGCGCGAGAACGTCCTTGTGGTGGTGGATCGGGTCCTGCTCGAGCTGCATCGCGTTGAGCTCGGGCAGGAACTCGTCGGAGAGCTTCGTACGCGCGAGGAACCACAGGCCGGGGGCGGGATCCTCGACGACCAACAGCTTCGAGAGCTCGTCGCGGATCCGCTCCGCACTGACGATCTCGAGCCGACCGCGGTGCTCGCCGACCGCGTCGATGAGCTCCGGCACCGGCTCCAACCCGAAGCCGGCGATGAACCGCGCCGCCGCGCAGCATCCGCAACGGGTCGTCGGTGAACGAGACGGCCGGCGACTGCGGGGTGCGCAGCCGGCGCTCGACCAGGTCGACCGCGCCGTTGAACGGATCGACGAGCACGGGGTCGGGCAGCCGCAGCGCCATCGCGTTGACCGAGAAGTCTCGCCGTGACAGGTCCGTCTCGATGTCCTCGCCGAACACCACCTCCGGCTTGCGGCTCTCCGGGTGGTAGACGTCCGAGCGGAACGTCGTGACCTCACACTGGACGCCGTCGACCGTCGCGCAGACCGTGCCGAAGCGCGCACCGACGAGCACGACGTTGCGGGCGATCGGGCGCAGCAGCCGCTCGATCTCCTCGGGACGCGCGTTCGTCGCGAAGTCGTTCTCCGGACCCTCGGGCCGCTCCCGTCCGATCGAGCGCGTCGCGCACCGAGCCGCCCACGAGGTAGCACTCGTAGCCCGCCGCCGTCGAGCGCGGCCGCGACGCGCTGCGCCGGTGCATCGGGCGCGAGGAGCGGCTCGAGGCGCGCGGGGATGGCCGTCATTCGACCATTGTGGCTTGACCCGGGCCGGCCCGGAGAGTTGTTAGGCCGTGGTGGCAGTGGGCTCGCCGTCGAGGTCCTTCTGGGCCCGGCTCAGGTCCAGGTGGTCGAGCTTGAGCCGGAGGTCGTGCGCGTTCGACGCGCTGGCGAGCGCGTCGCGTCGGTTCACGATCCCCTGCTCGTAGAGGTTGCGCAGTCCCTGGTCGAAGGTCTGCATGCCGTAGAACTCGCCGTCGGCGATGATCTCCTCGATCTCGTGGGTCTGCGTCGCGTCCGCGATCTTGTCGAACACCCGGCCGGTGTTGACGAGGACCTCCATCGCCGGGACGCGGCCCTGGTGGTCGGCCCGCTCGAGCAGACGCTGCGAGATGATCCCCTTCAGCGACGTCGCGACCGACATCCGGACTTGCTGCTGCTGGAACGGGGGGAAGAAGTCGATGATGCGCGTTGATCGTCTCGACCGCACCCATCGTGTGCAGCGTCGAGAGCACGAGGTGCCCGGTCTCCGCGGCGGAGAGCGCGGCCCACACGGTCTCGGGGTCGCGCATCTCGCCGATGAGGATCACATCGGGGTCCTGGCGCAGCACGCGCTTCAGCGCGTCGTGGAAGTCGTCGGTGTCCGTGCCGATCTCGCGCTGGTTCACGATCGAGCGCTTGTCGGGGTGCAGCACCTCGATCGGGTCCTCGACCGTCACGATGTGGCGCGCCTGGTGCTCGTTGATGTGGTCGATCATCGCCGCGAGCGTGGTCGTCTTGCCCGAGCCGGTCGGACCGGTGACGAGCACCAGACCGCGTTGCTCCTCGGCCAGCCGACGGCAGATCGGCGGGAGCCCGAGCTCCTCCATCGACGGGATGCCGGGCAGCACGCGCCGCAGCACGAGACCGACGGATCCGCGCTGGCGGAAGACGTTGACGCGGAAGCGTCCGAGCCCGGCGAGCGTGTAGGCGAAGTCGGCCTCGTGGTGGTCGAGGAACTCGTCGGCCCGGGCCTTGGGCAGCAGTGCGAACGCGATCCGCTCGGTGTCCGCCGGCGTGACCGGCTCGCTGTCCCACGGCTGGAGATGACCGTCGACCCGGAGGAACGGGGGCGAGCCGACCTTGATGTGGACGTCGGATGCCTCGAGTCGTACGGACTCTCGCAACAGGTTGTCGAGATCGAGCACGGATCGTCCCCTTCAGGACCTTGTCGTCACACCGGGTGTCTGCGCCCTTGGTATCGACCGGCGCGCCGGGGTCCTGAAGATGACGTTTTGGGAGGGCTCAGCCCGTCGCTCGGCGGTGCCAGAGGTCCGCGACCGCTTCGACGACCGTGGTCCCGGGGCCGCCTGAGGTGTCCGGCTCACCGTCGACCGCGTTGCCCGGCGCGCCGATGAGCGTCGGCAGGCTCGCGGCGACCGAGTCCCGCAGCGCGTCGAGGCTGTAGCCGCCCTCGAGGAACGAGATCAGACGACCGGGCTCGGCCCACTCGGCCACCCGCTCGCTGATCGCGGCGTAGTCCCCGGCCGAGAGCCCGAGCCCCGTCAGGGGGTCGGCCCGGTGGGCGTCGAAGCCCGCGGAGATCAGCACCCAGGTCGGGGCGAAGCGGTCCACCTGCGGTGCGACCACGTCGTCGAGCGCGCGCAGGTAGACGTCACCCGTCGCGCCGGCAGGCAGCGGGAGGTTCACGGTGGCGCCCTCACCCGCGCCGGCACCGATCTCGTCGTGGCGTCCGGTCCCCGGGTACAGCGGCCACTCGTGGAACGACACGTACAGCACGCGCGGGTCGTCGTAGAAGATCTCCTGGGTGCCGTTGCCGTGATGCGCGTCGTAGTCGACGATCAGCACCCTCTCGCCCCGCGCCGCGAGCTCGGCCGCGGCGACCGCGACGTTGTTCAGCAGGCAGAAGCCCATTCCCTGGGACGGGCGGGCGTGATGGCCGGGCGGGCGCACCGCGAGGAACGCCGCGTCGGCCGCGCCGGTGCTCGAGCGCGTCGATCGCCGCGATGCCGGTCCCCGCGGCGGTGATCGCCGCCCGCCAGGACTCCGCGGAGACCACGGTGTCGGCGTCCAGCATCCCGCCGCCGGCGCGGCTCTGGGCCTCGAGCGCCTCGAGGTACGCGGCCGGGTGCACGCGCTCGAGCTCCGCCGCGGTGGCGGCGCGGCCGGGCAGCGGGAGCAGGGCGTCCGCGAGGCCCGACCGCTCGATGCCTTCCTGCACGGCCTGCAGCCGAGCCGGACGCTCCGGATGACCGCGACCCGTGGTGTGCAGCGAGAACACCGGGTCCGTAGCCACGAAGAGCACCCGCGCACGGTAACCCAGCCCGGAATTGCTGGCGGCCCCCGCCTACGCTTCCTCGTGACATGACCGACGAGACCCTGCGCTGGCGGGGCGGTTGGGCCCGGCTCGGCTCGTGGCGTGGACGCGCCGACGTGGCCTACCTCTCGGTAGGCGCCGACTACCCCCCGACCCCCGAGATCGTGGACCGCTGCCTGCGGCTGCTGCGCGGGCGCGGGTACTCGGCCGTCGTCACGAGCGCGCTCGCAGCCGCCGACGCGCTCCCGTTCCTCGACGCGGGCTTCTCGGTCCGGGAGCGGCTGCACCTCCTCGCCCACTCGATGGGCGACCTGCCCCAACCGACCCGGGGCACCCGGCGCGGCGAAGAAGGGCGACCGGCGCGCGGTCCTCGAGCTCGACCACCGGTCGTTCGACGGGTTCTGGCGCCTCGACGCCGACGGCCTGACCAACGCGATCGACGCCACGCCCTCCAGCCGGTTCCGCGTGGCCGAGGGCGAGGACGGTCTGCTCGCCTACGCGGTGACGGGCCGCGCCGGTCACCACGGGTATCTGCAGCGGCTCGCCGTCGATCCGAGCGTGCGCCGCGAGGGCTACGGCCGCGCGATCGTCCTCGACGGCCTGCGCTGGTTGCGGCGCCACGGCGCGACGCAGGCACTCGTCAACACGCAGTGCGACAACGCGCCGGCGCTCGCGCTCTACCAGTCCTGCGGGTTCCGCGAGCTGCCGACCGGCCTCTGCGTCATGGGCCGATCGCTGTGAAGCGCGTCGCCCTGGCGATCATCTCCGGTCTGCTCGTGGCGCTGTGCATCGCCCCCGCCGCCGCGTCCGCCGCACCGGGCACCTCCGCGCCGACCGCGGCCACGACCCCGCGCATCTCGCTGCTCGAGCAGCCGGCGGTCGTCACGCTCGGCCAGGACGTGCCGCTGCGGCTCGCGACGAGCGGGTCACTCGACGGCCTCGAGGCCCGCGCGATCGTCCACGCGTCGCTGACCAGTCGCACCGGGTTCGAGCGCAGCCTCAACGGCGACCGGCTCGGCTCGACGATCGGGACGACGGGCGCGCCGGCCGCGACGCTGCCGTTCGCCCCCACCGGCGGGCGCATCCTCACCCTGAAGCTTCAGGACCCGAACCAGCCGCGCGACACCAGCCGGCTCCGGCTCCCGTTGCCCCGCTCGTCGAACACCGGCGTCTACCCGGTCGAGATCGAGCTGCGCGACCCGGAGAGCGGCGAGCGGGTCGCGAGCTTCGTGACGCAGCTGGTCGCGGTCGCCCCCGCGATCAACGGCGCCCCGATGGGCGAGCCGCTGAACGTGGCCTGGATCTGGAAGATCGCAGCCGACCCGGCGACGCACCCCGGTGGCGCCCTGCGCCCGGGCTTCGTGCAGACGACGGGTCCGAACGGACGGCTCACCCGGCTCGCCAGCGCCGCCGCGCACGCCGTCAACCTGCCGCTGACCCTGGTGCCGGGGCCGGAGACGCTCGAGTCCTGGGCCCAGCACGCGAAGACCGACCCCGCCGCGGCGCCCGGGCTCACGGCCCTGCGGGCCGCGGCCCGCACCAAGCAGATCGTCACCGGTCCCTACGTCCCGATCGACATCCCGAGCCTGGAGCGAGCAGGTCTGGGCGACGACGCCGCGCTCGAGCTGGCGCAGGGCTCGGTCGCGCTCAGCAACGCCCTCGACCTGCGGCTCGACCCGCGCACGACCGACGTCGCACCCCTCGACTCCGCCGCGTTGGCGCGGCTGGACCTGAGCCAGGTCGACCGGCTCGTCGTCCCGCCCGACGCACTCGTCGCGCCCGACCAGACGCCGCAGTTCACTCCGGCCCGCCCGTTCACCCTCGAGAGCGGTGGCCGCCAGTTCTCCACCGTGCAGACCGACGACGGGCTCGAGCACCTGCTCGAAGGCGACGGGTCGCCCGCGCTGCGCGCGGCACACTTCATCGCCGGGCTCTCGATCGTCGCGATCGAGCAGCCGAACGAGACCCGCGGCGTCGCGATCGCGATGCCGGCCCGCTGGGACCCGGAGCCGGCCCTGATCGACGCGCTGGTGAAGGGGCTCACGGACAACCCGCTCGTCGCGCCGGTCACCCTCGACCAGCTCTTCGCCCATGTGCCGTTGGAGCAGACGCGCAACGGTCCCGTCGTGCGCGAGCTCGCACCGTTGGTCCCCGCGCCGCCGACGGTGAACCCGACGACCTACCGCTCGACCCGGACCGACCTGAACGCGTTCGCCACGACCGTCGGCACCGACGATCCCTCGATCGCCGCCGGGCACCGGGGGCTCCTGATCTCGCTCACGTCCGTCTGGCCCGGCGCGGTCGGGCGCCGGCAGTCGAACGCGCGCCTCGCGGCCATCAACCACGGCATCGCCGAGTTCGCCGCCCTGATCGAGACGCCACCCTCCGGGCTGACGGTCACCCTGACCTCGCGCAAGGCCAACCTGCCCCTCAGCTTCAACAACCAGACCGGCAAACCGGTGGACCTCCTGATCAAGTTCCAGAGCGACAAGCTGGTGTTCGCCAAGGGGGACACCCAGGTGCTCCACCTCGCGCCGCGGAACACGACGACCACCTTCGCGGTCGAAGCCCGGGCATCGGGAACCTTCCCGTTGAACGTGTCCGTCACCACCCTTGACGGCCGGCTCCCCCTGCGCGCGGCCCGCTACACCGTGCGCTCGACGGTGTTCAGCGGGGTCGGGATCTTCCTGACGATCGGCGCCGGGCTCTTCCTGGCGATCTGGTGGGTCACCCATTGGCGGAGAAGCCGGCGCCAGCCCATCCGGCCTGCGACGCTCGCGACGTGAGCGAACCCACGACCGACGACGCCGAGGGGGGCGCCGAGCATCGCCTGGTCCGATCGAGCGCGGTCGTCGGGCTCGGCACCGCGCTCTCGCGGATCACCGGCTTCCTGCGGGTGTCCGCGCTCGCGGCCCTGGGCTTCGCGCGGCTCACCGACGTCTACAACATCGCGAACTCGACGCCCAACATCGTCTACGAGCTGCTGCTCGGCGGCATCCTCACCGCGACGCTCGTCCCGCTGTACGTCGAGCACTTCGAACGGAAGGACGAACGCGCCACCGAACGCGATCAACTCCGTCGCGCTCGTCGCGCTCGCGGCGATCAGCGTCATCGGCTTCCTCGCCGCGCCGTGGATCATCGACCTCTACACGCTCCGTCTGCACGGCGCGGGCAAAGCCGCGCAACAGGCGCTGGCGACCGACCTGCTGCGCTGGTTCATGCCGCAGATCTTCTTCTACGGCGTGACCGCGCTCGCGACCGCGATGCTGAACGCGCGACGGCGCTTCGCCGCCGCGGCGTTCGCGCCCGTGCTCAACAACGTCGTGGTGATCGCGGCGCTGCTCGCCCTGCCGAGGATCGCGAGCGAGCCGCCCGACGGTCACCAGCGTGCTCCAGGACCCGGCGCTCGTGCTGCTCCTCGGGCTCGGGACCACGGCCGGGATCGTCGCGATGGCCCTCGTGCTCTGGCCCGCGGTCCGGCACGCCGGGATCCGGCTCCACTGGGTCTGGGAGTGGCGGCACCCGGCGGTGCGCCAGCTCGCCCGGCTCTCCGGCTGGACGGTCGGCTACGTCGCCACGAACCAGCTCGCGTTCTGGGTGGCGCTGTTCCTCGCGTACGGGCACATCGGCGACGCGTCCGTCTACCTGGCCGCGTTCACGTTCTTCCAGCTCCCGCACGGCCTGTTCGCGGTGTCGATCATGACCGCCCTCGCGCCGGAGCTCGCGAGCCGCGCGAGCCGCGGCGACTTCGACGGCCTGCGGGCCCAGTTCGCGATGGGGTTCCGGCTCATGGGGCTCGTCGTGATCCCCGCCGCCGCGATCCTGCTCGTGCTCGCGCGCCCGATCGTCAACGTGTTGCTCGACTACGGCAGCTTCTCCGCCCGGAACGGTGCCGCGACGGCGGCGACGTTGGCCTGGTTCGCGGTCGGCCTGTTCTCGTTCTCCGCGTACCTCTTCACGCTGCGCGGCTTCTACTCCATGCAGGACACGCGCACCCCCTTCCTGCTGAACTGCCTCGAGAACGGCATCAACATCGTCTTCGCCCTCGCGCTCTACCCGCTCTTCGGCGTCGAAGGGCTCGCTGCCTCGTGGTCGATCGCGTACATCGCCGCGATGATCGTGGCCCTCGGTGCGATGCGGCGGCGGCTCGGGCGGCTCGAGGGACGCCACATCGCCGACACGCTCGGGCGCGTGCTCATCGCGACTGCCGTGCTCGCCGCGCTCGCGTGGGGCGTGGCGACCGCCATCGGGTACGCCACTCCGGCGCGGGCGATCCTCGCGGTGATCGCCGCGCTCGTGGTCGGCGGCGTCGGGTTCTTCGCCTCGCTCCAGGTCCTCCACGTCCGTGAGCTGAGCCTGCTGCGCGACGCCATCCGCCGCCGGCCGCTGAGCGCCGCGGACGACACCGTCTGATCCATCGGGCTCCCCGGTCCGAATGGGCCGTGAAAACGTGTGTCATGCGTGTAACCATGGGAATGGTCACGCAGTCGAAGGGCCCAGTCCGCCACCGATCCGGGGAGGCCCCGTGGGGGTACGCGTCGTCACCGACAGCTCGTGCGACCTGCCCGTCGCCCGAGCTGCGGAGCTCGGCATCGAGATCGTCCCCCTGACGATCCGGTTCGGCACCGAGGAGTACGTCGACCGGGTCGAGCTCTCCAACGAGGAGTTCTGGCGGAAGGTCGCGACCTCCGAGGTGCTCCCCGAGACCGCGGCCCCGTCGGCCGGCGCGTTCGAAGCCACCTTCCAGCGGCTCGCCGCGGAGGGCGCGGACGGCATCGTCTGCATCAACCTCTCGTCCCGCCTCTCCGCCACCATGCAATCCGCCCAAGTCGCTGCGAAGGCCATGAAGGGGACCTGTCCGGTCGAGGTCGTGGACTCGCTGATGGTCTCGATGGGCCTCGGGCTCCAGTGCATCAGCGCCGTGCGCATGAGCGAGGACGGCGCGGACGTCGGGCAGATCGCCCGGGCCACCGAGGACCAGGCGAGCCGGACCCGGCTCTTCGGCGCGCTCGACACGCTCGAGCACCTCAAGCGCGGGGGCCGCATCGGCTCGGCGCAGGCACTGCTCGGCGGGATGCTCTCGATCAAACCGGTGATCGAGGTGCGCGACGGCGTGGTGGCGGAAGCGGGCAAGGTGCGAACCCGCTCGAAGAGCCTCAAGCTGCTCGCGGACAAGGTCGCGCAGGCGACGGCGCCCCAACAGGTCTTCGTCTTCGACGCGCAGGCGCCCGACATCGACGAGATGGTCGAGTTGCTCGCTCCGACCGTGGCGCGCGATCAGATCGAGTTCGGCACGATCGGTCCGGTGATCGGCACCCACACGGGGCCGCGCACGATCGGCGTCGGCTGGGTCGACGCGCCGTAGCGAGATCACGGCGCAAAAAGCTCACAACGCGGCCCAAGCGGGCGAGATGCCGCGGGTAGCGTGAAGGCACATGCCGGAGCCCCTGGAAGCCGGACGCGTCCTCGGCGGCCGTTACCGGCTGGAACGTGTGATCGCCCGTGGCGGGATGGGAACGGTCTGGGAGGCCGACGATCCCCTGCTCGCGCGACACATCGCGATCAAGACGCTCGATGCGGCGATCGGCATGGACGAGAGCATTCGGGCCCGGTTCCGGCGTGAGGCGGTGACCGCGGCTGCGGTCACGCACCCCAACATCGTCGCGACCTACGACACCGGTGAAGACGACGGTGTCGCGTACATCGTGATGGAGCTCGTGCACGGCATCACCCTGCGCCAGCTCATCGACCGCGACGGTGCGGTGCCGGTTCCGGAGGCCACCGCGATCGCGTACCAGGTGGCCGACGCGCTCGCCGTCGCGCACGCACGGGGGCTCGTGCACCGCGACGTCAAGCCCGGCAACGTGCTCGTCCAACCCGACGGTCGCGCCAAGGTCACGGACTTCGGCATCGCGAAGGCGGCCGACAGCGGCGACGACGAGCTGACCCGCACCGGGATGGTGGTCGGCACCGCCCGCTACCTCGCGCCCGAGCAGGTGGACGGGCGCGTGGTCGACGAGCGCGTCGACATCTACTCGCTGGGCCTGGTGCTCTACGAGATGCTGTGCGGCAAGGCGCCGTTCGAGGCCGACACGGACATCGCCACTGCCGTCGCGCGCCTGACCGCGCCGCCGCGACCGATCTCGCTCGAGTGCCCGGCGGTGTCACCCGGGCTGGAGCACGTCATCGACCGCGCGCTCACGAAGGACCCGGCCGACCGGTGGCCGAGCGCGCTCGCGTTCCGCGACGCGCTGGCCCCGTTCCGCAGCGAAGGGCCGCCGAGCCGGGAGGACATGACCCGGCCGGTGCGGCTGCCGCCCCGCTCCACCCCGGAACCGGCGACCGCGGTCGGGGCGCTCCCGGTCACGGCGGCGCCGGCCCGCACCTCGGCCTTCACTCCGGCCCGCATCGCGCTGTGGACCGCGGTCTTCGTGATCGGGCTGTTCGCCGGGTACCTCGGGTACCGGGCGATCGACGACGAGCCCGTCTCCAACGCCGCGCCGCCCGCGCCCGTCGTGACCCAGCTCAAGATCGTCGGGGTCCAGGACTACGACCCCGAGGGCGACGGTCACGAGAGCCATGCGCTGGTCCCGTTCGCCTGGGACAACAACGTCGCGACGGTGTGGTCCACCGAGCTGTACCAGGATCGCGACGTCGGCGGGCTGAAGTCCGGCGTCGGGCTCGTCGTCGACCTCGGGAGCCCGAAGAAGATCACGCGACTCGAGGTGCTCACCCCGGCGACCGACACCGACTGGAGCGCGCAGGTGTACGCGAGCGACACGGTGCCGGGTGCGCTGGCCGGCTGGGGCCCACCGCTCTTCACGGGTCAGGGCCTGGGCTCGGACGCGCAGCTGACGCTGCAGCCGTCGACCCGCGCGCGCTACGCGCTGCTCTGGATCACCAACCTGCCGCCGAGCCGCCCCTACCGATTGCGGGTGGCCGAGGTCCGCGCCTTTGGCACCGCCTGATCCACTCCACGCGCGCGACGACGCGACCCTCGCCCAGCTGGCTGCGACCGGCGACCGCGACGCGCTCGACGTGCTGCTCAACCGTCACGTCGACCGCGTGCACGCGATCTGTCGGCGCATCCTCGGCGATCCCGACGACGCGCTCGACGCGACCCAAGAGGCGCTCATCGCGATCACCCGCTCGATCGCGCGCTTCGACGGGCGGTCCGCGTTCACCACGTGGCTGTACCGCGTCGCGACGAACGCGGCCCTCGACGAGCTCCGGCGGCGGGGCCGCCGCCCGCGTCCCGCGGCCGCGTTGGACGATGCGCCGGCGTTGTCGGTCGTCGGTCCCGAGGCCGGTGGGGACCGGATCGACATCGACGCGGCACTCGCCCGGATCCCCGAGGAATTTCGGGCCGCGGTCGTCCTCCGTGACCTCTGCGACCTCGACTACGCGCAGATCTCGGAGGTGCTGAACGTGCCCCCCGGGACCGTGCGCTCACGGATCGCCCGGGGGCGGGCCGCCCTGGCCGTCGAGCTCGGGCCCACCCACGACCCCGCGCGGACCGGGTTCCGGCCGTCCGACCCGGGGAACCCGGCCGCGCCGACGCAGCGTCCAACGGAGCACCAGCCATGAACGGACCTCCGATCCCCCCGCGCCCGGCGCCTTCGACGCCGACGAAGCGCTCAACGCGCTCGTCGACGGCGAGCTCGGCCCGTTCGCCGCGGAGCAGGGCCTCGACGAGGCGACCGTGCGGGACCAGCTCGCCGCGATGCCGGACTTCGCGGCGCGGCGCGCCGCGCTCGAGCAGGCGCGCGCCGCCGTGCGCGCGCCTGTGCCGCCCCTCGACGACGTGACCCGTCGACGCCTCGTCGGCACCGCAACGGACGCGGCGCCGAAGCCGGCCGCGAGCGCGCCCCGCTCGCGCCGGTGGGTGGCGGTGACCGCGATCGCGGCCGCCGCGTTGCTCGTCGTCGCCGGCATCGCCGTCGCCGTCTCGTCCATGAGCAACGACTCCTCCAGCAGCTCGAGCGAGAGCGCGTCGAGTGCCACCGCGCCGCTGCACGGAGACGTGGGAGACCTCGGCGACGTGACGAGCCCGGCGGCGCTGCGCGCGCTGCTCGATCGACGCGCCGCCGGTGACACGACGACGACGGTGCCGGCGAGCGCGAAGTCCCAGTTCGCCGGCGGCGGCTCGGCATCGGACGCCCAGAACGTGGCTCCGGCGCCCAGCGCCACGAGCACTGCCGCGTGCGCGCGCCGGCTCGCCGGGCACCGGACCGTGGCGTTCACCGGGGCCGGGACCTTCCAGGGCGCGCCCGTCACGATCGTCGGGATCACCACCGGGGGCCGCACGATCGTGTTCGTCGTCTCGGACACCGACTGCACCGACGTGGTGGCGTCGATCTCCCGGTAGCCGCGCCCGGCCGGGCTGCGGCCCGGGAGTTCCGGCGACCATCCGGGTACGCTCCTGACCTCCCCGGGGAGTGGCCGGGCTACAGGAGGGCGCGGGCGTTGAGCGACTGGACCACCCAAGCGGCAGACGCGGTCGAGAAGGGCGTCATCCTCGTCCGCGACAAGACCGTCGTACCGGCCCAACAGGGCGCGAAGGTCGTCGTCTACGGCTTCCTCACCGCGTTCTTCGCGCTGACGGCCTTCATGCTCGTGACCATCCTGACGTTCCGGGTGCTCGTGATCGTCGTCCCGGTCTGGGCCGCGTGGCTGATCATCGGGGGAATCTTCCTCATCGCCGGAGGGTTCTGCTGGTCACGCCGCTCGAAGAAGGAAGTCGAACGTGTCTGAGGTTCGCGATCTGCTGATCGTCGGTTCCGGCCCGGCCGGGCTGACCGCCGCCGTGTACGCCGCCCGGGCCAACCTGCGGCCGGTCGTGATCGAGGGCCTCGGCGCCGGGGGCCAGCTGATGCTCACGACGGACGTCGAGAACTACCCGGGGTTCCCCGAGGGGATCATGGGCCCCGACCTCATGCTGCGCTTCCGCGAGCAGGCCGAGCGCTTCGGCACCGAGTTCGTGACCGCAGACGCCGACCGGGTCGACCTCTCCTCCCGACCGTTCACCGTGGACGTCGGCAGCACCGAGTACCAGGGCCGGTCACTGATCATCTCGACCGGCGCGTCGGCCCAGATGCTCGGCCTCCCGAACGAGGAGCGCCTGCTCGGCCACGGCGTGTCCACCTGCGCGACGTGCGACGGCTTCTTCTTCCGGGAGCAGCACATCGGCGTGGTCGGTGGTGGCGACACCGCGATCGAAGAGGCGCTGTTCCTCACGAAGTTCGCGTCGAAGGTCACGGTCGTGCACCGGCGCGAGGAGCTGCGCGCGTCGAAGGTCATGCAGGATCGCGCGTTCGCGAACCCCAAGATCGAGTTCGCGTGGAACTCGGTCGTCGAAGACGTGATCGGCGACACGAAGCTCGAAGGCGCGCAGCTGCGCAACGTCGTCACCGGCGCGCTCGACGAGGTGCCGTTGACCGGCCTGTTCGTCGCGATCGGCCACATCCCGAACACCGACCTCTTCAAGGGTCAGCTCGAGATGGATGAGAACGGGTACATCACCACCGCGGGGAGCTCCACGCGGACCTCCGTCGAAGGCGTGTTCGCAGCCGGTGACGTCCAGGACCACGTCTTCCGCCAGGCCATCACCGCGGCCGGCACCGGCTGCATGTCGGCCATCGAGGCCGAGCGCTGGCTGGCCGAGGTCGAGCACGCATCGGGGAGTCACTGACTCGGGAAGCAACTGAACCCCGAGATGCGTTGCACCCGTCGCTACACTTCGAACCCACCGCGACCGTCTCCGGCGGCCGCCGGAAAGGACATCACGTGTCTGACAAGATTCTGACGCTCTCGGACGCCACCTTCGACGAGACGGTCAAGGCCGCCGGCACGCCGGTCGTCATCGACTTCTGGGCCGAATGGTGTGGTCCGTGCAAGATGATCGCTCCGGCGCTGGCCGAGATCGCCGACGAGCACGCGGGCAAGCTCCAGATCGCGAAGCTCAACGTCGACGACAACCCCGACACCGCGCGCCGCTTCGATGTGATGAGCATCCCGACGCTGCTGGTGTTCCAGGACGGTTCGCCGGTGAAGCGCCTCGTCGGGGCCAAGGGCAAGGGTCAGCTGCTCCAGGACCTCTCCGAGTTCATCGGATGAATCAACCCGCCCCCGGGTTCCGCGCGTTCACACGAACACGCAGCGCGCGCGACGTGGGCGGGGGTGGGTAGGACCACCGAGGTGGCAGCCTCGACCATGAGTGCAGACATCCTTCGGCGCGACAGCGCGGGCAAAGCGGTGCGCGACCTCCAGCAACGGCTGGCCGCGGCCGGCTACGTGCCGGTCGACGACGACGCCGGCACGTTCGGGTCTGCGACCGAGGCGGCCGTCCGGGCGTTCCAGGAGGCGCGGGGCATCCGGGTCGACGGGATCTGCGGTCCCGAGACGTGGGCCGCGCTGGTCGAGAGCGGCTTCGCCCTCGGCGACCGGCTGCTCTACGAGCGCAGCCCCAACCTGCGCGGCGACGACGTCGCCGAGTTCCAGCACCGGCTGAACGCGCTCGGCTTCGACGCCGGTCGCGAGGACGGGATCCTCGGGCACCAGAGCGCGGCGGCGCTGCGCGAGTTCCAACGCAACACCGGGCTCTCCATCGACGGCATCCTCGGGCCCGAGACCCTCCGCGCCCTCAACCGGGTCGGGTCGCTCACCGCGGGATCGGTCGCCGCGGTCCGCGAGCGCGAGCAGCTCCGCCACCCTCGTCGCCTCCGGGACCACCGGGTGTTCGTCTCGGTGGGCCCCGAGTTCCAGACGCTCGGCGACGTCATCGGGCGCAGCCTCTCGAGCGCGGGCGCGCAGACGATCACCGACCTGTCCGGCGAAGACGACTCCACGATCGCGAGCCGGGCGAACCAGTACCGGGCCGACCTCTTCATCGGGCTCCGGGCCGGTGACCGCTCGGGCTGTCGTTGCCACTACTTCGCGTCGGGCGAGTTCCGGTCCGAGGCCGGGTTCCGAATCGCCCAGGCGATCCAGTCCGAGCTCGAGCCCGTGCTCGGCCCGACCGTCGGCGACGGGCCCTGCGGTCGGACGTTCGTCATCCTGCGCGAGACCCGGATGGCCGCGGTGGTCTGCGAGCCCGTCGGCGAGCACGACGTCGAGGCCATGGGTGCGCTGGTCGCCGCGGTGGCCGACGTCGGCGCGGCGATCACCCGCGGGATCCGGCGCGGGATCGAAGAGCAGCCGGCCGACGGCGCTACTCCGTGATGACCTTGTAGATCCGCTCGAGGTCCTCGAGGGTCGAGAACTCGATCGTCACCTTCCCGCGCTTCGTGCCCATGTCGACCTTCACCCTCGTGTCGAGGTGGTCGCTCAGGAGGCTCTCGAGCTCGAGCAGCCCCGGGGGCCGGAGCTGGCGGGTCGCGTTCCCGGTCTCGGCCGCCTTGTCCGGGCCGGTCGAGGCTTCATCTTCGTCGGTGGCGACCACGGTGGGTTCGCGCAGGGCATCCTCGATCGCCCGGACCGAGAGCCCTTCGGCGACGATCCGGCGCGCCAGCTGCTCCTGGAGCGCGCGGTCGGGGGTCCCGAGCAGGGCCCGGGCGTGACCCATCGTCAGCGACTGGTCCCGGACGAGGCGCTGCACCGTCGGGGGGAGCTGGAGGAGACGCATGGTGTTGGTCACCGACGTCCGGCTCCGCCCGACCCGGATCGAGACCTCTTCGTGGGTGAGCCCGAAGTCCTCGATGAGCTGCTGGTAGGCCGCGGCCTCCTCGAGCACGTTGAGATCCGAGCGGTGGACGTTCTCCACCAACGCGTGCTCGAGGGCCGACGCGTCGTCGGTGTCGCGCACCGAGCGCGGGGATGTTCTGGAGCCCGACCCGCCGTGCCGCGCGCCAGCGGCGCTCGCCCGCGATGAGCTCGTAGCCGTCATCGGTCTCGCGGACCAGCACCGGCTGCAGGATCCCGACCTCGCGGATCGACTCGGCGAGCGACGCGAGCTCTTCCTCGTCGAAGTGCTCGCGGGGCTGGTACGGGTTCGGTCGGATCGCCGCGACCGGGATCTCGTCGAGCCCGCCGACCCCTCTCCGGGATTCCGGCCGGGATGAGTGCCCCGAGCCCCTTACCCAGCCCGCCGCGTCGCGCCACTGCTCACCTCCTTCGCCAGCTCCCGGTACGCCACGGCGCCCCGGGAGGTCGAGTCGAACACGATGATCGGTTGTCCGAACGAGGGCGCCTCGGAGAGGCGCACCGTGCGCGGGACGACGGTCTCGGTACACCCGGCGCCCGAAGTGCTCGCGCACCTCCTGCTCGACCTGGTCCGCGAGCTTGGTGCGGGCGTCGTACATCGTGAGGACGATCCCCCGGACGTCGAGCTTCGGGTTGAGGTTGGTCCGCACCAGCGTCGACGTTGCGGATGAGCTGGCTGAGCCCCTCGAGCGCGTAGTACTCGCACTGGATCGGGACGATGACGTCGTCCGCGGCCGCGAGCCCGTTGACGGTCAGGAGGCCGAGCGACGGCGGGCAGTCGATGAGGACGTAGTCGTACTCGTCGCGCACCTCTTCGAGCGCCCGACGGAGCTTGAGCTCCCGACTGAACGCGGGCACGAGCTCGATCTCCGCGCCGGCGAGGTCGATGGTCGCCGGCGCCACGAAGAGGTTCTTGAGGCTGGTCGGCTCGACGCAGTCCTCGATCGGCGGCGTCGGTCATGATCACGTCGTAGATCGGAGGCCTGCAGGTTCCGGGCGTTGATCCCCAGCCCGGTGGTGGCGTTGCCCTGGGGATCGAGGTCGACGACGAGGACCCGGTAGCCGAGCTCGGCCAGCGAGGCGCCGAGGTTGACCGAGGTGGTCGTCTTGCCCACCCCGCCCTTCTGGTTCGCGATCGCGATGATCCGGGGCAGCTCGTAGGTCGGAGGCTCGTCGTCGGCTTCGCCGCCGTCGGCCTCGGCCTCGTCGACCGAACGCGACCGCTCCTCGGAACCGGGGAGCCCGACGTTGCCGGAGCGGGCGCGGGGCGCCGGCGGCGGCGGTTCCACGTGACCGCCCTCGGCCGGGGCGAGCGCACCCGAAGGCGCGTCCTCGACGACGGCGGCCTCGGGTTCCGGGGTCGGGGCCGTCGCCTGCGCCGACGCGGGAACGCCGTCGGCGTCGGGGGTCACAGGCGGAGTCCCGTCCTGCGCTTGACCGTTTGCACCAGTTTCCACGGTCCAGCTTTCCTCATCGGTGGGGGCTGCGGCTTCCTTCGGCTCCGGCTCGGTCGAGGCGGCGGCCTCGGGGGACGTGGCCGGCTCGGCCGGAACGGTCGGGGGAGTTGCTGCGACCGGGGTGTACCGCCAGCTCGGCGGTTCGGCCGGTGGACGGGGTGGTTCGGGGGGAGCTTCCGAGGAAACCGGGGGCGGATCCTCGGGGGGAGGTTCCGGAGTCACTGCGGGTGGACGCTCCGGGGGCGCCGCCTGGCGGCGACGGGACCCGAACAACCGACGACCGCGGCCCTTCGGATCGTTGCCCTCGGTTGACATGGAGCAGTCCTCTCGGGCGGATGCGCGGGAATGCCATCCTCGACCAACGCTCACCTCATGGTCAAGGCTTTCGGAGCGCGAAATCGATGTTCCACGTGAAACATCGGAGCATCGAGCGCAACGCCCGCGCCCCGTGCTCGAGCGCCCGCACCGCGGGACCAGGGCCGACAGCAGGATCCACAGATCCCGTCCCCCTCACCGCGTGCCCTCCCAACCTAGTCGCCCCCCACCCCGACTTCCCCTCGCGCCCCCAACTTTCTTCTCCCACCCCCGCTCCCCGCTCGCTCCAAATTCCCGACCGACCCGCCTGGCGTCCCAACCGATCCCGCTCCCGGACCCCTCTGGGCGGGCCCGGCCCCACCAGTCCGCCCGTACGCCCGCCCAGCCCTCCCGCAAGCCAATCCGCTCAGGAACACCCAGCCCTGTGCCCACCACTCGCGGCGAGCGCCCCCGGCGCCGCCCGATCCTCGGTCCCGACCCCGAGCTCGTCAGCCCAAATCACCCACCGTCGTTCCCCGCCGCGGAGTCCGTCCGCCACGACTCGCAGCCCAGGGATCGAGCGGATGCGCCTCCGCCGAGCGAGTTCGCCGGCGCCCTTTGCCGGCGATGTCTGAGCGAACGGAGATGCATCCAGCTCGATCCCGAGACAACTCGGAACCAGAAAGGAGGCTCGGAAGGTCAGGCCAGCACGCCGCGACAACAGCCCGCTGAAACGCCCCGGCCCCGGCAGTCGGCCCAAAACGGACACCCCGGTCCTGCAGGACTCGCGGCCCAGGGATCGAGCGGATGCGCCTCCGCCGAGCGAGTTCGCCGGCGCCCTTTGCCGGCGATGTCTGAGCGAACGGAGATGCATCCAGCTCGATCCCGAGACAACTCGGAGCGCACAAGGACTGGGAGGTCCCGCGCCCAGAGATGTTTCACGTGAAACATCCCGACGCTCACCAGAGCGGCCGCTGACCCGGCTTTCCCACCCGCCGAGGCCACCGAGCGTCGGAAGGCTCCACCTTCTCGAGCATCACGAACGACGCCTCACCCACCACCCGGCTCTCGACCATCCGCAGGCCCAGGGTGGCCAGCTGCTCCGCCGGCCACCGCTGCGGGTCCCCGCCCGGGGGCTCGCTGACGCTCAGCCGACCGCCCACCTCCACCAGTGGAGCACCGCACTCCGCCGTCACCGCCGGCGGGCCGAACCCTCGAGCAACGACCAGGGGAAAGGACTCGCGGCGATCCGGGTCTCGGCCCGCCGCCTCGGCCCGCTCCGCCAGCACCTCGACCCGATCACCCCAACCCAGCCGGGCCACCGCGTCCTCGATGAAGGTCACCGATCGAACCTTCGAGTCGAGCAGGGTCGCGTGCACCTCCAGCCACTCGAGCAGGAGGGGGAGGCCGGGTACCCCTCCGCCACTGCCCAGGTCCAGGAACGTCGCCGGGGGCGATCCCAGCGCTTCCGCCCAGGCCCGGCTGTGCTCGAGATGGGCTGCGACCGGCCCGGGGCCGATCAGCCCGATGTCCTGTGCACCCTGGAGCACTCCGAGCAGCTGGCGCCGCCCGCCGTCCATCTCAGGCCGGGCGGATCACCACGTAGCGGCGCGGCTCCTCGCCCTCCGAGCTGGTGTCGACGCCGTCGATCTCCGTGACGGTGTCGTGGACCACCTTGCGGTCCGCCGCGTGCATCGGCTCGAGCACCTGGTCTTCGCCGGTCTCGAGCACCTTCTCGGCCAGACCCCGGGTGAAGCCGGCGAGCGCCTCGCGGCGCTTCTCCCGGTAGCCCGCGACGTCGACGTGGATCCGCGCGCCGTGGCCACCGGTCTCGCGCTGGACGACGGCGCGGACGAGCTCCTCGATCGCATTGAGGGTTGCGCCCTTCGGTCCGACGAGCAGACCGAGGTCGGGGCCGACGATCTTCACCGTGATGGTGCCGTCGTCGATCTCGTCGGTGACATCCGCTTGGGCGCCGAACGCCTCCATGAGCCCGACCGTGAACTCGGTCGCCGTCTCGGCCTGGCGCTCGACCGTTACCGTCGTCTCTTCCATCTCATTTCCCTTCGGAGCAGTCTCACCGGAACGGCCGTCGCGGCCTTCTCGGCCACCGCCTTTGGGCGCGGGAGCAGGCCCGCGACCTTCAGGACGACTCGCCTTCGCACCCTCGCCGCGGGGCTTGCCCTCGCCGCGCGGCTTGCCCTCGCCCCGCGACTTGTTGTCGCCCCGGCCCTTGCCCTCGCCCCGCCCGGGACCGTCGCCCCGCCCGCTGCCTTCGCCACGGGATCGGCCGCCCTTGCCCTTGCGGCGGCGCCGGTCTCCCGGCTTCTCCCGCGAGATCGGCTTCAGGCGCACCCGGACCGCGCGCGTCGGCGCGGCCGATCCGGCCGAAGAGACCGCTCTTGGGCTCCTCGAGCACCTCGACCTCGACGTCGTCCTCGTGGACCCCGAGCTCGTCGAGCGCGGCATCAAGCGCTTCCGCGACTGTTCGCCCAGTTGTCTCGACCCACTCCATCTAGCGCTTCCGCTTCCGATTGTTCTTTCGGGGTGCGGTAGCTCCGGCTTTGCCACTGGTACCCGATCCCGGCTTCTGCTTCGCGGTCGGGGTGGCCTTCGGGGGTGTCGACTTGGCCGGCGACTTCTTCGCCGCGGGAGTCTTGGCCGCCGAACCCCCATTGTTGGGTTGAGGCTTGCCGTTGCCGCTCGGCGCCGCATCGTCGGTCGGAGTCGTGCCCGGGGACAGCGACTTGAACAGACCCTTCACACCGCCGGTGGACGCGGGCGAGGGCGTCTCGGTGCTCTTCGCTTCGATGGGTGGGGCGGCCTTGCCCCCGGGATCCTGGTCGTTCTTCGCCGCCGCCAGTCTCGCCGCCTTGCCCTTGGGTGGCTGGTTCGGCGCTCCGACCGTCCGGTACACCACTTCCTGTTGACCGATCTGCCAGATGTTGCTGGTCAGGAAGTACAGGACCACACCGGCCGGGATGTTGATCGAGATGAACCCGAAGATCACCGGCAAGACCTTGCCGATGACCTGCATCTGCGTGTTGACCTGGGTCTGGTTCCGCATCGTCTGGCGCTGCTGGAGGAAGGCGCTGATGACCACCAGGCCGACGAGCACGTAGTAGGGCAGCACGTCGCCGAAGCCCTTCGGCGCCTGGCTCGCCGCGGTCTGCAGGTTCATCCCGAAGAAGTCGAGGTTCGACGACCTTGCGAGTGCGCGGCCTTGCCGCAGATGTCGGCGTACATCGCCGAGCTCGTCGGGATGAAGTGCTGGATGTTGCGCAGCGTCTGGTACAGCGCGATGAAGACCGGCATCTGCAGCGAGCAGGGGCAGACACCCGCCGAGCGGGTTGATCTGGTTCTCCTTGTAGAACTTCATCATCTCTTCGTTGAGCTTCTGGCGGTCGTTCTTGTACTTCGCCTGCAGCTTCTTGATCTCGGGCTGCACCCGCTGCATGGCGATCATCGACTTCGCCTGCTTCGCGGTCAGCGGGAACAGGACCAGCCGCACCACGACGGTGAGCAGGATGATCGCGACACCCGAGTTCGGGACGATCGAGTAGAAGAACGACGAGGACGTATCCCATGCCCTCCCGGATGGAGTCCCAATGCCGGCGATCTGCCGACGATCCTTTCAGCTACCTGCGTTCCGGTCTGCAGTGTCGAACAGGTGGTCTCGCCGGCCAGGGACTGGGTCGAAGCCGCCTGCGTGCCACGGGTGGCAGCGACCGATGCGCCGGACGCCGAGCCACGACGCCGCGGATCGACGCCGTGGATCGTCGACGGCCTCGACGCGCGTACTGCGAGCACGTCGGCGCGAACCGGCAGTGCGGCGTCGCTGCCGCGACATCAGACCTGGTAGCCCGTGGATCGAGCTGGCCGCGACCCAGGCGGCGCGCGAGAGGCGACGGCGCGCGTCGGGCGTCGTGGCGCTCGCCGGCGCGGAGGCAGCGCCCAGCGCAGCGCCGCAGGTCGCGCGCAGGAGCGCGCGAACGTGTCGCGCAGCTCCGCCGGCCGTCGTCATCGCCGCCGGTCCAGCGCTGAGCAGGTACTCGGCCGCCCGGGACAGCTCGACCTCGAGCTCGCGGACCATCGCGCGGAGCCGCCGGCGGAGCCGGTTGCGCTCCACGGCGCCGCCGACCGCGCGCGGCTGACCGCGTACGCCACGCTGCGGTGGCGGACGTCGGGTCACCGGGAAGCGTCGGGCGCGGAGCGCGCCGTGCCGACGGGCAGGAGCCCGGGCGAGGTCCCGGAAGGTCGCATGGTCGCGGACGCGGCAGATCAGGCCGAGAGCCGGGCGCGCCCGCGCCGAGCGCCGCGTCTTCAGCACGTGCCGGCCCGCGCGGGTGCGCATCCGGCCACGGAATCCGTGCTTCTTCTGCGCTTCCGGTTGGTTCGGCTGGAAGGTCCGCTTCACGCATGGCCTCCTCGAGAGGGGTGTGGCGCCCGCAACGCCGGGCGACGGAGGTCCCGGCCCTGCAGAGTGGGGCGTCGGCCGGGGAAGTGTATTGGTGCGGGGCCTCGGATTCGCGATCCGGGCCGGCGACGACCCGCGATCCGCGCGCGATCCGCGCCCGGGTCGCGCGGCGGCCGCGCCGCGCACCCGTGACATGTCGACAACCCCGGTCGACCCGCGCCGACACGCTCCGCGTGAATGGGGGACGCTCCCTCACGACGCGTGGCAATCAGTCACAGGCCTGGGGACAGCACCCCAAACGCGCGGTTTTGTCAGCCATCCGAAACTCGGGACTCGCTCCCTTGAGAGTCCGCGGGGTCGGTTGCTAGGTTCGCCCTCCCGTCCGGTCGCCCACGGCCTCGATCGGAACGGTCGGAACTTCCCCGGATGGGCGTGCCCCGCCCGGGAAGGCCGACCCGCATGCGATGAGAGGCTTCGGCCCCTTCGTCGTCCCGGTTCTCCACACCTGTGGATGGGCCTGTGGAAAACATCGAGCTGGCCTCGACGACTGTCGTCGTCGCTCGCTGCAGACCTCTGGGGACTCGCGGCGCACCGCGTTGCAGGCGCAGCTGCCGAGGCGACCTGGAACACCTGGTTCCGTGACGTGCGGCCGGTCCGCTGCGACGGCGAGCGTGCTCGTCCTCGCCATCCCGAACGCGGTGGTCTGCGAGCGGATCCGCTCCAGCTACACGGGCCTGCTCACCGCCTGCTCCACGACGTCGCCGGCGACGACGCTCGTCGATCGAGCTCGTCGTCGACACCGGCCCCCGCCATCGACGAGCCCGGTCGTCATGAACGCCGCCGGCGCCGACCGACACCCGGTCCGACGCCGCGGCTCCGGGCCGCTCCACCGGCGGCGGCGGTGCCGGCCCCGGCCGAGACCCCGGCCCCGTGGACCGCGCTGAACCCCCGCTACACCTTCGACCGCTTCGTCATCGGCGCCTCGAACCGGTTCGCGCACGCCGCGGCGCTCGCGGTCGCCGAGAACCCGGCCCGCTCGTACAACCCGCTCTTCATCTACGGCCCGGCCGGACTCGGCAAGACCCACCTCCTGCACGCGATCGGCAACTACGTCCGCGACGTCCACCAAGCTGAGCCGGGTCCGGTACGTCTCGACCGAGACGCTCATGAACGAGTTCGTCGACGCGATCCGCAACAACGCGGCGAACGCCTTCCGGCGCCGCTACCGCGAGGTCGACGTCCTCCTCGTCGACGACATCCAGTTCCTCGAGCGCTCGCCAGCAGCTCCAGGAGGAGTTCTTCCACACCTTCAACTCGCTCCACGGCGCCGGCGGCCAGATCGTCCTCTCCTCGGACCGGCCGCCCAAGCAGATCCCGCGGCTCGAGGATCGCCTGCGGACCCGCCTCGAGTGGGGCCTGATCACCGACGTCCAGCCGCCGGAGTTCGAGACCCGGCTCGCCATCCTCCGGATGAAGGCCGAGTCCGAGCGCGCTCGAGAACCTCCCCGACGACGTCCTCGCCTTCATCGCCTCGAACATCAGCGACAACGTCCGCGAGCTCGAGGGCGCCCTCATCCGGATCGCGGCCTACTCCAGCCTGCACCGCACCACGCTCGACGAGAGGTGGCCAAGCAGGTCCTCGTCGACCTCCTGCCGCCGAGCCAGCCCCGGGTCGTCACCCCGGAGCTCATCCTCGACGAGACCGCCAAGATGTTCGGCTTCACCGTCGAGGACCTCTGCGGCAAGCAGCCGGCGCCGGCCGCTCGTCATCGCCCGCCAGATCGGCATGTACGTCTTCCGCGAGCTGACCGACTTCTCCTACCCCAGGATCGCCGAGCAGTTCGGCGGCCGGGACCACACGACCGTGATCCACGCCGTCGAGAAGATCAAGGCACTCATGACCGAGCGCCACCAGGTGTTCGACCAGGTCAACGAGCTGATGAGCCGGGTCCGGCTCGGCACCAGTGGATAACCCTGTGGAACGCTGGGGATATCGCGCCGAACCCGTGGGAAACTCCCGGAAATGTCACCTGGCCGATTCTCCTGAACGGTGGAAACGGGTGACGACGGTGTGGACGGCCGCAGACCATCCCACCTGGGACAACAGCGCATGATCCACAATCCACAGGCCCTACTACCGGTACTACCAAGTACAATATCTTTTCGTCCCGGAGGTGGACAGTGAAGTTCCGCTGCGAGCGCGACACCCTCGCCGAGGCGATCGGCACCGCCCAACGAGCGGTCGGCCGTGCGCAGCGGCGCGCTCCCGGTGCTGTCCGGCGTCCAGGTCACGACCAAGGACCACCCGTCGAGCTCGTGGGCTCGGACCTGGATCTCACGATCCGGGTGCACCATCCCGGCCCAGGTCGACAACCCGGGTGAGGCCGTGGTGCCGGCGAAGCTGTTCGACGGTCTCGACCACCCGGCTGAAGCCGGGCACCGTGACCTTCGAGATCGAGGGCGACGACGCCGCGGATCTCCGCCGGCTCGGCGCGGGCCAGCGTCCGACTGCTCCCCGCCGACGAGTTCCCGCGGGTCAGCGAGCCCGAGGGCACCACGGTGACCGTCGACGCCGAGCCGCTCGCGCGAGGCGCTGCGCCAGGTGATCCCCGGCGGCATCGCGGGACGACGCGCGCCCGATCCTCACCGGTGTGCTGCTCGCGGCGACCGCGCGACGGGCATGCGCCTGGTGGCGACCGACTCGTACCGACTCGCGGTGCGGGACCTCGACGGCGTCGGGATGCTCACCGAGGGCCAGAAGCGTGCTCGTCGGCGCGCGCGGGCTCAACGAGGTGCAGCGCGTGTTCTCGTCGGGGCAGATCGAGGTGACGTTCGGCGAGCGCGAGGTGCGGTTCGCGAACGGAGTCGCGCACGGTGACGACGCGACTGATCGAGGGCGACTTCCCGAACTACGAGCAGCTGATCCCGAGCGGCTACCCGAACCGGCTGGTGGTCTCGCGCGGCACGCTCGAAGAAGCGGTCGCGGCTGATGCAGATCGTCGGCGAGGGCCGCGAGGGCACGCCGGTGCGGCTCGCGATGACACCGCGGACGGCCTCGAGCTCTCCGCCACCGCGCAGGAGCGCGCCGATGCCGCCGAGGCGATCGACGCGAAGTTCGAGGGCACCGACGTCACGGTCGCGTTCAACCCGCAGTTCCTCCTCGACGGCCTGACTGTCGATCGAGGGCGACGAAGTCGGTGCTCGAGACGATGGACCCGCTCAAGCCGGCGACGCTGAAGGGCAGCGACCAGCCGGAGTTCCTGTACCTCCTCATGCCCGTCCGCATCAGCTGACGCCGCACCCGTGCCGGCGCCCGAACTGACGCGGCTCGGTCGCCTCTGGCTCGACCGACTTCCGCTGCTACGACGCACGTGGACGCTCGCGCTCGACGACGGCTGCACGGTGGTCACCGGCGCGCAACGGGCAGGGCAAGACGAGCCTGCTCGAGGCCGTCGCCTGGCTGGCGCATCGGGTCGGTCGCTCCGGGGCGTCCCCGATCGCGGCTCTCGTCCGTACCGGCGCCGACGAGGCGATCGTGCGGGCGGAGATCGAGCGACGCGGAGCCACGAGTGCTCATCGAGGCCGCGATCCGCACCCAGGGCCGGAACCGCATCCTCGCGAACAAGCAGACCGGTCACCCGTCGACGGGACTACGCCGAGCACCTGCGGGTCACCGTGTTCGCACCCGACGATCTCGCGACTGGTGAAGGGTGCGCCGGCCGGTCGGCGTGACTTCGTCGACGACCTGCTCGTCGCGTCGAGCGCCGCGGATCGCGCGTCGGTGAGCACCGACTACGAGCGCGTGCTGAAGCAGCGCAACGCGCTGCTGCGCGGCGGGGTCCGCGACGCGGAGGACGCGCACGACGCGCGACGTGCTCGACGACGCGTCTCGTCGCGAGCGGCGGCGGAGCTCGTCGCGCGGTCGGTTCGAGCTGATCGATCGACTGACACCGCGGATCGCGCGAGGCGTACGAGTCGCTCGCGGGCGTCGCGCCGGGGATCGCGACGTCGTACGAAGCCGAGTGGAGCGAGGGCACGCTGGAACCGAGCCGGGTCGACGACGTCGAGGACCTGCTGCGAGGTGCGCTCGAGACCCTGCGCCGGCGGGAGACCGACCGCGGCATCACGCTCGTCGGACCGCATCGCGACGACTGGCGTTCGATGCTCGACGACATCGACGCGCGCGAGCACGCGTCGCAGGGCGAGCAACGCACGCTCGCGCTCGCGCTGCGGCTCGCGGGCCATCGCCTCGTCGCGGCGATCGTCGGGCGCCGACCCGCTGCTGCTCCTCGACGACGTGTTCAGCGAGCTCGACCCGGAGCGCTCGGCCGCGCTCGTGGTGCACCTGCCCGGCGACGCAGACGCTGCTGACCACCGCCGGGCGTCATCCCGCCGGGCATCGAGGCCGAGCGCCACCTGACCGTCCACGACGGCCGTGTGGTCGGCGGTCCGGCGTCGTGACCCAGCCGGAGGAGCCGGCACGGGTGGTCGACGCGCTGGACGCGATCCGGCGCGAGCTCGGCATGGGCGCGCCGTCCGAGATCGACGCGCTGCTCGCGTGGCTGGGACGGCCTGGTCGGTGCCGCGCTCGCCGCGCACAGCCGTCCGCAGACGGTTCGAGGTGGTGCTGCTGGTCGTCGTCGCGGACGGTGCCGCGTGGGGCGGGCAGTTGCGGTATCTGGACCAGGTGCTCGTCGAACGGATCGCCGAGGAGGTCCCCGCGGTCACCGTGCCGCGAGGTCCGGCGTGGCGGTCGGCGCGCGCACCGGGTTCGCGGGCCTGAAACAGGGCCCGTGAGACCCGATGGATGTCCCTCGTTCTGGTACACTTGTGGCAGTGGTAAAAGGCCCCTGACCTGCGGTTTCGCGTCCTCGACACGTCGGGCAACTTCGTGACGAAACCGCACCGGTCGACTCCCCGGCCTGCCGTACCACCTCACTCGACGTCGAAAGGGTGCTGCGCGAGTGGCCTACGCGGCAAAGGACATCACGGTGCTGAAGGGCCTCGAGCCCGTCCGGGAACGTCCCGGGATGTACATCGGATCGACCGGGATCTGTCCGGTCTCCACCACCTCGTCTACGAGGTCGTCGACAACGCCGTCGACGAGGCGATGGCCGGGCACGCGACCCGCATCGACGTCACGCTGCTCGCCGACGGCGGGTGCCGGGTGGACGACAACGGCCGCGGCATCCCGGTCGACCCCCACCCCGAGGACCGAAGAAGTCCGCGGCCGAGATCGTGCTCACCATCCTGCACGCCGGCGGCAAGTTCGGCGGCGAGGGCTACAAGATCTCCGGCGGGCTCCACGGCGTCGGCGTGTCGGTCGTGAACGCGCTCTCGACCCGCCTCGAGCTCGAGATCCACCGCGACGGCGGCAAGTGGGAGATGGCTTCGAGAACGGCGGCAACGCCCACCGGGCAGATCGTCCAGAAGACGGCATTCGAAGCGCACCGGGACGATCGTCACCTTCTGGCCCGACCCGACCGTGTTCGAGGACGATCGAGTTCCGGGCCCAGACGCTGATCGAGCGGCTCCGCGAGATGGCGTTCCTCAACAAGGGCCTCGAGATCCGCTTCAAGGACGAGCGCACGGACCCGGTGACGGAGCAGACCTTCCTGGCCAAGGGCGGCATCATCGACTTCGTGAAGCACCTCAACGCGTCGAAGGAGCCGATCTTCAAGCGCGTCGTCTCCTTCGAGGAGCAGTCGACGACCTCCGAGGTCGAGGTCGCGATGCAGTGGAACACCGGCTACCACGAGGGCATCCACTCGTTCGCGAACAACATCGCCACGACCGAGGGCGGGATGCACGAGGAGGGCTTCAAGAAGGCCCTCACGAACGTGGTGAACAAGTACGGCCGCGCCCGCGGGTTCCTCAAGGAGAAGGACGACAACCTCCTCGGCGAGGACATCCGGGAGGGGCTCACCGCGATCGTCTCGGTGAAGCTCCGCAACCCGCAGTTCGAGGGTCAGACCAAGACCAAGCTCGGCAACACCGAGATGCGGTCGATGGTCGAGAAGGCGACGAACGACAAGCTGGGCGACTGGCTCGAGGAGCACCCGCCCGAGGCGAAGCAGATCATGGCCAAGGCCACGGCGGCGTCACGGGCCCGCATGGCGGCGAAGTCCGCGCGCGACCTCACCCGGCGCAAGAGCGCTGCTCGAGGGTCGGCGGCCTGCCGGGCAAGCTCGCCGACTGCTCGTCGCGCAACCCGGCCGAGTCCGAGATGTTCATCGTCGAGGGCGAACTCCGCCGGCTCGTCCGCGAAGGACGCGCGCGACCCGCACATCCAGGCGATCCTGCCGATCCGCGGGAAGATCCTCAACGTCGAGCGCGCCCGCATGGACAAGATGCTGAAGAACGTCGAGATCCAGGCGCTCATCACCGCGATCGGCGCCGGCCTCGCCGAGGAGTTCGACGTCGACAAGGCGCGCTACCACCGGATCATCATCCTGGCCGACGCCGACGTCGACGGCTCGCACATCCGCACGCTGCTGCTGACGTTCTTCTTCCGCCAGATGCCCGAGCTCGTCGAGAAGGGCTACGTCTACGTCGCGCAGCCGCCGCTGTACTCCGCGGTGCTGGGCAAGACGAAGACGTACCTCAAGGACGAGGCCGCGCTCACCGCGTTCATGGCGGAGAACGAAGGTCGCAAGCCCGAGATCGCCGCGACTCAAGGGCCTCGGCGAGATGGACTTCGAGGAGCTCTGGGAGACGACCATGGACCCGACGCAGCGCACGTTGCTGCAGGTCTCCGTCGAGCAGGCCGCGATCGCCGACGAGGTGTGCTCCATCCTCATGGGTGACGACGTCGAGTCACGGCGGGGCTTCATCCAGCAGAACGCCAAGGACGTCCGCTTCCTCGACATCTGAGCCGCCCTCGGCCGTCTGGCCTCCGGCCTCTACCCGGTCGGTCGAGGGGACCTCCAAGTACAGGTAGAGAGCCCGAGAAGGAGACGACGCATGCCCGATGGGCAGCAGACGCTGGGCAACATCGAGCCCATCGAGATCCAGGAAGAGATGGAACGCTCGTTCCTCGACTACGCGATGTCGGTCATCGTGTCGCGGGCGCTGCCCGACGTGCGCGACGGGCTGAAGCCGGTGCACCGCCGCATCCTCTACGGGATGCTCGACGCCGGCCTGCGCCCCGACCGCCAGCACACGAAGTGCTCGCGCGTCGTCGGCGACGTCATGGGCAACTTCCACCCGCACGGCGACTCCGCGATCTACGACGCGCTCGCCCGCATGGTGCAGAACTTCTGCCTCCGCCACCCGCTGGTCGACGGTCACGGCGACTTCGGCTCGCCGGACCCGGAGTCGCAGCCGGCCGCGGCCCGCTACACGGAGTGCGAGCTCGCGCCGATCGCGATGCAGCTGCTCGCGGGCATCGACGAGGACACCGTCGACTTCGCCGACACCTACGACGGCAAGACCCAGCGAGCCCAGCGTGCTCCCGTCGCGCTTCCCGAACCTGCTGGTCAACGGCAGCCAGGGCATCGCGGTCGGCATGGCGACCAACATCCCGCCGCACAACCTCGCGCGAGGTCATCGACGCGACGACCTACCTGATCGACCACCCGGACGCGACGCCGACGACCTGATGGAGTTCGTCGAAGGGTCCCGACTTCCCGACCGGGGCACTGATCCTCGGCCGCTCCGGCGCGATGGACGCGTACACGACCGGTCGCGGTTCGATCCGCATGCGCGCGGTCGCCGAGATCGAGGAGGGCAAGAACGGCGACCGCATCGTCGTCACGCGAGATGCCGTACCAGACCTCCGTCGAGGGCATCGGCGCAAGATCGCCGACCTCGTGAACAACCGCGAGATCGACGGCATCCGCGGCCTGCGCAACGAGTCGGCGAAGGGCGAGACGAAGCTCGTCATCGAGCTGAAGCGGGACGCGAACCCGCACGTCATGCTGAACCAGCTCTACAAGCACACGCCGATGCAGACGAACTTCGGCGTGAACATGCTGGCGCTCGTCGACGGCGTGCCGCGGACGCTGAACCTCGCCGACGCGCTGCGCGGCTACGTGGACCACCAGGTCGACGTCGTCACCCGTCGGACCGAGTACCGGCTGCGCAAGGCCAAGGAGCGCGACCACATCGTCGAGGGCCTCGTCCGCGCCCTCGACGTCATCGACGAGATCATCGCGCTGATCCGTGCGTCCGCGGACACCGACACGCGCGCGCCAGGGCCTGATGGCGAAGCCGTTCGAGTTCTCGCGAGATCCAGGCGAACCACATCCTGGACATGCCGCTGCGCCGCCTCGCGCAGCTCGAGCAGCAGAAGCTGAAGGACGAGCACGACGAGCTCCAGGCGACGATCGAGGAGCTCGAGTCGATCCTGCAGAGCGACGCGAAGCTGCGCACGGTCATCAAGGACGAGCTCGCCGAGGTCACGCGAGAAGTTCGCCGACGACGCGCCGCTACGCAGATCACGCTCGACGCCGGTGACCTCGCCGACCTCGACCTCATCGAGGACGAGGAAGTCGTCCTCGTGCTCTCGCACAAGGGCTACGTGAAGACGGTCGCCAACGACGCGTTCCGCAAGCAGGGTCGCGGCGGCAAGGGCGTGCGCGGGTCGAGCCTGAAGGACGAGGACTACGTCGAGCACCTGCTCACCACGACCGCGCACTCGTACCTGTTGTTCTTCTCGAACCGGGGCCGGGTCTACCGCCTGCGCGCGCACGAGATCCCGATGAAGGAGCGCACCGCCCGCGGCACCGCGTTCGTGAACCTCATCGCGCTCGGGCCCGACGAGAAGATCCAGGCGATCATCGACACCCGGACCTACGAGGACGGCTCGTACCTGTTCTTCGCGACCAAGCGCGGCCACGTGAAGAAGACGAAGATGTCCGAGTACGACTCGTCGCTGCGGACCGGGCTGATCGCGATCAACCTCAAGCCGGACGACGAGCTGGTGCGGGTGATCCAGACGACCGGCGACGAGGACATCTTCATGGTCTCGCGCAACGGGATGACGATCCGCTTCTCGGAGACCGACGTGCGGTCCATGGGCCGGTCGACGGCCGGGGTGCGGGGGATGAGGCTCAAGAACGACGAGGACGCCGTCGTCTCCTGCGACGTGGCCCAGGACGAGTCCGTGATGCTGTTCGTGAGCGCCAGCGGGCACGGAAAGCGCACCAAGCTGGACAAGTTCAACCGCCAGGGCCGGGGCGGTCAGGGCGTCCGGGGGATGAAGGTCACCGCGAGCCGGGTGGGCGTCGTGGCGGCGTTCATGGTGCAGCCCGACGACGAGATCCTCGTCTTCTCCTCGAGCGGCAATATCATTCGTACCGGAGTCAAGGACATTTCCTCCCAGGGCCGTGACGCCACCGGAGTCAAGGTGGCGGCGTTGTCCAAGGGCGAAAGCGTCGTCGCGGTGGCCCGCGTGCTCGAAGCCGATGAGGAGGGGGAGGACTCGTAGGTATGGAACCGGCGCCCGCTGCGGCAGCTCCGGCGAGGAGCAAGCGGCAGCAGAAGCGGGACCTCAGGGAGTCGATCGCGCTCGCGACCTCCCCACGGACCGGGCCCCGGCGTTCCCGCTGCGAGGTCCGCCGGGTCGATCTCTGGGCCGTGCTCAAGATCGCGCTGTGCTTCTACCTGGCCGCGGTGGTGCTGGCGATCGTTGCCGGCGTCGTGCTCTGGCTGATCGCGGACGCCGCGGGCGCGATCACCAACATCGAGAAGTTCATGGGCAAGATCCTGAGCTCGAAGAACTACCACTTGGTGTCGGCGCAGATCCTCGAGGGCACGATCCTCGTCGGCCTCGTGCTGGCGGCACTGATGACGATCCTCACGGTCGTCGGCGCCGCGCTCTACAACCTCTTCGCCGAGCTGGTCGGCGGGTTCGAGGTCACGCTGGTGGAGACGGATCACCGCCCCTGAGCCGGTGCGGCAACCGCTCGGCGGTCACGGGAAGCCGGCTGGTAACGTCGCCGTTCCCCAAGGGGCTATAGCTCAGCCGGTTAGAGCGCATCCCTGATAAGGATGAGGTCCGTGGTTCGATTCCACGTAGCCCCACTGACGACGGTCCACCGCACCGCCGATCGCCGCGACCGCCGCGCCGTGACGTACTGGCTCAGCGCGGCCGAGGACGAGGCGATGCAGGACGACCATGACTTCGTCTGGCGCGCCATGCTCGACACGGTCGACGTGGATCTCGCGGGCCGGCGCGTCCTCGACGCGGGGTGCAACCGCGGCGGCTTCCTGCGCCTGCTCGCCGACGAGCGCGCCATCGCCGAGGGGTTCGGGTACGACCCGGCCACGGGCGCGATCGAGGACGCCCGGCGCCTGGCCGGCGACCGACCGCTCCGCTTCGAGGCGTCGAGCTCGGTGCCCGACCCGTGGAGCGCTCTCGACGTGGCCTTCAGCCACGAGATGCTCTACCTGCTGGCCGACCTGGCCCCGCACGCGGCCGCCATCCACCGCGCCCTGCGCCCCGGCGGCGTGTACTTCGCGGTCATGGGTGTGCACACCGGCAGCCCGTCGATGGTCGAGTGGCACGCCGCCAACCAGGAGGAGCTGGGATTGCCACCGCTCTACGACGTCGACGACGTCATCGCGACCTTCCAGCGCGCCGGCTTCGACGCCGCGGCGTCACGGCTGGCGATCCGCTTCGTGCCGACCAAGGGCCACGGACACCAGCACGAGGGCCGGCTCCTCGACGCGCTCGCCTACTACTACGACCAGAAGCTGATGCTGCGGTTCGCCCGGTAGCTCCCCGCGATCGGCGCACCGGGAACCTACGGCGGCCCGGTGCGGGATACCGTCGTCGGGTGGTGTCCAACTTCGATCACGTCACGCTCGTCGTCACCGACGTCGAAGCCGCGGTCGGGTTCTTCGCGCTGCTCGGCTTCGAGCTCGACAAGTCCGTCGTGATCTCGGGCCCGGTGATGGAGCAGTACATGGGCATCGCCGGCCTCGAGGCCGATCACATCACGCTCGTCATCCCCGGCGCCGATCCCCGCCAGGAGGTCCAGCTGCTGCACTTCCTCGCCCCGCCGGTCAAGCCCGACGCGGGCTCCGGCGACCTCGAGCGGCTCGGGTTCAGCCACGTGTGCTTCCGCGTGCCGGACCTCGACGCCGCGGTTCGCCGCCTGGTCGAGGCCGGGGTGCAGCTGCGCAACGAGCCGATGGAGTTCCACGATCGCAAGCTCGTGTTCGTCCGCGGCCCCAGCGACGTGGTGGTCGAGCTCGCGGAGTGGATCTGACCGACCGAACGGGCCGAAGCCCGCGGCTCAGTGGATGGTGATCGAGAAGCTCTTGGTCACGGTGACCTTCGGCTTGGCGGAGTCCCGCAGCTGGATCTGGAAGCTGAACGTCCCCGTCGTCTTCTTCGGGGTCCCGGTGATCTTCCCGGTCGTGGTCGCGAGCTTGAGGCCCTTCGGCAGCTGACCGACCTTCTTCCACTTGTAGGGCGGTGTACCCCCGGGTCGCGGCGAGGGTGGCGGAGTAGGGCGTGCCGAGGGTCCCGGCCGGCAGGCTCGCGGTGCTGATCGACGGCGGGACCTGCGCCGCGTCGATCTTCTCGGTGAACGCGTCGGCGATCTTGCCGTGCCCGGTGTTGTTCGCGTGGACGTCGTTGTTCGAGCACTGCAGGGTCCAGTTGCACAGGTTCGCCACGTTCTGGGGCACCGTCACGTTGTTGTACGAACCGGTGAGCGCGAGGTTGTCGTTGTCGAACTTCCTGGCGACGTCGGCGGTCGGGAACCCGGCCGTCGCGTAGATCTGGCTGAGCTGCGCGTTGAAGGTGTGCGCGGCGGGTACCGAGTCCCGCGCGACCTGCTGGCCACTCGCACCGGTGAGCCAGAACGCGAGCGGTGGCGTGTAGTAGCTCATGCCGTAGAGCTTCAGCCCCGGAGAGGCGTTCTTCAGTCGGGTGAGGATCGTCGTCAGGTTGGTCTGGATCGTTGTCGCCGCGTTCGCGGCGCACGAGGCGTTCACGCCCGCGGCGGTGACGCAACCGCCGGCGTCATTGCCCCCGATGTCGATCGTCACGAACGCGACGTGGCCGCGGTGCGCCTTCAAGAAGCTCTCGGCGAGGGCGGTTTGGGTGGTGCTCTGGCCGCAGCCGTTCGAGCTCAGCATCGACGTGGTCGTCGCCCCGCCGCAGGAGATGTTGTCGAGCGCCAGGCCGGGGAAGCGGGGGGCCTCGTGGGCGAAGACCCGGTTCACGTAGCTGTTCGAGCTCGGGCTCGCGCCCGATCCGGCGGCGAGCGAGTCGCCCAACGCGAGGTAGTACTGCGTCGTCGCGGCCGACGCGATGCTCGGCTGCACGGCGATGCCGACCAGCGCGGTGCCGGTGCCGACGAGCACCGCGAGCGCGGTGACGAGCAGTGTCCGGAGACGGAACCTCATGCCGCAACCCCCCAGGTCGACCCGCATCGTACATAACGACCGCGCGTGCGCACGGTGGGACCGACCACGCTCCGCGACAGCAAGATTTCGAATGGCAAGCCGTCGCGTGCACTGCGAGACTCGACGCGATGCGGAAGATCAGACGGCGGCTTCGTCGCGGTAGGCCCGAGGTGAAATTCCTCAACGTCATGCTGCTGGTCATCGCGGTCGCACTGATCATCGTGGGCGTGTCGCGCCTCGGCTCCGAGGACCGGGCGGAGTCCACGGAGGTGCTGGCCAAGCACGTGGAGCGGACGACCACCACCGTCCCGCGCACCACCACCACGACGACCAGGCGCGCGGCGGCAACCGCGGGGAACACGGCACCGGCCGCAACGACCGTGACGACCGCAGCGAGCCCGAAGCCGAAGTCGAAGCATCACCACGCAACCACGACGACCACCGCAGCGTCCCACGCGGTCCCGCGGGGAATCGTCGTCTCGGTGCCATCCTTGATCCAGGAGCCGCCGCCGACGACGCGGCCGACTCCGACCACCACGCGGCCCCCGCCGACGACGACCACGACGCGCCCGGCGCCGCCCACCACGACCACGACGACGATGCCTGATCCGGTGCAGGAACCGCCGACGCCCTAGAGGGTCGGGCCCGAGGGTTCGCTCAGACGGCGGTGCGCCAGCGGGCGCGCCCGCAGCTCTTGGCGTCGTACATGGCGTGGTCGGCTCGGTCGAGCAGGTGATCGGCGGTCTCGTGCACCTCGGCCGACGCGATGCCGATGCTGGCGCTGATCGCACCACCTTGGGGCCACGGCTCGCGCAGCGAGAGCAGGATGCGATCCGCGATGGCCACGAGCTCGCGGCCCGCGAGCGCCGGGAGCACGACGAGGAACTCGTCGCCACCGAGCCGGCCGACCGTGCCGACCCGGCCGAGGCTCGTGGCGATGCGGGCGGCCGCTTCGACGAGCACCGCGTCACCCCGCTCGTGGCCGAGCCGGTCGTTCACTTCCTTGAAGCCGTCGAGGTCGACGAACATCACCGCCGCGTGCCGGTGCGCGAGTGCGGTCTCGAGCGCCTCGGTGATGGACGCGCGGTTCGGGAGACCGGTGAGCGCGTCGGTGTTGGCCTGGTGGCGGAGCGTGTCCTGGGCGACCTTGGCCGCCTCCGCCGCCAACGCGAACATGCGCAGCACGACGACGACGCAGAGGAAGTTGCCGAGCGCCACCGCGTTGCCGACCGCGACCGGCAGCATCGTCGGTGCGATGCCGAGCGCGATCGCGGTCTGACCGGCGATCACCCCGGCCGCAGTCCACAGCGTCGCGGGCCACCACGCGCGGGCGCCGTCGCTGTGGATGATGTCGGCGATGCCGAGCGCGTACCCGATGATGATCATCGAGCCCCACCCGGTCGCGTAGATGATCATCGTGGTGCTGATCGCCGCGACGGCCACGCGCACGTTGATCCGAACCGTGGCCGACGTGTCGCGCGTCGTCAGCAGCGCGAGCAGGTTCGCGACGCCGCAGGCGACGAGCAGCGCGACGAGCTGCCAGTACGGACGGGGCGAGATCAGGTGCGCGCGGTCGAGCCACCAGAAGATCAGCAGCGCGGCCGGGGTCGGCAGGTACGGCAGCGCGCGGCGCGATCGGCAGCCGGTACCGCAGCTTCACCCCCCACGGGATCCGGTCGAGCGTCGTGGCCTGGGGACCAGACCTGCCCGAACTCGTCATAGCGTGTGACATCGGTCGTTCCGGAGGCCGGGTTGAGGCCCTGCAGGCCCGCGGGGGCTCAGCCCGAGACGAACCGGTAGCCCAGGCCCCTGACGGTCTGGATCCATTCGTCGTCCCGGGCGGCCGCCAGGCGCACGCGGAGGCGGTGGATGTGCTCGGTGACGGTCGCCTCCTGCTGCCACCCGGCCGTCGTTCCCCAGACGTGCTCGAGCAGCTCTTCGCGGGAGAAGCAGCGACCCGGTGCGGACGCCAGGAAGGCCAGCAGGGCCAGCTCCTTCGGCCGCAGGTCGAGCGGCACCCCGTCGACCGACGCGGTTGCGGCACCGACGTCGACGACGAGGCCGTCGAGCACGAGGGGCGCGGGCGCGGTGACCGGCATGCCCCGGCGGACGAGCGCCCGGAGCCGTGCGCTGATCTCCTTGAGCGAGAACGGCTTGACCACGTAGTCGTCGGCGCCCAGCCCGAAGCCGGCGAGCTTGGCCGGCTCGTCCGCGCGACCGCTGAGCACGAGCACCGGCACCCCGCTGTCTCGACGGATCCGGCGCAGGACGTCGAAGCCGTCGAGGCCCGGCAGGCCGAGGTCGAGCACGACGACGTCGGGGGGATCGCTCGTGACCGCGCGGACCGCGGCGGGCCCGTCGGCCACGGCCTCGACCTCGAAGCCCTCCTGGCGCAGGAAGCGGGTCAGCAGGACTCGGTTGCCCTCGTCGTCCTCGACGACGAGGGCGCGTACCGCCGCCCCGACATCTCCCATTGCGTGCCCGCCGTTCCCTGCGTCCGAACCGGGTCAGAGTACCGGTATCGCCCGCTTCCGACCAGCGTCAGCTGCGGGAGCCCAGCGCCTGCTCGAGGGCCGCGAAGAGCTCCGACAGGTCCACCGGCTTGGTCAGGTACGCCAGCGCCCCGGCCTCGGCGAGCCGGGCCCGGCGCTGGGGGGTGGCATCGGCGGACAGGACGATCACCGGTGTCCCCCGGGTTCCGGGGTCGTCCTGGAGCGCAGCCATCAGGTCCTCGCCCGAGCCGTCGGGCAGGTGGAGATCCAGCAGGATCGCCTCGGGGCTCGACGTCCGGGCCCGCTCGAGGCCGGCGCCGGCCGTCGGAGCCGTCGTCAGGTCGAGCCCGCCGTGCATCTCGGCGATGCGCTCCATGAGGGCGCGGCTGTCCTCGTTGTCCTCGACGTACAGCACCCGCCGTCGGCCGGGGTCGGTGCGGCGCACGAGCTCGGCCAGCTGCTCCGCGCTCACGGGCGGGGGTGCCTCGACGACCGCGCTGCCCGGCCCCGTCGTGCGCAGGACGAGGAAGAAGGTGCTGCCGTTGCCCCGCTCCGACTCCACGCCGATCGCCCCGCCCATGGCCTCGGTCAGGCGCTTCGCCAGGGCGAGCCCGACGCCGGCTCCCTCGATGCCGCGGCGGTCGGCGTCGAGTCGCTCGAACGGCATGAAGATCTGGCCGATGTCGGCCGTCGCGATTCCGAACCCGGTGTCGCGCGACGCGGATGACCATGGCGTCGAAGACGACGTGGCACGAGACGGTGACCCGACCGTGGGTCTGGTTGAACTTCACGCCGTTGGTCAACAGGTTCAGGAGCACCTGGCGGAGCCGCTGCTCGTCGGCGAGCACATGGCTCGGTCCCTCGCGGCCGAGCTTGATGTCGATCGCGATCCCGCGCGCCACCGCGAGCGGTTGGACGAGCTCGACCGCCTCCTGCAGCACCGGAGCGACGGCGACCGGTTGCACCCGCACCTCGAATCGACCGCTCTGCATCCGCTCGAGGTCGAGCACCTCGTCGAGCAGGCCGAGCAGGTGGCGACCGGCGCCGAGGATGTGGTCGACCGCCTCGCGCTGGGCGGGCGCGAGGTCGTCGATCTGGAGCAGCTGGGCGAATCCGAGCACCGAGTTCAGCGGCGTGCGCAGCTCGTGGCTCATGCGGGAGAGGAACTCGCTCTTCGCCCGGTCCGCCGCCTCGGCCTGGCGCAACGCAGCCTCGATCCGCAGCCGCTCCGAGACGTCCTTGTAGGTCACCGCGACCGAGCGCTCGCCCGACCGGACGATGGGGTGCGCGGCGACGTCCACCCAGCGGGTGTCGTCATCCCGGCGCAGACCGATGGTCGCGAACACCGGCCGGCCGACGTCGAGCGCGAGGAGCTCCGGTCGCTCGCGAACCTCGAGGAGCACGCCGGTCTCGTCGATGACGTCCCACGGCACCCGGGCCAGGTCGAGGCCGATGAGCGGGGCACCGAGCGGGTCGAGCAGTCGGTGCGCCGCCGGATTCGCGACCGCGATCCGACCGTTGGCGTCGACGGAGACGACGGCCTCGTCGAGGCCCTCGACGATGGAGTCGATCCGGCGCTCGGCGTGAACGAGCTGGGTGAGATCGAAGACGTTCGCAACGAGATACGACGGCGCGTCGGGCGCTGGGTCCGGCACGGAGAACCGGTTCACGATGAGTCTGGTCCAGACCCAGTCGCCGCCGGGCCGCGCGAACCGCTTGCGGCCGCAGTCGATGCTTCGGCCGTCGGAGTGCCGGCGAACGTCGAGCTCGTTCGGGACCTGGTCCTCCGGGTGGATCAGCTCGGCCAACGGCGTACCGGCGAATGACTCGCGGTCCTTCCGCAGCAGCCGGGCCATGCGCTCGTTGACCCATTCGATGCACCCGTCGTCGGAGAGCACGACGATGCCCGACGGTGCGTGTTCGAGCGCTGCGGTCAGTGTCGCCGGGTCGGCCTCCATGGCGCTTCATTGTGGATGCTCCACGGGCGCGCCGCCATGGTTCGACGTGCGTTGTTCCTCAACGGATCCACAACGGGCTGCGCAGCGCTCCGTTGAGGGTGGGTTGTGATTACCCGACCGGTGATGAGCCAACACTCCGCAAGACGACGCTCGTCATCTCGTAACGACGGGGGAGCTGGGGCGCGGTGGCGTGGGCCGGCACAACGGAGTGCCGAACCCGCGCTGCCGTGGGCCCGGGCCGGCGCCGGGATCGCTTCCGGCTCGGGCCGGCGACGGGCGGGATCGGTACACTCCGATCCATGCGTGCGCTGCGGAGAGGCCTCATCGTGCTGGGGGTCGCGGTGCTCGCCGGCGGCCTGATGCGGCTGCGGGGCAAGGGCGGGGTCCCGCCCACGAGCGGCGGCTGGCGGGAGCTCGAAGGCCCTGACTTCCGTTGAGCGCAGCGACGTGACCACGACGGTGCTGCTGGTCGGCGCCGGGGCCGTCGGAGCTCGAGCGGCGCGGCAGCTGACGGACACCGCGGGCGTCGACCGGGTGCTGGTGGTCGAGCGGCGCAAGCAGCACGCCGAAGCCGTGGTGGCGGCGATGGGCGCGCGGGCCGAGGTGCTCGAGTGGGATGCGGACAGCCCGCTCCCGGAAGGCGTGTCCGCGGTCGCGTGCCGCGCTCCCGGCCGGTTCCGAGCAGCCGATCGCGTCGCGCGCGGTCGAAGCGGGGGTTCCGTTCGCCTCGTCGGGTGACGACGAGAACGACCTGATGGGACTGCGCAGCCTCACCGAGCCGGCACGCCGGTCGGGGATCGCGATCATCGCGGGCTGCGGGCTCGCGCCGGGCCTGGCGGACGTGCTCGCCCGGCACGCGGCGGACGCGTTCGACGAGGTGGACGAGATCGGCATCGCCCGGGCCGGGACCGTGGGCGACGCGTGCGTCGCGACCGCAGGCCGTGCGCTCCGGGGTGGGTCCGCCGAGCTGCGCGACGGGGAGTACGACGAGTCGCGCCGGCGGGGTGGACACGAGCTGGTCTGGTTCCCCGAGCCGATCGGTCCGCGCGAGTGCGAGCGGGTCGCGACGGGTGTGCACCTCCTCAGCGCCGCGGTGCCCGACGCGTCGCGCATCAGCGTGCGCTTCGCACGCGACGAGACCGGGCCCCGGCAGCGCTGGCTGCGCAAGCGCGACCCCGAAGGAACGTGGGGCGCGATCCGGGTCGAGGTGTGGGGGCGACGTGGGGCGGGCCGGGAGCCCATCGTCTACGGCGCGATCGAGCGAACCGCGATCGCGGCGGGGACGGTGCTGGGCGTCACGACGGCGGCCCTGGCCGGTGCGCTTCCCGGGCTTGCTCGCACCGAGCGCGGGTGTGTTCGGGCTCGGGCGGGTCGTGATGCCCCGGGCGTTCCTCGCCGAGCTCGTCGCGTCGGGGCGTGAAGGTCGCGATCTTCGAGGGCGTCCCGGTCGCCTGAGTCGGCTCAGGACCGACGAGCACCGGCGCCAGCGCCGGGGTGCGGCGCGTCGGGCCATCGTCCGTCGAGCTCGGTGAGCGCGGCGTCCATGCCCGCGTTGCTCGGCGCCCGACGGTTCGGGCGCGAACATCGCCGCGTCGATCGTGGCGACGAGCGCAGGACCCCGCGGCGGCCGGGTCGGTCGCCGTCGAGGGCGCGCACGTAGTCGGCGTCGTCTCGCTCGGTGCCCGCGCTCGACCGCGCCGGGCACCGAGCAGCTCGAGCGCGGCGAGACGCTGCGAGGCCCACGGCTCGACCCGGTCGCGCCGCCGGCGTCGGCGCACGACGACGACGCGCGGCGCGACCGAGGCCAGGCGAGCGCCAGCGCCCCGAGCGCCGCCGGGCGCCCGGCTCGGGACGTCGAGCCGTGGACTCAGGTAGGTGAACGCACCGGTGCCGGCGGAGTCGATGCGCGAATCGCCGGCGAGCGGTACGTGGGCCGTCGGGTCGAAGGCCTGCCACCCGACCCCGGGGAAGTACACCTCGGCCCACGCGTGGGCGTCGCTTGCCTTCACCTCGTAGAGCCCGGTGAACGGATTCCGCTCGCCGGGGGCGTAGCCCGACCGCGAGGCGTGCGGGGATGCCGAGCGAGCGCAACATGACGACGAGGAGGTGCCGATCTGCTCGCAGAAGCCCCTGCGGTCGACGAAGAGGAAGCGATCGACTGCGTCGGCGCCCGGCGGCAGGCGTGGGATGTCGAGCGTGTACTTCGGTGTGCGCCCCGAGCCACTCCTCGATGGCCTAGACCTTGTCGTAGGTCGTCGGGGCGGCCTGATCCGATGGCCGCCAGGGCGCGCGACGCGGTCGGTGGCCACGGGCCGGGTTGCGTACTGGAGCGCGATGTCGGCGGGGACCGGATCGCTGCGCACCGCGCGCAGGATCTGGCGGCAGTGACGAGCTGGCGCTGGCTCACGACGGTGTACACGGTGCCCGGGTCGAGGCTGACGCCCGCGCGCATCGTGCCGTCCTGGTGTCTGGAAGACCTGCGATCGGGGAAGTACACCCGGGTCGCCTGGCTGGCGGCGAAGATCGCGTTGGGCCCGGCCTGCTGGAGGTAGTAGGTCTGCACCAGCTTGTCGGTGCTCACGTCGGTCGAGACCTCGACGGGACCGTCGGCCGGAACGTCGAGGGATGCCCGTCGCTGACCGCCGCGGAGGAGATCGGGCCGGTCGTCGGAGACGGTCCACACCCGCCCGTCCCAGGCGTCGAAGGTCTGTCCCCGCCAGAAGTCGGGAGCCGACGCCCGGACCCGCATCACGAGCGTGTCGTCGGGCCGACCGCGTGTGGCGGTGTCGAGTTGTTTCGAGAACCCGAAGTACCCGAACGACGCGCGCGTCCCTCGACTTCGCCCGGCCTGGGCGCAGCGACGGATCGGACGATCCGAGCGTCGGGTTCGTGAGTCTGCCCGGCGGACGGAACCGCAGTGGTCGGGGCAGCGACGACGGGAACGTGAGCGCACGGTTGGTGCCGGCGACCGGTGCGACCATGAAGACGGCACTGCCGACCACCAGCAGCGACGAGCAGTACCGCAACGACCGCACCCGCCACGCCGAGCGCGGCACGGGCGCGCCTCGCCGCGGGGCGCGAGGTTCGGAGCTCGGTCGAGCACCACCCGCTGACCGAGCACGAGCGCGGCGACCGAGGCGACCGCCCAGATCAACAGCAACGGAGCGATCGCCATCGAGAGCGAGAGCACGCCGGCGAGGGCGATCAGGACCGCGGTCGAGAGCAGCGTGACCAGCAGCGCTCGCCGGTCGGGCGAGTCGAACGCCTGGACCAGCAGCAGCCAGATGAAGGCCCCGGCCAGGGGCAGCTGCAGCCGCGCGAAGCTGCCCGACGACTGGTGAGCCAGCGACGCGCCCAACGTCACCAGCACCGCGACGCCGGCCGCTGCCGATGATCAGCCGCAGCACGGCGGGCCGATGGTTGCGGGTGAGGTACGCGACGAGGAACGAGACCGGGTACCCGACCAGGACGACCGCGCGGGCGGCGGAGCCGCCGACGCCCTGTTGCAGCGTCGCGCTCCCGGCCGCCACGAGCGCGACGAGCACCGCCACTCGCAGCGCGATGGCGTGCTCGGCGACTTCGGGCGTGCGGCTCATTCCGGTGCCTCCGCCCGGACGTGGCGGACCTGGGCACCGGGTTCGACCGGCCCGAGCGTGGGTGGACCCGGCACCGCTCGGGCCAGGCGGCGCCCGATCTCGAGTGCAGAGGTGACGGTGCCGGTTCTCGGGCCGACGGCTTCGACGGTGACCAGATCGACGATCGTGCCGGCGCCGAGCGCGCCGACGCGCGAGCCCCGAGGCGCGTGATGCCGCAACCTCGGCGTCGGCTTCGGGACCGCGCAGGTCCACGACGACGACGAGCCGCGGTCGCTGGGGTCCCTCGAGCTCGCGGACCATCACGGTGCCGGTGCGGGCGGTCGCCGGCCAGTGCACGAGCCGGATCGGGTCACCGTCGACGTACTCGCGCACACCGCGTGTGACTTCGAGACCGGTCGCGCTCGCGCCGGGGAGCGCGTTCGCCGCCCGGTCGACGACGAGCACCGGCTCGACGCGAAGCGGAAGGGGTCGGGGCGCGACCTCGACCGGGTGCGCGAGCGGGACGGCGATCCACCGGCGCCAGCCCACCAACCCCAGGGGCTCGAGCTCCGGACTTCGACCAGGAGGTCGGAGAAGACGCCGCGGCGGCACGGGGTGACGGTGGTCGCGCCCGCGCACGGCACGTCGGCGCGGGTCCACTCGCTCACACTCGTCGGGTCGACCGAGACGCGCACGTGCACGCCGCGCGCACGACCCTCAGCTCGACTCCGAGCCGGAGGGTTCGGCCGACGGTCGCGTCCCGTGGCGCGTCGACGTGGGCGCGCACGCCGACGAGCGCGACGCCGGGCCAGACCGCGCCGATCAGGAGCACGGCGACGAGCGCGCAGAGGAGCACGATGTCCCAGCCGGCGCCGGTCGATACGGGCGATGACGTAGATGGCCCCGGCGACGACTCCGAGGACCGCGCCCGGGCGGCTGAGGCTCGTCGGAGCCGGCAGCCGCGACCTCACGGGTGCGGAACCGGGACGCCGTCGACGAGCGCGACGAGGAACGCCTGGGCCTCGCGCAAGGTTGCCGGGTCGCGCAGCATCAGGCGGTGCGCGAGCACGGGAACCGCGAGCCGCTTCACGTCGTCGGGCACGACGTAGCCGCGTCCGTCGAGGAGCGCGTGGGCCTGCGCGGCGTGCAGCAACGCGAGGCTGGCCCGTGGACTCGCGCCGATCGAGACGTCGGGGCTGGTACGGGTCGCGTTCGCGACGGAGATGACGTAGTCCGCGACGCTGGGGTCGCAATGGATCCGGCGGACCGTCGCCATGGCACTCGCGAGTGCGACCGGGTCCGATACGGGGGTGAGGTCGGCCAGTGCGTCCTCACCACCGGCACCCAGCAGCAGCTCGCGCTCGGTCGCGGGGTCGGGTGGTCCGATGTGGGTGACCACCGAGAACCGGTCGAGCTGACCCTCGACGAGCGGGAACGTGCCGGTGGTCTCGAACGGGTTCTGGGTGGCGACGAGGAAGAAGGGGTGGGGCAGGTCCCGGGTCACGCCGTCCACGGTGACCTGGCGCTCCTCCATCGCCTCGAGGAGGGCCGACTGCGTGCGGGGGGTCGCCCGGTTGAGCTCGTCGACCAGCACCACGTGCGCGAAGAGCGGACCCGGCCGGAACTCCCACTCGTTGCCGGCGAGGTGGAAGACCGACACCCCGGTGAGCTCGGAGGGCAGGAGGTCCGGGGTGCACTGCACCCGGTGGAAGGCGCCGCCGATCGTGCGGGCGAGGGCCTTGGCGAGGAGGGTCTTGCCCACCCCGGGGACGTCCTCGACGAGCAGGTGCCCGCCCGAGAGCAGCGCGACGAGCGCGAGGGTCACCGGCTCCGGCTTGCCCCGCAGCACGCGTTCGACGCGGGTCCGGACCTCGGTGGCGAGCCGGCTCGCGGCCTCGATGCCCGAGTCGGTCGCGACGAGATCCGAGGTCGGCGTCTGCATGCCTTGTCTTCGGCGCCCGCCGCCCCCGACCCAAGCCCAAACCCGTCGGGATCGGGGCGTTTCCCCGGGTTTTTCCTACGGGACGAGCACCTCGTCGAACATGGGCTCGTACCGGGTCCCGGCGTACCGGGCGCGCAGCTCGGTGAAGTTGGTGATGACGTCGCGCAGGTCGTCGCTGGTGTTCTTCAGCGTCGCAGCTTCGAGCGGAGCCGGCGGCAGCCCGAGGAACGCGAGCAGCTGGTGGAACGTGGCGTCGGGGTCGGCGAGGAGGTCCTCGTAGTCGAGGTGCAGCAGCGGCCGGTCCACCTGCCCGACGTACTCGGCGATCGTGGCCTTCTCCGCTTCGACGTCGTCGAGCCGGGTCTGGAAGTCGTCGAAGTCCACCGCGAACGCGTCGAGGCGAGCGTCGCCGTCGTAGCGGTTCCAGCGTCCGGTGGTGTCCTTCAGCCGGCGGGCGGTGATCCGGCTGATCGCGTGCTTCACGTCGTTGCGCCGGTCGAGGTAGATGAGCCGCGCGTCGTACTCGTCGAGGACCGAGGTGAAGCCGGCCTGGTCGAGCACGTCGCGCAGCTTCGTCTTGAACCCGACGGCCTTGGAGCGGTTCACCGCGGGTCCCCGCAGGTAGCGCCGGGTCCAGTCGAGCTGCGCTTCGGGGCCCTGCGGCCGGAGCGGGTCGAGGACCTCGCCCTTCGCCGTGATCGCCGGGTGCGCGTCGAGGGCGCTGATGACGTAGGTGCTGCCCGACCGGCCCGGGAACAGGATGACGAACCGGACCACGTGTCGGCGAAGTGTGGGCATCGTGCGGGCTCCAAGCGCCTCGGCGGCCTCGTAGTCGAGCAGCCGCCGCCGTCCGGTGGCAAGTACCTGCATCCTTGCCGGTCCGACGGCTCCGCTCGCGCCGCCAGAACCTACGATGGTGGCCGAACCACCTCGGGGACGTAGCTCAGCTGGCTAGAGCACCTGCTTTGCAAGCAGGAAGTCGTGGGTTCGAGTCCCATCGTCTCCACCGCGGGTCACCCCGTGTAGCCGGACAGCAGCTCGACGACCTTCGCCCGCGCCGCGTCCCGGGTGGCGCCGAGCTGGTCGAGGATCTCCAGCGCGAGCCCCTCCTGCCCTCGGTACAGCCCGAGCAGCAGGTGCTCGGTCCCGACGTAGTTGTGGCCGAGGTCGGCTGCCGCGTTCAGAGCCTCCTCGAGGACCTTGCGCGCTCTGGGCGTGAAGGGCAGGGGTCCGCGGGTGGGCCGCGCTCCACGTTCGACCCGCGCCAGGACCTCGCGCTCCACCGCGTCGCGCTGGACCCCGAGATCGAGGAGCACGCGTGCGGCGAGCGCGCCGGGCACGTCGAAGAGCGCGAGGAGCTCGTGCTCCGTCCCGATGTAGTTGTGCTGGAGCGACTCGGCCGCGGCCTGGGCCAGCTCGAGCGCCTCGCGGGCCCGCATCGTGAAGCGCTCGAAGGTGACGCCGTCGCCGACGGAATCGACGAACCGCTGCTGCGCGGCCTGCCGGGTCACTCCGAGGTGCGACCCGATCTCCGCCCAGGTGAAGCCGGAACGCCGGCACCGGTCCACGAAGTAGGTCACGAGCGCGTCGGCGAGCTCGCCGAGCTGCTCCGCCTGGGCCACCGCGGACTCGAGCTGGACCAACACGTCGCTCGAGTCGTCGCGCACCTGGTGGATCAGCGCGTCCAGCGTCACCGTCATGCGTCAACCGTAGGTTGCGTGGAGGTGCTCTGTCAATCCAAGGTTGACGGACCTCCCCGTCAGGAATCGAGAAGCGTCCACGCCCGGGCCACCCGTACCGTGACCAGGCGAGGTTCGTTCCGCCCTACGACCAAGGAGTGACCATGACCCCCTCGACGACCCAGGGAATCAAGACCGTGCTGCATCCCGTCTCCGACCTGGCCACGGCCAAGCCGGTGTACGCGGCCCTGCTCGGCGTGCCGCCGATGGCCGACGAGTCGTACTACGTCGGCTTCGAGGCCGGGGGCCAGCAGATCGGGCTGGTGCCGGGCGGTGGTCCGCAGGCGATGACCTCGCCGGTGACCTTCTGGGAGGTCTCCGACATCGAGGCGAAGCTGGCCGAGGTGACGGCCGCGGGTGCGACCGTGAAGGAGCCCGCGCACGACGTCGGCGGCGGCCGCCTGGTGGCCACCGTCACCGACCCCGATGGCAACGTCCTCGGGTTGCTGCAGGACACCTGATATGGAGAGACGATGACCAAGGCCCCGCGGAAGGCTGTGCCGAGGAAGGCCGCGCCGAAGCGAGCCGCGCCCAAGAAGCCCGCGCGGTCCGCCGCGGACGTTGCCGACCGCCACGATCTGATCCGTGTCGTAGGCGCGCGCGTCAACAACCTGAAGGACGTGAGCGTCGACATCCCGAAGCGCCGGCTGACCGCGTTCACCGGTGTCTCCGGATCGGGCAAGAGCTCGCTGGTGTTCGGCACGATCGCGGCGGAGTCGCAGCGGCTGATCAACGAGACCTACAGCGCGTTCGTGCAGGGCTTCATGCCGACGCTCGCCCGGCCCGAGGTCGACGTGCTGGAGGGGCTGACGACCGCGATCCTCGTCGACCAGGAGCGGATGGGCGCCAACGTCCGCTCGACCGTCGGCACCGTCACCGACGCCAACGCGGTGCTGCGCATCCTCTTCAGCCGGCTGGGCAAGCCGCACATCGGCTCGCCCCAGGCGTTCTCGTTCAACACCGCGACGATCAGCGGGGCCGGTGCGGTCACGTTCGAGAAGGGTGGCAGGAAGACGAGAGAGAAGCGTTCCTTCACGCGCATCGGCGGCATGTGCCCGCGCTGCGAGGGAACGGGATCGGTGAGCGACTTCGACCTGTCGGCGCTGTACGACGACACCAAGTCGCTCAACGAAGGCGCGCTCATCATCCCCGGCTACAGCATGGACGGCTGGTACGGACGCATCTTCCGCGGCTGCGGCTACTTCGACCCCGACACGCCGATCCGGAAGTTCACGAAGAAGGAGCTCGACGATCTCCTCTACAAGGAGCCGACCCGGATCAAGGTCGAAGGCATCAACCTCACGTACGAGGGAGTGATCCCGAAGATCCAGAGGTCGATGCTGTCGAAGGACGTCGAGTCGATGCAGCCGCACATCCGCGCGTTCGTGGAGCGGGTGGTGACGTTCGCGGTCTGCCCCGAGTGCGGCGGCAGCCGGCTCAACGACGCCGCCCGGTCCTCCAAGATCAAGAAGATCAACATCGCCGACGCGTGCGCGATGCAGATCAGCGACCTGGCCGAGTGGGTGCACGGTCTGGACGAGCCGTCGGTGGCGCCGCTGCTGGAGTCGTTGGCGCAGACCCTGGACTCGTTCGTGGAGATCGGGCTGGGCTACCTCTCCCTCGACCGGCCGACGGGCACGCTGTCGGGCGGTGAGGCGCAGCGCACCAAGATGATCCGCCAGCTCGGGTCGTCACTCACCGACGTCACCTACGTGTTCGACGAGCCGACCGTCGGTCTGCACCCGCACGACATCGCGCGGATGAACGACACGCTCCTGGCGCTGCGGGACAAGGGCAACACCGTGCTCGTCGTCGAGCACAAGCCGGAGGCGATCGAGGTCGCCGACCACGTCGTCGATCTCGGCCCCGGCGCGGGCTCCGGCGGTGGCGAAGTCGTGTTCGAGGGCACCGTCGACGGGCTGCGCGCGAGTGGCACCATCACCGGCCGCCACCTCGACGACCGCGCCTCCCTGAAGGAGACCTTGCGCATACCCACCGGCGCGCTCGAGGTGCGCGGCGCCGACACGCACAACCTCCAGGACGTCGACGTCGACCTCCCGCTCGGTGTGCTGGTCGTGCTGACCGGCGTGGCCGGCTCGGGGAAGAGCTCGTTGATCACCGGCTCGGTGTCGGGGCGAGACGGTGTGATCTCGGTCGACCAGGCCGCGATCAAAGGCTCCCGGCGCAGCAACCCCGCGACCTACACCGGCCTGCTCGACCCGATCCGGAAGGCGTTCGCGAAGGAGAACGGCGTGAAGCCGGCGCTCTTCAGCGCCAACTCCGAGGGCGCGTGCCCCAACTGCAACGGCGCGGGAGTGATCTACACCGACCTGGCGATGATGGCCGGGGTGGCCACCGTCTGCGAGGTGTGCGAGGGGAAGCGGTTCCAGGCCGACGTCCTGCAGTACGAGCTCGGCGGGTTGGACATCAGCGAGGTGCTCGCGCTCCCGGTCACCGAGGCCGAGGCGTTCTTCGCCGACGGCAAGGCGGCGAACCCGGCCGCGCACACGATCCTCACCCGGCTCGCCGACGTCGGCCTCGGCTACCTCAGCCTCGGCCAGCCGCTGCCGACGTTGTCGGGCGGCGAGCGCCAGCGGCTCAAGCTCGCGACGCATCTCGGCGAGAAGGGCGGCGTCTACGTCCTCGACGAGCCGACCAGCGGACTGCACCTCGCCGACGTCGAGCAGCTCCTCGGCCTGCTCGACCGGCTCGTCGACTCCGGCAAGTCGGTCATCGTCATCGAGCACCACCAGGCGGTCATGGCGCACGCCGACTGGATCGTCGACCTCGGGCCCGGCGCCGGCCACGACGGCGGCCGGGTCGTCTTCGAGGGCACGCCCGCCGATCTCGTCGCCGCCCGCTCCACGCTGACCGGCGAGCACCTCGCGGCCTACGTCGGTGCCTGAGCGGGAGTCGGGGAGCCCGCCGTGTGTGGCACGATCGCGCGTGTGAGCAGCCGTACACCCGCCGCCGCCGAAACGCAGCGCCTGCACGACCTCGCGTGGCTGCGCCGCGTCCGGGACCGGATCGACCGGGAGTACGCGCAGCCCCTGGACGTCGAGGCGCTGGCTCGCGGTGTGAACATGTCGGCCGGGCACCTCAGCCGCGAGTTCCGGCGCGCGGTACGGCGAGCCGCCGTACTCCTACCTGATGACGCGGCGCATCGAGCGGGCGATGGCGCTCCTGCGGCGCGGCGACATGAGCGTCACCGACGTCTGCTGGGCGGTCGGCTGCTCGTCGCTGGGCACGTTCAGCACCCGCTTCACCGAGCTGGTCGGTGTGTCACCGAGCGTCTACAAGCGCGAGGCCGCGCTCGCGACCGCGGGAATGCCGTCCTGCGTCGTCAAGCAGGTCACGAGACCGGTCAGGAATCGAGAAGCGCAGGTCGACGAGCCCCAGTTAGCGTGACCGGCATGGACATCAACATCGCTTCGGCCTTCCTCCCGCAGAACGACCCCGACGCCGCGCTGGCCTTCTACCGGGACATCCTCGGCTTCGAGGTCCGCAACGACGTCGGGTACGACGGGATGCGCTGGCTCACGGTCGGCCCCGCCGACCAGCCGGCCACCTCGCTCGTCCTGTTCCCGCCGGGCGCCGACCCCGGAGTCACCGACGACGAGCGCCGCACCATCCTCGAGATGATGGCCAAGGGCACGTTCGCCATCCTCACCTTGTCGACCCCCGACCTCGACGGCACCTTCGCGCAGCTGGAGGCCAGCGGCGCCGAGATCGTCCAGGAGCCGATCGAGCAGCCCTACGGCATTCGCGACTGCGCCGTGCGCGATCCCGCGGGCAACCTGATCCGCATCAACCAGGTGCCCTGACCCGGGACCTCAGACGGGGTCGAGGAGGACGATCGGGATCGTGCGATCGGTCTTGGTCTGGTAGTCGTCGTACGAGGGCCAGGCGGCGGCCGCCTTCTTCCACCACTCGGCCCGCTCGTCGCCTTCGAGGACCCGCGCCGTGTAGTCGCGCAGGTTCGGCCCGTCCTGCAGGCTGACGTGCGGGTCGCCGAGGATGTTGAGGTACCAGACCGGGTGCTTCGGCGCGCCGCCGAGCGAGGCGACGACCGCGTACCGGTCACCGTCGTTCACGCGCATCAGCGGGGTCTTGCGGACGTGGCCGGTGTGCCGACCCTTCGTCCAGAGGATGATGCACGGCTTGCCTTCGAGCTCGTTGCCCTCGGCGCCCTTGGTCTCCTCGAACCGCTTCACCTGGTCGGCGATCGGCTCCCACGGGCTGGGTTCGTACGTTCCTTCAAGTGCCATGCCCCGTTTCTATACCCGGGTCGACGGGTCGGTGCACCCGCGTCGCGGTCGGCGGGTACGCCTCGAGCATCAGCGCCGGACGGATGGGCCGGGCACTGAAGCCACCGCCGCAGTTGGGGCACACGTCGTGGAGCACGTCGACGACGCAGGTCCGACAGAACGTGCACTCGAAGGTGCAGATCATCGCGTCCGTCGACTCCGGGGGGAGCGGGGTCGCGCAGTTCTCGCAGATCGGGCGGAGCTCCAGCATCGTCGGAGCATCCCGCCTCCGGTCCACCGGCACAACGACGGGTTCCGGACGATTCCGGACACGTCCCGACGGGCCCGCCGGGGGCATCTAGGCGCCGGCGCCGGAGAAATAGGCACGCGTATAGGGCATCGACCCGATGTGCCCGGCTACCTCAGAGCCGCAGCATGTGGTCATGGAACACACGCATCTGACCCAGCTGGTCGCCGATCGCCGCACTGCCCGTGAGACCGACGCCCGTGACCACCGCCTGAACCGGGAAGCCGCCGAGCCGACCGCGCGGGAGCCGCGCCTGCGCTACGAGCGCCGGCACCGCCCGCTGCCCCGTCGCCAATCCCTCGCCGAGGGTTGATCCGGGGCCCTTACGCTCTGGGGATGCTCGTCGGCCGCCCCGGACTCTCACCCCAGATGGTGGGTCGCGCCGACGAGCTCGACCGGCTCGCGCGTCTCGTCGAGGCGGGTGAGTCCCCGGCCATCGCGCTCGTCGGGGGCGAAGCCGGCGTCGGGAAGACCCGCCTCGTCCGCGAGCTCATCGACCGGCTGCCCGACGGCATGGTCGTGTTCGTGGGCCAGGCCGACCCCGGTTCGCTGGGCCGCCCGTTCGAGCTCCTCTTCGACGCGCTCGACGGGAACGCGAAGGCCGACGACCGGCTCGAGATCCTGGCCGACGGCACCCGCCCCGCCGACGAGCGGGTGCGGCTCGCGTTCGAGGTGGTGCACGATCTGACCACACGGGCTCCGAGCGTCGTGGTCTTCGACGACCTGCACTGGGCCGACTCCGAGAGCGTCGCGCTCTTCGAGCGCCTCGCCGAGCCGGGGAGTGGACCGCTGCTGCTCGTCGGCACGTACCGCCCCGACGCGTTGCACCGCCGGCACCCGACCGCGGAGATGCTGCCCCGGCTCGAGCGCCGGCACGCGGTCACCCACCTGCACCTCGATCGCCTCTCCACGCTCGAGGTCGGCTCCTTCCTCAGCGCGGTCTACGGCCGGGAACCGCCCTACCGCGTCGTCGAGGCCCTCCACGCGCGCACTGGCGGCAACCCGTTCTTCCTCGAAGAGCTCCTCGCGGCGGGAAACCAGGACGATCCCGCCGAGCTCATGAACCAGGAGCTCCCGTGGAGCCTCGCCGAGCTCGTGCGCACCCAGCTCGACGACCTGAGCACGGAGCAACGGCGCGTCCTCGAGACCGCGGCCGTGCTCGGGGTCACCCGCGTCGGCTTCGACGTGCTCGCGACGGTGTCGGGCTACGGCGAGGACGAGCTCATCGCGATCCTGCGCCATCTCGTCGCGCGCGGCCTGCTCATCGAGGCCGAAGCGGACGTGTTCTCGTTCCGTCACGCGTTAGCTCGCGAAGCCATCGAGTCCGACCTGCTCGGGCGCGAGCGCCGGCGCCTGCACCAGGCCGCGCTCGACGCGCTGCGCGACGCCGACAGCCACGACTTCTCCGCGCTCGCCCACCACGCGAAGGGCGCGGGCCAGCTCGACGACATGGTGGACGCGGCCCGCAAGGGTGCCGTCCGATCCCTGGACGCCGGCTCCACCTATCAGGCGCTCCAGCTCGCCGAGCTCGGCCTCACGGAAGTGGGGGAGGACCCCGAGCTGCTCGACGTCGCGAGCCGCGCCGCGTGGCTGAGCGGTCTGCTCCCCGATGCCCGCGTCTTCGCGGGACGGAGCCTCGAGCGGGCCAAGCGCGTCGGCGATCTCGAAGCCGAGTCCGCCGCGCTGCGGATCATCTGCCGGCTCGATCACGACGTCAGCGATGCCGAGGCGACCGCGCGCAGCATCGAAGCGCTCGTCGAGCTCGTCGACCAGCTCGACGAAGGGCTCGAGCAGGGCCAGGCGTTCGCGGTGCTCGCGGAGATGTACATGCTGCGCGAGGACATCGACGCGGTCACGAAGTGGACGGACCGGGCAACCGCCCTGGCCGAGCGGCTGGACCTCCCCGAGGTGGCCGTGCAGGCGCAGATCGAGCTCGGCTCCGCGTTGATGAACGAACCCGACCGCGTCGAGGAGGGCGCGGCGCTGCTCGCGTCGTCGATCGACGACGCCGCGGCGTTGGGCCAGTGGGTGAGCGTCGCGCGCGGGCTGAACAACCTGGTGCGCGGGGACTACTACCGGCCCGATGCGGACACGGCGCGCACGCTCCTGTTGCGCATGCGCGACGCCACCGAGCGCGCCGGGTTCGACCTCTTCGCCGGCAGCTACTGGGACGGTCTCGCCGACCTCGCCGAGTGGGAGGGCGACCTCGGCGCCGCGCTCACGCACGTCGACGAGGCGGTGCGCGCCGAGCGGAGCACCTTCGGCAGCAAGCCCGCGTTCTGGTACCGGTCGCACGCCGCCGGGCTCACCCTCGAAGCCGGCGAGGTGGACCGCGCGGCCGTCATCTTCGCCGCGGTCGACCCGAGCGTCGGCCGGCGGGCGATGTGGTGGACCGGGCTCGGGCTCCACATCGCCACGCTCCAGCACGACTGGGACGCCGTGCGCGACCACGGTGCCGCGCTGACGCGGATCGCCGCCGCGCGCGGTGGGGTCGACCCGCAGCTCGTCCATGACCTCGTGCGGGCCATGCTCCTGGGCGGCATGCGCGCCGACGAGGTGCAGCAGCTCCTCGACGCGTTGCCGATCGGGTTCGGCCACCCCACGGCCGAGGACGACCCCTACCGCCTGCTCGCGCGGGCCCAGCTCCTCGAAGCTCGCGACGACCACGAGTGCGCGCTGGAGCAGTACGAAGCGGCGATCGCGCGCGCCGGCGATCAGGTGCGTCCCGCGGCGCTCGGCACGGCGCACGTCGGCGCGGGCCGGAGCCTCGTCGCCCTGCGCCGGCTCGACGAGGCCAAGGAGCACGCGGAGATCGCCGCGGGGCTCCTGGCCCGCTGGGGTGGCACCCGGGTCGAAGAGCTCGCGGTGCTCCAACGCCGGCTGGGTGGTGGCGAGCCCGTCGAAGGTCCCCCCGCGCTCACGCCGCGGGAACGGGAGGTGGTCACGCTGCTCGCCGAGGGGCTGACCAACGGCGAGATCGCGGCCCGGCTCTTCATCTCGCCGAAGACCGCGTCCGTGCACGTCTCCAACATCCTCGCCAAGCTCTCGATGACCAGCCGGGCCGAGATCGCGGCGTACTCCGTGCGCTCCGGCCTCGCGGACAGCGGGAACGAGCTAAGCGACCAGCGCGCCTTCGGGTGCGTCGACGGTCGGCGCGTCGGGCGCCGGGTCCGTCGGAGGCTCGCGCCGGTACCAGCGCAGCAGCACGTCGATGCCGACGGCCGCGAGCAGCACGAGTGACACCTCGGCCGGCGCGCGGTAGCGCGTCTGCCCGAACGTCAGCGCGACCGACACGAACACGATCACCGGGAGCGCGAGCAGGGGCCAGAGGTGCTCACGCCGGCGCCGGATCCCCACGATCCCCACGACCGAGAGCGCGGCCGCGCCGTAGAAGCTGAGCGTCAACAGGTAGCCCACCCAGGGTTCGAGCTCGAAGTCCCGGTGCTCCGCGTTGACCTCCTGGCCCGGGCGGAAGACGCCGAGGATCCGGCCCCAGCGCGCCGCGACGACGATCGGCAGCCGCGAGAGGTGGTCCTTCACGTACTGGTTCCCGATCTTGCCGAACTCGGTGTCCTTGTCCGCGGCGGACTCGCGGCTGAAGTTCGGATTGGTCTTCGTTGCCTGCTTCGCCGCCGCGCCCTGGCACGCGTAGTCCTTGAAGCCGAGGTACTGGCCGTAGTACGTGCTCGGGCAGTTCGCGGCGACGACGGTGCCACCGAGCTGCGCGGAGAGGTACACCGGCTTGTCGAAGCGGCTGAGGTTGTAGCCCACCCAGGGCGCGATCACGAGTGCGCTGACGATCCCGCCGACGATCACCCACTGGAACCGGCGCGGCCACGGGATGCCGCGCGCGGTCAGCACGAGCACGCCGAGCACCAGTGGCACCGTGAGGATGAGCTCCGAGCGCGCGAGCGTGGCCAGGCCGCAGAGCAACCCCAGCCACACCACGCGCCACAGGCTCGGTCGGTGGATGAAGCGGTACGCGCAGTACAAGACGCCGGCGGTGCAGAGGATGGCCATGCCCTCGGACATGAGCAGGCTGTCGTTGACCCAGAGGTTCGGGTACACGGCCGCGAGCACGGCCGCGGTGATCCCGACCCGCCGGCCCGCGATCTCGCGCCCGGTGAGCCCGCAGAGGGTCACGGTCCCGACGCCGAGCAGGCAGGACCAGAGCATGTGCGTGGTCGGCGTCGCAGAATGCCCGGGGGAGACGTACGAGATGATCCCGAGCCACAGCAGGTAGAGCGGGGGATGGGCGGCGGTCTGCTGGCCGGTGAAGGCGTCGACGAAGCCGCGGCCCTGGGCCAGGTCGTTCCCGCCCAGGTGGAAGATCAGCGAGTCGTAGAACGGGAGCGGCAGCTGCTGGGTGCGGAACACCAGGACGTAGGCGACGCGGATCGCGAGCCCGCCGATCGCGATCGCGATCACCCAGGTGATGAACCTCCGGTTGTCCCCGTTGTCCGTGCCCCCCACGGTGACCACGCTAGACGCCAATCCGTCCGGCCGATCAGCGGCGGGGGCTCGCCGAGGGACCGTCGCCGGGTGCGAGGATGGCGCCATGAGCGATCCGACCGCGAACAAGGCATTGATCGAACGCTTCTGGGTGGACCTCGGCGCGCGGGACTTCGCCGCCGTGCGCACCTACTTCACCGACGACGCGCACTACACGGACGTCCCCGCACCCGAGGACGGCGCACGCGGTCCCGACGCGATCGAAGCGCGGCTGCGGCTCGGGATCGAGCCCCTCGAGCGGTACGTGCCGCGGCCGGGGACGATGACCGCCGAGGACGACCGCGTCGTGCTGGAGCACTCCGAGGAGTGGCACTGGCACACCGGCGAGTTCGTCGTGCTGCCGTTCGTGTCGGTGTTCGACCTGCGCGACGGCAAGATCGCCCGCTGGTGGGACTACTGGGACCTCGGCACCCTGATGAACGCCGCGCCCCAGTGGTGGGTGGAGCACATCATGCAGGGCTACCAGTAGCGAGAGTCTAGTCTACGCCTTGGCGTTGCAGATGATCCCCGCGTTGATGCAGGTCTTCACGAGGCGCTTGAGCTCCTTGGGCACCCAGACGTTGAAGAAGTCCGCGTGGCCGGAGTACTGGCCGCCGGAGGAGAGCTCCGTGGTCGGACCGCCCGTCGTCGGGTAGCGCACGTTGACGCGGATCCGCGGGATCGAGACCGGGTAGCCGGCCGGGCACACGCCCTTGACGTTGTACACGAGGTGGCTCGGCGTGGTTCGCGGAGTCGAGGTGCACGCCGTCCCAGCAGTCGGGGAAGTTCACGTGCAGCGCGAGCGTCCCCATCGGGCACGTCGGCACGTCCACGCCCGGCGCAACGCTGTTGTCATCCGCGCAGTCCCACGTCGTGATCTTCGTCCCCTGCGGCGTGGTCGCCGCTGCGCTGCCGGCGACGACCTCGAGGCCGCGTGGCGGCGCCTTGATCTTGCGGTAGTCCTTGCCGTTGTTCGAGTAGTAGACGCTCGCCTGGGTGGGGTCGACGAGCACGCCGTTCACCTTGAGGCTCGGCGTCCAGTAGCCCGAGAGGTCGCTGGCGTTGACGCACGTGGTCGTGCCGCGCTTGAGCTTCTTCAGCGTCGACTTCGCGTTCGTGGTCGTGTTGCCGAAGAAGTCGTGGAGGTGGCTCGCGCCCGGCATCCCGGGATGGACGATCGGGTCGTCGGCCAGGCGGTGCGAGAACGTGCACCGGGTGACGAAGCGGGCGCTGCTGTCGGCGGGGTTGCCGCCGACGTCGTCCGCGTGGGCGACGCCGAGGCCCATCGCCCCGGTGATGGTGAAGACGCTGACGAGCAGCGCGAGCGCGAGTCCTTGACCCCATGGTGTCCCCCCTGAGACGAATCTGAACGGAAGGTAAGTCGGACGGTTCTGTCAGGGCAAGGAGTTCGGGGTTTCTTCGCGATTCCCTGACAAACCCGGCGGAACCCGAACCCCGCGCCGCCGGGTCGTGATGGCCTCGAGGAGCCGCGATGCCCCGTAGCCGAGCGCCAGCACCACCCAGCCGCCGATCGCGTCGAGGATCCAGTGATTCGCGGTGACCACGATCGCGAAGACGTGCAGAACGGGTAGAGGCACACGAGCACCTTGAGCCAGACGCGGCCGCACAGCGGCAGCAGCGCGAGCGCGGACCACGTCGACCAGCCCGACGTGGAGGCTGGGCATCGCCGCGTACAGGTTCCCGAACGCCGCCTGCGCGGCCGCGGTCGGCTCGCCGTGGGCGTTGAGCTTGATCGGCTGCTGCGGCCCGAAGTTGAAGAACCGGACGCGGTGTCGACGAAGCCGTAGTGCGGGGGCATGAGGCGCGGTGGGGTGAGCGGGTACAGCCAGAAGCCGACCAGGCCGAACACGAGCATGAACAGCAGTGTGTTGCGCCAGCGGATGTACCGGGTCGGCGTCTTGCGGTACATCGCGACGAGCGCGATGACGGGCATCACGAAGTGGATCGTCCCGTAGTAGATGTTCCAGAACGAGATGAACCAGTGCCAGTCGAGGAACGCCTGCTGGATGCGGTGCTCCTGGTAGATGCCGAAGAACCGCTCGATGCTGACGACCTGCTTCGCGTGGCGCAGCGCGACGTGCAGCCGTCCCCATCGTCCGGTCGCGCAGCGAGTCGTAGAGGAAGTACAGGGCGATGCCGAGGCCGACCTCGATGATCCAGCCGAACCGGAACCGCTTCGTCAGCGGCAGCCGACCGGCCTCGACCCCCGTGGCGTCAGTCGTAGTCGTAGAAGCCCCGACCACTCTTCCGTCCGAGCTTGCCCGCCGCGACCATCTGCCGGAGCAGCGGCGGGGCGCGGAACGCGTCGCCGAACGCCTCGCGGATGTCGTCGAGGATCGCGAGCAGCGTGTCGAGGCCGACCCGGTCGGCGAGCTCGAGCGGCCCCATCGGATGGTTGTACCCGAGCTTCATCGCGGTATCGAGGTGCTCCGGCGGACGCGACGCCCTGCTCGAACGCGCGGATCCCCTCGCACATGAGGAGCGTGCCGAGCCGGGTGGTCACGAAGCCGGGAAGGTCACGGATCTCCACCGTCTCCTTGCCCAGCGCGTGGCAGAAGTCGAGCGCGCGGCCCAGCGTCGCGGCGCTCGTCTCGACCGAGCTCACCACCTCGACCAGCCGCATCGCCGGGACCGGGTTGAAGAAGTGCGTGCCGACGACCTGGCCCGGGCGTTCGCTCGCCGCGCCGAGCACCTCGATCGGCAGCCCGCTGGTGTTCGACGCGAGGACGGCATCGTCACCCGCGGCGAGGCCGAGCGTCGTGAAGATGCTGCGCTTCAGGCCCAGGTCCTCGGAGACCGCCTCGATCACGATGTCGGCCTGCGCCGCCGCGACCGGGAGATCGATCGTGAGGTCGAGCGACCCGAATCCGGGGAGCTCCGCGCCCTTCGACCGCGCGCGGGACTCGTAGTGCGCGACGCGGGCTTCGGCGGCCTCGAGGAACTCGGGCTTCGACTCGACGATCGTGACCGGGAACCCGGCGACCCGGGCCTCGAACGCGATCCCGGCCCCCATGATCCCGCCTCCGACGACGACGGTGCGCGTGGTCATGACTTCCCTTCGTTGGACTCGGGGCGCGGCTCGCGGCGGCGGAGGACGAACGTGCCGCTCGCCTTGGACACCAGGTCGCCCTCGATGTTGGTGATGGTCGTCTCCAGGTACGCGATCTGGCGCGCGAGGCGGATGACCTCGCCCCGCACCGCGAGATGGTCACCGGCCGACGCGCCGCGCATCGTCGAGTAGGTGATCGAGATCGTCGCGCGCCCGGTCGCCCCGCTCGAGCGCCGCGTTCGGTGGCGAAGTTCATGGCCGCGTCGTGCACGACCGCGTAGACGCCGCCGTGCACCGGGCCCTGGGGGTTGCACGCGTCCCCGGTCGGGACCCACGCCGCCTCGACCCATCCCTCGCCGTAGCGCTCGAAGCTCACGCCGAGCCGCCCCAGCAAGGCCATCCCGCCGTCGCCCAGCGATCGATCCATGTCCCGCACGGGCCTGGAATGTACTGGACCGCCCGGACGTAGACTTGACCGAACGGTCAAGTTCGCGCTCTGGAGGACATCATGGCCACCGCAGTCATCGTCGACGCAGTCCGCAGCCCGCTCGGGCGGCGCAACGGCAAGCTCAAGGACACCCACCCCGTCGACCTGGCTGCGCACAGCATCCAGGCGCTCGTCGAGCGCACGGGCATCGATCCCGCGCTCGTCGAGGACGTGATCATGGGCTGCGTCATGCAGGTCGGCGACCAGGCCGTCAACGTCGGTCGCAACGCCGCGCTCGCGGCCGGCTTCCCCGAGACGGTGGTCGGGCACGTCGATCGACCGCCAGTGCGGTTCGTCCCAGCAGGCCGCGCACTTCGCGGCGCAGGGCGTCATCGCCGGCGCGTACGACGTCGTGATCGCGGCGGGCGTCGAGAACATGACCCGCGTGCCGATGGGCGCGTCGTTCATCCAGGGCAGCATGCCGTTCGGGCCGCGGATGCTGGAGCGCTACCCGAACCTCGTGCCCCAGGGCATCTCCGCCGAGCTGATCGCGGAGAAGTGGGACATCATCGCGCGAGGACAACGACCGCTTCTCGGTCGAGTCGCACCAGCCGCGGCCGCGCGGCGACCGCCGAGGGCCGCTTCGAGCGGGAGATCGTCCCGATCGGCATCACCGGCGAGAACGGCGCCGAGACCATGAGCACCGACGAGGGCATCCGCCCCGACTCCTCGATGGAGACGCTCGCCAAGCTGAAGCCCGCCTTCAAGCCCGACGGCGTGGTCACCGCGGCGAACTCGAGCCAGATCACCGACGGCTCGGCCGCGCTGCTCATCATGAGCGAGGAGAAGGCCAACGAGCTCGGCCTCACCCCGCGGGCCCGGTTCCACACCTTCGCGCTGGCCGGCGTCGACCCGGTGATGATGCTCACCGGCCCGATCCCCGCGACCACCAAGGTGCTCGAGCGCGCCGGGATGAAGCTCGACGAGATGGACCTCGTCGAGATCAACGAGGCGTTCGCCCCGGTCGTCCTGTCCTGGGAGAAGGAGCACCACCCGGACATGACCAAGGTGAACGTCAACGGCGGCGCGATCGCGCTCGGGCCACCCGCTCGGCTGCGTCGGGCGCCCGGCTCATGGTGACGCTGCTGAACGAGCTCGAGCGCACGGGCGGCCGGTATGGCCTCCAGACCATGTGCGAGGGTGGTGGCATGGCGAACGCCACCATCATCGAGCGGCTCGGCTAACCGCCGAGCCACTCGGCTCCGAGACCAAGGCGACCCCCGTGCCCCTCGCCGTGCGGATCATCATCGCGGCCGCTGCCGCGGTCCTGCTGTACCTGGCCGCGGTGAAGGTGATCCGCGGGCTGATGCGGCCGGCCCCGCCGGACGAGCCCGATCTCTCGACCCTGCGCCCGGTGGACCTCCACTACCGGTGCATGGTCTGCGGGGCCGGCGTCACGATGACCGCGACGCCCGGTGACGACGATCCGGACCCACCCCGGCACTGCAAGGAGGACATGGTCCTCATCGAGGAGTGGGAGGCGCGCTAGCCGGCCCCGGGAGAGTTATCCACAGGGTTGTCCCCCATCTGTGGGGAACGACAGGCCTGTAGTTCCCCGTCCCGGGTCAGCGGTAGATGGTCGCGAAGACGAAGCCGGCGGTGATCTCGACCAGCCCGAGCAGCAGGTAGGAGTTCTGCTGCTCGCCGGGCAGGATCCCCAGGTAGTTGAGGACGATCACCGCGGTGCCCGTGATGAGCAACGCGAACATCACGGCCGGCACCCACATCGGGCTCGACGGCTTGTTCTTCGGCGCCGGCGCGGTGTAGCGCGATCGCTTGCCTTTGGAGACGGGCACAGCGGGGGAGGTTAACCGGGCGGGGGCGGCCGACCGGTCCGGTACCCTCCGAACGTGGGCCCTCGCGTGCTGGTCATCGACAACTACGACTCGTTCGTCTACAACCTCGTCCAGTACCTCGGTGAGCTCGGTGCCGAGCCCGGTGGTGCACCGCCACGACGCGGTGACCGCTCGACGAGATGCGGGCGCTCGAGCCCGACGCGGTGCTCATCTCGCCCGGACCGGGCCGACCCGAGGACGCCGGGCTGTCCAACGACGCCATCCGCGACTTCGGCGAGCGGGGCGTGCCGGTGCTCGGCGTCTGCCTCGGTCACCAGTGCATCGGCCAGCTGTACGGCGGCCGCATCGTGCGGGCCGAGCGGGTGATGCACGGCAAGACCTCGGAGGTCCGCCACGACGGGCGTCGGCGTGTTCGCCGGGCTCGCGGATCCCGTTCACCGCGACGCGGTACCACTCGCTGATCGTCGCCCGCGACTCCGTGCCCGACTGCCTCGAGGTGACGGCGGAGACGGAGGACGGCGTCGTCATGGGTCTGCGCCACCGCGAGCTTCCCGATCGAGGGCGTGCAGTTCCACCCCGAGTCGATCCTGACCGACTCCGGCCACGACCTGCTCGCGCAACTTCCTCTCGCTGGTCCCGGCGTAGCCCGGGCGTCAGGGCAGCGCGGCGTCGGCGCCGTCGCACGACCGCGAGCCCGTCGGCGACGAGTGACGTGAGCGCGTCGGCGTCGAGCTGCGTCCACCGGGGCCCGGCCGTCCTCGCGGCAGGCGGGCCATCACCTGACCGCGGCGCTGCCGGAACGATCCGGCGAACGCGGGCTGGCGCGACCGCACCTCGTCCGGGCGCGGACCACGTGACGCGCACCGCCGCCGCAGCGGGCACTCGGTGCACTTCGGCGCGCGCGGCCGGCAGAGCGGTGGCGCCGAGGTCCATGAGCGCGAGCAGCCGGTCGCGTCCACGCAGCGGCCGCGCGAGCGACCACCATCGCGGCCTCGGCTTCGCGCTCGCTGAGCGTCGGCCCGGCGCAGCGCTCGACCACCCGTCGGACGTTCACCTCGACCGCGGGAACGTCGGTGTCGTCGGCCTGGGCGGCGATCGCGCCGGCGGTGTAGCGACCGACGCCCGGCAGCGCGGTGAGGTCGTCGGGCCAGCCGTCGGTCGCGATCATGACCGCGGCTTCCCAGAGGCGGCGGGCCCGGCGCGGGTAGCCGAGGCGGCCCCACGCCGTGATCACGGCGCCCGGCCCGGCTGCGGCCATCGCGTCCGGGGTCGGGAACTCGTGCGAGGAACGGCGGCCAGGTGTCCGCGACGCGCGCCACCTGGGTCTGCTGCAGCATCACCTCGGAGACGAGCATCGCCCAGCGGTCGCGGGTCTGCGCGCCAGGCGAGGTCGTGCCGGCCGTGCTCGTGGTACCAGCCGACCAGCGCGGCCGGGCGGGTCACGTCGTGGTGGTGGTCGTGCCCGGGCCGGTGCCGACGGTGATCGTCACCTGCGTCCCCTTGTTGACGTCGGTGCCGGCGAGCGGCGCCTGCGTGATCACCTTGCCCGTGTTCGAGGCGGACGATGGCACCTGCACGACCCGCACGTCGAACGAGGCCGCGGTCAGGATGCTCGTCGCGTCGGACTGGGTCTTGCCCACCACGTTGGGGACGGTCACCTGCTCGGGTCCGGTCGAGACGTTCATCGTCACCGTCGACCCTTGCGGTGCCTGGGTCCCGGCCGCGGGACTGCGTGCTGACGACGGAGCCCGCGGGGACCGTGCCGCTCGCCATGTTCGTCTTCTGGAACTTGAAGCCCGCAGTCGTGAGGATCTGCGCGGCCTCGACCTGGTCCTTGCCCGCGACGTTCGGGCACGTTCACCGGGGCCGGGCCCGCGGAGACGGACACCTTCACGTTCGAGTTCCGCTTCACGGTGGCATCGGCGGGTGGATCGGTGCTGATGACCTGGCCGAGCGGCACGGTGTCGCTCGCCTGGTCTTCTCGGACCGCGGTGAGGCCCTTGGCCTGGAGCGCGTTGGACGCGTCCTCGAAGCTCTGGCCGACGACGTTCGGGACGCGTGACGTTGCCGGCCCCGTCGCTGACGGTCAGCAGAACGTTCTCGTCCTTGCCGACCTTGGTGCCCGCCGAGGGGTCCTGGCGCACCACCAGGCCGCTGGCGAATTGGTCGTTCGCCCGGCGCACCACCGTCACGTTCGTCAGGTTCTGGGCCGCGAGGTGCGAGCTTGGCCTCGGCCTCCGTCTGACCGACGACCGACGGCACCGCGATCGGTCGCCGACTCGTCCCGTCGTCGCCGAGCTGGGTGATGAGCAGCGACGCCGACGCCCGCGATCAACGCGATGAGGAGCACGATCACCGCGATGATCGGTCCCTTCCGCTTCTTCGGCGGCGCGGTGACGGGCGCGAGCGGGACGGCCGCGACCGGTCGCGCGACCATCGTCGAGGTGGCATCGGGGATCGAGACGACGGCGGCCGTGATCGCGGTGCCGACGACCGCCTGACCGCGCCGGAAGCGCATGAGGTCGGCGCGCACGTCGTCGGCCGACTGGTAGCGGTCGTGCGGGTCCTTTGCGAGGCACGTCATGATCACGCGCTCGAGCTCGAGTGGGATCGACGCCACCTTCTGGCTCGGCGGGACGACCGGCTCGCGCACGTGCTTGTACGCGACGCTGACCGGGGAGTCGCCGGTGAACGGAGCCTCGCCGGTGGCCATCTCGTAGAGGACGACCCCGAGCGAGTACACGTCCGAGCGGCCGTCGACCCCGATGCCCTGCGCCTGCTCGGGGGAGAAGTACGTCGCGGTCCCCATCACCGCGCCGGTGCGGGTCAGCCCGTCGTTCTCGCCGCCGGCCCGGGCGATCCCGAAGTCGGTGACCTTGACCTGCCCCGCCGTCGTGATCAGCACGTTTCCCGGCTTCACGTCCCGGTGCACGACGCCGTTCGCGTGCGCGAACGAGAGCGCCGCGGCGATGTCGGCGCCGATGTCCGCGATCTGGCCCGGGGCGATCGTGCCCTCCCGCCGGATCATGTCGCGCAGCGTCTGGCCGTCGATGTACTCCATGACGATGAACGAGGTGCCGTGCTCCTGGCCCCAGTCGAAGATCCCGACGATGTTGGGGTGGTTCAGACCCGGCCGCCGACTGCGCCTCCCGCCGGAAGCGCTCGACGAACGTGGGGTCGCGGGAGAGCTCGGGCGAGAGGACCTTGAGCGCGACGGGACGGTCGAGCTTCGAGTCTCGGGCGAGGTACACGTCGGCCATGCCGCCGTGCGCGATCTCACTGACGATCTCGTAGCGGTCCGCGAAGATGGTCGGAGGAGTAGCCATGGAGTCGAGCCACGCTATCCGTCGGCCCGCTTCTGACCGGAGCAGCTACTTCCCGAGCAGGTACTTCAGGATCTTCGCGGCGATCGGTGCGGCCACGTGACCACCCGTCGCCTCGTTGCCCATGCTGCCGCCGTGCTCGACGAACACGGACACGGCGTACTGGGGTGCCTCGGCCGGCGCGAAGGCGACGAACCACGCATGGGGTGCGCAGTTCTCGCAGCTCTGCGCGGTGCCGGTCTTGCCCGCGACCGTGACTCCCGCGATCTGTCCCGCGGTGCCGGTGCCGCGCTGCACGACCTGGACCATGAAGTCGCGGATCGTCGACGCGGTGGCCGGCGGCATCGCGACCTTCCAGACCTTCGGGTTGATCGTCGAGAGCTTGCGGCCTTCGTCGTCGCGGATCTCCGACGCGACGTGCGGGCGCATCACCGTGCCGCCGTCGGCCACGGCCGAGCCGACGAGCGCCATCTGCAACGGCGTGGCGGCCACGTCACCCTGGCCGATGCCGGCGAGCGCGAACGACGGCTTGTTGTTGTTGAACGTCCCCGGCACCGGGCCGGTGCTCCCCGCGGCACCGGGCGAGAGGTCGATCGGCGGCGCCGCGTAGATCCCGAAGCCGGACAGGCGCGGCGGGAACTGCTCGCCGAGCTGCAGCCCGAGCTGGGCGAACGTCGTGTTGCAGGAGTGGACGAAGCTCTCCTCGAGGGTCCCGCCACAGCTCTCGCCGCCGAAGTTCTGGATCGCCTTGCCGGCCTGCGGCGGCGTGATCGAACGCAGCGTCGGGAACGTCGTCGTCGGGGTCGCGGTGCCGGTGTCGAGCGCGGCCTCCGTGGTCGCGATCTTGAACGTCGACCCGGGTGGGTAGCGCTCGCGGTACGCGCGCGGCAGCAGCGTCGTGGTCGGGCTGTTGGGGTTGAGCAGGTTCCAGTACGCGTTGCACCGCCTTCGGGTCGTGTCCCGCGAGCGGCTGGGGGTCGAAGCTCGGGTTGGAGTACATCGCGATGATCGCCCCGGTCCTCGGGTCGGTCACCACGACGGAGCCCGCCTGGGTGCCGAGCGCCGCCTTGGCGATGAGCTGCACGTCGACGCGCAGGCTGAGCACCACGTTGCCGGTCTGCTGCTTGCCGAGCAGGAGGTCACCCAGGTCGCCGAGGCGCAGGTGCGAGCGGTCGCGGCCGGAGAGGACCGCGCTGTAGTAGTTCTCGACCCCGGTGCTGCCGACGACCACGGACTGGTAGCCGACGGTCTGCGCGAACAGCTCGCCGTAGGGGTACTCCCGCTGGTAGCCGTACTCGTCCTTCGACGGGATCGAGCGGGCGAGGATCTTGCCGTCCGCGCTGATGATCTCGCCCCTGGGACGGGTGAAGTCCTTGAGGTAGGTGCGCGTGTTGCGGGGGTCCTTGGCGAGCGTGTTCGCGTCGAGCACCTGCAGGTAGGTGAGCTGCGCGACCAGCAGCAGCATGAGGACGATGACCGCCATGGCGACGCGTCCGATGGCCCGGTTCACGGGCGAGCCGCCTCGACCGCGATCCGGCGCGCCTCCTGCTCGGCCTCGGCCGCGGCGTCCTTCGCGTTCTCGTCCGAGATGCGCAGGAGCAGCGCCAGGATGACGAAGTTCGCGACGAGCGACGATCCGCCGTACGAGACGAACGGGAGCGTGACGCCGGTCAGCGGGATCAGCCGGGTGACGCCGCCGATGATGACGAACGTCTGCACCCCGAGGATGGTCGCGAGCCCCGCGGCGAAGAGCTTCGAGAACGGACGGCGCGCCTGGATCGCGATGCGGTACGCGCTGCCGACCAGCAGCATGAACCCGATGACGACCGCGACCGTGCCGATCAGCCCGAGCTCCTCACCGATCGCCGCGAAGATGAAGTCCGTCGTCGCGACCGGGATGAGGTCGGGGCGGCCCAGCCCGAGCCCGGTGCCCTGGAACCCGCCGCTGCCGAACCCGTAGAGGCTCTGCACCAGCTGGTAGCCCTTGCCCTTCGGGTCGCTCCACGGGTTGAGCCAGGTGTCGATGCGCACCGCCACGTGGTTGAACGTCTTGTACGCGATCACGACCGCGGCGCTGAACATGACCGCGCCGGCGGCGAGGTACGCGGAGCGGTCGGTGGCGATGTAGAGCATCGCGACGAACACCGCGAAGAACAGCAGTGAGGAGCCGAGGTCCTTCTGCTGCACCATGATCAGGATCGACACGGCCCACGGCACCACGAGCGGTCCGAGGTGCTTGGGGTCGGGCAGGTGCATGCGACCGAGCCGGCGGCTGCCGGACGAGAGCAGCTCGCGCTTCTCGACCAGGTACGACGCGAAGAAGACGACGAGCAGCACCTTCGCGGCCTCGCCCGGCTGCACGGTCAGGGGACCGATGCGGGCCCAGAGCCGGGCGCCGTTGATCTCCACGCCGACGCCCGGAACGAGCGGGAGCAACAGCGCGATGACGCCCAGCAGCAGGAACGTGTAGCGGTACCGGGCGAGGTCCCGCACCTGGCGGACGATCACCAGCGTCGCGACGAACACGGCGACCCCGACCGCGGTCCACAGCGCCTGGGTCGGGGCGACGCGCTTGGATGCGGGGACCGCAAGGTCGAGGCGCGAGATCGTGATGAAGCCGATCCCGAGCAGCAGCGCGACGAGCGGGAGCAGGGTCGCGTCCGCTTGGGGCGCCCACTTGCGGACCGCGAGGTGGGCCACGACGAACAGGCCGAGGATCGCGCCCATGAAGCCCCAGAGCCCGGCGGGCAGGGCCGGTGCCTTCGAGAGCGCGAGCAGCACGTAGCCCGAGGCCACGATCACGAGCGCGAGGACTCCGAGGCCGAGCTCCTCGGTGCGGCGACGGCCGCTGATGGCACTCACGTGGGGGGAACCGGCACCACTGTGGTGGTCGTGGTGGTGGTCGACGTCGTCGTGCTGGTGGCGTTCGCCCGGTCCTGCACGCGCCCGACGTACGCGAGCGCGGTGTCCTTGTCGTCGAACTCCTTGCGGTCCTGGACCGCGACGCGCGCGTCCTCGGTGAGCTCGTCCTTCGTGATCTTCGTGTGCTGCAGGACCGTCGGGTCCCAGAGCAGCAGCCCGCCGGGCCGGCCCTGGTAGATCGTGACCTGGCCCTTGTGGTCGAACGCGACGAAGTACGAACGCCGGGCGTACCAGGCGGTCACCGCGACCGCGAGGCCGAGGATCAGGACGATCGGGAGCAGGAAGCGGGCGAAGCGACCCACGGACCGGGCCGCGTTGTGCTCCTTGCGCCGCTTGGCCCGCTCGGCGCGGCGAGCGCCTGGGCCGCGGTGGCACCTTCCGGAACCGGGTCGCGGGACCGCTCGGGCGCCGATGCCGGAGCCGTGCCCGCAGCCGGTGCCACCGGCGCGAGCGGGGGCGCGGCGTCCGTGGTCGGGTTCGCCGCGGTCGCGGGCGGTGGCGCGCCTGCGTCGGCGGCGTTCGCGGCGAGCGCGACGGGTGTCGCGACGGTGACCTCGGGCCCGACCGACGGCGGCGCGGGCGCGAACGGGTCGGCACCGTCGTCCTCGACGTCGATGACGATCGTCGTGATGTTGTCCTCGCCACCAGCCGCGTTGGCCGCATCGACCAGGAGGTTCGCGGCGCGCGTCGGGTCGCTCTCGCGGCGTAGCAGCGACGAGATGGCATCCGGACGGAGCATCGTCGTGAGGCCGTCCGAGCAGATCAGCAGCCGGTCGCCCGGGAGCAACGGCACCGGGTACACGTCGACCTCGACGTTGTCCTCGACGCCGAGCGCGCGGGTGATGACCGATCGTTGCGGGTGGACCGCGGCCTGCTCCTCGGTGAGCCGGCCCTCGCGGACGAGCTCCTCCACCAGGCTGTGGTCGGTCGTCAGCTGGCGCAGCTCGCCGTCGCGCAGGAGGTAGGCCCGGGAGTCGCCGACGTGTCCGACGAGCACGCCGTTGCCGTCGGGCACGACCGCGGTGAGGGTGGTGCCCATGCCGCGCGAGCTCGTCGTCGCCGGTCGCCTTCCCGTGTACCGCGGCGTTTGCGCTCGTGATCGCATCGCCGATGCCCGTCCCCGACGCGACGGCGGCGCGCAGGGCCTCGAGCGCCGTCGCGCTCGCGACCTCGCCGGCACGGTGGCCGCCCATGCCGTCGGCGACCGCGAACAGCTGCAGCCGGCGGTCGACGACGTACCCGTCCTCGTTCCCCTCCCGCACCTGCCCCTGATCCGTCGCCCCACCCGGGATCAACTTCACTTGGTGATCTCCGCGAGGGTGTTGCCGAACTGGACCTGGTCGCCGCGGTGCAGGCGGGTGACCTCGGTGATCTGCTCGCCGTTCACCCGGGTGCCGTTGGTCGAGCCGAGGTCCTCGACGTAGGTCTCACGCCCGCGCCGGAACAACCGGGCGTGCACCTGGGAGACGAACGTGTCCTCGTCGAGGACGACCCCGCAACCGGGCGCGCGTCCGACCGTCACCTCGTCGCCGAGCGGGTACACCTCGCCGTGGCGGGCCGGGGGCTCGAGCAGGTAGAGCTGGGTCCCGCCGCGCGTCTTGGGCGCCTTCTTCCCGCCGGGCGCCGCGGCGAGGGGCTCGGCCCCGACCACGGCCGCGGGCACCGGCACCTTCGCCGGCTTCAGCTCCAACCGGACGATCCGCACCACCCGGAACAGGAACAGGTAGAGCAGCGCGAGAAAGCAGAACTTCAGGACGGTGAGCAGGCCCTCGGACACGGTGCTCCTCGGCCGCTACGAAGCCTCGAACCGAATGGCCACTGCGCCGATGCCGATCAGGTCGCCGTCCATCAGCACGTGGTTCTTCGCGGGAGCCGCGTTGACCATCGTCCCGTTGAGCGATCCGAGATCGACGAGGCGGTAGGCGTCCGGTTCGGGGCGGATCTCGGCGTGGCGCCGGGAGGCGAGGGGATCCTCGATGGGCAGGTCGCAGTCGGCGAGCCGGCCGATGACGAACGGCTCCGAGCCCAGGGTGATGCGGCGCCCGTCGGGCAGGACCAGCGCGCCGACCCGGCCGCCGGGACCCTCCTTGATGGAGGCCTCGACCTCGAGATCGCCCCGCCGGAGCCGGGGATCCTCGACCAGCTGCACGGCCACGGGCCCCAGGAAGTGGTAGCCGTCCGAGCGGGCGTGCTCCCGGGCCTCCTCGGCCAGCTCCCGCTCCAGGACGTCGGCGTAGTCGTCGAACCGCTCGGCGTCCTCGGCGCACAGGCAGACCAGGAACGCGTTGGGCGCGACGGTGCCGCGCACGCCGAGCGTGCGGCCGTTGTCCATCTCGCGGAACAGCTTGCGTGCAATCTCGACCGGCTGGAGACCGCTGCGGAAGGCTTTCCCGAAGGCGCCCTCCACCAGCCGCTCGAGCCGACGCTCGAAGCCCTGGACTCCCATCGGCACCGAGTGTACGGCCCGGGCCCCGGAAACGACGGGCAACGGGCCGGGCCGGGGATGGGACCCGGCCGGCCGGCGGGTCAGCTGACCGGGCCCGCAACCGGTCCGGGGATGGTTCCGAGGGTGGGTGCCGGGCCCCGCTCATTGTCCGCCTTCTCGAGGATCTCCTTCGGGACGAGGCCCCGGGAGACCCAGTGGTGCTTCTCGTCGGCCCAGATGAGCAGGGGTGGCAGCACGATGAGCGCGCTCAGCAGCGCGACGGTGACGTTCAGCGCCACGATGATGCCGAAGTCGCGCAGCAGAGGCAGCGACGAGGTGGCGATCACAGCGACGCCCGAGATCGCGGTCAGCGCCGAGACGATGAAGGCCCGGCCGGTGCGCCGCGCGGTCACGTCCACCGCGGCCCGTGGCAGCAGCCCCCTTCGCCGTTCCTCGACGAACCGCAACAGGATCAACGACGTGAACTCGGTGCAGGCCGCAACGACGAGCGGACCGCCGACCGCGGTCATCGGGCTCAGCTTCAGGCTGAGCACGTACGCGAAGAGGGACGCAGCGCCGACCGCGATGAGCACCGGGACGAGCGACAGCAGGGCCCGGACGATGCTGCGGAGCCGCACCGTGAGGAACAGGAACACGAAGAGGATCGCGAGGTAGGTGAGCAGGACGCGGTTCGCGTTCGAGGTTGTCGAGCAGACCGACGCCGACGACTGCGAGACCCGGATGGCGTCGCCCGCACTCCCGCGGGCGGGGTGGTCGTCTTCCGGATCTCCTTGACGACCTTGGCCCGCGCGTCGAGCCCGCTCGGCCCGGTGCGGAAGACGAGGTTGAGCGCGTCGTTGCTCGGTGTCGCGGTCGAGAGCTGGACGTCCTTCGGCGCGGCCTGGAACGCGGCTTTCACCTGTTCGGCCGGTCGGGGCCAGGTGTGCCGCGCCGGGGACGTCGCTCAGGTCACTCACGACCTCGACGATGCTCGAGCCCGTCAGCAGCGTGCCGGGGTACTTCTTCAGCTGCCCGCGGGTGAACCCGTCGAGGAAGCCGACGGTCTTGTTGCTGAAGCCCTGCTTGGACTGGACGTACACGCCGAGCTCGCTCGACGACCCGGTCTCCTTGTCGAGGACGTGGAGGTCCTTGATCACCTGCGACTTCTGGTTGACCCACTGGATCGGGTCGGTCTGCAGCACGAGCTTGCCCTCGACGAGCACGCCGCCGGCGAAGACCACGATGCTGGCGATCGCGAGGAACACCGCGATCCGTGACGGGACGCTGCCGAGCCAGACCACGATCCGGCCCGAGCGGGCCCTCGCGGAAGTCCTTCACCTTGGTCGGCGACTTGTACTCGCGGATGCCGAGGATCGAGAGCGTCGACGATGATGCTGTTCACGCAGATCGCCGCGACACCGATGGCGAGCAGCAGGCCGAACTGGCGCAGCATCGGGACCTTGGCGAAGTGCAGCGCCGCGAACGCGAAGATCGCGTCGAAGGTCACGACGAGCAGCGCCGGCCCGAGGTTGCGCGCGGTCTCCTGGATCGGGTGCTCGACCCGGTCGATGACGACTTCCTCCTCGACCCGCGCGTGCATCTGGATCGAGTAGTCGATGCCGATGCCGAGCATCACCGGCAGTCCACCGATGGTGACGATCGTCAGCGGGATGCCGAGGTAACCGGCGATGCCGAACGCCCAGATGACGCCGATGAGGACGATGCCGAGCGGGAGCAGCCGCCACCGCACGCTGAAGAGCACGAGCAGGATGACCGCCATGATCGCGAGCGGCGAGTGCCCCGAGCGTCAGCATCCCGCCGGTGAGGTAGTCGTTCAGGTTCTTCAGCAGCACGGGCGCGCCCGTGGTGACGATGGAGGCGTGGTCGAACTTCAGCTGCTTGGCGACGTCCTGGACGAGCACCGACGCCTTGCCTTCGTCCTTGATCGACTCGTTGCCGGGCAGGCGAGTCGACGATCTGGGCGTGGCGGTCGTCGGGGAAGTTGGCGAGGAGCGGCTTGCGGATGTTGCCCTGGTTGTCGTGCAGGAGGAAGTCGACGTACGCGGGATTGTCGAGGGTCCGGTCGGCCACCGGGATTGCCGAGATGCGGGTCAGGGTCTTGGCCGCGTCGGCGTTGCGCGCGGCCGCGTCCGCCGGCGTCTTGGCGCGGGCGACTCCCGCCAGCAGGATCTTGCCGGCGACGCTCTGCGTCGGGTCGCCGCCCGGGACCACGCACGAGCGTGTCGTTGAACTGCAACGCGGTCAGCGGGGTGACGATGTTCACGACCTGCCCGCTGTTGTGCAGCTTCTTGCTCGACCGCGTTCCACTGCGCGATGTTCTTGGGAGTGAAGAGCTCGTTGACGGTATGGCCCTTGTCCATCGTCACGAGCGTGACCATGGCTTCGCCACCGAAGAGCTTCTGGTAGGCGACGCTGTCCTTGTAGACCTGGTCGCTCTTGTTGAGGTAGCTGTCCTGGCCGGTCGAGAACTTCAGGTTCGTGATGCCGTAGCCGAGCCCGACCGTGACCAGCGCGAGGACCGAGAGCACGATGATCCAGTGCTTTCCGAGATTGAGGCCGAGCCAGCTCCAGAACTTGTGCACGTCGATCCCCCGCTTGCAGCGTCTCCGGCCGACGTTACCGACCTGACCGAAGACTTGGTAGGGACTTCGTCCTCTCCCTTCTCCGTTCCCAATCGGGATCGTGACGGCAGTCGCGGTGGGGCTACCCTCGTCACTCCACTCGGGCGAGTGGCGGAATTGGCAGACGCGCAGGCTTCAGGTGCCTGTGTCCGAAAGGATGTGGGGGTTCAAGTCCCCCCTCGCCCACCAAGCGGCTCAGCAGACGTAGAGGAGCCCGTTCGGGACCGGCTCGTCGGGGAAGCCCGGGTCCTGCGAGAGCTTGACCCGGTTCGTGCACGGCTGGGTCGTGTACCGGTGGATCCAGGCGCCCACCCGTTCCACGTCGGTGAAGATCCCGGGGAACAGCTTGGTCGCGCAGCCGGCCCCGCGGCTCGTGATGCCGATCTGCACGAGCGCGCCCTGCGGGTCCCGGGCGTACAAGGGCCCGCCGCTGTCGCCGTAGCACGCGTCCTTGCCGGGCCCGCCGGCGCAGACATCGCTCGCGGGGACGAAGTAGCCGGGCGCGAAGTCCGCGAACGTCGAGGCGCAGGTGGCGTCGTCGACGATCGGGATGTCGACGGCGCGGGCGCGGCGCGGCGGCTTGGCGTTGAACCCGGGCGACTGCTCGATCCCGAGCTGCTTCGTCAGGCCCCATCCCGCCGCCGTCACCTGGTGGCCACCGACCTCGAGGCCCGAGTCGGCGCTCGTGGCGAGCCGGGCCATCGGGGCCGTGACCGTCGCCGCGGTGTGCATGAGAGCGACGTCGTAGCCGACACCGTGGTTGAAGAACTTCGCGTGGACGACCGCGCGGTTGATCGCGACCGTCTGCGCGCCGCGCGCTCCGAGGTCCCGGGCGCCGACCTGGACCACGAGCGGCTCGCCGATCAGCACCTCGATGCTGCAGTGGCCCGCGGTGAGGATCCACCTCGGGGCCACGACGGTCCCGCTGCACAGCAGGCGCTCACGGGCGGGGATGTGCGGCTCGTCGACCATGATCGCGGCGAGCGCCGGGAACTCGCCCGGCGCGACCGGGTCGCCGCCGACGATGAAGCCGGTGACCCCCGAAGCCGATCGGGCCGCAGGGACCGCAACCGGGCCGGGAGCCGCACCCGCGCCGACCGCGCCGAGGCCCAGCGAGGCCAGCACGACCGCGACGACGGTGGACCCGCGGAACACGCGACGGCGTCGCTTCGCACCCGTCCTGAGCATCGTGACCCCCACCCCTTGCCCGCGGTCCGTTCCGCGTGGCCCCGCCACCATGGTGCCCAGGATGGGGCCGATTGCACAAACGCCCCATCCGGTGACGGGTCGGGCCCCGGCCGTTAGGGGTCGGGCGAGGTCTGCTGCCGGATCAGCTCGGCGTACGCCCGCTGACCGGTGGGGTTCAGGTGGATCCCGTCCTCGTAGAAGTACTCGGGGTGCGCGTCGCCGATCGTGTGCCAGTCGATGAGCTTGGCGTTCGGGTACTTCGCGACGTTCGATGCGAGCACGCCGTTGTCGAGCGACTCCCAGCTGCGCGGCACCTTCAGGTTGATGAAGATGACGCGAGGTGTGTCCTTGAGGACGGCCATGATCGCGTCCATGTGGCCCTGGGTGATGACGCCGTTCGTGCCCATGTGGATGACGACGGTGTTGCTGAGCTGACCGGCCGCCTTGATCTCCTGGAGGATCGTGATCGCGGTCCCGAACTGCCGGCTGACCGCGGCGTCGATGCGCACCGGGCCGAGCGCCTGGACGATCGCGGTGCTCGCGCCGACCATCACCGAGTCGCCGATCAAGGTCACCCGGGGGATGGCCGGGTTCGCGGGTTGGGTGACGGGCGGTGGCACCGCACCCGGCACCGTGCTCGCGGGCGTGGTCGGCAGCGGCGTCGTCAGGCCCGAGGTCTGCGCGGCGGACGCGGCCTTGAGGTCGAGCCCGGGCGGGATCGGCGCGGGCTGCCCGTTCGCGAGGCCGACCGTGACCAGCACGACCCCGAGCAGCAGCGATCCGCCGAGGACCGCGGTCCGGGCCGCCATGCTGATCCGCTCGGAGCCGGTGGAGCTGCGCAGCGCCCGGAACCAACGGCTGAGCGCGCCCTGGCGGATCGGTTGCTCCACGTAGCGGTAGGACAGCTCGGCGATCGCGACCGTCACCGCGAGCCGCAGGATGAGGTTCGGGGTCCCGGTGAGGCTGATGTCGAGGACCGGTCTCGTGACCATGAACACGGGCCAGTGCCACAGGTAGATCCCGTACGAACGTTCACCGATCCAGCGCAACGGTTTGAGCCCGAGCAGGCGGCTGAGATCGGCCGCGGGATGGACGGTGACGGCGATGACCATGGCCGCGAGGATCGAGCAGACCAGGAAGCCACCGCGGTACAGGTCCTGCGAGAACTCGCTGACGTTCAGGAACATCCACGTGAGCCCGAGGAGGCTGCCGAGCCCGATCACGTCGAGGAGGAGGCGACCACCGCGCGTCAGCTTGTCCGACAGCCGCCACGGTGCCCACACCATCGCGAGCACCGCGCCGATGAGCATCGTGAACGCGCGGGTGTCGGTGCCGTAGTAGACGCGCGACGGGTCGTGATCGAGCGGATAGCCGCGGTGGATCGACAGCCCGATCATCAGCCCCGACGACAGCACGATGATGCCGAGGGTCGCGAGCAGCATCGGCCGGCGCCGGCCGTGCCACAGCTTGAACATCGCGGTGAGCAGCAACGGCCAGATCAGGTAGAACTGCTCCTCGACCGCGAGCGACCAGAGGTGCTGGAGCAGCGGCGGGCGGCCCACGGCCTCGAAGTACGAGAGGTTGTGGAAGATCTGCCACCAGTTGGTGCTGTAGAAGAGGGCCGCGACGATGTCGCCCCGCAGCTTCGTGACCTCGTCGGGCAGGAAGATGACGGCGAAGAGGCCGACGACTCCGAGCAGCAGGAACAGCGCGGGCAGCAGTCGCCGGGCGCGCCGAAGGTAGAACTGGCCCAGCCCGATGCGGCCCTGGTTCCGGAACTCCGCCAGCAGCAGCGACGTGATCAGGTACCCGCTGATCACGAAGAACACGTCCACGCCGAGGAACCCGCCCGGGATCCAGTTCAGGGTCGCGTGGTAGAGGAGCACTCCGGTGACCGCGAACGCGCGCAGCCCGTCGAGGCCGGGCATGTAGCGCATGCGCACCAGGTGGCGCGTCGCTTCTCCGGTGCCCGCGTCCGATCCGGCGTCACTGGTGGCACCCGACGCGTCCGAGCGCGCAGAAGAACGGGTGTCCAAGGCCGACATCGCACCATTCTCTCGCGTCCGAGCGGGGGAAAGGGGATCGCCCGCGTGGCGTTCGGCACACGTCCGCCTCGGGCCTGCGTACGCTCCCGGGCGATGGAGGTCCGTGAGGGATTCGCACCGCTCGCCCGCCTGGTCGCCGATCGGGCCGCCACGGTGCACCCGCTCGTCGTCGGGATCGCCGGTGGGGTGGCCGTCGGCAAGAGCACCGCGGCCGCCGCGGTGGCCGAGCTGTTCGCCCCCGGTCGGGTCGAGGTCGTCGCGACCGACGGGTTCCTCCTGCCCAATGCGGTGCTCGTGAAACGGGGCATCCTGAACCGCAAGGGCTTCCCCGAGAGCTACGACGCGGCCGCGGTCGAGGCGTTCCTGGACGCCGTCCACCGGCGCGAGCCGGCGATCTCGGTGCCGGTCTACTCGCACGTCACCTACGACCTGACCGACGCACGGCGCCCGATCGTCCCCCGGGACGTGCTGGTCCTGGAAGGTGTCAACGCGCTGCGGTTCGCGGATCACCTGGACGTCGGGGTCTACCTGAACGCTTCGGAAGCCGCGATGGAGGACTGGTACGTGTCCCGATTCCTCGAGCTGTGTGCCGCGCCACCGCCCGGTTCGTTCTACGCGCAGTTCGCGGGCTTGGACACCGACGCCCGCCGCGCGCTCGCCACCGACGTCTGGCACGGCGTGAACCTGCCGAACCTGCGGGACTTCATCGAGCCGACGCGACGCGACGCGGACATCGTCGTGGAGAAGCGCGCCGACCACTCGGTGGGTCGCGTCGATGTCATCAACCGCGTCCCGTGAGCCGGGCCGGGTCTCCCAAGCGCCCGACCGCGACGGTCCGGTCCTGGCACGGCGCCGCGGCCGCCGTCCTCAGCGCCGGCGACTGCGAGGCGGTCGTGCTCCCGACCGTCGGAATGCTGCTGCCCTCGTTCACCTACCGCGGCGACGAGCTCGTCGCGTTGCCGGGCGGGCTCAGCGCGTATCGCGCCGGGCACACCACCGGCATCCCGCTGCTCTACCCGTGGGCGAACCGGCTCGGCCGCGACCGGTACCGCGAGGGCAACCTCGAGATCGACCTGCGCGGGCTCGACCTGCACACCGACGACAACGGCCTGCCGATCCACGGCACGATGCTGGCGCGACCCGAGTGGGAGGTCACCCGGCTCGGGGCCGGTCCGCGCAGCGCCCGGCTCGCGGCGCGCTTCGACTGGGGTGCGCACGAAGATCTCATGGCCGCGTTCCCGTTCCCGCACGAGCTCGCCGTGGACGTGACGCTCGCGGCGTCCGGTCTGCGGATCGTGACGACGGTGCGCCCGAACGGCCCGGCGAGCGTCCCCATCGCGTTCGGCTGGCACCCGTACCTGCAGCTCCCGGGATCGGCCCGCGACGACTGGGAGCTCACGTTGCCCGCCGCCGCGCACGCGGCCCTCGACGGCCGCGGCATCCCGACCGGTCGGGCCCGGCCGGTCTCGGCCGACTCCGCGCCCCTGGCCGGGCGCGACCTGGACGACCTCTTCGCGCTCGGCCCGGATCGGATCCTCACGCTGGCCACCGGGGATCGACGCCTCACCATCACCTACGACGCGGGCTACCCCTACGCACAGGTGTACTCGCCGGTCGGGACGTCGTTCTGCGCGATCGAGCCGATGACCGCGCCGACGAACGCGCTCGTGACCGGTGATCACCCCGCGGTGCGCCCGGGCGAGACGTTCTCTGCCGCGTTCACGCTCGCGGTGTCCGTCCCCTCGCGCCGCAAGCAAGGTCAGGTTTAGGCTGCGAGCAAGACCGCCGGAGGACGCCGGACCATCAACGGTCCAGCAGGTGTCCTCCGGAGATCTTGAGAAGATCGCCGAGGACGCGGGACCATCAACGGTCCAGCCGGTGTCCTCCGGAGATCTTGAGAATCGGGGGAACATGACTGCGATTGCGGAACGTCCGGGACCCGAGGCGGCGGTCAGCCCGTACCTCGAAGGAGTCTTCGCCCCGATCGCGAACGAGATCGACGCGCAGTGCTCGATCGTCGGTGAGCTGCCCGACGATCTCGCCGGGGTGTTCGTGCGCAACGGGTCCAACCCGATGTTCACGCCGAAGGGTCGGTACCACTGGTTCGACGGCGACGGCATGTTGCACGCGCTGCACCTCGAGGACGGGCGCGCCACCTACCGCAACCGCTACGTGCGCACCGACGCGCTCGCGGCGGAGCAGGCGGCCGGCGACGCGCTGTGGACCGGCATCAACGAGCGGCCCGACTTCACCAAGCCCGGCGGCCCGTTCAAGGACACCGCGAACACGGACCTGGTGTTCCACGCGGGCCGGCTGCTCGCACTCTGGTGGCTCGGGGGGCCCTGCTACGAGGTGGCGCTGCCGTCGCTCGAGACCGTCGGCCAGTACGACTTCAACGGCACCCTGACGACGGGCCTCACCGCGCACCCGAAGCTCGACCCGGAGACCGGTGAGCTCATGGTCTTCAACTACAACGTCCTGCCGCCGTACCTGACCTACAGCGTCATGTCGGCGGACGGCCGGATGGTCCACCACACCGACATCGACCTGCCCGGCCCGCGGTTGCTCCACGATCTCGCGGTCACGGAGCACCACACGATCTTCCTGGACTTCCCGCTGATGTGGGACCCGGAGCTGCTCGCGCGGGGCAAGACGAAGGTGACGTTCCGCACCGACATGCCGGCCCGCTTCGGGGTGCTCGGCCGGCACGCGCCCGGCGACGCGATCAGGTGGTTCGAAGGCGAGTCCTGCTACATGTACCACACGATCAACGCGTGGGAGTCGGGTGACGAGATCGTGCTCGTCGGCTGCCGGATCGAGAACCCGCTCGCGGCGTCGAACGACGACGAGGTCGTGCCGCACATCGACGTGCTGCGGCTCCAGCCGTACCTCCACGAGTGGAGGTTCAACCTCGTGACGGGCGCGGTGCGCGAGCGCTCGCTCGACGACGTGATGACCGAGTTCCCGCGCATGAACAACGCGCACCTCGGCCGCGAGACGCGCTACTCGTACAACCCGCGCATCGCGGAACAGCCGACGCTGCTCTTCGACGGCTTCGTGAAGTACGACACGGGTTCGGGTACGAGCACCGCGCACGGCTACGGCGACGGCCGCTTCGGTGGCGAGACGGTCTTCGCGCCGCGGACCGGCGCGACGACCGAGGACGACGGGTACGTGCTCACGTTCGTCACGGAGGCGGGCACCGGCGCGTCGGAGGCGATCGTGGTGGACGCGCAACGGGTGGAGGACGGCCCGGTGGCGCGCATCCAGATCCCACAACGGGTACCGATCGGGTATCACGCGTGGTGGGTCGGCGCGTCCGACCTCGACGCAGCGCCGCGGCACCCGTGAGCGCCGGTGCCCCCGTCTTCGTGCTGGGGGGCGCGCAGACCGACTTCTCCCGCAGCTGGAGCCGCGAGGGCGTGGACCTCGCCTCGATGATCGCCGAGCCGGTGCAGGGTGCGCTGGTCGACGCCGGGGTGGATGCGAGCGACGTCGAGGTGGGTCACGTCGCCAACTTCGCGGCCGAGATCTACTGCGGCCAGGGTCACCTGGGCGGCCTGCTGGTCGAAGCCGATCCGGCGTTCGCGGGCCTGCCGACGTCCCGGCACGAGGCCGCCTGCGCGTCGGGCAGCGTCGCGGTCCTCGCGGCCATGGCCGACATCGAGGCCGAGCGCTACGACGTGGCCTGCGTCGTGGGCGTCGAGATGATGCGCAACGTCCCGTCGCTCGACGCGGTGTCGAACCTCGGTGCCGCGGCGTGGGTGCCCTACGAGACCGACGGCGTGCCCATGGTGTGGCCCGAGGTGTTCGCCGCGCTGGGCGACGAGTACGACCGCCGCTACGGGCTGGACGCCGAGCACCTCACCGCACTCGCGCGCAACAGCTTCGAGAACGCGCGCCGGAACCCGAACGCACAGACCCGCGGCTGGGACCTCCCGGCCGGCGCGTTCGAGGCGCACGACCACGACAACCCGGTGGTCGCGGGTCGGCTCCGCCGGCACGACTGCTCGCAGATCACCGACGGCGGCGCGGCCGTGATCCTCGCGTCCGCCGAGTACGCGACCGAGTGGGCGGCGAGCCACTGCATCGATCTCGAGGCGGTCCCCCGTATCCGTGGGTGGGGTCACAGCACCGCGCGGATGGGCTTCGCGGACAAGCTGCGCGACGAAGGGCCGTACGTCTTCCCTCATGTGCGTGGCGCGATCCTCGACGCGTTCGACCGCGCCGGCGTTGCTGACGTCTCGGAGCTCGACGCGATCGAGTGCCACGACTGCTTCACGACGACGCACTACATGGCGATCGACCACTTCGGGATCACCGCGCCGGGTGAGAGCTGGAAGGCGATCGAGGACGGCACCGTCCTGTCCGACGGCCCGTTGCCGATCAACCCGAGCGGCGGCCTCATCGGCTGCGGGCATCCGGTGGGCGCGTCCGGGGTGCGGATGTTGCTCGACGTCTCGAAGCAGGTGAGCTCGAGGGCGGGGGACTACCAGGTGGAAGGGGCGACGCTCGCCGCGACGTTGAACATCGGCGGGAGCGCGACCACGACCGTCTCGTTCGTCGTCGGCGCCGACCAGTAGCCGCGGCCCGGAAAGTAGGCCTCCCGCTACGATGCGCCGTCGTGCCGCCTGTCGCGTTCTTCGGACCTTCCGGCACGTTCACCGAGGAGGCGCTGCTCAGCCAGCCCGATCTCGCCGCCGGTGAGCGCGTCGCGACTCGTCGTCGATGCCCGGACGTCCTCGCCGCCGTCGAGCGGGGCGAGCCGAGCTCGGCGTGCGTCCCGATCGAGAACTCGATCGAGGGCTCGGTGTCGGTCACGATCGACACGCTCGTCTTCGAGCAGCGACCTCCTCATCCAGCGGGAGGTGGACCTGCCGATCTCGCATGGACCTGTTCGCGAAGCCCGGCACCACGTTCGCCGACATCACGCAGGTGCTCTCGTACCCGCACGCGGTCGCGCAGTGCCGTGCGTTCCTGCGCAAGAAGCTCCCTGCGGCCACGTTCGTCGCCGCGAACTCGACCGCCGACGCGCGGCCACCGGGTCCGCGGTCGAAGCGGCCGCGACCAGGCCGCGATCGGCAACCCGCTGGCGGCCGAGCATCCACGGGCTGGAGCGTGCTCGCCCGCGAGATCGAGGACCATCCCGAGAACCAGACGCGGTTCGTGGTGGTGGGCACGGGATCCCCGCCCGCACCGGCCACGACAAGACGACGCATCGTGTGCTTCCAGCGCGCCGACCCCCGGGCTCGCTGCTCGCGATGCTCCAGGAGTTCTCCGCGCGCGTGCGCTCAACCTCACCAAGCTCGAGTCCCGGCCCACCAAGCAGAGCCTCGGCGACTACTGCTTCGTCATCGACTTCGAGGGCCACATCAGCCGACGAGCTCGTGACCGACTGCCTGCGGACGCTCGCGGCGAAGCGGCGCCCACGTGAAGTTCCTCGGTTCGTACCCCGTGGCCGGGCTCGACGGCGCCCGCGCGCCGCACCGCGGCCGGAAGGCGTGGCGCGACGCCGACCGCTGGGTCGGCGAAGCTGCGCGGCCGCGTGCAGGACGCGTCCCACGGTGATCGACCTCAAGCGACTCCGCGAGGAGCCCGGACTACCGCACCGGCATCGAGCGCAAGCGGGTGCGCGGCCGGCCTGCTCGACGAGGTGCTGGCGGCCGACGACGTGCGGCGGGCGCTGCTCGTCGAGGACGCGAGGAGCTGCGGGCCCGGCAGAACGTGGCGTCGAAGGAGATCGGTCAGGTCGGCGCCCGACGAGCCGCCCGGCCAAGATCGCCGCGGCCGCCGCATTGAAGGAGGAGCTCACCGCACGCGAGCCCGAGCTCGCCGCGGCCGAGGCCGACGTTGCGCGAGCTCGCGCTGCAGGTCCCGAACCCGGCCGACCCCGACGTGCCCGACGGCGGCGAGGACGAGGGCGACGTCGTCTGCGACCGTCGGCGACCCGCCGCCGATCCACCGCCGTACGACCACGCCACCTTCGCCGAGGCGATCGGGTTGGTCGACGCCGAACGCGGCGCCGAGGTCGGTGGTTCGCGGTTCGCGTACGTGATGCGCGAGGCGGTGCTGCTCGAGCTCGCGCTCGTGCAGTGGGTGATGGGCCGAGCTGGTGCAGGAGGGCTTCGCTCCGGTCGTGCCGCCGGTGCTGGTCCGCGAGCACGTGATGGAGGAGGCCGGGTTCTTCCCGACCGACCGCAACCAGGTCTACGACCTGCCCGAGGACGAGCTGTTCCTCGTCGGCACGAGCGAGGTGCCGCTCTCGGCGCTGCACCGCGGCGACCTGCTCGACGCGCCGATGCGCTGCCGATCCGGTACGCGGGGCTTCTCCTACCAACTTCCGCCGCGAGGCAGGGCACCTACGGCAAGGACACTCGCGGCATCTTCCGTGCCACCAATTCGACAAGGTGGAGATGTTTCGCCATCGTCGCCCCGGACTCAGTCGTGGGACGAGCACGAGCGGATCCTCGCGATCGAGGAATCGCATCATCGGGGCGTTGGCGTTGCCCTATCGGGTGACGAACATCGCCGCCGGCGATCTCGGCGCCGCCGCGGCCAAGAAGTTCGACATCGAGGTCTGGCTGCCCGTCGGAAGGCAAGTACCGCGAGCTCGACCTCGCTGCTCCAACTACCTCGACTTCTCGGCCCGGCGGCTGCGAGACGCGGGTCCGGGGTGAATCCGGTACGGAGCTCGTGCACACACTGAACGGCACGGCGTGTGCGATCAGTCGCACCCTCGTCTTCCTCTTCGAGCACTACCAGCAACCCGACGGTTCCTTCGCAGTTCCGGACGTCCTCGTGCCTCACACGGGCTTTTCCACCGTGGAAGCGCGAGGCTGAGGAGCAGATGAGCCTTGGACCGAACGACCGCTGCTGGTGCGGGAGCGAGCTGAAGTACAAGAAGTGCCACCGCCTGCGGGACGAGCCCGTGAAGCGGGGGGCGATCAGCCCCGAGCGCCCGGTGCCCGACGAGATCGACCGGCCGCCCTACATCGCGAACGGGGGCAAGCCCCCGACCCGCAGCGAGCAGCTGGTCAAGCCGCCGGACATCATCGCGGCGATGCGCAAGGCCGGGCTCGCCGCCGGTGAGGTGCTCGACGTCGTCGGCGCGGCGATCGCGCCCGGTGTCACGACCGACGAGCTCGACGCCGTCGCGCACGACGCGTACATCGAGCGCGGTGGCTACCCGAGCCCGCTCGAACTACCGCGGGTTCCCGAAGTCCGTGTGCACGTCGGTCAACGAGGTGATCTGTCACGGCATCCCGAACGACCAGGTGTTGAAGGACGGCGACATCGTCAACATCGACGTCACGATCTACCTCGACGGTGTGCACGGCGACACGAACGCCACGTTCGCGGTCGGCGAGATCGACGGGCGCTCGCAGCTCCTCATGGACGTCACCCGTGAGTGCCTCGGGTTGGGGATCGCGGCGGTGAAGCCGGGGGCGGAGACGCGCGAGATCGGCGCGGCGATCCAGAAGCACGCGGAGAGCGAAGGCTTCGGCGTGGTGCGCACGTTCTGCGGTCACGCGATCGGCCGCGAGTTCCACGGCGACCTCGAGCATCCCCCACTACGACGAGCCGCGGGCCATCACGATCATGGAGCCGGGGATGACGTTCACGATCGAGCCGATGATCACGATGGGCTCGTGGCGCGAGCGCATCTGGCCCGACGGGTGGACCGCGGTCACGGCCGACGGCCTGCGCACCGCGCAGTACGAGCACACGATGGTGGTCACCGACGAAGGCGTCGAGGTGCTGACGCCCTCGAAATCCCTGCCCGCGGTTCTCTAAGCAGCCGGGGTCCAGGCCGGGTCGCGGCCGGTGAAGGCGACGACGCGTTCGAGCAGCGGCGCGTCGTCGGGCAGGTCGATCACCGTGCCGAACGCCGATCCCGGCGGCACCTCCTTCCCCGGGACCTGGAAGTGGCCGAGGACCTCGAGCGAACCCTCGAGCGACGGCTGGTCGCTCGTGAACCCCTGACCGGTGGCCCGGGCGAGGTCCCATCCGTGGACCACGAGCTCGTCGAGGCAGACGAGGCCGGCGATCTCGCCCGGGGTGTCGCCGCCGGCGATCCGGGTCATGCCGGTCCATGCCTCGGCGTTGTCCCACGCGGCGGCGAGTGCGGCCAGGTCGGCGGGGATGCGGACCCGCCAGTCGTCGGGGAGCGGCGGAAGGTTGCCGTCGCCCGGAGCCTGCTCGACCAGGTCGCCGCGTTCCTTCTTCGCGGCGGCGGTGAACGCGAGGGCCAGACCGCCGACGTGCGCCAGCAGCTCACCGACCGAGTAGCTCGGGCACGGCGTCGGCGCGTCGAGCTGGTCGTCGCGCAGCCCGCTGATCAGCGCGGTCATCCGTCGGGCGGCCGGGGACAGGTCGAGCTGGGTCATCGGGGCGACCAGCTCGGGTCGCGGCCGGCGAGGCCGAGGATCCGGTCGAGCAGCGGCGCGTCGTCGGATACCGCGACGACGGGCCCGAACAGACCCTCCCGCTGCGCTTCCTTGCCGGGCTCGGCGAATCCCGCGACGAACCCGAAGACGGCCTCCAACGACGCGTCGTCACAGTCGTAGACCTGGCCGCTCGCCGCGGCGATGTCCCAGCCGTGGAGCACGAGCTCGTCGAGGGTGACCATCCCCGCGACCTCGCCGGGCATGTCACGACCGCCGGCCTTGGTCATGCCGGACCACGCGTCCGGCTCACGCCAGGCGTCGGCGAGCAGGGCCAGGTCACGCGGGATCCGCGTGCGCCAGTCGTCGCCGAGCTGCGCCGCATCGGCGGCCCCGCCCCGGTCGCCGACTTCGGGGTCCTTGCGCGCCGCGCCGGCGAAGAAGACCGTGAGCTTGCCGACGTGGTCGAGGAGCTTGCCCAACGACGTGTCGGTGCACGGCGTCGACGCAGCGAGCTGATCGTCACTCACGTTCTCGATCAGGTGGGTCATGCGCTGGGCCGCGGGTTGCAGGTCTACGAACGTCATCAGGGCTCCTCGTGGCCGTTGCAGCCGTTGCTCGCTCAGTCTGACCGGGTGGCGCGGCGAAACTCATCGGAGCGCCGTCGCATCCGGAGCACGCCGGTAACGTCGGGGACGGAGGGGTGCCAGAGCGGCCGAATGGGGTGGTCTTGAAAACCACTGTGGGGCAACCCACCGAGGGTTCGAATCCCTCTCCCTCCGCTGGCCCGCTTCCGCGGCGGACGTCCCTTACGCCGCCGGGGGCACGAAGACGCACGGGACCGGCTGCGGGTGAGCCGGATCGAGCGCGTTCAACATGTAGCGACCCGTGATCGGGCTCGACACGATGGAGAGGTGGTCGCTGAAGTCGAGCGCGGCAGTGGTCCTGCAGCGTGATGTTCGTGACGTTGGGTCCGGTGAGGAAGCTGCTCGTGTACGGGCTGACGAGCTCGTCGTAGCGGGTGGAGATGTTCGTGTAGATCACCCCCGGTGCCGGCGCCCGCGCCTCGATCGCGTGCACGTAGGCCGAGCCGACGAGGAACTCGCTGCAGGACGCACACGTACCGGCGGTCGGGTCGGGCGCGCCCGGGAACAGGCCTTCGAACGCGGCCACGAACGTGCCGACGCCGTGCAGCGTCGTGCCGTGCTTGACCCCCGAGATCCCGACGTACCGGGCGACCTTCGCCGCACCACCGAGGTACTCGATGTAGTAGTCGGGCATCGTGGCGCCCTCGGAGTGCCCCACGATGTCGACCTTGTGCGCGCCGGTAGCCGCGAGCACCTGGTCGACGAAGGAGGAGAGCTGCGCCGCGCTCTGCTCCATCGGGGCCAGCCCGCCGAATTCGTCGAGCGGTGCGGTCCCGCTGTTCCCGTACGTGAGCGCGAACACGCAGTAGCCGTTGTTCGCGAGCAGCGGGGACATCGTCTGCCAGTTGTCGGTCATGTTGGCGAGCAGCCCGTGGACGAGCACGACCGGGTCGGGGTGCGCGGCGCTGGGCTTGCAGGACCAGTCGTTCGAGCCGGGCGGCGGGGTTCCGGGCTCGAGCGCGGCCGCGGCGATGTTCGCCGCGAAGGTGTACGGGACCGGGTACTGCGTGCCGCGCGCCCGCCACCTGCGGCGCGGCCACCATCGCGATCACCGTGACCAGGATCGCGGCCGAGGTCCTCGCCAGACGACGCATCGTGGAGCCCCTCCATCTCCGGCCCCGAGCGAGCCGATCCGGGTTTCCCTGTACCCGTTCCGACGACTCGTCATTCCCCGGCTCGTTTCGGGGCGCGTGAACGTCGCCGGAGCGACCCTCAGACGCCCCGAAACGAGCGGGGGTGGGCGGCAACTTGACGGCGGGGGGCGCCGGGCAGTCGCATAAGGTCCGCAAACGCCGCGTTCGGCGAGCGATCAGAGGGAGCACCGCCCATGTACATCGGCCTGACGCCGGAGCTCACCGAGCTGCGTGACGAGCTGCGGGACTACTACGCCAAGCTGCTCACGCCCGAGGTCGAGGCGGAGCTCTCGACCGGTGAGGGCATCGGGCCCGTCCCGCGCCGGATCTGGAAGCAGATGGCCAAGCGACGGCTGGGCGGGCATCGGCTGGCCCGAGGAGTACGGCGGCCAGGGCCGCACCGCGATCGAGCAGTTCATCTTCTTCGACGAGTCGATGCGGGTCGGCGCGCCGGTACCGATGCTCACGATCAACTCGGTCGCCCCGACGATCATGCGGTACGGCTCCCAGGAGCAGAAGGACTTCTTCCTCCCCAAGATCCTCGCCGGGGAGATCCACTTCGCCATCGGCTACACCGAGCCCGACGCCGGCACCGACCTCGCGTCGCTCAAGACCGCGGGCCGACCGCGACGGCGACGAGTACGTCATCAACGGCCAGAAGATCTTCACGTCAGCTCGCGACCGACGCCGACTACATCTGGCTCGCCGTGCGCACCGACCAGAACGTGAAGAAGCACAAGGGCATCTCGATCATCATCGTCCCGACGGACTCGCCCGGCTTCAAGGCCGAGCCGATCAAGAACATGGGCGGCCTCAACACCAACGTCACGTACTACGAGGACGTTCGCGTCCCCGTCGGCAACCTCGTCGGCGGCGAGAACCAGGGTTGGAACCTCATCACCAACCAGCTCAACCACGAGCGCGTCACGCTCTGCTCGAGCGGCGTGGTCGAGCGTCAGCTCGAGGACACGATCGCGTGGGCCGCGGCCACGAAGAACGCCGACGGCACTCGCGTGATCGACCAGGAGTGGGTGCAGATCAACCTGGCCAAGGTGCACGCGCAGCTCGAGTTCCTGAAGCTCGCGAACTGCAAGGTCGCGGCGGACGCGACGCAGGGCGCGCCACTGAACCCGGCCGCCGCGTCGACCATCAAGGTGTTCGGCACCGAGTTCTACCTCGAGGCGTTCCGGCTCCTCATGGAGATCGTCGGCCCGTCGGCGCCGGTGAAGTTCGGCTCCCCGGAGGCGGTCCTGAAGGGCCGGCTCGAGGCGCGCGTGCGCAGCATGCACATCCTCACGTTCGGCGGCGGCACGAACGAGATGCAGCGCGACCTCATCGCCATCTTCGGCCTCAACATGCCCGGCTCACCCCGGTAGGAGAGAGACAGACACGTGGACTTCACCCTCAGCGAAGAGCAGCAGGAGCTCCAGGGCCTGGCGAAGCAGATCCTCGGCGACCGCATGGTGCTCACGCACCTGCGCGCGCTCGACGACCAGCGAGCGACTGGTTCGACCGCGAGACGTGGGCCGAGTTCGCGAAGGCGAACCTGCTCGGCGTCGCGCTGCCCGAGGACGTCGGCGGCCTCGGCTACGGCTTCCTCGAGCTCTGCCTCATCCTCCAGGAGCAGGGCCGCACGGTGGCACCGCTCCCGTTGATCCACACGCTCGTCTCCGTCGCGATGCCCATCGCCGAGTTCGGCACCGCGAGCAGCGCAAGGAGCTGGCCGGCGTCATCAGCGGCGACGTGGTCCTGACGTCGGCGTTCAACGAGCTCGGCACTCCCGCCGACGAGCCGCAGACGATCGCCGAGCGCTCGGGCGACGGCTGGCGGATCACGGGTGAGAAGGTCAACGTGCCCCAGGCGCACATCGCCGAGCGGCATCCTCGTGCCGGCGCGCGTCGGCGAGGAGATCGGGCTCTTCCTCGTCTCGCCCCAGGCGGACGGGATCACGCTCGAGCGCCAGGAGACGATGAACCACGAGCCGCAGTTCGTGGTGAAGCTCGACGGCGTCGAGGTGACGGACGCGGCGCGCATCGGTGAGATCGCGGACGGGCGGTCGAACCTCCGCTGGGTCCTCGACCGCACCATGACCGCCATCTGCGCGATCACCGCCGGCGCGTGCCAGGAAGCGCTGCGGATCACCGCCGAGTACACGACGACGCGCAAGCAGTTCGACCGCGCGATCGGCACGTTCCAGGCGGTCGGTCAGCGGATGGCCGACTGCGTACATCGACACCGAGGCGATCAACCTCACGATGCTCCAGGCCGCGACGCACCTGGCCCAGGACCAGGCGTCACCGACCGAGGTGGCGACCGCGAAGTACTGGGCGGCCGAGGGCGGCAGCCGGGTCGTGCACGCCGCGCTGCACGTCCACGGTGGCATCAGCATCGACCTCGACTACCCGATCCACCGCTACTTCCTCTGGGTGAAGCAGGGCGAGTTCACGCTGGGCGCGGCGACCCCGTCGTTGCGCGATCTCGGCCGGATGATCGCCGCGTCGGCGTAGCCGACACCCGGGCGTCGCCGTAGGGCGCGGTGACGCGCTCGACCACAGCCGGATCTCCGCACACGAGCAGGTACTCGAGGTTGCGCAGGTGCGACACCTCGCCGACCCGCTCGCCCGCGGGGTTGTGCACGCCGATCTGCGCGCCGACGTAGCGGGCGGAGTCGAACGCCAGCGCGACGACGCGACCGCCGCGCGACGAGCACAGCTGCAACAGCTCGTCGAGCGCGATCCAGCTCTCGTCGTTGTAGGACAGGACGACGAGTCGGGCGTCGACGTTCTCGATGCAGGCGCGCAGGGCATCCGGCATCTCGCGCTTGCGGTTGAACGCGCTCTTCGTCTCATCGTCGCGCGCGTCGACCCGCTTGCACGCGATGCCGTAGTGCTCGGGTTCGTCGCCCGCGACGAGCGTCTCCCACACGTGGTAGTTCGTGAAGTAGCGGTGCTGGTTGTAGGGAGGGTCCAGGTACGCCAGGTCGAACCCGCCGAGCGCACCGGACCACGAGACCGCGTCGCCGCGGATCGCGGTGCCGGTACCCGGGAGCAGCTCGGGCATGCGCAGGGTCAGCCGGTTGTGCGCGCGTGGCGCCCACTGCTTCAGGTACGCCATCTGCACCCCGACCGTGGAGTCGACCCGGTCGGCGGCCTCGATCAGGCTCGTGAGCAGGATCGGGAAGAGCGGCGAGTTGCGGTGCTCGGCGTCGATCGCGGTGCGGATCGCGTCGACCCGGGCCCCGTTCTCGGGTCGGAGGTAGCGCGACGACGAGCAGAACGTCTCGGTGAAGTAGCCGGGAACGCCGTCGAGCGCGTCGAGCCGTTCCAGCGCGACGGTCGAGCGCGTCGAGGTCCACCGCGTCACGGTCGGTCTCGATGTAGCAGCGCGCGAACACCTCGGAGTACCGGGCGGTGTCGACCGTCGTCACGATGCCGCCTCGGCGCTTGAACTCCTGCGCGACCCGGGTCGTGCCCGTGAAGAGATCGAGCGCGTCGCGGGCCCCGGACGCGGTGAACATCTCACCGAGCACCGGCACCAGACGCCGCTTCGACCCCAGATACTTGATCACGACCGCTTCACCGGTACGCGGCGGTGCGTCATACGCTGCGCCAATGGCCGACGCTGAGCTCGACTCCTGGTGGCGCGAGGGCGCGCTCTACCAGATCTACCCCCGCTCGTATCAGGACTCGACCGGTGACGGCGTCGGCGACGTGCCCGGCATCATCAGCCGCCTCGACCACCTGCAGTGGCTCGGGATCCGCGGCATCTGGCTGAGCCCGGTGACGGTGTCGCCGAACGCGGACTTCGGCTACGACGTCGCGGACTTCTGCGACGTGGACCCGACCCTCGGAACGCTGGCCGACGTCGAGACGCTCGTCGACGACGCCGCGGCCCGCGGGATCAAGGTGCTGCTGGACCTCGTGCCCAACCACACGAGCATCGACCACCCGTGGTTCCGGGAGTCGCGGTCGTCGCGGGACAACCCGAAGCGCGACTGGTACGTGTGGGCCGATCCCGAAGCCCGACGGCTCGCCGCCGAACAACTGGGTCAGCAGCTTCGGCGGCTCGGCCTGGACCCTCGACGACCGACCGGCCAGTACTACCTGCAGAACTTCCTGCCCGAGCAGGCCGACCTCAACTGGTGGAACGAGGAGGTGCGCGACGAGTTCGACCGCATCCTGCGCTTCTGGTTCGACAAGGGCGTGTCCGGGTTCCGCATCGACGTCGCCCACATGGTCATCAAGGACCGCGAGCTGCGCGACAACCCGCCTGCGACCGACACGCGACCCGATCATGGACCAGATCCGCGGCCAGGTCGCCGTCTACAACACCTGCCGGCCCGAGGTGCACGACGTGCACCGGCGGTTCCGCGCCGTGGCCGACTCCTACGACCCGCCGCGGATGCTCGTGGGCGAGACGTTCGTCGAGCACGTCGAGGACCTGATCCCGTTCTACGGCAACGGTGACGAGCTGCAACCTCGCGTTCAACATCCCCTTCCTGCACACGCCGCTGGAAGCGACGCCGCTCCGGGAGATGATCGAGCGGACCGAGGAGCTGATGCCCGCCGGGTGCACCCCGGTCTGGACCGCCAGCAACCACGACGTCCCCCGCTTCCCGACCCGCTGGGCGGAGAACGACCCGGCGCGGGCGCGGTGCGCGCTGATGATGCTCATGACGTTGCGCGGCAGCATGTTCCTCTACGAGGGCGACGAGATCGGGATGGTCGACACCCCGCTGGAGCTCGAGCAGCTGCGGGACCCGGTCTCGGTCCGCTACTTCCCGGTGTACGGCCGCGACGGCGCTCGCACACCGATGCAGTGGACGAGCGCGCCCGGCGCCGGGTTCACCGACGCAGGCGTCGAGCCGTGGCTCCCGTTCGGCGACCTGACGGTCAACGTCGAGGACCAGCGCCGGGATCCGGCGTCGTTCCTCTCGCTCACCCGCGACCTCATCGGGCTGCGCGACGCGCTTGCCCGACCTGCGCACCGGCGCGTACGCGTCGCTCGACGCGCCCGACGGCGTGCTCGCGTACCGGCGCGGCGAGCGAACCGTCGTCGCGCTGAACCTCGGCCCGTCGACCGCGGTGGTGAGCGCCGTCACCGGGGTCGTCGCGCGTCGCCACCGATCGGGCGCGCGACGACGAGCGGGTCGACGGCGGACTCACGCTGGCGCCAGGAGAGGGCGCGGTCGTCCTCCTCGACGTCCTCCCCGGCTGACCCGACGAACGTTCTCGGCACGTTGAACCGCTCCAGGCGCGGTCCAGCGGGCCGAGAACGCGGGGAGAGGTCAGGCGGTGGCGCGCTCGTGGGTGGCGGTCCACGCGAGGAGGTCCTCGACCGGCCACGAGTTCACGATCCGGTCGGGACCGATGTCGGTCTCGGCCACCCGGGCGCACCCGTAGGGCTGCCAGGCCAGCTGGCCCGGCGCGTGCGCGTCGGTGTCGATGGAGATCTTGCAGCCCATCTCGTCGACCATCGCGAGCAGCCGCCGGGGCGGGTCGAGTCGTTCGGGGCGGCAGTTGACCTCGACGGCCTTGTCGAGCTCGCGGCACGCCGCGAAGACCAGCTCGGCGTCGAACTGGCTCTCCGGTCGACCCTTGCCGACGATCAGGCGCCCGGTGCAGTGCCCGAGGATGTCCATGTGCGGGTTCGCGATCGCGCCGATCATCCGCGCCGTCATCCCGTCGGCACTCATCTTCAGCTTGGAGTGGACGCTCGCGACGACGACGTCGAGCTCGGCGAGCAGCTCGTCCTCCTGGTCCAGCGTGCCGTCCTCGAGGATGTCGACCTCGATGCCGCGCGAGGATCCGGAACGGCGCGAGCTCCTCGTTCAGCGCGTCGACGAGGTCGAGCTGCTCGCGGAGCCGCTCGGGCTCGAGGCCGTGCGCGATCGTCAGGCGGCGGCGAGTGGTCGGTCATCGCGAGGTACTCGTGGCCGAGCTCGGCCGCGGTGCGCGCCATCGCGCTCGATCCGGTGACCCGCCGTCGGACCAGTCCGAGTGCATGTGCAGGTCCCCGCGCAGCCACGCGCGGACCTCGGCGCCGGGGCCGTCGGGCGCCGCGTCCGCTTCGTCGTGTCGACCTCGAGCCGTTCGAGATAGGTCGGGGTGCCGCCGGCGAACGCCTCGGTCGACCACGCGCGCGGTCGTGTCCCCGATGCCCGGGAGCTCGCGCAGCGTGCCGCGCTCGGCCCGTTCCCGGAGCTCGTCGGGGTCGAGCTCCCGGATCACGTCGATCGCGCGCCGGAACGCCTCGACCTTGTACGTGGGGGCCTGGGACCGTTCCAGCAGGAAGGCGATCCGGTCCAGTGCTTCGAGCGGCTCCATGCCTCCGAAGGTACCCGTTCGCCGCCGGAGAGCCCCGGGCGCCGGGAGGCCCGCAGCCACGGGCCGAACACGCTCAGCGCGCGCGGTGACCATCCGCGGCGCCGATACCCTGAGCACGGGGAGGCTCCGAAACCGGGGGACCGATGCGCCGGATCTACACCTGCCTGCTCGAGCTCGCCGACCCGGCGTCGGCCGCGCCCGCGGGTGGCCCGGGCGCTCACGAAGCGCTGGGTGGGCCGGGAGTACGGCGGCTGGCCCGAGCACGCGCCGGAGCACTGGCGGCCCGAGCCGGGAGTGACCGTGCGCTGGCGGCTCCTGGACCATCCCCAACGGGTCGACGAGGCGTTCGAGCTCGTCTGGACCCGCCCCCACGAGCAGGACCCGACGTTGTGGCGGCGCGCGACCGTGCAGATCACGACGACGGACGACGCGGGGCGGGTGCTCATCCTGGAGCAGCTCGAGTCCGCGGACCCGAAGGTGCGGGCGGCGCCGGCGCAGCGGGTCCGCCGGCCGGTGCTCGTCGCGGAGCTCGTGCGCGAGGTCGAGTGCGTCGACGGCGGCTGGGGCGTCACCGCGAGCCCGCACCGGGTCGACGCGGCACGCGCCGCTGACCTCGACGCGTTCGTGCGGGGGGATCGGCGGTTGCCGGTCGTGCTCGTCGCGCCCGATGCGCGCGGAGCCGTGCCGGCCGACGTGCCGCGGTTCGCCGACGACCTGGTTGCGCTCGCGCACGTCGTCGTGTTGACCGATCCGGCGGCGGTCGCGGCGTTGGACGCCGAGCTGGGGAGCGGTCGCGGCGCGACCGAGGGCGGCGTGCGACTCCTCTGGCCGTCGTGGCGGTCGTCCGACCCACCGGGTCACCATCCGTCGTGGCGCGCCGAGGAAGTGTCGGGGCCCGACGGCCCGCGGGCCCGCGTCGCGGAGATCCTCTCGGACCTCGTGCTCGGCGCCGCGACGTTGCGGGTCGAGGGCGATCCGCTCGTCGAGCTCCTGGCCCGCAGCCAGGACACCGTCGACCTGCAGGAGCGCCGCATCGAGCTGGAGAGCCTGCGCACTGCAGTGCTCGACGACCGCGCCGCGGCCGAAGAGCTGATCACCGAGTACCAGGCCGAGCTCAGTCGGGCCGACGAGCAGGCGTACCTGCTCGAGGCGGACCTCGAGCGCGACCGCGAGCTGCGGCTCCGGTTCGAGCAGGGCTACCTGACGCTGGCGACCGGTGGTGCCGATCCCGCGTTGCCCGCGACCGGCGCCGGCGCGACCGCGAACGGGAACCTCGGCGAGGTCCTGCGCCGGGCCAAGACGCTGCGCCCGCACCTCGTGATCCTGCCGGAGGCCGAGCGCTCCGCGGCCGAGTGGCGCTACGACCGCGTCGATCTGGTGGAGCTCGACCTCGCCCGTCTGGATTCGGTGGCCGCGGAGTGGGCGTCGGGCGCGCTGCGCGGCGACTTCGGGACCGCGTGCCGGAACCAGGGCCTCGACTGGGTCCGCGACGTCAGCGCGTCCGCGAAGCAGAAGTACGCCGAGGACTACCAGCGCTCGTACCTCGGCCGGCCGATCATGCTCGGTCCGCACTTCCGGCGCGACGGCCGCCAGCTCGTGCGGGTGTACTGCTTCCTCGACGAGGAGGAGCGCCGGGTCGTCGTGGGCCACGTCGGGCGCCATCTGCGCGACCGGACCACGACGTGACCGGTTGACGACCGGGAACACCCGACCCGTGAGCGGGGGTTGAGTGCCGGCATGACCCTGCACGTGGTGGCTACCGCCCTCGGCGGACCCGAGGTGCTCGCGCTCGTGGACGAGCCGGACCGCGAGCCCGGGCCCGGCGAGGTCGTGCTCGACGTGCGGGCGGCGGGCGTGAACCCGATCGACTACAAGCGGTACGCCGGGGGCTTCGGTCCGCCGCCCGAGCTCCCGCTGCACCTCGGCTCCGAAGCTGCCGGCGTGGTGCGCGCGGTCGGACCCGATGCGATCGGCCCGCGCGGTCCGGTGAAGGTCGGGGACGAGGTCATCGCGTACCGCATCGACGGCGCGTACGCCGAGCGCGTGGTCGGGCCGGCCGCGTCGATGGCCCCCAAGCCGGCCACCCTCGACTGGGAGCCCACGTCGGGGCTGATGTTGACGGGCGTGACCGCGATCCACACGTTGGCGGTCGTCGGGTTGGCCGACGGCGAGACGCTGCTGTTCCACGGTGGTGCGGGTGGGGTTGGCATCACGGCGATCCAGGTCGCGGTGGACCGCGGCGCGCGTGTGATCGCGACTGCACGCGAAGCGAACCACACGTTCCTGCACGCGCTCGGCGCCGAGCCCATCACCTACGGGCCGGGGCTGCTCGAGCGGGTGCGGGAGGTCGAGCCCGACGGGGTCGACGCGGCGATCGACGGCGTCGGTTCGCCCGAAGCGCTGCAGGTGTCCCTCGCGGCGGTGAAGGACGCGGCGCGCTTCGCCACGATCGTCGGCTCGCCGGCCGCGTTCGACGCCGGGGTGAAGGTCCTCGGTGGGGCTCCGGGCGCCGACCCCGGAACGGAGATCCGCCACGCGGCGCGCCTCGAGCTCGTCGACCGGGTCGCGGCCGGGACCCTGGAGGTGTTCGTCGCGCGGAGCTACCCGCTCGCCGAGGTGGCCGCGGCCCACCGGGAGGTCATGGGCGGGCACGTGCGGGGCAAGGTCGTGCTCGTCCCGTAGTGGGAGGGCCGGCGCGGCCCGGGGCGCGACGTCCGGGCCGGGGAGGGTCCGGCCGAGGTGTCCCTATACTCAGCGCACCTCGGAGGGATGACTGAGCGGCCGAAAGTGCTCGCCTGCTAAGCGAGTAGGGGGTTTTAAGCCTCCTCGAGGGTTCAAATCCCTCTCCCTCCGCCAAATCGGAAGACCTCGCCGGCGCGAACCCGGCGGGGAGGAGTTCGAATGTCCGCCGACGTCGAGATCACGCACGCGCTGTTGGAGCTGGGCGCCGCGACGCTCGGCGAGAGCGGTGCCCGGGCGATGCGGGCCCGGATCCGCGCCGCGTGGCCCGGAGCCCGGCTCGCGGCGCCGGCGTACCCCGTGCGCTGCACGCCGGGCGACAACCTCGGGATCCATGTCGCGGTCGCGCGGGCGCAGGCGGGTGACGCGCTCGTGGTGGACGTCGGCGACTTCCGCGAGCTCGGCTACTGGGGCGAGGTGCTCACCACCGGGGCGCAGGCCCGCGGGCTGGCCGGGTTGGTGATCGACGGCGGGGTGCGCGACATCACCGAGATCCAGGCGCACGGCTTCCCCGTCTTCTCGACGATGATCGCGCTGCGCGGCGCGGGCAAGACGAAGGGCGGGACGGTGCAGGCGCCGATCCAGTGCGGTGGGATCCTGGTCGAGTCGGGCGACTGGGTCGTCGGCGACTCCGACGGCGTGGTGGTCGTGCCGGGCGCCACGATCGCGGACGTGGTCAACGCCGGTCGCGTGCGCGCCGCGAAGGAAGCCGGCATGTTCCGCGCGCTGTGGGAAGGCAAGACCACGCTCGAGCTCCTCGACCTCGACCCGTCACCGATCCAAGAGGGCGATGCGTCATGACCAAGCTGCTCATCGCGACCGATGGATCAGAGATCGCGCGGTCGACCGCGGCGCGGGCCGGTGAGCTGTTCGGGGCTGTGGAATCGGTGATCGTGCTCTCGATCGTCACCGACCTGCCCGGCGACGACGCCGGTGGCATCGAAGGCTCGGCCCAGACCCCCGAGGACGCGGAGCGCATGCTCGAGGGAGAAGAGCGTGACGCGAGCGCCGCGATCGACGATGTCATCGCGGTGCTCCCCGAGTCGTGGCGGCCGCTCGTGCACCGGCGCATCGAGGCGGGTGACGCGGGGCCGATGATCGTGTGGGTGGCCGAGCACGAGCACACCGACGTGATCGTCGTCGGATCGCACGGCCATGGGGTGTTGAAGCGGCTGGTCATGGGCTCGGTCAGCCAGCACGTGGTGAACCACGCGCCCTGCCCGGTCCTCCTGGTCCGCGCGCCCGCCTCCTGACCGCCCCCGCTCTAGGTCGGGGTGACGAGGTTCGGGGGGTGCTCGCCGGCGAGGACCGCGACGACGGCGCTGCTCGCGACCTCGGCCATGCGCGTCCGGGTCGCGGTCGGTCGCGCTCCCGATGTGGGGCAGCAGGACGGTGCGTGGCGCGGCGAGCAGGCGCGGGTGCACCGCGGGCTCGCGCTCGAAGACGTCGAGTCCGGCGGCGAAGATCGTGCCCTGCTCGAGCGCGATCGCGAGTGCCTCCTCGTCGACGACCGGACCGCGCGCCGTGTTCACCAGCACGGCAGTCGACCGCATGAGCGCCGAGCTCGCGCGGGCCGATGAGGTGACGGGTCGCATCAGTCAGCGGAACGTGCACGCTGACGACATCCGACTCCGCGAGCAGCCGATCGAGGTCCGGACGTCCAGCCCGGGAGCCCGGTGTCGGTCCGGGTGTGGTGCGCAACACCCATCCCGAAGCCCGTCGCGCGGCGGGCCACGGCCCGGCCGATGCGCCCGAAGCCGACGAGCCCGAGGGACGCGGCGTGCACGTCGTGACCGAGGTACTGGTTGATGCCCCACCCGGCCCACGCGCCGTCGCGCAGGTCTGCTTCGGCGTCGTGCGCGAGTCGGGATGCGGCCAGGATCAGAAGGAACGCGAGGTCGGCGGTCGTCTCGTCGAGCACGCCCGGGGTGTTGCACACCGCGATGCCGAGCTCGGTGGCCGCGACCACGTCGATGTTGTCGTAGCCGACCGCGACGTTCGCGACGACCCGGAGCCGTCCGCCGGTCGCCCCGGCGGTCAGCACCTCGTCGGTCGATCCGGTCGGTGAGCAGGCACACGATCGCGTCGACGTCCGCGGCCGCGTGCGACGAGCTCGGCGTGCGTGTACGGGGTGTCGTCATCACGCTGAACGAGCTCGTGGCCCGCGCGAGCGAGCGGCTCGAACCCGCCGTCGGGCAGGCGGCGGGTGACGAGGATGCGGGCCACCGGCGCTAGTGGTCCGTGTAGTCGACCGGGCCGGAGTCCGTGACGCCCGACCGCGAAGCAGAAGCAGTGGATCGGCGCGTGGTCGCTCACGGGGCGGAGGCTGTGCACCAGGTTCGGCGGGATGTGGACGAGGTCGCCCTGCACGATCTCGCGCTCCTCGCCGTCGATCATCATGATCCCGCGGCCCGCGGTGACGTAATAGAACTCGTGGGTCGGATGCGAGTGGGGATCGACGAGCCCGCCACCGGCGACCTCGAACTCGCTCACGAGCTCCAGGTACCCGCCGTCGGTGATCTCCTTCATCTCCCGCGGGTTGACGAGCCACCAGACCGGCACGGTGCCGTTGTGCTCGACGACGGGCGCCGACGTCCTCGATCGACCGCACGTCCATGGAGACCTCCGCTTCACGCCCTGCAGACCGGCTCGCTGCGTGCGCCCGAGCGTATCTGACACGTGCGTCACGTCACCTCGGGCCCGTTGCCGCCGGGTTTGCCGGTCGCTAACCGCTTCCTCATGCGTGCCGGGTCGGGAGCCGGGCCCGGCTTATGCTGACGGGCCGGTCAGGGCCGTTCGATCGAGGAGATGCAGAGAGTGGGAACGGTGCGGTCGATCGTTCTCGAGGCGAGTCCGCTCACGCCCGCGGCGTGGGAGCCGTTCGGCTGGATCCCGGTCGAGGACACCGACCCGCGGGACCAGACCTACACCTACGAGTTCCTCTGGGGCGACGTGCACGTGAACGTGATCAGCCACGCCTACGACGAGGTCGAGCACACCGACCGCGGCGCGTGCTGCGCGGTGATGTACCGCCACGACACGCACAACCAGACCCTCATGCCGCTCAACGTCGAGTCGGTGGTCGCCGTCGCGCCGGGCGCCGTGGACTTCTCCGACCCGGCGGACCTCGACGCAGTCCGGGTGTTCCGCCTCCAGCCGCTCGACCGGCTGACCCTGAGCCGCGGCACCTGGCACTGGGGCCCGTTCCCGCTCGGCCCCGAAGCGGTGCGGATGTTCAACGTCCAGGGCAAGCGCTACGCCGAGGACAACGCCATGGTCGATCTCGCCGAGCGGGCCGGCGCCGTGTTCGAGGTCGTCACCTGACCCGCCACCTGCACCGCCGGGCCGCCGTCCTCACGGCCGGGATGAGCGCGCTCCTGATCGTCGCCGTGTGGGCGACGCCCGCGGGCGCGAGCGTGACGGTGCTCGCGACCCAGACCGGGCACGCGCTGTCGCTCGTCGAGGCGATCCTCTTCGGCCTGGTCGAGGGCTTCACCGAGTTCCTCCCGATCAGCTCCACCGGACACCTGCTCGTGCTCGCGCGCATCCTCAACGTCGGCCAGCACGGGCACTCGGTCGACGCGGTCAAGTCCTACGAGATCGCGATCCAGGCCGGCGCGATCCTCGCCGTCGCCGGTCTGTACCGGCACCGCTTCCTGACGATGATCGAGGGTGCGACGGGCCGGAGCGTCGAAGGGCGCCGCGTCCTGATCGGCGTTGCCATCGCGTTCGTCCCCGCCGCGATCGTCGGCGTGGTCCTCGAGAGCAAGATCAAGGACGTCCTCTTCGGCGTCGGCCCCGTGATCGGCGCGTGGGTGGTCGGCGGCATCCTGATCCTGGTGCTGACCCGCATGGGCATCCTGGCGCCCCGCGAGGGCCGGGTGCTCGAGCAGCTGACGCCCCGTGACGGTCTGATCATCGGGCTCGCGCAGGTGATCTCGCTGTGGCCGGGGACGAGCCGCAGCCTCGTGACGATCGTCGCCGCGCTCCTGCTCGGCTACTCGATGGCCGCGGCGGTGGAGTTCAGCTTCCTGCTCGGCTTCGTGACCCTCGGGGCCGCGACCGCGTACCAGGTGCTCAAGGACGGCCAGCTCATGTACGACACGTTCGGGCTGTGGATCCCGCTCGTGGGGCTGCTCGCGGCGTTCCTCGGCGCCGCCGTGTCGATCAAGTGGATGGTCGGGTACCTGCAACGCCACGACCTCTCGATCTTCGGTTGGTACCGGCTCGTGGTCGCGGCAATTGTCACGGCCTTGGTGCTGAGCAACACGATCTGACCCCCTGGTGGCTGCAAAACGTGCCCGGTAGGGTGCGGCGCGTGAGGGACCGGGCGGACTCGCTGCGCAAGCTCGTCGTCATCGTCGTGGCGACGGCGGCGATGTCGGTGGCCCTGCCCGGCTTCGCCGCACCCGCGGGGGCCGACCCCGATCCGCTCGCGTCCCTGCCTGCGAACGCGACCTGGCTGCAGACGCTCAACGCGTGGCGGGCGGAGTCCCACGTCGATCCGGTGACCGAGAACACCACCTGGTCCGACGGCGACGCCAAGCACTCGAAGTACATCGTCGAGACCGGCGACTTCGGTCACACCGAGGGCCTCGGCGGGCCGTTCGCGACCCCCGAGGGCGCGTCGGCCGGCCTCAACGGCAACGTCGCGGCGTCGAGCGACGCGACGAAGTCCGACCGCGCCTTCATCGAGCAGTGGATCACCGCGCCGTTCCACGCGGCCGGGATGCTCGACGCACAGCTCGCGACGACGGGCTTCGGCTCGTACCGTCGCGCGGGTGCGACGCCGTGGCCCGCCGCCGCGACGCTCGACGTGCTCCGGGGCCGCACCGGCACCGCGCCGACGTTGGCGACGACCTTTCCCGGCTACAACTCGGTGCTGCCGGTGGGTCAGCAGGAGTACCACGGCGGCGAGTCGCCGGACCCGCTCTCAGCGTGCGACGGCTACAACGACGGCGGGCTGATCAGCACGGGCGTACCGCTGTTCGCGCTGCTGCCGCAGGCGCCGACGGCAGGAGACCTGAGCGCGAGCCTCACCCGCGACGGCGGCATCCCGGTCACGTCGTGCGCGTACGACGAGACGAGCTACACGAACCCGGACGGGCCGTCGCAGACGCTCGGCCGTGCGGTGCTGGCGGGGCGTCACCAGGTGATCGTGGTGCCCAAGCAGCCGTTGCACCCGGGCTCGGTGTACCACGTGTCCATCTCCGAGACGTACAGCGGTGCGATGACCCCGATCATCACCGCGTGGACGTTCACCGCCGAGTCGCTGCCCGAGGTGTCGATCGGCAACGCCGCGATCGTCGAGGGCCAGTCGGGCTCGCGGTCGGTACGGCTGACCGCCTCGCTGTCGCGGCCGTCGCTCACTCCGGTGACCGTGCACTACGCGACCGCGGACGGCACCGCGACTGCGGGCTCGGACTACACGTCGAAGTCCGGGACGATCACGTTCGCGGCCGGCGCGACCTCGGCCGCAGTGTCGATCTCGGTGAAGGGCGACCGCGTCCCGGAGGCGAACGAGGCGTTCACCGTCGGTCTGTCGAGCCCGCAGGGCGCGACCGTCCACCGGGCCAAGGGCACGGTCTCGGTGCTGACCGACGACCGGGCCGGGAGCCCGAGCACGGGCGTCCGGCTGTCGGTCGGCGCAGCGTCCGTCGTCGAAGGCAACGTGGGCGCCCGCTCGCTGCGGTTCACGGTCGCGCTGTCCACCCCGTCGACGACCGCGGTCCAGTTCCACTACGCGACGACGCCGGGCACCGCCACCGCGAGCGACTTCAGCGCCGCATCGGGGAACGGGACCATCCCCGCCGGCGCGACGACCGCAGTGGTCTCGGTCCGGGTGAAGCCGGACACGGTCGCCGAGCCGACGGAGCAGTTCACGCTGACCCTGAGCGCACCGGTCGGGGCCACGATCGACCGTGCGACGGCACTCGGGTCGATCCTCGACGACGACTGATCTCGGGCGTGCCGATCTCGGGCATGATCGTGGCGTGAGCTTCGACCTGCAGGCCCCGGTCCGGGTCCCGACCGCGCGCTACATCGCGCCGGAGTGGGCGACGCTCGAGGAGCAGCGGCTCTGGCCCCACGTCTGGCAGCTCGCGTGCTCGGCGGACCACGTGGCCGCGCCGGGCGACTTCTTCGAGCACCGGATCGGCCGGTTGTCGGTGCTCATCGTCCGGGGCGACGACGGCGAGCTGCGCGCGTTCCAGAACGTGTGCCGCCACCGTGGCAACCCGCTCTGCGAGGGATCCGGCAGTGGGCTCACCGAGCTCCGGTGCGGGTTCCACCGGTGGGCGTGGGACCTCGAGGGCGAGCTGCGGGAGGTGCCGTCGCGCAAGACGTTCGGCGCGATGCGCAACGAAGACGTGCCGCTGTTCGCCGCGTCGGTCGACACGTGGGGACCCTTGGTCTTCGTGCACCTCGACCCCGACGCCGCGCCGCTCGCGGACTACCTCGAGGGCGTCCCCGAGGACATCGCGTGGGCCGGCCTCGACGACTTCCGGTGCACCACGTTCGTCGAGGTGCCGGTCGTCGCGAACTGGAAGGCCGCGGTCGACGGGTTCAGCGAGACGTACCACCTGCAGGGCCTGCACCGCGAGATGCTCGCCGTGGTCGACGACGTCGACACGCCGCAGCGACTCTGGGACCGGCACGGCAAGTCGATGCAGCGCTACGGCGTGCCGAGCCCGCGGCTCGGTGCCGGCGTCACCGACCAACAGGTCTGGGACGCGTTCATCCTGGTGATGGGGACCCGCGTCGGCGTCCCGACCGACTCGGACCCGGGTCCCGTGCCGGACGTGCCCGAAGGCTCGACGCTGGTCTCCGTGATCGCCGAGCGCGTGCGCGCGTTCCAGGCCGGGCTGGGGGTGGATCTCAGCCGCTATACGGACGACGAGATCATGAACATCCAGCAGTACAACCTGTTCCCGAACATGACGTTGCTCGTCTACGCGGACCTGGTCCAGGTGCTGCGGGCGCGACCGGGCGCCACGCCCGACGAGGCGCTGCTCGACGGCTTCTTCTTCGAGCGTCACCCCGCGGACGACGCGACCCCGCGCACCAAGCCGATGGACGTGCGGCTCGCACCCGAGGACGCCGACTTCGGGCTCGTCCTCAACCAGGACTTCGCGCTCCTGCAGCGGGTGCAGCGGGGGCTTGCACCAGCCCGGGCTGACCCACCTCATGCTCTCGAGCGAGGAGTGCCGGGTCATCAACTTCCATCGCAACCTCGAGCGCACGATCGGCGCAACCGAGGTCTGACGGCCGGCGCCGCGCCGGCCGTTGCTACATCCGGCCGGCGGCGATGACCCGGCGGAGGAACTCGGCGGTGCGGGGGTTCGTCGGTGCGGTGAAGATCTGCTCGGGCGGACCTTCCTCGGCGATCACGCCTTCGTCCAGGAAGCAGACCCGGTGGGCCACCTCGCGGGCGAAGCTCATCTCGTGCGTGGCGATGAGCATCGTCATGCCGCCCTCGGCGAGCTCGCGCACGATCTCCAGCACCTCGGCGACGAGCTCGGGGTCGAGCGCGGCAGTGATCTCGTCGAGGAGCATCAGCTTCGGTTGCATCGCCAGCGCGCGCGACGATCGCGACGCGCTGCTGCTGCCCGCCCGAGAGCGTGTCGGGGTACGACTCGCGCTTCTCCCACATGCCGATGCGGGTGAGGAGCGGTTCGGCGCGCTGCAGGGCGTCGGCCTTCGAGAGCCCGAGCACCTTGCGCGGTGCGAGCGTCACGTTGTCGAGCACGGTCATGTGCGGGAACAGGTTGTAGGACTGGAACACGATGCCGACGTGGCGCCGGAGCACGTTGAGCGCGGCGTCGTGCTGGATCACGAGCCGGCCGTCGACCCGCACCTCGCCCTGCTGGATCGGCTCGAGGCCGTTGATGCAGCGCAACAGCGTGGACTTGCCCGAGCCCGACGCCCCGATGAGGCACACGACCTCGTGCTCGGCGACCTCGAGGTCGATGCCCTTCAGCACGACGTGGTCGCCGAAGCGCTTCTCGACGTCGTGGAGCTCCACGAACGGCCGCTCCGTCGCAGCCCCGATCCCACCGGCGGCAGTCACCCGTTCGCCCGCATTCGTCGCTGGTCGCGCTCGACCAGCCAGTCGGTGAAGCGGGTGAGCGGGATGGTGATCACCACGAAGCAGATGCCGAGCCCGACGACCGAGGACAGGTTGAAGTAGTTGCCCGCGTAGATCTTGGCTTCGTTGAACCCTTCGAGCGCGCCGATCACCGAGACGAGCGCGGTGTCCTTCTGCAGCCCGATGAAGTCGTTGAGCAGCGGCGGGACGACCCGACGCACCGCCTGGGGGACGACGACGTTGCGCATCGTCTCGCCGTGCGAGAGCCCGAGCGAGCGCGCCGCCGCGGTCTGGCTCCAGTGGATGCTCTCGATGCCGGAGCGGAACACCTCGGCGACGTACGCGCCGTAGACGAGGGTGAGGGAGATGACGCCGAGCTGGAACAACGAGATCTGCTCGCTGCCGAACAGGAAGGCGTTCACCGGGTTGTGGTTGAAGAGGCCCGGAAGGGCCTGGGGGAGACCGAAGCCGACGAGGTAGATCGTCACGATCGCGGGCAGGCCGCGGAAGAGGTCCACGTAGCCGATCGCGAACCAACGCAGCGGCGTCGCGGCGCGTCCGGGCGTCGTCCGCATGAGCGCGAGGGCGAGGCCCCAGAAGAGGACGAGGACCTCGGCGACGATGAAGATCTGGACGTTGAGCCAGAACCCCTTGATCACGAGGTGGAAGCTGCCCGTGATGTGGTGCCAGTTGAAGAGGCTCTGCTGGACGTCGGCGAGGCCGTTCTGGGTGAGGTACCAGAACAGGAACAGCGCGCCGATGACCCCGAGGTAGACGCCGAGGTTCGCGGCCTTGCGCACCGTCGCGACGTGCTCGAGCTCGTCGGCGAGCCCGCCCGACTCCGCGAGCCGCCGCTCCGCGCGCCGGCACATCACCAGCGCGAACCAGCGCGGGGATGAGCGTCAGCGTGAGGCAGCTGACGATCGACAGGACGAAGGCGATGCTGAGCGAACGCGACGCGTCGGAGCGCTTGACCTCTTCGACGGGTGCGTTCGCGACGGTCACGACGTCCCGATCCCGACCGCGGTCAGCTCACTGATCGTGATGCTCTACGGCTGGAGGTAGGGGATCTTGGTGGGGTCACCCTTGAACACGGGCACGAGGTACTGCTCGTTGAGCTGCGTGAGCGTGCCGTCCGACTTCATCTGGGCGATGTACTTGTCCATGAAGCCGAGGTTCTTGGTGCCGCTCTGGAGGATGCCGCCGTAGCTCTCACCCGTCTTGTACTGGGCGACGACCGCGAGCTGGCCGTTCGACGCGGCAGCCTGGCCGAGCACGATCGCGGTGTCGAGCATGACCGCCTGCACCTGACCGGCCTCGAGGGCCGTGAACATCGACGGCGTGTCCTGGAACACGCTCGGCTCGCTGTCGGGCTTGACCTTGTCGTTCAGGAAGGTCTGGCCGGTGGTGGATCCCTGCACGCCCCACTTGAGCTTCTTGGCGTCCGCCTCGGTCTTGACCGTCGTACCGGTCTTGACCAGGACGCCCTGGTCCGAGCTGAAGTACGGCGAGGTGAAGCAGACGACCTTGGCCCGGTCCGCCGTGATCGTGACCTGCGAGAGAGCCACGTCGTAGTTGCTCGTCTGGCCCGCCACGAGGGCGTCGAAGGAGACGTTCTTCACGACGACGTTCTTGAGCCCGGCCTGCTTCGCCATGTCCTTGGCCATGCCGTACTCGTAGCCGCCGTTGATCGAGCCCGGGTCGTCGCCGTTCCAGAAGCCGGGCGCGGGCAGGCTCGTGGCCACCGTGAGGGTGTCCGCCGTGACCGGGGTGAACTTCCCGGACGTGGACTTCGAGCACGTCGGGCCCGACGAGGACTTGCCGCCCGAGCTGCTGCTACTGCTGCTGCTGCCGCAGGCGGTGAGCGCCACCGCGAGTCCGATGACGGCAACGGGAGCGAAGAGCTTGCGCACGGGCGGGTTCCTTGTTCGGGGGCGAGGCGGACCGGACCCTACCGTCGGGTGCGGGGGGAGGGAAGGTTTCCCCCTGTTACGAGTCTGTGTCGTGTCCGGTCGCGCCGGGTCTGGGCGGTAGCGCCGCCCCGTCGGGGCGCGTCGACATCGCTCGGGCTCCCGAAGAAGCGAGGTTCTAGACTGCGAGTTCGCCATCCGGCGCTCGTAGCTCAACGGATAGAGCATCTGACTACGGATCAGAAGGTTGGGGGTTCGAATCCCTCCGAGCGTGCTGAACGAATCGCAGGTCAGTGAGCCGAGGGGGTCGCGCTCCAACCCACCGCTGATCGACACGTGAAGGGGGGACGCTCTTCCCGGCGGTGTAGGTGCTGAAGGCCTGCGGGTCGAACTGCTCGAACGATTCCGCCGCCGGGACCCGTGGCTACTTGAAGAGCTTCCAGAACATCGACCCGACCTTGCGCTGTCGTCCCGATCGTGTCCAGGGGATGCCCGTTTCGCGAGAGACCTTCCGCTTCGCGTTCGTGATTCCCACCGCCCGCTTCCAGCTGAACCCACCCTTGTTCATCGTCGCGCTCCTCAGTGGCCGCTGCCGGACCGTACAGCGAAGTCGGAACCAGATGTGCTGTGAGGTCCGAAGCCACTTCGGCATCTGTCGGCGCCTTGGGGAGGCAACGGTGCCGGTCCGGTCACGTTCACTGCGTGTCGGCGTCGCTTGACGGTTCGGCACGCTCCGCGGACAATGCGCGATGAGGGGATGGACGGCGAGCCTGAGGGGTGCTGCGATGCGACGTCTGCCACTCGTGTTCGCCGCGGTGCTCTTGTTTGCCGCGGCAGGGTGCGGCTGGCCGATGTTCCACTACGGCCCCGAGCATGGAGGCTTCAACCCCTTGGAGCGGCGGATCGGCCCGAGCAACGTCTCGAAGTTGATCGAGCGCTGGTCCGCGGGCACCGGCAACGCCGTCAGATCGTCGCCGGCGGTGGTGAACGGAGTCGTGTACGTCACCTCCGAGAACGACACGCTGTACGCGTTCGACGCCACGTCAGGCAGCCCACTTTGGAACGGACCGTTGGGCACCGTTCTCGGCTGGTCGTCGCCGGCGGTGGTCGACGGGGTCGTGTACGTCGGCTCCGGCGATCACAGGTTGTACGCGTTCGACGCGACGGGAAGCAGCGCGCACTGCACCGGTGTGTCCCCGGCGAGGACATGCACGCCGCTCTGGACCGCGCCGACCGGGGGGTTTCTCGGATCGTCGCCGAACGTGGTGCGCGGCGTCGTATACGTCAGCTCGTTCGACAACAAGCTGTACGCGTTCGACGCGACCGGGAGCAGCTGGCACTGCACCGGTGTGTCCCCGGCGAGGACGTGCACCCCCTTGTGGACCGCCCCGTTTGGCGGCCCGATCGAGATGGAATCCCCAGCCGTGGCGAACGGCGTCGTCTATGTCGGCTCGACGGATGACAAGGTCTACGCATTCGACGCGACTGGGAGTAGCGCGCACTGCATCGGGGTCCCGTCCGACCGAACCTGTCTGCCGCTCTGGACGACAACGGCCGGTACCGGTCCGCCGGCGGTGGCGAACGGAGTCCTGTACGTCGGCGCCTTCGGCGGCCCTACCGGCTTCCAAGGTGGCCTCTTCGCATTCGACGCGGCCGGACGGAAGGGGTGCTCCGGCACGCCCAAGGTCTGCACGCCGCTGTGGAGCGCGCCGGCCGGCGGTGGAGCCGAGTCAGCGCCGGCCATCGCGTATGGAATGGTGTTCACGGGCGGTGGCGGCACAGACAATTCCGACGACGTCGCCGCGTTCGATGCCGCGGGGAGGAAGAACTGCTCGGGCAGCCCGAGGGTCTGCACACCGCTGTGGCACGCGACCACCGGCAGCACCGTCGAGTCGTCCCCCGCGGTGGCGAACGGTGTCGTCTACGTCGGCTCGGATGATTTCAACCTGTACGCGTTCGACGCGGTGGGGAGGCAGGGCTGCTCCGGTCTGCCCAGGGTCTGCACGCCCCTGTGGATGACCACCACGGGGAACACCGTGGTTTCGTCGCCCGCGGTCGCCAATGGGACCGTGTACTTCGGCTCGTTCGACAACGACCTGTACGCATTCGCGCTACCGACCAGGCAGTGAGATCGACGTCGTTGCGATGAGTTTCGCGGTGCGCGGCGGTCCAACTGATCGTGAGCGCCCGCTTGGGCCGTCGGTTGCAGGAGGAGGGGTCGACCATGAGCTCGGTGGCACGCCGGATGTTCGATCTGGTCGAGCCGATCGGTGTCATCCCCTACTCGGCCGACGAGCCCAACGAGGCGATGTTCGCCCTGGGGTTCACCAACTACTGGGACACCTACTTCGCCGGACGGGCGGCGCCCCTGGGCCTCGTTCCGGCGGAGGTGGTGGACGCGCTCTTCTACAACTTCGCTCCCGGTGAGGTGGCTCGCCACATTCCGAAGGTGTGGGCCACCACCACGCCGGACGCGGCGATCGCCGCTCGCCAGATCGGCTGTGTGAGGGCGTTGCGGCGGATCCTGGGCGATCACGTCGACGATCCCGCGTTCGCACGCGCGGGCGACCTGTTGCTCAAAGCAGCGACCAGCGCGCCGTACGAAGGCCGGCCGATGTACGCCGCGCTGCGCACGATCCCGAACCCCGATGACGTGGTGGCCCGTCTCTTCCATGCCGCTTCCCTGCTGCGCGAGCACCGTGGCGACGGGCACATCGCGGCCCTGATGATCGAGGGGGTCGGCGGCCTCGAGGCTCATGTCCTCCTCGCCCTCGAGATGGGCACGCCCGCGGAGAAATTCGGACGCATCCACCACCTCCCGGGAGCGCAGCTCGCCGCGGTGATCGACGGGATGCGCGATCGCGGTCTCATCGGCGACGACGGTTGGCTGAGCGAATCGGGTCGCGCCGTCAAAGCGCGCGTCGAGACGCTCACCGACAACCTCGCGGCGGAGCCCTACGAGAGCCTCGAGTCCGGCGAGCTCGATGAGCTCATGGCAACGCTCGAACCGCTGGCCACGCGACTGCTCGCGGCTCAAGACTGGTAGACGCAGCCGCCGGTCCACGTGCGCCGTGGACGCACCGGACACCCGGTCGGTATCGTCGCCGGCCGGGAGCGCTGCGACAGGACGGGAGCAGATCTCCCGCACGATGAGGACGAGATGACCACACGCACGACCACCGAGGCCGGCGCCGACGGACCGGCGATGGTGGACGCGATGGCGGACCTCGTCCGGGCGGAGGCCGAGGCCTGCGAGCAGCTCCGCACCACGACGCCGCCGGTCGTCGACGCGATGTGGTCGACGGGGCTGATGCGTCGGTTCAACCCGACCGAGGCCGGCGGGGGCGAGCCGACGTTCCGCGAGATGATCCGGACCTGGATCGAGATGGCGAGACTCGACGGCTCGTTCGGCTGGATCGGGATCGCGAACCTGCCGTCGACCGCGGCGGTCGCCGCGTACCTGCCGGACGCCGGGTTCGCGGAGGTATTCACCGCCCACGACAACCGCATCACCCTGGGTGGCCAGTTCTTCCCGAACGGCACCGGCGCCGCGCTCGACGGCGGCTACCGGATCACCGGGGCGTGGAACTTCGGCTCGGGCACCGGCCACAGCGAGTACGTCGCGGCCGGGTTCATGCCGATGGTCGACGGGGAGCTCGTGTGGGTCGCGGAGGGGGTTCCCGAGCTCCGCGTGGCGATCGTGCCGCGCGACGACGTGCGCTTCACTGACGGCTGGTACGTCCAGGGCCTCAAGGGCACCGGCTCGTTCGACTACGAGCTCGCGGACGTCTTCGTGCCGGAGCACCGGACGTTCCCGCTCTTCACCCGGGTGCCGTTCCGCGGCGCGGCGCCGACGTTCCAGATGGGCATCATGCCGATCGTCGCGGCCGGGCACGCCGGCTGGGCGCTCGGTGTCGCCCGGAGCATGCTCGACGACGTCCGCGACCTCGCGGTCACGAAGACCCGCATGGGAGAGCCGTCCACGCTCGCCAACAAGCCGAGCTTCCAGCGCGGTCTGTCCCATCACGAGTCGATGTGGCGGGCCGCGCGCCTGCTGGTCGTCGAGACCTTCAGCGACGTCGAGGCGTCCGTGAGCCGCGGGGACGAGCTCACCCCGATGCTGCGCGCCGACCTGCGCGCGGCCGCCGTCTACGCGACGGACTGCTCGCGCGAGATTGGGCAGTGGGCCCACCTCGCGGCGGGCACGACCGCGATCCGCGAGGGGAGCCGCCTGGAGCGCGCCTTTCGCGACCTCTACACGGGCACCCAGCACGCCTTCATCAGCGAACGGGTCGCGATCGAGGCGGCGCAGGTCTGGCTCGGCGTCCTCGACGACCCGCTCGGTCTCTGACCGGGTCGATCAGGCAGGCGCGGCAGGTTCAGTCCGTCCACCGAAGCAGCTCGTCGACCACCTGGTCGAGAGGCCGGGTGGCGTCGAGGTCGATGGCTCCGGCCGGCGTCTCGCCGCTCCGGTTGAGCTCGAGCATGAGCTCGACGCCCGGTTGGCCGAGCGGCCAGTCGTCGTCGGTCCGCGCTTGGAGGCGGCGACGCATGGTGTCGTCGTCGATGCGGAGGTTGAACACCTTCGTGAAGTAACGCAGGAAGTCGTCGCGGTTGCGGCTGCCTCCACAGACGAACAACACCTCAGGTTCGGGGCGTTCGAGCTCGCTGACCGCCTTCTCCTGATCCCACACCCAGTTGTCGTGATGAACGGGCCCACCGGGGAGGCCGGTGTCGGGGTCGGCATGATGGGCCCAGGCACGGTCGGTGCTGATGGCCGGGTAGCCGCGCCGGATCAGCTCCTCGTAGACCACGGACTTTCCGGTCCCGGACAAGCCCTCCACCAAGTAGTTCCGCTTCGCCATCGTGACGGTCCAATGTCAGGTCTTGTCGCTGCAGCCCGATCGCCCGAGGGCGTCGAGGGTATGCGAGGTGCAGCTCGCTCGCGCGGCGGTGGGGCTAGCACGGTGCTCGGCTTCGCACTAGCCGGCTTGGTTGCGTCGGTTTGTTCTGTCAGATTGCTCAGCGATGGGAGCGATCGCGTTCTGGGCGCGGACCGATGTGCGCCGGGGACTGCGTTCGGCGCTGCTGCTCCTCGTCGGCATCGGGGTTGCGGGAGGCGTGAGCCTCGCGGCGCTCGCGGGCGCGCGCCGCACCGATACCGCGGTCGACCGGTTCGTCGCCTACGCACAGCCTTCGAACGCCACCCTCGTTGCGAGCCCGTCCCTGTACCCCCGGATCGCGCGACTCCCTCAGGTCGCCTTCGCGACCCGCGCCGGGCGCTTCGGGTTGGTCCGGCTGGACGGGACCGGTCGCCCGATGGCGAGCGACGCCCTCGGCGCGGTGGCGGTGGCCGACCTCCATGGGGGGCGCGGCATCGTCGTCGCGGGCCGCGCGCCGAGAGCGGACCGGCCCGGCGAGGTGATCATCAACGTGAGCGCGGCTGAGAACGAGCACCTCCGGGTTGGAAGCCGGCTGACCTTCGCCGCCTACGCGCCTGAGCAAGCGGACGCGCTCCTGCGCGGGACGACCGCGCGACCGTCGGGTCCGAACGTCCGGGCGCGGGTGGTCGGGGTGGTCCGCTTCCCTGCGGACCTGAGCACGGCCGGCGCCGCGCCCGGGGTCACGTTCGCCGGACAGGACACCGCGATCTTCACCCCGGCATTCCTGCGGCGGTACGCCGATCGGGTCGCCGTCCTGGGGGGCGTCGCCCTCTCGCTGCGGCTGCACGACCAGCCGTCTGCCGTCCGAGCCTTCCGCACGGAGGTCGACCGCTTGAGCCACGGGCGCGCGCAGGTCTTCTTCGGTTCCGACGACCTGACCGCCGCCGCGCAGGCGCGTCACGCCACGTCCCTCGAGGCCACTGCGCTCGTGCTCTTCGGTGCCATCGCGGCCGCCGTCACCATGACGCTCGTCGCGCAGGCGTTCGCGCGCCGCGTGCAGAACGACGCGGAGAGCTTCCCGACGCTGCGCGCTGATGGGCATGAGCCGTCGGCAGTTCGTCGTGAGCGAAGCCGTGACCGTCGCGACCGTCGCCGGGTCGGGATCGCTGCTCGCCATCGGCCTTGCGATCCTGCTCTCCCCGTACATGCCGATCGGCATCGCCCGTCAGGCCGAGGTGCATCGCGGGTACGCCGTCGATGCGCTCGTTCTCGTGGCCGGGGCCGCGGTCATCGTGGTCAGCATGAGCCTGTGGGGATCGTTCGTCGCGTGGCGGGCCGCCGGCTCCGACCAGCGCGCCGGCCGGACGGGGCGCGCGTCGCGACTCTCGCAGTGGCTCGCGCGGACCGGAGCGCCGCAGAGCGCCACGATCGGTGCGACCCTCGCGTTCGAGTCCGGTCGCGGTGCCCGCAAGGTGTCCGCGGGCACCACGGTCTTCAGTGCAGTCGTCGCGCTTGCGGTGGTGGCGGGGGCGCTGACCTTCGGCAGCAACCTGACCCGGCTCGCCGACCAGCCGAAGCTCCAGGGCTGGAACTGGGACGTGGCCGTCGGCAATCCCCACTCCGACGACGTCGCCCGCACGGCCGTCCCGGCGCTGCGACGAAACCCGGACGTCGGCGCGTTCTCGGCGATCGCCGGCGGCGAGTCGATCGACGCGAGCATCGACGGCCACGGAGCCGCGCTCTTCGGCATCCAGCCGATGCAGGGTCCGAACCTGGTGCTGTACACCGCCGGCCGGGCCCCGAGCGGGGCGGGCGAGATCGCGCTCGGTGCGAAGACCCTGGAAGATCGCCATCTCGCGATCGGGGATCGGGTCAAGGTGTCGGCCGGTGGCCCGACCCGGTCGTTGCTCGTCTCCGGTCGCGTGGTCCTGACGCCCAGCGTCGTCAACGACAGCGTCCCGCTCGGGCAGGCCGCGATCGTGACCCCGAGAGCGCTCCGCGCGTTGCGCGCCGAGGCGCCGGTCAACGTGTTCCTGGTGCGGTTCCGACCGCACGTCGATCGCGCCGTGGCGAACCGCCGGCTGCAAGCCGACTTCCCCGGCACCGTCCTCCCCGCGGTGCGGCCGCCCGACGTCGAGAACCTGCGCCGGGTCGACCGGCTCCCCGTGCTGCTCGCGGGGCTCTTCGCGCTGATCGCACTGCTGACCGTGGGCAACGCGCTGATCAGCTCGGTCCGCCGTCGCCGCCAGGACCTCGCCGTGCTGCGGTCCGTCGGGTTCGTCCGAGGGCAGGTGGCCGCGACGGTCGCGTGGCAGGCGACGCTCGTGGTCCTCGTCGCGATCGTCGTCGGGATCCCGGTCGGAGCCGCCGTGGGCCGTGTCAGCTGGACGCTCGTGACCGATCGTCTCGGGCTCCCGCCGAGCTCGGTGCTCCCGGCGGGACTCCTTGCGGGGGTGGCCATGGTCGCGCTGGGCCTCGCGAACGCCGTCGCGCTCGTTCCGGGGCTGCTGGCGACGCGTACGTCGCCGGCCCGCTTCCTCCACAGCGAGTAGTCCTCGCAGGGCTATGCAACAGTGGCGTGTCACATTCGATCTGGCGTCACGGTCGGTCGACGGAATCGGGGGGTTCGCATGTCGGGGCACCGTCCAGCGCGACGGCGCGTCGGTCCGGTCGCCGCGGTGGGCGTGAGCGTGCTGCTGGTGTTGTCGTTGGGCGCGTTCGCGGGGAGTCCACGGTCGAGCACCACGGCGGCCCCGGGGCGCGTCCGTGCCGCGTCGTCGAGCGGTGCCGTCGGGGTCACACCGAAGTCGCTGAAGCTCGGCATCGCGCTCGTGAACTACGGCTGTGTGAAGCAGTTCGTGGACTCGATCCGCGTGAACGAGCAGCAGGTGTACCAGGCGTACATCGCCGACATCAACGCGAAGGGCGGCATCGCGGGTCGCAAGATCGTGCCGGTCTACGACAGCTACTGCCCCCTCGGCAGTGCGGGAGCCCTCGCCGTGTGCACGAAGCTCACCGACGATGACAAGGTCTTCGCGGTGATCGGCACCTTCGTCGACTTCTCGGGCGACGCGCAAACGTGCGTGGCGAAGCAGCACCGTCGCGTGCTGCTCGCCTTCAGCCTCACGCAGGCGATCATGAGCCAGTCACCACCGGGGCTGATCGTCTATCCCGGAGCGACGAACGAGCGAACCGTGAAGGTCCTGCTCCAGCTGCTGGCCCGGAAGCAGGCGTTGAAGGGCAAGAAGGTCGCGGTGCTCGGGGGCTCGGCGGAGGCGGGCGCCGTGAACACGACGATCGTTCCCGGGCTGAGGAAGCGCAAGGTGCCGCTCGGGACCACCGCGATCCTCTCGATCAACGGCACCGCGGACACGACTGCGGCGCAGTCCCAGCTCGACAGCTTCATCGAAAAGTGGAAGGGCGAACACGTCAACGCGATCTTCCTCTCGGGCGACGAGGTCTCGTCCAAGCAGTTCGTCACGAAGATCCGCCACGAGATGCCCAGGGTCCTGCTCGTCACCGACACCACCAACGTCCTGGACTTCGCGAAGGAGGAAGCACAGGCAGGCGTGAAGCCGAACCCGTACGAGGGGATCATCAGCACCGGGGGACCACCGTCCAAGGTGTACGACAAGAGCGCGAACTACCGCTACTGCGCCGCGATCTACCAGACGTACACGAAGAAGAAGGCGCCGAAATCGACGACCGTGATCAAAGGTCCGGGCGGCAAGACCCTCGATACCTACGGTGCGATCAGTGACGCGTGCCAGAGCGTCACGATGTTCCGCGACATCGCGGCGAGGGTCGGCCGGTCACTGAACGATGCCAACTGGGTCAAGACGGTCGATCACTACGGCGAGATCGCGAACCGGGGATCAGGTCCGTACTCGTCGCTGCACACGGGGAAGTACGACGCGCAGGACAACTTCCTGCTCGAGGAGTACGACTCGACCATCAGGCCGAACGGCGACTGGAGAGCGATCACCCCGGTGGAGAACGTCAGCGGCCAGTAGCGCCCCCGGGCCGGCACTTCCTTCACCTCGCCCTGCGCTGGCAGCGACGTGCGCCGGGTGCAAGGATCTCTCCCGATGTACAAGGTGATCGTGGTGGGGACGGATGGTTCGGAGACGGCTGGTGTCGCCGTGCATCACGCCGTGGTCCTCGCGAAGTTGACCGATGCCACGTTGCACATCGTGCATGCGCACCAGCCCCTGTCGGCGACCCAGGCCGCAATGGGCGCGACTGCCGGCGTGATGACTGTGGACATGGCGGAGGTCAACGCGGGCATTGCGGAGAGCAGCGGAGTGATCTGCGAACAGGCCGCGGAGGGTGCGAAGCGATCGGGAGTGAACGTTGAGACGCACGCTCGCCCGGGTGACCCCGCGGATGCCCTCATCGGGGTCGCCGAGGAAGTCGACGCGGATCTTCTCGTGATCGGGAATCGCAGGATGACCGGGGTGAAGCGGTTCGTCCTGGGCAGTGTCCCGAACAAGGTCTCGCACCACGCTCCGTGCAGTCTGTTGATCGTGAACACCACCTCCGGCTGAACGTTCGCGGCGGCGACTCGGCTGAGCTCGTCGGCGTCGCGGTGCCGGTGTTCAGGCGTCGAAGCGGTCGAGCAGGGGTTCGGCCAGCTCCGCGAACCGGCGGACGATCGGCGTGGGCTCGCCGTTCGCGCACCACCAGAGCTTGAACATCTCGGCGGTCGCTTCGAGGGGTGCGGTCGCGCCGTAGGGCGACACCTCGTCGACCAGGCGGGCGTGCGCGGCCTTCCAGGCGTCGGGTGACCGCGGGCGCATGCCGTTCACGGCCTGCTCGAGCGTCTCGACGCCGAGCGCTTCGCCGAGCCGGCGCCGGAGGTCGATCCCGTCCATGCTGTGGCGCGCTTCGATCGCGCCTTCCATCTGGTGCCAGATCTCGTGCGCGGTCGTCCCGTCGATCTGGTTGAACGGCGCGGGAACTCCCGCGGAGCCGCCGCCCGACCGCGTCGCCCGGAGCTGCTCCATCATCGTCAGTCCCTCGAGCGACGCGAAGCTGGCGTTCATGTGGATGAGGCCGATGCTCCGGTCGGCCGAGCCCGCGTGCTGGCCGTGGAGCAGCTGGAAGTCCGCGTGGTCGAAGGAGATCCGGCGGGCGGTGGCGGCGATGGGACCGAAGCGGCGACGGATCGCGATCGTCGTGTCGATGCAGCGCGCGACGCTCTCGATCAGCAGGTCACTGCGCCGGGGCACCGAGAACCGGGTCGGGTGCGCGTCGTCGTCGGGTGCGGCGAGGAGGTTGAACGTCTTCGACACCCCGGAGACGGCCCGCCGGAGGAAGGCCCGGGCCGCGCCCGCGTCCGCCTCGACTCCCACCGCGATCCCCGGGAGCAGCTGTTGCACCGCGTCCCGCACCCCTGACGGATCGTCGGTCCAGCTCGGGACACCGGCCGAGCCGGCGGCGAGCGGGCCTCGCAGCGACCCGGTGAACCCGTGGCGTCGAGCGAGGTCGCGCACCAGCGGATCGCTCGTGACGAGCTCGAACCCGCTCCCGTCGTGCGGCGCGGCGCGTGCGGTCAGGGCATCGAGCAGCTCGCGGACCTCGACCGGATCGATCGGCGCCTGGCGGCGCACCAACGTGACGCTCGTTCCCGTCGGGCTCGGCTGCTCGACGAGCTCCGCGATGAGCCGCTCGCCCCGGCCCGCCTCGAGCAACCCGTCGGGACCACTGCGGAGCTCCACGGGTTCCGGCGGGTTCACCCGCCCATGATGGCCGGGACCGGGTCGGGACCTCGCGCGCGCCACCCGGGCGTGCTTCACTCCTGCGGTGGATGGCACCCGGTCGGCCCGCGGCGCCGAGCGCCCCGACCCGGGATCGGGCTCGGTCGACCTCTACTGGATTCCGTTGGGTGCCGGCGCGCGCGTCGTCCGGATCAGCGGGTTCCTGTTCGAAGCGATCTCCGCGTTCTGGCACCGGCGGCCGCGCGGACCGCTCTACCACTCGGCGCTCGTGGTGGACGTTCCGGAGGGGCACTACGTGGTCGAGCAGGCACCGGTCCCGGACTCCCACGGTGAGCGCCGCGGCGTCGTCGCGGTGGGCCCGGTCGGCATGCTGTGGGCCGGACGGTTCCGGATCTTCCGCTACGAGGTCCGGCGCTGGCCCGGCGGCCGGATCCCCGATCTCGCGCAAGCGGTCGGCGGTCCGGTGCGGGTGTCCGACGATCCCGCCCTGGCTCGTCGGTTGCTCGAGGTGCTGCCCGGCATCCCGACTCCGGTCTGGGGCCGTGACGAGCTGGGCACCGGCGAGATGTGGAACTCGAACGCCGTCATCGCGTGGACGCTCGAACGCGGTGGTGCGGATCCCGCGACGCTCCGTCCACCTGCACCCGGTCGCGCGCCGGGCTGGAACGCGGGCATCGCGGTCGCCCGGCGTGACGGCTTCACCGCCGTGGCGCGGTAGCTGGATACGTCGATGAGCTCCGTCTTCGACCAGGTGGACGTCGACGCGCTCCGGCGGCGCCGGACGGTGAAGTGGTCCCTCTACGGTCGGGACGTGCTCGCGGCCTGGGTCGCGGAGATGGACTACTCGGTCGCGCCACCGGTCCGGGCCGCGTTGCTCGACGCCATCGACCGGGAGGACTTCGGCTACGTCGAGGCCGACACCTCGGAGCTCACCAACGCCTGCGCCGCGTTCCTGTCGGCGGCCTACGGATGGGACGTCCCTCCGAACCGCGTGTTCCTCGTGTCCGACGTGCTGACCGGCATCGCCGTCGCGCTGGACGAGCTCGTGCCCGCCACGAGCCCGGTGGTGCTCCTGACTCCTGCGTACCCACCCCTGTTCGACGTCATCGAGCTCGGCGGCCGGCCCGTGGTCCCGGTCCCGCTCGTCGACCACGAGGGTCGGGGCACGTTCGACCTCGACGCGATCGACGCCGCGTTCCGCACGGGAGCCCGGGCGCTGCTGTTGTGCCAGCCCCACAACCCGACCGGACGCGTCTTCGAACGCGACGAGCTCGCCGCGCTTGCCGCGGTCGTAGAGCGACACGGTGGCCGGGTCGTGTCGGACGAGGTGCACGCGCCGCTCGTCTACCCCGGCCACCATCACGTGCCGTACGCGAGCGCGACGCCCGAAGCGGCCGACCACACCGTCACGGTGACGTCGGCCTCGAAGGCGTGGAACCTCGCGGGGCTGAAGTGCGCCCAGGTCGTGCTGTCGAACCACGCTGACGCGCCGGCGCTGGCGCGCGATCCCGCTCTTCAAGGTGGCGGGCCCCACACCGATCGGGATCGCGGCGTCGGTCGCGGCCTACCGCGAGGGGGTTCCCTGGCTCCGGGAGCTGGTCGACTACCTCGACGGCAACCGTCGCCGGCTGGGCGAGCTGCTGGCGACCGAGCTCCCCGGCGTCGCGTACCGGGCGCCCGAAGGCACCTACCTGGCGTGGCTCGACTGCAGTGCGTTGCAGCTGGACGACCCGGCGCGCTGGTTCCTCGAGCAGGCGCGCGTCGTGGTCAGTGACGGGCCGCCGTTCGGCGCCGGTTCCGAGCAGCACGTCCGGCTCAACTTCGCGACCTCACAGGTGCTGTTGGAGCGCATCGTCCGCGCGATGGGTCAGCCGACCGGCAGCTAGTGGATCGAGATCGTCTGCGTCGCGGTCGCTTCGTCGAGCTGGTCGACGAGCGCGGTGACCGTGACCTGCCAGCTGCCGGCGAACGGGATCTGGAACCCCTGGGTGAGGTCGTGACCGGGCGCGGCCCGGATCAGCGGCACCTTGAGCGGACCGACGTCGTGATCCTTGTTGGTGAGCTCCATGGACATCTGCAGCGGGTCGGAGATGCCACCGCGGGGGTTGACCGCGTAGAGGTGGATCTCGTTGGGAGCGGCGGCCCGGGCCGGGTCGATGTTCACGTCGAACCAGATCTTCGCCGTCTTCATCGTGACGTTGACCGGTCCGGTGGTCGTCTCGTACCCGGGCTGCGCGTCGACGAGCAGGGACGTTGCGATGAGCACCACGATCAGCACGATCACTTCGAAGCCGGCCGTGCGCAGCAGCCGGCGCCGGGCCCAGCGGTCCGGGGTGTCGTCGGTCTCCGGCGGCTCGAGCACCGCGACGGCACTGGATCCGACCGGGTCCGGTCCGCGCGCGACGGGTGCCGGCTCGGGCTCGTCTGCCGCGAACCCCTCGGTGATCTCGGCCCGGGCGTCCGCGGGCGCTCGGTACCAGATGCGCACGACGTCACGACTGAGCGCGGCCAGGATGATGACGAGCGTGAACGCCCCGACCTTGACCAGCAGGATCTGCCCGTAGGTGCTCGACGTGAGCGCATGGAGCGTGCCGACCTGACGGATCGACTGGAACACGCCGCTCACGACGATCGCGATCACGCTCACGGTGGCGAGCGTCGAGTACCGGGGCACGATGCGGTCGAGCGCCGCGGCCGTCGCCTTGGGCAACGCGACCGCGATCAGCATCACGAGGCCACCGACCCAGAGCCCGCCCGCGAGGAGGTGGATCAGGTCGGCGGGCAGCGCGAGGAGCTTCCAGCGGCCGGTGACCGTGTGCCCGGTGAAGCTCACGGTGAGGCACAGGCCGATCGCGAGCAACGCCGCGAACCATGACCACCACGACGGAAGGTCCCGGCGCGCCGCGTCTTCCTGCCTTTCCGTGCCCACCAATCGGCGCAGCACCGGCACGGCCACGAGGAGCAACCCGACCCGCAGCGCGGCCATCTCGCCGTAGCGGGAGTGCCACGTGTCGCGCAGCACGTCGGGCTTCAGCAGGTCGCGCAGCGGGAACGCGGCCGCGTAGATGCCTTCGATCGCGAAGCCGATTGCCGCGACGGCGAGGAGGGTCCACCACGCGGCCCAGACGATCCGCCGGGCCCGGCGCTGGCGGCGGCCGTCGGGCCAGACGAGCACGAAGAACGCGGCGCCGCCGATCAGGACGAGCAGCGACGAGAACTCGACGAAGCGCACCGCGCCGTACAGGACGCCGACCGTCTTGCTGCCGGCCTGCGAGGACAGCAGCCGGGTGGTCAGCGAGCTCACGTCGCGCTGACCGGTGCCGACCCGGAACGTGAACGCGCCCTCGACCGGGTGTGTGTCCGCAGAGATCACGCGCCACGTGACGACGTACGTGCCGGCCCCGAGCTTCGGCAGGCTCGCCTGCACGGTGGACCCGTCACCACCCGGATGCTCGGGAGTGCCGGAGTCGATCAGCTTCCCGCGCTCGTCGTACACGCGGACCGCGCCGAGCTTCACGCCGACCGACTCACCGAAGTGCATGCTCACCGAGCGCGGCGCCGACGCCACCGAGAACGCGCTGCCGTTCGCCGGCTTCGTGCCCTCCAGCACCGCGTGGGCCCACGCGGGTGCCGCCGTCGTGACGAGCACGACGAGGCAGACCACCGGGACGAGCGCCGCGCGGCGCAGTGATCTCACCGGGTCACATCAGCTGACGGTCTTCGGTCGCCGGACGAGCGCGACGATCGCCACGATGAGACCGATCGCCCCGATGCCGATGCCGATGTAGCCGATCGTCTTGGCGGAATCGACGTCGCTGCTCGTGGCGACGTCCTTCGGCACGGTCGCGACAACGGAGCCCGCGTCGCTCTTGGCCGCGGTCAGCGTGAGGACCGGCGCCGGGTGCTCCGGCTCGGGGCCGCCGGCCGGGGTCAGCTCGATCCAGCGGACGACGCTGCCGTCGCTGTAGGTCTGCAGCGCCTTGAAGATCAGGCTGTTCGCGTCGTCGGGCAGCCCGACCGACACGTTGAACTCCTGGAACTGGCCCGGCTCGATCGCGCCACCGGACCAGACGATGCTCCCGACCGCTTCGGTCACGGTGCCGTTGTCGGTCTGGATCGGCGTCGCGACCTTGACCGTGTTCACCTTGGCCGTCCAGCCCGGGACCGGCTGGATGCTCGCCTCCGCGATCGGGTGGTCGGTCGGGAACGCGACCTCGATCTGCGTCGTGCTCAAGTTGTCCGTCTCGTTCGGGACGTTGAAGGTCAGCACCTGGTCCGTGCCCTTCACCGCGTCCGACGGGGAGACCGTCACGTGCGCGAAGGCCGGAGTCGCGATCCCCAACACCACGGCCACGATCCCGCCTGCCACCAATGCCCGCCGCAACACGATGAGCCCTCCTCCGGGTCCGGTCCCGCTACCTGCGGTCCACCCCTTGGTCGCTCGCACGGGCCGGAGAGTTCCCGGCGCTCCGGGATTCCGATCCGCGAGCGGTCGGGTCAGTCCGGGTCCGGGGTGTCGTCGGGGACGGGTTGGAGATTCGGTTGCGACCGCTCCCGTGGTTCGGCGCGCGGCCGCTCGTAGCGGGTCAGCAACCACATGATGACGAGGCCGACGATCTCGAGGACGTGGGTCGTCTCGCCCGCGATCGGGGTGTGGCCGGCGGTGACGTCGATGACCGCGGTGACGACGAGTCCGAGCGAGATCACCGCCGCCACCGGCAGCAGGCCCCCGACCCGGCGCGGCCGCAGCGCGGTGTAGATGAACCCGACGGCGAGCGCGGCCATGAACACGCCGAGGTGCCGGGAGGTGTGCTCGGTGGTCCCGGATCCCGGTGCGAAGAGGTCGGGCATCGCCTGGACGAACGCCAGCACGCCGACGATGCCCAGCGCGACGCGGAGGAACTTCGATTCCGCGCTGGTCGAGCGGTCGGGTTCCAGGGCACTGAGCACCCGCTCCGAGAGTGCGGTCGCGGGCGGCGCGACTGCGTGGACCGGGCGCGGCGTCAGGTCGGTGATCGCCTGCCGGTACGCCCGGCAGTCCGGGCACGTGGCCAGGTGGTCGGCGAGCGCGTCACGCTCGGAGACGGCCTCGCCGTCGGCCGAGCTGGAAATCGCGAGCCGCGCGGTCTCGCAGTCCACGACGTCATTGTCCCACGTGATCGGGCGATGGGACACCGCGGTCTCGGGTCTGTCCCCGACGCCGTACGGGAATCGCGTCGCGCTAGCGTCATCGTGTCGTGGATGAGCTGACGAGCTTGCTGCTGGACGCACGGGACGGCGATCGGCGGGCCTTCGCTGCCGCGATCCAGCGGGCCGACGAACCGGTGCGCCGCTTCGTGAGCGCGTTGGTCGATCGCGAAGAGGTCGACGACACCGTCCAGGACACGTTCATCCGTGCCTGGCACGCGCTCGGCCGGTACCGGGTCGAAGCCAGCGGGAAGACCTGGCTGCTCGCGATCGCCCGCCACGCGTGCGCGGACGTCGTGCGCACGCGCCGCCGCCGGCGCCGGCTCGTGGAACGCTACGGCGTGTCCCAGCGGACCGAGCCGGTGCCCGGACCGGAAGAGATGTACGCGCTGATGGACCTCGTCCGCTCGCTCGACGGCGACCGCTCCGAGGCGTTCGCACTCACCCAGCTGCTCGGGCTCTCGTACGCCGAGGCCGCGCTGGTGTGCGAGGTCCCGGTGGGAACGATCCGCTCGCGGGTCGCGCGGGCCCGCGACGATCTCGTGGCCCGCCACCGCGACGCGGCTTCCGGCTGAGCGGCGGCTCAGGAGGCGCCGCGCACCTTGCGGCCGCGGGTCTCCCAGCGGCGGGAGCCGAATCCGCTGAACGCGTCCCGAACCCGGTCGGGGAGTCGGGTGACGACGTGGCCCGCGAGCTTGGCGTCGGGGCCGACGAGGTAGCGCGCCTTGGGCCGGTCCGCGGTGAGGGCGTGCTCGACCGCCTCCGCGACCTTTGCCGGTGGCACGCCCTTGCTCCGGCCCTCGTCGACGAACCCGCGCGACTGGTCGAGCAGCCACTGGTAGCGGGCCGTGCCGTCGGCGTCGAGCGCCCGCTCGATGTCGTCGACCGACGCGTCGGCCTTGTCCCAGATGGCGGTCGCGACCTCACCGGGCTCGATGAGTGCCACCCGGATCGGTGATCCGGAGCGTGCGAACTCCTGGCGCTGGGACTCGGCGAGTGCCTCGAGCGCGTGCTTCGACGCGCTGTACGGGCCGAGCCCGGCTGACGCGATCCGTCCGCCGATCGAGCCGATGTGCACGATCCGTCCCCGCCCGGCGCGCAGCAGCGGCAGCGCGGCCAGCGTGAGCGCGATCACGCCGAAGAAGTTCACGTCGAAGACCCAGCGCCACTCGTCCTCGGTCAGGTACTCGAACGGTCCGCCGACTCCGACGCCCGCGTTGTTCACCAGGCCCTGCAGCCCGCTCGATCCCACCTCGGTCGTGATCTCCGCGATCACCTGGTCGATCTGGTTGCGGTTGCTGACGTCGAGCATCACCGGCCGCACGTCCCCGGTGACCTGCGCCTTCAGCCGGTCGCCGTCCTCCGCGCGGCGAACGCCGGCGAACACGGTGAAGCCGCGGGCCGCGAGCTGCGTCGCACACGCCTCGCCGATCCCGGTCGAAGTCCCGGTGATGAGCACGTTCGCCATGGCCTGCTCCCTGCTCCGGATGGGTGGCCAGTCTGGCGCGGTTCGGGCGTGGCCGCCGGTGGAGCAGTCGTACCGGGCCGGTCAGCCGGTCGGCGCTCCGTGACGGTCGACGCCACAGAGGGTGCGCCAGCCGCGTGGGATGTGACCGCGCCGGAACACGCCGGCGTCGAGCAGTGCCTCGAGGACGGGTCGGGTGACGGTCTTGCGCAGCTCGACGCGGCGGGGCAGGCGCTGGACCGCCATCCACGTCCGCCAGGTCGGGAGACCGACGGTCGCGTACACGCCGGGGTGCACGAACGCCTGCCAGAGCTGGCTGATCATGAACGGCGCGGCGATCCTGATGCGCAGCCGTTCGATCCATCCCGCGCGTGACCACGCTTCGGGGAGCACGGTCCGCGCAAACGAGAGGTGACGGGTCTCCTCCATCCGGTGGTAGCGGTTCAACGCGGCGAGGAAGGGATCCGTGTCCGGATGCTCGGCGGCGAGCTTCTGCAGGTGGTCCGGGATCTCTTCACCGGCCAGCACCATCACGAGCAGGAGCGCGTCCGTCTTCGCGAGCGACCGCGTCAACCGGTTCAGGAGGAAGTTCGCGATCGGGGTGTCGAACGGGTTCTTCGCCGTGGGCGCCAGGTCCTCGATCAAGCGCACGAACGCGCGCGAGTGGCGTGCCTCCTCGCCGATCTCGTGGAGCATGTACGTGACCCGCGGATCGGACAGGTCCGCGGTCTCCGCGATCTGTCGCGCGAACCCCGCGGTGAGCACGGCCTCGAAGTGCACACCCATCGTCAGCATCGCCGCGACTTCTTCGCGCGAGAGGCGCGCCCGCTGCTCGGGCGTCAGCTCGACGGGTGCGCCGTCGACGACGAGTCCGTGGATGGTGAGGAGCTCGTCGGCGATGACCTGCCCGCGGCCGAGCGTTCCCCAGGGCAGGTAGGTGTCGGGTTCGATCGGGCGGCCGCTCGACACCGCGTTCAGGCGGGCGATCCGCCGATCGGGGTCGATGGGGCCTGCAGTGGGGCGCGTCGCCGGCTGGGTTCCGACCATGGTGGGAGCCTCCCCCTCAGGAATCAACAAGTCAAGAGATTTCATCACTTTGATGATTACCCCGCACGGTAGGCTCCGAAACGTGGCGGTAGCGGCGCAGGACGCCAACAGCACCAAGGGCGATCGCACCCGTCGGCTGCTGCTCGAGATCGCGGTCCGGCGGTTCGCGCGCGACGGCTACCGGCGCACGTCGGTGTCGGACATCGCCCGCGAGGCCCAGCTGAGCCCGGCGGCGGTCTACGCGTACTTCACCAACAAGGAAGCGCTCTTCCAGGCCGCGGTGGACCTCGATGCCGGGGGGCTCATCGACCGGGCCCGGGTCGCGATCGAGGGAACGCCCGTGCGGGATCGCGAGGCGGTCATCCTGGCCGAGCTCGCCGGTCACATCACCGAGCATCCCCTCGCGGCGCGCGTGCTGGCCGGTCAGGAGCCCGACGTGATCGACCGGGTGCTCGACCTTCCGTCGCTGCGCGAGTTCAACGTGCAGATCGCCGCAGACATTGCGGACGCGCAGGCGGCGGGAGAGGTGCGCACGGACGTCGACCCGGAGACGATGGCGAACGGCTTCGAAGCGATCGTGCTCACGCTGTTGATGGGGTTCCTGCAGGCCCGGGTGCCGATCGACTCGCGCTTGGCCGTCGGTGCGCTGAGCGTCCTCGACGCCGCGCTGCGTCCGCCCCGGTAGCCCGACGTGCCCGACCTGAGCTCCGGGATCGACTTCGAGGTCCTGGCCGCGTGGATGGACGAGCAGGGTCTCGGCCCCGGCCCGATCGAGTCCGTCGAGACGCTCGTCGGCGGGACGCAGAACGTGCTCGTGCGCTTCGAGCGCGGCGGCCGGTCGTTCGTGCTCCGGCGCGGCCCCTGGCACCTGCGCCCGAAGAGCAACGACATGATGCGCCGGGAGATGCGCGTGCTCGCCGCGCTCGCGGGCAGCGACGTCCCGCATCCCGCGTTGATCGCCGCGTGCCCGGACGAGTCGGTCCTCGGCGGCGGCGCCGCGTTCTACCTGATGGAGGCCATCGACGGCTTCAACCCGACCGTCGAGCTGCCCGAGCTCCACGCCAACGACGCGTCAGTGCGCCACGAGATGGGCTTGACCGCCGTCGATGCCGTGGCGGCGCTCGGCGCGGTCGACCACGACGCCGTGGGTCTCTCGGACCTCGGCCGGCCCGACGGCTTCCTCGAACGCCAAGTGCCGCGCTGGCTCGCCGAGCTCGACTCCTACTCCCGCCACGAGGGGTATCCGGGCCCGGACATCCCCGGGCTCGACGAGGTCGCGGCCTGGCTCGATGCGAACCGACCCGCGACGTTCACTCCCGGCATCTCCCACGGGGACTACCACCTCGCGAACCTGCTCTACCGCTACGACGGTCCCGAGGTCGCCGCGATCGTCGACTGGGAGATGTGCACCGTCGGCGATCCGCTCCTCGACCTCGGTTGGCTCCTCGCGACGTGGCCGTCCGAGCGCGATCCCGGCATCGGCGGCGCGTTGGCCGCGCTCGGCGGCCTGCCGACGCGCGACGAGCTCGTCACCCGCTACACCGGGCGGTCGACCCGGGACCTGTCGGCGGTCGCCTGGTACGAGGTCATGGCGAGCTTCAAGCTCGGCATCGTGCTCGAAGGCACGCACGCCCGCGCGTTCGCGGGCAAGGCCCCGGTCGAGGTCGGTGACCTGCTCCACGCCACGACGCTCGTCCTGTTCGGCCGCGCGCTCGACCGCATGAAGACCGCGTGACGTGACCGTGCCCGCGGCCGTCCTCCTCGACGCCGGGGGCGTGTTCCTGCTCCCGGCCCACGACCGGATCGCCGGCGCGTTCGCGCGCGCCGAGCTGACGGTCGCGGCCGATGCGATCGACGACGCGCACTACCGCGCCGCGGTGGTGTTCACGACCGATCTCGACGTCGAGGCCGACTGGCCCGCGAGCTGGACGTCGTACCTGCAGCAGTACATCGCCGCGTGCGGGGTGGGAGAAGCGGACCGCGAGGAGGCCCACCGTCACCTCGACAGCGAGTTCGCGGATGCGGGGCTCTGGCTGCGCGTCATCCCGGGATGTCGCGAAGGGCTCCGCGCGCTCGCCGACGCCGGCGTGCGGTTGGGCGTGATCTCGAACGCCGACGGGATGATCGCGGAGCGGCTCCGCGAGTTCGAGATCCTGCAGGTCGGGCCGGGCCTCGGGGTCGACGTCGAGTGCGTGATCGACTCCGGCAACGTCGGGGTGATGAAGCCGGATCCCCGCATCTTCACGATCGCACTCGACGCGATGGGCGTCTCCGCCGACGCCGCCTGGTACGTCGGCGACATGCCGGCGATCGATGTCGTCGGCGCGCGCCGGGCCGGTCTCCGCCCCGTCCTCATGGACCCGCTGGGCCTGCACCACGACGCGGACTACGACCGGTGCGACTCCCTCTCCGATCTCGCCGCCCGCATTGCCGCCGGCTGAGCCGCTGACCAGGGTCGGCGACCGCACGCGCCCGCATCTCACCGCCTTCTCATCGTTGCGCCGCTAAACCGCCTGACTTAGGGTCGGGGTGGGCGGGCGTACCGACGCCGGCCGAACGGCTGTGGCATCACAGGAGGTGGGCCGAATGAAGGCATTGCGCGTGATGGTCGCGCTCGTCGGAGCGCTCGCACTGGTCGGGCTCCAGGGCTCGGTCGCGGGAGCGACGACTCCTCCGACCGCGCTGTACGTGTCCGCGACCCGTGGGAGCGACGCGAACTCGTGCTCGTTCTTCTCGCCGTGCCGGACGATCGGCCACGCGGTGTCGGTGGCCGCACCCGGCGCTTCGATCTCCGTCGCGCCCGGGACCTACGCCGAGAGCGTCACGGTGCCGAAGCGGCTCGACCTCCGGGGCTTCCGCGCGACCGTTGACGCCACCGGTGACATCAACGGCATCTCGTTGGTGGGTGCAGGCGCCGCGGGGAGCTCGGTCTCGGGGTTCACGATCGAGAACGCCCTCGGCGAAGGCCTCCTCGCCTTCCAGACCTCCCACGTGTCCATCGGGTGGAACGATCTGCACCACAACGACCTCGGGAGCGGCACGGACGTCACGACCGAGTGCCAGGACCAGGGTGAGGTGCCCGGTGACTGCGGCGAGGCGCTCCACCTGATGAGCGTCACCGACTCGAAGGTGATCGCGAACCACCTGTCGGACAACGTCGGCGGCATCCTCGTGACCGACGAGGTCGGGCCGAGCCACGGCAACCTCATCGCGTTCAACGCGTCCCTGAACAACAACGAGGACTGCGGGATCACCCTGCCGTCGCACAACGCCAACGCGCTGGGGAACCCGACCGTCGGTGGTGTCTACGACAACACGGTGATCGCCAACCTGTCGTCCGGCAACGGCGGGGCCGGGGTCGGGATGTTCGCACCCTTCCCGGGTACGGCCTCCTACAACAACCGGGTGATCGGCAACACGCTGATCGGCAACGGTGAGGCGGGCATCGCGATCCATGCGCACGCGCCCGGCCAGGACGTCTCGGGCAACGTCATCATCGGCAACCGCGTGTCCGGCAACGGCATCGATCCCGACTCCGGCAGTGGCCACCCGACGGGCATCGCGCTCTTCAGTGCCGCGGTGCCGGTGAACGTCGTGGTGGCGCTGAACCAGATCAGCAACGAGTACTGGGGCATCTACATCAACGGCGCGATCACCACGCTGGGCCTCCACACGAACAGCTTCCACCTGGTGACCCACCCGGTCGGTCCGTGACGAACCCCGACCGGGGCTGGACCCGGTACCCCCGCTCGACGGGGGTACCGGCGAACAGCACGCGGTCGAGGATCACTGGGTGCCGCCGATCGTGAAGGAGCCTGTCGCGTTGTGCTCACGGCGGCGCCGCTCGTCGAACACGGTGCGCGCCACCATGACCAGTGCTTCGGACGCGATCGCCGGGGACATCTTTGAGGCCCCTGCGGTGCGCTCACGGAAGACGATCGGCACCTCGGTGATGAGGGCACCGACCTGGCACGCGCGGTGCGTCATCTCGATCTGGAACCCGTAGCCGGTGGCCGAGACCGAATCGAGGTCGATGGCCCGCACCAGGTCGGCGCGGTAGGCGCGGAAGCCCGAGGTGATGTCCTGCACCGAGCAGTGCAGGAGCGTGCGGGCGTACCAACCGCCACCGCGGGACAACAGCTCGCGGTGCTTCGGCCACCCCACGGTCAGCCCGCCCTCGATGTAGCGGGACCCGATCGCGAGGTCTGCGCCCCCGTCCAGCGCGTCGAGGAGCGCGGGAAGGTCCACCGGGTCGTGGGACAGGTCTGCGTCCATCTCGACGAGCGTGTCGAAGCCCTCGGACAGGCCGGCCGCAAACCCGAACCGGTACGCCGGACCGAGCCCGCGCGGGCCGTGCCGACGCACGACGCGGATCTGCCCGAGCGAGCCGGCGAGTACCTCGACCGCCTCGGGCGTCCCGTCGTCGCTGCCGTCGTCGACGACGAGCACGTGCGCGTCGGGCACCACGCGGCGCAGCCGGCCGAGCACGGTCGCGACGTTCTCGCGCTCGTTGAGGGTGGGGATCACGACCAGGGTGCGGTCGCGAGGCACCGGAGGGACCGGTGCGTCCGTGCGCAGGTCGAGGTCGATCATCGGGGGCGTTCCTTCGGGGGATTCGGGCTCGAGCCCGCGGATCCGGGCTCGAGGCTGTCAGAAGCCGTCTGTGAGGACGGTGAGAGCAGTGACGGCTCAGGGCCGCTCGACGAGCTTCAGCGCGAGCACCGGGCACGCAAACACGGCGCGTTTGGCGTGGTCGAGCAGGTAGTCGGGGATCGCGGTGGTGTTGAGCATCGGGAAGCCCCAGTCGTCGAGGACGATCCCCTCCGGGAAGAGCTCGGCGCAGATGCCGTGCCCGTCACAGCGAATCGGATCGAGCTGCAGCCGCTTCGTCACCGCCAGCCCACCTCCCGTCCGGTGCCGGGGATCGGGAGCACGGGCTCGCGGTGGGTCGCGTGGCACTCGCCGCGCTGGTGGAGCTCGATCTCGTCGGCGAAGGTGACCAGCGCACTGTGGAGGAACCGAATCGCGCCATCAGGAAGCCGGCACGCGCCGCGCCCGATGATCATGTTCGACCACCGGTCGAGGTCCGCGCGCATCTTCGGGGTCGTCTGGGCCCGCGCGATCTCCTGCATCCGATCGGAGATCGACCGGAGTCCGTGCACGCACGGTCCGCACTGGCCGGCAGTCTCGTCGGCCAGGTAGTGCATGACGCGCGCGGTCTCCACGAGCCCGCATGCCGACGCCGGGAGCGCGGTCACCACTCCGGCGCCGAGTGATGCGCCGATGTCCTTGAGGTCGGTGTTCGAGAGCCGCCGACTGGCGAGCACGTCTCGGCGCACCCACGTGCCGAAGAAGCCGCCGAGCAGGTACGCCGACACCGGTTCGGTCTCGCCGCCGGCCGCCGCGACGAGGGACTCGAAGCGCGAACCGAGCGCGACCTCGTAGACCGCGGGTCGGGCCACCGCTCCACCCAGGGTCAGCAGCGCGGAACCCGGCTCCTCGCCCGAGCCCAGGCTCCGGAACCAGTCCGGCCCGTGGCGGCCGATCAGCGCGAGGTGGGCCAGCGTCTCGACGTTCTGGATGAGGGTCGGGCGCCCGTCGACGCCGCGTTCGAACGGACGGGGTGGGACGAGCGTCGGCTTCGCCTCACCGCCGTTGAGCAGGTGGACGAGCGCGCTCTCCTCACCGGCGACGTAGCGGCCCGGGACCTCGACGACCCGGATCGGGATGCCGTCCGCGCCCGCCGCGACCCGCTCCGCGACCGCGAGCCGGACCGCGTGCAGCGCGAGTGGTCGTGTGCGTTCGACCGCGACGATCGCCTCGCGCGCGTCGAGCGCAGTCGCAGCCAGCATCAGCCCGTCGATGACGAGGTGGGGGTTGCCGGTGAGCAGCGTCTCGTCCTTGGAGCTCGCGGGCTCGCCCTCGGACCCGTTGGCGACCACGACGCGGGGTCGCCGTCCGGCCGCGACCGCCGCGAGCTTCGTCGCGGTCGGAAAGCCCGCGCCGCCGCGGCCGTGCAGCCCGGCGCGCTCCGTCAGGTCGACGAGCCGGCGCGCGTCCATCAGGCGGAGCGGACCGTGCAGCTCGCGGTGCTCGGCGAGCGTCAGCCCGTGACCGGGTCGGAGCCCGGTGAGCAGGCGCGGCAGGCTCGCAGGCCCGGGCGTGAAGGGCGGATCCGCAAGTGGGGTCACGACCCTCGTCATCGGTTGCTCGCGGGGCTCGACGAGTGCGCCAGGACGGTCTTCGGGGTTCCGGCGCGCGCCGCCCAGTTCGGGGCGAGGGGCCCGACGAGCAGCCATCCGCCCACGATGAGCGGGACCAGGATCGTCGCGACGAGCGCGCTGGCCCTCACCCGGGTGTGCTGCTCCCACTCCGCTCCGACCCGGAGCCAGACCGCGACGACGACCGCGGCCGCGCAGCCGCCCTCGATCAGCAGTGCCCAACCCTGGCGAGTGTCGGTACCGGTACCGAACGCGTGGATGAGCACCACGAGCCACGACGCGTACGCGGACCAGTGCAGGAAGCGCCAGATGCGGAAGCCGACGCGGTGGCGCAGCCAGCTCGTCACCGCGACCGCGAGCAGGAGGTCGAAGCCCAGCGCGCCGAGGCTGAGCCAGATCGGCCGGTACGGGGAGGTGAAGGGAACCACGGATGCGATCCAACCGATCGGCGCGAACCCGTCGACGACGACGGTGCCGATGTGGATCGCGATGAGTGCGAGCACCAGCACCGTCACGTTGCGGTGCACGTACTCGACGACGAAGCGTGGGATCGACCGGCTCTGCCACCGCAGGGACGTCATGATGCCGAGCACGACCGTCACGGTGAGCAGGATGAACGCGACGATCCCGGTCGCACGGGACAGGAACCAGAGCGTCGACCCGCCCACCACCGCCAGGCTCACGGTTCGAGCTCCGAATCGGGCCAGCCGCCGACGTACACCACACGACCGTCGTGACGGGTGAGGCGGGCCGGCAGCTCGCGTGCGTCGAGCCACTCGGGAGCGGCTTCGCCCAGGACGAGCGCAGCGGTGGACGCGATGTTGGCGTCGACACAGCTCCCGGCGGTCACGCAGACGGTGCGGTACGGACCGGTCACCGGCAGTCCGGTCGCCGGGTCGAGCAGGTGGTGGCGGGTCACGGTGCCCTGGTGCCACCGGCGCACGGTCACGCTGGAGGTCGCCAGCCCGCCGGACGTCAGCGCGACCGTCTGACCGGGCGCGTCGAACCCCGCCGTGTGATCGTCGGTGACCCGGATGGGCCAGCCGTCGACGGGCGCGTCCCCGGCGAGCGCGATGTCGCCGCCGAGGCTGACCAGGACGCCGCAGTCCAAGGCCGTCGCGACGTGTTGCGCCGCGCGATCCGCGGCAAACGCCTTCGCGGTCGCGCCGAGATCCAGCTGGACGCCGGCCGGCACCCGTACGGTGCCGCGCGGTGATCCACGACGACGCACAGCCACCCGGGCACGCGCTCGGCGCGCAGCTCGAAGGCGGGCGCGGCCTCGTCGATCGTGGCGAAGTCTCGGTCGTACCCCAGGAGACGCAGCGCGCGCCCGATCGTCGGATCGACGCGCCCGTCCGTGACCTGCGCGGCGCGCAGGGCGATGTCGATCGCTTCGATCAGCAGTGGGTCGACCGCTACGGGTTGCCCGCTCTCGTCGTTGACCCGGCTGAGGTCGGAGTCGGCGCGGAAGCGGCTGCACGCCTGCTCCACCAGCTCGAGCTCGTCCGCCATCAGCGCGAGTGCTTCGTCCTCGCCGGCGCCGAGGACGACGATGCGCGCCGTCGTTCCCAAGGCTCGGGTCTGCGCCGCGGTCGAGAACCTCACTCATGATCCGCCCGAGCTCGCCGCCGGCTGCTGGTACGAGGGGGCCGGCGCGGTGTCGGGCGCCTGCAGGTCGTCGCCGGAGAACCCGGGATCGGTGGCGCTCGGACTCGTGACGCTCGACCCCGACCCGGTCGAGGCGGCCGGCTGGCGGGCCGCCGGGGTGGCGGCCGCATCGTGCACGCTGCGCGCCCTCCCAGACCGTGATGAAGCCGGTCAGGACGGCAGCAGCCCCGGCGAGCCACTTCGTCGCGGTGCTGACCTGGCGCAGCCCTGCGTCCCGTGTGGTGCGGCTCTTCCTCATCGGTGAAACCCGCTTGTGGTCGAGTGCGCGACCGAGTCGTCGCGGCACGGTCCCCAGGGTCGCAGCGACTCCTGTGACCCGCGTGAGAACGCCGCCTCCGTATTGCAAGAACTTGGCAAAGATCCGGCCAATACCCGCCGAAAGCCCCGGATCCGGGGTGATTGACTCTGGGGATGACCAGTGCGGCGGACGGGAACCCGGCCACCTCGCGCCCGGACGGGGTCTCGGCCATCCCGGTCGCGGACACCCCTCCGGGTGGCTACGGCGACGAGCTCCCCGCCCCGATCCTGGCGGGGTGCGCCGAACCGCTCGTGCCCGGAGCGCCGGACCTTCGAGGTCTGTGGAAGACCGTTGCGGTCGAGATCGACGGCCGGCCCGCGCCCGCCGGGCACCGTGCGCTCGAGCACGTCGAGCGCATCGAGCAGTGCGGCGATCGCCTCGTCGTGACGGCCGGTGGTGTGATCCACGACATGCGGTGCGACGGCACGGAAGCAAACGGGGTCCACGACGTGGCCGAGTTCGACTTCACCACCCCGATCACGGTGGTTGCGACCTACGAGGACGGGGTGCACACGCTCCGGCCCGTCGGTCTGCCGGGGGTCGAAGTGACTCGGGCACTCGACGGTGAAGAGATGGTCTGGTCGTATCTCGGACGCTTCGTCTCGCGGCTGCGCCGGATCGGCGGGCCGGACGACTCGCGGCCCCGCGCCTGATCGAGCGCTACAGCGTCAGGCCGGCCGCGAGGGCCGCGCCCAGATCCCGGCAGGCGTCGAGATCCGCGCGGTCGGGTCGCCGATCACCCGGACCGGCTTCGCGGCGAGGCGCCACTGCAGGCCGGTCGTGATCGATTCGACGGCTCGCTCGGCTCCGGTGGTGTCGCTGTTCCCGTGCACGTAGACGCCGTACGGTCGCCCGATCGTCTCCTCGATGCACGGGTAGTAGATCTCGTCGAAGAAGTGCTTGAGCGCGCCGGAGATGTATCCGAGGTTGGCGGGGGTGCCGAGCAGGTAGGCGTCGGCGTCGAGCGCGTCAGTCGCCGTCGCGTGGAGCGCGGCGCGGACGACGACCTCGACGCCTTCGATCGCGTCGTCGGTGGCGCCGGCCTTCGCGGCCTCGAGCATCGAGTGGACCGACGGCGACGGGGTGTGATGGACGATGAGCAACCGCGGCATGGCCGCACACTGCTGGATCACGCCGAACGTGTCCAGCGTCGACCCGCCGCCGTTGATGCGTACGATGCGCTGCAGTTTCGATCCGATCCGTCCTGGGGGGCTCCGTGCAGACGCGTGTGACCGAGCAGCTCGGCATCGAGATACCGATCATCCAGGCGCCGATGGGGTTCATCGCGCGGGCGCAGCTCGCGTCGGCCGTCTCCAACGCCGGCGGGCATGGGGATCATCGAGACGTCGTCGGGCCAGCTCGGCGAGGTCCGGCTCGAGATCGAGAAGATGCGTGACCTCACCGACCGGCCGTGGGGAGTGAACGTCGCGCAGCTGTTCATCCGCGACCTGTCGATCATCGACTTCATCGTCGACAACGGGGTGCGCTTCGTCACGACTTCCGCCGGCGACCCGGCGGTGCTGGTGCCGAAGCTCAAGGCGGCGGGCATCACCGTCTTCCACGTCGTCCCGTCGTTGCGCGGGGCGCGAAAGGCGATCGCGGCCGGGGTCGATGGCCTGGTGGTCGAGGGCATCGAGGGCGGCGGGTTCAAGAACCCCGACGGCGCCTCGTCCATGGTGCTGCTCCCGCTGATCGCGGCCGAGGTCGACGTGCCGATCGTCGCCGCCGGCGGGATCGCGGACGGGGTGTCGATGGCCGCCGCCCTCGTGCTCGGCGCCGAGGGCGTGCAGATGGGGACGCGCATGCTCGACTGCGGTGGAGTCGCCGGTGCACGACAACTGGAAGCAGGCGGTGATCGCGGCGGCCGAGACCGACACCGTGATCGTCAACCGCTACGCGAAGCCGGCCATGCGGACGTTGCGCACCGAGCTCTCCGCGGCCGCCGAGCGTGAGCACCCGGCGCGACCGCTCGCGCTCGACGGCATCCGCGACCTCTACTTCGGCGGTTCGATGAACGCCGCGTACGCGATGAGCGGTCAGGTCGCCGGGCGCATCGACGAGGTGCTCCCCGTGCGTCAGATCCTCGACGACACCTGGCGCGACTGCCAAGCGCGTCTGCGCGAGCTCGGCGCCCGGGCCACGGACTGATGACCGGCGCGGCACCGCTCGCGCGCGGATCGGTGTCGCTGCGGCTGTACCCGCACGACGGGCTCGACGCGCCGGAGATCGTCGCGGAGCTCCGGGCGCAGGCCGCGCTGGCGGTGGATGCCGGGTTCGACGGTGTCATGACGAGCGAGCATCACGGAGGGTTCCCCGGCTACCTGCCCAACCCGCTGCTCGCCGCGGGCTGGTGCCTCGACGCGATGGACCACGGCTGGGCCGCGCCGTGCCCGCTCCTGCTCCCGCTGCGGGAGACCGCGCTGGTGGCCGAGGACGTGGCGTGGCTCGACGCCCGCTTCCCCGGTCGCGTCGGGGTCGGCGTCGCGGCCGGTGCGCTCGCGGCGGACTTCGAGATCGCCCACCAGTCGATGGAAGGGCTCACCGCCCGGTTCGTCGGGCAGCTGACGGAGCTGGCCGGGATCCTGTCCGGTCGCGAGCTCGGCCCGGTCCGGAACGACCCCGCGGTGCGTGCATTCGAGGCGCGACCCATACCGCTGGTGAGTGCCGCCATGGGCTTCACCGCGGCGCGGCGCGCAGCCGGGCTCGACATCGGCCTGCTGTTCGACTCGCTGTCGACGCCCGAGCGCGGCCGCGCGCTCGTCGACGCGTACCGGGCGGAGGGAGGGACCGCCGCGTGCGTCGCGATCCGGCGCGCGTGGATCGGCGAGCCACCGCGTGAGGACGTCGATCGCCAGGTCGACCGGTACCGCTCGTACTCACCGGGCGCCGCACAGGCCCAGTGGGGAAGTGACGAGCTGATCGCCTCGACCGACGGGCGCGAGGTGGCCGAACGACTCGCGGACACGCTGGCGCACGCCGGCGCGACCGCGGTCAACCTGCGCGTGCACGTCCCCGGCGTGTCGCCGGCCGCGGCGCGCGACCAGATCGCCGCGTTGGGCGCGGCCGTCGTCCCCCACCTCCGCGCCACCCTGACCTGATCCCTCTCGGCACGCTGCAGCCCGTCAGGCGGGCCTGAGCGGGCCGAGAACGGGTGGGGTGGAGCGGGTCAGTCGGGGAGGCGGGCGGCGCGGGACTCGAGGTAGCGCTGCTCGGTGATGCTGGTCGTGTGGCGAGCCGCGGCGCGGTAGCCGGCCCGCGCCGCCGCGGTGTCGCCGGCGAGCTCCAACAGGTGGGCCCGCACTGATTCGAGCCGGTGGTGCCCGGCCATCCGGGGGTCGGCGTCCAGGGTCGCGAGCAGCTCGAGCCCGGCCTCCGGTCCCTGCACCATGGCGAGCGCGACGGCGTGGTTGAGCGTGGTCATCGGATTGGGGGAGAGGCGGTCGAGCAGCTCGTACAGGGCGAGGATCTGCGGCCAGTCGGTGTCATCCGCGGTCTCGGCCTCGTCGTGCACCGCGGCGATCGCCGCCTGCAGCTGGTACGGCCCGAGTCGGCGCGGTGGCCAACGTCTCGGTGATGAGCGCGACGCCTTCGGCGATGAACGCGGTGTTCCACCGCGCCCGGTCCTGCTCGGCCAGCGGGACCAGCCGGCCGTCGGCGTCCGTCCGTGCCGGGCGTCGCGCGTCGGTGAGCAGCATCAGCGCGAGCAGGCCCGCGACCTCGCCGTCGGCCGGGCAGCCGGCGCGTAGCACGGCGCGCGTGAGCCGGATCGCCTCGGCGGTGAGGTCGCTGCGGACCAGGTCGGGACCGGACGTCGTGGTGTAGCCCTCGTTGAAGATCAGGTAGAGCACGTGCAGCACGACCCGCAGCCGGTCGGCCCGCTCGGGCGCCGGGGGCATGCCGAAGCTCGCTCCCGGTCGCCCGGATCGTCTGCTTGGCCCGGCTGATGCGCTGGGCCATCGTCGCCTCGGGCACGAGGAACGCCCGCGCGATCTCGCGCGGTGGTCAGACCGCCGACCGCCCGCAGCGTCAGCGCGAGCTGCGACGCCGGCGAGAGCGCCGGGTGGCAGCAGAGGAACAGCAGCGTGAGCGTGTCGTCGCCCTCGGGGAGCGGATCCGGCGTCGGCGGCGGGCGCGACCAGGGCCTGCGGCGGCGTCATGGCGGACGGTCGAGTCCTCCCGCCGACGCGCGCCGACTCGTTGCTGCGCAGCTCGTCGGTGAGCCGGCGGGACGCGACCGTGATCAGCCAGGCCCGCGGGTTCGTCCGGCTGCCCCTGCGTCCGGCCACTGGACCGCCGCGGCCAGCAGCGCCTCCTGCACCGCGTCCTCGCACGCGTCGAAGTGGCCGTAGCGGCGGACGAGCGCGCCGAGGACCTGCGGCGCCAGCGCGCGCAGCAGGTCCTCGAGGCGCGTGTCCGGGCTCACACTCCGGGCGCGGCCTCGTGCATGATCGGCCGCACCTCGACCGACCCGATGCGCGCGAACGGGACGCGTGCCGCGATCTCGAGCGCGCGCTCCTCGGTCTCGCAGTCGACGATGTCGAAGCTGCCGATGTACTCCTTCGCCTCGATGTACGGCCCGTCGGTCACCGCCGGGCACGCCGTCCGCGCAGCCGCACGGTCTTCGCCATGCTCCTGGTCGGCGACGCCGTACGCGCCGATGAACTCGCCCGACGCCCGGAGCTCCGACATGGAGCGCGTCCGTGTCCTGGATGACCTGGGCCAGCTCCTCGGGCGGGAAGGACGACCACAGCTCTTCGTTCCCGTAGATCAGCAGCATGTACTTCACGTGAGTCACTCCTCGTCTCGTCGGAACCCCGGCGTGGGTGCCGCTCACCGGTGACGTCGGAGCGGGCGCCGGGGTCTCGACATCCGGTGCGGAGATCCTCGCACCTGTCCCCGACGGATCGTCGCCCCGGCGCTGCTCCCGATGAGTTTCGGCTCGCCACGGGGTCTCCAGACCAGGCCACGAAAGGGGACCCGGGTGGCTGACGACGCGTTGCGGCTGGTCGTCGATGCTCCGATCAGCCGCGCCGACATCCCGGGTCTCTGCGCGCGGGCGTGCCGGCTGCTCGAGGCCAGCGACGCGCCCCGGGTCGTCTGCGACGTCGGCGCCTTCGCCGACCCGGATGCCGTGGTGATCGACGCCCTGGCCCGGCTCCAGCTCGGGGCGGGCCGGCTGGGCAAGACCATCGAGCTCCGTCACGCGAGCGCGCCCCTGCGGTCACTGCTCACCTTGATGGGGCTCGGCACGCTGCTGACGTTCGCGGAGGACTGACTACGAGCCTTCGAGCTCCTCGGCGAACCCGAAGATCGGGAACAGCGTCTTGGTGTCGAGGAAGAAGTTGAGCCCGACGATGCGGCCGTCCGAGATCTCCAGCACGTGGATCGCCCACGGCTCGAAGCTCCCGCCCGGACCGCTGGGCTTGTACTGCGCGTACGCGGGCGCGCCGTTGGCGACGGTCGGGAGCAGCCGCGAGCCGCGACACGCCGCGCCCGTCCCGAGCATCCAGGCCCGGATCTCCTCGGGCCCGATGAGCCACAGGTCGTACGGGGGCATCGACTGGCGCACGTCCTCGCTCAGCAGCGTCACGAGCGTGTCGAGGTCGTAGCGCTCGAACGCGTCGACGTACTTGGCCAGGAGCTCGCGCTGGGCCTCGTCGAGCGGGGCCGCCGGGTCCGAATCGGTGACGCCGCTGGCCTCGAGCGTGGCCCGGGCGCGCTGGAGCGCGCTGTTCACCGAGGCCACCGTGGTGTCCAGGAGCTCCGCCACCTCCGTGGCCTGCCAGCGCAGGACCTCGCGCAGGATCAGGACCGCGCGCTGGCGCGGCGGCAGGTGTTGCAACGCGGCGACGAAGGCCAGCCGGATCGACTCCCGCGCGACCGCCAGATCCGCCGGGTCGCCCTCGGACGGCAGCACCCGGCTGTCCGGCATCGGTTCCATCCAGGTCGCTTCGGGGAGTGGCGCCGGCAGGGGTGAGTCGGCGGTGCGGGCCGGGCCGAAGTCCATCGGCCGGGCCCGACGCTGCTTGCCGTTCAGCTGGTCGAAGCAGACGTTGGTGGCGATCCGGTAGAGCCACGACCGCAGCTTGGACCGGCCTTCGAAGCGGTCGTAGCCGCGCCAGGCCCGCACCATCGTGTCCTGGACCGCGTCTTCTGCGTCGGACGACGAGCCGAGCATCCGGTAGCAGTAGGCGGTCAGCTCCAACCGGTGGCGCTCGAGCTGCGCCTCCAGGTCGACGGACTCTCGGGTCGTGCTCACGTCACTCATCCGGCGTCACTCCTCTCGGCTTCGGCATCGCGCGAGGAACCGGCAACACCACCCATGCTAGGCAGCGCCCGGGACAACTACGCCGGGACGCCGAAGAGCGTGGCGATCCGGGCGATCGCGCCCTGCTCGTCCGTGCTCACGGACTTGGACGACGCCGCGATGGCCTTCGCGATGTCCACCATCCACGAGCCCACCTGGGCCGCTTCGTCCGCCGGGAGCTTCTTCAGCGCGGCGGCCGCCGGCGCGAGGTCGGTGAGGGAGTGCTCGAGGGCCTCCTCCATGGACTTCCCGCGGTGCTCCTTCATGTCGTGGCGCGCGTCCTTGCTCTCGGCCGCCGTCGCGATCTCCGTGATCAGGGCGTTGGCCGGCCCGTGCTCGCCCGGGTGCGCGATGGCGCGGGCGCTGGCGCTCGCCTCCTTGACCATCGAGATCGGACCGTGCTCGCCGACCGCGAAGATCGCGAGCGTCACGAGCAGGGGGGCGTCAGTCAGGGCGTGCCACTCGTCGTCAGTGAACGCGGACTTGTCGGTCATCGAGGCTCCTTGGGTGGCATTCGGGAGTTCCCGGGAGGGCGGGGGCGTCCCTCCGGCAGGTCTCCGGAGCCTACGGCCGGAGCGTCGATCTCTCGGAGTCAGCCCGACTTCGCTTCGGGGACGTCCAGGAGCACGGGGACGTCGTCCCAGTAGCTCCGGAAGGAGCAGATCTGGTCGCCGTCGAACTCAGCGACGGTGACCGCACGCATCCGCACCCGGCGGCCCGTGGGGATCGTCACCGAGGCGCGGCTCTCGTCGAGGACCAAGGGTCCGTCGTGCACGGCCGACGCCACCCATTCGACGCAGGCCTGCTCGCCCGAGACGTCGAGCGGCGCGAACGCGATCTCGAGGTCCGAGAAGGCCCCGCCGCGGTCTTCGATGTCGGTCGTGAGCTCGTCGCGCGAGTGCACGTTGATGGCCGGCCCGGATCCGACGACGTCGTGGGTGAACCACTCGTCGACCCTGGATGCATCGCCGGAGATCGTGGCGACGATGGCCTGGCTCAGGCGGTCGGCGCGCGCTCGGTTGTTCATCGGCTCGGCGGCCGTTGCGTCTCGCGGCAGTACGGGCAGGGCTCGGTGTCGTGGGACCACTGGTGGGTGCTGCACGTCTGTTGCACGATCAATTGAACGTTCGGTCAGCTCACTGCCGTTCCCGGTTTCGTGGGTGACGTTCGGCACAGCATCGCCCTGCGTGGTCGAGCGTCCGGTCGAGCGACGGTTGAGTTGGTGGAGGTGGGTAGCGTTTGGGGATGGTGACTGGGAGCCGGGAGAGCGTGGTCGCGCGGCCGGGGCCGGCCCGCGCCACTTCTGCTCGCGGTTCCGGCGACGGCGGGGTCCGTCGGCCTCCGAGCCCCTCGATGCGGCGGCGCCGGAAGCGCTCATTGAAGTTCCTGGTCGTCATCGGGGTCGTCGTGGTCCTGTTGGCGACCGCCGCGTTCGCCGTGTCGCGCGTGATCCAGAGCGTCACTCCGTCGTGCACCGCGACGATCGGCGACCAGACCTATCGCATCGATCGGGAGCAGGCGGACAACGCGCGGACGATCGCGCAGGTCGCGGCCCAGCAGGGCCTTCCGCACCACGCGGTGACGATCGCGCTGGCCGCCGCGCTGCAGGAGTCGGAGCTGCACAACATCTCGCACGGTGACCGGGACTCCCTCGGGCTGTTCCAGCAGCGGCCGTCGCAGGGTTGGGGGACACCGGGCCAGCTGATGACGCCGAGCTACGCGGCCGCGGCCTTCTACCGCGAGCTGGCGAAGATCCCGAGCTGGCAGGGGATGTCCGTCACCGAGGCGGCCCAGCACGTCCAGCGCAGCGCCGCCCCGGATGCCTACGCGTCGTGGGAGGCGGAGGCCCGGGTGCTGGCCCGGATCCTCACCGGCGAGGTCCAGAGCCAGATCGTGTGTCGCTCGAGCTGACGTCGCAGAAGACGAAACCGTCCCGCTCGACGACCGCTCCGACCGCGACGTTGATCGGGGACGAGAACCCCGGCCCGTCCCAGACGAAGGTGTGGAACTCGCCGTTCTCGCCGCAGGGGTCGACGCCGTCCGGGAGGTCGGCGAGGAGCGACTCGTCGAACGCGCGCCCCGCGAACCCCGCGGGCAGCTGCTGCGGATCGACGCAGGTGAGCACCGCCCGCACCCCACCGGCGATCATCTCGCGCGGCGAGCGCGTCCGTCGGCCGGCGCCAGAGCGGGAACACCGGGTCGATGCCGGTGCCGGCCAGCGCCTCCTCGCGGTACGCACGGATGTCCTCGAGGTAGAGGTCACCGAAGACGACGCGGCGCACGTCGTCGGCGCGGGCCACGCGCATCGCCGCGTCCATCTTCGCCGCGTACACGTCGTTCGGGCACGGCGACGGGATCTCGACGATGTGCAGCGGGAGGCCGAGCCGCTCGGCCTGCGCCTCGAGCAGCGTCCTGCGCACCGCGTGCATCGCGACGCGGTCGGCCTCTGCGTTCACGGTGACGAGCAGCCCGACGACCTCCAGCTCCGGGTCCGTCCGGGCGGCGGCGAGCGCGAACGTGCTGTCCTTCCCGCTGCTCCAGCTCATCCAGGTGCGGATCGGCGGCACTGCTGCGGGCGTCGCCGGCGCGGTCACGGATCCCATGGTTGCAGGCGATGTGGGCTCTCCCTCTACTGTGCGGCCCGTGCGTCGCGTCGTGTGCTCCGAATACGGTCCGCCTGCCTCCCTGCAGATCCTCGAGGAGCCGGATCCGACGGCCGGGCCGGGCCGCGTGGTCGTCGCGGTGGACGCCGTGGGCGTCAACTACGCGGACGCGCTGACCGTCGCCGGGACGTACCAGATCAAGATCCCGCTGCCGTTCACGCCGGGCATGGAGATGGCCGGGACGATCGTCGAGCTCGGTGACGGGGTCGAGGGCCTCACCGTCGGTGACCGCGTCCTGGGCATGACGTTCGGCGCGTACGCGTCCCACGTCGTCGTGCCCGCGAGCGCGCTCACCCGGGTCCCCGACAACCTCGAGCTACACCGCGCCGCGGGCCTGGTCCAGAGCTACTGCACCATGTGGTTCGCGCTCACCCGGCGCATGACCGTCGAGCCGGGCCAGACGGTGCTCGTGCTCGGCGCCGGCGGCGGCATCGGGCTCGCGTCGGTCGACGTCGCGGCCGCGCTCGGCGCACGCGTCATCGCCGCCGCGTCCAGCGCGGAGAAGCTCGACCTGGCCCGCGCCGCCGGCGCGACCGACGTCATCAACTACACGACCGAGGACCTGAAGGTGCGGGCCAAGGAGCTCTCGGGCGGTGGCGTCGACGTCGTCGTCGATCCCGTCGGCGGTCCGATGGCCGAGCCCGCGCTGCGAGCGACCGGTTGGAACGGGACGTTCCTCGTGATCGGGTTCGCGGGCGGGGGCATCCCGAAGCTGCCCGCGAACCTGGTGCTGCTGAACAACCGCACGCTCGTCGGCGTCGACTGGGGCGCGTGGACCGGTCGGGACCCGGCGGGCCAGCACGCCCTGCTCGACGAGATCCTGGCTGCGGTGGCGGCCGGCCGGCTCCATCCGCCCGAACCGCACCGGGCGAGGCTCGACGACGCGGGCGCGGTGCTCCAGGCCCTGCTCGACCGTCAGCTCGTCGGCAAGACCGTCCTGGTTCCCTGACCCGCGCGGTCCGGCGCGCGCTGGGCCTCTTCGGCTTCCGACACGTCGTCGTTCAGGTCGGCGATCGCGAGCTCGACCGCCTTCGTCCCGTCCGCGGAGGAGATCGGCTCGGCCGGCGCGCAGCTGCGCGCCTTCATGAGCCCCCAGGCGCCGGCGCCGAGCGCGGCCACCGCACCCACGGCCACGCCGTAGCGCGGGCCGATGTTCTGGCAGATCCACCCGACGATGGGTCCTCCGATCGGTGTGCTGCCGAGGAACACCATCGCCTGCAGCGCGAGCACCCGGCCCCGCATCATCGGGTCGGAGCGGATCTGGACGATCGCGGTGGACGCGGTGAGGAACGCGATGCTGCCGAGCCCGACGAACAGCGCGATCGGGAAGGCGATCACCGGCGTCGGCGCGAACGTCATCACGGTCATCGCGGCGCCGAAGCCCAGTGACGTCAGCGCGACCATCCGCACGTCGATGGACTTGCGCCGCGCGGTGGCCAGCGCGCCGACCAGCGCACCGATGCTGGTCACCGAGAGCAGCAGGGTGAAGGTGGTGTCGCTGCCGCCGAGGCTGCGGGTCACGAACAGCGGGAAGACGGTCTGGAAGTTGTAGGCGAAGGTGCCGACGATCGCCATCATCACCAACGGCACCCACAGGTCCGGGACGCTGCGGGCGTAGCGGAGCCCGGCGCGCACCTGGCCCTTCGCCCGCTCGGTGATCGGCGACGGATGCAGCTCCGAGGTGCGCATCATGCCGAGGCCGATGAGCACCGCGATGTACGAGAGGCCGTCGGCGAGGAACGCCCAGCCGAAGCCGACCGTGATCACGAGCAGGCCGGCGAGCGCGGGGCCGAAGATGCGGGACGAGGTCATCGCGGCGCTGTTCAGGCTGACCGCGTTGTTCATGTCCTCCTTGGGGACCATCTCGACCACGAACGCCCGGCGGGCCGGGTTGTCGAACGCAACCGTGATGCCGCCGACGAGCGCGACCGAGTAGATCGCCCACAACGGCGGGCTGCCGCTGAACGCGAGCGCGGCGAGCGCGAACGACTGCGCCATGGCGATCGACTGCACGATGATCAGGAGCTTGCGCTTGTCCGAGCGGTCGGCGATCAGGCCGGCCCAGGCCCCGATCAGCAGGACCGGTCCGAACTGCGCGGCCGCGAGGAACCCGATCGCGACACCGTTGTCCGTGAGCTTCAGGACCAGCAGCGTCAACGCCACCATCGTGAGCCAATTGCCGATCTGCGAGATCAGCTGGCCGCTGAAGAAGAGGCGGAAGTTGCGGACGTGCAGCGACTGGAACGTGTCCTTGACGCCGCGGCGGAACTTGATCTTCATCGGGGCTCCGTGGTGAGCGCGTCGAGGGTGTCGAGCGCGTCGGCCAGTCGGGCGCGCTGCTCGTCACCGAGGTCTTCGAGCCGGGTCGTGAGCCACTCGGTCTTGCGGCGCCGCGACGCGCCGAGGAGGTTGCGACCCTTCTGGGTGACGACGACCTTCGTGACGCGACGGTCCGCGGGATCGGGCCGGCGGGTGAGGAGGCCGTCGGTCTCGAGCTTGGCCACCACGCGGGTGACGCTCGGCGGCGCGACCTGCTCGAGGTCCGCGAGCGCGCCGAGGGTCACGGGCCCGTGGCGGTCCACCGCGGCGAGGGCGGAGAGCTGGCTCGGGGTCAGGCCGGTCTGGGCCTCCTGGCGGAGCTTGCGGGCCAGGCGGGTGGCGCTGAGCCGCAGCCGACCGGCGATCTCCTCCGACGTCTCGGCGGGAGCCGCCGGGGTCGCGGATGCGGGTGCGGTGGTGGTGGGGGTGATCGCCATGACCGTCAGGATATCACACTATTTAGCAGTCCTAACTAAATAATCCCGGGATCTCGTGACGCGTGCGGACGGCGGGCCGCGGCGTAGGTACCCTCTGGGGAAGGGCCAGCTGTTTCCGGCCAAAGGAGCTTCGGATGCCTGTACTCGGTGAGATCATCGGCTGGGAGATCCTCGTCCCCATCGCCCTGATTGCGCTCCTCTTCGGGAGCTCCAAGATCCCGCAGCTGGCCCGGTCGCTCGGCCAGGCCCAGCACGAGTTCAAGAAGGGCATCACCGAGGGCCACGCCGAAGAGGCGAAGGTCGACGACCCGGCGCCGCCGGTGACCGCCCCCGCCCCGGTCGACGAGCCGAAGTCCGAAGAGAGCGCCTAGCTCCCGACTCGGAGTCGGTCAGTCGGCCTCGGGGCTCGCGTCGTCCTCCGTGCCGACCCAGTGGCTGCGGAGGTCCGCGAGCCAGGGCGGGTAGTCGAGCTCCACATCGGGGAGCCGCTGCGCGCCGTGCTCCTCGAGCAGCGCGTCGAACACCTCGGGCTCGTCACCCCACGAGCGCGGGTCGCCCATCATCACCTCGAACAAGGTCGCGCCGTCGGGCCCCGCACGGAACGGACCGAACGCGGCGCCGAGCGGCAGCTCGATGTGCGTCCCGGCCGGGCAGCGACGGTCACCGCAGAAGATCTCGCCCTCGATGACGAACAGGACGTGCGGGCTGTAGTGCCCGTGGCGACGGACCATCATCCCGGGGTCGTACTTCGCGTAGAGCGACAGGTACTGCGGGTCGGGCGAGAACGCGAGCCACTTCTCCCACACCGACGACTCCGAGCCGTCGCGGTTGCGTTGCCGCTTGACCTGCTGCCACGCGACGTCCGGATCGTCGAGGTGGCGGAACGTCGGTTCCCGGCCCGGGACCTTCGGGCTCTCCGGCGCGTCGCTCACGACGGTCCCGCCGCTAGCCCGGGACGCCGACGGTGTGGCACCCGAGCGTGGTGTTGCCCCCCGCGCCGACGACGTTGATGCCGTACGCGCACACGCGGTGCACGCCCGCGCTCGCCGGGATCGAGTCGCTGTACCCGTGGTTCGGTCCGTAGAGGGGGAACGCCTGCCCGATGTCGGGGCGGGCGCCGCCGGCGGAGATCACCGAGGCGGCGTCGTCGATGTAGACGTGCACCATGTCGGTCGCCGACGTGTCCGGGTCGATGGCCCACCCCGTCACCTGCACCGACCCCGGGCTGGTGTGGACGCTGTCGAGCGCGCCGGTCGGCGACCCGCCGACGACGACGATCCGGCAGCCCAGGGTGCTGTTCGCCCCGGAGCCCACGTTGATGCCGTACACGCACACGACGTGCGCGCCGGCGGCGGCGGGCAGGACGCGGTCGTAGCCGTGGTCGGGGCCGTAGAGCGGGTAGGCGTGGTCGATGTCGGCGCGCGCGTTGGCCGCGGCGACGGCCGTTGCCGCACCGTCGACGTAGACGTGCACCGTGTCAGGCGTCGCGACGTCGCGGTCGATCGCCCAGCCGGAGACCTCGAGGTTGCCCGGCCCGGTCTTGACCTGGTCGAGGGCGCCGAACGGGGAGCCGCCGATCACGATCGTCTGGCACTGGAGCGTCGAGTTGGCGCCGCCGCCGGCGACGTTGATGCCGTACACGCAGAGCTGGTGGGTGCCGGACGCGGCCGCGACGAGCTGGCTGAACCCGTGGTTCGCGTCCCGCGCCGGGGAACGCCGACGCGACGTCCGGTCGAGCCCCGTCGGCGGTGACCGCCGTCGCGGTGCCGTCGACGTAGACGTGGACGGACGCCGGCGCGGTGGTGTCGGGATCGATCACCCAACCGGAGACCTTCACCATCTGGGGTCCGGTCTGCACGTGCTCGACGGTGCCGAACGGCGAGCCGACGATCACGTTCCGGCAGTTCAGCAACGTGTTGCCGCCGGTGCCCGCCACGTTCATCGCGAACGTGCAGACGGAATGGGAGCCGTTCGTCGCGGGGACCACCGCGTCGAAGCCGTGGTTCGGTCCGTAGCCCGGGAACGCGCCGGCGATGTCGGAGCGGGGTTGCGCCGCGAGGTACGAAGAGGCGGCGCCGTCCACGGTGACCTGCACGACGTCGGGGGCGGTGGTGTCCGGGTCGATCGCCCAGCCCTTCACGCGCACGCCGTGCCACCACGGCTGCACCGAGTCGACGGCACCTTCGGGCACCCCGAGCCGGATCTCGACCCCGAGCCGGGCGGCGGCCGCGGCGCGCTCGGAGGGGAGTGGCCACGGGTTGGGCCGGCACCCCTGCAGCGAGATCGACTGCTGCTGCATGACCGGTGCGAGCTGTCCCGGTCCGCCGCACAGCTGGTGCCCGAATCCGATCCAGTGCCCGGTCTCGTGGTTCAGGACCATGTGGTGGTAGTCGTCGAGCGACGCGCCCGACGCGTTCCACGCGGGTGAGCCGGTCAGCCAGCGCGTCTCGTTGATGATGACGTTGCGGCCCTGCGTGCACGAGTAGCTCGTGTCGCACGGCGCCCCGAACGACGGTAGGTGCGCGGCGGCGGCGAGCCACAGCGTGAAGCTCCCCCCGGACGGCACGCGCACGAAGGCCACCGAGCCACCGAAGCTCCAACCGCGCGGGTCGGCGTAGTTCTGTGCGGCCGCGGCGGCGAACTGCTCGAGGTCGCTCACGTTGTCCCAGCCGCGCACCTCGTACGTGATGATGCGCGTCGGCGGCCCGCCCGCGGCGTCCGCCACGCTCGAGCGCCGCGCGACGTCGGCGACGAGCCCGGCGAGCAGCGCCAGCACGATCAGTCCGACGGTGGTGGCCACGGTCGAGCGGCGAAGCGTGGCGGTCCCCGAGCTCAGCACGTCCGTGTCCTCCCCGCCGATGTCATCGCAAACTAGCGACTCCACTCGGCCCGCGAGCGAACCTCGGACCGCACGGGCGCAACTCTCAGGTTCGTCGGGGCACCGCCGGGAGCCAGATCGCCGAGCCGTCGCAGGTGGAAGCGTCGTGGCCGATCTCGCGTGCGGTTCCCGCGCCCTTCTGGTGGGCGACGAGCGCGGCGCCGAGCGCGTCGATGCCGTCGTGGGACCACATCTCGATCGTCGCCGGGAGCTCGACGTGCGGCGCCAGGAGCTCGATGCGCGCGTGCGCGCCCGCGTGCGTCGTCTTGCGCGGTGGAACCCGACCGGCGAGGACCCGGAACACCCCGGCCGGGTACACCTCGATCGGCACGTGACCGTCATCGCGGAGCGCGGTCCAGAGGTCGAAGCCGACCTGCATCCAACCCGCCACCTTTGCCGGGTCGGCCGGCGTCACCCACGGGACCCAGATGCCCGTGTCCTGACCCAACGCGATCTCGCCGCAGCGCGCGACCCGGAACTTCCGGGAGATCGACCCGTCGTCCTGATGCGGTGCGGTGCTCAGCTCGGTGGGCGCGTCGATCGCGATGTCGCGGGCGCCGGCGACGAGCGCGGCCACGCCGGCGATGTCGGTCGCGTCGAAGGTCCGGGCGGCCACGACCGACAGCAGACCCCGGGGTGCGGCATCGAGCGCGACCACATGGATCGTCGACGCGCCGAGATCGATCCCGACCGAGCGGGGGTTCACGAAGTCACGTCGACCGGGGCCACGGACGAGATCCTCGCGCCGGCTGGGCCGCGCGTCCGACGCCGAGGGTCAGGCGGGTCCCGCGAAGCTCGTGGCCGGGAATGCGCGCAACGGGTTGCCGACGAAGTTGTTCGACTGCGAGACGTTGAAGCTCGCGCCGTTGGAGATCACCGGCGCCTTGCCGTAGGGGAACCGGTTCCCGGTCACGACGACGTCGCGGCAATTCTTGACCGAGACGCCCGAGATCCCGCGTCCCCGCTGCATCGGCTGCACGTTGTTGCGCACCTCGACGCCCAGCACGTCGCTGAACGCGAACGCGCCGCCGCCCCCGAAGCCGACCGCGGTGTCGCTCGTGTTGCCGATCACGCGGTAGCGCGCCCGCGTCCCACTCGGCGGGTTCACCTTGATCGTGATCGCCTTGTTCACGAACGTGTTGTTCAGGATCGAGATGTCCTCGGTCGGAGCGGCCCGGCCCTCGTTGGCGAGGAAGTAGAGCCGCCCGACCCCGATCGTGTTGTTGCGGATCGTCACCCGGCGGGTCACGTCGGTGACCGCGCTCGGCTCGAGGTCGACGGTGGCGCGTCGGGTCTGACGGATCGAGTTGTTCTGGAAGACGATGTCCTGCCCGTTGATGGTCCAGCCCTGGCGACCGTTGCGCGCGAAGGTCGAGTTCTCGACCAGCAGGTCCCTGGTCGCGGCGCCGACGAACACGAAGTCGCCGTAGACGTCGTAGGCCTGCACGTGGTCGAGGACCATGTGCTGCACGCCACCGATCACGTACGCGCTCTGGCCCTCGAGCGCGGGCACGTACGCGAGGTCCCCGATGCCCGCGTTGGGATTCGCGCCGCGGACGATCACGTTGCGCACGGTGAGGTTGCTGCCCCGCCAGAAGTTGAACATGCTGCGCGACCGCGCCTGGGTCGGCGGGAGCTCGCGGCCGCTGGTGAACGCGCGGAACGTCGCGCCGTTGCCCTCGAACGTCAGCCCGTTGCGGTGCTGGATGGCCAGGGTGCGGTCGACCCGGTAGCAACCCTGCGGGGTGAACTCCAACGTCGACCCGTCGGGGACCGATGCGATCCACGCTCCGAGCTGCGCGCTGACGTCACGCGAGCAGTCGGCGGCGATCGACGCGGGCACCGTCGCGACCGTTGCCGCCGCCCCGGCCGGACTGGGCACACCCAGAGCGGCGCCCGTCAATGCGAGGGGGACGATCACCGCGAGGAGGTTCACTCCTCTGAATATCGGCAATTCGGACGAAGACCTGAAAGAACCCTGACATCGCGCCGCGGGCGGGGCCCGATGGTCGCCGGCGGATCGCTAGAAGCGGATCCTCCCCGCGAGGGCGAACTTCACGGTCCCCGTCGTCGAGCTCGCGGTGGCGAACTTCGTCTTCGCGACCGTCTTGCCCTTCCCCGAGGCGTCGGCGAAGCGACCGGTGCCGCCCGTCACCGAGTCGGTGGTGACGAAGACCCGGCCCAGGCGCGTCTGGCGCGCCGCGCCGGTCGACGCCGTGGTGATCGTCTCGCCGTGCGGACCGGTGAACGTGGTCGTGTAGGACACGGAGCCGCCGCTGGCCGTGCCCGAGCTGTGGAACGCGACCGAGCCGACGTCCGCGACCTTCACCGTGCCGTTGATGACGAACTGCTTGCCCGTGAGGGTCAGGGTTCCCGCGCCCTTGCCCTTGAACGCGTGACTCGAGGTTGCGCCGGCGCTGGCGGCCGAGCTGACCGGGAGGGCGATCAGTGCACCGGCGAGGCCGGCGGTGACGAGGAGCTTGCGCATGTGGTGCCACCTCTCTCCGTCGAGGAGTCCCCCCAGGCAACCTGCCGGGTTCCGCGACTGAGACCAGTAGCGACCCTTGCGGTGATCCCCGCGCCAGCGGAGCGTGAGGATCCTGTGAAGGCGCCGGTTCGCGCCGGCGTGGGCGGCCTCAGTCGAGCGGGAGGGTCTGCGCGCTCGGCACGAAGCCGGGGCAGGGGACTGCGTGGTCGACGAGGACGGTGCAGTGGAACTTGAGCTCCGCGATCTGGCGGGCGGCGTGCTCGGCCATGAAGGGATCGATCGCGTCGACCAGCAGCATGGTCAGTCCGTTGCCTTCGCTGCGGTCGAGCGTCTGGACGGTCACTCCGTACGTCACGGTGCCCTCCTTGCGGGCCAAGGCCCGATGCGTCGAGCGCCTCGGGTTCCTTGTACTCCCGTATCGGACCAATCGCGAGGCGCTTGAGTGGATCTTGGCGGTCGCGGTCCGAAATTTGGCGCGGGCTTGACGGTCCCGGGACCGGTTCCGGCGCGCATCGGGCGCGAGGGCCCGGGCGGTGGGCCAGAATCGCCCGGACATCACCGGTCACCGTCGCCGTCACCGTCGTAAAGGGGAAGGTCATGCCGCGCCGCCCGCGGGTCCAGTCGCTCCGTCACCGCGCGGACCAGTCGGGGATGCTGCTGGCCGCCGCGAACGTGCCGCTGACCTTCCAACGGACCCTGATGCCGCGTCCGACGTTCGACCAGGCGATCGTGACCGGGCTGTCGATCGCGGCGAACCACGCGCTGGTCTCGCTCGTCCAGGAGACCGTGCAGTCGACCGCCCTGGTGGCGTTGCGGAAGACGAACCAGCGATCCGACAACGTGGCCTGGGGCCGCATGTCCGTCGCCCTCGACGTGGCGGCCATCGGCGTGGGGATCGCGCTGCAGCGCGGATTCAAGCAGCGGCCACGCGAGAAGCTGCCGCGCGCCGCGGCGCGCACCGGTGGCTACTGGCTCACGATGACCGGCAGCGTCGGCGCGATCATCGGCGGGCTCCAGGAGGCGGTCGGCACCTTCAAGCGCGAGACCCCGAACACGATTCCGGTCGTCGTGCCCGCCGCGGGCGTGCTCGCGGCGGCACTGGAGTACCGCCGCCGCCGGATGGAACGACTCGACGCGGACCTCCCGGCGGACAGTGCGGCCGTCGCGCCGCTCAAGGCACTCGGGCTCGGCGTCGGCGTCGCCGCGGGTGCGTCGACCATGAGCTTCGGCGAACGGCTGCTCGCCGACCGGGTCGCGTGGCTCGCGTCGCGCGTGCTGCCGGTCAGCGAGGAGGTGGCGCGCCCGCTCGGTCACGCGGTGGCCCTCGTCACGCTCGGCAGCGCGACGCGCTTCCTCATCCAGCACGTGCTCGGTGGCATCGAGCACAAGGAGACCTCGGTCGAGGGCGCCTTCGACATCCCGCCGCCGAACCCGTACGTGTCGGGAAGCGCGGTGAGCAATGTCTCCTTCGACTCGCTCTCGAAGCAGGGGCGGCGCTACGTCTGGACGGTCACGTCGCCCGAGAAGATCCGCGAGGTGATGGCGGAGGACGTCGCGGTCCCGCCGATCCGCGTCTACGCCGGGCTCGCGAGCGCCGACACCGAGGAAGCCCGGGTCGCGCTCGGTGCTCGACGAGCTCGAGCGGACCGGCGCGTTCGAGCGCTCGTGGCTCCTGGTCGCATCGCCGACGGGCACCGGGTACGTCAACTACGCGGCGGTGACCGGGCTCGAGCTCCTGGCCCGCGGCGACTGCGCGACCGTCGCGATGCAGTACGCCGCGCGGCCGTCCGTCCTCTCGCTCGACCGGGTGCACGAAGGCCGCGCGCAGGCCACGATGCTGCTCGACGCCTTGCGGGCGCGGCTCGAGCGCATCCCGGAGGGGCAGCGGCCGAAGTTCGTCCTCTTCGGCGAGAGCCTCGGCGCGTGGACCAGCCAGGACCCGTTCGTCGACCGGGGGACCCAGGGGCTCGTCGACACCGGCATCGACCACGCGATCTGGATCGGCACCCCGCACTTCAGCAAGTGGAAGGAGCAGGTGCTGTTCGACGGGCGCGGAGACGTCGACCCGAGCGTGCTGCGGGTGTTCAGCAACATCAGCGAGTGGAATGCGCTCGACCCGGAGGAGCGCGCCGGGATCCGGTACCTGATGATCACGCACCACGACGACGGCGTCGCCCTCTTCGGTCCCGAGCTCGGGATCCAGGCGCCGGACTGGTTGGGGCCGGCGGCGACCCGGCCCGGGCCGGTGCCGAAGGGGATGCGTTGGATGCCGAGCACGACGTTCTTCCAGGTGCTCGTCGACATGAAGAACTCCGCCAACGTGGTGCCCGGGAAGTTCGCGGCGAAGGGCCACGACTACCGGGCCGACCTGCTCCCGTTCTTCGACGCCGCGCTCGGCTTCGACGCGACGGACACCCAGCTCGACGCGATCGCCACCTGGCTCGAGCTCGAGGAGCTGCAGCGCAGCCAGTGGATCACCGAGCACGGAGCCACGGGCAAGAGCCTGGCCGCGACCGTGATCGAGCGCGCCATCCAGGATCTGCACGAGCAGGGCCTCGACCGCGACGACCACCTGGCCCGGATCGTGCGGACGATCGCCGACGAGTTCGGCGCCGGCGGCGGCGCGAGCATCCCCATCCCGGAGCACATGCCCCCGGGCTGAGGATCGCGGCGCGGCTACTGCAGGAGGCCGTGCGCGAAGAAGTCGAGGTTGGCGTCGCTGCGGCTGCGCAAAACGTCGGGGTCGTACGCGTGACCGTCGAGCTCGCGTTGGAGCAGCGGCTCCAGCAGCATCGAGCCCAGCGCGATGAACAGCACCTGGTACGGGCGCCATTGGTCGTCGGCCAGGGGGCGGAGCCCACCGGCGCGGTCGATCAGCTCGAGGCCGACTCGGGTCACCTCCAGCATCTCCTCGAGCAGCGCGGTGCTGGCCGGCTCGTCCTGGAGGAGCGCGCGGCGGAGGTACGCGCGCATGACGGGGTCGCCCCCGATGACCCGCTCGAACACCGCGCCGAAGTCGGCGGAGAGCGCGTCGGGCGCCCGGCCGGTCGGGAGCTCCTCGAGCGCGGCGCGGAAGGTCGCCACCGCCGCGTCGTCGACCGCGCGCACGAGCCCCTCCTTGGAGCCGAAGTGGTGCACCACCAGCGCGGCCGACGTCCCCGCGTCCTCGGCGATCGTGCGCAACGACGTCGCGGCCACCCCCTGCGCGGCGAAGCGCCGGAACGCGGCCTCGCGGATGCGCGCCCGGGCGGTGAGGTCATCGGGCAGTGCGGGCACGGATCCGGCTCCTCCGGTGGTCGGACGCGATGAACAGCTGGTCAGGAACCTGACCGTCGCGGGCGGCCATCTTGACCCGAACCGGCCGGCGTGGGAGACTGAACACTCGTTCAGTCACCTCCAGGAGGCCCGTCATGGTGTCCACCGTCGAGACCGCGCTCGAGCCGCCCGCGGCGTACCCGTTCTCCGGGTGCACCTCGGTGGAGGACGAGCGCCGGTACCGCAAGCAGCGCCTGGCCGCCGCGTTCCGGGTCTTCTCGAAGTACGGCTTCGACGAAGGGGTCGCCGGCCACATCACCGCGCGGGACCCGGAGCAGATGGACTGCTTCTGGGTGAACCCGTTCGGCATGGACTTTGGGCGGATCCGGGTGAAGGACCTGCTCCTCGTCGATCCGGCCGGCGCCGTGATCGAGGGCACCGGTCAGGTGAACCAGGCCGCGTACGCCATCCACTCCGCGGTGCACCGGGCCCGACCCGACGTGATCGCCGCGGCCCATTCGCACTCGCTCTACGGCAAGGCGTTCTCGACCCTGGGCCGCACGCTGGACCCCATCACGCAGGACCACTGCGACTTCTACGGCGACCACGCGCTCTACGACGGGTTCCGCGGGGTCGTGCTCGACCGCGAGGAGGGTGACCGGATCGCCACCGCGCTCGGCTCGACCAAGGCGGCGATCCTGCGCAACCACGGTCTGCTGACAGTCGGCCAGTCGGTCGAGGAAGCCGCGTGGTGGTTCATCCGGATGGAGCGCTGCTGCCACGTGACGTTGCTCGCCGAAGCGGCGGGCACCCCGGTGACGATCGACGACGACGCGGCGGCGCAGGTGTTCTCGCAGTCGGGATCGAACGTCGCCGGCTGGTACACGTTCCAGCCGCTGTACCAGCAGATCGCCGAAGCCCAGCCCGACCTGTTCGACGAGTGAACCGGGAGCAGTGATGCACGACACCACGACACCACGCACGATCGACCGCACGACCTTCGCCCGGATGGACGAGTCGACCAAGGAGCAGTGGGACACGATCGCGACCGAGTCGATCGAGGACTGGGCGAACGTCCCGGACCGGATGCTCGGCATGCTGCGCGCACTCTCCGGGATCACGAACGGATTCGCGGTCGACCAGCTGACGCACGTCTGCCAGACCGCGGCACGCGCGCAGCGCGCCGGAGCCGACGACGAGGTCGTCGCGGCCGCGCTGTGCCACGACATCGCGAAGGCCGTCTCGGAGCCCAACCACCCCGCGGTCGCCGCCGCGCTGCTCGCGCCGTACGTGCGACCCGACGTCGTCTGGATGGTGCAGGTGCACCAGGACTTCCAGGGCCGGCACTACTACGGGTTCCTCGGCAAGGACCCGGAGGCGCGCCAGCAGTACGTCGGTCACCCCGCGTACGAGCTGGCCGAACGGTTCGCCGACGAATGGGACCAGACGTCGTTCGACCCGGACTACGACACCCCGCCGCTCGAGCACTTCGAGCCGCTCGTGCGCGAGATCTTCAGCGCGCCGCGCCGGTTCTGACCGCGCCCGGGCGCAGTCGCGTCGCGAGGTAGGCGCTCGCGTTCAGCGTCGCGTGCGCGATCGTCGGCGCCGCGATGCTGCCGGACCGGATCCGCAGCCAGCCGAACCCGACCCCGCCCGCCGCGGTCGCGACCACGTCACCCAGGACGGCCGCGGGTGCCGTGGCGCGTCCTGAGCCGAGCGCGTCACTCGTTCTCGCCTGACGCGCCGGGTGCAGCGCCGACCCGACGTGCCAGAGCCCGAACGCAATCGAGCTGACCGCGAGGGCCCGGCGCCGATCGCCGTCGCGCAGGCCGAAGCCGAGGATGACGCCGCGGAAGACGAGCTCCTCCACCAGCGCGGTCGCGAAGGGGATGCGGACGAGGAGCTGGACCGCCGCGTCGGCGCGCGAGGCATCCGTGATGCGCGTGTCCCGAAACGCGGTGCCCCGGCGATCGAGCGCGCGTGCGGTTCCCGTCGCCGCGACGATCGCCGCGGCCGCGACCGCACCGACGCGCAGCCCGGACCCGAGGTCGCGGCGGTCGATCCCGAGGTCGCGCGCGTCGGCGCCGAGACCGTGGGCCAGCGCCGCGAGCCCGAGTGCCGCACCCGCGCCGCTGATCGACCGGGCCCGTTCCGGCAGCACGAGGTGCGACAGCGCCCCGAACCCGAGCGTGAGCGCGGCCGCGCCCAGGTCCAGCTGGTTTCGGGGCGCGTGAGCGTCGCCATGGCGACGATGAGACGCCCCGAAACGAGTCACGGGTGGGTCACGGGTGGGTGGCGGACTCGTCGGTGGTTCCGAACCGGGTCGCGTAGGAGCGCATGGCGGCGCGGCGCTCGGCCGGGTCGATGCCGAAGTCGTTGAGGTCGTAGACGACGGTCCCGTACTTGCCGCGCGGGTGGTCCGCGAGGAACGCGTCCATCGCGGCGCGCGCCTCGGGCGTCAGGGGCTGGCCCGCGACGTCGTAGATGCGCTCGACCATCGCGAAGTCGTCGGCCATGAACTCGTGGAAGCGCACGTCGATGGCCTGGCCGTCCGGGATGAGGTCGCGGTCGCGCTCGCAGGCGCGCAGCAGGTCTTCGACCCGCTGGGACCAGTAGGGCCCGTACACCAACGGGTCCGGGTGCTCGACGCTCATCCGCGCCGCGTACGTGAGCATCGTCACTACGGACGCGGTCACCGAGACCGGATCGCGGTGGGTCACGACGAACGTCGCGTCCGGAAACACGTTCAGCAGGGGCTGGATCTGCTCGCAGTGCTGCGGTGACTTCAGCACCCAGCGCTCGCCGCCGCGCAGCCAGGTCAGCACTTGGAGCACCTGCTTGAGGTAGGCGTAGTGCGGCGTCTGATCGTGGCGCTGGTAGTAGTCGCGCCACGTCGGCATGACGGCCATCGTCTCGAACAGCATCGATGAGAAGTCGATGGCGAGCAGCTGGATCTCCTCGTGCACGTTGTCGACGGTCATCTCGTGCATCCGTTGGAACAGCGGTGCCGCGACCTCGATCATGTCGAGACCGACCTGCGTGTTCGCGAGGCGCGGGTCGGGCTCACCCGGAGCCGGCTGCACGCCCGGCGGGAGCACCGGTTCGAGCGCTTCCCAGTAGGGCAGCGACCGCAGCGCCGGGTCGGCCGAGATCAGGTTGTGCAGGTGCGACGTCCCAGTGCGGGGGAGGCCGACGATCACGATCGGCGCGGCGATCGGGATGGCCAGGATCTCGGGATGGCGGTCGAGCAGGTCCTGGATGAGCAGACGGCTGCGGAGCAGCCCCACGACGACGGTGTGGTCGCTCAGGACGCCGAACGGTGAGAGGCCGGCCTCGTCGCGCAGGCCCGTGAGCAGGACGTCGAGGCGCTCGCGGAAGCCGGCGTCGCCCAGGCCCCGCTCGAGCCCGGTCTCGGCGCGCGCCTGCTCCAGCATCGGCTCCGCTTCGAGGCGCAGCTCCGCGGCCATCGGTGCGACGGCGTCCTGGATCGCCCGGACGTCCGCGGAGAAGCGCGGGTTCGCGTAGTCGTCGATGTGCACGGGCGCCGGTCGTGCGGTGGTCATCGGTCCCCCCTATCGTTCGCCGCCATGAGTGACGAGAAGCAGCAAACCTATGGCGTGGAGACGGCGGCTGCGGTCCGCGACCTCCTCGCGTTGATGGGCTCGTTCGAGGAGCGGTTCCGCGACGGCGATCCCGCCCTGCCCGACGAGCAGTCGGTGCTGGAGGGCTACCGCTGGATCTTCACGATCGTGCAGGCCGGCATGCAGGCCCACCTCTGGGCCGACACGCAGCGGCCGAAGTTCGTCGACATCGTGGGTCGCTACATGAAGTGGGGCGGCGACAACTCCGACGCGTTCTACCAGTACGCGCCGATCGACCCGACGAAGACGTACCGGGTGACGGCCCGGCGCGCCGACGCGGTGTACTACTCGCTCACGGTCTACGGCGGTCCGAACGACGGCCGGTACTCGGAGCGCATCGTCGGGTCGGCCAGCGACCGCGACATCGACGACGGCTCCGACGGGACGTTCGAGATCATCCTCTCGCCGAACGAGCACCCGCAGCCGTGGATCAAGCTCGATCCCGACGCGGTCTGCGCGATCACCCGCGACTACCTCATCGAGCCGGACACCAGCCGGCGCATGGAGTGGCAGATCGAGTGCCTCGACGGCGCCGACGAACCCCTGCTCACCGACGAGGGGCTGGCCGCGAAGTTCCGCGCCGTCCGCACCTGGATCGAGGACCAGGCGAAGATCACCCCGCTGGCCCTCGGCGAGACGAACGTCATCGAGGAGCCGTACCCGGTGCCGACCACGACGTTCGGGTGGGCGGCCGGCGACGCGGCGTACACGATCGGGGCCTACGAGCTCACTGACGACCAGGCGCTCGTGATCCGGGGCCGCAATCCCGAGTGCGCGTTCTGGAACCTGTGCCTCTGGAACCCGTTCCTGCACACCTACAACGCGGACTACGACCGGGTGACGATCAACGGCGGTCAGGTGGTCTACGAGCCCGACGGCTCCTGGACGATCGTCGTGGCCGAGCGTGATCCCGGGCACCCGAACTGGGTCCACACCCAGGGCCACCCGCGGGGACGGCTCTGGTTCCGCTGGTTCTATCCCGACGAGACCCCGGCGCGGCCGACGGTCGAGGTGGTGCCACGGGCCGAGGTTCCGGACGGCCCGTGAGCTGAGTGCCCGTGAGCTAGACGCTCGCGGGGCAGCGGGCGCGACGCACGATCACCGTGCCGGCCAGGACGGCGCCGACGCCGATCAGTGCGAGCCCGGCCACGTCGCCACCGGTGAAGGGCAGCGTGCTCGCGGCCGGCTTCGTCACCGTCGCGGCCTTGACCGTGCTGGCGTTGTTCGCGCTGACCGCAGGCGGGTTGCCACTCGGGTAGTCGGCGGCGGCGGCGACGCCGGCGGGGACGACGACGGCGAGCACGACGACCGAGGTACCGACCAGTCGGCGGAGCGTCGAGTGAGTGCTGGGTCGCATCGCATTTCCTCCAGTGTCACGGTGACGTGGGCGAGGGTATCCGCGGAATCACCCTGTACCGCGCCAATACGCCCTCTCCACCTGGTGTTCGCGCAAAGTTGTTCCGAAACGCGTGGAGATATGTCCGGCTTTGCCGCGAGCGCGACGGTTAGGGCACGCGGATCTGCTGGTTCGGCGTCCCGACCACGACCGCGCCGTTGGGCGCGTAGGACCACACGTCGTACGTGCCGGTGCCGGGCTCGGTGCGGTCCCAGACGGCGAAGCTGCTCGACGCGCCGCGGTAGTGGATCGACTTGCCGGCCGCGAGCAGGGTCGCGCACGCGGCGAACGTCGAGCAGTCGTTCTTGCCCTGCAGGCTCTTCGCGAAGACCTGCTTCATCTTCGTCGGGTCGTCCGAGTGGGCCTGCAGCGCGGCGAGCGCGGTCAGCACCGTGCAGTCGTAGTAGTGCGCGGAGAAGATCGGCTCCACGCCGGCGCGGCGCAACGCGGTGGTGAAGGCAGTCTCGGGGCCGGCCGGCGCCGCGGCCGGCGCGGTGCCGATGATGCCCGCCACGAGCGCGGGGTTGGCCGGGTTGACCTTGGTGTGGAACGTGGTGCTCTGCATGCCGTCGGGCACGTAGAGGGGCACCCGGCCCGGCCCGACGCCGGCGGCCGTGAGCGAGTTGACGATCTTGGCGCCGTCGTCCGCGAGCGCGATCGTCACGACCGAGTCCGGGTGGCGCCGGGCGACCTGGCGGCCCACCGCGGAGAGGTTGGTCGCGGCGGGGTTGTAGCTGAAGTCGCCGACCGGGTTGGCGCCGCCGCGGCGCAGCGCCTGGCGGAGCGGCGCGACGAACGCGGCGCCGTACGAGTCCTTGCGGGCGACGATCACGGGCCGGCGCTTCCCTCCGGCGATCAGGAGACGGGCGAGGGCGACCGCCTGCAGGCGGTCCGGCGGCGCGGTGCGGAAGTAGTAGCCACCGGAGCTCGCGGTGCTGAGCTCCTCCGCGGAGTTCGAGCCGGAGCACGCGAGCGCGCCCTTGGTCCGGATCGTGTCGAGCAGATCGAGCGCGGTGCCGGTCGCGGTGGGCCCGATGATCGCGTCGACCTTCTTCGTGTCGAGCAGATCGGTCAACGACGCGCTCGCGACCGTGGGGTTCTCGCCGCCACCGTCGTCGTCGATCTTCAGCCGGACCGGCTTGCCGTTCACGCCACCGGCCGCGTTGATGTCGCTGACCGCGATCTCGACCGGCGTGGTCAGTGACTTCGCGATCGAGGCGAGGCTGCCGGTCAGCGGCGCGAGCTGGCCGAGCGTCAACGTGCCGTCGACGTTGCCGCGGGCGCGCGGCGGCTTGGTGGTCGTCGACGAGACGACGGGCTTCGCGGTGTCCGAGCTGCCGCTGCAGGCAGCGACCAGCACAGGGACGAGCGCGAGCGAGAGGAGCGGGAGAACCCCGCGGAGGCGCCTGATGCGGATCCAGGGTAACGAGGCGCGGTCGTCGTTCCGACGCGCCGGCGTCGATGCACCCCGGTTTCACGGGCGGAGTTTCAAGAATCGCGGAGCGCGATGCCGATGAAGACGCGGAGATGGCTTGTCGCACGCGCGTCCCCGGGGTGGCCATGGTCGGCCTCCTGGTCGCGGGCACGGCGGCGGTGGTCGGGCTCGGCGGCGGGACGGCCTCCGCGTGGCCCGGGGACCCGGACGGGACCTGGGGCAGCTGCGGGCTCGAGTCCGTCACGATCACGAAGAGCGTCGAGAGCGCGGCGAGCAGCGTGGTGCTGGATCCGGCCGGGAGCTACGTCGTCGGCGGTCACGTCGGGCCCCGTGCGCTGGTGGCCCGGTTCCTCGCCGACGGGACGCTCGACCCGAGCTTCGGTGCCGGCGGTCGGGCCTCGGTCGGGCCCGGTACCGACGCCGGCTTCGCGGCGGTCGCGCGGCAGATGGACGGCAAGGTCGTCGCGGTGGGGTCGCGCACGGCGGACGCCTCGGTCGACTCGCTCGTCGTCCGGATGACCGCGGACGGCGCGGTGGATCCGACCTTCCACAGCGGTGGCACCTTCATCCGGGACTTCGGCGGCACGGATCGGCTCGCCGCGGTCCAGATGCAGCTGAACGGCTCGATCGTCGTCGGCGGAACGACCGGGACGCAGGGTGTCGTCGCCCGGCTGACCACGAGCGGCGGGCTGGATCCCACGTTCCACGGCGACGGCGCGCGCACGGACCTCCCGTTGACGGTCCAGGCCCTGGCGCTGCAGGCCGACGGCAAGATCGTGATCGGCGGGCAGTCGGCGGGCCAGGACTTCGCGCTGATGCGCCTCAACCCCGACGGCACGACGGACGCGAGCTTCGGGGGCGCGAACGGCGTCGTCGACGACCTCGGTGGGTACGACTCCGTCAGCGCGATCGCGATCGACGCCGACGGGAACGTGCTCGCGGTCGGAACGGGCCACGGAGCCAAGGGTGCGGGGCACACCATCGTGCGCCGGTACACCCCGGTGGGAACCCTCGATCCCGCCTTCCACGCGATTGATCGGGCGTACGGGCAGAACGACATGCCGGTCGCGGTGCTCGCCCGGCCGGACGGGAAGGTGATGGTCGCCGGCAACTCGGCGGTCGGGTCCGACAACGACGTCGTGCTGCTGCGCTTCAACGCCGACGGCACCCGCGACGACACGTTCGGCATCACCGGCGTCTCGTACCAGGACGCGGGCTCGTCTCCGGTGGTCGGCGACGCGGTGCTGCGATCGAACGGCCGCGCGCTCGTGGTCGGCAGCCTGCGGGTCGGCGGTCGCGACCAGCTCGCGCTGCTGCGGTATCAGACCGACGCCGCGACCGATCCCCGCCCGGCGCAGGGGTTCGTGCTCGACGGCACCGGCGGGTTGTCGGGCGTCTCGGCCGGTTGCTCGGCCAAGCCGGCGGCCGCCGCGGGGCTCACCCGCTGGACCGGCAAGGACGTGGCTCGAGGTGTTGCCGTCATGCCCGGCGGGCGCGGGCTCGTGCTCGAGGGCACCGGCGCGCTGCACCCGTTCAGCTTCGGGGACGGCTCCGTCACCGGTCTGACCGTCAAGGGCAACGCGGTGTGGAACCGCGACATGGCCCGGGGCGTGGCGATCGTGCCCGAGGGCACCGGCGGCTACGTCGTGGACCAGACCGGGGCGCTCCACGCGTTCCGGATCGGGGCCGGTCCGAAGCCCGCGATCCCGACCGGCGTCACCGTGTGGCCGGGGCGCGACTTCGCCCGCGGCATCGCCCTGCTCCCGAACGGCATGGGCGGCTACACCCTCGATGCCGCGGGTGGCCTGCACCCGTTCGGCGGGGCGGCGAACGCGCGGGCCGGGGCACCTTCGTGGCCCGGCCAGGACAAGGCGCGCGGCGTCACGATCCTGCCCGACGGCAGCGGGGGCTGGGTGGTCGACTCGCTCGGCCATCTGTATCCGTTCGGGATCGGCGACAACCCGAAGCCGGTGGCACCGGTCGGCGCGCCGACCTGGACCGTCGCGACGGCGCGCGGAGTCGCGGCGCTTCCCTGAGAGCACGACGACCGGTCGAGGTAGCGTGCGCGCGTGACCGAGCCGCGAGAGCTTCCGGGCAACGTGCTCTACATCACCGTCGACCAGTGGCGCGGGGACTGTCTGGGTGCGGCCGGGCACCCGGTGGTGCAGACGCCGAACCTCGACCGGCTGGCCGCCGACGGCGTGCTGTTCCGTCGCCACTTCGCGCAGGCGGCGCCGTGCGGACCGAGTCGCGCGTCGCTGCACACCGGCACCTACATGATGAACCACCGGTCGGTGCTGAACGGCACGCCGCTCGATGCGCGGTTCACGAACCTCGCGCTCGAGGCGCGCTCGCGCGGGTACGACCCGGTGCTCTTCGGTTACACCGACGCGTCGCCCGATCCGCGCGTCCTGGCTCCGGACGATCCGCGGCTGCGCACCTACGAGGGCGTGCTCCCCGGGTTCCGCGCGGTGCTCGATCTGCCCGAGCACCTGATCCCATGGGGCGCGTGGCTGCGCGAGCGCGGCTACGACGTGCCCGACGACGTGCGCGAGATGTACGAACCGATCTCGGACGCACCGGCCGCGCCCGTCGCCTACGCGGCGGAGCACACCGAGGCGGCGTTCCTCACCGGCGAGCTGCTGCGCTACGTCGACGAGCAGCAGGGCGCGCCCTGGTTCGTCCACGCGGCGTACATCCGGCCGCACCCGCCGTTCGTCGCACCCGTCCCGTACAACACGATGTACGACCCCGGCAGCGTTCCGGCGCCGGTCCGGCACCCGACGTTCGAGGCCGAGGGCGCGGCCCACCCGCTCCTCGCGGGCGCGGTGATGATCCCCGGGCTCCGGGGTCCCGACGACGAGGCCGAGCTCCGCCAGGAGCGCGCGACCTACTACGGGATGATGACCGAGGTGGACGCGCAGCTCGGCCGGCTCGTCGACGGCCTCCGCGAGCGTGGCGCGTGGGACGACACGCTCGTCGTGCTCACGTCGGACCACGGCGAGCAGCTCGGGGACCACTGGTTGACCGAGAAGCTCGGCTGGTTCGACCAGAGCTATCACGTGCCGCTCATCGTGCGCGATCCGCGTCGCGAGTCGGACGCGACGCGCGGGAGCGTCGTCGAAGACCGGTTCACCGAGAACGTGGACGTGATGCCGACGATCCTCGAGTGGATCGGGGTCGACGCTCCGGTGCAGTGCGACGGCGCGTCACTCATCGACGTGCTGCACGGCGAGCAGCCGACGAATTGGCGCGACGCGGTGCACTGGGAGTGGGACTTCCGCGATCCGACCGGTCGACTCACGCAGGAGATGTTCGGCATCGGCATCGACGAGTGCTCGCTCGCCGTGCTGCGCGACGAACGCGGGAAGTACGTGCACTTCACCGGCATGCCTCCGGTCTTCTACGACCTCGAGCGCGATCCGAACGAGCTGGTGAACCGCGCGACCGACCCCGCGTACAACGCGACGGTGCTCGAGTACGCGCAACGGTTGCTGTCGTTCCGCATGCGCAACGTGGAACGCACGCTCACCGGCGCGTTGGTCACGCCGCAGGGCGTCATCGAGGCCCGCCGCCCGGGGCGTCGCCGCGCGGTGAAGGCGGACCGCATCCCGGCGTCCTGACCCGCGGCTCGGCGCCCGCCCGGGCGACCACGGACGGTGAGGGAGGCGGCACCGAGGGGGCGATGTCGGCTGCTTGTGAAACACGTCACTTGGAATTCCGCCGGTCGCCCACCCGGCCACCCGGGCCGGGCCGGAAGCGTCCTCGCCGGGGTCCCCGGAAGGCCGAATTCCTGGCAAGACCTGGAAGCCGGTTCCCACTGGGCTGAGCACCCTCGGTAGCGTCACGGCCCTGAAAGCTGGTGTATGCGGCTTTCGACCCCCCTCCCAATCTCGCGGCTTTCGTCGCGCGCGTCCGGAGGGGCGCACCACTGGCGGAGCTGGGAGGCCCACGTATGGCGAGTCATTGCGCGGTCACGTCCACGATCGACGATCGGCCCGAGGAAGCGACACGGCTCGGACGGCGCGAGCGCCGTCTGGAGGCCCGACGTCAGAAGACTCAGACCTGTTGCCGGGTGGCGGGGCTCGTTGCGGTGCTGCTCGTCGGGGTCTCCGCGACGGCGGTCGGCGTGTCGGCCGATCCCGGCCGCACGCCTCAGGCGTACGCCGCCCCCGAGACGAGGAGCCTGCCCAGCCTCGATCTGACCGTGGCCAAGCGGTCGGTCTCGCCCCGCCCCGTCGAGGGGGTGCTGCTGACGCACGCCGCGGCGGCCACCGAGGAGCGCCGGGCCATCGACGCCTGGGTCTTCACGGCGAAGGTCAACGCGGCGAAGGCCGCGGCCGCGCAGGCGGCGGCTTCGCAGGCTGCCGCCCAGGCCGCAGTCGCCCGGGACGCCGCGAAGGCCGCGGCGCTGCGCGCACCGGCACCCGCACCGGCGGCACCGGCACCTGCCCGCACCACCGGTGTGAACTGGGACGGCATCGCCAGGTGCGAGACCGGCGGGAACTGGTCGATGCAGGGCTCGCGCTACTCCGGCGGGCTCGGGTTCGCGAACACGACGTGGAGCAGCTTCGGCGGCGGCCAGTTCGCACCCAACGCAGGCCAGGCAAGCCGTGAGCAGCAGATCGTGGTGGCCGAGCGTGTGTACGCGCGGTACGGCCTCTCCGGTTGGGGCTGCCGTGCGTACGGCTAGCTGAACGTCAGCTCGCCGGACGCCCCGCTCCGGACGGAAGAGCTCGACAGGTCGGCAGGTAGCGTGAGTCTCTTGACCACGCCGCCTGCCGATCTCGCGGCTCGGAGCGTTCAGCGACGCGGCGCCCTGGATCGTCGAACCGGACGAGCTGCGGTGGCGCCGCGGCCTCGACGCACTGCGGCCGCGCGCCGCACGCGGAAGCGCCGGTGCTCGCGTCCCCGCCGAGGATCCCGCCGATCGGCCGCTTCGTGCGCGTCACGACGTCGGTCGGCACCGCGATCGCGCTCTGGTACCTCCGTGAGCGCGGCACCCCGGAGTCCAGGGCCGGGATCTCGCGCCGGCTGCGCCGGTCGTTCGAGCGGCTCGGCTCCACCTACATCAAGCTCGGCCAGATCGTGTCGGGTGGCGAGGGACTGTTCCCCGAGGAGCTGGTCCGCGAGTTCAAGCTGCTGCGCGACCAGGTGCCCGGCGGAGTCCTTCGCGTCGGTCCGCCGGGTGGTCGAGGAGGAGCTCCACCGGCCGCTGCGAGGCCGTCTTCTCGGAGCTTCGACGAGGTGCCGCTGGCGGCGGCGTCGATCGCCCAGGTGCACGCGGCGACGCTGGCGACCGGCGAAGAGGTGGTGGTCAAGATCCAGCGGCCGACGCATCGCGTCCCTGGTGCGCCAGGACCTGGCCTCGCTGGCGTGGCTGGCGCCCCGCATGATCGGCCGGATCCCGGTGGCCGCGCTCGCGAACCCGCCGGCGCTCGTCGAGCTGTTCGCGGAGACGATCGTCGAGGAGCTGGACTTCCGGCTCGAGGCCGAGAACATGCTGGACATCGCGGCGGTCATGGCGCACACGGGCGTGCGCAACACCGTGGTGCCCCGGCCGCACCCGCGGCTCGTGACCCGCCGCGTGCTCGTCATGGAACGGCTCTTCGGGTTCAACTTCGACGACGTGGAGGGCATGAAGGCCGCCGGCATCGACACCGGCGCGCTCCTCCGCTCGAGCCTGATCGGGTTCCTCGAGGGCGCGCTGCTGCACGGCGTGTTCCACGGCGACCTGCACGGCGGCAACCTCTTCGTGATGCCCGACGGCCGTACCGCGCTGCTCGACTTCGGCATCACGGGCCGGCTCGACGAGGTGAAGCGCCTCGCCTTCCTGCGCCTGCTCGTGTTCGGGACCAACGGCGACGTCCTCAGCCAGCTCGCGGCGTTCCGCGACCTCGGCGCGTTCCCACCCGACACCGACCTCGAGGCCGTCGTCGTCGACCTCGGCCTCGACGGCCAGCTGCCGGATCCGACGGAGATGACCGGCGGACGCGCTGACGAGCGAGCTGCGCGAGCTCACGAAGAAGCTGCTCGGGTACGGCGCCCGCGCGCCGAAGGAGCTCATGCTCTTCGTGAAGAACATGATGTTCCTCGACGGTGCGACCGCGACCCTGGCGCCCGACCTCGACATCCTCGGCGAGATGGCCCAGATCTACGCGCTACTTCCAGCAGCACTACGGCGAGCAGATCGCGGTGCAGCTCGGGCTCGATCCGACGGAGCGCATCGACTTCGACCTCGACGCGGTCAAGGCCGGCTTCCGGCTCGGGCCCGAGTACGGCGACAGCCTCACCTACGCGCGAGGTCAAGGAACGGCGCGAGATCATCCGCAAGCGCATGCAGGACCACGGCCGCAAGCGCTGAGTCAGGTCTCGCGGATCAGCTCGGCGGGGAAGCGGTCGAGGGTGGCGCGGATGATCTCGAGCTGCTCGGCGTCGAGCCGCTCGCGCCACCGGTCCGGTTGGTCGGTGGCGCGCCGGTTGGTCTGGTAGCCGGTCCCGTCGCGGTCCGACTCCGTGAGGAACTCCGTGGCCGCGTCGTTCCACCCGAGCCCGAGGGTCGCGGCGAGCGCGCGGAACTCCGCGACGGGATCGGTGCACAGCTGCTCGTGGCGGACGATCGTCCAGTCGTCGTGGCGCGCGGCCGCGTCGCGCAACGCGCACGCGAGCACGCCGTACTCGAAGGTCTGGTGCACGAGTCGCGGCTCGTCCTGACGCCGGCGGTGGGATGTTCCACCGTTCCTGCGCGTGCACCGCGACGGCTGCCGCTTCCTTGGCGTCGCGCACGTACTCCAGCTCGATCCAGCTGGCGAGGACGTTCAGCGGGTTGCGCTCGACGAGGAGCACCTGCGGGTGGAACCTTGCGACGAGCCAATCCATCGCCAGCTCGCTGCGCACCGACTTCACGATGGCGTTGTGCTCCCCGGGCGCCGCGACGCGCGGCACCGCGAGGGCTGACACCAACCGCAGGGTCGGGGAGACCGGCCCTCCGAGCCACGCGCGCCAACGATCCTCGATCGGGACACCGCCGTAGATGCGCCGGGCCGCCTTGTCGCGCAGGGTCCCCGCATAGCGGCCGCCCGCGAACGCGCCGGCGAAGAGGCGCTCGTAGTCCCGGTCGACGTCAGCGGCGCCGAGGGCCGGCGCCACCCGGTGGCCGAGCCGGGCCCGGAACGCGAACGGGTCGTGGTCACCGTCCGGCTCGTGCACGTAGATCGAGCCGTCGGTGTGGCCGAGGGCCTGGCCGATCCACGTGGTGCCGGAGCGCGGGACCCCCGCGATGAGCAGCCGGGTCACGTCAGCGCACTCCCCACGACATGCGCGAGGAGGTTACCGGCGCCCATCGGCCCGCCGATCCGGCGATGGGATCGCCCGGACGGCGCCCGCGCGCCCACGGCTTATCCTGCGCCCCTTGGATCTCAGCGTCATCATCCCGGCCCACAACGTCGCGGACACCCTGGCCGAGCAGCTCGACGCGCTCCTCGCCCAGGAGTGGGACGGAACGTGGGAGATCGTCGTCGTCGACAACCGCTCGACCGACGGCACCGCCGCGCTCGTCGAGGACTACGCGCGGCGCGACCCACGGATCCGGATGGTCTCGGCCGCCGCGCGCGCCGGGCTCTGCTACTCGCGGGCCACCGGCATCGAGCACGCGGCGTCGGACCACATCACCATCTGCGACGGCGACGACATCGTCGGCCCGCGCTGGGTCGCGGCGATGGGCGACGCGCTGCGCGAGCACCGGGTGGTCACCGGCCCGGTCGAGACGGACCGGCTCAACCCGCGGTGGATCCTCGAAGCCCGGGGCCCGCTGAACATGAGCGGCTGCCGGACCTGGTACGACCTCTTTCCCGTCGTCGCCGGTGGCAACCTCGGCATCCACCGCGAGGTGTTCACCGAGGTGGGCCTGTTCGACGAGCGCTTCACAGGGTCCGAGGACCACGAGTTCTCGCTCCGGCTCTACGAGCACGGCGAGCCGATCTTCTTCGAACCCGACGCCTTGCTGCACTACCGGTACCGCGCGTCGGCGCGTGCGCTGTGGGAGCAGGGCAACACCTACGGCGAGACCCGCCCGCTGCTGCGCCGCAGCGTGGTCGACGCCGGCCTCGTGCCGCCGCCGCGGTTCGCGGGGTGGCGGTCGTGGGCGTGGCTGGTGACGCACCTTCCCGGACTGCGCACGCAGACCGGGCGGGCGCGGTGGCTCTGGGTCGCGGGGAACCGGGTCGGTCAGCTGCGCGGCAGCATCCGGGCCCGATCGCTGTTCCTGTAGCGAGCGCACCACGGGCAGGTCGCGTCCCTGCCCGTGCGGTTCACGCGGCCGGTCGCTTGAGCAGCCGATCGACCGACGTCTGCACGAAGCCGGCGCCGAGGTAGAGGTTGCGGGCGGCGTCGGACTCGAAGCCGACCTTCAGCCGGCGTGCACCCTGGCGCGCGAGCCGATCGAGGCCGGTCGTCAGCAACATGCGGGCGAGACCGCGCCGCTGGTACTCGTCCTCGACGCGCATCGGTTCGAGGAGCCCGACCCGCGTCGTGGGGTCGAACCAGAACAGCGCGTAGCCGGCGGCCCGGCCATCGGCGTCCTCGACCGCCAGATCGAGTGACGGGTCGTACAGCGAGCACTGGCGCAGCCGCGGCTCGACCAGCTCGCCGTTGCGGGCGATCATCGGGTGCGGACGATCCGCGCGGGTGACGCGATCGACGATCGCGAACCCGTCGACCTGCTCGACCGGCGGGCGCTGGTCGGCATCCATCCATGAGGTTCCCGACCGCTCGTCGGTCATCGCGAACCCGCTCCGGATGGCGAGACTCACCAGCGGCTCGTCGTCCTCGCGCACGAGCACTTCGAGCGCCCCATCCCGATGTTCGGCGGTGGCTTCGAACGTCGCCGCCCAGACCTCTTCCTCGTCGACGGTCGACGGCACTCCGAAGACGTCCGCCTGCCAGGTGTCACCCCAGGCCGAGAGCCCGGCCGCCGCCACCGGGCCGGTCTCGTCGAACCAGACCGGGAGCGCCAGGTCGTCGGTGGCCCGGGGGAGGCGCCACCACCACTGCACGTCGGCGGCCTCCCACATGCCGCGGAGCGGATCGGCCCGGCGCGCGCGCTGCAGGACCGCGGTCGTCGCGTTCAGCCGCTCGAGACCCCGCATCAGCTCCCGTCGCACGACCATGCTCGGCGAGCGTATTGGCCAGGTGACCAGGTCGGCGCCGATTTCAGCGGCGCACCACTAGCGCACGACGGGGACGTCGGCGTGCGCAGCCACCGCGAACACGTCGGCGCCGAAGCCCGGGCGCGACGCCGCGTGGAGCACGCCGTGATCGTCCGGGCGGGCGAGCACGTACCCGGCGGTCTCGAGCACCGCGGCGAGCGGGTTCCGGTCTTCGCCCAGGAGGCTCTGCGAGCAGTCGTTCCACTCGAGCTGCATGACGTCGACGCGCCCGTCGGCCATCAAGCGGGTGGCGCCCTCGAGCACGAGTCGTTCCGCCCCTTCGACGTCGATCTTCAGGCCGCGCACGGCGCGCTCGCCGACGACGTCGTCGAGCACGCGCACCTCGACCGACTCGCCCTCGGCCGTTGCGGCACCCTCGTCGCTGACCGGGCCGTCGAGCACGAGGTGCTGGCGGAGCAGGTCCTGGCCCGTCATCGCCATCCGACCGGGCGTGGCCCCGAGCGCGGCTTCGATGACCTCGGCGGTGTAGCCGTTGCGGGTGAGGTTGGCCCGCAGCTGGCCGGCCGCGGCCGAGTTCGGTTCGACCGCGATCACCGCCGCGCCCCCGTCGAGCGCCCAGAGCGAGTACAGGCCGACGTGCGCGCCGACGTCGACGAACAGGTCGGTCGGGCGCAGGATGCGGCGCCACGCGCGCATCTCGGGCGCGTCCGGTGGGTTGCCGAGGACGGCCCGCCACGAGCCGCCGAGGTGGAGGTACGCGAGCACCGACGAGTGGTCGCCGATGCCGACGACGACGGGCTTGCCGGTGACGCGGGCCCGGATCTCGCAGCCGAGGTAGTGGGTGAGCGCGCGGACCCGGTGGCCCTGGTTGGCCGGATGGTCGATGACGCGCTGCACGCGTCCGAACGCGGCACTGGGCCGGAACTTCAGCCGTCGTTCCGGGCTCATGGCGTCGGGGGCTTCTCGGAGCTCGAGCCGAGGTCGCCGCGCAGCGCCCGCCGGGCCAGGCGGACCGGGCGGGCGATGCCGCGGTTGTAGAAGGTGCCCGCGACCGTCATCGCCTTCTCGGACGACGTCAGCGGCTGCTCGTGGATCAGCGTGCGGTCGACCCGGCGGTCGAGCGCTTCCTTCCAGCGGTCGGCGGGGATCGACGGGTCGAGGAACGAGAGCTTCGCGTACGTGTACTCCCAGTCCTCGGTGAAGCGGGGGAAGAGGAGGAGCGTGTGCGGCAGGTCGTACCGGGTGACGGTGTAGAGGAGCTCATAGAAGAGGAGCGCGAGCGCCTCGCGCTGCTTCGTCGCCCGTGGGGTCCCGAACAGCCCCCCGAACGTGTGCAGGTTGCTGCCGTACTTCGTGTTCCGGACCCGGCTGGCCACCGCGACGTCGAGGTCCCGGACCGGGATGATGACGTGCTCGATCTCGACCTCGCCCCGCTCGAGCAGGCCACCGAGGCGGCGGCTGAGGTTCGGGTCCTTGATGATGCGCGGCGCGTTCGGTGACTCGATGCGGAACTCGAGGCCGGCGTGCACCCGCTCGTCGACGGTGTGGTCGGCGGGGAAGCCGGTGTCGAGGCCGAGATCGGTGAGAACCTGGACCAGGAGCGTGGTTCCGGCCCGGCCGGTGCCCGTGATGACGACCTTCGGACCGGCGCTCGCCATCGGGAGAGGATAGACGGAGCATCCACCGCCGGAATCCGGGCCGCGTGGCGCATCTAGCCTGGGTCCATGCCCGAGCTGCCGGAGATGCAGGCGCTCGCCGAGCGACTCGCGGTCGCGATCGGTGGAGCAGCCGTCGAGGGAGTGGACCCGTTGGGGTTCGCCGCGCTGAAGACGGTGGTGCCGAGCCCCGAGTCCGTCGTCGGCCACCGCGTGCTCGACGTCGGCCGCCGGGCGAAGTACCTGATCTTCGACCTGGACGACGGCAACCGCATCCTCATCCACCTCTCGCAGGCCGGCCGGCTCGACATCGAGGAGCCGCCGAAGAAGACCCGGCCCAAGGGTGCCGCGGTCCGGATCCGGTTCGACAACGGCCGCGCGCTGCTCGTGCGCGAGCACGGCCACGAGCGCAAGGCCGCGTGGTGGGTGCTCGCGGCGGACGACGACGGCCCGCTCGAGAAGCTCGGACCGGAGCCCGACTCGGACGAGTTCGCGGAGCTCGTCCTGCACGGCACGGACAAGCGCCGGATCCACACGATCCTGCGCGACCAGCGCACGGTGTCGGGCATCGGGCGTGGCTACGCGAACGACGCGCTGCACCGCGCGCACGTCTCGCCGTACGCGACGCTGGGCTCGTTGACGGATGAGGCGCGCCGGGGGCTGCTCGACGCGATCCGGGCCACGCTCGCCGAAGCACTCGACAGTGAACGGCAGCGGACCGGGGGACTGTCCGAACCGAAGCTCGGCGCACGGTTCCGGGTCCACAACCGGGCGGGCACCCCGTGTCCCGAATGCGGCGATGGTCTGCGCCGCGTCTCGTACGAGTCCTACGAGGTGACGTACTGCCCGACCTGCCAGACCGGCGGCAAGATCCTCGCCGACCGCCGCCTCTCGAGACTGGTCAAATAGACCTGGGGAGAAATCGGACCACGGCGGTGGCCGTCTGGTCGAGCAGCCACCGCCGGGTCTCGGCGAGGAGTTATCGACCGACGCGCCCGGGGCTTGAGGAGCGAACCGTAGGCTTGGCCGCGTGACCGGCGCCTCCCTCCTGGGCTTCATCCCGAGCCCGAGCGACAACATCGTCCATCTCGGGCCGTTGCCGCTGCACATGTACGGGTTGATGCTCGCGATCGGCGTGATCGTCGCGGTCCGGGTCTCGGAGGTCCGCTGGGTCCGGCGCGGCCACCCGTCCAAGGAGCTCTCGGACATCGTCGTGTGGGTGGTGATCGCGGGCGTGATCGGCGCGCGGCTCTACCACGTCGTCACCGACTACGAGCTCTTCACCGACGACTGGTTCCGCGCGTTCAAGATCTGGGAGGGCGGTCTCGGCATCTGGGGCGCGGTGCTCGGCGGTGGGCTCGCGGCTGTCGTCCTCGCCAAGCGTCGCCACCTCGATCTCGGCGATCTCTGCGACTGCATCGCGCCCGGTCTCGTGATCGCGCAGGCGATCGGCCGTTGGGGCAACTGGTTCAACCAGGAGCTGTTCGGCGCGCCCTCCAAGCTGCCGTGGGCGCTCGAGATCGATCCGTCGCACCGACCGCAGGGGTACCTGAAGTACGCGACGTTCCAACCGACGTTCCTCTACGAGTCGCTGTGGTGCCTCGGGTTGGGACTGGCGCTGATCTGGGTCGATCACCATCTGAAGCTGAAGAAGTTCCAGATCTTCGCGTTGTACTGCATGGGGTACACCGCCGGTCGGTTCGTGTTCGAGGAGATGCGCATCGATCCCGCGCACACGATCGGGCCGCTGCGACTGAACGTGTGGGTGGCCATCGTCGTGTTCATCGGCGCGCTCGTCTGGTTCCTGTGGCTGAATCGCCACGGCGAACCGGTGGTCCGCCCCGAACGCAACGGCGGCGAGCCAGCGGACATCACCCCTTCCGATTCGGCGCCCGAGTCCGCGTAGGCTGACTGCGGCCCGATCGCGGCCCCCGATCGACCGACCAGGAGAAGCGTCGCTGTGACCTCCACTGTCCCCACCCCTGCGCCGTTGCAGACCGGAATCGCCCGTGCGGTCAACGTCTCGAAGGTCTACGGCACCGGTGAGGCCGAGGTGCGTGCGCTCGACGACATCAGCGTCGAGTTCGCCACCTCGCACTTCACCGCGATCATGGGACCGTCGGGCTCGGGCAAGTCGACGCTGCTGCACTGCCTCGCGGGCCTCGACCGCGTCACCGCCGGTCACATCTACCTCGGCGACATCGAGATCAGTGGCTCCACCGAGAAGCAGCTCACGCTCATCCGGCGCGACCGCATCGGCTTCGTCTTCCAGGCGTACAACCTGATCCCGACGCTGAGCGCGGAGGAGAACATCACCCTCCCCCTCGCGCTCGCGGGCAAGAAGCCGGATCCCGCCTGGTACGACCAGATCGTGAAGACGGTCGGCCTCGCGGACCGGCTCAAGCACCGTCCGAGCGAGCTCTCCGGTGGCCAGCAGCAGCGCGTGGCCGTGGCGCGCGCGCTCGTGTCGCGACCGGACCTGATGTTCGCGGACGAGCCGACGGGGAACCTGGACTCGAAGGCGGGCGCCGAGATCCTGTCGTTCATGCGCGACGCGGTGAAGGACCTGCACCAGACGATCGTGATGGTGACCCACGACCCGGTCGCCGCGGGCTACGCAGACCGCGTGGTGTTCCTCGCCGACGGCAAGATCGTCGACGAGATGCTCGAGCCGACGGCCGATCGCGTCCTCGACCGCATGAAGAGCCTGGGGGAGTAGCCCCATGTGGAAGGTCACGCTCAAGGGCATCCTCGCCCACAAGGTCCGCTTCCTGCTCACGGGCGTGGCGGTCATCCTCGGCGTGTCGTTCATCGCGGGCACGCTCGTGCTCACCGCGACGATCAACAAGACCTTCGACGGGCTGTTCACCAACATCTACGCGAACACCGACGCCGCGGTGCGCCAGAAGGCCGCGTTCGACGCGGGCTTCGGCGCCGGCCGCGGCCGCCTCGATGACTCGGTGGTGCGCCAGGTCGAGGACACCAAGGGCGTCGCGCAGGCGGCGGGGACGGTCCAGGGCCTCGCGTTCGTGATCGACAAGAACAACAAGGCGCTCAATTCCGCCGGCCAGGGCGCGCCGGCGCTCGGGTTCAGCTACATCAAGGACCGCGACCTCAGCTCGTTCCACGTGACCCAGGGCCACGGCCCCCAGGCGCCGAACCAGATCGTCATCGACAAGACCACTGCCGACAAGACGAAGTACGCGCTCGGCAGCGAGATCCCGGTCGTCACCAAGGCCGGACGTCAGAAGTACCAGCTGGTCGGGATCGCCAAGTTCGGCAACGCGGACAGCCTCCTGGGCGCGACCGCGGTGCTGTTCACCCCGCAGACTGCGAGCCGGGTGCTCGGGCAGCCGGGCAAGGTGGACGAGGTCCTGGTCAAGGCGGACTCCGGCGTCTCGCAGGAGCAGGTCGCGGCCAACCTCAAGCGGTCGCTGGCCGGCGACCGGAACATCGAGGTCCTCACCGGCGCCCAGGTCACCAAGGACAGCCAGAACGACATCAAGAACGCGCTGCGGTTCTTCAGCACGTTCCTCCTCGTGTTCGGGGTGATCGCCCTCCTCGTCGGGTCGTTCATCATCTTCAACACCTTCTCGATCATCGTGGCCCAGCGCGGGCGGGAGATGGCCCTGCTGCGCGCGATCGGGGCGAAGAGCAGCCAGGTCGTGCGGTCGGTGCTGTTCGAAGCCCTCCTCGTCGGTCTCGTCGCGTCCGTGATCGGCTTCGTCGCGGGCGTCCTGCTCGCGGGCCTGCTCAAGGCGCTGCTGTCCGCGCTCGGCATCGACATCCCCGCGAGCCAGATCACCATCCCGGCCAGCGCGTTGATCTGGTCGTTCATCGTCGGCACGGGGGTCACGGTCATCGCCGCGGTGTTCCCGGCGATCCGGGCGTCGCGCATCCCCCCGATCGCCGCGCTGCAGCGGGTCGGCGCCGACCAGTCGGCCGGCTCGTGGAAGCGCACCGTGGCCGGGCTCATCGTCACCGGCCTCGGCATCGCGCTCGTGCTGAACGGGCTGTTCGGCAACGGCAACAACGGGCTCCAGGCCGTCGGGCTCGGCGCGTTCGTGATCTTCATCGGCGTCGCGGTCCTCGGGCCGTTGATCGCGCGCCCGATCAGTGCGGTGCTCGGCTGGCCGATCCGCGGGATGAAGGGCATCACGGGCCTGCTCGCGGAGGAGAACGCGAAGCGCAACCCGAAGCGCACGTCCGCGACCGCGGCCGCGCTGATGATCGGCGTGGCGCTGGTCGCGCTCATCACGGTGTTCGGCGCGTCGGCGAGCGCGTCGGTGAGCGCGGCGATCGACAAGTCGATGAAGGCCGACTACATCGTGACGACCGGCGGGTTCGGCGGCGGCACGCTCCCGCAGTCGCTGGCCCCGGCCCTGGCGAAGACGCCGGGCGTCACCCAGGTCTCGGGCGTCCAGAGCGGGTTCGCCAAGATCGAGGGCGACGTCCAGAACGTGCAGGGTGTCGACCCGAAGGTCGTGGACTCCCTGTTCGACCTCGAGGTCTCCAAGGGGAGCCTCCAGGCGCTCGGCGTCGACGGGCTCGCAGTGTCGAAGAGCACAGCCGACGACAACAACCTGAAGCTCGGTCAGCAGATCCCGGTCACGTTCGCGCAGACCGGCCGCCAGCTGTTCACGATCCAGGCGATCTACGACCAGAACGGGGTCCCGAGCTACACGATCAGCACCGCGGCCTACAAGAAGAACTTCCCGGACGTGTTCGACGCGCAGATCTACCTGAGGACCCAGGGGGGCCCGTCACCGCAGAACCGGGCGGCGATCGAGAAGACGATGAAGACCTACCCGGGCGGCAAGGTGCAGGACCGCGCGCAGTTCAAGGCCTCGCAGGCGCAGCAGATCGACCAGTTCCTCAACCTGGTGAAGGCGCTGCTCCTGTTCGCGATCTTCATCGCGCTGTTCGGCATCGCCAACACGCTCGGCCTGTCGATCATCGAGCGCACCCGCGAGCTCGGGCTGATGCGCGCGGTCGGCATGACCCGGCGCCAGGTGCGCTCGCTCGTGCGGTGGGAGGCGGTGATCATCGCCCTCCTCGGCGCGTTCCTCGGGATCGTGATCGGGGTGCTGTTCGCGGCCGCGCTCGTCGAAGCGCTGAAGGACCAGGGCATCGACGTGTTCCGCGCCGCGCCCGCGCAGCTCGTGATCATCTTCGTGCTCGCCGCGATCTTCGGCGTCCTGGCTGCGATCTGGCCCGCCCGCCGTGCGTCCAAGCTCGACGTCCTCGAGGCCATCTCCACCGAGTAGCCCGACGCCAAATCGGGGGTGGTGGGTCAGGGGTAGGGGTCCCAGGCGGGTGAGCCGGTCGTGAGCGCGTCGATGACCTGGGCGCGGAAGCGGTCGGGTGAGATCGCGCTGGCGGCGTCCGGCCCGCCGGCGAGGTGGAGCGCGGGCGCGATCGCGGCGACGCCGTCGAACGTCCAGCGCGCGTCTCCCGGCTCGGCCTCACTGAGCTCGGTGGCGAGCGGCGCGAGGTCGATGCGGGCGAGCGGGCGGCGGGACTGGTAGCGCACCCAGGTCTCGTACCGGTACTGCACCTCGTAGTGGTGACCGTGCACGTACAGGACCCGGAAGCAGTCGGTCGCGTTGTTGATCGCGGTCGGGTGGAGCGCCTGGGTGCCGAGGATCGTGAAGCGGTGGACCGGATGGGTGACCCAGTCCCCGGGAACGGTGACGACGGCGAGATCGAGCGCGTCGAGCTCCTCGATGCGCACGACGCCGGAGGCGATCGCGGCCTCGCTCGCCTCGAGGTGCGCGTCCTCCTCGGCCCAGTGCGTCCGGAAGCTGCTCGGGATGATCGAGCAGCTCGGGCACGCGCTCGAGCAGCACCGCGTACCCGTCCTCGCCGGTCAGCTCGGCCTCGAGCGCGGCGATCGTCCACGCGATGCGCACCGAGTCCCGCTCGCGGTAGGTGCCGAAGTCGCCGGCGCGCGCGACGTCGATGACGCGCTCGCGCCTGAGCTGCGCCCCGTCCGGATCCACGAGCGCGTGCACGCTCATCAGCCCGTCCTGGTCGAAGTGGTTGTTCGAGACGACCTCGGCGGGAACGTGCAGCTCGGGGTGATCCAGGTAGTGGAACGCGATCTGGGCCGAGAGGTCGTCGCGCAGCGCTTCGGGCGTCGGGCTGTTCGGCCAGTGCGAGAGGGTCAGCAAGGTGTCGGTGTGCGCCGACCCGTCGACGATGATGCTCGGAACGCCGTCGAGCGCGTCGTAGGCCAGGTACCGCATGGTGCTCGGCTAGCCGCCGTACTCCTGGTGGACCTTGCCGTCCTTCTCCACGATCATCGCCGCGAGCCCGGCTTGGAACTCCTCCATGCGCCCGCGCAGCTCGGCGTCCGTTGCGGCCAGGATCCGGACCGCGAGCAGGCCCGCGTTCCGCGCGTTGCCCACGGCGACCGTCGCCACCGGGATGCCGGCGGGCATCTGCACGATCGACAGGAGCGAGTCGAGCCCGTCGAGGTACTTGAGCGGGACGGGCACGCCGATCACGGGGAGCGGGGTCATGGACGCCGTCATCCCGGGCAGTGCCGCCGCGCCGCCGGCGCCGGCGACGATGACCCGGAGACCTCGTTCCGCGGCGCCGTGCGCGTAGGCGGACATCTCGTCGGGCGTCCGGTGGGCGGAGATGATCCGCACCTCGAACGGCACGTCGAACTCGCCGAGCGCGTCGATCGCGCCCTGCATGACGGGGAGATCGGAGTCACTGCCCATGATGACGCCGACGACCGGAGTGCTCGTAGCCACGACCAGACGTTAGCGTCAGCACCATGCGCACCCGCCTGACTGACATGCTCGACATCGAGCACCCCGTAATGCTCGCCGGGATGGGGGGCGTGTCGTACAGCGCCCTCGTCGCCGCGGTCTCCGAAGCGGGGGGCTTCGGCTGCTTCGGTGCATCCACGATGAGCTCGGACGAGCTCCGCGCGGAGATCCGCGCCGCGAAGGCGCTCACCGACAAGCCGCTCGGCGTCGACCTGCTGACCGCGCTGCCGGACCGGCTCATGACCGACGTCGAGCTGCTGATCAAGGAGGGTGCGACGGTGTTCGCCGCCGGGCTCGGGGTGCCCCGCGACGTGATCTCGCTCTGCCACGAGCACTCGGTGCTCGTGCTGTCGATGTGCGGCAAGGTCCGCCACGCGATCAACGCGGTCGAGGCCGGCTGCGACATCGTCGTCGCGCAGGGCACGGAAGCGGGTGGCCACACCGGTCAGATCGCCACGATGCCGCTCGTCCCGCAGATCGTCGACGCAGTCGAAGGCCGCGTGCCGGTGGTCGCGGCCGGCGGGATCTTCGACGGGCGCGGGCTGGCCGCCGCGCTCGCGCTCGGTGCGGACGGGGTGTGGGTCGGGACCCGCTTCATCGCGACGCCCGAGGCCCGCTCGGCGCCCGGGTACAAGGACGCGCTCCTGCGCACCGCCGAGGACGGCACCGTCATCAGCCGGGCGTTCAGCGGCAAGACGATGCGCGTCGTCGCCAACCAGACGAGCCGGTACTTCGAGGAGCATCCCGACGAGCTCAAGAAGTTCCCCGACCAGCTCATGGCGGGCATCGAGGGCGGCTGGATGCACCTCGGCGCGAGCGAGACCACGCAAGGGGTCGACCCGGACCGCGAGTGCTATCCCGCGGGCCAGGGCGTCGGTGCCATCCACGAGCTGGTCCCGGCCGGCGACGTCGTGCGCGCCATCGTCGAGGAAGCGGACGCCGCGCTCGACCGTCTCGGCGCGATCCACGCCTCGTGACGGAACGGCTGGTCGTCATCGGGGGCGACGCGGCGGGGATGAGCGCGGCGTCGGGCGCGCGGCGGCGCCGGACCGAGGCCGAGCTCGAGATCGTGGCCTTCGAACGCGGTCGGTACACCTCCTACTCCGCGTGCGGGATCCCGTATCTCGTCGGCGGTCTCGTGGACGCCGTCGACCGGCTCGTCGCGCGCTCACCCGAGGAGCACCGCCGGAACGGCATCGACGCGCGCATGCGTCACGACGTGATCGCCATCGACACCGACGCCCGGACGGTGACCGTGCGCGACCTCGACGGGGGCGACGCGCCCGTCGAGGTGGTGCCCTACGACCAGCTCGTGATCGCGACCGGCGCGACCCCGACGCGGCCCGCGATCCCGGGCATCGACGCGGGCGGCGTCTACGGCGTGCAGACGCTCGAGGACGGCATCGCGGTGCGGCACGCGGTCGACCAGGACGCGCCGCAGCGGGCCATCGTCGTGGGCGCGGGGTACATCGGGATCGAGATGGCCGAGGCGCTGCTGACCCGGGGTGTGAAGGTGACCTGTCTCGCCGCCGGCCCGACCCCGATGACGACGTTCGACCCGGACATGAGCGAGCTCGTCGCCGAAGCGATGCGCGGGCTCGGGATCGATCTGCATCTCGACGAGCCGGTGCTCGGCTTCGACGTGCGCGACGGCCATGTGGTGTCCGCCGAGACGAAGCGCGGCACCTACCCGACGGATCTCGTCGTGCTCGGCATCGGCTCCCGTCCGAACGTGGACCTCGCGCGCCACGCCGGGATCACGATCGGACCCACCGGCGGGATCGCGACCGACGACCACCAGCGGACGTCGGCACCGAACGTGTTCGCGGCGGGGGACTGCATCGAGACCCACCACCGGATCACCGGTCGACCGATCGCGATCGCGTTGGGCACGCACGCGAACAAGCAGGGCCGGGTCGTCGGCATCAACACCACGGGCGGCGACGCGGTGTTCCCCGGGGTGATCGGCACCGCGGTGTCCAAGGTCTGCGCGTACGAGATCGCCCGCACGGGGCTTTCGGAGAGCGAGGCGATCGACGCGGGCTTCAAGGCGTTCCCCACCGTGATCGACGCCTCGAGCCACGCGGGCTACTACCCCGACTCCACCGAGGTGAAGGTCAAGCTCGTCACCGAGATGGTCACCGGACGGATCCTCGGGGCGCAGATCGTCGGCAAGGAAGGCGCGGCCAAGCGCATCGACGTGCTCGCGACCTGCATCTGGAACGAGATGACGGCCGAAGAGGTCATCGCGCTCGACCTCGGCTACGCCCCGCCGTTCTCGCCCGTGTGGGACCCGGTCCTGGTCGCCGCCCGCGTCGCCGCGGCCGAGGTCGAGCGCTGACGCCAGCCTTTTCGGCACCGCTGGAGCACGCCGCACGTGCCTGAACGGGCCGAGAAGCGGTGGGTCTAGCGGCGACCCTGCTCGAGCTGGGTCTGCTCGGCCTTGAGGTCCGACTCGTACATGCGGCGCACGAGCTCTTCGAAGGTGACGGTCGGCGTCCAGCCGAGCTTCTCCTTCGCCTTGGCCGCGTCTCCCATGAGGAGGTCGACCTCCGCGGGCCGGTCGAAGCGGGTGTCGTGCGTGACGAACGGCTCCCAGCTGTCGTAGCCCGCGATGTGGAACGCGGTGTCGAGGAACTCGCGGATGGTGTGCGTCTCGCCGGTCGCGATCACGTAGTCGTCCGGCTCCGGCTGCTGGAGCATCATCCACATCGCCTTGACGTAGTCACCCGCGAAGCCCCAGTCGCGCGCGGAGTCGAGGTTGCCCAGGCTGATGCGCTCCTGCAGCCCGAGCTTGATGCGCGCGAGCGAGTTGGTGATCTTGCGCGTGACGAACTCCATGCCGCGGCGCTCGGACTCGTGGTTGAACAGGATCCCCGAGCTCGCGTGCAGGTCGTAGGCCTCGCGGTAGTTGACCGTCATGTCGTGGCCGAACACCTTGGCCACCCCGTACGGCGAGCGGGGGTGGAACGGCGTCTTCTCCGTCTGCGGGGTCTCGCGCACCTTGCCGAACATCTCGGAGCTCGACGCCTGGTAGAAGCGGATCGGGTTGTCCTTGACGCCACCGACGATGCGCACCGCCTCGAGCATGCGCAGCACGCCGAGGCCGGTGATCTCCGCGGTGAGCTCGGCCTGCTTGAACGAGAGCTGGACGAACGACATCGCGGCGAGGTTGTAGACCTCGTCCGGCTGCACCTGCTCCATCACCGCGATGAGCGACGAGAGGTCACGCAGGTCACCGTCGACGAGCTCGACGCCGGGGTTCTCGTCCAGCACCAGCTGCGCCTTCGGGTTGGCCTGGCCGCGGATCAGGCCGAAGACCTGGTAGCCCTCCTGGCTGAGGAGCTCAGCGAGATACCGGCCGTCCTGCCCAGTGATGCCGGTGATGAGCGCGCGCTTCATGCAAGACCCTCTCGACGATTGAGTGGGTCCAGATTAGCCCTCGTTGTGCCATGCTCCCGACGGGTCGAGCTGCACGAGGAACTCGGCGCAACGGTCCTCTTCATCGGTCTCGCCGATGGCCGCGGCGCTCGCCCGCAAGCCGTTCAGCGCCCGCAGGAAGCCCCGGTTGGTCTCGTGCTCCCAGCGCACGTAGCCGCTGCCGCGCCAACCGGCCTGGCGGAGCTGGTCGAGCCCCCGGTGATAGCCGACGCGGAAGTAGGCGTACGCCTCGATCGGGTCACCGGCGAGCTCGCCGAGGCGCGCCCAACCGTCGAGGAACCTCGGCGTCCGCGCGACCACCGCCTTGATGAGGACACGCCGCTGCTCGGGGTCGCTCTCGGTCAGCGCGGCCGCGAGCGCCGCGGTCACCTCAGCGGGAGGATCGGGGAGGACGGTCTCGGGCGGGCCGCCGCGATGGAGTCCAATCGGTCTGTCGTTCACGCGCGGAATCTATCGGCATGACGGCGGGGTCCCGTCCTCGTTGACGATTGTTCGCTGGTCGGGAAGTCCCGTGGCACCGATACCATCGGCGCTGTGACCGATCCCGTGACGCCGCCGACTCCCAACGGGGAGAAGCCGCCGCCGCCGAAGTCCACGACGCTGGTGCTCGTGCGCCACGCCGTGACCGCGCAGACCGGACCACTGCTGTCCGGGCGCGCGCCGGGCATCGACCTTTCGGACACCGGCGTCGGCCAAGCGGAGAACGTGGGCCGCCGGCTCGCGGTCCTGCCGGTGCGCGCGGTCTACGCGAGCCCGATCGAGCGCACCCGCCAGACCGCGCAGCACATCGCCGATCATCACGGCCTCGAGGTCCGGGTGCTGCCCGGCGTGATCGAAGCCGACTACGGCGAGTGGACGGGCGGGAAGATCTCGGACCTCGCGAAGACCGACCTCTGGAAGACCGTGCAGATCGTGCCGTCGCGCGCGCGGTTCCCCGGCGGGGAGTCGATCGCAGAGATGCAGAGCCGCATGGTCACCGCGCTGGAGCAGGTGGTGGCCGACCATCCCGGCGAGCTCATCGTGGTCGTGTCGCACGCGGATCCGATCAAGGCGGCGATCGCGCACTTCAGCGGAGTGCACCTCGACCTGTTCCAGCGGGTCGTCGTCTCGCCCGCGTCGGTCACGGTGTTCGAGCTCGGACCGTTCGGTGCCGCGCTGCTGAAGTGCAACGACACCGGCACGCTCGAAGAGCTGATCCCGAAGCCGTCCGAAGCGGAGACGGAAGCGAAGGACGACGAGACCGCGCAGACGGAAGACTCGAAGAGCCCGGAGGGTGCGACGTGATGGACAACGTCATCGAGCTCGACAAGGTGGATGCCCTCGGCGCCGGCGCGATCGGCGTCCCGGGTGAGCGGGTGTTCTACATCCAGGCGGACAAGGCCGACGCCCGGCTCACGGTGGTGGTCGAGAAGGAGCAGGTGGCGCTGCTCGCGGCCGAGGCGGTCGCGTTCCTGGACCGCATCGGCGAGGAGTACCCGGAGGAGCCGGGGGAGTCGGCGACGCTGCACCCGAGCGTGGCCCAGGTCACGGAGCCGGCGGTGCCGCTGTTCCGGGCCCGGATGATCGGTCTCGGCTTCGAGCCCGACCGGCGGCTCGTCCTGCTCGAGCTCCGGGAGCGGGCCGAGGACGATGACGACGAGGACACGCCGACCGCCGAGGACGCGGTGCTCGAGGACGAGGGCTACGTGGCCCGCATCTTCGCCACCCGCGCGCAGGTCCGGGCGATGGCGGCTCGGGGGGCCGAGGCGGTGACCGGTGGTCGTCCGCTCTGCCAGCTCTGCAACTTCCCGATGGACCCGGCCGGTCACATCTGCCCGCGGTGGAATTAGACCCTCGCGCGCGTCGGACGCGCTGCGCAACGGCGAGCTCGACATCTTCGGTCGGATGGCGTGGTCGTCGAACGCGACGTTCGTGGTCAACGTGTCGCTCGACGACATCGAGACCCAGGGCGTCTACAAGCCGCGGCGCGGTGAGCGTCCGCTGTGGGACTTCGCGGACGGGACGTTGTGCAACCGCGAGGTCGCCGCGTACGAGCTGTCGGCCGCGACCGGCTGGGGGATCGTCCCGGAGACCGTGCTGCGGGACGGCCCGTACGGCATCGGCATGGTCCAGAGCTTCATCGACCACGACCCCGAAGAGCACTACTTCACGCTGCTCGAGTCGCACCCGGAGGACTTCCAGCGCTTCGCCGCGTTCGACGTGCTCGTGAACAACGCCGACCGCAAGGGTGGCCACTGCCTGCGCGCGCTGGCCGACGGCCACATCTACGGCATCGACCACGGACTGACGTTCCACGTCGACGACAAGCTGCGCACCGTCATCTGGGACTTCGCCGGTGACCTGGTGCCGGACCCGGTCCTCTCGGTCGTCGAGTGCGTGCTCGAAGACCTCGACGGCGCGCTCGGTCAGCGGCTCGGCGAGCTCCTCGCCCCTTCCGAGGTCGAAGCCGTCGGCGACCGCGCCCGGACGCTGCTGCGCAAGGGCAAGTACCCGGTCCCCGACGAGGGCTACCACTCCGTCCCCTGGCCGATGATCTAGCGCGCGAGACTGCCCAGGTGGTTGACCTGCTCTCGATCGCCGAAGCGTCGCCACGGCGGTCGGTCGAGCGGGGCGAGGTGTTGCTCACGGACGGCGAGCCGGTGCGCGCGCTCTTGGTGCTGGTCGACGGCGCGCTCCGGATCGAGAAGGCGGGCGTGCCGATCGCGGTCGTGACGGATGCGGGCGCGTGCGTCGGTGAGATGTCGCTCCTGCTCGGAGTTCCGGCGACAGCAGACGTCATCGCGACGGAACCGACCACGATCGCGGTCATCGAGGACGCGGGCACGATGCTCGAGGAGGAGACCGGCCTCGCCCTCGTGCTCGCGCAGCTGCTGGCCCGCCGGCTGCAGGTCATGACCACCTACCTCGCGGACATCAAGCGCCAGTACGCCGACCACGAGGGTGGCCTCGGGATGATCGATGTCGTGCTCTCCAGCCTGATGCGCGGCCCCGGCGGGCGGAGCGAATTCGGCTCTGACCGCGATCCCGACCCGGAGTTCTGACCTCCGGCGGTGCCGGTCTAGACGGCTGCGAACGAGCGCTCGTCGACGCCTTCGTAGGAGATCCAGCGCGCGAGCCCGGTCCCGGTGTCGAGCTCGATGTGGCTCGGCACCGGCCCTGGCTGGCGGCCCGCGTTGAGCACCCAGGTCGAGCCGATCTGATCGATCCACGCGCCGTCGGGCACGAACGGGGACGGGTGCACGTGCCCGGAGAGGACGAGGTCGGGGTGGTGCAGCCCGATCCACCGTACGAGGTCCTCGTCGCCGTAGTGGCGGCGGCCGGTCCAGCTCGTGGGCGAGTCGGCCGGTGGCGCGTGGTACGCCCAGACCCAGCGCCGGTCGCCGACGAGGGCCGCGTCGTGCGCGAGCTGGAGATCGACGACGTCGCGGGTGAGTGGGCCGTCCCACCACGGGCACACCGTCAGCAGCAGCTCGTCGGTCTCGAGCCGCATCCCGTCGACGAGCACGCCCGCGCCGCGTGCGCCGTCGAGCCACGGTGCGGCGCGCTCGCCGAGCTCGTTGCGCGCGTTGAGGTCGTGGTTGCCCGAGCACGCGACCACCGCGGTCTTGGCCGCGATGCGGGAGAGGTACTCGAGCATGACGGCGATCTGCGCGTCGGGTTCGACGATCGAGCCGACGTCGAGGTGGTCGCCGGCCAGCACGACGAGGTCGTAGTCCCCGGCCACGGACGCGACCCAGTCGAGCTGCGGGAGCGTGTAATGCAGATCGGACGTGAGCAGGACCCGCACGGCGCGGATGGTAACCGGCGCTACTGGGAGACGGGTTCGAGGATGTCGTCGAGGTAGCGGGTCTTGCAGAGCGAGCGCTGCAGCTTGCCCGACGACGTCTTGGGCAGCGAGCCCGCGCGGACGAGCACGATCTCCGCGGAGACCCCGACCGCGTCGGTGACGCGTGACGACACCGCGTCGCGCACGGGCTCCGCATCGTCGGCGCGCGTCTCGGCGACGACCACGATCGACTCGCGACCCTTGCGCCCGGGCGCACCGAACGCGATCACGTTCCCGGCCCGCACCCCGTCCACACCGGCCGCGGCGCGCTCGATGTCTTCGGGGAAGACGTTGCGACCGCCGACGATGATGACGTCCTTCAGCCGGCCGCAGATGATGAGCTCGCCGTCCACGAGGTAGCCGAGGTCACCGGTGCGCAGCCACTCGTCGTGGAACACCTCTGCGGTGGCCCGGTCGTTGCGGAAGTACCCGGGCGTGACCGACGATCCGCGCACCTCGAGCTCGCCGGCCTCGCGGTCGCGCAGCGGGATCCCGGTGCCGGGCTCGACGACCCGCAGCTCCAAGCCCGCGATCGCCCGGCCGAGGAACGGCAGCCGGCGCGAGCCGGGCGACGAGGGGTCGACCGGCGCGGCGTAGCCGTCGGTCTCGAGGACCCGGCTGTCGACCGCATCGACGATCATGCCCTTGCCCGGTTCGGGGAAGGTGATGCCGACCGTGGACTCGGCCATCCCGTAGGCGCAGAACGCGGTGCCGACCCGGAGCCCGTGGGGTGCGCCCGCCGCGAGCCAGTCCTCGACCGAGCTCGGCTCGATCGGCTCCGCGCCGTTGAGCGCGACCCGCCACTGGCTCAGGTCCAGGTCGCCGCCGCGGCGCATCGCGCGCGCCGAGAGCGCGTACGAGAAGTTCGGGCCCGCGGTGATCGAGCACTTGAAGTCCGAGATCCACTGCGCCCAGCGCGCGGGCGCGGCGAGGAAGTCCTGCGGCCCGGCGAGGACGAGGTCCGTGCCCGTCGTCATCGGGATCATCAGCATCCCGATGAGCCCCATGTCGTGGTAGAGCGGCAGCCACGACGCGGCGCGGTCGAGGTCGTAGTCGAGGACGAGCGCGCCGTCGATCGCGTCGATGTTCGCGGTGACGCAGCGGTGCGGGAGCATCACGCCCTTGGGCTCCGCGGTGCTCCCACTCGTGAACTGCAGGATGGCGAGCGCGTCCGGGTCGTCGGCGACGCGGAGGTACGCGTCGGCGCCGCGACTCGTGACCGCGGCGCGCAGCTCGTCGAGGGTGACCATCGGCGGGTCGGTCGGCTCCGGGGTCAGGAACGCGAGCAGCTGCGCGTCGGCGATCACCATCCGGCTCTCGGCGCTCGAGATCCGGGCCCGGGTCTGCTCGACGAACTCCTCGATCGAGCCCATGCGCATGGGCAGGGGGAGCATCACGACGGTTGCACCGGCGAGCCAGGTCGCCTGGATCGCGGTGACGAGGTCGCGCGTCGTCGGGCCGATCAGCGAGACGGAGTGACCGGGTTCGACCCCGCGGGCCTGCAGCTCGGCGGCCATGGCCCGGGCGTCGTCGTGGATCTCCGCCCAGTCGACCGGTTCCGTGGTGTACGCGGCGCTGTCGGTGGCCCCGGTGACGAAGGTGATCGAGCGGCGGCGATCGGCCGCGGCCTCGAGGCGCGGCACGAGGGAGGAAGATTTGTCAGGCATCAGGCGGTTCGACTCCGAGGGGATGCGCCGAGGTTACGCGCCCGGAACCCCCATTTCGGGACTTCTAGCCCAGCTGTTGGGCCAGGTATGCGCTGTCGCCGAGGGCGTCCAGGGCTGCGAGCTGGGTCTCCAGCCAGTCGATCGACGCCTCGCCGGCGGTGACCATCGGCTCGAGCACGAGGCGGGTCCCGTCATCGCCGGCCTCGGTGCACACGCCGATCGCGGAGTTGATGCGGCCGACCTGCGCGACCTCGAGATCGAGGGCCAGCTCGAACTGGTCGCGCACGGTCTTGCCGACCTTGATCCGACCGATCTTGTTGAGGTTCGGGATGGCGTCGAAGTACACGATCCGGTCCACCAGCTGCTCGGTGTGGCGCATCTCGTCCATGGACTCTTCGTAGGCCTTGGTCGAGAGCTTCTCGTAGCCCCAGTTCGCACAGAGCTTGGCGTGGATGAAGTAGCTGTTGATCGCGGCCATCTCGGCCTGGAGCACGTCTTCCAGTGCCTTCAACACGGACGGGTTCGGTTGGGGCATCTCGGACCTCTCTTCGGGACGGGCTAGGTGCCGATCAGACGGGGCTCGGCGATCGCGAACTCGGGCCAGCGCTTGCGGGACCGCTTCGAGAGCTTGTGCATCAGCTCGATCGCGTCGGGGTCGTCGTCGCCGGGGCGCACGTCGATCCAGCCGCCGTCCTGGAGGCCCTTCATGATCTCGCGGCCCAGCTCGGTGCGGACGATGGTCAGCGTCCAGTCGTTGAACTTGCCGATGCCGCCGGTCGAGATGTCGGCGTGCTCCGCCGCGAAGTCGGGGCACGCCTTGCATCCCTCGCGGGTCCAGGCGTGGCACTCCTTCAGCGGGACCTCGTGGTAGTCGCCGTTGTGCATCCAGATCTGGAACACGCCCTTGATGTTCATCTTCTTGATGTCTTGCTTGTGGAGCCCGTACTTCGCCTCGAAGAGCTCCTCGAAGATCGCGTCGTCGAACGTCTTCGAGCAGAGCAGACCGATGTTCAGCGTCATCCGGCGCGCGACCTTGCCCGCCTTGCGCTGCTTCATCACCGGCGGCATCGAGCTCTGGCAGCTCATCCCCACCAGCGCGATGCGCTCGGCGCCACCTTCGACGGCCTCCGCGTACGCCATCGGGTTCGCGGAGTACGTGTAGCGGCTGCCCGCCGAGGCGATGATGTCTTCCTTCGTCTTCGCGACGCCGGGGATGGCCTTCCACGTCGAGCCGTCGCCCTCGAGGTACGAGACGAGGGCCGCGTCGATGATGTCGTTCTCCAGGCAGTACAGGAGGATCGCCGAGACGAGCCCGCCGTCCTGGCCGACCTCGTGGAGCACCGGGTCGCGACGCCTTCGCGAGCACGATGTCCTTGTAGATCCCGGACAGCTCCTCGGGCTCCCGGGTGCGGCCGAAGAGGAACTCGTCCACGTCGGGCTCCCACGCCCGGAAGCGTGGGCAGGCCCGGGTGCAGGACGTGCAGTTCTTGTCGCCGTGGGAGCAGTCGGCCGGGCCGCCGTAGTCCTCGATCTGGAACGGCTTGTAGGTGCCCTCGGTGTCCTTGTAGGAGAGGACGTCGTGCGGGCACACGATGACGCAGCCCGCGCACCCGGTGCACAGACCCGAGGTGACGACTTCGTCGTACAGGTGCTTCCAGGACAGCTTCTCGGGCGGCATCCGCCGAGTCTGTCACGACGCCGCGTACCGGGCGAAGAGAGCACGTGCGGACCGGCCGACCGGCCTACATTGGCGCGATGGACGACGAGCACGCGCCGCAACCGCCGGAATCGCCGCCACCCGCGTCGGTTCCACCGGGCGCGACTCCGGAGCCTTCCCCCGCGGCACCTCCGCCTCCGCCCGGGTACGCGCCGCCGCCGACCGCCGCGCCGCCGGGGTACGCAGCACCGGGGTGGGGGCAGGCACCGCCTCCACCGCCGCCCCCTCCGGTCTACGGCGCGCCTCCGTACGGACAGCCCGCACCCGCGTACGCCCAACCGGGCTCCTTCGACGGACCGCGCAGCGAAGGCCTCGCGGTCGCCGCGCTCGTGGTCGCGATCGTGGGCATCTTCGTGTGCGGTGTGTTCGCGGGGATCGTGGCCCTCGTGCTCGCCAGCCAGGCCCAGCAGAAGATCCACGCCTCGAACGGGCAGCTCACGGGGTCGGGCATGGTGACCGCGGCCCGGGTCATCGCGATCGTGGCGATCGCGCTCAACCTCGTCGTCATCGCCGTGTTCATCGGGACGAGCTAGGGAGCCGCTGATGTCGTACGCCCCGCCGCCGCCCCCGCCTCCCGTGCCGCCCCCGCAACCCCAGTGGGGTCCTCCGGCCGCGCCCGGCGCGCCGGCCTACGCCACGCCGCCCCGCACCGAGGGGACCGCGGTCGCGGCGTTGGTGCTGTCGATCGTCTCGTGGGTCCTCTGTCCGATCGTCGCGGCGGTCGTGGCGCTCGTGCTCGCGCACGTCGCGGGCAACAAGATCGATGCGTCCGGGGGTCGGCTGACCGGCAACGGCATGGTGCGCGCTGCCCAGATCGTCGCGTGGATCCACATCGTGCTCTTCACGCTCATCATGCTGGGCGTGGCGATCGCGCTGGTGGCGAGCGACTCGACGTCGAGCTCGCTGCGCGCGCTCGCCGCCTGACCACCCCGCGAGATCAGGCGCGGAGCAGTCGCTCCACTGCGCTCATCGCCTCGGCGATCTTCGCGTCACCCTCGACGGGATCGCGTTCGGTCGCTTCACGCACGCAGTGGCCGAGGTGCTCGTCGAGCAGCCCGAGCCCGACGCCCTGCAGGGCGCGGGTGACGGACGCGATCTGCGTGAGGACGTCGATGCAGTACTTGTCCTCGTCGATCATGCGGGCCAGCCCGCGCACCTGACCTTCGATCCGGGCCAGGCGCCGCTGGTAGTCGTCCTTGTGCATCGAGTAGCCGCGCACGGGAATGCTCCGCCGTTGTGAATATAGGGTAGGGGGGTATAGTACCAACGAGGGACGACGGGAGCAACGATGACCATCGGGCACACGGACACCGAGACGGAGGAGACCCGACGGGTCGATCTGCCGATCGCCGGCATGACGTGCGCCTCCTGCGTGTCCCGGGTCGAGCGGGGGCTGACCGGTCTCGACGGCGTGGCCGAGTGCCGGGTCAACCTTGCGACCGAGACCGCGACCGTGCTCTACGACGAGTCGGTCACCGGGCCCGAGGCCTTCCGGTCCAAGGTCGCCGACCTCGGCTACACCGTCGCCGAGTCCGAGCGCGGCCACGAGCACGACCACGGTGACGAGCGCTCGGTGCGGCCGCGGCTGATCGTGGCGGCCGTCCTGACCGTCCCGGTCCTGCTCGTCTCCATGGTCCCCGCGTTCATGGTCGACGGGTGGCAGTGGATCGCGTTCGTCCTCTCCACCCCGGTGATCTTCTGGGCCGGCTGGCAGTTCCACCGAGCCACCCTCGTGAACCTGCGTCACGGCGCGGTCACGATGGACACGCTCGTCTCGCTCGGGACCACCGCGGCGTGGCTCTGGTCGGTCGTCGCGCTCTTCTTCCTCGGCGCGACGTCGACGGGGATGAGCGGTGACGCCGGCGCGCACGTCTACTTCGAGACCGCGGCCGCGATCATCACGCTGTTGCTGCTCGGGAAGTACTTCGAGGCCCGGGCCCGCCGCCGCTCCGGCGATGCGCTGCACGCGCTGCTCGAGCTCGGGGTGAAGACGGCGCGGCTCGAGAGTGGCGTGGAGATCCCGATCGGCGAGCTGGCGGTCGGTGACCGCTTCGTGGTGCGACCGGGCGAGAAGATCGCGACCGACGGGCGCGTCGTCGACGGCGCGTCGGCGGTCGACGTCTCGATGCTGACCGGCGAGCCGGTGCCCGTGGACGTCGGTCCGGGCGACAGCGTCTTCGGTGCGACGCTCAACACGTCGGGTCGGCTCGTGATCACCGCGACGCACGTCGGGAGCGAGACCGCGCTCGCGCAGATCGGCCGGCTCGTCGCGGAGGCGCAGGGCTCGAAGGCGCCCGTGCAACGGCTGGCGGATCGGATCTCGAGCGTCTTCGTGCCCATCGTGATCCTGATCGCGCTCGGGACGCTCGCGGCGTGGCTGCTCACCGGCCACTCCGCGAACGAGGCGTTCACCGCCGCGGTCGCGGTGTTGATCATCGCCTGCCCGTGCGCGCTCGGGCTGGCCACCCCGACCGCGATCATGGTGGGGACCGGACGCGGCGCGCAGCTCGGCATCGTCATCAAGGGCGGCGAGGTCCTCGAAGCCACGCGTCAGATCGACACCGCGGTGCTGGACAAGACGGGGACGATCACCACCGGGCGCATGGCTCTCGTCGATGCAGTCGTGGCGCCGGGCGAGGACGAGGCGCGGGTCCTGTTCCTCGCGGGGTCGGCGGAGGACGCGTCGGAGCATCCGATCGCCCGCGCGATCGCGGACGGCGTCCGGGACCGCGGTCAGGACCTGGTCGCGCCGACGTCGTTCGCCAACGAGCCCGGGCACGGGGTGCGCGCGGTCGTCGACGGTCAGGAGATCGAGGTCGGTCGGCTGGAGTGGATCGGCACCGCGGATCCGTCGTTGCAGGACCTCGCGGATGCCGCGGCCCGACAGGGCCGCAGCACCGTGTTCGCCGGTTGGGACGGTCGAGTGCGCGCGGCGTTCGTCGTTGCCGACACCGTCAAGCCGACGTCACGCGACGCGATCGCCGCCCTGCACCGGCTCGGCATCGAGACGGTCATGGTGACCGGTGACCGACAGGACACCGCGGCCACGGTCGCCGCGGCCGTCGGCATCGACCGGGTCGTGGCCGGCGTGCTGCCCGGCCAGAAGGTGGACGTCGTCGCGCGAGCTGCAGGCCGCGGGTCACGACGTCGCGGTCGTCGGCGACGGCGTGAACGACGCGCCCGCGCTCGCGCAGGCCGACCTCGGGATCGCGATCGGCACCGGCACCGACGTCGCGATCGAGGCGAGCGACCTCACTCTCGTCTCCGGCGACCTGCGCGCCGCGTCCGACGCGATCGCGCTCTCCCGCAGGACCCTCTCCACGATCCGCGGCAACCTCTTCTGGGCCTTCGCGTACAACACCGCGGCGATCCCCCTCGCGGCCCTCGGCCTGCTGAACCCGATCATCGCCGCCGCCGCCATGGGCTTCTCGTCCGTCTTCGTCGTGACGAACTCCCTCAGGCTGCGCCGCTTCCACCCCAACCGCCCCTGACAGATCCCCGACGGCGTTGGTCTTGACCTTGGTCCAGCACAGAACCGCGCGTTCAGGCAGACAAGAAGTCGCTGAGCAGGTGAACCTGCGCGTCCGAGTTCTCCGAAAGCCCCGAGATGATCGCCTTCTCGACCCTGCTGCCGAGCAGCGGGATCTTCACCTTGATCTTGCCGGTCACCGTCCGCACGCAGCCCGCACCCGCAGGCGCGATCGTCGCTTCGTAGCTCCCCTGGAGCAGGTTGTCGTAGTTGTCGGGGCGGATCACGCAGGTCGTGTGGTGGGCCGCGAGGTCGACGGTCGAGTCCTCGATCCAGGTGAGCTTCTCGGGGTCGACGAACTTCGTGACCGCGGAGGAGAGCTCGGCCTGGAAGAGGTAGCGAACCTGGAGGTGCACGGTGTCGCCCTCGCGCTCGTTGCCGACGACCTCTGCGGAGCCCAGCTTCGGCAGCTCGTCCATGCGGGTGAGGAAGTCGGGGTTCACGAGCGCGCCGTCGACCGCGTCGGCGGAGGCCGGGATCGTCTGGGTCAAGGTGAAGTCCACGTCAGTGCAGAACGTACGCGATCGGAAGCGCGACGCTGGCGATGATCGTCGCGAGCACGAGCGTGAACGAGAGCCGACCGCTGCGCAGCTCGCCGAGCGCGCACGCGAGCGGGCGAGGATGAGCATGACGAGGATCAGCGGTGGCGCGGTGAGACCGTTGAGGATCGCGGCGTAGTAGAGCCCGCGGATCGGGTCGAGCCCGCCGAGGTCGAGCGCGAGGCCCAACAGCATCGAGACGATGATCACGACGTAGAAGCCGCGGGCGTCGCGGAAGGTTCGCGACAGCCCCTCCCGGTGCTCCGTTGCCTCGGCCGCGGCGTACGCAGTCGCACCGGCGAGCACCGGGACCGCGAGCAACCCGAGGCCGACGACCCCGAGTGCGAAGACGAGCCCGGCCAGGTCGCCGGCGACCGGCTGCAAGGCGCGCGCCGCCTGGTCCGCAGTGGAGATCGTCGTGATCCCGTGCACGTGCAGCGTGGCGCCGGTCGCCACGATGATGGCGAACATGACCGCCACCGCCGACGTCATCCCTCCGATCACGTCGACGCGCATCGCGAGGAGGTGCTCGGGCTCGACCGGGTCGCCCGGCTCGGCACCACCCGGCTCGGTCGCCTCCTCGACCTCCTCGCTCGCCTGCCAGAAGAAGAGGTACGGCGAGACGGTGGTCCCGAAGATCGCGATGAGCGCGGCGATCTCGGCGCGGTTGCCGTCCACCGACGGGATCAGCCCGCGCGGACCGCGGCCCAGTCGACGTGGACTGCGAACAGCACCACGACGTAGGCCACGAGAGAGATCGCCAGGTAGCGGAGGATGCGTGCGTACCGGTGGTACGAGACGAAGATCTCGAGCGCGAGCATCCCTGCCGCCATGACGACGGTCAGCACCGGCCCGGGCACCGGCACGACGAGGTGCGCGGAGGCACCCATCGCCGCGAGGTCGGCCGCGATGTTGAACGTGTTCGCGGTGGCGACGAGCGCGACGCACCCGAGCAGGACCCACCGCGGGAACCGCCTGCGGATGAGCGTCCCGAGCCCGCACCCCGTGGCGAGCCCGAGCCGGGCCGCCATCTCCTGCACCGCCGCGGCCATGGGCAGGACGACGATCGTCGACCACACCAGCGCGAAGCCGAACGCCGCGCCGACCTGGGAGTAGGTCCCGATGCCCGACGGGTCGTCGTCGGCGGCCCCGGTGACCAGCCCCGGCCCGAGCCGCCGGAAGTAGCGACCACCGTGCAGCGTGCGGCGCCGCCGGTGGTGGCGCAGGCTGAGCCAGGGCGGCCCGGGCTCCGATTCGGTTTGGTTCACGCAGGGTTGAGTGTCGCGTACCCTTTTGCCCCTATGAAGATCGACCAGATCCTCGCCCGGGGCCCGAGCTACTCCTTCGAGTTCTTCCCGCCCCGGACGCCGAACGCCGAGATCGCGCTCACGGCGGCGATCGAGGAGCTCGGTCCGCTGGGGCCGTCGTACGTCTCCGTGACCTACGGCGCGGGCGGATCGACCCGGGAGAAGACCCACGAGATCGTGACCGGGATCCTGCGGGACACCCAGATGACCCCGATGGCCCACCTGACCTGCGTCGGCCACACCCGCCGCGGAGCTCGAGGAGATCGTCACCCGCTACCGCGACTCCGGGATCGAGAACATCCTCGCCCTCGGCGGCGACCCGCCGCCCGACGTGGACCTCCCGGAGGGTGAGCTCAAGCACGCGGTCGAGCTCGTCCACCTCGTGCGCGGCATCGGCGACTTCTCGGTCGGCGTCGCCGCGCACCCCGAGCCCCACCCGCGGTCTGCGAGCCGGGAGAGCGACCGCCGGCACACCGCGGAGAAGCTCGCGGTCGCGGACTTCGCGATCACCCAGTTCTTCTTCGACGCGGCGCACTACTTCGATCTCGTTGCGAGCTTCGCGCGCGCTCGGCGTCGACAAGCCGGTGATCCCCGGGATCATGCCGGCGACGACGCTCGGGAGCATCAAGCGGATGTCACAGCTCCAGGGCTCGGAGTTCCCGCGTTGGCTCGCGGACAAGCTCGAAGCGGTCGGCGACGATCCCGAGGCCGTCTTCGCGGTCGGCGTGGAGGAAGCCACCAACCTCGCGCGCGACGCTGATCGACGGCGGCGCCCCGGGCCTGCACTTCTACACGCTGAACCGTTCCACCGCGACCCGCCAGATCTACGAGAACCTCGGGCTCGTCTCGCCCTAGGGCCTCAGGTCGACCCGGGCGAGCCCGTTCAGCAGCTCCGCGACCCGGTCGGGCGCGGAGAGGAAGGGCGAGTGGCTCGTCGGCCACTCCACGGTCGTGGTGCAGCGCCGCGCCATCGCGCGCTGCAGGTCGGGGTGCACACCCTGGTCGTCGGTGCAGACGACGTAGGTCGACGGCCGCTCCCGCCAGGACACTGCGGTCGGGATGTCGCCGAGCGTCACCACGGGTTGCGGCCCGAGCCGAGCCACCGCCCAGGCCGCCGTTTCGGGGTCGCAGTCCTGGAACAGGCACGCCACCGCGCCGTCGGGAGTGAGTGAGATCGTCCCGTCGTCCTCGTTCGCGACGAACGCGTCGGCGAGGTTCGGCCGGCCCTCGTACGAGATGCCGAGTGCGGCCGACTCGGCGATCGCGGCGGCCATGCACGACTCGCCCGTGTCGAGCGCGAACGCGGCGAGGTAGACGAGGTGACGGACCGATGGATGGACGCCGGCCTCCGTGATCACCGCTCCGCCGTAGGAGTGGCCGAGCAGGACGCACTCACCGTCGATGGTGTCGAGGACCTGCCGCACTCGGGCCGCGTCGCCGTGCAGGTCGCCGAGCGGGCCGGGATCCGCGCCGTGGCCCGGGAGGTCGACGGCGACCGCCTCGATCCCCGCGTCCGAGAGTCGTTCGAGGACCGGCTCGAAGCACCACGCCCCGTGCCAGGCGCCGTGGACCAGGACCACCGTTGCCGTCATCGGCCCAGCCTGTCACCCCCACTCGTTCTGGCGTCACTTACGCCCCGTATACGGGGGGTAAGTGACGCCGAAACCGAGGTGGGTCAGGCGACGGGGCTCGGCGTTCCGTCGGGGTCCGGCACGAGTCGACCGGTGGCCTTCCACGTGTCGAGGAGATCGTCGGCCGGACAGCGCTCGCGGCTGACGTAGCGGTCGCGGTAGCTCGTGACCAGATCGATGACGTCACTCGTCGCTCCGAGTCGGGGGAGTGCGTCGAGCGCGGCCGCGAACGCTTCGCAGGCCGCGCGCGCGAAGTCGGGTGCGTGCAACGCGTGACGGGCGGCGTCGTCCCAGCGGTCGGCGAGGGGCTCGAGCACCGGTGCGATGCGTTGTGATGCCTCGAGATCCTCGAGCAGCGCGACGGCGAGGATCGCGGGCACGGTCGACCACTCGGACGGCAGCGAGTCGACCATGCGCAGCTCGAGCCAGCCCCGGGGGCGGATGGGCGGGAAGAGCGTGGTGAGGTGGTACGCGAGATCGTCCTCGGTCGGCCACCCGAGCGCATGACCGCCCTCGATCCAGTCCTCGAACGAGAGCGTCTCGCACACGGGGACGAAGTCGTCCTCCGAGGCCCGGATGAACATCACCGGTGCCCGCATCGCGTAGTCGGCCCAGGCCATCCCGGCGTTCCCCTCGGTGCCGACGGGCGCGGACCGGCCCCGCTCGATGGCGAGCCAGACGGCCAGCCGGGTCGAACACCACCCCGACGGCGCGCTCGCGACGAACGGCGAGTTCGCGAAGACCGCGGCGAGCAGCGGGCCGAGCGCGTCCGCGGTCTGCCACCGGCTCGGTGCGATCTGGTCGGGGCCGAGGTCGACGTTCACCTGGATGGCCGCGGTCTGGCGCATCATCGTGCGCCCGGCGGAACCGAACGCGTCGAAGTGGGCCTCCATCGCGTCGTAGCGCGGTGAGTGCAGCTCGCGGGGCCGGGTGCTGCCGGGGAGCAGACCGAGCCCGACGAGACCCACGCCGACGTCCGCGAGGCCCTCGGTGAGCGCGCGGGCGTCCTCCAGGATCGCGGTGCACGCGTCGAAGCCGGGGAGCGGTTGCGAGCTGAGCTCGACCTGGCCGCCGGGCTCGAACGTGAGCCGGCTGTGGCCGGGGAGGTGGATCGATCGTGCCGTCGACTCGAGCAGCTCGAACGGTACCGGTCGGTCGGGCTCGCCGATCCGGACGGTGTGCCACTCGATCTCGACGCCGAGTCGAGCGGGCGAAGCCGCAGGGGCGGCGGGGGTGGGGAAGCCGTGGTCAGCGACGATGCGGCGCGCGTCGTCGACGGTGAGGACGGACTGCGGGGCGACCATCTATCGGTAGCCGAACTGTGCCGCGACCCAGTCCTCGTCGCGAATCGACCCGAGCTGGAGATGGTGGGTGAGGGCGTAGTGCAACACGGGAGCCTCCTTCGAGTGACCTGTGAACGGTATCCACGATCGGGGGTTCGTTACACCGCAGGTGCAACGGTTCGGCTCGGCTCAGGGATTCCCTCGGGCCCATATGGTCAGATGAGCACCGAATGATTCGTGACGACGGGCGTGAGGGATGACGGACCCGGCATCGGTGGTGGACCCACGGGACGAAGCCCGGGCGCGGGTCGGCGGTCGTTTTGACGTCCGGGTGCTCGAACCGGCGCCTCCGGCCGTCACCTCGGGCCCGTTCTTCGCCGACGACCCGGTCGACGAGGACGACGGGTCGGGTCGGCCGGTTCTCGCGCCGGTCCCACTCCCGAATGCCGCTTCGAGCTGGGACGAGCTCGCGCGCGACACACCGGAGCTCGCGCCGTGGTGCGCGGATCGTTGGCTCGGCGCGTGGCGTCCACTCGTGCTGCCGACCGATCTCGACGCGCTCGACGCGGACGCGGGGGTCGTGGCACAGGCTGGCCGAGCACGTGGTCGCACCGGCGCGTCACCGGTCCAACGGAAAGATCGGACTGCGGTTCACACGCGGTGGGTTCGGCACGCCGTTCTTCGGCGCGGACGAACAAGTTCGGGTCGCACGCGACGGTTTCCACGTGGTGCGCGGTGGCGCACGGTCGGTGCACCCGATCACGACCGTGCGCGCGGCGGCCGATGTCGTCGGCATCGAGCCGGGCGCGCCGGCCGACGTCTATACGCCGACGACCGCGCTGCAGCCCGACGCGCCACTCGAGCTCGACGCGGACTCGGCCCGGTTCCTCGGTGACTGGTTCGGGTTCGGCGCCTCGGTGCTGGAGGCGTTGCGCGCAGCCGTCCCGGACACCGACACGCCCGCCCGCGTCCAGCTGTGGCCTGAGCACTTCGACCTGTCGTTCGACTTCGGCGACGAAGCGGCCGGGACGCGGGCAACCTACGGCGCGTCCCCGGCGACTCTGCCCACCCCGCTCCGTACGTCTACGTCTCGCCGTGGACGGCCCGGACGGGCGACTTCTGGAACGAGGGCAGCTACGCGAGCCTCGGATTCGCCGCGTTCGCCGGCGCGGCCGACCAACGCCGGGAGGTGCTGGACTTCTTCGCCCGCGCCGGCGACCAGCTGCGGTGACCGACCTGAAGCCGCCTCGTCCCGTTGCGGGTGAACGGGAGACGCTGCTCGCACTGTTCCAGTACCAGCGCGAGTCGTTCGTGCGGAAGGTCGACGGCGTCGACGAGCAGGCCGCCCGAGTGTCGCCCGTCGCGAGTGGCACGTCGTTGCTCTGGCTGACGAAGCACCTCGCGACCGCAGAGATGCTCTGGTTCGCGCACCGCTTCGCGGGAGAGCCGGCGTCCGTCGTCCCGAGCGACACCGTGCTCCCCGGCGACACCGTCGTGATCGCCCTCGACGCCTACCGGGCGACGTGGGCTCGCGTCGACGCGATCATCGCCGCGGCGCAGCTCGAGGACATGTGCGCGCAGACCGGGACGGAATCACCCGTCAGCCTGCGCTGGGTCCTGATGCACCTGCTCGAGGAGACCGCGCGCCATGCCGGCCACGCGGACATCCTCCGGGAGCTGGTCGACGGGTCCACCGGTCGCTAGCGCACGGAGAGGTCGAGCTCGAGCAGGGGGAGCATGCGACCGGGGATCGAACCCGACGGCGTCTCGCCGACGATCACCGCGCCCTGGTGCTCGTAGAACCCGACCGCGTTCGGGTCGGCTTCGATGCGGACGAGCGAGAAGCCGGCATGCACTGCCGCGACGCGGAACGCGAGGAAGAGCGCCGCGCCCACACCGGTCCCGATGAACGGCGGATCGACGAACAACGCCTCGAGCTCGCGCACCGGCGACTGGTCGACGGCCGTCGAGAACCCCGCGATTGCGCCGTCGACGTCGGCCACGCTCACGTTCCCGGCTTCGACGTATGCCGCGCGGGACCGTGAGCTCCTCCCGGCACGCGTCCATGAACTCGTCGCTGTACCCCCAGTGCGCCTTGGAACGGACGGCGAGGGCACTCAACGTGGGGGTCTCGTCCGGGCGCGCCGGACGGATCGTCAGCGCGCCCACGAACCAGGGTCGCGGAACGCGATCGCGACGTAGCGTTCGAACGCCGCGTTCACGCTGTCGTGATCGGCGGTCGCCAGCCAGTCGAGCAGGAGTCCGCGCATCACGGCGACGCTGAGCCGGGCCTCCGTGCGCGCGAGCTCCGGCGGGACTCCGTGCTCGATCGCGTACTCCGCGGACGGCTCGACCCAGTTCTCGATGATCCCGTCGAGGAGATCCACCGCGCCGGGCCGACCCTGCAGTGCCTGCCCGTAGATCTCGAAGAAGAGGCGTTCGTGGGGCCCGAGCGCCGGGTCGGTGAACCGTCGCCACATGGCCCGCAGGGTGTCGGCGGGCGAGAGGGTCTCGGTGTCGAGCGCGGCGAAGGCGGCGCGCTGGGCGTCCTCGACGGTCTGGATCACCGCGACGATCAGGCCGGCCTTGGAGCCGAAGTGGTAGATGAGCATCCGGTGGCTGGTCCCGATCGCCGTCGCCAGCTCGCGCAGGCTCAGGTCGCTCAGTCCGTGGGCGAGGATGTGGTCGACCGCCGCGTCGAGCAGCCGGGCCCGGGGATCCGGCGCCGTCGGCGGTGTGGTCATCGGTGTCGTCGGCGGTGTTGTCATCACGTCCCCTGCAGTGTACCATCTGGTACATGTACCAGGTGGTACGGACCATGGAAGCGCCGGAAGCGGAGGACGTCATGGGTGAGCAGGTGATCTCGGCCCGAGGTTGGACGGCGGCGAGCCCCTCGGAGGTGTACCGGTTGCTGCGTGCCGGTGCGACGTGGCCGGAGTGGTCGCCGATCGACTCGTTCGAGCTCCGACGCGAAGGGCCGGAGGGTGGGGAGAGCCTCGGGGCGATCCGGGTCTTCCGCACCGGACGGGCCGCGAGCGTCGAGGAGATCGTCGAGCTCGTGGCCGATCGACGGTTCAGCTACGCGCTGGTGTCGGGCCTCCCGCTGCGGGGCTACCGCGCCGACGTGGACATCGAGCCGCGCGACGGCGGCACGGCGATCCACTGGCACAGCAGCTTCCGGGCCAAGGTCCCGGGCACCGGTGGGATCTTCCGCCGATTCCTGGGTGGCTTCATCCAGCGCTGCGTCGACGGGCTCGCGACCTACGCGGCCGAGCACTCGGAGCGATCGACACCTGCGTAGCCTCGGGGGCGTGGCCACCGTGAGACCGTCGACGACGCCCAACCCGAATGCGATGAAGTTCACGCTCGACGTGACGCTGCCGGAACGCATCGACACGACGCGCGGGGAGGGGACCGACTCGACGTTCGCGCAGGCGGTGCTCGCGTTCGACGGCGTCGCGTCGGTCTTCGGCGTCAACGACTTCGTGACCATCACCCGCGAGCCGGACGCCGACTGGGACGCGATCGTCTGCGCGGTCGAAGACGCAGCGGCAGAGCACCTCGATGCCAGCTCCGGCGCGCCGGCCGGCGACGAGGTCGCGCAAGCGCGCAAGCTCCTGCGCAACGCGGTGGCTCCACCGAAGCCGCGCCCGGTCGAGATCGGCCGACCGCCGCGCCGCGACGCGGACGACGAGCAGTAGCCGGGCACCGCAGGCCCGGAAGATCATCGGGGAGAAGGGGATCGGGCTGAACTTCATCGGTACCGGCGCCGCGGACGGGGACCGGTTGGCCCGCGCTCGCGGCCGGGGTGACCGTCACCGCGCCCGCGCCGCCCGCGGCTCCGGCGTGGGAGTGGGACTGGTCCGACGCGCTCACGGCCTGGAGCCGGGAGATCGACGCGTTGCCGCTCGACGACGAGATCGTGGTGTGCACGTGGCTCGACGCCGAGCCGACGGTCGCGCTGATCGAGCTCGACCCGATCGCGTGGCGCCGGCAGGTCGAGTGGCCGACCGCGCTGTGGTTCGTGACGCTCGCCGCGGCGACCGGCCGGTGCCGCGACGGGGGCTCGGTGGTGGTCGTCGCGGACCGCGCCTCCGCGCTCGACTCGCCCGGGCACGCCGCCGAAGTGACGGTGGCCGAAGGTGTGACGAACCTGGTGCGTTCGCTCGCGGCGCGCGAGGGCAGCCGCGCGGTGCGGGTCAACGCGGTGATCAGCGCGCGTCACACGGAGGTGCCGGTGCGGCTCGGTTCCCCGCCGCCGCTGACCACCTTTCCCGGGCGCGTGGACATCGAGGTCGCCGGCGCGGTGCGCATGCTGCTGTCCCGGGACGCGATCGGGGTCACCGGCAGCGTCGATCCCGTCGACGGGTGGACGTCCATGAGCTCCTCGAGGCGGACCGTGCTGATCACCGGTGCGTCGGGTGGTGTCGGTCGGGGCATCGCGCTCGCGTGTGCGGCGGACGGATGGCAGGTGTGGATCGCCGCTCGGCGGGACAACGAGGCCGCGGCGGTCGCGGCCGAGGTGACCGCCGCCGGAGGCGAAGGCCGCTCCACCGTGTGCGACGTCGGCGACGAGGCGTCGGTGCGCGCCGCGATCGACGCGGTCGCCACCACGGCGGGCCGGCTCGACGGAGTGGTGCACAACGCGACCAGCGCGAAGTCGTCCCAGTCCGGCTCGATCACCGACGTCACCGTCGACGATCTCGAGGACCACGTGCGGGTCGCGACGCGGGGCTGCTACCTCCTGGCCCGTCACGCGTTCCCGCTGCTGCAGGCCGCCCGAGGCTCCGTCGTGGTGATGACCTCCGAGGCCGGGTTCGAGGGCAAGCGCCTGCTCGCTCCCTACGCGATGGTGAAGGCCCAGCAGCGCGCCCTGGTGACGGTGCTGGCCCGCGAGTGGGGCGCGGCCGGCGTCCGGGTGAACGCGGTGGCGCCCCTCGCGGGGTCGCCCGCGATGGACCGGGCGTTCGTCTCGGACCCGGACATGGAGGCGCGCGTGATGAGCCGGATCCCGCTCGGTCGGCTGGGTGACGCGACGGCGGACATCGGGGTCGCGGTCCGCTTCCTGCTCGGTGAGGACGCGCGGTTCGTCACCGGGCAGACGCTGATGGTCGACGGCGGGAGTGCTGCGATCGTCTGAGCGCGACTTCGCCTAGATCGAGTGGTCGAGGCCGCCGTCGAGCAGGTCGAGCGCGCTCTCGACCATGGCCGTGAGATCCCCCGTGCCGCCCATGGCGCCCCAGCGGTCGATGGTGACCCGCATGGCCGTGCACACCGCACCCGCGATCACGAACGGCCGGATGTCCGTGTCGAGGTCCACGCCGGTGCGCTCGGCGAGTGCCTCGGCGATCATCCGCTCGAGATCGCCCATCATCTCGAGGCTCCGGCCCCGCAGCGTCGGGTTGTTCTCCATGAGCTGCACCTTGCACAGCATGAGGTCGCGGTGGTCCTCGAGATCGCCGGCGACGTCGAGGACGGCCGCGCGCACGGCGGTGAGCGGGCCCTCGGAGGCGGGACGGCTCTTCAGCGTCTCCCGGAGGAGCTCGAGTCGCTCGGGGTGGTCCGCGAGCAGCGCGTCCTCCTTCGAGTCGAAGTAGCGGAAGAACGTCCGCGGGGCGACGTCCGCGGCGGCGGCGATCTGCTCCACCGTGACGTGCTCCAGGCCCCGTTCGGCGGCGAGGCGGAGCGTCGCGGCGGCGATCTCCTGGCGGGTGCGGAGCTTGTTGCGCTCACGCAGCCCCATGGTCGTCGCGCTCGGGCTCACGACTGGGCTCACGCCTTCGGAGGGTACCGGCATGTGGCACAGCGTGCCACGAAATCGGCCTCGGGTGGCGCAATGTGACAAGAGGCACGACATGCCTTCTTGTCATACTGTGCCACTTCCCGTAGAGTCACCGCAGGGGACCGGGGGGCCACCTACCGCTCCATCCGGAGCACGCACGCAGTTGAAGGAGCGGACATGTCGGGCTTCCTCGAGCGACTCGGGCGCTGGTGCGCCCGCCACCCCTGGCGCACGATCGGCGTCTGGATCCTCGTCGCGGTCGTGGTCGGTGGCCTCGCCGCGAGTGCGAAGGGCTACAGCGACAACTTCACGATCCCGGGCACCGAGAGCCAGCACGCGACCGACCTGCTCAAGGAGCGGTTCCCGGCCCAGGCCGGTGCGTCCGCCCAGGTCGTGCTCCACAGCCGCGAACGGGGCGCTGACCGATCCGAGCAACGCCGCCGCGATCGAGACCTCGCTCGCGGCACGTCGCCGCCATCCCGGGCGTCACCGGCGGTGATCAGCCCGACCGAGATCGGCGCCAACGGTCTCTCGAAGTCGGGTGACATCGGCTACGCGGTCGTGAACTACACGAAGACCAGCAACCAGATCAAGGCCGGGGATCTCGATCGGCTCGAGGCCAAGATGCAGCCCGCGCGCGACGCGGGGATGCAGGTCGAGTTCGGCGGCGAGGTCGCGCGCGCCGGCGAGCGCCCGGATCTCGGGGGCACGGAGATCTACGGCCTCATCGCCGCGATGGTCGTCCTGCTGCTCGCGTTCGGCTCCGTCGTCGCGATGGGCGTGCCGATCGGCACCGCGCTCGTCGGACTGCTCGTCGGCCTCTCGGCCGTGACGGTGCTCACCAACTTCTTCGACATCTCCTCGATCGCCACCACCATCGCCACGATGATCGGGCTCGGCGTCGGGATCGACTACGCGCTCTTCGTCGTCACCCGGCATCGAGAGCAGCTGGCCGCGCGGGATGTCCGTCCCCGACTCCGCGGGTCACGCGAACGGCACGTCAGGCATGGCCGTCGTGTTCGCGGGTACCACGGTCGTCATCGCGATCTGTGGTCTCGTCGTCGCCGGGATCCCGACCGTCACCACCATGGGCTTCGCGTCGGCGGTCGTCGTCGCGGTCTCGCGTGCTCGCGGCGATCTCGCTGCTCCCCGCGCTGCTCGGCGTCGCCGGCACGAAGATCAACAGCCTCCGGCTTCCCTGGGTCAAGCGCAGCCAGGCCGCGGCGGCGATGCACCCGGAGCAGCTCAAGCAGGGCATGTGGGTCCGATGGGCGACGCACGTCGCCCACCGCCCGTGGCGGTACCTGATCGCCAGCCTCGTCGTGCTGCTCGCGCTGGCCGCGCCCGCGCTGTCGATGCGGCTCGGCCAGACCGATGCCGGGACGCTCTCGACGACGTCGACCCAGCGCCGGGCCTACGACCTCCTGGGCACCGGCTTCGGCAAGGGCTTCAACGGTCCGCTGCTCCTCGTGGCCGAGGTCCCGTCCGGCGGTACGGCCGCGTTGCAGCCGGTCGTGACCGCGATCGGTCAGGACCCCGACGTGGCTGCCGTCGGCGCGCCGCGCCTCAACCCCGCGGGCGACACCGCGGTGATCCGCGTGCTGCCGAAGTCGTCACCGCAGGCGCAGGCGACCAGTGATCTCGTGTCGAGGTTGCGCAGCGACGTCATCCCGGCGGCGACCGCCGGGCTCGGACGTCAAGGTGTCGGTCGGCGGCGCGACCGCGTCGTTCATCGACATCTCTGATCGGATCGCGTCGCGGCTGCCGTGGTTCATCGGCGCGGTGATCGCGCTGAGCTTCCTGCTCCTCATGGTGGTGTTCCGTTCGATCCTCGTGCCGCTCAAGGCCGCGGTGATGAACGTGCTGTCCATCGGTGCGGCGTACGGCGTGATCGTGGCGGTGTTCCAGTGGGGCTGGTTCCGCGGGGTGTTCGGCGTCTCCGAGAGCCTCCCGATCGTCAGCTTCATCCCGATGATGATGTTCGCGATCCTGTTCGGGCTCTCGATGGACTACGAGGTCTTCCTGCTCTCGCGGGTGCGGGAGGAGTACCTCAAGCACGGGCGACGCGCGCACGAGCGTGCCGACCGGTCTCGCCGCCACCGCGCGGGTGATCACGTCGGCTGCGCTGATCATGATCTGCGTGTTCCTCAGCTTCGTGCTCGTGGACGAGCCGACCGTCAAGATGATGGGTCTCGGTCTCGCGACCGCGGTCTTCGTCGACGCGACGATCATCCGGATGGTGCTCGTGCCGGCGACCATGGAGCTGCTGGGCGACGCGAACTGGTGGTTGCCCCGTTGGCTCGACCGCCTGCTGCCGCACCTGGACCTCGAGGGCGCGGCGACCCCGGAGCCCGCCCCGGTCGACGAGCCGGAGCTGGTCGGCGCCTCCCGCTAGCGTCGGGCCGCCACCCCCGGGACACCATCCGGTCCCGGGGGTAGACGAAGGCCCGCAGTGGGTACACCGCCCAGGTGGTTGGTGGGGCGGTTCGTCGGGGTCGACCGGGAACGCGCGGGTTCGCGCTCGGGTTGGCCGCGATCGCGGCGGTGGGGTTCGCGATCCGCGTCGCCTACGTGGTGATCTACCGCGAGCCGCACGCACCGTTCGGTGGGGATGCCGGCTTCTACACGCACGGGGCGAACCTGCTCGCGAGCGGGTTCGGCTTCATCCAACCGCTGTCCTTCACGCACGCCCAGTCCGCCGGTCATCCGCCGCTCTACCTGCTCTGGCTCGCGCTGCCCTCGCTGGTGTGGCCGAACCACCAGCCGACGCAGCTGGTCCACATGATCTGGACCTGCGTGCTCGGGACGGGAACCATCGTCGTCGTCGGTCTCGCGGGCCGGGAGATCGTGAGCAGGCGGGTCGGGTTGATCGCGGCCGGGCTGACGGCGGTGTACCCGAACGTCTGGGTGCAGGACGGCATGCTGCGCTCGGAGTCGGCGGCGATCTTCACGGTTGCCCTGACCATCCTGCTGGCGTACCGATTCGTGCACCGACCGACGATCCTGCGCCTGGCGGCCGTCGGCGTCGCGTGCGGTCTCGCCGCGCTCGCCCGGCCCGAGCTCGTGCTCGCGGTGCCGCTGTTGATCGTTCCCCTTGCGCTCGGCGCGCGGCGTGGGGGGACGTACCAAGCTGCTGTGGATCGTTGCCGGTGGTGCTGCCGCGCTCATCGTGATCGGGCCCTGGGTCGGGTACAACCTGACCCGGTTCAAGCAGCCCGTGACGCTCTCGACGAACGTGGGCGGGACGCTGGCCGCCGCGAACTGCCACTCGACCTACTACGGCGATCTGATCGGGTACAAGGACTACGGCTGCTCCCGGCAGGTCTTCGGTGCGGTGGCCAAGGAGCAGCCGAACTGGAGCCACTTCGACGAGTCGCAGCAGGACTCGGCCCTGCGGACGGAGTCGATGAAGTACGTCCGCGCGCACCTCGACCGCGTGCCGGTCGTCGTTGCCGCACGGTGGGGACGGATCCTGAGCGTGTACCAGCCGTTCCAGGAGGTGCGGCTCGAGAAGGTCGTGGAAGCGCAGGAGTGGTCCGTCGGCTACGCGATCGTCTGGACCTTCTGGGCCGCCGCGTTGGCGGCGATCGTCGGCGGCATCGTGCTGCGCCGGCGGAGGGTCCCGGTCTGGCCGCTGCTGGTCATGCCCGTCATCGTGTTCGTCGCCGTCGGGATCACGTTCGCCCAGACCCGGTACCGCTCGCCCGCGGAGATCTCGGTCTTGTTGCTCGCGGCGGTGGCGGTCGATGCGGGGATCCGGGCGTTCGTGGCCCGTCGTGTGCGGCGGGCGGCGCCCGAGATCGACCTGACCGCTTCCGACGTGGCCGCACCGGACGTCGAGACCGCACCGGCCGTCGAGCCGTCGCGGCGGTAGCGGGGACCGGCCGTGACATACGGCACGGTTGCGTTCCGATACGGTGTCGTCTAGATTCCTCGGCATGCGAAGCGCCCTGAGAAACCCCGACCTCGTCTACAAGCGCCGGTGGCTGACGCTCCTCGTCCTCTGCATCAGCCTGATCGTGATCACGCTCGACAACACGATCCTCAACGTCGCGATCCCGACGCTGGCCCACACCAAGAGCCAGGGCGGCCTCGGGGCGACGGCCAGCCAGCTGCAGTGGATCGTCGACGCCTACACCCTGGTGTTCGCCGGCCTGCTGCTGACCGCGGGAAGCCTGGGTGACCGGTTCGGCCGCTACCGCTTCCTGGCGATCGGTCTCGCCATCTTCGGCACCGGCTCGCTGCTCTCGGCCTTCGCGCCGTCGGCCAACGCGCTCATCGGCACCCGCGCGCTCGATGGGCGATCGGCGGCGGCGTTCATCATGCCGTCGACCCTCTCGATCATCACCAACGTCTTCACCGAACCCGGCCGAGCGGGGCAAGGCGATCGGCGTGTGGGCCGGCGTCTCCGCGCTCGGCATCGGGCTCGGCCCGATCACCGGCGGGTTCCTGCTCGAGCACTTCTGGTGGGGATCGATCTTCATCGTGAACGTGCCGATCGTGATCATCGGCCTGGTGCTCGGCTTCTTGCTGCGTGCCCGAGTCGACGCGACCCGTCCCACGCCGCGCTCGACCCGGTCGGCGCGGTGCTGTCGATCGTGGCGCTCGGCTCGATCCTGTGGGCGGTCATCGAGGCGCCCGCGCACGGCTGGGGCTCGCCCGAGATCGTGGCCGGCTTCGTCGTCGGCGTCGCGTGCTGCTCGGCGGCGTTCCTCGCCTGGGAGCTGAAGTCGAGCCACCCGATGCTCGACATGCGCTTCTTCGAGAACCCGCGGTTCAGCGCCGCGAGTGGAGCGATCACGCTCGTGTTCCTGTCGCTGTTCGGCACGCTGTTCCTGCTGACGCAGTACCTGCAGTCGGTGCTCGGGCTACTCGACGGTCGAAGGCCGGGCGCGGTGCTCCTGCCGCAGGCCGCGATCCTGATGATCTTCGCCCCGCTCTCGAACGTCTGGGTGCAGCGGTTCGGCAACAAGGTGGTCGTCACGATCGGGCTGCTGCTGGTCGCCACGTCGCTTCGCGTTGTTCCTGCACCTGGAACGCCGACACCGGCGGTCGCGGCTCGTGATCGGCGTGACCGTGCTGATGGGCCTGGGCATGGCGAACGTCCTGGCGCCGTGCACCGACTCGATCATGGGGTCGCTGCCGCGGGCGAAGGCCGGCGTCGGCTCGGCCGTGAACGACACCACCCGTCAGATGGGTGGTGCCGTCGGAGTGGCGGTGTTCGGGTCGCTCATGGCCAGCCACTTCCACACCACGATCGAGCAGAAGATCGGATCGCACATCCCGAGGAGCCTGTTCGCGCAGGTGAAGGACAACGTGGGCACCGCGGTCGGCATCGCCAAGCAGTCCCCGTCGGCCAAGCCGTACTCGAACACGATCGTCACGGCCGCGCACGACACCTTCGTGAGCGGGTTGCATCAGGTCGGCCTGGTCGCCGCCGCGATCACGGTGCTCGCCGCCATCGGCGTCGCGCTGTTCCTGCCCGCCCGGGCGCGCGACCATGACCCGATGCCGACCGTCGCCGACGAGCCGGAGCCGGTGGGAGCAGCCGTCTGATGGCGATCTCCGAAGAAGACATCCGCGCCCGCGCCGGACGGCCGCGCGATCCCGCGTGTGACGCGGCGATCCTGCAGGCGGCGCTCGACATCTTCGCCGAGCACGGGTACGACGGCGTCAGCATGGACGGCGTCGCCGCCCGCGCCGGCGTCGGCAAGGCCACGATCTACCGCCGCTACTCGAGCAAGGCGGAGCTGGTCGTCGAAGCGGTCCGCTGCGGCGCGCACATGGAGGACTGGCTCCCCGACACGGGGGACCTGCGCGCGGATCTGCTGAGCATGATGAAGCCGCTCCTCGAGCGGCTGCGCGGACCGGACGCCAAGCTGCTGCTGACCTTCGCGCTCGAGCGGATCCGCGAGCCGGAGCTGGGCCAGGAGTTCGACCGTTCGGTCATCGGCAAGAAGCGCGAGCACATCCGCCACCTCGTCGACGCGGCCATCGAACGCGGTGACCTCCCCGCGAGCGCCGACGTCGAGCTCATCGCGGAAGGGCCGGCGGCATTCCTGTGGCACCACGCGATCTACGGACTGCCGATGGACGACGCGCTGCTCGTGCGCATCCTGAACGTCATCCTGCCGACGCCGGCCTGACGATCCCGCTTCGCGCCCGGCGTCGCTAGCGGCGGGAACGGCGGGGCAGCGCGTCCCGGGCGGTGCCGAGCTGCTTGAGTGACTCGCGCACGACGCGGCGAAGCTCGGGGTGGGTCAACACGTACGAGCGGACCGCGGCGACGGGAACGTGCGCGGCGTGGAATGCCAGCGCGCGCATCGACGGGCGCGAGACGAACCCGGTGGCGACCGGGGTGTCATCCGTCTTCAGCGTGTCCTTGTAGCTCTCGTCACCTCGGGAGAGGTCGACCACGACGACCCCGAGGTCGAACGCCGCTTCGACGGTGCGCAGCGTGCGGATCGCGCCGGGTGAGGACCGGGCCCACTCGGGGTCGTGGGCGGCGAACCACCCCGCGAACACTCCGTCCGTCGTGAGGCTCAGGTCGGTGGCGACCAGGTGGCCGTCGATGCGCAACGAAGAGCCGACCGCGCGCAGCCCCTCCTCGGAGTCGGACGCGAGCACGTCGAGCAGCTCGGTCACGCCGCGGCGGGCGAACGGATCGGCCCAGCCGCTGCGCCGGTACTGCTGGGACTTCCACGTCACCAGCTGATGGAGCTGGGCGCAGTCCTTCGCCGGGCCCGACTCGAACAGCACGTCGTCGAAGTCGCGGCGCAGCTTCCGTTCCTTGTAGAGCGTCGTCTTGACGTTCTTGCTCTTCTTGATGCGCTCCAGGTACTCGTCCCAGCCCGCGCGGGTGTCGATGACGGGCGCGGGCACGGTCGCCAACGACGACCGCAGGTCGGACTGGGCACCGACGAGATCGCTCAGCTCGAGCACGTCCAGGTTCGCCGCGTCCAGGAGCTGTGGCCACGACCAGGGCAGACCGGGTTCGTGGACGAACCCCTGGCGGGTGTTGAGCTTGCGTCCGATGGCGGTGGCGACACCGCGGACCCGGAGCTCGAACGGGAGGAAGCCGACGACCGTGCGGCCTTCTTCGAACACCGCGACACGGGCGCGGTCCGAGACCTCGTCGACGGCCCGGGCGAAGCCACCGGTCAGGAACGGGTTCGCCAGCTCGAGCGACGCGGCCTGGAACTCGCGCCAACGCGCCAGCTCGAGCTCGCCGAGCTCCCGGGGCCGAACGACTGTTGCCCTCACCGACGTCCCTTCATCCGTGACCCCACTGCCATCACCATGGTGGGGGTTCCTGCGTCGTCGGGGGCGTCGACCAGAGCCCCGGTCCGCCCGAACCGTACCAATTGCGCACTTGCAGGATTCCCGCTGCGACCGACGGCCAACCCTCACGCCCGCGGGTGTCGCGCGTTGTTCATCGTTACGGATCCGACCCGTCATCGGATCGGCGGATCTCGCCGCGGCGCCATGCGACAAGATGCGCACCCCTACTTCGCGACGGGAGCAGCCGATGGATGACGTGCGCCGGGTGATGGCCGGCACGGTCGGGGTGGCCGACCCTGCGGTGCCGCAGTGACGCTCGACCCGACGCGCATCGACGAGCTCATGGCGGTGGCGCTCGACGAGGCGCACGCCGCGACCGGGCACGGTGATGTGCCGATCGGTGCGGTCGTGGCGCGGCTCGAAACGGGCGAGGTCATTGCTCGTCGTCACAACGAGCGGGAGCTGCAGTCCGATCCGACCGCGCACGCCGAGGTGCTCGCGCTCCAGGACGCGGCTCGTGCCCTCGGCCGATGGCGGCTCGACGACTGCGCGCTCGTCGTCACCCTCGAGCCGTGCCCGATGTGCGCCGGCGCGGCGATCAACGGGCGGGTGGGGCTCGTCGCGTTCGGCGCCGCGGACCCGAAGGCGGGCGCGACCGGCAGCCTCTACAACCTGGCGTCCGATCCCCGGCTGAACCACGAGATGCCGGTCCTCGGCGGCATCCGGGCCGAGGCGTCGTCCACACTGCTCAAGGGCTTCTTCGCCGACCGTCGCTGAGCGGTCGGTACAATCACGCCCCGCTCGGCGTTGCTCCCTCGGAGGAGCGCCTCGCGAACCTGGAGGGGTGCGAGAGCGGCCGAATCGGATGGTCTCGAAAACCATTGTGGCGCAAGTCACCGTGGGTTCAAATCCCACCCCCTCCGCCACCGCAACGAGTTCAGGGCCGGGCACTCGCCCCGGCCCTGTTCGCGTCTCGGGGTGCGTCTCTACGCTGGGGCGATCGTTGGGTTCGAAGGGAACCGAGATGCCGGAAGACGACGCAGCAACGAGCTCGGGCGATGACCGCGTCGACACGCGACTCACGCGCGACGGCGGGATCTCGTACCTGCACATCCCCGCGGTCGACGTGCGCCGGGCCGCGGAGTTCTACGAGACCGTCTTCCGATGGGAGGTGCGCGGCAAGGACACGAACCGCCCGACCTTCGAGGACGGGACCGGTCACGTGAGTGGCGCGTGGATGACGAACCAGTCGGTGTCGAGCGAGCCGGGGTTGCTGCCGTACGTGTACGTCGACCGCATCGACGACGCGGTCGGGCGCATCGAGGCCAACGGCGGCGAGATGCTCGTCGCGCCGTACGCCGAGGGGAACCTCCGGGTCGCCACGTTCCGCGACCCCGCCGGCAACGTGATCGGACTCTGGCAGGAGGCTTGACTCCGTACCGGGGTACGGGGCCTACGGTCCTCGAGTCGCCGGCGCTCGGCCGGCCGAACCCGAAGGAGCCAGCCCGATGACTGCAGTGCTCGAGGCCACCCCCACGACTGCCGCCGAGCTGATCGCCGCTCGTGCCGGCGTCACCCTCGTCGAGCTCACCGCCGACTGGTGCCCACCGTGCCGGGCGCTCGCACCGGTGCTCGATCAGCTCGCGGCCGAGGACGACGGCCTGACCGTCGTGAAGGTCGATGCCGACGACTGGCCCGAGTTCGCGGCGGAGCACGACGCCATGAGCCTGCCCACGCTCCTGTTCTTCGTCGACGGCACGCCGGTGCACCGCCTCGTCGGCACGCGGGGCCTCGGGTCGCTGCGCGAGGAGCTGCACCGGGTGCGGGCGGTGACGGGCCAGGAATCCTGAGCCCGGTCGCTGCGTTCCGAACCCCATGGACCCCACCGACCGGACGCTGACGATCGGCGAGCTCGCCGGCACGGCGCGCGTGAACGTCGAGACGATCCGCTACTACGAGCGTGAAGGCATCCTGCCCGAGCCGCCCCGCGCCGCCTCGGGGTACCGGCAGTACTCGGAGGCCGACCGCTGGCGCCTCGCGTTCATCCGACGGGGCAAGGGCCTGGGCTTCACGCTCAAGGAGATCGGCGAGCTCCTCGGCGCCGGCGAGGAACGATCGGTGACGGAGGTCGTCGCCGTGGCGGAGAAGCGTCTCGCGCTCATCGACCGGGAGCTCGCGGAGCTCGCCCGCACCCGCGAGCAGCTCCGTCGTCTCGTCGAGACGTGCGCCACCGGTTCCGACGACGACTGCCTCGATCTCACTCCTTGACGGTGGCTTCGCTTCAAGAACGCGCCGGTTCGGGTCGAAGACTGTTCCGGATGGTCCCACGCCGCGTCGCCGTCTTCCTCACGGTGTTCCTTGCCGCCGCGGTCTCGTTGACCGGGATCGCGGGTGCGACCTCGTCGACCTACCACCGCACCCTCACGCGCGAGGGAAGCATCAGCGGGGGGCCGGCGGCGAGCGGATCCAACTGGACCTCTCCCGTTCTCGACGGCCTCGTGTACACGGAACCCTTGTCGGTCGGCGGACGCATCCTCGTCGCGACCGAGAACGACACGGTCTACGTGCTGGACGCGGGCGACGGTCACATCGTCTGGCACCGCCACGTGGGGACCCCCGTGCCGAGGTCGCTCCTGCCGTGCGGCAACATCGACCCGCTCGGCATCACGGGCACTCCGGTGATCGACACGAGCACGCGCACGCTCTACGCGGTCGCCGAGGACCAGACGGGTGGGATCCACCACGAGCTCGTCGCGCTCGACACGAGTGACGGATCGGTCAGATGGAGGCGCTCCGCCGATCCCGCCGGCCTCGCGCCGCTGGCCCAGCAGCAACGCCCCGCCCTGACGATCGCGAACGGCAAGGTGTACTGGGCGTTCGGAGGACTCGCGGGGGACTGCGGCCAGTACCACGGGTGGGTCGTCGGCTCGGCGCTCGACGGTTCGGGCGCGCTCGTCTCCTACCAGGTGCCGACCGACAACGAGGGAGCGATCTGGGCCACCGCCGGACCGTCGGTCGACGGCTCGGGGAACCTCTACGTGACGACGGGGAACGGATCCCGAACGAGTGGCGCACCCGACCACGGCAACGCGTTCATCAAGCTCGGCCCCAACCTGAACGAGCTCGGGGCGTTCGTTCCGACGAGCTGGGCGCAGTGGAACGCGACCGATCGGGACCTCGGGTCGATGGGCGCGCTCCTGCTTCCCAATGGGCAGCTGTTCGCGATCGGCAAGCAGCAGATCGCGTACCTGGTCGATGGCACCCACCTGTCGGGGACCCAGGTCGGCGACCAGCACGCGCTCACGTCGCTCGCACTGCCGGGTTGCTCGGCCTTCGGAGGCGGCGCGTACCGAGCGCCCTACATCTACGTGCCGTGCTCGAGCGGCGTCGAGGCCGTGCGGCTCGACCAGTCGCCGCCCCGCCTGACCCGGGCATGGACGGGACCGGCCGGCACGAATGGCTCGCCGATCGTGACCGACGGCAGCTTGTGGGTCGTCGACTACGACGGCGGCTGGTTGTACGAGCTCGATCGCTCCACCGGCGGGCAGCTCAACCGCATCCCCATCGGTCACGCCCAACACTTCACATCGGTCGCCGCCGATTCCGGACGGGTCTTCGTCTCGACCGACAACACCGTCAAGTCGTTCCTGAACCTCCCATGCCACTGCGCGAACCAGGGAAGCCCGATCGGCCACGTCGACCTCGCTCGTCGCGAGGGTGGCCCGGTGCACCTGCGCGGTTGGGCGATCGACCCCGGGAGCACGTCGTCGATCCCGGTCCACGTGTACGTCGACGGGGTCGGCGCGGCGATCACCACCGCGAACACGTCACGTCCGGATGTCGGCGCCGCACTCAACGGGTACGGCCCGAACCACGGCTTCGACGTGACGCTCCCGCTCGGAGACGGCACCCACACCGTGTGTGCATACGGAATCAGCGTCACCGGGTTCTCGAACGCGCTCCTCGGATGCCGGGTGGTCTCGGGCGCGACGATCGGCAGCCTCGACGTCGCGCGGCGTCAGGGCGGCGCAGTGCACGTCTCCGGTTGGGCACTCGACCTCGACGTCGCCGCGGCGATCCCGGTCCACGTGTACGTCGACGGTGTTGGCGCGGCGATCCTCACCGCGAACACGCCCCGAGCGGACGTCGGCATGGCGTTCAGCGGCTATGGCCCCAACCACGGCTTCGATGCCACCGTCGCCCTGGCGCCCGGTCCCCACACGGTGTGCGCCTACGGCATCGGCGTGGGACCGAGCCCCCTGGCAACCCTCGGCTGCCGCTCGCTCTGACGGGCTCGTTTCGGGGCGCCTCATCGTCGCCATAGCGACCTTCAGACGCCCCGAAACCAGCAGGGCGACGTGGCGGAGGGAGTGGGATTCGAACCCACGGTGAGTTGCCCCACACACGCTTTCCAAGCGTGCCGATTCGGCCGCTCTCGCATCCCTCCGTACGCGACGCCGACCGTTGCACCGCCGGACGCCGGAGCCGTGGATGGTACAGGCGGAGCCCCTGCTACCCTGCGAAAGCGGACCGTGCTAGGCGGGGAGCCCGTGGTGCCCTGTACCCCAAATCCACGTTATGGGGGGCTGAATCCCTGCTCGAGGCCCGAGCCGCCGTTGGGAAACGCGACCCGCCGATGGTGTAGATGATCGGGTCCTGCGCAACGGGATCTCGTGAAACGAGTCAGGTCCGGAAGGAAGCAGCTCTCAGCGGGCCCTCCCGTGTGCCGCAGGGTCGCCTGGTCTGAGCCGGAAGCGGAATACGCACCCTTCGGTGTCGGGTCGACAGCGGGTGCACGGTCCGCATCGCATCTCCAAACCGGCTGGCTGCCGGGTCGCTCCGGCGTCCGCACTTCGTGCCCGCTCCCGCGCTCCGCTCACGTAAGGTCGGGCGGTGGCGTTTCAGTCCTTGTACCGGAAGTACCGACCGCAGCGCTTCGACGAGCTCGTCGGGCAGGAGCACGTGTCCACCGCGCTGCCGAAACGCCGTCCGCGAGGGCCGCGTCGGCCACGCGTACCTCTTCTCCGGACCGCGGGGCACGGGCAAGACCACGACCGCTCGCATCCTGGCCAAGGCGCTCAACTGCCTGCACCTCGGTGACGACGGCGAGCCCGACGGGACGTGCGAGAACTGCGTCGCGATCGCGGCCGGGAGCTTCAACGACCTCGTCGAGATGGACGCCGCGTCGAACAACGGCGTCGACGCGATCCGCGACCTCGTCGAGCGGGTCAGCCTCGGCATCGGCGCGACGTCGAAGGTCAAGGTGTACCTGATCGACGAGGTGCACATGCTCAGCAACGCGGCCGTCGAACGCGCTGCTGAAGACGCTCGAAGAGCCGCCCCGGTCACGTCGTCTTCGTCCTCGCGACCACCGAACCCGGAGAAGGTGCTCCCGACCATCCGGTCCCGCACCCAGCACTTCGAGCTCACCCTCCTCTCCATGGAGCAGATCACCGGTCTGCTCGCGTCGCTGCTCGACGCGCGAGGGCGTCGAGTTCGAGCCCGAGGCGCTCACGCCGATCGCCCGCGCCGCGGGTGGTTCGGCCCGCGACGCCGAGTCGCTCCTCGACCAGGCCCTCGCCCACGCCACCGGCGCGTCGACCGCCACCGGGGTCGACTCCGTGCTGGGCGGGTCACCCTTCGACGCCCGGATCGCGATCCTCGACGCCATCGGAGCCGAGGACGTCGCCGGCGCGCTCGACCGGTCTGGCGACGCTCCTCGAGTCGGGCCACGACGCCCGCCGCATCGCCGAAGACCTCCTCCGATCACTGCGGGACGCCTTCCTGCTCGTGGCCGGCGGGGCGAGGTCCACGTCGACGCGCCCGAGGACGAGCGCGAGCGGCTCCAGAGCATCGGCGACGTGCTCGGCAACGCGGTCCTCGTGCGCGGCCTCGAGACGCTCGGCCAGGCCGTCGTGGACATGCGCGGCACCGACGCGGCCGATCCGCGACTCGTGCTCGAGATCGCACTCGTCCGGCTGGCCCGGCGCGAGACCGGCGGTCCGGTCCAGGTCCTCGCCGATCGCGTCGAACGGCTCGAGCAGCGCCTCGCGAACGGATCGCCCACACCGCCGAAGCCCGCGCCGCGTCCCGAGCCGGCCGCTCGTCCCGAACCCGCGGCCGACGTGGAGCCCTCGGCGCCGCGACCCGGCGCGCGCCGCCAAGGCCGAGGCCGAAGCCGCGTCCGACGCGCCGGCGAAGCCGGGCAAGAAGCGCGCGCTCGGCGCGTTCAAGCAGGTCCCGAAGCCGGCCGGCACACCGGGTCCGGCCGCGGACGCCGCGCCGACGGACGCCGCGACACCAACGAGCGATGTCGTGCTGGACCTCGACGACGTGATCGTCGCGTGGAACGCGGTGCTCGAAGCGATCCCGCGCTCGCTGCGCGCAGGGATCCAGGAGGCGCAGCCGCTCAGCGTCGAAGGCAACGTGATCACGTTCGGCGTCTCCCGCACGCAGATCGACCACGTGAAGCCCAAGTTCCAGAAGGAAGCGCCGACGCGATCCGCGAGACGTTCATCGAGCAGCTCGGGTCGCCGCCGAAGTTCAAGTTCACCGTGCACAGCTGGACCGGCGCGAACGGCGGACGTGAGCGCCCGCCGCGTTCGGGCCCGACCTTGGAAGCGGGTGACCCCGATCCGGGTGACCCCGGCCCCGAGCCGCCCGAGGACGATGTCGTGATCGACCTCGTGGACCTCGAAGAGCTCGTCGACGCACCCAAGGGCGACCGGGGCAGCGGTAGATTCCGTCTCCCGCCTCGAAGACACCTTCGGAGCAACGGTCGTCGAGGAAGTCCCCCGCACGTAGGAGCCTGCCGTGGCGAAGCAGAAGCCGCAGAACCAGAACATGATGAAGCAGGTCCAGAAGATGCAGGCGGACATGCTCGCGGCCCAGGAAGCGCTCGCGACCATGGAGGTCGAGGGCAGCGCCGGCGGCGGCATGGTCAAGGCCGTCGTCACCGGGCGCGGCGAGCTGCGCTCCGTGTCGATCTCCGCCGACGTCGTGGATCCCGACGACATCGAGATGCTCGAGGACCTCGTCGTCGCGGCCGTCACCGAAGCGATGCGCGGCGTCCCAGGAGTTCCAGTCCGAGCAGCATGGGCGCCGGTCACCGGCGGGCTCGACCTCAGCGCCTTCGGCCTCGGCTAGGCTGGCGTCCTTCTACGAAGGGCCGGTCCAGCGGCTCATCGACGAGCTCGGTCGACTGCCCGGCGTCGGTCCCGAAGTCCGCGCAGCGCATCGCGTTCTACCTGCTGAAGGTCGCGCCCGAGGACGCGCGCCGGCTCGCCGGTGCGATCGTCGAGGTGAAGGAGAAGATCTCGTGGTGCCGGCGCTGCTTCAACATCGCCGAGGGTGAGCTGTGCAGCATCTGCCTCGACGACCGCGCCGCGACTCGACGGTGCTCTGCGTCGTCGAAGAGCCGCGTGACATCGTCGCCGTCGAGCGCACCCAGGAGTTCCGCGGCCGCTACCACGTGCTGCAGGGAACGATCTCGCCGATCGAAGGGCGTCGGACCCGATCAGCTGCGCATCAAGGAGCTGCTCGCACCGCATCCCGGCCGAAGGCGTCGAAGAGGTGATCCTCGCGACGAACCCGAACACCGACGGCGAGGTCACCGCGATGTACCTCGCCAAGGTGCTCACGCCGCTCGGCCTGCGGGTGACCCGCATCGCGAGCGGGCTGCCGGTCGGCGGCGACCTCGAGTACGCCGACGAGGTCACCCTCGGTCGCGCCCTCGAGGGCCGCCGCGTCGTCGACGGCTGAGCCCGACCCGTCTCGGCGTTCAGTCGGGTCAGCAGCTCGGCGAGGGCGCGGGTGATGATCTTGCCGACTGCCTCGGTCTCGGTGAGGAAGCCGTCGTGGCCCGACGATCGACTCGATGACGTCGACGCCCGAGTTGCTGGGGATGAGCTCGGCCAGCTCGTCCTGGAGCCGGAGCGGGTAGAGGCGGTCGGAGGAGATGCCGGCGATCGTGACGTCGGCCGGTGATGCGCGCGAGCGCCGCGGCGATGCCGCTGCGGCCGCGGCCGACGTCGTGGTGGTTCATCGCCCGTGACAGCACGATGTAGGTGTTCGCGTCGAAGCGCCGCGCGAGCTTCTCGCCGTGGTACTCGAGGTACGACTCGATCGTGTAGCGCCCGCCGGCGAACGGGTGCTCGTCGTTCTGGTGGCCGCGGCTGAAGCGTTCGTCGAACTCGAGCTCGGTGCGGTAGCTGACCTGGCCGATGCCGCGCGCGAGCGACATGCCCGCGCCACGGTCCGTCGCCGGCTCGGCGTCGTAGTAGTCGCCGCCGTGGAAGTTCGGGTCGGTCTCGATCGCGCGGATCTGCAGCGAGCACAGCGCGATCTCCTCGGCGGTCGCCGCGCGCCGCACGCCATGATCACCGCGTGCGGGACGCGCGTCGGGAACGTCGACCGCCCACTCGAGCGCGCGCTGGCCGCCCATCGAGCCGCCGACCACCGCGGCCCACCGCTCGATGCCGAGCGCGTCGGCGAGCGCGGCCTCCACCGCGACCTGGTCGCGGATCGTGATCGTGGGGAACCGCGAGCCGTACGGGCGGCCGGTCTCGGGATCGATCGACGCGGGGCCGGTCGTGCCCTGGCAGCCGCCGAGCACGTTCGGGCACACGACGAAGAACTGATCGGTGTCGATCGCGCTGCCCGGGCCGATCGATCGTCGTCCCACCAGCCGGCCTCGCGGTGGCCGGGGCCGGCCGGCCCGGCGGCGTGGCTGTCACCGGTGAGCGCGTGCAGCACGAGCACCGCGTTGCCGCGCGTCGGCGTTCGAGCGTGCCCCACGTCTCGTACGCGACCGTCACGGGCGCGAGCCGGCCGCCGGTCTCGAGCGCGTGGCTGGCGCGACGTCGAAGAGCGTCGCGAACTGGCGGCGCCCGGGCGGATCGCCCGGGCGCCACGCGCCGGTGACGGGAACGTTGGAGGCGGGCGTCATGCGCACCGAGTCACGTTACGCGCCCTTCGCGGCGCGGAAGCCCGGCGTCGAGGTCGGCGAGGATGTCGTCGAGCGTCTCGATGCCGACCGAGAGCCGCACGAGGTCGGGCGGTCACGCCGGTCGAGCTGCTGCTCGGCGACGTCGAGCTGGCTGTGCGTGGTGCTCGCGGGGTGGATCGCGAGGCTGCGCACGTCGCCGACGTTGGCGAGGTGGCTGAACAGCTCGAGGCTGTCGATGAAGCTCCGGCCCGCCTCGACGCCGCCCTTGATGCCGAACGCGATGATCGCGCCCTGGCCCGTTGGGCAGGTACTTCTGCGCGCGGTCGTGCCACTTGCTCGACTCGAGGCCCGGGTACGCGACCCACTCGACCTCGTCGCGCGCCTCGAGCCACTTCGCGACCGCGAGCGCGTTCTGCGAGTGGCGCTCCATGCGGAGGCTCAACGTCTCGAGGCCCTGGAGGAACAGGAACGAGTTGAACGGCGAGATCGCGGCGCCGATGTCGCGCTGGTACTGGAGCCGCGCCTTGAGGATGTACTGCGCGGGCCGCAGCGGCTCGGGCAGCTGCGAGAACACGAGGCCGTGGTAGCTCGGGTCGGGCTCGGTGAAGTCGGGGAAGCGACCGCTCGCGACGTAGTCGAACGTGCCGCCGTCGACGATGACGCCGCCGATCGACGTGCCGTGGCCGCCGATGAACTTCGTCGCCGAGTGCACGACGATGTCGGCGCCGTGCCGCAGCGGCTGGCATGAGGTACGGGCTCGCGAGCGTGTTGTCGATCACGAGCGGGATGCCGTTGTCGTGCGCGATCTTCGGCGATGGCTTCGAAGTCGAAGATGTCGCCCTTCGGGTTGCCGATGCTCTCGCCGTAGAACGCCTTGCGTGTTCGGACGGATCGCGGCCTTCCACGCCGGCGAGGTCGTCGGGGTCGTCGACGAAGCTCACCTCGATGCCGAGCTTCGGGAACGTGTAGTGCAGCTGGTTGTAGGTGCCGCCGTAGAGCGACGTGCTCGACACGATGTGCCCGCCGTTCTCGGCGAGGTTCAGCAGCGCGATCGTCTGCGCGGCCTGGCCGCTCGCGGTGGCGAGCGCGCCGACGCCGCCCTCGAGCGCGGCCATGCGCTGCTCGAACACGGCCTGGGTCGGGTTCATGATCCGCGTGTAGATGTTGCCGAGCTCCGCGAGCCCGAACAGGTTCGGCCGCGTGCTCGGTGTCGCGGAACACGAACGACGTCGTCTGGTAGATCGGCACCGCCCGCGCGCCGGTCGTCGGGTCGGGCTCCGCGCCGGCGTGCACCTGTCGGGTCTCGAATCCCCAGTCGGCCATGGTGGTCTCCTCGAGTCGACGGTGACGTGGCCGAAACGACGCTACGAGTCGATTCCCGACTGGTCAAGTCGGATTTGGGTCGTTGACCCTGGGACCCGAGCAGCCCATGATGCCGCCATGACGAATGTCCCCGTCCCTCCCGCGCCCTCCGGCATGACGCAAGGGCCCGGTCCGGCCGGCAAGGTGCGCTCGCCGGTCGCGGTCATCATCTTCAGCATCATCACGCTGGGGATCTACACGCTCTACTGGTACTACGCGGTCTTCACGGAGCTGAAGGAGCGGACGGGCACCGGCATCGGCGGGCCGATCGGTCTGCTGCTCGCGTTCTGCATCTCGATCGTGAACTGGTTCCTGCTGCCGTCCGAGATCGCGAACATGTACAAGATGGAGGGCGTCGAGCCTCCGGTCAGCGGTCTGACCGGGTTCTGGAACCTGATCCCGCTCGTCGGCTCGATCATCTGGGTCGTGAAGGTCCAGGGCGCGCTGAACCGCCGTTGGGAAGCGAGCGGCGCGTACTGAGGCCGCCGCACGGCGGTCTAGCGTGATGCTGTGACGGCAACGAGCCTGGTCGCTCGCTCGAGGGCAGCGCCCTTCATCGCGGGTGGCCTGCTGCTGAGCGGCTGCGTGGCCCTCGCCGTCGTCGATCCGACCCACGGGCCGACGATCTGCCCCTTCAAGGCCGTCACCGGCCTCGACTGCCCCGGCTGTGGCGGGACCCGTGCCGCGCACCAGCTCTTCACCGGACACCTCGGCGCCGCCCTGAGCTACAACGTCCTGGCCGTCGTGGCGATGCCGTTCATCCTCTGGGGCCTGTTCGTATCGCTCACGGCGATGCTTGGCGGGCCCCGGTGGAAGGGGATCTCGCTGTCCGCGAACTGGACCCGGGCCGCCTTGGTGCTGATCCTCGTCTTCTGGGTCGTGCGCAACCTGCCCCTGGCGCCGTTCAATTGGCTCGGCACCGGCTCCTGAACGCGACCGGAGCGGCCCGCAGGCCGCTCCCGTCACCGAGCTTCCGAGCTTGGAGCCGCTACGCGATCGCGGCCACCGGCTCGCCCCGCAGCGTGCGGTAGGCGTAGGCCACGGCGACTGCCGTGATGCCGTAGGTGAACAGCAGGCCGATGCCGCACAGGATCGCGCCGACGAGGTTGATCCCGAACAGTGCGAGGCCGAACACGAACAGCTCGCCGATCCGGCCCTTCGTCATCTCCTGGGACTTCTTCAGGGCGTCGGTCGCGCCGATCGTCGGGTTCTCGACGATCACGTACCCGAAGAACATGAAGATGATGCCGACGATGATCCCCGGGATGATGCAGAGGATCAGGCCGATGCCGAACAGGATGCCGAAGATGATCGAGGCGACGATGTAGGAGCCGAGGCCCTCGGTCTGGAACAGCATGTTGACGTCCGGGGTCTCACCCCGCACGACGGCCAGCGAGGCTCTGATCAGCCCCATCGAGAGGATCATCGAGACGATCCAGCCGAGGATCGAGAAGACCAGGCTGATGAAGAAGTTGCCGGCGACCTGGCCGACGATGTTCACGATGATCTGCACGACGATGATCACCAGGGTGATCACCAGCAGCGGACCGATGTTCTTCCAGTACGCGGTCCAGCCGTAGCCGATCGCGTCACCGACGCTGAACTTGGCCGCACCGCCGGGTGCCTGGTACTGCCCGCCCGGAGGTGGCGGCGGAGGCGGCGGCGGGGGCGGAGGTGGCGGAGGAGCCTGGGACATGGAGCGCCCCTTTCAGGGAGAGCTGCGGATTGATCGACGTTAGCGATGGTTGTCGGCAGGAACGCGGCAATCCTTCATCGCTTCCGATCCCCGCCCGGGCGCCTCAGGAGTTCGTCGTGGCGCTCGAGATGATCACGATCACGAAGTAGAGGACGATCAGGGCACCCCAGACCCAGCCCAGGACGACGCCCGCGGTCGCCATGCCCTTGCCCGTCTGGCGCCCGCCCGAGGCTCGGATCTGGCTCCGGCCCACGTACCCGAACACCAGGGCCAGGATCCAGGCCACGCAGAGGGTCGGGCCGACGATCCCCAGGACCAGCGCCGCGACCGCGAACCCGTTCGTCGAGGTCGTCGGTTGGTGCGGGGCGTAGCCGGGTGAGGTCGGGCCGGGCGGCGCGTACCCGGGCGGCGCGAACGGGGGCGGCGCGTGCGTCGGGGTCGGCACCTGCGCCTGTGGCGGCACCGGCGGCGCGGGTGGCTGCTCGTCCCAAGGGAGGTTCGGGTCCGGTGGGATGATCGTCATGCGCGTTCCTGCCTGCCGCGAACGTTGGTCGGGAGAGCCTACGGTCGCTTCGAAGGCGCGCTTGAGGTCTTCCTCGGCGAACGGCCGGATGACTACAGCGTGCGGACGATCGCGGCGTCGCCCTGACCGCCACCACCGCAGAGTGCGGCGGCGCCGAGGCCACCACCGCGACGCGCAGCTCGTTGAGAGCGTCAGCCGACGATCCGCGCGCCCGGACATGCCCACCGGGTGGCCGAGGGCGATCGCGCCGCCGTTCACGTTGACGACGTCGTCGCTGATGCCGAGGTCGCGCATCGGCGCGATCCCGACGGCGGCGAACGCCTCGTTGAGCTCGAACAGGTCGACGTCGGTGAGCGGCAGGTTCGCCGCGTCGAGCGCCCGCTTGATCGCACGCGACGGCTGGGTGAGCAGCGAGGTGTCGGGACCGGCCACCATGCCGTAGCCGACGAGCTCCGCGATCGGCGTGAGCCCGAGCTCGGCTCGGCCTTCTCCCGGCTGGTCACGATCATCGCCGCCGCGCCGTCGGAGATCTGCGACGCATTGCCGGCCGTGATCGTCCCGTCCTTCGCGAACGCCGGGCGCAGCTTGACGAGCGACTCGCCGTCGTGCCGGGGCGGACGCCCTCGTCCTCTTCCACCATGACCGGGTCACCCTTGCGCTGGGGCACCGGCCACCGGGACGATCTCGTCCGCGAAGCGACCTTCCTTCATCGCGGACGGCGGCCCGCTCGTGGCTCCGGGCCGCGAACTCGTCCTGCAGCTCGCGGGTGAGGTCGCCGAAGCTCGCCGTGTACTGGTCGGTGCCCTCGCCCATGTGCATCGCGTCGAACGCGCACCAGAGACCGTCGTGGATGAGCGAGTCGATCGATCTCGCCGTTGCCCATCCGGTAGCCGGCCCGCGCCTTCGGCAGCAGGTACGGCGCGTTGGTCATCGACTCCATGCCGCCGGCGACCACCACCTCGGCGTCGCCGCGCTGGATCATCTGGTCGGCGATGTAGAGGGCGTTGACGCCCGACAGGCACACCTTGTTGATCGTGATCGCGGGCACCGTCATCGGGATCCCGCCCTTGACGGCCGCCTGGCGGGCGGTGATCTGGCCCTGCCCGGCCTGGAGGACGTGACCCATGATCACGTAGTCGATCTGCTCGGGCCCGACGCCCGCCGCGCTCGAGCGCGGCGCGGATCGCGGCACCGCCGAGGTCCATCGCGGTGAAGCCGGCGAATGCACCCGAGAGCTTGCCGATCGGCGTGCGTGCGGTGGAGACGATCACGGAACCGGGCATGGCTGAACTCCCGAAAGGCTGGTTACCCGCTGGTCACTTCGGATGGTAGCCGTCCCCTATGACCCCCCGTCCAGGCCGAAGTCTCCGAGCCTCCGGGGTGTGCGCAGGCCACATGGGCGCCGCTACGGTCGCCGCCCATGACGACTGCGATCGATGCCATCCGCACCGCGATCCTCGAGGGTGCGCCCGGCGACGAGCTCGGCTGCCCTCCCGCTGCCCGAAGGCGGTCCGGGGCGCCCTCGTCCGCGCCGAGGACCAGAACATGTTCGACGGGATGCCGTCCGAGGAGAAGGACCCGCGCAAGTCGGTCCAGGTCGAGGACTTTCCGCTCCCCGAGATCGCGCCCGACGAGGCCGTCGTCGCGGTGATGGCGAGCTCCATCAACTTCAACACGGTGTGGACGTCGATCTTCGAGCCGCTCCCGACGTTCGGATTCCTGAAGCGACTCGGCAAGGAGAGCGTGTGGGGCGCGCGCCACGACCAGCCGTTCCACGTGATGGGCAGTGACGCCTCGGGCGTCGTCCTGCGCGTCGGTTCGGCGGTGCGCAACTGGAAGCCGGGCGACGCGGTCACCGTCCACTGCAACTACCTCGACGACCAGGACCCGTCGAGCAGCGACGACTCGATGATGGCGACCAACCAGCGCATCTGGGGCTTCGAGTCGAACTTCGGTGGCCTCGCCGACCTGAGCATCGTGCAGGCCGAACCAGCTGATGCCGAAGCCCGCGCACCTGACGTGGGAAGAGGCCGCGGTCAACGCGCTGTACGAACTCCACGAGCTACCGCATGATCGTCAGCCCGAACGGGTCGCAGATGACCCAGGGCCAGACCGTGCTGATCTGGGGTGCGAGCGGCGGCATCGGCGCCTACGCGTGCCAGTACGTGCTGAACGGCGGTGGGACTCCCGGTCGGCGTCGTCTCGTCACCGGAGCGGGCCGCGCTGCTGCACGAGCTCGGCGTCGAGGCGGTCATCGACCGCGAGGCCGAGGGCTACAAGTTCTGGAACGACGAGGCCGAGCAGGACCCGAGCGAGTGGCGCCGGTTCGGCAAGAAGATCCGCGAGCTGATCGGCGTCGACCCCGACATCGTGTTCGAGCACCCCGGTCGCCAGACGATGGGTGCGTCGGTGTTCGTCGCGAAGCGCGGCGGCATGATCATCACGTGCGCCGCGACGAGCGGCTTCATGATCGAGTACGACAACCGCTACCTCTGGATGAACCTCAAGACGTTGAAGGGCTGCCACTTCGCGAACTACCGCGAGGCGTGGGAGGCGAACCGGCTCATCGCCGAGGGCAAGATCTTCCCGACGCTGTCGAAGGTGTTCACGCTCGAGGACACCGGTGAGGCCGCGTACCAGGTGCACCACAACCTGCACGAGGGCAAGCTCGGCATCCTGTGCCTCGCGCCCGAAGAGGGCCTCGGCGTCACCGAACCCGGAGATGCGCGAGCGGCTGCTGCCGCAGATCAAGCTGTTCCGCCGCTACGGCTGAGCCGAACGTTCAGGCCATCGCGCTGAGCTCGCGGATCTCGAAGTCCGCGGTCTGCTGGCGCAGCTTCTCGATGCACTCCCGCAGCACGGTGCCGCGGATGCGCACGAGGTCTTCGGCGCTGTCGTAGGCGGTGCAGACGATCAGGTCGGCCTGGCCGGGACCCGAGACCCGGTTGCGCTCGACCGAGATGTCACGCACCTCGGTGACCCCGGTGCAGGCCGTCACGAAGGCCTCGGCGATCTCCCCGCCGGCCGCGCCCCGGTGCCGGTGCTCACCAATGACCGTGATCACGAGGTAGTGGCGGCATCCGGGTGCTCCCATGCCGAGATGTGTCGGGCGGGGCGGCGGGAGACTTGAGATCCGGAGGTCGGTACGATCCGGACATGAGTGAGCTCACCGAGATCGACCACATCGCGATCGCCGTCCAGGACCTGGACGCCGCCATCGCCTACTACGAGGAGACCTTCGGGTGCACGGTCGCGCACCGCGAGGTCGTCGAGTCCGACGGCGTCGAGGAGGCGCTGCTGGCCGTCGCCGACTCCTACATCCAGCTCCTGACCCCGACTCGCGACGACTCGCCGGTGGCCAAGTACATCGAGAAGAAGGGCGAGGGCCTCCATCACGTGGGGTACCGCGTCGACGACTGCGGCGCGGCGCTCGCCCGGGTGAAGGCCGAGGGTCATCGCGTCATCGACGAGGCGCCGCGTCCCGGGAGCCGCGGGACCACCGTCGCGTTCGTCCACCCGAAGACCGCGTTCGGGACGCTGATCGAGCTGGTTCAGGAGAACTAGCCCGAGCAGTTACCGTCTGGGGGTGGACGAGCCCAGCACTCAGGGCCTGCCGGGCGGTCCTCCGGTCCGACCCGCCGAGGTGCGACACGTGCCGGACGGCGGCGTGTCGGTCTTCGCGGGTCCTGACGCATCCGGGGCCCCGATCGCCGAGCTGCCGGCCGGAGCCGAGGTGCGGGTCGTGGGCCGGCGCCCGCCGTGGGTGCACGTCCAGGCCGACGACGGGCTCGACGGTTGGGTCGAAGGCCGCCGCGCTGGCCGGTGTCGCGGTCGGTGCCGCGCCGGTCGCGCCGGCACCGGTCGCGGACCACTCGGGGCCTGACCCGTCCGTGCTCCGTCCCGCGGTGGTCGAGAAGAAGGGGAGCTCGCTCCTCCTCGGCACCGGGCCCGTGATCGGGGCGATCGGCGGCGTCATCGCGATCCTCGGCACCGCGTTGCCGTGGGTGCAGAGCGTCGGCCTCCTCACCGAGGTCGACGCGTTCGGGCTGTCCTGGCACGTCCTCAACGGCTGGGATGACGCCACCAAGAGTGGGCTCTCGCTCGGGACGCTCCTCGTCATCCTGGCCGGCATCGGGCTCGTGGTCTCGCTGATCTCGGGCGGCGGGATCGTGCGCCGCGTCCTCGGGTTCGTGATCATCGTCATCTGCGCGGTCTACGTGCTGCAGACCCAGGACCTGCTCACCACGAGCAATCGCGGCCTCGGTACGGGCCTCAACGTCTGGGACATCGTCGACTACGGCGTTCTGGCCACGTTCGGGGGCGGACTCGTGATGCTCTTCGCTCCGAGCCGCTGAGCGTCCTGTCGTAGCCTGGACCCATGGCCGTCGAAGAGGAGCACATTCAGGGCGAGGGCGGTGGCGCCGCCGCGCCCGTCGCCCCGGTTCCGCACCCGATCGAGGAGCGTCTCGACCGGCTCGCGGAGCTGCGCGAGGAGGCACTGCACGCCGGGAGCCCGGCCGCGGTGCAGCGCCAGCACGACCGCGGGAAGCTCACCGCGCGGGAGCGCCTCGAGCTGCTCCTGGACCCGGAGCTCCTTCGTCGAGCTCGACATGCTCGCCCGCCACCGGGCCCACGGCTTCGGCATCGAGAACTCCCGGCCGCTGCACCGACGGCGTCATCACCGGCTGGGGCACGATCGACGGCCGCAAGGTCTTCGTCTTCGCCCAGGACTTCACCGTCTTCGGCGGCGCGCTCGGCGAGGTGTTCGCCGAGAAGATCCACAAGGTGATGGACCTCGCGCGAGTCCGTCGGCGCGCCGTTCATCGGCCTGAACGACGGCGCCGGCGCGCGCATCCAGGAGGGCGTCGTCTCGCTCGCCGTCGTACGGCGGCATCTTCTACCGGAACGTGCAGCGCGTCCGGCGTGATCCCGCAGATCAGCGTCGTGCTCGGCCCGTGCGCCGGCGGCGCGGTCTACTCGCCGGCGATGACCGACTTCATCTTCATGGTGAAGGACACCTCGTACATGTTCATCACCGGCCCGGACGTCGTGAAGGCCGCGACCGGCGAGGACGTCACCCAGCAGGAGCTCGGCGGCGCGATGACGCACGCGACGAAGTCGGGCGTCTCGCACTTCGTCTTCGACGACGAGCAGACGTGCCTCGAGCAGGTGCGCTATCTCGTGTCGTTCCTGCCGTCGAACAACCTCGAGGACCCGCCGTACTTCGAGCCGGACGACGACCCGAGGCGCCGCTGCGACGGGATCGCTCGACCTCATCCCGGACGCGCCGAACAAGCCGTACGACATGAAGAAGGTCATCAGCGAGGTCGTCGACGACGGTGAGTTCTTCGAGGTCAACGCGCTGTGGGCGATGAACATCGTGTGCGGGTTCGCGCGGGTCGGACGGCCACGTCGTCGGGATCGTCGGGAACCAGCCCCAGGTGCTCGCCGGCTGCCTCGACATCGACGCGTCGGAGAAGGCGGCCCGCTTCGTGCGGACGTGCGACGCGTTCAACATCCCGCTCGTCACGTTCGTCGACGTGCCCGGCTTCCTGCCCGGGACGAACCAGGAGTACGACGGGATCATCCGGCACGGCGCCAAGCTGCTCTACGCCTACTGCGAAGCGACGGTCCCGCGCGTGCAGATCATCACGCGCAAGGGCTACGGCGGCGCGTTCGTGGTCATGAACTCCAAGTCGATCGGTGCGGACCTCGCGTTCGCGTGGCCGTCGGCCGAGATCGCGGTGATGGACGCGAACGGCGCGGCCAACATCATCTTCCGCCGCGAGATCGACGCGGCCGACGACCCGGTGGCCAAGAAGGCCGAGCTCGTCGAGCAGTACTCCGAGCGCTTCGCGAACCCGTACAACGCGGGTGAGCGGGGGTACGTCGACGACGTGATCGACCCACGCGACACGCGCCGCGTGCTCGTCGAGTCGCTCGAGATGCTGCGGTCCAAGAAGGAGCAGCTGCCCGCAGCGCAAGCACGGGAACGTGCCGCTGTAATGGCGCGAGGCCCGGTGCAGCTGCGATCGATCTCCCCGGACGCGACGCCCGAGGAGGTGGCCGCGATCACCGCGGCGATCGCGGCATCCACGGCGTCGGTACGAGTCGCGGCGTCGGTCGACGGTGCCGCCGAGGAATCGTCCTGGGTGCAGGCGGCCCGGATCACCGCCCGCCGCAGCGGCTACTCCCGCGGCCAGTGGCGGCTGTCCGGTCGCCTCGGTCGCCGCAGCCACGCGTGACCCCTCCGGAGGTCCGGGACGCGGAGGTCATGACGGTCGGTCCCGACGAGGTGGTCGTGACGTTCGTGACCGATCCGGGCGAGAAGGTCGTCGCTCGGGTCGGCGATCACGAGGTCACCACCGTCGGTCCGCACCACTTCGCCGGCTTCGGCGGGCTCGAGCCGGCGACCGAGTACCCGGTGGAAGTGGAGGGCGCGGCGTCGGACGCGTTCCTGCCCGCGTCGGTGACGACGCTCGAGGTGCCGGCGGGCAGGCCGATCGCGACGATCGCCACCGTCAACGACGTGCACTTCGGCGAGACCGAGTGCGGTCGGCTCGAAGGCGTCATGGAGGAGGAGCTCGGCCCGGTCCTGCGCGCCCTCCCCGGGGAGCGCCCGTACCCGGAGACGATGAACCGCAGTGCCATCGCGGAGATCGAGGCGCTCGATCCGGACGTGGTGCTGGTGAAGGGCGACCTCACCTGTCTCGGCACCGACGAGGAGTACGCCGCGTTCCTGGCCGCCTACGGGCAGCTCGGCGCGCGCATGCACCACGTCCGCGGCAACCACGACGCGATGATCGACGCGTCGATCGCGGTCGAGGGCGCGCCGTATGCACTCGACGTCGGTGGGGCCACGCTGGCCGTGCTCGACACGGTGCAGCCGGGCATCGAGCGCGGTCAGATCACGGCCGCGCAGCTGCACTGGCTCGACGACCTCGCCGCGACCGTGACCGGACCGGTGATGGTGTTCGGACACCACCACCCGTGGGACCTCGACGCGACCGATCGCAGCGCGGAGTACTTCGGCATCAACCCGGACGACAGCGAGGCGCTGGGCGCGGTCGTGGCGGCGCGCGAGAACATCGTCGGGTACTTCGCGGGCCACACGCACCGCAACCGGGTCCGGCGCTCGAAGCGCGCCCGGCGCGTGCCGTTCGTCGAGGTCAGCGCGACGAAGGACTACCCCGGCGTGTGGGCCGAGTACCAGATCTACGAGCACGGCTTCACCCAGGTCGTCCGGCGCATCGCCGCGCCCGAGGCGCTGGAGTGGACCGAGCGCACCCGGCCGATGTTCGCCGGCCTCTACCGCGCCTACGCGCTCGGCCACCTCGACCACCGCTGCTTCACCGAGACCTGGTAGCCCGTCTCTACAGGGCGCGGGCGGCGAGGTGGCCGTCGAAGATCGCGCGGTCGGCCCACCGGACCGCGACCGCGTCGCCGATCCGCGCGACCTCGGGAACGCGGTCGCGCAGCGCGAAGTAGAGCTCGGCGGCGGGCTCGCCGTGGGTGCGGATCACGACGGTGTCGGCGTCGATCGTCTCCATCGTGTACGTCAGCGCGTCGGCGAGCGTGACCTGGTGGTCGCCGATCTGGATCATCGCGGTGTTCGGGCGCCACACCATCCCGGCGCGCGCCGCACGCGGGAGGGCGCGTGAGTTCGTCTCGTTGTCGACGAGGATCGGGTTCGGCAGCGGCGTGACGGTGGTGACGTGCGTGCCGCCGAACGCGAGGAGGTGACCGAGGCCGATCGCCGCGATGTCGCCGACCGCGTCGAGGATCACCACTCGCGCACCGAGCTTCGCGGGATCGTCGAGCGCCTGGACGAGCGCCTGCTCGTGGTCGATCACCCAGCCCGGTTCCGACCCGGCGACGGGCAGGGGGTGCCACTTGCTCGGTGTGCTCGTCGTAGCGCGCCCACCGGTCGCGACGATGACCGCGTCCGGCTCGAGCGCGAGGACGGAGTCCGCGGTCGCGTCGACGCCGAGTCGGACGTCGACGGCCCGCCGCGCGCACTCGGCCGCGCGCCACTCCGCGAAGTCGGCCAGCTCCTCGCGGCCGGGGAGGGCCGCGGCGAGCCGGATCTTGCCCCCGAGCTGGTCCGACCGCTCGAGCAACGTCACGTCGTGCCCGCGGGCGGCCGCGACCCACGCGGCTTCGAGCCCGCCCGGTCCACCGCCCACCACGACGACGCGCTTGCGGTGCGCCGCGATCGGCAACGGGCCGCCGAGCGCGGCTTCCCGGCCGGTCACGGGGTTGGTCACGCAAGTGATCGGGAGCCCGGCGGTGAGGTTGCCGTAGCAGCCCTGGTTGCAGCCGGTGCAGTGCCGGATCTCGTTCGTGCGCCCGGTGCGGGCCTTCTCGGACCACTCCGGATCGGCGATCAACGCCCGGACGACGGTCACCGCATCGGCCGCGCCGTCGGCGATCACGCCCTCTGCCTCCATCGGGCGTCAGCACCCGGTGCACCGCGAAGACCGGCGTTCCCTGGAGCGCGGCGCGCACCGTGCGCGTCGCCGCGACGCCGAGCAGGTGCGGTGAGTACAGCGGACGCACCATGCCCATGCCCGAGGTGCCGACGCTCACGTTCACGAAGTCGACGAGCCCCGCCGCCTCGAGCCGTGCTGCGATCTCGGCCGCATCGTCGGGCCCGAGCCCGGAGCCGTCGCGGATCTCCTCGTCGCCGACCAGGCGCACGCCGACCGCGAGCCCGTTGCCGACGGCCGCGCGCACCGCCTGCAGCACCTCGACGCAGAAGCGCATGCGCCCGTCGAGATCGCCGCCGTACTCGTCGGTCCGGAGGTTGCTGTGCGGGGACAGGAACTCGTGGATCAAGTACCCGTGCGCGGCGTGGATCTCCACCCCGTCGAGACCGGCGGCCGCGCAGTTCGCGGCCGAGCGGGCGAACCCTTCGATCACGGACGCGATCTCGTGGTGCTCGATCGCCTTGGGCGGCTCCATGTAGTTCGCGACGAGCGACGGCGCCCACGCGGGGAGCTTCGACCACGCGCCACCGTTCACGCCGCCGTTGTGCGCGAGCTGCAGGAAGGCGAGCGCACCGTGCTCGTGTGCCGCAGCGGCGACCAGCGCCAGCCCCGGGATCGCCGCCTCGTCCCACGCGCACGCGTTGTTCGGCATCTGGTACGCCGTCGTCGGGTGCACCGCGGCCTGACCGCCGATCACGACCCCGGCGCCACCGCGCGCGAACTCACCGAGGTACCGCGCGTACCGAGCGCCGTAGTACCCCGGCTCGCCCGGAGTCGTCGGCTCGGTGAACTGCGTGAAGTGGGCCCCGAGGATGATCCGGTTGCGCGACTCGACGGGCCCGATCCGCATCGGGGTGAAGAGCTTCGGGAAGGCGGTCGAGGCGCCGGGCGACGGAGTCATTCGATGGGCTTTCTATCCTGTCGGGCGTGCAGGCACTTGCGGGACTCCGGGTCGTGGACATGGCAACCGTGCTGGCCGGCCCCGGGGTCGCCCGCTATCTGGCCGATTTCGGCGCCGACGTGGTCAAGGTCGAGAGCCCCGCGGGGGACGGGACCCGGCGCATGGGCTGGGTCGATCCCCGGGACGGCGAGACGTTCATGTGGAAGCTGCTCGGCCGGGGGAAGCGGGCCGCGGTGCTCGATCTCAAGACAGCGCCGGGCCTCGCGACCATGCGCCGGCTCGTCGACTCGGCGGACGTGCTGATCGAGAACTTCCGGCCGGGGACGCTCGAGCGGCTCGGTCTGGATCCGGTGGAGCTGCTCGAGCGGAACCCCGGGCTCGTCGTCCTCCGGATCACCGGCTTCGGCCAGGACGGTCCGTACGCCGCGCGCCCGGCTTCGCCACGATGGCCGAAGCGATGAGTGGGTTCGCCGCGATCAACGGCGAGCCCGACGGCGCGCCGCTGCTGCCCCCGATCGCGCTCACCGACGAGGTCACCGCGCTCGCCGGCGCGTTCACCGTGATGGTCGCGCTCCGGCACCGCGACGTCACGGGCGAGGGCCAGGTCGTCGACCTCAACCTGCTGGAGACCATGTTGCAGCTCATGGGCGCGTTGCCGAGCGCCAACGCGCACCTCGGCTACCTCCAACCGCGCCTGGGCAGCGGCATCCCCTATACCGTGCCGCGCGGCACCTACCAGTGCGCGGACGGCCGCTGGATCGCGATCTCCACGTCCGCGGAGTCGATTGCCCGTCGGGTCATGGAGCTGCTCGACGTCGGCGACGATCCGCGGTTCGCGACCTTCGACGGCCGGGTCGAGCACCGCGTGGAGCTCGACCGGATCGTCGCGGACTGGGTCGGGGCCCGGCCGTCCGAGGAGGTCCTGGCGCGCTTCGAGGCGGCCGAGGCCGCGATCGCGCCGGTGTACTCGATGGCCGATCTGCTGGCGGACCCCCACATCGCCGCGCGTGAAGCGATGGTCGAGGTTGACGGGGTGCGCATGCCGGGCCTGCTGGCGCGGCTCTCGAAGACGCCGGGGGAGGTCCGCCACGCGGGTCGATCGCTCGGCGCCGACACCGACGAGGTCGTGGCCGACCTCTGGCTCGACCACAGGGAGAGGGAGCCGGGACGCGAGACGCCCCGAGGAGTGTCGGAGTAGAGACCCCACCTCTCGGCGGGGGCCCCAACGGCTCCTCGGGACGTCGCTGCGAGCATTCTGCACCACGACCCGCGGGTTTTCCAGAGGCTTCTGTGGACAACGTTGTGGACGAACCGGTGGATCTGGGGAGGACGGGTCCCGATCTTTCGCTCGGTTTGTACGTTTTCCGGCGCCAATGCGAGGAATTGGGAGAAGACGCGGCGCGGCGCGCGTGCCTGTGGACGGCGGCGAAGATGCGCCCGTTTCCTCTGCGCGTCGGATGCGCTACGAATGGTGACCGAGCGGGAGGGGGAGTCGTGAGCCAGGTCACCAACGAGGAGCTGCTCGAGGCCGTCCGCGGCCAGACGGTGCCGATGCGCTTCGCCGAGACCGTCCGGGCGACCCCCGATGCGGTCGCGCTGCGCTGGAAGGACGGCGCCACCTGGCATCACTGGACGTGGACGGACTACGCCGAACGGGCCACCCGGCTCGCGGCCAGCCTCCGGGACCTCGGGGTCGACCGCGGGGACCGGGTCGTGCTGATGATGCGCAACCGGCCCGAGTTCCACGTCGCCGACATGGCGACGCTGCTGCTCGGTGCCACACCGATCTCCATCTACAACTCCTCGGCGGCCGAGCAGGTCCAGTACCTCGTGGGTCACTGCGAGGCATCCGTCGCGATCCTCGAGGACGACGGCTACCTCGAGCGGTTCCAGGCCGTCCGGGCCGAGCTGCCGAAGCTCGAGCACGTGATCACGATCGAGGCCGCGGGTGGCCGTCCCGCGGACGTGCTCGCCTGGGACGTCCTGCTCGAGGCCGTGCCGCTCGAGCTGCAGGCGGCCGCGGCCATCGCGCAGCCCGAAGACATCGCGACCGTCATCTACACGTCGGGGACGACCGGTCCACCGAAGGGTGTCCTGCTCGACCACCTGAACATCTGCTGGACCATCGAGAGCCTGCGCCTCGCGCTCGGTGACCTCGCGATCGCCGGCCGGCGCGTCGTCTCGTACCTGCCGATGGCCCACATCGCGGAACGGATGACCTCGCACTACCAAGGTGTCGCGCTGGGCTACGAGGTGTTCACCTGTCCCGACGGCGGGCGCGATCGCGCAGTACCTGCCCGAGGTCCGCCCGGAGATCTTCTTCTCGGTGCCGAGGGTGTGGGAGAAGATGCACTCCGGGATCATGGCGATCGCGGCGGCCGACCCGGAGCGCAAGGAGCAGCTCGAGACGGCGCTCGGGGTGGGCCTCAAGGCCTCCGACTACCGGGCCCGGGGTGAGGAGCTCCCCGACGATCTCCGATCCGAGTGGGAGACCGTGGATCGCGAGGCGCTCGCGCTCGTCCGGTCGATCATCGGGCTCGACGAGTGCATCGCGGCGATCAGCGGCGCTGCACCGATCGCGGTCGAGGTGTTCGACTTCTTCCGCGCGCTCGGCGTGCCGATCTCGGAGATCTACGGGATGAGCGAGTCGTCCGGGCCGATGACGTGGGCGCCGTTCCGGATCAAGGCCGGGGCCGTCGGCCCCGAGATCCCGGGCAGCGAGGTGCGGCTCGCAGAGGACGGTGAGGTGATCGCCCGGGGCGGCAACGTCTTCCGCGGCTACCTGAACGACCCCGAGAAGACCGCCGATGCGCTCGACGCGGACGGCTGGCTGCACTCCGGCGACATCGGCGTGTTCGACGACGAGGGCTATTTGCGCATCGTCGACCGCAAGAAGGAGCTGATCATCACCGCGGGTGGCAAGAACGTCTCGCCCGCGAACCTCGAGGCCGCGCTGAAGGCCCAGGCGCTCATCGGCCAGGCGTGCGTGATCGGCGAGGGCCGTCCGTTCATCGCCGCGCTCGTGGTGCTCGACCCCGACGTCGCGCCCGCGTGGGCGAGCCAGCACGGCATCCACGCGACGAGCCTGTACGAGCTGGCCGATCACCCGGAGGTGGTGGCCGAGGTGAACCGCGAGATCGCGCGTCGCGATGGAGGGGTTCAACCAGGCGGAGAGCGTGAAGAAGGTGAAGGTGCTGTGCGACGAGTGGGTGGCGGACTCCGAGGAGATGACGCCGACCATGAAGCTCAAGCGGCGCGGCATCGCTTCCAAGTACGCGCTTGAGATCGAGTCGCTCTACTCCTAGATCGCTTTCGGCGTGAGTTACACCCCTCCAAGGGGGTTCAAGTCACGCCGAAAGGAGCGCGGTCAGTCGGGTTGGGCGATCTCGACGTGGTCGCGGCCGCGGCTTCTGGCGGCTTCGAGGGCGCGGCCGGCCTGGTCGACGAGCTCGGGCGCGTTGAGCGCGTGGCTCGGGTAGCAGGCGATGCCGGCCGAGATGGTGAGCGAGTCGCCGACCGGACTGCCGTGCAGCGTGCCGCGCACGCGTTCGGCGGCCCAGACCGCACCGGCCTCGGCGGTGTCCTCGAGGACCGCGGCGGCCATGGTGTCGCCGATGCGGCAGGCCGCGTCGCACTCCCGCAGTGTCCGGCGGACGACGGCTCCGAGCACGCCGAGGGCCTGGTTCTGGGTGTCGCTGTCCTGGCGGCTGATGCCGTCGAGCTCGAAGATGACGACGGAGACGGGCTGGAGCTGGCGCCGGGCCGCGGCGACCCGCTGCTGCACGATCACCTTGAAGAACTGCTGCTCGAGCAGGCCGGAGACCGCGTCCACGAGCGGCTCGGACTCGACCCGGTCGACCGCCGACTCCTCGGTGTTCCGGCGGGTGGCCTCCTCGGCGAAGATCGCGGCGAGCGCGTCGAGCTCCCGGCGGAGCCGGGCCCGGTCCACGCTCATCTCGTGGAGCTGCTCCTCGGCGGTCCGGGTCCGGGCACCCAGGGCGGTCGCGGCGATCGCGGCGAGCAGCCCGAACAGGCCGCTCAGGACCGCGAACTCGGGCATCCCGAAGACACCCACGGCCACACCAATTGCCAACGACGCGAAGCCGGCACCTATCGAGAGCGCGAGACGGCGGTCCATCACGGGGAATCCATCGGCTCGCCGCGACCCGCGGTGGAGTGCTTTGTGCGGTTTCGTCGATGTTCCAATCCCAACTCGGCAACTTCCGCCATGATCTGCGCGAATCGGTAGTCCTTGGGCGTGTAGATCCCCGCGACGCCGGCCGCCCTGAGCACGATCTGATCGGCGTCCGGGATGATCCCGCCGACGACGACCGGCGCGTCGACGTCCATCGACCGCAGCAGCCGGATCGTCTCGGGCACCAGCTCGAGGTGGGAGCCGGAGAGGATCGAGAGGCCCACGACGTCGACGTCCTCGTCGCGCGCCGCGGTCGCGATCTGCGCAGGAGTAAGGCGGATGCCTTGATACACGACCTCCATGCCCGCGTCGCGCGCCGCCACCGCGATCTGCTCCGCGCCGTTGGAGTGACCATCGAGGCCGGGCTTGCCGACGAGGATCCGGGGCGGGCCACCGAGCGCGCGGGCCTCGGTCTGCACGTGCGTCCGGACCGCGAGCATGTCCTCGGCCACCCCCGCCGCGATCCCTCCGACCCCGGTCGGCGCCCGGTACTCGCCGAAGACGTCCCGGAGCGCGTCCGCCCACTCGCCGACGGTCCCGCCGGCCCGGGCCAGCTCGATCGTCGCGGCCATCAGGTTCTCGTCGGTCGCCGCCGCGGCGCGCAGCCGCTTCAGCGCGAGGTCCACGGCCGCGCCGTCGCGCTCGCGGCGCCACTCCTCCAGCAGCTTGATCTGCTCGGCTTCGGCCGCGGGATCGAGCACGAGGATGTGTGACTCGCCCTCCAGGTCGGCGGTGAGCGGCGACGGCTCCGTCTCGGTGAACGAGTTCACGCCGACGACCTTCGTCTCCCCCGACTCGATGTTGCGGATCCGCTCGGCGTTGGACTGGACGAGCCGGCCCTTGATCTCGTCGATCATCTCGAACGCGCCGCCGCCGTCGAGCACCCACTGCAGCTCTTCCCACGCGGCGGTCGACAGCTCCTCGACCTTGGCCTCGACGACCTTCGAGCCTTCGAACAGATCGCCGTACTCCAAGAGGTCGCTCTCGTACGCGAGGACCTGTTGCATGCGCAGCGACCACTGCTGGTCCCACGACCGCGGCAGCCCGAGCGCCTCGTTCCAACACGGCAGCTGCAGCGCGCGGGCGCGCGCGTCGCGCGAGAGCGTCACGCCGAGCATCTCGAGCACGATGCGCTGCACGTTGTTCTCCGGCTGGGCCTCGGTGAGCCCGAGCGAGTTCACCTGCACTCCGTAGCGGAAGCGGCGCAGCTTCTCGTCCTGCACGCCGTAGCGCTCGAGGCAGATGCGGTCCCACAGCTGGGTGAACGCGCGCATCTTGCACATCTCTTCGACGAACCGGATGCCCGCGTCGATGAAGAACGAGATGCGCCCGACGACCTGCGGGAAGTCCTCGGGGCTCACCTGACCGGAGTCGCGCACCGCGTCGAGCACGCCGACCGCGGTGGCGAGGCCGTACGCGAGCTCCTGGACCGGGGTCGCGCCTGCTTCCTGCAGGTGGTACGGGCAGACGTTGATCGGGTTCCATCGGGGCAGGTGCTTCACGGTGTGCGTGATGAGGTCCACGGTGAGCCGGCGACTCGGCTCCGGCCCGAAGATGAAGGTCCCGCGCGACAGGAACTCCTTCACGATGTCGTTCTGCGTCGTGCCCGCGAGCACCGCGGGATCGACACCGCGCTCCTCGGCCAGCGCGATGTACAGCGCGAGCAGCCACATCGCCGTCGCGTTGATCGTCATCGACGTGTTCATCTCTTCGAGTGGCATGCCCTCGAACAGCGTGCGCATCTCGCCGAGGTGGGGGACCGGGACGCCGACCTTGCCGACCTCGCCGCGCGCGAGGACGTCGTCGGCGTCGTACCCGGTCTGGGTCGGGAGGTCGAACGCGACCGAGAGACCGGTCTGGCCCTTCGCGAGGTTGCCGCGGTAGAGCGCGTTCGACGCGCGGGCCGAGCTGTGACCGGAGTACGTCCGGATGACCCAGGGCCGGTCTCGTTGCGTCACAGCACCATTGTCCCAGCGCCGGGCAGCCCTGTCACAACCTTCTGCCGCCGGCATCCGGGCACGCTGGCCCGCTACTTCTTGCGGTACTCGAAGAAGCCCTGGCCGCTCTTCCGGCCGAAGCGCTCCGCGCTCACCATGCGCCGCAGCAACGGCGCCGGCGCGTAGTTCGGGTCCTTGAACTCGGCGTAGAGCGCTTCGAGGATCGCGAGGCTCGTGTCGAGCCCGACCAGGTCGAGGAGCGCGAGCGGGCCCATCGGGAAGTTGCAGCCACCCTGCATCGCCGCGTCGATGTCCTCGCGGGTAGCGACGCCGGAGTCGAGGAGCTTCACCGCGTTGTTGAGGTACGGGAAGAGCAGTGCGTTGACGATGAAGCCGGCCTGGTCCTTGACCTCGACCGGGCTCTTGCCGCAACCCTCGGCGAACGCTCGTGCCGCGGCGACCGTCTCGTCGCTCGTCGTGATGGAACGCACGACCTCGACCAGCGGCATCATCGGCGCGGGGTTGAAGAAGTGGATGCCGCAGACGAGCTCGGGTCGACCCGTCTCCATTGCCAGCTCGACGACCGGGAGCGTGGACGTGTTCGTCGCGAGGATCGCGCCTTCCTTGACGATGCGGTCGAGCTCGCTGAAGAGGTGCTTCTTCGGGGCGAGGTCCTCGACGATCGACTCGAGCACGAGGTCGCAGTCGGCCAGCTCGTCGAGATCGCTGACGGCCCGCACCCGTCCGAGCAGGGCGTCGCGGTCGGTGGCTTCGAGCTTGCCCCGCTCCACCTGCTTGGCGAGCGACTTCTCGAGGCCCGCGACCATCGCGTCCGCCGTGGTCTGCGAGCGACTCCGCAGCACGACCTCGATGCCCGCCTTCGCGGCGACCTCTGCGATGCCGGAACCCATGATCCCGGAACCGACGACTCCCAAGCGCTTGACGCTCATCGTGGACGTTCCCCCTGCAGTCGACGTGAGCGGCCGAGGTTACCGGCGGGTAAGGAGGAGTCGCCAGGCGGGCGGCTCGGTAAGGTGCGGGCGATGAGCACCCCAGAAACGGAAGTCGCGGGCACGCTCGCGCTCGTCGGCGGCGGGGAGTGGCGCGACGGCACCCGCGACCTCGATGCCCGGCTGCTCGAGACGAGTGGTGGGACCGAGGTCCTCGTCCTGCCGACGGCGGCGGCCTACGAGCACCCCGACCGGGTCGTCGAGGTCGCGAGCGCCCACTTCGCCAAGCTCGGGGCCAAGGTCCGGGGCCTCCCCGTCCTGCACCGGCGCGAGGCGGAGAGCCCCGAGATCGCCGAGACGGTCGCGCGACGCGCGCTTCATCTACTTCGCCGACGGCTCCCCCCTCCACCTCCGCTCCGTGGTCAAGGGCTCCGGCCTGTTCGACGCCGTGCTCGCCGCCTACCGCAGCGGCGCGGTCCTGGCCGCGTCGGGTGCCGGCGCCACCGTGCTGTGCGACCCGATGGTCGATCCCCGCGGCGGTGCGTACACCGTGGGTCTGGGCGTCGTGGAGGGGGTCGCGGTCTTCCCGTACCACGGCAGCGCGGCCGACCACCTGCGCGAGCGCTCCATCGACCTCCTCCCCGCCAACGCCATCCTCGCCGGCGTCGACGAGGAGACCGCGTTGCTGCGCCAGCCCGGCGCCAAGTGGTCCGTCGAGGGCTCGGGCTCCGTCACCCTCTACACCGGCGAGCAGAGCACCATCCACAAGCACGGCACCACCGATCTCAACCTCCCGTAGCAAGACGCACCACGCCGAGCCGTGACCCTCGCGCCGAGCCGGCGGGGTTGACCGAGGCCCAGGGACGATCCGGGAGCGTGTCCACCGAGCGAGTTCTGTGAGCGCCCTTTGCGAACAGACTGTTCGAGCGAATGGGCATGCGCACGGATCGTCCCGAGACAACTCGGGTTCCGCAGCCGCAACTTCGAGACCGTTACGACTCTGAGATCGTCACCTTGTTGATGAGGACCTTCTGGGTCGGAGCTCCGTCGCCCGAAGACGGGGCGAACGAGCCGATCTTCTTGGCGACGTCCATGCCGCCGGTCACCGAGCCGAACCGGGCGTAGTCGTTGGGCAACGTCGCGCCCTGGGACCCGGTCACGATGAAGAACTGCGAGCCGAAGTCGCCGGCCGGCGCGCCACCGGACTTGGCGGCGGCGAGGGAGCCGACGGGATAGTGATCCGTGGGGACCTCGCCCTTCACGCTGTAGCCGGGACCGCCCGAGCCGTCGCCCTTCGGATCACCGCCCTGGATCACGAAGTCCTTCGCGGCCCGGTGGAACGGGAGGCCGTCGTAGAAGCCCTCTTTCGCCAGGGAGACGAAGTTGTTGGTCGCGACCGGCGCGGTCTTCGCGTCGAGCGCGAGGGTGATGGTCCCGCAGCTCGTGGTCATCTTGGCGGTGTAGGTCTTGGTGGGGTCGATCGTCATCGCCGGGGCCTTCTGCGACGTGTCCTTCGTCGGCAGCTTCGAGGACGTGACGACCGTGCAGCCATTCTTGGTGGTGGCGCTCTTCTTGTTGTCGCCGCCGCGCACCAGCTGGAAGATCACCGCGATGGCGATCACCGGCACGAGCACGAAGAGCAGCCCTCGGGCGCTGCGCATCCGGCGGTCGCGCTTCATCAAGCGCTCGCGCTCCTGCTTCGCGAGCTCCCGGTTCTGACGTTGACGTTCGCGCTTGTCTGCCTTGGACACGAGGGCGGAGTCTAGGACCAGGTCATGCGTGGGCTGGAGCCGCGGGCGCGACGTAGGTCCGGCAGGGCTCGGCGCGCAGGGATGGGCACGGCGCCGGTTCAGCCGGAAGCGTCGGGTTCGCGGGCAGCACCGGCAGGACCACCTTGGACGGGTGGTCCCGGTCGTGCGCGATCACCACGGTTCCTGCCTGCGGCGCCGCGGCCGTGTCGAAGGTCCACAGCGGGCGGTCGCCGCCGGGGGCCTCGACGGTGAGCCGGATGCGGTCCCCCGGCCCGGAACGAGTAGGCGAACGGGAAGATCTGCACCCGGGCCTTCACGAACCGGTGGCGGGGCACCGGACGGGCGTCGGCCTGGAGGTCGGTGTGGATGGGGTCCAACGGGGTCGCGCGCGTGCGGTCGAGCTTGCGGTGGCTCAGGCGGAGCCAGCCGTTCTGCACGTAGCGCTCGGTGCCGTCGGGGCGGACGTCGCTCAGCGTCACCTGCACGTCGGCGTCGCCGTTCGTCACTTTCACCCAGAGGTTGACCGAGCCGGTGCCGGCCATCGAGACCGTCTGCGGCAGCGGGCTGCTGATGTAGGAGAGGGACTTGCCGTCGACGACGGGCGTCCAGTCGTAGGTCGGGTTCGCGGCCCAGATCCCGTCACCCGACCCGGTGTAGCTCGTCTTGGGTCGCGCGCCGGGATCACCCTGGTAGCGGTCGGCGTGACGCGACGCGTGGCCCAACGCGGGCTGGGTGCCGAGGCCGCCGCCGGGCAGGAAGTACCAGGAGGTCGCGGCAACGTCGGGGATCGGCCACGCGGGGTAGCGGGTCGACGTGGTCGGGACGGGCGCCCCGGGCGGGGATCCCGGTGCCGCGCCGACCTCCCAATTGATCTCCACCGGCGGGTCGGACTCGAACTCGTGCAGCGCGGTGGCGAAGTCCATGGACGGATCGAACCGATCGGGCGGCAGCGTGAGCCCCGAGACCCCGGTGATGGAGGCCCAGATCGCGGGCGCGGTCGCCCGCACCGTGGCCGGGATCGTCGGCACCTTCTGCGCGACGTAGAAGTCGAGGAACTCGATCATCTCGGGCAGGACCGCCGGGTCGAGCGACTCGGTGTGGACGCCGTTCTGACCGACCACACGGAGCTTCGTGGTGGGCGCGAACCGGTTGAGCATGTCGGCCCAGTGCCCGCCGGTCTGCTCGTCCTGCCAGGCGCCGGCGATGAACGTCGGGGCGGTGATGTCCTTGACGAAGGCCTCCGGCGCGAGCGAGTCGCCACCGTCGGGGAAGTCGTAGCGGAACTCCGGATCGAGCGCGGAGAAGAACGGGTGCCGGTTCGTCTGGTCCTGCAGGTCGACGTTCTGGCCGCGCAGCAGCATGTTGTCCGCGCACGTCGTGTCACCGCCCGCGATCCGCGTCCTTCACCCAGGCCGGGGCATTCGGGTTCGGCCACTTGTTCTGGTCGAGGCGCTCCTGGGCCCAGCCCTTGGCGAAGCCGTCGTTGTAGATGCCGCCGGGGAAGAGCGTTCCCCGCCACGTGTCGTCGATGACCGAGAGCGGGGTGATGGCGTCGAGGTGCGGCGGGCGCGAGCGGGCGACGAAGAGCTGGCTGATGCCCGCGAACGAGATGCCGACCATGCCGACCCGGCCGGTCGACCACGGCTGCGCGGCGATCGTCTCGATCGCGTCGTACCCGTCGAGCGACTGCAGGTTCTCGAAGAAGTTGTACGCGCCGCCGGAGCAGCCGGTGCCCCGGATGTTCACGCCGACCCACGCGTAGCCGAGGAGCGGGGCCAGGAGCTTGAACTGCGGCTGGGAGGTGGTCGGGCTGGAGGGGTCGTAGCCCGAGTACTCCATCACCGTGGGGTACGGGCCCTTGTCGGCCGGGCCCGGCAGCACGACCTGCACCGACAGCGTGGTGCCGTCCCGGGTCGTGAGGTAGCCGTAGCCGCTGGTCGGGCTCAGGTTGTCGGTGGGCAGCTTCTGGTTCGCGTAGAGCGACGGGGGCGGCACCTCGTCGGCGGAGAGCACCTGCACCGGGGCCGACTCCGGGTCGGTGCTTGGTGTCGAGCGCGACCGTGTAGCCGCCGCCCGCGTCGACGTTGCGGAAGAGGTAGCCGCCGAGGTCGTCGGTCGTGGCCGTCTGGAGGACCCGGCCGCGTCGGCGCAGCTCCACGCCGGTGGCCACCGGCGCGCTGATGACGTCGACCTGGTGGACGCTGCCCCGGACGGTGAACGGGACCGCAGCACTCGCCTTCGGGGCGGTTGCGCCGGCCGCAGCCGTGGGCAACAGCCCGAAGCCGATGAGGACGGCGAGACCCAACGCCGTCAGCTGCGTACGCCGCATTCTGACCACTCCCCCCAATACCGGACAGGGCATTCTGCCAGAGACGCCGGATCCATATGCTGCGAGTCCGCCGGGAGGCCGCGCCTACCCTTGTCCGCGTGCCAGTCGTTGTCCAGAAGTACGGCGGAACCTCGGTCGCGGATCCCGACCGGATCCGGGCCGTCGCGGAGCACATCGTCCGGACCCATCGCCAGGGCAACCAGGTCGATCGTGGTCGTCTCGGCGATGGGCAAGACGACCGACGACCTCGTCCGGCTCGCCCACGACGTCGCCCAGGACCCGCACGGCCGGGAGCTCGACATGCTCCTCACCGCCGGCGAGCGCATCTCGATGGCGCTGCTCTGCATGGCGATCATGGACCATCGGGTCCACGCCGTGAGCTTCACCGGCTCGCAGGCCGGGATCGTCACCGACACCGTCCACGGCAAGGCGAAGATCCTCGAGGTCAAGGGCGACCGGATCCGCGAGACGCTCGCGGCGGGCGCCGTCGCCGTCGTCGCCGGGTTCCAGGGCATCTCGACCGCACGGGACATCACCACGCTCGGCCGCGGCGGCTCGGACACCACCGCCGTCGCGCTCGGCGGCCACGCTCGGTGCCGAGGTCTGCGAGATCTACACCGACGTCTCCGGCGTCTTCACCGCCGACCCGCGCGTCGTGCCCGAGGCGCGCAAGCTCGCGCGCGTCTCGTTCGACGAGATGCTCGAGATGGCCGCGACCGGCGGCAAGGTGCTCGCGCTGCGCTCGGTCGAGTTCGCGCGCAACTACAACGTTCCCGTCCACGTGCGTTCGAGCTTCACCTGGGAGCCCGGCACCTGGGTGGTCGAGGAGGACCCCACCATGGAAGAGGCGATCATCTCGGGTGTCACCCACGACACCTCGGAGGCCAAGATCACGATCGCGCAGGTGGCCGACCGTCCCGGTGTCGCCGCGGCGCTGTTCCGCGCGCTGGCCGACGAGTCCGTCAACGTCGACATGATCGTGCAGAACGTCTCGACCGCCGGCCACACCGACATCTCGTTCACCGTCCCGCGTGACGACCTGCACCGCGGGCTCACCGTGATGGAGAAGGTCGCGGCCGAGATCGAGGCGAGCGGGCGTCACCCATGACGCCGGGCGTCGCGCGCGTCACGCTCGTCGGCGCGGGCATGAAGACGAATCCGGGTGTCGCCGCCAAGATGTTCGAGGTGCTCTCGCGACGAGGGCGTCAACATCGAGATGATCAGCACGTCGTCGATCCGGATCTCGTGCGTGGTCCAGGAGTCCGACGTCGAGCGCCGCCGTGCGCGGCGCTGCACTCCGCGTTCGAGCTGGACAAGGTCTGATGAGAGCGCGGTCGGGATGCGGGCCGAACCGTGCGGACGTCACGAAGCGACCCGCAGTGATGAGCATGAATGTGGGCGTCATCGGCGCGACCGGCCTCGTCGGCCAGGAGATGCTGCGCATCCTCGAGGAGCGGGCGTTCCCGCGTCGACCGGCTCCGGGTCTACGCGTCGTCGCGGTCCGAGGGCCGCAAGCTCCCGTTCGCCGGGGGCGAGGTGACCTGCGAGGTCCTCGCGCGCCGGATGCTTCGACGGCCTCGACCTCGTGATCGTCGACGTCGACGACCCGATCGCGCTCGAGTGGGCGCCGGTCGCCGCCGCGGCGGGCGCCAAGGTCATCGACAACTCGGCCGCGTTCCGGATGGACCCCGACGTCCCGCTCGTCGTCGCCGAGGTGAACCCGGAGGACCTGCGCGAGCTGCCCAAGGGCATCGCGTCCTGTCCGAACTGCACGACCATGGTGCTCGTCACCGCGCTCGCGCCGCTCCAGCACGCGGTCGGCCATCGAGCGGATGGTCGTCTCGACGTACCAGTCGGTCTCGGGTGCCGGCGTCGTCGGCATCGAAGAGCTCGAGGGTCAGTGGGCGAAGCTCGACGGCGCCACCGAGCAGCTCCGGCGGGCCGCGACCGTCGACGGGCTGATCGTCCCGGGTGCGGTCTGGTCGAAGCCGATCGCCGGCAACGTGATCCCGCTCGCCGGCTCGGTGAAGGAAGCGGGCTACACGTCCGAGGAGTGGAAGCTCGTCCACGAGAGCCGCAAGATCCTGCACGACGACGACGATGCGCGTGACCGTGACGTGCGTGCGCGTCCCGGTGTACGTCGGGCACGCGATGACGGCGAACGTCGAGTTCCGCGACGCGATGACGAAGGCGCGGGCCGTCGAGCTGCTCGCGAGCGCGCCGGGCGTGCAGCTGGTCGACGGCGGCGACGGCGCGCCGACGCCGCTCGAGGGCGCCGGCATCGACCCGGTGCTCGTCGGCCGCCTGCGCGAGGACCCGTCGCAGCCGAACACGCTCGACCTCTGGGTCACCGGCGACAACCTGCGCAAGGGCGCCGCGCTCAACGCGGTGCAGATGGCCGAGGTCCTGCTCACCTTCTAAACCCTGGCGCCGAGCTGGTTTCGGTGTGAGTTGCACCCCCCAGAGGGGGTTCGATGCACGCCGAAAGGTGATGGCAGTCGCTCAGGCCAGGGTGATCTCGATGGGGCGCGCGCGGGACGCCGGGAAGGCGTGACCGCGGTTCTTGCACGGGTGACCGGCCCGATCGCCGAGTCGGGATGCCGGGATTTGAACCCGGGGCCTCAGCGTCCCGAACGCTGCGCGCTAACCAAACTGCGCCACATCCCGTAAGCCGGTGGAGTGTAGTCCGGGGGTCTCTACGTCTCCGGGGCGAGATCGACGGGCTCCGGCGCGTCGGGCGCCTCGCTCGGCACCACCGCCGGGTCCAGCCCCGCCAGGGAGGCTGCCGCGGACTCGGCCACCGTCAGCATGTCGGTGTTCCGGAGGTTCTTCACGGCCCGACGCAGCCGGCCCGCGTCGACGGGCTTCACCAGCACGCCGTCCACGTCCGACCGCGTGGCGAGGAACTTGTCCGCCTCCCGGTCGAGCAGCAGCAGGATCTGGGTCTCGGGCATCCGCCCCTCACCCTGCTCGAGCCGGATGTCGAGCGCGACCGCGATCCCACCCATGTTGCCGATCTGCATGTCCAGGATGACGACGCTCGGCTCGTACTCGCTGACCGCCTTGCGGACGTCCTGGCCCCGCTGGACCTCGACCACCCGTTGGCCGGGCTGGACGAACGCGGTCTGCACCTGGTCCCGGATCCATGAGGCTTCGGCGGCAACGAGGATGGTCTCCACGGCGCGGAACGCTAGTCGTCGGATTCCGGGCCGGGCGGCTCCGGCGGCTCCGCCGCGCCGGGAACGGCGAACAGGATCTGGCCGACGGTCGCCGAGCGCGTCGAAGTCGTACACGTCGTGAGCGAGGTAGGGCACGAAGGCGACCGCCGCGGAGCCCACCCGGACCCGCACGGTCTCGAGGTGGCTGCGCTCCCGCTCCGCGATCTCGTTGAAGTCCGCGAGGTTGTCGTAGCGGGCGACGAGCCGGTCGCGCGCGGCTTCGGTCTCCTTGCTCCCGATGCGCAGCTCGCCGAGCGACACCGCCCGCGCCCGGAGGCCGGACGAGTGCTCGGTGCCGAAGCGCGGGTGGACCCGGTTCACGATGAGCGCGTCGACCGCGAGGTTGTGATCTCCGATCTTCTCGGCGAAGAAGCGCGCCTCCTCGACCGCGTCGCGCCGGGGTGACGTGATGAGGACGAAGCGCGGTCGTCGGCTCGCCGAGCAGCTCGACGACCTTCTTCGCCCGCTCGCGGAAGCCCTGCTCCATGCCCTCGAACGCGCGGAAGAACGCGACGATGTCGTTGACGACCTCCGAGCCGACGACGCGCGAGATCGTGCGCAGGAACGCCTGCACCGCGGCGCCGGCGATGCGCATGCCCGTGCGCGTCGGCACCATCAGCAACCGGAAGATCGCGGTTGTCGAGGAGGCGCAGCAGCCGCTGCGGCGCGTCGAGGAAGTCGAGCGCGTGCCGGCTCGGAGGGGTGTCCACGACGATGAGGTCGAACCCGCCTTCCTGGTCGAGCTCGTGCAGCTTCTCCATCGCCATGTACTCCTGGGTGCCCGACAGCGCCGAGGAGATGTTCCGGTAGAAGGAGTTCTCGAGGATGCGCTCGGTCTGTCCTCGGGCGACGACGCGTACCGGGTCACGAGGCCGTCGAACGTCGACTTCGTGTCGAGCATCATCGCCGAGAGCGCGCCGCCCGGGACCCGTTCCCCCTTCGGGTCCCAGCGGTCGGTCGCGATCTCGCGCGGCTCGTTCGAGAGCTCGTCGAGACCCAGCGCGTTGGCGAGGCGCTTGGCCGGATCGATGGTCACCACGAGCGAGCGTCGACCCCGTCGCGCGCCTTCCATCGCGAGCACCGCCGCGCTCGTCGTCTTGCCGACACCGCCGCTCCCACAACACACGACGACGTGACCCTGCTCGACCACCTCCGAGAGCTGCCGTGTCGTCACAGCGCATCGACTCCGGCGGTGAACGCGTCCGCCAGGTGCTCGACCTCGCGGATCCCGAGGTCCGCGGTGAAGAGGAACGGCAAGCGGATCTGCGGGAGCGGGAGCATGTGACCGAGCCGGTCGGCCTGGTGGCGCTGGATCTCGGACCGCTCGGAACGAAACGCGGCCGCGCGGGCCAGGTCGCGAGCCTCGCGATCCGACACGAACACGTCGAGCAGCGCGGCATCCTGCTGGATGCTCGCGGCGGTGACCGCGTCGTCGGCACCGAGCTGGTGGGCCGGCGGGGCGCCGCCGTTGGTCCGGAGGCTGAGGTCGTCGTAGCACCCGTTGACGACGACCGGTCCGAGGCTGACGCCCGTGCGGTCCTCGATCGCGAACGCGGTGTCGACGAGCTCGCTGACCGGCGTCTCCTCGGGGATGGTCACCAGCAGCACCTTGCATCGCTCCGGGTCGCTCAGGAGCTCGACGACGTCGGTGGCCTGCTTGCGGACGGGACCGACCGAGACCGCGTCGAGCAGGCCCTGCGCGGAGGTGAGGAAGGTGATCGCGTGGCCGGCGGCGGGGGCGTCCACGATGATGAGATCCGCGGTGCGCTGCACGTCCAGGCTCTTGACCTTGCCGAGCACGAGGATGTCCTTCATGCCCGGCACCGCGGTGGCAACGACGTCGAGCGCGCCGGTCTTCACCAGCTGCTTCGAGACCCGTTTGAGCCCGTTGCCCTGCAGCCAGTCGACCAGGGCGGCGTCCGGGGTCAGCGTCCGGCCGCGGATCCCCGGTGCGAGATCGCTCTCCTCATAGCCGAGACTGGGGCAATCGAAGGCTGCCGCCAGCCCCGATTTGCCCTCGACCTCCACGATCAGCACGCTCATGCCCGTGCGGGCAGCTGCGACGGCGAGCGTCGCAGTCACGGTTGTCTTGCCCACCCCACCCTTGCCCGCAACGATGATCACCCGGGAGGTGGAGCAGAACTGCGCAAGCTCCATTACCCCGATGCTACGGGAGCCTTGATGCACCGTCTCAGTCCGGACTCCGACCCGTCGCCGCGCCGCCGCTGCGCCGCGTCGGGATCGGAGCCCTGCTCGCGCTGCTCGGCGCGGCCGTGTTGCTGCCGAGCGCCGTCGCGGGCGCGCAGCCGCGTGCTGCCCGTTCCGATGCAAAGGCGGGCATCGCGGTCATCCAGGTCGACGGGCTCATCGACCCGCCCAACGCCGCGTTGATCCGCGACTCGATCCGCAGCGCCAACACCCACCCGACGTCGTTGCTCGTCATCAACATCGCGTCGAGTGGAGCGTTGGACGTCAGCCCCGAGCCGCTCGTCCGGGCCATTCGCGCGTCCCGGGTCCCGATCGCGGTCTGGGTCGGCCCGTCCGGTGGCAAGGCCAAGGGCATCGCCGCGCTCCTCGTGAGCGCGGCCCCTGTCGCCGCAGTGTCCAACGGGTCGACCGTCGGCCCCGGTGATCCGCTCCGGCTGGACGAGCCGGACTCGACCGATCGGGCGACGCTCAGCCGCCAGATGGCGACGCTCAACGCGGTGAACCGTCGGAGCGCGGCCGGTGGCCGGGCGATGGCAAACCACGCGCTCTCCCCGAGCGACGCGGTCCGGCTCGGCGCGACGAACCGCGTGTGCCCTTCGGTCCCCGGGTGCCCGACGCTCGGCGACTTCATCGTCAACCTGGACGGCACCACCGTGCACACCGCCGCGGGTCCCGTGAAGCTGTCGACCGCGCGGGTCGTCGGCACGGGGACCGGCCGGCGCCGCCAGCCCAACCAGGTGATCCGGTTCAGCAAGCTCGACCTCACCGGCCAAGCGGTCCACACGCTCACCAGCTCGTCGATCGCGTACCTCCTGCTGGTCGTCGGCCTTGCGCTCATCGTCTTCGAGTTCTTCACGATCAGCGTCGGTCTCGCCGGGGGCGCGGGTGCGATCGGTCTGATCGGCGCGTTCGTCGGGTTCTCCCACCTCCCCGTGAACTGGTGGGCGCTGGGGCTGATCCTGATCGCGATGGTGGGCTACGCGATCGACGTGCAGGCCGGCCGACCACTCGCGTGGACGGCCATCGCGACGGTCCTGCTGACCATCGGCTCGCTGTTCCTCTACGGCGGATCGTCGAGGCTCGACGTCCACTGGTGGGTGCTCGTCATCCTGATCCTTGGCACCGTGGCCTTCATGGTCGGCGCGATGCCGGTGGCGGTCCGGTCGCGCTTCTCGACGCCGACGATCGGACGCGAGGGCCTCATCGGCGAGATGGGTGAGGCCGCGGTCGACGTGGCGCCGGACGGCGTCGTGGTGGTGCGCGGCGCGCGCTGGCGGGCGCGCACGAACCGGGCGACGCCGATCCAGAGCGGTGACCGGATCCGCGTGGTCGAGGTCGACGGGCTGGTGCTCGAGGTCGAGCCCGAGGGTGGCGGCGCGCGCGACTACCGCGACCGGCGACCGAAGACGACGCCGGACGACCGCGACGCGGGCGGCGACGCGGTCTGAGCCGCTCGGCGTGAGCGGGTGGGCCCGACCTCGGCGCGCATTCGGTCCCGACACGGGCGAAACTTGCCGCTGACCTGCACAAACTCGCTCTTGTGAGGCGTCCGACCCGGGAGTAGGTTCGCCGGTGGAGAGGGGCGGCCGAGCCCGAGGAGGGCCCTACCGTGGGCATCCAGACCGTGAACCAGACCTGGCAGCTGCGCGCGGCATGCCGAGGTCCTGCATCGACGTTGTTCTTCCCTCCCTCCGCGAGCGAGCGCAAGGAAGAGCGGGAGGCCCGGGAAGCCCGGGCCAAGCTCATCTGCTCGACGTGCGCGGTGCGCGAACCGTGCCTCGACTACGCGCTCGAGATCCGGGAGCCGCACGGGATCTGGGGCGGCCTCAACGAGCACGAACGCCGCGAGCTGCTCGCCGCTCGTAGCGCCTGAGCCCTCCCGTCGCGGTCCAACGGCGATCCGAATCCGCCGACGGTTCCCGGTTGGAGCGTCGGTAGACTTCCGCCGTGGCCAACCACCGCGTTCGCCGGTGCTGCCCGTGCTGAGCCGGCGCGGCCAATGGTGACGCCGCGCGAGGCGGCCACCGTGATGCTCGTGCGGGACGACCCGGATCTGCACGTGTTCATGCTCCGGCGGAACCTCAACGCCGACTGGGTCGGCGGCGCGTACGTCTTTCCCGGCGGGGCCGTGGACCCGGGCGATCGTGCGCCGGGAGTCCTGGCCCGATGTCCGGATCGTGACGATGCGGACGCCAGCGCGCACCTGGGCCTGGCCGAGGGCGGGCTCGGGTTCTGGGTCGCGGGCGTGCGGGAGACGTTCGAGGAAGCGGGGGTCCTGCTGGCCCGATCGGCGGCGACCGGCGAGCTCGTGGACCCGGCCCAGCCCCGGCTCGAGCCGCTCCGGGCCGCGCTCAACGACCGGTCGCTGACGTTCGAGGCGCTCGTCGAGTCCGAGGACCTCGTGCTCGACGTCGGCTGCATGGAGGTCTTCTCGCACTGGATCACGCCGGAGGGGATGCACCGGCGCTACGACACCTGGTTCTTCGTCGCGGCCGCGCCCGATGGCCATGCCTACCTCCACGACGACGGCGAGACGGTGGAGTCGATCTGGATCCGCCCGGCCGACGCGCTCGAGGCGTCGGACCGCGGCGAGCTGGAGCTGATCTTCCCCACGCGCAAGAACCTCGAGGCGCTGAGCCGGTTCGACCACGCGCAGGACCTGCTCGATGCCGTCGCGCGCGCGACCGACGTCCCACCGGCCACGCAACCGGTGATCGTGCACGACGCCGGCGGGACGCGCGTGCGGTTGCCCGGCGACCCCGACGATGCGCGTGGGGCCGCCTGATGCCGGACATGGTCCCCGAGGTGCCGAGCGCGCTCTCGCCGCTCGTGCGCCGGATCGTGGCGTCGAACCCGAGCCACATGACCGGGCCGGGCACGAACACGTACCTGGTCGGCATCGACGAGGTCGCGGTCATCGATCCCGGACCCGCCGACACGAAGCACATCAGCGCGATCGTCGGCGCGTCGATGCGGGAGCGGGTCCGCTGGGTCCTGTTGACGCACACCCATCCCGACCACTCCCCGGCGACGGCCGCGCTGGTGAAGGCGACCGGCGCGGAGGTCCTCGCGTTCAACAAGCGCGACCCCGACCTCAAGGTCGACCGGGCCATCGGCGACGGTGACACGATCGACGGCACCGAGTTCCGGCTCGAGGTGCTGCACACGCCGGGTCACGCGCCGAACCACCTCTGCTTCTACCTGGACGAGGAGCGGATGCTGTTCACGGGCGACACGATCCTCGACGGCATGTACTCGGTGGTCTCGCCCAAGACCGGGGGCGACATGGCGCAGTACATCGCGACGCTCGAGCGCCTGAAGAAGATGCGACTGTCGAAGATCGCGCCCGGCCACGGCGACGTGATCGAGGAGCCGCGGGCGCGCATCGACGACTACCTCCAGCACCGGCTGGCCCGGGAGAAGCAGATCCTGAAGATCCTCAAGCAGGGTCCGGCCAAGATCCGCGAGATCGTCGCGACGCTCTACCCGGACCTCGCCGAGCCGCTGGTGGACGTCGCGGGCAAGCAGGTGCACGCGCATCTGCTCAAGCTGCGCGCCGAGGGCAAGGTCACCGGACGCGACGCGAAGTCGACCTGGTCGATCGCCTGAAGAGCAGTTCGACCTAGGGGGTCGTCGGCGAGGCCAGGAACTCGCGCAGCGGCCGGTCGCTCACCGCGATGTTGCCGGTGAACGGGTGGTCGAAGCTCACGACGATCGCCAGCATGAACGCGATCACCACCGCGATCGAGCAGACGATGATGACGTGCGATCTTCGGTGCTTGCTGTCCAGCACGCACACGAGCCCGACCACGACCACGCCCCCCAACCCGAGCAGGAGGTAGAGCGGCGCGGGCAAGGAGCCGTCCGACGCCGTGACCGCGGCCTGGCGCGCGACCACGACCGTGTCGAGCCGCTGGACCGTCCCGTTGTAGAACGCGGTCTGCGCGGAACCTCTCGGCGTCACCCCGCGCACGGAGGCGAAGAGGTTCTGCAACGCGAGCGTCGTCTGGGGACTGCGGCGGCCGTGGTTCTCCATGGCCGGGAAGTCGTGGTGGATGACCGAGAACGCGTACACGTTCGCCGCGGCATCGATCGGCTTCGCGTCATGGACGCCGAGCACCTTGCTGTTCTCCCGGATCTCCGAGAGCGCGGTCGCCTGGGAGTCGACGTAGCTCTGGGCCTGCTGCAGGTTGCTCCATCCCTGCACGATGACGAAGGCGATGAGCACCGCGTAGATGTTGGCCAGCACCCCCAACATGATCGCGGCGGTCCGGCCGGCTTCGGTGCGCGTGCGCTCCTGGAGCCGCCGACGGAAGATGAAGTCCGCGGTGAGGGTCAGGCCGATGCCGATCGCGGCGAACCCGGCGAACAACACGACCGCGGGAAGTCTGGCGAGCCACTCCGTCAGTGTCGACACGTGGAGCAGAGACTACGACTGGGCCGCGCGCGCGGCGTCGACCGCCGCAAGATTCGCGTTCGCGAGCTCGAAGATCCGCGCGGTGCAGCCGGTCATCTCGACCGGAGGCAGGAGCTCCTCGACGATGCGGGCCGCGAGATCGTTGAAGGCGCGACCCGCCGGGCTCTCGGGCTCGGCCCAGGCCGCGGGCGTCCCCGCGTCCCCGCCTTCGGAGACTGCGGGCTCGAGCGGCACCGAGGCCACGAGCGGTGCACCGATCTCAGCCGCGAGCGCGGCGCCACCGCCGGAGCCGAACAGCGCGAACCGCTGGCCGTCCGGGGCGACGAACTCGCTCATGTTCTCGACCACGCCGACGACCTTCAGGTACGTGCGGCGCGCCATGTCGGCAACCCGGGTCGCGACCTTCTGCGCCGCGAGGGCGGGAGTGGTGACCACGAGCATCTCGGTCTGCGGGAGCAGCCGGGCGAGGCCCATCTGGACGTCACCGGTGCCCGGGGGCATGTCCACGAGCAGGTAGTCGAGCTCACCCCAACGCACGTCGGTGAGGAACTGCTCCAGGGCCTTGGTCAGGATCAGGCCGCGCCACATGAGCGCGGTGCTCTCGTCGTCGACGAGGAAGCCCATCGAGACCACGGAGAGCGTGCCGTCCCCGGTCGGCGCGTCGATCGTGTTCGGGAGGATCTTGCCGTCCTCACCCTTGAGCCGGCCTTCGACGCCGAGCATGCGCGGCACGCTGAAGCCCCAGATGTCCGCGTCGAGGATGCCGACGCGCAACCCGCGTGCCGCGAGCGCGGCCGCGAGGTTCACGGTCACCGAGCTCTTGCCGACGCCGCCCTTCCCGCTCGCGATCGCGAGGACCCGCGTCGTCGCGGAGATCTCCGTGGTCGGCGCGTTCTCGCGGGCGTTCCAGCGCGCGGCCTGCATGGCGGCGGTGCGCTGCTCCTGGGTCATCTCGATGTAGTGGACATCCACCGTGGTGACGCCGGGCAGCCCGCGCACCTTGGACTGGATCTCCTTCTTGATCTCGGAGCGGAGCGGGCACCCGAGCGTGGTGAGCGCGATGTTGACGACGACGGCGCCGTCGGGCGCGACCTGGACGTCGTCCACCATGCCGAGGTCGGTGATGCTGGCGTGGAGCTCGGGGTCCATCACGCCCGCGAGCATGCGGCGCACGTCCTCGGGGGAGGGCGCCGCTGAGGCCCGGGGAGCCTCGGGATCGCGGGGATCGACCGCTTCAGTGTCCATGTGGTGAATAAAAACAGCCTACGTCTTGAAAATATGCCTCGGGCGACGGTACGGTCAAGGGCATGGAGCTCGAGGTCCTCAAGGCTCTGGGCGATGAGACGCGCTTCGCGATGTACCGCGAGCTGGCCACCTCGACCACGCCACTCTCCGCCCAGGACCTCGCCGATGCGCTCGGCCTGCACGCCAACACCGTCCGGCTGCACCTGGAGCGGCTGCGGGAGGCGGGCCTCGTGGACGTCGAGGCGATCCACCGGGGAACCGTCGGGCGGCCCCAGCACCTCTATTCACTGGCCGCCGGCGCACCGGGGCTCGGTTTCGATCCGCCCGCCCACGCGCTGCTCGCCGGGCTCCTGGCCGCGATGGCGGAGCAGATGGGCGCCGACGCCGAGGCGGCCACGGCCACCGGACGGGCCTGGGGCCTCGAGGCGGGGAAGCGGACCCCGAGCCGCTCGTGCCTGGACTCCCTCGCCGCCGAGCTCGCCCGCCTCGGGTTCGAGCCCGCTGCCGACGAGGACATCGGCCCTGACGGCACCGCCCGCATCGATTTCCTGCACTGCCCGTTCCGGGAGCTGGCCGAGGCCTACCCCGAGCTGGTGTGCAACCTGCACCGGGGATTGTGCGAGGGAGTGGTCAACCAGGCCGGGGCGGGAAGCGTTGTCGGGTTCTCGACGTTGTACGAGCCAGATCCGTGCCACGTCGTGGTCGCGGTAACCTGAGAGTCGCATCGCGTTCCCCCGGAGGACCAGCAACATGAGTCTCACGAGTCTCAACATCACTGACGCCCGCCAGCAGTTCACGCTGACGGACGCGGCCGCCGCGAAGGTGAAGAGCCTGATCGAGGCCGAGGAGACCCCGGACCTCGCGCTGCGGGTCGCCGTGCGCCCCGGTGGCTGCTCCGGCTTCAGCTACGAGATGTTCTTCGATGCCGACCGGGCCGACGACGACATCAAGAACGAGCAGGACGGCGTGACGGTGGTCATCGACCCCGCCTCGTTCCAGCACCTCGCCGGCGGGTCGCTCGACTACAAGGACGGCCTCCAGGGTGCCGGGTTCCACATCACGAACCCCAACGCCCAGCGCACCTGCGGCTGCGGCGAGTCCTTCTCCTAACCCGAACCGATCTCCCTCCGGTTCTCGGCACGCTGAACCGCCTCTGGCGCGGTTGAGCGGGCCGAGAATGCGCGTCCGGGGTCAGTTCAGGCGACGGCCTTGTCGAGCAGGGTGCGGATCTCGTCGGTGGCGAACGCGCCGCTGAGCCGGCCGGTGATCTTGCCGGTGCCGTCCATCGCGAAGATCCACGGCTCGCCGCTGGTGCCGAGCCACGCGTCGGTCGCGGTCACGAGGTCGTTGCTCGTGAGGTCCTTGTAGATCTCGACGTGGATCGGCGTGATGCGGTCCTGGTACACGGGCGCGGCCGCGATCAGCTGGTCGAGCACCGGACCGCAGTACCGGCTCTGGCACCGAGCCGGCGTCGCAAACATCACGACCACCGGCTTGCCCTTGCCCATGACCTGGTCGAGCGAGGTCTGGTGGAACGGGCACGGCGCGGGTTGGTTCTTCGCGTCGGTGCGGGTGCACAACGGGTTGGTGCCGAGGGGCGCGGCCGTCGTCGGCGTCGCGAGCGAGCGGCCCATCGCGCCGACGATCGGCGTGTCCGGGTTCGCGCTGACGGGGAAGGCGAGCTCGGCGTCCGCCTGGCCGGGAATCGTGACCTTGCCCCGCCAGTTCCCGGGCGTGGTGAGCGTCGGCTCGACGACGTAGACGCCGCGGCCGGCCGGCAGCCCGCCGGTGTGGAGGGTCGCCGGCATCGCGGGCCCGAAGGAACCCCCGGGCGGCGCGATGGACAACGACGTGGCCGGTCCGCTCGCGAAGTCCTGGTTCTTGTTGTTGACGAGGATGTACGCGAACCGCTGCGGCGTGGTCGACACGTACGGCTCGATCTCCATGCGGAACGCGCTGAGCCCCGTTGCTCCGCTCGCGCCGGACCCGCCTGACGCCGGCGGCTGCGAGCTCTTCGACGAAGAGCCACCACACGCCGCGAGCAGCACGGCACCGCCCCCGAGCGCCATGAACGCGCGACGGCTCATCTCTTGAGAAGGCATGCACCTATCCTCCCGCGCTGGAGGTGCTGATGTCCGGTCGGGTGCAGTTCGTGTGCGACGGCGCGCAGGTCGAGGTCGACGCCGCGCCGGGGGAGACGCTGCTCTCGGTGTTGCGGGAGCACCTGGGCATCATGAGCGTGAAGGACGGCTGCGCGCCGCAGGGCCAGTGCGGCTGCTGCACCGTGCTCGTCGACGGGGCGGCGCGGGTGGCGTGCGTCACCCCGGTGGCCCGGATCGCGGGCCGGGAAGTGACGACTGTCGACGGTCTCCCGGACTCCGAACGCGATGCGCTCACGGCCGCGTTCGTGGCGACCGGCGGATCGCAGTGCGGCTTCTGCACCCCGGGGATCGTCGTGCGGGCCGCCGCGCTGCGCGCGAAGGGCGCGACCACTGCGGTCGGGGTGGACCGGGCGCTGGCCGCGCACCTCTGCCGATGCACCGGATGGCGCACGGTGATCGATGCGATCGAGACCGATGCGCCGTCGGTCGACGCGGCACTCGTCGCACCGGAGCGGCTTCTGGCGGCGTCGACGCGCGCCGGGTTGGAGGGCGGCGTCGCGCAGCGCGTCGGACCCGACGTCGCGTGGGGCCAGGGCGGGTTCGCGGACGACACCGCGCCGCGCGACGCGCTCGTCGCGGTGCCACTGCCACCGGGGAGTGCCGCGGCGAGCGAGCAGGCCGCGGGGATGCAGTGGGTCGTCGCCGACTCCCTGTTCGAAGCGCGCGAGCGCGCGGGCAAGGTGCAGGGCCGGCGCACGACGGTCGATGCGGCCCCGCCGCTCCCGCTCCCCGAGCGGCCGGAGGGGGGAGTCCGCCTCGCGACGAGCTGGGTCGAGCCGGCGTACCTGGAGCCGGACGCGTCCTGGTGCCGGCCGGGTGGCGAGCCGGCAAGCCCGCTGGCCAACGGGGGTGCGTTCGGGGGCAAGGCGACATCGCCGGTCGCCGCGGCGGCGCGCGAGCTCGCAGATCGTCACGACCGCACGGTGCGGGTCCTGTTCTCGCGCGAGGACGTCGTCCGGCTCGGGCCGAAGCGACCGCCGTTCGCCGGGACCGCGGTGCTGCGCGACGGGAAGCTCCGGATCGAGGGTGTCTCGGCCGGCGGGGTCCGCGAGTCCGAGCTCGCGCCGGCGCACTACGTCGGGCTCGACACCACGATCAGCATCAAGCGCACGACGCTGGTGGGCCCGCCGACCTCGAGCGCGGTGCGTGCCGCCGGGTTCGCCGAGCTGTGCGTGCTGCAGGAGGGCGCGCTCGACGCGGCGGGGTTCGACCGCACGACGCACCTTCCGAGCGCCCGCGCGGCCGCGGTGTTCCTCGACAACGTCGTCGCCGGGCCGGGCGACGGATCCATGGCGGGCGCCCGGGTGCTTGTCGATCCGGCGAGTGGCGCGCTCGAGCGCGTCGAGGTGCGGGTTGCCGCGGGCGATCCCCTCGACGACGTGGTCCTCCACTCGTACGCCGTCGGTGCCGCGCACATGGCGCTGGGTTGGGTGCTGACCGAAGGGCTCGCGGTCGATCCGGGTACCGGCGAGGTGCACGACCTCACGATCCGGTCGTTCGGGGTGATCCGGGCCAAGGACACTCCGGTCATCGACGTGACGGTGATCGACGACCCGGGACCGCCGCGGGCCCGGTCCTCGGACGCCGTGTTCGCCGCGGTAGCGGCCGCCGCGTGGAACGCGCTGACGCGCGCCGAGGGCACGCGGCCGGAGTCGTTCCCCGCCCACCTCACGCGCACCGCCCGTATGCTCCGGACGTGACCTCAGCCTCGAGTCCCCAACCCGTTCCCACTCCGCACGCGCCGCCGGTCGCGGGTCCGTACTCCGCCGCGGTGCGGGCCGGCGACTGGATCGTGCTCGCGGGTCAGGTCCCGTTGGACCCGGCGACGGGCCGGCTCGTCGACGGTGATGCGAGCGCGCAGTGCCGGCAGGTCTTCGCCAACATCACCGCGGTGCTCGGTGACTGCGGCGTGGCCCTGGCCGATGTGGCGAAGACCACCGTGTTCGTCACCGACCTCGGGGACTTCGCCGCGATGAACGCGATCTACGCGGAGGCCTTCGGTGACCACAAGCCGGCCCGCTCGACGGTCCAGGTGGCCGCGCTCCCACTCGGCGCGAAGGTCGAGATCGAAGCGTGGGTCTTCCATCCGCTGAGCGGCTAGGTAGGCTCGCCCCATGCTTGGTGTGGTGTTGATCGTGCTCGCGCTGGTGGTCGTCGGACCGGTGCTCGTGATGCTCGGCGGCGCGTTGTGGAGCGGCCTCGGGGGCTGGATGATGAGCGACGACGCGGATCAGCGGGCCGAGGGCCAACCCGTCTGACGCCTCAGCGCCCGACGAGCGCGCGGGCTGACCGAACCGGTAGCCGACCGACCGCACCGTCTGGATCAGGTTCGCGTGCTCCTCGCCGAGCTTGGCCCGCAGTCGCCGCACGTGGACGTCCACCGTGCGCGCGCCGCCGTAGTACTCGTAGCCCCACACCCGCGAGAGCAGCTGCTCCCGGGTGAACACCTTCCCGGGGTGGGTCGCGAGGAACTTCAGCAGCTCGTACTCCATGTACGTGAGGTCGAGCGGCCGGTGCCCGAACGCGGCCTGGTACGTCTCGAGGTTCAGGACGAGGTCGCCGTACTCGACGATCTCCGGCCGCGTCCCCCGACCCGAGCGCCAGAACTGGTGGCGCATCCGCGCCTCGAGCTCCTTCGGGTGGAACGGCGTGAGGCAGAAGTCGTCGAAGAGGTCTTCGCGCAGCTCGAGCTCGGAGAGCTGCGCGCCGCTGATCAGGAGGAGCACCGGCTCGAGCGGTGCGTCGCGCTTGCGCAGCGCGCGGCAGATGCCGAACGCGCCTTCGGGATCTTCGTCGGCGACGACGACCGCGCCCGCCCACCCGTCACGCGGCTCGTGCTGCACGGCGATCGCCGCGTTCTCGACCGCCTTCCACGGGTAGCCCGCGAGGTCCAGCGTCTGGGCCAGCAGCGGAGGCGGCGGGTCCGGGAACACGAGAAGGGGCTCGACCCCCTGGCTGTCTCCCATGGCGCTAGAGGGACCCGAGGTATCGGTCGAGCTCCCAGGCGGTCACCTGCTCCTTGTAGGAGTCCCACTCGGCGCGCTTGTTGCGGATGAAGAACTCGAAGACGTGCTCGCCGAGCGTCTTCGCCACCAGCTCCGACTGCTCCATGACGTCGAGCGACTCCGACAGCGACTGCGGCAGCGCCCCGATGTGCTCGACCGCGCGCTCCTCGGCCGTCATCTCGAAGATGTTGTTCGTGGCTTCGGGCGGAAGGTCGTAGCCCTCGTCGATGCCCTGCAGCCCGGCCGCGAGCATCACCGAGAAGGCGAGGTACGGGTTGCACGCGGGGTCGGGCGAGCGGAACTCGATGCGGGTGCTGCTCTCCTTGCCCCGCTTCGGGATCGGCACCCGCACGAGCGCGGACTCGTTGTTGCGCGCCCAGCAGATGTAGGTCGGGGCCTCGTAGCCCTCGATCAGCCGCTTGTAGGAGTTGACCGTCTGGTTCGTCACCGCGGTGATCTCCGCCGCGTGGCGCAACAGGCCGGCGATGAAGCACTTCGCCACCTTCGAGAGCCCGTACGGGTCGCCGGGATCGTGGAACGCGTTGACGTCACCCTCGAAGAGCGACATGTGCGTGTGCATCCCGGAACCGAACGCACCCGAGATCGGCTTGGGCATGAACGTCGCGTGCACGCCGAGGTCCTGTGCGACCTGGCGCACGACGGTGCGGAACGTCATCACGTTGTCCGCCATCGTCAGCGCGTCGGTGTAGCGGAGGTCGATCTCGTGCTGGCTCGGCCCGTTCTCGTGGAACGAGTACTCGACCGGGATGCCCATCTGCTCGAGCGTGAGGATCGTGCGCTTGCGCAGCTCGCTCGCCATGTCGCTCTGGGTCAGGTCGAAGAAGCCGGCGTGATCCAGGGGGACCGGGTTCGTCTCCGACTCGAAGTAGAAGAACTCGATCTCGGGGCCCGCGTAGAACGTGAAGCCCTTCTCGCGGGCGCGGTCCAGGTTCCGCTTCAGCACGTAGCGCGGGTCGCCCTCGAACGGCTCCCCCGAGAGGTGCTGGACGTCGCAGAACATCCGCGCCACCGGGGCGTCGTCGCCCCGCCAGGGGACGATGTCGAAGGTGTTGGCGTCGGGCACCGCGAGCATGTCCGACTCCTGGACCCGGCTGTAGCCCTCGATCGCCGAGCCGTCGAAGGTCATGCCCTCTTCGAGGGCGCCCTCGAGCTCGGCCGGGGTGATCGCGAAGCCCTTGAGGGACGCCGAGGACGTCGGTGAACCAGAGCCGGACGAACCGGACCCCACGTTCCTCGACGGTGCGCATCACGTAATCCAGCTGACGTTCCATCGGGTCAGTTTGGCAGGCCGACCGGCCGTTCTCTCCCGCCGGTCCGCCCTGTGGGGTCTCGTTCATACCCCGTTCACACTCGGGCAAAGGCTGGGAAATGGCCTTCGCGGAGACTGCCGAATGCCACCACTCCGCCCGACGGGCGCGCGGAGAGGAAATCCGACGCCGGCACGGCATAGCGTGCGCCACTTGTGGGTCGCGACGGGACGACACGGAGACGATGAGGAGATGCAGTGAGCTACCAGGCCGAGTACATCTGGATCGACGGCACGAAGCCGACGCCCTTGATGCGATGCAAGACCAAGATCGTGGCGGACGGTGAAGAGCCGGGGATCTGGGGCTTCGACGGTTCGAGCACGAACCAGGCGCCGGGGAGCAACTCGGACTGCGTGCTGCGGCCCGTGTTCTCGTGCCCGGACCCGCTGCGCGGCGGTCAGAACGTCCTCGTCATGTGCGAGGTGCTGCTGACCGACTTCACGCCGCACCCGTCGAACACGCGCGCCGCGTGCGTCGAGGTGGCCGAGAAGTACGCGGACCAGGAGCCGATGTTCGGCATCGAGCAGGAGTACACGTTCCTCAAGGACGGCCACCCGCTCGGCTGGCCCCAGAGCGGCTTCCCCGCGCCACAGGGCCCGTACTACTGCGGTGTCGGCGCGCCGGAGATCGTCGGACGCGAGATCGTCGAGGCGCACACGCAGGCCTGCATGGACGCGGGGCTCGCGATCGAGGGCACGAACGCCGAAGTGATGATGGGCCAGTGGGAGTTCCAGATCGGGATCCTCGCCCCGCCCGCCATCGGCGACCAGCTCTGGCTCGCCCGCTGGCTGCTCTACCGCATCGCCGAGGACTACGGCGTGCGCGCCACGCTCGATCCGAAGCCGATCCCGGGTGACTGGAACGGTGCCGGCGCGCACACCAACTTCTCGACGAACGCCATGCGCGAGGGCTACGACGCGATCATCACCGCGTGCGAGGCGCTCGGGAAGAACATCGAGGAGCACGTCGACAACTACGGCCCGGGCATCAAGGACCGCCTGACCGGCGCGCACGAGACCGCACCGTGGAACGAGTTCAGCTACGGCGCCTCGGACCGCGGTGCGTCGATCCGGATCCCGTGGGGGGTCGAGAAGGCGAAGAAGGGTTGGATCGAGGACCGGCGTCCGAACGCGAACATCGACCCGTACGTCGTGAGCCGGTTGATCACCAACACGTGCTGCGCCGCGTTGTCGAACAAGACCTGAGACGGAGGTAGGAGGTTCTCGGCGGCCCCTGGATAGGGCCTCGAGAACCTCCTAGTCTCACGCCGACCGCTTCTCCGGACGGGAGCGATCGAACCGGTCGGGGTTCAGAGCCGCTGCACCCCGCGGCCCGCGGAGGTTGACCCATGACGACTCCTGGCGATGTGCTGAAGCAGGTCAAGGACGAAGGCGTCGAGGTGGTCGACGTCAGGTTCTGCGACCTGCCCGGCCTGATGCAGCACTTCTCGGTCCCGGCCCACGAGCTGTCGGAGGACGTGTTCGAGGAGGGCCTCGGCTTCGACGGCTCGTCGATCCGCGGCTTCCAGGAGATCCAAGAGTCGGACATGCTCCTCATGCCCGACCCGACCACCGCGATCATCGACCCGTTCCGCGAGCACAAGACGCTGAACATCAACGCGTTCGTGAAGGACCCGGTCACCGGCGAGAGCTACAGCCGCGACCCGCGCTACATCGCGAAGAAGGCCGAGGACTACCTGAAGGGGACGGGCATCGCGGACACCGCGTACTTCGGGCCCGAAGCCGAGTTCTACATCTTCGACTCCGTGCGCTTCGACCAGAACCAGCACTCGGGCTACTACTACCTCGACTCCGTCGAGGGCATCTGGAACTCCGGCCGCGACTTCGAGCTCGACGGCACGCCCAACCTCGGGTACAAGCCGCGGTACAAGGAGGGCTACTTCCCGGTCCCGCCGATGGACACGTTCCAGGACCTGCGCTCCGAGATGGTCCGGGTCCTCGAGCAGGTCGGCATCACGATCGAGGTCCAGCACCACGAGGTCGGCACCGCGGGCCAGGCCGAGATCGACATGCGCTTCGACGAGCTCAGCGTGATGGCCGACAAGCTCATGCTCTACAAGTACGTGGTCAAGAACGTGGCCCGTCAGCGGGGCTACTCGGTCACGTTCATGCCGAAGCCGATCTTCCAGGACAACGGCTCGGGCATGCACGTGCACCAGTCGCTGTGGAAGGACGGCGAGCCGCTGTTCTTCGACGAGAAGGGCTACGCCGGCCTCTCGGACATGGCGCGCTGGTACATCGGCGGACTGCTGAAGCACGCCTCCGCGCTGTGCGCCTTCACGAACCCGACCACGAACTCCTACAAGCGGTTGGTGCCGGGCTACGAGGCGCCGATGAACCTCGTGTACTCGCAGCGGAACCGCTCCGCGTCCGTGCGCATCCCGCTCTACTCGAAGAGCCCGAAGGCGAAGCGACTCGAGTGCCGGTTCCCGGACCCGAGCTGCAACCCGTACCTCGCGTTCTCCGCGATGCTGATGGCCGGCCTCGACGGGATCGCCAACCGGATCGAGCCGCCGACACCGGTGGACCGCGACCTCTACGACCTCCCGCCCGAAGAGCTGGCGAAGGTGCCGCAGGTGCCGGGCTCGCTCGGCGAGAGCCTGGACGCGCTCGAGGCCGACAACGAGTTCCTGCTCGCCGGGGGCGTGTTCACACCCGACGTGATCGACACCTGGATCGACTTCAAGCGCACGAACGAGATCGCCCCGGTGCAGCTCCGCCCGCACCCGTGGGAGTTCTACCTCTACTACGACATCTAGCCGCTCGAGCACTCGTTTCGGGGAGTCGCAGCGTCGCCCTGGCGACCTTCACGCGCCCCGAAACGAGCCCGTCGGTCGGCGGTGCGTGCGATTCCGGGGTCACGTTCGGCTCAGGTGTCGTGATTGCGTGCCGACAAGCGGTTGAGGGCGCCGACATCCCGCCCTCGTGCTCGCCTCCGAGATGACGCCCGATTCGCCGGCGCCGGCTTCGGAGACTTGGTCATCAGATCGCGGCTCCCGGCCCGGACCTTGCCGCGGCGGTGCTGGTGGTAGCGGTGCCTTGCGTCAGACAAGGCGGACCTCTTGGGAACCACCCGATGCGCGACGGCGCGCCGATGGGCTGCGTCCGCGACGTCGTTCACGTTCGCGGCCGTCGTGGTGCTCGGCTTCGCACTTCCGGCGAACGCGGCGGTGGTGCCGACGGTGCCGCTGGGCTCCGCCGCGAGCTTTGCGGTGCTGGCAGGATCGACGGTGACGAACACGGGTGTGACCACGCTCCAGGGCAGCGTCGGCGTCTGGCCCGGCACGACGATCACCGGCGCGCCGATCGCGACCGGTACGACCGAGCCGGGAACTGCGACCGCGCACCAGGCCCAGACCGATCTCGGCGTCGCGTACGGCGATGCGGCCGGCCGGACCCCCGACGCGGACCCCGGCACCGAGCTCGGTTCGCAGACCCTCGGCGGTGGTGTCTACGCGACGCCCGCCCACGATCCCCTGACGTTGAACGGATCGCTGATCCTCGACGGAGGCAACGACCCGACCACCGTCTTCATCTTCCAGACCGACTCGACCTTCGGCACTGCGGCCAACAGCACCGTCACCTTGATCAACGGCGCTCAGGAGTGCAACGTCTTCTGGCAGGTCGGGAGCACGGCGACGCTCGGAGCGGGCTCGATCCTCGTGGGCAACGTCCTCGCGCACGACTCGATCACGCTCGACAACGGGGTGACGGTCCATGGCCGCGCCCTGGCCGAAGGCGCGGCGGTGACGTTGGACACCGACGTGTTCCTCGCGCCCACGTGCGACCTCGTGCCGCCGACGACCACCACGACCGCAGCTCCCGCGACGACGACGTCCGTCGCGCCGACCACGACGACCGCGACCGCGGCACCGGTCACCACGACGACGACCGTCGCCGGCCCGACCACCACGACGGCGGCTGCGGTGACGACCACCACGACCAGCACCCCGACGACGACAACGACCACTGCGCCTCCGGTGGCCACGACCGTGCTCGGCGCGACGACGACGACCGACCCCGCGACCACCACGACGGGCGATCCCGCGGACCCGGCGCCGACGAGCGGCGCCTCGGTGCTGGCGGCCTCGACCACCACCGGACCACAATCCCATGTCCTCGCTTCAGACGGTGGCGTCGTCCCCGCGGTCACCGGCCCACCACGAACCGGTGGTGCGCCGCTACCGCGTGATCAGGGCGTTCCGTGGCTGCCGATCGTGTTCGTCGTCCTCTTCGTGGGCGGCGGGATGGCGTTCGTTCCTCCGGCCCGACGGTGACATCACACGCCGCGCGCACGCGGTGATCGCAGCGGCCGCCGGCACCATGAGCGCAACTTCGAGTGGCACGCGGAACCGGCTCGCGCCGTAGGTCGCAGCAGCCGTCACGGTCACGAGGACGGCGAACGACACCGGCGGCCACCACGGGATGCCGCGACGTCTGAAGAGCACGAGCCCTGCGACCGCGGCCACGACGGTGAGGTAGTAGGTGAGGAGGGCGGCGAGGCCCGGCCCGAAGGGGCGCCCGTCGGCTCCGCCGGACTCGGTGTGCAGCTGCTGGAGTGGCCGGTAGACGCCGAAGACCCGGCCGATGCGCGCGAGCACCACGACCGGCACCCGACCCGGCTGTGACCGTGCGTAGGCGATCCCGTTGTCGCGGTACAACGCATCCAGCTCGGACGCGTCCTTCCCGTGACCGGGTTGCCCGGGCGCCTTTCCCGGGCTGTGGAAGAGCACGCACGGGTAGTTCCAGAGCCCGAGCCACTTGCCCTGCGTGTAGGTGTAGGGACAGTTCGCGCCGGCGATGGTCTGGCCACCCTGGGTCGAGATCGGCACCGGTTGCTCGAACCGTCCGAGGTTGTACAGGGACCACGGGACGATCACCACGACGAGCGCGCCGAGCATGGCCGCGCCGAGGGCGAGGACACGCGGCGTCGCGTGCCGGTGGAGCGACCATGCGAGCGGCGCGATCAGGACGATCGGCAGGAGGATGAACTCGCCACGCGTCAGCGCGGCGAGACCGCAGAGGGCACCGACGGCGACCGCGTTGCCCGCGCTCGGCCGGCGCAAGAGCCGGTAGACGAAGAGGACCAGCAGGGCGATGACGAGCTGGACGACCGTCTCCGACATCAACAGTCCGTCGTTGATCCAGAACGCGGGATACAGCGCAGTGATGCCGGCGGCCACGAGACCGGTCGCGGCATCGACGACTTCGCGTCCGGTGACACCGACGACGATGACCATCGAGGCACCGAGCACGCAGGACCACAGCTGGTGATCGAGCACGGATCGCAGGCCGACCAACGAGGAGACGGCGAGAGCCAACGTGTACAGGGGCGGGTGGGTCGCGTCCGCCGCGTGCCGGTACGGATCGACGAAGCCCCGGCCGTCGGCGACCAGGTTGGCGAACTGGTGGTAGTAGCTCGCGTCACCGGCGAGCGGAGACGGGTTCTCGTAGTGCAGGACGAACACGATGCGCACCGCGAGCGCGACGAGCGCCATCACCCCGAGTGCGATCCACCATCGGACCGTTCTCGCCCGCTCGCTGCGCCGTGCGTCTGCTTCGATGATGAGCCCCCCGCTCGTGGCCGCCGGTGTACCCACCCCGGCGCGGGTTGACACCACCGCGCGGGTAGAGCCACCGGACCGGCCGGGGCCGGCTCGGCTCACCCCTCCAGCGGGACCGGCTCCGTCTCGACCGGGGGTGCGTCGGGCGTCGCCCGAGACGCCCGGATGCCGTCGATGGTGATGAGCGCGAGCGCGATCCAGACGAGCGCGAAGCCGGCCGCGCGCCACGCGGGCATCGACTCGTCGTAGACCGCGACGCCGAGCACCAGGTTGATGGACGGCACCCAGTACTGCAGCCAACCGAGCATCGCGAGCGGGACCCGTCGCGCCGCGTACGCGAACAGCAGCAGGGGCACGGTCGTCACGATCCCGGTGAACGGGACGAGCACGAGCTGCAGGGTCGATGCGCCACCGAGGCTCGGGTGGCCGCCGGCCTGCATCACGATCAGCAGGACGACGGCGATCGGCGCGAGCACCAACGTCTCGGCCGCCAGCCCCTCGAGCGGGGGAAGTGCGGCGCGCTTCTTCGATACGCCGTAGATCGTCCACGAGACCGCGATCAACAGCGCGAAGTAGGGCGGTGACCCGTACCCGGCGGCGAGCACGACGACCGCGAGCCCGCAGAGCACGAGCGCGACGACCTGCCGCGCGCCGGAGCCGCTCGTGGAACATCACGACCCCGACGAGCACGAGCCCGATCGGCGCGAGGAAGTAGCCGAGCGCAGTCTCGATGACGCGGCCGTGCGTCACGCACCAGACGTAGGTGGTCCAGTTCGTCGCGAGCGCGACCGCGGCGATCGTCGTCGGAACGATCCGGCGCCCGATGAGCAGCGTGCGGACGTCGGTCCAGCGCTTCGCCCCAGTGAGCAGGATCGCGAGCACGACGACGGACCACACGATGCGCCAGGCGATGAGGCCGAACGCGTCGAGGCCGGTGAGCTCGTGCCAGTACAGGGTGAGCAGGCCCCACAGGACGTAGGCGAGGTTCCCGGTCAGGAACCCGCGCCGTTCGTCGTCCACTGCCGCACGCTACCGGCGGCGATCCGAGAATTGCCTCGATTTCGGCCGCTGGAGCAGTCTGCACGCATGCCGACTGACGACGTCCTCCAAGAGCTGTTCTCGATCCGGGGAAAGGTCGCGGTCGTCACGGGCGGGACCCGCGGGATCGGGCTGATGATCGCCGAGGCGTACGTGCGCGCCGGAGCGAAGGTCTACGTCTCGTCCCGCAAGGCGGACGTCGTCGCGGAGACCGAGCGCGCGCTCTCCGAGCTCGGGGACTGCATCGGGATCCCGGCCGACCTCTCGACCGAAGCCGAGTGCCGGCGGCTCGCGAGCGACATCGCGGCTCGCGAGGAGCAGGTGCACATCCTCGTCAACAACGCGGGCGCGACCTGGGGCGCGCCGCTCGACGAGTACGACGACGCAGCGTGGGACCGCGTGCTCGACCTCAACGTGAAGGGTGTGTTCCACCTCACGAAGTTCCTGCGCCCCCAGCTCGAAGCCGCGTCCACCGAGGACGACCCGGCGCGGGTGATCAACATCGGCTCGATCGACGGCATCCAGGTCCCGCTCATGGAGACCTACGCCTACTCGTCGGCCAAGGCCGCGGTGCACCAGCTGACTCGTCACCTCGCCAAGCGCCTCGCGCCGAAGATCACGGTCAACGCGATCGCGCCGGGCCCGTTCCAGTCCAAGATGATGAAGGCGACGCTCGAGAGCTTCGGCGACTCGATCGCCGAGAGCGCGCCGATGAAGCGGATCGGCCGGCCCGAGGACATGGCCGCGGCCGCGCTCTACCTCGCGTCGCGCGGCTCGGCGTACGTCACCGGCGTGATCCTCCCCGTCGACGGCGGCATCGCCACCATCGCCTGACCCACGACTGGTTTCGGGGTGTCGTGAGGTCGCCAGAGCGACGCTGAGACGCCCCGAAACGAGCCGAACGAGCCGAGGTGAGAGGCGCCTCGGCTAGAGGGAGGCCTTCTCGTACATCGCGACGACGCAGGCGCCGCCGAGGCCCAGGTTGTGCTGCAGCGCGAGCTTCGCGTCCGGCACCTGGCGGGCGGCGGCCATGTCCCGCAGCTGCCAGTTGAGCTCGGCGCACTGCGCGAGCCCGGTGGCCCCGAGCGGGTGGCCCTTCGAGATCAGGCCGCCGGACGGGTTCACCACGACGTCGCCGCCGTAGGTGACCGCGCCCGAGTCGATCAGCTCGCCCGCACCGCCCTCGCCGCAGAGACCGATCGCCTCGTAGGTGATCATCTCGTTGGCCGAGAAGCAGTCGTGCAGCTCGATGACGTCGACTTCCTCCGGCCCGTGGCCGGACTGCTCGTAGACGTCCTCCGCGGTCGCCTTGCTCATGTCGAACCCGACGAAGTTCATGTCGCTGTTCGACTCGAAGCTCGACGGGAAGTCGGTGTGCATCGACATGCCGATGATCTCGACCGCCTGGTCCTCGAGGCCGTGCTCGTGCACGAAGTCCTCGCTCACGACGATCGCCGCCGCGCCGCCGTCCGACGTCGGGCAGCACTGCAGCTTCGTCAGCGGCTCGTGCACCATCTTGGCGCCCATGATGTCGTCGAGGGAGTAGATGTCACGGAACTGCGAGTTCGGGTTGTTCGCCGAGTGGCGGTGGTTCTTCTCCGCGATGCGACCGAAGGACTCCGCCTTGACCCCGTAGCGCTCCATGTACTCGCGACCGGCGTTGCCGAACATCTGCGGAGCGGGCGGCGCCTGCGTGAAGCCGCGCTTCTCGTTCATCTTCTCGAACGTCCACTGCATCGGCATCGCGCGGTCCATGTACTTGATGCCGAGCGAGCCCTTCTCCATCTTCTCGAAGCCCAGCGCGAGCGCGCAGTCCGCGAGGCCACCCTCGACGAAGCGCTTCGCCAGGTACAACGCCGACGAACCCGTCGCGCAGTTGTTGTTGACGTTGACGACCGGGATGCCGGTCACGCCGATCTCGTAGAGGGCGCGCTGGCCGGCAGTGGAGTCGCCGTAGCAGTAGCCGACGGCCGCCTGCTCGACGAGGTCGTAGGAGATCCCCGCGTCCTCGAGCGCCATGGTGCCCGCCTCACGGGCCATGTCGGGGTAGTCCCACTCCCGCCCACCCGGCTTCTCGAACTTGGTCATGCCGACACCGACGACGAACACCCTGCGACCCATGAGTTCCTCCTGATGCTTCCAGGGCCACACGCCTCCGGAGCAGGGCCGAAGGGTAGAGCCACCGGTGCCGATCGTTCTATTCGCGTCCGTAGAACACGCGCTCGACGACCTGACGCGCGTGTCGGGTCAGGCGCCGGTAGTCGTCCCGGAGCATGGCCTGCGGGTGTTCGACGTACCCCAGCAGCCGGGCCACCCGTTCCGCCTCGGCGAGATCGATGGGCAGCGACTCGCGCTCCGAGCCCGTCACGAGGAACCGGGCGTTGCGGGCCACCGAGCAGAACTCGAACGACTCGCGCAGCGCGTCGGCGTCGTCGGGATCCAGGATGTCGACGGCGACGAGCGCGTCGAGGGCGGTCATCGACTCCGGGGTCCGCAGCGACTCGTGGTGCGCGCCGTGCAGCAGCTGGAGCAGCTGGACCGTGAACTCGATGTCCGACAGTGATCCGCGGCCCAGCTTGAGGTGGAACTGCGGATCCTCACCGGGCGGGATCCGCTCCTGCTCGATGCGCACCTTCATCCGGCGCACCTCCTGGACGGCTTCGTCGGGGTAGGAGTCGCGGTAGACGAACGGCGCCGCGAGCTCGCAGAACCGCCGGCCCAGGTCCGGGTCGCCGGCCGCGGGTCGGGCCTTGATCAGGGCCTGGAACTCCCACGTCAGCCCGTACCGCTCCCAGTAGCTGCGGAACCCGTCGAGCGATCGGGTCAACGAACCGTCCCGGCCCTCCGGACGCAGCGTGGCATCGATGGCGAACGTGCGGCCCTCCGTCGTGCGCTCCCCGATCTCGACGAGGAGCTGCTCGGCCACGCGTTCGGCCTCGTGGAAGTCCGCCGGGCCGTCGCCGTCGTAGACGAAGAGCACGTCGAGGTCCGACGCGTAGGAGAGGTCACGACCGCCGAAGCGGCCCATGCCGATCACGGCGAACGGCACCTTCGGCGCGAGCGAGACGAGTGACGCCTCGAGGCACGCCTCCGCGAGCGTGGACAGGTCGCGACCGGTCTCGACGAGGTTCGCGAACGAGAGCAGGTCGCGCGCCGCGATCCGCAACAGCTCGCGGCGCTTGTAGCGGCGAAGCCCGCTGCGCCGCGCGTTGGAGTCCGCGGCCCGCCACTCGACCGCGCCGACCGCCTCCTCCACGAACCGGGCGCGCGGCTTCGGGTGCGTGAGCGCGTGGTCGTCGCCGAGGCGCTGCACGAACTCGGGCTGACGACGGAGCGCGTCGCCGAGCATCCGGCTGGAGCCCAGCACCTGGCAGGTTCGCTGCGCCGCGCCGGGCGTGTCCCGGAACACGAGCGCGAGGTTGGCCGAGCGGGCCGGACCTTCTGCGAGCCGCCGGAGCTGCAGCAGCGCGAGATCCGGGTCGGGCGACTCCGAGCACCACTGGAGCAGCAGGGGCAGGAGCTGCTCCATCAGCTTCGACGTCCGGGTGAACCCGCGGGTCAGCTCGACGAGCGCGGCACGCGTCGCGGCGCAGGTCGAGGAAGCCGAATGCCCGCAGCCGTTCCTCGGCCGCGAGCGCGTTCAGCGTGCCGGGCCGGCCCGAGAGGGCCTCGAGCAGGGGCCCGAAGAACAGCTTCTCGTGGGTCGATCGCACGCGGTTCTGATGCGTGCGGTGGTCCTCGTCGAGCTGCTCCGCTGCGGAGAAGTGGCCGCGGTCCCGGTAGCCGAGCACGCGCGCGAGCCGGGTCAGCGCCCGCGCGTCGACCGGCAGCGTGTGGGTCTGTTGCTCGTCCCAGAGCTGGAGCCGGTGCTCGACGGTCCGGAGGAATCGGTACGCGTCGTCGAAGGGCACCGCGTCGCGCTGGTTGACGTAGCCCGAGCCGACGAGCTGCCCGAGCGCCTCGAGCGTGTTCCCGGAGCGGATGGTCGGGTCGTGGCGACCGTGGACGAGCTGGAGGAGCTGGACCGCGAACTCGATGTCGCGGATCCCGCCCCGGCCCCGCTTGAGCTCGCGGTCGTCGAGGCCGCGGCGATGGGTCTCGCTCTCGGCCCGCACCTTCATCGCCCGCACCGCTCGCACCGCGTCGGGCCCGAGGACGTCCGGCCAGACGAACGGCTCGACGAGCCGGGCGAACGCCGACGCGAGCTCCGGGTCGCCGGCGATCGTGCGCGCCTTGATGAGGGCCTGGAACTCCCAGGTCTGCGCCCACCGCTCGTACCAGGCCCGGTACGAGTCGAGGCTGCGGGTCAGCGGCCCGGATCGACCCTCCGGTCGCAGGTCGGCATCGGTGCGGAAGACGATGCCCGCGGGCGTCGGCTCCGCCATGATCGCGAGCAGCCGGCGCGCCGCGTTGTCGGCCTCGACCTGCTCGCCGCCGTGGACGAAGAGCACGTCGACGTCGCTCGCGTAGTTCAGCTCGTGGCCGCCGAGCTTGCCCATGCCGATCACCGCGAGCGGGACCTCGGGTGCCGCGAGCAGCAACGCCCGTTGGAGGCACACCTCGGCCAGCGCCGCGAGCTCGCGGCCCACGGTCGGGAGGTCGGCCACGCCGAGCAGGTCCCGTGCCGCGATGCGCAGGTACTCCCGCCGCTTCCAGTGCCGCAGCCCGTCGGCGTCCTCGACCGCCGCGACCGAGCCCTCGTACCCCGGGACCGACTTCTCGCGGTTGAACCCCTCGGGGTCGCGCAGCGGATCGATCAACGCCGGGTCCTGGACGAGTGCCGCCGCCAGCGATCGCGAAGCGCAGGCGATCGCGATCAGGGCGTCGCGGACGAGCCGGTCGTCGCGCAGCTCGGCGGCGAGCTCCGGCTGCGCCTCGAGGATCCGCGTCAGCGCGGCGCGCGCGGTCAGCGAATCGGCCGACTGCTCCAAGGCTCGAGCGACCCCGGGCGCGTCGAGAACGGCATCCGGGCGCGTCATCCCGTGCAGTGTCGCGCGACGACAGATGGCCCCGTATCCTGGGGACATGCCCCGGTTGCGCCTCGCAGCGGCCCAGCTCGACCTCGTCGTCGGCGACCTCGCCGGCAACGCGGCGCGGATGCTCGAGGCCTACGAGCAGGCCGACGCGGCGGGCTGCGACCTCATCGCGTTCCCGGAGCTGGCCATCACCGGGTACCCGCCCGAGGACCTCCTGCTCAAGCCGGCGTTCGTCGCGCAGGGCATGGAGTCACTCGAGAAGATCGCGGCCCGCACGGGCCGGATGGCCGCGGTGATCGGCTTCCCCGAGGCGAGCCGGGACCTGCTACAACGCTGCGGCGGTGTGCGCGAACGGCAAGGTGCAGGGCGTGTACCGGAAGCACCTGCTGCCCAACTACGCGGTGTTCGACGAGCAGCGGTACTTCGCGCCGTCGACGGTGGACGGACCGCTGTTCGTCATCGGTGGTGTGCGCGTCGGCGTCACCGTGTGCGAAGACGCGTGGAGCCCGACCGGTCCGATCATCACCCAGGCCGCCGGTGGCGCCGAGCTGATCGTCAACGTGAACGCGTCGCCGTACTACGCGGGACGCATCCACGAGCGCGAGACGATGCTCGCGACCGGCGCGGCCGACGCGCAGGTCCCGGTCGTCTACGTGAACCTGGTCGGCGGCCAGGACGAGCTGGTCTTCGACGGGGCGTCGATGGTGTTCGACGAGAGCGGCGCCCTGATCGCGCCGCGGCCCAGTTCGTCGAGGAGCCTGCTGATCGTGGACCTGGACGTCCGTCCGGGGTTCCGGCGTCGGCTGCTGGACCCGCGCGGCCGGGCGACGGCCGCGCCGCTGCCCGAGATCGCGGTCAGCGAGGCCCAGATCGGTCCGCCCCACGACGTGCCCCGCGTCGAGCCGCTGCTCGCGCCGGTGCACGAGGTCTACGAGGCACTCGTCCTCGGCACGCGCGACTACGTGACCAAGAACGGCTTCCAACGGGTGCTCATCGGGCTGTCCGGTGGCATCGACTCGTCCCTCGTCGCGGCGATCGCGGCGGACGCGCTCGGCGCCGATCGCGTGACCGGCGTGCTGATGCCGTCCCGGTACTCGAGTGACCACAGCGTCACGGACGCCGAGCTCCTCGCGCACAACCTCGGGATCGAGACGATGACGGTCCCGATCGAAGCTGCGCACGAGGCGTTCACGGACCTCCTCGAACCGGCGTTTCAGGGCACGACGCCCGGGCTGGCCGAGGAGAACCTGCAGGCGCGCATCCGCGGCACGTTGCTCATGGCGATCTCGAACAAGTTCGACTGGATGGTGCTCACCACCGGCAACAAGAGCGAGATGGCGACGGGCTACAGCACGCTCTACGGCGACATGGCGGGCGGCTTCGCAGTGATCAAGGACGTCCCGAAGATGCTCGTCTACGCGCTGTGCGTCGACCGCAACCGCCGGGCCGGGCGCGAGCTCATCCCCGAGTCGGTGCTCGAGAAGCCGCCGAGCGCCGAGCTCCGTCCGGACCAGCGCGACGTCGACTCGTTGCCGCCGTACTCGGTGCTCGACGAGGTGCTCGAGGGCTACGTGGAGATCGGATCTCTCCACCGCCGAGATCGAGGCGGAGGGCTTCGACCGCGACATCGTCCAACGCGTCGTCGCGCTGGTGGATCGCAGCGAGTACAAGCGCCGCCAGGCGCCACCCGGCATCCGCGTCTCCGCCAAGGCCTTCGGCAAGGACCGCCGACTCCCGATCACCAACCGCTGGCCGGGCTGACCGGCGGTTCGGCGTGACCGGACGGGTGCGAACCGCGTCAGGAGTGCGCGGGTTCTTGCCGGAGATCGCGATCGCGACTGCGGCCTTCCTCTACGGCGTCACGTTCTCGATCGTGCAGGACGCGCTCGACCGCACGACGCCGATGGGGTTCAACCTCATGCGGTTCGCGCGTCGGCGCCGCGGTCCTCGCGCCGTTCGCGTTGCGACGGTCGTGGGCGGGGCCCGAACGGCGCCCGACGGACACGAAGCGCACCTTCCTGCTGGCCGGGCGCGTCGCTCGGCGTCATCGCCACGTTCGCCTACCTCACCCAGAACGTCGGGCTCGAGCACACGTCCACCTCGAACTCGGCGTTCATCACCGGGCTCTTCGCCGTCTTCACGCCGATCGTCGAGGCGGTCGTCTACCGGCGCTTCCCCCGGAGCGGGATCGTGCTCGCGGTCGCGATCTCGATCGTCGGCCTCTTCCTCCTGACCGGCGCCGAGCTCTCGATGAGCTACGGCGACGCGATCACGCTGGTCACCGCGTTCCTGTTCGGGTGCTGGTACGTGCGGATCGGCATGGTCGCGAACCGCTTCGACATCTTCGGGCTGACGGCGGTGCAGCTCGCGGTCGTCGCGCTCGCTGTCGATCCCGTTCGTCCTGGTGGAGGGCCTGGGCACCGTCGACGGTGGCGTCATCCTCACCGTGATCTTCACCGGCATCGGCTGCTCGGCCATCGCGTTCAGCCTCTCGGCCTGGGCCCAGCGGACGATCGACGCGTCCCGGGCCAGCATCCTGAACCTCCTCGAGCCGGTGGTGGCGGGGGTCGTGGGCTACGCGGTGGGCGAGCGGCTGGGCGCCGTCGGCTACGCCGGGGCGGCGCTGATCCTGGCCGGGATCTTCGTGGCCGAGCGCGGCACCCACGACGGGTTCGGTGGCCGAGCCGAGGCCAGGTACTTGACCGCCCGGTCAAGGGAGGCGAAGAATGCGCCGATGCCTGAAGTGACCCGCTGGTAACCCAGGCCCCCCAGGATCCGGACGAGGACATAGCTGCATGGCCGACCCGCGCAAGCCCCGCGCCCGCGTTCGCACCGTGGGACCGCCGCGAGATCCCCGGCCTGTTCGACGTCGAGGAGTCGGCACGGCGCGTCGGCATCTACAAGTGGATCGAGATGCGGCTCTTCGAGACGCTCGGCGGGTGGGTCGCCACCGTGCCGGAGCTCGACGTCAAGCTCGTGCTCGGCCGGCACTGCTACCACCACGCCTGGCACGCCGAGCTGTGGGACAAGCGGCTGCCCGAGCTCCGCGAGATGAACACCACGCGCCTGACCGTTCCGGCGAACGACGCCATGGCCGAGTTCATGGAGTCGATCCGTGAGCCCGAGGCGCCGGAGCTGACGATCGAGAAGCTCGTCGGTGTCTACCGGGTCCTGATCCCCCGCAAGATCGCGGCGTACACGTACCACCTGAACGCCACGAGCCGGATCACCGATGCGCCGACGCAGCGCTCGCTCGGCTTCATCCTCCAGGACGAGCACGACGACTGGACCGAGGGCGAGATGCTCCTCCAGTCGCTGATCGAGACCGAAGACGAGGTCGACCGCGCCTCCCGGCGCCAGGTCGAGCTCGAGAAGATCGTGCTTCGAGCGGGCGGGATCGCCGGCCCGGGTACGCTGGGTGCGGTTCCCGAAAGCGCGGGAACCCAGGTGGAAGGAGCCACCGTATGAGCTCCTCGATGACTTCCTGCATCAGGAGGGACGCACGATGAAGAAGAACCTGCCGCCGAGCGAGCTGGCTCGCGACTCGCGCTTCGTTCGGGCCACGATCATGGACGCGATCATGGATCCGCGGAACCAGGCCCTGGCCGACCGTGACCTGGGCTCTGCGAAGCTCCAGCCGGGTCGCCCCGCGGCCGCGGACCGGGCGCGCAACCTGATGCACGGCATCTTCACCGGCGAGATCCAGGCGCTCGAGGGCGCGGGTCGGACCACCTTCGACTTCGACGACGACGAAGCGCCGTTCGCGCTCAAGCTCGACATGGCCCGGCAGTGCTGGGACGAGAGCCGTCACGTCGAGATCTCGGTCAAGCTCGGCGAGTGGATGGGCACCGAGATCGGTGAGTTCACCGAAGCGACGTTCCTCTACGAGGCCGCGTGCGCGACGGACCCGATCCTGCGGCTCTGCGGCGTCAACCGTGCGCTCGAAGGCCTCGCGATCGACGTGTTCAACACGATGCGCGAGTTCGGCGACATCTCCGGCGACCCGGTGCTCGAGTTCTGCGAGGACTGGATGCTCGCCGACGAGGTGACCCACGTGAAGATGGGCTCGGACTGGCTCCGGCGCCTCACCGAGCACGACCCCGAGCGGCGCGAGCGTGCCCTCGAGTTCCAGCGCGGCGTCGACAAGCTCTTCAGCCTGGGCGGGTTCCGGGGCGAGACGGACGAGAACCCGATCCAGCTGGCCCGGAAGCTGCGGGCGATGGCCGGCTTCACGACCGACGAGATCGACGAGATCTCGGACATCTCGGTCCAGGCGCAGGAAGACGCCCGGGCGATGTCCGCCGGGGCTGCCGCACCCTCGTGAGCCACACCATCACGCTCACACCCGAGGCGTTCACGCTCGTCCAGTTCGACGCGGCGGAGCTGCTCGCGATCGCCGAGGATGCGGCCTCGACCGTCGGGCTTCCCGACGGCGTCGCCATCGACATCGACGTGGACGAGGCGCTCCCGCTCCCACTGATCGCATCGGCGGTCGAGGCGCACGACGGCCGGCTCGCCTGCTGGTTCTCCGGCGGGTCCTTCGAGGACCCGAAGCGCCAGGCGATCCTCCAGCCCGAGATCTCGAGGACCGAGCTCGCCGCCCTGTTCCTCCGGGGCCGGGACCGGCTCGACGGTGGATTCGAGGCGGCGCCGGCCGACGCGGAGATCTCCGACCGCCAGCGGGCGATCTGGGACGTCTACGCCGACGGCCGGCTCTCCCGGATGGGTGGGTTCGCGGTCAACGAGCCCCGCCGGCTCTACAGCTACCGGCTCCAGTGCGGCTTCAACGACGTCGCCGACGCGGAGTACGAGCGGGCCTGGAAGGCCGACGCGCTCGACGTGGGCCGAGCTCGAGGCGATCGAGGGCCGGCTCGCGGCCGCCGACACGCGCGCCGTGGTGAAGAAGCCGATCCGGCGCGAGACCCTCCGCCTCGGCTGACCCGGACCGGCTGATCCGGCTCGTCCGAGCCTTTCTCCCGGCCTATTCGAGGTCGTGGGCGGAGATGGCCTCGTAGAGATCGAGGTCGGGTGCGGTGGCGAGCAGCGGGGTCGCGGCCTTGGCCATGCCGACCATCACCGGGTCGTCGAGATGGGCCCGCTGGGCGTCGGCGTCGTCCCACTTCTCGATGACCAGGAGCTTTCCGGGGGTGCCGGCCGAGGCGACGAGATCCACGTTCCGGCATCCGGGCACGCCGCGGGTGAGGACGACGTACTGCGCGAGCACGGCTGCGAGCTCGCCTTCCCGGCCGCTGCGGGCCTGGTACTGGCCGGCCACGACCCAGATCTCGACGTCGTCGGGCATGTGTCGGCCACCTCCGTGCGTCGAGTCGCGTCGAAGAGTCCGACGCGAGCGCTCAGTGCTCCCGTCAAGGTAACCCGAGCGTCCGGCCCCGACGTTGAGGGTGGCGACCTGCGATGCTGACCCGGCGTCCGAGGGTCCCGTCGGGCCCGGCGCGCACCGATCCGGACGGGGGAGTCAGCTTGGTCGTCGCCAGCCGAGCGCGGTCGTCGCACGAGACGGATCGCCGCACGTGCGCCCTGCTGTTCGGTCTGGTCGCCGTGGTCGCGTTCGTCGCTCGGGCGGTCTACGCCTTCGGGGCCGAGCCCGCGTTCTACTTCGGGAACGACAACACCTGGTACATCACGGTCGCCCGGGCCCTCGCGGACGGCCACTGGGGACGGATCCCCGGTGGGCTCGAACCGAGGGTCTGGTCGCTGCGGTTCCCGCCCGGGTACCCGACGATCCTGGCTCTCGGTCAGCGGATCCTGTTCTGGGTCGCTCCGATCGACGCCGACCGGTGGACCTCGGTGGCCCTCGGCGCGGTCGCCGCGGTGGCGGTCACCTGGTTCGTGTGGCGGCTCTGCGATCAGGCGCGGCATCGAGACGAGAGCCGTAGCCGCCGGCGCCGCCGGGCTGCTCTTCGCGCTCAACCCGATCGTCGTCGGCGCATCGGCAGCACTCATGTCCGAGCCGCTGTCCATGGCGATCGTCGCGCTCACGCTGGTCCAGATCGATCGCCTGCTCACCCGGGACGGGCCCCCGAAGACCACGGGCGTCGTGGTGCTGGGTGTGCTGGTCGGGCTGGGAGCACTCACGCGGGTCGAGGGCATCCTGTATCTCGGTGCCCCGGTGGTTGCCGCGATCCTGCTCACGAGGTCCCGTTCGAGGTCGATGAAGCCGTGGCTCGGTGCGCTGGCCGTCGGAGTGGTCGCCGTCCTCGGATGGTCGGCGTTCGGCTCGCTCCTGGCCGGCCAACCGGTGTTCATGGCCGCGAACGACAATCCGGTGAACGGCGCGAACTGCACGTCGACGCAATACGGCGACGGGGCCGGCTTCTGGAGCGTCGGTTGCGCGGCGCTCACCTCCGGGCACTTCTCGCGGCGAGCGAAGCGGGCGCTCGCGATTCCGCCGGCGAACCCGTTCACGGAGAGCCCGGCCCCCGGACCCGATGTCGAGGCGGAGGTCAGTCACGCCCAGCTCCACCAGGGCCTCGGCCACATCGCGGCCGATCCCGTCGCCTTTCTGCGGGCCGAGCCCTTCCGTCTCGGGCGTGCCTTCGGGGTCTACTGGACCCGTACCCAGACCCGGGAGGAGACCTTCGAAGGCCGTGACCCGACCTGGGAAGAGGTCGGTCGCTGGTTCCACCTGCTCCTGGTGCTGCCCCTCGCGCTGGTCGGAGCCGGCGCGTGCTTCTTCCGGCGTTCGAGCCTCGGGCACCGGCTCCGGGGCCTGACCGACCCGGCCCGGCTGGTTCCCGCACTGGCGCTCGTCCCGGTCTGGCTCGCGGTGACGCTCCTGACCTACGGCAGCGCCCGGTTCCGCGCTCCGATCGAGCCCGTCCTCGCGACCCTCGCCGGGCTCGCCGTCGCGGTCCTCGTTCCCCGCCGGGAGGCCACGAGCTGAGCCCGGGCCCCCGGAACGCCGTCATCGGCGCGACCCCGGTGAAAGGGGCCGTTCTGCCTAACGGTTCGGGGGGCGGGTCGTGTAGACTTGTATCCCCTCCCGCCTGCCACCGACGTCCACAAGCCTGTGGATAAAGCTCCTTGACGAGGTCGGTATCGTACAGGCACGAGGAGGGGGCGGGTCACCGGGAAGAAATTCCCTTCGGACACCCGTTGTTCGTTATCCACAAGAGTTTTCTCTGCTGAGAGGGTGTTTCCTGCGTGGCGAAGGAGCGCGTCGAACGCGACGAAGAAGATCTCGTACGGCTGTATTTGACCGATATCGGCCAGTACCCCCTCCTGACCAAGGATGACGAGGTACGGCTGGCTCAGCAGATCGAGCGCGGCAACGAAGCGCGCGCGGACCTGGAGGCCGGAGGAAAGGGCCTCACCCCGGCGAAGAAGCGCGAGCTGCGGCGCGGGGCCCGCGAGGGCGATGACGCCCAGCGGACCTTCGTGCAGTCGAACCTGCGGCTCGTGGTCTCGATCGCCAAGAAGTACCAGGCCTCGGGCCTGCCGCTCCTGGACCTGATCCAGGAGGGGAACCTCGGCCTCATGCACGCGGTCGAGAAGTTCGACTGGCGCAAGGGCTTCAAGTTCTCCACCTACGCGACCTGGTGGATCCGCCAGGCGATCACCCGTGGCATCGCGAACACCGGCCGCACCATCCGGCTCCCGGTCCACGCGGGCGACACGTTGGCCCGGCTGCAGAAGGCGCGCTCGCGCCTCGAGCTGAAGCTGGGCCGTCCGGCGACGCTGGCCGAGCTCTCGGCCGAGGTCGAGATGCCCGAGGACAAGGTGACCGAGGCCCTGCGCTTCGCCGCCGAGCCCCTCTCGCTCTCGGAGCCGCTGCGTGAGGACGGCGACGCCGAGCTCGGCGACATCGTCGAGGACCGTTCGGCCGAGTCACCGTTCGAGGTGGCCGCGACCGCGCTCCTGCCCGCAGAGATCGAGAAGCTGCTGGCTCCGCTGGACGAGCGGGAGCGCCAGATCCTGGCGCTGCGGTTCGGCCTGGACCGGGGCGAGCCCCGGACCCTCGAAGAGGTCGGGGAGTACTTCAACCTGACCCGGGAGCGGATCCGTCAGATCGAGGCCCGGGCGATGAGCAAGCTGCGGCACCCGTCGGCGGACACCGGCGCCCGCGACCTGCTCGCCGTCTAGCCCTCCCTCTCCACTGCATTCTCGGCCCGCTGAACCGCTTCCAGAGCGGTTGAACGGGCCGAGCTTGTCGTTCAGCGCCCGGTTGATCTCGTCGCCGACCGCGATCCGACCGGGCGCCGCGACCAGCGCCCCGACGCCGAGGTTGCCGGCCCGGTCCCGGTTGACGGTGCGCAGGACGTCGAGGTCGCGCTCGATGCCGCCGGGTTGGGGCCTCGTCGTGATGACGCACCGGTCGATCAGCTTCACGACGTCGAGGCGCGTCGAGCCGACCGTGATCGACGAGTCGACCCAGCCGTCCTCCTCGGATCCGTCGACGACGACGTTGGGTCGGAACCGGCGGATGTCCCAGCCGCCCAGCGTGTCCGCGCCGATGATCGAGACCTGCGTCCGGGTCGAGTCGTGGAAGCTGTTGGTCGGGCCCTCCCACCGGGCCCACTCCGAGGTCGCCTCGTGCTCGAAGTCGAGCGCGATCTCGTAGGTCCCGTGGTCGACGGCGGCTGCGGGTGTGAGCGCCACGGCGTGACCGAGCCAGTACGAGAGCAACCGGTCGTCGGCGGTCGTCGTGCCGTCGGGCAGGGTGATGACGACGGCGTCGCCGGTGAACGCCGCGGCCGCGAAGAGCAGCTCGGGTTGGCGGCGAGCGGTCAGCGCGAGGCCGGTGTCGGCTGTCCAGCAGGGCCCACTGGCGGTCGCCGACGATCCCGGCCGGGCCGATCTCGGCGGCGGTGAGCGCCTCACCCTGCATGGACTTGACGGGGTACCGCCAGATGCCGGTGACGCGCGCCATCGCCGGTCTCACCGTGCTCGGCGAACTGGATGAACTCGTAGGGGTAGCCGAGCCGGAACGCGCTCGCCCACGCGAGCGTGTCGCGCTGCGGCTTCTCGAGCTGCCAGCCCACGGCGGCGAGGTTGTCGTCGAGCTGGGTGACGTTGCGGGCGCCGATGATGGGCGCGGTGATGCCCGGACGGTTCGCCACCCAGTTGAGCGCGACCTGCGCCGGGGTCTTGCCGACCTCGGCCGCGACCTTGCCGACCGCGTCGACGATGTTCCACGCCCGGTCGTCCAGCCGGTACGTGAACGTGATGGGGTTCTCGGTGTCGGCGCCCCGGGTCCCGGCCGGGAAGTCCGCGTCCTTGCGGTACTTGCCGCTGAGCACGCCGCCGGCGAGCGGGCTCCACGGCAGCACCGCGAGGCCCTCCTCCCTGCACTGGGGGAGCAGCTCGCGCTCGATGTCGCGGGTGATGAGCGAGTACTCGGGCTGGAGGCTCACGAAGGGCTCCCAGTCGTGCGAGCGCGGCGATCCCGAGCGCCTTGGCCAGGTGCCAGCCCGCGAAGTTGCTGGCACCGAGGTAGCGCACCTTGCCTTCGTGGACGAGGTCGTTGAGCGTCGAGATGGTCTCCTCGAGCCGCGTGCGCGGGTCCCAGCAGTGCACCTGGTAGAGGTCGATCCAGTCGGTGCCGAGCCGGCGCAGCGACGCCTCGACCTGGGCCCGGATGTTGCGCCGGGAGAGCCCGACGTCGTTCGGGCCGTCGCCCATCGGGAAGCGGACCTTGGTCGCGAGGATGACCTCGTCGCGTCGGGACCCGAGCGCACGCCCGGTGATCTCCTCGGACACGCCGCCCGAGTAGACGTTCGCCGTGTCGACGAAATTGCCGCCGGCGTCGAGGAACCGGTCGACGATCGCCTTGCTCGTCGCCTCGTCGGCCTCGTTGCCGAACGTCATCGTGCCGAGGCACAGCTCCGACACGCGGACTCCGGTGGTGCCGAGTCGTCGCTGCTCCATGGGGGCCTCCTAGCTGGGGTTCGCACCTACCGTCTGCAGGTCGTGCCCGCCGGCGCCCGGGAGGTCCGGAACCGGTGGGGGCGTACGTCTCGCTACCGCGGCGATGCGGGTGAACGCAAGCGTGGCGATCGCGTAGACGACGAGGCCGAGGTACTGCACCTTGCTGAAGCCGTAGCTCATCGAGAGGATCGTGGTGAGCACGGATCCGATGACGGAGAAGAAGCCGTTCACGGCCCACGACCAGGCGATGTACTCGTCGGCGTGGTCGCTCAGCTTGCCCACCAGGCTGAGCCCGAGCGGCATGAACATGCCGAGGCAGAACCCGAGCGGCGCGAGGACGATGAGCGAGACGATGACCCGGATGGCGAGCCCCTGGTCGAGCAGCGAGTCGGTCAGGCTGTCCATGCCGGTCTCGTAGAAGATCGTGAGCGCGAGCAGGGCGACGAGCAGCACCGGCATCAGCCAGCTCCGCCCCGCGAGCCGTTTGCTCGTGAGCGCGCCGATCCCGGTGAACACGAGGATCGAAGCGAGGGTGACCGTCAGCGAGTACGTCGGATAGCCCAGCAATCGGACGAGTCGCTGGATCATCGTGATCTCGAAGAACATGAAGCCGAGGCCGAGGGCCGCGAAGTAGACCGCGGAGACTCCCTTGCCGGGCAGCGTCTTCCATTGCCGGCGCACGAAGAAGAACGGCGCGAGCAGGAAGACGAACGCGTAGAGCACCGACACGCCGAGCAGGAGGAGCAGCACCCGCTCGCCGATGGAGTCCTCGGGGTTCTGCGCGCTCAACGGATGGAAGATGTTGCGGATCACGCTGTCGAACGGGACGAAGTGCCAGAAGAACGGGCTGTCGTCGCTGACGGCGCTGATGTCGCGGGGGTACGACGCGGCCAGCGTCGCGGCCTTGGCGTCGCTCGACCCGGCCAGGCCGGCGATGAAGTCCGACTTCGTCGTGGGCCTCGCCCCCGGGGCCCACGCGGTCTTCACCAACGGGAGCGACGGCGCGACCTTCGTGTAGCGCGCGACTTCGGCCGGCGTGAACGGCGTGCGCTTCAGGATGATCGTCGACAGGTCACCGGTCTTGTGGGTGATGAACGCCGAGACGATCATGTGCTGTCCCGGGTCCTTGATGCCCATGGACTCCATCGCGGCGCGGGCGGTCATCACGTAGCGGGCGGTGCGGTTCGGCTGGTTGTCGAAGTCGAGCTCTCCGAACTGGACGACCATGATCCCGTTGTCCGAGAGGTGCTTCAGGCTCCTGGCGATCATCTCCTTCGTGTACAGGTAGCTCTCGGAGAGCACGAACGCACCCGATGACGCGGCGTTGTTGGCCGCGTAGCTGTCGGGCGCGACGAACCAGACGAGGTCGTAGTGCTCCTTGCTGCGGGCCATGTAGGTGCGGCCGTCGGCGTTGTGGAGGCTCACCCCGGGCTGGTGGGCGAGGTCACCGCTGTACTTCTTGTAGTGGTCCGTCAGCAGCGACAGCGTGACCGGGTTCAGCTCCACGCCCTCGATCTTCTTGGCCTTGAAGTGCAGCGAGGCGAGGATCTCGTTGCCGGCCGCGGATCCGATGATCACTTCCTTCTTCGGTGGCGTGCCGAGGATCTTGAACGGCAGCGCCCTCGGGTCCGTGTCGTAGCGGCCGAGGCTCTTCGGATCGTCGTTGTAGGCGTGCATCGCGGACCCCAGCGCGCCGTCGTGCAGGAGGAGCGCCGAGCGGTCGGTGGGGTCGTTGGCGGGTGGCGGCACGAACTCGACGTCGACCCGGAACACCGGTCCCCACTCGGAGAACGAGGACTGGCCGGCACCCGTCTTCTGCTTCTCGGGGTTCACGTCGGGAAGGGTGAAGGCGTTCGTGACGATGAGGACGAGCACGATGGCGGTTGCCGCGCCGAGCCCCATCAGGACCCCGACGCGCCGCGGGAGCGCGCTCAGGCCGACCACCGCCAGGATGAGCGCGGAGATCATGATCACGTCGGGCGGGCCGAAGTGGGTGATCAGGGGGATCGCGGCGAGGCACCCGAGACCCGCGCCGACGAGATCCGCGAAGTAGAGCCGACCGATGCCGTCCGGCGCGCGGCCGAGGATCGTCGAGACGATGACCCCGATCGCGATGAACGAGGCGAAGATCGCGAAGCAGATGATGCCGACGATGCCGAGGTTCTTCACTGAGCCCGAGGTGCCGTAGTCCCAGATCTCGACCGTGTTCAGCGGGATCCACGCGACCAGCAGGTATCCGAGGGCGATGCTGATCGCACCCGCGATCGAGAAGATCGCGATGATCCGCTGGGTCGCGGTGGCCCGCAACCGCTTGGACAGCACGACGAAGATGCCGCCCGAGCCGATGCCCAGGAGGGCCAGCCCGATGACGAGGTACGTGTAGTAGTACCAGAGCTTGTACGAGACGATCCGGGTGTAGCCGACCTCGAGCAGCAGCCCCGCCATGCTGATGAGGAAGATGGCCACGGTCTGCCGGGCGCGTGCTCCCCCGACGCTTCCTTGCACCTCTGCCATGTCGACCTGGGCTCCTTGCGCGCGAGGTGCGGGACGGCTCACTCGGGACGGCGCAGATGGTAGCCACTCCGCCGGAAAATCAACCCCCACCCCAATCGGGACCGGGTCCGCGACCGGATGACAACCTCGGCCCCCCGCCGGGCGTCTTTACCGGTGATGATGGCCGACATGACCGCGGCGGGGGATGGGCGCTCGGAGCTGTCGCGCTCGGATCGTGACCTCGTCCTCGCCGACCTCCATCGGGAGCACTACCGCAGCCTCGTCCGGCTCGCCTGCCTGCTGCTGGACGAGCCGGGCGCGGGCGAGGAGGTGGTGCAGGAGGCCTTCGTCTCGGTGTACCGGTCGTGGTCACGGGTCGACCGGCCCCTGACGTACCTGCGGTCCACGGTCATGAACCTGGCCCGCTCGCGGATGCGGCGGCGGCTCGTCGCCCGCCGGCGGGTCGAGCCCATGGCGCCGCCGGCCATGTCACCCGAGGAGCACGCGGTGCTGCTCGACGACCACCGGGAGGTGCTCGACGCGATGCGCGCGCTGCCGCGCCGGCAGCACGAGTGCCTGGTGCTCCGCTACTACCTCGACCTCTCCGAGTCGGAGATCGCGTCGACCCTCGGCATCTCGAACGGATCGGTGAAATCGCATTCCAGCCGCGGCCTGGCCGCACTGGCGCGGCACCTGGAGGCACGGACATGAAGATCGAAGACCGCCTGCACGACGCCCTGCACGAGTACGCCGACGGCATCGAGCCCGAGCCCGGATCGTGGGCGCGCATCGCGGCGCGCTTCGACGACGCGCCCGCGCCGCGCCGTCCCGCGCGGGGCCCGCTCGTGCTCGCCGGCGTCGCGCTGGTCCTGCTCGTGGTCCTGATCACGACCCTCGTCGTGCGCAACGGCGACGGGACGCGCGTCGTCACGAAGCCGGGCGGCACACCGTCGACCGAACCCACGGTGCCGGTCGCGCCACCGGTCGGCGTGCTGGTCGGGAAGCGCAGCGGCGAGCTGGTCGTGCTCGGTGCCCAGGATGGTCAGCAGCACAGCTCGCTCGGGACGTTCCCCGGGATCACGTCGGTGACGACGACCGCGGACGGGCGTCAGGTGTTCTTCGCGGCAACGGGCAAGAGCGGCGCGTGCGGGAGTGGTTCGTACCCGGACGTGACCAAGCTGGTGCCGGCCACGGGCCAGACCTCGCCGGTTGTCGGCGGTTCGCTCTCGCCCGCGGTCAGCCCGGACGGGACGTTCATCGTCTACGGCATCTGGTGTGACGGGCGCGGTCCCGGGTTCACGAACCTCGTGACCGGAGAGAACTCGCGCAGCGATGCGCTCGGGAGCAAGGCGCACGAGTCCTCGGACCTCCTCGAGACCACGGAGCCACTCGCCTGGTCACCCGACTCGAAGCTCGTGCTGTTCCGCCTCGGGCTGAAGGGCGACTCGAAGCCGCGTTACTACGTCGACCGGCTCTGGCCGGTGGTCCCGCAGGCCGACACCAGGGTCATCGAGGTGCCGGACGGCCCCGACATCACCGCGGGGGCCTTCATCGACAACGACACGCTGGCCGTCGCCGAGGCGGTCGGTGCCATGACGGAGGTCAGGAGCTGGAGGGTCGTCGAAGCGGGAGACGAGCCGACGCCCTTGTTGTTCCAGGTCCCGGGCCGGGTCACCTCGCTGGTCGCGGACGCGAGCGGCCGGCACTTCCTGGCCCTGACGCAGAGCGGAGACCTCTACCGCTGGAGCCAGGGCGAGGGGAGCCCGACGAGGGTCGCGGGCGACGTCGCCGCCGCGACCTGGCTGCCCTGGTCCTAGGCGCGATCACGGACCCGTCACGGGACTCGGCGTCACGGTTAGCATGAGGGCTCTCACTCCGAGGCGATCGAAAGGGCACCCCCGTGAAGAAGCTCCTCCTGCTCCTGCTCGTCCTCGCCGTCGGCGCAGCCGTGGCGTACAAGGTGCGCGAGGCCTGATCCAGGTCCGCAACTGACAGCACTCTCGAGACGGGCCCGCCAACGCGGGTCCGTCCTCGCGTCAGGGCTGGCGCGTGAGTGAGCCCTCGTACTGTCCCGCGAAGAGCGCGGGGGCACCGCCCGTGTGCCAGAACAACACCGTCTCACCCGCGCCGATGCGGCCGTCGTGCAACCAGTCGACGAGCGCAGCCATCGCCTTCCCGGAGTAGACGGGGTCGAGCAGGATCCCCTCGGCGCGCGCGACGGTGCGGATCGCGGCCGCGCACTCGTCCGAGAGCAGGCCGTACCCGGCGCCGACATGATCGTGGTCGACGATCACGTGTGTCGCTGCTGCCTCCGTCCGTCCGGAGGTGCGCGCGGCCTCCGCCGCGAGCTTCGGTACGACCGCGTCGAGGTCGGGACGGGTGCCGACATCGACACCGACGACACGCGTCGCGCTGCTCGCACCGAGGCCGGCCAACAGACCGGCGTGCGTGCCGCCGGATCCGTCAGCGACAAAGATCCAGTCCGGATCGCGGTCCACCTGCGCGCGCAGCTCGTCGATCGCGAGGGCGTACGCGACGACGCCGGTCACCGATGCGCCGCCGACGGGAATCGCGAACGGCCGTCGCCCGGAGGTCCGGAGCTCGTCGGCGAGCGCGTCGATCGAGGTCTCGATCGCGTAGTAGTCACGCGCGCTGGTGAAGTGCAGGCTGGCGCCGAAGAGCTCGTCGAGCAGCAGGTTGCCGTCGAGCTGCTCGGGCGCGCGTCCGGCGAGTGCGAGATGGCACGAGAGGCCGAGCCGGCTCGCGGCCGCGGCGGTGATCCGCGCGTGGTTGCTCTGCGCACCGCCGCCGGTCACCAGCGTGTCGCAGCCCTGCGCGAGCGCTTCGCCGCAGAGGTACTCGAGCTTGCGGGCTTTGTTCCCGCCGAGGGCCAGCCCCGTGAGGTCGTCGCGCTTGACGAGGAGCGTCGCGGGCGAGTCGATCGCGGCCGCGAGGCGGTGCATCGACTGGAGCGGGGTCGGAAGCGTCGCGAGCTCGGCGCGCGCCTGGATCACGAACGGGCGCGAGCGGAGGCGCGGCGCCACCAGACGTACGCCGCGGCACCGGCGCCGGCCGTCGCCAGCACGGATCCCACCGCGATCGTCGGTCCCTTCGGCGGGACCGGCACGCGATCGCGCAACCGCACCGGCCGCTGGAAGACGCGCACCTCCCAGCCCCGTTCGTTGGCCTCGCGTTCGAGCTCGCGGTCCGGGTTCACGGCCACGGGGTGGCCGACCGCCTCGAGCATGGGCAGGTCGGTCACGGAATCGCTGTAGGCGTACGACGCCGAGAGGTCGATGTCCTCGCGCGCGGCGACCTTCCGGATCTCGTCGGCCTTGTACGGCCCGTACGCGTAGAACGCGAGCTCGCCGGTGTAGTTGCCGTCGGCGTCGATCTCGGCGCGAGTCGCGATCACCTCGTCCGCACCGAGGAACTCGCCGAGCGGCCCGACCACTTCGAACGGTGCGGAGGACACGATGACGACGTGCCGGCCCGCGGCGTGGTGCTGGTCGAACAGCTCGAGTGCCTCCGCGAACACGATCGGGGAGATCACCTCGTCCAACGTCTCGCGCACGATGTCGGCGATGTGCTGCTGGTTCCAACCCTTCGTCAGCGACAGCATCGCCTCGCGCAGCTTCTCCATCTTCGCTTCGTCCGCCCCGACGAGCATGAAGACGATCTGCGCGTAGATGCTCTTGACGATCGCGCCCTTCGAGAGCAGGCCTTCGCGGTAGAACGGTCGTCCGAACGTGAGGACCGAGCTCTTGGCGATGATCGTCTTGTCGAGATCGAAGAACGCGGCCTCAGTCACACGTTGGAGGATACGACCTCCCCCTTGACAGCGCGTCCCCCACCCGGCAATCTGAGCCCACGCTCGTCCCCGGGTCGCTCCCGCGGCGGCACCTCGTGCCCGCACCGGCGGCTCGCTCCTCCCTCCCCACTCCCCGGGTCTCTGCTCCCGCGCGCTCGCGCGGCGGCATACGAAGGGAGAGTGCGTGGCACTCCTCACGTTCTGGTCACCCAAGGGTGGCTCCGGCACCTCGGTGTTCGCCGCGGCATGCGCGCTCGTGCTCGCCCGCGGGCCGGGGGTCCGGTTGGTCGATCTCGGCGGCGATCAACCCGCGATCTTCGGTCTGGGGGCCGAGCCCCGCACCGGCGTGACCGACTGGCTCGAGGCCGGGCCGGGCGCACCGACCGACGCCCTGGACCGGCTCGCGATCGAAGCGGCGCCCGGAGTGGCGTTGATCCCGCGCGGCGACGAGCTGAGCGCGCTCGCGCCACGTCCCGCGGCCGAGGCGGGCGCGGCACTGGCGGTCGCGCTGCGAGACGGCGCGGTGCCCACGCTCGTCGACGCGGGTACGGCGGAGACGCCGGCCGCGCGTGCGCTGCTCGAGGTGTCGGACGCCACGATCGTCGTGGTGCGCGGCTGCTACCTCACGCTGCGGCGCTCGGTGCGCCACCCGGCGCTCGGCCGGACCGCCGGGATCGTGGTGGTCGAGGAGCCGGGCCGGGCGATCGGCGCGAAGGAGATCGCCGACGTCCTCGGGCGGCCGGTGATCGCCCGGGTCCCGGCCCGTGACGCGATCGCGCGGGCCGTCGATGCCGGAGTCCTGGCCCACCGGCTCCCCGATGTCCTTGCCCGGCCCGCCGGGACGGCACTGCGCGCGGTCGGCCTGCTCTGGGACCAGAAGGGCGCAGTGGCGTGAGCGTCACCCGGATCGCCGATCACGAGGCCGATGGCGCGCTCCGGCGCTCGGTCCACCGCCGGCTCGTCGGCTCCGAGGCGGTGGAGCAGCTCGTCGGCGTGCCCGCGGGGGAGCTCCGGCGGCGCCTGGGCGATCTCCTCCACGAAGCCGATCCACTGCTCGCCACGGACCGCCACGAGCGCCTGGTGCGAGAGCTCGCGGACGAGGTGGCCGGCCTCGGGCCCCTCGAGCCGCTGCTCGCGGACCCCTCGGTCACCGAGGTCATGGTCAACGGGTCGGGGAGCTGCTTCGTCGAGCGCGAGGGCCGGCTCGAGCGGGTCCCGCTCGTCCTGGACGATGCCGCGATCATGCGCATCGTCGAACGGATCATCGCCCCCCTCGGCCTGCGGCTGGACCGGGCGTCACCGATGGTGGACGCGCGCCTCGGCGACGGCTCCCGCCTGCACGCGGTGATCCCGCCGCTCGCGATCGACGGCGCGTGCGTGACCATCCGACGCTTCGGTGCGCGTCCGATCGCGATCGAGGAGTTCGCGCCGGGACCGCGCGCCGCGGCGTTCCTCCGGTGGGCCGTCACCGCCGGATGGAACGTGCTCGTCTCCGGCGGGACGAGCTCGGGCAAGACGACGCTGCTCAACGCGCTGTCGGAAGCGATCGACGGGACCGAGCGCATCATCACGATCGAGGAGACCGCCGAGCTCCGCCTCGTGCAGCCGCACGTCGTCCGGTTGGAAGCGCGGCCGCCGAACGCCGAGGGCGCCGGCGCCGTGTCCGTCCGCGATCTGGTGCGCACCGCACTGCGCATGCGGCCCGACCGGATCGTGGTCGGCGAGGTGCGGGGCGCCGAAGCGCTCGACCTCCTCCAGGCGCTGAACACCGGCCACGAAGGCGCGCTGTCGACGGTGCACGCCAACGGACCGGTCGACGCGCTGCGTCGGCTCGCGACCCTCGCGTTGTTCAGTGGAGTCGCGCTGCCGTTCGAGGCGATCACCGAACAGGTGGCGGCCGCGGTCGACGTCGTGGTGCAGGTTGAACGCGGTCGGAGCGGAGCGCGCGTGGTCGTGGCGATCGCCGAGGTGGAGCGCGAGCGGGGCGCGATCGGAACCCGGCCGCTGTTCGTGGTGGACGACGGTGAGCTCGTGCCGGCGGCAGCTCCGAGCCGGTCGTTGCGGCGCCGGGACGCGCCGACGCCGGACGGGAGCTGGTTCGTGTGATCGCGATCGCGCTCGGTGGCGCTCGGGGTGCTCGCGTCCGTCGGGTTGGTGACCGCGGCCCGGCGCGCGCCGTCGGTCGACCGGGTGCGGCGGCTGCGGGCGCGGACGGCCTTCCCCTTGCCGGTCGCGGTGCGGGCCGGGTTGGCGGGCGCGCTCGCCCGGGCGGATGTCGACCTCACTCCGGACGACGCGGTGCGGCTCTGGCTGCTCGCCGTGGTCGTCGGCGCCGGGATGGCGACCGTGCTCAGCCCGATCGCGGCCGTGCCGGTCGGGCTCGGGGTGCTCGTGGGCGGACCGGTCGCGTTGTGGTGGGCCCGGGGCCGCGGCGACGTGCGGGTCGTCGAGGCGCTCCCCGGCGCGCTCGATCGGGTCTCGGCCGGTCTGCGCGCCGGTTCGACGGTCGGCGAGAGCCTGAGCGACCTGGCCGCCGGGACCGGGGCGTTGGCTCCCGACCTGCGACGGCTGGACGCCCGCGCCCACCTGGGCGTCGGGCTCGGCGACGCGCTGGCCCAGTGGTCGCGGGAGCGGCCGCTGCCGGGCGTGCAGGCGGTGAGCGGTGCGCTCGCGTTGGCAGTGAGCGTCGGCGGCGCGTGTGCGGTCGCGCTCGAAGGCCTGGGCGAGTCGTTGCGGGCCCGGGAGGCGACGATGCGCGAGGCCCACGCCCTCTCCGCCCAGGCGCGGCTGTCGGCGTTCGTGGTCGGGGGCGCTCCGGTGGCGTACCTCGTCTTCGTGAGCCTGACGGACCCGGGCTCGCTCGACGCGCTGCTCGCGACCAATGCCGGACGCGCGTGTCTCGTGGTCGGCCTGGGCCTCGAAGGGCTCGCCGGCCTGTGGATGCGCGCCTTGCTGAAGCGGGATGCATGACTGCGCTGCTGGCGATCGGTTGGGGCGCGCTCGTCGCGCTGCCGATCGCGATCGCAGCGGGTCGCGCGGGTGCGCGGGGCCGGGCGCGTGTGCTGGGCCCGGCCCGGACGCGGCCGACCCGGCGATTGGTACGGCGAGCCGTCCCGACCCCCGTCCGCCACGTGGTCGATCGCTGGGTCGCCCAGCGGCGGCGCCGGCGCGAGGCGGCCGAGCTCGGTCGGGAGCTGCCGTTGGTGCTCGACCTGCTCCAGGTCGCGGTGAGCGCAGGATGCACGCCGTACCGGGCGCTCGAGCTCACCCGGCGGTGGGGGCCACCGGCGTGTGGCGCCGCGTTCGGCTCTGCCCTCGACGCAACCCGCGTCGGCAGCTCGCTGCAGGACGCGCTGGACGCGCTCGCGCTCGGCGCACCTTCGCTCACCCCGGTGACCGACGTGCTGCTCGCGAGCGATCGGCTCGGCGCGCCCGCAGGCCCGGCACTCACCCGGCTCGCGCACGACGTCCGGGCCGATCTGCGCCGGCGGGCCGAGGCTCGAGCCCGGACGCTGCCGGTCAAGCTCCTCTTTCCCCTGGTCTTCCTCGTCCTGCCGGCCTTCGGTCTGCTGACCGTCGTGCCGGCACTGCTCAGCGCGCTCGCGCACACCTGAGCCGAACGCGCCCTTCCCCCACACCTGTTCGGAGCTACTCGAAGGAGGACCCATGCTCCGTCGTCTCCTCGCGGCCGTCGGTCGCGCGTTCGGCCGAGTCCGCACCACCACGAGTGAGCTCGGCCAGACCACGGCCGAGTACGCGCTCGTGATCCTGGGCGCAGCCGCCCTCGCGACGTTGCTCATCACCTGGGCCACGAAGTCGCACGCGATCACGAAGCTGTTCGACACCGTCATCGGCAAGATCCTCGGGTAACCGATGGCGGCTCGGGATACCCATCCCGGCTGGGCCTGCCCCCGTGAGCGGGGGCAGGCCACAGTCGAGTTCGCGCTCGTCCTGCCGCTGATCGTCTTTGCGCTGCTGGCGATCCTGCAGGTCGGGCTGGTGGCGCGCGATCAGGTGGCGGTCGTCCACGCGGCGCGCGAGGCCGCTCGCGCCGTGAGCGTGGATCGCGATCCGGGCGCGGCGACCACTGCGGCCCGTCGCGTGCTGTCCCACGCGGACGTTCACGTCGGGTCGCGGCCGGCCGTGGGCCAGTCGATCCGTGTGGACGTCAGCTACCACGACCGCACGGACGTGCCGTTGGTCGGTGCGCTGTTCCCCGACCTGGACCTGCACGCGCACGCGGTGATGCGGGTGGAGCGATGAGCCGCGAGCGGGGCGGCGTGTCGATCGTCGCGATCGTGGGGCTGGTGCTCGCGGCGGCACTGATGTTGGGCGTGGCGCGGCTCGGCCACGCCGCGAGCGACCGGGCCCGGGCCGACACCGCGGCCGACGCGGCCGCGCTCGCGGCCGCCGGCGTCATCGCGCGCGGCGGCGATGCCACGACCGCCGCGGGCGCGGCGAGCGAGACCGCCACGAGCAATGGTGCGAGCCTCGTTCGGTGCGACTGCTCCGGCACGCGGCCCGCGGTGGTGGTCCGGGCCGGTGATGCCACCGGGCGGGCCCGCGCCGAGGTCCGTCTCGAGTGCTTCGCCGACCCCGAGGCCTGCTGAGCGGGCTGCCGACCCCGAAGGCACCCATGAGAGGTGCCACCGGGGCAGGACCTCCGGCGCCGCACTAGGTTGCCGCGTGGCGTGAGGTCGAGTGCGGGGCGCTCGAAGGGGGTCCGGTTCATGGCTGCTCGAGTTCGTGGCCGCGAAGGCCGCTGGTTGCGACGGGGCACGGTCGTCGCCGCGGTAGCGGTGGGTGCGCTGATGCTGGCGGCGTGCGACTGGACGCAGCCCGGTTACGGGCCGGGCAAGGGTTACGACAACCCATCGGAGTCGACGCTCACGCCGGGGACCGTCGGGTCATTGCACGAGGTGCGATCGATCCCGCTGCCCACCGGGTCGAACCCGGCCCCGATCGTCCTGGGCGACTCGGTGGTGGTGACAGCTCAGGGTACGGGCGGTCGGGCGACGGTTTCGTCGTACTCGACGGCGACGGGTGCGCGGCACTGGTCGACCACGGTCCTGGCGGCGTCTGCGGGCGTGAGTGCGCCGGTGGCGTCGGGCTCGACGGTTCTCGTCGGTGCGGTGAAGGCCGATGGCCGTGGGCGCGTCGTCGGCATCGCCGTCGGCGACGGCAGCATCCAGTGGACCAGGCATCTCGCGGCGACGTGCACCACCGCCTGCTCGGGCGTCACCAACGTGGTGCAGATGGCTCCGAGCCTGACCGTCGTCGGTCAGAAGGTCGTGGTCGTGCAGGACACGGACAACAACGACAGCTGCGCCGGAAGCTACTGGCGGGTGTCGGCGCTCGACCCCGCGTCCGGTGCCGTCAGCTGGAGCCAGCCGGTGGTGGAGGCGGCCGACACCCCGCCCGGCGTCGCCGCCGCGGGCCGCACGGTGCTGCTCGCCTACGCGCTCCCGGCGGCGGGGGTGAAGTGCGACTTCGTCGACCTCTTCCTGCGCAACGACGCCTATGACCCGCAGACGGGCGTGCTGACCTGGTCGGCTCGCATCTCGCCGGGCAGCGACCAGTACGGCATCGCCCTCGACCCGGCCTTCGTCGGCGCCAACGGTCGCTACTACGGCGGCTACCTGACCAACCAGCTTGACATCGATCGGGGCTCGTTCGACGCGGACACCGGCCAGTTCGTCGGGCCGGCCAACGCCGACGATCTCAGTGCAGTGACCGCGTCGCTTGCCGTGAACGCCCTCGGACCCTCGGTCGTGGCCACCCAGCTGAGCGACGGCTCGGTGACGTGGAGCGCGGCCTTCCCATCCGGATCGGTCGGCCGGGTCGGAGCCACCGTCGCAGGACAGGTCGTGTACGCCGTCACCGACGATGGAGCATCCGGGTTCTCCCTGCGCACGTATGACGCCGGCACCGGTGCAGCGCTCGGTGCAGTGCCGGTCGCCGGATCGGATGGCCGACCCGTCGTCTCGAACGGGCACGTCTACCTGATCGCGGGCACGACGCTGCACGTCTACGGCGTCGCCTGACGGAACACCGGTGTGACGCGGACTACGACTTCTTCGCGTGGACCGAGAAGCTCAGGGTCTTCGAGGGCGTCGTCGGCGCGGTCGAGAGGTCGTACGCGAGCTCCATCGCCCAGGTGCCCGTGGTCGTCGCCTTGAACGTCAGGAGCTGCGGGCCGGGTGCGCCGAGGCGACCGGACTTCGGTCCCTCGTTGTCGCTCTTCATGAACACGACCTGCGGCGGAGCCTGCTTGACGTACCACTCGTAGTTGGTCGTCGTGTTCGACTCGAGCTTGACGACGAAGGGCTTCCCGACGACCGCCTGGATCGTCGAGCCGGGCTTGGGCGTCACGGTTGCACCGCTCGCCGTGTCGCTCGACGAGGAGCTCGAACCCGACGCGCTGCTCCCGCATCCGGCCAGCACTCCCAGCGTCGCGGCGGCCAGGCCGACGGCGACCAGACGTCTCCATGATCCTGTGCGCATCGAGTGTCCTCCCGACCCGCAACATCGACGGCTCCGCGGGGGTGCTTGAGGCGAACTCAGCCGGGAGACGGGGGTTGGTACGGTCGGGCGGTGCATCGGGGACGTCTGGTCGTGGTTCTGCTCGCCGTCGCGCTCCTCGCGGCCGCGTGCTCGAAGGGCTCGGACACCGTGGACCAGGCCGGTTCCTGCGACATCAAGCCGGGAACGGTGTGCCGCAACGAGTCGCTGCAGGGCGTGAGCATGGTGGCGGCGGACCTGCGCGGCGCGGACTTCAGCGGCTCGGACCTCAGCAATGCCGACCTGCGCAACGCGGATCTCACGGGTGCGAAGCTCGTCAAGGTCCAGCTCGGCGCGGCGAACCTCAGCGGCGCATCCCTCAAGGGTGCGAACCTCACCGGCGCGACGCTCTTCTCGACCAACCTCACCGGGGCCAACCTGAGTGGCGCGATCAAGACCGGTTGGTACACCTGCAACGTGACCCAGCCCGACGGCGCGCTCGTCTCCGGTGACTGTCCGGACTCGACCGGTGGATCGATCATCCCGGTCGTCAAACCGCCGACCGGGCCGCCCGTGATCACGTTCTTCCGCCCCGCGGCCCCCGTGCGGTGCCTGAACGATGCGTCCGGTCCCGGGATCGAGGTCGAGTGGTCCGCCCAGAACGTGACCGCGCTCTCGTTCGAGGTGAACGGCATCCGCATCGACGGCGGGTCGGTGAGCGCGACGGGCACCCAGCGGCTCCCGTTCATCTGTGACAACAAGCCCCATCCGGTCGTGATGCAGGCGTTCGGATCGGCGGCCCGCGTTGCCACTGCGTCGTTCACCGTCGCGCTGCGCAACACCGCGCCGCTCGCGCCCCCCGGGAGCTAGCGCCCGAGGTCAGCGAACCGCGGCGACCGCGAGCGCGTCGAGGAGCCGGCGCGCCGCGTCCTTGTCGAGGTACTCGTTCCAGTTCCCGCACTTCGGTGACTGCACGCACGACGGGCACCCGCCGTCGCACGGACACCGCGCGACGAGCTCGGCCGCGGCGCGGATGTGCCGCTCGAGGCCCGCGAACGCCAGCTCCGCGATCCCCGCGCCCCCGGGGTAGCCGTCGTAGACGAAGATCGTCGGCTGGAGCGTCGCCGGGTGCAGCGCCATCGACACGCCGCCGACGTCCCACCGGTCGCAGATCGCGAAGAGCGGGAGCAGGCCGATGAGCGCGTGCTCGGCCGCGTGCACGGCCCCCAGCACCTGGTGCGGTTCGATGCCGGCCGCGAGGAGCTCGTCGTCCGAGAGCGTGTACCAGCACGCGTGGGTGGGGAGCGTGTGCGGCGGCAGGTCCAGCGGCACGATCTCGATGGTCGCGTTCGTCGACGCGCGCTTGCGTTGGTACGCCAGGATCGTGTTCGTCACGTCCACGGAGCCCAGGTGGGCCCAGCCGGCACCGCACGGGACCCGCTGCGTCCTCCCGGGTGATGGCGATGTCGGTGTCCTCGCGGACCTGCGTGTACTCGTCGGCATCGTCCGCGGGCTCGAGCCACGCGAGGTGGTCGTCGAGGTCGAGCCGCTCGACCCGCCACTGCCGGCCCTGGTGGAGGTAGAGCGCGCCCGGGTGCGCGACGTGGAAGACGCGGCTGGAGTCCACCGTGCCGATCAGCCGCTCGTCGCCGTCGTCGTCCCGGCCGACGAGGCGGAACTCGACCGACGAACCGGTGCGGAGCCCGACCCGCAGCGCGGGCGGTGCCGCGCCCGGCCCAGTACATGCGCCCGGCCCGCGGCTTGAGCTGCTCGTCGAGCACCAGCTCGCGCACGGCGTCGTCGAGGCCGGGACCGAACCACTCCTCGTCGCTCGGCTCGAGCGGGAGCTCGTGCGCGGCGCACGCGACCTGCGGTCGCAGGACGTACGGGTTCGACGGGTTCACGACCGCGGCCTCCGGAGTCCGGCCGAACAGCTCCGCCGGGATGCGCGGCGTACCACTGGTCGAGCTGGTCGTCGCCCGCGACGAGCACCGCCGCCGCCCGGCGCCCGGTGCGTCCGGCCCGTCCCGCCTGCTGGCGCATCGACGCGAGCGTTCCGGGGAAGCCGTTGAGCACGATCGCGTCGAGCCCACCGACATCGATGCCGAGCTCGAGCGCGTTCGTGGCCGCGATGCCGAGCAGGGAGCCGTCACCGAGGCGGCGTTCGAGCTCGCGCCGCTCCTCGGGCAGGTATCCGGCGCGGTACGCGGCGACCCGGTCCGCGACGCCGGAGTCGTCCTGCTGGAGCCGCCGCTTCGCCTGCGCCGCGACGAGCTCCGCGCCGCGACGACTCCGTGTGAACGCGAGCGTCGGCCGGCCGTCGCGCACGAAGCGGGCCAGCAGCTCCGCGGTCTCCACGTTCGCCGAGGAGCGGCGACCGGACTCCTGGTCGAGCAGCGGTCGTTGCCAGAGCCCGAAGCAGCGCTCGGACTGCGGTGAGCCGTCGTCCTCGATCGCCGTGACCGGGTGCCCGCACAGGGCCTGCGCGAGCTCGGCGGGGTTGCCGATCGTCGCGCTCGCGAAGCAGAACGTCGGGTTCGAGCCGTAGTGCGCGCACACGCGTTGGAGCCGGCGCAGCACGTGCGCGACGTTGCTGCCGAAGATCCCGCGCGAGCGAGTGCAGCTCGTCCACGACGATCAGGCGGAGTCGCATGAGGAACGTCGCCCACCGCCGGTGGAACGGAAGGATGCCCTGGTGGAGCATCTCCGGGTTCGTGAGCACGACGTTGGCGTTCTTGCGCGCCCACGCGCGGTCGTCGGACGGCGTGTCGCCGTCGTAGGTCACCGCGTTGAGGCCGGGGACGAGCCACGAGCGCAGCGACCGCAGCTGGTCCTGCGCGAGGGCCTTGGTGGGGAACATCAGCAGCGCGGTGTCGGGCTCCTCGCGGACGACGGCGTCGATGATCGGGAGCTGGTAGCAGAGCGACTTGCCCGACGCGGTGCCGGTCGAGACCACGATGTGGCGACCGTCGTGCAGGGCGTCGATGGCCGTGGCCTGGTGGGTCCAGAGGCGGTCGATCCCGCGCGCCGCGAGCCGCTCGGTCACCTCGCGGTGCAGCGGGCGGGTGAGCTCGGCGGTGCGGGGCTCCCGGGCGGGAAGCGTGGTGCGGTAGATCAGGCGGCCCGCGAGCTCGGGATCGGCGGCGATCTCCGAGAGCGTGTCGCAGGCGTCCATGCCGTCGACGTTACGACCTGGCCGGGACAGTCACGCCGGGCTCAGTGGCTCTCGAGCACCCCGTCGTCGGCGAAGTCGGCGAAGAGCGACTGCGCGCCCGGGCCGAGGTTGAGCCGGGTTCCGCTGCCCTGGACCACGGGCACAACGACGTTGCGGACGTTGGCGGGGTCGATCGAGAGCCCGAGGCGTCCGAGGTCGTAGAGGTCGTCGAGGCTGATCCCCGAGAGCTGCGTGTGACGGCCGAGGTTCGCCAGTGCGGTCAGCGTGCCGACGGGCCCCGTGTTCTGCGCCCGGAGCTGGGCCAGCGCGGCGAGGATGAGGTAGCCCTGGTTCTGGGAGCGCATGAGGTCACCGGTCGGGAACTGGTGGCGGTTGCGCGCGAAGGCCAGCGCGGTGGCGCCGCTCATCTTGAGCGGCCCCGCGCGGGATGTGCGCACCCGAGTTCGCGTCGTTCATGGCGACGGGCACGTTGACCTGGAGCCCGCCCATGTCGTTGACCATGTCGACGAAGCCGCCGAAGCCGACGTCGATCGCGTACGGGACCTGCACGCCGACCGCGTTGCCGAGCGTCTGGGCCTCGAGCGGGGCGCCACCGTCGACGTGCGAGGCGTTCACCTTGTCCACGCCGTGCCCCGGGATGGGCAGCCCGGTGTCACGGGGGAAGTCGAGGATCGTCGCCTTGTGCAGCGCGGGGTTGACCGCGATCAGGTGGATCGCGTCACCGCGGGTCGAGGTGTCGCCGGGCCGCCCGTCGTTGCCGACCGCCAGCAGGAACACCGGCTTGCCCGGTGCGGGCGTGTAGTCGGCCGACGCGTTCTTCGTCACCGAGAACCACACCGCGCCGGAGGCGTAGGGCAGGCGGACGCCCTGCAGCCAGAGCACGAACCCGCCGGCCAGCGCGAGCGCGACGACCAGCGGCACCGTCACGGCCGTGGTGATGAACGGATGGCGGCGCACGGTGCCGATCATGGTGTTGCCTTCTCCGTCGAGCTCGTGGTGGGGGTGGGGAAGCCGGTGCCGCTGCGATCGACCGTGAGCTTGTAGCTCGCGATCCTCCATGCGCCGCCGGTCTGCTGCAGCATCACCTCGCCGGTGCGGAGCACCCGCACCGGTCCACCCGACGCCTTGGTGTGCACGTCGAGGAAGAGCGGCGCCGCGACGAGATCGATCGCGCCGGTCGGGTCGCTGAGCGCGGTGAGCGTCACCGGTGGGTTCTTCGCGGTCACGGTGGTCGTGGCCTTCGGCATGCCGTCGTCCACCGCCGCGTCGCGGTTCGGCCCGGTGAGCGCGGCCAACGCCTCGGGGGTGAACACCTTCGAGAGGTCACCGACCGGCTTGCCGTGCAGCGGATCGATCGTCGCCGCGGTCACGTACGTGCGCAGCGTCGCGATGATCGCGCTGCGGTCGGCATCCGAGAGCGTGCCCGGGGTGCCGGCCGCCTGGACCTGCACGGGACCTGCGGCGAGCGTCAGCTCCGAGCCGGCGGGGGCGGGAGCCTTCGCCTTGGCGGTGCTGCCACCGCCGGAGCAGGCGGCGAGTGAGAGTGCGAGCGCGGCGCCGACGACGACCACGGGCGCGCGGAGACAGAGGCGAGAGAAATCCATGACCCCCTCAGGATGCCATGTTGGAGCCGCGAACTGGCGTCAGGGAGGGGGTCAGCTTCCGATGAGCATCTGGCGCACGGCGTCTTCCGACTCCGGTGTGACCAATGCCATGACCTCGTCGCCCGCCTGCAGCACGGTGTCCCCTCGGGCGATCACGACGTGGTCGTCCCGGATGATCGCGACGAACGTCGCGTCGCGGGGCACATCGAGGTCACGGATCGCGCGATTGGCGACGGGGGCGTCCTCCGCCAGCGTCACCTCCACGAGGCCGACCTGACCGCCTTCGAGCTGGAACAGGCGCACCAGGCGCCCGACGCTCACGGCTTCGTCCACGAGCGACGTGATGAGGTGCGGCGTGGACACCGCGATGTCCACACCCCAGGTCGCGTTGAACATCCACTGGTTCTTCGGGTGGTTGACCCGCGCGATGACGCGCGGCACCGCGAACTCCTGCTTGGCCAGGAGTGACACGACGAGGTTGTCCTCGTCGTCGCCGGTTGCCGCGACGACGACGTCGCACCGTTCGAGCCCGGCTTCCTTCAGCGTCGAGACCTCGCACGCGTCGCCGACGAACACCTCGAGGCCGGCGACGGTCGGCATCTTGGCCGCCACGTTGGGATCGCTCTCGATGAGCAGCACCTCGTGGCTGTTCTCGACCAGCGCGTTCGCGATGAACGCCCCGACGCTTCCTGCACCCGCGACTGCGACGCGCATCAGTGGTGGATGGAGTCGTCTTGGCCGGACAACCGGGCTTGGAGCACGTCGGTCGCGTTGGCGTCGATCATGAAGTAGACGATGTCGCCCTCCTGGCCGACGAGGTCGGGCTCGACGACCCGAGCGGAGCCGAGCCGGGTGACGGCCGCGACCGTGAAGCGGCCGGGCTCGTTCAGCTTCGAGAGCTTCTGGCCCGCCCACGCCGCCGGGAGGTCGCGTTCGACGAGGGAGACCTTCCCGCTGGAATCGGTCCATTCGGCCGGGTGCTCGCCGGGGAGGAGGCGCCGGACCACCTGGTCGGTCGTCCACGAGACGGTGGCGACGGTCGGGATGCCGAGCCGCTGGTAGATCGCGGCACGCCGGGGGTCGTAGATGCGGGCGACGACCCGGTCGACCTCGAACGTCTCGCGGGCGACGCGCGCCGACATGATGTTCGAGTTGTCGCCGCTGGTGACGGCGGCCAGGGCACCCGCCTCCTTGATTCCGGCCTCTTCGAGCGTGTCGCGGTCGAAGCCGAAGCCGACGATCCGGTAGCCACCGAACCCGGTCGGGAGGCGTCTGAACGCGTCCTTACGCTTGTCGATGACCGCGACAGTGTGCCCTTGCTTCTCCAGGGTGCCGGCCAGCTCGCTACCAACCCGGCCGCACCCCACTACGACGACATGCACCCTGCGCTCCACTCTCTCTGATGGGCCGCCGCGATGCTAACGGCCACGGCGGGAGGAATGGGAGTTGTCTGATCGATCCTGGGGGGCTCCGGGGTGGTTGACTTACTGCCAATGCGCACGATTCATCCTCAGCAGGCGGCCGAGGAGACGCGGACCGGTCCGCGCCCCTTCCCCGCGAAGGCACCGGTCGACCTGCCCGAGAGCAGGCGCTACCGGTTCAAGCGGAAGGTCCTCGGGCCCCCGCTCGACACCGACCAGCTCGAGCACGAGCGCCTCGGCATCCCGACCGCGCTCGCCGTGTTCTCGTCCGACTGCATCTCGTCGTCTGCGTACGCGACCGAAGAGATCCTGCGACGTGCTGCTTCGTCGCGGTCGGCGTCGCCGCGTTCAGCCTCGTCGTCGGCATCACCGTCGCGATGCTCGGCGTCCTCTTCTTCCTGATCCTCTCCTACCGGGAGACGATCAAGGAGTACCCGACGGCCGGTGGCGCGTACATGGTGACGCGCGACAACTTCGGCCTCCTGCCGGCGCAGGTGGCCGGAGTCTCGCTGCTGACCGACTACGTGCTCACCGTCGCCGTGTCGACGGCCGCGGGCACCGCGGCGCTCGATCTCCGCGTTCCCGGTGTTCAAGCCGTATGCCGTCCCGATCTCGTTGTTCTTCATCGCGTTGATCGCGTTCATGAACCTCAAGGGCGTGCGCGAGTCCGGGAAGGTGTTCGCGGTCCCGACGTACTTCTTCATCGGGATCATGGGCGTCATGTCTGATCGTCGGCGTCGTCGAAGCTCATCGGCGGCAACCTCGGCACCATCGACCCGGTGCACGGGATGATCAAGGCCAGCAAGCAGGGCAGCGCGGCGGACGGGTTGTTCTACGGCGCGGGCCTCGCGGCGATGCTGCATGCCTTCGCGGTCGAGCGGCACGGCAGTCACCGGGGTCGAGGCGATCTCCAACGGCGTCACCGCGTTCAAGAAGCCGGAGTGGCTGAACGCCCGGCGCACGCTGGTGATCATGGGCTGCACCCTCGGCACCCTGTTCCTCGGGCTGTCGTTCCTCGCCTCGCACGTCCACCCGGTGCCGTTCACGTCCGGCTACCCGACGGTGATCTCGCAGGTCGGCAAGCAGGTGTTCGGAACCAGCAGCCTCGGAACCGTGCTGTTCTACGCGCTGCAGGCCGGGACGCATGCTCATCCTGGTGCTCGCGGCGAACACGTCGCTTCGCGGACTTCCCACGGCTGGCGTCGTTCCACGCCGGTGACAACTTCATGCCCAAGCAGCTCACCAAGCGCGGGCACCGGCTGGTGTTCTCCAACGGGATCATCTTCCTGGCCGGCACCGCGATGGTCCTGATCGTCGCCACCGGTGCCAACGTCGACCGGCTGATCCCGCTCTACGCGATCGGCGTGTTCGCCTCGTTCACGCTCTCGCAGTCGGGCATGGCCAAGCACCACCTCACGAAGAAGGAGAAGGGCTGGCGCAAGGGCATCTTCGTCAACGGCTTCGGCGCGTTCCTGTCGTTCGTCGTGCTCATCATCTTCATCCGCTTCAAGTTCATGGAAGGCGCCTGGGTCATCATCCTCCTGGTGCCGATCATGGTGACGCTGCTCACGCGGCTGAACAAGCAGTACGAGGCCGAGGAGCACCAGCTCGCCGACGACGCGCACGACGCGGTGAGCGCGCCGATCCTCAGCCGCCACGTGGTGCTGGTCTTCGTCGCCCGGCTCGACCAGAGCACCGCGCGGGCGATCCAGTACGCGCGGACGCTCATGCCCGACGAGATGCGTGCGGTGCACATCGCGTGCGGACCGGCAGGCCGCGGAGGACCTCGCCGACAGCTGGCGCACGCTCGGCCTCTCGCGCGTCCCCCTCGAGCTCGTCGACTGCCCCGATCGTCGAGTGGCCCGCGCCGCACTCGATGTCGTGGCGCGCGGAGGTCGGCCGACGCGAAGACCGAGGTCACCGTCCTGCTCCCGCATCGCCTCTACAAGCGGTTCTGGCACCGCCTGCTCCACGACCACACCGGCGACGAGATCGCGGGAGCCATCACGAAGCTCGAGCACGCCAACGTGACCATGGTGCCGTTCCAGATGGGTGAGCCGGTCCCGACCCCGGTCTCGTGACCGAAGTGTCCGCCACCGCGGTCTCGGCGAACGGGTCGCCGCGGCCGATCACCCCGATCGGGGAGGTCCGCTGGCGCACCCACGCCCGGGTCCGGGGGTTCATCCGTTCGATGCGAGTGCAGCCCTGGGCCGACGTGGCGTCGCTCGAGTGCGTCGTGGTCGACGACTCCGGCGGGATCCTCTTGGTCTTCCTCGGCCGCCGACGGGTCGCGGGCATCGAGCTCGGTCGCGAGATCGTCGCCGAGGGGATGGTGGGGCAGTCCCGCGGCTACCTCGCGGTGCTGAGCCCTGACATCGAGCTCCTCGCGCCGTAGCCTGTCCCCATGGGCGTGCGGAAGCTGGTCGACCGGATGACGAAGTCCGTCGAGGAGACCGACCGCGAGGACCTCGCCGCCTTCTGCGACGACCTCGACGGGCTCACCCACCTGGATCAGCTCCCGGTGCGGATACCGGTGCGCTTCGGCGGCGAGATCACCTCGCTCCGCATCGTCCCCCGGGCCGGGCGCGCCCGCGCTCGAGGTGACGGTCACCGACGGTCGGGCGGCCGTGGTCGCGGTGTTCCTGGGTCGGCGCAAGATCGCGGCGATGTCGCCGGGCCGGCGGTTGATCGTGGAGGGCGTCGCGACCGTGCACGACGGGTCCGGAGCGGCTCGTCTACAACCCGGCCTACGGCTACCTGGTCTAGCCGATCCCTCGCGGTAGATACCGGTGCCCACGCAGATCTCGCGGATCTCGTCCTCCGAATCGGGGTGACGAGCGCCAGCACCTCGTCACCCGGCTCGAACAGGCTCTCGCCGCGCGGCACGACGAGGTGGTCGGTCGCGCAGGATCGCCACGATCGTGGCCTCGCGGGGGATCGCGAGTCTCGGCGATCGAGCTGTCGACGACTGGGACGTCCGTCGGCGAGGGTGACCTCGACGAGCCGGGCGAGGCCGTCCTCGAAGCGCAGGATCTCGATGAGCTTGCCGACGCTCACGGCCTCCTCGACCATCGCGGTGATCAGCGTGCGGGGTCGAGACGAAGACGTCGACGCCCCAGTTCTCCGTGAACATCCACTCGTTCTTGGGGTGGTTGACCCGGGCGATCACCCGGGGCATCCCGAACTCCTGCTTGGCGAGCAGCGACACCACGAGGTTGTCCTCGTCGTCACCGGTGGCGGCCACCAGCACGTCGCACAGTCTCGAGCCGGGCGTCCTTCAGCGACGCGACCTCGCACGCGTCGCCGACGTGCCACTCGATCCCTGGATGGGTGGCGGCTCGGTCGCGACGTCCCGGTTCTGCTCGATGATGAGCACGTCGTGCCCCGACCGGCTGAGCGACGTCGGCCACGTGCTGTCCGACGTTGCCCGCACCGGCGATCGCTACCCGCATGGCCGGGGAAACCTATCGCCCGCAACTTGAACCGGAGGCCATGTCGCCGCGGATGCGTGCCAGACTGACGCGCTTCGGCTGACGGTCAGTCAGAGAGCCGTCAGCGACCGGACCGTACGAAGCGAGGATCGTGTCCGTCGTCAAGCGGGTCCTGGTCGGGCGCCCGCATCTCCATCGCCGACCAGGAGCACCAGCGGATCCCCAAGCTGATCGCGCTGGCGGTCTTCTCGTCCGACGCCATCTCGTCGACGGCGTACGCGACCGAGGAGATCCTGTTCGTCACCGCGGTCGGCGCGTCGAGCCTCGCGCTCGGGCTCAGCGTCCTGATCCCGATCTCGATCGCCGTCGCGCTCCTGCTCGCGATCGTCGTCACGTCGTACCGCCAGACGATCTTCGCCTACCCGAGCGGCGGCGGCAGCCTACGTCGTGAGCCGCGAGAACCTCGGCGAGATGCCGTCGCTCATCGCCGGCGCGTCGCTGCTCGTCGACTACATCCTCACGGTGGCGGTGTCGATCTCGGCCGGGTGTCGCGGCGATCGTCTCGATCCCCGCGTTCAGGGGTCTCGCCGACCAGCGCGTGCTCGCTCGGGCTCGCGCTCATCGCCATCATCACGCGTCGCCAACCTGCGCGGGATCAAGGAGTCGGGCCGGCATCTTCGCGGTGCCGACCTACATCTACATCATCATGCTGACGATCCTCGTGGGCTACGGCCTCTACGCAAGCTTCTTCGTGCACCTGGGCAACGGTGCCGTTCAACTCCAAGGAGTTCGCCGGCACCAATGAGTTCGGCGGCACGCTCGACCTCTTCCTCATCCTCAAGGGCTTCTCCTCCGGCGCGGTCGCGCTCACCGGTGTCGAGGCCATCTCGAACGGCGTGCCCGCGTTCCGACGTCCCGAGTCGAAGAACGCGGCGACGACGCTGATGTGGATGGCGATCATCCTCGGGATGCTCTTCTTCGGAGTGTCGGTGCTGGCCCACCGACTGCTCCCGTACCCGAGCCACGACCAGACGGTCTTCTCGCAGATGGGCCTGCTGGTGTTCGGCAACGGTCCGTTGTACGTCATCCTCCAGTTCGCGACCGCGGCGATCCTGACGCTCGCCGCGAACACGGCGTACGCGGACTTCCCGCGCCTCTCGTCGATCATCGCCCGCGACGGCTACCTGCCTCGGCAGCTCGCGAACCGCGGCGACCGGCTGGTGTTCTCGAACGGCGTCCTGTTCCTCGCCGCGGTGCCGCCGGCAGTGCTGATCGTGGCGTTCGGTGGCCTGACGAACAAGCTCATCCCGCTCTATGCCGTCGGGGTGTTCACGCGCTTCACGCTCTCGCAGGCCGGGCATGGTGCGTCACCACCGAACGAGCAGGAGCGGGGCTGGAAGCGCAACGCCGTCATCAACGGCGTCGGGTCCGTCGCGACCGGGATCGTGACGGTGATCATCGCCGCGACGAAGTTCAGCGAGGGCGCGTGGGTCGTGCTCGTCGTGATCCCCCTGATCATCCTGCTGTTCAAGTCGATCCACCGCCACTACCAGTCGGTCGCGGACGGCCTTGCGGTCACACCGGACTTCAAGGTCCGCAAGATGAACCACACGGTCGTCGTCCTCGTGGGCTCCGTGCACCGGGGCGTGCTCGAGGCGCTCGCGTACGCCAAGTCGCTGCGGCCGAACAAGCTCCTCGCGCTCTCCGTCGTCTCGGACGAGGAGGAGCAGGCCAAGATCGAGCAGCAGTGGGAGCAATTCGGCCTGGACGTCCCGCTCGAGATCCTCTACTCGCCCTACCGGGAGCTGGCCCGTCCGGTCCTGCGCTTCGTGGACGAGCTGGACGCCCAGCGGGACAACGACATCGTGACGATCGTGATCCCCGAGTTCGTCGTCGGGTCGTGGTGGGGCCAGCTGCTGCACAACCAGAGCGCGCTCTTCCTGAAGGGCCGCCTGCTCTTCCGCAAGAACACGGTGGTCACGTCCGTGCCGTATCACGTCGAGGACCTGCCCAAGGGGAAGGCCCGAACGGGCGATCCCCCGAGCGAGTAGGCACGTCCGGCGGGGTCTGACTACATTGTCACCCTCGTGACGGTCCCCGAGCGCCTGGGTGACCGATTCGATCCCCAGGGGCGCGTCACTCTCGCGCCGCTGACGATGACCCTCAAGGAGATCGACTCCCGATGAACTGTCCTCGCGGTCGAAGGTGGTTACCAGGTCTTCACGCTGGGCGGGGCCGAATGGTTCTGGCTCATCTTCGCCGCGGTGACCGCATTGCTGGCCATTTGCGTGGGCTTCTTCCTCATGAAGGGAGTGCTCGCCGCGGAGACCGGAACGCCGACGATGGTCGAGATCGCCCTGGCGATCCAAGAGGGCGCCATGGCGTACCTCCGGCGCCAGTTCAAGACGATCGCGGTCATCCTGATCCCGCTCGCGATCATCGTGTTCGTCACGTCCACCGAGATCGTGAAGCCGCGGCCTTCCGACGGCGGCTCGCCTACGGGCTCGGCCGCTTGCGACGCTTCCGGGCTCTTCCGCACGCTCGCCTTCATCGGCGGCTGCTTCATGTCGGGCCTCACCGGATTCATCGGCATGAGCCTCGCGGTCCGCGGCAACGTGCGCACCGCGGCGGCCGCCAAGGCCGGTTCGCTGCCCGCCGCGCTCAAGGTGGCGTTCCGCACCGGTGGCGTCGCCGGCATGTTCACCGTCGGTCTCGGCCTGCTCGGCGCGACGATCATCATCATGATCTTCCAGAACACCGCGTCCGCGATCCTCATCGGGTTCGGCTTCGGTGGCTCGCTGCTCGCCCTGTTCCTGCGGGTCGGCGGCGGCATCTTCACCAAGGCGGCCGACGTCGGCGCCGACCTCGTCGGCAAGGTCGAGGCGGGCATCCCCGAGGACGACCCGCGCAACCCGGCCACCATCGCCGACAACGTCGGTGACAACGTCGGCGACTGCGCCGGCATGGCCGCCGACCTCTTCGAGAGCTACGAGGTCACGCTGGTCGCGTCGATCATCCTCGGCGTCGCGGCGTTCCAGTCGATCGGGCTGAACCCGGCGCTCGGTCTCATCTTCCCGCTGGCCGCCCGCGCCATCGGCGTGCTCGCCTCGATCGTCGGTGTCTTCGCGGTGCGGGCGACCGACAAGGACAAGTCGGCGATGGCGCCGATCAACCGCGGCTTCATCACCGCCGGGCTCCTCACGGTCGTCGGCACCGCCATCGTCGCGTTCGGCTACGTCGGCAACGATCACGTCGAACGCCGGCTGGAAGTGCTTCGGCGCCGTGGTCTCGCGGTCTGATCCTGGCCCAGGCGCTGAGCCGGCTCACCGAGTACTTCACGTCCACCGAGACCGCCCCGTGCGCGAGATCGCCGAAGCGTCGCGCACCGGCCCGGCCACCGTCGTGCTCTCCGGCATCAGCTCGGGCTCGAGTCGAGCGTCTACGCCATCATCGGCATCGCGCTCGCGCTCGGCGTCGCGCATCGCCATGGGCAACGGCAACATCCAGTTCACCTTCTACCTGGTCGCCCTCACCGGCATGGGCATGCTGGCCACGACCGGCGTCATCGTCTCCGAGGACACGTTCGGTCCGGTCGCCGACAACGCCGCCGGCATCGCCGAGATGTCGGGCGAGTTCGAGGGCGAGCCCGAGCGCATCATGGTGAGCCTCGACGCCGTGGGCAACACCACCAAGGCGGTCACCAAGGGCTTCGCGATCGGCTCGGCGGTCATCGCGTCGGTGGCGCTGTTCGCATCGTTCGTCGAGACCATCGGCGGCGGAGTCCGGATTCAAGTTCCACGGCGCGCCGCTGCCGGCAACCGGCTCTTCAACGACGTGCGACTCAGATCAACGTCGCGAACCCGAAGGTCTTCATCGGCCTGCTGATCGGTGGTTCGGTCGCGTTCCTGTTCTCGGCCCTCGCCATCCGCGCGGTCGGTCGCACCGCCGGCGTCGTGGTGCAGGAGGTCCGCAGCCAGTTCGCCGACGGCGGGATCATGGCCGGGACCAAGAAGCCCGACTACGGCCCGGTCATCGACATCTGCACCGCAGGCGTCGCTCCGCGAGCTCGCCACACCGGCGCTGCTCGCGGTGCTCACGCCCGTCATCATCGGCTTCGGCATCAACTTCTACGCGCTCGGTGCGTTCCTCGCCGGCGTCATCCTCACCGGTCAGCTCATGGCCAACTTCCTGTCCAACTCCGGTGGTGCCTGGGACAACGCGAAGAAGTACATCGAGGACGGCAACGAGGGCGGCAAGGGCTCCGAGGCGCACAAGGCGGCCGTCATCGGCGACACCGTCGGCGACCCGTTCAAGGACACCGCCGGTCCGGCGCTGAACCCGCTGATCAAGGTGATGAACCTCGTCTCGCTGCTGATCCTGCCGGCGATCATCAGCCTGCAGCACGACGACGCCCGCTTCGTCGATCGCCGGCGCGGGCTCGCTCGTGCTGATCGGTGCGGTCGCGTTCTCGAAGCGCAAGGGCGGCGGCTTTCGGCGAGGAGTCCGAGGACTTCGTCGCGGCCGAGTCCCAGACGGGCGTCACCGGCACGGCGTACTAGGTGCAGCGCTAGGCGTGGCAGTCCCGCCCGTCGACGATCGCGTACGAAATCGGCGGGCTGCTCCCGATCGCGCATCGCCGGGGCGATGGTCGGGATCCAGCCGGCCAGGTTGACCGACACGAACGTCGCGCTCGTCCTCGTGCTCGTCGTGGTCGCGACCGTCCGCGTGTTGGTGGGCGGGGCCCGGCGGCCCTGAGCGCGGTGATCGCGGCGGTCTCGCTCGAGTTCTTCTTCACCCAGCCGTACGACTCGCTGCGGATCAACGACTCGAACGACGTCGAGACCTCGTTGATCCTCTCTGGCGATCGGTTTCGCGGTGGGTCAGATCGCGATCCACGCCCGTCGGCAGACCCGCGATGCGGTCCGCGGCCGGGACGAGCTCGCGAGCATGCGGCAGATGGCCGAGCGGGTGGCATCTGGTGCCAGCAGCAACGAGCTGATCGAGCTGATCCTCGTCGAGCTCGTCGAACTGATGGAGCTCGTCGGCTGCCGCTTCGAAGTCGAGGCGACGGGTCCCGACCTTCCGCTGCCTCGAGCGCTCGGGCCGGATCGAGAGCTCGTACCGCCGGGTCGGCCCCGACGGCGAGCTCGCGCTGCCTCCGCTCGGGGTCCGGCTCCCCGTCGTCGGCGATGGCCGCAGGTCGTCGGGTCGATCCGGCTCGACCCCGATCCGGCCGTCGGCGTCACGGTCGAAGCCCGGTCGTCGCGGTCGCGCTGCGGACCAGCTCGGCCCGTCTGGCGTCCCGGGCGATCGCGACTGTCGCGCCAACGGTGACGCCGGTCGCCGCGACCGCCGCGATCAAATCCCGGCGTATTCGACGTGCGCCGACCGTGCGTGACGCACCGGTACCGATCGCGGTCCTCGACCGGGCCGGATCAGGCGGGCGAGTTCCGCCGGCGATCGGCAGCGCCGCGTGCGCACTGCGACCGTCGGCGTGGAACCCCGGCACAGCTCGACGGGGTGATCGGCGACCACCCTCGCAGTGGCAGCGCAGTCGCCGGTCCAATCCTTCGCGGCGAGGGTTGCCGCGGTCGGCGCGTCCGAGGTGTCGACGAACACCATCGTGAGTCCGTTTCCCGCCGCTCGATCGAGCGTCTGGATCGTCACTCCGTAGACCATGCCGGCCTCCTCTCGGTCCGCTCCGCCCACCCAATCGCATGGTCGGACGGCTGCCTAGGCGGCGGCTCGTCAACGTTCGACGCCCCGGCGTCAGGAAGGCGTTAAGGCCCTATCCAGCGAGGTTGCCGGACTTACAACGGATCCGTGGACGACGACCAGGAGTCCCGACGAGCGCACCCTCCAAGCTCTCCCCCCTTGCCTGGGTCGTGGCGCTCGTCGGGCCGGTCGTCGTCGTCCTCGCCCTCATCCCGGTCCGCAGCGACATCCGGACGTCGAACGTCTCGCTCGTCCTGGTGCTCGTCGTCGTTGCTGCCGCCGTGCTCGGGGGCCGCCTCGCCGGCGCGATCGCCGCGCTCGTGTCGATGGCATCCTTCGACTTCTTCTTCACCCGTCCGTACTACTCGTTCACGATCAACAGCCGCGACGACGTCGAGACCGCGGTGCTCCTGCTCGTCGTCGGGCTCATCGTCGGCGAGCTCGTCGTCAGGAACCGTCGCAGCGAGACGCACGGGCCGCCGAGAGTCGCGCCGAGGTCGTGCACGTGCGCCGTCTCTCCGAGCTCGCCGCCGGTGGAGAGTCGGCGGGCCGGTCTGATCGGGATCGTGCAGGGTGAGCTCGTCTCGTTGCTCCCGGTGCGGCAGTGCCGGTTCGAGCCGGCTGCCGCTCCGCAGGATCTTCCCGAGATCACGCACCAGGGTGTGCGCGATCCCGGCACCGACGCCCTCGAGCCCGTCCCGACCCAGCGGTCGGATCGCGCTCCCCGTCTTCGGCGCCGGCCGTCCGGTCGGTCGCTTCGTGCTCGATCTCGACGAGGGCGCGAGCGGCATCGCGATGCCACCCGAGGACCGTGCGCTCGCCGTCGCCCTCGCCGACCAGCTCGGCACCGTGCTCGTCAACCAGTTCCAGTCCTGAGTCCGCAAGGAGACCTCATGGCCGACATCATCTTCGTCGTCGTGGTGATCATCGGGTTCTTCGCCCTGTGTGCCGCGTTCGTCGTGGGCTGCGACCGCATCGTGCGCAGCGGTGAAGACGGCTCGCAGCCGATGTCCTCGACGGAGGTGAAGCCGTGAGCGCCGAGAACCTCGTCGGTCTCATCCTCTCCGTGCTGCTGCTCGGCTATCTCATCGCCGCCTTCCTCGTTCCCGGAGAAGTTCTGATGAGTGCAGCGGCACTGGGCACAGCTCGCGTTCCTCGTCGTCGCTCCTCGCCGTCTCGATTCCGCTGCTCGGCGGGTACATGGCGAAGGTGTACGGGAAGGCGCCGCACCGGGCGACCGCGTGTTCGTGCCCGTCGAGCGCCTGATCTACCGCCTGTGCCGCGTCGATCCCGACCGCGAGCAGCGCTGGACCGTCTACGCGTTCTCGGTGCTCGCGTTCAGCGTCGTGGGCACTGCTGTTCCTCTACGGCCTGCAGCGGCTGCAGACCGTGCTGCCGTTCAACCCCACGCGCGCGCCGAAGGTCGGTGAGGCGCTGTCCTTCAACACGGCCACGAGCTTCGTGACCAACACGAACTGGCAGAGCTACGCCCGCGAGTCGACCCTCAGCAGCTTCACGCAGATGGTCGGCCTGACGGTGCAGAACTTCGTGTCGGCCGCGGCCGGCATGGCGGTGATGGCCGCGCTCGATCCGGGGTCTCGCCCGTCGGCGCGTCCGACACGATCGGCAACTTCTGGGTCGACCTGACCCGCACGACGTCTGCGCATCCTGGTCCCGATCGCGTTCGTCGGCGCGGTCGTCTACGTCGGCACCGGTGTCGTCCAGAACCTCCACGGCTTCGACGTCATCAAGACGCTCGAAGGTCAGTCGCAGGTGATCCCGGGTGGGCCGACGGCCAGCCAGGAAGCCATCAAGATGCTGGGGACGAACGGCGGCGGGTTCTTCAACGTGAACTCCGCGCACCCGTTCTCGAACCCGAACGGCTTCTCCGACCTGTTCGGACTGTTCTTCATCCTGCTGATCCCCGTCTCGCTGACCTACACGTACGGGAAGATGGTCGGTGAGCAGCGCCAGGGCTAGGTGCTGCTCGCGGTGATGGTCGTGATCTGGGCGCTCGTGGTCGGGCTCACGACGATGTTCGAGCTGAACGGCAACCCGAAGCTCGACTGCGTGCAAGGTCGAACCAGACGGTCACGACGAGCCAACCGGGTGGCAACCTCGAGGGCAAGGAGGTCCGGTTCGGCGACGCCAGCCTCGGCCGCGTGGTGTGCGTCGACGACCGGCACGTCGAACGGCTCGGTCGAACTCGATGCACGACAGCTACACGCCACTCGGCGGGATGATGTGCATGATCCACATGAAGCTCGGCGAGATCAGCCCGGGCGGTGTCGGCGTCGGGCTGAACGGCATGCTCGTCCTCGCCCTCCTCGCGGTGTTCATCGCGGGCCTGATGGTCGGGCGCACGCCGGAGTACCTCGGGCAAGAAGATCCAGGCGACCGAGGTCAAGCTCGTCGTCCTCTACATCCTCGCGATGCCGGTCGCGGTGCTGATCGGCACCGGGATGGCGATCGTCACACCGAGTGTGCTCAACCGTCGCCTCCTCAACCCGGACCGCACGGCTTCTCCGAGGTCCTCTACGCGTTCACCTCGGCCGGCGAACAACAACGGCTCGGCGTTCGCGGGCATCACCGCGAACACCCAGTTCATGAACATCGCCCTCGGCATCGCGATGCTGATCGGTCGGTATCTTCCTGATCATCCCGACTCTGGCGCTCGCGGGCGCACTTGCTCGCAAGGACAAGGTCCCGGCGTCCGCCGGGACGTTCCCGACCGACACCCCGCTGTTCGCGGGCCTGTTGTTCGGCGTCGATCATCGTCGTCGCCGGTCTCACCTTCTTCCCGGCACTCGCGCTCGGTCCCATCGTCGAGCAGCTCGGCATCTGAGGAGGATCCCCGAATGACGATGACTCCCACTCCGACCCTCCCGCCCGGCGAGACGAAGGCCGAGCGGGTCCGGTCCTCGACCTCGATGTTCGACCCGACGATCCTGCGACGCGCGGTCGGCGACAGCATCGTCAAGCTGCATCCGCGCCACCTCATGCGGAACCCGGTCATGTTCGTCGTCGAGGTCGGCAGCGTGCTCACGACGATCCTCTTCTTCACCGAACCTCGGGTCGGCGAGCGCCGACGAGAACGTGTTCGCTGCGCTCGTCGCCGCGTTCCTGTGGTTCACCGTCCTCTTCGCGAACTTCGCCGAGGCGGTCGCCGAAGGGCGCGAGGCAAGGCGCAGGCCGACACGCTGCGCCAGACGCGATCCGAGACGATGGCGAACCGACGCCGTGCCGACGGGTCGATCGAAGAGGTGCCCGGCACCCAGCTCGACGTCGGCGACGAGGTCGTCGTCGTGGCCGGCGAGGTGATTCCGAGCGACGGCGACGTCGTCGAGGGCATCGCGAGCATCGACGAGTCGGCGATCACCGGTGAGTCGGCGCCGGTGATCCGTGAGGCCGGCGGCGACCGCTCGGCCGTCACCGGCGGGACGCGAGTGCTGTCCGACCGGATCGTCGTCCGCATCACGGCCCGACCGGGTGAGACGTTCATCGACCGGATGATCGCCCTGGTCGAGGGCTCCGAGCGACAGAAGACCCCGAACGAGATCGCGCTCAACATCCTGCTCGCCGGGTTGACGATCATCTTCCTGCTCGCCACCGTGAGCCTGCAGCCGTTCGCGATCTACGCGAACGCCGAGCAGTCGGTCGTCGTCCTGGTCGCGCTCCTCGTCTGTCTGATCCCGACGACGATCGGCGGCCTGCTCTCGGCCATCGGCATCGCAGGGATGGACCGCCTGGTGCGCCGCAACGTCCTGGCCATGAGCGGCCGCGCGGTGGAGGCCGCCGGCGACGTGAACACGCTGCTCCTCGACAAGACGGGCACGATCACCTACGGCGCCCGCCAGGCGGCCGAGCTCCGGCCCGCGCCGGGCGTCGACGAGCGCGAGCTCGCCGACGCCGCGCTCCTCTCGAGCCTGGCCGACGAGACGCCGGAAGGTCGTTCCATCCTCGAGCTCGACGGAGTCGCAGTTACGGCATCGCCCCGCGTGACGTCCCCGGCGCCGAGCTGATCGAGTTCACCGCGCAGACCCGCATGAGTGGCCTCGACTACGACGGCCACAGCATCCGCAAGGGCGCGGCCGACTCGGTGCGCCGCTGGGTCGAGGAGGGCGGCGGCACGGTGCCGATCGAGCTGATGGACGAGGTCGACGCCATCGCCGGGCTCGGTGGGACCCCGCTCGTCGTTGCCATCAAGAACGGCGCTGCGGCGAAGGCGCTCGGCGTGATCTACCTGAAGGACACGGTCAAGCCGGGCATGAAGGAGCGCTTCGACGAGCTCCGCACGATGGGCATCCGGACCGTGATGGTGACCGGCGACAACCCCATCACCGCCCGGTTCATCGCGGCGGAGGCCGGCGTCGACGACTTCATCGCCGAGGCCACGCCCGAGGACAAGATGGCCTACATCAAGGCGGAGCAGGCGGGCAGCCGCCTGGTCGCGATGACGGGCGACGGGACGAACGACGCGCCCGCGCTCGCGCAGGCCGACGTCGGCGTGGCGATGAACACCGGCACCCAGGCGGCGAAGGAAGCCGGGAACATGGTCGACCTCGACTCGGACCCCACGAAGCTCATCGACATCGTCGAGATCGGCAAGCAGCTGCTCATCACGCGCGGCGCGCTCACCACCTTCTCGATCGCGAACGACGTCGCGAAGTACTTCGCCATCGTCCCCGCGATGTTCCTCGCGGTCTTCCCGCAGCTCAACCGCATCAACATCATGGACCTGAGCTCGCCCCGCTCGGCGATCCTCTCGGCCGTGATCTTCAACGCGCTGATCATCGTGGTGCTGATCCCACTTGCGTTGCGCGGGGTGAAGTTCGTGCCGTCCGGTGCGGCGGAGCTGCTGCGGCGGAACCTCCTGATCTACGGGCTCGGCGGGATCATCGCCCCGTTCATCGGGATCAAGATCATCGACCTGATCGTCACCGCCCTGGGAGTGAAGTGATGCGTCGCCAACTGCTGCCCGCCATCCTGATGATGGTCGTCTTCACGGTCCTCACTGGGCTCGCCTACCCGCTCGTGATCACCGGCGTCGCGCAGACGGCGTTCTCCGATCAGGCGAACGGCTCGCAGGTGAAGGTCGAACGGCAAGGTCGTCGGCTCGAAGCTGCTCGGTCAGACGTTCACGAAGGCGAAGTACTTCCACGGCCGCCCGAGCGCTGCGGGTGCGGCCGCGGCCGGTACGGACGCCGCCGATCCCAAGAACGCGAACAAGACGGTGCCGAACGACCCCAAGGACCTGACCCAGGACATCAGCTCCGGCTCCAACTTCGGGCCGACCAACCCGACGTTCCTCGCCCTGGTCAAGCAGCGGGCCATCGAGTACCGCAAGGAGAACGGGCTCGCGAAGGACGCCGAGGTCCCGGTCGACGCCGTCACCGCCTCCGCATCGGGTCTCGATCCGCAGATCTCGGTGGCCAACGCCCGCATCCAGGCGCACCGGGTCGCGCGGGTCCGCCGGACTGTCGCTCGCCGCGGTCAACAAGCTCATCGACGAGCACACCGACGGGCGATCGCTGGGCTTCCTCGGCGAGCCGGGTGTCAACGTCCTCGAGCTGAACGTGGCGTTGGACCGGCAGTCGTGACCGTAGGCTGAGTCGATGGCACGCGGGAAGCTCCGCATCTACCTCGGAGCGGCGCCCGGCGTCGGGCAAGACCTTCGCGATGCTCAACGAGGGCCGGCGCCGGAACGCGCGCGGCACCGACGTCGTCGTCGGCTTCGTCGAGACCCACGGCCGGGTCAACACCGCCGAGCAGCTCGGCGACCTCGAGGTCGTCCCCGGCGCCGGATCGAGTACCGCGGCACGTCGCTTCGAAGAGATGGACGTCGACGCGATCCTGGCCCGGGCGCCCAAGGTCGCGCTCGTCGACGAGCTCGCCCACACGAACGTGCCCGGGGTCGCGCAACGAGAAGCGCTGGCAGGACGTCGAGGAGCTCCTCGACGCCGGCATCGACGTCATCTCGACCGTCAACATCCAGCACCTCGAGTCGATGAACGACGTGGTCGAGCAGATCACCGGGATCGAGCAGCGCGAGACGATCCCCGACGCGGTCGTGCGCGCCGCCGACCAGATCGAGCTCGTCGACAAGACGCCGGAGGCGCTCCGGCGCCGGATGGCGCACGGCAACATCTACACGCCGGAGAAGATCGACGCGGCGCTCGGCAACTACTTCCGCGCCGGGCAACCTGGCCGCGCTGCGCGAGCTCGCGCTGATGTGGGTCGCCGACCGGGTCGACGAGGCGCTCGAGGAGTACCGCGAGCGCCACGGCATCACCGGCACCGTGGGAGACCCGCGAGCGGGTGGTGGTCGCCGATCACCGGCGCGCCCGGCGGCGAAGACTGATCCTGCGGCGCGCCGCCCGCATGGCGATGCGCACGCGCGGCGAGCTGCTCGGCGTGCACGTGCGGCCGGCCGACGGCCTGGCCGGGACCGTCGACCGAGCGCCTCGCGCGAGCTCCGGCGGCTGCTCACCGAGCTCGGCGGCGAGTACCGCGAGGTCAGCGGCGGCGACGTCGGCGACGCGCTCGTCGAGCTTCGCCCGCGCCGAGAACGCGACGCCAGCTCGTGCTGGGCGCGAGTCGCCGCTCGCGCTGGAGCGAGCTCGTGCGCGGTTCGGTGATCAACGGGGTGCTCCGGCGCGTCGGGACCGATCGACGTGCACGTGATCTCGACGGAGCTGGACGACGCGCCGTCGTCGCCGAGCGTGCGGCGGCCGGTCCGGCGCACGTACCTCTCGCGTCGGCGCCAGCAGGTCGGATGGCTGCTCGCGGTCGTCGGCCCGCCGCTCCTCGCGGTCGCTGCTCTCGGACGGCGAACGCCGGGTTCGGTCTCTCGAGCGTCCTGCTGCTGTTCCTGCTGCTCGTCGTGGTGGTCGCCGCGGTCGGCGGCCTGCTTCCGGCGATCCTGGCCGCGCGTCAGTGGATCGCTGCTCGCGAACTTCTACTTCACGCCGCCGATCCACACGTTCACGATCGCGGAGGGCGAGAACCTGCTCGCCCTCTTCGTGTTCCTCGTCGTCGCCGGTGTCGTCAGCTGGTTGGTGAGCATCGCCAGCCGGCGGACCGCAGACGCCGCCCGCGCGCGAGCCGAGGCCGAGACGCTGGCCGCGCTCGGGGGACGCTCGTGACCGCGGAAGACCCGCTGCCGCAGCTCGTCGCGCAGCTGCGGGCCGCGTTCGCGGCCGAGTCGGTCGCGGTGCTGCGCGAGCTGGACGACGGCGAGTGGGAGGTCGAGGCCGTCGCCGGCGAGCCCGTGCCGAGCCGGCCGGACGACGCGATCGTTCGCGGTGCGCGATCGGCCCGCTCGAGCAGCTGGTCGTGGTCGGGACCGCGCTCTCGGACGAAGATCTGCGAGGTGCTCCGCGCGTTCGCGGCGCAGGTCGCAGGTGGCCGTCGAGCGGCGTCGGCTCCGGGCGGACGTCGAAGCCGCGACCGGTGCTGGCCGAGGGCAACGAGCTGCGCACCGCGCTGCTCGCCGCGGTGTCGCACGACCTGCGCACGCCGCTCGCGTCGATCAAGGCGTCGGTGACGAGCCTGCTCCAGCGCGACGTCGACGTGGACTCCCGACGCGACCGTACGAGTTCCTCGAGACGATCGACGAGGAGACCGACCGGCTGAACTCGCTCGTCGGCAACCTGCTCGACATGAGCCGGCTCCAGACCGGTGCGGTGCAGCCTCGTGATGCGCGACGTCGGGCTCGAGGAGATCGTGCCGCGCGCGCTCGACGGCCTCGGCGATCGTCCCGTACGAGGTCGTGCTCGACCTCCCCGAGACGCTGCCCGCGGGTCAATGCCGACGCCGCCCTGCTCGAGCGGGCGGTCGCGAACATCGTCGACAACGCGCGCGCGTGGTCGCCCGCCGGTCAGTGCGTGCGGGTCGAGGCGGGCGACGGTGGCGGACCGGGTCGCACCTGCGGGTCATCGACCACGGGCCGGGGATCCCGCCGGATCAGCGCGAGCACGTCTTCCACCCGTTCCAGCGCCTCGGCGACAACCCGAGCGCGGGCACCGGCGTCGGCCTCGGACTCGCGGTCGCGCGGGGGTTCGTCGATGCGATGGGCGGCGAGCTCGTGGTCGAAGACACGCCGCGGCGGTGGGGTGACGATGGTGATCGAGCCTGCCCGCGGCGCGACATGAGCCGCGTCCTGGTCGTCGACGACGAACCGCAGATCCGCCGCGCGCTCGGCATCAACCTGCGCGCCCGCGGCTACGACGTCGACCTCGCGCGAGACCGGCGAGGAGGCGCTGGAGCTCGCGGCCCGTCACCACCCCGACGTCGTCGTGCTCGACCTCGGGCTGCCCGGGATCGACGGGGTCGAGGTGATCGAGGGCCTGCGCGGGTGGAGCCAGGTGCCGATCATCGTGCTGTCGGTGCGCGAAGCGGAGGCCGACAAGGTCGCGGCGCTCGACGCCGGCGCCGACGACTACGTGACCAAGCCGTTCGGCATGGACGAGCTGCTGGCCCGGCTGCGCGCCGCGCTGCGGCGGGCCGCGCCCGCCGAGGAGGAGGCGGTCGTCGTCACCGACGACTTCACCATCGACCTCGCGGCCAAGCGGGTCATCGACGCGGCGGGCGAGGAGATCCGGCTCACGCCGACCGAGTGGCACATCGTCGAGGTGCTGGTGCGCAACGCGGGCAAGCTCGTCGCGCCAGAAGCAGCTGCTCCAGGAGGTCTGGGGGCCGGAGTACGAGACCGAGACGAACTACCTGCGCGTGTTCATGGCCCAGGTCCGGCGCAAGCTCGAGCCCGAGCCCGGCACGACCGCGGTACTTCATCACCGAGCCCGGGATGGGCTACCGGTTCGAGCGCCGTGAGCTGACGCGCTACTCGTCGACGACGTTGTGGAGGTCCGTCGGCGAGCTCGCCGGCCTCGGCGTCGTCGAGCGTGTGCTCGTCGGTCTGGCCCTTCTTGTGCTTGCGGTACTCGAGGAGCGGGGGGATCAGCGAGATCAGGATGATCAGCCCGATGATCGGCAGCAGGTACTTGTCGACGTTCGGGATCGTCTTGCCGAGGCCGAACCCGGCAAGCGTCACGCCGGCGGCCCACAGCGCCGCGCCCAGGACGTTGTACGCGAAGAACGTCCCCGGGTTCATCTCCCCGATCCCGGCCATCATCGGCACGAACGTCCGCACGAACGGAACGAAGCGGGCCAGGACGATGGTCTTGGGCCCGTGCTTGTCGAAGAACTCGGCGCGCGCGGTCGACGTACTCGCGTTTGAAGATCCGCGAGTCCGGTCGCTTGAACAACGACGGTCCGTACCGCTTGCCGAGGAAGTAGCCCACCTGCGACGCCGGCCACGGCGGCCAGGAACGCGCCGCCGGCCACCAGGTAGATGTTGAGCCCGAACTTGTGCTCCGACGCCAGCAGGCCCGCGGTGAACAGCAGTGAGTCACCGGGAAGACAGAGTCCGAGGAGGAGGCCGGACTCGGCGAAGATGATGAAGATCAGCCCGATCGTGCCGAACGTTTCGATCAACGATTTCGGGTCGAAGAGGTCCATGAGCGCATCAGGTTAGACGGCTCGGGGACGTTGTCTCCGGCCGGTCCGTTTGACACGGCCGGAACCTTCGTGGCACTACGGAAAAGCGGTGTGGCGCTACGGTCGCTCCGTCATCGAGCCGAAATCGAGTCCTGTGCCCAAGCCTCTCGTCATCGTCGAGTCCAAGACCAAAGCCGACACGATCGGCAAATTCCTGGGCCGCGACTACACCGTCATGGCCAGCGTCGGCCACGTCCGCGACCTGCCCCGGAAGGGGCTCGCGATCGACGTCCAGAACCACTTCCAGCCGGAGTACGTGATCTCCCCGGAGAAGACGAAGGTGGTCGGCAACCTGCGCCGCGCGCTCAAGGACGCCGACGAGCTCTACCTCGCCACCGACGAGGATCGCGAGGGCGAGGCGATCGCGTGGCACCTGCTGGAGGTGCTCAAGCCGAAGGCCGGCTTCCCGGTCAAGCGCATGGTGTTCCACGAGATCACCGAGGAGGCGATCGAGGAAGCCATCGCCCATCCGCGCGAGCTCGACATGAAGCTGGTCGAGGCCCAGGAGGGTCGGCGCGTGCTCGACCGCCTCGTGGGCTACGAGGTGTCGCCGGTGCTCTGGCGCCGGGTCGGGCGGTGCCCGGTCCGCGGGCCGGGTGCAGAGCGTCGCGACGCGCCTCGTCGTCGAGCGGGAGCGCGAGCGCATGGCGTTCCGCGCCGCCGAGTACTGGGACCTCGACGGCCGGTTCTCGGCCCGTGGGATCACGTTCGGCGCGCGGCTCGTCGAGCTCGACAGCAAGCGCGTCGCGACCAGCCGCGACTTCGATCCCGCGACGGGCGCGCTCTCCGAAGGATCCGGCGCGGTGCACCTGCGCGAGGCGGACGCCGGCGCGCTGGCGACGCGGCTGCGCGACGCGGCGTACACCGTGGCTTCAGCCGAGTCGAAGCCGTTCACCGAGCGGCCGAAGGCGCCGTTCAAGACCACGACGATGCAGCAGGAGGCCGGCAACAAGCTGCGCTTCAGCGCCGGGCGCACGATGTCCGTCGCGCAGGGCCTCTACGAGCGCGGGTACATCACCTACATGCGTACCGACTCGGTGAAGCTCTCGGAGCAGGCCGTCGACGCGGCCCGCGCCCAGATCGTCGAGCGCTTCGGCCAGGCCTACCTGCCTCCGGCGCCGCGCACGTACGCGAACAAGGTCAAGAACGCGCAGGAGGCCCACGAGGCGATCCGTCCGTCGGGCGCCCGCTTCCGCACTCCCGAGGCCGTCCGGGGCGAGCTCAGCCGGGACGAGCAGGCCGCTCTACGAGATGATCTGGATGCGCACGGTCGCGAGCCAGATGCCCGACGCCCGGGGTCGCAGCCTCACGTTGCGGCTCATGGGCACGTCGACGCGCGGGTGAGCAGGCGGTCTTCCGGGCCTCCGGTCGCACGTTCGAGTTCCTCGGCTTCCGCATGGCGTACGTCGACGTGAGCGAGGAGCCCGACGACCGACGACGGCGAAGCCAACCTGCCCGCGGTCGGCGAGGGCGAAGGCGTGGCGTGCGACGGGATCGAGGCGGGTGGTCACTCCACCCAGCCGCCGGCGCGCTACACCGAGGCGAGCCTGGTCAAGGAGCTCGAAGACCGCGGCATCGGACGACCGTCGACGTACGCGTCGATCATCAACACGATCACGAACGAGCGCGGCTACGTGTGGAAGAAGGGGAACGCGCTGGTCCCGTCCTGGACCGCGTTCGCCAAGACGCAGCTGCTCGAGCGCTACTTCGCGCACCTCGTCGACTACGACTTCACCGCGACGATGGAAGAGGCGCTGGACGAGGTCGCCGCGGGTCGCGGGCGAGTCCGAGAAGTGGCTCCACACCTTCTACTTCGGCAACGGCACCGCGGGGTTGCGCGGAGCTCGTGTCCGAGGAGAACCTCGCCAAGATCGACATGAGCGAGGTCAACGCGGTGCACATCGACGGTCGGTGGCGACACCGGTCGCCCGGAGATCGTCGTGCACGTCTGGAACACGGGCGAGTCGCTGCACCGCGGGCGACGAGAAGTGCCCGCTGCCCGCGGACATGGCGCCGGACGAGCTCACCGCCGAGCGGGCCGACGAGCTGCTCGCGCGAGGCGCCGCCGGCCCCCGCGAGCTCGGCGTCGATCCCGCGACGGGCGAGAAGGTGCTCTCGCTCAACGGCCGCTTCGGCCCGTTCGTGCAGCTCGGCGAGCTCGAGGAGGGCTCGAAGGCGAAGCCGCCGCGCGCGTCGCTCTTCAAGTCGATGGACCCCGACTCGATCGACCTCGAGACCGCGCTCAAGCTGCTCTCGCTGCCGCGCGTGGTCGGCAAGGACGCCGAGGGCACCGAGATCACCGCGCAGAACGGTCGGTACGGGCCGTACCTGCGCAAGGGCACCGACAGCCGCAGCCTCGAGTCCGAGGACCAGATCTTCAACATCACGCTCGAGGGCGCCGAGGCGATCTTCGCCCAGCCCAAGCAGCGCCGGGGGCAGGCCGAAGCCGCCGATCGCCGAGCTCGGCCCCAGCCCGGACACCGAGCAAGCCGGTGCGCGTGCTCGACGGGCGCTTCGGCCCGTACGTCACCGACGGCACCACGAACGCGACGATCCCCCGGGGCCTCGACCCGGCGGCCGTGACGCTCGACGAGGCCGTCGAGCTGCTGCGCGAGCGGGCGGCCAAGGGTCCGGCGAAGAAGAAGGCGAAGAAGACCGCCAAGAAGAAGTCGGTGAAGAAGAAGGCCACGAAGAAGAAGCCCGCCAAGAAGGCCACGAAGGCCGCGGCGAAGCAGGCGGCCAAGCGTCCCGAGCAGCGGATCGCGCCGCCGCGGCGCCGGTCGACGCCGAACCTGCGACCCCGTGACCCACGCTCGGGCGCCCCTAGTCTGAGGGGCGCGTGAGCCCGGAGTCCGCTCCATTCATTCCGCCCTCGTCCGAGGAGCACTCGATACCGCCGGCTCCATGGCGGCTGTTCGGGACGCGCCCGTTCTTCAAGCTCTGGCTGGCGCAGGTCTTCTCGAGCCTCGGCGACTGGGTGGGCTTCTTCGCCATCCTCCAGCTGACCGGCCGGGTCTCGAACGACTCCGCGGCGGCGTTCAGCCTCGTCATCGCGGTCCGCATGGTTCCCGGGTTCTTCCTGGCCACGCTCGGCGGCGTCATCGTCGACCGCTTCGACCGGCGCAAGGTGATGGTCTGCTGCGACCTCGGGCGGGCCGCGCTCGATCTGCACGCTCCCCTTCGTCAACACCCTCTGGCTGCTGGTCGTCGTCTCCTTCTTCGTCGAGATCCTCACCTTGCTGTGGGGCCCGGCGAAGGACGCGTCGGTCCCGCACTTCGTGCCCGAGGAGAACCTCGGCACCGCGAACTCGCTGTCGCTCGTCGCCTCCTACGGCACCTTCCCGCTCGCGGGTGGCGATCACCGCCGCGCTCGCGGTGGTCGCCGGATGGCTCGGAGGGTTCCACGCGCTGCAGTCGCTGCAGAGCAACTCCGCGGTCCCCGCGCTCTGGTTCGACGCGATCACCTACGTCGTGTCCGCGATCATCGTCTTCGGGCTCCCGATCCCGCGCCGGCCGAGGCGCCCGTCCGACAAGAAGTTCGAGTGGACCTCGACCTTCTCCGACATCAAGGACGGGCTCTCCTTCATCCGGACCGACCGGTTCGCCCGGGCGGTCATCGTCGGCCTCGGCGGTGGCGTGATCGGCGCCGGCGCGATGGTGCCGCTCGAGCACGGTGTTCGCGACCGAGGTGCTCGGGAGCAAGTCGGAGTTCGGTGTGCTCCTCCTGGCGCTCGGCACCGGCGGCGCGATCGGGGTGTTCGGCCTCCTCGCGTTTCAAAAACGGTTGCCGCGCGACACGGTCTTCGAGTGGTCGATCATCGGTGCGGGGATCGCGCTGGCGACTCGCGGCCGCGTCGAATTCCGGTGGCCTGGCCGCGGTGATGATCGCGGGCGTCGGCGCGTGCGCGGGCGCGGCGTACGTCACGGGCTTCACCGTGCTCCAGGAGACGGTCACCGACGAGCTGCGGGGTCGGACGTTCGCGACGCTGTACGCGGTGGTTCGGCTGTGCCTGCTGCTGTCGTTGACCGTCTCGCCGTTGTTCGCCGATCTCTACGAGTGGCTGTTCAGCCTCGCGGCCGGTGCGCCGCGCATCACCCTCGGCGGGTTCAGCTACGGCTTCCCGGGCGTCCGGCTCGCGCTCTGGGGCGGCGCGGTCCTGACCATCTGCTCGGGTCTCTACGCGCGCCACGAGCTGCGCGCGATGCGCGCCCTGGCGGGCGTCCCCCGGCACCCGGCGAACGGTCACCCGTCGCCGCACCTGAAGCCCCAGCCGCCGGCTCCCGATCCGCCGCCCGACGCCGAGATCCCGCCGGCGGCCGAGGCGGGGGGATGAGCGGACGGTTCATCGTCCTCGAGGGTGGTGACGGCAGCGGGAAGAGCACGCAGGTCCCGCGCCTCGCCGAGTGGCTCCGCGGGTCGCGGCCTGGACGTCGTCGTGACCCGCGAGCCGGGTGGGACGCCGCTCGGCCAGGCGTTCCGCGCGCTCGTGCTGGACGGCGAGGAGTCGATCGATCCGACGGCGGAGGCGCTGCTCATGGCGGCGGACCGGGCCCAGCACGTCGCCGAGGTGATCCGTCCCGCCCTGGCAACGGGCGCGTGGGTCCTCACCGACCGCCACGTTCCGTCGTCGCTCGTGTACCAGGGGGTGGTGCGCGGCCTGGGCGCGGCGGACATCGAAGCCGTGAGCGTGTGGGCCACCGGTGGCCTCACACCGGACCTGGTCGTCGTGCTCGACGTCAGCGAACCCGTCGCCGCCGAGCGCCGGCCGGGAGATCCCGACCGGCTCGAGCGCGAGGGTGACCGCTTCCACGCCCAGGTGCGGGCCGCGTACCGGGAGCTTGCGGCCGACCGGGGCTGGAGCGTCATCGACGGGTCGGGCTCTCCCGACGAGGTCGCGGCCCGGATCGCGGCTGAGGTCGGCACGCGACTCTCCCCGTAGGCCGGCGAGTCGTCGGGTCGCTTCACCCTCCGCACATCGTGCCGGCCCCGCCTACGCTCGCCCACCATGTGGGAGCAGGTGATCGGTCAGGACCGCGCGGTGGCGATGTTGCAGCGCGCGGCCGAGCGCCCGGTTCACGCGTACCTGCTCGTCGGGCCCCGGGGCTCCGGCATCGAGATCGCGGCCCGGTGCTTCGCGGCGCTGCTGATCGGCGCGGACGGCGACGAGCGCGTGCTGCGGGGCCGGCATCCGGATGTCGTCGAGTTCCGGCCGATCGCGACGACCTACTCGGTCGAACGCGACGTGCGCGATGCGATCCTGCCCGCGGTGCACGCCAGCCCGGTCGAGACCGAACGCAAGTGCGTGGTGCTGCTGGAAGCGGACCGGCTCAACCCGGAGTCCTCGAACACGTTGCTGAAGAGCATCGAGGAGCCACCGCCGCGCACCATCATCATCCTCGTCGCCGAGTCCGCGGCCGAGCTGCTCCCCACGATCCGGTCGCGCTGCCAGCAGGTGGACTTCGGCGCGCTCGGGACGGACGTGCTGCTCGCGGAGCTCGAACGGCGTGGCGTGCCCGAGGCGCGGGCGCGCCTGGCCGCCTCGCTCGCAGGCGGCCGACTCGATCGCGCCGTCGCGTTCGACCGGACCCCTGGCCGGGCTGCGTGACGCGTTCGTCGACGTTCCCGCGCGCGTGGACGGCACCGGCGCACGCGCGCTCGAGCTGGCCGAGGGGTTGAGCGAGGTCGTCAAGGACACGCTCGCGGAGCTCGAGACGGCGCAGGAGGCCGAGCTCGAAGACCTGGAAGCCGAGATCGAGCGGCGCCAGTACGCGCCACGCACGGCGACCGCCATGCGCAAGCGCGTCACGGACCGCCAGCGCCGCGAAGGCGCGCCGCGCCCGGATCGACGCGCTGCTCGAGGGGATCACGGCGATCGAGTCCGTGTATCGCGACGCGCTCGCCGACGGTGTCCCCGAGCTCAACGTGGATCGCGAGCGGCTCTCCGTGGCCCCCGCCGGCGCGGCCCGCGCGCTCGACGCCTGCCGCGAGGCACGGGACGCCTTCGAGTTCAATCCCAGCGAGGGCCTGCTGCTCGAGCGGCTCCTGTTGCACCTTCCCGCCGGTGGTGGAAGCGGGCCTCGCTAAACTCCCCCATCCCGCCGGGATAGCTCAGTCGGTAGAGCAGCTCACTCGTAATGAGCAGGTCAGGAGTTCGAATCTCCTTCCCGGCTCCACGGCAGGGAACCGGGAAGACGCAGCACGGGCCGGGGCGCCGATGGCACCCCGGCCCGAGCTCGCTCGTGGACTCGGCTCAGGTCGAACGGGTCAGAGCGCGTCCGCGTCGCGCTCGCCGGTCCGGATCCGCGTCGTCTCCTCGACCGGGACGACCCAGATCTTGCCGTCGCCGATCTTGTCGGTACGAGCGGCATCCGCGATGGCATCGACCGTCGCCCGCACGTCGGCGTCGTTCACCACGATCTCGACCCTCGACTTCGGGACGAACTCGATCGTGTACTCGGCGCCGCGGTAGTGCTCGGTGTGGCCGCGTTGGCGACCGTGGCCGCGGACTTCGCTGAGGGTCATGCCACTGACGCCGAGCGTATGGAGCGCGCTCACGACGTCGTCGAACTTGTGCGGCTTCACAACCGCGGTGATCAGCTTCATGGAAACCTCCGAGAGAGGGCCGTCGATCGCGACGGCAGAGACTTCGAGACGGGCCCCGGGCCGCCGGCCGACCCGCCGCAACGGGCCGGCCGGCGTACCCATGGGTCAGGTCGTCGGCGTTCCGGTCGTGAGGCCGGAGCCGTTGCCGGCGCTGCTGTCGTTGAGCTCCTCCTCGAGCTCGTCGTCTCCCCACGTCTCGCGCTCGGAGCACGAAGTCCGGGTAGCAGTACGCCCCGAACTCCGGCACGTCGATTCCCTCGATCTCCGCCTCGCGGCTCACGCGGATCGACGTGAAGTGCTTGACGATCGAGAAGATGATCCACACCGTGCCCCAGGCCCAGATGAACCCGACGATGCCGTCGATGACCTGGGCGCCGAGCTGGCCCGCGTTGCCGTAGAAGAGGCCCGCGACGTTCCCCGGCACGCCGTTCCAACCGTTCCCGTAGGTGCCGTCGGCGAAGAGCCCGACCGCAAGCACGCCCCACAGCCCGCACATGCCGTGGACCGAGATGGCACCGCACGGATCGTCGATCTTCAGCACCTTGTCGAAGAACTCGACGCTGTAACAGACGAGGAACCCGGCGATGATCCCGATCACGACCGCGGCCCAGGGTGCGACGAACGCGCAGGGCGCGGTGATCGCGACCAGCCCGGCGAGCATCCCGTTGCACGACATCGAGATGTCGGGCTTCCCCCATTTGGAGTAGGTCCACCCCGCGGCGATCACGAAGCCGGCGCACGCCGAGAGCAGCGTGTTGACCGCGACGAGACCGATGCGGAGGTCAGTCGCCCCGAACGTCGAGCCCGGGTTGAAGCCCATCCAACCGAACACGAGGATCAACGTGCCGATCACCACATAGCCGAGGTTGTGTCCGGGGATCGCGCGTGGGGTGCCGTCCTTCTTGTACTTCCCGATGCGCGGACCGAGCAGCATGGCGAGCGCGAGCGCCGCCCAGCCGCCGGTGGCGTGCACGACACCGGATCCCGCGAAGTCCACCGCGCCGTGGCCGAGGTTCGCCGACGTTCCGAGCTTGGCGAGCCAGCCACCGCCCCACACCCACATCCCGTAGACGGGGTAGACGAGGGCACCCATCGCGATCTCGGCGAAGATGAACGTCTTGAAGTTGATGCGCTCGGCGATGGCCCCGATGATGATGTACCCCGCGGTCTCCATGAACACGACCTGGAACAGGAAGAACGCCATCACGCCGACGTCATAGGAACCGCCGGTCTGCAGGAAGAACCCGTGCGTGCCGAGCACGCCCGCGCTGCCGTGGCCGAAGAGTCCGGTCAACGGCGATGCGCCGCCGAGGTTCGCAATCGGCGCAACCCCGCCGAACTGAAACGCGAACCCGCACGCGTAGTACGCGAGCAACGCGACCGCGAACGCCGCGATGTTCATCATCATCATGTGCCCGGAATTTTTCGCTCTGGTGAGCCCGGTCACTAAGAACGCGAAGCCCACCTGCATGAAGAGCACGAGGAAGCCGGTGAGCAGCAACCAGGTGAAGTTGATGGAGACCCTGAGATGGCCGGCTTCGTTGGCCAGGGCATTGAGCCCGACCTGCGACACCGGGACCTCCTTCTTCGTGATCGCCTGGGCGCTCAGGAAGTCGGAGCTGTTGCCGGTCTTGGTGCCTCCTGCATCTCCTTTGTGGCTCGCGAACTGACTGACTGCAATAAGGGCTACGAAGACGACCAGCGTCAACGCAAGAAACTTCTTGCCATTCGACACGTCAATTGTCCTTTCCGCTGCACACGGACGCTGAGGGGCCTGCTGCACACGATCGAAGGCCCGTCTTTGGAGGGACTGCTGCACACGATTGCGGTCCCGGTCGGGGAACCTAAAGAGGGTCGTGGTCGCGTTTATCTCGGGACTGTGACGGCTGTGTTAACGATGCCTGAGGCCGCAGAGAGGGTGCGCTCTATGGTCTCGGACGTGGAGCCCACGACGAAGCGCCGACTGGTCGCCGTGGCGGTTCCCCTGGCCGCGGTCGGGGTGCTCACCGCAGTGCTCCTGGCCGCTGATGCCGACCTCGCCGTCGTGGAGCTCTGCTTCGTCCCCGTCGTGGTGGGGTGTGCGCTGCTCGGCGCGCTCGCCGGCGGGGTCAGCGTGCTGGCGGCCTTTCTCGCCACCAACTACTTCTTCACCGCTCCCCGCGATTCGATCTCCATCTCCAAGACCCAGGACCTCGTGGCCCTCGTGGCGTTCGGCGTCGCCGCCGCGGTGGTCAGCGCGACGGTCGCGCGCGTGAACCTCCTCCGCCGCCGCGCCGTCTCGGCGAGTCGCGAGTCGCGGACCCGCCTCGAGCTCACCAACCGGCTCGCCGCGGGCGAGGACCCGTGGCGGGTCGTGGTCTCGGCCAGCGACAGCATCGAAGACCTGTTCGGATTCGACGAGTGCCGGGCCTACCTCGACGCCGACAGTCGGCTCGTGGTGTTCACGACCCCGAGCGTGGACCTGCTGAGCGCGGAGGACCGGTCCTTGTTCGACGCGTTCGTCGATGGCCTCGCCGCGTCGGTCGACCGGGTCCGGCTGGCCCAGGAAGCGCGCACCGTGCGCGACGCAGCCGAAGTGGAGCACGCCCGCGCCGGCTTCCTCTCGGCGATGACGCACAACCTCCGCACTCCACTGGCGTCGATCGGCGCCGCGGCGTCGGTGCTGCTCGATCCGGATGCCGGTCTCGGCCGTCCGCAGGAGGTCGAGCTGCTCGAGACGGTGCGGGGTGAGGCCGACCGGCTCGATCGCCTGGTCACGAAGGTCCTGTTGCTCGGCCGCATCCAGGCCGGGACCGTGAGCCCGAAGCCCGAGCCGGTCGAGGTCGACGAGCTGGTCCAGGCCGCGGCGCGCCGCATGCGCCTGCTCGGCCTCGGTCGGGTCCAGCTGACCGCGACCGACGATCTGCCCTCGGTGCTGGTGGACCAGGCGCTCATCGAGGTCGCGCTGGTCAACGTGCTCGAGAACGTGCTGCGGTACTCCGACCCCGGGTCCATGGTGGAGATCGAACTCGCCCGGGAGCCGGAGCACGTGCGCGTGACGGTCGCCGACCACGGGCCGGGCGTCCCGGAGCGCGACCGGGAGCGGGTGTTCAAGCGATTCGAACGGGGCGCGGACGTCGACGACGCGGTCGGCGCCGGGATCGGGCTTGCGATCACGCGGGAGTTCGTCCAGGCTCACGGAGGTAACTGCTGGCTCCAGGAGACTCAGGGCGGAGGTGCAACGGTCGTGATGACGCTTCCACTCGCGGTGGGGCCGGCATGAGCACGGTGCTGGTCGTCGAGGACGACGACGCGCTGCGGGGGGCGCTGCGGGCGAGCCTGCACGCGCGTCGGCTGCAGGTGCTCGAAGCGGGGAGTGGAGAGGCCGCGCTCCGGATCGCCGCGGACGAGGATCCGGACCTGGTGCTGCTCGACCTCGGGCTTCCGGGCATCGATGGCACGCAGGTCCTGCGCACCCTCCGCGAGTGGGGCGACACGCCCGTCGTGGTGCTGACCGTGCGCGACACGCAGGCGGAGAAGGTCATGGCCCTGGACGTGGGCGCGAGCGACTACGTCACGAAGCCGTTCAACACCGAGGAGCTGCTCGCCCGGGTGCGCGCGACGCTGCGCACCCATGAGCCCCGCGCGCTCGAACCGCGCGTGCTGCGGTTCGACGACCTCGAGATCGACCTCGACCGGCGCCGGGTCACCCTCGACGGCGAGCCCGTGCGCCTGACTCCCATGGAGCTCGCCCTCCTCGAGCTGTTCGTCACCAGCAACGGCCGCCTCCTGACCCACGAGCACCTTCGCTCCCGCCTGCGCGGTCCGGACGACGATCGCCAGGTGTCCCTGCGGGTGCACGTCCGTCACCTGCGCCAGAAGCTCGGCGACGCGAGCGCCTACCCCCGGCTCATCGGCACCGAGCCCGGCCTCGGGTACCGCTGGCTGCTCGCCGACGCCGAGGCCCCTCGGGACTGATCGCAACCGTTCCCCGACGCGCAGCGGCCGGTGGGAGACCCACCGGCCGTACGCCCGTGTGCAGCGGAAAGGACGTGCTCCGGCACGACAACGAAGACTCTGGCCGGGCGGTGTTACGTGTTCCGGCCCCCACCGTAAACAGGACGAGACCGGTACCTGACGGCTCTCTGAGTCTCCCGTGCGGGAGCGATCGGCGGTCGTCCCGCCGTTCGGGGCCCTGCGCCGGTCCGTGGGCGGGGCAGGTGCATCGCCGACCGCGCCCTCCTACACTGCCCGGCCGGGGGTTCGGGATGACGAAGACGGCGTTGGTCGCAGGCGCGCTCGTCGCGGGATATGTGGTGGCGTTGCCCGTGGTGCTGTACGGGCTCCGCGACCTCAAGCACATCCCGGGGGGCATCTGGCGCCATGCCGCGGAGCGACCCCAGGTGCATTGGCGCCGCGGGATCCTCTTCGCGGTACTTCTTCTGCGGCTGGCCGGCGATCGTCGCGGTGCTCGCCTGGCGGCGGAGCCGGGAACGGTCCGACCTGCTCGAGGAGTGGGCGGAGCTCAGTGCCCGCAAGCGTTCGTCCCGGCGTCGTCACGCGCCGGTGCGTGCCGCCGCGGAACCCGTCATCTCGCTGGTCGACTTCGAGCGTCGGTCGCCGGGAGAACGACGCGCTGACGTGTAGGGTTGGGCATGACCCGGCTGCTGCGCATCGAGGTGCTCATCGGCCTGGTGGTCCTCGGATACGTCGTCGGGCTACCGTTCATCGTCTGGTTGATCCGCGACGGGCGCACGATCTCGCGACGGGTGTGGGCGGCGTGCGGGCGCCGGCGCTCGAAGTGGGAGCAGCAGATGTTCCTGGGCTACGCCATCGCCGGGTGGCCCGCCATCGCGCTGGCGGTGGCCTGGCGCCGGGGCCGGCTGCGCCAGGAGCTGCGTCGCGAGCGGGCCGTGGAGCGCGAGCGCGGCCGCTACTGAGGCTTGCCGCCGTCGGGCTTCGCCCGCTTCCCGGGGTCGGGCTTCGCCTTCGTCGCCAGCTCCCAGCCCCACCAGAACAAGAACGCGAAGCACGCCAGCGCGATCACCTTCGGCGCGCCGATCCCGTCCTGGATCGTCGAGACGATCTCGGCGCCGAGACCGATGACCGACACGAGGAGCAACACGAAGCCCCGGGTTCGCTCACGCAAGGACGTGACCGTACCGCCGGGGATCGACAAGCCGCCGGAGGGCACCATCTGGACGCGGTGCGACGGTCGCCCTTCGGAGATCTTGGGCAAGGAGGTTTGGCCCTCAACCCGGCGCGAGGGGCTGCCGATGATCCGCCTGCGTGGTTGGGACTATTTGAGGGGAATTGCAGAACATGATCCAGATCGTCGGAATCATTGCCATCATCGGGCTCGTGGCCGTGCTTGTGGTCATGCGCCGCAAGGACAGCGCCGGGGCGAAGAAGGTCTCCAAGTCTTCGTCGACCCGGATCTGATTCGGCCGGGCGGGTCCGACGGGTCGGTGCTCAGCGCCACTCGTCGCGGATGAGGGAGAACACCACCGCGTCGTGCGTCGTGTCGTTGACGTGCAACCGCCGGCGCGCCACGCCCTCACGGACCGCACCGACCCTGGCCGCCACGTGCTGGCTCGGTGCGTTTCCCGTGGCGGCGAGGATCTCGATCCGGTGCAGACCCAGCTCGGCGAACCCGAAGTCGGCGACCAGGGTCGCGGCGCGCGTCGCCACGCCGCGGCCGGTTGCCGGCGTCCGGACCCAGTAGCCGAGGTTCGCCCACCGGTTGATCCGGTCGACGGCGTTGAGGCCGCAGGTCCCGAGCGCCGCGCCCGTCGCCGCGGTCGACGATCACGAACGAGTAGTCGGCGCCGTTGGCCCGACCCTGCTCGGTGAGCCGGACCCATTCGGCGGTGTCCGCCCGTCCGTACCCGGGATGGCACCACGCCATCCAGGTCTCGAGCTCGGGCCTCGACTCGTTCACCCCGGCGTAGAGATCGTCGACGTCGCGCGCGGTCGGCGGCCGCAGCTCGACCACCGCATCGGCCCGCGTGAACGCATCCATCATCGGGCCGTTCTAGCCCACGGACCCCGTGCGACCGAGCGAATTCGCAGTCGGGGCCGCGCCGCGCCGACCGGTCCCCGCTCGAAGCTGGGGGGTATCCTCCGACCATGGCCGATCAGGCGCAGCTTCGCCGAGCTCGCGATGCCGTACATGTCGGCGTTGTACTCGGCCGCGCTGCGCATGACCCGGAACCCGACCGACGCGGAAGACCTCGTGCAGGAGACCTACCTGCGGGCGTACCGGGGCTTCGGCGGGCTTCAAGGAGGGCACGAACCTCAAGGCCTGGCTCTACAAGATCCTCACCAACACCTACATCAACTCGTACCGGGCGAAGAAGCGCCGGCCGGAGCAGGTCGACGCTCGACGACGTCGAGGACTTCTACCTGTACAAGCGGATCGGTGGGCTCGAGGCGGTCGAGGCGGCGAACGGCCCCGAGAGGCCGAGGTGCTCGACTCATCCCCGACGACGACCGTCAAGAAGGCGCTGGAGGCACCTGCCCGAGCAGTTCCGCATCGCGGTCTCTGCTCGCCGATGTCGAGGGATTCTCCTACAAGGAGATCGCCGAGATCATGGACGTTCCGATCGGTACCGTGATGAGTCGACTGCATCGGGGAAGAAAGCAGTTGCAGAAGCGGTTGTGGGATCTTGGCCGAGGAACGTGGTCTCGTCCCGAGTGGTTCTTCCTCAGGGGGATAGGTCGGGGGATCGGAAGCGAGACATGGACTGCGACGGCGCGATCCACCGCGTGTATCACTACCTCGACGGTGAGCTGACCGTCTGGAAGCGACGGGCCATCAGCCGTCACCTCGACGAGTGCCCTCCGTGCGCGCAGGGCTTCTACTTCGAGATCGAGATCCGCCGGGTGGTCGCGCACCCGGTGCCGTGACCAGGCCCCCGAGGCCCTCCGGCGCCGGATCGCCGAGGCGCTCGGCGACGCCTGAGCGCCGCGAGTTCACTCTCCGACCGAACCTCCGCCCTACGATGCAGCCGTCGTCCGTCGAGCCGGTTCGGGAGCCCAGGTGAAGAGCGCGATGCCGAAGGCAGCAGCGTGACAGGTCACGGCGTTTCTGGCGGTGTGCGTCACCCTGCTGATCGGGACCGCGCTGCCCGCGGTGGCGAGCACCGGCGGGACCGTGGCCGACTGCCCAGCCCTGGCACTACTGGATCGCCTTCGTGATCCTGCTTCAGCGCAGTGGTCACGGTCGCTGATCGTGCTGCCGGTGCAGTACTACAAGCGTGTCTACCGCCTGAAGCATCCGAAGCGGTAGCCCGTACCCGATGGCGAACCCGACCCCAGCAGCGGTGAGCACCACTCCGGAGCCAGTCGACTGGGGTCTCGCCGAGCGGGTCGCGCGGCGCATCGCCGGGTCGTGAGCCGCATCGCCACCTCCTACCTCGGGGTCTCGCTCCAACGCGACTTCGAGGACGTCACCCTCCAGGCCGAAGCCGCGGTCACGGAGCTGACCGGGCTGCCGGCCGCCGACGCCGGCCGTCGCCGACCGTCCTCGACCGCGGCGCCTGGGTCGGGGCCAACGTCGGGTCGATGCGCCGCCTGCTCGCGCCGTTCAGCGAGCGGGTCGGCGCGCGCATGGCGCGCGAGCCCGGTCGCCCCGGTCGGCCGCCGCGTCGCCGGGCGCGGAGCTGGGCGTTCCTGCTCGGCTACGTCGCCCAGCGGGTGCTCGGTCAGTACGACCTGCTCGTCCCCGAGGACGTCGTCGCTCGCGATCTCGGAAGACGCGCGTCTACTACGTCGGCCCGAACGTGCTCGGCCTCGAGAAGCGCTTCGCGTTCCGGCCGCGCGACTTCCGCCTCTGGATCGCGCTGCACGAGCTGACCCACCGGGCGCAGTTCACCGGCGTGCCGTGGTTGCGCGCCTACTTCCTCGGGCTGGTCGGCGAGCTGGTCGGGGGGTCCGAGCCCGATCCGAAGCGGATGCTCGCGGCGGTCGGCCGCGCGGTGGACGAGATGCGCCAGGGACGGAACCCGATCGACGAGGGCGGCATGGTCTCGCTGTTCGCGTCGCCCGAGCAGCGCGAGACCCTCGTCCGGGTCCAGGCGCTGATGTCGTTGCTCGAAGGGCACGGCAACGCGGTCATGAACCGGCTCGGTGCGGACCTCGTCGAGGGCCAGGCCCGCATGGCCGCGCGTGCTGCAGGCCCGTCGCAACGCCCGCGGCGCGACCGCGGTGATCCAGCGGCTGCTCGGGCTCGAGCTCAAGATGAAGCAGTACGAGCTCGGTGAGGCGTTCATCAACGCGATCGAGCGGGAAGCGGGGATGCACGCGATCGATCCCGCGTGGCAGAGCCCCGAGCACCTGCCGACGCTGGACGAGCTCTCCAACCCGACGGCCTGGCTCGCGCGCGGTCGACGGCGCGACCGTCGCGACGCGGTAGCGGGGTCGCCACGTGCCGGCGCGCGGTTGCGACGGCGTGGAGCTCGCGGGGCTCGTCGGCCCGGTCGTGGTGGCGTGCTCCGGCGGCGCCCGACTCGCTCGCGCTGCTGATCCTCGCGACCGAGGCGGCGCTCGACCCGGTCGCGGTGCACGTCGATCACGGGTTGCGGCCGGAGAGCGCGAGCGAGGCCGACGTCGTGCGCGACGCGGCCGCGCCGCTTGGGGGTCGTGGCGCGTTGCGTGCAGGTCGAGGTCGCGCCGGGCGGCAACCTCGAAGCCCGGGCGCGCGACGCGCGCTACGAGGTGCTCGAGCGGGTGCCGCGTCGAGCAACGGCGCGACGGCGGTCCTGGTCGCGCACACCGCCGACGACCAGGCCGAGACGGTGCTGCTCAACGTGCTGCGCGGCAGTGGCGCGAGCGGGCTCGCGGGGATGCCGGCCCGGCGCGGGTACATCGTGCGCCCGCTCCTCGGCGCCCGACGCGCGGACGTCCACGCGGTCTGCGTCGACCGTGGGCTCGTGCCGGTGGTCGATCCCTCGAACGAGGATCGGATCCATCGCCGCAACTGGGTCCGCCACGACGCGCTCCCGGCGCTGAGCGTGGGCGCGCACCGCGATCTCGTCCCGGTGCTGAACCGTCAGGCCGCGGTCATGCGGGCCGAGGCCGACCTCCTCGACGAGCTGGCGGACGCGTTGCTCGCGGAAGCCGGGGTGGACGCACCGTCGGCCCGGGCGCTCGCCGGTGCCCACCCCGCGTTGGCCCGGCGAGCGGTACGACGGTGGCTCGGCGCGCCGCCGCCGTCGCTCGCGGAGGTCGAGCGCGTCCTCGCGGTGGCCCGGTGCGAGCGGAGGGCCACGCAGCTCTCGCACGGACGGCGGGTGTGGCGGGAGGCCGGAACCTTGCATCAGGCGGTACCGTGTCGCTCGTGACCGATCCGTTGGGCAAGGTGGTGGTTCCCGCCGAGGAGCTGCGCGAGCGGATCGCCGGGCTGGGCAAGGAGATCACCGCGGACTACGCGGGACGGGCGCCGCTCCTCGTCGGGGTGCTCAAGGGCGCGTTCATGTTCATGAGCGATCTCGCGCGCGCGATCGACCTTCCCGTCGAGTTCGACTTCATGGCCGTGTCGTCGTACGGATCTGCGACGCGGACGAGCGGTGTCGTGCGGATCATCAAGGACCTGGACCTCGACCTCACCGACCGGGACGTCATCATCGTCGAGGACATCGTCGACTCCGGCCTGACGTTGGCGTACCTGCGCCGGAACCTCGCGGCCCGCCATCCCGCGTCGCTCGAGATCGTGGCGCTGCTCGTGAAGGACGGCCTGCAGAAGTCGGACCTCGACATCAAGTACGTCGGCTTCCAGATCCCGCCCGAGTTCGTCGTCGGGTACGGGCTCGACGTGGACGAGCGCTACCGGAACCTCCCCGACGTCGTCGAGTACACGGGTCCGGGCGCGCCGTAGCGCCCTTTTTCGGGCCGGCGGGGCCCGGGTAACCTGATCAGCCCGAACGTCTGGCCGATCCGGAACCCGTGACCCAGCGACGTCGCCTCCTGATCCTCGGCATTGCCTTCGCCGTCCTCGCGGCGTTCGTCGTCACGCGGGTGGTCACCAGCGGGTCGAGCCGGCGCACCCTCGATCTCGCCGTGTTCGAGCAGAAGCTGCACGCGGGCGACGTGCGCAGCGTCACGTTGCTCGACCGGGACCACGAGGTCGAAGGCACCCTGAGGGACGGCACCGAGTACCGGAGCCGGTTCCCCGAGCGCTACACGGCCGACCTCACCAACGAGATCCGGCGGGCGGACGTCCGGGACTTCAAGGTCGACGGGCAGGGCGGCAACCCGTGGCTCTCGCTGCTGGTCAGCGCGTTGCCGTTCCTCCTGGTCCTCGGGCTCGTGCTGTGGTTCGTCAGCCAGACCCAGGGCGGCCGGGGCGTGCTGGGCTTCGGCAAGTCGCGCGCCAAGCCGGTGAAGGATCTCCCCACCGTGACGTTCGCCGACGTCGCGGGGCTCGACGAAGCGGTCGAGGAGCTCGAAGAGATCAAGGAGTTCCTCACCGCACCCGAGCGGTTCGAGGAGCTCGGCGCGAAGATCCCGAAGGGCGTGCTGCTGTTCGGGCCGCCGGGCACGGGCAAGACCCTGCTGGCGAAGGCCGTCGCGGGCGAGGCCGGCGTCCCCTTCTTCTCGATCAGCGGCTCGGACTTCGTCGAGATGTTCGTCGGGGTCGGCGCCTCCCGCGTGCGCGACCTGTTCGCGAAGGCGAAGGCCGCGGCGCCCGCGATCGTGTTCGTGGACGAGATCGACGCGGTCGGCCGTCATCGCGGCGCGGGCGTCGGTGGTGGTCACGACGAACGCGAGCAGACGTTGAACCAGCTCCTCGTCGAGATGGACGGCTTCGACCCCAAGATCGGGGTGATCCTCCTCGCGTCGACGAACCGGCCCGACATCCTCGACCCCGCGCTGCTGCGGCCCGGCCGCTTCGACCGCCAGATCGTGGTGGATCGACCGGACCTCGAAGGGCGCAAGGCGATCCTCGCGGTGCACGCGCGTGGCAAGCCGTTGGCGGACGGTGTCGACCTCGCCGTGATCGCGCGGCGCACACCGGGGTTCACCGGCGCCGACCTGGCGAACCTCGTGAACGAAGCCGCGTTGCTGGCGGGTCGGCGCGGGCTCGACCAGATCGGTGTGCCGCAGCTCGAAGAGGCGATCGACCGCGTCATGGCGGGACCCGAGCGCCGGAGCCGGCTCATCTCGGAGGGCGAGCGACGGGTGATCGCCTACCACGAGGGTGGTCACGCGCTCGTCGAGCCACGCGCTGCCGCACACCGACCCGGTGCACAAGGTCTCGATCATCCCGCGGGGCCGCGCGCTCGGGTACACGCTCACGCTGCCGACCGAGGACCGGTTCCTGGTCCGGCGCAGCGAGCTGGTCGACGAGCTGGCGATGCTGCTCGGCGGGCGGTCGGCCGAGGAGCTGATCTTCGAGGACCCCACCACCGGGGCCCAGAACGACATCGACCGCGCCACCACGATCGCCCGTCAGATGGTCACGGAGTTCGGGATGAGCACCAAGCTCGGCCCGCTGCCGGTTCGGCCATCCTCAGGGCGAGGTGTTCCTCGGCCGGGACTTCACCTCGACGCCGGACTACTCCGAGGAGATCGCGGCGAGCATCGACGACGAGGTCCGGGTGCTGATCGACGCCGCCCACGAGGTCGCCGCGACGATCCTGTTCGAGAACCGTCAGGCGCTCGACGACCTGGCCGCAGCCCTGATGGAGCACGAGACGCTCGAAGCCGAGGACGTCCGCCGGGTGCTCGGGGACGTATCACCCTGGACGCATCCCGCGAGGCCGGGGGAACCCGACCCAGCGCCGTCGCCGCCAGCGACCACACTCAACCGGGTCCGGTGCCGCCGGGCCCGACCTCGAACCGGAGGAACACCCCGTGACCGATCCGAACCCGCTGCACGCCGTTCCGACCGGCGGCCCCGACACGCCCGTCGACAAGCCCCGCATCGAACGGGCCGTGCGCGAGATCCTCGAGGCCATCGGCGAGGACCCCGACCGGGACGGGTTGCTGCGCACGCCCGCCCGGGTGGCCGCCATGTACGAGGAGATCTTCTCGGGGCTGCACGAGGACCCGGCCGAGCACCTGAACGTGACGTTCGAAGCCAATCACGACGAGATGGTCATGGTCCGGGACATCCCGTTGTTCAGCTCCTGCGAGCACCACCTGATCCCGTTCCACGGCATGGCCCACGTGGCGTACATCCCCGGGACCGACGGCCGGATCACCGGGCTCTCGAAGATCGCGCGCCTCGTCGAGGGCTACGCGCGGCGGCCCCAGGTCCAGGAGCGCCTGACCACCCAGATCGCCGACGCGCTGGTCGAGACGCTCGAGCCGAGGGGGGTGTTCGTGCTGATCCAGTGCGAGCACCTGTGCATGTCCATGCGGGGCGTCAAGAAGGCGGGTTCGCTCACCGTGACGTCCGCGGTGCGGGGCCTGTTCAAGGACAATCCGGCCACTCGGGCCGAGGCGATCAGCTTCATCGGCCATCCCGGAAATCGCCTCTAGCAGAGGGGTGTTTCGGCCTCGTCCCTGTACGCTGCCAGACCTGATGTTCGACTGGGGCGAAGTCGCGGGCGGGGTCATGGGCGTCGTCAACGTGACCCCTGATTCCTTCTCCGACGGGGGCCTCTACCTCGATCCCGACGCCGCGATCGCGCACGGGATCGCGCTGCGCGACGAGGGTGCCGCGGTGCTCGACGTCGGCGGCGAGTCGACCCGTCCCGGGCGCGGCGCCGGTGCCCGCGGACGAAGAGGCCGCACGGGTGGTCCCGGTCGTCCGCGCCCTCGCCTCGGACGCGTCGCGTACCGGTCAGCGTGGACACCACCAAGGCGACGGTGGCGGCCGCGCGCGCTCGAGGCCGGAGCCACGATCGTCAACGACGTCTCCGCCGGTCGCCACGACCCGGAGCTGCTGCGGCGTCGTCGCGGACGCGGGCGCCGGCTACGTCGCCATGCACATGCAGGGTGAGCCGCGCACCATGCAGCACGACCCCCGGTACCGACGACGTCCTCGACGAGGTCGGCGCGTTCCTGGTCGAGCGCCTCGACGTGGCAACGGCCGCGGGCATCGCCGACCGAGTCGTTGATGGCCGATCCGGGCATCGGCTTCGGCAAGACCGGCGCGCACAACCTCGCGCTGCTCGCGGGCGTGCGGGCGCTCGCCGATCGGGTCGGGCGTGCCGCTGCTCGTCGGGGCGTCGCGCAAGACGTTCATCGGTCGGATTGCTCGGGGTGGACGACCCTGCCGCCCGGGACGACGGCACGCTCGCCACCGTCGTCTGGGCGCTCGATCAGGGAGCAACCATGGTCCGGGTCCACGACGTGCGCAGTGCGAGCCGCGCCGTCGACCTCCTCCACGTTCTCGAAGGAGCCGCCGCATGATGAAGGAGCAGCTGTGACGACGTTGCGGGGCCGGTGGGCGCAGGGACTGGAGCCGCGGTTCTTCTGCTGGATCGTGCGGGACCGGTTGGCCGCGTCCGAGCGACCCGGCGGGTTCGCCCGCAGCCACCGCAAGATCCGCCGCCAGGAGGAGCTGATCTGGCTCGGCCAGAACGGCTTCACCCGGGTGATCTCGCTGCTCGACTCGCCGCACAACCTGCAGGCCTACGACGAGGCCGGGCATCCCGTACGAGCACGTGCCGCTCGGACGCCACGACGAGCTCGCCGACCGGCTCCCGTTGATCTACGAGGCGCATCGCGCGCCGACTCGACGTCGCCGACCGAGAAGCTGCTCCTCCACCACGAGGAGTTCGGTGACCGGCTCCAGGGCGTGCATCGCCGGCTACCTCCTCTACTCCGGCCTGGTCGACGAGGGACCGCACGCGATCGTGGCGCAGTGAGCGCCTCGCCGGGCGGGAGCTCGGCGCAACCGGCCGGGAGATCGTCGCGATCACGGTCGAAGAGAACATCGTGCGCGGCTCGCGTGCGGCCCGCGCGGATTCCTGATCGATGGGCACGATCATCGTGACGGGCCTGCGCGAGCTCGGGGTCCACGGCGTGCTGCCGGAAGAGCAGAGCCGCCCGCAGCCGTTCGAGGTCGACGTCGAGCTCGAGGTCGATCTCACGAGCGCGGGCGCAGACCGACGACCTCGACGACACCGTGGACTACTCCGCGGTGTCCGAGGCGGTGAGCCGGGTGGTGAAGAACGAGCGGTACCAGCTGCTCGAGCGCCTGGCCACGCGGATCGGCGAGGTGTGCCGGACCGACGACCGGGTCCAATCGGTGACGGTGACGGTCCGCAAGCTCCATCCACCCGTGCGGGCGATGCTGGACCACGTTGCCGTGCGCGTCACGGTGTGACCCGGGCGTACCTCGGCCTGGGCTCCAACCTGGGCGATCGCCTCGGCCACCTGCAAGGTGCGGTGGATGCGCTGGCCGCGACGGACGCCGTCGCCGTCGTCGCGGTCTCGCGACGTGTACGAGACCGCGCCGGTCGGGGGCCCGGTCCAGGACGACTTCCTGAACGCGGTGGTCGCGATCGAGACGGACCTCGCGCCCCACGAGCTGCTCGCGGTGGCGATGCACGTCGAGCAGCTCGCGGCGCGGATCAGGATCATGCACTGGGGGCCCCGGACCCTGGACGTCGACGTCCTCCTCTACGGCGACGAGCAGGTGCAGGAGCCCGACCTCGAGATCCCGCATCCCCGGATGCACGAGCGCCCGTTCGTGCTCGCGCCGCTCGCGCGACGTCGCGCCGGACCTCGTGACGCTGCCCGCCGGCGGCTGGGAGGGCGTCACCAACACCCCGCTAGCATTACGCCTCCCTTGATCCAGTCCGGACCCTTTGGGCCGGAACCGCGAGGAAGGGTGCTGCTGGTGAACGGCGTCGAACATACGGGTGCGCTGGCGCTCGTCGGCCCGGGCCGGGCCGGCACGACGATCGCGGCCGCGCTCGCGGACCGGGGTTGGCGGGTGGTCGCGGTCGCGGGTCGGACCGTCGACGCGCCGAGCACGCGCGCCGCGGCAGCCCGCTTCGGTGCGCCCGCCGTCGCGGTCGCCGACGCCGGTGCGGATGCGGACCTCGTGATCGTGGCGACGCCCGACGCGGCCATCGACGGCGCCGCGGCCGAGCTCGCGGCGTCGGTTCGGCCCGACGCGCTCGGTCATCCACCTGTCGGGCGCGGCGTGGACTCGACGTGTTCGGCGGCCGTGCGCTCGCGTGCGGCGCGTTGCACCCGCTCCAGACCTTCCCGTCCTTCGAAGCCGGTCGGGCCCGCCTGGCCGGGTCCTGGTGTGCGGTCGCCGGCGACCCGCAGACCCGGGTGCTCGCCGAGCAGCTCGAGCTCACGCCGGCGGAGATCGACGATGCGGACCGGCTCCGCTACCACGCGGCCGCGTGCATCGCGTCCAACCATCTGGTCGCGCTGCTCGACCAGGTGCGCCGGGTCGCGCCGATCCCGCTCGAGGCGTACCTCCCGTTGGTGCGCGCCACGGTCGAGAACGTGGACGTCATGGGACCCGCGGCCGCGCTCGACGGGCCCGGTGGCCCGCGGCGACGCCGAGACCGTGCGCGGCCACCTCGACGCGTTCTCCGGCGCGGATCGGGACGCGTACCGCGACCTGGCCCGCCTCGCCCGGGAGCTCTCCGGCCGCCGCGATCCCGCGCTCGACGCGGTGCTCGCGATGATCGTCGTCGAACGGGTCGCCGAGCTCCGGGAGGCCTGCGACGCGCGCGGCGCGCGGGCCGGACCGTCGGTCTGGTGCCGACGATGGGCTACTTCCACGAGGGTCACCGTTCGCTGATGCGCGCCGCCGCGCGCGGCGACGGACCTCGTGGTGGTCACGCTGTTCGTGAACCCCACCCAGTTCGGTCCGAACGAGGATCTCGCCGCGTACCCGCGCGACCCCGCCGGCGACGCGGCGGTCGCGGACGCGGAGGGTGTCGACGTGCTGTTCGTCCCGCCGGTGGAGGAGATGTATCCGAACGGTGCTCCGCTGACGGTCGTGCACGTGAGTCGGCTCACCGAGGAGCTGTGCGGCGCGGCGCGGCCGGTGCACTTCGACGGTGTGACCACGGTCGTCACGAAGCTCTTCTCGATCGTCGGGCCGTCGATCGCGTTCTTCGGGCGCAAGGACTACCAGCAGCTCGCGGTCATCCGGCAGATGACCGCGGACCTCGATCTCCCGGTGGACGTGCGCGGCTGCCCGTTGGTGCGCGAGCCCGATGGTGTCGCGATGTCGAGCCGCAACGCCTACCTCACCGAGCAGGAGCGGGCTGCGGCCCGCGTGCTGTCCCAGTCGCTCCGGTCGGCGGCCGATGCGGTGGTGGCGGGCGAACGGAGCTCGGCGACGATCGAGGCCAGGATCCGGGACCAGGTGGCGAGCCGAGCCACTTGTCGCCCTCGAGTACGCCGAGGTGCGCGACGCGGTGACGCTCGAGCCGCGTCGAAACCGCTGCAGGGCGAGGTCGTGGTGGCGGTGGCGGCCGCGGTCGGTCGGGCCCGGCTCATCGACAACGTCGTCCTCGGGTTGGACGGACCTGGTGTCGCCGTGGACCTCGGTGCCCGCGGCGAGTGAGCGCGACCCCGGCGCGGTTCCGTAACCTCTCGCCAATGGCCGACCTCCTCGTACTGGGCAGTGGCATCGCCGGGCTCTCGGCCGCGATCCACGCGGCTCGGCGCGGGATGTCGGTGGTCGTCCTGACCAAGGGTGAGCTCGCGCTCTCGGCCACCCGGTACGCGCAGGGGGGAGTGGCCGCGGCGCTCGAAGCCCCGGACTCCGCCGAGCTGCACCTCTCGGACACGCTCGCCGCCGGCGCCGGCCTCTGCGACCCCGACGCGGTGCGGGTGCTCGTCACCGAGGGTCCGGGGCGGGTGCGCGACCTCATGGCGCTCGGCGCGGTGTTCGACCGGACCGGCGACGGCGCGACCGCCGCGCTGGCGCTCGCCCGCGAGGGCGGCCACTCGGTGTCGCGCGTGGTGCACGCCGGCGGTGACGCGACGGGCGCCGAGATCGAACGCGCGCTGGTCGCCGCCGTTCACTCGCTCGACCTCGTCGACGTCCGGGAACGCTGCTTCGCCGTGGACCTGATCATGGAGGGCGGCCGGTGCGTCGGGGTGCCGGCGCTCGACCCCGCGGGTGCGCCGATGGAGATCCGGGCGCACGACACGATCATCGCGACGGGCGGTGCCGGCCAGCTGTTCGCGGTCACGACGAACCCGGTGGTCTCGACCGGTGACGGCATCGCGCTCGCGCTGCGCGCCGGCGCGGCCGTCGCCGACATCGAGTTCATGCAGTTCCATCCGACGGCGCTGCACCACCCGTCCATGCCCCGGCCCCTCCTCTCCGAGGCCTTGCGGGGCGAGGGCGCGGTGCTCCGGGACGAGCACGGCGTGGCGTTCATGGCCGACGAGCACCCGCTCTCGGACCTCGCCCCGCGCGACGTCGTCTCCCGGGCGATCACACGACGGCTGGTGGATCGCGACATCGACCACCTCTGGCTCGACGCGACCGGGCATCGACGACTTTCCCGACCGCTTTCCGACCATCTGGGGATCCGCGCAGTCGGTGGACCTCGATCCGGGCCGCGACTGGCTCCCGGTCGCGCCGGCTGCGCACTACCTCTGCGGTGGCGTGGCGACGGACCTCGACGGCGCGTCGACGGTCCCCGGGCTGTGGTCGTGCGGAGAGGCCGCGTGCTCGGGCGTGCACGGCGCGAACCGGCTCGCGTCGAACTCCCTGCTCGACGGCCTCGTCTTCGCGCCCGCGTGGTCGACGCGATCGTGGCGAAGAAGGACGGTCCGGAGCCCACGGGCGTCCTGCGCGCGGTCTCGGTGAGCCCGGGTCAGCTGGTGCCGGGCCGGCCGTCGGGCCGGGAGGCCGCGCCCGCCGCGATCACGCTCCCGGAGCTGCAGCGGGTGATGACCGCGGGCGCCGGTGTGCTGCGGGACGCGGCGAGCCTCCAGGGTGTCCTCGACGTGCTGCCGGCGAGCGTTCCTGCGCACGATCCCGACGGCTACGAGCTGCGCAACCTGCTCGTCGTCGGGTGGGCACTCACGACCGCGGCGCTCGCGCGCCAGGAGTCGCGCGGCACGCACACGCGGCTCGACTTCCCCGATCGGTCGAGCGCGCTCCTCGGGCGGTTCTTCCAGGTGGGCGAGGCGCTGACCTTTCATGCGCTCCCGGTCGACGTGCGCCAGCCGAGCGCGTGATCCGCGACCTCGATCCGCCCGCGACCGTGGTGCGCGAGGTCGTGGCGCGCGCACTGGCCGAGGACCTCGGGCTGCTCGGTGACCTGACGTCGATCGCGGTCATCGACGAGTCCGCCACCGGGACCGGTCGGTTCGTCGCACGCGGCGAGGGCGTCCTGGCCGGCACCGCAGCCGCGACCGAGACCTTCGCCCAGATCGACCCGGACGTGCGCGTCGAATGGCAGCTCGCCGACGGCAGCGAGCTGATCGCCGACCAGGTGGCCGGAACCGTCTCGGGTTCGATGCGGTCGTTGCTCGCGGGCGAGCGGACCGCGCTGAACCTCCTGCAGCACTGCTCGGGGATCGCGACGGTCACGCGCCGCTACGTGCGCGCTTCACGCGGCAAGTCGCGCATCCGCGACACCCGCAAGACCCTCCCGGGTCTCCGGGCCCTGGAGAAGGCGGCGGTGCGCGCCGGTGGCGGCTTCAACCACCGCGAGTCCCTGTCGGACGCAGTGCTGATCAAGGACAACCACCTCGCGCACCTCGGCCTGCGGCAGGCGGTGGAGCGGTCGCGGGCCCGCTGGCCCGGCCGGGTCATCGAGGTCGAGTGCGACACGCTCGAGCAGGTGGCCGAGGCGGTCGGGGCCCGGCCGGACCTCCTGCTGCTCGACAACATGGACCCCGACCAGGTGCGGGAGGCAAAGTCGCTGGTCGAAGGAACGATCCCGCTCGAGGTTTCCGGGCGGGTCTCGCTCGAGACGGTCGGCGCGTACGCGGAAGCGGGGGTCGACTACATCTCGGTCGGCGCCATCACGCACTCGGCCCCGGCGCTCGACATCGCGCTGGATCTCGACTGACGGAAGCGGACCATGCTGCTCGCGATCGACACCGGCAACACCCAGACCGTCATCGGGCTGTTCGACGGCGCCGAGCTCGCGGACCACTGGCGCATCGCGACGATCGCGTCGCGGACGTCCGACGAGCTCGCGCTGATGATCCAGCAGTTCCTCGGCTTCCACGGGTTCTCGTTCGACGCGCAGGTCACGGGCGTCGCGATCGTGTCCGGAGTCCCGAGCGTCACGGCCGCGTTGCGCGAGATGACGAAGCGCTACTTCGGCTTCGAAGCGTTGGTCATCGAGCCCGGCGTGCGCACCGGGATGCCGATCCTCTACGACAACCCGAAGGAGGTCGGCGCCGACCGAATTGCCAACGCTGTCGCGGCATACGACGGCTACGGTGGACCGACGATCGTCGTGGACTTCGGAACTGCGAACACGATCGAAGCCATCAGCGCAAAGGGTGAGTACCTTGGCGGCGCGATCTTCCCCGGCATCGAGATCTCGATGGACGCGCTCTTCGGCGCGCGGCCGCGCTGCGTCGCGTCGAGCTCGTGCCGCCCAAGAACGTCATCGGGAAGACGACGGTCGAGTCGATCCAGTCCGGTTCGGTGTACGGGTTCAGCGGCCAGGTCGACGCGCTGGTCGACCGGTTCCAGGACGAGCTCGGGGAGTGCACCGTGATCGCCACGGGTGGGCTCGCCGAGCTGATCCTCCCGTACTCGCGGACGCTCCAGCACCACGAGCCCTGGCTCACGCTGCGCGGCCTGCAGATCATCTTCGAGAGGAACCGCGCGTGAGCCCCGTCACCCGGGACGAGGAGTTCGAGCGCCGGTTCGCGAAGATCGAGAAGGTCCGGGCCGAGGGGGGCAATCCCTACCCCGTGCGGTTCGACCGCGACCGCACGATCGCCGAGCTGCGCGCGGAGTTCGGTGAGCTGGAGCCGGGCGAGGAGACCGACGTCTCCGTCCGAGTCGCGGGTCGGCTGCTGCTGATCCGCCGGCAGGGCAAGCTCAGCTTCGGGAGCCTGCGCGACGGCACGGGTGAGGTGCAGCTCTTCGTCTCGCAGAAGGTGATCGGCCCCGAGAGCCACGACGCGTTCGACGATCTGGACCTCGGTGACTGGGTCGGCGTCGAAGGCACGGTGATGACGACCCGCAAGGGTGAGCTGAGCGTGAAGGTGCTCGACTTCACGCTGCTGTCCAAGGCGTTGCGGCCGGTGCCGAAGTGGCACGGCCTCTCGGACGTCGACACGCGCTACCGGCAGCGCTACGCGGACCTGATCGTGAACGAGCGGGCCCGCGAGGTGTTCGAGATCCGGTTCAAGGCCCTGAACGCGATCCGCGAGTTCCTCGCGGCGCGCGGCTTCGTCGAGGTCGAAGGGCCGGTGCTCCACGAGCAAGCCGGTGGCGCGACCGCGCGACCGTTCTTCACGCACCACAACGCCTTGGACCTCGATCTGGTCCTGCGCATCGCGCTCGAGCTCCACCTCAAGCGCCTGATCGTCGGCGGGCTCGAGCGGGTGTTCGAGATCGGTCGCGTGTTCCGCAACGAGGGGCTCTCGACCCGCCACAACCCCGAGTTCACGATGCTCGAGCTCTACGAAGCCTTCGTGGACTACACGGACATCATGGTGTTGACCGAGGAGATGTGCGCGCACGCGGCGCGCCAGGCGATCGGCACCACGGTCGTCACCCTCGAGGGCGAGCCCCTCGACCTCGCGCCTCCGTGGCGCCGGCAGACGATGCGCGAGGCGATCCAGGAGCACGCGGGCGTCGACGTCCACCCGTCGATGCCGGTGGCGGAGCTCGAGGCGATCGCGGACCGGTTCGAGGTGGCCCGGGAGCCCGGTTGGGGTTCCGGGAAGCTGATGCTCGAGCTCTACGAGAAGACGACCGAGCACGCGCTGCGTGGGCCCGTGTTCATCATGGACTACCCGCGCGAGGTCTCACCGCTCGCCCGTGAGCACCGGGACGACCCGCTGCTCGTCGAGCGGTTCGAGGCGATCGTCGGGGGCCGGGAGCTGGCGAACGCCTTCAGCGAGCTCAACGACCCGGTCGACCAGCGCGTCCGCTTCGAGGCCCAGGCGCAGCTCAGGGAGCAGGGCGACGACGAGGCCAACGACGTCGACGAGGACTACCTGCGGGCCATGGAGTACGGCATGCCGCCCACCGGTGGCCTGGGGATCGGGATCGACCGGTTGATCATGCTGCTCGCCGGAGTCTCTAGCATTCGTGAGGTGATCCTCTTCCCGCTCCTCCGTCCGGAACGTGACGACGACGAAGCGCGGGACCAAGATCTGCTGAACCAGGACGCCGACTGATGCGCGTGCTCGTCACCGGAATGGGCGGCGAGCTGGGCACCCGGGTCGCGCAGCTGCTCGAAGAGCGCAGCGAGGTGCGCGAGATCGTCGGCGTGGACTTCGTGCCGCCGCGCCGCCGGCTGCGCCGCAGCGAGTTCCGGCGCATCGATCCCCGCGATCGAGAGAAGCTCACCGATCTCGTGACCGAGTTCGCGCCGACGGCCGTCGCGCACTTCGGGGTCTACGAGCCCGCGTCGCGCGTCGCACCACGCGTCGCGGCCGAGTACACGCAGGCGTGCACCGTCGCCGCGCTCGGCGCCGCGGCGCGCACCGGTCAGCTGGAGCGCGTCGCGTTGCGCAGCAGCCTCGCGGTCTACGGGCGCGGCCGGGGCCGGCCCGGCGTTCCCGACGAGACCGCGCCCGTCGCGCCCACCACCCCGTACGGGCGGACGTGCCTCGAGGTCGAGGCCCTGGCCGTCGACCTCGGCCGCCGGCACGGCTTCCCGGTCGCCGCGCTGCGCATGGCCCCCGAGGCCGGCTCCCACGTGCCGTCCCCGCTCGGCCGCTTCCTGCGCCTTCCCGTCGTCCCGGTGCCCGCACTCGCCGACCCCGCGTTCCAGCTCCTGCACCAGGAGGACGCGGCGCGCGCGATGGTGGCCGCCCTCCTGCTCGGCGTCGACGGGCCGTTCAACGTCGTCGGCCCCGGTGCCGCGAGCGTCTGGCAGGCCGTCCGCCTGGGTGGACGCATCCCGTGGCCCGTGTTCGGGCCCGGCTGGCGCGTCGCGACCCGTGCGGTCGAGCTCGCCGGCGCGCCGGTGCCGCCCCACATCCTCGAGCTCATCACCAAGGGCCGGACCGCGGACGGGTCCAAGGCGATGGAGGTGCTCGAGCTCGGGTCGATGCGGCCGACCCAGGAGGTCTGCACCGAGCTGTTCGAGTGGGCCAAGGTCACGCCGCTGCGGCCCGCGCTCCCGATCGCGGAGGCCCAGTGAGCGCGGTGGAGCGGGATTGATGGGGATGGAAGCACCGAACGTCACCGCGCTGCCGGTCTACGGGGTCGATCCCGACCGCACGCAGACGACCGACCTGCTGACGGTGGTCCGGCGCCGCATCGAGGGCCGCTACCCGGTGGACGCGTTCGGCGCGGATCCCCAGCTCCAGGACCTCATCGCCCCCTTCGTCACCGCGACGCTGCGGGTGCAGGTCGATCACCCGGAGCGGTTCCCCGAGGACGGCCCGGCGGTGCTCGTGTCGAACCGCGGGTTGGGCGTGATCGAGCCGGCCGCGCTCGCGGTCGCGCTGCGCCAGGATGCCGGGCGCCGGCTCCGCGTGATCGGCGCGCCCGACGTGCCCATCCTCGGCGATCTCATGCGCAAGCTCGGGGCCGTGATGTCCTACCAGGGTGATCTCGCCGCCTTGCTCCGGGCCGAGCACGTCGCCGCGATCCCGCTCGGTCCGACCTGGATGCGCACCGGCGCCGGGACCCCACCGATCCAGCTGCTCGTGGCCGCGCTGGGCTACCCGGTCATCCCGGTCGCGGTCCGTCCCGGCGGCCCCCTGGGCCTGCCCCTGCGGCCCTGGCGGGTGGCGGTCGGCGATCCGCTGCCGGTGCGGGCGAGCCGCGGGTCGGGCGATCCCCTGGCCGCGGCCGAGCTCGCCGAAGCCGCGCGCGAGGGCGTGCAGCGCCTGCTCGACAGCTTCTGAGCCCGGCTCCGCCGGCCTCCGGGGCGCACCGACTGGGCGGGTTCGAGGTCTAAGGTTGGGTTCGCGTCCGCGAGCAACCTGCTCGCGCCAGTGGACACGAAGGGGGCTTCGGTGTCGGAGGTCGTGACCAGCGACGGTGTCACGATCCACTACGACGTCTTCGGTCGCCGCGAGGGTCCGCCCCTGCTGATGATCCAGGGCCTCGGCACCGACTCGCGCGGGCTGGGCCCTCCAGCGGCTCGCCCTCGGCCGGAAGTTCCGCTGCTACACGATGGACAATCGGGGCACCGGGCGCAGCGACCGTCCCGACGGCCCGTACTCCCTCGACCGGATGGCCCTCGACGCGCTGGCCGTCCTCGACGCCGAGGGGGTCGACCGGGCCCACGTGATGGGCGCGTCGATGGGCGGGGTCATCGCGCAGATCATCGGGGTGCTGCACCCGGAGCGCACCCGCTCACTGGTGCTCGCCTGCACCGCATGCCGCCATCACCAGTGGCGCCGCGAGCTCCTGCAGGAGTGGGCGGATGCGGTGGACGAGGGTGGGATGGCCGCGCTCGGCGACGAGGCGCTCGAGTGGCTCGTCGGGCCCCGGCTGCGGAAGCGCTTCGGCATCTGGATGAACCTGATCGCCCGCATCGTGCTCCAGCAGCCGCCCGAGCCGTTCATCGCGCAGGTCGGCGCGATCCTCGACGCGACCGAGGACCTGCGCTTCGAGCTCAAGACGATCCGCGTCCCGACGCTCGTCATCACCGGTTCCCAGGACTCGCTCACGCCCGTCGGCGACGCCGAGGAGCTGGCCGAGCTGATCCCGCACGCGCGCCTCGAGGTCCTCGGCGGCGCCGCGCACGGCCTCATGGTCGAGGCGCCGAACGCGTTCAACGACGCGGTGGTGCGATTCCTGGTCGAGGTCGACGCGGCCGAGTCCGCGATCGACGCGCCCCAGGAAGCCGAATCCGCCTGACCCGCCGCGCCCAGCTGGTTTCGGGGCGCCTGAACGTCGCTCTGGCGACCTTGGAGCTCCCCGAAACGAGTGGTGGGGGGTCAGGAATCGCGGCTGACGAGGTCGTCGACGAGGCGACGCATCCCGGCGATCACCTCGGGGTCGAGCCCTTCGGTGTCCGCGAGGACCTTGTCCGCCGCGCGCGGCCTGGTCGCGGGCGGAGTCCAGTGCGGCTTCGACTGCGCCGTCGCCACCGGCGAGCCGGCGCGCCTCGTCGAGCTGCTCGTCGTCGAGCTTGCGCCCGAGCACGTCGCGCAGGGCCGGAGTGCGGCCGAGGGCGAAGATCACGGGAAGCGTGTACACGCCTTCCATGAGGTCGTTGCCGGCCGGCTTGCCGAGTGAGGCATCCGAGCCGGTGACGTCGAGGACGTCGTCCACGATCTGGAAGCACACGCCGAGGTGGTGGCCGAACTCCGTGAGCGCGTCGAGCGTCGTGCCTTCGACGTCCGCGACCATCCCACCGATGCGGCACGCGGTCGAGAACAACGCGGCCGTCTTCCCGCCGATTGCGGAGAAGTAGCTCTCCTCGCTGCGATCGACGTCGAAGAGGTGCTGCAGCTCGAGGACCTGACCCCGACACAGCTCGCCGATCGTCTCGGCGAGCAGCGCGGCGACCGGTGCGCCGAGCGACGCCGCGAGCTCCGACGCGCGGGCCAGCAGGTAGTCGCCGGCGAGGATCGCGACGATGTTGCTCCAGCGCGCGTTCACGCTCGGAACCCCTCGACGCGTCTCGGCCTCGTCGATCACGTCGTCGTGGTACAGCGACCCGAGATGGACGAGCTCGACGGCCACGGCGCCCGTGATCGCGGCCTCCGTCGCGGGCCCGACCCCGTTGGCCGCGTACCCCGTGCAGAGGGTCAACGCGGGCCGGAGCCGCTTCCCCCCGGCCTTCACCAGGTGGGCGGCGACCTCCCCGAGAAACGGGTCCTCGGAGCGGACTGCGGCAGCCAGCTCGGTCTCCACGCGCTCGAGATCGGAGGCCAGCGGCTCGAGCCCGAGCGCGGCAAGCGGCTGCATTAGGGCAGGGTACGGCGTCATGGGAACAAACTCCAAGCCGGAAGCGTCGTTCTTTCTCCACGCTTTCTCCGCTCCGTACCGCCTTCAGGTGGTCCCAGGACCCGCCGATGGGTAGGCACGCGCAGTGGGCACTGTGTGGCAGTTCCGAAACCGCGTCGGGCCAAATCCGGCGTGGCCGATACAATGGTCGAGAGTCGACGAGAGGCGGATGTCCAAGTGTTCGAGCGCTTCACCGACCGAGCCCGGCGAGTTGTGGTCCTGGCGCAAGAGGAAGCGCGCCTGCTCAACCACAACTACATCGGTACAGAGCACATCCTGCTCGGCCTGATCCACGAGGGCGAGGGCGTCGCGGCAAAGGCGCTCGAGTCTCTGGGGATCTCGCTCGAGGCAGTGCGCGCACAGGTCGAGGAGATCATCGGTCACGGCGGTTCCGCGCCGTCCGGTCACATTCCCTTCACGCCGCGCGCGAAGAAGGTCCTCGAGCTCTCACTGCGCGAGGCGCTCCAGCTCGGTCACAACTACATCGGTACCGAGCACATCCTGCTCGGGTTGATCCGCGAGGGTGAAGGCGTCGCCGCGCAGGTGCTCGTCAAGCTCGGCGCGGATCTGTCCCGGGTGCGCCAGCAGGTGATCCAGCTGCTGTCCGGCTACGCCGGCGGCAAGGAAGGCGCGGCGCAGGGCACCGGCCCCGGCGAGAGCGCGCCGTCCGGTTCCCTTGTGCTCGATCAGTTCGGTCGAAATCTCACGCAGCTCGCGCGCGAGAAGAAGCTCGACCCGGTCATCGGGCGCGAGAAGGAGATCGAGCGGGTGATGCAGGTGCTCTCCCGCCGCACGAAGAACAACCCCGTGCTGATCGGCGAGCCCGGCGTCGGCAAGACCGCGATCGTCGAGGGCCTCGCGTCGGACATCGTCGAGGGCGACGTGCCCGAGACGCTGGTCGGCAAGCAGCTCTACACGCTCGACCTCGGCGCGCTCGTCGCCGGCTCCCGCTACCGCGGTGACTTCGAGGAGCGCCTCAAGAAGGTGCTGAAGGAGATCCGCACGCGCGGCGACATCATCCTGTTCATCGACGAGCTGCACACGCTCGTCGGGGCGGGCGCGGCCGAAGGGGCCATCGACGCGGCGAGCATCCTCAAGCCGATGCTGGCTCGCGGTGAGCTCCAGACGATCGGTGCCACCACGTTGGACGAGTACCGCAAGCACCTCGAGAAGGACGCCGCGCTCGAGCGGCGCTTCCAGCCGATCAAGGTCGAGGAGCCGTCGGTTCCGCACACGATCGAGATCCTCAAGGGCCTGCGCGAGCGCTACGAGAGCCACCACCGCGTCACGATCACCGACCAGGCGATCGTCGCGGCGGCGAACCTCGCGGACCGCTACATCTCCGACCGCCACCTCCCGGACAAGGCGATCGACCTCATCGACGAGGCGGGCTCGCGCCTGCGCATCCGTCGCATGCAGGCTCCGCCGGACTACCGCGAGCTCGAGGAGCAGATCTCGAGCGTGCGCAAGCGCAAGGAAGAGGCGATCGAGGGTCAGCAGTTCGAGGCGGCCGCGGCACTGCGCGACGAGGAGAAGGAGCTCCTCGAGCAGCGCGCTTCGAAGGAGACCGAGTGGAAGGCCGAAGGCGTCGACCTCTTCAACGAGGTCAACGAGGAGTCGGTCGCCGAGGTCCTCGCCCTGTGGACCGGCATCCCCGTCTACAAGCTCACCGAAGAGGAGACCGCCAAGCTCCTGCGCATGGAGGACGAGCTGCACAAGCGGATCGTCGGCCAGAACGCGGCGGTGAAGGCAGTGTCCCAGGCCATCCGCCGCACGCGGGCCGGCCTCAAGGACCCGAAGCGTCCTTCGGGCTCGTTCATCTTCCTCGGCCCGTCGGGCGTGGGGAAGACCGAGCTCGCCAAGACGCTCGCCGAGTTCCTGTTCGGTGACGAGTCGTCGCTGATCCAGCTCGACATGTCCGAGTACATGGAGAAGCACACCGTCTCCCGTCTCGTCGGCTCGCCTCCGGGCTACGTCGGCTACGACGAGGGCGGCCAGCTCACCGAGGCCGTGCGGCGCAAGCCGTTCTCCGTGGTGCTCTTCGACGAGATCGAGAAGGCGCACCCCGACATCTTCAACGCGCTCCTCCAGATCCTGGAGGACGGGCGGCTGACGGATGCCCAGGGCCGTTCGGTGGACTTCAAGAACTGCGTGATCATCATGACGTCGAACCTCGGTACGGCGGACCTGCGCAAGGCGAACATCGGCTTCAGCCGGGCCGACGAGCAGGTCACGTACGACAACATGAAGAGCAAGGTGACGGAGGAGCTCAAGCGGCACTTCCGTCCCGAGTTCCTCAACCGCATCGACGACGTCATCGTGTTCAGCGAGCTGAGCCAGGCCGAGGTCACCGAGATCGTCGACCTCCTGGTCAAGCGGGTCCAGACCCAGCTCGAGGGCCAGGGCCTCACCCTGGAGCTCACGAACGACGCCAAGCTGCTCCTCGCCGCCAAGGGCTACGACCCGACGTTGGGTGCTCGTCCGCTGCGCCGGGCGATCCAGCGCATGGTCGAGGACCCGCTCTCGGAGCGGATCCTCTGGAAGGAGTTCCACGCCGGCGAGACGATCGTCGTGGACGCGCTGGCCGACGAGATCGTGTTCCGCACGATCGAGGCGGTGGAGCCTCCTCCGGTCGAGCTGGCTGGGTCGGGGTCCGAGGGCTGAGCGCTTCCGGTCCCATTTGGAGTTGAAGAATGCGCCGGGCCTTCGGGTCCGGCGCTTCTTCGTTGTCTTCTGCTCGTGATGTCCAAGTCCTGAGACGGGGCCGGCATCGCTCCAGTCGCTCAGGCAAGGGGTTCGCAAAGGGCGCTCACCCAACTCGCTTGGTGGAGCGACGCCGGCCCCGCCTCCCTCACGTACGGCCTCTTCTCAGTCATGGGCTTGTCGCCGTCCCGGTGCGTCGTTGTCTGTGCGACAGACTCGACTCGTGCGTCGGACGGTCTGTGCTGGCTGGTTCTCGTCTTCGTGCTGTCGGCGTGTCGGTGGATAGCTCGGTGACCGTTTCGGTGCGGGAGGACGGGAGTGGCATCGTGGCGGCGCGGGTGGCGTTGGATGCGTCGGCGGTGAAGGCGGCGGAGATCGGGGGCACCAAGCTCGAGGACGCGGTGCGGCTCGGGGACCTGACCGCGGCGGGGTGGAAGTCGTCGGGGTGGGTCCGCGCGAAGAACGGTGGTGCGACGCTCACGTTGACCAAGGGGTTCGCGCGGGCGCAGGACGCGGGAGCGGTGGTGGCGGAGCTCAACGGCGCAGATGGACCGCTCAAGGGCGTGCGGGTCACCCGGTCGACGTCGACGTTCAGCAGCGACTGGGGGTTCTCCGGCGTGGCGAACCTCAAGGACCTCAAGACCGGGATCACGACCGACCAGGAGCTGGTGGGCCGGCTCACCGCGCAGCGGGTGGACGTCGGGGCGCTCGACCAGCGGTTGCTGCTCGAGACGCGCGCCGCGCTGCACCTGCACGTGATCGCGGATCTTCCGCACGCGTCGCCGCGCGAGTTCCCGGTCCGGGCCGGGGTCACCACGGTGATGCACACGAGCTCGAGCCAGACCGCGATCACGCGCATCGTGGCGCTCGTCGGCGGCCTCGGCATCGGCCTCGTGGCGATCGTGCTCCTGCTCGCGGGCGAGCTCAGGTCGCGGCGCCGCCCGGTCTGATCAGCCGTCCGGGCGGACGTTCGCGGTGAGCCAGCCCGGGAACTCGACGAGGGACCCGAGCACGATGTCGGCGCCGGCGGCTTCGAGCTCGGCAGTGGAGAACGGTCCACTCGGGACGCCGACGGCGATCGCGCCCGCGATGCGCGCCGCATCCATGTCGGGTGGTGTGTCACCGACGTACACCACCGCGCCGCGCTCGGTGAGCGTCTCGCCCTTCTGCGGACCGTGGCGCCACCCGACGACGTCGTTGACCGGGAGGTTGGTGTGCTCGAGGCAGCGCCACGCGTTGGGCTCGTACTTCGCCGTGACGACGAGCGTGCTCCCCGACATCGCGTGCACCGCGTCGAGCGCGTCGGCGGCGCCGGGGAGCGCGAATGTCCCTTCGATACCGATCTCGGCGTAGAGCTCGCGGTACCGGTCGGCGAGCGGATCGATCTGGTCGGCCGGCACCCATTCGGCCAGCTCCTGCTCCAGCGGTGGGCCGAGGCGCGCGACGACGACGTCGGGATCGATCGGGGCGCCCGTCTCCGCCACCAGCGCGGCCATGGCGGCGCGCACGCCGGTCCGGGAGTCGATCAAGGTCATGTCCAGGTCGAACCCGATGACCAGCTGCGCCATTCGGCGACGCTACCCGGGTATACGGTTTGTCCCGTTGGGGCAGACCGGAAGCGAGGGTCCATGCGTTGGCTCGGCGCGGCAGTCGGCATCGGTCTCAGCGGCGCGCTCGTCGGCGTCCCGGCGGTCGGCGCGCCGAGCGCCGCGTCCGGCGCGGCGCCGATCGTCCACGGTCGACGGATCCCCGGACCGGCCCTGCCCCCGGCCCCGGGAACGCTGCACGCCGCGGCGGTGAGCGGTTGGACCTCCAAGAACTGGTCCGGGTACGCGGTGACCGGCTCGGGCTACACGCGGGTGAGCGGGAGCTGGCGCGTGCCGTCGGTCGCGGCAACGAGGAAGAGCACCTACTCGGCGACCTGGGTCGGCATCGACGGCTTCTCGAACGGGAGCCTGATCCAGGCGGGGACCGAACAGGACTGGGTCGGCGGCGTCGGGCAGTACTCCGCGTGGTGGGAGATCCTCCCGGCGCCGGAGACCCCGATCGCGGCCGGCGTGATCACGGTCCACCCCGGTGATCTCGTGACGGTCTCGATCGCCAAGGGGGCATCGACCTGGACGATCACGCTCGCCGACGTCACCCGCAACCAGTCGTTCACGACCCAGCAGCGCTACACGGGCCCGGGCACGTCGGCGGAGTGGATCGAGGAGACGCCGACGATCGGGACGCGGCTGGCGCAGCTGGCCAAGTTCTCGCTCACGACCTTCAACGACGGCACGGTGAACGCTCTGAACCCGGGCCTCACGACGGCGGATCGCGGCGTCATGATCCGCGGGAAGCGCCAGCTGTCGACGCCGTCGGGGCCGAGCACCGATCGGGACGGGTTCGCGACCCAGCACGGCAAGGTCGAGCCCGCCGCCCCCGGGCCCTAGGGATCGCCCTGCCCCGGTCGTGTCCCACCCCGGCGCTAGTCTCGCCGCATGACCCGAACACGCGTTCGTTTCTCATGTGCGGAGTGTGGCGCCCAGGCCCCGAGATGGCTGGGTCGGTGCCCGGAGTGCGGTGGCTGGGACACGCTCCACGAGGAGTCGGTGCCCGGAGCCGGCGCGACGGGATCGAGCGGTGGTCCGACGGATCGGCCGGTCCCGCTCGGTGAGGTCGACACCGGCGTCGCCGCGATGCGCCCGACCGGGATCGAGGAGCTCGACCGGGTGCTCGGCGGCGGTCTCGTCGGCGGATCGGTCACCCTCCTCGGCGGTGAGCCGGGCATCGGCAAGAGCACGCTCATGCTCCAGGCGCTCGCCCGCATGGCGGCCGCGGGTGCGCTCGTGCTGCTGGTCACCGCGGAGGAGTCGAAGGAGCAGGTGCGCCTGCGCGCCGAGCGGCTCGGAGCGTTGCACCCGAACCTGATGATCGTGGCCGAGACGTCGTTGCCCCACGTGCTCACCCACGTCGCGGAGGTCGCACCGGACGTGCTCGCGGTCGACTCGATCCAGACCGTCGCGGATCCCGGACGTCCCCGGTGTCCCGGGATCGGTGAGCCAGGTGCGGGAGTGCGCGCACCGGCTGGTCCGGCTGGCGAAGGACCGCAACCTGCCGACGCTGCTCGTCGGGCACGTGACGAAGGACGGCGCGATCGCCGGCCCCCGGACGCTCGAGCACATCGTGGACACGGTCCTCGCGTTCGAGGGCGATCGCCATCACGCCCTGCGCATGCTGCACGCGCTCAAGCACCGGTTCGGCTCGACCCACGAGCTCGGGCTGTTCGCCATGGAGGAGTCGGGCCTGGCCGACGTGTCGGACCCGTCGACGCTGTTTCTCGAAGACCGCCGCACCGGCCTCCCGGGGTCGGTGGTGACCGCGGTGCTCGAAGGCGCCCGGCCGGTGCTGGTCGAGGTGCAGGCGCTGGTCACCGCGACGCGCGCGCCGATGCCGCGGCGCTCGTCGCAGGGCCTCGATCCGAACCGGTTGACCCTGCTGCTCGCGGTGCTCGACGCCCGCGCCGGGCTCCCGGTCGGCGGATGCGGACGTCTACGCCAGCGTCGCCGGCGGAATCCGGGTGACCGAAGCCGGTGCCGACCTCGCGGTCGCGATCGCCGTGGCCAGCGCGCGCCGCGGCCGGCCGGTCGCCGCCGATCTCGTCGCGGTGGGCGAGATCGGGCTGGGCGGCGAGGTGCGCCAGGCGGCCCAGACGCCGCGCCGGCTGGCCGAGGCGGCGCGGCTCGGGTTTCGCGCCGCGGTGGTGCCGACATCGGTCGCCGACGTCGCCGATCTCGAGCTGATCCGGGTCGGGACCGTGCACGAGGCACTGCAGGCCGCCGGGCTGGGCGACGAGGATTCGGGGCCGGGTCGCACGGTCGAAAAGCCCTCGGCTCGCGCTGCTATCGTGACGGCAATTCTCGTACCCGAGGGCCGTACGCGTTCGGTTTTCCGCCTCAGTCCCGGCCACGCCAGGAGGACCAACGCCCGTGCCGGCAGCGCCCCGTTCCGAAGCGATGCTCTCCGCCCTGCGGCTGGTCGCTCCGGGCCGTCCCCTCCGGGAGGGGCTCGACCGCATCGTGCAGGCGAAGATGGGCGCCCTCGTGGTCATCGGCGACGGTCCCGACGTGCTCGCGCTGTGCTCCGGCGGCTTCCTGCTCGACGCCGAGTTCACGCCCCAGCGGCTCTCCGAGCTGGCGAAGATGGACGGGGCGATGATCCTGTCCTCGGACTGCAGCCGCATCGCCCGGGCCAACGTGCACCTGGTCCCCAACCCCGACATCCCGACCCTCGAGACCGGCACCCGGCACCGCACCGCCGAACGGGTGGCGAAGCAGATCGACGCCCCCGTGATCACGCATCTCGGAGGAGCTGGCGCTCGTCGCCGTGCACCGTCAGCGGCCTGAAGCGGACGCTCGAGCCGGTCGCCGCGGCGTGCTCACCCGTGCCGACCAGGCGCTGCAGATCCTCGAGCGGTACAAGATCCGGCTCGACGCGGTGAGCAACTCGCTGTCCGCGCTCGAGGTCGAGGACCTCGTGACCGTGCGCGACGTCGAGCACGCGCTGCAACGGGCCGAGATGGTGCGCCGCATCGCCGAGGAGATCGAGGAGTACGTGATCGAGCTGGGCGCCGACGGGCGGCTCATCCTCCTGCAGCTCGAGGAGCTGATGGGGGGCGTGGAAGACGATCGCCGCCTGTTCGCGAAGGACTACGTTCACCGAAGCTGCGGACTTCGAGCTCCACGACGTCCTCGGCGGCGCTCGCCGACCTGGACACCGAGACCCTGCTCGACCTCCGCGAGGTGGCCGGCGTGCTGCACCTCCCGCACGACGCGAGCCTCGACACCGCGGTGCAACCGCACGGCTACCGGCTGCTCCACAAGATCCCGCGGCTGCCCGAGCTCGTCGCCGACCACGTCGTCGAACGGTTCACGCACCTGCAGAAGATCATGCGCGCCGGCGTGCCCGACCTCGTCGAGGTCGAGGGCGTCGGCGAGGCGCGTGCCCGCGCGATCAAGGACGGCTTGGCCCGGCTCGCCGAGACCTCGATCCTGGAACGGTACGTGTAGGTCCTTGGCTGCACTGGCGGAAGGGCCCATCGAGGTCGAGGTCGAACGGATCACGTTTCGCGGTGACGGCGGTGAGCCGGTCGACGCGATCCACGCCCGGCCGCTCGGTCTCCCGACGCTCGGTCTCGTCCTGCACCCCGACGTCATGGGCATCCGGCCGCTGTTCGACGACCTGAGCCGTCGGCTCGCCACGCACGGCATCGCGGTCTGCGCGCCCGAGCCGTTCGCCACTTGTCGGACTACCAGCACCTCGACCCGACGGGCGCCTGGATCGCGCGAAGGACCTCGAGGACTCCGTGCAGATCGGGAACCTCGAGCGTGCGGCCGACTGGCTCGTCGTCCACGACGACGTGAGCGAGATCGCGATCCTCGGCTTCTGCATGGGCGGGATGTACGCACTCAAAGCCGCAGGGACCGGACGGTTCGACCGGGCGGTCGCGTTCTACGGGATGATCCGCGTTCCCGAGGCCTGGCGCAGCCCGGAGCAGGGCGAGCCGCTCGAGCTCGCCGCGGACCCGTGCCCGACGCTCGCCATCTTCGGCTCCGAGGACGCCTGGACCCCGGCCGCGGACATCGACGCGCTGCGCGAGCTGTGGCGGGACCGGCCCGACTGCGAGGTCGTCGTCTACGAGGGCGCGGACCACGGCTTCGTCCACGACGCCGACCGACCGGCGCACCGCGCCGACGATGCGGCCGACGCGTGGGCGCGCGTCCTGGGCTTCCTCGGGGTCGACTGGCCGAACCGGTGGCGACGCGACGCCGAGACTCCGCCCCGCTCTAGGGGTTCGCCCGCCTACGGGTTGGCGCGCAGCTCGAGCGCTTCGCGATCGAGGATGTGATAGCGGCTGCGGCCGGTCACCTCGACCCACCCGAGCCGGGTGAACATCGCGAGCGCCTTGTTGACCCGCTCTCGTGACGCGCCGACGAGTCCCGCCAGGTCTTCCTGGGTCATCGGCAGCTGGAACTCGTCGTCCGTCGCCGGCCAGCTCGAGCAGCCGCTTCGCGGTGCGCGCCGGGACGTCGAGGAAGACCGCGTCGGCCAGTGCCTCGTCGGTGGCGCGCAGCCGCCGGGCGAGCAGGCGGACGATCACCCAGAGGATCTCCGGGCGGGCCTGGAGCACCGAGCGCACGTCCTCGTACGCGAGCGCGACGACCTCGGAGTCGGTGAGCGCGCGGGCGTCGGCCGAGCGCGGCTCGTCGTCGAAGAGGCCGAGCTCGCCGAACAGGCCACCGGTCTCGAGCACGGCGACCATCGACTCCCGCCCGTCGGTGGAGCGGGTCGCGATCGCGATGCGGCCTTCGGCGATCACGAAGAGCTCCTCGGAGGGGTCACTCTGCGAGAACAGCAGCTCGCCCTTCGGGATCGCCAGGAGCTTGGTCTTGCCGCTCAGCTCCTCCAGCGCGTCGGCCGGCAGCGCGGCGAAGAGCTCGGTGGCGTCCAGCAGGCGTCGCTCAGGCACCCGGCCACACTAGCGAGGGTCCGGATTCTCGGCCCCCGGCAGGGTCCGGTACAATGGTTGGTTCCCCCCGGTGGTTTCTCCTGAGGAGCGCTATGCCGTTCGACGTCGGCGACAAGGTCGTCTATCCGCACCATGGAGCCGCGACGATCGAGAAGCGCGAGAAGAAAGAGGCGTTCGGCAAGAAGCAGGAGTACCTGGTCCTGCGCCTCGCGTACGGCGATCTGACCCTGATGGTCCCGGCGGACAACGCCGAGGAGATCGGGCTCCGGGACGTCATCAACGACGAAGAGGTCGAGGAGGTGTTCGCGGTGCTCCGCAAGAAGGAGGCCCGGATGCCGACCAACTGGTCCCGCCGCTTCAAGAACCACGTGGAGAAGCTGAAGAGCGGCGACATCTACCAGGTGGCCGAAGTGGTGCGGAACCTCACGATCCGGGAGAAGGACAAGGGACTCTCGGCGGGTGAGAAGCGCATGCTGGGCAAGGCCCGCCAGATCCTCGTGTCCGAGCTGACCTTCGCCCTGAAGCTGGACGAGGAGACCGCGGAGGACAAGCTCGACGAGGTCCTGGGCAAGGGCGAGCCGGCCGTGGCGATCGACGACGAGTCGATGCCGGACCGGACCCCGGTGTCCAAGGCGCCGGCCAAGAAGGCCGTGAAGGCGGCCAAGGCCCCGGCCGCGAAGGCGACGGCCAAAGCCCCCGCGGCCAAGGCTCCGGCCAAGAAGGCCGCAAAGGCCGCGAAGACCCCGGCAAAGGCGAAGTAGGTACAAAAGTAAAACGGCTGGTTCAAGCCGGAGCCTCCTGACGCCGATCCCTGAAGGGGTCGGAAGGGGGTTCTGTGTTCGTCGAGGTCACGCGACTCTTCACGGTGGTGCTGCTGACCGCAGCCGGCTTCATCATCGGCAAGGACCTCGCGCCGAACAAGCGCGGAGCTCTCCGGCATCGCCGGCATGCTCGGCTGCCTGGTCGGCTATCTCTCCGGTGGCGTGCTCGGTCGATTCCTCGAGCGCGCGGTCGGGGGTCGTCGAACGGCACGGTCGACCGGGTGCCGCTCCCGCAGGTCATGGCGGGCCTGGTCGGTGGCGGCGTCGGCGCGGTCTTCGGTCTGACGATCGCGGTCCCGCTCGCGCTGCTGGTGCGCCCGGTCGCGATCTCGATCGGCATCGGCGGGCTGCTGGTCTGGCTCGCGATGTACTTCGGCTACCGGCTCGCGTCGCGCAAGAGCGAAGAGCTGTTCGCGATGGCCGGTCTCTCGACCCGACCGCTCGTCCGCGCGCGTCCCTACGACGATCTCGACGGGTTCATCGTCGACTCGTCCGCGGTGATGGACGGCCAGCTCCTCCCCCTGACCCGCTCCGGCCTCTTCCGTGACGATCTCTACGTCCCGCGCTTCGTGCTCGACGAGCTGCAGGGCATGGCCGACGCGAACGACGAGCGGTCGCGGCGCGCCCACCGGGGCCTCGAGATCCTCGAGGTGCTGCGCCGCGAGACCCCGTTGCGCGTGCTCGTCATCGACGACGAGGTCCCCGAGCTCGACGAAGTCGACGCGAAGCTCGTCATGCTCGCCCGCAAGCTCCAGCTCCGCCTGCTCACCAACGACGTCAACCTGGCCAAGGTCGCCGAGATCCAGGGCGTCCCCACGGTGATCCCGCGCCGGCTCGCCGCCGACCTCATCCCCGGGGTCCTGGCCGGTGAGACGCTCACCGTCGCGCTGACCCGACCCGGCCGCCATCCCGGTCAGGGCGTCGGCTTCCTCGACGACGGCTCCATGGTCGTCGTCAACGGCGGCGAAGACCTCATCGACTCCGGACCGGTGACGCTCGTGGTGTCGTCGATCGTGCCCGACCAGCGCAGGCCGGATGGTCTTCGCGCGCCCGACCGATCCCCGCACCGGACGGGCGACCCCCGACCCGAGCGAGTCCGAGCCACCCTCGTCGCGCCAGTATTGAGCGGTGCAGACCTGGGCGATCGTCGTTGCGGCCGGGTCCGGGTGCGCGCTTCGGCGGCGCGAAGCAGTTTCACGAGATCGGGCCGGAGCGCATCGTGGACCGGGCGGTGCGCACGGCGACGCGGTGCTGTGACGGCGTGGTGCTCGTCCTGCCACCGGGCGCGACGTCGGGACGGCCCGCCGGTCGTGGACGTGGTGCCCGGTGGCGCGACCCGGGCGGCTTCCGTGCGGGCGGGCTTGGCCGCGGTGCCGTCGAGTGCGGAGATCGTGCTGGTCCACGACGCCGCCCGCCCGCTCGCGGGCGATGACCTGTTCCGCTCGGTCATCGACGCGGTGGCCGCCGGCGCCGACGGGGCGATCCCCGGTCTCGCCGTCGCGGACACGATCAAGCGGGTCGCCGACCATCCGTGGTCGTCGTGACCGTGCCCCGCGACAACCTGGTGACCGTGCAGACTCCTCAGGCCTTCCGTGCCGCCGTGCTGCGCGACGCGCACGCGATGATGCCGACGGCACCGACGACGCCGCGCTCGTCGAGGCCGCGGGCGGAACCGTCGTCATCGTCGCGGGTGAGTCGACCAACCTGAAGATCACGGGTCCGGAGGACCTGATGCTCGTGCCGCGGCGCTGCTGGACCTGAAGGGCGACTCGTGATCCGTGTCGGCATCGGATTCGACGTCCATCCCTTCGGCGGCGAGGGCGCGCTCGTGCTCGGCGGGGTGACCCTGGACGGCGAAGGTCTGGTCGGGCACTCGGACGCCGACGTCGTCGCGCATGCGGTGGCCGACTCGCTGCTCGGCCCGGCCGGGCTCCCGGACCTCGGTTCGCTGTTCCCCGCCTCGGACGAGCAGCACCGCGGCGCGTCCTCGATCGAGCTGCTGGGCGAGGTCGCGCGACGGGTGCGGGCCGAGCGCTGGTGGGTGGTGAACGTCGATGTCGTGGTGGCCGCCGAGCAGCCGCGCCTGGCGCCGCACCTCGACGCCATGACGGTGAACCTCGCGGCCGCGCTCGAGCCGGTGCGCCGGCCGATGGGCCCCGCGGTCCATGTGTCGGTCACGCCCAAGCGAGGTGAGGGGCTGGGCTTCGTGGGCCGGACCGAGGGCATCGCCGCGTGGGCCGTCGCCCTCCTCGAGCAGGACTGAGCGCGCTCGAACGCGTCGGGGCCGCGAAGACCGAGAACTAGCCTCGCCGAATGCTCCGGATCCACGACACGATGGCCGCGCGCGAGGTCGACTTCGTTCCCCGCGTTCCCGGGCGCGTGTCGATGTACGTCTGCGGGCCGACGGTCTACGACGTTCCGCACATCGGCCACGGGCGCACCGCGGTCGTGTTCGACGTCATCCAGCGCTACCTGGAGTGGAGTGGGCTCGCCGTGACGTACGTGAGCAACGTCACGAACGTCGAGGACAAGATCATCGCCCGGGCCGCACGCGAAGGCGCGAGCGAGCGCGAGCTCGCCGATCGCTACGAGGCCGAGTACTGGCTCCAGCTCGAACGGCTCGGCGTGCGCGCGCCGGCCGAGATACCCCGCGCCACCGAGTTCATCGACCAGATGATCCAGCTCATCGCCGAGCTCGTCGAGCGCGGTCACGCGTACGTCATCGAGGGCGAAGGCGTGTACTTCCAGGTCGACTCGTACCCGCGGGTACGGGGAGCTGTCGCACCGCAAGCTCGCCGACCTGCTCGACAACGCCGGTGCACGCGTCGACGTCGACGAGCAGAAGCGCAGCCCGGTGGACTTCGCGCTGTGGAAGGCCGCGAAGCCGGGCGAGCCCGATTGGGACTCGCCGTGGGGACGGGGTCGGCCCGGGTGGCACATCGAGTGCTCGGCGATGTCGCTCGAGATCCTCGGCGAGAGCTTCGACCTGCACGGCGGTGGGGACGACCTCGTGTTCCCGCACCACGAGAACGAGCGGGCGCAGGCCGAAGCCGCCGGCCACGGGTTCTCGCGCCACTGGATCCACAGCGGGATGGTCGAGATCGGCGGCGAGAAGATGTCCAAGTCGACGGGCAACTTCACCACCTTGTCCGACGCGATCGACGCTCACGGCGCCCGGGCGTTTCGCCTCGCGGTGCTGCAGGTCCACTACCGGTCGCGCACCGAGCTCGGCCCGACCGAGATGCGGGCCGCGGGCGAGGCGGTCGAGCGGCTGGACGCCCTGATCCGCCGGGCCGGCGGCGCGCTCATCGACTTCAGCACCGCGCCGTACGACGAGGCGATCGTCGAGGAGTTCCGGGCGGCCATGGACGACGACTTCGGCACGCCGGCGGCCGTCGCCACCATCTTCGACACGGTCAAGCGGGCCAACGTCGCGATCGATCGCGGGCGACCACTTCCAGGCCGCCTCGCTCGTCGCGACCGTCCGCCATCTCGCCGCAGCACTGGGGCTCGAGGTCGGCGTCACCGATGCCGATGGCGACGAGAGCGCCGACTCGGCGGAGATCGACGCGCTCGTGGCGGCTCGGAACGCGGCGCCGCGCGGATCGCGACTTCGCCGAGGCCGACCGCATCCGGGACGAGCTCGCCGCGCGCGGCATCACGCTCGAGGACACCGCGGCCGGCACGATCTGGCATCGATGACCGGGAAGCGCCCGGCGCGCGGGGAGTCCGGGCTCGGCGGGGACCAGGTCGAAGGTCGCAACGCGGTGCGCGAGCTGTTGCGAGCGCGGCAGCGGCGGGTGTCGGAGCTCTGGATCGTCCCCGCGCGTGAAGCCCCGGTGATCGACGAGATCCTCCAGCTCGCGACGGAGGTCGGTGCCCGCGTGCGGCAGGTCTCGCCCGAGCAGCTGGACGAGCGCGCGCGGACCGACGCGCCGCAAGGGGTGCTCGCGCTCGCGGCGCCGATCAAGAACCACGACGTCGACGAGCTGCTGAACCGGCCCGACGCGTTCCTCGCTCGCGCTGGACGGCGTCACCGATCCCGGCAACCTCGGCGCGGTGCTGCGGGTCGCCGAGACCGCCGGCGTCACCGGGGTGGTGCTCCCACGGCACCGCAGTGCCCGCCTGACGCCCGCGGCGGTGAAGGCCGCGGCCGGCGCAGTCGAGCACCTGCCGCTGGCGACCGCGGCGGGCGTGCCGGCCGTGCTCGACCGGGCGGCGCGGGCCGGCGTGTGGTCGGTGGGCCTGGACGCGGCCGGGACCGCCGACGTGTTCGCACTGGACGTGGCCGACCGACCTCTCGTCGTCGTGCTCGGCGCCGAGGGGCGCGGGCTCGCGCGCCTCACCCGCGAGCGCTGCGACCTGGTGGCCAGCATCCCGATGCGCGGTGCGATCGAGAGCCTCAACGTCGCCACCGCGGCCGCGGTCGCATGTCACGCGATCGTGCGCCAGCGCGACCGGTCACCGCACTAGCCTCGCCCCGTCGCCGGAGTAGCTCAGTCGGCAGAGCAGCGGTTTTGTAAACCGCAGGTCATCGGTTCGATCCCGATCTCCGGCTCTCTCCCCGAACCGCTTCGACCGAGGCGGGGATCTTCGAAAGATGCCACCGTCGCTGCGGCTTCAGCCGGTAGGGTCGAGGGGTAAGGATCGACCTCCCATCGGAGCCTCCCGACCATGAGTGACTCGAACATCCTCCCCGGCGGGCCGGGCGTCGAACGGACCCGCACCGGGAAAGGTGTCGGCTTCGGACGCAGCGTCGCGTTCTCGGCCGCGCGCGGCGCGGCGCTCATCGGCATCGCCGTGATCATCGGCATCGTGCTGCTGCAGGTGATCGACGACGGCACGAGCGGTCCCATCGGTGACGGCGGCAACTCGGCCGCGGCCGGCGGGAACACCAACACCACCGCCACCACCGCCGGTTCGGGTTCCAGCTCCACCACGTCGACGACCGCCGCGAACCCGGTCAAGCCGCCGGCGCAGGTCGCGGTGCTGGTGCTCAACGGCTCGGGTCGGCCCGGGCGCGGCCACCACGCAGAGCAACGCGCTCAAGGCCAAGGGATATCAGACGCTGATCCCCGCGGACGCGACGCATCGTGCCGGCAGCATCGTGTACTTCAAGCCCGGCTACGACCGTGAGTGCACGACGGTCGCGGCGTCGGTGGACGGCGCGCCGAAGGTGGAGGCGATCCCGAGCCCGCCACCGACGGGGAGCGACACCGCGAACTGCGTCGTCATTCTCGGCTCGTAGCGCCTCCGCTCGTGGACGCCGCGCTCGACCCGCTGGTCGCGCACGCGCCCCGTGCCGCGGTGCTCGTCGACTTCGACGGCTCGCTCGCACCGATCGTCGACGACCCGGATGCCGCGACCGTGCTCCCGGCCGCGCGCGACGCGCTCGCGGGTCTCGTCGGCGGAGTCGGTCTCGTCGCGGTCGTGAGCGGGCGTCCGGTCGGGTTCCTGCGCGACGCGCTGGGCCTCGACGGCGTGACCTACGTCGGCCAGTACGGGGTGCAGCGCTGGGACGGCGAGCGGGTGATCACCGACCCCCGGGTCGAGCCCTTCCTGGCCGCGGTCGAGGCCACCGCGCAGGCCGCGACCCGGGAGCTGCCGGGGGTGCTGGTCGAGCGCAAGGACGGGGTCGCCGTGGTCCTGCACTGGCGGCAGCGGCCGGAGCTGGGCGAAGGAGGCGAACGAGTGGGCGGCCCGGGCCGCGGAGTCGACGGGGCTGGCCCGGCACCCGGCCCGGATGGCCGCCGAGCTGCGGCCGCCGGTGCCGATGGACAAGGGCACCGTGGTCGAGGAGCTGTGCGCCGGGCGCGATGCCGCGGCCTTCGCCGGCGACGATGCCGGTGACCTTGCCGCGTTCGACGGGCTCGACCGGCTCCGATCCTCGGGCCGGCTGGCGCACGCGGTGCGCATCGGCGTGGGTTCCGGCGAGGTGGTGCCCGAGCTGATGACGCGGGCCGACGTCCACGTCGACGGACCCGCGGGCCTCGCCGCGCTGCTCGCCGAGCTCGGCACCCGGCTCCGCGCCCGCTGACGAACTCAGAGACCGCGGGACGGCGCCGGACCTCTCCGCGTCCGCTGATCGCCGTTCAGGGATCTTCAGAAGGACGCTTGGCGGAGCTGGGTCTCGAGCCAGGCCGCGGGCGGGTTGGCCTGCGCATGGGCGCGCAGCTCGGCGGCGCGCCGGGCCCGCTCCACGGGTTCCATCACGAGGGCTTCGTGGAGCACCGCGGCCGTCTGCACGAGGTCGAAGGGTTGGACCGTGAGGCACGAGCGGTGGAGCTCGTCGTGCGCGCCGGCCTCGCGTGAGAGGCACAGCACCCCGTCGCGCCGGTTCGCGAGCGGTCCTTCGAGCGCCACGAGGTTGAGCCCGTCGCGGACCGGGTTGACGAGCAGGACGTCGCTGCACACGAGGCCGGCGAGCGAACGCGCGTAGTTGTCACGCTCGTCGAGGATCACCGGCTCCCAGTCCGCGGTGGCCCAGCGCTCGTTCACGCGGGCCGCGGCGTTCTCGACTTCGTTGCGGTACGCCTGGTACTCGGGCAGCGTGTCGCGCGACGGGTTCAGCAGTGCGGCGAACGTCACCCGCTCGCGCAGCTCGGGATGCTCCTCGAGGAGGAGGTCGTAAGCCAGGAAGCCGCGCACGATGTTCTTGGACAGCTCCATGCGGTCACTGCGCACGATCAGCTGCCGGTCACCGACGCGTTCCTCGAGCGCCGGCGATCTCCGCTTCGACTTCGGGCGTGGCGACCTCCGCCGCGAGCACCGCGGGATCGGGACCGAAGGATGCGGCGAACGTGCGGCCGATCGCCGCGTCGGGCCCGAGGACCTCCTGCACGGAGGCCCGGAACGCGCGCGCCCAGCGTTCGGTGTGGAACCCGGTGGTGCTGCCGGCCATCGAGCTGCAGATCGCGTGGGCGACGTACTCGGGGAGGACGCGGATCGAGCTCGGCCCGCAGAACGGGGTGTGGGTGAAGTGGACGACGTGCAGATCGGGCCGGGCCTCGGTCAGCATCTGGGGGACGAGGGTGAGCTGGTAGTCCTGCACGAGGACGGCCTCGCCCGGCCCGGCGACGTCGATCACCGCGTCGGTGAACGACCGGTTGACCGACACGTACCCCTCCCACGCGGCGCGGAAGTGGCGGTCGAAGCGGGGCCGGCGCGCGAGGTCGAGCAGGGCGTGGTGGAGGAACCAGAGCACGCCGTTCGAGATCACGTCGTAGTGCAGGCGCGACACGTCGGGATCCAGCGTGAGGAGCTTCGCGTGCACACCTCCGGTCGGGGTGGGCGTGCCGGCCTGCACCGCGGCGCGGTCGTCCGCGCTGATCGCCGCGGCGACCCAGGTGGCGTCCTCACGGTTGGCGAGCAGTGGCATCAGCGCGCTCACCACGCCGCCGGAGCCGCGGTGGGTCGAGAAGGTCCCATCGGGTTCGCGCGCTGAACCGGAAGGGTCCCCGGTTGGAGACGACGATCACGACGGAGGCCCGAGGTGCTGAGCGTGCCGAAGAGTCGGAGCCAGTCCTCGAGCTCGCGGGTCGAGAGGAAGTTCTGGCGGACGTGCTCCTGGCCGCTCGCCCCCATCTCGTCCGCGTGCTCCGGATCGGCGAGCAGCTCGATCGTGCGGTCGGCGCACTCGGGGATCGAGTCGACGAGGAAGCCGTCCTGGCCGTCGCGGATCTGCAGCACGATCCCGCCGGCGCGGCCACCGATCACCGGGCGGCCCTTCCAGAGGCCTTCCGCGACGGTGAGCCCGAAGCCCTCGCGCAGTGACTTCTGGATCACGACGTCGGCCGCGCGCTGGAACGCGTTGATCTGCACGTTGCCGACCTGCTGGATGTTCGAGAGGAGGTGGATGTCGCGGTCGTGCTCACGCGCGGCCTCGACCTGCTCCCACACCTGGAACCCCTCGGGGTCGTCCGTCGCCATGGAGCCCGCGAGCACGAGCTGCGCGTCGGGCACCGAGCTGCGCACGGTCTGGAACGCCTCGATCACGCCGACCGGGTCCTTCCACGGGTCGTACCGGCTGACCTGGCACACGATCGGCCGCTTCGTGTCGATGCCGTACTGCTTGCAGATCTCGTGCACGAACGGATCCGGCAGCTCGAGGTTCTTCACCGACAGCGGGTCGATGCATGGGCGGCGCGATGACGACGTTGTCCATCGACAGCGAGTCGGGGATGAACTGCTCCATCGTCCACACCGACGCGTCATGGCACTCGACGTACGGGCGGAAGAACTCCCAGACGTCGGCCCGGGCGTTGGTCAGGTCGATGTGGCACCGCCAGATCCACTTCGTCTCGGGCCGGTTGACGCTCGACTGGCCGATGAAGTTCAGCAGCGCGGCCGGCTGCGGGTCGTGGGCGATGACGTAGTCCCACTCGCCGTCGATGAGCAGCGCGTTCTCGAGCACCTTCTCGAGGTAGACCTTCTGCATCTGCCGCGTCCCATGCGACATCCGCGCCCTGCAGCGCGTTGTGGACGGCCTTCGTGACCGCGAAGAACTCGTCGCTGCCGTGGATGACCTGCCATTCGGCGTCGATCCCGAGGCTGCGCAGGAGCGGGACGTGGGTCGACAGGAGCTCGGCCACGCCGCCGCCGTACGCGGTGGCGTTGATGTGGAGGACCCTCGCACCCCGGAACGGCTCGGCCATCGCGCGAATCCGCTCGATGGTCTCCGTTCCGGCGATCTCCTCGTAGTCCGCCAGCTCCTTCTCCAGCAGCGGGACGCGTTCGAGCATCTGAAAGTTCCTCGCGAGGGGTCGGGGACGGAGTTCAATCTATCGAGGATGAATGCCAAGGCTGTTGCTTGTCCGGACAAGTTCCGTGGATCGCTCGATGCCGCCGCGGCCGCAGCCGCGATGGGTCGGGGCCTGCGGACGGCCGGGTTCGACGACGTCGTCGAGGTGCCACTGGCCGACGGGGGTGAGGGAACCCTCGACGCGCTGCTCGCGGCGCGCGGCGGTTCGCGACGCACCGCCAAGGTCACCGGACCGCTCGGCGGGACCATCGACGCGGTGTGGGGCCGGCTGTCCGACGGGACCGCGGTGGTCGAGATGGCGCGGGCCAGTGGGCTCGCGCTCGTCGAGGGACGGCCCGATCCGTTGCGGGCGAGCACGCGTGGGACCGGTGAGCTGATCGCCGCCGCGGCACGCGCCGGCGCGACGCGCGTGATCGTGTGCGTCGGGGGCAGCGCGTCCACCGACGGTGGTCTCGCCGCGGTCGAGACGCTCGGCTGGTCGCTCGCCGGCCTCGACGTGGTCGTCGCGTGCGACGTGGGCACGGCCTTCGTCGACGCGGCGGAGGTGTACGGACCCCAGAAGGGCGCGTCCAAGGCGCAGGTCGCGCTGTTGACGCGGCGGCTCGAGCAGCTGGTGGGCGTGTACGAGCAACGGACGGGCGTCGACGTGAGCGAGCTCGAGGGCAGTGGTGCCGCGGGTGGCCTCGCCGGCGGGCTCGCCGCGATCGGCGCGCGCCTCGAGCCGGGCTTCGAGGTGGTGGCCCAGGCCGCCGGGCTCGACGCCGCGTTCGACGGCGCCGAGCTCGTCGTCACGGGCGAGGGGAAGCTCGACGTCACGAGCTTCGAGGGCAAGGTCGTCGGCGGGGTGCTCGAGTGGGCGGCCGACGCGGGAGTCGCGCACCGTGCCGCCATCGTCGGTCAGGTGACCGACGCCGGCGCGCGAGGAAGCGAGCGTGCTCGGTGACGTCCAGGTGCTCGCGCTCACCGACCGGGTGTGGCAGGCCGGCGAAGCGTTCGCGCGGGCCGCGATCCTGGTGGAGGAGTCGGCGATCGAGGTCGGGCGCCGCGCGCTGGGGCGCTCGCAGTGACCTGGAGCTACGCGGTCAGCTCGCGGCCGTGCTTGCGGCGGTACTCGGGAATCGAGTCGATGGGCGGGCGTTCGCGCACCTCGACCGCGACGGCCTCCGGCTCGAACTCCTCGGAGTACCGGATGAGCTCCGCCACCGCCGTGCGCTCGGACACCAGACCCGCGCGCCGGAGTGCGGTGACCAGGATCGCGGTCGCCTGCGGCCCGAGCTCCGCGAGCGTGCGGTTGCGGTGCTCGCGCACGCCAAGGTCCACCTGCGCCGTGGCCGCGAGCCCGTAGCGCTCCACGACGTCGACCAGCAGCGCGAACTCCACGCCCCAGCCCTCGACGAACGGCAGGGTCTCGAGCACGTCGCGGCGCCCGGCGTACTCACCCGACAGCGGTTGCACGAACCGCGCGAGCTGAGGGAACAGCGTCGAGATGAGCGGACGGGCCATGAGCTCGGTGACGCGGCCACCCCCGTGGGGCTGGTCGTGCAACGGTCGGCGGTAGAACCCCTTGACGAACGCGATGTCGGGTTGCGTGAGCAGTGGGCCGAGCAGCGCGGTGACGAAGTGCGCGCCGAAGTTGCGGATGTCCGCGTCGAGCCAGCAGAGGAGGTCACCTTCCGCGGCGTCGAGGGACTTCCACATCGCGTTGCCCTTGCCCGACCCCGGCCCGGTCTCCGGGAGGACGGCGTCGGCTGCCACCACGCGGGCACCCTCCCAGGACGCGACGGCTGCCGTGGAGTCCGTCGAGCCGTCGTCGAGCACGAGGACCTCGTCGACGAGGGCGACCTCCTCCATCAGGGTCCGCCGGACCGTGGCCACGATGTGGCCGACCGTGGCCTCCTCGTTCTGGGCCGGGAGGCAGACGGTGACCGTCAGGCCCAGCTCCGCCTTGGCCCGGGCCAGCTCGGCCGGCTGGAAGTCGTCGTGGCGCCAGGGCACCGGGAGGAGCGGCACGGCGTCGAGGTTAGGCGGCCCGGGCCATCCGAATGACTGGCTAGGCCCCGGGCGATCGTGCGAGACTGTCGGCCGACACACGCGCTCATCCAGAGCGGCTGAGGGACGGGCCCTTTGACGCCGCGGCAACCAGCGCCCTTCACGGGGAGCCAGGTGCCAATGCCCGAACGATGAGAGAGCCCTGAGCACGGGACCGGACCTCCGGACTCCGCTCGAGGCGCTCGAAGACCAATGCGAGCGCGTCGAGACCGAACGGGAAACCGTTCACCAGGAGAAGGAGAGCAAGGACATGGCCCACGTTTTGGGACTTCGGTGTCGAGAGTGTGCGCGCGAGTACGACATCGCGCCGATCTTCACCTGCGAGTGGTGCTTCGGCCCGCTCGAGGTGGCGTACGACTACGACGCGATCACGAAGGCGACCTCCCGCGAGAAGATCGCCGCCGGCCCGCTCAGCATGTGGCGCTACCAGGACCTGCTCCCGGTGGAGCGGAACCCATCGGTGGATCTCGGTGCCGGCTTCACGCCGCTCGTGCGCGCCGACCGGCTCGCGGCCGAGCTCGGGTTGGGCGAGGTGTGGATCAAGAACGACACCCTGAACCCCACGAACTCCTTCAAGGACCGCGTCACGTCGGTCGCGCTCTCGAAAGCGCTCGAGTTCGGGTTCAAGACCGTCGCGTGCGCGTCGACGGGCAACCTGGCGAACGCGGTTGCCGCGCACGCCGCGCACGCGGGCCTGCGCAGCTTCGTGTTCATCCCCGCCAACCTCGAACAGGGCAAGGTCGTCACGACCTCGGTCTACGGCGGCAACGTCGTCGCGATCGACGGCAACTACGACGACGTGAACCGGCTCTGCGCAGAGCTCGCGGGCATGTACCCGTGGGCGTTCGTGAACGTGAACGTCCGCACGTACTACGCCGAGGGATCGAGGACGCTGGCCTTCGAGACGGCCGAGCAGCTCGGGTGGCAGGCGCCGGACCACGTCGTCGTCCCGGCCGCCAGCGGCTCGCTGCTCACCAAGATCCGCAAGGGCTTCGGCGAGCTGCACCGGGTGGGTCTGCTCGACGAGGAGCCCCGGGTGCGGGTGTCCGGCGCCCAGGCGTTGGGCTGCTCGCCGATCGCGACCGCCTGGCTCGACGGCACGGACAACATCAAGCCGGTGAAGCCGGACACGATCGCGAAGTCACTCGCGATCGGGAACCCGGCCGATGGCTACTTCGCACTCGACGCGGTGCGCCAGACGGGTGGCGGGTTCGCCGCGGTGACCGACGAGGAGATCGTCGCCGCGATGCGCCTGCTCGCGCAGACCGAGGGGATCTTCGCCGAGACCGCAGGCGGCGTGACGATCGCGACGCTGAAGCGGCTGGCCGGCGAAGGCGTCATCCGGCCCGACGAGCGGGTCGTCGCGTACATCACCGGCCACGGTCTGAAGACGCTCGACGCCGTCGCCGACAAGGTCGGCCCCACGGCGACGATCTCCCCGTCGCTGGACGCGTTCCACGCGGCCTTCGACTCCACCGATTTCGACCAGTAGGAGCACCGACCGTCATGGCTGTGACCATCCGCATCCCCACGCAGCTGCGCGAGCTCACCGGCGGCGCCGGCGAGGTCTCGATCGAAGGCGGCACGGTGAAGGAGCTGCTCGCCGGTCTCGACGCCGCCCACCCGGGCTTCGCCGGTCGTCTGCACGACGACTCGGGCCAGCTGCGCCGGTTCGTCAACGTCTTCGTGGCCGACGAGGACATCCGGTTCCTGGACGGGATCGACACCCCGGTCGCGGCCGGCCAGGTCGTGAGCATCGTCCCGGCGGTCGCGGGCGGGTAACCGCCCGAGCCTGAAGACACCCCTGGCGCCACCCCCGACCGGCTTGCGCCGGTTCGGGCCCCCTCCTAAGGTATCCCTTACCTCACCTGACCGAGGGTTGGTGTCTCGTGCTCCCGACGTTCGTCATCGGCCTCCGTGAAGGCCTCGAAGCGGCCCTCATCGTGGGCATCATCGCGACGTTCCTCAGCCAGCAGGGCCGGCGGGACGTGCTGCGGGCCATGTGGGCGGGCGTCGCGATCGCCCTGCTGCTCTGCACCGGGGTCGCCGTCGCGCTCGAAGATCGCCGAGGAGAACCTGCCCCAGCGCCAGCAGGAGGGCCTCGAGACGATCGTCGGGCTCTGCGCGGTCGCGATGGTCACCTGGATGATCATCTGGATGCGCCGCCACGCCCGGGGCCTGAAGGGGGACCTCGAAGGGAAGGCCGCGGCGGCGCTCATGGGGGGCTCCGTCATGACGCTGGTGCTCATGGCATTCCTGGCGGTCCTGCGCGAAGGCATCGAGACCGCGGTCTTCCTCCTCGCCGCGTTCCAGGCGTCGCGCAACCCGAGTGCCGCGGGAACCGGAGCCGTGCTCGGGATCATCGTCGCGGTCGGGATCGGCTACGGCATCTACCGCGGTGGCGTGAAGCTGAACCTCGAGCGCTTCTTCAAGTTCACCGGCTTCGTGCTCGTGCTCGTGGCCGCCGGCCTGCTCGCGACCGCGGCGCACACCGCGCACGAGGCCGGGTGGCTCAACAGCGGTCAATCCCAGGTCTTCAGCCTGCAGTGGCTGGTGGACCCGGGCTCCGTCCGTTCGGCGCTGCTCACCGGGATGCTGGGGATCCAACCCCAGCCGGTCCTCGCCGAAGTCATCGTCTGGCTCGCGTATGCCGTCCCGATGGGAATTCTCGTGTTGTGGCCGTCTGGTCCGAAGTCCAAGCGCCACTCGCGGAAGACGGCCGTCACCGCGGGAGTGGGAGCCGCGCTCGTCGCCGTCCTCGCGCTGGCCGGGTGCGGCTCGTCCGGCTCGGACAATGCTTCCGGTGACACCAGCGGCGTGAAGCAGGTGGGCATCAAGCTCGTGGAGACGGGCTGCGAGCCGGCCAAGCTCTCGCTTCCTGCCGGCCCGACCAAGTTCAACGTCGAGAACGACGACGCCGACGCGGTCACGGAGTTCGAGGTCCAACAGGGAGGCCGGATCGCGGGCGAGGTCGAGCTCGTGGCCCCCGGCTTCTCGAAGTCGTTCTCCCTGACGCTGAAGCCGGGCAAGTACACGATCGAGTGCAACGGCGGCAGCAAGAACGACGGCAAGGGAACGATGACGGTGACGGGGTCCGTCAAGACGGCCGCGGCGCCCGACGCCGGGGCCCGAGCGGCTGCGGTGAACACCTACCGGACCTACCTGGAGTCGCAGGCCAACCTCCTCGTCGCGAACACCACGCCGTTCGTGGCCGCGGTGAAGGCGGGTGACGTCGCGCAGGCGAAGTCCCTCTACGCCGCCGCCCGGGCTCCGTACGAGCGCATCGAGCCGGTCGCCGAGTCGTACGGTGACCTCGATCCCCGCATCGACGCTCGCGCGAACGACGTCGCGGCCGGCAAGTGGAGCGGGTTCCACAAGATCGAGCAGGCGCTGTACCAGAACGGCAACCTCGACGGGATGGGACCGGTCGCGGACCAGCTGCTCACCGACGTCACGACGCTCCAAGGTCTCGTCAAGACGGTGAAGCTCGAGCCGGCCACCATCGCGAACGGCGCGGTCGAGCTGCTGAACGAGGTGTCGAGCTCCAAGATCACCGGTGAGGAAGAGCGCTACTCGCACATCGACCTCGTCGACCTCGCGGCGAACGTCGACGGCTCGCGGGCCGCGTTCGACGCGGTGGCGCCGCTGCTCCCGGCCGCCAGCCCCGTCTCCGCGCCCGCGATCAACGCGAAGTTCGACGCGATCACCAACGCGCTCGCGCCCTACAAGCAGGGCGACACCTACGTGCTGTACACGACGCTCACCCCGGACCAGACGCGCGCGATCGCGCAGACCGTCGATGCCGCGGCCGAGCCGCTGTCGCAGGTCGCGGAGCAAGTCGTCACGTGAGCCGCAGCTCCGCTGGCTCGGGTTCCGAGCCGGGGCGGCCGGTCAGTCGCCGGGCGCTGCTGGGCGGGATCGGGGCCGCAGGCGCCGGCGCGGTGCTCGGCGGGCTCGTGGTCGCGGATCGCGGCGACCGCGCGGAGGCGGAGACGAGCGTCGCGGCCAACGGCGCAGGCGTCGTCACGTTCTACGGACCGCACCAGGCGGGGATCGCCACGCCGGTGCAGGACCGGCTGCTGTTCGGCGCGTTCGACGTCCTCCCCGGGGCGAGGCGTGCGGATGTCATCGCGCTCCTGAAGGAGTGGACGGTCATGAGCGCGCAGCTCGCCGCGGGCAAGGAGATCGGCCGCAACGACGTCGCACCGGCGCCGCCCGACGACACCGGCGAAGCGCTCGGGCTCTCACCGAGCCGGCTCACGACGACGTTCGGGTTCGGCCCCACGCTGTTCACCCAGGGCGGCGTCGATCGGTTCGGCATCGCGGCGCAGCGGCCGGCCGCGCTGATCGACCTCCCCCCGTTCGATCACGACAACCTCGATCCCGCGAGCTCCGGTGGCGACATCGCGGTCCAGGTGTGCGCGGACGACCCGCAGGTGACGTTCCACGCGCTGCGCATGCTCACCCGCCGGGGCAAGGGCGTCGTGGGGCTCCGCTGGAGCCAGCTCGGGTTCGGGCGCACCTCGAGCACCAGTCAGAGCCAGGAGACGCCGCGCAACCTGATGGGGTTCAAGGACGGCACGAACAACGTCCACGGCGACGACGCCCACACGATGGACGACCAGATCTGGGTCGGATCCACGGACGCGCCCGGCTGGATGCGCGGCGGCAGCTACCTCGTCGCGCGCCGCATCCGGATGCGGATCGAGAACTGGGACCGCGACTTCCTCGAGGACCAGGAGCGCGTCATCGGACGCGCGAAGGCGAGTGGCGCGCCGCTCGGTGACCAGCACGAGCTCGACAAGCCGGACCTCCACGCCAAGCGGCGCGACGGCAGCGCGGTGATCCCCGACGACGCGCACATCCGGCTCGCGGCGCCGGCGTCGAACGACGGCGCGAAGCTCCTGCGCCGCGGCTACTCGTTCACCGACGGCGTGGACCCGCGCACCGCGGGTCTCGACGCGGGGTTGTTCTTCCTCGCGTACCAGCGCGACCCGCGCCGTCAGTTCGTGCCGATCCAGCAGCGGCTGGCCGCGCAGGACGCGTTGAACGAGTACATCGAGCACACGTCCAGCGCGATCTTCGCGATCCCGCCGGGCACCAGCCGGGGCGGATGGATCGGCGAGACGCTCTTCCGCTGAGCTACGCCGCGGTCTCCGCGGTGACCCACATCAACGTCGCGATCGGGGTCGGGACCTCGTGCTCCCCCGACGGGGTCTTCACGGTCACGCCGTTCGGCCCCCGCCCCGTGACGATGGCCCGCTGGCCCGGGATGAGCAGGGCCTCGGCGAGCAGGTTGAGCGCGTCGTCGTCGAGCTCGATCTTCTCGCTGATGCGCACGACCTCGACCGGACCGTCCTCGGAGTCCACGAGGGTGGTGCGGGGCTTGGTGGCCTGCGCGCGCTTGGTCCCCGGGATCGGATTGCCGTGCGGGCACGTCGCCGGGTCGCCGAGCAGCAGGACGAGCTTCTCCTCGACGTCGGCGGAGATGGCGTGCTCCCAGCGGTCCGCCTCGCGGTGGACCTTCTCCCACTCGAGCCCGATGACGTCCACGAGGAGGCGCTCCGCCAGCCGGTGGCGGCGCACGACGGACGTGGCGAGGTCCCGGCCCTTCTTCGTGAGCCGCAGGCTCCGGTCGTCCATGAGCTCGGTGTAGCCCCCGCCGACGAGCCGGTTGACCTGCTCCGAGACGGCCGGCGCCGAGACCTTCAGGCGCTCCACCAGGCGGGCCCGGATGGGCGTGATGCCCTCCTCCTCGAGCTCGAGGATCGTCTCCAGGTACTCCTCGGTGGCGTCGTGCATCTCGGCCATGGCGTCCCGAGCGTACGCCGAAGGGGGCCCGCGGTGCCGAGGCGGGAGCGACCCGGTGCGGTGCTCGGGGGACGGCTCCCGCAACTTGCACTCGCCCTGGGAGAGTGCCAACATGAACTAGCACTCAGACAGAGCGAGTGCTAATCCGCTGCGGCGTCCCCGCAGTCACTCCGTCCCACCGATCACACCCCCAGGGGGTCCCGTATGCCCAAGCAGATCGCCTACGCCGAGCAGGCCCGCCGGTCGCTCGAGGCGGGCATGAACAAGCTCGCCGATGCCGTTCGAGTGACCCTCGGCCCGAAGGGCCGCAACGTGGTCCTCGAGAAGAAGTGGGGTGCACCCACGATCACGAACGACGGCGTCTCCATCGCCAAGGAGATCGACCTCGAAGACCCGTACGAGAAGATCGGCGCCGAGCTGGTCAAGGAAGTCGCGAAGAAGACCGACGACGTCGCCGGTGACGGCACGACGACCGCGACGGTGCTCGCGTGGGCGATGGTCCGCGAGGGCCTGCGCAACGTCGCGGCCGGCGCGAACCCGATGACCCTGAAGAAGGGCATCCAGGCTGCGGTCGTCACGCGGTCGAGTCCATCAAGAAGGACTCGAAGAGCGTGAAGACCGACCCGGCGCAGATCGCCAACGTCGCGGCCATCTCGGCCGCGGACGAGGAGATCGGCTCAGATGATCGCCGAGTCGCTCGAGAAGGTGGGCACCGACGGTGTCATCACCGTCGAGGAGAGCCAGACCTTCGGCATGGAGCTCGACCTCGTCGAGGGCATGCGCTTCGACAAGGGCTACATCTCCCCGTACTTCGTGACCGACCCGGAGCGCATGGAGGCCGTCCTCGACGACGCCTACGTGCTCCTGGTGAGCTCGAAGATCTCGGCGGTCAAGGACCTGCTGCCGGTGCTCGAGAAGGTCATGCAGGGCGGGCGTCCGCTGGCGATCATCGCCGAGGACGTCGAGGGCGAGGCCCTCGCCACCCTGGTGGTCAACAAGATCCGCGGCACGTTCAAGTCGGTCGCCATCAAGGCTCCCGGCTTCGGCGAGCGGCGCAAGGCCATGCTCGAGGACATCGCGATGCTCACGGGTGGACAGGTCATCTCCGAGGAGGTCGGCCTGAAGCTCGAGGGCATCGGCCTCGAGCTGCTCGGCAAGGCCCGCAAGGTCGTCGTCACCAAGGACGAGACCACCATCGTCGAGGGCTCCGGCGCGCGCTGCGGACGTCCAGGGCCGGATCAACCAGATCCGCGCCGAGATCGACAACACCGACTCGGACTACGACCGCGAGAAGCTCCAGGAGCGGCTCGCGAAGCTGTCCGGCGGCGTCGCGATCATCAAGGTGGGCGCGGCCACCGAGGTCGAGCTCAAGGAGAAGAAGCACCGCATCGAGGACGCGGTGCAGACCACCAAGGCCGCGGTCGAGGAGGGTGTCGTCCCCGGTGGGGGCGTGGCGCTGCTCCGGGCCCAGGCCAAGGTGCTCGAGCTCGCCAAGACGCTCGAGGGTGACGAGGCGACCGGCGCCAAGCTGGTGGCCCGTGCGCTCGAGGAGCCGCTCAAGCAGATCGCGCTCAACGCCGGTCTCGAGGGTGGCGTCATCGTGGAGAAGGTCCGCAGCCTCAAGGGTGCGAACGGCCTCAACGCCGCCACGGGTGAGTACGAGGACCTGGTCAAGGCCGGCGTCATCGACGCCGCGAAGGTGACCCGCTCGGCGCTGCAGAACGCAGCCTCGATCGCGGCGCTCTTCCTCACCACCGAGGCGGTCGTCGCCGACAAGCTCGAGGAGAAGGGTGCCGCAGCGGTGGCGGCATGCCGGGCATGGACGGCGGCATGGGCGGGATGGGCGACTTCTAGTCCCCAGCACTTCCGCACGAACGCACCGAGTGGGGCGCCCTTCGGGGCGCCCCGCTCGCGTCCAGATCACGCTGCGTGGCAGGTATCCTCTCGGTCACTCGGCCCTCGATCCGCGAGCGGCCAGAACCGGCAGGAGCACCGCCGCATGCGCCGTCTCGGCCTTCTCGTCGTCGTCGCCATCGTCGTCACGCTGAGCGCGTGCGGGAGCGGTTCGGGCACGACCGTGGCACCGCACGGCCGCCACGCGGTCGGAGCTGATCGCGGCGTCGGCGGACAAGGCAGCCGGGGCCAAGTCGGCCCGGATGAGCGGCGAGATCACCGTGACCACGAAGGGCAGGACGAAGACGCTGCCACTCGACGGCGCGGTGGACTTCGGCACGGGCGCGTTCACGTTCACCTACGACCTGAGCCAGCTCGGTCTGCCCGGCGCCGCCAGCGCCAAGATCCAGGCGCGCATGGTCGACGGCGTGATGTACCTGAACCTCGGCAACCTCGCGGGCCGCGCCGACCACGGCCTCTCGGCCCTCACGGGCGGGAAGACCTGGCTCAAGGTCGACCTCGGCTCGCTCGGCCTCGGCGCGCCCGGCTCGTCCGGCGGGCTGAGCGACGCGAATCCGAGCGGCATGCTCGACCTGTTGCGGGGCGTCGGCGCGGTCGAGACGCTCGGGACCGAGACGCTGCGGGGAGTGGAGACGACGCACTACCGGGCCACCATCGATCCGGCGCAGGCACTGGCCAAGACGCCGGCGGCGTTGCGGGGCCGGGTCCAACGGGGTCTCGGTGCGATCGGCGGGACGATCCCGGTCGACGTCTGGATCGACGGAGACGGTCAGGCCCGCAAGATCGAGACCGACGTCGACGCCAAGGCCGCGACCGTCGCCACGAGCATCGAGTACTACGACTTCGGCACGGAGGTCGCGGTCGCCGCGCCGCCGGCGTCCGACACGTTCGACTTCTCCGACATGCTCGGTGGCCTCCGTCAGCTCACGGGCGTAGGCAGCGCGATCTGATCGACGGATCGCTCGGCCCGGCCGGTAGCCTGGCGACCATGCCGATGGAGCCGGTTTCGCCGTCGATCGGGTGGGGTGTGCTGCACCTGCTCTACCGGGTCGACCGCGAGCGCGCGGAGCAGGATCCGGGCGCCGCGAAGCGGGTCGTCGACGCGGTCGCCTCGCTCGAGGCCGACGGGCACCACGTGCTCGTGTTCGCGGTGCTCGGCCACAAGGCCGATCTCGGCGTCATGGCCTACGGGCCCGATCTCGCCCGGCTGCAGCGGTTCCAGCAGGAGCTCCTGGCCGGACCGTTGATCCCCGACTACTCCTTCGTGTCGCTCACCGAGCTCTCCGAGTACACCGCGAGCGAGGACGACGAGGAGGCGCGGCTGCGTGCCGACGAAGGGCTCAGCGACCCGGTCGAGATCGCGGCGCGGCTGCTGGTCTGGCGTGACCGCATCGCGCACTACCGCGAGAACCGGCTGCACCCGGACCTGCCGCAGCGCAAGGTCATCGGCTTCTACCCGATGTCGAAGCGGCGCACGGGTCGAGGACAACTGGTACCGGCTGCCGTTCGAGGCGCGCAAGGAGCTCATGGCCGGTCACGCGCGCATCGGCCGGAGCTACGCGGGACGGGTGCTGCAGCTGATCACCGGGTCGACCGGGCTCGACGACTGGGAGTGGGGGGTCACGTTGCTCACCGACGACCCCGTCGTGCTGAAGGAGATCGTGAACGAGATGCGCTTCGACGACGTCTCCGCGCGCTACGGCGACTTCGGGCCGTTCTACACCGGTCTCGTGCTCGAGCCGGGCGACGCGCTCGAGCGAGTGGGGTTGCGATGAGCGCCCGCGGCTCTACGTCTCGTTCCCCGAAGAGCTCGTCGACCGCCCGATGATCTACGAGATCGTCAAGGAGTTCGACGTCGTGCCCGAACATCCGCCGGGCGGGCATCGAAGCGCACGAGGGCTGGGTCATCCTGGAGCTCACCGGTCCGTCCGGACGCGCGCGACGCGGCCATCGCGCTACCTCGAGGGTCTGGGGTGCACGGTGAACCGCATGGAAGGCGACGTCCTCGAGGGCTGACGTGACCGACGACGAGCTTTCGCCCGACGAGGCCGAGGCTCGCGGGCTCACGATGCTCGCGGAGACGGGCGCCGCGATCGTCGCGGGCGTCGAGCGCGACGTCCCGGGCTGGGTGGTCGCGAACGTGGTCCGGTTGCTGGACGCGTGGGGCCGCGCCGATCCCGGCGCGAGCGCGCGGCGCGCGAGACCGCGCCGGAGGCCGGCCGGCAGGCCGCACGGCGGGTCGGCGCCGCGCTCGAAGCACTGCTCGCGATCGACCCCTCGGAGCAGCGGGCCACACCGCTCGAGATCGTGCGGACGATCTACCGGGAGCCGACGGAGATCCTCGTTGCCGCGGGGGTGCCCGAGGTCGTGCGCGACGCGTTCGACGAACGCGCGTGGCCCGAGGACCGCTACGACCTGGTGCCCCGCACCCTCGCGGATCTCGGCGACCCCGATCTCGGGCCGCTCCACCTCGCCTGGGGCATGGCGAAGGCGACGGTGCTCCGGGCCCGGGTCGACCGGATCGGTCCCTGACCTGCCCGTCTTCGGGCGGATCCGACCGAATTCCGCTCAGGGTGGTCGGTGGGGACGCCGAGAGTCCCTAGGGAACACGAACGGAGGGACACCGATCGACACGATGGGAACGGCGAGACCGCCCGCTCACGACCGCGCGGGAGCCGCGCTGTCACAGCCGCGCGCGCCCGAGTTCCCGACCGACTCCCCGCTCGACCACTTCGAGGCCGTCACGGACCTCGACGTGCTCGCGCTCTCGACGCCGCTCGGCGTCTTCCGCAGCACGAGCGCCGAGGGGATCGTGTGGGTGAACCACCGGTTCCTCGAGATCGTCGGCCTGTCCCAGGACCAGGTGCTCGGCGGCGACTGGGTGCGCGCCGTGCACCCGCTGGACCGTCCGCGGATCCAGGAAGCCCGCCGCGAGTTCTACGCCGAGCCGGGCGACATCGTGCTCGCATTCCGCGTGGTGCGCACGGACGGGTCGGTGCGCCACGTGCGGGCGCGCGTGCTGCCCAGCGCGGCACGTCCGGACGAGCCCACGGTGTTCGTCGGGGCGATCGAGGACGTGACGGACCGGGTCGGGGAGCTCTCCTCGACGCCGTCGGGGCCCGATCCCTTCCGGTCCCTGGTCGCGGCGTCGGCACTGGGCGTCATCTACTCCGACGTCACGGGTCGGGTCACCTACGTCAACCAGCCGTGGCTCGACATCTGCGGCATCCGGGCCGAGGACATCCTGGGCACCGACGACCTCCGGGTCGCGCACCCCGATGACCGGGTGGCGATCTTCGAGTCGATGAGCGCGGCGTCGGCGGCCGGTGAGGAGTGGTTCGGCGAGATGCGCGTGCTGCGCCCGGACGGTGGAGTGCGCCACACCCGGACGAGCCTCGCCGCGATCCGCGATGCCGGCGGGTCGATCACCGGCTACGTCGGAACGCTCGAAGACGTCACGGACGAGGCGGCGGATCGGCAGAAGGCCGAGCTCGCGCTCAAGGCCCGGGTCGCGGCCGAAGCGCTCGTGGCCGAGACCTCGCGGACCCTCGTGACCGCGTCGGTCGACGACGTGGACGATCGCGTGATCACGGTCCTCGAACGACTGGCCCGCTTCGTCGGCGCCGACGCCGCGGTGCTGGCGGCGCGCATGAGCGAGCTCAAGGAAGGCAGCATCCGCCAGCACGCCTGGTACGCACCGGAGGTGGGCGAGCCGAGCCCCGGGACGGACGCGGACTGGGTCACCGGGGTGGAGGAGTCGATCGGCTCGGTCACGCTGTCGTGGCGCCAGGGTCAGCCGAGCGGATCGCGTCGAGGAGCGCGAGCCGCTCGCGGTCGTCGGCGACGCACTCATCTCGACGCTGGCGCGCGTCCGCGCGGAAGCCGCGGTCCGCAACAGCGAAGAGCGGTTCCGCTCGCTGGCGGAGCACTCGTCGGACTACATGCTGGTCTACGGCGAGTTCGGCGACATCAAGTACCTCAGCCCGGCCACCGCGCGGTTCTCGAGCCTTCGGGTCGGCTCGAGCTTCAACGATCCCGGGATCGTGCATCCCGAGGACGTCGACCTCGTCGCCCGCGTCTTCGGACCGCTGCGCCTGAGCGGTCGCGGGGCGAGCTGCGCGCCGTTCGAGGTGCGGATCCGGGGCGGCAACGGCGAGTACCGCTGGCTCGAGATGATCGCGACGAACCTCTTCGGCGACGGTGTCGTCGACGGGATCGTCATCAACGCGCGTGATGTCACCGAACGTCGACAGGCGCGGCGGCGCGCTCGAAGAGATCAACGAGTCGCTCGCGCGCACGAACGCCGCGCTGAGCGAGATGGTGGAGGAGAAGCTCGAGGTCGAGGCGCAGCTGCGCGCGAGCGAAGAGCTGTTCCGCGCCATCGTGCAGAACTCGTCGGACGCGATCACCGTGCTCGACGTCGACGGCACTGTGCGCTACGGGAGCCCGCTCGGCGAGCACGTGCTCGGCTACGAGGCCGGCTTCGCGCTCGGTCTCGACGCGCTCGAGCTGCGTCCACCCCGACGACCAGGAGATGGTCAGCGAGATCATGGGCCGGGCGTTCACCGAGCCCGGCGTGCACGGTCCCGTCATGGTGCGGGTGCGGCACGCCGACGGGTCGTGGCGGTACCTGGAGGCAATCGGCAACAACCTGATGCACAACCCCGCGGTGCGAGGGGTCGTGGTGGCGGGCCGCGACGTCACCGAGCGGGTGCTGGCCGAGGAGGCGCTGCGCCACAGCGATGAGCGCTTCCGAGCGTTGGTGCAGAACCTGTCGGACGTCATCACGATTGTCGGGCCGGACGGGCGGCTCATCTACTCGAGCCCCGCGGCCAAGGTGCTCTTCGGGTTCGAGGAGGACGACGACACGTGGTCCGACCCGATGGCCCACATCCACCCGGACGAGGTCGAGCGGGTCGTCGGCGAGATGACCGAGCGCCTGTCCATCGGTTCGATCGATCCCGTGTCGTTCCGGCTCCGGGTCGCGGACGGGTCGTACAAGGACGTCGAGGCGATCGTCCAGGACCTGACGGATGACCCGTCGGTCGGCGGCATCGTCGCGACCACGCGTGACGTGACGGAACGGGCGCGGGTCGAGCTCGTGATGGCCAGCCAGGCCCAGATCCTGCGCCTGATCGCCGAAGGGGCACCGCTCGCCGAGACGCTGGCGACCATCTGTGGCGTCGTCGAGCACCAGCTGCCGGACGCGCTCTGCTCGGTGATGCTCGTGGACGAAGCCGACCACGTGCTCCGGTTGGGGGCGGCGCCGAGCCTGCCGCCGGAGTTCTCCCGCGCTACGGACCTCGTCCCGATCGGGCCGAGCGTCGGCTCGTGCGGGACGGCGGCGCACTACGGGACGCCGATCGTGGTGGAGGACATCCGGACCGACCCGCGCTGGGACGGCTACCGCACGATCGCCGACGAGCACGGGCTCCGCGCGTGCTGGTCCACCCCGGTGATGGCATCGAGTGGCGACCGCGTGCTCGGGACGTTCGCGGTGTACAACCGCGCGCCCGTCGCGCCGACGCCCGAGGCCGTGGAGATCGTCGCGATGGTCAGCCCGCTGGCCGCGATCGCGATCGAGCGCAAGACCTTCGAGGACCGGCTCGCCTATCAGGCGCAGCACGACCCGCTCACCGGGCTGCCGAACCGCGTCCTGTTCGTCGAGTTCCTCACGACTCGCGCTGGCCCGCGCGCAGCGCCGGCCGACCACCTCGGCGGTGCTCTTCCTCGACCTCGACCGCTTCAAGGTCGTGAACGACAGCCTCGGTCACGACGCCGGCGACGAGCTCCTGGTGCGCTGAGCTCGCCGGCTCTGCGCGGCCGTGCGCCCCGGGGACACGATCGCGCGCTTCGGCGGCGACGAGTTCACCGTGCTCTGCGACGACCTGTCGCTCGCCGACGGGCGTCGCGAGGTGCATCGACGTCGCGCGAGCGCCTGCTCGACGTGATCGAGGCGCCGATCGCAGCTCAACGGCGAGGACCAGCACCTCGGCGCGAGCATCGGCATCGCGCTCGCCGGTCCGGGCGACACCCCGGAGACCCTGCTGCGCGACGCCGACGCCGCGATGTACCAGGCGAAGGCCGAGGGCAAGGGCCGCTGCGAGCTGTTCGACGACGAGATGCGGTCGTCGGCGCCGGCTCCGGCTCGAGACCGAGACCGCGCTGCACCGCGCGCTCGAGCGTGACGAGCTGCGGATCGTACTACCAGCCGATCATCGAGCTGGGCGACGGTACGCTGTTCGGGCGCGGAGGCGCTCGTGCGCTGGCAGCACCCCGATCGTGGTCTCGTCGCGCCCGACGAGTTCATCGATCTGGCCGAGGAGACCGGTCTCATCGTTCCGATCGGCGCTGGGTGCTGGCGAAGGCGCGTGCCGTCAGCTCATGGAGTGGCGCGCGAGCGGCCAGGTCTCGGAGACGTTCACGATGGCGGTCAACCTCTCGGCGCGCCAGCTCGCGGCAGGCGGATCTCGTCGGTCGGGTCGCGGCCGTGCTCGAGCGCACCGGTGCGCCCCCGGAGCGGGTCTGCCTCGAGATCACCGAGAGCGTGCTCATGGCAGAGTCGACGATCGAGGCGATCGATGCGCTGCACGCGCTCGGGGTGCGCCTCGGCGATCGACGACTTCGGCACCGGCTACTCGTCGCTCGGCTACCTGCCGGCGCTTCCCGGTGGACTCGGTGAAGGTCGACCGGTCGTTCGTCGACGGGCTCGGCACGGAGTCCGAGGACTCCGCGATCGTCGCGGCGGTCGTCGGGCTCGGGCACGCGCTCGGGCTGAGCGTCGTGGCCGAAGGGGTCGAGACCGAGCTGCAGCTCTCGGAGCTCGTGGCCCTCGGATGCGATCGGGCCCAGGGCTTCTTCTTCTCGACGCCGCAACCCGCGGCGGGCTTCGAGGCGGTCGTCGCGGGCTCGTGCCGCTGGGCGATGCACCCGCCGGGTTGATCCACCGCCACCTGAACGGTGGCGTGCGCATATCTGAACGATGGCTTGCAGCCGGCGCCCACGATCCGTAAGGCTCCCGAAATCTGCTGAACGGGGGGTTACGGGTGAAGGTGAACGCGGGCGATACGGCGTGGGTGTTGATCTCGGCCGCGCTCGTCATGTTCATGACGCCCGGTCTCGCGTTCTTCTACGGCGGCATGGTGCGGGCCAAGAACGTCCTCGGCATGCTGATGCAGAACTTCTTCGCGCTCGGGATCGTCAGCGTGCTGTGGGCTGCACTCTGCTACTCGCTCGCGTTCGGGGGTACGAACCCGTACGTCGGCAACCTGGACTTTGCCTGGCTCAGTGGCGCGGCCCAACACGCGCCGCCGGGATTCGCGGCGCTGACGATCCCCGCGCTCCTGTTCATGGCGTACCAGATGATGTTCGCAGTCATCACTCCGGCGCTGATCACCGGTGCGATCGCGGATCGGATGCGCTTCGGCGCGTGGGCGCTCTTCATCGCGTTGTGGGCCGTCCTCGTCTACGCGCCGATCGCGCACTGGGTGTTCTCGCCCGAGGGTTGGCTCTTCAAGCGCGGTGCACTCGACTTCGCCGGCGGGACCGTCGTGCACGTGAACGCGGGGATCGGCGCGCTGGCCGCGGTGCTCGTGCTCGGGAAGCGTCGGGGTTGGCCCCGGCATCCGATGCCGCCGCACTCGCTTCCGCTCACGCTCATCGGAACCGGGATCCTGTGGTTCGGATGGTTCGGGTTCAACGCGGGCTCGGCGCTGGCTGCGAACGGGCTCGCGGTGCAGGCACTCGTCAACACGCACCTCGCGGCCGCCGCGGGGATGCTGGGCTGGCTCGCGTTGGAGCGGATCAAGGGTGGGCACGCAACGACGCTGGGTGCCGCCTCCGGCGCGGTCGCGGGACTCGTCGCGATCACGCCCTGCGCGGGGTTCGTCGGAGGCATGTCGGCGGTGCCGATCGGGTTCGCCGCCGGGGCACTGTGCTTCCTCGCGGTGTCCATGAAGTTCCGCTTCGGCTATGACGACTCGCTCGACGTGATCGGTGTGCACCTCGTCGGTGGGATCCTCGGCTCGTTGCTCCTCGGGCTCTTCGCCGAGCGGGCCGTGAACCCGTCGGGTGCCGACGGGCTGTTCTTCGGTGGAGGGTTCAGCCTGCTCGGCGAGCAGACGATCGCAGTGGGCGCGGTCCTCGTGTACTCCTTCGTCGTGACCGGCTTGATCCTCGTCGTGATGCGGGCCGTGATGCCGGGCGGCCTGCGGATCTCGCAGGAAGACGAAGACACGGGCCTCGACCTCGCGCTGCACACGGAGGTCGCGTACGCCCCCGACCGCGTCTGATCCCCACTGTCCCAGGAGATGGAGCACGCATGAAGCTCGTGACCGGCATCATCAAGCCGTTCAAGCTCGACGACGTGAAGGACGCGCTGACCGGCTTGGACGTGCAGGGCCTGACCGTCTCGGAGGTGCAGGGGTTCGGGCGCCAGAAGGGCCACACCGAGGTGTACCGCGGCGCGGAGTACGAGGTGGACTTCCTCCCCAAGGTGCGCGTCGACGTGCTCGTGGATGACACGGACGCGGAAACGGTCGCCCGGGCGATCGTCGGGGCGGCCCGGACGGGGAAGATCGGCGACGGCAAGGTGTGGGTGACGCCGGTCGAGCAGCTGTTCCGCGTGCGGACCGGCGAGATGGGTCCGGACGCGCTGTAGCCACCCAGCCGCGAATAGGGTCGCCGGATGAGCGAATCCTCTCCGGTCGTTGCGTCCGATCTCCTCCGTTGGGCCGAGACGCTCGCGGGCCTGGCTCGCACCGGCCTCGGCTTCACGAAGAGCCTCTACGAACAGGAACGGTTCGAGGAGGTGCTGAAGGTCGCGGCCGACATCCGCGCCGCGGCCATCGACGAGATCGAGGCCGACGTCCTGTTCGCCGAGTGGCTCGACACCGTGGGTGAAGGCGTCGCCGGCTACATCACGCCGAAGGTCGCGGTGGCCGCGGTCGTCGGCAACGAGGCGGGCGAGATCCTCCTGACCCAGCGCGCCGACAGCGGCATCTGGCTCTACCCGGTCGGATGGGCGGACGTCGGGTACTCGCCGGCGGAGATCGCGATCAAGGAGGTGTACGAGGAGACCGGCATCGAGGTGGAGCCGGTGTCGCTGATCGCCGTCCTCGACGGCATGCGGCTCGGCTTCTCGTTCACGCCGCTGTACTCGCTCGTCTTCCACTGCCGGATGATCGGTGGAGAGCTCAAGGGCCACCCGCTCGAGACCCGACGGGTCGGGTTCTTCCCCCGCGACGGCCTGCCGCAGCCCCTCGCGGGACAGCACCGATGGGCCGACCTCGCGTTCCGGGCGATCGACGGCGAGGTCTTCCCGTCCGACTTCGACCTGCCGCGCACCCCGCCCTGGCGCGAGTAGCGCTCAGGTCTGGAGCTGGTCGCCGAGGAGCCGGACGATCGAGACCGCGCCGTGGGTGGCCTCCCACGCATCGGCGATCTGGTCGTGGTCCACGAGGCCGCAGAGCGCGGGCGCGAGACCGAGCAGCTCGGCAGCCCGGCCCGACAACGTCGCGGGCTCGAGGTCGTCGCCGTACGCGGGGAAGCACTCCAGCCCGTCCCAGAGCGCGGTGAGCGCCCGGGTCTCGCGGCCGAGCTCGATCGCGTCGGCGCTCCCGCCGGCCGCGAGCGCGTCGACGACGCCCTCCCAGAGGTCGTAGTGCGACAACCCCTCGGGCATCGTGAACGCGCCGACGGGGTGCAGCCGCCACTCGAGGGTCTGCTCGTCGCCGGTGAACCAGGTCTGGGACCCGTTGACGTAGGAATCCACGGGCGCGCCGAGCTCCCGGTCGAGCGCGGCGACCAGCTCGGGAGTCATCCACCACAACGCGGTCGCGATCAGCACCTCAGCAGGGTACGGGCTGGCCCGCCCGGGACCCAGCTCCCGTGCCCCGGGCCGGCGCGCTACCGTCCGGATGACCTGGGGAGACGGTTCGGGCGATGAAGCGAATTCTGGTCGGGGCGGCCGCTGGGATGCTCCTCGTCGCGTGCGGCGGCGGGGGCGGCATGAGCAAGGCCGACTACGTGAAGCAGGCCAACGCCGTGTGCCGCGACGCGGCGAAGCAGGTTGCCGCGCTCCGCATCCCGGCCCGGGCCGACATCGCCAGCATGCCCAAGGCGGCGGCGAACGTCGTCGCCGTGCAGCGCAAGGCCGTCGACCGCCTCCGGGCGATCAGGCCCCCGAAGCACGACCGCGCCGAGATCGCGGAGTGGATCGCGCTCGTCGACCAGACGATCGACCAGGCCGACGTGTCGGCCCGGGCGCAGAAGGACGACGACATCACGCGGGCCATCACCGCCAACGCCAACGGGACCGCCCTGGACCGCCGGGCCGACCAGCTCGCACGCGGCTACGGGTTGCGGATGTGCGTCCAGGCCGCGACGCCACCGCCGAAGCCGTCGACGACCACGACGAAGCCCGGTACCTGAGACCAGCTGCGGTGCCCCTGACGTTCCCGGGCGGGGGCCGGTACCATTCGGCGTCATGCGATACGACCGGCTGAGCGCGCTCGACGCCTCGTTCCTGCACCTCGAGCGGCTCGAGACGCCCATGCACGTCGGGGCCGTCAGCATCTTCGAGGGTTCGTCGTTCTTCGACGACGTCGGGACGGTTCCGGCTGGCCGAGACCCGGCGGCTGGTCGGCTCGCGGCTGCACCTCATCCCGCGCTTCCGCAAGCGGATCATGCACGTGCCCTTCGAGCAGGGCCGCCCGATCTGGGTCGACGACGCGCGCTTCGACATCGCGTACCACGTGCGGCTCACCGCGCTCCCGACGCCCGGAAGCCGGGAGCAGCTGCTGGCGCTCACCGCGCGCATCCAGGCGCAGCTCCTCGACCGGACGCGGCCGCTGTGGGAGCTGTGGTTCGTCGAGGGGCTCGAAGGCGGCAACGTCGCGCTGATCCAGAAGACGCACCACGCCCTGGTCGACGGCGTCTCCGGGGTCGATGTCGCGACGGTGCTGCTCGACTTCACGCCCGATCCCACGTTCCTCGAGCCGCCGCGCTGGGTCGTCGAGCCGCCCCCGAGCCCGGGTCGGCTGCTCGTCGACACGTTGTACGAGCGGACCACGGAGCCGGCGGAGATCGCGCGCACGATTCGCCACCTCGTCCGGACGCCGCAACGGACGGTCGAGCGCACCGGCCAGCTCGGTCGCGCGCTGTCGACGCTCGTCGACCGCAACGCGCTCGCGCCCCGTACGTCGATCAACGTCACGGTCGGGCGGCGGCGGCGCTTCGAAGGCGTGAAGGTCTCACTCGACGACGTGAAGACGATCCGCAAGACCTTGGGCGGAACCGTCAACGACGTCGTGCTCGCCGGTGTCGCGGGCGCACTGCGCCGGCTGTTCGAGTCCCGCGGCGACGACCTGGACATCACGATGAAGGCGCTCTGCCCGGTGTCGGTGCGCGACGACTCGGAGCGCATGCAGCTGGGGAACCGCGTGTCGGCGATGTTCGTGGACCTCCCGGTCAGCGAGACCGACCCGGTCGCGCGGCTGGCGGCCATCCGTGCGACGACCGAGGACCTGAAGGACCGCGAGCAGGCGGTCGGCGCCGCGTTCCTCGTGGACCTGACGCAGTTCGCCGCCCCGACGCTGCTGGGCCTCGCTGCCCGGGCCGCCCATCGCCAGCCGTTCTTCAACCTGGTGATCACGAACGTCCCCGGCCCGCAGGTGCCGCTGTACTGCATGGGCGCCCGCATGCTCGAGGCGTATCCGGTGGTTCCGCTGACCCGGAACCTGGCCCTCGGCATCGCGATCCTGTCGTACTGCGGGCAGCTCCACTTCGGGCTGTACGTGGACGCGGACGCCGTGGAGGACGTGGCGGTGCTCGCGGCCGGCCTCGAGGACGCGTTCTCGGAGCTGAAGAAGATCGCCGAGGAGATCGAAGAAGCGGGGGAGGCGGAGTGACCGACCTGTGGGCGCGCGACGCGTGGGAGCTGGCCGACGCGGTGCGTCGGGGTGATCTGTCGGCCGTCGAGCTGCTCGACGTCTCCCTCGAGCGCATCGAGGCGAACAACGAAGATCTGAACGCGGTCATCTACCTGGACGAGCCCGGCGCCCGGTCGCGGGCCCGCGAGATCGACGCGCTCGTGGCCGACGGCGTCGATCCCGGCCCGTTCGCGGGCGTGCCGATGGGCGTGAAGGAGCTCGCGCAGGCGAAGGGGTTCCCCGACACCCACGCATCGAAGATCTACGCGCACCACATCGCCGACGAAGACGGCACCGAAGTCGCGCGCTTGCGCGGCGCGGGCGCCGTCATCGTGGGCCTCACCACCGCGCCCGAGATGGGGATCCCGAGCTACACGAACTCGCCGTTGCACGGCATCACTCGAAACCCGTGGAACCCGGAGGCGACGCCGGGCGGATCGTCGGGTGGTTCCGCGGCGGCGGTCGCGTCCGGCATGTTCCCCGCGTGCACCGGCAGCGACGGTGGTGGCTCGATCCGCATCCCGTCGTCGTACTCCGGTCTGCCCGGGTTCAAGACCACGTTCGGGCTCAGTGGAACCGGTCCGCAGCCCTTCGACGCCGGGCTGACCTCGGTCTACGGCCCGATGGTGCGCTCGGTGCGCGACGCGGCCCGCTACATCGACATCACGTCCGGTCCGACGCTCTTCGACCCGACGTCCTTGCCGAAGCCCGCGCCGTTCGAGCCGCTCACGACGTCGCTCGACGCGGCCCGTGACCGGTTGCGGGGCAAGCGAGTGGCGTGGACGTCCAGCCTGGGGTACGGCGTGACCGACACCGGTGTCGAAGCGTTGACGTTCGAGGCCGCGCAACAGCTGGTGGACATCGCCGGCCTCGAGCTGGTGGACCTGGACATCAGGTTCCCGAAGCCCGGCCGCGCCTGGGGACTGCTGAGCGCGCCGAACCTCGCGGCATGGCACTACGACGCGGCCAAGGATCAGCTCGACGATCTCGACCTGCTCCTGCGCATCTCCGTCGAGGGGCTGCCGAACCTCCGCGCCGAGCATCTCGGCCAGGCGATCCGGCGCCGGCACGAGCTGTTGCACGCGTCCGCCGAGGTGTTCGCCGATGTCGATCTCTTGCTCACGCCGACCACGGCGACGACCGCGTACGCGGCCGAGGGTGTGTTGAGCGGACCGGTCAACGGGCAAGGAGGTGGACCTGATGATCCTCTCCGCCGCGTTCACCGCGCCGTTCAACATGACGGGACAACCGGGCTTCAGCATCCCGGCCGGCCTCGTCGACGGGATGCCGGTGGGGATGCAGGTCGTCGCCCGCCGCCACGAGGACGACCTGACCGTCGCGGCCGCGGCGCTGATGGAAGCCGCCCGCCCCTGGCCCAAGCTCGCCCCCGGCTACGCCTGACCCGTCCACTGGTTTCGGGGCGTTTCCGCGTCGCCAGGGCGACGATGAGGCGCCCCGAAACGAGCCGGCCGGGCAAAAAAGGGGGGATTGGGGAACGGGTAACCTCGATCTGTGACCGACGTGGTGCGTCGGCCGGGCGACTCCAGCGCGAGCGCCCAGGCCGCCCAAGCAGGAACAAGAGCCGGCCTCGGAGGCGATCACCGAGGTCGCACCGGGTGTGCTGCGCATGCAGCTGCCCATCTGGATGCCCGGGCTCGGGCACGTGAACATGTACGGCCTCATGGACGACCGCGGCCTCACCGTGGTCGACCCGGGCCTGCCGGGCCCGAAGAGCTGGAAGTCGCTCAAGGAGCGGCTCAAGACCGCGGGCTACGGGGTGAAGGACATCCACACCGTGGTGGTCACGCACTCGCACCCCGACCACTTCGGTGGCGCGGGCCGGATCAAGAAGGAAGCCGGCGCGGAGCTCATCACGCACAAGGCGTTCACGACGTGGTCGCTCGACCGCAAGGGCCGGGGCACGCTCTCCGAAGCTGAGGCCGAACGGCTCGAGCAGGCCGCGATCGACGAGGCCGACAGCTACACCGGACCGTCGCTCGAGGAGCTCCCCGCCCTGCGCGACGAGGACGACGAGCCGCGCTCGAAGAGGTCACCGCGGAGCACCAGCGCCAGTCGGTGCCGTGGGGTGGGAGCACGCCGTGGGGTGGGAGCAAGCACCCGATGCCGCCGCTGCGCAAGCGGGTCGCGATCCGCGCGATGCGGCTCATGTTCGCGCCGCCGGACCCGACCCGTCGGGTGAAGCACGGTGCGCCGATCCAGCTGGCCGGACGCCCGTGGCTCGCGATCCACACACCCGGCCACACCCTCGACCACCTGTGCCTCTACGACCCCGAGAACGGCATCCTGCTCTCCGGCGATCACGTGCTCCCGTCCATCACGCCGCACATCGCCGGCTCGAACCAGGGCGACGCGCTGCACTCGTACCTCGCGACGCTCGATCTCGTCGCGTCGCTCGACGGCGTGAAGCTCGGCCTCCCCGCGCACGGTCACCCCTTCGACGACGTGCCCGGCCGCGTGGACGCGATCAAGGAGCACCACTTCGAGCGGATGGAGAAGCTGCGCGACGCGTCGATCGCGCTCGGTCCCGCGACGGTCGTGGACCTCAGCCACGAGCTGTTCCCCGAGCGGCACTGGGGTGTGATGGCGGAGAGCGAGACGTTCGCCCACCTCGAGCACCTCCGCGGCGCCGGCGGCGTCGAGCGGTGGGACGAGGACGGCACGCTCATCTACCGCGCCGCGCCGCGCACCTGATCCGGCGAGCGGCACGACCGTTCGCCATCCCGGGTCGCTCCGTTCTCCCCACTTCGTGCCCGTTGGGGCCTACGCTCCGCTCATGACCGACGACCCCACCGCGGAAGCGACGTCACTGCTCCGGGACCTGATCCGCAACGCCTGCGTGAACGACGGGCGGCCGGAGTCGGGCGAGGAGATCCGCAGCGCCGATCTGCTCACGGGCTACCTGGCCGGCGCCGGTCTGGACGTCCAGAGCTACGAGCCCCAGCCGGGCCGGCGCAGCGTGCTCGCCAAGATCGAGGGCTCGGATCCGACCGCGCCGTCGCTGCTGCTCATGGGGCACACCGATGTCGTTCCCGTGAACGCGGACGGGTGGTCGCGCGACCCGTTCGGCGCCGAGATCGTCGACGGCATGGTCTGGGGTCGCGGTGCGGTCGACATGCTCAACCTCACGGCAACGATGGCGGTCGCGTTCCGCCGGCTCGCCGACTCCGGCTTCACGCCGAAGGGCACGATCTCGTACCTCGCGGTCGCCGACGAAGAGGCCCGCGGCATCTGGGGCGCGGACTGGCTCGTCGACCACGAGCTCGACGACGTGAAGGCCGACTACGTGATCACCGAGTCGGGTGGGTTCCAGGTCCCGACCGCGGACGGCCCGCGGCTCCCGGTGATGGTCGAGGAGAAGGGCACGTACTGGTCGAAGCTCACCGTGCGGGGGACGCCGGGTCACGCGTCGTCGCCCTACCGGACCGACAACGCGCTCGTCACCGCGGCCGAGGTCGTGCGCCGCCTGGCCGAGTTCCAGGCGCCGTCCGAGCTCAGCGGCACCTGGCAGCGGTTGGTGCAGGGGCTCGGGCTGCCCGACGTGCTCCTGCAGGAGGAAGGCTTCCGCGAGACGATCGACCAGCTGCCACTCGGGCTCGCGCGCATCGCCTACTCCTGCACGCACACCACGTTCGCGCCGACCGTCGTGCACGGTGGGACGAAGACGAACGTGATCCCCGACCGGGTCGACATCGAGGTCGACATCCGGACGTTGCCGGGGCAGAGCGGCGAGCACGCGCACAAGATGCTCCTCGACGCGATCGGTGACCTCGCGGACAAGGTCGAGATCGAGTCGGGTGACGACCCCGCGTCGCGTTCGGAGATCGACACGCCGCTCTGGGACGCGCTGGGTCGCGTGACCGCGCGGCTCTGCGAAGGCTCTGCGCTGGTGCCGTGGCTCATGACCGGCGCGACCGACAACCGCTTCTTCCGGCGGGCGGGCTCCGTCGGCTACGGCTTCGGGCTCTTCAGCAAGCGGCTCGCGTTCGAGGACTACGCCACGATGTTCCACGGCAACGACGAGCGGGTGGACCAGGAGAGCCTGAAGCTCTCGACCGAGCTCTGGCTCGCGATCGCCGACGAGTTCGTCGGCCCGCACTCGGGCTGACCGGCTCGCCTCGAGGCCGAGCCGCTCGAGGGTCGAGCTACTCGAGGCCCTGCTCGCGCAGGTACTCCTCGAACGCCTCCGCCAGATCGTCGCCGCTGGGGATCGCTTCCTCGGTGGTGCCGACGTCGGCGCCGGTGTCGCGGACGGGCTCGTCCTGCTGCGCCTCGAGCCCGCGCACGTACTCGCGCATCTCGTCGTCGTTCTCGACCGCGCCGTCTACCCGGGCCCGCCAGGCCTCCGACGCGACACCGAGCTCGCGCAGGTTGAGCGGGTGCTCGGTGAACGCCGCGAAGCGGTCGAGCAGGGCGCGGGTCGCGGGCGGGTTCGGTGGCGTCGCGACGTAGTGCGGGACCGGCGCCCAGAAGGATGCCGATCGCAGGCCCGCATTCCGGGCGGTGTCGTGCAGGACGCCGACGATGCCCGTCGGGCCCTCGTAGCGCGACGGCTCCAGGCCGAGTCGCGCCATGGCCGCGGGGTCAGTGGTGGACCCGGAGACATGGATGGGTGAGGTGTGGGGCGTGTCGGCGAGCAGCGCACCGAACGTCACGAGCGTGTTGCACCCGGTCTCGCGCGCCACCTCCAGCACCGTGGCGCAGAACCCGCGCCAGCGCAGGTTCGGCTCCGGTCCGGACAGCAGCACGAGGTCCGGTCCCGCGGCCGACGCGGTCGCGGCGGAGAACTCCAGCGTGGGCCACGAGATGTCGCGGGTCACGCCGTCGCGGATCTGCACCTCGGGCCGGTTGGCCTGGAAGTCGTAGTGCTCGTCCGGGTCGATCGACGCGAACGGCCGGGCCGCGAACTGGGTGCGGAGCCACGCCACGGCGCCCGACGCGGCGTCGCCCGCGTCGTTCCAGCCGGTGAACGCGGCGACGAGGATCGGGTCCCGCAGCTCCGGGCGCGACTCCCACTGCAACCCGGTCATGCGGTCATGCCTTCGTAGCCGTCGAGCCCATCGCGGGCGGTGGTGTGAAGATCCATGGTCCCTCGTGAAGCGTTCAACCCCGCAGGGCGGGGATCGACGACCGGTTGGCCTGCTCGAGCGCGCCGTCGACCAGCGTGACGACGGTCTGACCCATGGCGTCGAAGCCTTCGCCGAGGGTCTTCCCCATCCGAAACCTCGCGTGGATGCCCTCGACGATGATCGCGAGCTTGAAGGACGCGAACACGACGTACCAGTCGAGCGCATCGACCGAGCGCCCGCTCTGCTGTGCGTACCGTTCGACCACCTCGTCCGACGTGAGGAAGCCGGCCCGTGCCTCCATCGCGGCACCCGTCGCGATGAGCTGGGCTCCGGCGTTGCCCCAATAGAGCAGGAAGAGCCCGAGGTCGGCGAGCGGGTCGCCGAGCGTCGACATCTCCCAGTCGAGCACGGCGACGATCGTGCCCGGGTCGGTCGCGGACATCATCGTGTTGTCGAGCCGGTAGTCGCCGTGGACGATCGCGGGCGGCCCGGACTCGGGAAGCGCGGCCTGGAGCCGGCGGGTCAGCTCGTCCACACCCGGCAGCTCGCGGGTCTTGGAGCGCTCCCACTGCTGGCCCCACCGCCGGATCTGCCGCTCCAGGTACCCGTCGGGATGGCCGAACTCGCGCAGCCCCGCACGCTCGTAGTCGACGCCGTGGATCCGGGCCATCACGTCGACGAGCTCTTCGGAGAGCCGGCGGGACTGGTCGGGATCGAGCGCGGTGAGCGCGGCGCCGTCGCGGTAGATGACGCCGTCGACCTTCTCCATCACGTAGAAGGGCGCGTCGTTGACCGCGAGGTCCTCGCACAGCGCGTCGGTGCGGGGCACCGGCACACCCGTCCCCGCGAGCGCGGTCATCACGCGGTACTCGCGCGCCATGTCGTGCGCGGTGGGCAGGACGTGGCCGAGCGGGGGCCGGCGCAGCACCCACGTGTCCGCGCCGTTCGAGATCGAGTACGTGAGGTTCGACCGACCGCCCGCGATCAGCTCCGCGGTGAGCGGCTGGTCCGTGGCGCCGGGAACGTGCGCCGCGAAGAACGGGCGCAATCGCGCCAGGTCGACACCTTCAGGGGTTGCTGGTGGCATCGTGCTCCAGGAGTCCGGCGTGCGGACCGGAGCGTAGACCGGTGGTGCTCAGGCAACCCGCGGGGTGCGCGGCTGCACCGGCGTGCCGTTGCCCTTGGGGTAGCGGGCGACCCGGCCGACCGGCATGTCCACGCGGAAGCCCGCCGCGGCGCGCTCCTCCTCGGACTCGCCGCCCCAGAAGCCGTACTCGCGCTGGTCGCGGGCCCAGTCACGGCAGGGCTCCAGCACCGGGCACTCCATGCAGATCGCACGGGCCTTGTTCTCACGCACGACCCTCGCCTCGGGGCGCTCGCCCGCCGGCGCGAAGAACAGCTCGGTGCGGCCCTCGCAGGCGGCATCGACGGTCCACGACAGGGGACCGGTGAAGATCAGGCTGGAGAGCGTGTCGATAGCCACGACTGTTCCTTGAGTGCTCGGTGGCCCGGGGGCAGGCCGTGCGGTAGGGGGAGGACAAACGGGAGCCGGCGGGGGGACCGGCTCCCCGATTCGTCCTGAGCCCCATGGAAGCACTACCGCGCTGATCTGTCCAACAGGTTCGAATGATAGGTTCTATCGAGAATCCAGATTGACTGGAAAAGCCGCGAACCGCACCCGGGGAACGCGACGACGAGGAGGGTCGTGGAGCTTCGACATCTCGAGACGTTGATCGCCATCGACGAGGAAGGGACGTTCACCGCGGCCGCGGACATGTTGCGCACGGTCCAGTCGAACGTCTCCGAGCAGATCCGCCAGCTCGAAGCCGAGCTCGGCGTCACCTTGCTGGCGCGCGGCCGCTCGGGCGCGACGCCGACCGAGTCCGGAAGGGTCGTGCTCACCCACGCGCGGCGCATCCGGCGCGAGGTCCAGCTGCTCCAGGAGGACGTCGCCGCGCTGCAGGGCCTGCAGGTCGGGAACGCGAGCTTCGGGATCGTCGGCACCGCGAGCCGGTGGCTCGTCCCCGCGCTCGTCGCCGATCTTCGCAAGCGTGCACCCGGCATCGAGCTGCGCGTCAACGAAGGTGCGTCCGAGCGGTTGCTCGCCGAGGTGCTCGACCAGGAGCTGGCCCAGGCGGTCGTCACCGAGCCGGTGCGCGACGAGCGGCTCGTGGTCGAGCACCTGATGGAGGAGGACCTCGTCGGGCTCGCGCCACCGGGCACGGAGCTGCCACCGGAACCGGTGCCGCTCGAGGCGCTCGCACAGATGCCGCTGGTGCTGCCTCCCGCGGGCAACCCGCTGCGGATCGAGGTCGAGCAGGCCGCGCGCGCTCAGGGCGTGACGCTGCCCGTGCCGGTCGAGATCGAGGGCATCCGGCTCATCGCCGACCTCGTGGCCGCGGGCGCCGGCGTCTCGGTGCTGCCGGAGACCGCGATCCCGCCCGAGCTGACGTCGGTGGTGATCTTCGCGATCGCGGACCTGCCGCCGCGCCGGCTCGCGCTCGATCTCGCCCAAGGCGTCGCCGTTGTCGCTGGCCGATCGAGCGGTGCGCGAGACGGTGCTCCAGATCGTTGCGGACGCGCGCGCCCAGTCACCCCGCGCCACCGGGGCGTCGAGCTGACCCGACGGATCAGGCCGGCGCAATCACGAACGGCGCGCCGCTGACGTCCAGCGTCCGGGCGCGACCGGGCTGGTCGCCCTCGACGCGGACGAATCCCGGCCGCGCGTCGACGTCCAGCTCCAACCGGACCCGACCGGAGCCGGGCCAGGCGAGCTCGACGGAACGGTCGTCCTCGACGACCACCTCGCCGTCGAGCAGTCCCGCGAAGAACCCGACCGCGGCCGGCAGCGACGGCGTCGACATCACGACCCGCCGGAGCCGCGCGCGTGAGGCGGCGCGCGCGGGAGGCTTCGACCACCACTCGGGCTCGAAGAACGCGTTGCCGGCCTCGGCTGCGGTGACGAGCTCGGGCGTTCCCGGGTGGTCGGGGTGCACCTCGGCGAGCTGCACCACCGTCCCGTGCGCCTCGCGGGGCTGGAGGAACGCTTCCTTCCAGCTCGGGTCGCGCAGGTCGACGCCCACCGGCCGGTACCCCGCGGTGTGCACGCGCTCGAGGGTCGCCGCAAGGTTGCCGACCTTGAACGTGAGGTGGTGCTGGCCCGGTCCGTGCCGGGCCAGGAAGCGGGCGAGGAAGTCGTTCTGCTCCGGCTCCCACTCCGTCAGCAGCTCGACCGTCATGCCCTCGGCCCCCTCGCCGAGCCGGGTCTGGACCCAGCGGAACCCGTAGCCGTCGCCGCCGGAGAAGACCGTGCCGCCGAGCTCGCCGACCAGCGCGCCCAGCGCGGCGCCGATGTCGGTGGTCGCGATGGCGACGTGGTCGAGGTCGATCATGGCCCGAGACTCGACCGGGCCGGCCCGCGCGGGCAAGTCGGGATCAGGTGGTGGGGACGACGGCCGGTTCGATCGCGGGCCCGCGGCCGGCCCGGGTGACGAGCCGGGCCACGACGTAGCCGATGCCGAAGATCGTGAAGCCGCCGACCGCGTCGAGGAAGTAGTGGTTCGCCGTGATCACGATGACGAACACCGTCAGGACGGGGTAGGCGGCCGCGAGCCACTTCGCCCACGCGTGCTTCAACCGTGGGATCAGCGCGCACGCGCACCACAGCGCCCAGCAGCAGTGCACGCTCGGCATCGCCGCGAATTGGTTCGAGATGTTCTTCATCGCACCGGAGTCGAAGGTCCAGAACGTCGGGTCCTTCTCCAGCGTGTCGACGAAGTGATAGCGGATCCCGGGGTGCAGGTGCAGGTACATCTTGGCGTCGAGGAGGCGCGGTGGCATCAGCGGCCAGAACCGGAACCCGATGAGCGCGATGAGCGTGGCGATGCCCAGCGTGTTGCGCCAACGCGGGTAGTCGTTCGGCCACTTGCGGAACAGGTAGATGCCGACGCCGATCGTGACGATGAAGTGCAGCGACCCGTAGTAGTAGTTCGCCGCGATCACGAGGGGCTTGAAGTGCAGGGCCCACTTGTTGAACGTCTGCTCGTGGTAGATGCCGAGCGACTTCTGCCAGCCGATGAGCTCCTTCGCGTGCTTGTACGCCTCGTCGGCATGCGCCACGCCGGCGTTCCGGATCGCGGAGTACACGAGGTAGAAGACGAGGATCGCCAGGATCTCCGCCCACCAGTAGAGGACGTAGCCGTCGCGCAGCGGCTTGGCGGCCCAGAGCTTCCGGTAGAGCTTCGGCTGCGGCGAGCGATCGTCGGTGGTGGTGCTCACGACTTCGATCCGGCTCCTACCGCGGCGGGGTGCCGGTTGCCGACGGCGAACGCGGGCGCGCCGAGGAAGCTCACGAGCAGCATGGTCAGGTACCAGAGCAGACCGATGCCGATGGCCTGACCGTTGTGGATGCCGAGTGGGTGCAGCAACAGCACGAACATGCCCTCACGAACGCCGAGCCCGCTCAAGGAGATCGGGATGACCTGGGCCATGGCGACGACGGGGACGAAGGCGATCACCGCACCGACCGGCACCGGAGCACCGATGGTGAGGATGACGAAGCCGACCGTCAACACGACCGAGATCTGGTAGATCATCGCGGTTCCGAGCACCGAGAGCGCGGCTCTTGGCTCGTGGCGGAGTCGTTCCACCCCGACGTGGGTCGCGCCGATGAACCGCATCCAGTTGTCGTGGTGCTCGAAACGGCCCGCCATCCGTGGGTGCGCGGCGAGCAGGAGGATCACCGCGAGGGCCGCGAGCGTGATCCCCGAGACCAGGAGCGCCACCCATGCGGTGCTCGACTCCAGCAGCGACGGGTCCACCAGGAACCCGAAGAAGCAGATGAGCGGCAGCGCGAGGAAGCCGGTCAGACGCTCCAGCGCCACGGCTGCGAACGCGGTCTCGCTCGAGCCGATCGTCTTGGACGACCGGGTGACCCGCAGCACGTCCCCGCCGATCGTCGACGGCAGGACGTTGCCGACGAATTGCCCAGCGAAGTAGTGGCCGGTCAAGGCCCGCAGCGGCACCTTGGCGTCGAACGCGAGCAGCACCCGCTGCCAGCGCCAGGCGGACAGCACGATCCCGATCGTGGCCGTCAGGACCGCCGCGGCGAAGAACAGGAGGGTGGAGAGGTGACGGTCCTTCGGCATCGCGCCGTCGAAATTGACCTTCGTCACGAGGATCGCGAGCAGGCCGACGCTCACGACCATCCTGATGCCGAGCGTCAACCGGGCCCGGCGCTTGGGCGCGGGCTGTTCCGTCCCTTCCGGCGCCATCTCCGTAGCCTACGGTCTCGCGCTCCGTGGCCGGGAGCGCGCGATTCGGTCAGGATGGTTCACGACGCAAGGCCCGGACGGGCGCGAAGAGGGGGTCGACATGCGGGTGGTCACGGACGACGGCGTCGGGCTCGCGGTGCTCGAGCAGGGCACCGGCCCGACGCTGCTCCTGGTGCACGGCTTCGGTGGCGCGAAGGAGGACTTCGCCGACCAGACCGACGAGCTCGCGGCCCGCTACCACGTCGTCACCTTCGATCACCGCGGCCACGGCGAGAGCGACGCCCCGACCGAGGCCTCCTCCTACTCGCTCGACCGGCTGGCCGCCGACACGCGGGCCGTCGCGGACGCCGTGGGCGCGGACCAGTTCCGGCTGCTCGGTCACTCGATGGGCGGGATGGTGGCGCGCCGGCTGGTCCTGGCCCATCCGCAGCGGGTCGAGGCCCTCGTGCTCATGGACACCTCGCCCGGACCGGTGCCCGGGCTCGACGACGAGCTGCTCGAGATGGGTGCCGTGATCGCGCTCACTGACGGGATGGACGAGCTCAAGCGGATCATGGACGCGTTCTCGCCGCTCGGGACCCCGGCGTACGAACGGCTGCTGGTGGAGCGGCCCGGCTACCGCGAGTTCAACGACCGGAAGTGGGCGACGCTCTCCCCGATGATGTGGGCGACGCTCGCCCGCGCCATCGCGAACCAGTCCGACGAGCTCGCGTCGCTCGCTTCGGTCGGCTGCCCGACCCTCGTCATCGTCGGTGAGCAGGACACGCCGTTCGTCGGGGTCTCGCGCGACATGGCCGCGACGATCCCGGGGGCCGAGCTGGCCGTGATTCCCGACGCGGGGCACTCGCCGCAGTTCGAGAACCCGTCGGCGTGGCTGCAGGCGCTCGAGGAGTTCCTCGACGCGACGCTCCGGGAGTCCCCCGCGGCGTGAGCCGGCCCGACCGCGCCTGGTCGGACTCGCGTGGTCAGCCCTGGGTGATGGTGCAGACCTTCCAGTGGTCGTGCTCGCGCCAGAGCCCGACCTGCGTGTCACGGTCGAAGCCGTTGCGCGTGACCGTCCCCTTCACCACGACGTCGACGTCCGAGCGGTTGCTCGAGAAGTCGATGTTGTCGAAGTTGAAGCTCTGGACCCGGGGTTGGCTCCGCTGCTGTGAGGTGAAGTCGTCGAGAGTGACCTCCTCGCGGCGCAGCGAGCACAGCTTCCCGTACGCCGCGGTGTACCGACCGTCGCGCAGGTCCGCGTAGTAGTCGTTCGTCGTCTGGATCGGGGCGGTCACGAGCTTGGTCACGAAGACGATGACGACGACGGTGCTCGCGACGAACACGAGCAGCACCGGGATCAGGATCCACAGCCACGTGAGCCGGCGCTTCCTGGGCGCGGGCCCGGGCGTCCAGCCACCACCGGGGACGCCGCCTCCGGGTGGGACGGGCGCGCCGGGTGGCGGGGTGCCCCAGACCGGCGGGGGAGCGCCCCACGCGGGTTGCGGAGCGGGCGGGGCCGCCGGGGCCTGGGGCACCGGCTCGGTGGGTGCCGCCGGCGGTGTCGACGCGGGCGGGTCAGACGGTGCCGAGGGGGCCGGCGGCGGGGGGTTCGGGCTGGCCCAGCCCGGCTGATCGGGGTCCGGCTCGGGTCCCGGGCCCACGTTGGGATTCGACGGGTTCCCGGGGTCGCCCATGCCGTGGAGGGTACCGGTGGATCAGGAGGTGCCGGCGGCTTTCCCGAGGAACCGGGCCCGCTCCACGACGACCCGGGTGATCCGGCCGGCCGCCACCAGTCCGTCGCGGTGCTTGACCGAGACCCGGAACGTCAATCGGCGGCCCTCGACCGATTCGAGCACGGCCTCGGCGAGCACTTCGTCGCCCACCGGCACCGGCGCGAGGTGGTCGAGCTGGACCCGGTAGCCCACCGTGGTGTGCCCGGGCTCGACCTGACCCTCGACGGCCTGGACCGTCGCCCGCTCCGCGAGCAGGACCACTCGCGGCGTCGCGAGCACGGGCACGTCGCCACTGCCGAGCGCGAGCGCGGTGTCGCCTTCGCAGACGGTCAGAGAGCTCGATCCCACGAGTCCGGGTTCCAGCGGCACGGGCGTACCATACGCACCCCGCGCGGTCGGCAGCACTTCGGAGGCGTGTCGTGATCGAAGAGTCCGTCCTGTCCCGCACCCTGCATCGTGCCCTGGCCAAGGGCGGCGACTTTGCGGAGGTGTTCGCCGAGGACCGGCGGTCGTCGAGCGCCACGTTCGACGACGGCAAGGTCGAGGAGCTGCGCTCGGGTCGTGAGCGCGGTGCCGGCGTGCGCGTGGTGCGGGGCGAGACCACCGGGTACGCGCACACCGCGGACCTCTCGGAAGCGGGGCTGGGTGAAGCCGCGGAGGCCGCGGCCGCGGCGGCGAGCTCGGGTGGGCCCGGGGCGAAGATCGTGCCGCTGACCCGCCGCCCGGCGTCGCCGCCGCACGACGTGAAGGTCCTCCCCGAAGGGGTCGAGAAGGCGCGCAAGGTGGAGATGCTGACCCGGGCCGACGAAGCCGCGCGGGCCGAGGGCGACTCCGTGCGCCAGGTCACCGCGAGCTACGCGGACGGACGGCGCCGGATCCTGGTCGCGAACTCGGACGGTCTGCTGACGGAGGACGACCAGGTGCGCACGCGCTTCATGGTCAACTGCGTCGCGGTCGGTGACACCGGGATGCAGACAGGGATGGAGGCGCCCGGGTTCACCGTCGGCTTCGAGTACTTCGACGAGCACGCGCCGGAGGACATCGCGCACATCGCCGCCGCGCGTGCGCTCTCCAAGCTGGATGCCCGGCCCGCGCCGAGCGGCAAGGTCCCCGTCGTGCTCAAGCGCGGCGCGGGTGGCGTGCTGTTCCACGAAGCGTGCGGTCACGGTCTCGAAGCCGACCTCGTCGGTCGCGATGCGTCGGTGTTCCGGGGCCGGGTCGGCGAGCAGGTCGCGTCGCCGCTCGTGACGTTGGTCGACGACGGCGGGCTGGCGCGCGAGTGGGGCGCGTACGCGATTGACGACGAGGGTGCGCCGGCACAGCGCAACGTCCTGATCGAGGACGGCGTGCTCACGGACTACATGTGGGATCTCGTGCGCGCCCGCAAGGAAGGGCGGGCCAGCAGCGGGAACGGTCGGCGCGAGACGTACCAGCACCTGCCGATGGTGCGGATGACGAACACGTTCCTGGTGCCGGGCGCCGACGACGAGGACGACATCATCCGGCAGACCCCGTACGGCCTCTACTGCGTGGCGTTGGGCGGCGGTCAGGTCAACACCGCGACCGGCGACTTCGTGTTCGGCATCACGGAGGCGTACATGATCGAGGACGGCCACATCACCGAGCCCGTCCGCAACGCACAGCTCATCGGCAACGGGCCCGAGACGCTGCTCGGCGTCGACATGGTCGGCCGGGACTTCGACACGTGGGCCGGGACGTGCGGCAAGGACGGTCAGGGCGTTCCCGTGTCGTCCGGTCAGCCGACGTTGCGGATCCGTGAGCTCACCGTCGGTGGGACCGCGGCATGAGCGCCCGCAACCTGCTCGAGGTCGCGCGCACCGTCGCGGCGATGGCGCGTCCGGGTGAGGAGCTCGAGGCGTACGTGCTCAGGTCCCGCGACACGGACGTGAAGGTGTTCGACGGCGAGGTGGAGTCGCTCGCGGTCGCGGAGGTCGACGGCGTCGGCATCCGGCTGCTCCTCGATCACCGCCAGGGCTACGCGTGGGCCGGCTCGCTGGACCCGGACGTGGTCGCGGAGACGGTGGCCGAGGCGCGTGACAACGCGGGCTTCGGGACCCAGGACGAGTCCCTCGGGCTTGCCACGCCCGAGGACGCGTCCGCCGTCGCCGCCGCGGACCTCGACCTCTGGCGCGACGCGCTGCTCGCGGTCCCGGCCGAGGACAAGGTCGCGCTCGCGCTCGAGGTCGAAGCCGCGACCCGCGCCGCGGATCCGCGCGTGCGCGGCGTCGAGTCGGCGTCGTACGGCGACGGCGCGGTGGAGGTCGCGGTCGCGAGCTCGCTGGGCGTCGAGGCCACGGCCCGGCGGACGGTGTGCTCGGTCGCGTCGTTCGCGATGGCGGGCTCGGGTGAGGAGACGCAGACGGGCTACGGGTTCTCGGTCGGGCGCACGATCGCCGACCTCGACGTCGGCGTCGCGGCGCGCGACGCCGCGGAACGGTCGACCCGCCTGCTCGGCGCCCGCCAACCCGCGTCCCGACGGCTGCCGGTCATCTTCGATCCGTTGGTGACCCGGTCGTTGCTGGGCCTGCTCGGCGCGGCGCTCAGCGGTGAAGCGGTGCTCAAGGGCCGATCGATGTTCGTCGGGCGCACGGGCGAAGAGGTCGCCGCCGTGAACGTGACGCTCGTCGACGACCCGACGCTGCCGGATGCGTTCGGCGCCGCGACCCACGACGGCGAGGGCGTGCCGACCCGCCGCGTCGAGCTCATCGTCGACGGCCACCTCCAGGGCTTCCTGCACAACGTCTACACGGCGCGCCGGTCCGGGGCGCGCACGACCGGCTCCGCGATGCGCGGCTTCAAGTCGACGCCGTCCGTCGGGGCCCGCGCGCTGCATCTGCGCCCGGGGACCAAGTCACCGGCGGAGGTCCTCGCGTCGGTGCCCGAAGCGCTCTACGTGCAGTCGGTCAGTGGGCTGCACTCGGGCACGGACCCGGTGAGCGGTGACTTCTCGGTCGGGGCCGAGGGGCTCCTGGTGCGCGACGGCGCGTTCGCCGAGCCCGTGCGGGAGATCACGATCGCGTCGACGTTGCAGCGGATGTTGCTCGACGTCGTCGAGGTCGGCGCCGACCTCACGTGGCTCCCCGGCGGCGCCGCGGGCGTCACGCTCCTGCTCTCTGACATGACGATGTCCGGCGCCTGACCCTGACCAACTGTTCTCGGCACGCTCGACCGCGCCAGGCGCGGTCCAACGGGCCGAGAACGTTGGTCGACAGTGGGATCAGGGGCGGGGCGTGACGCCGCGGCGGTCGAGGATCTCGTCGAGCTCGGCGACGGCAACGAACGGGTCCTCGCCGAAGTGCACCGTCTCCATGCCGAGCGCGGCGGCCGCCGCGACGTTCTCGGCGTTGTCGTCGATGAACACCGAGGCTTCGGGTGTGACGTCGAGGCGCTCGCACGTCAGCCGGTAGATGCGCGGGTCGGGCTTGCGCATGCCGACCGCGCTCGAGTCCACGATGATCTCGAACAGCTCGTCGACGGGGAACGTGGCGCGCCAGTGATCGCCCCACTCCTTCACGTTGTTCGTGAGGAGCGCGATCGGCACGCCGTCCGCGAGCAGCTGACGCGCCCGGTGCACGACCGGCCAGTGCACGCCCACGGGCATCTCGGCCATGAACGTGAAGTACGCGTCCATGTTGATCGGCTGACCGAGGATCTCCGGTGCGCGGGCCTGGACGCCGGCGAACCAGTCGTCGAGGGAGAGCTCGCCGATCTCCATGAGGTGGAAGTCGTGGGTCCACTCGATGTTCTCGGGCGCCGGCTTCGGGGCCTCGGGCGTGTAGCCCCAGCCCTCGACCCCGATGTACCCCTTGTCGCCGAAGAGGAGCTCGAGCACCGCGCCGGGCGGGTAGCCCATGTCGGTCTCGAACTTTCCGATGCCACGGAACAGCGGGCTGGAGAACACGCCGCCGTAGTCGAAGATGACTGCCTCGATCACGAGCGGGAGGGTACCGGCTGCCGGTGCCGGACCGCCGACGGGGCACGAGCCCGGGCCTCCACTAGGTTCGCCGCCGCGGCCGGACGTCGGTCCGGTCCGAGGGGGCGGCATGAGGACGAGGCGCGTGGTGGCTCCGGCCGCGATCGGGTTCGTGGTGGTCGCCGCGTTGTCCGGGCTCGTCGCGGTGGGACCGGCGGCCGCGGCCACGAGCGCGGATCAGCCGACGGTCTCGGGACCGGTGCACGGCGGGAAGGGCGAGCCGTACGTCGCGTCGACGACGATCAACCTGCACCCGTTCGGCTACACGGAGCAGGAGTTCTTCGTCTCCGGCAACGCGCCGAGCTACACGTCGACGGGGACGCTGGCAGAGGACGGACGCTGGACCGCGACACCGGGACCGACCGCGCCGTACACGACCCGCATCGTCGTCCGACGGCCTGCGCGGGCCAAGGACTTCAATGGGACCGTCGTCGTCGAATGGCTCAACGTCTCCGGCGGAGTCGACGCGGGTCCGGACTGGACCTACCTCCACACGACGCTGCTGCGCGAGGGCTACGCGTGGGTCGGGGTGTCGGCCCAGCAGGTGGGCGTCGAAGGGCCGGGGCTCGGGCTCGGAGGGAGCTCCGGTGGCCCGCTCAAGCTCTACGACCCCGCTCGGTACGGGGCGCTGCACCACCCGGGCGACGCCTACTCGTACGGCATCTTCACCCAGGTCGCGCAGGCGCTCCGTCACCCCGGCACGGTGAAGGCGCTCGGTCCGCTCCACCCGCGGCGGCTGATCGCGATCGGCGAGTCGCAGTCCGCGATCCGGCTCACGACCTACATCAACGCGATCCAGCCGCTCGCGCACGTGTACGACGGGTTCCTCGTGCACAGCCGGGCCGGCGGTTCGGCGCCGATCGGTGCCAACGAGGTGTCGCCGCCCGTCGCGCTGACCCGGACCGACATCGACGTGCCGGTGCTCACGTTCCAGACCGAGACGGACGTCGTCGGGCTCTCCTACCTCAAGGCGACCCAGCCCGACTCGAAGCACTTCCGTCTCTGGGAGACCGCAGGGACCGCGCACGCGGACCTGTACCAGCTCGAAGTCGGCGCCACCGACGCCGGGCACGCGGCGAAGGACACGTCCTACCTCCCGCCGACCAGCAGCGCCGCGGGTGGGTTCATCACGTGCGCGACGCCGGTGAACCAGGGTCCGGAGCAGTTCCTCGTCGGGGCGGCGTTCACGAAGCTCGATCGCTGGGTGCGCGGTGGCGGCCCACCGCCGCACGCGCCGCGCCTCCGGACCGACGCGACGGGAGCCATCGTCCGCGACGCGCACGGCAACGCGGAGGGCGGGATCCGCACCGCGGCCGTCGACGCGCCGATCGCCGCGCTGTCGGGCTCGGGCCAGACCGGCTCGGCGTTCTGCGGCCTCTTCGGCACGACGGTCAAGTTCGACGCCGCGACACTCAAGGCGCTGTACCCGACCCACGCCGCGTACGTCCGCGCCGTCGACCGGGCCACCGCGCGAGCCGTCCACGAAGGGTTCGTGCAGCCCGCCGACGCCGTGTCGATCCACCGCGCCGCCGTCCACTCCCACATCCCCGGCTGATCGACCCAACCCCCCGCCGTTGGTTGCGTTCGGGTCCACAGGCGACCCTTTTGCAACAAACGGCGGAACGGGGAGCGGGTCAGGGGGCGGCGGACTCGGGTGGGGCGATCGCGAGGGCGAGCGTGCCGGCGGCGGTGGCGAACGCGAGGCGCTTGGCCGCGTCGGGAGCGACGAGCACGGTGACGCCGATCGCCGCGCCGTGCCCGTCCACGCTCGTGCCGTCGTCGGTGTCGACGGCGATCACGGGAACCGCGCTCGCGACGGTCAACGTCGGCTCCGCGTCGGCGCCGACGGTCTGCGGGTCGAACGTCGCGTAGATGTCCACCGGGTCACCCGGGCGCGGGCGCACGCCACCCTCGATCACGACGCGCATCGAGCGGAGCCCGGCCGGCACCGTGCCGTCGCGCCCGTCCCGGCGGTGCGCGGCGAGGTTGCGGTTGGTGATGACGGCACCGCGCAGCAACGGGACCACAACCACGCGGCCGAGCGCGGCGGCGCGCCGGGTCAGCGCGCCCGGCTCGTCGGCCTCACCGCGCACGTGGCGGTCGGCGAGATCACCCACGCGGACCCGCCGGCCCAGCGGCAGGTCCCGGGACGCGACGACGACGGTGTGGACCCGTCCGAAGGCCTCGTCCTGGTGGCGGAGCGAGACGAGGATGTTCGCGACGTACCCGGCTGTCACCAGGGCGACGATCACGGCGGCGGTCCAGAGCAGGACCGCGCGCGGGGAGCGGCGAAGCATGGCTGACCCCTTCCGGCATGGAGCGGGAATGGGGGGAAGTCGTGGCGGGCTCAGCGCCGGGGGGAACCGGCGGGCACCGCGAGGGTCGAGCGGGAGCTCAGGCCGACTTCTTGGCCGGCTTGGCGGTGGCCTTCTTGTTCGAGTCACCCGAGCCGTTGGACGAGCCGGAGGAGCTCGAGCTGTTCGACTTGGTGGCCGTCGCCTTCGCGTCCGACGTGGTGTCCGAGGCCTTCGAGTCCGAGCTCGAGTCCGAGGACTTCGACTCCGCCGCCGAGGAGGAGGCCTTCGACTTCGAGCGGGACGAGTCCCGGCTGTCGTTCTTGTAGAAGCCGGAGCCCTTCAGGACGATCCCGACGGGCGAGAAGACCTTCTGGAGGGTCCCGGTGCACTTGCTGCCCTCGCACTGGTTGTGCCGGCGCAGGGGCTCTTCGCTGAAGGTCTGGAACGCCTCGACATGCTCCCCACACTTGGCGCATTCGTACTCGTAGGTGGGCATCCGGGTTCGACCTCGTGATCACTCGCGGTGGGCTTCGACGGCCCCCGCTGGCACTCGCACCGTGCGAGTGCCACATGGTAACCGACCTCTTGTTTGCTCAACGCTGCGAGCCTCGGAGTGTTCCATCGCCTTGAATGGGGGGCGTGAGCGACCTCTCTCTCGCCTTGGTGCTGTTGGTGCCGGCGTACTTCCTCGGGCACCTTCCCGAGCGCGCTGCTCGATGGCCCGCGTCGGCGGCCACGACGTCCTCACGGAGGGTTCGGGCAACCCCGGCGCCTCCAACGTGGCCCGGTTGATGGGCTGGAAGGCCGGCCTCGTCGTGCTCCTCGCCGACTTCGCCAAGGGGGCGATCGCCAGCGGGGTGGGCCTGGCCGTCGCCGGCCGGGGCGGGGCCTTCGCGCTCGGGCATCGCCGCCGTCGTCGGCCACATGTTCCCCGTCACCCGGAAGCTCAAAGGTGGCAAAGGGGTCGCCACGGCCGGTGGGATGCTCATCGTCCTCTACCCGGTGATCGTGCTGGTCCTCGCGGTCGTGTGGTTCGTCGTCGCCCGGGTGCTCAAGCTCGCGTCGGTCGCGTCGCTGCTCTGCGCGGTCCTGTTCCCGGTCCTGGTGGCGGTCGCCGGCTACGGCCCGGCCGAGATCGTGGCGATCGCCGCCCTCGCCGTCGTCGTGATCGCGCGGCACGCGGCCAACGTCCGCCGGCTGTTCGAGGGGCGGGAGCACCGGACCGGCGGGACCGATTCGCGGCCCGATTCGCCGAGCTGACGGCCCGGGTCAACTCGGGCGGTTCGCCTGCCGAGAACCCGGGGTACGCCACTAACCTCGTGCCCGCAGAGCGAGGCGTGACTCGATGCGTGAGGAGAGACGTTCGATGACGAGCCCGGTCCGCAAGGCAGTGATCCCGGCTGCAGGCCTCGGCACCCGGTTCCTCCCGGTGACCAAGAGCCAGCCCAAGGAGATGCTCCCGGTCGTCGACAAGCCGTCGATCCAGTACGTGGTCGAGGAAGCGGTTCGGGCCGGGTCTGACCGACATCCTCATCATCACCGGCCGGGGCAAGCGGGCGATCGAGGACCACTTCGACCGCAACTTCGAGCTCGAGTACTACCTCGAGCAGAAGGGCCGCGACGACCTGCTGAAGGAGGTCCAGGAGACCTCGGACCTCGGCAACATCCACTACATCCGCCAGAAGGACCCGCTCGGTCTCGGCCACGCGATCTCCATCGCCCGGGAGCACGTGGGCGACGAGCCCTTCGCGGTCCTGCTCGGCGACGACATCATGGTCGACGAGTCGAAGCTCCTCCGCTCGATGCTCGACGTCCACGAGCGCTACGGCCGGTCGGTGCTCGCGCTCATGGAGGTCCTCCCCGAGCAGATCTCGTCCTACGGCTGCGTCGAGCCGGAAGCGGTCGAGGAGAACCTCGTGCGCGTCCGGTCGATCGTGGAGAAGCCGAAGAAGGAAGACGCACCGTCGAACCTCGCGGTCATCGGCCGCTACGTGTTCACGCCCGAGATCTTCGACGCGCTGGACCGCACCGAGCCCGGTGTCGGTGGCGAGCTGCAGATCACGGACGCGATCGCGCTGCTGAACGAGACCCAGACGGTCTACGGGCGCACGTTCGTCGACGGCCGGTACGACATCGGGCAGAAGGTGGACTTCCTCCGGGCCAACGTCGAGCTCGCGCTCGACCGCCCCGACATCGGTCCCGAGCTCGAGCTGTTCCTGATCGACCTCCTGCGCAAGCGCGGTCTGGTCTAGGCCGAGGTCTCGTCGAAGCCGCGGCGGCGGGGCGGTACCGTCAGTCGGTGATCCCCCTCGAAGACGTCCAGGCGGAGGTCCTCCGGTCGGTGGCGGTGCTCGCGCCCGTCCCCACTCCGCTCGCCGACGCCCTGGGCCTCGTGCTGGCGGACGCCGTCGTCGCGACCGAACCGGTGCCGCCGTTCGCGAACACTGCGATGGACGGGTACGCGGTGCGCGCCGCGGACACCGCGGGCGCGTCCGAGGGCGCGCCCGCGTCGCTGCGCGTCGTGGGCGATCTGCCGGCCGGGCACGCGCCGACGGTTGCGGTCGGACCGGGCGAGGCGATCCGGATCATGACGGGCGCGCCGATCCCCGACGGCGCGGACGCGATCGTGATGGTGGAGCGCACGCTGCGGGACGGGACGGATCGGCGTCCTCGTGATGCACCCCGCGACCGTGGGCGACCACTTCGCGCGCCGCCGGAGGCGACGTCGTCGCCGGGCAACGAGTGTTCGAGCGCCGGCACGGTGCTCGGCCCCGCGCACCTCGGGGTGATCGCGAGCCTTGGGTTGGTCGAGGTCGCGGTGTCCCCGCGGCCCGCGTCGGAGTCCTGTCGACCGGTGACGAGCTGCGCGAAGGCCCGGGCGCGCTCGCGCCGGGCCAGATCCGCGACTCCAACCGTCCGATGCTCCTCGCCATGCTGCGCGCGGCCGGCGCCGACGCGGTCAACCTCGGGATCGCGCACGACGACGAGGCGTACGTCGAGCGCACGCTCGAGGACGCGCTCGGCACCTGTGACGCGGTGATCACCAGCGGCGGGGTCTCGGTCGGTGACTACGACGTGGTCAAGGCCGTGCTCGACCGGCTCGGCGTGCTGCAGTGGTGGCAGGTCGCGATCAAGCCCGCGAAGCCGTTCGCCTTCGGTGTGCTCCGCGGCGTCCCGCTCTTCGGGCTGCCGGGCAACCCGGTCAGCTCACACGTGAGCTTCGAGCTCTTCGCCCGGCCCGCGTTGCGGAAGATGTCGGGCCACAGCGAGCTGCACCGGCGCGAGGTCGACGCGATCGCGGCGAGCGCGATGCCGCGCCGGCCCGACGACAAGCTCCACCTGGACCGTGTCGTCGTCCACTACGAGGACGGTCACTACGTCGCGGAGCGCAGCGGCGTGCAGGCCAGCAACGCGTTGGCCGGGCTGGCACTGGCGAACGGCCTCGCGCTGCTGCCCGACGGTGACGGCGTGGAGGCGGGCGCGACCGTCCGCGTCATGCTCCTGGAGGGGTAGGAGCGGAGGAGGGGCGACCATTCCTGTGGCCTCGAAGTGCGGGCGCTCGGAGTGACCCGGTGTGCGGACGTGGGAGTGCCCGGGGTATGAGCCCCGGGCACTCGCCTCCCTCGCGCAATCTGTCGTGCCAAATCAGTTGGTGCGGTGCTGCTCCCTGCCGCTCGTGCGCAGGAGTGCCCAGACCGCGGCGGCGCACAGCGTGAGGAACACGCCGCTCATGGCCAGCACGGTGCCCGAGCCAGTGGTGTCGGGCAGTGCAGCTGCGGACGCCCCCGTCGCAGCTGCACCGCCCGTCACGGTCGCGGTCGCTGCTGTGGCCCCCGTCCGAACCACGCTGCTGACCGCGGCCGCGATCACAGAAGAGCTTTCGGCCGTGGCGTCCCTGTCCGCCGCCACGACCACACCCGTGGGCGCGTCGGCGACTGCCGGCGCGAGATCCCTGCCCGAGCTGTTCGTAGCGGCTCCACCCTCGGAGATGGTGAGGGCGACGGCGAGAGCGGCGAAGGAGAGCGCCACCGTGCCGGTGATGAGGAGCCGGCGTGCCGTGTTGTGGGAGGTCGGTCGCATGAGCACCTCGGTGCGTCCATGAGCATCAGTGAGAACAAGCCCCAGTTGTTGGCTGGGGCCGGTTTCGCACTGGCTCCCCGCAGGCTCATGCGACCAAGTGGATCGCCTGCGGATCAACGCCTCCCCGAGGTGTGACCTGTCTCAGTTGTCAGGTTCCGGTACCCGCCTCCCAGCGGCACCGGCTGAGCACATCAAACCACTCTCCGCGCGGGATTGAAATAGGGCAACCGACCCAAAAAGTGACAAGGGTCTCTCCCACTCGGTGTTCTCGGCACGTTGGACCGCCCTGGGAGCGGTCGAGCGTGCCGAGAACGGAGGGAGAAGGGCGGGCGTACGCTGAGGGGGATGGCCGTCACCCCGATCCGCACTGCGGTGCCCCTGATCGATCCGTTCGCCCGCCGGGTGCACGATCTGCGGCTGTCCGTGACCGATCGGTGCAACTTCCGCTGCACGTACTGCATGCCGGCCGAGGGGATGCAGTGGCTCCCCCGATCCGAGCTGCTGAGCTACGAGGAGCTGGCCCGGATCGCCCGGATCTGCGTCGAGCGCTGGGGCTTCGACGGGATCCGGATCACCGGCGGCGAGCCCACCGTCCGGGCCCACCTGCCCCGCCTCTTCGAGCTGCTCGCCCCGCTCGGCGTCGACCTCGCGATGACCACGAACGGCGTCCGGCTCCCGGAGCTGGCCCACGACCTGGCCGCCGCCGGGCTCGACCGGGTCAACGTCTCCCTCGACACGCTCCACCCGGAGACCTTCAAGGTCCTGACCCGCCGCGACGAGCTCGACCGGGTCCTGGCCGGGATCGACGCGGCGCTCGATGCCGGGCTCAGCCCCGTGAAGATGAACGTCGTCGTGATCCGGGGGGTCAACGACGACGAGGTCGTCGAGATCGCCGGATTCGGCCGGGACCGGGGCGTCGGGGTCCGGTTCATCGAGTTCATGCCGCTCGACGCCGTGGGCGAATGGACGATGGACCAGGTCGTGCCGTCCCAGGAGATCCTCGACCGGATCGACGCCGTGTACCCGCTCGAGCGGGCGGCGGAGCCACCGCCGGACGCCCACGTCGAGCCCGCGGCCCGGGTCCGCTACCGGGACGGCCGGGGCGACGTCGGGGTGATCGCGAGCGTCACCGAGCCCTTCTGCGCCAGCTGCGACCGGGTCCGGATCACCGCCGAGGGCAAGTTCCGGACCTGCCTGTTCGCGCTCGACGAGACGGACCTGCGGGCGATCGCTGCGCGACGGCGGCACCGACGACGACCTCGCCGCCGCGATCGAGGCCGCGGTGGGCACGAAATGGGCGGGTCACCGGATCGGGCAGGTCGACCTTCGTCCGCCCGTCGCGCTCGATGAGCCAGATCGGCGGATAGCGGCCGCCCCTAGACTGTCGGGATGGCTTCGGAGTTCACGCATCTCGACCCGCTCGGCCGCGCCCGGATGGTGGACGTCTCCGCCAAGGATCCCAGTCACCGGCGGGCCGTGGCCCGCTGCCGGGTCTACATGAAGCCCGAGACGGCGTCCCGGATCGCCTCGGGCGCGATCACCAAGGGCGACGTGCTCGCCGTGGCCCGGGTGGCGGGCATCCAGGCGGCCAAGCAGACCGCCAACCTGCTGCCCCTGTGCCACCCGTTGCTCGTCGGTTCCGTCTTCGTGAACTTCCGGATCGAGGAGGCCCACGTCGAGGTCGAGAGCCAGGTCGACACGTTCGACCGGACCGGCGTCGAGATGGAGGCCCTCACTGCCTGCACGATTGCTGCCTTGACGATCTACGACATGTGTAAATCGCTCGATCGGGGTATGACGATCGGTGATGTGGCGCTCTGGGAGAAGACCGGCGGGCGTTCCGGCGTCTGGCGCCGGCCCGGCCGCGACGGCGACGACTTCGCCCTCTGAGGCCGGTTTCCCCAGGTCAGTGCCACCGCCGGGCCCGGTTGGCGAACGTCTGTTCGGGAGTCGGCTCGACGCCGGCGAACGGCCCGGTCTAGGGTCGACCTGGTTCTGCGGAGGGCGGAGGACATGGGAATCCACCGTTTCTCGCCCCTCGCTTGTTAGCGTCCGCCTCACGGAAAGCAACAGGGAGCCTTGGCGATTCCGGTACTTCTAGTTCTCGCGGCGCTATGGGGGGCCTTCTTCTTGTGGCCCATCCTTTCGGGCCGCAGCTCCGGGCGGCGGGCCGACTCCATCGGTGACTTCACGTACCGGCTGGGCGTCATCGGCAAGACGGGTGGCCACCGGCGTCGCCGGCAGGCCCCGACCGCGATCCCGGTCGCGATGCCTCCGTCGATCCCCCCGTCGCGACCCCTCGGTGCGGCCGGAACCCCGGGCATGGCCCGGATGACAAGCCCGATGGCGAGCCCCATGACGATGACGCGGGCCCAGCGGCGCCGGCGTGACGTCCTGCTGATCCTGGGCGTCGCGGCCCTGAGCACGCTTCTGCTCGCCGTCGTCGCGGGCAACCCGCTCTTCTACCTGGTGCAGGCGTTCACCGACGTCATGCTCGTCGGGTACCTGGCCCTGCTCGTGCGCATGAAGCAGACCGCGAACGAGCGCAGGGCGAAGGTGCACTACCTGCCGGCTCCCGCGCCGGCGCCCTCGCTCGTGCTGCGGCGCAGCAGCGTCTCCTCCTAGGGGTGGCGCCGCCCGTGGACCGGGCCGAAGAGATCGCGAACGCCGGGTCGACGGTGCGCGCCGCGCTCGAGGAGAAGCACCGGGCGCGCGAGGTCACGCTCGCGGCGTCGCGATCGACGATCCAGTGCGCCGCGGCATCGATCCGCGCGACCCAGCGGGGCGAGTTCGAACGCGCCGAGGAGCTCGCGGCCGAAGCCGCGGGGCACCTGGCGCGCGCAGATGAAGCGGTCGCCGCGCACCTCGACGTACGCCACGGCGGATACCTGCACGACGCGAAGAAGGAGTATGCGGAGGCGCGCATCACGCTCGCGTTCGTTCGCGGTGACGCGCTGCCGATGCCCGACGCGCTCGGCGTGGAGGGTCCCGCCTACCTCAACGGATTGGCTGAGGCGGCGAGCGAGCTGCGTCGCCACATCCTTGACTGCCTGCGCGCCGATCAGCTCGAGCGCGCAGAGATGCTGCTCGCGACGATGGACGACGTGTACGGGTTGCTGGTCACGATCGACTACCCCGATGCGATCACCGGCGGGCTGCGCCGCACGACCGACGCGCTGCGCGCGGTCATCGAGCGGACGCGTGGCGATCTCACGAACGCGCTCGTCGCGGCGCGGCTGCGCGCCGCGATCGCAAGTGCGGAAAACCCGCCACCGGCGTAGGCTCCGTCGGGGCGAAGCGGACAAGGGGGCATCCGGTGACGATCCGTCGTGTGGCGATTGCCGTGGTCATGGTCGTGGTGGCGGCGTCGTGTGCGCACCTGCGCGGCGGTGGGCCCGGCAACGAGGGACTCGCGGTCACCGTCGGGATTCCCCAGGCCGCGGGGCGCGGACCGTCACGGTGACTGCGCCGCGGCCCGAGGCCGGGCTGCGGGCGACGGTCTGGCTCGACCGGCCGTTGGGCGCCTCGATCGCGAGCGGCGTCCTGCCGCTGACGTTCACGCTGCCCGGCAACGCGGCCAGGTCCGGGCTCCACCAGGTCATCGCGGTCGCGCACTCCGGGTCCGGCACGCGCTTCGGGGTCGCGCTCTTCAACAACTCGCTGCGCATGAACCAGGTGCAGGTGCTCGGATCGCACAACAGCTACCACGTCGCGCCGACGATGCCGCCGTTCTCCGGGGTGCAGGAGTGGCAGTACAGCCACGACCCGCTGAACGTGCAGTTCCAGTCCGAGGGCATCCGCCAGATCGAGCTCGACGTCTACGCCGACCCGACCGGCATCCGCGTGCTGCACGTTCCCGACGTGGACTACGGCACGACGTGCGCGCGCTGGGTCGACTGCCTGCAGGTGGTCAAGACGTGGTCCGACGCGCACCCGAAGCACATGCCCATCACGATCCTGACCGAGCTCAACGACACGGACTACGGCTTGGCGACGCCGATCCTGCCGTGGACCGGTCCCGCCATGGACCAGCTCGACCAGGAGATCCGCTCGGTGTTCCCGCCCCGAGACGTCATCACTCCCGACGACGTGCGCGGCCACCACGCGACGCTCGCTGAAGCCGTGACGACCGATGGCTGGCCGACGATCGACTCGGTGCGGGGCAAGGTGATGTTCGTCATGGACAACGCGGGCTCGTACCGCGACACGTACACCGCCGGTCATCCGACGCTCCAGGGTCGGGAGATCTTCACCAATTCGGAGGTCGGCCGACCCGACGCCGCGTTCATCAAGCTCAACGACCCGATCGGTGACAACGCGACGATCCGGGCCGACGTTGCCGCGGGCTACGTCGTCCGGACGCGCGCGGACGCCGACACCCACGAGGCCCGCGCGAACAACACCGTCCCGTGGGATGCCGCGATCGGCGAGCGGGGCGCAGTGGGTGAGCACGGACTACGAGGTGCCGGGGCGCGCGTACGGCCAGCCGTACTTCGTGGCGATCCCGGGCGGGACCCCGGCGCGCTGCAACCCGATCAACTCCCCGTCGTGGTGCACGTCGGGCCAGATCGAGTCGCTGACCCCCTGATCCTCCGGCCGGTGAGTCCGAGGACGGGTTTGGTAGCCTCGACCTTCCTTCGGGGGTGTAGCTCAGCCCGGTAGAGCGCTACGTTCGCAACGTAGAAGTCGTGGGTTCAAGTCCCATCACCTCCACTACTGCCCGGTCACTCCAGCCACCTTGGGAGTGCTACTCGAACTCCGGACGACATTTCGTCGACGCCGAGTCGATTACGGCTGGCGTGTATCCCCGAACGGCACTTCGGGGATGGGACCTGCGTGCACTATTGGTCACTCCGGCGACGTAGCGCGTGGGTCTCACGACGGCTGCCAGCAGTTCTTTGACACGACCGGATCGTGTGCCAACCGCCTGAGGCTCGGTGTTGGTCGTCACCCTGGCGAAGCTCCGAGCTGGGTCTCCCGCGCCCGCCCTTCTTCACCTTGAGGTCGATGCGCTCATGGAGGGTCACTTGTTCGCTTGCGTGTACGCGTACGAGCCGAGCGAGCGACCCGCATGCAGGGCATCGTTCTCGTGTATCGACGGGATCGTCAGAGCGCGCGCGCCGGGGATTGCTCGTCGGCAGTCTCCGCACTCGACCGGATGCACAACAGCGTCGCCCATGGCCATCCAGGATATTGCGACTCGGTGCCGACTACTCGCCCATATCGCCGGCTGAAGACGTGAGGCTGCAGTCTCACGACGGAGCGCTGTGACACGATCGCGTCGTATGCCTGCCTCGCCGTACTACCGATCGGATCTGGCGCGCATCCATCACGAAGGGTTCGGGTTCCACGCGGATGCGGTGGCACCCGGGATTCTGACGATCCTCGAGCCCGTCCTGGAGCGGTCCGGGCTCGTCCTGGAGCTCGGTTGTGGATCCGGGTTGCTCACGAAGTACCTCGTCGAGGCAGGCCATCGGGTACTCGCGACCGATGCGTCTCCGGCCATGGTCGAGCTTGCCCGTGACTTCGTTCCCACGGTGCCGGTCGAGGTCCTTCGGCTTCCCGATGATCCGCTGCCGACCGCCGATGCGATCGTCAGTGTCGGTCATGCGTTGAGCTACCTCGACAGCGAGGAAGAAATCGATCGTTCGCTGGCCGCCATGGCGGGTGCGCTCGAGGACTCCGGGGTACTCGCGTTCGACATCTGCGACCTGGAGTGGGGATCTGCCCGGCGCGGGCAGCCGCCCGGGGTCTGGTTCGGAGAGGACTGGGTGCTCACGACGCGTCGCTCGGTCATCGGTGATCGGATCTTCCGGCGTGAGATGACGATGTTCGTCCGTGACGGCGAACTCTGGCGTCGTGATGACGAGACGCACGACAACGTGCTCATCGACACCGGCCGACTCCCAGAGTTCCTTGCTCGGTTCGGCGTCGACGCCGACGTCCGCCAGGCCTTCGGCAACGAGACACTGCTTGCCGGACTCGTCGCGGTCGTCGGCCGCCGCCGAGCCCCCTGACCGGGACCACCTGACGCGACCTGCCCCATACCGCCGGCACCGGGGCGTTGTTATGTGCGCACATCTGTCGGCGTTGCCACGGGCACGGCGAGCGCCGAGCGGCAGTGATGGGCGGCGTCGGTCGTAGCGGCGGCGCTGATCTGCGAGTACCGTTTTGCCCGGCTGCACCTTTGCGCTCTCAGACACTGCCCGGTCGAGCGGGCATGTGGCTTCCTCAGTCTCGACGTTAGGAGCCACAGTGGGAGTTGACGCGCGCCGCGCTGCGGATCCACAGGGCATCGCGAGCCCGACCACGAACATCACAACCGCCAAGCTCCTCCGTTTGGCGGGTCTGTCAGCAATGTTGGCAGGGCTGTGTTACGTGCTCGTCGGAATCTTCCATCCACCCAACGTTCCTTCGTCGGTCACCGGCACCCGATGGCAAGTCGTTCATTTTCTGGCCTGCGCCATGTGCTTCTTCGCAGTGCTCGGCATGGTGGGGCTCTACGCCCGGCAAGCGACAAAGACTGGGTGGCTCGGTCTCGTCGGTTTTGTCATGTTGACCCTCTGGTTCGTGCTCATCATGGGCTTCACCTTCGTCGAAGCCTTCATCCTGCCGAAGATCGCGACAACCGATCCGAAGTTCGTAACGGCGTGGATGGGCATGTTGGTAGGCCCCGCCAGCAAGATGGACCTCGGCGTGATGCCGACGCTATGGACGCTCACCGCACCCATCTACATCGTCGGCGGCCTCGCATTCGGCATCGCTACGTTCCGCGCCGGCATCCTGCCGCGCTGGGGCGGGCGCACTGCTCGCGGTCGGGACCGCGTTGGCCCCCGTAGCAGCGCTGCTTCCCAACGCGTCTCAGCCGAAAATCGCGATACCGGTGGGCGTAGCCCTTGCCTGGCTGGGTTATGCACTCTGGTCCGAACAGCGACCGCAAGCCTCATAACGCGCACACCGGAGGAGCGGCGAGGAGCTTGTGAACACCACCGATACGACTGTCACAACTCAGTCTCCACAGAGAAGAACCTCGCTCACGGCGGGCATCCTCTATCTACTCACCTTTGTCTCGATCCCGACCGTCGTCATCTACGGACCCGTGAAGGGCGCTCATTACGTCATCGGCTCTGGACCGGACACAGGCGCCATGTTCGGCGGGGTTCTGGAGATCATCGTGGCCCTCGCGGGAATCGGCACCGCCGTCGTTCTGTTCCCGGTACTCAAGAAACAGAACGAAACGCTCGCGCTTGGCCTCGTCGCCTCGCGGGTTCTGGAAGCGGCCACCATCTTCCTCGGCGTCGCGTTCCTCCTGACGGTCGTGACCTTGCGGAAGGACGGGGTTGGACCGGATGCGCTACGTCACGAGCCGCACGCTTGTCATCCTTTACAACCGCATCTTCCTCCTCGGACAAAGCTTCATGCCCGCCGTCAACGACCTCTTGTTGGGAACCCTGCTGTACCAGTCACGACTGGTACCGAGATCCCTTTCCCGCATCGGAATCGTTGGAGGCCCCGTACTCATCGCTGGCTGGCTCGCCGTGATCTTCGGTCTCGTCGGCCAACATGCACCCGTCGCAGGACTGTCAGCACTGCCGGTCGCGGTCTTCGAGTTCTCGCTCGGCGTCTGGCTCGTCGTCAAAGGCTTCAACCCTGACGCTGTTGCCGCGCTTGAGAGAAGGACATAGTCGGCCTCCCCGCCATCCGCGCCGATTGCCCGCTCTGGCGTGATATTGCGAGAGCTCGGGGTTCACCGAACGGGCAGCAGCTGTCCCATAACGCGCGTCCCCGAACAACGTCTCCGGAGTGTCACCGAACGCCGGATCAAGGTCACTTCGAGATCGCTGGTCAGAATTTTGGGCCGGCACCAGGTCTTGGACGCATCCGTACGTCTGCCCTGAGCAGCGCGTCTCGCACCGTGGAGGGATAGACGCCGTACTGCTCACCGATCCTGGCCAGTGACCATCCCTGCTCGTAGAGGGTGCGGGCTTCTTCGATGCGCCGGTCAACGATCCCTTGTCGGGACTCGGCCCCGAGCCGCTTGAGGTTGGCCATCACCGCAGTGCGGCTGAGATCGAACATCTCGGCCAGGACGTTGATCATCACGCCTTGATCGAAGGCAACGAGCAGCTGTGCCTGCTCTTGGTCATCGAGACGGCGTTGACGCAGGGGCGATCGGGTAGGTCGATCGGGTGGGCGGTCACGTCCCTGACCAGCGAGGATTGACCGAAGTTTGGTTACGTTGTCTCGTTTGGAGTTACGTCCCAGAAGCTCCACTCACTCACTCCAGGCCCAAGGGCAACGCTCGATCCCGTTGGGCTCTGATCGACGGGTGCGCGCCGCCCTCGATCGGCAGGTCAGTCTTCACACCCCTCTCATCTGAGAGCCGTACCGTCGCTCGCACGTCGCCCCGTTCGCATGCGGGAAGAGCGTCAGTAGAGATCCTGACTCCACTCCTACTCGCCAGGGGTCAGGGTCTCGACGCGCCCGGCCCGCCAGCGAGGTCGACGCGTTGGGTGGGAGCGATCGCTGATGACAGGCCGAAGACAAGGTCGAGCGATGAATCGGAGCGTCAGCCGGTGGCTCATCGGCCTCGTCGTGGGGCTGTGCCTGCTTCGAGTTCTCGCCGCTGGCCTCCTGCTCGCAGCTCCCGACACCTTCGACCGCCAGAGTGGGGTGATCGGAGATGCACGCCGCTACGAAGCGATCGCCGACGCATCGGGCGCGCCGTATCGCGACGTGCGCATCGAGTATCCGCCCGTGACATGGGCCGCCATCAAGGTCCTCGCTTCGGGCTCTCTGCACGAGTCCGCCGTGGCCCTCGTCTGGACGCAGCTGACGCTCGACCTCCTGACTGCAGCTGCGCTGTTCTACGGCTGGGGCCGTCGCGCCGGGGTTGCGTACCTCGTGCTCGGCCTGACTCTTGTGGCATGGCCATTCATCTACCTACGGCTCGACCTGCTCCCTGTGGTGCTTGCGAGCTGGGGCCTCGCACTCACGCGCCGACAGCGACCGGTCGCGGGCGGCGTCACGATCGGGGTCGCGTGCTTCGCGAAGGTGTGGCCGCTTGTTCTGTTGCCGCTCCTCGCGGTGCAACGCCGGGGCCGGGCACTCGTAGCAGCCGCGGTCACAGCGTCGGTCGGCCTGTGCTTGTGGCTCGCTTGGGGCGGTACCGCGGGTCCACGCGACGTGTTGACGTTCCGTGGGGCGAAGGGTTGGCAGATCGAGAGCGTTGGCGGCGCGCTCGTGCGTGCGATGGCAAACGAGCGAGTGCACGCGGAAGAAGGCGCATGGCGAGTTGGGCGCGTGACCCCGACCGCGAGCGGTCTCTCGGGCCTCGTCCTCGTCGCGACCGTCACCATGATCTCGATCCTTCTCGCCCGGGTGCGTGCGCCGTCCGCAGGCCTGACTGATGGAGTCGCCGCGCTGGCCGTGGTCGCCGCGCTGCTCGCCTGTTCACCGATCTTCTCGCCGCAATACGCGGTGTGGTTGCTGCCGTTTGCGGCGATTGCCGCCGCGTGCACCGCAAATGGGTGCCGGCGGTCCTCGCCGCGAGCATCTGCCGCGCTCTCAGCTGGACTGATGCCGCGGCTATCTGGAGGTGGTCAAGGGAGCCGCCTGGGCCGAGGTGATGCTGATGACACGGAACGCGTTGCTGGTCGCCGTCGTCTTCAGCGGCGTTGTCGCGCTCGTCAGGGCCCGAGCCGCGCCGCTCGGTCGACGCCGCGACCTGGAACCCGGTGATCACGAGACATGGGCGGAAGAACGGGGCGCTCCCGAACGGGACCGCTCGATCACGACCGTTTGATCTCGCCTGCAACAGGTGACGCTCGAGAACCGGGCCTCTCGCTGATCTTCGACGGCAGTGCCGGCGCGGGGCATTGTCGAGACGGCCGACCCATCAGGCGGCCGCGTTGACCGCGTGACCGTTGCCCCAGCCGCTTACCGGCACCCAGCACATGCGGTCGTCGGCCGGTGCCCTCGGGGCCCGGGGGTGCACGCACGGATACTCGGCCTTGGCCAGGAAGACCGGAAGGCCGGCTCGGGTGACCGGTTCGTTGATCACCTGATTGGGGCGGCTCTTGGGCGTGTCGCTGACGGTGTCGACGTACGGCAGCCGGAAGAGGGCGCGGACCAACGTGCGCTCCGTCGGATTTGGACCGGCGTCGTAGAGCGCACGCGCCGTGATGCGCCACGCCAGGCAGACCTTCGCGACCTGCAGGTAGGGACCACCCGGGAGATTCGCGGCGACAGTCGTGGTCGTGTCGCCGTCCTGCGGTTGGGTCGTGCTCGGTCCAGGAGTCGCGGTTGCGTACGCGCGGTTGCACATCGAGGTGAAGCTCGTCGGGTCGTCGTTCTCGCGGAAGTCCGCGAGATCCGGGCTGATCCAGCCATACAGCCCCGCGTCGTTGAGGGCGCGCGCAGCATCGACGCCGCCATTGATCCGGACTGCATCGAGCGCCTGATCGGACACGTCCCCGAGGGAGTACACGGCACTCGGGCGCGGCGCACTACGAGCCAGCTCCGCGAACGGGACTTCGAAGGACGTCGTGATCACGACATCGGCTGAACGGTCCGGTGGTGCTCCGGGTCCTCCGACGAGCGCGATCCTCCGGCTCGGATCTGCGGCGGCCAGGAGCTGGCGGACCGAGCGTGCGTCCTGATCCTGGCCCTGGGTGGCGACCACGTTCACCCGCTTGTGGTCGAGCCTTCCGCTCTGCACGAGATCGAGCACGCGCGCGGCCAGGATGCCATCGCTCGTCGATCCGACCGCCAGTCGGCCCTGGGTCGTGAGCAGGGCGTCGTTCGGCGCCTGTGTCCCGCTGGCGATCATTACTTCCCGGCGATCCTGCGCAATGCACGACGCACCATCGAACGTGGTCCACGACACGACGACGAACGCATCCAGCTGAGCCGCCCGCAGGCAGTCCGCGCTCGGATTCGAGGTCTGCGCCTCGATGTGGACGTCGACCTTGCGCCCGAGGATTCCACCGCACCGGTTGACGAGCTCCCCGAAGGTGCGGGCCTCGCGGACAGGATCTCCGGGCACACCAGCTGCGATCCTGGGCTCCGCGACCGGATTGGCAACGGGAGTGAAGAACACGACGCGGATCCGGCGCTTGGTGACCCCCGGGGCACTGGCCTCGAGGTTTGGTGGCCGCTTCGAGCGGTCAGGAGAGCAGAACGCACTGGTCGAGGTGAACGGTGACGGTTCGCGTGCTGGGCTCGCGATGACGGGCGCGAGGGATGGCGTGCCTGCGGCGGTGGCGGGGGGAGCGACGTGGCCGACCACGAGCAGCATCAGGACGGGAGCGGCGAGTGCGCTGCACGTACGGGACTTGATGCGGTTGCGGTTCATGGCGGTCTCGGATCGTAGCGGCGAGCCGCAAGCGCGTCCACGCGGCGTCGACCGGTGCGGTCGGTAGCATGACTCGCCCAACGATCGGTCGTGGCGGGAGCCCTCATGAGTCTGGCCGACGCGCCGCCGCACGCGGTTCCTCCTGTCGACGACGTGGGCGGTGGGACGTCCCGTAGCGCCTCGTCGTGCTCTTCCTCCTCTTCCTTGCGGTGGCGGCGCTGCTGCGCGTTCCCGGCTTCTCGAATCGGGTGTTCAACTCCGACGAGGCGTACCTGGCGACGCAGGCAGCAGGCGCTCCTCCACGGCGAGACGGCTCTACGTGGACACGGTCGACCGCAAGCCGCCCGTCGTCCCGTACTCTATGCCGCGGTGTTCGACGTCACCGGCTCCGACGACCTCGGGCCGGTGCGCGTCGCTCGCCACCGTCGCCATGCGCGATCACAGCGTTGCTCCTTGCCGATCGGAGGCGAGCCGTCGATTCGCCTGGAGGCACGCGGGACTGGTCGGAGGGCTCCTGTACCTCGCAGCAGTCACCGCGTTCCGACCACTCGACGCGCAGGCCGCCAACTTCGAGGTGTTCGCACTTCCGCTGACGACGGCGGCGATGCTCCTCGCGATTCGCGGCCGCAGAACGTGGGCGAGCGGGGTGGCGTTGGCGCTCGCGCACGCTGACCCTGCAGAGCGGCCGCCGTCGTCCTTCGTGCCGATCGGCTGGCTCGCCTGGAGTGATCGGCGCGGTACGCGGGATCGACGGTGCTCGTGGCATGGCCTACCGTCGCCGATCCTCCTCGCGGCGGTGGGCTTCGGTTGGAGTCCGTTCGTGCGCTGGATGTTCACGAGCAACGGCGCGTTACCTCGACTGGTCGAGGCGGGCTCGGCGGCGTGATGGGCCTCGGCTGAGCCAGACCGGTTGGTTCATCCTCGGGACCTGTCGCCCTCGTGGCTGCTCGTGCCATTCGCGTGGCGATCGCCGTCGCGAAGACGTCGAGCTCTGGCTGTGGCTTGCGGTCGCGGTGGTACCGGTCGTCGCGGGACTCCGGTTCTTCGGCCACTACTACCTGCGAGCTGCTCCCTCCACTGACCCTGCTCGGCGTTCGCGGGCTGGTCCACGCCGTGGCTCCGGGCCCGCGGTGGGTCGCCGTCGTCGTCGCCGGGCTGACGATCGTGTCGATGAGCCGGCTTCCTCGGTCTTGCGTTCGCCTCCGACAACACGAAGGACACACGGATCGCCCTTGCCGTCGGCGCGTACTTCGCTGCGCACACTACGCCCGACCAACGGGTGCTGGTGTGGGGTCAGGCGCCCGAGGCGTACTGGTCGGTCGGACCGACGTCCGTCCGTCCGCTTCGCCACGACCGGGTTCCTGACCGGCTCGACGGGTGGCGCGACCTCCCGATCACGTCGGTGAGCGGTACGCGGTACCCGGCGCGTGGGCGACTTCCTCTCGGACCTGACGGCCCACCCGCCCGTCGCTCATCGCGGACATGTCCACCGCCGATCAGCGTCATGCGTCGTACTCTCCGCCCGGCAAGTACCCGCAGTTCGCGCAGTTCCTCGAGCGGGTGCCTGGAAGCGGGTCGCGACCGTCGACGGAGTCGCGATCCTCCAGCAGAAGGGACCGCTGACCGGATGTCGCCGCCCAGTCGCGGGTCGCCGGCCGTTACCCTCCACCGGCGTGCCTGTCCGGCGTTCTCAGGAGCCACGACGCCGGCGGATGGTGATCGCCACCCTCTCGCTCGCCGTGTTGTTCGTCGCTTCCGCCTGCAACCAGGCGGAGCAGACGAAGATCGGCGCATGTCCGATCAAGCCCGGCTCCTTGTGTGCAGGGAACTACATGCGCGGCGCGAAGCTCGTCAACGCCGAACTGTTCGACGCCGATCTCCATCTGGCCGACCTCACCGCCGCCGATCTCTCCGCGTCCGACCTGAGTGGTGCGACGCTGCAGGGCGCGCCGTCGTCGGGGCGGACCTCGACCACGCGAACCTCAGCTACGCCGACCTCAGTGGCGCTGACCTCCGGCACGCCGATCTGGTCGGCGCCGACCTCACCGGGGCCGACCTCACCGGGGCCGTCTGACGTCGCCGCGACAACTCGCGACCGGGTCCACCTCTGTCGCACCGATGATGCCGAACGGGACGATCGCGAACCCGGCGTGCTGATCGATTCGACGGATCCGTCAGGCGGTGGCAGCGTCCGATCGACGAGGTCCGGAGCCGGAATCGACGTTCGTCCCAGCGGTTCGAGCAGCTTCGAGCCGACGACGAACACGGTCGTCGCGTACAGGCATCCGAGGATGATGTCGATCACGTAGTGCTCGCCCGTGTAGACGAGCGTCGAGCGCCATCGCGAACGGGATAGAGCGCGAGCAGCGGCCGCCACCTGCCGGCGCGCCGCCAGAAGAACAGCGTGAAGAGCAGCGCGTACCCCTCGTGGAGCGACGGCACCGCGGCCACCGGATTGGCGAAGTGGCCGGTCGCGGAGAAGACGCTGCGCGCCGTTCGCGAACCCGACGTGCGCCCACATCTCGTCGATGATCTTCGCGGTCGGTGGAAGGTGTGCGCTCTGGCTCGCCAGCCACGGTGGCACGGCTGGGATAGATCGCGTAGGTCAAGAACGCCGCGAAGCTGAGCCCGACGAACAACACGACCCACCGGTGGAACGCCGTTCGTGGTCGTACTTCCACAGCAACCCGGCGGCGACGTAGGGCAGGATGAAGTGCGTCATGTACACGGCGAACGCCGCGTAGTCCCAGACGTGCGCGACACCTGGCGTGTAGAACGCGTGCTGGAGGGTCCGTCGGGACCGTCCCTCCGAACAGCCACTCGTCGACCTTGATCTGCGGGAGGGCGTGCGGGAGCGAACCAGTGTTGCCGGCGGCGCCGTGGAGCGCGTCGTACGATCGTCAACATCACGAAGAACGGCACGAAGTCGACGATCACCGCGACTCCATTTCGCCGCGGTACCGGCACTCGACGCGATGAGCCCGAACCCGACAACGCCGAAGATCTGTGGACGGGACGTCGGGACTCCGACGAGCACGATGAACATCACGACACCGAATGCCCAGGCGATCACCCATCGGCGACGCCATGCCGTCTGTCTCGTGCGGGCAACGATGCCGACAGGCGAGCGGCCCATCGACACGTCGACCTGAGGAGGTTCCAACAGAGGTGTCCCGGAGCCCTTCATCCAGCCGTCACGATACCGGGCGAAGGGCCGCGGACCCTGCTCCTGCCGATGCGCGACGAACCGCCCCACCAACCGAGCCGCCTACGGACCTCAGCTCGGACGCCGCCGGTACACCGTGACCCCGTGCACCTTCCCGACGATCTGGTAGTTCGCATCGACGAAGCGCTTGACCGGGGGAACGATCGACAGCGGATACGCGTGATAGCCCCGCAGGTGACCCGTCGACGTGTCGAAGAACAGCTCGGGGGGATGGGCGCGCAACGACCTGAGGAAGGTGTCGAGGGCGCCCGGCGTCGCGTCGGCTAGACGCGCACGGCCGTCTCGGCGCCCGGCGGTCTTGCCGACGACGAAGTCGGTGCTGATCGAGCGCGCCGCCCGGGCAGGCGCCCGGAACGCCAGTAGAGATCGGACGCATTGCCCCACACGGTGACGAGATCGTTCGGGTGTGTGTGCGCGCGCGTGTACTGCGCCAGCTGGGGTACCACGCCGGCCCCGACGACCGGCGGCTCGAGCATCGCGTAGGCGAGAGCCGCGATTGCCGGCACGGCGACCACGACCACGAGGGCGCGCCGGAGCCATGCTCCGCACGAGGCTGCGCCGAGCCCGGCCAGGAGGCACAGCGGAGGAAGGACCTGCAGCCAGTAGTGCCCGAAGAAGCGGAAGCCGGCCACGAAGGCGATCAGACCGGTCGCGGTCCACAGCCAGAGGTCGAGGTCGGAACGGCGCCATCCGCGCCGGACCACGAGCCAACAGATGGCGACGTTCGCGAGGAGGAACAGCTCGAAGACGATCCCGGCTCGGCGGCCCACGTCCATCGACTCGCCGATCGCGAGCACCGAGCCGTTCCCCGAAAAGGTCCAGTGCCAGAAGCTCCCGAATGGGACGACGATCGCGATCGAGACGATCGTCAGAGCCGCGGCACCGATCACCATCGCCGCGTGGGTCCATCGCCTGCCACCGAATGACCACGCGGCGAACGACGCGGGCACGATGCCGATGATCCAGGTCTGACGGGTGAGCGTCGCCACCCCGACGAAGATTCCGGCCAACACGGCGCTCCGGCGGCTTCCGACCCGGGCCGCAACGATTGCGGCGCAGCCAGGAAGCAACGCGAAATGGGCGAAGTTCGCCGCTTGCGCGTCGTGTGGTTGCAACGCCGTGGTGCTCGCGATCAGCAGTCCGGCCGCCCACCAGCCCGCACGGGAGCCACCGACGCGGCTTGCGCCCCACGCCAACACCAGCGCCGACGCGCCGAGGGCCAATGCGGCGACCACGTGGACGGGACGCAGGTCCCGGTTGCCGCTCAGCTGGAAGGAGCCGGCGTAGATGAACGCTGGAATCGGTGGCTTGCGGTCGATCACGTCGCGGTAGAGCACGCCGCCGCGGTTGAGCACCATCGCCATCGTCGCGATTGCGCTCTCGTCCGTGTCCATGAGCTGGTGGAAGTCGCCGGGCAGCCTCGCGGCGAGCGCGAGCGCCATGACGACGACCCCGCCGACCCACGCCGAGCCTTGCCGCCGCGGCCGGTCGTCGCCGGCGCGTGGTTCGCCGCCTGCTCGGGACGTCGCGCCCGGGGGCGACGCCGCGTCCGGAGCGCCGGCCACGGACTCGGATCGCGGCTCGATGGCCGAACGATAGGCCACCCCGGCGCCGAGCGGAGCGGAGCGGATGCGACAATGGCCCGGATGCCGAGGATCTGGCGCTCCGGCTCACTCGCGGTCCGGGTGGTCCGTGCTGCACTGCTCGTGATCGGGTTGGCGACGGCGGTGGTGGCGTTCATCGGGCTGGTCGACGAGCGGCTCGTGGTCGCACGCGCCGCGCCCTGGTGGTACGTCGGGCTCGTCGGTGTCGCCGCAGTGCTGCTGGCGCTGGGCTCACCACGGGCGACGCCACCCGAGGAGTAGGAGCTCGGCCGCGACCGCGCGCTTCGGACCTACGCCGCGGGCCGCCTGGCGCGGATCCGGCGCCAGAGGTCCTCGGTGCCGAATCCCGCGAGCACCAGCACCGCTGGAGACGTTTCGACCCGAAAGCGGTTGTTCTCGCGGTAGTCGAGCGCATTCCCGATGACCGTCGACGCGACGATGACGATCAGCCCCGCCACGCCGACGCATTGCAGTGCGGGCCGGCCCCGGCGACCCTGGCGCCAACCGGTGACGCCGCCGAAGATCGCGAGCGCGAAGCCGGCCAGCAGCGTGTAGCTGACCGATCCGAGGGCGTTGCCGACGGGAAACGGGCCGGCGTCGGCTGTGAAGCGAGCGGGGTCGTTCCAGCCGGTGGCGACGGGGCGGAGGAGGACGAGTCGATCGAACCAGTCGGCGTAGCCGGCGATCGGACTGCGCACCAGGCGCAGCTGGAGAGCGTCGTCGCCGGGCTCGGCCCACACCGTGTACGCGGCGGCCTCGGCGCGCGTGACCGCGCGAAGCCCCCCGCGGCGGAGGAGCTCGACTGAGTCGTGCTGGTATTGCCGTGACACGGCTGCGTACAGGCCGGCGTTGTAGTTCGGTTCACCCGTCGACTTGTACAAGGAATCGGTCGCGGCAACGCCGTAGCGCCGCGGATGGGGGTACCGACGTGTGTACGCCGCGGGTTTGCCGAAGGCACGGTTGCAGGCGAGCGCGCTCACCGTGTGCTGGGCGCTGAGCTGCCGACACTCGTCGTGGCTCACGCCGGCGTGGGCGACGTACGAAAGGTTCATCCCCAACCAGGAGCTGTTCGAGGAGCTGTCGAACACGACCAGGTTCTTCACCGACCACGCCCCGACGACGAGCAGCGGGATCGCGGCGATGGCTGCGACCTTGCCCGCGTCGAGGTGCAGCTGACGCCAGACGATCGCGATCATCAGGACCATGAGCGCGACATGGAAGGAGCTGCGGAGCAGCACGAGAGCACCGAGGCTCCCGGCGAAGATCAGCCCGTGGCTCGTGGCCCGGCTCTCGGCGAACCGCGCGAGTCCCCAGAGCATCGAGCGCGACCAGCAGCATCTCGAGCTGGGAATAGAAGAACCAGCTCTCCACGAGCAGGGTCTCCGGGGTCAGGAGAAAGACGCACACGAGCCCTGCGGCGAGCCACGGCCGCACCCCGAGCCGACGCATGGTGCCGAACGCGAGCAGCGCGGTCGCGAGGGCGGCGGCATGCCACAGGAGCAAGAGCGTCGTGTTGACGAGCTGGTCAGGGAGCCGAACGACCAGGGCCGTCATCGCGTTGAAGAGCGGCGGCTGGCTCTGGAGGTAGAAGATGCTCGTGATCGGATCGTGGCGAAGCAGTCGGACGTCGAGCAGCTGATACGCGCCGTGCAGCAATCGGTCGTCAAAGCGGAGACCGAAGGCATAGGCAATGACGCGTGAGACGACGAAGACCCCCACGATCACCAGTGCGGGGCGTCGCGAGCGATGCGTCACGTCTTCCGTCCGGACGTTGGCGCGCTCGGACGGTCGGGGCTCAAGGCGCTCCAACTCGTTCCGCGGGTGCATCACCACTCGGCTCTGCGACGTCATGGCCGGGCCAGGTGCACGAGCAGAGGAAGGCCAAGGCCGACGCGGCGATCGCGCACATCATGGCCGGGATGGCGATGCCGCTGTCGTTGAGCGCGTAGCCCAACACGGCGAGGACGACGAGGCCGATGGCGGCCGGCTGCAACGTCGGGATCGCGGCGGCCACGCACCGGAGGAGGTGCGGCCGGCGGTACCAGAGGATGATCGCGCTCCCGACGACCGTGAGCAGCACCAGAATCGAGATCCACTGCGTCAGCGTCGACGCGTTCTCAGTGCCCTTGCGCTGCAGAACGGTCGCAAAGCCCGACCAGCCCTGGTTCCCGACCTGCTCGAAGAACCGGCCTACGTGTGTCTGTTGGCTCGCGGGGCGGAGCAGGTCGATGAAGCCGACGACCAAGCCGCTGAGGACCAGGACCGCCGCGAACGCGGAAAATTGTCCGCACCCGGATGCGTCGTCCGAGCAGGAGCCATGCGAGCACCAGGAACGCCGGCGCGGCGGCGAGCGTGCCCCCGAAGTCTTGACCGAAGAACGGCGGCGTGAAGGCGAGCAGGACGATTGCGAGCAGCACGATCGCGACGCTCGTGCCACGCGACGCGGCGAAGCGCCAGGCGACGAGTCCCGCCAACAGCGCGGCGCTCGAACCGAGAAGGGCGAACGCAGTGTTGCTGTTCCCGGCGAGACGGATGCCGACCGTCGCCGAGTAGCCGAAGACCGCGTTGAACTCCAAGTGGTCGTGCGTGAAGTTGTCGACGGTCAACACGAAGACCAGCAGACTGAGGGCGAGGATCAGCGGGTCGGCCGGGCCCCGCCTCGCGGCAAGACGGCAGAGGAGTGCGAAGCCGGCCGCGAAGACGATCGTGACCGTCCAGTACGTACTGGCGCCACCGTGTTGCGAGACGTGGAGCGGTGCGATCAGGAAGGTCGCGACGAGGAACCCGACGAGTCCGAGAGCCACGAGCTGCAACCATGGTCGTGCCCACGAGAACCGACCGAGCAGCAGCAGCGTTGCGAGCGCAATCGCGATCGCGACCCATGCCACGAAGTCCGTCACCCGTCTGACCAGCGCATCGCGTTGCAATCCGTCGTTGCTCGCAGTGACAAGGGTGGATCGACGCTCGGAGGCCGACCCACCCGTTGTGGCCACCTGCATCGGACGGCCTTCCATCGATGTCGGTGCACGGATGCCGAGTGTGTCCAGAATCGTCGGGGCGATGTCGGACAGTGCGACGAACCCGGCTCGGCGCGTCGTAGCCGTTCGGAGGAGCCCCGGTCGTACGTCCGGCACGTGCAACGCGACGACGGTGAGTGATCGGTCTCCTGGGCGGGAGGTCGGAGCGATCACCATCACGGCGTCGCGGCGGAGGTCCACGTGGCTGAGCAGCCGGGCGGCCAGGACATCCGCTTGCCGGAGCGCGCGCAGGCGGAGCCGGGATGCCTGCTCCGACGTTGCGAATGTGCCGTACCGGTCGGCGCGCTCGAGGTCCGACGCCTCGACGAGCACGACGCTGCGGTCTCTCCAGACGCGCCGGAACGCCTCATCGACGGCTCCGAGGTCCAGGCGTACGCCGTAGGGCGCGTTCCGGTCGGCGCGCAGAAGGTTCGGTCCGACGGCACCCTCGCGCACGACGCCGTACCTACCCATCAGCGCGCTGACCGCCGGACGTTCCAGCTGCTGGTCAAGGCCCGGGGGTGAGTCGGGTTGGTCGTGGTCCGCGTTGGCGATCACCGCGCGTGCGTAGCCGGCATCTCGCAGGGTGTCGCCGAGCGCGCCGATGTGCGCGTCGAAGAGCAGCGAGGCATTGGTCGCCGTGATCTGGGCGATCCCGAGCTGGACGATCCCGGGACCGGGCCTGCGACCGGTTCGCTGGCGGTAGGCATCGGCCGCGGTGGCGTTGCCGAACCGCTCGTCGGACTCCAGCGCGTCACCGTCGGTCGGCGCGGTTCCGCTTCGCGTCCCCGCGCCAATGGTCACGTAGGCCGCACCGAGGCTTGCCGGCTGGCGATCGGCGCGCGTGACGAGGTCGGCCACCGCGGACCGGTCGACGAGGCGACTCAGTGTCGGCGCGCTTGCCGGGGTGAGGTCTGACCAGGTGACACCGGGCAGTGACAGCACGAAGAGGCGTCGGGGGTGGCCGACGGTGCGACCACGCGCCGCGCCGACAGGTCCCACGAACGCGGCGCCGGCAACGGAGGCAGCGAGCAGAACCGACACCAGCCCCCAGGCCCGTAGTGCTCGTGTCATCGGACGCCATTGTCGTACACGAGGGACGAGCCTCCCGAAGAACGCGTCGCGGTGACGGACTGTGGTCGAACGCACGGGACCCTACAGACGCGCAACGGCCCCGACTCCTTGGCAAGGAGAGCCGGGACCGTTTGGCGCCCACGACGCCGTTGACATCCTCGCGGATGGGCCGGCGAAGCGATCTCCATCTGCATGGCGCTGTGGTCCGAAACCCTGGCCGCACCGTGGTGCTCGAGACTCGCACGTCCAACGTGAATCCCGCAATGTGGGACTCACGACCTGGTTCGGAGCGCCCTCGACGAAGTTGTGTCGGTAGCGTGGTCACTCGAACGGACGCTGAGCTGCAGCGTCACGCGGGCGCCCGAGGGAGCGGCATGGCCAAGCTGATCTACATCGCCAACGTCTCCGTCGACGGCTACATCGAGGACGCGCACGGCCGCTTCGATTGGACCGAGCCCACCGACGAGGCCTTCGCCTTCATCACTGACCTGGTGCGCCCGGTCGGCACCTACCTCTACGGACGGCGCCTGTACGAGACGATGGCCGTCTGGGAGACCGAACCTGCCCTGGCCGCCGAGTCGGAGCTCCGGGCCGACTTCGCGAACCTCTGGCAGGCGGCCGACAAGATCGTCTACTCCACGACGCTGGGCTCCGCCTCGACCGCCAACACGCGGATCGAGCGCCGCTTCGATCCCGATGCAGTCCGCGACCTGAAGGCGTCCGCCGCCCGCGACCTGACCATCGGCGGGTCGATCCTCGCGGCGCACACGTTCGACGCCGGGCTGGTCGATGAGTGCCATCTCTTCGTGGGTCCGGTGCTCGTCGGTGGAGGGAAGCCCGCGTTCCCCAGCAACACCCGCGTCGAGCTGGACCTCCAGGAGGAGCGCCGGTTCGGTCCCGGTGTGTACCTCCGCTACGGGACCCGGAGCTGAGCCGCCTCGTTCGAGCCGGTGGTACTCGTCCTCAGCGCGGGTCCGGGATGAGCACCGTGCCTTGGGCCATGCCGGCGAGCGTGCCGTCGTTCGTCACCTCGACGTGCACGACCGCAGTCCGCTTGCTCATCGCGACGATGATCGCCTCGGCCCGCAGCACCCCGCCGCGCACCGCAGCGACGAGGTTGAGCTTGAACTCCGTGGTCGCGGCCCACTGACCCCGTTCGATGACGGGGTACAGCACGGAGCCGAGCACGTGGTCCACGAGTCCGGCGATCACCCCACCGTGCGCCGAACCGAAGGGGTTCAGCAGCTCCGGGCGCACGTCGAGCTCGGCGACCATCCGGGCCGGGCCCATCTCGACCGTCCGGATGCCGAGGTACGCGGGCAGTCCCGTCAGCGCATCGTCGGAGGCGGCCATTGCCGCCGCGGTCTCGGGGCTGTACTGCCGCGGAGTGATCGGAGTCGTCATTCGGCCAATCGTTGCACAGCGCTCTCCCCGCCGATCCTTACGCGGTGCGATTCGACCGGTGCTCATCGAGGAGACGGGCGGTCGCCGGCGATGGGGGGACGACGAGGAGCGCGGTGACCAGGTCGATCAGATGACTGGTGAACAACCGGTCGTCGCGAACGCGGCGCGGAGCCCGCACGGCGCGCGAGCTCCACGAACGCGAAGCGCAGCGCGGGAAAGCGCGAGTGGAGGACGTTGATCTCGTCGTCGGAGACGAGCGGGTCGAGCAGCTCGTGCCATCGCCGGATGCTGCTCTTCGAGCCCCGGCGTGGAACGAGCTCTTCGATCGGGTTGGGACGCGTGTACACGTCGCAGTTGATCTGCAGATACGCGCGGCCGCCGTCGGGGTCCGCGAGCTTGGCCGCGAGCGGGAGCACCAGCGCCGAACCGAGCGCGTGCACGTCATCGATGCCCGCCGACTCGTACTGGTCGAGCAGCGCGTGCCGTCGAGGTTCCGTCTCGGCGCGGTGCTTGTCGAGCACCGCGCGGAGGAGACCGTTGCGATCTCCGAAGTGATACTGCAGCGCACTCGAGTTCCGCTGCCCTGCGACCTTGTTGATCTCGCGCAGCGACACTCCATCGATCCCGTGCGTGGCGAAGAGCTGCTCGGCCGATCGGATGATCTGCTCGCGGGTGTCGAGCCCGGCGCTCGTGGTCATGCGTTGCCCCTTCGGAGTGCTCCCGTCTAAGGTACTCGTCTGTATCGATAATGCGATCGCCTTAGACGGTCGGTCGGGCACCGGGGTGAAGGGGGAGCGGATGTCGCGCGGGTCATGGGTTCGTCGGGCGGGTGGAGGCGTCGTCGCGGTCGCCGCTTCGCTGGTGCTGATCGCTCTGTGCGCATCGGGCGGCTCCGACCGCGCTTCCGCGGCAACGACGTCGAGCTCGAGCACGGGGACCAAAGGCGCGCTGCGCGTGAGCTGGATGCCGGGTCTCCGGGTTCCCGGCACCCCCGCCCGCTACGACAAGGTCGGCGTCATCAAGGTGGGCCCCGCGGGCGCGAAGAACGTGTTGGTGCTCGAGCCCGGGACCTCGGCGGGGAGCGCCTACTTCGTGCCGCTCGCCAAGTGGATCGTGTCGAAGACCTCCGGCTGGCAGATCTGGTCGGTGGAACGGCGCGAGAACCTGCTCGAGGACCAGTCCCAGCTGAACGCGTTCAAGCACGGCAAGACGACCTCGACGCAGCTCTACAACTACTACCTCGGCTACCTCAAGGACCCGAGCGTGACGACCCACTTCCAGACGATCCCGAACTCGTCGGTCGCATACGCCAAGCAGTGGGGCATGAACGTCGCGGTCGAGGACCTGCACCGCGTCATCGGCGCCGCGAAGCAGCGCGGCGGCAAGGTCGTGCTCGGTGGTCACTCGCTCGGTGGATCGGTGGTGACGGCCTACGCGACCTGGAACTTCAACGGTCGCGCCGGGGCCGACGACCTCGCCGGGCTGGTCTACATCGACGGTGGCAGCGGTCCGAGCACGATGACCACCGCGCAGGCGAACCAGCAGCTGCAAGCGCTGAACGCCCCGAGCGCCTCACCGTGGCTCTCGTTCGGTGGGATCACCGCGCCGTTCGCCGGGCTGTACAACGCGACCGGTTCGCTGGCCGCGCTCCGCGATCCGAACAGTCCGTCGCTCGGTCAGACATCGGGCCTGCTGCCGTCGAACATCGTCCCGCCGGTGCGCGTGACCAACGTGGGTCAGTACGGCTACGCGCTCAACGTCGCCACCTCGCCGGCGAGCCTGGCCGCAGCCCAGGCGCACCTCGGCACGGGTCTTGCCGCGGAGGGGCCGGTCCATGGATGGAACGGCGCGGGCGCGCTCACTCCGATCAGCCGCTTCGCCACGATGTTCTCGGGCGACGGGATCAACAGCGTCGACGGCACCGAGTGGTACTTCCCCCAGCGCCTGACCAATGACACCGCGGTCGTGAACAACGGCAACGCCAGCTCGGCCCAGGGTGTGCTCGACGTCCACGCGACGATGGGCCACAAGCTTCCGAAGAGCCTGCTGATCTACGCGTTCGGCGCGCACCTCGGTGGCGCGCGGGTCGTGCAGGCCGCGCAGATGCTGGCGGCGCAATCGAAGATCCCGGCCAAGAACCTCACGCTCGTGAATCGCCAGACCACCTACGCGCACAACGACCCCGCGGGCGCGTATCCGCACAACGACTTCTTTGCTCGGCTCGTGCCGTACCTGAAGCGCATCAAGTAGCGGTCAGCTTCCGGGCTCCATCCGCTGGGCGAGTCGCGCCCTCGCGGCCGGCGCCTCGAACGGGTCCGCGAAGTACTGGGTCTCGTGCGCGACGAAGTCGTCACCGAACTCCATGATGCTCACCGAGATCGAAGGCACGTCGTCATAGGTGATGACGCACTCGCTGACCCAGACCGAACCGGTGCCGAGCACCCTGCGCAACCTGAAGTGGCGGTCTGCGGGGTTGCCGCTGCGCTGTTCGGCGATGGTCGACCGGCCGACGAAGCGCTCGCCGGACTGGGGGTAGTCGAGGATTGCATCCTCGGCGTACAGACGATGCTCGAGCTCGGAGTCGCCGGCTTCGGAGGCCGCCCAGTGCTGCTCGATCGCCCGGCGCTTCTCGAGGTCGGTGCTCATGCCGACTCCTCTCTGTGGGGATGAGTCGTCAGGTCCTGGTGAGGATTGCCCCGGTGCGGCTCGCCGAAACGAGCGCGACGTCAACGACGGGGAGCTGGTTGGCCGCGGTGCCGCGGATCTCGGCCCTCGCCGCGCTGGTCCGGGACGCTCGAGCGCCCCTTGGGGCCGCATCATCACGGCCCGTGCGCTCCTGAGGAACGGTTGGCGGCGGATCGGCGTACCCGAGCGACCGACCATGCGAGCCCGGTGCTCACGAAGACGGGGAGGATCAGCCATGCGGGGAGCCCGGCTCGAGCCGCCAGCGCCGTGAGAGCGACCGCGATGACGACGCCCACCGCGATCGTCCAGTCGTCGCCGACGATGAAGTCGTACCAGAACCGCCCGAAGCTGATCAGGAACTTCATCGTGACTCGGTTCCCGTGGTGAGCACCGGGCGTCGTGCCATGCCCACGAGCGCGAAGGACACGGCGAGCACGCCGGCGAGCAGCACCAGGATGAAGGCGTCGCCGGCCGGCCAGCTCGCACCCGCGCCCTCGGCGCTCCAGAAGATCCCGAACGAGGTGAGCATCACGCCGACGCCGAACTTCAAGGTGTTTTCGGGGACGCGCGACAGCGGGGCGTGCACGAACACGCCCGCGATCACCACGATCACGAGCGCCGCGGCTGCGCCCGCCGCCGCGAGGCCGACGTTGTGCTGGGCACCGCCGAAGGTGACGACGAGGAATGCGACCTCGAGCCCCTCGAGGAACACCCCCTTGAACGCCACCGTGAACGCGTACCAGTCATGGCCCGACGCGCTCTGGAGCTCGTCGACCTCGGCCTGGTAGATCGCGTCCTCGTCGTGGAGCGCCTTGAGTCCGCCCGCCCGCAGGATCGCCTTCCGGAGCCACTGCAATCCGAAGATCAACAGCACCGAGCCGACGACCACCCGCAGGGCATCGATCGGCAGGTTCGTGATCGCCGGCCCGAGCGCGACGACGATCACCGTCAGTGCGGCGAGGGCGGCGGCGACCCCGAAAGCCGCCGAGCGCCACCCGCGGGTGACGCCTACGGCGAGCACGATCGTGAGGGCCTCAACCATCTCCACCGCGGACGCCAGGAACGCGGCGGCGAAGAGCAGCACGTCATGCATCGCGATCTCCTGTCCGTCGGCTCGGGGTCCGTAGCGTATACTACTACTATGGGTAATAAGGTAGTGAATGCTACCGATGACTTCCGGGACCGCGTCGACCGGCTCGGCGCCGAGCTCGCACCGGCGGAACGCCGCGTAGCCGACCTGCTCGTCGAGCTCGGCGCCCGAGCGACGCCGTTGTCCGCGGCCGCGATGGCGCAACAGGTCGGCACCAGCGATGCGACCGTCGTGCGCACCGCCAAGTCACTCGGCTACCGCGGCCTCGCCGAGCTCCGCCAGGCGCTGGCCGACCAGGGCAACAACCCGCCACCCGGCGAACGGCTGCGGCGCACGCTCGAGCAGAGCAGTGGCGACGAGCTCTTCGGTTCGGTGATCGGCGGGCAGCTCGAGGCGCTCGAGGCGCTGAGCCGCCACGTGTCCTCGGACCACTTCCAGGGCGCGGTCGCGATCCTCGCCGGCAGTGACCGGGTGGTCTGGCGGGGAGTCGGTCCTTCCGCCTGCCTCGCGGACTACGGACAGCTGCTGACGCAGCGCATCGGAAGGCCCAGCCGTGCGCTGGTCCACACCGGAACGTCCTTCGCCGACGAGCTCCTGACCTTGGCTCCGAACGACGCGATCGTGCTCCTGGCCTACGGCCGCCTCCAACCCCACGTCCAGGTGCTCCTGGACCGCGCCGACGAGCTCGAAGCACCCGTCGTCCTCATCACCGACACCCTCGGTCGCAAGCTCGAAGGCGCCGTCGACGCGACGCTCCAATCCGGCCGCGGAACACCTGGCCTCTTCGCGAGTCACGGAACGACGCTGGTCGTGATCGAAGCCCTCGTCCTCGCGCTTGCAGCCTCCGATCGCGCGACCTCGGACGCCAGCCTCACCGAGCTCAACGAGATCCGGGCGGCGCTGGCGGGCCGACGCATCGACGTCGACACGCCGTGACCGGCCGGGCCGCACGCCTCACTTGCCGTCGACGTACCGCCGCAACGCCTCGTCGGGCACGTGCCCGGAGAGCCTCGCCGCGTCGTCGGCGCGGTGGGCCCGCTCGTGCTTGTCCAGCCGGTTCCGGCTGCCGAGCTCGAGGACGACGACCACGAGCGGGACGAACACGCACACGAGCAGCAGCACGAGGCCGCAGATCCCCGCCAGCACTTCCATAGCCAGCCCCTTCCCCTGTCCGAAATGTACCGCAATGGGCAGACCGGGACAACGGGCTGCCGGTCGCCGGGGACGCCGCCGTCAGTGACCGTGCTCGAGTCGTCGGCGGATGTCCGCGCGCAGCTCGCCCTTCGCCACCTTGCCGCCCGAGGCGCGGGGGAGCGCGTCGAGCACGACGAGCCGCTCGGGGAACCACTCCGGCGAGACCCCCTTCGACCGCAGGAAGCCGACCAGGTCGTCGAGCGAGAGCACCGCGCCGGGCTCGAGCTCGGCGTACAAGCAGACCCGCTCGCCGAACACCTCGTCGGGCAGGGCCACCGCGGCGGCGACCGCCACCGCGGGATGCTCGGCGACCTCGGCCTCGACCGCCGCGGCGCTGATGTTCTTCCCGCCGCGGATGATGATGTCGGACGTGCGCCCGACGACCCGCAGGTAGTCGTCGGCGTCGATCGTGCACACGTCGCCGATGCGCATCCACCCGTCGTCGGTCAGCAGCTCCTCGTTGGCACGCGGATCGTCGAGGTAGCCGAGGCAGGTCGCGGGTCCCTTGCACACCGGGTGCCCGGGAGTGTCGGGAGTGCTGATCTCGGATCCGGTGTCGTCGAGCAGACGCACGTGCATGTCGACGATCAGCTTTCCCGCCGTCCGGAGGCGGTGCTCACGGTCGTCGCGCATGGTGGTCCGGCTCAGGGCGCCGGTCTCGTTCGAGCCGTAGAACTGCAGCACGCGCGCACCGGTGACGTCCTCGAAGCGCGCCGCCCGCTCGTACGGCACCGCTTCACCGCCGGTGAACATGCAGCGCAGCGAGGAGAGGTCGTGACGCTCGATCTCGGGTGAGGTCAGCATCATCAGGAATTGGGTGCTGACGCACGCCAGCACCGACACCCGTTCACGTTCGATGGCGGCGAGCACCACGCCGGCGTCGAAATGCTCCTGGACCACGGTCGGCAGGCCGAGGATCGCGGGGGTCACGTGCGACGTCCAGATGCCGAAGCCGAACGGCGCCGGGACCGCGCTCAGGAAGACGTCTTCGGCCGTCAGCTCGCCGGCGTCGGCCGCGAGCCGGTGGAAGTACATCCAACGGTTCTGCGTGTGCAGCACGCACTTCGGCATGCCGGTGGTGCCGGACGTCGAGTTGATCAGGAAGAGGTCGTCGGGCCCGAAGGCGCGGCCGGCGAGGTCCGCCTCCGGAGTGCTCGGATCGCTCGGACGGCCCAGGGCGTCGACCACGATGTGGTGGTCGAGCGCGTTGCCGGCCGCTCGGAGGACGTCGACGAGCTCGGAGGTGGGACGACCCCGGCGCTCGGCGCGGGTGACCAGCGCGTCGGCCCGGGTGAGGCCGACGAGGTGGCGGATCTCGTCGTCGCCGGCCCGGTGGCCGATGCCGACGACGGTGAAGCCCGCCCGCTCGGCAGCGACGAACGCGACGTGAACCGCGGCGCCGTCCGGGAGGAGCACCGCCACCCGCGCGCCCGTGGGAGCCCCGTCGCCACCAGCACCCGAGCGAGCGCGGTTGACCGCTCGTCGTACTCGGTCCAGGTCGTCCGGCGACCGTCGGCGACGAGCGCATCGACGCGTGGCCGCTCGCGCGCCCATGCCTCCACTGCCCCACTGACGGTGCTGTCGCCCCACCAGCCGGCCGCGCGGTACTCGGCGGCGACGGCGGGATCGGGCTGCACCGGATCCTTCTACTACGCCGTCGTCGTAGTGTCCGGTGGGACGAGAGGAGCACGGATGACGACGACGCCGACCGAAGCGGCCCGTGTGCGCAACCGGGTCGACCACCCGATCATCGACGCCGACGGGCACTTCGTCGAGCTCGCGCCGCTGCTCCATGAGGAGGTCATCACCTACGTCGAGGATGCGGGTGGCGCCGCGCTCCGGGAGCGGTTCCTCAGCATCGCGGCAACGTTCGATACGTCCTCGAGCCTGGCCCATCGGGGCGACGCAACCGTGCGCGACCAGTGGAAGGCGATGCCATCGTGGTGGGGCTGGCAGACGGCCGCGGTGCGGGATCGTGCCACCTCGCACCTACCGGCGCTGCTCTACGAACGCCTCGACGAGCTGGGCATCGACGTCACGATCCTCTACCCGTCGATGGCGCTCGGGTACTTCGAGGTGACCGACGAGGAGCTGTCCTCGGTCGTGTGCCGGGCGGTGAACCGCTACCACGCGCGGCTGTTCGAGCCGTACCGCGACCGCTGCATCGTGGGCGCGCTGATCCCGATGAACACGCCGACGCAGGCGATTGCCGAGGTCGACTACGCGGTGCGCGAGCTCGGCGCCAAGTCGGTGCTCATGGCCGGGTACGCCCGGCGCGCCGTTGGAGCCGGCGGCTATCGCCTCGACATGTTCGGCCTCGACAGCGACTTCGACTACGACCCGTTGTGGGCCACGTGCGTCGACCTCGGCGTCGCACCGGTCGTGCACAGCGCGCTCCAGCAGCATCGCGTCACCCGGTCGATCTCGAACTACGTGTACAACCACGTGAACGGTCTGGCCGCCGCGCACGAATCGCTGTGCAAGTCGCTGTTCCTCTCCGGCGTGACCAACCGGTTCCCGGAGCTGCGCATCGGGTTCCTCGAAGGTGGGGTGGCGTGGGCCTGCGCGCTCTTCGCCGGGCTCGTCGGCCACTGGGAGAAGCGCAACCGCGACGCGATCGTGGAGCTCGACCCCGACCGGCTCGACGTCGACGCCCTCCTCACGTACTTCGCCGACTACGGCGACGACGCGGTCACGGCCCGCATGGGTGAGCTGCGGGAGTACTTCACCCGGCCGGCGGCGCGACCGGCGCAGCTCGACGAGTTCGCCGCCGTCGGCATCGAGACGATCGACGACCTGCGCACCCGCTTCGAGCCCAACTTCTACTTCGGGTGCGAGGCCGACGACCCCCTGGTGGCGTGGGCGTTCCGGGACGACGTGAACCCGTTGGGCGCGCGACTGCGACCGGTGCTCGGCTCCGACATCTCCCACTGGGACGTGCGCGACATGACCGAGCCGGTGGCCGAGGCCTTCGAGCTGGTCGAGCACGGTGTGATCACCGAGCGCGACTTCCGCGACCTGACCTTCGTGAACCCGGTGCGCCTGCACGCCGGTCCCAACCCGAAGTTCTTCGAGGACACGGTCTGCGCCGCGGCCGCGGCGGACGCGCTCGCGAAGGAGGCGCCGTGAACCGCAACGACGCCCGCCCCCTGCGCTCAGTCGTGTTCGCGCCCGGTGACGATGCCGACGCGCTCGCGTCCACGCGCGCTTCGGGCGCCGACTCGATGGTGGTCGACCTCGAGGAGCCACAGACCCCCTACCCCGAATCGGAGCGCGAGCGCGGGCGCAAGGTGGCCCGCGAGTTCTTCGACTCGCTCGTGCCGGGTGAGCCCCCGCTCGTGTTCGCCCGGGTGCAGCCGCCTTCGACCGGGCAGACGCTGAAGGACCTCCGGGCGGTCGCCGCTCCGGGGCTCGCCGGCGTCCTCCTGCCCAAGATCGAGAGCCCTGCGGACGTGCACGCGCTCGACGCGCTGCTCGCGTGCACCGAGGTCGACTTCGAGCTCGAGCCGGGCCAGCTCGCCATCTACCCGATCCTCGAGACGGCGCAAGCCATCCGGTTGGCGTACGAGATCGCGACCGCGTCACCGCGCGTCTCGCACATGGGTGGCGCGATCTCACGCTTCGGCGACATCCACCAGGCGCTCGGCTACCGCTGGACTGCAGAGGGCGAGGAGACGCTGTTCCTGCGCTCGAAGGTGCTCGTCGACGCGCGGGCCGCGGGCATCCGCTACCCGATCAGTGGCATGTGGGGCGGCGCGCTCGACGACCTCGACGGTCTGCGCGCCTTCGCCACCGGTCTGCGCAACCTCGGGTACTACGGGATGATGCTCGGGAGCGCCGAGCACGTTCCGCTCGTGCACGAGGTCTTCACACCGGCCGCGGCCGAGATCGCCTACTGGCGCGAGCTCGACGAGCTGGCGAGCGAGGCCGAACGGGTCGGGAGCGGACCGATCCGCCACGGTGACCCGCGCCAGGGTGAAGCCCACGTCGTGCACATCGCCCACGTCGGCTCGGCCCGCAAGAACCTCGCCTGGGCCCGGGACCTCGGCGTGATCTGAGGTCGGAGCAGGTCAGGCGTCGTCGGCGAGCTCGGCGATCCCCTGGGCGACGAACGCGCGGAGGGGCTCGGCGCCGGTGAACGGTGCCTCGTCCGCGTCGGCCGCGGCCAACACGTCGTCGGCGGATGCGCCGGCGCGCAACCCGGCGTAGAGGTACGCGATCGCGGAGGAGCGGGGACCGGTCCGGCACGTGACGAGCGTCGGCCGGGGCAGACGGTCGAGCGCGGCGATGTGCTGTCGGGCGAGCTCGAGGTCCAACGGGACCGGCGGGTCCGAGACGATGTTCTCGGACTCGGAGACGGCCGCCTGCACCTGCGCGTACGACATCCCCCCGTCCATCCCGGCCCACTCGTCACCGCAGAGGTACAGCCACGACGCCGCATGGGCGTCGCGGGCGAATGCTTCCGGATCTGCGATGGCCCCTCGGTTGAACGAGAGGTCGTCGGGCAGTGCGAAGTCGACCATGACGCAACGCTCCCGGCGGTGCGGTGCGGCCGGAGAGTCTTCGCGGGCCGCACCCGGGCTGGCTTTCGCTCAATCGTAGGCTGGGAGTGACCGATAGAGGGGAGGTGAGCCCGCTGGTTCCAGAAGCAGGCGAGTGGAGCGATCTCCCCGTCTCGCTCGACGATCTCCTCCCCACCAACCCGCCGCGGGACGGTGGCTCGCGGCCGGATCCCGGCCCCGCGCCCGCCCCGGCGGCTCCGCCCCCGTCCGGTCCGCCGCTCGCGGCGCCACCTCCAGCACCTGCGCCGCCCGCCCCGCGCCGCGAGCCCACCGCGTCGGACCGTGCGGAGATCGAGCAGCTGCACGCGGAGGTGACCGCCGCGTCGGAGGCGTCCGAGCGCTCACCGTTCGGGACCATGGGTCGCAAGCGTCTTCGCACCGCCCAGAAGGCGGAGGCCGAAGCGCTGGAGCGCCTCGGCTTCGCGTCGCACGCGGACTTCGTCGCCGCAACGCGCGTCGACGACCCAAGCACCGCGGTGGGCGATGACCTCCCCGCAACGGCACCCGTCGCGCCTCGGGCCCACTCGTTCGCGACCCTGGCCGACCTGAGCTCGCGGCGCGAGCCGGATCCGGAGCCCGCGGCCGCCGACGCACCCGAGCCGGCCGACTCCGAAAGCGAGCTTGCCCGCATGCAGGAAGAGCTCCAACACCTTCGGGCCGAGCTGACCACCTCCCAGTCCGCCCGGAAGGCGACCGACGAAGAGCTCGTCGCCGCGCGTGCCGAGCTCAAGGAGCGCGCGTCCGGCTACGAGGCGGCGCAGGCCGAAGCCGAGGTCGCGCGGCGCCATCTCGGCCATACCGAAGCGGAGCTCGAACGACTCCGAGCCGAGCTCGCGCAGCTCACGACGGCCCGCTTCACGGACGAGGGCGCGCTCGACCGGATCCGTGCCGAGTCCGAGCAGGAGCTCGAGCGCATGCGAACGCTCGCCGAAGCCGAGGTCGCGGAGCTTGCCACCCAGCTGGCCGCGTTCCAGGACGACACCGCTCGCGCCACGGAGCGGCTGCAGCGGGCCCATCGCGAGGAGCTGGGCGCGGTGCAGTCCGAGCTGGCGACGGCGCTCGAGGTCGCCCAGGGAGTCACCGACGCCGTCCGGTCCCGAGATGCCGCGATCGACGACCTCGCGGGGCACCGGGCCGAGCTCGACAAGCTGCGCGGGGAGCTCGGTGCAGCCCGCGCCGAATCCGCGCGCATGCAGCAGGACCGCGACGGGCTGATCGCGCGCGCGACCGAGGCCGAGGCGGCGCTCGGATCCGCGCGAGCGAACTCCGATCTCGACGTCAGCCGACTCGATGCCGCTACGAAGGAGCAGGAGGCGCAGATCGCCGAGCTCAAGGCGCAGCTGGGCGAGGCGTCGACGGCTGCGAATGCGCTGGCGCTCGCGCAGGGCGATCTGGCCCTCGTGCGTGACGAGCTCGAGATCGCCCGCGCGCAGCTGGCGTCGGCCTACGAGGTCGCCGATCAGCTCGGTGCTGATCTCAAGGTTGCCCGCACCGAGCTCGATGCCGCCCGGGCGGCGCGAGACGGCGCGGGGTCCGAGCTCGACGCCCTGCGGGGCGAGGTCTCCAGCCTGCGGATCCTGATCGAGGAGCTCGAGTCGCGCGCGACGCCCGCCCCACCCGTCGACGGACCGACCGAGGACCTCCGCCGGCTCGTGGAAGTCGCGCAACATCTCGCGTCCGGCGACGATGACCGTCGTCCTCTCCGGGCGGGGGCCTCGCGCTCCGGGGACGAAGCCGAGCAGGAGCTGGCCAAGCTCGAAGCGCGCGTGGCCAAGCTCCGGTCGAAGCGCCGCCGCATGAAGCGCCGGCTCGAGGAAGAACGCACCCAGCTGCGCAACGTGCGCGACGCGGTGGCCCGCGAGATCCGCGACGGTGAAGCGGACCGCGACCGCATCCGCCAGGAGACCGAAGCGCTCGCCGCTCGGATCGCGCTCGAGACCGCCTCGGCACTCGACGAAGCACTGCGTGAGCGCCAGGAGGCCCACCGGGCGCGCCATGCCGCGATCGAACACGCCGGAGCCGAGCTCGCGGCACTCGAAGCCGGGGTCGAGACCGTCGCCATCGATGCCGAGGCGCTGCGTTCGAAGCTGGCGTCGATCCGGACCGAGCTCCTCAGGAGCCCAGGCCCGGACCCGTCCGACCGGAGCTGAGGCTCATGACTCCGGACTGCGTTGTCGCCGCGGCGATCACCGCGTCGTAGCGACGGGCGACGTCGGCCCGGTCGTTGGGTTCCGGGATGCTCTCGACGCTGGACCGCAGCAGCATCTCGGCCTGGTGCACGAGCGCGTCGCATTGCTCCGGAGTCGTGCTGTTCTCGATCACCCGGGTCAGCGTCGAGAGCTGACGGATGAGCACCGCCGGCATGCCTCGCCCGGCCTGGCGGATCTTGTCGAAGGATCGCGCGACGAGCCGCGGGTAGTCCGCGTCGGCGGCGACGACACGGATGTAGCCCCTCGAGTCACGGTGGACGCGCGTCGGATTCCACTGCAGCGAGATCTTGCACAGGCCGTCGCCCAACCAGTCGATGCACGTCAGTGCGCTGAAGGTGTCGTTCACTGCGGGTGACAGGGCGCGGATCGCGATCTCGACGAGCTGATCGATTGCGAAGGTGAGGTCCTGGGACAACGTCCGGTGGGCTCCGGTCGCGTGGACCCGCTCGAGCCCGCGACTGACGTCGCTCACCGCCGCCGCGGGCCACGCCCGGGCGAGTGGCAGACCTTCCACGACGAAGTGACCCGGTCGGTAGAGCAGCTCGACGACGCCGTCCGCTCGAGCCGCGATGTCCACGAGCGTGGAGTAGGAGACGAACTGCAGGTAGCCCGAGGACGTTGCCCGTACCACCGCGCCTTCCTCCGCCATGCGCTTGCGCAGCTCCGCTTCCGAAGGCCCGGCGTCGCGAGCATCGCGGGCGGAGCGAGAACGGTCGGCCACCTCCACGTCCACCGCCCTGGACAGGTCGCGGGCGATGCTGGCGATCACCTGCGGAAGCTGGATGGACTGGGCCATGTGGTGGATGAAGTAGATCAACACCCCGAGATCGGCCAGGACCAGGAGCAGGGCGACCGTCACGCAGAGGTGCGGGACGAAATCGCCCCGGTCGCCGTGTGACACGGAGCCGAGCGCCAGCACCGCGAACACGAACGTCGACACGAAGGTCCCGAGCGTCACCTGGGTGCCCCGGTCCCGGATGAAGTTGCGCAGCATCCGCGGGCCGAACTGCGTCGAGGCCAGGGTGAGCGCGACGATCGTGATGGAGAAGACGAGACCGACCACGGTGATGACCGCCGCCGCGATGCCGATGAGGATCTGACGCGCCGCATCAGCGGATCCGCTGTTGACCCAGGACGGGAAGGTGATGTCGCCGCGGTAGGCCGCGCGATCCAACGCGTAGACCACGATGAACAAGACGATGGCGGCGGCGACCTGGATCGCGGGCACGACCCACAACGTCGTCCGCCACGACTCCCGACGCGCGTCAGACGGTCGTGGAAGCCATCGACCGAGCGATTCGACGTGCACGACGGCCCCCGGGGCGATCGACGACAAGCGCCGACCAGACTTCCCGGCTCACCAATGACGATGCTATCCCGTCGCAGCCTTGCCAGTGGGAGGGGGGCTACCACCCACGACACCGGGGTCCTGCCCTCCTTGTGACCCGACCCCGGATGGCGTCCAATGTGGGAGGTCACCGGTCTCGGTGGCTCGAGGGGCGCGGGGAGTTCTGGAGCGGGGATGCCGAGCGGCAGTGAGGTGCTCGCGGTGTGGATGCTCGCCCGGTCGAATGCCCGGCGCCGCCTGCGCAGCGTCGTGGTCCTGGCCGGGTTGGTCGGGCTCGTTGCCGCCGTCGTGATGGCCACGATCGCGGGCGCGCGTCGAACCGACACCGCGCTCGACCGCTTCGCGAGATCGAGTGGCGCGGCGACGGTCAACGTGATCGCCGGTCCCCGCCGACCGACGGCGAGCCAGCTGCGGGCGTTCGGCCGTCTGCCCGAGGTCTCGGCCAGCGCGGGTGAGGACGGCTTCGGCATCCTGATTCCCGACGCGCCGAACCTGAGCCCCGTCGCGGCCATCGACACCAAGCTGGGAAGCGTGGTCGACCGGGCCCGGGTCGTCGCGGGCCGGGCGGCGCGACCGTCGTCCGTCGACGAGATCACGATCGGGGAGACCCTCGCGCAGCAGCTCCATCGCGGCGTCGGTGGCCACCTGGACGCGATCTCCTACACCCCGGCCCAGGTCGCGGCCGTGGTCGGTGGAGCAACCGATCCCGGCGCCCCGGCGGGGCCACGCGTGCGGCTCCACATCGTCGGCATCGTTCGGCGGCCCGAAGATCTCGGGCAGAAGGGTTCGGTCGGCGGCGTCGTGATCCTGAGCCCCGCGTTCGATCGGAGGTACACCGGCGAGATCGGCAGCTTCGGCTCGGGGCTGCGCCTGCGGACGCGAGGTGCTGCTCCCGACATCCCGCGGATCACGGCGGAGGCGAAGCGGATCTTCGGGGCGTCGCCCGTGTTCTCGGTGCAGTCCGCGGCGAGTGACCGCGGAGGGGCCCAGAACGCGATCAGCGTGGCGGTGGCGGCGCTGTCGATCTTCGCGGGCGTGGCGGCCGCAGCTGGGCTGGTCGCGGTGGGAATCGGACTCAGCCGCGAAGTCTCGCTGGAGAACGCCAATGAACCGACGCTGCGGGCGCTCGGCCTCACGCGGGTGCAGCGGGTCGCGGCCAGCTCCGCCGCCGCACTCCTGGTCGCCGGCGGTGGTGCGATCCTCGCCGTCATCGGTGCCGTGGCGTTGTCGCCCTTGTTCCCGATCGGAGTCGCGCGGCGTGCTGGAACCCGACCTCGGGGTCCATGCCGACTGGCTGGTCCTGACCGTCGGTGTGCTCGCGGTGCTGGTCGTCGTGATCGCGGTTGCGGTGATCGCCGCCATCCGGTCCTCACGGCCCGTGTCGCTCGCGCGGGAGTCGGTGACCCATCGACCGTCCGCCACCGTCTTGCGCTTCGCGGGCCGGGCCGGGTTGCCCCCGACGGCGACCAACGGCCTCCGCATGGCGCTCCAGCCGGGCCGCGGCTCGACCGTGGTACCGGTGCGGTCGGCGATCCTGGGCGCCGTGCTCGGCGTGTTCGGGATCACGGCGGTCCTCGTCTTCGCGTCGAGCCTGAACCAGCTGACGACGACCCCGCGCCGATTCGGCTGGACCTGGGACTTCTCGGCCACCGACATCGTGTCCAACACGAAGTCGTGCAGCCACGACGCCTTCGGCCTCCTGCACCAGCCGGGCGTCGGCGCGCTCGGGGTCGCGTGCTATGGAACCAACAACATCCGGCTCGACGGGCGCCCGACGAACGGCTGGGCCTTTGCCTCGCTGCGGGGCACGATCGAGCCGACGATCATCGCGGGGCGGGCGCCCGAGGGCCCGCGCGAAGTTGCGCTCGGCTCACACACGTTGCAGGCCGCGGGCAAGCACATCGGTGACCGTGTCCGCGCGGCCGGTCCGCACGGCAAGGCCGAGTACCGGATCGTCGGTGAGACCATCTTCCCCACCCTCGGCCAACCCCAGCCGATTGCCGACGGTGCCGCGTTCACGACCGCGGGCTTCTCCCCGCTCTTCGATCAGGACAACTACTACCGGTATCTCCTCGGCCGCTTTGCCCCCGGGGCCCGCCCCGCGACCGTCGAGCAGCACATCACCGCGATCCGCCAGCTCGACCCTCCGACCACTCCCACCCTCCCGGTCGAGCTCGATCGGCTCCACCAGGTGGACTGGCTCCCGACCACGCTCGCGGCGCTGCTCGCGGTCCTCGCGCTCATCGCAGTCGTCCATGCCCTCGTGGCCGCGGTGCGCCGGCGCCGGCACGAGCTGGCGCTCCTGCGCGCCATCGGCTTCGACGGGCGCCAGGTCCGAGCGACGGTCGTGTACCAGGCAACGACGCTGGGGACGATCGGACTGGTGCTCGGCATCCCGCTCGGCGTCATCGGCGGGAGCCTCGTGTGGCGCCTCGTTGCCGACGGCCTGGGTGTCGCGCCCAGCCCCTCGATCCCGGTCCTGGCCATCGTCGCCTCGATCCCGGCCGTGCTCGTCCTGGTCAACCTCATCGCGTACGCACCGGCCCGCAGCGCGGCCCGGGTCCGGCCGAGCATCGCGCTCCAGCCGGAGTGAGGGCGGGGATCGGGCAATCCCTCGCACCTTGGGGCCCGTATCTCTTCGGGGCCGGGGCCCGGAGCACGGGAGGTCCTGTCATGTTTGGTGTTCGGCAAAGGAGTGCGCGAGGACCAGGAAGCGGCCGAGGTCGGGTGCGACGCCTCGGGGTCGGTGTCACGGTGTTGGCGATCTCGATGTTCGGCCTGGCGGTACCTGCGGGTGCGTCCAACGGAGGGTTCATCTCACCGTTCACATCGGTGAGCACCGTGGCGTCGACGGTGCCCGCGAACGGCGATGTGAACCCGTACGGGATCGTCGTCGTACCGCGGACGATCGGCGGTTTGACGGCCGGCCATGTGCTGGTCAGCAACTTCAACGCGAGCTCGAATGAGCAAGGGACCGGAACGACGATCGTCGACATCGCGCCGGACGGCACCCAACGACTGTTCGCGCAGATCAATCCGAACGCATTGCGCGGACCGTGTCCCGGAGGGGTCGGACTGACGACGGCCCTCACGGTCCTTCCCGGTGGTTGGGTCGTCGTGGGAAGCCTGCCCACGACCGACGGCAGTGCCGCGACGGCCAAGGCGGGATGCCTGATCGTCCTCGATAGTCGCGGTCACGTGGTCGAGACGTGGGCCAGCCCTCTGATCAATGGGCCCTGGGATCTCACGTCCGTGCCGACGCCCTTTGGCGCGGTGCTGTTCGTGACGAACGTTCTGAACGGGACGGTCGCGGCGAACGGTGCAACGGTGAACCGCGGCACGGTTGTCCGCATCTGGGTCGACGTCGATCCCGGTCGGCTGCCGCGTGCGTCGTTCATGTCGGTCGTGGCGAACGGGTTCCCGGAGCGGACCGACCCCGCGGCGCTGGTCGTCGGTCCCACGGGAGTCGCGCTCGGGGCGGAACGGGACGCTGTACGTCGCCGACACGGCGACCAACCGCGTCGCGGCAGTACCGGACGCATTGTTCCGGTTCTTCCCGTCGCACGGTGGAGAGACGGTTTCGAGGAACGGGGCGCTGAATGCGCCGCTCGGGCTGACGCTCGCGCCGAACGGCGACATCCTCACCGCGAATGGGGGGGATGGGAACCTCGTCGAGACGACGCCGTGGGGTCGCCAGGTGGCCGTCAAGCAGCTCGACAGCAGCGGCGACCCGCCGGGTGCCGGAGCGCTCTTCGGCCTCGTCGTCGCCCCGCGTGGACAGGGAGTCCTCTTCGTCGACGACGCGACGAACACGCTGAACCTCTTCAAGTAGGTCAACGCCGGTCGGGGGATGCGCCTCGCGGGTGCATCCCCCGTCGGCACGCGAGACTCCTCGACGTGGACGACTCGCCCGCCCGCATCGGCTCGGAGCTGCGCACGGCCTATCTGCATCGACTCGGTCTGGATGCCGAACCACCGTCCGTCGAGGCACTGCAGCAGCTCCACCGTCGCCACGTGGAACGCGTCCCGTACGAGACGATGTGGTTGCACGCCGGTGAGCAGTGGGGCATCGATCCGGTGGACTCGGTGTCACGGATCGCGTGGGCAGCGTCGCGGCGGGTACTGCTACCACCTCAACGGAGCGTTCGCCGAGCTGCTGCGATCGCTCGGCTACGACGTGGTCCGCCACGTCGGCGGGGTGCACGGCCCCGATGGGCCCGACGCGCAATCGGTGGCCAACCACCTCGTGCTCACCGTGAGTGGGCTGCCGTCGGACGCCAACCCGTCCGGCGTCTGGTACGTCGACGCGGGACTCGGTGACGCGCTGCACGAGGCGCTGCCGCTCACCGCGGGGGACTACGAGCAGACCCCGTTCCGTCTCACCCTCGCCGAGACGGACGGCGGCGTCGGGGACTGGCACCTCGCGGACGATCCGCGGGGTGGGTTCGTCGGCATGAGCTGGTCCAGCGGCGCGGCCGACATGGCCGAGTTCGCGGCGAAGCACACATGGCTCTCGACCGCTCCCGACTCGCCGTTCCTACAGGTCGCTATGGCCGAACGTCGCGATGCAAGCGGTGTCGATGTGATCCGCGGCCTGGTGCCGTGGCGGATCGGCGACGGTGCCGTCGCGTCGGAGCCGATCACCAGGCGGACGGAATGGTTCGCGGCGTTGGCCGACTCGTTCGACCTCACCTTCGATGGCACGGATCCGGAGCTGCTCGACCGGCTCTGGGCGCGTGTCGTGGCCACGCATCAGGCCTGGGAGGCGGCGGGCCGACCCTGACCTAGCTCGTCTGGTCGCGGCCTCGTTGGATGATCGCGGCCCGCTTGCGCTCGACTTCTGCGGGGTCGAAGCCCTCTCCCTGCCACGCGCGCGCGACACCCGGTCCTCGATCGCCCACGCCTCGTCGAGGTTCACGAGGCTGCCCTCTTCGTAGGTGCGCAGCATCCGTCGGACCGCGACCTGGTCGATCGTGCGGCAGTCGGCGGCGAGCTGCCGGCAGAACGGCAGCAGCTCGTCGTGCGGCACGACGTGGTTGACGAGACCCCAGTCGTACGCGAGCTGCGCGCCGACGAAGTTCCCGGTGACGCTCATCTCGCGGGCACGCGCGACGCCCACACGCTGGGGGAGCAGCACCGTGAGGCCCCACCCGGGCATGATGCCGACGCGCGTGTGGGTGTCGGCGAAGCGGGCGTGCTCGGATGCGACCAGGAAGTCGCACGCCAGCGCGATCTCGAACCCTCCGGTGACGGCCACGCCGTTGATCGCGCCGATCAGGAGCTTCGTGCGGGGCGGGAGCGCGCCGCGGGTCGTGCCCAGGTCGTCACGGGTGCCGGTCGCCTGGCCCGTGCCGAGCTCCTTGAGGTCGATGCCGGCGGAGAAGGCCGGGTCCGCGCCGGTGAGGATCATCACGTCGACGGCGCCGTCCTGCTCGAGCTCGGTGATGACCTGCGGGAGCCGGCGCCGCACCTCGCCGTTGAGCGCGTTGCGTGCTTCGGGCCGGTTGAGCGTGATCGTCGCCACGCCGTCGTCCACGTCGACCAGCACCACATCGCCCACGGCCCGCTCCTCCTCGCCGAAAGCCCGATCCTGGCAGAGCCGGGACGATCGCCGCCGGGGACCGGACCGCGCGAGTCGGCGCTCACGGCGGTTTACGCTCTTGCCACGGGGTAGGGGGTGCCAGGGCACAGAGCACGATGAGCGTCACGGTCCGGATCCTGGGTCCACTCGTCGTCGAGGACGACGGCGCGGTGGTGCCCGTCGGAGGCCCGCGTCAGCGCGCGGTGTTGGCCCGGCTCGTGGTCGGCGCGGGCAAGCCGGTTCCGAGCAGCACGATCGCGGAGGACGTCTGGGACGACCCCACCGCCACCGACGCGCTCGAAGACCGCCGTCAGCCGGCTCCGCCGCGCGCTCGGCGCTCCGGTGATCGGGTACGAAGGCGGCGGCTACCTCCTCGACGCGGCCGAGTCGACGACGGATGCCGTGGGCTTCGAGGAAGCGCTGGCCGTGGCCCGGTCGGTCTCCGACGATGATCCGCAGGAGCGCATCCGGCGCTATGAGCACGCCCTCGGGTTCTGGCGTGACCGCGCGTTCTGCGAGTTCGCGGATGCCCCGTTCTGCGCGCTCGACGCGGCCCGGCTCGATGAGCAGCGGTTGGTCGCGACGAGCGAGTACCTGCAGTGCCGGCTCGATGCGGGTGCCGCGCTCGCGCTGATCCCGGAGCTGGAGCTGCTCGTGGCGGAGCACCCGTGGCGCGAGGTGTTCACCGAGCAGCTCATGCTCGCCCAGTACCGGGGCGGTCATCAGCGTGACGCGGTCCGCGACCTACAACGCGGTCGAGCTGTCCCTGCGCGAGGAGCTCGGGATCACACCGAACCGCCGCATCCAGGCGTTGCGCCTCGCGGTGCTCGACCAGTCCGACACCCTCGAGCCCCCTCCGCAGCCTTCGCCGACCTCGCGCCGTTCGACCGCCCGAACCCGGCCGCTCGCAGCACCCGGCCCGATGCTCGGTCGCGCGGACGAGCTGCGGATCCTGCGCGAGGCGTGGGACACGGTCGGTCGTGAACGAGAGCTCCGCGTCGCGATCGTCACCGGTCCGGCCGGCATCGGGAAGTCCACGTTGCTGGGGGGCTTCGTCGGCGAGCTGCCGGAGACGCGGTCGGTGCTGAGGGCGGCCTGCGAGGTGCAGGACCGCATCCCGTTCCAGGCTGCTGCCGACGCGCTGGAACCGTTCGTGAGCTCGCTCGGCGCGCAGGCCCTGGAGCCCGACCTCATCGACCTCGCGGCGCTGCTCCCCGGCGTCGGCCGCCTGCCCGCGGCGCCACCGCCGGCCGACGACGCCGAGCTCCGGCGCCTCCGGGTCCTGCTCGCGGCCGAGCGGGCGATCGCGCTGTGCGCCGCCGCGGGACCCACCGTGCTCGTCATCGACGACCTGCACTGGATCGATTCGGCTTCGCTGGCGCTGTTCTCCCGGGTCTTGGCCCGGCTCTCGGACCAACCGCTCCTGCTGATCGGCGCGATCCGGCCCGACGAGGTGACGCCCGGTGGAGCGGTCGCAACACTGCTCGCGGACGTCGAGCGCGCGGTCCCCGTCGCTCGCGTCGATCTCCGTGGTCTCGATGCCGGGGCGACGCGGCGAGCTGGTCGCGTCGCTGGTCCCGGAGCAGTGGGCTCGGCCCCCTGACGTCTTCGCCGAGCGCGTCCACGCCGCGACCGGCGGCAACCCGTTCTTCGTTCGTGAGCTCGTCCGGAACGCGGTCGACACCGGGAGCCCGGCCCACGCGAGCGGATCCGACCCCCTCGTCATCCCGGCGACGATCCAGGGAACGATCGAGCGTCGCCTCGCCCGGCTGACGCCTGAAGCGCACAAGCTCGTGAGCGTCGCGGCGCTCGTCGGGTCCGACCTCGACCTCCCGCTCCTTGCCGTCATCACGGGATCACCGCTCGAAGCCGTCGCCGAGCACGTCGACGAAGCCGTGACGCTCGGACTGGTCGTCCCGGATCCCGACGTCGCCGGGCGCGGCACCTTCGAGCACGCACTGGTGCAGCAGGTGCTGATCGAAGCGCTCACCGCGTCCATGCGCGCCCGTCTGCACGCCCGCATCGGCGAGGCCCTGGAGTCGCGCGGCGCGGCTGCCACCGAGATCGCGCTGCACCTCAGCGTCGCGGTGCCGTTCGTCGAACCCGCGAGCGGCGCGGTCCTCGATCGAAGCCGGCCATCTGGCGATGCTCGCCGGTGCGTACGAGTCGGCCGTGGAGGCCTACGAAGGAGCCCTCGCGCTCGTCGACGGGACCGCGGACGATCCCGAGCTCCGTGCCGGGGCCTTCGTCGGGCTCGGGAACGCGCTGGCCACGTCGGAGGACTTCGCGGACCGGTCACGCCGGCTGCTCGACGACGCGATGGCGATCGCGCGGGAGCATCGCTTCGCGACGGTGTTCGCGGAGGCCCTGCTCGGCCGCACGCAGTTCGGGGTCTCGCACACGAACCGCGACGCCGAGATCCGACGGGTCCACGAGGCGCTCGAGCTGCTCGGCGCGAGCGAGCACCCCGAGCTGCGGGTCCGCATCCTCATCTGGGGTGCGTGGCAGCTCCTCTACAGCCCGGACCACCGCGACGCCGAGCCGTACGTCGAGGAGGCACTCGCGATCGTCCGCACGCTCGACGATCCCGAGCTGTTCGCCACCGTGCTCCAGATGCAGCACGCGCTGCTCGTCGCGGCCCTCGCTCCGCTCGGGGAGCGTCAGCAGGTGCAGCGCGCCATCCGGGCTCTCCCCGTCGCGCGGACGTGCTGACGTGGGGTCGCTCATCGGCGGAGCGAGCGCGTTCGACGATCTCATCGAGCTCGGTGATCTCGAGGCGCTCGAGCGCGAGCTCGCGAGGTACCGGAAGGACGCCGACGAGATCGGCCGACCGTACGACCGCTGGTCCGCCCGCTCGATCCAGTTCGTCGTCGAGATGTGGACCGGCGACCTGGAAGCAGCCGAGAGGGCGATGCAGGAGGCCGGCAGCTTCGGGACCGCTGCTCGGCATCGAGGTCGCCACCGGCGCGGTCTCCGGCCAGCTGCTGCTGCTCGCCTGGGAGCGCGACGAGCTCAGTGGTGCCGTTCCGTTGCTCGAGCACCTGGTCGCGAACGCACCCTCGGCCGGGTCCTTCGCCCCCGCGCTCGCTGCTGTCGTATCTCGCGGCCGGACAGGTCGAGGACTCCCGGCGGGTCGCGGTCGAGCTCCCGGACCTCATCGCGAGCTCCCGGCACAACCAGACCCGGGTCGGAATCGCAGCTGTCGCGGCCGAAGTCGTCGACGCCGTCCGCGATCCGCACCTCACCTCCGTCGTGGAGACAACGCTCGAGCCGTACGCGGGTCGGCTGCGCGTCGTTCCGACCGCCGTCCACACCCTCGGCCCGTTCGACCGGGGACTCGCCTTGTGCGCGCTGGCCCGTGACGATCTCGACCTCGCGGTCGAACGCTCCGAAGACGTGTACCGTCTCGCGGCCCGCTGCGGTCTGGTGATCTGGCGGGCCCGGGCCGCGGTGCTCGAGGCCGAGTCCCGGCTGCGCCGCGATGGCGCCGGCGACCGGGTCCGGGCCGAGACGCGCCTGGTCGAGGTCGCGGAGGTGGCGCACGCGATCGGATCGCCCCTGCTCGTACGCATGATCGCCGAGACGAAGGCGAACCACTCCGCCTGATCCGTGCCGGTGTTACCGCGCCGTTACCCGGCTACGCCACTCTGCGTACCGGGAGCAACACCGCGTGGGAGCGCCCGGAACGGACCGGCCCGAAACAGGGGTCCTCGGAATCGTGGAGGCGAACGCCATGAGGGGCAGGACACGAGGTTCGAGGATGGGCCGGATCGTGCTCGCGGCCGTCGTCTCGAGCGGGCTCGGAGTCATCGGGCTCGCCGGGACGCCGGCCCCGAGCGCGGGCGCCGCGACACCGGCGTGGCACGTCACCACCAGCCCCGATCGGGGCACCACCGACAACTTCCTGCACGCGGTGTCGTGCCTGAGCGCGACCCAGTGCGTGGCCGTCGGATCGCACGGCGGCGCCACGTCACAGACGCTGATCGAACACTCGACGAACGGGGTCTGGTCGCTGATGACCGGCGCGAACCGGGGCAGCGGGTCGAACGACCTCGTCGGCGTCTCCTGCATCGACGCCGCAGATTGCATCGCCGTCGGCAGCTTCGTGACCGGGAGCACGAACCGAACGCTCATCGAGTCGCTCGCCGCGGGGAAGTGGTCGCTGATGTCGAGCCCGAACGTCGGGAGCGGGTTCAACTTCCTGAACAGCGTGTCCTGCGGAGACGCGACGCACTGCATCGCAGTGGGCGAAGGCGCCGGGGGAGCACTGATCGAGTCGCTGAGTGGCGGCACGTGGTCGCTCGTCCCCAACCCGAGCGGTGGGGGCAAGTTCAGCCTCGACGGCGTCGACTGCCCGAGCACCACCCATTGCGTGGCGGTCGGCACCACGGCGTCGGGCCGTCCCGCGAGCGAGATGCTCTCGGGCGGTGTCTGGTCGGTCCTGACCACGCCGAAGCGCGGCACGCTCTCGTCGGGTCTGAGCGCGGTGTCGTGCCCGACCTCGAGCCGTTGCTACGCCGCCGGGTTCTGGGAACCGGCCACGTCGACCACCAACACCCTGATCGAGCGCCTCTCCGGGACCACGTGGACGGCCATGACCAGCCCGAACGTGGCCCAGAGCCGCAACGAGATGTCCGGGATCTCGTGCTCCGACACCTCGAGCTGCACGGCGGTCGGGCTCTCGGACGCCACGCAGGCGCCGTGCTGCAGCAGCCGGAACCTCGTGCTCTCGCGCACCGGCGGCAGCTGGTCGGTCGCATCCGCGCCGGACCCCGGCGGCGCCGACGTCCTCCGAGGGGTCGCGTGCCCCACCGCGGCGACCTGCGTCGCGGTGGGCTCGGACGAGACCGGCAGCGCCATGGTCAACCACTCGCTCGTCCTCACGCGCTCGTGATCACCTGAAGGGCCGCCAAAACCCGGTGGTCGCGCGGTCGAGTCCGGAACACGCTTGACTACTTCAGTTAGAAGTTAAATACTGAAGCGGTGAGCACACAGGCGATGTATCAGGGCCTCGCTGACCCCACCCGGCGGGAGATCCTGCGGATCCTCCGCAACGGGGACCTTCCCGCCGGCGAGATCGCTCAGCACTTCGAGATCTCGTGGCCCGCGGTGTCGCGCCACCTCGGGGTGCTCGCCAATGCCGGCCTGGTGCGCGGACGCGTCACGGCTCGAGCCTCGTGTACACGCTCACGACGTCGGTCCTCGAAGACATCGCCACGGAAGTCGCCGAGCTCGCCCGGGTAGGAGAAGCGAAGCCGACCAAGGTCCGGCGTCGCCGTGCGCAGGCGGCACGGGCATGAGTGCCACCGCCGCGTTGGTTGCCCTCGCCGTCGCCGTCGTGAGCTGCTCTGCTCTCTGGGTGGCTCGGGACGCGCGAGCCCGTGGGCTCTCCACCCGGAAGGCGTTGACGTGGGCCGCCCTGCAGGGCATCGAATGGCCGCTGTTCCTGTGGTTGTACCGCCGGGCCCGTCCCACTCGGCTGCGCCGGCAGACCGGCCCCACCTAGAACGAGGCCGCGCGGCTCAGAACGAGACCTTGGCGTCCGAGAAGCGGAACCGGGCGAGCGATGTCGCGGCGAACGCGGCGCTCATCGCGAGGAGGACGGCGACCGGCAGGGCCATGGCCGCGAGGCCGTGCCCGTCGAGGATGACGGACCGGAACCCGCGCATCACCCAGTAGGTGGGCGTGACGGGCGAGACGGCGCGCGCCCAGGCCGGCAGGGTGTCGATGGGGACGAGCGCGCCGCCGAGCGCTCCGAAGACGACGATGCCGCCGAACGCCAGCGCGTTGGCCTGTTGGATCGTGTGGCAGAGCGCCGTGATCATGACGCCCAACATGACCAGACAGGTGGCGAACGCGACGACGAGCGGTATGAGCGCGGCGAGTGGACCCCGGCTGTGCAGGTCGAAGAGCGGGACGCCGATCGAGAAGATGACCAGGAACTGCAGCGCGGACACGGCGAGCAGGGGAAGCGCCTTGCCGGCGATGATCTCGGCGGAGGATGCCCGGCTGGCGCGGAGCCGGTCCCAGGTGTTCCAGCCGTACTCCGCGAAGAAGGCGAAGCTGGTCATGCCGACGATGTAGAAGCCGTTGGCGACCGCCTGACCGGGGACGACCTGTTCGGCGCCGTTCGCGCCGGGATGACCGTGCGCGGCGAGTGCGAGCCCGAACGTGGGTTTCAGGAACGCCATCAGGATGAGCGGGAAGACGACGAGGATCATGATCGGCAGGGGATCGCGCGTGAGGAGGCGGACCTCGTGGCCGACCAGCGCGGCGACCCGTCTACGCGACATCGGTCATCTCCTCCGTCGCAATGCCGGACTGGTCCTGGGTGAACTGGAGAAACGCGGTCTCGAGGCTGGGTTGGGACACCGTGAGCCCGCGCAGCTGGGCAGTCCGGCGGTCCAGGCCGGCGAGGACGGCGCTGGTGACGTTCGCGGTGTCGTTCGTCTCGATCTGGACGCGAGACCCGGTCCTCGTCACCGACTCGCCCGGGGCGAGGTGGGCGACGTCCGGTGCGGGTCCGGCGAACACGAACTCGACCCGTCCGATCGAGTGCTCCGTGACGATGTCGGCGATGGTGCCGCGCGCGAGCAGTCGGCCGCGTTCGAGGATCGCGACGCTGGCCTGCAGCTCCTCGACTTCGGGGAAGTAGTGCGTGGAGTAGACGACTGCCGCACCGTCCTGCGCGAGGCCGCGCACGACGCCGAGCAGCTGGGTGCGGGTCTGGACGTCGGCGCCCACCGTCGGCTCGTCGAGCAGGACGAGAGCCGGACGGCCGACCAGCGCGATCGCCGTATGGAGCCGCCGCCGCTCACCGCCGGACAGCTCCTTGGCATGCCGGTCGAGCAGCTCGGTGAGCGCGAGCGCCTGCGCGAGCTCGTCGATGGTCCGGCGCGCGTCGCGACGGCCGCTTCCGGCGAGGCCCGCGAAGAGACGGAGGTTGTCGCGACACGACAGGGTCGGGTAGACGCCGGTCTCCTGCGGGGCGAGGCCCAGCGTCGCCCGGGCCCGACCGGGTTCGGCGGTCACGTCGATGTCTCCGACCACCACGCGGCCGGCATCTGCGCTCCGCAGCCCGGCGACGATCGACACGAGCGTGGTCTTCCCCGCCCCGTTGCGCCCCAGCAGGGCCGTGATCTCGCCGGCCGCGACTTCGAGGTCCACCCGATCGAGCGCCCGACGCGACCCGTAGGACTTCGAGAGCCCCCGAACCTCCAGCATGCCCTCCCCGATCAGCCGAGCGGTCCCGTACCTGAGATACGGTGATGTATCTAGGATACGGCTACGGATCCGATTGTCAAACGGGCCGATGAACGACGAGGTGGTGTGGTGACGATCGAGCGGTGGACGCCGGAGCGCCGCATGGAGCGCACCCGTCGCCGCGCTGATCGACTCCGCGCGCCACGTGTTCGCGACGCGCGGGTTCGAGGGCGCCTCACTCGACGAGATCGCCGAAGCGGCCGGCTACACGCGCGGCGCGATCTACAAGCACTTCGCGAACAAGGAGGATCTGTTCTTCGCCGTCGTCGACGCCTTCAACCTCGACGTGCTCGACAGCTTCGCCGAACAGCTCGACGTCGATGCGAGCTCCGCGTTCGACGCGCGCCAGACCGCCAAGACCTGGATCCGGGCGCTGACCGGCCACCAGGAGATGTGGGCCCTCGGACTCGAGTTCAGCCTCTACGAGTTTCGCAACCCCAGCGCGCAGCAACGCTCCGCGGAGTGGCGGCGTAAGAATCGCGAGACGGTCGCCGCGTTCATGGAGCACCACACTGCCGCGGTCGGCGCGACCCTCAAGGTTCCCGCGGACACCCTCGCCGCGATCCTGCTCACCGCCTCGGACGGGTTCCTCCACGCCGCACGCGTCGACCCCGACGCGGAGGACCTCTTCGCGACGTTCCTCGAGCTGTTCCTTCCCGCCATCGTCGAACGCGCATGACCCGGACGAGGTGACTTCAGACCTCGACGGTGACCCGCAGGAACGTGGCCGGAATCGACGTGGCGTCGTCGCTCGAGCTCGCGTTCTGGCGGTCGAACAGCTCTTCGAGCTCGCGCTGGAGCTCGTTGGCTGCGCCCGTTCGCCTCCGCCGCCGCGAATGCGTTCATCGTCGGTCCGTAGTAGGTGCGGAACGCGGCGAGGAGCTCGGACGGCGGTGCCGGGTAGACGAAGTTATAGGTCTCGCGAGCGAACGCTGATGTGCTCGGGCGCGATCGATGCGCCGGCGAACCGCTCGACGACGTTCGCCTCGACTCCCCACGTCATGGGGCTCACGAAGCCCTCGGGTGGGGGCGGCGAGTACGCGCCGCTGATGCTTCAGGACCTGCGCCACGAGGGTCGGGTCGTTCGGGATCCAGTTCCCCATGACGATCCGTCCGCCGGGTCGGGTCACGCGCACCATCTCCTTGGCGACGTCGAACGGCTTCGGCGCGAACATCGCTCCGAAGATGCTCACGACGAGATCGAACGAGTCGTCCGCCAGGGCGCGCAGGTCGGAGGCGTCGCCCTCCTGGAACGTGCAGTTCGTCAGTCCCTCCGCGGCCGCCCGGCGGTTTCCCGCCGCGACCAGGTTGCTCGCGATGTCGACGCCGAGCACCGTGGCACCGAGCCGCGCGGCCGGCAGCGCGGTGGTCCCGTCGCCACAGCCGAGGTCGAGCACCTCGCAGCCCGCTCGTGATCCCCAGCTCCTTGACGAGCGCCTCGCCGCTGTCGCGCATGCTCTCCGCGATGCGCGTGAAGTCGCCCTTCTCCCACAGCTCCTGGTTCGGGTTCATCGAATGGTCCGCCTTTCCGTCTGGTGAAGTGGTGTGAAGGCCCGACTATGAGGCTGTCGTGGGGTCGATCGTGGCCCTGACGAGCTCGATCGAGTCGATGGGGAAGCCGCCGCAGCGAGCGTGCTCGCGGATGATGTCTTCGTCGGTCGCGTAGTAGACGCAGATGATCTTGTCGTCGCTGACGTAGCTGTGGACCCACTGGATCGTCGGGCCGAGGTCGCGCAGGACGGCGTTCGACTGCGCCGCGATGGCGCTGCAGGCGCGGCGGCGTCCATCTGGCCGGCTCCGGGGACGGTCCGCTCGATCACGTACTTGGGCATGACGTTCTCCTCTCCGTGCGGGACCCGTGTGCTGCGCTCCCCATGACCGTACGGATCGTTCGGCGTCGTGTCATGGGGCGTTCACCCCCTCGCCGCGGCGACGGATCCGAGCGGTAGATTCCCGCCCGTGTCGGATTCGGGGGTGCGACTCAGCGAGCTGCTGATGGCGCTCTCGCTCGCCACCGATCTCGGGTTCGGCCAACCGGCCGAGCACATGCTCCGATCGGCCCGGATCAGTCTGCGGCTCGGCGACCGGCTCGGCCTCGACGACGCCGAGCTCGCCGTGCTCTACGACGTGAGCATCCTCACCTACGTCGGGTGTCCGGTGTACGGCAACGAGGCCGCGGCGCTCTTCGGCGACGACATCGACTTCCGCGCCCACGCGCGTGCAGATCGACCTCGCCGGGTTCCAGGCGATGATGTTCATGCTGCGTCGGGCCGGGCGCGGCGAGCTCCGCCGTGCAACCGCGCGCGTCAGAGCCGGCGCAGCTCATGGCCACCGGCGGGCGCAGGCGTCGTGCGAGCAGATGGCCAACCACTGCTCGGCGGCCGGGGCTGCTCGCCGACCGGCTCGGTCTCGAGCGACGACGTCCGCGCCGGGATCGAGCAGGCGTACGCGCGGTGGGACGGGAAGGGTGTCCCCGCCGACCTCGCAGGGCGACGCGCTGTCGTCTCGGCGGCGCGGATCTCGCACGTCGCCGAAGCGTGCGAGGTGTTCCACCGACTCGGTGGCGTCGACGAAGCGGTCGAGATGGTCCGTTCGCGCAGCGGCACGCACTTCGACCCGGAGATCGTCGCCGCCGTGTGCACGCGATCCGGTCGCGCTGTTCGACGGCATCGACGAGGACACGGTCGACGAGTTCCTCGACGCGGAACCGGTCGACGCGACCGACGCTGACCGACGACGAGCTCGATCGCGCGCTCGGAGGCGATCGGCGACTTCTGCGACCTCCGATGCCCCTACTTCGCCGGGCACGCGCGCGGCACCGCCGACCTCGTCGACGCCGCGGCCGAGCTGCTGCAGCTCACGCCCGCCGATGCGCGCGCTCGTCCGGCGCGCCGCGTTCGTCCACGACGTCGGCCGCTTCGGCGTGCCGGGCTCGGTGTGGGACAAGCCCGGAGCCGCTCACCGCCACCGACGGGAACGGATGCGGCTGCACGTCTACTACGTCGAGCGGATCTTCAATCGACCCGAGCCGCTGCGCCGGATCGGGCTGCTGGCGGCGACGCACCACGAACGCATGGACGGCTCGGGCTATCACCGCGGGGTCGGCGGCGACCATGCTCATCGACGCCGGCGCGGCTGCTCGCGGCCGCCGACGCGTACCACGCGATGACGCAGCCCCGCCCGTACCGCGCCGCGCATGACCGAGGAGGACGCAGCCCGTCAGCTGCGCGCGGACGTCGGACGCCGGTCGGCTCGACGCCGCCGCGACCGACGCGGTGCTCGCCGCGGCCGGACACGCCGCGAGTCGTTCGCGCGGCCGGCGGGCCCGCCGGGCTCACCGCGCGTGAATGCGACGTGCTCGGGCTGCTCGCCCAGGGCCTGTCCAACAAGGCCATCGCCGCGAGGCTGGGGATCAGCCCGCAAGACCGTCGGGCAACCACGTCGAGCACATCTACACCAAGCTCGGCGTGACGAACCGCGCCGGAGCCGCGATGCGCGCCATGGAGCTCGGCATCGTCGCGCCGACACCCGACTGACCGGCTTCTCGGCCCGCTCAGGTACGTGTGTCGTGCTTCAGCGGGCCGAGAACGGGTCTGGAGTCCGGGCCCCGGTCGGTGGTGTCGGGTTAGGTTTTGCCCGGCAGGGGCGCGACATCGAAAGGGCAGCACATGAAGAATTCAGCCGGCAAGGATCGCCTGGCCAGGATCCCGCTGTTTCAGAGCTTGTCCGCGAAGCAGCTGGCGGCAGTCGACGGGTTGGTGACGACGATGGACGTGTCGTCGGGTCGTGCGCTGATCCGGCAGGGCGAGGTGGGCCGCGAGTTCATCCTCGTCGTCGAGGGCGAGGCAGAGGTTCGCCGCGGTGACGCGGTGATCGCGACCCGCGGGCCGGGCACCTTCTTCGGCGAGATCGCGCTCTTGCTCGACCGGCCCCGCAACGCGTCGGTTGTCGCGACGACGGACATGACGATCGAGGTGATCGACCGCAAGGACTTCCGGCGGTTGCTCGAGCAGTACCCCGACCTGCATGCCCCGCTTCTGGAGGCGACCGCCCAACGGCTCGCGGAGCTCGAAGGCTCCAACTGACGCGCGACCCGCAGTGCGCGCTCGAGCCGCTGGCGTAGGTTGCCGTCATGGAGCTGTGGGAGCTGACCGCGCGCGAACAGGTGCGGCACACGATCTCGGCGTACACGTTCGGCGGTGACCGCGGCCGGCTCGACGAGCTCGCCGCCGCGTTCACGCCCGACGGCGTGCTCCAGATCGAGGCCGAGGACGTGTCGACGGGACGGGCGGCGATCATCGAGCGACTGTCGAAGGTCGTCACGATGGACCGCCACCCCACGCACATGCACCACCACATCTCCGGCACGCACTTCCGCTCGGTGACCCCGTCGGTCATCGAGGTGTCGAGCTACTTCCTCGTCGTCACCGACATCGGCGCCGACCACTGGGGCCGGTACCGCGACCGCTTCGTACCGGTCGACGACCGCTGGCTCATCGCCCACCGTCAGGTCACGACCGACGGCTACGCCGAAGGGTCGGCCTTCCGCCCGTAGCCGCGCCGCGCCGGCCCGACATGGATTCGCGCGAATCGGCTTGAATGCGGGCGTGGCGTGGGGTGCGAGGTGACCAGAGCGGGGTTCATCGGTCTCGGCAGCCAGGGTGCCGGGATGGCCGATCGCATGATCGAGCTCGGTCGTCCCGACGACGTTCTGGGCGCGCCGGGCCGAGTCGCTCGTGCCGTTCGCGGAGCGGGCCGCGTTCGCCGCCGATCCGGTGGAGCTCGGTCGCACGAGCGACGTCGTCGGGATCTGCGTCACCGACGGTGCCGCGGTCCGCGAGGTGACGCTCGGGCCGACCGGCGTGCTCGCGGGGATGGCGGCCGGCAGCGTCCTCGCCCTGCACTCGACCATCGGCACCGACGAGTGCAGCGAGATCGCGACGGCGGCCGCGGCGACGGGCGTGCACGTGATCGACGCGCCGGTGAGCGGCGGTGGTGCCGCCGCGGCCGCCGGGCGGCTCACCGTGTACGTCGGCGGGGACGACGACGCCGTGGCCCGGGCCCGTCCGGTGCTCGAGACCTACGGCGATCCCGTGCTCCACATGGGCGCGCTCGGCAGCGGGCTGCGGACGAAGCTCGCTCAACAACGCGCTGAACGCCGCACACTTCGCGCTCGCCCACGACGCGCTGGCAATCGGCGCGGCGCTCGGTCTCGACCCCGACGACGCTCGGCGAGGCGCTTGCGCAGCGGCAGCGGCCGCAGCTTCTCGCTCGAGGTGTTCGTCGGTCTCCGCTCGTTCGACGCCATCGCCGACCACGTCGGCCCGATCATGTCCAAGGACATCGCGCTCTTCGCCGACGAGACGCGGGGCTCCGGCCCGAACCGCGCGAGTCCTGCTCGACGCGGCCGACCGGTTCCTCGCGCTCCTCGACCACCCGCGCCCGGCCGACGCCGACGGGCTCGGGACGCGGCCGATGACCGACGCGCCGACGCCGGCCGGCCGAGCGTCGACACCCGCACGCGGGACCGTCGGCGCGGCCGGACCCGTCGACCCGGGTGCGTTCTGGACCGGCGACTGGCGCGATGCGCTCGCCCGCCACGGTGACCGCGCCGCGGACGACGCGGAGCGTCTCGGCCTGCCGCCGCTCGCGATCGCCGTCGACGACGACGTGTGGACGCTGCGCCGCGGTGCGGACGGCGTCGAGGTCGTGCCCGGACGACGAGACGACCGCGGAGATCGCGACTCGACCGCGACGCGTTCGCCGACCTCGTCGTCGAGCGGCGCACCGCGCTCGGTCTCGTGATCGGCGCGCGGGTCGACGGCGATCCCGACGGCGAACGACGCGTTCTGCGCGTGGGATCCGGTGCTGCGCTCCGTGCTCGACGGCCGCGGCGTGTACCGGCCCGGCGACGTGACGCTGCGCGCGCCCGACGGCTCGCCGCTCGACCTCGACCAGCGGTTCCGGCTCGGGGAGCGACCCGCGGAGGCGGCGCACTTCCTCGCCGAAGCCGGGTTCCTGCTGCTCTCGGGCGTCTTCACCGACGACGAGATGGACGCGGTCGACGCCGACCTCGCCCAGGCCGTCGCCGACGCGCGCGCCCGACGACGGCGACGTCGTGGTGGGCCGCGACGCGCGGCCGGCGAGCAGCTACCCGTGCCGCATCCTCGACTTCGCACGGCAGGTCGCGAGTCGCTGCGCGCGACTCTTCGACGCACCCCGCTTCCTCGCGATCGGCGAGATCCTCGGCGACGGGCACCGCCCGGGCGACCCGTTCGGCGAGCACTTCGCCGAGGTCACCGCGGAGGGTCTGGTCAAGCGGGTCGGACTCGGTCGAGGGGCTCGCGTGCCTGCCGTGGCACAAGGACTGCGACCGGGGCGGTCACTCGATGTACTGCTCGGGGCTCACGATCGGGATCTGCCTGACGCCGGTCGACGAAGCGCACGGCGGGCTCGACGTCGATGGCCGGCTCGCATCGGGCGAACATCGCCCGCGCCCAGGTCGACCGCGGGCTCGACCTCCCGAGCGGTCACGCTGCGGGCCGATCGCGGCGACCTCACCGTGCACCTGTCGTGCGCGCTGCACCGGTCGACGCACCCGACGAGCCGCGAGCGGCGGGTCGCCTACACCGGATTCACGCTGCCGCCGCGCGCCGGCGATCGACAGCGCCGCCGCGACCAGCACGCAGTCGCGCCTCGAGCAGGAGCGTGCCGCGATCGGCGACCCCGGCCGGCGGGGCCGGCTCTCGGCCGAGCTCGAGCACCGTGCGGGCGGCGAACACGCATGACCACGGTCTCGGTGGTGACCGGTGCCGCCGGCGCGATGGGTCGGTGCCTGCGCACGGGCGCTCGGGCCCGACCGACGTCCTGCTGCTCACCGACGTCGACGAGCGACCGGCTGGACGCCGCCGCGGCGGCGATCGCGCGGTGAGCGCAGCGTCGCGGTTCACCCGTTCGTCGGCGACCTCGGTGATCCGGCCGTCCGTCGCCGAGCTGGCGGCGCAGCGCCGCGCGCTGGGCGAGCTGCACGCGCTGGTGCACACCGCCGGCCTGTCGCCGTCGATGGCGGGGTGGGACGAGATCCTCCGCGTCGACCTCGTCGGCGTCGGCGCGGCTCCTCGACGCCTTCCTGCCGCAGGTCGCGCCCGGGAGCGCGGCGGTGTGCCTCGCGTCGATCGCCGGGCACATGGGCGCGTTCGATCCCGGCGATGGACGCCGTGCTCGACGACCGCGCTCGCGCCCGACCTCGAGGCGCGGTTCTCGCGGCGTGCGGTGCCGAGCCCGACTCCGGCGTCGACCTACCGGCTGGCGAAGCGGGCGGTCATCCGGCTGTGCGAGCGCGCCGCGGTCGACCTGGGGCGCACGCGGCGGGCGGGTCGTCTCGGTCTCGCCGGGTCTGATCGACACCGAGATGGGTCGGCTCGAGCTGGTCCACAACCCGATCAAGGAGTGGATGGCCGAGATCACGCCGGTGGGTGCGGGCCGAGGTCGATGGCGACACGGTGCTTCCCGGGCGCGTCGGATGACATCGCCGCGGCCGTCGCGTTCCTCTGCTCCGACGCGGCGGCGTTCGTCTCCGGGTGCGACGTGCGGGTCGACGGCGGACTGGTCGCGGCGATGGACCAACCAGGCCAACGGATGACCGGAACCGAACCCAGAGGAGACACGGTGACCGACGACAACGACGACACGCGACAGGCGATCGCCGACGAGCGCGAACGGAGACCGGCCGCCGCCGCTACCGCGAGGTGATGGTGTCGGACGCGCCGCCGCCGCTCACGCCGTACCTCGACAAGGGCGTCGTCGACTCGGTGTTCGGTGAGCTCTGGGATCGCCCCGGGCTCTCGCGCGGCGCGACCGGCGTTGGATCACGCTCGCGTGCGTCGCGGCGGCGGCCGTCGACGAGCCCATCCAGCAGCACGTCTACGCCGCGCTCGCGAGCGGCGACATCACCCGCGAGGAGTTCCAGGAGTTCGTGCTGCACTTCGCCTACTACGCGGGATGGCCGCGGGCGTCCGCGCTGGAGATGGCCTACTACCGGGCGGTGAGCCGGATCGACGCGGGCGACTGAGGCCACGCCGCGGCAAGAGACCCATTTGCGGCGGTAGCGCCCGCGTCGAGCCTGAGAACTTCGTCGGGAGTGTTCCTTCGGCGGGAGTGTGGACGCCATACTGGGCGCTGAGTCGGAAGTCGTCACGGAGGAGCAGCGTGGGTCGACTCGGGCGGGGGCTGATCATCGTCGCGACCACGCTGGCCTTGGCCGCGTGCGGTGCCGGGCATTGGGCGATGAACCCGTCGCCGATGCCGGTGCGGGCGATGCACGTCGCGCTGATGCACACCGGCAAGGTGCTGTTGGTCGCGGGCTCCGGGAACGACCGCGCCACGTTCGACGCGGGCACGTTCCGGACGAGTGTGTGGGATCCGGTGACGAACACCTTCACTCCGGTGAGCACGCCGTGGGACGCGTTCTGCGCGGGTCACGCGCAGCTTCCCGACGGTCGCCTTCTCGTGGCCGGCGGCACCGGCGCCTACGAGTCGTCCGGAGGACCCACCGCGTTTGCCGGGACGAACAAGGCCTACGTGTTCGATCCCGACACGGACACGTACCAGGCCGCGCCGAACATGGACAACGCCCGCTGGTACCCGTCGCTGCTGACCCTGGGGGACGGATCCGTGCTGGCGGTGGCGGGTCAGGGGAGCGACGGCAAGCTCACCTACAACTCGCAGAAGTACTTCGGCGGGGCCTGGACGCCGAACCAGCCGCCGCCCATCTATGACGACGCCTCGAGCACCAAGCAGCTGTGGCCGTTGTACCCGGGCCTGCACCTCATGGCCGACGGGCGCGTCTTCTTCTCCGGCGCGCACACGTTCGGCGGCACCCCGTCACCGGGGATCTGGGATCTGACGGCGAACACGTTCCACCCGGTGGGAGGTCTCCCCGACCTCCACCACACCGACCACGCGATGAGCGTGCTGCTCCCGCCCGCGCAGGACCAGAAGGTGATGATCATCGGGGGCGGGAGCGACGACGGCAGCCTGTCCACCGACAGCACGTCGATCGTCGATCTCAACGACCCGAACCCCCAGTGGACGCCGGCCGCGAAGCTCGACACCCCCAAGATGTACGTCAGCGCGGTGATCCTGCCCGACCGCACGGTCTTCGAGACCGGTGGCGCGCTGCGCAATCGCGACCAGCCGGACAGCTACGTCTTCTCCGCGCAGATCTTCGACCCGCGGCACCGGGCTCTGGACGAAGGCGACGAACCCGACGGTGCCGCGCGGCTACCACTCCTCCGCGCTCCTGCTCCCGGACGGACGCGTCGCGACGTTCGGCAACAACCCCTCGAGCGGAACGTTCGAGATGCGCATCGAGATCTACTCGCCGGACTACATGACCAAGGGCGTGCGCCCGCAGATCACCAGCGTGCCGACCGAGATGACGTACGGCGGCAGCTACGCGATGACGACGACGCAGGCGGCGCCGATCACGAGCGTGTCGCTGGTACGTCCGATGGCCGTCACCCACTCGAGTGACGGCAACCAGCGTCTGGTCGACGTCCCGTTCGTCGCGAATCCTGACGGCAGCCTGCAGCTGTCGGTCACGAGCAACCCGAACATCGCGCCACCCGGCTGGTACATGCTCTTCGCCGTGGACGCCACCGGGGTGCCGTCGGTCGCGTCCTGGGTCCACGTCCAGTAGCGACGGCTCAGACTCCTGGGCGGACGACGCCCGACTCGTACGCGATCACGACGACCGTCTTCATCACGCGCTCGCCCGTGACCGCAGGTACTCATGAGCCAGCTTGACGACGATGGCCCCTTCGCCGACGGCCGACGCGACCCGCTTGACCGAACCGCGCCGCACGTCTCCGGCGGCGAACACGCCCTCGATGCTCGTCTCGAACAGGAGGGGAGCGCGCGGCGGGCTCCACTGCGGCGCCGCGTCGTCGAGCTCGGCTCCGGTCACGACGAACCCCCAGTCGTCGAGCGTCACCGCGTCCCGCAGCCAGTCGGTGTTCGGCTTCGATCCGATGAGGATCAGCAGCGAATCCGCGTCGACGAGCTCTCGCTCGCCCGAGTCTCGATCGAGCAGCCACAGGCCGTCGAGTCGATTCTCGCCTTCAGCGTCGACCACCTCGGCGCGAAACCTCACCTTCACGTTCTCTGCCGCGTCGATCTCGCGGCGGAGGTAGTCCGACATGCTCGACGCCAGCGAGTCAGCTCGTACGACGACGGTCACCTCGGACGCGTAGCGGGCGACGTGGACCGCCGCCTGGCCGGCCGAGTTCCCTCCGCCGACGATGTACACCCGCTGACCGCGCATCGTCGGGGCCTCGGTGACCGCAGGCCCGTAGAAGACGCCGCGGCCCTGCAACGCGTCGACCCGGGGCACTTCGAAGCGACGGTACGACGCTCCCGTTGCCAGCACGACGCAGCTCGATCTGAGCGCGCGGCCCCCGGACAGCTCGATGATGCGGTCGTCACCTTGCGATCGCAGGGAGACCGCGTCCTGGACCAGCACGAACGTCGTACCGAAGGACAATGCCTGCAGGTACGCGCTGTGGGCCAGCGTCGAACCGCTCACGCCCCGGGCGAACCCCAGGTAGTTGCGGATCGCCGATGTCGTCCCTGCCTGCCCACCCATGGTCACCGGTTCGATGACGACGGTCGTGAGGCCTTCGGACGCGGCGTAGACCGCGGCGGCGAGCCCGGCCGGCCCGGCACCGACGACGACGATGTCGAACTTCGTCTCGTCGGTCCAGTGGGCGGCCGAGCCGAACCCCTCGACCACCGCTTCGTTGCTCGGAGCTTCCAGCACCGGCTTCCCCGGTCGGAACCGGAGCACCACCACGGGAAGCGCGGGGTCACGGAGACCGGCATCCGCGAGGATGCGCGTCCCGGCCGTCGAAGCCGCGTCGTGGAACCGCATCGGGACCTGGAAGCGGCCGAGGAGATATCGCAGCTCGTTGGTCCGCGACGAGGAGGGATCACCGATGAGCCAGACCGCATCGCCTTCGGTTCCCCACTGCGACGACCAGTCTTCGAGCAGCTCGGCGATCGCCCGATGGAACTGCTCGTCACGTTCGTACGTCGGGCGCAGCAGCCAGGTGTCGATGCGACCCAGGATCGCCGCGTCGGACGCGGCCCGGCGCGCGTCCCAATCTCCCCAGCGCAGGATTGCTGCTCGCCGACAGGACGACTGCGGCGAGTACGCATCGCCGAGCAGCTGAAGACCGTCCGGGTCGTCCGCCCCGTAGCTCGCGAGCAGGAGCGCGACCTGCGCGCCGTCGCCCTCGATGCGTTCGCGCCACTCGAACGCGAGCTTCGCGCTCTCACAGCTGACGACGTCGTAGTCGCTGCCGTAGCGCTTGCGGAGCTCACCGCCGAGCAACGCGAGCTCATCGGGCGACGTGCTCACGACGACGATCGTCGGTCGCGAGAGACGGTCCACGGCTCGGCAGTTTAGGAAGTCCGGCTCACCGAAGCACTTGAGTTAGCGAAGCACCGAGCGCGGAGCGGCGAGGCCGTGACGTCAGGCACACCACGCGAGATCCGAAACCCGCTTCGACGTCCCGGACGTAGTAACCGACGACTGGCCGCGATCAGGGCGTGGCCATCGAGGGAGAGGGATCGAGATGTACCACGAACCGTTTGCCCGCGCGGTGCTCGCGGAGCGCGCCCGCGACCGAGAGGCACGTGCAGAAGTCAGGCGGCACCTGTCGATCGACGGCACTGCGCTCACGGTCCGACCCATCGAGATCACCGACGTCGACCGGCTCGAGCGGATGGCGCGACGCCTGTCACCGAGGAGCATCTACTTCCGCTTCTTCTCGCCGATGCGGCGGGTGCCGTGGCCGACGCTCCTGTGGTTGAGCGACGTCGATCACTGCCGACGCGAGGCACTCGTCGCGCTCCACGACGACGAGATCGTGGGCGTGGCTCGATACGCCCAGGTCGCCGACGCGGACGGATCCGAGGCGCGCGATGCGGAGCTGGCCGTCACGGTCGAGGACGCCTGGCAGGGCCGGGGGCTCGGTCGCCAGCTCGCCCGGCGGCTCTGTGCCCTCGCCCGGACCCGCGGGTACGACACGTTCCGGGTCACCACGCTCCCGGACAACCACCGGGCGCTCCAGCTGGTGCGGGACCTGGCCCCGGAGGCCGACGTTCGCTTCGTCGACGGCACCTGCGAGGCCCTCATCCCGCTCTGAGCCGGAGTGGGCCGACCGAAGCTCCTCCGGGGTGAGGTGTACGGTCCCGGAAGGCTTTTCATCCCGAACAGGTCGTTCCGTCGGTGAAGCCGGATGTGGTCGTCGCTCGTGTCCCAGGCTCTCGCCAGCCCCTCAGGTAAGCCCGTGTTGGTCGCGCGCTCGTCGCTCGGCGAGGGCGAGGAGGCTGGTCCCGACTTCTCCCGCCCCGCGATCCTGCGCGCCGTGGCCCGCCAGGGACTGCCGAACCTGATCGAGGCGACCGTGGTCCCGGCGATCCTGTTCTACGTCCTGGTGGTCACCGTCAGCGGCACCGCCGCGATCATCGCGGCGATGGCGTGGGCTGCGGTCGCGGTCCTGCGCCGGGTCGTCGTCCGCCAGCGGATCCCGTCGATCCTCCTGCTCGGCACGCTCGGCCTCGTCGTGCGGACGATCGTCGGCCTGTTGAGCGGGAGCATGTTCGCCTACTTCCTCCAGCCACTGGCCACCACGGTCGCGCTGGGCATCGTCTTTCTCGGTTCGGTGCTCATCGGCCGGCCACTGATCAGCCGGCTGGCCCACGACTTCTGCCCGATCGCTCCGGAGGTCCTGCTCCGACCGGCGGTCGTGCAGCTCTTCGTCGGACTCACCCTGTTGTGGGCAGGCGTGCACCTCCTGACGGCGGCGACGACGTTCGGCATGTTGGTGAGCATGCCGGTCGCGACGTTCGTGCTGGTCAAGACGGTGACGAGCATGAGCATCACCGCCGCCGCGATCGCACTGACGGTCTCCTGGTCGATTCGCATCGCCCGCCAGGAGAACCTGGTGTTCGGCGGCGCGGTCGCCTGAGCCACGACCGCGCGCCGCTGGACGCGCGAATAGGTGGTTCCACGGATGCATGGCCGCGCCCGGGCGCGAGGGTGAAGTTCCATCGCGGAATGGAGGGCGGACTCCGACCCTGCCTCGGAGTCCTGCCCTCGCCCGCGACCCGCACGGCGAGGTAGGGATGGTCACGGTGCCCTCATGGAAGCGGCCCCGCGAGGCAGCGCTCGCGATCCGGATGGCCGGGCAGGCGGTCATGGCCCGGTCGCTCGACCTGGAGGTGCGGTCGCTGACGATCGACCGCGATGCGGGCTCCGATCCCGGCGTGATCCTCGAAGCCGAGGGCACGGTCAGCGCGTCCGACCTGCTTGCGGTGTGGGTCGCCGGCCCTGCGAGCGTCGCCGTGATCTTCCCGGACGAGGCTCCCGACGCCGGCGCCACGGACGGCGACCGGCGCCGGGCGTTGCAGCAGGCGCTCAGGATCGAGCACCGGGACGCCGAGGCGCACGAGCAGGTTGCGGCGGCTGACGCACAGGTCCGGGGCCTGCTCGCGCACCGCCCGGATCGGATCGCGCAGATCACCGCGGTTGCGTTGGCCCTGGTCGAGGAACGAACCCTGACGGGCACCCGGCTGGATGCCGTGATCGCCCGCGCGCTCAGCGACCTGCACGTCTGAGCGCCCGCTCGGATCGCGCGCACCCGGCGTCCTAGGGTGAGATCCGACCACGACCCTGGAGCGAACGCGCGATGGCGAATCCGGTGCTGACTGACAAGCGGTTTGCGGCGACGGCCGACGAGCTCGAGCCGGGCTGGGCGGCGCCGACGCGGACCGGTACCGGGACGATCCCGCCCCCGCCGGGCGTCGATCGGGCCACCGCGACCATGTCCGCGAACGGCACGTTCGCCAAGACCTTCCTGCTCTGGATCCTGCTCGTCGTCGGCGGTGCCTTCGGCTGGTCGCAGGTCACCGTCGACCCGGCGGGCACCACGGCGATCCCCGGCTGGATCTTCATCCCGCTCATCGTGGCGCTCGGGTTCGCGATGGCCTGCATCTTCCGGCCGAAGACGGCCGTGTTCACCGCCCCGCTGTACGCGCTCTCCGAAGGCGTCGTGCTCGGCGCGATCTCCCGCGTGTACGAGCAGCAGTGGAGCGGGATCGTGCTGCAGGCCGTCCTCGCCACGCTCGCGGTGTTCGTGGTCTGCCTCGCGCTCTACGTGTCGGGCGCGGTGAAGGTGACGAACAAGTTCATCTTCGTGGTGATCGCCGCGACCGCCGGAATCTTCATCCTCTACCTCGCGTCGTTCCTCCTCTCGATCTTCGGCGTGGACCTCACGTTCTGGAACTCGCCCAGCCCGCTCGGCATCGGGATCAGCGTCGTCATCTGCTTCGTTGCCGCACTGAACCTCTTCGTCGACTTCGAGATGATCCGGCGCATGGTGGTCGCCGGCGCGCCGAAGGGCATGGAGTGGTACGGCGCGTTCGGGATCACCGTGACGATCGTCTGGCTGTACCTCGAGGTGCTGCGCCTGCTGTCGAAGATCCGCAGCTAGACCACGGCCGGACGGTCCGTTTCGCACCTTCTCGCCGCTACAGCCCCGGGCTCCCGGGGACGAAGTAGTGGGGATGCGATCCCGAACGTGGAAGCTCGTGGTGCTGGTCGCGGCGTTCGCGGGAATTGGCGCGACGCTCGGTGGTGGGCGCGGCAGCGCCCTGGAGACGTCGTCGCACCGGGGCGGGCCGAAGCGGGGTGGCTCCATCACCTACGCGCTCGACGGGAAGACCACGAACTTCTGCATGCCCAGCGCGCAGCTCGCGCTCGCCGGGACGATGATCGCCAACGCGGTCTACGACACGCTCACGGTTCCGACCCGGGACCCGCAGAAGTACGCGCCGTACCTCGCGAAGGACGTCCAGCCCAACGCGACCTACGACCAGTGGACCATCTCGTTGCGTCCGGGCGTCAAGTTCCAGGACGGAACCCCCGTCGACGCGGCCGCGGTGAAGAAGAACATCGATGCGTGGCGCACCGGGACCGTGCTCCAGTTCATGTACGGCAACATCGCGAACGTGACGGCCCCCAACGTCACCACGGTCGTCGTCACGATGAAGACCCCGTGGGTCGCGTTCCCGGCCTGGCTCTGGAACATCGGCCGGGTGGGCATCGCGGCGCCCGCGCAGCTCGATGCCGGAACCGCGTGCCGCGACGAAGCTGATCGGGTCGGGTCCGTTCAAGGTCACGCGCTTCGACCCGTCGACGGGTGATGTCTCGACGACGAAGAACCGGAGCTACTGGCGCGCGGGCTTCCCGTACCTCGACCACCTGAACTTCAAGATCTCGGCCGGCACCGACAACCGACTGAACGGTTTGCAGGGTGGGCAGTTCGACATCATGTCCGACTCGAGCGGCGCCAGCTTCGACACGGTGAAGTCGCTCCCCGGGATCACGTACCAGCGCGCGCCGGCGGGACGCCGCGAGCTCGGCATGGTGCTGCTCAACGTGAGCCGCCCGCCGCTCGACGATCTCGCGGTGCGCAAGGCGATCGTGGAGGGCACCGACCGTCAGGCCCTCAACGAGATCGCGAACAAGGGCAACTTCACCCTGACGAACCAGGTCGTCGACCAGGACGTCATGGGGTACCTCAAGCACCCCGGGTTCCCGCAGTACGACCCGAAGGCAGCCAAGAAGACCGTCGCCGCGTGGAAGCGCGCGCACGGCGGCAAGTCGCCGTCGTTCGACCTGCAGTCGCCGGCCGACGAGATGAACATCGCACTGAGCCAGGAGATCAAGCGCCAGATGGCCGCGATCGGGATCAAGGTCAACCTCCCGGCCCCCGTGGACCAGGCGACGATCATCAGCCAGGCGATCGGCAACCAGGTGGACTCGTTCCTCTGGCGCAACTACGCCGGCGGCGATCCCGACACCCTGTACCCGTGGTTCGAGAGCGGATCGCCGCTCAACTTCAACAAGATCGACGACCCGTTGGTGGACGCCGCGCTCTCGGCGGGCCGGTCGCAGCCCGACGCGACCAAGCGCGCCGCGATCTACGCAGGCCTGAACCGGCGGCTCTCGACCCAGGCGTACAACCTCTACACCTGGTACGAGAACTGGTACGTCGCCGAGCAGAGCAACGTGAAGGGTGTCCTCGGCCCGAACCTGCCCGACGCCGACGGCAAGCCGGGCAAGCGCAAGCCGGTGGATGTGCTCGCCGGGTACCACCAGGTGCTCGGCCTCTGGCTCGACCACTAGCGCGGCTCGGCCGCCGGTTCGGTCAGGCGGTCACCCGCCCCACTGCACCTGGTACTCGTCCTTCCACCACTCCCCGCGCCGGATGTCCTCGGCGGTCGTGACGAGGGACGGGTCCTGCCCGAGGTCCTCGGGTGACGGGCCGATCCGCTCACTGATCGGTCGGAGCGCCTCGACGTCGAAGCCGTAGCAACGCGCCGCGGTCTCGCCCAGCATCTTCCGGGTGTCGCCGACCGGGACGTCGCCGAAGTCCTTGCGCAGGCGCTCGATCGTGTTCGGCCACGTCCCCTCGGGATGGGGGTAGTCCGTGCCCCACATGACCGCGTCACACCCGATCGAATGGCGTCGCCGGATCTCCTCCTTCGACATCGTCGAAGCCCCGACGAAGATGTTCTCCCCGAAGTAGTCGGACGGCAGCTTCGAGAGGATGCCCTTCATCAGTGCCGCCATCTTCTTCGTGGTGTGACCGCCGCCGAAGTACTGATCCCACTTCCACTTCATGTCGGCGACCCAGTAGCTCGCCCCTTCGGTGACGACGAACTTCAATCCGGGGAACCGCTCGAACGCACCGCTGAAGAGCAGGTGCGCGATCGGCCGGTGGGTCCAGAAGACGACTTCGGCGAGGTAGATGCCGATGAAGTCGTTCATCTCCTCACGCGGTGCTTCGCCGGAGTGCGTGTGCACGGGCAGGTTCGCGGCCTCGCAGGCTGCCCACACCGGGTCGTAGCTCGGGTCGTTGTACGGCGTGTGGTCCCGCCACATCGTGGGGATCATGATCCCGCGGATGCCCGGGGTCTCGGCGAGCCATTCGATCTCGGCGACGGCGCGCGTGACGTCCTGCGAGATCGGCACGAGTCCGACGCCGCCGCGCCGGAGCGGGCTCGTCGCGCACAGCTCGACCAGGAAGCGGTTGTGGGCCCGGGCACCGGCGAACGCGAGCTCGGGATCCTCGATCAAGCCGGCGGAGAGCCCGGCGCCGAAGGGCGGCGACTCCATGCCCGTGATCGAGTCGGCGTCGGGGAAGATCACCTCCGCGGCCACGCCGTCCGCGTTCATCTCCTTGTCCCGCTGCTCGGCGTCGAACGCGCCGCGCAGACCCTCGGCGTGGTCGGTCTCCCAGTCGTGGATGTAGTCGTAGTTCAGCTTCATCTGCTCGTCGCGCAGGGCGTGCCGCTCGGCGAGGAAGTCGTCGAACGCGCCGTAGTACCTGGATTCGAGGTACGGCCGGTAGTCCTCGCACGGAAGCCCGGCGTGCGCGTCGGCGGAGATGATGACGTACTGCTCGGTCATGTCGGTCACTTCTCCTGCGAGCCGAGGACGGAGAGATCGTCGTAGCGCTGGTGCACGAACGGCAGCAGCCAGTCGGACGGGACCCGTTCCACGACTTCGCCGTGCTGGTTGGTGGTCACTTCGGCGAGCTGCATCGACAGGATCCGGCCGACGGGCACGTCGGCGATGGGGTCCACGGGGGACTCACCGAGGGTGAGGGTGCCGTCGATGGTGCGCCCGCCCCGCGCTTCCTCGTGCCGGTGCACATGGACCAGCGCGGGCTCGGTGTCGAACCCCTTGCCGTCGGGGGACGGGCTGCACTTGAAGTAGAAGTCGACCTTGTCGCGCGGCGCGATGTCGGTGGGGGACCCGAGCGTCCCGGTCACCTCGGCGAGCGTGAAGCCCAGGCGCTCGAAGCGGGCGTGCACGGTGGTGTCGTCGACGTCGACGGTGACCGCGCCGATCTTCTTCGGCTCCCCGAACGTCTCGCGCCCGCCGACGGTCGCCTGCTCCGTGGTCATCGGCATGAAGAGCGGGTACTCGCCCTCGACGCGCCCGTGCCGGGCCCGCACGCCGAACCAACCGGCCCCGAAGACCGGGATGCCACCCATGCTCACGGTGGCGAACCGGATCCGGGCGATGGGATCGCTGGGCTCCAGCGGTGGCGGGAGGACCGCGCGCACGACTTCGGGGTCCGTCTCCCAGATGACGGTGACAGCCGTGGACCAGATCGGCGAGCTGACCGCTTCCATCTCCCGGTTGCGCTGTTGCTCCGGTGGCCGGGCGCCGTATCGGATGCTGGTCATGCTCTCTCCCTTGCTCGGGTGCGCGGTCACCAGGCCTTGATGACCTGCTCGGCGTCGAACGCGTTGCAGGTGGAGTCCGTCGGGTAGTCGGACGGAGACAGCGGCCGGCTCACGTCGTCGACCGTCGGCCCGACGCGGTCGCCGAGGACCCGGAGTGCGACGAGGTCGAAGTCGTACACGCCGGCGGCCGTCGTCTCGAGCATCGACCGGGTCTCCTCCGGCGTGCACTCGGCGAACGCGGCGCGCAGCGCTTCGGTCGTGTACGGGTAGCTGCCCTCGGAGTGGGGGTAGTCGGCGCCCCACATGATCCGGTCGACACCGATGTCGTAGCGGAGCGGGCTCTCCGAAGGACGCAGGAAGCTCGCACCGACCCAGAAGTTCCGCCGGAAGTACTCGCTCGGGGTCAGCGACATGTCCTTCGCGACGGCACCGAAGAAGACCGTCTCGGCCGCCCCACCCATCGTCATGCGACGGTGGAACCAGTCGAGCGTCTCGAGCCCGCGTGGGATCCAGCTCGCGCCCTGCTCGGTGAGCACGACGCGCAGGTTGGGATGGCGCTCCAGCACCCCGCCGAAGATCAGGTGCCAGACCGGCCGGTGCGCGAACCACGCGATCTCGATGAGCATGATCGCCCGGGCGGCTTCCTGCTCACCGAAGTCGGGCAGACCGCTCCCGGCGTGCACGTTGCAGATCACGTCGAGGTCCTCGCACAGGTCCCACAGCGGCTCGTACGCCGGGTCCCACAGCGGTGGAAGCGCCGAGTTGGGCGCGACGTTGGGGAGGAGCACTCCACCGAACACGTTGACGTGCTCCTTCGCCCACCGGATCTCGTCCAGCGCGGCGTCGAGGTCGTTCAGGAAGATCTGGATGCATCCCGCCCGCCGTCCGGGCGCCGCCGCGCAGAAGTCGGCGAGCCAGCGGTTGTGCGCCTGCACGCCCGCCCACCGGTGCTCGTAGTCGTCCGCGGTCGGTTCGAGCGCAGTGAGGTTTCCCTGGGCGAAGAACGGCGGGACCGTGTTGGGGAACAGCACTTCGGCGACGACGCCCTGCGACTCCGTCTCCTCGAGCCTCCGGTCGCTGTCCCAGTTGCGGTACGCCGTCGGGGCGAGGAGATCGGCGAAGGGGTTGACGTAGGCGTCCGCCCACTCGTCGAACTCGTCGTGCCAACGCGACGCGAGGTACGGCTTGTACGCGCGGAGCGCGGCACCGGCATGACCGTCGACGGAGATCACGCTGTAGCGGTCCGTCGCGCGGAGCTCGGTGGTCGCCATCAATTCCCCCCGGATTTCGTGGATCCTCAGCGTCGATTCGAGCGCGCCGGGGCCGGAGGCGCAAGTTGCCGTCGAATGGGCTCGCATATTGCAAACGAAGTCTCGACGACTGCAAGATGCGTCCCGGTCCGGAGGGAAGGGGTGTCATCAGTGCGCGAGGTCGCAAACAGGGTCGCTGTGGTCACCGGAGGTGCGAACGGGATCGGGCGAGGCCTCGTCGAGGCGCTGCTGGAGGCCGAGGCGCGCGTGGTCATCGCCGACGTCGAGCAGGCAGTGCTGGACGCCACGGTCGCCGAGCTGGCCGAGCGGGGCGAGGTGAGCGGCATCCCGACGGATGTCTCCGACCCGGCGTCGGTCCAGGCGCTGGCCGCCGCCGTGTTCGAGCGCTACGGCGCCTGCCATCTGCTCTTCAACAACGCCGGCGTGACGTCAGGCGGGGGCGGGCTGCCGTGGGAGCAGGAGCCGAACGACTGGCGCTGGTGCTTCGGCGTCAACGTGTTCGGAGTCGCGAACGGCGTGCACACGTTCGTGCCGCGCATGATCGCGTCGGGAGAGCCCGGGGTCGTGGTCAACACCTCGTCGGGTGACGGGGGCATCGCTCCGGTTCCGTACGCGTCCGTCTACGCGTCGAGCAAGGCGGCGATCAGCTGCTTCACCGAAGCGCTGGCCCACCAGCTCGCCGAGACCGGCACCGACCTCCGGGCGGCGATCTTCTACCCGTCGGGTGGACTGCTCGACACGGGGCTGTGGACGGCCCAGCGGAACCGGCCGAGCGAGCTGGCGCGCGAAGAGGAGCACGAGCCCGGGCCGGTCGTGACCTTCGCCGAGTTCCGCGAGCGGCTCGCCGCCGCGGGCCGGTCCGCGGACGTGGTCGATCTGCTCGAGCTCGGTCGCTTCGTCGTGGCCGAGATCCGGAAGGGGAGCTTCATCATCGGCCACGACCTCCCGGAAGCCGGCGAGCTGCTCCACCGGAGGGCCGACGCGATCGCGAGCGGCCTGCTCCCGCCCCATCACAACCTCTGACCTCGGACGCCTAGGTCGCGGAGGCGACCACGACCCGGTTGCGGCCCGCGACCTTGGCCCGGTACGCCGCCGCGTCCGCATCCTTGATGAGCAGGTCGGGGAGCGGCTGGCCGGCATCGAGGGCGACCCCGATGCTGATCGCGATCTGGGCTTGACCCGGCGCGATGCGGAAGGGCGCCGCGAGGCTGGTGCGGATCCGGTCGGCGATGCGCGTGGCGTCGTCCACGTCCGTGACGCTGGGGCACAGGATGACGAACTCGTCGCCACCCCATCGGGCCACGATGTCGCCGGTGCGGACCGCGGCGCGCAGCCGCTGGGCGACGTGCACGAGCACCTCGTCGCCCGCGTCGTGCCCGAGCCGGTCGTTCACGTTCTTGAACCCGTCGAGGTCGCCGAAGAGGATCGCCATCGGAGCGTCCGCACGGCGGTCGGCCCACGCCACGTCGACGTGGCCGCGCAGACCCGCACGGTTGAGGAGCCCGGTCAGCGGATCATGGACCGCATCGTGGGCCAGGCTGATCTCGAGCTGCTTGCGCTGCGTGACGTCTTCGACCTGGCCGAGGAGCTGGGCCGGCGCGCCGTCGGCATCACGCATCAGTGACACGTGGAGGCGGCCCCAGACCGTGCGCCCGTCCGGATGCTCGTATCGCTTCTCGGAGCAGAACGAGTCGATCTCGCCGCGCAGGAGGCGACCGGCCTCGCGGAGCTCGTGCTCCAGCTCCTCGCCGCCGGAGAAGTCCTGGAACGTCATCTCGACGAGCTGCGACTCGGGGACGCCGACGATCTCCGCCAGGGCACGGTTCACCCAGGTCAACCGACCGTCGAGCTCCGCGAACCCGATCCCCAGGGGCGAGGTCGCGAACGCGATGCGGAAGCGCGCCTCCGCGTCGCGCGCGGCGGCATCCGCGAGCCGGCGTTCGCCGACATCCCGGGCGTTGACGATCACCGCGTCCTTGCCGAACTCGGCCGGGAGCTCGCGGCCCGTTGCCTCCAACCAGAGCCACGAGCCGTCGCGGCAGCGTTGGCGGTACTCGAACGGGCGCGCGTCCTGTCCCTCGATGATCTGCGCACCCAGGCCCGCGATGAGCACGTCGATGTCGTCCGGGTGGATCAGGTCGAGCCCCGAGGTGCCGACGAACTCCTCGGCCGTGAAGCCGAGCACGCGCTCACAGTTGGGCGAGATGTAGCGGACGATCCCGTCGAAGCCCACGACGGTGACGATGTCGGACTGGTGCTCGGCCAACGCGCGGAACCAGGCTTCGCTCCGCGCGGCGGCCGCTTCGGCCTTCACCTGCATCGAGATGTCGGTCATCGTCGTGAGGACGTACGGCTCGCCCCCGTCTTCTTCGATGAGCAGGGAGTCGTACTGGACCCAGATCGCGGTTCCGTCGCGATGCAACACCCGGATCGGCTCCGGTCGCGTGTCTGCGGTCCCAAGCGCCCGTTCCCCACCCGCCGAGAGTGCCCGCGCGACGTCGTCGGGATGGACGTACGCGTCGGCGCTCGTGCCGATGAGCTCCCCGATCTCGCGCCCGACGATCTCGCAGTAGGCCGGGTTGCACGAGAGCAACCGGCCGTCGAGCCCGATCGCCGCGATGGCCGCCGGGACCCGCAGGAACGCGGTGCGCAGGAATCCCTCGACCGTCGCGGGATCGCGTGCTGGAGACATCCTCTGTGTATCGGACCGGAATTGCCCGACCTGTTCGATTTCGGCGGGAAAAGTTGGTCAGGACGGCGGTCGAGGTCCGAGCGGCGGGCCCCCCGTGCCGTGGGGTGGGCGGGTCAGAGGTAGGCGTCGATCTGAAAGGCCCAATCCGGCTGCGCCGGGTGGAGCTCGCGGCCCGTGATGGAGAACGGTTCGATGACCAGCCAGGAATCCCGATCGGCCGTCAGCCACGGCAAGGCATCGAAGCGATCGCGGAAGCTCGCGGCGTCCGGGTCCACGTGCTGGAGCGAGCCGCGAACGAGCACCGACCACCCCCGGTGGACCGTCGGGTCGACGGCGTCGATCTCGAAGGCGACCTTCGTCGACGGTTGATCGAGGACGTTCCCGGGCCGGGTTCGGAGCGCCACCCAGGTCAACCCGCTCGCCTCGACCAGTCGGTAGTTCACGGGCAGCACGACGGGAGTCCCGTCGACGACGACGGCGAGACGCCCGACGCTCTGCGCGCGCAGGTGCCCCAGGCACGTTTCGAGATCGAGCGTCTCGAGCCAGGCTTCGTCCACGGCTACCTCATCTCGTTGCGGGGCACATCAGGATGGATCCTTGGAGAGCAGCGCCGCGAAGAGCTCCGCGTAGTGCTCGAGGTGCGTGTCCCCGAGGAACTCGCCTTGTGCTCGCGCGTACGCGCTCGTACCGATCCGCTGCGCCAGGTCGCGGTCCCCCAGCAGGCGGTTGATCGCTCCACCGAAGCCCCTGAGGTCGGACGGGTCGTCGATCAGCAGGCCGTCGATCCCATCGTCGATCTGGTCGACGATGCCACCGACCCGGGTGGCCACGACCGGTCGGCGCTTCCACATCGCTTCGACGACCGTCAGACCGAAGCCTTCCGCCAGGCTCTTCTGGGTCACGATGGTCGCGTGGCGCTGGAGCGCGTTCACGATCACCGCCGCCTCATCGGAGTCGTGCATCGGGACACATCCGAGGTGGATCCGCGCGCGGACCGCCTCGGGAAGCGCGCTCCATGCCTCCATGCACTCGCGGAGCACCTCGCCGGCTTCGGGGTCGTCGGTCACCCCCTTCACTGCAGGACCGACGAGCACGAGATGCGCGCCGAACGCCCGATCGACGTGCTCGGCGAACGATTGCAGCACGCCGTGCATGTCCTTGATCCGATCCCATCGGGAGAGCTGGACGACGAGGGGAGTCTCGGGCCGCGCCGGAGGCCCGGTCTGCAGGATGGCAGCACTGCGGTTGATCCGGCCGGGAGCACCGTCGCTCCGGGTGAAGGTCGCGGCCGACGCGTCCGCGACCCCGTCGAGGAGCCCGACGTGCTGCAGGATCGCCTGCGCCGCCGCGGGCGCGAGCTCCTCGTTCTTGGGGCAGAACGGATCGATCGACGGGGTGATGACGTGGAGGCGCGCCCGGTCGATCCACGGAGGCGCGAACTCCACGCGGGTGAAGACGTACGCATCGACGTCGTCGACGTAGTCGCGGAGGAAGTCCCAGCCCAAGATCGTCTGAGGGTTCGGAGTGTCCCGCCCGACGTGACAACGCCACACCACTCGGGTGGCCGACGTCTTCACCGCGCGCGAGGCCGGCAGTTTGCGGGTCATGCAAGATCACGATGTCGCCCGGATGCAGGAACGCGAGCAGCTCCTCCGCGTTCCGGCGCATCGTCTGCTCGTACCGGCGGTGCTCGTCCGGGCCGAGCGGTCCACCATCACCACTCGTCCCGTAGAGGTGGTTGTGGATCCGCTTCGTGATCTCGAAGAAGTCGGGGTCGCCCTCGATCACCACCCAGCGGGCGTCGATGCCGACGCCGCGCACGTACGCGAGCAGCGTCTGGAGGAGCTCGGCGACACCGCCACCGGCGGAGGTCGAGTTCACGTTGACGACCCGTCGCCCGGCGAGCAGCGCTCGAGCGGCCGTCGCGTTGCCCGCGAACCGGGCGGCTCGCTCCGGACCGATGAGCGACTCGAACCGTCTCGGATCGAGCGGCTGGACGTCGACTTCCTGCAACATCTGCGCTCCGCGGGAATGCGGCGTTGGAGTGCCGCGGCGTCGACGTTACAACGACCGTGGCCTGTCCACCGGATGTCGGACGAGAATGATCGTCAATCGGAATCTGAATATCTCTCCGCGAACGGGTGAACGTAATTACCAAAATGCAGGATGATTTTGGCGGCGTGGTACAGTAAATGCGTAGGTCCAGACCGTGCGCCTGCACATCCGAGAGACGCCTGGTTTGGGATGGACGACCGTACGGTTGTCGCCCGTTCGGGCTGACGCCTCCCAACGTACGGAGGCACTCGTGTCCACCCTCGCACCCCCTGCACCTGCCGCGGCCGCGAACCCGGGCCCCGCAACCGGCACGCCGTCCCGTCGGCGCACCCTGATCGGATTCGTCGGCACCCGCCGGGTCGTCGAGATCATCCTGACCGTCGTGCTCGGAGTCGGCGGTTGCCTGCTCCTGTTCGGCGCGAACTTCGGGCTGAACATGGTCCACGACCAGCTCGACGCCCAGGCGATCACGTTCCCGGCGAAGGGCAGCCCGGCGTTGGCGCCGAAGGAGTTCCCGGGCCTGCAGCAGTACGCGGGTCAGAAGGTCGACACCGGCCCGAAGGCGAAGGCGTACGCGAACGAGTTCATCAACGTGCACCTGCAGTCGGTTGCCGCGGGCAAGACCTACTCGCAGGTGAGCGCGGCGTCACAGGCCGACCCGACGAACGCGAAGCTGACCGGTCAGGTCGCCACGCTGTTCAAGGGCGAGACCCTGCGCGGGCTGCTGCTCTACGCGTGGGGTTGGTCGGTCGTCAGCACGATCGCGCTCTACGCCGGCATCGCGGCGCTGATCGGCTTCGCCATCATGCTCTTGGCGACCATCGGTGACTTCGTCGCCGACCCCAAGATCGCCGCGCACCACATCGCTCAGGCGTAGGGAGCGATCATGCATGCACTCGTGTACCACGGACCCGGTGTGAAGGCGTGGGAGGAAGTCCCGAAGCCGACGCTCATCGACGACACCGACGCGATCGTGCGGGTCGACGCGACCACGATCTGCGGATCGGACCTGCACATCCTCAAGGGCGATCTGCCCGAAGTGACGGACGGGCGCATCCTCGGCCACGAAGCGGTCGGCACGGTCGAACAGGTCGGCGCTTCGGTGAAGAACGTGCGGCCCGGTGATCGGGTCCTCGTCTCGTGCATCAGCGCCTGTGGTGCGTGCCGGTTCTGTCGTGAAGCCCGCTACGGGCAGTGCGTCGGCGGGGGAGGTTGGATCCTGGGCTGCCTCATCGACGGGACGCAGGCCGAGTACGTGCGGGTCCCGTTCGCCGACAACTCGACGTACCCGGTCCCGGCCGGCGCATCGGACGAAGACATCCTGATGTTGGCGGACATCCTGCCGACCGCGTACGAGGTCGGCGTCCTCAACGGTCGAGTGCAGCCGGGCGACGTCGTGGCGATCGTCGGGGCGGGGCCGATCGGCCTGTCCGCCATCATGGGGGCCCGGCTCTTCAGTCCCAGCCACATCGTCGCGATCGACCTGGCCGACAGCCGGCTCGAAGCCGCGAAGCAGTTCGGTGCCGACGTCGTCGTCAACAACAGCCGTCAGGATCCGCTCGAAGTCGTGCAGGAGCTGACGGCTGGGCTCGGCGCGGATGTCGCCATCGAGGCCGTCGGCACGCCGGCGACGTTCGAGCTCGCGACAACACTGGTGCGGCCGTGCGGACACGTCGCCAACATCGGTGTGCACGGCAAGCCCGCGACCCTCCACCTCGAGCAGCTCTGGGGACGAGACGTCACGATCACCACCGGTCTGGTCGACACTTCGTCGACGCCGACCCTTCTACGCCTGACGACGGGTCACCAGCTCGACGCCGCCCAGTTCGTCACCCATCACTTCCCGATGACGGATTTCATCGCGGCCTACGACACGTTCGGCCGCGCCGCGGACACCGGTGCCCTCAAGGTCGTCCTCACCCCCTGAGCGACCCGACCGTCCAGGCCGCCCGACGGAGCTATTGCGTCTGCGCGGTCTCGGCGATCAGCTCGGACTCCTGCACGAGCGCCAGCTCGTCGTCGGTGTCGCCGCCCTGGAGGCTGCCGCGCGGGCCGACCTGTGGGATGCGGAAGGACAACGCGGCCGCGAAGCCGAGCACTACGGCCGCGAAGATCAACGGGACGCGGGCCCCGGCGACCACAGCGTGGTCGATGGCTTCGTGCAGCGTCGCGGTGTTCGCGCCGGACAAGCCGCGCAGTGGCGCGAAGTTGACGCCGCCGCGATGGATCTGGGTGATCGCGCTGCTCCGCACCGCCTGCGGAAGTGAAGCCGCCCCGGCGACCTGGCCCACCGCGTGCCGGATCGTCTGGGTGGTGAGCAGCGAGCTGATCACCGCGATGCCGAGCGACGAGCCGATCATGCGCACGGTCGTGTTCGCGCCACTCGCCGCGCCGGACCGGTGCGGCGGGACGTCGGAGAGGATGACGTTGTTGAGCTGCGAGCCGGCGAAGCCGATGCCCGCGCCGAACAGGACCAGGCTGGGCAGCAACCTCAGAAACGAGAGCGACGGTGACACCGCGATCGCGCCGGCGGCCAGTCCGGCGGCCATGACGACCAGGCCCGCCCGCACCACGTTGGTCGTGCCGATGCGCCGGGTGAGCCAGTTGCCGACCTGCGAACCGGCGACGATCGCGAGGCCCGACGGCACCAGCCACAGCCCGGTGTCGAGCGCCGAGAGGTGGCGCCCGTCCTGCAGCACGACCGACATGACGAACAGGAACGCGACCTGACCCATCGCGAGCAGCATCAACGTCGTGGTTCCGAAGCGGAAGGCGGGACGGCTGAGGTTGGAGAACTCGAACAGGGGATCGGTACCGGCCCGCTCCTTCGCACCGTTGCACCCGGTAGAACGTGTACAGCAGGCAGGCCGAGAGCACGAACGCGACGGGAACGATCGAGAACGGCATCGACGTGGGCCAGATCGTGGTGCCGACGATGGCGAACGGCTTCTTCGGATCGAACCAGCCGTAGGTGGCGCCCTCGCTGATGGCGAACACCAGCATGAACATGCCCGACGCGATGAGCAGTGCACCGGGCACGTCGATGCGCTCCCGGTGGCCGGAGAGCGGGGTGCGCCGCATGAAGACCAGCGCGCCGATGATCGCGATGGGTGCCGACGATGACGTTGATCCGGAACGCCCAGCGCCACGAGTAGTTCGTGGTCAGGAAGCCGCCGAGCAAGCGGGCCGAACGCGACCGCGGCGCCGAGTGCGGCACCCCACGCCGAGAACGCGGTCGCCCGCTCGCGACCGACGAACGTGCTGGACAGGATGCTCATCGTCGCCGGGAGCATCAGCGACGCGCCGATGCCCTCGATGATCGCTTCGCCGACGACGAGCGACGACGACGCCGGTCGACAGCGAAGCGATGAGCGAGCCGAAGCCGAACAGCGCGGCGCCGATGATGAACATGCGGCGGGCACCGAAGATGTCGCCGAGCCGACCGCCGATGATCAGCAGGGCGGCGAACGTCAGGCTGTAGCCGGTGATCACCCACTGCAGGCTCGGCAGCGTGGTGTGGAACTCGCGCAGGATCGTCGGGATCGCGACGTTCAGCACCGTGCTGTCGAGCGCGACGATCAGCACCGCCATGAGCAGGATGGCGAGGGTGATCCAGCGGCGGGGATCCAGCGCGGGCTCGCCCGGCGCGACATTCGTCATTCGGTCAATCTCATCACGCGCCCGCGCCGATCCTGGGGCCGAGCGCCGCGAATTCCCGCACCCGGCCGGCTCACGCAGAGCAGACTTGGCAAAATTCTCACCACGGAGGTCGGCACGTGGGCGTCTGGAGCAAGCACGTCGTTCCGCGAATGGTCGAGCTCACGCTCGGGTCGAAGCCGGTCGGTCAGCTCCGGGAGCAGGCACTGGCGGGCGTCGAGGGTGAGGTCGTCGAGATCGGCTTCGGTTCCGGTCTCAACCTCGAGCACTACCCCGCGTCGGTTGCCCGCGTGCACGCCGTCGAGCCGTCGGAAGTCGCGCGCCACCTGGCGGAGGACCGGGTCGCGGCGAGCGCGATCCCGGTCGACTACTCCGGGCTCGACGGTCAGGCGTTGCCGTTCGACGACGCGTCGCTCGACGCCGCGGTGTCGACGTTCACCTTGTGCACGATCCCGGATGTCGATGCTGCGCTCGGAGAGGTCACGAGGGTGCTGCGGCCGGGCGGCCGCTTCCACTTCCTCGAGCACGGGCGCGCCGCCGACCCCAAGGTCGTCGCCTGGCAGGACCGGCTCGACGGCTTCCAGGGCCGCCTCGCCGACGGCTGCCATCTCAACCGACCGATCGACTCCCTGATCCTGAACGCGGGCTTCGAGATCGAGCACCTCGAGCAGCGCTACCTGCCGGGGCCGGCGCCGATCAAGCCGTTCAGCTACCTGTACCTCGGAGTCGCGCGCGCCGCGCTCTGAGCGGCCGGGTCAGCTGCGCCGGGCGATGTACTTCGCGTAGCCCTCCGCGAGGGCGCGCAGCTCCGGGTCGGCTTCGAACTGCGGCTCGAACTTCTCCCATGCGGCCGCACGCTTCGCGGGGAAGTACTCGGTCGGCCAGTAGCCCTCATGGGGCCGGTAGCCCTTGAGGACGTTCCTCGCCACGGTGGCCTTGTGCACCTCGTCGACGCCGTCCGCGATGCCCATCGTCGGCGCGGCCGCGTACATCGCCTGGATCGGCGTGAGGTTGGTCGTGCCGAGCGAGCCGAGGATGTGCAGCGCGTTGAACGAGACCTCGCGCAGCACCTTGGCCATCGTGTACTTCACGGCCGCGATGTCGGTACGGGTCTCCTGGGTGCTCGTGTTGTCGATCTTCCATGCCGTCTCCAGGACGAAGAGGCGCAGCATCCGGATGGACGCGTACGAGTCCGCGATCTTCTCCTGGACCATCTGGTGGTCGGCGATGATCTTGCCGTGCGACTCGCGGCTCAGCGCGCGCTCGCACATCATGTCGAACGCGAGCTTGCACTGCGCGATGGTGCGCATGGCGTGGTGGATCCGCCCACCGCCGAGCCGGCGCTGCGCGAGCACCTTGGCGCCGTCCTCGGGGCCGAGCAGGTGGTCCAGCGGGATCCGGACGTCGTTGTAGATGATGTGGTTGTGGTTGCGCGGCTCGGGCTGGATCTCGACCCCGGGCGTCTCGCGGGGCACGACGAACATGCCGTTCGTGCACATGACGAACAGGATGTCGGCGACCCGCCCGGCGCTGGTGAACCACTTCTCGCCGTTGATGACCCACTCGTCGCCGTCACGGGTCGCGTACGTCTTGAACAGGTTCGGGTCGGACCCGCCCTGGGGCTCGGTCATCGAGTACGCCGACCAGATCTCCTGGTTGAGCATCGGCTCGAGCCACCGCTTCTTCTGCTCGTCGGTGCCGTACGCCGCGAGCATCTCCATGTTGCCCGTATCGGGCGCGGCTGCTCCGAACATCTGCGGCGCGGACGGGTACCGACCGAGGATCTCGTTCAGCAGCCCGAGCTTGAGCTGGCCGTAGCCGGGACCGCCGAGGTCCTCGTCGAGGAAGATCGCCCACAGCCCGTGTGCCTTGACCTGATCCTGCAGGCCCTTGACCAGGGCCTTGATCTTGGGGTCAGGTGACCGGACCGCGTAGGGGAACACGTACTCGAGCGGCTCCACCTCCTCGCGGCAGAATTGCTCGACCCAATCGAGCTTCTCCTGGAACTCAGGCTCGTTGGAGAAGTCCCATGCCATCCGTAATCCCCCTGATCGACGCGCTTCGCGCTCAGTCTGCCGCGGCGGCGAGTCATCCGCGCCATCCATCCGCATCGAACTCCCGTAGACCTGCCGAGGGAGCGTGAGATGACCCAACGACCACCGACGTTGCTCGTAGTCCTCGCAGTGCCGATCGTGGCGCTGATCGCGGTGCTCGTCACCCGCGCCATCGAGGGCCCGAGCACCGCCACCGCCAAGGCCGGTCCCCACGCCATCGTCATCAAGAACTTCGCGTTCACGCCCGCGACGCTGACGGTCGCGAAGGGGACCACGCTCAAGGTCACGAACGCAGACGGCACGACGCACACGTTCAGCGCGAAGAACGGCGCCTTCAGCACGGGGGAGCTCGCCGGCGGCAAGAGCGCCACCGTCAAGCTGAACACGTCGGGAACGTTCAGCTTCTACTGCAAGATCCACAACTACATGACCGGAACACTGGTGGTGAAGTGATGGGCAAGGGACGCGGTCTCATCCTCGTCGGCGCCGTCGGCGTCCTCGTGAGCGGGTACATGCACTTCTACCTGTACTTCTGGGGCGGTTACCGCGGCATCAGCATCGACCGCGTCGCGGGCATCGACATCAGCCGCTCGTTCGCGCTGAACGCGATCGCCGGCCTCGTCGTCGCCGAGCTGCTCGTCCTCTCGCTGCGCTTCGATCGGTTGGCCAAGCCGGCCGCGCTGCTCGGGGTCCTGTATGCCGTCGGCGCGATCGTCGGGTACGCGCTCGCCCGAACCTCCGGCCTCCTCGGCTTCACCGAAAGCGGGTGGTCGACCGAAGCGGTGATCTCCAAGACCGCGGAGGTCATCGCGGTGCTGGTGCTCGGTGCGTACCTGGTGCTGTCGCTGCGCGCGCCCGCGGTCAGCACCGCGGACGCGTGACCGCGCTCAGTCCAGGATGTTGAGGAAGTCGACGGCTTCCTTGGCCGGCCCGAACGAGCCGGCGACGCCGGAGCTGACGTAGCCGGCGTCGGTGATCAACGTGATGCCGTTGACGTAGGCCGCCGCGTCGCTGCAGAGGAATGCGAGCGCGCTCGCCTGCTCCATCGGCGTCGACGGCGCGATGCCGACCTCGTCGCGGAAGTCCGAACCGAAGCTGAGCCACATCTCCGCGTTCGCCCGGGCGAGCGGGGTGTCGGTCGGGCCGGGGAGGATCGCGTTGATGCGGATGCCGCGCCGCAACATCGGGAGCGCCTCCCGGGCGACGTAGGCGTTGATGGCCCGCTTGCTCCACATGTAGGTGGCGAGCTCGGGCCGGGCCTCGATCCACGCGGCCGCGGCGTCGAAGTCGGGCGTGTCGAGGTACTCGTAGATCCGGTCCAGCCGGGTCTCCCAGCCGAGCCCTGCAGTCGACGAGATCATGCCGATCGCGGCCGCGTCCCCGAACATCCCCCCGGCGAGCGCCCGGTCGATGAGGTGCCGGTGTCCGATGAAGTTGATCTTCTCGATCCCGGGCGTCCCGTCGGCGACCCCGGCGCAGGAGAAGAGCGCGTGGATCGGACCGCCGCACTCGTCGAGCGCGGCGTCGATGCTCGCCCGCTCGCGGAGATCGAGGTGGATGCCCTTCACTCCCGAGAGCGTCACGTCGGCGAAGTCCATGACGACGACCTCGCCGCCCAGGTCGCGCACGAGCTCCGCGGCGGCCGCGCCCATGCCGGTCGCACCTCCGACCACCAGCGCACGCTTCCCATCGAAGCGGTAAGCATCAGCACTCATCTTGAGATCCCTTCATCGTGACGTCGAAACGCAGTCAACCAGGCTTCAGCCTTCGACCTTGGCACTCCCGGACTCGGCGAGCTGCTTGGCCCAGCGGTAGTCGGGCTTGCCCGACGGTGAGCGGATGATCGTCGTCGACGACGTGCAGCTCGCGCGGGACCTTGTACCCGGCGACGTGCTTGCGGGCGTGGTACGCCGAGCTCGTCGAGCGTCGCGGCGGCTCGTCGTCCCGGAACTGGACGACGGCGGCGACCCGCTGACCCCACCGCTCGTCGGGGACGCCGACGACGTGCAGTCGAACACGGCCGGGTGCGCCTTGAGCGCCTGCTCGACCTCCTCGGGGAAGATCTTCTCGCCGCCCGAGTTGATCGAGACGAACCCCGGCCCGAGCATCGTCATCGTGACCGGCGCGGCTCCAACCGCCGAGTCGCCGGAGATGACGTAGCGCTTGCCGTTCGTCGGCGATGACGAACGTCTCCGCGGTCTTCTCCGGGTCGTTGTAGTAGCCGAGCGGGATGTTGCCGCCGCGGCCCAGCTTGCCGACCTCGCGGTCCGTGTCGGCGGATCATCTCGAGGTCTCGTCGAGGACGACGACGTCGGCGCCGGGCGTGACACGGTCGGCCCACCCGCGGTCTGCGTCTCGCCCTTGGTCGCGTAGGTGAGCCCGTTGAACCCGGACTCGGTCGAGCCGACGGAGTCGGTGATGATCAGGTTCGGGAACACCTCGAGGAACCGGTCCTTCACGGTCTGGGAGAACAGTGCGGCCGACGACGACACCGAGACGACGCTCGACGTGTCCCAGCGGTCGGGGTGCTCGACGAGCGTGCTCGATCAGGGGTCGACCCATCGCGTCACCGGTGATGAGCATCGAGTTGACGCCCTCGCGCCTCGACGACGTCCCAGACGGCCTCCGCCCGAGAACTTGCCGGAGCAGCACGATCGTGTTGCCGAGGAACCACTGACTCATGGTCCCGCACTGGCCGCGGCGCCGTGCATGAGCGGCGGGATGACACAGAAGATCAGCGGCGCTGCGGACTGGCCGTGGCCTTGCTCGGCACGGTGGTCACTCGTCGGTGACGCGCTCACCGGTGAGCGCGTCGATGCCCTGGCGCGAGCACCGAAGAAGATGTCCTCGCTGCGCCACATCACGCCCTTCGGCATGCCGGTCGTGCCACCGGTGTAGATGACGTAGAGGTCGTCACCCGAGCGCTCGTCGAAGTCACGATCGGGCGATGACATCGCGGACGCAGCCGTCGAAGGCCTCGGATCCGAGTGCCGGCGAGCGTCGGCACCGCGAGCCGTCCTCGATGTGCACGAACGTCTGGAGCGTGGCGACCGGTCGGCGACCGCGGCGAGGAGCGGTGCGTACTCGCGGTCGAACACGCAGGCGACGCAGTCGGCGTTGCCGATCAGGTAGGCGAGCTCGTCCTCGACGTAGCGGAAGTTGACGTTGATCGGGACCGCCCGGATCTTGAAGGCAGCCGTATCATCGCCTCGAGCCACTGGTGCGAGTTCTGGGCGTAGATCGCCGACGTGGTCGTCCTGGCTCGACGCCCCGGGCGGCCAGGTAGTGGCCGATCCGGTTCGCCCGCTCGTCGAGCTCGGCGTAGGTCAGCGACAGATCGCCGGTCGATGATGCAGACGCGGTCGGGGACCGCGTCGACCGTGTGCTCGAAGAGGTCAGCGATGTTGTACGCCACGTCAGGCCACGGCCCCCACAATTTGGATCTCTCAGCAAGGCTCCCGATCATGGCACTCGTTGATGCGGGGCCCGAAGCGTGCCCGGTAGGGTCGGCGCCGCGCCAGCCGAGCGTCCGTACCGGAGGGGATGTCATGCGAGCAGCGATCTTCGTGGGTTCACCGGACCTGTCCGTCGAGGAGGTCACGCCGGTCGACCCCGGGCCGCGCGACGTCATCGTGCGGATCGGTGCGAGCGGGGTGTGCCACTCCGACGTCTCCGTGACCAACGGCGCGCTGCCCATCCCGCCCCCGTGCATCCTCGGCCACGAGGGTGCCGGGACGGTCGAGTGGGTCGGGCCCGAGGTGAGCCGGGTCGCGGTCGGCGACCGCGTCATCGCATCGTTCGTCCCCGCCTGCGGCGCGTGCTTCTTCTGCCTGCACGGGCAGTCGAACCTCTGTGAGCTCGGCAACCAGATCAACTTCCTCCCCAAGGCGACCCGGGCCGACGGCAGCAGCGCCATCGCCCTCACCGCCCTCGGCACGTTCGCGGACCAGATGACCGTGCACGAGGCCTGCGTGGTGCGGGTCGAGACCGACGTTCCCGACGAGCAGCTCGCGCTCATCGGCTGCGGCGTCACGACCGGCGTCGGCGCCGCGCTCAACACCGCGCGGGTCGAGCCGGGCAGCAGCGTTGCCGTCATCGGCTGCGGCGGGGTCGGGCAGGCGGTGATCCAGGGCGCGCGCATCGCGGGCGCCGGCCGGATCATCGCGGTCGACCCGGTCGCGCTCGAAGCGCAAGGCGGCCGAGCAGCTCGGCGCGACCGATCTCGTCGATCCTGCCGACGGCGACCCGATCGGCCAGGTGCACGCGCTGACGGGAGGGCGGGGCGCGGACTACGCGTTCGAGGTCATCGGCCTTCCGGAGACGATCAACCAGGCCTTCGCGACCGCGCGGCGGGGCGGGACCGTGGTGGTCGTGGGCGCACCCCGGATCGAGTCGCAGGTCACGCTGAGCGGGTTCGGCCTCTTCTACGAGGAGAAGAAGCTGCTCGGCTGCGTCTACGGGTCGTCGCAGGTGCGGCGGGACTTTCCCCGCTTCATCGGCCTGGTCGAGACCGGCCGGCTCGACATCGCCAACATGGTGAGCGCCCAGATCGGGCTCGACGACGTGAACGAGGCCTTCCGGGCCATGCAGGCGGGCGAGGTCATCCGGAGCGTCATCACCCACACCTGAGGCCTCTGCGGAACTACCCCATGGGGCGCCGGGCGCGAGCCTCCGACCTGACGCTAGCGTCAGGGTATGGAGCTTCCGAAGATCATCAGCGTCGACGACCACGTCGTCGAGCCCCCGCACGTGTGGCAGACGTGGTTGCCCGAGAAGTACCGCGCCGCCGGGCCGCGGGTCGAGCGCAAGCGCTGGAGCGACTTCCGGCTGCGCAAGGGCGCCAAGTACGCGATGGAGGAAGACCCCGAGGGCCTGTGGGGCGACGCCTGGTACTACGAGGACAAGCTTGATCTACGTGCACAAGCGCTTCGTCGCGATCCCGCAGGCGGCGACGACCGGCGAGGGCGAGAACATCCAGTTCGACCGCTCGCAGATGGTGATGAAGGCGCTGACGTACGACGAGATGCGCCCCGGTTGCTACGAGCGCGACGCGCGCGTCGCGGACCTCGCGCTCAACTGGACGGACGGTTCGCTGCCGTTCCCGACGTTCCCGCGCTTCTGCGGCCAGACCTTCTTCGAGGGTGACGACAAGGAGCTCGGGCTGGCCTGCGTCCGTGCGTACAACGACTGGATGGTCGAGGAGTGGTGCGGACCGTCCGGCGGCGTGAACATCCCGCTGTGCCTGATCCCGCTGTGGGACGTCGAGCTCGCCGCGGCCGAGACGCTGCGCAACGCGCAGCGCGGCGTGCACGCGATCTGCTTCAGCGAGCTGCCGCACCACCTGAAGCTCCCGACGATCCACAGTGGCTACTGGGATCCGCTGTTCCAGGTGTGCAACGACTGGGGCGTGACCGTCTGCATGCACATCGGCTCGTCGTCGACGAACCCGATGGCATCACCCGACGCGCCGGCGGGCGTCGGGCGCGATGATCGCCTTCAACAACTCGATGGCGTCACTCGCCGACTGGTTGTTCTCGCGCAAGCTCATCGAGTTCCCGAAGCTCAAGATCGCGTTCTCGGAGGGTCAGATCGGCTGGATCCCGTACGCGCTCGAGCGGGCCGACACGATCTGGGAGCAGCACGACAGCTGGCAGCGCTCGAAGAAGATCCTGCCCGAGCCGCCCTCGACCTACTACTACGGGCGCGTGTACGGCTGCTTCACCGCGGACCACCACGGGCTGTACTCGCTCGAGTTCGTCGGCCCCGACAACATCTGCTTCGAAACGGACTACCCGCACACCGACACGACCTGGCCGCACTCGAAGGCCTACGTCGAGAAGATGCTGACCGGCTTCGACGACGAGGTGGCGTACAAGGTCCTGCGCGGCAACGCGATCGACATGCTGTCGCTCGACCGTACGTAGCGACGGCGATTCGCGAGAAGATGGAGTCGTGACGACGGCTCCGGAACACTTCGACGTGCTCGTGGTCGGCGCCGGCGTCTCCGGGATCGGCGCGGCCTACCGGCTCCAGACGGAGTGCCCGCGGAAGTCCTTCACGATCCTGGAGGCCCGCTCGGAGCTCGGCGGCACCTGGGACCTCTTCCGCTTCCCCGGCATCCGCTCGGACTCGGACATGTCGACGCTGGGCTACCCGTTCCGGCCCTGGACGGGGGAGAAGTCGATCGCCGACGGCGCCTCGATCCTGCGCTACCTCCGGGAGACTGCGGCCGAGCTCGGCATCGACCGCCACATCCGCTTCGACCAGCACGTCGAGCGCGCCTCGTGGTCGAGTGAGACGTCGACCTGGACGGTGGAGGTGCAGGTGGAGGGAGCGGACGCGCCGGTCGTCTACACCTGCAGCTTCCTCTACGTGTGCAGCGGCTACTACAGCTACGACGCCGGCTACACGCCCGAGCTCCCCGGCATCGAGCGCTTCGGTGGAGCCGTCGTCCATCCCCAGGAGTGGCCCGAAGACCTCGACTACCGCGACCGGCGCGTGGTGATCATCGGCAGCGGGGCCACCGCCGTGACGATGCTGCCGGCGGTCGCCCGGGAAGCCGCAAAGGTGACGATGCTGCAGCGGTCACCCTCGTACCTCCTCGCGCTGCCGTCGCACGACGAGCTGGCCGACCGGCTGCGCAAGCTCCTCCCCGACGCGATCGCGCTGCGCCTCGTCCGCTGGAAGAACGTGCTCATGGCGTCGGCGTTCTACGCGCTCGCGCGCCGCGCGCCGAAGCTCACGCGCCGCCTGCTCACCGCCGGCGCCGCCGGTCAGCTGCCGCCCGACTTCCCGGTCGACCCGCACTTCACCCCGGTCTACGACCCGTGGGACCAACGGGTCTGCATCGTGCCCGACGGGGACTTCTTCACGGCCCTGAGCTCCGGCCGGGCCGAAGTCGTCACGGATCGGATCGACACCTTCACCCCGACGGGGATCCGGCTCGCCTCGGGCGCCGAGCTCCCGGCGGACATCGTGGTCACGGCCACCGGCCTCGACCTGCGGGCGATCGGCGGCATTGCGATGACCGTCGACGACGTCGCGGTCGATCCGGCCGAGCGCTACGCCTACCGGGGCTACATGCTGAGCGGAGTGCCCAACTTCGCGTTCGCGTTCGGGTACGTCAACGCGTCGTGGACGCTGCGCGCGGACCTGAGCTCGCGGTCGGTGTGCAAGCTGCTGAACTACATGGACGCGCACGGCTACACCCAGGCCGCGCCGACGATGGGCGCCGCGCCGATGGACGCGCGCCCGATCCTCGACCTCACGGCCGGGTACATCCGGCGGGGCGCGGACCAGCTGCCCAAGCAGGGTCCCAAGGCGCCGTGGCGGCTGCGGCAGAACTACGTGCTCGACTCGTTCACGACCCGGTTCGGCGCCATGGACCAAGCCATGACGTTCAGGTCCACGCCGCGCCCTCCCTTCACCCGGGCCCGGGCCGTGGCGAGCGTGGCATCGACCGAGTCGCCTACGGGATGAGCACGATCTTGCCGCGGGTGTGACCGCGCGCGAGCTCCTCGTACGCGGTCCGGACCTCCGTGAGCGGATAGGTGTTCGCGATCGGGAGCTCGAGCTCGCCCCGGTCCAGGAGCCCGGCGAGCTCGGCGAGGACGGCGGCGCTCGCCCCCAACGCGTTGCCCTCGGACTTCACGCCGAACGTGCTGACGGCGGCGAAGTCGGCGATGGTGTCGATCCGTTCCGGCGCCACGCCGAGCTCGAGTGCGAGCTCGACGTAGCCATGCCCGTAGAGATCGATGAACGCATCGACGCGGCCGTCGCTCGCGGCACGAATCCGGTCCGCGACCCCTTCGCCGTGCGTGACGGGTATGACTCCCTTGCTCCGGAGCCAATCGTGGTTGTCGGGACCGGCCAAGCCGATGACGTCCGCTCCGGCCCGCTTGGCGAGCTGCACGGTGAGCGTCCCGACTCCGCCGGCGGCGGCCGAGACCACCACGCTGTCGCCGGGTCGGAGCGCCACCGATCGCACGGCCGCGTAGGCCGTGGCCCCCACGACGAACAGCGCGCCGGCGACCTCCCACGGCACCCCGCCCGGCCTCCGAGTGACGTTCGCCGCCGGGACGACCACGAGCTCCGCCTGGCTGTTGCGGTTGTCGCTGAACCCGATCACCTCGTCACCCACGGAGACCGAAGTGACGCCGTCACCGACGAGATCCACGATGCCGGCAAGGTCGCTGCCCTGGCCGGACGGGAACGTCGACGGCCACCGCTCGTGCAACATGCCGTCGCGAATCTTGGCTTCACCGGGATTGATCCCCGCGGCCTTCACGCGCACACGAACCTCGTCGGCACCCGGGACCGGGTCGTCGACGTCCTCCAGGCGCAGCACGTCGACCCCGCCGTACTCGTCGAACCTGACTGCGCGCATGGCCGCTCCCATCGATCGCCGACCTGTCTCGGAACCGGCGGGTCGAGCGCACTATTCCGGCTCGGGCGGTGCCGGCGGAGGCCAAAAACCGGTACAGATCGCCGGATCCGGCGCCGACGCGGGAGAGAGAGTGCGGGATCACCCCGACCGGGTGATGCCCTCATCCCGTAGCCATGGGACAGTGGAGGTCCAGGAGACACGTCGGCGAGCACGAGTCGCGCTGAGCGCGCTGGGAACTGGAGCAAACGCATGTACATCGGACTCTTTGCGTTCGCCGTCATTGCGGTGATCTGCGTGGTGGCCGGCAGCATCGCGATGAAGCGGCGTCGTGACTACGGCAACAGCGAAGGTGGCGACGACGACTTCGACTTCGACGCGTACGAGGGCTTCGACAAGTAGCGCGGGTGGCGCCGGCCGCGCCGGCCGCCGGTCAGGCTCCGGGCTTCCAGATCATGAGCCCCAGGATCACGACGAGCAGCACGTGGAGGAACGTCGACGACGCGCCGAGCCGCTTGCCCAGCTCCGTCATCTCCGCGACCTGCGGCGGCGGTCCGGGAGGCGCCTCCGCGGGCGGCGGCCCGGCGGCCACGAGCTCCGCGGCCAGGTTCTTCATCTTCTTGGCGGCCGGGAACAGGATGCCGTGCGAGACGGCGATGCCCACGACGTAGAGCACCAACGCCAACCAGATCCAGGTCTGGCTGAGCTTCCAGGCCTTGTCACTCATGCCGACGAGCGCGAGCCCGAACACGAAGACCGCGTAGATGAAGTACTCGGCGATGCCGGAGACCGCGAGGTTCGCCTCCGTGATCGCGAGACCCCCCGGACCCGGGCGCCGCTTCGCCTCGCGCCCGTACAACCCGTTGAGGATCACGGTCCCGAAGCCGACGATCGCGCAGAGGATGTGCAGGAGCAGGACGATCCGGTAGCCGGTGCTGCCGATACCCATTGGTTCCTCCCGTTGCGGAAGACGGCATCGTAGGAGCCGGGGCGCGAGAACGGAAGGATCCCGCACGCGTCGGTCAGTAGCCGGAACCGGCGTTCGTCGGGTGCGCTCGCGTGGCCCGGGTTCTGACCCGTGATCACGATCGCCGTGCCGACGGGGATGTGTGGGAACAGCCAGTCCTGGTCCCAGTCGTGCGTGCGGACGCAGCCATGGCTCGCCGGATAGGGCGGCACCAGCGGCTCGCCGTGCATGGCCCAGCCCTGCTTGAAGTACAGCGGCTTGTAGAGCGTGCCGAGCGGCGCGACGACCGGCGCGTCAACGGCGCGGTAGACGGAGAACGTCCCGGTCGGTGTGTACGCGACCTGCTGGGTCGACGAGCCGGGGTCCGTGTAGGTCTTGCCGCTCCCGGTCGAGACGTCGAGGATCGTGACGCCGCGCTCGAGCACGACGAACGCGATCTGCCGGTCGAGGTCGACTTCGATGTGCGGGACCGGCGTGGTCGACTTCGGCCCCGCGCCGGTCGGGTGCTTCAGGTGCTCCCGGACCACGGCGCCCACCACGCCGTCGCGGTCGAGGCCTTCGTGCTTCTGGAACGCGGTGACCGCGCTCAGGGTCTCGACGCCGAACTCCCCGTCGGGCGTCCCGGGCCGGTACCCGAGGGCCACGAGGCGATGCTGGACCGCCTCGACCTGCGGACCCTTGTCGCCGAGCTTGAGGAGGTCGGGACCCGTCGTGGCGACCTGCTGGGGTGCGGGGAGGTTCCGTTGCCGCCAGAGATCCACCATCGCGCCGAGGGTTGCCGCATCGACCTTTCCCGGGTTCTTCGTGAGGCCGGCCTTCTGCTGCACCTTCGTGACCGCCGCGATCGTCCCAGGCCCGTAGATCCCGTCGATCGCGCCCGTGTAGACGCCGAGCTCGGTGAGCACCGACTGCACCGAGCGGACGATGGTGGGCTCTTCGCGTCCGGAGGCGGTACGGAGCGCGACCGCCGTGGGCTGGTCGAGCGCGCCCGTCGGCGGGAGGCCGTGCTTGCGCTGGAACTCCTTCATGGCGCGGGTGACGCGCGTGACGAACCCGTTGTCGATCGAGCCGACGCCGTACCCGAGGCCGTTGAGCTCGTCCTGCAGGAGGTACGCGACCGTGATGATCGGTTGCGGGACGTTGGCGAGCAGCGAGGGCGGCGTCGTCGTGGTCGTGGTCGAACCCGCGTCCGCGGTGCCACCCCCGCTGCTTCCGCAGGCGGTGAGCGCGCCGGCCCCGATCAGCACGACCACCGCGGCGATCGCCGTCAACCTCTGCCGCACGCCGCACCCTCCGATCGAGCTCCGAGAGGGAGGAACTTAGGCCCGGGTGTCGGGGAGCACCGAGTCCTCGGTACTCTGCACGTCGACTTCGCCTCGCCCGTCCCGTTCAGGAGCAGATGACCATGCGCACCCAGATTTGCGACGACCTCGGCATCGAGTTCCCGATCTTCGCCTTCACCCACTGCCGCGACGTGGTGGTGGCGGTGAGCAAGGCCGGCGGGTTCGGCGTGCTGGGCGCGGTGGGCTTCAGCCCCGAGCAGCTCCAGATCGAGCTCGACTGGATCGACGAGCACATCGGCGACCGTCCCTACGGCGTCGACATCGTGATCCCGAACAAGTACGAGGGCATGGACGCGGACATGTCCACCGAGGATCTCACGAAGATGCTCCAGGAGATGGTGCCGCAGGGCCACCTCGACTTCGCCCGGAAGCTGCTGAACGACCACGGCGTCCCGACGCCCGAGGGTGAGGACAACTCGCTCAAGCTGCTCGGCTGGACCGAGGCGACCGCGACCCCGCAGGTCGAGATCGCGCTCGCGCACCCGAAGATGGCGTTGATCGCGAACGCACTCGGCACGCCGCCGGCGGACATGATCGACCACATCCACGCCGAGGGCCGGAAGGTCGCCGCGTTGTGCGGTTCGCCCTACCAGGCGCTCAAGCACGCGGACGCGGGCGTGGACATCGTCATCGCGCAGGGTGGCGAGGGGGGCGGTCACTGCGGCGAGGTCGGATCGATCGTGTTGTGGCCGCAGGTGGTCAAGGCCGTCGCACCGGTGCCGGTCCTCGCGGCGGGAGGCATCGGCAACGGCGCGCAGATCGCGGCCGCCCTCGCGCTCGGCTGCCAGGGCGCGTGGTCGGGTTCCCAGTGGCTGATGGTCGAGGAGTCCGAGAACACCCCGGTGCAGCAGGAGACGTACGTGAAGGCCGGCTCGCGCGACACGGTCCGGAGCCGCTCGTTCACGGGCAAGCCGTGCCGCATGCTGCGCAACGACTGGACCGACGCGTGGGCGGAGGAGGGCAACCCGGAGCCGCTCGGCATGCCGCTGCAGTACATGGTCTCGGGCATGGCGGTCGCGGCGACGCACCGCTACCCGGACCAGTCGGTGGACGTCGCGTTCAACCCGGTGGGTCAGGTCGTCGGCCAGTTCGAGAAGGTCGAGAAGACCGCGGCCGTCATCCAGCGCTGGGTCGAGGAGTACCTCGAGGCCGTCGAGCACCTGAACTCGCTCAACGCGCGCGCCGGGGTCTAGCGCCGGCGTCCGCTTGCCCTAGCCGGCCGTCGGCTCCTGGTAGACCGCGACCGCGGGACCGAGAGACTTCAGCCCCCGGAACTCCTCGAGGAACTGCGCGGGCGTCAGCTTCCCGGCGTTCGCCTCGTCGTAGAGCCGTTGCGCCTTCGCCGCGGCGCGCCGTCCCGCCGCGGAGTACCGGCGCAGTGGAAGCGGCCCGCTGTAGGCCACGAGTCGGTCACCGAACTGCGGGGTGAACGTGTAGAGGTCTTCGTCGGCGACGACGATCAATCGAGCCTCGACCGGCCGTCCGTCCACGACGCGGTGCGCGCCGAACCGCTGGTTGTCATCGATCGGGACGCGCGCGTCGAAGTTGCGGCGCTCGAGCCCGACCAGGAGGCCCTGGAGGTACCAGTCGCTGAGGTTGGTCTGGGCGCGGAGCACGACTTCGCCACCGTGCGGATCGAGGTGGTGGGCCAGGTCCTGCACCGTGCTCTGGGCGGCAGCCGAGTAGATGACCGGGGAGTCGCTGCGGTGGGCGTCGACGATGGCCATCGTGCAGATCACGACGAGCGCGACGAGCGTGATCGGGACGAGCAGGAGCGGCTCTGACCGCGGCCAACGCCGGGCGACGACGGCCCAGGCGGTCCACGTGATGACGACGGCAGCCAGCATCCCGAGCAGCCAGGTCCAGAGCAGCCGGTACTCGTACATGAGGCCGGTGATCTTCGCGACCGAGACGATCGACACGATGACCATGAACACCGTCACGCCGGCGAGGCGGACGATGGGCCAGTCCCGGGCGCGCCACGCGACGACGACGGCGGCGACGAACGGAACCACGAGGACCGGCCAGAGCGTCGTGTGCAGCAAGGTCGTCTCGCCCGTGAAGCCCACGCGTCGGGTCCCGGTGATCCAGTCCGGAACGGCCGCCAGCTGGGCGAGCACGATGCGCGCACCGTCGCCCAAGGAGTGCTTGACGCCGGCACCCCGCGTGAACCAGTCGATGAGCGTGCCGAGGTTCCCGTGGCCGAAGAGCTGGTCCCACATCACCGGGATCCAGAGCACCACGAGCAGCACGACCGCGAGGAGGGTGGCGCGCCGGACCTTCCTGGTGCGCATCGGGTCGGCAGCCCGCCGTGCCGCCACCCACAGCCAGATCGCGCCGGCGCCGAGCGTGGGCGCGGTGAGCGGTGCGAAGCCGACGTGCGTCTGGGTGAGCCACGACGCAAGCGCAGCCGAGGCCGGGAGCGCCCAGGACTCACCTTCGGTCATCGCCCAGGCGAGGTAGCAGAACAAGCCGAACGGCAGCACGGTGACGTAACAGACCCACGGGTCGAGCAGCAGCTGCGTCCCGAGCGCGTGGGCGACGCACGCACCACCCGCGAGCGTGAGGAACGCGACGGGCAGGCCGGCCAGACGCTTCGCGATCGCGCCCATCCCGGCGATCGCGGCGGCGTTGATCGCGAGCGCGCCGACGAGCATCCCCGAGGGGTTGCTTCCCGCGAGCCGGTAGGGAATCGCGAGGGTGTAGAAGATCAGCGGACCCGGATGGCTCCACCGGTCGCGGGAGTACAGGCCCGTCAGCACCGGATGCCGGCCGACGTCGCGGACCTTGAGCTCCATGAGCGCCTGGTCGCGGATGAACGATCCGGAACCGTGCAGCAGCACGATGACGGCCGAGATCACGAAGGGCGCCACGACCAGCACGAGGGCGCCGCGATAGAGGAGTCGGTTGCGCCGCGCCGATGCGCCGGCCCGATCACCCTCCACGGATGCCGTGCCTCCCTCGCGCTTCGGGCGCCGATCGGTGACGGTCAACGGTGACGGCTCCTTCGAGATCGGCCCCCTCAACCTACTTTCCGCCCTCGGAGGTGAGGCTCATTCCCGCGGGCCGCCGATTCGTCGTACGCTCCCTCCAACCATTCCGGGGGGAGTGACATGGCAGACGTCAGCACCAGGCCGCCGCGCGTCTCGGGGATCGAGCCGTCACCGCAGCAGTCCGCACCCGAAGGCCGCGCGAAGGCCAAGCGGGTCCGGGCGTACCGATGGATCCGCCCGGTGCTCGGCGCCGCGGTGATCATCGGGCTCGTCGTCGGGTTGGGAATGGGCATCCTGATCGGTCGCGGGGATCGAGGGGACTCCGGCAGCACCGCCGCGTCCGACTCCGGGTCGGCGACGTCCGGCTCCGGGCTCGCGGCCGGCGCGCACGTTCACAACCACGACGAGACGGCCGAGGCCGTGCCCGACGTGCCGCTCGACGCCGCGACGCGCGCCCAGCTGGCCGCGCAGCTGACCGCGGCCCACGCCGTCGCGATGCGCTACCCGACGGTGGCGGATGCCGTCGCGGCCGGGTACGTGCCCGCCGGCGGCTTCGCGCCGGAGACCGGTGCGCACTACCAGCAGCTCCGCGTGCCGTCGGACATCGGTCCCGACGGCCAGATCAATCCGAACGACCCCGCGTCGCTGATCTTCGACGGCAACAGCCCGAGCTCGCGCATCGTCGGGCTCATGTACGAGTCGTTCGCCGGCGCGCAACCGCAGGGCTTCGCCGGACCGAACGACCACTGGCACCGTCACAGCAACGTGTGCGTGAAGTTCGCGTCGGGCGGCATCCAGGTCCCGTTCGCGGCCGACTCCGATGTCACGGCCAAGCAGTGCAGCGCGGTCGGCGGCACGTTCATGAAGAAGACGATCTGGATGGTGCACGCCTGGGTGGTGCCGAGCTGGGAGAGCCCGCTCGGGGTGTTCTCGCACAACAACCCGAACCTGGTGTGCGCGGACGGCACCGTCAACGCCGACGCACGAGGCTTCTGCAAGGGGACCTGAGCGGGGATCGTGAGACAGCCCGCGCGGTAGCCTGACGATCGAAGGGGAGTACTCCCTCGTCGGACGGGAAGCCGGTGGAGCTCTCCATCGCAATCGCAGTGTTCCCCGTGATCTTCCTCGGGGAGCTGCCGGACAAGACGATGCTCGCCAGCTTGGTCATGGCGACGCGCGGCAAGCCGCGGTCGGTCTGGATCGGCGCGGCGGCAGCCTTCTTCCTCCACGTCGTCATCGCGACGACGATCGGCGTGGCGCTGTTCCGGATCCTTCCGACCGCGGTGCTCGACGTGGTGGTCGCGGTCATGTTCGCCGCCGGCGGGATCTTCGCCCTGCGGGAAGCCGGTAGGGACGAAGAGGAGCTCATCGAGAAGGAAGTCGCCGCGCACCGGGTCGTGACGACGGCGTTCATCGTGATCTTCGTGGCCGAGTGGGGGGACCTCACCCAGATCCTCACCGCGAACCTCGCCGCGCACTATCACAATGCGCTCTCGGTCGGCGTCGGCGCGACGCTCGCGCTCTGGTCGGTCGCCGCGATCGCGGTGATCGGCGGTCAGGGACTCCTGCGCTTCGTCAACGTCTCGACCATCCGCAAGGTCACCGCAGGGTTGCTGTTCATCCTGGCCGCGCTCGCGCTCTTCGAGGCCGTGCGGTAGGAGCCGAACGTCAGGAGGTGGGCTGGTCGACTCCGGTCCACGCCCGGCCGAACCAGCGCTGGATCCGGCTGGTTCCGAACTCGGCCTTGTCGGCCGCGAACGCCTGTGACGGTCCGTCCATGTCACCGACCGGCGCCTGGCCACTCAGGAACGTGACGTCGACCTTCGCCACCTGGTCGTGGCCGAACTCCAGGTAGCAGAGGCCGTGGCCGTCGTACTCGGCCGAGGCCGCGCTGCCCCGGATGCGCCCGATGATGTGATCGGCCGCAACGGCCGCCTGCCCCTCGGCGAACACGCCCGCCTTGGGAGTGCCGACGCTGGTGACGTCGCCCACCGCGAAGACCCCTGGGACCGCGGTCTCGAGGGACAGTGGGTTCACCGGGATCCACCCGTCGACGGCCAGGGCCGACTCCGCGACGACGGCGGGGCGCGGTGCACGGGCACGCCGAGGAAGAGGTCGTACGGCATCTCGTTCCCGTCGCTGAGCACGACGACCTTGCGGCTCGGGTCGAGCGACTGGATGAGCGACTTTGGGTGCCAGGCGATCCCGCGTTCGGCGAACGCCGTCGAGCAGCGCCTTCGACGCCGCGGGCGACGGTGGGATCGGCACCGGCAAGGGCATGACGAGCGCGATCTCGCACTGGTCGCGGATGCCGCGCTCGGTGAGGAAGTCGTGCATCAGCAGCGCGGTCTCGCTCGGCGCGGGCGGACACTTGAACGGCGCCGACGTGACGCCGACGATCACCCGCCCGCCTTCGAACGACGGCAGGATCTCGCGGAGCGCGAACGCGCCTTCGACCGTGTAGAACTCGTTGCCACCCTCGACGAGTCCGGGCGTCGCGTCCGGGTGGAGGTCGGCACCGAGCGCGACGACCAGGATGTCCGCGTCGAACGTGCCGGCGTCGGTCTCGACCCGCTTGGCTGCGGGATCGATCGACCGGATCGTCGACTGGACGAACCGCACGCCCGGCTTGACGAAGTCGCGGTAGGGGTGTCGGGCCGCGGACGGAATGAGCCGTCCGAACATCACGTCGAGCTTCGAGAACCCGAAGACGAAGCTGTCGCTCTGGTCGATGAGGGTGATGTCGATGTCGGTGCCGAACTCCTCCGACAGTCGCGTCGTCAGCTCGAGCCCCCCGAACCCTGCGCCCAGCACGAGAACCTGCATGGCGGGCAGGTTATCCAACCGCCATCCGGCGGCATCTCCGTTGGATGCCGGGGTGCCGACGGGTCGGTGGGGCGACCGTCCCCGGAAACATGGGCATCTGCCCAATGTGGGAACGGGCCCGCGAGAGGAGTGTGAGCAGCACGAGATCACGACGCGAAAGGAAACGTCATGAACGAGCGCCTCACCCTCCCGGCTCGCCGGGTCATCACCCCGGTCACCACCTTCCTGATGGGCATCGCGCTGCTGGCTGCGGTAGCGCTCGGCTTCGGGTTGCGGGCGTGGACCGAGGACGGCTCCAGCTCGTCGACGTCGGTGGTCACCCCGACCCACCAGACGCTCAACGCCCGCGACGAGCTGGCCCGTCGGACCGCCACGACGATGCGCCGGGAGGCCACCGCCAGTGCCAACAGTGCGCCCCGGGTCCTGCGTGAGCGGAACTACCGCTGATGGTCAGCACCGAGGACAAGTTTGCGTCGACGCACGCACCGGAAACGGACTTCGTGCCGGCGCCGAGATGGGCGACAATGGTCGACGTGCCGACCCGCATCTCGAGTCTCCAGTTCGTCGGGCGGGGTGAAGAGCTCGAGCGGCTCTTCGCCGCGTTCAAGACCGCGGCGGCGGACGAGCGGGCCACTGCCGTCGTGGTGGGAGGCGAAGCGGGGGTCGGCAAGACCCGCCTGGTCGCGGAGCTCGCCGGCCGGGTGCGGGAGGCCGACGGGCTGGTGCTGGTCGGATCGTGCCTCGAGCTGACGAACGCTCCGTTGCCGTTCGGCCCGGTCGTCCAGGTCCTGAGATCCCTGCAGAAGGCGCTCGATCCCGGAACGCTCGAGGCCGTGATCGGACCGGCCGCGGAAGTGCTCGATCGCCTCCTGCCGGAGCTGCAGGCGACGGCCGGTGACGGGACCGCGAGCGCCGGCGCGTTGTTCGAGCACCTCCTCGGCGTCTTCGAGCGACTGGGCGACCGGGTGGCGACGCTCATCGTCTTCGAGGACCTGCACTGGGCCGACCACTCGACTCGCGACTTCATCGTGTATCTCGCCCGCAACCTGCAGGACGCGCGTGTCGCGCTGCTGGGCACCTACCGCTCGGACGACCTGCATCGCCGTCATCCGCTCCGGGCGGTGCTGGCCGAGCTCGACCGATCGGGCGCGGCCCAACGGTTCGAGCTCGAGCGCTTCGACCGTGAGGAGCTGCGCGAGATGGTCGGGTCGATCCTCGGCTCGGTCCCGGGCGACGACCTGATCGAGATGGTCTTCAGCCGCTCCGAGGGCAACCCGTTCTTCGCCGAGGAGCTGGTGGCCGCACGCGGGACGACCGACGAGATCCCGGTGCAGCTGCGCGACATCGTGCTGGCCCGCATCGACGCGCTCTCGGAGGAGGCCCGCCGCCTGCTCCGCATCGTGGCCGTGATCGGGAGGCGCGCCGATCACCGCCTGGTCGCCGAGCTCGCGGACGTGTCGGAATCAGCACTGAACGAAGGCCTGCGCGACGCGACCGAGCACCACGTCCTCGTGATCGAGCACGACACGGCGGCCTACCGGTTCCGGCACGCGCTGGTGCGCGAGGCGGTCTACGACGACTTGCTCCCCGGCGAGCGGGTCGGGCTGCACGCACGGCTCGCCGAGCTGCTCGCCCTCCATCCCGAGTGGTGTGAAGGTGGCCCGTCAGCGCTCTCCGGCGAGCTCGCCAATCACTGGTATGCCGCCCACGACGCGCCCCGCGCCCTCGCGGCGATGCTTGACGCCGCGAGCGACGCGGAGCGCATGTACGCGTATCCCGAAGCCCTCGACTACGTCGAGCGTGCGCTCGAGCTGTGGTTGCAGGTGCCGGAAGCCGAAGCCCTGTGCGGGACCCGTCAGGTCGACGTCGTGCAGAAGGCGGCCGTCCTGGCCGAGCTCGCCGGCCGACCCGACCGCGTGATCGAGTACATCGGGGCGGCGGTCGCCCTCGTTGACGAAGGCGCCGAGCCGGTGACGGTGGGCCTCTTGCACGAGCGGTGGGCCCGCTACCTGCGCGGCACCGGTGGTCGGGTCGAGGAGATCCTCGAGCACGTCGACATCGCCGTCGCGCTCGTGCCGCGTTCCGAGGTCTCGGCGCGCGCTCGCGTGCTGGCCACCCGGGGTCAGCAGCTGATGCTGGCGAGCCGCTCGGCCGACGCCATCGAGCCCTGCGAGGAGGCCATCGACCTGGCCCGGCAAGCCGGTGAACCCGCGATCCAAAGCCACGCGCGCAACTCCCTCGGCATCTCGCTTGCCGCACTCGGCGACATCGACGCAGGACTGGCGCAGCTACGCCTGGCCCGAGACGAGGCACTCGGGGCGCAGGCGTGGGACGACGTCGTGCGCGCATTCGCGAACGAGTGTTCTGCGTTGGCGAGCGCGGCCCGGCACGAGGAGGCGCTCTCGGTGGCGCGGGAAGGCATCGACGTCGCGCAGCTGCATGGATTGAGCCGTCAGATCGGGACGTGTCTTCGCCCTTCGGTCTGCCAAGAGCTGTGGGTGTTGGGCCGGTGGGACGAGATGCACCAGGAGCTCGACGAGTTCGAAGTCGAGCCGGTCGGCGTCGACGCGTGGAGCACGACCGGGCTCTGGGCGCAGCTGCGGGCGGGACAGGGTGACTCCTCTGCAGCCCGTCGCGATCTCGAACGCCTCCGCACCTTGCTCGGAGCGCACATCGAGGTGCCCTGGCAGATCGAGCTGACGAGCGCGGAGGTCGAGCTCGCGCTGTGGGCGGGCGACATCGTCACGGCGGTCGACCGGGCCCAGCAGGGCATGGATACGGAGACCACTGGTCCCCTCTGTGCCGACACTCCCGCGTCGATGGCGTTGCCCCTCAACGCGATGGCGGCCGCGGTGCGGCTCGGCCCGGCGCCGGGATCCCGTGACGACACCGGGTCGGACGGCCCCACACGCGCCCGCGCGTTTGCGGCGAGGTTCGCGGAGTGGGTCGAGGCCGAACGCTGGGGCGGAGGCCGGCCGGGCGACCTCGCGCCGGCGGCGCGGCAGGTCGCAGCCGAGCTCGCACTGATCGACGGCTCCGGTGATCCGGCGGAGTGGGCAGCGCTCGCCGACGAGTGGTCGGAGCTCGGGCTGTTGCCCAGGGTCGCCTATGCGCGCTGGCGTGAGGCCGAGCTGCGAATCGCGAGTGGTGATCGCATCGGCGCGACCGACGCGGCGCTCGAGGCCTACGAGCTCGCGGCGTCGATCGGCTGGGCGTGGGTGCGCGATGGCGTGCTCGACCTCGGCCGCCGGGCGCGCCTGGACATCGCCGTGGAGGACCGCGCGGTCCCTGGTCCGGCCGACGAGCTCGGCTTGACGGGGCGGGAGGTCGAGGTGCTGCGGCTCGTGGCGGAGGGTCGCACCAACCGGCAGATCGCGGAGTCGCTGTTCATCTCGCCGAAGACGGCGAGCGCGCACGTCTCGAACCTGCTGATGAAGCTCGCAGTCACCAATCGCGCCGAGGCCGGCGCGGCCGCACGACGACTCAACCTCGACTGAGCCGCATCGCCGCCCGGCGATCCCTGTGTCCAAACCACCAACCAGGAGGAGACCCATGCCCAAGTACGTGATCGAACGCACCATCCCGGGGGCCGGCGCGCTGTCGCCCGGTGAGCTGCACGACATCAGCTGCACGTCGAACGGCGTGCTGAGCGAGATGGCGCCGCGCGCGCAATGGGTTCAGAGCTACGTCACCGACGACAAGATCTACTGCGTGTACGTGGCCGACGACGCGGACACGGTGCGCGAGCACGCGGCGCGAGGCGGCTTCCCGGCCGACTCGGTCGCGATGGTGCGGGCGACGATCGACCCCACCACGGGCGAGCCGATCTAGGGGAGGGACCCGGGCGCGTCCGCCGTCGGGCTACGCGTCCGGGATCTTCTCCCACCACTGGCACCACCACTGGGCGCCGACGAGGATGCGGAGCTTCGGGTGCCAGCAGTACGAGATCTCCGCCGTGTTCTCCAGGTAGTAGAGGCAGTTCTCGCACTGCTCCTCTCCCTGGGGCACGCCCTTCAGCACCGCGTTGTCGGCGAGATGACGTAGCTCGATCGCGAGCTTCTCGTCGATCTCCTTCGGCTCAGGATCCGGAATGACGTAGTCGGCCATGGGCCAAATCTACCGACTACCTCACACGTCATCGACTCGGAGCCTTCACCGCGGTTGAGTGATCTCGTTCACCCGACCCCGTGAAGGGAGCCCCGAGATGACGACCACCAGCCCGCAGCCGACGGCTTCGAAGCAGCTAGCCGCACTCGAACCGCACCGCGTCACCGTGCCGACCGATCGGGGTGAGATCAGCTGTCTCGACGTGGGTCCGCACGATGGAACCGTCGCCGTGTTCGTGCACGGGGTGGGCACCAACGCGTACCTGTGGCGCCATGTGCTGGCCGCGTTGGAGGCCGAGAAGCGCTGCATCGCACTCGATCTCCCGCTGCACGGGCAGAGTCCCGCGCCCTTCGACGACGACGTCTCCCTCGGCGCGTACGCCGAGACGATCACGGCGTTCCTCGACGCGCTCGACGTCGGGCCCGTCGACCTCGTCGCCCACGACACCGGCGGCGCCCTCGCCCAGATCGTCGCGGCGCGCGGCCCGGCGCGGCTGCGCACGTTCACGCTGACGAACTGCGACACGCACGACAACGTCCCGCCCGAGGCGTTCCTCCCGACGGTCGAGCTGGCGCGTGCCGGCGCCCTCGCGCCGAGCGCGCCGGCCCTGATGGCCGATCTCGACGCGGCGCGCGCCGCAGTGTTCGCGATGGGCTACGAGGACCCGGCCCAACCGCCGCTGGACGTCGTGCGGAGCTTCCTGGAGCCGGTGCTCGGCACGCCCGAGAAGGCACTGGCGTTCGAGCGGCTCCTCGCCGCGATGGCGCCCGATGATCTGCTCGCGGTGGAGCCCGCGCTGCGGGAGCTGCAGGTGCCGACCCTCGTCGTGTGGGCCACCGGTGACGAGTTCTTCGAGCTCCGCTGGGCCGAATGGCTGCGGGACACGATTCCCGGGGTCACGACGGTCGCGACCGTCGATGGGGCGAAGCTGTTCTTCCCCGACGAGCGCGCGGCCGAGCTGCTGGCCCACCTCCGCCACCACTGGGCGACCGCCGACGCCTCCGCCGGGTGAGGCTCAGCCCAGTCCGCCGGACTTGATCACCGCTTCCGTCGCGGCGTCGGCCGGGAAGAACAGCTCGATGGCCAGCTCCTCGAGGGTGACGTCGAGCGGTGTCGCGAACGCGGTCAGGGTCGTGAAGAACGAGAGCGCGACCCCGCCGACGTCGATGCGGAACGGCACGAGGAGAGGCGGGTCGTCGTCGAACCACTCGTGGTCGCGCTCGTCGAGCTCGGCGACGTTGGGATAGGTGCGGACCTCTTCGTACAGCTCCTCGAGCTCCCGATCGCCCGTGAGGACGATCGATCGCCGGAGCTGTCGCAGCTGGTAGATCGCCCAGTCCGCGAAGTCGTGGGTGCGCGCCGCGAGTCCGTCCGGGTGCATCGAGATGCGGTACACGTTCACGGGTGGCCCGAGCAGCTCCTCGGGCAGCCCGGCGGTGAGCGCGAACGCGGCTTCGTTCGCGACCAGGACGTTCCAGTGCCGGTCGATGGCGACTCCGGGGTAGGGATGGTGCGCGTCGAGCATGCGCGTCACCGACGCCCGGACGAACTCGAGCGCGGGGTCGTCGAGGGGGCTCTGCGAGTAGCGCGGCGCGTAGCCGGCCGCGAGGAGCAAGGTGTTGCGCTCGCGCAGCGGGACGTCGAGGTTCTCGGCCAGCGCCAGGATCAGCTCGGGGCTGGGCTTCGACCGGCCGGTCTCGACGAAGCTGAGGTGGCGGGGTGAGACGCCGACGTCGAGCGCGAGATCGATCTGGCTCCGGCGGCGCCGGGACCGCCACTCCCGCACCAGCTCACCGACGTTCGCCCGGGCCATGCGGCCACCCTAGGCAGCGCCGTGCCGCGCCACGATTACCTGGGAGGTCATCGCTGCGGTTCCCGGCGGGCGGCCGGGGGTCAGACGTTCGGGGTGAGCCCGTAGACCAGCTCGCCGCGCTCGTCGACGTCGTAGAACTCGACGCCCTCGGTGACGTGCGCCTCGTCGGCGCCGAACGCGACCGCGATCTTGTTGGCCGCGTTGCGGGCGATGTCGAGGACGAGCTCGACGACCTCGGCGTCGGTGAACGAGGCGTGCACCGCGGCCGCGAGGTCGGCGGGGTAGGAGCCCGGCTCCCAGACCATCGTGTCGACGAGCCGCAACGCGGTCTGGTGACGTTGGGAGAGCGTGCTCGACTGGTAGTGCTCGATCTGGTCGTAGACGGCTTCGTCCGCGCCGTCGTTCGCCGCGCGGACGTTGCGCAGCGACTTGCAGAGCCGGCAGTTGTGCGCCCGGGCGCCGCGCAGCCGGACGATCTCGGTGGTCAACGGATCGAGGCGGTCGAGACGGGCCACTGCGCTCATGAACGATTCGAGCGCCGGCCACAGGTCGACCGTCGCGTCCGCGCGCCGCGCTCGGGTCGACGTCGAACAGCTGCTGCCATGCGGCCTGCATCCGCGTCCCGAAGTCGGCGACGTAGAGCACCTGCACGAACGGGAAGGCGTCCGCACCGAGGGCGGCCATCGCGGCACCGCGCTGCTCGTCGGTGCAGGCACTGACGTCGAGCACGAATTGCTCCGCGAGCTCGAGCACGGCCCGATCCGCGCTCGGGAGCTCGGAGGAACGCCAGCTCGCGATCCCGGTGGTCTTCGAGCCGAGCAGCGACTCGACCAGCGCTCGGATCCCCGCCGCGCGCTCCGGGGCGATCGCGGTGGCGAGACTGGCCATCACGTCGTCCCACCGCGCGAACGGCTCGGGCGCGAGGGCCCGGATCTGCTCGCGGCTCAGGGTGGTCTCGGTCACATCAGGAACCTACCGGGTCACGGCGTCGCGCTCGGCGGCTGCATCCGTTCGAGGGTCGCCATCATCTGCTGGTGCACGAGGTTGACGGCCTGCAGCGGCCGGATCATCACGCGGAACTCGACGATGCGGCCCTCGTCGTTGCAGCGGATGATGTCGACGCCATTGACGTACTTGCCCGCGATCGTGGTCTCGAATTCGAGCACCGCGGTGTCGCCCGACATCACGGTCTTGGTGAGCCGGAACCGCCCGCCCCGATCCTCACCGCCCTCGCTGATCTGCACGCCCTCGTCTCCCGGGAGGGTCTGGCCGGCGGCCTGCAGGTAGAGCTTGGTGACCGCCTTGCCGGCTTGGGGGGTGTACACGATCGGCGAATAGAAGACGACGTCGTCGTCGAGCAGCTCGTCGAGCGCGTCCGGCTTCTCGCCGCGCACGTAGGCGTGCCATTGCTCGACGACGGCTTCGATCACGTGTCCTCCCGGCGGGGTTCGAGTCGGATGTGCTGCGCGTGATGGCTGGTCGCGGTCGCCGTTACCGACGAGTAATGAACAGGCGTTACTCGCGAGTAATGAACAGACGCGAGACACTGACGAAACACTTCAGCGTTTCGATGTAACCACGCCGTCCCCCGGCGGAGTCGAAGCGTTCGGTCGCCCCCGACGAAAGATCCGTTTGTGAGCCTCGTCATCTTCCCCACTGGATCAGGAATGCCCGAGCCGCGCAAGGAGCTCGCGTGACCGACACCATGTCGACCCAAGGTGAGCGGATGTACGTTCCCGAGCGGTTGGTCGTCGCGCCGTCGGCCGGCGTCTTCCACCGGCTCGCGACGCTCGCCGTCGAAGGCGAGCTCGTCGCACCGGGCCAGTCGATCGGCGTCATCGAGAACTCCGGGGTCAGCACGCCGGTGTGCAGCTCCTTCGAAGGACTGCTGATGGGCATGCTCGCCGAGCCCGGTCAGCGGCTCCGGGCCGGCCAACCCGTGGCGTGGTTGCGCGTCGCGTGACACCGACTCGCGCATGACGTTCGCGCGGACCCCCGGCCTCATGACCCCGATCATGGATCGGCGCTCTGACAGCGCGACCGCGTGCATCGTGGAGCGCGACGGTCGTTCGATCGTCGAGCTGCGGATCGAGGGCGGCAAGCACCACGGTGCGGTGGGCGAAGCGGGCGCCGAGACCATGGATCGGGCGATTCGCCTCGCGACCGAGATCGGCGTCCCGTTCGTCGCCTGGCTCGACACCGCCGGGGCCGACGTCGGCGAGGGCATCAGCTCGTTGCACGGGTGGGGCCGGTGCGCCCACGCGCTGGTGCAGGCCTCGGGCGTCGTGCCGACGGTGATCATCGTCACCGGTGCCTGCGTGTCGGGACCGGCGCTCTGTCTCGGACTCGTCGACCACGTGATCATGACCGCCGACGCGTTCGCGTACGTCAGCGGGCCCGAGGCGGTCGCCGAGGTCACGGGAGTCACACTGGACCGGTTCGCACTCGGTGGCGCGGCGATGCACGGCCACATGAGCGGCGTCGCCTCGCTCGTGGTCGAGGACGAGGACGAAGCGGCGAACGCGCTGGCGGCGCTGCTCGAGTACCTCCCGGCGAACCACCTCGACGACGCCCCGGACTGGCCGAGCTCGGACGCGGTCGACCGCGACTGCACGGATGCGAGCCGAGTCGTCCCCGCAGCACCGAACGCGGCGTACGACGTCCGCACGGTGGTGCGCGACGTCGTCGATGCCGACTCGCTGCTCGAGCTGCGTCCCCGTCACGCCCCGAGCATCGTCATCGGGCTCGCCCACCTCGACCGCCGCGTCGTCGGCATCGTGGCGAACCAGCCGTTCACCCGCGCCGGTGCGCTCGACATCGACGCCTCCCGCAAGGCGGCGCGGTTCGTGCAGTGGTGCGACGCGTTCAACCTGCCGATCGTCACGTTCGTCGACACGCCGGGGTTCGAGCCTGGCAAGGACCTCGAGTGGCGCGGCATGATCCGCCACGGCGCGCAGCTCGCCCACGCCTACGCGGCCGCGACGGTCCCGCGACTGTGCGTCGTGCTGCGCAAGGCGTACGGCGGCGCGTACATCGTGATGGACTCCAAGCGCCTGGGCAACGACTACTGCGTCGCGTGGCCCGACGCGCAGATCGCCGTGATGGGCGCGCCGGGCGCGGTGCAGATCCTCCACAGCCGCCGGCTCGCGGGAATCGAAGACCCGGTGGCCCGCGCCGAGGAGCAGGACCAGCTCACTGCGGAGTACGAAGCGCGCTTCAGCAACCCTTACGCGGCCGCCGAGCGCGGCTACGTCGACGCGGTGATCGACCCGCTCGACACGCGCCGCGTCCTCGCGACCGCGCTGAGCTTCTTCGCGAGCAAGCGCGAGGACGGCCCGTCACGCCGGCACTCGAACACGCCGTTGTAGCGATCAGGCCTCGGCGGTCTCGAGGGGATCAGCGGCCGGCTCGGGTGCGGCCCGCGGGACGTAGGCGGGGACAGGTGGCGTCGCGCGCATCCGCCGGGACAGCACGACCGCGACCCCGACCAGGCCGCCGACGGCGAGCAGACCGAGCACGACGCGGGTAAGGCGGTGGCCGGTGCGCTTGGCCGGGCGCCGTGCCGCGTGGTTGGCCGCCACGGTTGCCCGCTTCGCGGCCTTCCTCGCCGCCCGGCGGGCCACCGTCTTCGCCGCCTCGGCGGGAACGTGGAGGTCGACCGCCCGGGCCGCGTCGACCGTTGCCACCGCTCGCTTCCGGGCCCGCTTCGCGGCCTTGCGGGTTGCCACGGACGGGTCGTGCAGATCGATGCTCATCTATCGGGGCTTCCCCCTCCGGCGCTCGACGAAACCGGGCCTTCGTCACTCCGCGTCGGGGAGCACCAACCGACCGGCGTCAGACATGGGGGAGCACGTCCGCGGCGATGAGCCGGAGGTGGTCGAGGTCGGTCATGTCGAGGCACTGCAGGTAGACCCGCCCGGCCCCCGCGTCGGCGAACGCGCGGAGCGTCGCCACGACCTCGTCGGGCGTGCCGGCCGCGGCGTTCCGGCGCAGGTCGGCCGGTTCGCGGCCGATCACCGCGGCGCGGCGTTCCACCTCCGCTTCGTCGGATCCGCAGCACACGACGACGCACGCCGAAGAGATGATGGAGCCCGGATCGCGCCCGACGGCGTCGCACGCGGCTCGCACCTTGTCGCACTGCGGCGCGAACGCGTCGACGGGTGGGAACGGCACGTTGAACTCGGCCGCGTACTGTGCGGCGAGGCGTGGGGTGCGGGTGCTGCCCCAGCCACCGATGATCACCGGCGGGCCCGGGCGCTGGACCGGCTTGGGCAGCGCCGGGGAGCTCTCGAGCTGGTAGTGCCGGCCCTCATGGCTGAAGGTGTCGCCCACGGGTGTCGTCCACAGACCCGTGATGATGGCGAGCTGCTCCTCCAGGCGCTCGAAGCGCTCGCCCAACGACGGGAACGGGATCCCGTACGCGGTGTGCTCGCCGTCGTACCACCCGCCGCCCAGGCCGAGCTCCACCCGTCCGCCGGACATCGCGTCGACCTCGGCGACGCTGATCGCCAGCGGGCCGGGGAGCCGGAACGTCGCGGCCGTGACCATCGTCCCGAGGCGGATGGTGGAGGTCTCACGAGCGAGGCCGGCGAGGGTGATCCACGCGTCGGTGGGTCCGGGCTCACCGGCGCCGTCGCCGATCCTCAGGTAGTGATCCGAGCGGAAGAAGGCGTCGAAGCCCAACGCCTCGGCCTCGAGGGCGACCGCAAGCTGCTGCTCGTAGGTGGCACCCTGTTGTGGTTCGACGAAGATGCGAAGGTCCATGGCCCGAACCTACGCAGTTTCGGGGTCGAGGTCAGGCCGTGGCGTGCGTTGGGTTCCGAGAGCGGGTACGGCTGGCCGATGAGCACGACCGGAGTGATGCGCCACGTTCCCGAGACGTCCCGGTACGAGTGGGTCGTCGACGGGCAGGTCATCGGCATCGTCGAGTACCGGCTCGACCAGGACCAGATCGACATGCACCACACGCTCACCGCGCCCGCCTACCGGGGGCACGGAGTCGCGGCGAACCTCGTGCACGGCGTGCTCGACGATGTGCGGGCGCGCGGCCTGCACGTCGTACCGAGCTGTTGGTACGTGGCGGACTACATCGACGAGCACCCCGAGTACCGGGACCTGTTGGCCCGGCCGGACCAGAGATTTCCGTTGTGACCGTGCTCCGGGGACGGGTCGGGTCTGGGCGCGTACTTGTGCTCGGCGGACATCAGCCGACAGACTTGCGATCGAGAGAACTGCAGGTGCCGACCTCTCCGGACCCCGGAGGTTTGCCCGATGATCGAGACGCCTGAGCACGGGGCGCCGTTGAGCGCGGCTCCGGAACCGGCAGACGTCGCCCCGTTTCGGTGCGACGCCACGTTCGCCGACGACCACGCGAGGCTCGTCGTCCGGGGCGAGCTCGATCTCGCGACCGCGCCGGTGCTCGAAGCTGAGGTGCTGGCCGCGCTGGCGCGTCCCCTCAACCGCCTCGTGATGGATTTCGCCGGGGTGACGTTCCTGGACAGCTCGGGAGTCGCGGCGCTGATCGTGTCTCGGGCGGCCGCGGTCCAACGGGGGGTCACCTTCGTGCTCGAGTCGGTGACCTACCCCTGCCGCCGGGCCCTCGACCTGTCCGGACTGTCGGAGCTCTTCGACATCGACGGGTAGCCGACCGACGTGCACACGTAGGCGTCGGCGCGTCTGGCCGCGTGGGGGCGCGGTCTGCGACACTCGGCCGAGATGATCGAGGACGAGGCCATCAGCACCCGCGCTCGTGCCCTGGCCGCGGCGATCGAGCCGGTCACGGGGCAGGTGTACTTCTCGCCCGAGTGCCATCGTGCGTACGAGGCGCTCGGCTTCGCGCCGAGCCCCTCCGAGCTCGGTGGGGTCGCGATGCCCGACGGCCCGGCGTACTTCTGCAGCCGCGGCTCGGTGCTCGGCCAGGTTCCGGGAGAAGTCGTGGCGGCCGCGTTCGGCGTGTTCAACCCCGCGGTCGTGGTCCCGTCGGTCACCTTCGGCTGGACGCTGGTCACCGCCGATGTCATCTGCGCCGCGCGCACCGCGGGCGCGATCGGTCAGCTGAGCCGGGTGCTCGGAGACCGGCCGGAAGGCTTGGAGCGCGTCACCGAGCTGCTGCAGCGAGCGAACGACCCGTTGCGTCCGGAGGGCCGGCCGCTCTACTCCGGTCTGCTCGGCCTCGGGCTTCCGGGTGACCCCGTCGGCGACATGTGGCGCCTGGCCGATCGGCTGCGGGAGTACCGCGGCGACGTGCACATCGCCGCGTGGACCAGCGCCGGGTTCGACGCCACCGAGATCGGCCTCCTGACCGAGCTCTACTGGGGGTTGCCGCTGCGGTCGTACGCGCGGACACGGGCCTGGAGCGGCGCCGACTTCGATGCGGCCGAGGCCCGCCTCGAGGCGCGCGGGCTCGTGGTCGACGGCGCCTTCACCCCCGCCGGTCGCGCCGCGCGTGAAAGCATCGAGCGGGTCACGGACGAGCTCTGCCGACCCCTCGTCGAAGCTCTGGGCGACGATTTCAACGAGCTCGTCGCGACCGTCGGCCGCTGGAGCGCAGCCGTGCAGGCCGCCGGCGGGTACCCGGGATCGGGACCCCACGACCTCGCCGGCCTGACCCGCGAGGCCTGAAGCCGATCAGTCGAAGGCCGGCCGCGGGATGTTGGCGCGCGGGCGCGTGATCTCGAAGAAGCCGGGCTCCTTCGACAGCACCTCGATGGCGTCCCAGAGCGCGAGCGCGGCGTCCCCGGTGGGCGCGGGCGCCATCACCGGTCCCTTGAACCCGTGCGGCGGATCCGTGTAGACCGCGATCGTCGGCGTCTGGGTCTTCACGCCGCCGAAGGAGTACGCGACGTCCATCGCCTCGACGATCGGCACGTCCCACTTCTCGTCGTCCGCGGCGGCGACGAGCGCGAGATCGAAGCCGCAGGCCGCGACGCACTGCTCGAGGATGGCATCGGTGCGCTCCCGGTCGCGACCGAAGAAGCGCGGGCCCCACGCGTCGTAGAGCGCCTCGACCGCGGCTTCCCCGTGCTCGGCCCGGGCGGCTTCGAAGATCCGGAGCATCCGGTGCGAGACGGCATGGGCGGCGATCGCCATCTCCCGGCGGTCCTCCGGCATCGTCGGGGCGACGCCGTAGTCGTCGCGGATCTCGAGGCAGTAGGAGCGCCACGTGACGACGAGATCACGCCCGGGAGCCACCTCTTTGATCCAACGTCCGGTGATCCACGCCCACGGGCAGCTGGGATCCACGAAGAAGTCGACGGCGGTCATGGGTCCAGCGTACGACCGCACGCGGCTCGCCCTGCCGTCGGGGGTTGTCTACGGTCAGCCTCGGAGCCGTGATGGGAAACCGGGGGAGCTGACGTGAAGTCGCGCCGGATCGTGCGCAAGGCAATGACGGTGATGGTGGCCGTCGCAACGGTCGGGGCGCTGACGGCCGGCGTGGCCGGGGCAGGGGCGATGATCCCGCCGCCCCATCTCGACGCGACCCCCCTGCTCCTCCCGCTCCACGCGGTGCGGGGCGCCGCGCCGGCGATCGTCGACTCCCAGGACCGCCAGGTCATCCTCCGCGGCGTCAACGTGAACTCGCTCGGCGACTACTACCAGGACGACCCGCGGCTTCCACCCACGGTCCCCGTCACCGCGCACGACTGGGACTCGATGGCCGCGCACGGCTTCGACGTCGTGCGGCTGCTCGTGAGCTGGTCGAAGCTCGAGCCGAAGCCGGGGCGGATCGACAACCGCTACCTCCAGCGGATCCATCGCGTGGTCGACGCGGCAGGCGCGCGCGGGATCTACAGCGTCATCGACATGCACCAGGACGCGTGGGGCAAGTACATCGCGTCGCCGAAGCACGTGGTCTGTCCCGCGGGCCGGGAGCCGGCGATCGGCTGGGACGGGGCGCCGAAGTGGGCCACGATCACCGACGGGGCGAACACCTGCACCGCGGGCGCCCGCGAGGACTCGGAAGCCGTGCTCACGGCGTGGGACAGCTTCTACGCGAACCGCAACGGGATCCAGGACCACCTCGTCTCGGTGTGGGCGCGGCTCGCCCGTGAGTTCCGCACCGATCCTGACGTTGCCGGCTACGACCTCCTGAACGAGCCCAACCACGGGCATCAGAACGATCAGGCCCGGGTCGCCGCGGCCCTCGGGGCGTACTACGCCAAAGCCATCAAGGCGATCCGCGTGGCGGAGACGGGTCCGCGCGCGTTGCACCACATCGTCTTCTTCGAGACGACGGTGTTCGGGGTGCCGGTCGACGCGTCGTTCACGACGGACGGCAACATCGTGTTTGCGCCGCACAACTACGGCGAGTCGATCGGCGACATCCCGATCGAAGGGCTCTTCGGCTACTACGCGTCGCTCGCCAAGGGCTACCAGACCGCGATGTGGACCGGTGAGTACGGATGGTTCAGCGATCCGACGGCGAACGCGTCCAAGGTCGCCCGCTTCGCCACCGCGGACGACTCGCTGATCACCGGCGGCGAGACGTGGTGGCAGTGGCGCCAGGCCTGCGGTGACCCCCACTCGATCGGGCATCCGGGAGGGAAGCCGGATCGGGTCCTCATCCACTTCCAGGAGAACCGCTGCCCGGGCGATCACAACGGTGGCGTCATCCCGCAGTGGGCCTGCGTCTGGCGCCCGTATCCGCGCGCCTCGCCCGGACGCCTCACCTCCCTGCACGCGGGGTGCACCGGCGATCTCCAGCTCTCGGGCACCACCGCGCGGGTGGGCACGCTCGACGTCTGGTACCCGGGTGCAGCATCGGCGCGACCACACGTCGACGGCGCGGCAGCTCTCACGTGTGCACGTCGCCAAGGTCGCAGGTGGGTTCCGGATCACCGCCCGGGTCCGTGGCAGCTACACCGTCACCGCACGCAGCTAGATCCGAGATGGCCCGCATGGCCGCCACCGGGACTGCGGCGTACGCTCGGCCGCCAGTCGGCGTCCGGGGGGACATCATGCAGCGGCTCACGCGGAACGCGGTCGTGGCGATCGCGGCCGTCGTCGTGCTCGGGGGGTGCTGGGCGCAGCCGGGCTCCGACTCCGAGCGCAGCGGCTTCAGCCCGCTCGATCAGGGGATCACGCCGGCGAACGTCGCGCAGCTCCACGTGACCTGGACGAAGCAGCTGACGACCGTGGTGCACGATCCGGCGGTCACCAACTCGGGTGTGTACGTGACGTCCGGCGAGTACCCGAGCGCCGGCACGCTCGCATTGCTCTCACGCCCGAACGGCGTCGACCGAATGGAGTCAGCCGTTGTTCGCGGCGAACAGTGGGTCCGACGCGGGGCCGCCGACGATCCTCGGCGGCAGGGTGTACGTGCCGACGCCGGGCGTCTCGCCGGTCGTCTCCAGCGCGATCCAGGCGTTCGACGCGGCGACGGGCACGGCGGGGACGGCGATCGCGGAGCGGTCCGACGAGGTCATCGGCCGCGGTCGCCTGCTCGTCGGGACCGGGACCCAGGGCGGTGGTGGCGGACCGGTCGCGACGTACCTCTTCGTCGAGGACACCGGCGGGAGCGGGACCTGGAGCACCCTGCTCGACGTCGGGAGCAGCGGTCAGACCCTTCCGGCCGTGACCAGCCCCGCGGTGGCGTCCGGCGAGCTCGTCATCGGGCAGGGTGCGGCCGTCCAGGCGTGGCCGCTGACGAAGCCCGGCAGCTGCCAGGTGACGAGCGGGGTGACGTTCTGCCCACCGACCTGGTCCACGGCGGTTCCGGCCGCCTTCCCGGCCGGCGGGCACCCGGTCCTGGCCCCGGACGACTCCACCGTCTACGCGGCCACCGGCACCTCGCTCGTCGCGCTCACGGCCGCGACGGGAACGAAGGTCTGGTCGGGAACGCTCGGCGCGGCGGCGAGCGCGGCCCCCGCGGTCGGCAACGGGTTCATCTACGTCCCGACCACCTCGGGCGAGCTCGACGTCTTCGCGCTCGGCGGCTGTGGTCAGGCGACCTGCGCGCCGCAGTGGCACGCGACCACCACGAGCTCGATCACCCAGGCGCCCGCGATCGTCCCCGGCGGCCTCGTCTACACCGGCTCCGCGAACGGCAACCTGAACGCCTTTCCGGCCGACGGGTGTGGGAAGGCGGCGTGCGCATCGCTCTGGTCGGCCGCGACCGGGGGCACGATCACCGGTGGGCCGGTCCCCGCGTTGGGAAACGTCTACGTCGGTACGGCGGACGGGCGCCTCATCGCGTACACGCTCTAGCTCCCGGCGGTCGGCCGCTCGTGACGGTCCGCCGCTCGTGACGAGCCGAGCACGTAGAGGTCGGCGAGGATCACGGGGAGCGGGATCAGCGCGGAGATCACCGCCCGTCGGCCCAGCTGCCGCGCGCCCGCAGTCGCGGCAACCACGTCGAGGACGTCGTTCAGGAGTCCGATCCGCATCCAGCGCTCGAGATCCCGGTCCGCGCCGGCCCGGGCCGCCAGGGCGGTGCCGAGGCCGATGCCGACGTCCCGGATGCCGACGGTGCGCGTGAGCAGCATCGCCGAGGCACTCGCGGGCGAGGCACCCGGGGCGGCGCGATCCGTCGCGCGCGGCGCGAGTGCCAACAGCGCGCCGACCGCGATCCGGAGCCCGGCGACGCCCGTCGCGATGCGCTGCTGCTGCGCGCGGGTGACCATCGGACCGACGCTACAAGCGCCCGGCTACTGGAGCGCGGCGCGGACCTGACTGCGCCACGGGTCCGGGCACGACCAGTAGGTGATGCCGCTCGCCGCGGTCTCCGCCGGGGCCAGCACCCAGGCCACGCAGTCGGCGACCTTCTCGGACGTGTCCCACGGTCCCGGGCGCACCACCGGCGCGCCGGCGACCGCGGCCGAGAGTGCGGGACCGCGCGAGGTGTGCAGGTGCAGGCTGTGGCCGAGCTCGTGCACGACGACGTACCGGAGCCTCGCCGCGGTGCTGAACGCGCTGGGTCCGACCCACACGTCGTTCGGTGCCGGGTTGTAGCCGCCCGCGTGGCAGCACGTGTCGAGCGGGTTGTAGCCGTAGTGCACCGTCGCGCCGCCTTCGAGCAGCACGGCCGGCAGCGTCGGGAGCAGCGCGTCGAGCTGCGCGTTCCCGGTGTTGTAGACGACGGCCGGAGGGGGAGCGACCACCGGGGCGGTCGTCGTGGTGGTGGTCGGCGCGCTCGCCGGTGCCGCGGTGGTCGCGGTCGGTGACGTTGCGGCTGCGCGGCTCGGTGGAGCGCGTGGCCGACGGTGCCACTCCGCAGCCCACGAGCAGGCCGCCGATGACGACCGCGCTCAGCCAATGGCCGGTTCGAACGGATGGACGCATGCGAGACCTCGGTGCGATGGCGAGAACAGGCCCCGTCGTGCCGGGGCCGGTTTCGCACTGGCTCCCCGCAGGCTCATGCGACCAGTGGTGATCGCCTGCGGATCAACGCCTCCCTGAGGTGTGACCTGTCGTCTGGTGCGAGTGTGGCTTCGCCTCCCAGCGGAACCGCTCGCACCGATTGGAACATGTTCGGGGCATTTGCGCCATAGGGCGCACGGCACTGATTCCGTGGATCGGAGCGGTGCCGACGCCCTCAACGGCAGGCCGCCTGGAGCCCCCGGGGGGTGCGCGCGACGACGATCGCGCCCGCGCCCACCTGTGGCCGGAGGTGCAGCGTCCTCACTCCACGGGTGGAGGTCACGCCTCCGCCCGAGGTCGCGTCGCTGCGGTCGATGCCCAGGCCGGAGTCGCTGCGACCGAAGGCGCAGAGCTCGCCCGCGCCGACGTGCCCGTCGAGGACGACCGTCGTGCCGCGGGGCACCACGACCTGGAGCAGCCCGACGCCGAGCTGCATGGAGATGTCGGTCGGCCGGGCGATGGTGACGTCCGAGAGGTCGAGCCGGAGCCGTCCGCCGGCCAGCTGGTACGACGGACGCACCGCGGCCGCGCGCTCGGGATGGATGTCGCGCGTTCCGTAGCCGCCGTGGAGCGGCGGCTCGAGCCATGCCGCGGCCGCGATCACGAGAGCCACTGCCAGTGCGCACGCGACCAGCTCGGGCACGCGGTGGATCGCGATCCCGAGCCAGACGGCGAGGCCGAGCGCGACGCCGCTGACGACGACCGCTTCGAACGTGGTGACGTCGAGGTTGCTCGCACCTTCGAGCGCGATGAGCGTGAGCAGCGACACGATCAACGCCGCGATCCCGATGATGACGACGAGGATCGCCCGACCGACCACGGGCGCAGCGCGACGGATGAGGGAGGTTCGGCGCGGGGTGGGCAACGTCGCGCTCGGAGGAGCTCCGAACGCGCCGGCAGGAGTCGTCGCGGACTGCGCCGTGGTCGCCGCGGTGTCGGAGCCGGCGCCCGAAGGAACGGGGACGGGGGCCGTCGCGACCCGTGTGTTCTCGCCCCGCACCCAGAGCACCGCGGCGCCGATGCCGATGACGACGAGCGGCCACACGACGCCACCGTCGAAGCCGGAACCGAAGCCCCAGTGACCGATGCCGCCCAGGAGGATGAGGAGTGCGAGCGCGCCGATCGCGATCCAGGTGTGGCCGGCGTTCGCCGGGGTCGCAGCTTCGGCGTCCTGGGGGTCCGCGGCATCCTCGGGCACGATGAGCCAGGCCGCGAGGTAGAGGAGGGCGCCGAGCCCCCCGATGAGCGTGAGCACGACGAACGCGAGCCGCACGATGACGGCATCGACGCCGAGGTACTGGCCGATCCCACCTGCGACGCCGGCGATCAGGCGGTGGGATCGGCTCCGCAGCAGCTGGCGGGGCGGGGTCCGGGGGCTCTGAGGTGAGGTCATGCCGGGCATCGTCGCGGCGGGCGGACCATCCGTGAATCGGGGATGACCCTGACGGGACCCTGAGCGCTGCGCCCGGCTCACGGGGGAATTCCTGATCGCGCGCCGGCGACCGTGCATGGGATCATCCAGCCATGCAGACCAGAGACCAGCCCAAGGTCCGGCCACCGCTGACCCGTCCGCGGGAGGGACGCCGGGTCGCCGGCGTCGCCGCCGGGATCGCCGCGTGGTTCGGCGTCGACCCCAACGTGGTGCGACTCGCGTTCGGCGTGCTCGTGTTCGCCAATGGCATCGGTCTCGTGCTCTACGCGGTGGGCTGGCTCGTGCTCCCGGAAGAGGGCGAGCCGGTCTCCCGGCTCCAGCGCATCGTCCGGCCGTCCGGGCGATGGGACATCGTCGCCATCGCCGCGCTCGCCGCGGTCGTCATCCCGACGTTGGTGCTCGCCCGGCAGCTCGGGGTGGGCGTTCCGAGCTCGGTGCTCGGGCCGCTGATCATTGCCGGGATCGGGGGGGCGCTGGTGTGGGGCCGCCTGCGTCCCGATGACGGCGCCATGGATGGCGGCGCGATGGACCCGTCGGCGTCGCCATCGTCCGCCGCGGTCACCGCGTCTGCTCGGTGGGACCCGGGGACCGGCCGCCGTGTTCCGCGTGGTCGCCGGATCGATCCTCGTCATCGTCGGCGCGAGCGTCTTCCTGGTCGCGAACACGACCGCGACCGCGGCGCCGCCAGGCGGTGACCGCCATCCTCGTGTTCGGCATCGGGATCGGGCTCGTCTTCGGCCCGTGGCTGTGGCGGCTCGCCAACGACCTGGCCGAGGAGCGCCGGGCCCGGGTCCGCTCGCAGGAGCGGGCCGAGGTGGCGGCGCACCTCCACGACTCCGTGCTCCACACGCTCGCGCTCGTGCGGCGCAGCGCGGACGACCCGCGCCGGGTCGTGAGCCTGGCCAGCCGCCAGGAGCGGGAGCTGCGCTCGTGGCTGAACGGGGGCCCGTCGGCACCGTCGAGCTCCGTGGGCGCGGCGCTCGACGAGCTCGTCGGGGAGGTCGAGACCGACCACGGGGTCCCCATCGAGATCGTCAAGGTCGGAGACTGCGCGATCGACGCGCGGCTTGGAAGCCATGCTCGCCGCGGCGCGCGAGGCGATGGTCAACGCCGCCCAGCATTCCGGGGCCCGCTCGATCGACGTCTACATGGAGATCGACGCCGCGCGTGCGCTGATGTTCGTGCGCGACCGTGGCGTCGGGTTCGACCCCGAGGACATCGCGGCGAACCGCCACGGCGTCCGCGACTCGATCGTGAACCGGATGAGCCGGCACGGGGGCGAAGCGGTCGTGCGCTCGACCGTCGGCGGCGGCACCGAGATCCGGCTCGAGCTGCCGCGGCCGGGTGCCGGGTGACCGCCGCGTCGGCGCGAGTGTTCGTGGTCGACGACCACCAGCTGTTCCGGGCCGGGGTCCGGGCGGAGATCGGCGACTTCTTCGATCTCGTCGGCGACGCGTCCGAGGTGGACGCGGCGGTGGAGCTGATCGGGGAGCGGCTGCCCGACGTCGTGCTCGTGGACGTGCACATGCCGAACGGGGGCGGCGCGGCCGTCATCCGCCGGGTGCGCAACGACCATCCGGAGGTGCGGTTCCTGGCGCTCTCCGTCTCGGACGAGCCCCACGACGTCATCGAGGCGATCCGCGCCGGCGCGCGCGGCTACGTCACGAAGTCGATCTCCGGGAGCGAGCTCGTGGACGCGATCGGTCGGGTCGCGCACGGCGACGCGGTGTTCTCACCGATGCTCGCCGGCATCGTGCTCGACGCGTTCTCGACTGCTCCCCGCGAGGTGATCGACCCGGAGCTCGACCAGCTGACCGCGCGCGAGCAGGAGGTGCTGCGCCTGATCGCGCGTGGCTACGCGTACAAGGAGATCGCGCGTGGAGCTCTCGATCTCGCCGAAGACGGTGGAGACGCACGTCTCCGCCGTCCTGCGGAAGCTGCAGCTCTCGAACCGCCACGAGCTCACCGTCTGGGCCATCGACCGCCGGCTGGTCTAGCGCGGTCCGGTCAGCCGGCGAGGAAGCCGAGGATCTCGGGGAAGGCGGCGCGGTCCTGGGCGATGAACATGTGTCCACCCTCGTAGACGTGCAGCTCGGCGTCCGGCACGCGGCTCGCGATGGCCTCGCCGTTGCTCGGTGGCGCGATGCCGTCGAAGCGACCCGACGCGACGAACGTCGGGCACGAGATCCGGGGCAGGCGGTCGTAGACATCGTGGTGGCTGCGGGCCTCCAGCTGGCCGGCGTCACCGCGGCGTTGGTCGTCGGTCGGCTCCTCGGACATCCGGTACGAGAGCATCTCGACGAGTGCCCGGTCGTCCGGATGGCTCGCGAGCCACTCGGGCGTGAACCGCGTGTCCAGCAGCATGAGGCCGGTGTTCACGCGCTCGTCGGCGGGCAGGTCGGCGAGCTCGTGCAACGGATAGGACGAGCCGCCTTCACCGCCCGACGACGTGCACAGCAGGGCGAGCCGCTCCACCCGTTCCGGCGACGTCACCGCGATCTCCTGCGCGACCATGCCGCCGAAGCTGATGCCGACGACTCGGACCGTGTCCCAACCGACGGAGTCGATCAGCCCGATCGCGTCGGCCGCGTACTGCGCCATCGTGTACGGCGGCGGTGGGGCCTCGGTGAGCCCGAGCCCGCGTTGGTCGTGGGCGACGACGTCGAACCGCTCACGGAATGGTGCGATGAGCGGTTCGCTGCCGGCAAGGGTCGAGCCCGACCCGTTGCAGAAGAGCAGCGGCGGCCCGCTCCCGGAGCGCTCGTAGTAGATCGAGATCCCGTTCGCACTGACGGTCGGCATCGCCGCAGCCTAGGCAACGGCTGCCGCGCCGGCTCAGGACTCGAGGCGGTCGAGCAGCGGCATCCGCCACTGGTGCGCGAGCGCCGGATGCTCGGCGGCCGCCCGAACGAGCGGAGCGTCCAGCAGGTGGCGGTCGCTCATCGCGACGTGCGCGTCGTAGACCGTCACGCCCGCAGGGTCCTCGACCTTGACCTCGATGGGTCCCGCCGCGGGCACCTCTCCCGGCACGAGCACGCGCAGGTACCAGCCGGTGCGACCGGCCGCGCGCAGACGGCCCCCGATGTCGGCGCGCCCGCGGTGCAGGGCGAGCTTGAAGCACGGCCACCGTGGCTGGCAGACCTGCAGCGTCGCGTCGCCCCAGGTCCACACGTCGCCGATCCGCACCGTCTTCTCGTCGACGCCGATGGTGCTGAGGTTCTCTCCGAATGCGGCTGGACCGAGATCGGTGTCGAGCTCGGCGCTCCATGCGGGGAGGTGCTCCGAGGGATACGCGTAGACCGCCTTGTCGAGACCGCCGTGCACGCTGAGATCGGCCTGGCCGTCACCGGAGAGGTTGATCGCCGAGAGCCAGAGCGTGGACGTCGCCGGGACCGGCTGCTTCCGGATGCCGCTCCACACCTTCTCGCCCCGGGTCTCCGCGAGCACCGACGGAGTGCCGACGTTGACCGCGGCGAGCTCGATCACGCGGTCCAGGGTACGGCGGCGGCGAGCGTCAACAACCCGACACCGCGCGTCAGAGACGCGTCACTGATCCGGTGCTACATGGGTACATCGGCCAAGAAACCCGCGCGACCCGTCAAGAAACCGCCAATCGGGTCGATCCATCCGGGGCAACGTGCTTGGGTGGCATGCGGTGCTCCGGATGCACGACCCGGAGGCGTCGTCGACGCAAGGCGGTCATCAATGGTGATGGATCTACGTCCGAGCTGCGAAGTGGCCCAGCCATTCTGTGACGACGTGGTGGTCGCGGCGGCGTGGTTCCGGCCGAACGCTCCCGGTCGGTGGGAGCTGAGCAGCTTCAGCGCGCTCGGCGAGCGCCAGCTCCTGAAGAGCCGGGCCGCGTACCTGGCCGAGCGGATCCTCGTGGCGGTCACGCCGGTCGAGGTCGTTGCCATCGCGATGGACGCAACCGCGATCTTCCGCAACCGCCTCCGGGTCTGGCCCCGCTCGGAGCTCGCGGTGCAGCTGATCCCGTCCCGCGTCGACCGGCACGCGCCGGCCGGCGACGCCGTCCAGCTGAGTCGACGCGGGTGGTTCCCACACCTCGAGGTCGCACCGATCACTGACGACGCCGACAGCTGGGCGGTCATGGACCAGCTCTTCGGCGGCCTCTGCTTCCACGACCGCGTCTGAACCGCCGCGTTCCCGCGACCGGCTGCGGGAACGGCAAGACTCCGAGTCTCAGTCGTCTACCGGCTCGCGCCTCGGAGAGCACGCCCATGGATCTGATGCTGAACGGCAAGGTCGCGGTCGTGACCGCCGCGAGCAAGGGCATCGGGCTGGCCGTCGTGCGGGCACTCGCCGACGAGGGCGCGCTCGTGGTCGCCGGCGCGCGCAGCCCCGCCAGCCTCGAAGGGATCACGAACGTCACCGCGGTCGCGGTCGATCTCTCGGATCCGGCCGGCCCGGGCGAGCTGGTGCAACGGGCGATCGACGAGCACGGCCGCGTCGACGTGCTGGTGAACAACATGGGTGGTGTGAAGCTGCGCGTCGACGGTTTCCTCGCGCTCGACGACGACGACTTCTCGTGGGCGATGAACATGAACTTCTTCACCACGCTGCGGGCGACGCGTGCCGCGTTCGACGCAGATGGTCGAGCAGGGCAGTGGCGCGATCGTGAACGTGGCCTCCGTCAACTCGTTCTTCGAACCCGACGGCGGCACGGTCGACTACGGCGCGGCCAAGGCTGCGGTGCTGAACCTCTCGAAGTCGCTCGCGCAGGAGTTCGGGCCGAAGGGGATCCACGTGAACTGCGTCTCCCCCGGGCCGGTGAGCACCGAGCTCTGGCTGGGTGAGCACGGTGTGGCCGCGACCGTCGGGAAGGCGATGGGCGTCGACGCGGATGCGGCGAGAGACGCGGTGGTCGCGAGCATCGGTGGGTTCGCGACGGGCCGGTTCACGAGCGCCGAAGAGGTGGCGACGCTCGTCGTGCTGCTCGCATCCGAGCGCACCGCGAACGTGACCGGCGCGAACTACGTCATCGACGGCGGCCTCATCAAGACCACCTGACGCTCCCAGATCTCGAGCGTCGATCAGATTCCCAACAGGTTGCACGCAGGTGCGCCGCGCTCCGAGCGTGCGCGACGATTGGATCGAAATCCGGACCGAGCGAAGGCGATCACCAGCACATGGCGGACATCACCGAGTACGAGGAAGCGCAGATCGCGAAGGCCAACACGACCGGCAAGACCCCGGTGGTGTTCGTGCACGGGCTCTGGCTCCTGCCCAGCAGCTGGGACCGCTGGCGGACGATGTTCGAGGCGGCCGGCTACACGACGCTCGCGCCGAGCTGGCCCGGCGACCCCAACACGGTCGCGGACGCGAACGCGCACCCCGAGGTGATGGCGAAGAAGTCGGTCGGCGACGTCGCGGACCACACCGCGGCCGTGCATCGGCCGGCTCACGAAGCAGCCGGCGATCATCGGCCACTCGTTCGGTGGGCTCCTCACCCAGATCCTCGCCGGGCGTGGCCTGTCGGCCGCGTCGGTCGCGATCGACCCGGCACCGTTCCGTGGCGTCCTTCCGCTGCCGATCTCGGCGCTGAAGTCCGCATCACCCGTCCTCGGGAACCCGGCCAACCACGGCCGCGCGGTTCCCCTCACCTACGAGCAGTTCCGGTACGCGTTCGCGAACGCGGTCTCGGAGGACGAGGCGCACGAGCTCTACAACACCTACGCGGTCCCCGCGTCCGGTCTCCCGCTCTTCCAGGCCGCGACCGGCGAACTTCAACCCCTGGACCGAAGTCAAGGTCAAGACGAAGGGCAAGGACCGCGGGCCGCTGCTGATCCTCGACGGTGAGCAGGACCACACGGTCCCGTGGTCGATCGCGAACGCGTCCTACAAGCGCCAGAAGCGCAACGAGGGTGTCACCGAGATCACGAAGGTCCCGGATCGCGGCCACTCGCTGACCATCGACCACGGCTGGCAGGAGGTCGCGGACCTCTCGCTGAAGTTCGTGCAGCGCTTCGTCAAGCCGTAGCGGTCACCGGAAGGTGGCGTCGAGCCCGCGGCACGCGTCGTGGAACGTCGAGCCGATCATGTCGTGGGCGCCGGTGAGCAGCTCCGCGGTCTCCGGCGAGCGGCTCGAACGCGAAGGTCCACACCAGCGTCGTCGTGTCGCCGGCGGCGGGTTCCATCACCCAGTCCTCGAGCAGCGCCGCGAAGATCGGGGCGGAGGTCTCGTCGACCCGGTAGGACCAGCGGCGCGGCTCGTCCCAGGCGAGGATCGTCTCGCGGTACTTCACGCCACCGACGCGCACCGAGCGGCGGGTGCCGACGCCCGCGGGGTCGTCACCTTCGTACACGCCGTCGGTGACGTCGGGGAACCAGGTCCACGTCGACGGGTGCGCGGAGATCGCGGCGAAGACGGCGCCGACCGGAGCGGAGAGCGGCTCGCGGTACTCGAAGCGGTGGGGTGCGGTCGTGGCGAACTCGAGCTCGACCGGGCGGAGGTGGTGCACCGCGTCCGTCACTTCGATGCCCGCGCGCGATGCGGTTGCCCCGCTTGTTGTGCTCGACCTCGGCCCGACCGAGATGCTCCATGAGCGGCGGGACGTACATGCCGAACCGGCCGCGGTAGCCCTTCTTCAGTCCGTACCAGCCGCCGATCGGGTTGTCGGGCGAACGGCCCCACGCTTCGACCGTGCCCTCCTTCGCGGGCTTCTGCTCGTCCGCCGAGCCGAGCTCCATCCAGTCGCCGTGCTGCTCGAGCATCGCCTGGAGATCGTCGAGGCACCGGGCGTCGTACAGCAGCACGGTCTTGCCGACGGTGCACACGAGCACGTCGACGCCGTCGCGGGTGTCGCGATGCATCGTGTACTCGGAGCTGAGGGGCGGCGTCTTCAGCTTCCAGGGGTCGTCCGCAGCTCCGGAACCACTGCTGATCGCACCGTCGGTCATCGCGCGCCTCCCAGGTCGGCTGCGGTCAGGCTAGGGAGTCGCGGGCCTCCCCATCGACCCGCTGCGCGCGGTGGTGCTCGACGACCCGCTGCTCCAGCTCGCCGATCTCGGCATCCGACGAGGCCTCCACCCGCACCACCCGGTCGTCGGCCTGGGGGAGGGACCGGATGAGCTCGTCCAGCTTGAGCTGGGTCGCCTGCTGGGAGCGGTGCTGCGTGTGCTGGATGACGAAGACCATCGTGACGGTGATGCCCGCGCAGACGGTGCCGAACGCCAGCTGCAGGTCCGCGTCGAAGCCGGTACCGACCACCAGCACCCAGACCACGAACACCCAGACCGCGATGACGACGGCGACACCGGCGCGGGTGGTCAACGCGTCGAATCGGGTCAGCACCCGACTCGCCGCGGGGCGATCGGGCACGACCAGGGTCCGGACCCGGAGCGTGCTTCATGCTCCGACCGTGCCCCGATCGGGGCTGCCGCAATCTGTGACCCTCCGCACACACGTGGCGCGGACCCGTCGCAATACCCTCGTCAGCATGAGCGATTCACTGAGCGTTGCCGCCGTCCGGCTGTGCATCGACGCGAACGACGTCGATCGCGTCAGCGCGTTCTGGTCCTCGTTGCTCGGCTACCGGATCCGGGAGGTCGACGATTCCGACGGGTGGCGCCACCTCGAGCCCACGTCGCCCGAGCTGCCCAAGCTGACGATCCAGCCGGTCCCCGAGCCGAAGACGCGCAAGAACCGGTTGCACCTCGACCTGTTCGTGCCCGACCCCGATCCGTGGATCCAACGGGCCGTCGAGCTGGGCGCGACCTTGCTGGGCCGCAGCGAGGATCCTGACGACTGGTTCCAGGTCATCGCGGATCCCGAGGGCAACGAGCTCTGCATCTGCCGGTCAGCCTGAGCGTCGTGGTGCGGCGGCGGGTCGTCATCGAGGGTCGGGTCCAGGGTGTCGGCTACCGGGTGTCGTGTGCGCGCCGAGCGGCGGCGGCGGGTCTCTCGGGCGCGGTCCGCAACCTCCCGGACGGTCGCGTCGAGGCCATCTTCGAAGGCCCGCCGGAGGCGGTCGACGCGCTCGTCGCGTGGTGCCGCCGGGGCCCGAATGCGGCCCGGGTCACCAGAGTCGCGGTCTCGGAGCTCGCGCCGACCGGTGCCACCGGCTTCGTGATCGGTTGAGCCGTCGCGAACCGAGGACGGGATCCTCACAGGTCCTTCATGGAGCCGGCCCACAATCGGGTCGATGATCCACACCCCTCGACACGGGCGCCGATGGTTGATGTCGGCGGTCTGCATCGGCACGACCGTCGCGCTCGGCGGGTTGGCGGTGCCGGGCGCGACCGCAGCAGTGACGCGTCGCGCACCTCACGGCTGTGGCCACGCCGCGCCGGCGGGGGTGACGACGAAGACGATCGCCGTCGGCGGGCGATCCCGGCAGTACCTGCTCGAGGTCCCGCCGTCCGCCCGGGCGCACCGGCCTGCACCGTTGCTGTTCGACTTCCACGGCCTCGGCTCGAACATGGGCCAGCAAGCGGCGTACAGCCGGCTCAACGACAAGGGCGCGAAGGCCGGCTACGTCGTCATCACCCCGAACGGATCGGGTACGCAGATCAAGACCTGGAAGTTCCCGCCCCTGCCCGGCAGTGACGTCCCGTTCGTCAAGGCGCTGCTGACCCGGACCGAGTCGACGCTCTGCATCGACCGCGACCGCGTGTACGCGACCGGGATCTCCGCCGGCGGCATCTTCGCGACGAGCCTCGCGTGCGCGATGCCGGGCACGTTCGCCGCGATCGCGCCGGTGGCGGGCGTGAACGCGACCCGGGTGTGCCGGGCGGGGACGCCGAAGGTCTCGGTCCTGGCGTTCCATGGCACCGCGGATCCGATCGTTCCCTACAACGGTGGTCCCTACTTCAGCGGGCTGAGCCGTGCCGCGGCGGGCCTGGCCCGCTCGCCGACGGCCGCGCTGGCCGCGGGTCTGCAAGCGCATCCGGTGCCCGCGGCGATCGCGGGCTGGGCCGCATTCGACGGCTGCGACGCGCGTCCGGGGAGCACCCGGGTCGCTGCCGACGTGCAGCTGACGACCGAGCGCGGGTGTCACAAGCACACGGGAGTCGAGCTCTACACCGTCGAGGGCGGGGGGCACACGTGGCCGGGCGCGGCCAACGTGACCCGACCCAGGCTCGGTGCCGTCACCGAGTCGATCAACGCATCGGACCTCATGCTCGCGTTCTTCCGCGCCCACCCGCGGGCCCACTGACCGGACCTGAGATCACGGGAAGCGGATGGCGGTTCGCGGAGTTGCACCCCGCATGGTTCCTCTTTCCGTGCTCGACCTCGCCACCGTCGCGAGCGGCTCCACCCCGGCCCAGGCCCTGGCCGAGACCACCCAGCTCGCCGGCGTCGCCGAGCAGCTCGGCTACCAACGGCTCTGGGTCGCCGAGCACCACGGCATGCCGGCCGTGGCGAGCTCCGCGCCCGCAGTGCTGATCGCGCACCTGGCGGACGCCACCACGACCCTGCGGGTCGGTTCCGGCGGCGTCATGCTCCCGAACCACTCGCCGCTCGTCGTCGCCGAGCAGTTCGGGACCCTCGAGGCGCTCCACCCCGGCCGGATCGACCTCGGTCTCGGACGCGCCCCCGGCACCGATCCCGTCACCGCCCGCCGCGCTGCGCCGGGCGCGCGACCTCGACGTCGACAGCTTTCCCGACGACGTCGTCGAGCTCATCCGGTACCTGATGGACAGCGACGGTCCGCCCACCCATCCGGCGGCGGTCCCCGGCCGTGGCTACCTCCCCGAGGTGTGGCTGCTCGGTTCCTCCGCGTTCAGCGCGGAGCTCGCCGGGATGCTCGGGCTGCCCTTCTCGTTCGCGTACCACTTCAGCCCGAAGTACGTGGACGCCGCGTTCGAGCGGTACCGCTCGGCATTCCAACCGTCGTTCCTGCTTGCCGAGCCGCGCGCGATGGTCGCGGTGTCGGTGCTGTGCGCACCGGACGAGGAAGAGGCGCGCTGGCTCGCCGGTCCTTCCGCGCTCGCGATCCTCCAGCTGCGCAGCGGGAAGCTCGGACCACTGCCGACGCCGGAGCAGGCCGAGGCCTACGAGTACTCGCCGGCCGAAGCCGCGCTCGTTGCCGAGACCACCGCGTCGCATCTGATCGGCACGCCGGAGCACGTCGGCGCGGGTCTGCTCGAGCTGCAGCAGCGCACTCGTGCCGACGAGATCATGTTGTCGACGCGCGCGCACTCGTACGACGCACGGGCGCGTTCGCTCGCGCTGGTCGCCGGGCAGTGGGCGCAGGAAGCAGCTGCTGTCACCACCGTCTGACACCGCGCCCGTCGCTTGGCGGAATCTTCATACTCGCGGTGCTTGCTCTCCCTCCTGCACGGGTAGACGCATTCCAGATCTCCGGGATGCACCCGGACATCGGCCGCGAGGCCCGGCTGATCGATCGCGTCAAGCGACGAGGGGGCGGAGCTGCGACTCCGCCCCCTCGCCGCGCAAGTTCGCGTTTGTGGTCGCCGGGACCGGGGTACCTCGAGGGCAACGGTCGGTGTGGGGCGCTCGGGGCCTGTCCCAAGCCTCTCCCAAGGTTCTCTCCGAGCGCCGCACCACCGTTTCGGCAGGATTCGAACGCTCCGGGTGGTCGCGACCGTTGCGGTCGGAATGCGTACCTGGGTAGCGTCGCCCGATCCGGGCCGGGTGAAGGGGCGCCAGTGGGGCGAGTGCAAAATTGGCGGCTCGCTCGGGCGCTGGCCGGAGTGATGCCGAAGCGTGACCTCAACCGGGCCCAGCTCGCGCCCGCCTGGATCTCCGTCGTCGCGGCACCACCCGGTGAGCCGCGCCTGGCCGACGGTTCGTACGCGCTCGCGCTGGTGGACTCGGTCCTCTACCTGGCCCGATCCGGCGGCGACACCCCGGGCGCCGGCCCGCGCCACCTCCGGCTCCGCCTCGCCGAAACCCAGCTCGCGATGGCGTTCGGTGGGCCGCCGTTCCACTCGACGCTGCACTTCGAGCATCCCGCGGTGGGCCGGCTCGTGATGTCGCTCGATGCACTCGGCTTCGCGACGCTCACCGAGGCCGCCGTCTCCCGCGTCCACGCGACCGGCGGCTGGTAGCCCGCGCGCACCCGGTTCGACAGCCCGAGACTGCGGGGTCGGCCGACGTAGGGTGAAGGCTTGCGGTGGATCGCTTCGTTCGCCCTGTTTCTCGCGGTGGGCGCGGCCTGGGCCTTGGCGTCGCCGATCAACTCGGGACCGGACGAGCCCTCCCACGTCGTGCACGCAGCCTCCATCCCGCGGGGCGACCTGATCGGGAAGTCGGTCAAGGGCACGCCGTTCGTCGACGTGACCGGGCCGCGGGTCTACAAGCCGACCACACCCTGCTACGCGTTCCATCCCGCGACACCGGCGAGCTGCTACGAGCTGGCGAAGGGCTCCGGCGACACCACGCTGCGCTCGTACACCGCTCGCTACCTCCCTCCGTACGGCGCGCTGTTGGGCTTCGGCACCTACTGGTACCCGCCGGGCGCCGGCCAGATCTACCTCATGCGCCTCCTGAGCGCGGCGGTCATCGCGGCGCTGCTGGCGTCGTGCGTGACGACGGTTGCCGCGGTCGGCTCCATCGGCTTCGCGCTCGGGTTCCTGTTCGCGCTCACGCCGATGGCCCTGTACTTCACCGGGATCGTGAACCCGAGCAGCGTGGAGATCGGCGCGGGAATCGCGGCATGGATCCACGGAGTCGCGCTCACCCATGCGGGAGCCGGCGACGATCCGAGACTGGTGCGCCGGTTCGGCATCGCGGCGTGCGTCCTCTGCGCGACGCGTCCGCTGTCCCCGCTGTGGCTCCTGCTCGCGCTCGGCGTGCTCGTGATCGTCGCCGGCTGGGCGCGCGCGAAGGACCTCATCGGGCGGCGCGTGGTGCAGGGGTGGGCGGCCGCAGTGGTGGTGATCGCGTTCATCCAGGTCGCGTGGTCCGCCGTGGCCAAGCCGCTCAGCGAGGGCAACACCGCGCAGAAGGGCCTCGACGCTCCGCTGACGTTCATCCTCCGGCAGAGCGTCGGAAAGCTCTACTGGTCCAACACGCGCGAGATGATCGGTGTCTTCGGCTGGCTGGACACCCTGGTTCCGAACGCCACCGTGGTGATCTGGCTGCTGGCGATCGGCGCACTCGTACTGTTCGGGGTGAGCGCCGGGTCGCGCCGGCTCGCGTGGGCGCTCGGACTCACGATCGTGCTCGCGTTCGTCGTGCCGGTCGCGATCGAGACCGCGCGGGCCAGCGCGAACAACCTCGTCTGGCACGGGCGGTACACGCTGCCGTTCGCGGTCGGCATCCCGATCCTGGGTGGCTACGCGCTGCGCGAGGTGGAAGGCACGAAGCTCGCGATCTCGCGATTGGCGTGGTGGCTCGGTGTCGGGTTCGTGGTCGCGCAGGTGCTGGCGTTCGCCGAGGCGCTGCGGCGCTACACCGTCGGGATCAACGGCCCGATCTTCTTCTTCTGGAAGAGCACCGCGTGGTCGCCGCCGCTGCCGTCGTGGCTGCTGCTCGCCGGGTACGTCGCCCTGATGATCGGGCTCGTCGTCTGGGTGATCGGCGCCACGCGCCCGAGCGACCCGGCCCCCGCCGCCGTCGACGCCTCCGACGAGGCCGACGAGGTCAGCTGGGCGGGAGGGTCACGATGGAGATGAAGAACTCGTCGATCTGACGCACGACGCTCATGAACTGGTCGAAGTCGACCGGCTTGGTGACGTACGCGTTGGCGTGCAGGTTGTAGCTCCGGACGATGTCCTCGTCGGCGGACGACGTCGTGAGGATCACCACCGGGATCCGCCGCAGGTCCGAGTCTTCCTTGACGATGGCCAGCACCTCGCGGCCGTCGAGGCGGGGGAGGTTCAGGTCGAGGAGGATCAGGCCGGGCCGGGTGGCCTGCTCGTAGGGAGCCTCGTTGCGGAGGTACGCCAACGCTTCCTCACCGTTGTTCACCACGTTGAGGTTGTTCGCGAACTTCGATCCGTCGATCGCCTCACGGGTGATGAGCACGTCGCCGGGATCGTCCTCGACCAGCAGGATCTCGACGGGCCGCGCCTTGGGGCTCATGAGGTCGGCGCTCCCGGCGGAGTGGTCGGCAAGGTCCAACGGATCGTCGTTCCCGTCTCCACGTCAGGGTCGATCCAGATGGCGCCGCCATGGTACGTGACGATCTTCTGGCTCAGCGCGAGCCCGATGCCCGTGCCGTCGTACACGTCGCGCGCGTGCAGGCGCTGGAAGATCATGAAGACCCGCGCCGCGTGTTGGGGCTCGATCCCGATCCCGTTGTCCGCGCAGGCCAGCTCCCAGCCGTCGTCGATGCGCCGCGCGGTGATCGCGACGGTCGGCACCTCGGCTGCATTGAACTTGATCGCGTTGGAGATCAGGTTCTGGAACAGCGAGGTCATGAGCGTCGGGTCGGCGAGGGCCGTCGGAAGGTCGCCGATCTCCACGACCGTGTGCCGATCGCGGATCGCCTGGTCCAGGTTCCCCAGTGCGTCCTCGGCCGCAGCCCGCAGATCCGTCGGCACGAAGCCCTCGGTCGTGCGGCCGACGCGCGAGAACGCGAGCAGGTCCAAGATGAGCTGTTGCATCCGCTTGGCGCCGTCGACCGCGAAGTCGATGTACTGCTTGCCGCGTTCGTCGAGCTGGTCGCCGTACCGCTGCTCGATGAGCTGGCAGAAGCTGGTGATCTTCCGCAACGGCTCCTGGAGGTCGTGCGACGCGACGTACGCGAACTGCTCGAGCTCCGCGTTGGAGCGGGTCAGCTCGAGCGTCTGGTGTGCGAGCTGCGCGCGGGCGATCTCGGCCGCGGCGAGGTCGTCGACGATGTTGCGTCGCATCGCCTCGATCTCGACGCCCAGGTCGGCCAGCTCCTTCGGGCCCGACGGTTCGATCGGGTGCTCGACGTCGCCGGCCGTCACCAGCCGGGCGTCGCCGCCCAGGCGGTCGATCGGCGCGAGCACGAGCCGGCGCAGCCCGACCCAGAGGAAGAGCCCGCACGCGATCAGCAGCGCGACCACGACCAGGCCGAGCCCGATGGCCTGATTGGTCCTGGTGCTGATCTCGTCGCGCGCGGACTGGCGGGCGTCGTTCAGGGCGGCATCGAGGCGGGTGTACTGCTGCCGGACCGCGTCGAACTGCGCCTTGCTGCGGTCGAGCAGGGCCGTGTTGGCCAGGTTGATGCGATTGGCGCGGCCCGCCGCGATCAGCCGGGTCGCGGAGTCGTCCTGCCAACGGACGGCCGCCGCGGCGAGCGCCGTGACCCGGGCTTCGAGGGTGGGGTCACGCGAGACGAGGGCGCGGAGCTTGCGGGTGTCGATCGCCTGTTCCTGCAGACCGGTGGTGTACGGATCGAGGAACTGCTTGTTGCGCCCGAGCGCGAAGCCGCGGACGCCGGTCTCCTGGTCGACCAGTGCGGCGAACACGTCGCGCGGTGGAGATCGCCGCGGGATCGACCCGGTCCAGCACACGATCACGAGCGTCGATCTGCCGATTGAACGCCCAACCCACGACCCCGAGCGAGATCAGGGCGAGCACGGCGGTGAAGGCGAACGCGGCTCCGACCAGCGTTCGGAGCGAGTACCGCGAGCTCCGGCCGGCGCCCGGTGCGGCTGCGCTCATCGATCAGCGTGCGACCGGAGCGCCAGCACGGCGACGTCGTCGTCCAGCGGCCCGCCGTGCGAGGCCTCGACCAGCTCGAGCAGTCGGTCCAGCTGCTCGCGATCGTCGTCGACCGCGAGCAGCCCGATCAGCATGGTGATCAGACCGTCGACGCCGAGCCGTTCGGACCCTTCGCCGCGGCGCACCTCGAACAGGCCGTCCGTGAACATCAGCAGCGTCCACGACGGTCCGAGCGACCGGGTCTCCGTCGCCCAGGACGTGTCCGACACGACGCCGAGCGGGACGCCGCGGTGGTCGTCGGCCAGCTCGCGGACGGAATCCTCGATCAGGAGCGGTGCGGGGTGGCCCGCGAGCCGGTACGCCACCGAACGTCGGTCGGGGGCGACGGTGAGGTCGCACACCGTCACGAACAGGTCCTCGATGCGCTCGACGAGCAGGAGCCGTTCGAGCATGGGCAGGACCGCGCCGTCTTCCACGCCGGCGAGGACGAGGGTCCGCCACGCGATGCGCATGCTGACGCCGAGCGCGGCCTCGTCCGGTCCGTGCCCGCACACGTCGCCGATGACTGCACGCACGGATCCGTCCGGGAGCTGCACGGTGTCGAAGAAGTCCCCGCCGAGGACGCGGTTGCCACCGCCGGCGCGGTAGCGCGTCGTCGCGGTGAAGCGTTGGTCGTCCAGCAACGGTCGCGGCAGGAGCCCGCGCTCGAGGCGCAGGTTCTCCTCGCGCCGGAGCTCGGCCGCGAAGAGCTGGCGCGAGGTGTCCTTCGTACGGTGCCGTTCGATCGCGTACCGAACCGAGCGTTCGAGCAGCGCCGGATCCACCTCGTTCTTGGCGAGGTAGTCCTCGGCGCCGGCCGCCACCGCCGCCACGCCGAGCTCGTGATCCGAGAAGCCGGTGAGGACGACGACGGGCGCATCGAACGCGGTGAGGACCGCGGTCAGCGCCTCGAGATCCCGCGCGTCGGGCAACGCGAGGTCGAGCAGCACGCAGTCGACGCGGATGCGCTGTGCCTCCAGGGCTTCGGCGAGCGACGTCACGTGGTGCAGCGCCACCATGATCGAGCACCGGGCGAAGTGCTCCTCCACGAGGAGTGCGTCGCCCGCGTCGTCCTCGACGAGCAGGACGTGGATCGGGGGGAGCTCGGGTCGGGTCATCTGGCCACAAACTCCCACAGGCGGGCGCAGCGGCGGAACGACTCCGGAAATTTTGGGCGTCGCGAGGCTCGCCCGGGCTCAGTGGCAGGACCGGGTGCCGCTGTCGCGCACGGCGCCGGTCTGATCCACGAACTGCCACGAATAGCTGTTGGAGTCGAGTGCGAGCTTGAGGACGCCGAAGGTCGAGAGTCGCACCGCACTGTTCGGCAGCGGGGTCCCCCAGCCGTCGAGGCTCCGCCCGCCCGTGCCGACGACGATCTCCTGGACGCCGTTCGTGCTCGCGGCGCCATTGGCGAGCTGCGGTTGGAACCGCTCGTAGCTGTGTTCGTGGCCGACGAGGTTGAGCTCCACCCCGTACTGCTGCAGGTCGGTCCAGAACGGAGCGACATCGGTGACGCTGTAGTCGGAGGAGAACCGCGGGGTGTGCCACGTCGCGATGACGCAGGGGCACGTGGTCGCGGCCAGGTCCGCGCGCAGCCACTGCTCCTGCGCGGACCCTGCGGCACACGAAACGATGTCGCAGTTGGAGTTGAGCGTGACGACGTGCCATGTGGTGCCGACATCGAAGGAGTAGTAGCCCTTGTCCGGCGGGCCGGCCGCGGCTCCGAAGTAGCTGAAGTAGCCGCTGGCGCCGGCGGTGCCGTACTCGTGGTTGCCGACTGTCGGCATGGTCTTGGACTTGATCCGGCCGTAGCTCGCACCGTACGAGCTCTGGAATCCCGCCAGGTCGCCGTTCTCGTACTGCTCGTCGCCGAGCGCGAGGAACAGCTGGTTGTTCGGATCGTTGACGATGAGGTCCGAGACCGCGAGCTGGTGGCAGCTGGTCGAGGTCACCGCCTGTCCGGGTGCGCAGGCCATGTCACCGACCGCGGCGACGTTCACGACTCCCGGCGGGGGCGGGGGAAGGGTTGTGGTGGTCGTGGACGAGCTGGTCGTGGTGGAGCTCGACGTCGTGGTCGAGCTGGAGGTGCTCGACGACGACGTGGACGAGGACGACGTTGACGAGCTCGACGTGCTCGAAGCATCGGTGGTCACGATGAGCTGCGGCGCGGTGGCGGGCGTCTGGCGGCTGTCGTAGTACGCACCGTCGCCGTCCGAGGAACGGAATCCGAGCGTGAGCAGTCCTCCGGTGATCACTGCTGCGGTGACCGGGATCTCGACCCACGAGTTGCGGTTGACCGCACCCAGGCTGGCCACCGGGGTGCCCCAGCTCGTCGGCTGGTTCTTGTAGGTGATGCCGCTCTCGGTCCAGCTGTTGTCGTTGACGCGCGCGACATCGCCGCCGTGCGGGCTCTCACTGTCGGTCTTGCTGGAGACGTGCATGCGCAGCGTCGCAGCCTGGACCGCCCCCGATACCCCGGTGAGGTCGAAGCGCAGATAGATCACCCGTACGGGGGACGCGTCGACGACGACGCGCGAATCGGACCCGTAGTTCGTGGTTGGCGTGCTGGCGTCGACGTACGAGTCCGCGATGGGCGTCAACGTCGTGGTGGAAGCCTGCGACCCCGCGTCGCTCCCCGCGAGGGCGACGAGGGTCGCGCTCGCGACCAGCAACACGATCCCGAGCCCTGCGACGCGCCTCACCCTGCCCTGCGTGCGTCCCTGCACTGCCATGCCTCAAGACGTTAGAACTGCGCGCCTCGGTATGCACTCGACAATCGGTAAATGCGTCCCTGTTTCTCCGACGCGATTGGTGCATTTCTGTATGAACGGGCCGAGTCACCGCGGCGCCCGCTCCTAGCCGGGGCTCCAGTGGCCGAGGATCGTCGTGGCGACGGCGCGCGCGATGACCGACGTCGCTTGCGGCGGGTTGCCGAACGGGTCGGGGAGCGACGCAACGTCGACGTCGAGGACGTCGCGGTCCTTGCGAACGACGACCGAGCCGTCAGACGTCATGAACGCATTGAACCCGTCTCCGAGCTGAGGCGGCTCGGGTCGGCGGCCGCGCTGTCGGACGACCTGCACGGTGTGGGCGGTCGCGGCCGAGGCGGTCGCGAACCGTTCGACGGACAGCGAGATCGCACCGTTGGCGTAGATGTAGCGACACGAGTACGAGTGATCGGACCTGCTTGGCGCGGTCACCCGGTCCGGTGCCACGCCCAGGCTCGTGGCGAGCTGGCGTTGCAAGGCGCGGTCGCAGAAATTGCGCGACCGCCCGCGGCGGGTTCTTGCTGACCGGTCGGGCACTCGATTGTGAGGAGGAGCAGGCCGCGAGGCTGCAGGCCACCACCGAGGCCAGCGCCACGCCGGGGCAGAGGAAACGGACGATCCGGTTCAACATGACCGGTCAACCTAGCCAGGCCCGACGGCACGGCGCGCGGCCGCTGGGCCCGTGACGAGCCGATCCCGGAGCGCGATGATCCGGAGGACAGGGTCAGGGCGAAGAGTCGGTGTGGGGACCGATCAAGGGGTGGCAGCGCCTGCAGGGGGTGCCCGGGTGACGATGGAGATGCCGACCGTGGCGTGGGAGCGATGCACCCGCGACCGCTTGATCACCGGTGACGACGACGCGCTCGGCGACTGCTACGACCAGTACGCATCGTTCGTCTACGGCCTCGTGCTGCGGGTGGTGCGCGACCCGAAGGCGGCCGAGGACATCACGCAGGACGTCTTCCTCGCGCTCTGGGAGAACCCCGCGTGCTTCGACCCCGGCAAGGGCGCGCTCCGGACGTGGCTCGGCACGATCGCGCACCGTCGGGCCGTCGACTACGTGCGCCGCGAGGAGGCGCGTCGGCGTCGCGACCACGCGGTGCAGAGTCGGGTCACCGCGACTCCCGACGTCGAAGAGATGGCGTTGGCGTTGATGACGGCCGAGCGGGTGCGCGAGGCCTTGGAGTCACTCCCGCCGGAGCAACGCGAGGCGATCCAGCTCGCGTACTTCGACGGGAAGACGTACCGGGAGGTCGCGACCGTCATGGGAATCCCGGAGGGAACCGCGAAGTCGCGACTGCGGCTGGCGCTGCGCCGGGTCGCGAGCACGCTCGAGTCGGAGGATCTTCGCCAATGGGCCTGAACGAGGGTTCCGAGCCGATGAGCGACGCCGAGCTCCGCGAGCTCCTCGCGGCCCACGCGCTGCACGCATCCGTTCCCGCCGAGGCGCTCGAGATCGAGGCGTACGTCGCGCGGAACCCCGCCGCGGCGGCCGAGCTCGCGCGGCTGTCCACCGCCGCGGCGTGGATCGGCGCGACCGGGGCGTTGACCCCCCCGCCCCGGCTTCGCGCCTCGGTGCTGGCGGCGGCACGGGCCCGCAACCGGAGCCCGCACGCTCTCGACGACGAGCTGATGCGCCTGTACCGCGCCGAGACCGATCGCTTCGACGAGCTCGTGCCGACGCTCGGTGCCGCCGACCTCGCGGCGATGACGGCCAACGGCCTGAGCGTGCGCGACCTCGTGATCCACCTCGCCGCCATGGAGAGCATGGTCGCCGCGGGCGTCGGCCAACCCGTCACGACCCTCGATGCGGGCACGGGCGTGGAGGAACGCACGGCGGCCTTCGTCGAGGCCTTCGCCGTCGAGCCGATGGACGAGGTGCGCCGCCTGTGGCACGACGCGATCGACGGCGTCATGACGTGGGCCGCGTCGGGCGCGCCGACGGGCTTGATCCCGTGGCTCGGCATCGAGGTCCAGCGGGACACGGTGCTCATCAGCCGGGCGTTCGAGACCTGGATCCACGCCAACGACATCCGGCGCGCGGTCGGCCGTCCGCTCGAGCAGCCCCGTCCGGCCCACCTGCACCGGATGGCGGACTTCTCGATGCAGAACCTGCCCGCGTGGCTCGAGGTGGTCGGGCGCCCGCACCCCGGGAGCACCGCGCGCGTCGTCCTCACCGGTCCCGGCGGCGGGAGCTGGCTCGTCCCGCTTGCGTCGCACGAGCCGACGATCGCCGAGGAGGTCGACGTCGTCCTCGAGGTCGACATCGTCGACTGGTGCCACCGGGTCGGTGAGCGCGTCTCCACCGAGGCGATTCCGGTGCGCGTGACCGGGGACCGTCAGCTCGCCACGGACATCCTCGAGGCGGCGTCCGCACTGGCCACCCTGTAGAGGCCCGGCGCGGTCGTCGTCAGTGCGTGGTCATGCCGCCGTCGACGACCAGCACCTGCCCGGTCATGAAGCTCGACGCGTCGCTCGCGAGGTAGAGCGCAGCGTCCGCGAGCTCGTCGGGCGTGCCCATCCGCTTGATCAGCTGCGCGTCGATCATGCCCTGCTGGGTCGCCTCGTCGTTGTTGCGGACCATGTCGGTGTCGGTCGTACCCGGCGCGAGCGCGTTGACTCGGATCCCCGCGGCCGCGAACTCGGAGGCCATCGCGCGCGTCATCGTCACCATCGCGTTCTTGGCCGAGCAGTACATCGAGACGTAGGTCGCGTGGGTGAACGCGCCGGCGCTGATGACGTTGACGACCGCAGCGTGCTCGCTCTTCAGCAGGTGGGGGAGCGCGTACTGGAACAGGAAGAGCGGGCCCTTGAGGTTGACCGAGTAGGACTTCTCCCACGCCTCGGGGGTGATCTGGCCGATCGGCAGCCCGAGGGCGTTGGCCGCGTTGTTCACCACGATGTCGACGCCGCCGAGCTCGTCGACGGTGGTGTCGACGAGCGCTTCGAGCGCTTCGAGGTGGCCGGCGTGCGTCGGCACCGCGATCGCGCGACCGCCCGCGGCTTCGATCTCCTTGGCCACCTGCACGCACGCGTCGGCCTTGCGGCTCGCGACCACGACGGCGGCACCGGCGGCGGCGTAGGTCTCGGCGATCGCGCGGCCGATGCCGCGGCTTCCGCCGGTGATGATCGCGACCCGACCGGTGAGGTCGTAGCGCGCCTGGAGCTCGTCTCGGGTTCGCATCGACATGTGGCGCACGTTACCCGCCTGCTTGAATCACTCCGATGAGCGGACCGACGACCGAGGTGCAGCTGTCGGCGGCCCGCGCGCGACGGATCGTTCTGGGTGCGCAGGGCTTCGGCGTCGCCCGCCCGACCGGCCGGATCGACCGCCGTCACGTACGGAAGGTGCTCGGTCGGATCGGCTTGATCCAGATCGATTCGGTGAACGTCGTCGTGCGGTCGCAGGAGCTTCCGCTGTTCGCGCGCCTGGGGCCGCATCGACGTGACCTGCTCACCGGGATGGTGGAGGACGGCGAGCTCTTCGAGTACTGGGGCCACGAGGCGTCGCTCCTTCCCATCGAGCTCTTCCCGCTCTTCCGCTGGCGGATGGACGCGGCCGGAGCGAAGGCCGCCGGGTGGACCGGCCTGATCCGGCTCGCGCACGAGCGGCCGGACTACGTCGAGGCCGTCTACGACGAGGTGGCGAAGCGCGGCCTGCTCTCGGCGTCGGAGCTGGACGACCCAGGCGCGAAGTCCGGGCCGTGGTGGGGGTGGCGCCACGGCAAGCAGGCGCTCGAGTACCTGTTCTGGAGCGGCCGGCTCTCGGCCCGTCGGCGGGCGAGCTTCGAGCGGATGTACGACCTGACCGAGCGGCTCATCCCACCCGAGTGGTTCGATGCACCGGCGCCCAGCCGGGTCGACGCGCACAAGGAGCTGCTCGTGCGCGCCGCGGGCTCACTCGGGATCGGCACCGCGCGTGACCTCGCCGACTACTACCGGCTCAACATCCCGTACTCGCGTCCGCTCGTCGCCGAGCTGGTGGAGGAGCAGCGCCTGGTGCCGGCGCGCGTCGATGGGTGGGCGCAGCCCGCGTTCCTGCACCCCGACGCGCGGACGCCGCGCCGGATCGACGCCCGCGCGCTGCTCTCACCGTTCGACTCGCTCATCTGGGAGCGGTCCCGCACCGAGCGCGTCTTCGACTTCCGGTACCGGCTCGAGATCTACACCCCGAAGCCGAAGCGGGTGTACGGCTACTACGTCCTGCCGTTCCTGCTCGGAGATGCGATCGTCGCGCGCGTCGATCTCAAGTCCGAACGGGTCGCGGGCACGCTGCGCGTGCGCGGCGCGTTCGCCGAGGCCGGCCACGACCCGCTCGAGATCGCGGGCCCGCTCGCCGAGGAGCTCGCGTTGCTCGCCGGCTGGCTCGGGCTCGACCGCGTCGCGATCGACGACCACGGCGACCTCGCCCCCGCCCTCCGCCACCTCACCCCCTGACCCCGGCTCGTTTCGGGGCGTCTGAGCGTCGCCAGAGCGACCATGAAACGCCCCGAAACGAGCCGGGGAGCTGGTCGGGTCAGGTGATGGTGCCGACGAGGGTGCCGATGGCGGCGGTGACGGCCATCGCGAGCCCGCCGCCGATCGTGATCCGGATCGCGGCCCGCGCCGGGGGCGCGCCACCGAGTCGGGCGCCGATGGTGCCGAGCAGCGCGAGCAGGAGGAGGGTCACGACCGCGATCACCGCGATGCGGAAGTCGGTGGGCGCGAGCGCGGCCGCGATCAGGGCCAGGCCCGCGCCGACGCCGAAGCTCGCGGCCGACACCGCCGCCGCCTGCACCGGCCGGGCCATCGTCTCGTCGAGGATCCCGAGCTCGTCGCGCACGTGGCTGCCGATCGGGTCGGCCTCCATGAGCGAGTCGGCGACCTGGCGCGCGAGGTCCCGGTCCAGGCCCCGCTCCTCGTAGATCTGGGTGAGCTCCTCGAGCTCGTGCTCCGGGAAGCGGGCCAGCTCGTGGGTCTCCCGCTCGATGTCGGCGAGCTCGGTGTCGCGCTGGGAGCTCACGGAGCCGAACTCGCCCGCCGCCATCGACATCGCCCCACCGACGAGCGCCGCGGTTCCGGCCACCAGCATCTGGGTGCGGTCCCCGTTCGCGGCCACGACGCCGATGAGCAGGCTGGCCGTGGAGACGATCCCGTCCTGGGCCCCGAGCACCCCGGCACGCAACCAGCCGACGCGCTCGCGGCGATGGGTCTCCCGGTGGATGCGGATGGGCACGGCACCAGCATGGCGCGCCGGCCGCGCCCGCGGTTCACAAAGGTCGCCCCGCCGTCCCGGCGCGGGCCGTTGGTCCCGTATGGTGGGAACGCGCCCCGAGAGGAGCAGGTTCATGGGCATTGCGGGATTGATCGTCGTGGTGGTGCTGGTCCTCTTCGTGGTGGTGGTCATCTACAAGTCGATCCACCTGATCGGACCCACCGAGGTCGGGTTGGTGAACAAGCGGTTCGCCTTCCGCAAGCTCCCGGCCGACAACCCGATCGCGTTCCATCACGAGGCCGGCTACCAGTCCGAGCTCCTGATGCCGGGGGTGCGCCTCAAGCTCTGGCCGGTCTTCGCGGTGCAGAAGCACCCGTGGGTCCAGGTGCCGGCGGGTGAGGTCGGCGTGGTGATCGCGCAGGTGGGCGACGAGCTGCCGATCGGCGCGAAGAGCGGTGTGTACCAGGACGTGTTCGGCAACTTCTCGAACCTGCGCCAGTTCATCGAGCTCGGTGGCCAGAAGGGCGTGCAGCGTCCGGTGCTCCCGCCGGGAACGCTGATGCCGGTCCACCCGGTCGCGTTCCTCGTGCTCACCCCGCAGGCGGTCTACGGTCTGCCGGTCTCGCCCGACCTCGTGGCGGCGAGCAAGGCGTCCGGTGGGATCCTCAACCCGACGTCACTCGGGCTCGATCCCGCGGCAGCTGCGGGTCGTGATCATCGCGCCCCAAGGCCCGCTCGACATGGTCGGCATCGTCACCGTGCTCGAGGGCGAGCCCCTGGCCTCGGGCGACATCGCGAGCCGGCTCGGCGGCTACGACGACATCGCGCAGATGGAAGCCGTCACCGAGACCGACGCGGCCGAGACCGACGCGAAGGTCATCGAGATGCTGCTCGGCTCGAAGAACGATGCTGCACAACAACTACCAGGACTTCCAGGCGTTCCTCGAGCACGGCGGCAAGATCGGTCTGCAGCACGACCCGCTGCTCTACGGCGCGTACCTGCTGAACCCGTTCCTCGTGCAGGTCGAGATGGTCCCGATGCTCGTCGTGAACCAGGGCGAGGTCGCGGTCATCAAGGCGTTCGTCGGTCTGCCGACGCTCGACACGTCCGGCACCGAGTTCAAGTTCGGTTCGATCGTGCGTCCCGGCCACCGCGGCATCTGGCAGGAGCCGCTGCGGACCGGCAAGTACCCGATCAACCCGCGGTGCTACGCGGCGGAGATCGTGCCGACGTCGATCCTGACGCTCAACTGGTCGAAGGAGATCGAGCGCGTCGCACAACCTCGACGCCCAGCTCGCGCCGATCGACGGCGAAGAGCCGTGAGGGCTTCGTCTTCTCGCATCGAGCTCCAGGTGCAGATCCACGTGCCCGGACACCAAGGCGCCGAAGGTCATCTCGATGGTCGGCACCATGCTGAACCTGGTCAACGAGGTGCTGCAGTCGGCGGTCGGCAACCACTTCCGCAACACGCTCCAGGACCAGCCGGCCGTGACGTTCATCGAGACCCGGATGCAGGTGCAGCAGGCCGCGCTCGCAGCACGTCACCGAGTACCTGCAGCTCTACGAGGTGGAGACGAAGGGCGTCTACATCCAGAACGTGCACTTCCCCCAGGAGCTGGTCGAGGTGCTGACCAAGCGCGAGATCGCGAACCAGGAGAAGGCGACGTACGAGGAGATGCAGCGGGCGCAGACCTCGCGCATCGAGATGGAGAAGGCCAAGGGCACCGCCGACATGCAGGGTCAGCTGGCGTCGGCGCAGGTGAACGTCGAGATCGAGCAGAACCGTGCGAACGCGCGCCAGGCGCGAAGCGCAGGGCGAGGCCGCGTACGTCGAGCTCACCGGCAAGGCGGAGGCGACGCAGGTCGAGGCGATCGGCCTCGCGAACGCAGGCCGCGACGGAAGCGCTCGGGGTCGCACGCGCGACCGGCTTCGAAGCGCAGAAGGAAGCGTTGGGCGAGACCGCGACCGCGCTCGTCGCGGTGGCGAACGCCGTCTCCGAGGGTCACATCACCGTCGTGCCCGAGGTGCTCGTCACCGGCGGCGGTGGCAGCTTCGAAGGGCTCGCGGCCACGCTCATGCGCTCGTTCGGCACGGGGGGCGGGAACGGCAAGGGCAACGGTCTCGGCGCGTTGCAGCCCCAGGCCACGGTGGACGCGCCCGCGCCGGGCGAGGAGATCGCCGACACGGACATCGAGGCGGACGCGATCACCGAGAGCAAGCCGATCCCGCCGGCCGCGCCCTAGGTGGACGGCGCCGGCGCCGAGCTCGGCCTGATCGAGCCCGGTCCCGACCGCGAGCGGTGGGTGCCGGTCCTCGAGCTGGCCGACGAGGCCGCGGTCCTGCGCACGTACCTCGACGACGGCGACCTCTACGGGCTCGCTGGGTCGGACGGCGCGCCGCGCGCCGCGGTCCTCGTGATCGACACCGAGCCCGGGGTGGCCGAGCTCCGCGCGGTCGCGGTCGCCGAGTCGGTCCAAGGTCAAGGCGTCGGCACGTTGATGATCAACGCGCTGCTGTTCGTCCTCGCCCAGCGCGGTGTGCGCACCGCGGTCGTGGGCACCGCGAGCTCGGGAGTCCGCCAGCTCGGGTTCTACCAGCGCTGCGGCTTCCGGCTGCGCGGGGTCGAGCGCGACTACTTCACCGAGGCGAAGGGCTATCCGCCGGACCTCGCGGAGAACGGCATCCCGAGTCGCGACATGGTGTGGATGGACCTCGACCTGGCGCCGTTCTCACTGGGCGGCTGAGGCGAGCTGCACGAGCACCTGGTACGCGGTCGGCGTGTCGCTCGCGCGCAGCCCGCGGATGATCAGCTCCTCGCCGTCCACCGTGACGATCCCGAGGCGGCCGGCCCGGAGCCCCGCCTTGTGGGTGATGCGGGCGAGCGCCCGGATCGGGATGTTGCGGGTGCCGCTGCCGTCCACGATCACCAGCCGGTCGGGGAACGCCGAGACGGCAGCGTGGCGCGGTTGTTCACCTTCACCGACTTCAGGACGAGCGCGGCCTCCTCTTCCACGCCCGCACCGTATCTGCCCCTCCGGGGTGACTCCCGGACGCCGGGACGGACCTGACGTGCATGTCATACGCTCGGGTCATGCGCGCACTGATCTTCGGGGTGGAGCCTGACCCCCAGCCCAAGCCCGACACCGACAACCGGCTCCTCCGGGCCCTCGCCCGGACCCCGGTGAAGCTCATCGAGATGGACGATCCCGGCTTCATCCATCCGGACTGGGTGGTGACCAAGCCCCGGCTCACGGGCATCTGCGGCTCGGAGTCGAAGCAGATCTTCTTCGACTACGCGAGCTACACGTCGAAGGACCGCGGCGCGGGGGACAACACCGACAACCCGATGAAGAACTTCGTGTCCTTCCCGCACGTGATGGGCCACGAGGTGGTGGCCGACGTCGTCGCGGTCGGACCCGAAGCGGAAGGCCTCGAGGTCGGTGACCGCGTGGTGCTGAACCCGTGGCTGACGTGCGGGCCGCGCGGCATCGAACCGCAGTGCCCCGCGTGCGCGGCGGGCGACCTGAGCCAGTGCTGGTCGTTCGGGAAGGGCGACCTCGCGCCCGGGATCCACACCGGGATGTGCAAGGACGTGCCGGGCGGCTTCGGTGAGCTGATGCCCGCGCACGACTCGATGCTGTTCAAGATCCCGGACGCGATCTCGGATGAGCAGGCGGTGTTCGCGGATCCGTTCGCGGTGTCGCTGCACGGGATCACCCGGCACCCGCCGGCGCCCGGCAACAAGGTGCTGGTGTACGGGGCGGGCGCGCTCGGGACGTCCGCGGTCGCGATCCTGCCGCGCGCTGTACCCCGACGTCGAGGTGATGGTCGTCGCACGGTTCGACGCGCAGCGCAAGCTCGCCGAGCAGCTCGGGGCACGGACCGTCGCGCCGGAGCCCCGCGAGGCGCTCATCGAGACCGCGGCCGATTGGTCCGGGGGAGTGCTGCAGCCGGCCGACGGCCTGCCGATGGCGTTCCCGGGTGGGATCGACATCGTCTACGACACGATCGGGATGGCCGAGACGCTCGAGGTCGGCGCGCGCCTGTTGAAGGCCCGCGGGACCTTGGTGAAGCTCGGCATGCACGGTCCGGCGCGGTGGGAGGACACTCCGGTCTACTTCAAGGAGATCAACTTCACCGGCTCCAACGTGTTCGGGTTCGAGGAGGTCGAAGGGGTGCGCCGGCACGGCATCGCGCACTACCTGGACCTGGTCGGCAACGGCCGGATCGATCTCACACCGATGCTCACCCACACGTTCCGCCTCGACGAGTGGCGCGACGCGTTCACTGTGCTCGCCACCCAGGACGAGAGCGGCGCGATCAAGGTCGCGATCGACCAGCGCTAGTTGACGAGCTTGTCGCGGCCCTGCCAGTAGTCCTGGCGGAGCTTGAACTTCTGGAGCTTGCCGGTCGCGGTGCGGGCGAGCTCCTCGCGCCACTCGATCGACGTCGGGCACTTGTAGTGCGACATCCGCTCGCGGCAGAACTCGATGAGCTCGGCCTCGGTGACGTCGTCACTGCCCGGTCGCCGGACGACGAGCGCCTTGACTGTCTCGCCCCAACGATCGTCGGGCACGCCGATGACCGCGGCCTCGGCGACCGCGGGGTGCTGGAACAGGCAGTCCTCGACCTCGATCGAGCTGACGTTCTCGCCGCCGGAGATGATCACGTCCTTCTTGCGGTCCGAGATCACGACGTACGCGCCGTCGAGCTCGCCGCCGTCTCCGGTGTGGAACCAGCCGTCGACGAGTGCCTTCGCGCTCTCGTCGGGCTGCTCCCAGTAGCCCTCGAACACGTGGTTCGACCGGGCGAGCAGCTCGCCTTCGTCGTCGACGCGCATCCGCACGCCGATGGCGGGGACGCCCGCGCGCGACAGCGCGCGGGCGCGCTCGCCGTCGTCGAGCTCGTCGTACTCGAGCATGGCGGTGTTCACTGTGAGCAGCGGTGACGTCTCGGTCAGACCGTAGATCTGGTTGAACGTCCATCCGAGCTCCGCCTCGACCCGCTCGATCACCCGCGACGGCGGTGGTGCGCCGGCCACGACGATCCGCACCGAGCCCGTCACCGGGGATGCGCCTCGCCCCGCTCGCGACGGGCCACGCCCGCGTCGAGTGTCATGGCCACGACGGCCGGCGCGCCGGCGAGGAACGTGACCCCTTCGCGCTCGACGCGGTCCAGGATGTCGTTGCCGTCGATCTTGCGGATGACCACGTGGCGACCACCCATGCCGGTGATCGCGAAGGGCAGCCCCCAGCCGTTGCAGTGGAACATCGGGAGCGTGTGCAGGTAGACGTCGCGATCGGTGACGCCCATGTGCCAGCCGAACGTCACCGCGTTCAGCCAGAGGTTGCGGTGCGTCATCTGGACGCCCTTGGGCCGCGCCGTGGTTCCCGACGTGTAATTGATCGTTGCGGTCGCGGCTCGTCCAGGCTCGCCAGCTTCGGCGTGCCGGTCCGGCCGAACAGCTCGGCGTCGGACTCCGCACCGAGGACGAAGCGGTGGGGCACGGGGATGTCCGCGACGACGTCCGCGTACTCCGGGTCGACGAGGAGCACGGACGCGCCCGAGTGCTCGAGGATGTAGGCGAACTCGGCCCGGTTGAGCCGGAAGTTGATGGGCACGAGCACCCGGCCGAACGCGGGGACGCCGAACAGCGCGATCAGGAACCGGGCGGCATTGGGGGAGATGATCGCGACCCGCTCGCCCGCGCCGATCCCGAGATCGTCGAGGGCGACCGCGAGGCTCCGCGCCTTGGCCGCGAGCTCTCCGTAGGTGACCCGCCCGAGTCCGCCGCCGGGCGGGTCGGGCTCGTCGACGACGGCCTCGCGGTCGGCGAACACCGTCTCCGCGCGATCGAGGAAGTCCAACACGGTCAACGGCACTTCCACAGCGGTTCCCCCTCGAGCTCGACCCGCACGCGCGGCCCGAGCGTAACGGCCGCCGCGACCGGCTACCGTCCGGGACGTGCCGGTACGTCATCTCCCGCCGAACGCGACGGTCGAAGCGGTCACCGAGGTGCTGGCCGAGGACGGTTGCGTGGTCGTCGACGACCTCGTCGACCCCGGCGTGCTCGATCAGCTCGAGACGGAGCTCTCGCCGTACATGGCCCACACGCCCTACGGGGACGAGTTCAGCGGGGTGCAGACGCGTCGCACCGGTGGGCTGGTCGGGCGGGCACCCGCATCGCACGACCTCGTGATGCACCCGACCGTGACCGGCGCCGTCGGCCACGTGCTCGGCCACGCGACGACGTTCCAGCTCCACGTCACCCAGCTCATCAGCATCGAGCCGGGCCAGCCCGCGCAGTACGTGCACCGGGATCAATGGGCGTTCGACTTCTTCTCGTTCCCCGCCGGCTACGAGGTCACCTGCAACACGATCTGGGCGATGAGCGACTTCACCGAGGAGAACGGTGGGACGCGCCTCATCCCCGGGAGCCACCGGTACGACGACAAGCTGCAGTTCACCGAGGCCGACACCGAGGCCGCGGAGATGACCAAGGGCTCCGTGCTCGTCTACACCGGTGCGCTGTACCACGGTGGCGGTCCGAACCGGTCGCAGAGCATCCGTCACGGCGTCAACATCACCTACTGCGTCGGTTGGCTGCGCCAAGAGGAGAACCAGTACCTCTCCGTTCCCGCCGACGTCGCGCGCGAGCTGCCGGACGACCTCCTCCGCATGATCGGGTACGCACCGGGCGCGTACGCACTCGGCTACGTCGACGACCTGCGCGATCCCATCGCGGTGTTGCGGGGTGGCGGGCCCGAGTCCAGCTTCGGCACCGCAGGGATGACGCCGCACGCGTGACGCGTGACGTGACAATCTGAGCGCCATGGCCGAACGCGGGACCGGGGTCGTCAACGAGATGCGCGACTGGGGACTCGTCGCGCCGAGCGAGCTCGAGCGGATCGTCGTCGTGTCGCCCCACCTCGACGACGCGGTCCTCGGGTGCGGGCGGCTCCTCGCCGCGCACCCGGACGCCACCGTCATCACCGTCTACGCGGGGGCGCCCCCGGAGTATCCCGACCCGATGACGCACTGGGACACCGCAGCCGGGTTCAGCACCGGTGACGACGTGCTGGGCGCGCGGCGCGAGGAAGACCGGGCCGCGCTGGCCGAGCTGAACGCGACGCCGGTCTGGCTCGACTTCGTCGAGCACCAGTACCTCGAGCGGCCGGACTGGGTCGGCGCGGACCAGACGGTCGACACGCTCGAAGCCGCGGTGCGCGCGGCGCGACCGACCGCCGTCCTCGCCCCGTTCGGGATCGCGAACCCCGACCACACCGCGACCCACGACGCGGCGCGCGTCGTGCGCGACCGGGTGCCGGAGCCGGCGTGGTTCTGCTACGAGGACATGGGCTACAAGCACATCCCGGGCCTCCTCGCGTGGCGGGTCTCGCAGCTGTTCCGGGCGGGGATCTGGCCGACGCCCGCGGCGCCGACCGTCGACCACGGCGACGGGGCGAAGCACCGGGCCCTGGCGCACTACGCCTCCCAGCTCAAGGCGCTCGAGGCGGACTGGCAGATCGAATCGAAGCTCGCCGCGCCCGCCCCGGAGCAGCTCTGGCGGCTCGACCCGCCCCCCGCCGGCTGGGAAGGCCTGTCACAGGGCGGGTGAGCGGCCTACCCTCTTGCACAGGTCGTGCAACCGGGGGGTTCACATGGAGGAGAGTCAGCGCGACGGGCGGTCGGGCGTGCCCGCGCCCGGGCGGGCACCGCGCGGCCCGCGGGCGACGACGATCGGCGCGGTGCTCCGGTGGACCGTGGCCGGGCTCATGGTCGGCGCGGCAGCGATCCACTTCGGGGTGATGGGCGAGCACGCCGGCGTCTCGTGGACCCACGGGCTCTTCTTCGCCGCGTCCGCGTGGCTCCAGCTCACCCTGGCCGCGTTGATCGTGTTCCGGCCGTCGCGCACCGTCATCACGGCCGGCATCATCGGGAACCTCGCGATCCTTGCGGTCTGGGTGCTCAGCCGCACCGTCGGGATCGCGATCGGCAGCGACGGGACCCCGGATGCGTGGGGCCGGGTCGATGTGCTCTGCGCGGTGTTCGAGGGCCTCGCGGTGTTCGCGAGCTTTGCGCTGTTGAGCGCGAGCTTCAGCCGCCGGCCGGTCAGTGCGAGTGTCGGCTTTGCGGGGGCGGGCGCGATCGGCCTCGCCGTCGCGCTCTTCACCACGATGATCTTCAGCCCGGCGGCGGCGACCGTGAGCTCGACCGGTCTCAGCGCCGACGGCCACAACCACGCGGCCGGCACGGTCGCGGCCGGTGGTCACGATCACACGCACGTCGCAGTCGCGGGTGCCGGCGGTCTCGTCGACACGGGCGCCGGGGTCATCGTGACCGGTGCGCTGACCGGCGATTCGCCGTGCGAGCTGTCCGGCCCGCCCGCGTCCGAGGGCCAGGTCGGCAAGGACGCCGAGGGCCACGACCACCGCGGCCCGTTCAAGCAGGATCCCGTCACGCGGGAGGAGGCGACGCAGCTCGAGGCCGAGCAGACGATCGCCCGCGGCGTCGCGGTGAAGTACCCGACCGTCGCGTCGGCCGAGGCCGCGGGATACCGCAAGTCGACGGTCTACGTCCCGTGCATCGGCGCGCACTACACGAACGCGGCGCTGGCCGGCTCGTTCAACCCGGCGACGCCCTCGGAGCTGCTGTACGACGGCACGAACCCGGACTCGAAGATCGTCGGGCTCAGCTACCTCGTGTTCCACCCGGGGGGCGCACCGGACGGCTTCACCGGCCCGAACGACCGCTGGCACCAGCACAACCTCAACGGCGGGCTCTGCATGGGGCCCGCAGGCGTGGTGATCGGGGCCGAGTCGATGAGCGCCGCGAAGTGCACGGCTGCGGGCGGGAAGAAGGCGCCGCTCGAGAACATCTGGATGCTGCACGACTGGATCGTCCCGGGGTTCGAGTGCACCTGGGGAGTGTTCGCGGGTGAGTGCCCGGAGCTCGGCGGTCGGACCGGTGGCACCGCATGGGACCCGCCGGACCCGCGGCTCGCGGCCAAGGTGCAGGCGACCGCCGAGGCGGCCGGGTAGGAACCGACCCTCAGGCGAGGGGCGACCAGGCGGAGGTGCGGAGCAGCCGGCTCTCCCAGTCGTCCCGGACGTCCAGCGCGTCGTGCATCCAGGTCCCCGGCGCGCGGTGCTCGGCGGGAACCTCGCTCATGAGCAGACGCGGTGATCCCGGCCGGCTTCATGACCCGCTGCCAGAGGATGACCTCCCGGCGGCGCGCGCTCGTCCCCCAGGCCGGGGTGAGCACCGCCTGGAGCTCGAGCAGCGACCGGCCTCCGTGCCGACCCTCGGCGAGGCTCGGCGCGTAGTTGTCACGGGCGGCCTTGAGGTAGTCCTCCATCTTGCCTTCGTGCGGCCACGCGGTGTCCTCCATGAACAGGGTCATGTCGTGCTCGGCGCCGCCGGTCGGCACGTTGGTGAGGTCCACGTCCTGGAGCGGTGACCACTCCACGGGCATCATCACCTTGCTCGTCACGTCGTGGCGCATGGTGTCGATCTTCGTCAACCAGTCGTGGAGGTCGCCGGTGCGGGTCCGGGCGACGAGGCGCTCCCACGCCGCGCCGCCGGCGACGGCGGTGAGCGTGATCATGTTGTAGGCCCGCCCGGTGCCGTGCGTGAGCTTTGCGAAGTACAGCAACCACGCGTCGTCGTTCTCGGCGAGGCGGGGCATCCAGACGGTTCGGTACTCGTCCTCGAACTCGTCTTCCTGGCGGCCCATGACTCGGTGGATCTCGTGTACGAACAACATGACGGGGATCTTGTCAGACCCGGCAAACGCGTGCTCGGAGGTTCGTCGCTAGCATCCGTGCGGGGCAGAGGACGCGGCAGTCGTCCACTGCATGGAAGGTGGTGCCGGGCGGGCAGCCCGGCACCCGGGCAGGAACATCGGAGGGCGAGATGCTGCTGGCTGCGTTGCGAGACCTGCAGTGGCGCCGGCGGCGATTCCTGATCGCGGTGCTCGGCACTGCGCTCGTCTTCGCGATGACGCTGGTGCTGGCCGGGCTGTCGGCCGCGTTCGGCAACGAGGTCGACCGCACCGTCACGACGACGGGCGCCGACGAGTGGGCCGTCGCGGTCGGCGCGACCGGGCCGTTCAACTCGTCGGCGGTGCTGCCGGCGGGGACCTTGGCCCGGGCCCGGAGCCTCCCGGGCGTGCAGGCGGCCGAGCCGTTCGTCGCCATCGGGGCCACCATCCCGGGGGACACGCCGAAGCACGTGACGATGATCGGCGCGGTGCCCGGCGGGGTCGGCAGCCCCAAGGTCGATGACGGCCGCGCCCCGCGCCGGAGCGGCGAGATCGCGGTCGGCAGCCGGTTGGGCAAGGACATCGGCGACACGGTGCAGATGGGCAGCAAGACGCTGCGGGTCGTCGGCATCGTGAACGGGTCCGGGCTCTACGGAGGGATGCCGAACGTCTTCCTCACGCTCGGGGACGTGCAGGCACTCACGTTCGGCTCTGCTCCGCTCTTCACGTCGATCGCGATCCGCGGCCATCCGCACGGCTCGATCCCCGGCGCGCGCATCCTGACCATCGCGCAGACCAAGAAGGACCTGCTGCAGTCGGTCGGTGCCGGGCGGCAGACGATCAACTTCATCGCGGCGGCGCTCTGGCTCGTTCGCGGCGTGCATCGTCGGTTCGGTGATCTACCTCTCGGCGCTCGAGCGGGTGCGCGACTTCGCGGTGTTCAAGGCGACCGGCACCGGCACCGCTGCGCTGCTCGGCGGTCTCGCGGTCCAGGCCGTCATCGTGTCGCTCGTCGCCGCGCTCATCGGGGCGGTGCTCGCGTTGCTCATCGCGCCGAGCTTCCCGATGCCGGCCGAGATACCGAGCTCGTCGTTCGTGATCCTGCCGGTCGTCGCGATCGTCGTCGGGTGCCTCGCGAGCCTCGCGGGACTTCGCCGTGCGGTGACCGTCAGTCCCGCCGTCGCCTTCGGAGGTGCGTGATGCCCGGGCTCGAGATCCACGACCTCGTCGTCGAGTACTCCAGCGGCGGCTACGCGGTGCGGCCGATCGACGGCCTCTCGGTCACGACCGAGCCGGGTGAGCTCGTCCTGCTGCTCGGGCCGAGCGGCTGCGGCAAGACGACGCTGCTGTCGTGCCTGGGCGGGATCCTCACGCCGACCGAGGGCACCATCACGTTCGGCGACATCGCGGTGACGGGGCTCGACGGTGCCCGGCTCACGGACTACCGGCGCCACACCGTCGGCATCGTCTTCCAGGCGTTCAACCTGGTGCCGAGCCTCACCGCGCTCGAGAACGTGGAGGTGCCACTGCGCGCCGCGAAGGTGAAGCGGGCCGAACGGCGGGCGCGCGCCAACGAGCTGCTCGACCAGGTAGGCCTGGCGGACCGGAAGCACCATCGTCCGGGCGACATGTCCGGGGGCCAGCAGCAGCGGGTCGCGATCGCGCGGGCGCTCGCGCTCGACCCGCCGTTGCTGCTCGCGGACGAGCCGACCGCCCACCTCGACTACATCCAGGTGGAAGAGGTGCTGCGCCTGCTGCGGGACCTCGCGTCGGGGGAGCGGGTCGTCGTGATCTCGACCCACGACCAGCGCATGCTTCCGCTCGCGGACCGCGTCGTGGAGCTCGTACCCCAGTTCGGGCAGGCGGAAGGCGGCGAGCCCGAGGTGGTCGAGCTCGCGGCCGGCGAGGAGCTGTTCGCGCAGGGGTCGTTCGGCGAGCTGATCTACATGCTCGAGTCGGGGGAGATCGAGATCCTGCGCCGGCTCGAGAGCGGGAGCTGGGAGCCGCGGGCGACGCTCACCGCGGGCCGGTACTTCGGCGAGATCGGCCCGCTGTTCGGCATGCCCCGCTCCGCGACCGCCCGCGCGAGGACCGCGGCCGTCGTCACCGGGTACTCCGTGCGCGACTTCCGCCAGCGCATCGGTCCGCAGGGCATGGGGGACCTGCTCTCCCACGCCGGTGACTCGTCCGAGTAGGAGCTCTCCCGAGTAGGAGCTACGCGAGGCGCTCGGTGAGCCAGTCGATGGCGCCGGTGAGGATGGCGACGTCGTCGGGCTCGATCGCGGGGAAGATGCCGACCCGCAGCTGGTTGCGCCCGAGCTTGCGGTAGGGCTCGGTGTCGACGATGCCGTTCGCGCGCAGCGCCGTCGCGAGCGCGGCCGCGTCGACCGCTTCGTCGAAGTCGATCGTCGCGGTGACGTGGCTGCGCTCGTCCGGCTTCTCGACGAACGGGGTCGCGAACGAGCTGGCCTCGGCCCAGCCGTAGAGGATCTCGGCGCTCCGGTCACAGCGGGACGCGGCCCAGTCGAGCCCGCCGTGCTCGAGCATCCACTCGACCTGGTGCGCGAGCAGGAACACCGTGGCGAGGGCCGGCGTGTTGTACGTCTGGTCGAGGCGGGACTGCTCGAGCGCGATCCCGAGGTCGAGGCTCGGTGGCACCCAGCGGTCCGTCGCGCCGATCCGCTCGATGCGCTCGATCGCGGCCGGAGAGCACGCGGCGAGCCAGAGCCCGCCGTCGCTGCCGAAGCACTTCTGCGGTGCGAAGTAGTAGACGTCGGTCTGGGCCGGGTCGAAGCGGAGCCCGCCGGCGCCGGACGTCGCGTCGACGAGCACGAGCTGGTCGGCCGTCGCGCCGTCCGGCCGGCGCGGGTCGAGCATCACGCCGGTGGACGTCTCGTTGTGCGGGAAGCAGTACGCGTCGACGGCCGCGCTCGCGTGGGGGAGCGGGTGGGTGCCGGTCGGGCTCTCGATCACCTCGGGGTCCTCGAGGTGCGGCGCCTTGCGGGTGACCGACGCGAACTTCGAGGAGAACTCGCCGAACACGAGGTGCTGGCTGCGCTGCTCGATGAGCCCGAACGCCGCGGAGTCCCAGAAGACGGTGGTGCCGCCGTTGCTGAGGAGCACCTCGTAGCCGTCGGGCAGCGCGAACAGCTGGGCCAGGCCCGCGCGCGCCCGGCGCACCACCGACCGCACGCCTTCGCGCCGATGGGAGGTCCCCAGGTAGTCGGGCGCGGCCTCGGTGAGCGCGGCGACCGCCTCGGTGCGCACCTTGGACGGGCCGGAGCCGAACCGCCCGTCGGACGGGATGAGCTCGGCGGGAAGAACGAGGTCGGAGGGAGTCGTCGTCACCTCGCGAGCCTATTCCTCGGGGTGGTCGCGCTCCCCGGTCGTTTCCTCGTACCAGCGGGGCCGCTTGGTCCGGGCCCAGCGGGCGCTGATGTTCCCGCGCCACATCGCCCGCAGCGACTCGGGGTCCGAGAACGCGAACCAGATGTGGCCGAGCACCGCCATCCAGATGAAGAACGCGAACCAGTCGTGCACGAACGTCGCGCCGGTGCGCAGGTCGATCGGGAAGGGCTCGAACCACTTCATGATCGATCCGGTGCCGACCATCACGAGCGCGGCGCCGACGATGAACGCGGCGTTCAGCTTCTGGCCGGCGTTGAACTTGCCGAGCCGGATCGTGTCGTCCTTGCCGAGGGTGCGGAACCAGCGCTTGTCGTCCTTGGTCCAACGGTTGATGCGGCTGAAGTCCTTGCGCAGCGCGCGGCCCCAGCGGGGCAGGTACGCGATGAGGAACACGACCGGGATCGCGAGCCCGCAGTAGACGTGCACCGTGCGGACGATCTCGCGGTTGCCGAACAGGACGGACAGCTCGCCGATGTAGAGGATCGAGCCGGTGAACATGACGATGCCGAACAGCGTCGCGTTCACCCAGTGCGCGATGCGCTCGGTCCGGTCGAACCGCTGGATCGGGGCGTCGGCCGTCGGCGCGCTTCCGCGCGCGTCGCCGCCGGCGCCGGCGTCAGGAGGTGGGGTCGTCGTCGCGGCCATTGGACCTTCCCACCCATCCGTCGACGTCGTAGCCGTAGTGCTCCCAGTAGCCCGGCTCCACCTTGTCGGTGAGCTCGATGGTGTCCAGCCACTTGCACGACTTGTACCCGTACATCGGCGCCACGTACATGCGGACCGGGCCGCCGTGCTCGGCCGAGATGTCGCCGCCCTCCATCTGGTAGGCGACGATCACGTCGTTGCGCCGGGCCTGGCTCAGCGTGAGGCTCTCGGTGTACGTGCCGTCGAAGCTCTTGAAGCGCAGCGCCTTGGCCTCGGGCTTCACCCCGGCCCGGTCGAGCAGGTCGCTCAGCCGCACGCCGACCCACTTGACGTCGTGCACGCGCCAACCGGTGACGCACTGGAAGTCCTTCGTCATGCGCGTCGCCGGCATCGCGCGCAGCTCGTCGTAGGTGAGGGTGAACGGCTTGTCGACCAGCCCGCCGACCTTCAACCTCCACGCGGCCTTGCTCTTGCTCGGCAGGTCACCGGTGACGGTGTAGATGCGGAAGCGCCCGATCGGGAGGAACGCGGAGAGCCCGGTGCCGTCCTTCGAGACGATCGGCGCCACGACCCGCTCGAGCCAGTCCTGGGCCTTCGCGCCCCACAGCACGCCGACGGCCCCCACGCCCACGATGCCGAGAAACACTCGACGACCGACCGGCGTACCTTCCATGAACCCCAGCGTACGACCGCACCCCCCGCCCCCAACCGCGCCCCCCTCCGACCGTTCTCGGCACGCTGAACCGCGCCTGGAGCGGTTGAACGTGCCGAGAATGGTGGGTTTCGGGTTGTTGTCCCAGGCCGACGGGATGCTGGCCCGATGGATGACCGCATGGCCATGGACCTGGCCGCCAAGCAGCACTCACTGATCACGCACGAGCAGGCCCGAGAGGAGGGTCTGAGCGCCGACCAGATCCAGCGCCGGCTGAACGACGGGATCTTGGTGCCGGCGCACGTCGGTGTGTACCGGTATGCGAGCGCACCGGATACGAGAGCGCAACGTCACCTTGCCGCGTGCCTTGCGGTGGGAGCGGTCTCGGCGGTCTCGCATCGAGCAGCCGCCGCAGTGCATGGGATGTGGTTGATTCCTGCCGACTTCGTCGAGATCTCGGTGTCCCGCAACCGTTCGCCGGAGCTCGCCCAAGTGAAGGTCCACCGACTGGCTGATCTCAGCTCCCGTTGGATCACTTCAGTCGATGCGGTCCCGGTGACGACCCCGGCGCGCACGTTGGTCGACTTGGGCGCAGTGCTGCCACTGGGGTCGGTGAGCCGCGCGCTCGACCGCGCGATCGGGCGTCAGCTCGCGAGCCTGGCGGAGATCCGAGCCGCCATGGTCGCGGTGGCACGCCGGGGTCGCACAGGAGTCGGCGTGATCCGTCGCCTGCTCGACGAACGCGCCGACGCCCCAGGTTCGGCAAGCGTCTTGGAGGCCCGAATGAGCACGTTGCTCAGACTGCACGGGGTGCCACTCCCGGTCCCGGAGCAGACCGTGCTCGATGCGCACGGCCAGTTCGTAGGTCGCGTGGACTTCGCGTATCCCGAGCTTCGCTATGCCATCGAGGTCGACGGGTACGAGTCGCATGCCGGGCTCCGGGCGTTCCGCCACGACCGGGTCCGTCAGAACGACCTCATGGACCGGGGCTGGAGCTTGCACCGGTTCACTTGGGACGAGGTCGACCAGCTCTCCCTCGCGGTCGCCGACCGGATCCGTCAGCATCACCGCCACCTTCTCGGCACGCTGGACCGCGCCAGGAGCGGTTGAGCGTGCCGAGAACGGGCGGTGGGCCGAGAACGGGGTGGGGTGGGGTGGCTAGGGGGCGAGGGCGAGGACCTCGGCGAAGCCTTCGTCGAGGCAGCGCAGGAAGGTCTCGGAGTCGGGGACGGCGACCGAGTCGACGTTCACGCCGATGCAGCAGGTCCCGCAGCTGCTCAGCAGGGTGACGTTGACGGCCGCGCCCGCCAGCGGCGCGAACGCGTACATGCGGTCGAGCCGGGCCCCGGCCGAGAAGATCTCGAACGGCGCGCCCGGGACGTTGCTCGTGACGAAGTCCGCCCCCTTGAGCATCGAGCCGAACAGCGCGGTGGTGATCGTCGTCGGCAGCTGGTTCAGGATCCCGGCGAGCGCCTCCGTGAGGTGGACCGCGGGCTCGTCGCGGATCTGGCGCGTCAGCTGTCCGACCGCGACGATGCGGTCGGCCGGATCCTTGATCGACAGCGGGACGAGGAAGCGGGCCGGGGTGAAGTGGTTGCCGCCGAGCGCGGAGCCTTCGGCCCGCAGGTTGATCGGCATGACCATTCGGAGCTCGTCGACGTCGACGCCGTGGAACTCGTGGTACCGGCGCATCCCGCCGAGCACCGCGGCCACGAACGAGTCGTTCAACGACCCGCCGACGGTCTTCGCGGCGCGCTTCATGTCGTCGAGGGGGACGTCGAGCGTGCTCAGCTGCCGGGCCAGCGTGCGCGCCTGCATGATCGGTGAGTACGGCACGGTCGCGGGCTTCAGGAACCGGACGATCGATCCTGCCGCCCGCAACGCGTCCTGCACCGTCTGCACCGGGTCGTCCAGCACCGCACGGGTCACGCCGATCGATTCGACGATGCTGCGGCGCGCGATGCCGAGCACGCGCCGCTGGTTGTGCCCGAGCGCGCTGAGCACGAGGTCGAGCGGCCCGAAGACAGGAACCGCGTCGACGCGGTCGAGCGCGGCGGCCGCCTCGGGCTCGCGCACGAAGTCGAAGAGCATGAGCAGGAGCTTCATGCCGCCGACGCCGTCGGTCATCGAGTGGTGGACCTTCAGGATCATCGCCGAGCGCCCGCCCTCGAGCCCTTCGACGACGGTGTACTCCCACAGCGGTCGGGCCCGGTCGAACCCGGCCATCGCCGACGTGCGCGCGAGGTCCAGCACCGCGTCGAGCGTGGGCTCGCAGACCTTCACCCGGCGCAGGTGGTAGCGAAGATCGAAGTTCGCGTCGCCGGACCACTGCGGCGGCCCCATCCGCAGCAGCGGCGTCGCGATCCGCTGCCGCAACCGCGGGATGAGCCACGTGCCGCGCTCGATCTTGTCGACGAGCCGGTCCCAGTCCGGTGGCCGGTCGAGGAGCAGCACCGTGACGATCGTGGACCGCAGGAGCGGGTCCTTCTCGATGTTCCACATCAGCGCGTCCGAGTCGCTCATGTGCGTCTCGAAGCGCTCGTTCGTGGTCATTGCTGGTCGCGTCCGCGCTCGACGATCCCGGTGCGGCGGCGCTCGATCTCGGCCGGGTCGATCCGCCAGGCGCGGAAGTACTCCTGCTCCTGGTCGATGCCCTGCCCGACCGTCACCTTCTCGTTCGCGTCGTACAGCCGCTTCAGGTTGCGGACGGCCGCCTGGTCGTTGCCCGCGATGTCGGCCGCGAGCTTCCGCGCCGCGGGCAGCAGGTTGTCGTGCGCCACGACGTGGTTGACGAGCCCGCGGGCGAACGCCTCGTGCGCGCCGATGAAGTTGCCGCTGAGGCTCATCTCCTTGGCCTTGCGCACGCCGACGACCTGGGGGAGGAAGACGCTCATCCCGCCCGCCGGCATGACGCCGACGCGCGCGTGGGTGTCGCCGAACGCGGCGTGCTCCGACGCGATGAGGAAGTCGCACGCGAGCGCGAGCTCGAAGCCGCCGGTCACGCAGGGTCCGTTGATCGCCCCGATCACCGGCTTGCTCATCTTCCAGAGCGCGGCGAACGGGCTGACCGCCGGGTCATCGGCGGCACCGACCAGGTTGGACGCGTCCCGCCCGAGCTCGCGCAGGTCGAGGCCCGCGCAGAACGCCGGATCGGTCCCGGTGAGGATGACGACGTCGACGTCCGGGTCGGCATCGGCCGCGGCGAGCGCCGCGCCGGCCTCGCGCTGCAGCGCGACGCTCAGGGCGTTGCGGGCCTCGGGCCGGTTGAGGGTCACCGTGCGGATCCGGTCACACGTGTCGATCAGCACGAGCTCGGCCATGCGCGACCGTAACGCTCAATCGATCGCGAAGACCACCGTCACGTCGACCGACAGCTGCTGGGTCCCGACTTCGATGGGGACGGGGGAGGAGCTGGCGACATCCGCGCTGAACTGCCCGGGAACTACGTCCGGCGAGCCCGGCCGCCGCTCGGTGATCTTCTCGACCTCGCCCAGGTGCACGTCCGCGGCCTTGGCGAGCTCGCCGGCCTGCGCTCGGGCCTGCTTGACCGCGTCCGCCCGGGCCCGGGCCACGAGCGCGCTGGTGTCCTCGATCGAGAGCGCGACCCCTTGCACCCGGATGTTGTTGCCGGCCTGCGCGGCGGCGGCATCGACGACCTTGCCGGCGTTCGCGACGTCGTGGACCTTCGCGGTGACGACGTTCGACACCGAGTAGCCGGTGATCCGACCCTGCCGATCGAAGGTCGGGTCGAGGGACAGCGACGCCGTCTGGATGTCCTTCGGCGCGACGCCCGACGCCTGCAGCGCTGCGATCACCCGGGTCGACTGGTCACCGTTCTGGCCCAGCGCGGCCTGCGCGGTCCCGGCCTGGGTCTGCACGCCGAGGGTGACCGTCAGCGTGTCCGGCGTCCCCTCCACCTTCCCGGTCGCGGTGCCGGTGATGGTGCGCGTGGCCGGGTCGCTCGAGGCCGCGGACGCACCTTGCGCCGCGCAGCCGCCGAGCAGCGCGGCCAGTCCGACGACCCCGATGGCCAACTTCGTTCGATGCCCCATGTGACGCGCTCCTGCCGGTCGAGGATCTCGGAGGGCGAACGCCTGACGCGCTTCCGCGGCGCCCTCCGGCGATCGCGGGTTGCTGGGGGTTCGACGTCGGCGGGGCGCTGGTAGGTTCCCGACTCGTGACGATCCCGCCGGGCGCACGCGACGGCTACGTGGTCACGAACGGCGTCCGCCTCTATTACGTCGAGCAGGGCACCGGCCCGCTCGTGCTGCTGTGCCACGGATTTCCGGAGCTCTGGTACGCCTGGCGCGACCAGCTCGCGCCGCTCGCCGACGCGGGGTTCCACGTCGTCGCGGTCGACCTCCCGGGCTACGGCCGCTCGGACAAGCCCGAGGTCCACTACGACATGGAGTGGGTCAACGCGTGCCTCGCCGGCGTCATCACCGGGCTCGGTCACGAGCGGGCGGTGATGGTCGGCCACGACTGGGGCGGGCTCCTGGTCTGGCCGTTCGCTCGCCGCTACCCGGAGCGCACCGCGGGCGTCATCGGCGTGAACACGCCCGACCTGCCGCGCACGCCGATCCCGATGGTCGAGATGCTGCGCCAGGTCTTCCCGGACGACCCGCCGTACATCGTGCAGTTCCAGGAGCCCGGGGTCGCGGAGTGGGTGCTCACCTGGGGACGGGGCGCGATCGACTTCCTCGAGATGATGCTGCGCGGCCCGGTCACGGTGCACCCGGAGGTCTTCACCGACGAGGTGCTCGCCGTGTACGCGGATGCGCTGAGCCCGCGCGGCGCGTTCACACCGCCGATCGAGTACTACCGCAACCTCGACCGCTCATGGCACCTCACCGCGGACATCGCGGACCGGACCATCGACGTGCCGTGCCTCATGATCAGCGCCGACCGCGACCCGGTCCTCACGCCGGCGATGGCCGACGGGATGGAGGAGCGGGTGCCCGACCTCGAGAAGGTCGTGATCGAGGACTGCGGCCACTTCACCCAGCAGGAGAAGCCGGCCGAGACGAACGCGGCGATGCTGAGCTACCTGCGCCGGCTGGACCCCTGGGCCTGAGCGTCGGCCCAGCCGTACCACTGCCGCGGCGTCTCCCACAGCACCGCCGCGAGGTCGTCGCCACCGAGGCCGTGCTCGGCGGACTCGTCGAGGAAGGCTGTCAGCGCGTTGGGATAGAGCGCGTCGGGATGTGGGAAGTCCGACGCCCACATGACGTGGTCCGCGCCGACCTCCTGCACCACCCACGCCGCGAGCGGGTCGTCGGGGTCGGTGCAGATCACGCACTGGCGGTCGAAGTACTCGGACGGCCGGAGGCTCAGCTCGCGGGTCTCGCTCTCGTCCATCCACTCGGCGTGGCCGTCGAGCCGGGCGAGCCAGTACGGCAGCCAACCGGTGCCGGACTCGAGGAACGCGACCCGAAGCGCCGGGTGACGCTCGAGCGCACCGAGCAGCATGAGGCTGCCCATCGCGGCCATCTGCTCCATCGGGTGGCTCATCGCGTGGCGGAGCGCGAACGTGTCCGTCCGGTCGCGTCCGATGGTCGGCCCCATCACCCCGAGCCCCTCGTGGACGGACAGCGTGAGGTGGTTCGCTTCGAGCACGTCGTACAGCGGGTCGTACTCCCGGTCGCCGAGATCGCGGCCGTACAGCGGGTTCGGGCGCACCATCACCGCGGGGAGCCCGAGCGCCGCGGCGTGCTCCGCCTCGCGCGCGGCGAGCGCGACGTCCGCAGTCGGGACGAGCGCGGCACCGGTCAGTCGGGTCGGGTCCGTTGCGCAGTACTGCGCGAGCCACTCGTTGTACGCGCGGCACGCGCTCGCCGATTCCTCGGCCGAGAGGGACGGCAGGAACGGCACGAACAGGCCGATGGACGGGTAGAGCACGACCGCGTCGATGCCCTCGCGGTCCAGGCAGCGCAGGTACTCGGTCGCCGAGCAGCCGTCGGCGAGGAAGTCCGCGAGCACGGCGGGGTCGCCGCACGGCACCATCGGGGTCGTCGCGGGCAGGTCGATCACGTTGACGCCCGACGGCATGGCGGCCCCGAACACCCCGGCCGGCTCGATGACGTGCGCGTCCGCGTCGAGGATCCGCAGCCCGTCGCGCACGACGTTCAGGCCCGCCGGGCCGCGAGCCCGCCGTCGAGGGGGATCGTCGTGCCGCTGATGTAGGAGGACTCCTCCGACGTGAGGAACATGATCGTCTCGATCACGTCGGCCTCGGTGCCGAGCCGGCCCATCGGCGTGCGATCGGCGACCATCCGCTTGATCGCCTCGGGATCAGGGGCCCGCGAGACCATGTCGAGGAACAGCCCGGTCTCGCACGCACTCGGCGAGACGACGTTGACCCGCACCCCGTCCCCCGCGTGCTCGATCGCGGCCTGCTTGGCCAGGTTCACGAGCGCACCCTTCGACGTGCAGTACGCCGCGTACCCCGGGGACCCGATCGCGCCGAGCACCGAGCCGAGCAGGATCACCGAGCCACCACCGGACCCGATCATCAGTGGCAGCCCCTGCTTCATGCAGAGGAACGGACCCTTGAGGTTGACGTCGAGGACCCGGCGCCAGGCCGCGTCCGTCGTCTCAAGAATCGATGCCCGCGTCTCGACCGCCGCGCTGCAGACGAGCACGTCGAGCCGGCCGTGCTGCTCGCTGATCGCTTCGAACATCGCCGCGACCTCGCCCTCGTGCGTGACGTCGACGACCGTCGGCTCGGCGTCGCCACCCGCGTCGGCGATCGCGATCGCGACCCGGCGGGCGTCGTCCTCGTCGATGTCGGCGACGACGACCGTCGCGCCCTCGGCCGCGAACCGGGTCGCCGCGGCGGCGCCCAGGCCGGACGCCGCGCCCGTGACGACCGCGATCTGGCCGCGCATCGAGGTCATCGGAACGCCGCCAGCCCACCGTCGGCGGGGATGACGGCGCCCGTCGTGTACGCCGAGAGGTCCGACGCGAGGAAGAGCGCGATGCCGGCGACGTCCTCCGCGGTGCCGAGCCGGTGCATCGGGATCGTCTGCTCGAGGTCCGGGAGGAAGTTGACGGGCATCGTCTCCGCGACCTTGCGGAAGCGGGGCGTGTCGATCGAGCCGGGTGCGATCACGTTCGCCCGGACCGCCGGTCCGTACTCGGTCGCGATCTGTCGCATCAGCGCGACGAGCCCCGCCTTGGCCGGGCCGTAGGCCGCGTAGCCCTCGGACCCGATGAGCCCGAGCACCGACGCGGTGCTGATGATGCTGGCGTTCCCGGAGTCGATGAGGTGCGGCAGCGCGGCGCGACAGGCCCAGAACACCGCGTCGAGGTTCGTCGCGATCGTCAGGTCCCAGTCGTCCTCGGTCGTGTCGACCAGACGCCCGGACATCTGCACGGCCGCGTTGTTGTAGAGGATGTCGAGCCGGCCGAAGTGCGCGATCGCCGCCTGGACCATCGCGTCGCAGTCCCCGCGGCGGGACACGTCCGCGTGCACGGCCATGCCGGAGCTGCCCGCCTCGTCCACCCGGGCGATGGTCTCGCCCGCGCCGTCGTCGTCGAGGTCGGCCACGACGACGCGTGCACCCTGATAGGCGAAGAGCACCGAAGCCGCGCGCCCCTGACCCGAGGCTGCTCCGGTGATCAGCGCGACCCGTCCCTCCAGCAGTCCCGCAGACACGCCGCGACAGTAGGCCCTCGCGGAGGGCGGCGGCGCCCCGGACTTAGGCTGCGGGCCGTGTCGAAGCCCGAGAGCGTCTACGTGCCGGATGGCGACGCGTTCGTCGCCACGCCGTGGGCGCGCGGGCCGTGGGATCCGAACTCGCAGCACGGGGGTGCGCCCGCGGCGCTGCTGGCGCGGGCGATCGAGCACCATGAGCCGGATCCCGCGCTGCGGGTCGCCCGGCTCACCATCGAGCTGCTCCGGCCGGTGCCGATCGGCCGGATCGAGGTGCAGACCCGCACCGCCCGACCCGGCAAGAAGGTGCAGCTCGTCGAGGCGTCGCTGCTCGCCGACGGGACCGAGGTCGCCCGCGCCGTCGGGCTGCGCATCCGGGAGAAGCCGCTCGAGCTGCCCGAAGCCGCCCTCGCGACCGAGCGGCTCGAGTCCGGTCCCGAGGGTCGGCAGTTCGTCTTCGAGCGCACCGGGCCCGACGGCTTCGGGAGCGCGATGGACATCGTGGTCTCGGGGGGTGGGATCGACCGGCCCGGGCCTGCGACGGTGTGGTTCCGGCTGCGCGTCCCGATGGTGGCCGGCGAGGCGGTGTCGCCGCTGATGCGGGTCGCGGCCGCGGCGGACTTCGGCAACGGCATCAGCTCCGTCGTCAGCTGGGATGCCGGGTGGGTCTTCATCAACCCGGACCTCACCGTGTACCTGAACCGCGAGCCGGCCGGCGAGTGGGTCGCGCTCGACGCCCGGACCTACGCGTCGGGTGACGGCATCGGCTTCGCGGAGTCGGCCCTCTACGACGAGCAGGGCCGCATCGGCCGCTCGGTCCAGAGCCTCCTCTTCGACCACCTCTAGGCGGATGGCCGCCGGCGGCGCGTGCTTGACACGGCCTAATCCGGATACTTACTATCCGGATAATGAAGATCTCGGATGGCGTCGAGTGGGGCCTCCACTGCGCAGTGCTGCTGGGCTTCCTGGAGCCGGGGGAGTCGTTGCCGACCGCCCGGCTCGCCGAGTACCACGGGGTGCCGGGCGCGTACCTGGCCAAGCACCTGCAGGCCATGAGCCGGGCGGACCTGCTCGAGTCGGTGCAGGGCCCGGGCGGCGGGTACCGGCTCGCCCGGCCCGCCGACGAGATCTCGATGCTCGATGTCGTCGAGGCGATCGACGGGCGCGCGTCGGCGTTCCAGTGCGCCGAGATCCGGCGTCGGGGCCCGGCGGCCCGTCCGGCTCGGGAGTACCGGGTGCCGTGCGCCATCCACGCGGTGATGAACGGCGCCGACGACGCGTGGCGGGCCGAGCTGCGCGGCACGTCCGTCGCCGATCTGATGGCGCGGATCGTGCGTGACGCTTCGCCGAAGGGACTCGAGCAGAGCGCGCGCTGGATGCAGGAGGTCAGGGGATGAATGTGTTCGTCACGGGCGCGACCGGCGTGCTCGGTCGGCCGGCGGTCGCCGGGTTGATCGCGGCTGGCCATGAGGTCCGCGGGGTGGCCCGGAGCGAGGAAGCCGCGACCGCGTTGAAGACGGCGGGCGCCGAACCCGTGGATGTCGACCTCTTCGACCCGCAGATGGTGCACGACGCGGTGGTCGGGAGCGACGCGATCGCACACCTCGCGACGAACGTCCCGCCGTACCCGGAGATGCTCAAGGCCGAGGCGTGGGAGATGCACAACCGGCTCCGCACCGACGCCACCCGAAACCTTGTGGACGCAGCCCGCGCGGCCGGGATCCAGCGCTTCATCAAGGAGTCGATCACGCTCGTCTACGCCGACGCCGGGCCGGAGTGGATCGACGAGCGCTCCCCGCTCATGGAAGGCCCGGCGTTGAACGCGCCCGCGATCGAGGGTGAGCAGATCGCGCTCGAGCTCGCGGCCGACGGAGCGAACGTCGTCGTGATGCGCTTCGGGCTGTTCTACGGCGGAGCAGGGAACCGCGGGACGGAAGAGATGCTGCGCTTGGCCCGGCGACGCCTCGCCATGATCCCCGGAAAGTCCTGGGCGTTCACGAGCGCCATCCACGTCGACGACGCCGCGACCGCGGTAGTTGCCGCGCTGGCCGCGCCGACCGGGATCTACAACGTCACGGACGACGAGCCGTTGACCCGCGGCAACGCCATCGAAGCGTTCTCGCGCGCGTTTCGCACCAAGAAGCTGTACCGGGTCCCGCACTGGACGCTGCGGTTCACGAGCGGCGTCCCGGCCGAGTCGATGATGGCGTCGCAGCGGGTCTCGAACCGGAAGTTCGAGGCGCTCACGGGGTGGTCACCGAAGTACCGCAGCCAGATCGAAGGCTGGCGGGCGGAGTCCGAGCGATGGGAGGCCGAGCATGCGTGAGACCGTGCTGCGGATCGGGTTGGCGGTGCTGGCGGTGCCCTCGGTGGTCATCGGGATCTGGGCGGCCTTCACGCCGCGCTCGTTCTACGACGACTTCCCCGGCTTCGGCCGCATGTGGGTCGCGCCCGTCGGCCCGTACAGCGAGCACCTGGTCCGCGACGTCGGCGAGCTCAACCTCGCGCTCGCGCTGATCACCATCGTCGCGGCGATCTCGTTGGTCCCGGTGTTCGTCCGGGCGGTGCTCGCGGGCTGGCTCGTGTACTCCGTGCCGCACCTCGTGTACCACCTGCGCCACATGCAGCCGTTCGACGCCAGCGATCAGGTGTCCCTGGGGGCGAGCCTCGCGTTCGTGCCGATCCTCGCGGTGGCGCTGCTCGTCATCGAGGTCCGGGCGACCCGGACCGAGGAGCAGATCGCGACCGGCTAGCGGCGGCCGACGTTGGGTCGCTTGCCGTGGTTGGCCTTGTTGCGGCGGGCCCGCAGCTTGCGCTTCTTGGTCTTCTTGCTCACGTCAACTCCTCGACTTCGGGTCACTCTGGCATCCGCACTTCGTGCCCGCTCCTGCCGCCGCTCGCGCCCACGGCGAAGCGGGTCAGCGTAGTCGAGGGTCGTAAGGTTCCTCCCTATGGAACACCTCGGCCTCGTGGGCCTGGCCGACTCGGGCCACGCCCGCCTCTTCGCCGCCCTCACCGGTCTCGACGCGAGCACGTCCTCGGACCGGATGCTGGGCGTGGTCCAGCTCCCGGACGACCGCCTGGACGCCCTCGCCGCGATGTCCGAGTCCAAGCAGGTCGTGCCGGCGACGTTCGAGATCATGTTCATCCCGGGCCTCTCGACCGAGCCGGGCAAGGGCCTGGGCAGCCGGCTCCTCGGCTCGCTCCGGGACTGCGATGCCGTCCTGTTCGTGCTGCGGGCGACGGACGGCAACGACCCGAGCTCCGACCTGGCGACGCTCGAGTACGAGCTGGTCCTGGCCGACCTCGCCTCGGTCGAGCAGCGCCTCGGGAAGCAGAAGCGGCTCGCCAAGGGCGACAAGACCCTGCAGCCCGAGATCGACGCGTTGCGAGCGCGCGATCGAGGTCCTCGGCGACGGCACCCCGGTGTACCGCTCGGACCTGACCGCCGACGAGCGCCTGCTGCTCGGTCCCGTCTTCCTCCTGACGAACAAGCCGGTGCTCGCGGTCGTCAACATCGGCACCGAGCAGCTGGACGAAGCAGATGCGATCGCGAAGGAGCTCGGCGAGGACTCGCTCGCGGTCTGCCTGGAGCTCGAAGGTGATCCGGACGTCGTGGCGGCGCAGGGCGCGGAGCGCACCGAGCTGCTCGCGGACCTCGGGGTGCCGGAGAGCGTGGTGCCGCGGCTCGCTCGCGCCGCGTACCAGCTCCTCGGACTGCGCACGTTCCTGACGACCGGGGACAAGGAGAGTCGCGCGCTGGGGCTTCCGCGCCGGCGCGCGGGCCCCGGAGTGCGCGGGCGTGATCCACTCGGACCTCGAGCGCGGCTTCATCCGGGCCGAGGTCATCCATTGGGACGAGCTGCTCGAGGCCGGCTCGTGGGCGAACGCGAAGGAGCAGCACAAGCTTCGGGTGGAGGGCAAGGAGTACGTCGTTGCCGATGGCGACGTGCTCGAGATCCGTTTCAACGTTTAGCAGTGTGGATCGTCCGTGACGGCGAGGTGCTCGCGGCGGCCGAGGTGGCCCACACGCGCCGTGAGCGCACGCGCGGCCTGCTCGGTCGTGATGGCATCACCGGTGCGCTCGTGTTCCGCAAGTGCCGGCAGGTGCACACCATCGGCATGCGGTTCGCGATCGACGTGGCCTTCTGCAACGCGGACGGCGTGGTGCTGCGCATCTCGACGCTGCGGCCCTGGCGGCTGTCGCCACTCGTGTGGCGCGCCGCGTTCGTGATCGAGGCCGAAGCGGGCGCGTTCGAACGCTGGGGGCTGCGGGTCGGGGACCAGGTCGAGGTCAAGGAGTGACGCACCCATGCCCCTGGTGCTGATCGGGACGCCGATCGGCAACCTCGGCGACCTGTCACCCCGCGTCGTCGAGGTGCTGCGGGACGCGGACGTCATCGCGTGTGAGGACACCCGGCGGACGCGCAAGCTGCTGTCGCACGCGGGCATCGCCGCGGACGGTCGGCTGCGGGCGGTGCACGCGCACAACGAGGATCAGGAAGCCGAGCGCATCGTCGAGGAGGTCCGCGCGGGCCGCACGGTCGCGTACGCCACCGACGCCGGCATGCCGGGCGTGAGCGATCCCGGCGCGCGGGTCGTGCTCGCGTGCCGGACCGCCGGCCTCCCGGTCCAGGTCGTGCCCGGTCCGAGCGCGGCGCTCGCGGCGCTCGCCCTCTCGGGGTTCTCGGCCGACCGCTTCGTGTTCGAAGGCTTCCTGCCCCGGAAGGGGAAGTCCCGGGTCGAGCGCCTGGACGAGATCGCGACCGAGCCGCGCACCGTCGTGCTCTTCGAAGCGCCGAACCGGGTGGCCGCCACCCTCGACGACCTGGTGGCGGCCTGCGGCGACTCGCGCCTCGTCTGCGTCGCCCGCGAGATCACGAAGCTGCACGAGGAGGTGCTGCACGGTCCGCTGGGCGTCGCCGCCGAGGTCGCGCGGATCGCGGAGCCGCGTGGGGAGCACGCCATCGTCGTCGACGGGCTGCCGGTCGTCGCGGCCGTCGTCACCGACGCGACCGTCGAGGACGCGGTGCTCGACGCGCTCGAGCGGGGCCTGTCGGCGCGCGACACCGCGGCCGAGGTCTCGACCGCGCTCGGCGTGGCCAAGCGGCGGGCCTACGAGCTGGCGGTCACGCTTCGGAAGCGGTGAGCTTCTCGACGCAGGGCTCGCACACCAGCTTCTCCTCGAACTCCCGGAGCTCGACCCCCGGCGGTGTCGCCCGGCAGAACACGCACCGGAGCGCGAGCTTCTCGAGGACGACGCGGCCGTCGTCGTCGACCGCGATCTCCATGAGGTCGCCTTCCCGGATCTCGAGCTGCTTGCGCAGCTCGGCCGGCAGCACCACCCGACCGAGCCGGTCGACCTTGCGGGAGACACCAGAGCTCATGGGGGGAGTTCGCCGCCATTTCGGATGAGGGCCGGGGACTCGGTCGGTATCGTAGGCCGGGTGTCCCAGCCCTTCTTCGTGACGACGCCGATCTACTACGTCAACGATGTACCCCACATCGGGTCCGCGTACACGACTGTCATCGCGGACGTCCTCGCCCGGTGGCGGCGGCTGTGGGGCGACGACGTGGTGTTCCTCACCGGCACCGACGAGCACGGCCTCAAGGTGCAGCGCGCGCGGCCGAGGAGCACGGCGTGAGCCCCCAGGAGTGGGCGGACCAGACGAGCGAGCGGTTTCGCGAGACCTGGAAGCTGCTCGACATCACGAACACGGACTTCATCCGGACGACGGAGCCCCGCCACCGGGTCGCGGTGCAGGAGTTCCTCCAGCGGGTCTACGACAACGGTGACATCGAGCTCGACACGTATGAAGGCCTGTACTGCGTGTCCTGCGAGCTCTATTACACCGAGGCCGACCTGGTCGACGGCAAGTGCCCGATCCACGGCATCCCGGTCGATCGGGTCGTCGAGGAGAACTACTTCTTCCGGCTCTCGCGCTACGAGGACCGGTTGCTCGAGCACTACACCCGGCATCCGGAGGCCTGCGAGCCCGCCGGGAAGCGCAGCGAGGTCCTCGGGCTGATCAAGCAGGGCCTGCTCGACTTCTCCATCAGCCGCACGTCGATCTCCTGGGGCATCCCGCTGCCGTGGGACCCGAAGCACGTCACGTACGTGTGGTTCGACGCGCTGGTGAACTACTGCACCGCAGTGGGCTACGGCACCGATCCGGAACGCTTCGCGCGCTTCTGGCCGGTCAACTACCACCTCATCGGCAAGGACATCCTGCGCCAGCACGCCGTGTACTGGCCCGCCATGCTGATGGCGGCGCACGAGGCCCCGCCCCAGTGCGTGTTCGCCCACGGGTTCCTGCTCGTCGGCGGCGAGAAGATGAGCAAGACGCGGGCGAACCAGATCGCGCCCGCGGAGCTCGTCGCGGACTTCGGAGTGGACGGGTATCGCTACCACTTCGTCGCGGACCAGCGGTTCGGCCCGGACGGCGACTTCAGCTACGAGGCGATGGTCGCCCGCTACAACAGCGATCTCGCGAACAACTTCGGCAACCTCGCGAGCCGCGTGCTGAACATGGCCACGAACTACGTCGGCGGTGTCACCCCGGACACGCGTGAAGACGGTCCATTGGTCGGCGCGTCCGCAGCCGCGTTCACGACGTTGCGCGAGAGCATCGACGAGCTCGACTTCTCGCGCGGGTTCGGCGCGGTGTGGCAGCTCATCAAGGACGCGAACGCGTACATCGAGGAACGCCAGCCGTGGGCGTTGCACAAGTCAGGCGACGCCGCGACGACCGCCGCGGTGCTCGGCGACTGTCTCGAAGCGCTGCGGATCGTCGCGTTGCTCGCCGCGCCGGTGATCCCGCACGCGGCGTCGGAGCTCTGGCGCCGGCTCGGGCTCGCGGGCGCGCCGGAGGACCAGCGACTCCCCGACGCCGCGGTCTGGGGCCGCGTCGAGACCGCCGGCAACGGGCTCGAGAAGGGCGACTCGCTCTTCCCCCGCATCGACCGCCCGTGACCCCCGGAACGGGGGCGTAGATGTGGGTCGACAGCCACTGCCACCTGCCGCCCGAGGCCGCGGCGGCGGACGCGGTCCTGGACCGGGCCCGGGCCGGGGGCGTGGAGTGGATGGTGTGCGTCGGGACCGACCTCGAGACGTCCCGGGCGGCGGTCGCGCTCGCCGCCCGCCACGACGACGTGCACGCCACGGTCGGGCTCCACCCGCACGACGCGTCCCGGCTCGAGAACGAGTGGCCCGCCCTCCTCGAGCTGGCGAGCCGGCCGGACGTCGTCGGCATCGGCGAGGCGGGCTTCGACCTGCACTACAACCACTCCGGGTTCGAGGACCAGGAGGCTGCGTTTCGCGCGCAGATCCAGCTCGCGCACACCACTGATCGCGCGCTCGTGATCCACTCGAGGTCCGCATGGGACGACACGTTCCGCGTCCTCGAAGCCGAAGGGGTTCCCCGGCGCACGGTGTTCCACTGCTTCACCGGTGGCGCCGACGAAGCACAACGCGCGCTCGACCTCGGCACGTATCTGTCGTTCAGCGGCATCGTCACGTTCAAGAACGCGGACGACGTGCGCGCGGCGTGCGCGCTCGCGCCACTCGAGTGCGTGCTGGTCGAGACCGACGCGCCGTATCTCGCGCCGGTGCCGCATCGCGGGAGCACGAACGAGCCGGCGTACGTCGCGATGGTCGGTGCCGGAGTCGCCGCCGCGCGTGGCGAATCCGTCGACGCGATCGCGGCCGCCACCCGCGCGACTGCAGCCGCGGTCTTCCTCTCCTGACCGGTTGCTGACCCGGCTCGCGGCCCCGCGGCCTCGAGGGAACTCCCTGGTCCGGGGTGATTCTGGCGTCCGGATTGACCCCCCGACGGAGCCGTCGATACGTTCCGGGCTTCCCCCGAGCACGACGTCATACGTCCACGCGGGGATGCAAGGCGGAGTACACGCAAGGCGGAGTGGAGGCGGACCCCATCGCCGAGCACGTTGTTCGGAGACCGGCGCGACATGCGCACGGCCATAACCACGACGCACGAGCGCGTCACTACGCGCTTCGATCCGTACGCCCGTCACCCGCACGGGCCGAGGCGCCGGAGCCGGGCGTGTGGTTCCCGATCCTCAGCATCACGGCCGAGCTCGAAGCGCTCGACATCACCGCCGAGCTCGAAGCGCTGGACCTCGAGGTCGGGCGCGCGCAGTTCGACGCCGAGCTGAAGACACTCGAGACCGACTTCTGGAGCACGGCGCCGCGCGGGCTCGAGGAGGCCGTCGCCCGCATCCGCTTCGTCGAGACCGAGCCGCCCAAGCCGGTGATCCCGGTCGAGCCGGTCGAGCCCGTCGTGGTCGTGCCGGTCCCGGCCGACGCTCCGGTCGAGGTCCCGGCACCGGTCACCGAGGCGGCCGTGGCGGCCGAGCCGCTCAGCCTCCGCGCCCGGGTCCGGCTCGCGGTCAGCGGGACGGACCTGCGGACCCGCCTCGTGGGGACGTTGCTCGTGCTCGCGCTGGTGGGTGCGCTGGCCACCGTGTTCCCGAGCGTCGTGGGGGCGTCGGTGCCCCAGCGGTACGTCACGGTCACGTTGGACGGCCAGACCGTCGCCCGCACCGTGCGGCTCACGACGGTGGGAGCGGTGCTGGCGCACGAGAGCATCAAGGTGCACCCGGGCGACCGGGTGATCCCGGCGCCGGCCACCGCGCTGCGCGAGGGCATGCACATCCAGGTGCTGCGCTCGTTCCCCGTCGACGTCGAGATCGACGGCGCGGTCACCACCATGCGCACCACGGTGCACACGCCCGCGGCGCTGCGCCGCGAGCTCGGGATCTCTCCCGCGCTGGTCGCGACGAAGCCCGGTCGTCTCGCCGCGGGCTCCACGATCGCGTTCCGCACGCCGCACAACGTCACGTTGGTCGCGGACGGCAAGACCGTCAACGCGCGGCGCAGCACCGCGCTGGATGTTGCGGGCCTCCTCACCGAGCACAGCATTGCGCTCGGTCCGCGCGACGAAGTGGTGCCGGCCGCGAACACGCGGCTCGCGAACGGGATGCGCGTCGAAGTGCTGCGGCTCGCGGACAACCAGATCGCGGAACGCGTCGCGGTTCCGTTCGTCACGGAGACGCGTGACGATCCCAACCTGCCCGTCGGCCAGACGCGCATGATCCAAGCGGGCAGCGCGGGCCTGCGTCGCGACCTCTACCAGGTCACGACCCGCGCCGACGGCACGGTCGTGACGAAGCGGCAGATCGGTTCCGAGCTGCTGACGCCGCCGGTCGCCGAGGTGATCGTGAAGGGAACGCAGCCGCTCCCGCCGAGCGCGACGGGCTCGGCCACCTGGTACGGCACGGCACCCGGACGCGGCACCTGCGCGCACCTCTCGCTGAAGTTCGGGACGATCGTGACGCTCACGAACCGCGTGACCGGTGCCACCGCGCAGTGCCGGGTCGCGGACCGGGGGCCGGAGGCGTGGACGGGCCACATCATCGACCTGGCCCCCGACGTGTTCCGGAGGCTCGCTCCGCTCAGCCAGGGCGTCATCTCCGTCTCCCTCAACTACTGAGCGCAGGCCCACGAACCGGACCTGCGAGCATGGCCCCGTGGCTCTGCTGACCCCCGCGTCGATCACCGAGCTGCTCGAGCGCCACGAGCTCCGACCCAGCCGGGCACTGGGGCAGAACTTCCTGGTCGATCCCAACACCGCCCGGCGGATCGTCCGCCTCGGCGCGGTGGCCGCGGACGACCACGTGCTCGAGATCGGGCCCGGGGTGGGCTCGCTGACCGTGGCCCTGGCGGAGGTCGGCGCGTCGGTGACCGCGCTCGAGCTGGACCGGCACCTCATCCCCGCGCTCGAAGAGGTCGTGGCCGGGCTCCCCAAGGTGCGCGTGATCCAGGGCGACGCGCTCACCGCGGACCTCGCGACCCTGCTGCCCGAACGTGAGCACGGCTGGAAGCTCGTCGCCAACCTGCCGTACAACGTCGCGACGCCGATGGTCGCGCGCGTGCTCGAGGAAGCGCCGAGCGTCACGTCGTTGCTCGTGATGGTGCAACGCGAAGTCGGTGAGCGGCTTGCGGCAGCCGCGGGTGGGCGCGACTACGGCGCGATCTCCGTCAAGGTCGCGTACTACGGGCGGGCGAAGGTCGTCGGATCAGTGCCGCGCACCGTCTTCATCCCGACCCCGAACGTCGACTCCGTGCTGATCCGCATCGATCGGCACGCCGCGCCGCCGGTCGACGTGCCGTCCCCGGGCGCGCTGTTCGCGCTCGTGCGGGCCGGCTTCGCGCAACGCCGCAAGATGCTGCGTCGATCGCTGCAGCCCCAGCTCGCGGACCGGACGATCGCGGTGCTCGAGGCGGCCGGGATCGATCCGCAGTCGCGCGCCGAGACGCTGGACCTCGACGCCTGGGCCGCGCTCACCCGGGCTGCCGCGTGACGGCCGAGCTCGCCGCACCTGCGAAGCTCACGCTGTCGTTGCGCGTCCTCGGTGTGCGTGACGACGGCTTCCACGTCCTCGACGCGCTGACCGTCTCGGTCGACGCGCCCTGCGACACGCTGACGATCGAGCCCGGACCGCCCGGCGTCCGGCTCTCGGTGCGCGGGCCCGCGTCGGCGGGCGTCCCCGGCGATGCCGACAACCTGGTCGCGCACGCCGCGCTGGCCGTGCTTCCTGACGACGAGGGTCTCGAGATCGGACTGCACAAGGAGATCCCGCCGGGCTCGGGGCTCGGTGGCGGTTCGTCGGACGCCGCGGCCGCGTTGCGCTTCTGTGCCGAGCGCTACGCCCTCGACCCGGAGATCGTGGCCGAGGCGGCCGCCGCGGTCGGCTCCGACATCCCGTTCTGCGTGCAGCAGCGACCGGCCTGGATGCGGGTCGCGGCGAGATCATCGACCCCGTCGCGATCACCGACCCGGTCCACGTCCTCATCGTCGTGCCGCCGTTCTCGATCAGCACGCCCGCGGTGTACCGGGCGTGGGACGAGCTGGGTGGCCCGCGCAGCACCCGGGCGATCCCGGCCCCCCGTCCGGTCGCGCACCTCGTCGACGAGCTCGCGAACGATCTCGAGCCGGCGGCGGAACGGGTCGAGCCGCGGCTCGTGGCCTTCCGCGACGCGCTCGAGGCGGCCGCGGGGGCGCGGGCGCTGCTGGCGGGGAGCGGGTCGTCGTGCTGGATCCCGTTCGAGGACCCGACCGAGTGGCGCGCCGCCGCGGGCCGGGTCGAGGCCGCGCTCGGGCTCACCGCGCACCTCGGGCTGACGATGACGACCGCGGGGGCGCGTGACCACATGGTGACGCCCGGTCCGCGGGCCCGGACGCGTCGGGAGCCGCCCGGAGGCGGCTCCCAGAGTTCGTTGCGGGCACCCGGTGTGCGTCGGTGCGCTACCGGCCCTGCTGCCGACGCTGCCAACGCGTCTTCTTCAGAAGCTTCTTGTGCTTCTTCTTGCGCATGCGCTTGCGGCGCTTCTTGATCAGGGAACCCATGAGGTTGCGGAGGGTACTCGGGGACGCTGCGGCTGTCACATTCAGCGCCCGTCGCCGGCAATGGGTCGCGGGTAAGGTCGATCGGGTCGGTCGGGGGTGGTGTAACGGCAGCACGGGGTCCTTTGGAGTCCCAAGTCGAGGTTCGAAACCTCGCCCCCGAGCACCGGAGCAACCGGAGACCCCGAGGCCACCGGACATCCCAGGGATGGTGCGAGATGGAGTGGACGCAGCAATGAGTTACCGGCCGTTGGCTGCTGTGGTCCTCGCCGCGGGCGAGGGCACGCGGATGCGCTCCGAGCACGCCCAAGGTGCTGCACCCGCTCTGCGGCCGGCCGATGCTGCTGCACGTCGTCGACGCCCTCGTGCGCGCTGCCACTCGAGCGGATCGTGATCGTCGTCGGCCACGGCGCGGAGCAGCGTCACGAAGACGCTCCAGGAGCAGATCGCGAGCGAGATGCCGATCGAGTTCGTCGAGCAGCACGTCCAACGCGGCACCGGCGACGCGGTCAGCGTGGGGCTCACGGCCTTCTCCGACGATCCCGACCTCGACGGCGACGTCCTCGTGATGCCCGGTGACGCGCCGCTGGTGCGGCCCGAGGTGCTGGCCCGGCTCGCGCACGACGCACCGTGAGGCGGATGCCGCGGCCACGCTGCTGACCGCCGAGCTCGACGAGCTCACCCGGGACTTCGGCCGGCTCGTCCGCGACGACAAGGGCCGGGTCGACCACATCGTGGAGAAGACGGACGCGACCCCCGAGGAGCTCGAGATCGACGAGGTCAACACCTCGATCTACTGCTTCCGGCGCGGCCTGCTGGCGCCCGCGCTGCGGCGGCTGAGCCCCGAGAACGCGCAGGGCGAGTACTACCTCACGGACGCCGTCGCGGTGCTGCGTCACGCCGGCCACGAGGTGCTGGCGGTTCCGGCGAACGACCGCACCGCGGCGATGCACGTCAACGACCGCGCGCAGCTCGCCGCGGCCGAGGCCGAGCTCCGTTCCCGCATCAACCTGCGCTGGATGCGCGAAGGCGTGTCGATGGTGGACCCGAGCTCGACCTACGTCGACTCGACGGTCGAGCTCGAGCCGGACGTGCGCCTCCTCCCGGGCACGATCCTCGAAGGTCGCACGGTGATCAGCACCGGCGCGGTCGTCAGGCCCGGACACCCAGCTGGTCGACACGATCGTCGGCGAGCGCTCGATCGTGCGCCAGACCGTGGCGCGCGAAGCCGAGATCGGTGACGACTGCACCGTGGGTCCCTACGTGTCGCTCCGCCCCGGGACCCGCCTCGCGGCCGGCGCGCACGTCGGCACGTTCGTGGAGACGAAGAACGCGGAGATCGGCGAAGGCGCGAAGGTGCCGCACCTCTCCTACGTGGGCGACGTCGGAGATCGGGCCGCGGGCGAACATCGGCGCGGGCACGATCACCGCGAACTATGACGGCCGCAACAAGCACCGCACCGTGATCGGGGCGGACGCCCGGATCTCGTCGAATACGGTGCTGGTGGCGCCGGTCGAGGTCGGCGAAGGTGCGTACACCGGGGCCGGCGCAGTGGTGAACCGGGACGTCCCGGCGGGTGCGCTCGCCAAGGGTGTGCCGGCGCAGATCGAAGAAGGTTGGGCGGGACGCCGCCGCCGAGCGTGACGAGGAAGGCGACTGATGGAACTGGTCACCAAGAAGCGGCTGCTCCTCTTTGCCGGCTCGGGGAACCCGGAGCTGTCCCAGGAGATCGCCACGAACCTGAAGCTCCCGCTCGGCGACATCAAGCTGTCGCGCTTCGCGAACGGTGAGCTCTACTGCCGCTACGGCGAGAGCGTGCGCGGCGCCGACGTCTTCCTGCTGCAGAGCTACTGCGATCCGATCAACGACCGGATCATGGAGCAGCTGATCATGATCGACGCCGCGAAGCGCGCGTCGGCGAAGCGGATCACGGTCGTGTGCCCGTTCTACGGCTACTCGCGTCAGGACCGGAAGGCCGAGGGGCGCGAGCCGATCACCGCGCGCCTCGTCGCCGACATGCTGACCGTCGCGGGCGCGGACCGCGTCGTCACGGTCGACCTGCACACCGGCCAGATCCAGGGCTTCTTCGACTTCCCGGTCGATCACCTCACCGCCGTGCCACTCCTCGCGAGCCACATCGCGAAGGACCTCGAGCCGAACAAGCGGGTCACGGTCGTGTCGCCCGACGCGGGCGGTGGCAAGCTCGCCCGCCGGTTCGCGAACTGCCTCGAGGAAGTCAACATCGAGGCCGACCTCGCGTTCATCGACAAGCGCCGCCCGAAGGGGACGCACAACGTCGCGGTCGCCGACGGAGGTCGTCGGTGAGGTCTACGGCCGCCAGTGCCTCCTCGTCGACGACATCATCGACACCGCCGGCACCGTCGTCAGCGCGGCCGAGCTCCTGACCAAGCGGGGTGCGGACTCGGTCTCGATCATGGCCACCCACGCCCTGCTCTCCGGACCCGCGGTCGATCGGTTGAAGAACGGCCCGATCCGCGAGGTCGTGGTCACGAACACCCTGCCGATCTCGGACGAGAAGCACTTCGACGCCCTGCGGGTCCTCTCGATCGCGCCGATCGTGGCCGAGGCGATCGACGCCGTGTTCGACGACACCTCGGTCAGCGAGCTCTTCAAGGGCGACAACGTCTAGGTCTCCTCGCCGCCCTGTTTGGATCGGGCGGCGCCGAGCGGCCACAATGGTGGGTCCCCACCGTTTTCTCGAAGGACCTCACGCGCCATGGCCGACGTCATCCTCCAAGCCGAGCCCCGCAGCAAGCTGGGCTCCCGCAACGCCGGCCGCATCCGCCGTGAAGGTCTCCTCCCGGCCGTCGTCTACGGGCTCCAGGCCGACACCGTGTCCGTCACGGTCTCGGCCCGCGAGCTGGACCACGCGCTGCACAGCGAGTCGGGCGCGAACACCCTGATCACGCTGAAGATCGAGGGCCAGGACGACGCGCTGGCGTTGGCCCGGCAGATCCAGCGGCACCCGACCCGCAACGAGCTCGTCCACGTGGACTTCGTGCGGGTGCGCCGCGACGTCGCCGTCTCGGCCGAGATCCCGCTCGACATCGAGGGCGAGCCGCCGGGCGTCAAGGAGGGCGGCGTGCTCGAGCAGCTCTTCTTCACCGTCACCGTCGAAGCGCTCCCGGGCAACATCCCGACCTCGATCACCGTCGACGTGTCCCACCTCGCCCTGGGTGACCAGCTCCGGGTGGCGGACCTGCCGATCCCGTCCGGGGTCTCGGTCCAGCACGAGCCCGACGAGCTCGTCGTGCAGGTCTCCATCCCCCGCGGGCTCAGCGAGGAGGAAGAGGCGGCCGAGGCGGCGCTCGAGGCGGCGGCCGAGGGCGAAGAGGGTGCGGAAGGTGCAGCCGAGGACGGCGCGTCCGACGGCGGCGGCGACTCCGAGGAATAAGTCGTGCTGCGGCGGTCACGAGCGACGCCGCGCACTGGTACGCCGGCCGACCTGCTCGTGGTCGGGCTCGGCAACCCGGGCGAGGAGTACGCGCGCGACGCGTCACAACGTCGGCGCGGAGGTCGTGGAGAAGCTCGCGCAGCGTCACGGCGCCAAGCTGAAGAAGGGCAAGGAACGGGCGCGGGTCGACGAGGTGCGCGTCGCGGGCAAGCGCGTCGCACTCGCGATCCCGCTGACGTACATGAACGACTCCGGCGAGTCGGTCGGGCTGCTCGCGCGCCGGTACGGCGTCGAGCCCGGGCAGGTGGTGATCGTCCACGACGAGCTGGACCTGCCGGTGGCCGTGCTCAAGCTCAAGTCCGGTGGTGGGCTCGCCGGTCACAACGGTCTGCGCTCCATCAAGGCACACCTGCACAGCGACGAGTTCCAGCGCGTGCGCATCGGGGTCGGCAAGCCGGTGAGCAAGGAGCGCGGCGCGGACCACGTCCTGAACCGGTTCGGCAAGCGCGAGCGCGCGGACATCGACGTGACGCTCGAACAGGCCGCCGATGCCGTCGAGATGATCGCGTCCGACGGCATCGACCCCGCCATGAACCGCTACAACACCTCCTGACCGCTTTCGTCCCCTAGTCGGCGTCAGCGAGCAGCCAGGTGGTGAAGGCGAGGAGGTCGTCCCAGACCGGGACGTCGGGGAACTGCGGTTCCGTTGCCGCGCCCTTCCCGCTGCGGACGAGCGCGGGGCGCACACCAACGCGCTGCGCGGCTTCGATGTCCCGGTCCGCGTCCGCGACGAACCACGTCTCGGCGGGATCGAACGGCCACGCGATGTTCGCCTGTTCGATCAGCAGTGTTCGCGGTTTTCTGCATGCACATCCCATTTCGGGGGTATGAGGGCACACATAGAACCCATGGAGGGTGTTCCCGAGGCGGCGGTCGAGCTCATGGTTGATGGAGTGCAGCGCGTCGAGGTCGAGCAGTCCCCGACCCACGACGGATTGGTTCGTGACGACGAGCAGCCGGTAGCCCGCGGCGACCAACGCCGCAGTGGCTTCGTCCGCGCCGGGGACGACTTCAAGCTCTTCGACCGCTTTGACCGAGTCGGTTCGGTCGACGTTGAGCACTCCGTCACGATCGAGGAGAACTACCCGGTTGCTAACCTCAAGCACAGCGCAGCGCCCGTCGAGAGACTCTTCGTGGAATTCCAGCAGGCTATCGACGACCATCAGGTGGTGATGACGGCTCTGGCGGCTCTTGAACCCGACCTGCGGACCGTCGCCGGTCGGATGACCGATTCACTGCGCTCCGGAGGAACGGTGTTCTGGTTCGGCAACGGTGGCAGCGCCTCCCAGAGTCAGCACTTCGCGACCGAGCTCGTCGGCCGCTACCTCGTGGACCGTCCGGGCCTCGCGTCGATGGCGCTGACGACGGACGGCACGCTCCTTGACCGCGGTGGCGAACGACGCCGCCTTCGACGAGATCTTCTCCCGCCAGCTCGAGGCGCTCTGCCGCCCGGGTGACGTGGCCGTGGGCCTCTCCACCTCCGGCAACAGCGCGAACGTCGTGCGTGGCATGGTGATGGCCCGCCAAAAGGGAGCATTCACCGTCGCCATCACCGGGGCGAGCGGCGGCAAGGTCGCAACCGTCGCCGACGTCGCGCTCCGGGCACCGACCAACGCAACGCCTCGGATCCAGGAAGCACACCTCTTCCTCGGTCACGAGCTCTGTCACATGGTGGAAGCGGCGATGGTGGAGGGGGAGTCCGATGTTTGACCGCTCGGACCTCGTCCACGCCAGCGTCCGCGGTGGCTTCGCCGGCGCGCGCATGCTCGTCGTCGGCGACCTCATGCTCGACCGCTACCTCGTCGGTGAGGTCGCGCGCATCTCGCCGGAGGCTCCGGTTCCGGTCGTGCGGCTCGGCCGCGAGTCGGCTTCGGTCGGCGGCGCCGGCAACGTCGCGCTCAACCTCGCGGGTCTCGGCGTCCACGCCGACGTCGCGGGTTGGACGGGCGACGACTCGTCGGGAGCGCGCATCCGCGAGCTGCTCGGCGCGTCCGGCGTGCGCGTGCACGGCGTGGCGGTGGTCCCGGGCCGGACGACCACGACGAAGACCCGCGTGCTCTCGCGGCACCAGCAGCTCGTGCGCATCGACGACGAGGACACCGACTTCCCCGAGAACGGCGAGCGCTCCGGTTGGGACGAGCGGGTCCTGTTGATGCTCGACGACGGCTACGAGGCCGTCGTCCTCTCCGACTACGCGAAGGGCGTCCTCGACGCCCAGCTCTGCCGGCGCCTGATCGAGCGGTGCAAGGAGCGCGGGGTCCCCGTGCTCGTCGACCCCAAGGGCCTCGAGTACGAGAAGTACGCGGGTGCCACCACGATCACCCCGAACGAGGGCGAGCTGGCGATCGTCAGCGACGCGCCCGAGCACGACCGCGACGCTGCTCGACGGCCGCGGCCGGTGTGCTCTGTGAGGCGCTCAACCTCGACTTCGTCACCCTCACTCGGGGCGAGGCGGGCATCACGATCGTCGACTCCGAAGGCGTGCACCACGTCCCGGCGCGCGCCCGTGAGGTCTTCGACGTCTCCGGGGCCGGCGACACCGCCATCGCGACGCTCGCGGCGGCGATCGCGGTCGGGCTCGACCGTCACGACGCGGCCGCGCTCGGCGAACCTCGCCTCCGGGATCATCGTCGGCAAGACCGGGACGGTCCCGATCACCCAGGGCGAGCTGTTGGACGCGCTCGGACGCGGTGAGCAGCACGCGATCGTGCCGCTCGCCGAGAAGGTGTCGGAGCTCCCGGTGCTCGAGGAGACCGTCGAGCGCTGGCGCAGCGAGGGTGAGGTCGTCGGCTTCACGAACGGCTGCTTCGACCTCCTGCACGCCGGTCACGTCAACTACCTGGACTGGGCCCGGCGCCACTGCGACCGGCTCGTCGTCGGCCTGAACACGGACTCGTCGGTGCGCGAGCAGAAGGGCGACGACCGGCCCGTGAACTCGGAGGCGGCCCGCGCTGCGGTGCTGGCCGGGCTCTCGGCCGTCGACGCGATCGTGCTCTTCTCCGATCCGACCCCGTTGCAGCTGATCGTCACGCTCCGTCCCGATGTGCTGGTGAAGGGGTCCGACTACGCCGAGGGCGACATCGTCGGCGCACCGGAGGTCCGGAGCTGGGGTGGACGCGTGCTGCGCGCGCCGCTGCTCGACGGCTTCAGCACGACGGACATCCTGGGCCGCATCGGCCCCGTCGCCTCCGGCTGACCGCGCCCGACCCGTCATGAACCAGCCGGCCCAGCTGCAAGCCGATCGTGGCAACGCCCGACTGAAGTTCCTGGACCGCTACGCGGGCATCCCGGTGATGGCCGTGCTGGGCGCGGCGCGCCGGGTCCGCGGGGCCCGGCCGGTGCCGGACGACTGGAAGACGATCGGACTGGTCAAGACCGTGGGCATCGGCGACACGGTCCTGCTGAGCGGCGTCATCCACGACATCCGGGCCGCCCGTCCGGACGCCCGCATCGTCCTGTTCGTCAGCGCCAACAACGCGGGGTTCGCCCGGCTCCTCGACGGCGTCGACGCGGTCGTGACGCTGCCGGTCCGGGACATCCCGGGGGCCGTGAAGCTGCTCCGCGCCGAGGACTGCGACGTGGTCGTGGACTTCGGCGCGTGGCCGCGGCTCGAGAGCCTCTTCACGGTCATGGCGAACGCGCGCTGCACCGTCGGCATGCGCACGCCGGGCCAGCACCGCCACTACGCGTACGACGTCGTGGTCGACCACGGCACCGGCCACGAGATCGACAACTACCGGCGCCTCATCGCGGGTGCGGGCATCGTCTCGACCAGCGATCCCTGCCTCCGGCCCGACCCCGCGGCCCCGCGCCCGCTCGCCGCGCCGTACGTGGTGCTGCACCTCTGGCCCGGCGGCGCGAACTTCGACGAGCGCTCCTGGCCGGTCGAGCGCTGGCGTTCGGTGGCCGCGGCGTTGAACGACCGCGGGTTCGAAGTGGTCCTCACCGGCGGCCCCGGCGACGTCGACCCCACGCAGGCGCTCGTGACCTCGTGGCGGGCGACCGGGATCCGCGCGCAGTCGGCGGCGGGCGCCACGCCGGCGGAGACGCTCGTATGGCTGCGCTACGCCGTGGGCGTCGTCAGCGTGAACACCGGGGTGATGCACCTGGCCGCCGCGGTGGGCGCGCCCGTCGTCGCGCTCAACGGTCCGACGCCGGTCCTGCGGTGGGGCCCGGTCGGCGCGCTCACGCGCTCGGTCGTGTCGCCCCTGGTCCCCGACGGGTACCTGAACCTCGGCTGGGAGCAGGACGACCGCTTCCGGGCCGCGATGACGGGGATCACCGTCGGCGCGGTCGTCTCGGCGTGGGACGACCTCATGACCGAGGTCGACGACACCCCCGAGGAAGCCTCCAACTGACCACCCCTCCCGCCAAGATCTGTGCCGGCGGGTCGGCGCGGGCCATAGTGCGACGGTGACGACCGCTCCGCTCTCCGAGCTGCCGCGCCTGCTGGCCGAGGATCCGAGCGTCGTCGCGGTCGCGTCCGGTCGGAGTGAGGTCGTCGCGGTCTCCGAGGCCGCCCGCGCGCTCTTTACCGCCGGGATCCACCGGCTGACGGGCGCGGGCTCGATCCTCCTCGCGGTGCCGACGGCGGCGGAGGCGGAGCGCCTGGCCGGCGATCTCGTGCCCATGCTCGGTGCCGACGCGGTCGAGCTCTTTCCCGCGTGGGAGACGCTGCCCTTCGAACGGGTGTCGCCCGCGCTGGAGACGATGGGGCGACGGCTCCGGATCATGTGGCGGCTGCGGGAGGGTGGTGACCGCGCGCCCGCCGTCGTCGTGGCGCCGGTGCGCGCGCTCGTGCAACGACTCGGCCCGCACGTCGAGGACATCGACCCGATCGTCCTGCGCAAGGGTGATCAGATCGACCGCGACGACCTGCTCGAGCGGCTCGTCGCCGCCGGCTACCGACGTGAGTACCAGGTCGAGGGCCGGGGCGAGATCGCCGTGCGCGGGTCGATCGTCGACGTGTACCCGTCGACCGCGGACCACCCGGTGCGGGTCGACCTCTGGGGCGATGAGATCGACCGGCTTTCTGTGTTCTCGGTCGCGGACCAGCGCAGCAACCACGAGCTGCGCGACGTCATGATCTTCCCGAGCCGGGAGCTGCTGCCGACGCCCGAGGTCGCGGACCGGGCCCGGAAGCTGATCGCGTCCGCGCCGTGGGGCCGCGCGCAGTGGGAGCGCCTCGGCGAGGGCCAGATCTTCGACGGCATGGAGTCGTGGCTGCCGTGGCTGACCGAGGAGGAGCACCTCCTGCCCGACCTGCTCCCCGCGGGCGCACGCGTGCTGCTCGTGGAGCCGCGCCGGATGCGCGACCGGGCCCAGGAGCTCCTGGACGAGGAGGCGAACCTGGCGGAGACGCTCTCCGGCACCTGGGGAGCCGAAGGTCACGAGTTCCCCCGGCTGTCGCTGCCGTTCGAGCGGCTGCTGGCCCACACCAAGGCGCGCGCCACGAGCCTCCTGGCCTCGCCCGACTCTCCCGACACGCCGCAGCTCGCCGCGGCGGCGTTCGATCCGGTGGTGGGCGACGTCGAGGCGCTCGCGGGGCGAATCCGCGCGCTGCGCGACAGCGGGACCCGCGTCGTCATCGCGACCGAGGGCACCGGCTCGGCTTCCCGCCTGCGGGACGTGCTCGCGGGTGAGGGCGTGCAGGTGCCGATCACCGAGGCGCCGAGCCTCGAGCCCGGCGCGCTGTCGATCGTCGTCGCACCGCTCGAGCGCGGCGTCGTCATGCCCGGCGCCGGGCTCGCGCTCATCGCCGAAGCGGACCTCACCGGCCGCCGCCGCGTGCACCGCCGGCCACGCGAAGCCCGGAAGGCGGTCGACTACTACGAGGACCTCAAGCCCGGTGACTTCGTCGTCCACCAGGTGCACGGCGTCGGGCGCTACGAAGGCATGGTCGCCCGAGGCATCGGCGGGGTGGAGCGCGACTACCTGCTGCTCGCGTACCGCGGGGGCGACAAGCTCTACGTGCCGACGGACCAGGTCGGCACGATCCGGCGCTACACCGGCGGGGACTCGCCGTCGCTCAGCAAGATGGGCGGCACCGAGTGGCAGAAGACGCGCAGCCGGGTGCGCAGCGCGGTGCAGGAGGTCGCGGCCGAGCTCGTGATCCTCTACCGCCAGCGGCTCGCCGCACCGGGCTTCGCGTTCTCGCCCGACACGCCGTGGCAGCGTGAGATGGAGGACTCGTTCCCGTACGAGGAGACGCCCGACCAGCTCCAGGCCATCACCGACGTGAAGGCCGACATGGAGCAGCCGATCCCGATGGACCGGCTCATCTGCGGTGACGTCGGGTACGGCAAGACCGAGGTCGCGATGCGCGCCGCGTTCAAGGCGGTGCAGGACGGCAAGCAGGTCGTGGTGCTCGCGCCGACGACCCTGCTCGCGAACCAGCACGGCCAGACGTTCCGGGAGCGGTTCTCCGGCTACCCGGTGCGGGTGGAGGTGCTGAGCCGGTTCCTGAGCCAGAAGGAGCAGAAGGCGATCGTCGCGGAGGTCGCCCGCGGCGCGGTCGACGTGATCATCGGTACGCACCGGCTGCTCTCCGACGACGTGAAGCTCAAGGACCAGGGCCTGCTCGTGATCGACGAGGAGCAGCGCTTCGGTGTCCAGCACAAGGAGAAGATCAAGCGGCTGCGGGCCAACGTGGACGTGCTCACGCTGACGGCCACCCCGATCCCGCGCACGCTCGAGATGAGCCTCACCGGGATCCGGGACCTCTCGCTCGTCCAGACGCCGCCCGAGGAGCGCCAGCCGATCCTCACGTACGTGGGCGAGTACGACGAGCGCGCGGTCTCCGAGGCGATCCGGCGCGAGCTGCTGCGCGAGGGGCAGGTCTTCTACGTCCACAACCGCGTGCAGGACATCGAGCACGTCGCCGCGCAGGTGGCCGAGCTCGTCCCCGGCGCGCGCGATCGCGATCGCGCACGGGCAGATGGACGAGAGCCGGCTCGAACGCGTCGTGCTCGACTTCGCCGCGCGCGACTACGACGTGATGGTGTGCACGACGATCATCGAGAGCGGTCTGGACATGCCGACCGTCAACACGATGGTGGTCGACCGTGCGGACCTGCTCGGGCTCGCACAGCTCTACCAGCTACGCGGTCGGGTCGGCCGGCGCGGGCAGCGCGCCTACGCGTACCTCTTGCATCCGGCCGATCGGGTGCTGAGCGAAGAGGCGTACGAACGGCTCAAGGCGATCGGCGAGTTCACCGACCTGGGCTCCGGGTTCAAGCTCGCGATGCGCGACCTCGAGATCCGCGGCGCCGGCAACCTGCTCGGCGGCGCGCAGAGCGGGCACATCGCCGCGGTCGGCTTCGATCTGTACTGCGAGCTCGTGACCGAGGCCGTCAGCGAGCTGAAGGGGGAGACGCCCGAGGAGCCCTTCGACGTCGTCATCGACGTGCCGGTGGATGCGCACCTCCCGCGCGAGTACGTCAGCCGCGACGACGTGCGGATGGAGGCCTACCGGCGCCTCGCGGCGGTCACGGATCCGACCGACGTCGACGACGTCCGCAACGAGTGGCTCGACCGGTACGGCCCGCTCCCGCCGAGCGCCGAGGCACTCCTCGCGGTCGCGCGGCTGCGGGCGGAGGCGGTGCGGATCCGGGCGACGAACATCTCGGTTCAGAAGGGGGTCGCCCGGATCGAGGGCCTCGAGCTGAAGGAGAGCCAGAAGGTGCGCCTGCGCCGGCTGGCGCCGAAGGCGGCGGCCAAGGAGGACGGCGAGGTCGCGATCCCGCTGTCGGTCCGCTCCGACGAGGTGCCCGACGCCCTGGTCGCGCTGCTGCGCGAGCTCGTCCCCGTGGGGCCCGGAGTCCCCGCGGCCGGGTGATCGCGGCGCGGGCCGGTAGAGTCCCGATTCCTGTGAAACGTACGTTCTCGCTCCTTGCCGTCGCCGTTGTCGCGGCCCTTCTGCTCTCGGCCTGCAGCAGCACCGCGGGCCCGGCCGCGGCCAAGGTCGACTCCACCACGATCAGCCGCACGACGGTGAACGACGACCTGAAGGCGATGACGGACAACAAGGCCGTCGCGGCCATGTTGAGCAAGTCGCTCTCGACGAACGTGAAGCCCACCAACGGTGGCGTGAGCATCAAGCTGGCGACGCTCTGGGTCACGACGCTCGTGAACCAGGCCGCCGTGGACCAGTACTTCGCGAAGCACCACCTGACCATCACCGCCGCGGACAAGAGCGCGGCGAGGGCGGCCGCGTACAGCAGCTTCGTCAACAAGAAGACGTTCCAGCAGCTGCCGCGCTCGTTCCAGGACGCGGCCATCGCGCGCCAGGAGCGGATCGCCGCGGTGCAGAGGATCCTGCCGAAGCCGGCCCCGCCGAGCGACGCCGTGCTGCAGCAGACCCTCACCACCCAGGGTGCGACGCTGTGCCCGAGCGGCCAGGTCGTCGCGCAGATCCAGTCGAAGACCGAGGCGGAAGCGAACGCGATCGAGGCCCAGCTCGCGGCCGGCGCGGACTTCGGGGCCCTGGCCGCGAAGAGCTCCACGGACACCGGCTCCGGCGCAGTCGGGGGCCTCGTCGCCTGCACCGCCTCGGACCAGTACAACCAGCTGCCCGCCTCGTTCCGGCTGGGCTCCGACCCGCTGAAGCCCGGGCAGACCTCCGCGCCGGTCCACACCGAGTTCGGTTGGCACGTCATCCGGGTCGAGCCGTTCGACCTCGCCAACGCCCGGCTCCTCCTGATCTCGATCCTGCAGCAGCAGGAGGCGACGCCACTCACGAAGTTCGTCAACAGCCAGCTGCTCAAGCGCCACGTCTGGGTCGACCCCCGCTACGGCACGGTGAACCGCACCAAGGCGGTCATCACGATCGTTCCGCCGACGGCACCGAACCCGAAGAGCGAGCCGGCTGAGCCGACCACCACGACGAAACCGGCGGCGGCGGCGACCGGCCAGTGACACCGGGGCACGTCGTCGTCGTCGGGCTCGGCCCGGCGGGCGTCGACCTGATGCTTCCGAAGGCCCGCTCGAAGATCTCCTACATGGCCCACCGGTACGTCCGCACCGCGCGGCACCCGGCCGTGGACGAGCTCGCGAAGCACGGGCTCGACTTCGAGTCGTTCGACGACCGGTACGAGACCACCGAGAGCTTCGACGACCTCTACCGCGCGATCAGCGCGGACCTGGTCGCGGCAGCCGGCGAGCACGGTGAGATCTGCTACGCCGTGCCCGGCAACCCCGCCGTCGCCGAGCGCACCGTGACGTTGCTGCGCGACGCCGAGGCGCGCGGCGAGGTCACGTTGGAGATCATCCCGGGGCTGTCGTTCGCGGATCTCGCGTGGTCCCGACTGGGCGTCGACCCGATGGACGGCGCGCGCCTCGTCGACGGGCAGAGCTTCGCGGTCGACGCGGCCGGCCTGCACGGCCCGCTGCTCATCGGTCACTGCATCAACCGGCTGATCCTCTCGGACATCAAGCTGGTGCTGCTCGAGACGCTGCCGCCCGACACGCCGGTCACGGTGCTCCAGCAGCTCGGCATGCCGGGCGAGCAGGTGCTGACGATTCCGCTCGAAGCGCTCGACCGCGACGTCGAGCCCGATCACCTCACGTCGATGTTCGTGGACGCCGGACACGACCGGGTCGCCGGCGAGCTCGCGGCTCTCGTGGCCCTGTCCGAGCGGCTGCGGGCACCGGGTGGGTGCCCGTGGGATGCCGAGCAGACGCATCACTCGCTCTCGCGGTACCTCCTCGAGGAGGCGTACGAGACCGTCGAGGCGATCGAAGGGCTGCCCGCCGCGGCGCCGGCCGGCGACGTGGACCCGGAGGCCTACGCGCGCTTGGAGGACGAGCTGGGCGACCTGCTCTACCAGGTGGTGTTCCACTCGGTGCTCGCGCGCGAAGCCGGCGCGTTCACGATCGCCGACGTCGCGCGGGATCCACGAGAAGCTCGTGCGCCGGCACCCGCACATCTTCGGTGACGTCGAGGCCGACACCGTCTCCGAGGTGATGACCAACTGGGAGCAGATCAAGAAGCGCGAGAAGGGCTCTGACTCGATCGTCGAGGGCATCAGCCCGGGTCTCGCGTCACTGCTCTACGCACACAAGCTGTACCGCAAGGCCGCATCGGTGGGACTCGAGCCGGGCACGGACGCGGAGGCGCTGGACCGTGCGGCGATCGCGCTCGACACGCTCCGCGACCCGGACCCGGCGACGACCGAGGCCGCGCTCGGAGATCTGCTCGCGGCCGCGGTGGTGCTCGCCCGCTCGCGCGGGGTGGACGCCGAGACCGCGCTGCGCGGCTGGTCGGCGCGCTTCCGCGAACGTTTCGTGCGCATGGAGCAGCTCGCCCTCGCTCGGGGAGTCGACCTGGCCGCGGCGCCGAGCGACCGGGTCGCCGCGCTGTGGATCGAGGCGGGCGTCGCGCCGTGATGAGCGGTTCGATGGGACATGTCCGGATCGAGCGCGACGCCGCTGAGGTGGTGTAACCCCCGCACCGCGAACAACCCGGGACGGATTGCCCGGATCGTGGGGGTGCAGGCGGCTACATTCGACACTCCGACAACAGCAGCACCAAGGCTCGGGGGCCCGTGAGCATCATTGTCGACGTCCTGGCGCGCGAGATCCTGGACTCGCGAGGGAATCCGACCGTCGAGGTCGAGGTCGAGCTCCTCTCGGGGGCGCGCGGCCGCGCCGCGGTGCCCAGCGGGGCCAGCACCGGCGCGCACGAGGCGTCCGAGCTGCGCGACGGTGGCGACCGCTACAACGGCAAGAGCGTCCAGCGCGCGGTCGCGAACGTCAACGGGGAGATCGCCGAGACGGTGGTCGGCCTCGAGGGTCTCGACCAGCGGCTGCTGGACCAGGCGCTGATCGAGCTCGACGGCACCGACAACAAGTCGCGCCTCGGTGCGAACGCGCTCCTCGGCGTGTCGCTCGCGACCGCGAAGGCCGGCGCGGACGAGTGTGACCTTCCGCTCTACCGCTACGTGGGCGGTGCGAACGCGCACACGCTCCCGCTGCCGTGCATGAACGTGCTGAACGGCGGGGCCCACGCGGACTCGAACGTCGACCTGCAGGAGTTCATGCTCGCGCCCGTCGGCGCGGCGTCGTTCACTGAGGCGTTGCGCATGGGCGCGGAGACGTACCACGCGCTGAAGAAGATGCTGCACGACCGCGGCCTGTCGACCGCGGTCGGCGACGAAGGTGGCTTCGCGCCGAACCTGCCCTCGAACGAGGAGGCGGTGAAGCTCCTCGTCGCGGCGATCGACTCCGCCGGGTACGCGCCGGGCGAGGACATCGCGATCGCGCTCGACCCCGCGTCGAGCGAGCTGTACGAGGACGGCCGGTACAACCTCGCCGGAGAAGGGCGCATCCTCACGTCGGCGGAGCTGGCCGGCTACTTCGGCGATCTGTGCGCCCGGTACCCGATCGTGTCGATCGAGGACGGCATGGCGGAGGACGACTGGGACGGCTGGGCCGCGCTCACGCGCGAGCTCGGCGACCGGGTCCAGCTCGTGGGCGACGACGTCTTCGTGACCAACCCCGAGCGGCTCCAGCGGGGGATCGACCTCGGGGTCGCGAACTCCATCCTGATCAAGGTGAACCAGATCGGGACGCTCACCGAGACGCTCGACACGATCGCGCTGGCGTCGAGGAACGGGTACACGTCGATGATGTCGCACCGCAGCGGCGAGACCGAGGACGTGACGATCGCCGACCTCGCGGTCGCGACCGGGTGCGGGCAGATCAAGTCTGGTGCTCCCGCCCGCTCGGACCGGGTGGCGAAGTACAACCAGCTGCTGCGCATCGAAGAAGGCCTCGGCGAAGCAGCCGCGTTTCCCGGCGGCGCGGCCCTGGCCCGGAGCGGGCCGTCGACATGAGTGACGCGACGACGACCGACGCCGGCGCGACGAACGACTCGCACTGGAGTCGTGCCGCGATCCTGCGTCTCGCGATCGCGACGCTGGTGTTGATCGCGGCGTTGTTCCTGTTCGTGTTCCCGACCAGCGCGGTGCTCCACCAGCGGAGCCAGCTGAGTGACGCCGAGCAGCGGCTCTCCGTGCTCCGCCAGCAGAACGCCAAGCTCGCGGCAGAGTCCAAGCGGGTGCTGAGCAACGACGAGATCGAGCGGCTCGCCCGCGACCGCTTCAACATGGTCCGGCCGGGCGAGCAGGCGTGGGCCGTGGTGCCCGGCGCGGCTCCGACGACCACCACCACGGCTCCGACCACCACGACCACCGCGCCCCAGATCCCCGAGGCCGGCTAGCCCCCACGTTCTCGGAACGCTGAACCGCGCCAGGAGCGGTCGAACGTGCCGAGAACGACGAGAGGTCCGGCCTACGCTCGGGCTGTGTCTGCTTCTGCCGCCGACGTCGAGCGCGTGACGCAGCTCCTGGGTCGTGAGCCGCGGGCCGAGTTCGACGTCGTGGTGCGCTCCGACGACGGTGAGCCGGCGGTGATCCGCAACGCACCGTTGCTCGCGGACGGCACGCCGATGCCGACGCGGTACTGGTTGGTGGCGCCGAAGCTGGTCCGGTCGGTGTCGCGGCTCGAGGCCGACGGCGGGGTGCGGGCGGCGACCGCGGCGATCGATCCCGAGGCCCTGGCCGCCGCGCACGCCGAGTACGCGAGCGAACGGGCGCAGGCGCTGCCCGCCGGCTGGACCGGCCCCGAGCCGTTCGGCGGCGTGGGCGGGACCCGTCAGGGGGTCAAGTGCCTCCACGCGCACTACGCCTGGTTTCTCGCCGGGGGCGCGGATCCGGTGGGGCGCTGGGTCGACGAGCACCTCGAGCGCGATCCCGGGGAACCACCGGCGTGAGGCTGGCCGCGATCGACATCGGCACCAACTCCACCCGCCTGCTCGTCGGTGAGATCACGAGCCGCAGTGGTGAGCTCGTGCAGCTCGACCGCCGGATGACGATCACCCGACTCGGTCAGGGAGTGGACGCGACCCGTCGCCTCGTGCCCGAGGCGATCGAACGCACGTTGGCCGCGCTGCGCGAGTACCGGCAGGCGATGGACGAGCTCGGTGGCGTCGAAGCGGTGCGGGCCACCGCGACGAGCGCGGCCCGCGACGCGACGAACCGTGAGGACTTCTTCACGCCCGCGGCGGAGATCCTCGGCACCGAGCTCGAGCTGCTCTCGGGTGACGAGGAAGCTGCGCTGTCGTTCCTCGGCGCGACGAGCGGTCTGCGCGGCGCGACGGCCGGAGTCGCGGCGGCCCCGTACCTCGTCGTCGACATCGGTGGTGGCTCGACGGAGTTCGTCGTCGGCACGGATGCGCCCGAAGGGAAGATGTCGGTGAACATCGGCAGCGTGCGCCTCACGGAGGCGTGGCTGCACTCCGACCCGCCGGCCCCCGAAGAGCTGAGCCAGGCGGTGCACGTCGCGCGCGAGCACGTCGTCGACGTGCTCCGCGAGGTCCCCGCGGTCAAGGAGGCGAAGACCCTCGTCGGCCTGGCGGGGACGGTGACGACCGTGGCAGCGATCGAGATGGGGCTCGCGGAGTACGACCCGACGCGGATCCACCACTCGCGCCTTACCCGGGCCGAGGTCGAGGACGTCTTCCGGACGCTGGCCACCGAGCCCCTGGAGGACCGCCGGCACAACCCCGGGCTCGAGCCCGGGCGGGCCGACGTGATCGTGGGCGGGGTGATCGTCCTGGTCACGATCCTGCGGACCATGGGCTTCGACGAGCTGCTCGTCTCGGAGGCCGACATCCTTGATGGGCTGGTCAGAAGCCTCGCGCCGGCCTGAACCTGAACTTTTCCTCAGTCCCTTACCCGGACGCGCCGTTATCCCTTTCGTGCATCTCGAAGGGTTCGTGGCCGCGCTCCAGCGCCTCGACGGCGACGACATCCGCGCGATCGCCATCGCCATCGACGAGCACCATCAGACCGTCGCCGACGAGGTCGAGGCCTGGGAAGCGGTGATGTGCATCGACGACGCGCTGCGCCTCGAAGGCCGGACCCGGGTCGCCGCCCGTGCCGCGCACGAGGCCGTGCAAGCCGTGCGGAGCGCCTCCGACGCATCGCCGCTCGACATCCCCGACACCGTCGTCATCCGCGTCGCTCGCGAGGCCGCGCTGCTCGCCCGGGCGCTGGTGGCCGGCACCGGCGCCGATCCCGCGGTCGCGCACCTGATCCGCAACTGGGGCAACGTCGCCTCGGTCGCGGCCTGAGCGTCGAGTCGCGCGGATCCGTCCGCGCTCGGCGGGCCGCCCGTCCTACGATGCGCGGATGCCACTGACTGACCGGTTGTTGCTCGGCCCCGGGCCGTCCAATCCGTATCCCGAGGTCACCGCCGCGTTCGCACAGCCGCTGCTCGGGCACCTCGATCCGGAGTTCCTCGCGGTCCTGGACGCGACGTGCGCCCGCCTGCGCACCGTGTTCCACACCACGAACGCGTTGACGTTGCCCATCTCGGGCACCGGGTCCGCCGGCATGGAGGCCTGCTTCGTCAACCTGCTCGAGCCGGGAGACTCAGCGATCATCGGCGTCAACGGTGTCTTCGGTGAGCGCATGTGCGAGGTCGCGCGTCGGTGTGGCGCCGACGTCGTCCGGGTCGACGCACCATGGGGCGCCACGCTGGATCCGCAACGACTGCTCGACGCACACCGGGCCCATCCGGACGCGCGGCTGCTCGCGGTCGTGCACGCCGAGACGTCGACCGGCGTGGAGAACGACGTCGCGCCGCTGCGGGCGTTGCAGGAGACCGACACGCTCCTGCTGGTCGACACGGTCACGTCGCTCGGGGGCATTCCCGTGGACGTCGACGGCTGGGGCATCGACGCGTGCTACTCCGGCACCCAGAAGTGCCTCGGGGTGCCGCCCGGCCTCTCGCCGGTCACGTTCTCGCCGCGGGCCGTGGATCGGGTGCAGACGCGCTCCACGCCACCCCAGTCCTGGTACCTCGACCTCGGGCTGATCGGCGACTACGTCGGTGGCGCGCGCAAGTACCACCACACCGCGCCCACGGCGATGATCGTGGCGCTGCACGCGGGGCTCGGCGCGGTGCTCGACGAGGGCCTGGAGCAGTCCTGGGCCCGCCACCGGGCCGTCGGGACCCGGCTCCAGGCCGGTCTCGTCGAGCTCGGCTGGTCGCTGATCGCGCCGGATGGGCACCGGCTTCCGCAGCTCACGTCGGTGCGCCTGCCGGACGGGCTCGACGAGGGCGTGCTGCGCAAGGAGCTGCTCACCGGGTACGGCATCGAGGTCGGGGGCGGTTTGGGGGAGTTCGCGGGGGTGGCGTGGCGAATCGGACTCATGGGCCATTCAGCCCGTGAACGCTCGGTCACCGCGCTCCTGGGCGCGCTGCGGGAGCAGACCTGACCCGATCGGGCCGTCCCGTCCTCCAGGGTGTCCGGGAACGTGTCGAACACCTGAGATGTGAACGTTCCCGAACCCGGGTTCCACCCGTTGCAGCGGGTGGTGTCCCGCCTGGCCAAGATCTCGCCGCACCGGCAGGTGCAGCTGCTGTGCCTGATCTCCGTCGTGACGGTGGCCATCATCGTGGGGTCGGTCTTCGGCGCGCTCGCACCGACGCACCGCTCGCTCCAGAACTCGACCGAGCGCCTGGTCCCGGCGATGGAGAAGCTCGACAACGCCCGGGCGAGCTACAACGCGACGTCGGCCGCGTTGCAACAGATCGTCGATCCGTCGACCCGCGCCGGAGCCATCACCCTGTTGACCAGCCTGAACTCCGCGGGTGAGTCGGCCTGGACCGCCTACCTGCGGATCTCCGCCCACCTGCCCGGCGAGCGCGCGCTGCAGCAGGCCTTCGTGCAGGCGCGCCAGGCGGCGCTGGTCGCGGGCAGCGCGTTCGTGATCCAGCCGTCGCCCTCGGCCGCAGCACTCTCGGACGTGACCCAACGCGCAGACGACATCCGGGCCGTCCTCAACCGGATCAAGGAGCTGTACGAGGGAAGGGTCCAGCACTCGCTCAGTGCGGCGGCCGACGAGGTCGCGAGGACGGAGCGCGACATCATGATCGTCTCCGGAATCGCGTTCGTGATCATGCTGCTCGCCTTCGGCGTCGCGTCGCGGTCGGCCCGGTCGCGTGAGCAACGGCTCAGGGCCCTCGACCACACGCTCCACGAGGACGCCGAGCGCAACGCGCTCGAAGCCACGATGCAACGCTCGTTGGAGATGGCCCACACGGAGCCGGCGGCGTACACGCTGGTCGGTCACGCGCTGGGCGAGAGCGCGCCCGGCATCTCCGCCGAGCTGCTCGTCGCCGACTCGAGCCGCGCGCACTTCCACCAGGCGGCCACGAGCGACGCCGGCGGCGGGCCTGGCTGTCCCGTCATGTCGCCGAACGACTGCCCCGCCGCGACGTGGGGACAGACCCAGACCTGGACCAGCAGACGCGGCGCTCGACGCGTGCCCGTACCTGCAGGGCCGGCCGGGCGGTGAGTGCTCGGCGGTGTGCGTGCCGGTCAGCATCGGCGGCAACACGATCAGCGTCGTGCACACGACCGCACCGGACAACCATCCGCCGGAACCCGAGGTCGTCGCCAAGATCGAGCTCATCGCCCGGAAGGTCGGCGAGCGCGTGGGGATGCTGCGGGCGTTCAAGCGCTCGGAGACGCAGGCGCACACCGACCCGCTGACCGGGCTGATGAACCGACGCAGCCTGGAGGAGAAGGTACGGCGGCTCGTCGAGGAAGGCTCCACCTACGTGGCGGTCTACGCCGATCTCGACCACTTCAAGCAGCTCAACGACGTCCACGGCCACGACGCCGGCGACCAGGCGCTGCGGCTCTTCGCGCGCGTGATGCGCGACAGCGTGCGGCCCGCCGACCTCACCGCGCGCTACGGGGGTGAGGAGTTCGTGGTCGTGCTCCCGGACTGCCAGATCTCCGATGCTTTCGGTGTGATCAACCGTCTCCGTGAGACGCTCGCCGCCACCCAGTCGAGCGCGAAGCTGCCGTCGTTCACGGCGAGCTTCGGCATCACCGCGGCCCGGCCGGAGAACACGTTCAGTGAGACGCTCGAGCTCGCGGACGCGGCCCTGCTCAAGGCGAAGGCGACCGGTCGGGACCGGATCGTGATCAGCGGTCCCGACGGCCCGGCTCCCGACGCCGATGCCGAGCCGTCCGAGCCCTCCGAGCCCGCGCCCCGAGCTGAACGTCTGACCGACTACTGCGAGCGGGGGACGCGGGCGAGGCCGTAGAGCTGCAGCGACCGCGCCTCGACGACGTCCTCCGTCGAGCCGTCGTCGTAGGCCGGCGAGGTCAGCGGCGCGGCGTGCTCGACCCGGACCAGGACCACCGCGTTGATGCGGCCAGGCTCGAGCCCACTGCGCGCGTGGAAGAAGCACGTGCCCGCGTCGTAGGTCGGGTCGTCGCGGTGGACGGTGGCCGGGCCCTTGAAGCGGTAGCCCTTGCGCCGGATCGGGTCGACGACGTTGATCTCCACCACGGGGGCGCCCGCTTCGATGTTGGCGACGGTCTGCGGCGAGTGGATGGCCGCGAAGACGAGGTGCTCGTCGTCCCAAACGGCGACGGTGCCCTTGGGCGAGAGGTTCGGCGTTCCGTCCGGGCACACGGAGGCGACGTAGCCGAGCCGTTGCTCGCCCACGACCCGCTGCATGTCCGGGTCCACTAGGGGCTGGGCTCCAGCTCGGCGTCGAACATCGTCGCGAGGCTGCCCAGGTGGTGGCGCCACGCGTCCGGCGCAGTCGCCGGGAGCGGGACCCGGAGGGTCAGCGCCTCGGTGAGCTCGACGGCCGGGCCCCGCAGGCACGGGACGTCGGCCGGCGCGACGCCGTCGTGCACCGCGACCCGCTCGCCGACATCGAGGGTGAAGTGGATGTCCGGCTCGGTGGCGAGGACCGCCAGCCCGCCGGAGAACGGGTCCGTCCCGCTGATCGTCAGCGCAGGCCCGATGGCCGCGGCGTACCGCAGGGCGGAGCTGATCTCGTCGGGCTCCTCGGTCGGGGTGAGCCCGAGCGGCAACGCGATGTCGCGTTCGTGGACCCACGCGTCCCAGATCCCGTGGAAGGCGAGCAGCCGGATCGGAACGTGACCGGCGGGCGTCTCGGCCGACGTCGACCACCCGGCGTCGTCGAGCCCCGCGACGGCCCCGAGGAAGCCGTCGTTCGATGCCACGAACTGGTCGAGCACCTCCTGGGGAGTCAGGGTCCGCATGGGCGCGACCATCAGCGGTGGATGCGCGGCCGGGTCGAACGCCGCGAGCACCTGGGTCGGCGTGCCGGCGAGCCCCGCCACCACCGACGCCTCCCAGAACCCGTTGACGCCGACGAGGTGCGCGACGACGTCCTGGACGGTCCACCCGTCGCAACGGCTCGGGGCCTGCCACTCGTCGTCGGTGAGGTCGGCGAGCAGGGCTTCCATCCGCCGCCGCTGCCGGGCCAGCGCGACGCCCTGGTCGCCGGGCTCCCCGTCGATCGCGATGATCGTGGTTCCGTCGTACCGCGGCGAGAGGCGCACGGCGTGACGGTAACCGAACTGGTTTCGGGGCGCCTCATGGTCGCTATGGCGACGCTGAGCCACCCCGAAACGAGCCGGTGGTCAGGACTTGGGGGGCTTCTTGTTGCGGGTGCGGCCGCGGATGGCCTGCTCGAGGACGACCTTGCGGAGCCGGACGCTCTCGGGCGTCACCTCGACGCACTCGTCGTCGGCGATGAACTCGAGCGCCTGCTCGAGCGACATCGGTCGCGGCGGCGTCAGCCGCACGGTGTCGTCCGAGCTCGACGTCCGCTGTGTTGGTGAGCTTCTTCTCCTTCGTCGGGTTGACGTCCATCTCGTCGGAGCGCGCGTTCTCGCCGACGATCATGCCCTCGTACACCTCGACGCCGGGGCCGAGGAGCATCTGGCCGCGCTCCTGCAGGTTGAACAGCGCGAACGAGTTGGTCACGCCGCGCCGGTCGGACACGAGGCGAGCCGGTCGGACGGTTGCGCAGGTCGCCGAACCAGCGCTCGTAGCCGTCGAACACGTGGTGCAGGATGCCCGGTGCCGCGCGTCTCGGTGAGGAACTCGGTGCGGAAGCCGATGAGGCCACGGGCCGGGACGATGTACTCCATGCGCACCCAGCCGGTGCCGTGGTTCACCATCTGCTCGAGCCGGCCCTTGCGCAGTGCGACGAGCTGGGTGACGACGCCGAGGTAGTCGTCGGGCACGTCGATCGCGACCCGCTCGACCGGCTCGTGCATCTTGCCGTCGATCTCCTTGGTGACCACCTGGGGCTTGCCGACGGTGAGCTCGAAGCCCTCGCGGCGCATGGTCTCCACGAGCACCGCGAGCTGGAGCTCACCGCGACCCTGGACCTCCCAGGAGTCCGGACGCTCGGTCGGGAGCACCCGGATCGACACGTTGCCGACCAGCTCCGCGTCGAGCCGGTTCAGCACCTGGCGGGCGGTGAGCTTGGAGCCCTCCTGGCCCGCGAGCGGCGACGTGTTGATGCCGATCGTCATCGACAGGCTCGGCTCGTCGACGGTGATCGCCGGCAGCGCGACCGGGTTGTCCGCGTCGGCGAGCGTCTCGCCGATCGTCACCTCGGCGAGCCCGGCGATCGCGCAGATCTCACCCGGTCCGGCTTCGGCGGCGTCGACGCGATCGAGGGACTCGGCGACGTACAGCTCGGTGATGCGCACCTTCTCGATCGAACCGTCGAGCTTGCACCACGCGACGGTCTGGCCCTTCGCGATCGTGCCGTGCTGCACGCGGCACAGCGCGAGGCGGCCGAGGTACGGCGACGCGTCGAGGTTCGTGACCAGCGCCTGGAGCGGGTGACCCTCTTCGTAGGTCGGCGCGGGGATGTGGTCGAGCAGCAGCTCGAAGAGCGGCTTGAGGTCGCTGCCCTCCGCGTCGGGGTCGAGCGACGCCCAACCCGCGCGCGCGTTCGCGTAGATGATCGGGAAGTCGATCTGGGTCTCGTCCGCGTCGAGGTCCAGGAAGAGCTCGTACACCTCGTCGACGACCTCTTGCGATGCGCGCGTCGGGACGGTCCACCTTGTTGACCACGAGGATGACGGGGAGGCGCGACTCGAGCGCCTTGCGCAGCACGAACCGGGTCTGGGGGAGCGGGCCCTCGCTCGCGTCGACGAGCAGGAGCACGCCGTCGACCATCGTCAGGCCGCGCTCGACCTCGCCGCCGAAGTCCGCGTGGCCGGGCGTGTCGATGATGTTGATCTTCACGCCGCCGTAGCGCACCGCGATGTTCTTCGCGAGGATCGTGATGCCCTTCTCGCGCTCGAGGTCGTTCGAGTCCAGGACCCGGTCGTTGACCTCCTGGTTGTCCCGGAACGCGCCCGTCTGCCAGAGCATGGCGTCGACCAGCGTCGTCTTGCCGTGGTCGACGTGGGCAACAATTGCCACATTTCGGAGATCATCTCGCTGGGCGCGCGCGGACATGAGCCTTCTCTCGAACTTCGGGCCGGTTTCAACCCTGCGCCGCCGGGGTGCGGCGCGAGCCAAAGATTCTAGCTGCCGGTGGGGCGTTCCCGGTCCTCGGCCGCCGGGGCGTCGTCGGACGGGGCGGGCGGCGCGGCCTCGGGGGGCAGGAGCATGTTGGCCCGGTAGAACCGGAGCTCCTCGATGGACTCCCGGATGTCGTCGAGCGCGCGGTGCGTCTCCTTCTTGTCCGGCCGCTTCTTGTACACGGACGGGTACCAGCGCCGGCACAGCTCCTTGAACGAGCTCACGTCCACGCTGCGGTAGTGGAGGTACTGCTCGACGTCGGGCAGGTAGCGGTCGAGGAAGCGCCGGTCCACGCCGATCGAGTTGCCGCACAGCGGGGTGGTCCCCGGTCCGGGCAGGACCGACCCGAGGTACTCGAGCACCTGGGTGCTCGCGTCGGCGAGCGAGAGCGTCGACGCCTGGATCGCGGGAAGCAGGCCGGACTTCGTGTGCATCTTGGTGACGAAGTCGTCCATCTCCGCGAGCGCCTCGGGTGGCGCGTGCACGATCAGGTCGATGCCGTCGTCGACGAGCTCGAGGTCGGAGTCGGTGATGAGCACCGCGATCTCGACGACGGTGTGCCGGACGGTGTCGAGCCCGGTCATCTCCAGGTCGATCCACGCCAGGCGATCGGACATCTCGGGGCGAGGCACGTCCGCACCCTAGCCACGTAACCTCCCGGTTCGTGGCAGAGATCGTGTGGCGGCCAACCCCGGAGTCCGCAGCGGCGAGCAACGTCGGACGCTTCATGGCCGAGCACGGCTACACGGACTTCGCCGACCTCCGGGCCCGCTCGATCGCCGAGCCGGAGTGGTTCTGGGACGCGTTCGTGCGGTTCGTCGGGATCGAGTGGTCGACGCCGTACACGCAGGTGCTCGACACGTCCGCCGGCATCGAGTGGGCGACCTGGTTCACCGGCGGGCAGCTCAACGTCGCGCACGACTGCGTGGACAAGTGGGCCGACCGCGCGGATTGGCGAGATCGTCCGGCCGTCGTCTGGGAGGGCGAGGAGGGCACCACCCGAACGCTCACCTACGCCGAGCTGCGCGTGCTCACCGATCGCATCGCGCGACGGTCTCGCCGCCCGAGGCGTCGGTGAGGGGGACGCGGTCGGGATCTTCCTGCCGATGATCCCGGAGACGGTCGCCGCGGTGATGGCCGTCGCCAAGCTGGGCGCGATCTTCCTGCCCGTCTTCTCCGGCTACGGCGCCGACGCGGTCGCCGTCCGCCTCGAGGACTGCAACGCGAAGGCGCTCATCACCGCGGACGGCACGCTGCGACGCGGCAAGCTCGTCCCGATGAAGGAGACCGCGGACGCGGCGGTGGCTGCGGTCCCGTCGGTCGAGACCGTGGTCGTGGTCCCGCGCATCGGACGCGACGACCTGCCGATGACGGACGGGCGCGACCTCACCTTGACCGAGCTCACCGACCTGGGACCCGACGGGCCGTTCCCGACCCGGCCGGTGGACTCCGAGCACCCACTGTTCGTCGTGTACACGAGCGGCACCACCGGCCGACCGAAGGGCGCGGTGCACGTGCACGCCGGCTTCCTCGCGAAGATCGCCGAGGAGGTCGGGTTCCAGGCGGACTGCGGACCGGACGACGTCCTCTTCTGGCTGACGGACCTCGGTTGGATCATGGGTCCGTGGCAGATCTTCGGGACGCTGGCGTGGGGCGCCACGATGTTCTGCTTCGACGGCGCACCCGACTTCCCGGAGCCGGACCGGCTCTGGTCGATGGTCGAACGGCATCGCCTGACCATCCTCGGCGTCTCCCCGACGCTCATCCGCGCGCTCATGGCCAAGGGTGACGAGAACGTCGACCGGCACGACCTCTCGTCGCTGCGCGTGCTCGCGTCGACGGGGGAGCCGTGGAACGAAGGGCCGTGGCGCTGGTACTTCGAACGGGTCGGTGGGAGTCGATGCTCGGTGATCAACGTGAGTGGCGGCACCGAGGTCGGGTGCTTCCTGGCACCGCACGTCGTCGAGGAGATCTCGCCGATGTCACTGGGTGGGCCCGCGCTCGGATGTGACGTGGACGTGGTGGACGACGACTGCCGGCCGATCCGGGGCGCGGTCGGCGAGCTGATCTGCCGGCAGCCGTGGCCGGCGATGACCCGGGGCGTCTGGAAGGACCCGCAGCGCTACCTGGACACCTACTGGTCGCGCTGGCCGGGGGTGTGGTGGCACGGCGACTGGGCGTCGATCGACGGGGACGGCCAGTGGTACCTGCACGGCCGCTCGGACGACACGATCAAGCTGGCGGGCAAGCGGCTGGGGCCGGCCGAGGTCGAGACCGTGCTGGTCGAGCACCCGGCCGTCGTCGAAGCGGCCGCGGTGGGGTTGCCGGACGAGGTCAAGGGCGAGTCGCTCGCCTGCTACGTGGTGCTCGCCGCGGGCGTCGAGCCGACCGAACCGCTCCGGGCCGAGCTGCGTGCGTACGTGGCCGACCGCCTCGGCAAGTCGTTCCGGCCGGGCACGGTCCGGTTCACCGCCACGCTGCCCAAGACCCGCAGCAACAAGGTCATGCGTCGTACGATCCGCGCCGTGGCCCTCGGCGAGCCGCCGGGAGATCTCTCCGGCCTTGAAGATCCCGCCTCACTCGATGCGATCATGGACGCGGTATGAGAACCCAGCGCGATGCTCCGTGCCTCGAAGGCCCCCGCGTGCTGCTGCGGCCGTTGCGCGCCGCGGACTTCAACGCGTGGCACGAGGTGCGTGACCGCAGCCGCGACTGGTTGGAGACGTGGGAGCCGCTGCCCGAGCCCGGGAGCCCCGACCCGGCGACCGACCCCGACGCGTTCCGAGCCCGGTGTGGCGCGTGGGACCGGCAGCGCCAGTTCGACGCCGCGTACGGGTTCGGCGTGTTCCTGCGCGACGGTGAGCGCTTCGCCGGTGAGGTGAGCCTCGGCAACGTGCAGCGCGGCCCGTTCCAGTCCGCGTACGTCGGCTACTGGATCGACGAGGCCGCGGCCGGTCACGGCTACATCCCGGAGGGTGTCGTGCTGATGTTGCGGTACGCGTTCGACGAGCTCCACCTGCACCGGATCGAGGCCGCGATCGTGCCCCGCAACGCGCCGAGCCGCCGGGTCGCCGACAAGCTCGGGCTCCGCGACGAAGGCGTCGCCCGCCGCCTGCTCCAGATCCGCGGCGTGTACGAGGATCACGTGCGCTACGCGATCACCGCCGAGGAGTGGGCGGAGCGGCGCAACGAGCTCGCGGCCGCGTTCCTGACCTGAGCCGCGCGATCGCTGCGTCCCGCGGCCCGGCGGGACGGGTCAGCGGGGCCCGAGGATCGCGAAGCTCGTCGACAGCCGGTTGAACGGCTTCGGGTCCGAGCCCTTCACCTTGGCCTGGATCGTGTACAGCCGATCCTTCGCGAGCATCAACGTGTTGCGGTAGTACTCCTTGCCCTTCCGGAACACGACGTTCTTGACCGCGACGTCCACGAAGGGCGTGGGGTCCGTCTGCGAGACGATCTCGCCGCCGACCTGCTGCGCGAGCGACCCGGCTGCGGTGTTGAGCGTCGCGGTGTAGCTCTCGAGCGCGCTCGCGGGTTGCGGCTCGCGGGTCACCGAGAACTGGTAGCCCGGTCCGGGGGTGCTCACGACGACCACCGTCCGGCCGTCCGTCCCCGCGCGCTCGGTCCGGCGGGGTGTGGTCGGGAGCTCGACCTTGAACTGGTCGCGCAGCGACTCGTAGAGCTGGCCGTGCGCGCCGTTGGAGTAGCGCTCGACCACTGAGCCGCCGTCGGAGCTGATCAGCTGGCTCCAGATGAACCAGACCGCGCACACGAGGACGATGCCGACGCCGATCCAGGCCAGGACGAGCCCGATCGTGCGCGCGGGCCCGGGACCGACCGGGATCGCGTCGAGGGCCTCGGAGTCCGTCGGCTCGATGACCTGGTTCACAGGCCGGGAGCGTAGGCGGCGCGACCGCGCGGTGGGGACGCGGGGCGTCGAGGCCCGGGCGGACCCGTCACGGATCGCGCGGCGCCTTCATGCGATCGGCGAGCTCGGGTTGACGGAACGACCACACCTGGTGTTCGAGCTCGAAGCGCAGCGCGTGCTCGAAGCTCTCGTGCCACGGCGCGTGGCGGAGCGTGGCCTTGACCCGGGCCGCGAGCTCCCGCGGGGCTTCGGCGGCGCGGCTCGCCATGGCGATGGCTCGCGTCGAGGAGGTCCTCGTCGTCGACGCACTCCCAGGCCAGGCCGGTTGCCGCGGCCCGTTCCCCGTCGAGGCGCTCGCCGAAGAGGTTCATCGCCGCGGCGGCCTGCGGACCGACCGCGCGGTCGAGGAGCCAGGTGTGCCCGCCGCCGGGATGGATCCCGATGCGAAGGAACCGCGAGTCGAACCGTGCGCTCCGCCCGGCGATCCGCACGTCGCACGCGAGAGCGAGGTTGAAGCCCGCGCCGACCGCAGGGCCGTTCACCGCGGCGATCGTGGGCATCGGGCACTCGAGGATCCGCAGGAACCCGGCGTAGATGTCGCGGACGTCATGCGGGTTCTCGCCGTCGGCGCTGAGCTTCGTCAGTGCGGTCACGTCCGCGCCGGAGCAGAACGCGGGTGCGGCGCCGGTCACGACGAGCGCGCCGATCGCCGCGTCGGCTTCGAGCGCGTCGACGGCCGTGACGATCTCGTCGACCATCTCCTGGCTCAGTGCGTTGCGCCGCTCCGGATCGTCGAGGGTCAACAGCCCGACTCCGTCCAACCGTTCGACGTGGAGCGCCATCAGCTCGCCACGGTCAGGTGTCGCCGCGCTGCACGGCCGGCGAGTGCCGGAAGAACGTCTCGACGTCCCGCTCGAACTTGTAAGCGGGGTGCTTGTCGCCCACCGCGCGCTCGAGCCGGAGGCTGCGGGCGAAGGAGTCGACCGTTCCCGCGGTGCTGTACTGGTACCGGAACCCGGTGCGCTTGAACGGGCTGTTGTCGACGCCCCGCCCGTAGCGCAGCAGGCTGAGCACCTCGGGCGGCAGATCGACGACCCGCAGGATCCGCAACGGCTCGGCCGCCCACGCGGTGAGCACCGGCGGCAGCGCGATGCGGCGCTTCCCGACGATCGTGCAGACCTCGCTCCACGGCATCGCGCCGTCGCCCGCGATGTTGTAGATGCCCGGGACGTCCTTGAGCGTCGCGTGCAGCAGCGCGCCGGTCACGTCGTCCTCGTGCGTGAACTGCAGGCGCGGGTCGAAGCCGAAGATCTCGGGGACGACGGGCAGGCGCAGCGCGTTGGAGAACGTGGTGGAGATGTCGTCGCCGAGGACGTTGGAGAACCGCAGCTTGGTGACCGTCATGTGCGGGTTGTCGATCGCGAAGTCGCGGACGAACGCGGCCGCGTCGAGCAGCGACCGCTCGACCCGGGTGCGCGGCTGGCGCGTCCGGGGCATGGTCTCGCGGAAGAAGTAGGGGTCCTTGTAGTTCGCGCCGTACATCAGGGTCGAGCTCTTCACGACGACCTTGCGGACCGGGCTCCCGGCGGCGCCCGCCGCGGCGAGCAGGTTCATCGTGCCGATGACGTTGATCTCGTGGAGCGCGCGGCCCGAGATCTCGGTGGAGTCGACGATGAGGTGGGTGTGCAGGATCGTGTCGACCTTGGTCGCGCGGACGATGCGGTCGAGGATCGAGTAGTTGGAGTCGGCCCGGACGAACTCGGTGCGCTCGAGCGGGAGCCGGGGCTCGTCGCTGTCGAGGCCGACGATCGTGTCGACGCCGTCGATCTGCTCGAGCTGCTGGGCGAGCCGGCTGCCCCAGAAGGTGCCGAGCCCGGTGACGAGGATGCGCATGCCGGGCACGCGCTCAGCCGAACCAGACGCTGCGGCGGGTCCGCAGCATGTCGTAGAGGGCTTCCTGGACGCTCTCGCGGATCTTCTCCGCCTCTTCCATCACGAGCGCCCGCGGGTAGCGCTCCTGGTCCGGGTGGACGTCGAAGTGCACGGGCGGGAGGACGCGCAACCGGAACTTCGCCGGCAGGTAGATCCCGATGCCGGCCGGGCCGAACATGAGCATGTTCGCGGTGATCGGGAAGTAGGGCAGGTTCAGGAGCGCGGCGAGCCGCCGGCTCTTGAAGAGGATCGGCATCGACTCTTCGGCGCCGACGACCGCGATCGGGACGATCGGCACGCCCGAGCGCATCGCGATCTCGACGAAGCCGCCGCGGCCGAAGCGGTGCAGCTTGTACCGGTCGCGGAACAGCTTGCCCGTGCCCTTCGCGCCTTCGGGGAAGACGAGCGCGAGCTGCTTGTCGTCGTGCAGCAGCCGGTACGCGTTGTCCGGATGCGCGGGGACGCCGCCGGAGCGGGCCCAGAGCGTCCCCATGACGGGCAGGGCGCGGAAGAGGTACTCGGCGAGCCCGTAGACCGGGCGGCGCAGCTCGGTCTCGATGCCGTGCATGATCACCGGAGCGTCCGACGGGATCGCCGCCGCGTGGTTGGCGATCAGCAGCGCGCCGCCTTCGCGCGGGACGTGCTCGAGGCCCTCCCACTCGGCTCGGAACCAGTGCTTGTAGATCGGGTCGTAGATCTTGCGGGCCATCGCGCGCAGGTTCTCGCTCCGACCCCACGCGTCGACGTCGCCGCGCCGGATTCGCTCGTCCTCCGGCTCGAGGTCGAGTCGCTCGGCCCGTGGCGCCGGCACGAGCGCCAGACCGGGAGCGGCGGGGTCGAGCGCGGCCGGGTCGAGCGCGGTGACGTCGAGCGCGCTGATCGCGTCGAGGGGTTCGGGCTCCTCGGGTGGCAGGGGCGCCCGGCGTTCGGCCGTCGGCGCGTCGAGATCCCGGTTGGGGAGGAACTGGACGTCGCCGTCTCCGGGAAGCTCGGGCACCGTCAGAGGAAACCGCGTCGCGCCTCCCACCGCAAGCCAAAGCCTGTCCGCGCGAGAGACCCGGACGCGGGTGCCGTCGTAGGTGTCCCACCCTCATGGGATATTCGACCGGTGGAAGGTGTCCCCGCGCTTCGCTTCGCAACCGCCGCTCGCCGGTTGGGCGCGGCCGCGCGGGCATCCGGGATGATCGTCCCCGCGTTCCGGAGCCCGCCTCGAGTCCGGGGCGCGAGCCGGACGCTGAAGCGCTACCCGGGCGGGGCGGTGGTCTCGGTCCGCTTGCGGGAGCGGACCTACGCCGACGTGGTGGACGACATGATCGACGGGGTGCTCGCGACCAACCGGGTCAGCGCGGAGTCACGGCCGCGGCTGCGTCAGGCGTTCCAGCTCGCGCTGGGCGAGGTCGACATCGACCTGACGGCGCTCGAGCGGGAGGCCCCGGCGGAGCCGCCTACCCTGGCGCCTCAGGCCCGGGTGGCGGAACGGCAGACGCAGGCGGCTTAAACCCGCCGGTCCCCTCGGGGGCGTACAGGTTCGAATCCTGTTCCGGGCACCGCCGGTCACGTGAGATGGGGACGGGCCACCGATGACTGACCTTCCGTTGGATGCAATCGAGCGCGACCGGTTGTGCGACCTCATGCGTGAGCTCGGCCCCGCCGCACCGACCCTGCTCGAGCCGTGGACCACGCACGATCTCGCGGCGCACCTCGTCCTTCGGGAGCACGATCCGAGCGCGGCACCGGGGCTGGTCGTGCCCGGTGCGTGGGGCCGCCTGGCCGAGCGACGCAGAACGGCACTCGCTCGGAGCGACTACGCGGCCCTCCTCTCGACGATCCGATCGGGACCGCCGCGCGGGTTCTTCCGCCTCGGATGGGTCCGCCGCCTCGCGAACCTCAACGAGTTCTTCGTTCACCATGAGGATGTCCGCCGAGCGAACGGTCTCGGTCCACGGAAGGACGCCGGCGCGTTGGACGAAGCGCTGTGGCGCAATGTCGGCTTCGCGCCGTGGCTCCTCACCCGGCGGGTCCGCGGCGTCGGGGTCGAGCTCGCGTGGGCGGGGACGACCAAGGTCGTGCGAGCACGTCGAGGAACGCCGACGGTCCGCCTCACCGGGCGGCCGGGCGAGCTGTTGCTCTACCTCTTCGGGCGTCAGGGCGCGGCCGAGGTCGAGGTCAGCGGCCCGCCGGCGGCGGTCGGGACCGTCGAGCGAGCGCGCTTCGGCATCTGACGACGGCCCACCCAAGGTTGTGGCGTCGCAAGGCCGTTTCCGCGACGCCCTGACCTGCGGAAACGAAAAGGCCCCGACGCCAAAACGATCTGGACTGGTCAGTCGAGCGCAGAGAGATCGAGCGCGGCGACCCGCTCGGCGTCGGCGAGCGCGTCGATCTCGGCGATCAACCCGCCGCGCACGGTGAAGCCCATGACGGTCACCGGTCGGCCGTCCGCCATCACGACGACACCGGTCGCACCGTTCACGAGCACCGGCAGCAGCTCGGCGGCCGGCTGGGCGAACATCATCGCCCGGGACGCGACGGTCTCGGCGCCGCGCTCGATGCCGGTCACCTCGGGCCGGATCGCGCCGCCGTCGGCGCGCACGACCACATCCGGGTCGAGCACCGCGAGCAGCCCCTCGAGGTCGCCGTCGCGCGCCGCGGCGAAGAACGCATCGACGACCTCGCGGTGGCGCGACCGGTCGGCGTCGGGGACCGGCGCGCCCTGGACGCGCCGCCGGCCCCGGCTCGCAAGCTGACGGGTCGCCTCGGGGGAGCGATCGAGGATCGGCGCGATCTCGTCGAACGGCACCGCGAACAGGTCGTGCAGGACGAACGCGAGCCGCTCGGCGGGCGGCAGCGTCTCGATCACGACGTGGAGGGCGAGGCCGACCGCGTCCGCGAGGACCGCCTCCTGCTCAGGATCGTCCGAGCCTTCGCGGGTGATGACGAGATCGGGGAGGTGCGCGCCCACCGGGTCCTCCGGGTGGGTGCCGCGGGCGCGCAGCCGGTTCAGGCAGACGCGCGCCGTCACCGTGGTCAGCCAGCCGCCGAGGTTCTGGATCGCTTCGGGGTCGGAGCGGTCGAGCCGCATCCACACGTCCTGCACCGCGTCCTCGGCCTCGGTGCGCGAGCCGAGCATCCGGTACGCGACCCCCTGGAGCCGGGGTCGCTGCTCCTCGAACCGGGTGGTCAGGAATTCCTGGTCGCTCATCGGTCACATCCCGTCGTCGCGCCGTGTCATACCCATTGACCCCCGCCACCGGGCGGATGTGACCGACCAGGAGGAATGACGATGACGACCCTCACGACCGAGCTCCAACCGAGGATGCAGCACCCGGCCATGATCGTCCCCGAGGCGATGGCGGCGCTCCAGGCCGTCGGCGCCGCGGTGGGGCAGGGCGACGTGCCTGACGCCACCATCGAGCTGGTGAACGTGCGGGCCAGCCAGATCAACGGCTGCGGCGTGTGCCTCGTCGGCCACGTGCGGGGCGCGAGGAAGCGGGGCGAGACCGACGACCGCCTGGCCGCGTTGGCGGGCTGGCGCGACGCGCCGTTCTTCACCGGGGCCGAGCGGGCCGCGCTCGCGCTCACCGAGGCGGTGACGCGCCTGAGCGACCGGTCCGACCCGGTGCCGGACGCAGTGTGGGAGGAGGCGGCCCGGCACTACGACGAGGGCCAGCTGGCCACCTTGGTGCTGGCGATCGCCAACATCAACGTGTGGAACCGGCTGAACGTGGCCACGCGCCAGGTCGCGGGCGCCTGGGAGGGCTGAGGCCGACGCGATGCGAGATCATGGGGCGCACCGCCGGCAATCGGAGTGGAGGTCCCGACCATGTCGGAGCGCGCCGCCAAGCTCGTCTCGGTCAACGTCGGGATGCCGCGGGAGATCACCTGGCAGGGCCGGACCGTCTTCACGGGCATCTGGAAGGAGGCCGTCGAGGGACCGTGCACGGTCCGGCGCCTGAACCTCGACGGTGACGGCCAGGGCGATCTGAACGGTCACGGCGGTGAGCAGCGGGCCGTGTACGTGTACCAGCTCGACTCGTACCGCTACTGGCAGGACCAGATGCGGCGCGACGACTTCACCTACGGCCAGTTCGGCGAGAACTTCACCGTCGAGGGGCTGGGCGACGACGAGGTCTGCATCGGCGACCGGTATCGCATCGGCTCGGCGCGCTTCGAGGTCACCCAGCCGCGGGTCACGTGCTACCGGGTCGGGATCCGGATGGACGAGCCGCGCATGGCCGCGCTGCTCGTCGCAGCACGGCCGTCCTGGCTTCTACTTCCGCGTGCTCGAAGAAGGCGACGTTCGAGCCGGGCGACGACGTGACGAAGATCGCGACCGGGCCGGAGGCGATGACCGTGGCCGAGATCAACGCGCTGCTCTACCTCGCGGGCCGTCACGACGTCGACCAGCTCCGGCGCGCGCTGCGCATCCCGGCGCTCAGCCCGGGCTGGCAGACGTCGCTGCAGGCGCTCCTCGACGAGGAGCTCGCGGGTGCTCGCGGCGGAGGCAACGCCGGCCTGACGGCGCAGGGTCCACCGCCGGCGTGGCCCGGCTTTCGCACGCTGCGCGTCGCGGCGAAGCGAGTCGGAAGGCCGCGACGTGGTCGCCCTCGAGCTGGAGTCCGACGACGGTCAGCCCCTCGCCCCCGCCCGACCCGGGCCAATTCATCACGCTCAAGCTCCTGCCGGGCGAGGGCGCCGCGCCGTTCGTGCGCAGCTACTCGCTGGCGGGGTCACCGGGCGCTGCCGACTACCGGATCGGCGTCAAGGTCGAGCCGCACGGCGCGGCCGGCCACTACATCCGCACCGACGTGCAGGTCGGCGACTCGTTGGAGGTCGGCGCGCCGCGAGGGTTGTTCATCCTCGACGACAGTGAGCGGCCGGTCGTGCTCGTCAGCGCGGGCATCGGCGTGACGCCGATGCTGGCGATGGTGCACGCGCTCCACGACGGCCGGTCGACTCGTGACATCTGGTGGTTGCACGGCGCGCGCAACCGAGCGGAGCACGCCTTCGCCGAAGAGACGCAGTCGCTCCTGGACGACCTGGCCCACGCGCACCGTCGCGTCTGGTACAGCCGGCCCGACCCGACCGACCGCGCGGGCACGGACTACGACGCGGTCGGGCGCATCACCCCGGAGGCACTCGACGCGGCGGGCGTCCCGATCGACGGCGAGTACTACCTGTGCGGACCGACCGCGTTCATGGACGCGCTGCGCGAGGGTCTCGCCGCGCTCGGGGTCGCAGCCGGACGCGTGCACACCGAGGTCTTCGGCGCCGAGAGCCCGATCACGCCCGGAGTCGTCGCCGGCTCCGACGCGGCCGCCGCACCAACCCGAAGGCGAAGCCGGGCTCGGGACCGCTCATCTCGTTCGTGCGGACCGGGCTCAACGTGCGCTGGGGCGACCGGGTGCGGCGAGCATCCTCGAGCTGGCCGAGGCCTGCGACGTGCCGGTGCGATGGTCGTGTCGCACCGGCGTCTGCCACACCTGCGAGACCGGTCTCCTCGACGGAACCGTCGACTACTCCCCCGAGCCCCTCGAGGCGCCCGCCGACGGCAACCTGCTCCTGTGCTGCTCGCGCCCCGACACCGATCTCGCGATCGACCTCTGATCGATCGGGCCGGTGACTGAGCGGCCGTCGATGCAGCTACGGCGATCGGAGCCGCGCTCCTTGTAGCCGGCTGCGGGCGTAGGCGAACGGACCGATGAGCAGGCCCCGGTGCGCGATGCGCTCCAGGCTCGGCGACCAGTGCTCGGCGGCCCGATGCGCTTCTCGGCGGCGGAGCAGCGACACGCCGCCCGGGAGCCGGCGCAGCAGCCCGCCGATCTCCTTCGGGTGATGCACGACGGCACTCGTGAGGTACGCGCCGAGCCCGACGGCGTAGTCGTAGGTCTGGCGCGGCAGCGATGCGGCGTCGCGGCGGTGGTGGTGCCAGACGATCGCGCCCGGGCGGTACGCGAGCGAGCGTCCGGACGCGACGACCCCGAAGAGCGCGGCGAGGTCGTCCCCGCCGCGGGCCAGGGTCCCGGTCCCGAGCGCGGCGTCGAAGCCGCCGACCGCGTGGAGGTAGTCGGCGGCGAACGCCATGTTGGCGCCGGCGCCGAGCGTCCCGGCGGTGAAGGGGAACAGGGGATCGGCGGGACGGTGGCCGTTGCGGTCGAAGTGCCGGGGCTGGTACCCCTTGATGTAGCGACCCGTCGCCTCGAGCAGCAGCTGGGACTCGGTCTCGAGCTCGGCCGGGAGGATGAGCCCGGTCGACGCGGCGATCCGCGCGTCGGCGACGAACGGGGCGACGAGCTCGGCCAGCCAGTGCCGGTCGACGACGACATCGTCGTCCGTGAAGGCGATGATCTGTCCGCGGGCGTCGGCCAGCGCGCGGTTGTCGCGCGGCGGCGAGCCCGCGGCGGTCCTCCCGCACGTACCGCAGGCGTCGCGATCCCGCGTCGAAGCGGGTGACCAGCTCGTAGGTCCGGTCGGTCTCGGGGGCGTTGTCGACGACGATCACGTCGAAGTGCGGGTAGCTCATCTCCACCAACGAGCCCAGGCACCGGGCCAGGAGCTCGGGGCGCTCACGGGACGCGACGACCACGGTGACGGCCGGCGCGGCCTCGGTCGCGGCGCGTCGGGCGAGGAGGCAGGGCGGATGGGCGTCCGCCCAACCGTTCCAGAGATCGGGGTCCGGGTCGCGGCGCATCCCCGTGCGCGCGTCGTCGTCGAGGTGCGACTCGATCGCCGGTCCCACGGCGACCAGCACCGCGGTGGTCCACGCGTGCTCGGGATCGTCGACGTCGAGGTCGAGGACGGCGAGCCCCAGCGGCTGTCGGTGCAACCGGACCACGGCGAGCGCGAGGCGGTACTCGTGCCGCTCGCCGGACCGCCGGCGCACGCACCGGAGTCCCTCCGTGAGCTCGACGTCGAGCACCTTCACCGGTTGGAACGCACCGGGGTCGAGCAATGATCCGAGCAGCGCCTCGACATCGGTGAACGACGGTGCGTCGGCGCGCGCTGCGGTCCACGCGGGAGCGGTGCTCGTCACGCGGGCTCCTCCTGGTGCGCGACCGTGCGCCGGTCGGCGAGGTGGAGGGCCGCTCGCGTGGTCCGCTGCGTCTTCTGCACCGCGCGGATGAACGTCGGCGAGAGCAGCGCGTCCTCGACCGGTGCGACGACCCTCCGGGGGGCGAGCGACTCGATCCTCGCGAGCGAGACGCGTCCGGTCCCCACGAGCCGCGGGTGCACGAGGTCTTCGGTCGGCGCGACCTGCCGGTCGCGGAACTCGGCTCGCCGGATCTGCTCGTGGGGCTCGTAGCGGCCGGCGGTCCCGAGGCAGTTGGCGCACGATCGTGGTGGCTCCGTCGACTGGAGGTACGCGAGCAGCTGCGGTCCGAACGCCGGCGAGTCGTCGATCTCGATCCCGTCCGCGGTGCGCGCGTCCGGGTCGTCGTCGAGGATCTTCGGGATGTAGTGACTCTGCGGGCAGCGGTAGAACCAGCCGTCGATCACGTTGTGACAGCGCCACCGGTGCGCGACGTTGCAGGTCGTGTAGATGCGTTCGACGAGCTCGACGTCATTCGTGCCGGTCTCCGAGTACGACTCCTGGAACTCGGCGCAGGCGCGGAAGCGGATCTGCACCGCGTGGCGGCGGGCGCTCTCGGCGCACTGCTCCTGGGCGGCGGCGGAGAGACTGCGGCCCGGGTACATCGAGACCTCGACCGAGTCGATGCGTGACCACAGCTCCGGCGCCATCCGCGGCAGCAGGAGCCCGTTGGTGACCACGGCGATCGTGTCGCCCACGGCGGCGCGGCGCACGGCGTCGATGACGGACGCGAAGTCGGGGTGGAGCAGCGGCTCACCGCCGAGCAGCCGGACCACCTTCACGTGGTAGCTGCGCGCGAGCGCGGTGAGATCGCGGGCCACGACATCGGGATCGACGAACGATCTCTCGTTGACGGGGGACAAGTGGCTGCAACCGCGACACGAGAGGTTGCAGTGCTCGGCGACGTTGATCTCACAGCGCCGGTTCAGAATTCGGCCGTCTACGACCCGGTAGCGATCCATGCTGCCTGCCTCATCATCCGTGACTGCCCGATCCGGACGCTCGAAGACGCCTGCCGGTCCGAGCCGTGTTGCCCTCGTCGAGCGGAAGGACACGCTCGAGCGACCAAGGTCGTCTGCGGCGGCCCGCGTGTCAAGGGTGCGTTTCGCCCAGCCGGCGCACCCGGTGACGGTTGGCGCCCGAGCGCGGCGAGAAATCTTCTCGGAGGTGTCCTGTGGGCGGTCGGCCGTTCGTAGTCCTGATTGAGCGCCGGCAACGGGCCGGCGGCACGGAAGGACCGGAACCCATGACTGCCACCACCACCTTCACCCCCGCTTCGACGCAGGGGACCACGGCACCGGCCGGGACGAGCCGGCGGCTCTGGAAGACGGGCGCCGTCGCGGGCGTCACCGCGGCCGTCGCCACCACCGGGTTCGCGGCGCTCGCGCAGGCTGCCGACGTCTCACTGAAGGTCAGCGGCCAGGCGATCCCGGTGCTCGGCTTCGCGCCAGCTCACCTTCGTCGGCGCCCTCATCGGCACGATCCTCGCGGTCGTGCTCTCCCGCCGGGCCAGCCGGCCGCTGCGCACGTTCGTGATCACCACGGTCACGCTGACCGCGCTGTCGATCATCCCCGACGTGATCGGCGAACGCGCACGTCGGCCACGAAGCTCGCCCTGGTGGCGTACGCACCTGATCGCCGCGGCGATCGTCATCCCCGCACTCGCATCCCGTCTCTCCGACTGAACCACACCTTCCCTCGCCGGCACACGCCGGCACCCGAAAGGATCATTGCCATGACCCAGTACATGCTCGTCCGTGTACCACAGCCCGACCACCCCCCAGTCCCGACACCCGAGGACATGCAGAAGGCCTTCGAGCAGGTCGACGCCTTCAACGCCGAGCTCACCGCCGCCGGTGCGTGGGTCTTCGGCGGAGGGCTCGCACGCCGCCCGAGATCGCAACCGTCGTGCAGCAACGAAGGCACGGCGACACGGTCATCACCGACGGCCCGTTCGCCGAGAGCAAGGAGCAGCTCGGCGGCTTCTGGATCATCGAGGCCCCCGACCTCGACGCCGCGCTCGAGTGGGCGGCCAAGGGCTCGGCGGCCTGCATGGGCCCGGTCGAGGTCCGTCCGTTCCAGGACGAGCCCCCGGCCTGAGTCGCCGGTGCCGGCCATCGACGCACTCGAGCTCGATCGGATCTTCCGAGAGGAGTCCGGCCGGGTCGTCGCCACCCTGGTCCGTCTCTTCGGCGACATCGACATCGCCGAAGAGATGGTCCAGGAGGCGTTCGTGATCGCGAGCGAGCGGTGGCCGGCGGACCGGAGTCCCGCCCAACCCGGGCGGCTGGATCACCACCACCGCCCGCAACCGCGCCATCGATCGGCTGCGCCGCGAAGCCTCCCGCCATGACCGCCATGCCCAGGCCGCGCTGCTCCACGAACAGCGCCGAACCCGCGGAACCGGTGGGCGACGTGAGTGACGACCGCCTCCGGCTCATCTTCACCTGCTGTCACCCGGCGCTCGCCCCGAGCGCGCAGATCGCGCTCACCCTGCGGCTGCTCGGCGGGCTCGAGACGCCGTACATCGCCCGGGCGTTCCTCGTGCCCGAGCAGACGATGGCCAAGCGGCTCGTGCGGGCGAAGCAGAAGATCCGCGACGCCAAGATCCCGTACCGGGTGCCGAGCGACGCCGAGCTGCCCGAGCCGGCTCCCGCCGGTGCTCGCGGTGATCTACCTCGTCTTCAACGAGGGCTACACCGCGACCGAGGGCGACGAGCTGATCCGCGCCGACCTGTGCGCCGAGGCGATCCGGCTCGCGCGCCTGCTCGCGGACCTGATGCCCGACGAGCCCGAGGTGCTCGGTCTGCTCGCGCTCCTGCTGCTGACCGAGTCGCGACGGGCGGCGCGCACCGCGCCGGACGGCACCATGGTGCTGCTCCCGGACCAGGACCGCAGCCAGTGGGACCACGAGCTCATCGCCGAGGGCCACGCGCATCGTCCGGCGCTGCCTGCGGCGCAACCTGCCCGGGCCGTACCAGATCCAGGCGGCGATCAACGCGGTGCACAGCGACGCGGCGACCGCGGCCGACACCGACTGGGCGCCAGATCGTCGCGCTCTACGACCAGCTCCTCGCGATGAGCCCGAACCCGGTCGTCGCGCTCAACCGCGCGGTCGCCGTCGCCGAGCTCGACGGGCCCGAGCCGGCGCTCGCCGATCGTCGACGCGCTCGACCTCGACGAGTACCACCTCTTCCACGCAGTCGCGCGCCGACCTGCTCGCCCGACTCGGCCGCTACGACGACGCGACGCAGGCCTACGACCGCGCGCTCGAGCTCGCGAGCAACAACGCCGAGCGCGCGCTCCTCGAACGGAAGCGCCGCGCCGTCCCCGCGACGGGGAGCTGAGCCGCTACTCGTCCGTGACCTCGGCCGCGCCGAACGGGTGGTCGATGATGTACCGCCACGTCCCGTCCGGTTGGCGGTGCGCCACCTCGGCCGTCCGCGACGAGAACTCCAGCTCTGCCGCGATGAAGTGCCAGTCGTTGCGGAGCAACGCGATGTCGCCGTGCACCGCGGCGTGCCGTGTCACCATCGTGATGGTGCCGCCGAGCGCGATGAACTCGGCCCACTGCTGCCGGATCGCCTCCTTGCCGACGAGGAGATCGCCGTCCGGCGTGGCCATGACGGCGTCGTCCTCGTAGAGCGCGACCAGGGCGTCCGCATCACCGGCGTTGAACGCGTCCTGGACGAGCCGGTGCAGCTCCGATGGTTCCATCCGTCACTCCTCCGGGCGGCTCGGTCCGAGGACTACTCGTCCTCGGGCTGGTGCGGGTCGTCGAGGGTCAGACCGAGCTCTTCGAGCTCCTTCTGATCCACTTCGAGCACGTCCTCGGCATCCTGCTCGTCCTCGTCGAGGTCGGTGCGGGGGATGTCCTCCTCACCGTCGTCGATCAGATCGCTGAGGTCGTCGTCCCGGGCTCGGTCGGTGTCCATGCGGTGATCTCCAATGCGGGGAGAGCCCATCTTGCCCTCAGCCGGCCAGCTGCCGCTGCAGGGGAGTGGGGAAGCGCGGCTTGACCCGCACCGCGCCGAGCCGATCGGCCAGCGCGGCGGCCGCGCGGCCGATCGCGGTCGTGGCGTCCCGGCCGGCGTCCTCGAGCAGCTCGTAGACCACCTCGCCGTCCGGGCGCTGCGCCCAACCGCCGACGATGCGTCCATCGGCCCACACCGTCGGCCCCGCGTTTCCGTTGCGATCGAAGAGCGGCGCGGTGTGCTCCCCCAGGTACCAGCCGCGCTGCTTCCAGCCCATCGTCGTGGAGTCGAGCGCGGGCAGCAGCGCGACCCACGGCTTCGGCGTGCGCGTCCGCCCGAGATCGCCCGGCAGCACCCAGGCCGGCCCGTCGTCGGTCTCGACCTCGACCGCGTCGACCGCCGTGAGCGCCGCCTTCGTCTGACCCAGGGGCCACCCGGTCCACCACTTCACGTCCGCGGTCGTGGCCGGTCCGTAGGTCCCCAGCCACCGACGCACGAGCTCGGCGCGCGCGGCGACCGCCGGCATCGACGGGATGCCGTCCGGGAACCAGGTGTCCATCGGCGCCCACCGGTGCTGGCTGCTCGTCCACTGGCCCTTGGGCCGACCCCGCACCGCGCGCTGCTCGAGCGACAGGAGGAACAGCACCCGCGTCGACACGCCGACCGAGGCGGCCCACTTCGTGCCCTCGCCGGCGGCGAGCTGGATGCCCAGCCGGGGAACGACCTTCACCAGCTCGGAGGCCGTGGCCGAACCGAGGTCGTCGAGTGCGGCGACCGTCTCCGCCTCGACCTGCCGGAGCCACCGGCGGCCGTCGCGAGTGATGCCGGCGGCCTCGATCATGTCCACCACGCGCTTGCGCTGCCCGGGCACCAGCGCGTCCGTGCACGCGGCCTGGACGACGGGAACGAGGTCGAGCGGCACCACGAACATCGTCCGGCGCATGCAGAGCGTGCGCACGAGCGTGTGGTCGTCGTACAAGGCCCGCTCGAGTGACGCGACCGCGCGTCCCGGCGACTTCATCCGTGCGGCAGTGGAGAGGTAGACGGTCGCCGGGTCGGTGCCGTGCACGCCGACGAGGTCGCCGGCGATCGTGCGGACGTCGGTGACGCGCGCCGCGTCCGCGAGGTGGTGGCGGACCGCGAGCCGGGCGCGCCGTTCGTCGTTGCCGATGTGGTGCACGGAGGAATGGTGCCAGGCGTCCACCGCGGGGCCGTGAATCTCGGTGGACGCTCCGCCCGGTGGCTGGTAGCAACGTCGACGTGCTGATCCGCGACCAGGACCGCGACGACGACCCGCAGCGCTGGCGCGCGTTCCTCGCCGGTCAGGGCTTCGGCCACTTCGTCGCGTCGGGCTCGGGGCGGCCCGTGCCCGTGGTGGTGCCGACGCAGTTCGTGCTGACCGAGCGCGAGATCGTCTTCCACCTGGCCACCACGAACCCGGTGTTCGACGCGCTCGCCGAGAACTCGCGGGCGCTCATGAGCGTCGCCGGCGACTGGGCGTTCATCCCCGGCGCGTGGAAGGCGATCGGGGACGAGGATCCGGCGTGGGGGATCCCGACGACGTACTACGCCGCGGTCCAGGTCAGCGGGGAGTGCCGGGTCCAGGAAGATCCCGGCGAGGTGGCGTCGGTGCTCACGACGCAGCTCGCGACGATCGATCCCGATGGCGAGTACGTCGCGCCGACCGAGCACGTGGCGCGGCTGCGCCAGATCCGCGGGATCCGGCTGTCGATCGACGACGTGCGCGCGAAGTACAAGTTCGGCGGCAACGTCGACCAGGCGCATCGGGACGCGGTGGCCGCCCGGCTCGAGGCGCGCGACGGTCCCGGGGACCGCGCCGTGCGCGAGCAGCTCCGCCGCACCCGCTAGGTCGCGCGCTTTCTTGGCGATTGCCCGTACCCCTCTCGGGGGTGCCGGGCGTTGACAGGGATGCGAACACGGTTGGGAGGCCGGAATGGAACGAGGCCGTCGGGGATCGCCCCCGGCGACCAGGACCCATGAAGGGAACCCCCAACCATGTACACCAAGACTGGATTCAGCCTCCTCGCCGCCGCCGGAGTTGCCGTCGGAGTCGTCGGGATGACGATGGGCGCATCGGGCGCCGACACGAGCTGCCGCCCGGCCGGCTCGGCCCACTCGGCCGCGGCCAACGCGGCCCGCAGCGCGGCAGCGACGGCGGCGAGTGACGCCGCGAACGGCGCGAGCGCCACGGGCGCCGACGGCACCACGGGTCCCCAGGGCGGCAACGCGGGTGGCATCAGCATCCCGGCGCTTCCCGGCACCGGTACCGCCGGCGGCACGCCGACGCTGCCGACGACCCCCACCGTCCCGACCGTGCCGAGCACCGGCTCCGACAACGGCTCGAGCCGTCCGTTCCTCGACCTCGGTGAGTGGACCAACTCGAACACCGTCGCCGGCAACTCGGTGCCGCCCACCGGCACCACGGTCATCGGACGCTCGGCGAACGTCTCCGGGCTCCACATCGTCGGTCACGTGGACGGTCGGTGACCACGACCACCGTGCTGCGCCCATCAGGGCTCAGGTGCGATCACTCCCGGGTCGAAACACCGGGAGTGATCGCATCGCACGGAGCCGAGGTCCCGGAGCTGCCCCACGAGTTCTCCGAGATCCTCGCCCGGGCCCAGGCGGGGTCACCGCCCGCGTGCCAGTGGCTGTACGAGTCGCTGGCCGGACGAGTGGCCGGGTACCTCCGACTGCACGGCGCCCGCGAGCCCGACGACCTGACGAGCGAAGTGTTCCTCCGGGTCTTCGACCACCTCCTCGACTTCGTCGGAGAGGAAGCCGGGTTCCGCTCCTGGGTGTTCACGATCGCCCACCGGCTCCTGATCGACGAGCACCGGACCCGGAGTCGACGCCCGCAGACCGTCGAGCTCTCCGATCCGGTCACGGAGTCGGCGCCCGGCGGCAACGCCGAGACCGACGCGTTGCAGTCCCTCGAAGACGGTCGCGTCATCGAGGTGCTGGCCGAGCTGGCCCCGGATCAGCGCGACGTCCTGACGTTGCGCGTCGTCGGTGACCTCACCGTCGAGCAGGTCGCCGAGGTGCTGGGCAAGAGCCAAGGCGCCGTCAAGTCCCTGCAACACCGAGGCGTCGCCGCACTCCGGCGCCGGCTCCAGGAGGCAACGTCATGAAGCACCTGCTCCGACACCGCGACAGCGATGCGCTCCTCGACGGCGATGCGTTCGATGAGGGCTCCGGCCTCGAGGACGTCGCCGCGTTCCTGTCCGACATGCGCGTGGAGTTCGGCGCGATGCCCGCGCCGGCGCCGCGTCCGACGCTGGCCGCGACGCTCGACGGCCGCCGCGAGCTGCGGCCCGCATCCGCGCCCGCGCCGAAGCCCACGATCCCGGAGCCGGGGCCGCGGGTGCACTACCGCTTCAGGCCGATCGCGGCGATGGTCGCGAGCGGCGTCGTGCTGTTCGGGGGACTCGCGACCGCGGGCGCGCTCCCGGGCCCGGCCCAGCGCGCCGTTGCCGACGCGACTGCACACCTCGGGATCGACCTGCCGGGTCGCAACACCCCGCAGCCCGCGTCGAGCGGTCCGGACGGCAAGGCCGATCACCACGGCGGGACGGCTACGACGCCGACGAGCGCGCACGCGTCGGTGTCGGGCAGGTCCGGTTCGCAGCCCACGAGTGGCTCGACGACCGCGACCACCGCTCCCGCGGCCGTCTCGACGATCCCGACGACCCCGTCGATCCCGACGACGGTCCCGGCGCCGGGCGTGCCGACCCCGCCGACGCTCCCGGTCCCGGTCCCGACGCTCGGCGCCCTGCCGGCGCTCGGGCCGCTCGGGTCACTTCCGGGAGTGACGGAGCCGACGAGCAACGGCGGGCTGTTGCACCAGCACCGGATTCCTTAGGCTCTCGTTCGCGGTCGGGTCCTCGACCGCGGCCGCGACGAGAGGGACCGGACATGGCGGACGCGTGCACGCACCTCGACACGATTGCCGACGTCACACCGTCGAGCACCGGCTGCGAGGAGTGCCTGAAGATCGGTGGCCGGTGGGTGCACCTGCGCATGTGCATGCAGTGCGGCAAGGTCGGCTGCTGTGACAACTCGCCGAACCGTCACGCCACGGCGCACTTCCACGAGACCGAGCACCCGCTCATCCGCTCGTACGAACCGGGCGAGGACTGGTGGTGGTGCTACCCGGACGAGCTGTTCTTCGAGCTCGAGGGCGCGCCGCCCGCGCCGTCGCACCCCTGAGCTGTCCCGACTCGTTTCGGGGCGTCTCGATGTCGCTATGGCGACGCTGGCGCGCCCCGAAACGAGCCCGGAGGGTCGGCTACTGGCGGTAGCGCTCGACGATCGACGGGTCGCGCTCGGCCGCGTCCTCCGGGTCCAGCCCCGCGTTGCGGCGGGCCCGGCGCTGGCGCAGCAGGTCCCAGAGCTGGTCGAGGTGCACCTCGAGCTCGCGCAGACGCGTCTTCTCGTCCTCCGAGAGCGGCTCCGAGTCGCCGGTGTGGCGCTGCTCGAGCGTGTGCTCCTCGTCGACGAGCTGATCGATCTGGCTGATGATGTCCCGGTCGTCGCTCATGAGTTCCCTTCGGTGCACGGGTGGTGGACGGCGGTCAGCCGAGCTGCAGGGCGAGCATCGAGATCGAGCCGCCGTCGAACCCTCCCACCTTCCACGCCACCGTGTCGTCATCGTGGCGTTGGGCGAGCGTGTAGAGCAGCGGGAGGAAGTGGTCGGGCGTCGGCGCGGCGAGCTCGCCACCGGGGAGCTCGGTCTCGTACCCGATGACGGGGCCGGGGTCGTCCGCGTCGACGTGCTCGCGGACCGCGGTCTCGAAGTCGACGGCCCAGTCGTAGGGATCGACCGGATGCCGGCCCCACGAGTAGGTGTGCAGGTTGTGCACGATGTTGCCGGAGCCGAGGATGAGGACGTCCTCGTCGCGCAGCGGCTGGAGCCGGGTCGCGAGCTCGTAGTGCTGCCCGGCGGTGAGCGTCTCGTCGATGCCGAGCTGGACCACCGGGACGTCCGCGTCCGGGTACAGGTGCACCAGGATCGACCAGGTGCCGTGATCGAGCCCCCAGCCCCGGTCCATCGCGATGTCGACGGGACCGAGCAGGTCGCGCGTCCGGGCCGCGAGATCGGGTGATCCCGGCGCCGGGTACTGCACGTCGAACAGCTCCTGGGGAAAGCCGCCGAAGTCGTGGATCGTGCGCGGCTGCTCGTCCGCGGTGACCCGCCCGCCGGGGACGTACCAGTGCGCGGACACCGCGAGGATCGCCTTCGGACGCGGCAGCGTCTCGGCCAGCGCCTGCCACGCCTCGGTGTACTCGTTCTGCTGGAGTGCGTTGAGCGGGTTGCCGTGACCGACGAACAGCGCCGGCATCCGTCCGTTCGTCATGCAGTGGCCCAGATGACGACCTCGGCGCCGTCCGGTCCGATCGTCAGCTCGCGGGACCCGGCTTCGGTGAGCCGGGCCGCGTCGCCGGTCGCGAGTCGCTCGTTGCCGTCGAGCATCGCGTCGCCGGCCGCGACGAAGACGTGCACGTGCGTCGCGTCGGGAACCGTCAGTGCGGAGTCGGCGTGGGCACGCGCGATCCAGAGGTCCGCGTTCGCCTGGTTGAGGTGCAGCGCGGCGTCACCCCGACCGCCCGCGACCTTCACGAGTGCGCCCGTCGCGAGCTCCTGCTGCACGTCCTCTTCCTGGTATCCCGGCGTCACGCCCTCGACGTCGGGGAGGACCCACATCTGCAGGAAGTGCACGGGCTCGTGCTTGCTCGCGTTGAACTCGGAGTGCGTGATCCCGCTCCCCGCGCTCATGCGCTGCGCCAGACCCGGATAGATGACGGCGTCGCTGCCCTGCGAGTCCTGATGGCGCAGCTCACCCTCGAGCACCCACGTGACGATCTCCATGTCGCGGTGCGCGTGCCGGCCGAAGCCGCTGCCGGCCGTGACCCGGTCGTCGTTGTGCACCAGCAGCAGACCGTGGTTGACGTTCTTCGGGTCGTAGTGGTTGCTGAAGCTGAACGAGTGCCACGAGTCGAGCCAGTCGATCTCGGTGTGGAACCGGTCGGCGGCCCGGCGGATGTCGATCGTCGTACCCATGGTGTGCCCCGCTTGACGGTGATGCCGACGACGGAACGCGTCGACCGACGCTGCAACCCCATGCTGCCACCGCATGTTCCACCGCTTCCGGCGTGCTCGGATCGGTAGCCTCGCGGCGTGGAGGAAGACGAGCAGCAGGAGCCGACGGCCGTCAGTCCCGAAGAGGCGGGGATCGTCGTCCCGACGCTCGCGCAGCGGCTGCTGGGCCCGCTCCCCCGACCGGTCCGCATCGGTCTGGTCGCCGTCCTCGTGCCGGTGCTCGTGCTCGCGCCGCTGGCGTTCGTCATCTGGGCGCTCGCGCACTGACGCCGCGGGCCGGGTTTCGCCCGTAGGATCGCCCCCATGGCCAAAGCGAAGAAAAAGGGCGACAGCAACACTCCCGCGGGGAGTCCTGAAGGTCCGGCGGGCAAGAAGCAACGGAGCCGGGCGCGCAAGAGCAGCGGCAAGCGGAAGTAGACGCGTCGAGGCCCCAACCCCGGGCAGGGTGGAGTCGGGGCCTCAAAGACGCGGCGGAGCCCGTACCCGGAGGTCCGGACTGCCTGCCGGGGAGAACCGTACCGGCCCCACCTGGGAGCCGCCTGGGACGAGGCGAACCCACCCGTACCCCTTTCGGCGACCGCGGCGTTGACAGAGGTGAGCTGGTCACCCGTCGAACCCGGAGCCTCCGTCATGCGATTCGAATATCACTGCCCCGTCCACGGTCGGGTGAGCGAGCTGCGCGACCGCCACCACTGCCCGGTGCAGAGCGACCGGTCGCGCTGCGCGCTCCCGCTGACCCTGCTCGTCGCGGAGCTGGCGGCCACGGCCGCCTGACCGGCGTCGTCGAGCCCGGGTTTCCGGGCCCCGACGCGTCGAAGCCCCGGCTCCGGCAGGGTGGAGTCGAGGCCTCAAGACGCAGTAGGAACGGTACGGACCGAAACCTGAACCCCACCTGAAGCGCGCCGCCGGGGCGATAGCGTCGGGTTGTGACGACCTACCCCCTGCAACGGGGACCGCTCGACTGGCGCTGCCGTGAGCACGGCGTCATCGAGGTCGTCGATGCCGACGAGCCGTACGTGCCTCGACTGTGCCCGGTGCTCGACGACAAGGGCCGGCCGTGCCTGCTCCCGCTCTATCTGGCGAAGGCTCGGGGCGACGCGCCGGAGGACTAGCCGCCGCCTGGGCTCGACGTCCTCGCAGATCCGCAGATCCGGCATCTGGGTGCAGGATGAGCTGTAGCTACCGCTTATGTCCGCTGTATCCCTCGTATCTGCGGGTCGAGACCCGATAAGTTTCCGCGGATGCCGTCATTCCGTCCGAGCCAGGCCGCAGAGCTGTTGGGCGTCAGCGTCGACACCGTGCGTCGGTGGGCGGACGAGGGCCGGCTGCAGACGACCAAGACGGAGGGCGGGCACCGGCTGATCGACGGCAAGGACCTCGCGCGCTTCCTGACGGAGCACGCGAAGCCCTACGAGTCCGATGTCGTGGTCCAGTCGGCGCGCAACCGCTTCGTCGGGGTCGTGACCCGGATCGAGCGGGACAAGCTCACCGCCATCGTCGAGGTGCAGGCCGGACCGCACCGGGTGGTCTCGCTCATCACGCGTGAGGGTGCGGACGACCTCGGAGTCGAGGTGGGCGACCTCGCGGTCGCGGTCGTGAAGGCCACCAACGTGATCATCGAGGTGCCGCCGGTCTCCTGACCGCGGCACACAGGGAGGCAACTCGTGCGCAGGTCCATGAAGCTCTGGCTGCTCGTCGTCATGATCGTGGGACTGGTCGCGGCCGGCTGCGGCAGCAGCTCGTCGAGCGCGTCCAAGAGCTCCACGACGACGAAGACGGTGTCGAAGGTGTCCGGCACCATCACGGTGTCCGCGGCGGCGTCCTTGACGGAGGCGTTCACGAAGATGGGCGCGGACTTCAAGGCCGCGAACCCGAACGCCGGCACGACGTTCAACTTCGGATCGTCGGGGACGCTCGAGATGCAGATCCAGCAGAGCTCGGGCGCCGGGGTCGACACGTTCGCCTCCGCGGACGAGGACAACATGAACAAGCTCGTCAGCGCGAGCCTGATCGACGGGACGCCGACGGTGTTCGCGAAGAACAAGCTGGAGATCGTCACCAAGCCCGGGAACCCCAAGAACATCAAGACCCTGGCCGACCTCACGAAGGCGGACGTCGTATCGCTGTGCGGGCTCACGGTCCCATGCGGCAAGTACGCGGCCCAGATCCTGCAGACTGCAGGGGTGAACATCCCCGAGACCAAGGTCACGCGCGGCGTGGACGTGAAAGGGACGCTCGCGGCCGTGACGACGGGCGACGCTGATGCCGCCATCGTCTACGTCACCGACGCGAAGAGCGCGGGCAGCACCGTCGACGGGGTCGTCATCCCCGACGCGCAGAACGCGATCGCGACGTACCCGATCGCGACCATCAAGGGGAGCGCGAACGCCGCGACGTCGCAGGCGTGGATCGACTACGTGATGTCGTCGAAGGGCCAGGCCACCCTCAAGTCGTTCGGCTTCCTCCCGCCGTCGTGAGCCGGAGGGGGCGGCGGGTGCCGTGGATCGCGGTGCTCGTCGCCCTCGTCGGGTTCGCGTTCATCGCGCTCCCACTCATCGGCCTGATCCAGCAGGTCCCGTGGGGCAACCTCTGGAGCGATCTCACCGACCCGGAGGCGACGTCCGCGCTGCGCCTGTCCGTCATCTGCTCGCTCTGGGCGACGGTGCTCTCGGTGATCTTCGGGGTGCCGCTCGCGTACGTGCTCGCGCGGGTCACGTTCCCCGGGCGCGCGCTCGTGCCGCGCGCTGGTGCTCCTCCCCCTCGTCGTCCCGCCGGTGGTCGGCGGCGTCGGGCTCTTCTACGCGTTCGGGCGCAACGGGCTCGTCGGCCAGTACCTCTACGACTGGTTCAACGTGCAGCTCACGTTCTCGACCGCCGGCGTGGTGATGGCCGAGACGTTCGTCGCGATGCCGTTCCTCGTCATCACGGTCGAGGCCGCGCTGCGGTCGATGGACCGGCGCTACGAGGACGCCGCCGCGACGCTCGGCGCCCGCCGGCTCACGGTCGCCCGCCGCGTGACGCTGCCGCTGATCGCGCCCGGCCTCGCCGCCGGCGCGGCGCTCGCGTGGGCGCGGGCGCTGGGTGAGTTCGGGGCCACCATCACGTTCGCGGGCAACATCCAGGGTCGTACCCGGACGACGCCGCTCGCGGTGTACCTCCTGCTGGAGTCGAAGCCGGAGGTCGCGGTCGCCCTGAGCGTGGTGCTCCTCGCGGTGTGCGTCGCCGTCCTGGCTCTGCTGCGCGACCGCTGGCTCGGCGTCGGATGAGCCTCGAGGCGCGGGTCTCCGTGACGCTCGGGACGCTCGAGCTCGACGCCGCGTTGCGCGCGCGGAGGAGGGGGAGACGGTCGCGATCCTCGGGCCGAACGGCGCGGGCAAGACGACGCTGCTGCGCGCGCTGGCCGGGCTCGTGGCGCTCGACGGTGGTCGGGTCGAGCTCGACGACGTGGTGCTCGACGACGGCGCTCGGGTCTTCGTCCCGCCCGAGCGTCGACCCGTCGGCGTCGTCTTCCAGGACTACCTGCTCTTCCCCCACCTCTCGGTGCTCGAGAACGTGGCGTTCGGGCTGCGGAGCCGGGGCGTGAACCGCCGCGCCGCGCGCGGCACCGCGGTGGAGTCGCTCGAGCGGGTCGGGCTCGAGGGCCTCACCGGCAGCAAGCCGCGCGAGCTCTCCGGTGGCCAGGCGCAGCGCGTCGCGCTTCGCGCGCGCCCTCGCGACCGAACCTCGGCTGCTGCTGCTCGACGAGCCGCTGGCCGCGCTCGACCAGAGCGCGCGCGGCGTGGTGCGTCGCGAGCTCCGGTCGCAGCTCGCGTCGTTCCTCGGCGTGCGCCTGCTCGTCACGCACGATCCGCTCGACGCCGCGGCGCTCGCGGATCGGCTGGTGATCCTCGAGTCCGGCCGGGTGGTGCAGACCGGGACGTTCGCCGACGTCTCGGCCCGGCCCCGATCGAGCTACGTCGCCGAGCTCGTCGGGGTGAACCTGCTGCGCGGCACCGGTCACGGGGACCACATCGAGCTCCCGGGCGGGGGGACCGTCATCGTGCCGGGCGCGGGCACCGGCGACGTGCTCGCGGTCATTCACCCGAGGGCCGTCGCACTGCATCGCGACCAACCGGGCGGGAGCCCGCGCAACGTGGCCCTCGGTAGCGTCGAGAGCATCGAGCTGCTCGGTGACCGGGCCCGGGTGCGGGTCGGCGGACCGGTACCGCTGATCGCCGAGATCACTCCCGACGCCCTGCGCGAGCTCGACCTTCGGGACGGTGCACGGGTCTGGACCGCGTACAAGGCGACCGACGTCACCGTCTACCCGACGTGACGAGCCGCGATCAACGGCGCATCGTCATCGAGGCGATCGCCGCCGACCTCGCATCGCTCGACCTCGGCCACCCGGTCCGGGTCGCGGTCGACGGCATCACCGGCGCGGGAAAGACGACGTTCGCGGACGAGCTCGGCGATGCCGTCCGAGGCCTGGACCGACCGTGCGTGAACGTGACGATGGACGGGTTCCACCATCCGCGCGCGACGCGCTACCGGCAAGGCCGCGGATCAGCCGACGGCTATTACGAAGATGCGTACGACTTCGCCGCGCTGCGCCGCGAGCTGCTCGATCCGCTCGGCGGGCCCGGGGACGGGCGCTACCGGACGGCCGTGATCGATCTCGCGGCGGACGAGCCGCTCGACCTGCCGACGCAGCGCGCCGAGCCGGGACTCGTCGTGATCGTCGACGGCAGCTTCCTCCAGCGGGGCGAGCTCGACGGCGGGTGGGACGTCGTGGTGTTCCTGGGCGCGACCTTCGAGGCCGCGCGGGCCCGGGGCGCGGCGCGGGACGCCGCGCGGCTCGGCTCGCGCGAAGACGCGGAGCGCGCGTTCGTCACCCGGTACCACGCCGCGCAGCGGCGCTACCTCGAGGAATGGCGGCCCGAGCGGCGGGCCGGCATCGTGGTCGACCACGACGACCCGCGCGCGCCCGTCGTCGAGCGTCATCGCGGCCGCCCGGACCCGCGCGCCGCCGACGCGCGCGACGTTCTTCGCGCCCCGAGCCGACGGATGGAACGAACGGTTCGCCGAGGACGGACCAGCGTTCCGCGTCGCGATCCGCGAGCTCGGGATCGAACCGGGGTCGACCGCCGTCGACGTCGGGTGCGGGGCCGGGCGGGCGTTCCCGGAGCTCCACAGGTGCGTCGGTCCACGCGGCCGCGTCATCGGGATCGATGTGACCATCGAGATGCTGCGGGCCGCCCGCGATGCAGGCACTGCGGACGCCGCGCTCGTCCTCGCCGACGCGCAGCAGGTCCCACTGGCCGACGACGCGGCGGACGCGATCTTCGCCGCCGGCTTTCTGAGCCATCTCTCGAACCCGCTGCTCGGTCTCGTCGAGCTCGCGCGGATCACCCGGAGCGGTGCTCGGCTCGCGATCTTCCACCCCGTGGGCCGAGCCGCGCTCGCGCGGAAGCATGCGCATCCGTTGCGACCCGATGACCCGCTCGCGCCCGTCAACCTCCGGGTCCTGCTCGCCGCATCCGGCTGGCGGGTGGTGTCGATCGACGACGGCGCGGACCGCTACCTCGCGCTCGCGACGCGCACGACGTCGACGACGGGCTAGAGCCCACCGATCGCGGGCGTGAAGCGCGCGAGGTAGGACGTGAGGGACTTGTAGATGCCGGTGGCGAGCAGCACACCGAGAATGATGAGCACGACGCCCGCGAACCGTTCCAGCTTGGGTCCCGCGCGCCGGAGCCAGTCGCTCAGCTTCGGTGACGACGCGAGCCCGAGCGACGCGATCATGAACGGCACGCCGATCCCGAGCGCGTAGCTCGTCAGGAGCAGGCCACCCTGCAGCGGCCGGCCGGAATGGGCCGCCACCACGAGGGCCGCGCCGAGGAGCGGTCCGACGCAGGGGCTCCACGCCGCACCGAACGCCACCCCGATCGACGAACGGCCGGAGCGGGCCCGTCACCTTGGGCAACGTGGTGATCGCGCGGCGTTCCCGCGAGAACGGTCCCCGAATCACCCCGAGCAGGGCGAGGCCGAAGACGATGATGACCACGCCACCGACCCGCTGGACGACGTCCTGCACGGGCGACAGCGATTGGCCCACGAGCCCTGCGATCACGCCGAAGCTGGCGAAGACCGTCGCGAAGCCGAGCACGAAGATCCCGGTGGCCGGAACCGCGCGCGACGCGTCGTGCGCATCGACCGACTCCCCGGCGACCATGCCGAGGTAGGCCGGCACCAACGGGACGACGCACGGGGCGAGGAACGACGCGATTCCGGCACCGAAGAGCGCGATGTAGTCCCGGAGCACGTGGTGGCTAGCCGCCGAAGGTGAACGCGTAGGCCTGCAGTCCCGCGGCCGCGGGGGTCACCCGGAGCGTGTGCACACCGGTGGAGCCGTTGCTGACGAGCGAGTAGAGATCCGCGGCCTGCACCCGGACCGTGGTGGGCGGTCGGTCGTCGACCTGGACCTTGACCGCGATCGGTTGGCTCCCCGCGGTCGCCATGACCAGGTTGACCTGACCCGCCTGGTACTCGATCAGGATCGAGGATCCGGGCCCGGCCGACTGGACGTACTGGCCCGAGATGGTCCAGGGACCGCTGAGCGCGTGGGCGTTCGGCTCGAGCGTCGCCGGCGCACTGAACGTCTGGGTGCCGTCCGTGAGCGGTTGCGGAGATGCGAAGCCCGCACTGCCGCGCTCGGAGCCGTTGTAGGTCTCGGGGGTGATGTCACCGGAACCGTCGGTTCCACCCTCGTGTCCGTGGACGACGGCGCGCGGTGACGAGGACGACACCCCGAGGAGCTTGCGGATCTCGTTCTCCGTCGCGGTGTAGCCACCCTCGCCGAAATGCACGTCGGCCTGGTGGCCCGAGCGGTTGTAGAGGTAGTCGGCCGGCCAGTACTGGTTGCCGAACGCGTTCCAGATCGTCATGTCGTCGTCGAGGGCGACGGGGTAGTCGGCGCCGAGCTTCTTCACCGCCCGGCGGACGTTGGCGTGGTTCTTCTCGAAGTTGAACTCGGGGGAGTGGACGCCGATCACGACGAGGCCGTTGGCCCGGTAGCGGTCGTACCAGGACCGGATGTACGGGATCGTGCGCACGCAGTTCACGCACGAATAGGTCCAGAAGTCGTAGAGGACGACCTTGCCCTTCAGCGCGGCCGGGGTCAGAGGCGGTGAGTTGACCCAGCCCTTCGCGACCAGCGCCGGTGCCGTGCTCCCGTCGCCCGACGCGTCGGCCCCGCCGACGCTGCTCGGCTTCGTGCCCGCGGCGAGCGCGACCGCGCCGATGGCGACGAGGACGAGCACTGCCGCGGCGATCAGGTACACGCGCTGGCGGCTCACGTTCGCAGTATGCAACAGGCGATCCGCGATTCCCGTGCAGCCCCGACGACCGAGGCGCTGCGCCGGGTTCGTCACTAGCCTCGCGGTGTGGTCCGGTGACGAGCATTCGAGAGGAGCCCCCGATGGACGAAGCGGCAAGCCGTTCCCTGCTGGAGGCGTTCGGGCAGGCGTGGAACGATCACGATCTCGACCGCGCGCTCGAGATGATGACCCCCGACTGCGTGTTCGAGAGCACGGGTCCGGCGCCCGACGGTGAGCGCGCGGTCGGTCCGGAGCAGGTCCGAGCCGCGTGGGCGCCGATCTTTGCGGACGCCGCTGCGCAATTCGAGGTGGAGGAGCTCATCGTCCAAGGTGACCGGGCGACCCAGCGCTGGAGCTACCGCTTCGCCGACGGGCACATCCGCGGCGTGGACGTCTTCGCGATTCGCGACGGGTTGGTCGCCGAGAAGCTGTCCTACGTCAAGGGCTGACCGGTCAGGGGCTGCGTCGTACGAGCCCTCCGACGCCCCGTAACCTGAGTCCGCGCGACCGAGGAGACCGCTACGGCAAGGTGAACGCGGCCGTGGGGTCGACGTAGGTCTTGAGCTCGATCACGTTGCCGCTCGGGTCGGCGATCTTGGCCTTCGTCTGCTCGTGCGGGGTGCCCGCGTAGTCCGTGCGGACCCGGCTCACCCATTCGACGCCGCAGCCGTCGAGCCGGGCCAGCAGGGCGGCGAGGTCGTCGGCGCCCAGCGTCACGCCGAAGTGGCGCACCCCGAGTTGCTCCGGCGTGAGGACCTGCTCGGGACGATCCTGGAGCGTGAGCTGCAATCCGTAGAACCACACGTCGATGAACTCCGCATGCTCCCGCGCCAGCGTGCAGCCCAGCACGTCGACGTAGAAGTCCTTGCTCGCCTGCAGGTCCGAGACCGGCAACGACAGGTGCAGGATCGGCTGCATCCGTCCATCTAACCCGAGCCCGCCGGCCGCCGACGGGGAATTGGCCGACGGTCACCGCGGCCGGAGGAATGCCTCGATCCCGTCGCACACGTAGGCCACGTCGTCGTCCGACAAGCCGTGCCCCATCGGTACCAGCATCCCGCGCTCCATCACGGCGTCGGCGTTCGGGAGCCCACCGGCGGGCTGACGGAAGGGCACGCCGCGCAGCATCGGTTGGCGGGCCGCGTTGCCGGTCCACACGGTGCGCGTGTCGATGCCACGCGGCTCGAGGAACTGCTGGACGTCGCTGCGCGCGAACCCCGCGTCCGGCTGGATGAGGAAGACGTACGACAACCACGCGGTGTCGAGCCCGGCCAGCTGGCGCGGCGCAACGAACTGGTCGGGGTGGCGCGCGAGGAGCTCGTTGTAGAGCGCGAAGTTGCGCTGCCGGCGCGCGTAGTTCGTCGGGAGCTTGTCGAGCTGGCGCAACCCGAACGCCGCACCGAGCTCCGACGGCTCGAAGTTCCACGCGACGTCGTCGAAGATGAACAGGCTGTCGTAGCGGATCCCGTCCAGGTCCTCCCAGAAGTTGCGCTCACCGCGCCGGGAGCCGAACAGCTGCGGCTCCGACCGGCGACCCCATCGTCGCAGCGACAGGCACCGGTCGCGGTGGGCGTCGTCGTCGAGCAGGACCATGCCACCGTTGCCGGCGCACGTGATGATGTGCGACAGCGCGAAGCTCGTGACGGAGATGTCGGATCGCGTGCCGGTCGGCGTGCCCCGGAGCGTGGCGCCGAGCGCGTCGCAGGAGTCCTCGATCACCGCGAGGCCGTGCCGATCCGCGATCTCCCGGATGCGATCCCAGTCCGGCGCGTTGCCGGCGAGGTTCGGCATGAGGATCGCCTTCGACGCGGGCCCGATCATCGCTTCGATCCCGTCGGCGTCGACGTTGAAGGTGTCCGGCTCGACGTCGACGAACACCGGAACCAGCCCGGCGCGGATCAGCGGTGCGAGATCGGTGGAGAACGTCAGCGGCGAGGTGATGACCTCGGAGCCGGGGGCCAGGTCGAGCAGCTCGACCGCGAGATACAGCGCGGATGACCCCGAATTGCACATCACACCCCCGGCCTTGCCGAACAGCTCGGCGACCCGCCGCTCCATCTCGGCCACGTTCCGGCCGATGCGGAGCGTCCCCGCCCCGTCGTTCAGGACCCCGAGGACGGCCTCGATCTCCTCGTGGTCGTACACCGCGGTGGCGTACAGGACGCGTCGATCCATCGCGTGACCCTCCCGATCTCAGGAACTTCTTGCGCTGAATGGCCGTTCGACAGAGGTATCCGCGCTTGACTGGTTGGCCATGCCCGAGACCCTCCCACAGCTTCCCCGCGCCGCTGCTCCCCGGCGGCGCACCCCGGTACGGCGCTCCTGGCGCCTCCTCGCCCTGCTGAGCGTCCTCGCCGTCGTGCTCGCGGCGTGCGGCTCGAGCTCGCCGGCCGCGGTCAACGTCGGCTCGACGAGCGTCTCCGACTCCACGGTGAAGGCCCAGCTCGCGGCGATCGCCAAGAACAAGGTCATCAAGGCCCAAGCGGTCAAGAACGGCAAGCTCGACCCGAGCGTGACGGCGTCGTGGCTCACGGCCCTGGTGGAGACCGAGGTGGCCAAGCAGGCTGTCGACAAGGCCGGCACCAAGATCACGAAGGACGACAACAACGAAGCGAAGAACTGGGCCGACGGGTTCTTCGGCACTGCCGCCGCGTTCGCGGCGTTCCCGAAGGCGTTCCGTGACGAAGCGCTCGCGCGGTACGCGAACGTCCCTGCGTACGTGCGCACGCACAGCAAGGCGCCGACACCGACCGCGGTGCGCGCCGCGTACGACCAGTCGTTGACCACCAACTGCCCGTCGCGTCACTACGTCTCGCACATCCTCCTGACGAGCGAGGCCTCGGCGCAGGCGGCCGAAGCGGAGCTCGCGGCCGGGACGGACTTCGCCCAGGTCGCGGCGAAGGAGTCCACCGACACCCAGTCGGCCCAGCGCGGCGGCGCGCTCGGGTGCATCGACGGCCAGCAGATCGACGCGACGTTCGCGGCCGCGGCCGCGGCGACGCCCGTCGGCACCGTCTCCGCGCCGGTGCACACGCAGTACGGCTGGCACATCATCAAGGTGCAGGACGTTGAGCAGGCGCTGCCCTTCGACTCGGTGAAGTCCGAGATCCACACCGACCTCATCGAGCAGGGCCCGGCAGGCCGAAAGGCGCTGGTCAAGCTGATGGCGGCGGCGAAGGTGAAGGTCGCAGCCCAATTCGGCCACTGGCAGGTCAAGGACGGTCAGGGCTCGGTGCAACCGGTGACGACCACCACCACGACGAAGCCGGGCACGCCGACCACGACGCCGGCGCTGACCCCGACCACCACGACGCCGAAGCCGTAGCGCTACCGGTCGTCGGCGAGGGTCGCGACGTCGAGGCGGTCGATCGCGTCCACCCACGCGTCCGCGGTGTCGCGCCGGCGCGCCTCGGTGGGGGTCGACGTCGCGTCGCGGCTCCAGCGTCCGAGCACGGCCGCCGCGCCGCGTGACCCGGAGAAGCGCATGTCCACGCGTCGGCGCGGGTCGATGTAGATGGCGAGAGTCGCGGCGCGCAGCTTCGACTTGTCGAGATCGATGCGCTGCTCGCGCGCGCGTGAGGCGAGGAACGACGCGAGCACGCGCAGGTCGTTGAGCCCCCGGCGCGCGGTGCGGGTCGTCCGGGTCGTTGCCGCGACCGCGGCCGCCGCGAGCGCGGCCGCGCCCATCGACGTGGCGGTGCTCATCGCCGCGCCACCCGCGGTCGCTGCCGCGGTGGTGGCCCCGGTCTCGGACATCGCGGCGGGGAGCGCCGCGATCCCGGTCGCGGTCCGCGCGGCCCGGGACCGGCCCGCGACCTTGGCCACCTGGGCCGTGATCCGCACCAGGGCCTGGCCCTCGAGGTACCGGCCGATGGCGCTCGCCGGCGGCCGTTGCGCCCCGGAGAGCAGCCGGCGGGCCGTCGCGGCGTCGGGCACGTCGAAGGGCTCGTCGAAGATGCGGTCCAGGGCCCATTCGAGCCCGTCGACGCCCCGGTTGCGGGCGTTCGCACCGAGCCGCCGGGCCTGCTCCTGGCCGCCCCGGAGCGCCGCGGCCGGACCGAATCGGCTCCACGACCCACCGCGCGAGGGATCTCGTTGCATGCGCCCATCGTCCCACGGTGGGCCGAAAGACCCGCTGTTGCCCTTCACGTAGCGCGCGATAGGATCCCCAATGGGGCTATTGGATGCGCGGATTTCGGGCGAGGTCGCTGGCGGTGGGGATGGCGGTCTTGGGCGCGCTCGCGCTCACCACCATGAGTGCCTCCCTCGCCTCGGCATCGTCCCGGGTGGACGGCTTCTCGAGCGAGGTCGGCTCGCTCAAGGTCCAGATCTACTCGCAGATGTGCGACAACGGCGGGCCCAACCTGCACACCCGTCTCGCGGTGCGGAACACCGGGCATTCGTCGGAGTCGATCCTCGTGCAGGACGCGTTCGCGACCGCGGTCTACGACCCGCCGGGTCCGATCGCGCCGGGCAAGGGCCAGCTCGTCCACCTCACCTCGTCGAGCCGGACCCCGCGGCACACGCTCACCGTGACGAGCGCGGGCCAGACCAAGACGATGACGGTGCCGGACTCGCCGTGCAGCACCACGACGACCACCACCGGCGGCGGCACCACCACGACGACCAAGCCCCACGGCACGACGACCACCACCGGTGACCCGGGCACGACCACCACGACCGTGATCGTCGGTCCCGCCGGTGGCGGCGGCGGGAACCCGGGTGGCCCGACGGTCGTCTCTCCCGGTGTCGTCACCGTTGCCGCGAAGACCGTGACCCCCTCGGCCGTGAAGGCGGCGACCAAGGCGGCGACGCTGCCGTTCACCGGCTCGGACATCCGGGGCTTCGCCATCATCGGCAACCTCCTGGTCCTGATCGGCTTCGGGATGCTGCTGCTTTCGCACCGCTCACCGCGGGCGGCCGCGTTCTTCCAGCGCCTGCGGCCGGGGAGCAACACCGCCTCCTGACGCTCAGCCGCTAACCTGCGCGCCTGATGGATGTCACGACTGCGATGCTCGCCGACTTCGCCCAGGTGCGCGAGGGCCTGCTCTTCGTCGCTTCGGGTGGAGTCACCCGTTGCTACCGGGACCAGCTGCCCGCACCACTCGGGGTGTTCCTGGCCACGGTGCTCGAGCTCGATCGACTGGAAGCGGAGCAGCTGCACCAGCTCCAGGTCCTCGTCGTCGACGAGGACGGCCAGCAGCTCGCAGAGATCGCGGGTGAGATCCAGCTCGGCCAGACCCAGCTGATGATCAACGAGAACCTCAACGTGCCGATCACCTTCGACCTGCGCAACGTGCCGGTCGAGAAGTTCGGCTCCGTGGAGATTCGCCTCTACGTGTCGAACGAGCACCGCCGCACCCTGCCGATCTGGGTGCTGCAGTCCGTCCCGCCGGAGGGCTAGTCCCGGCTCCGGGGCCGGCTACTCGGCGTCGGGGACCGGCTGCGGCGGCGGCGGGCCGACGTAACGGGCGCTCGGGCGGATCAGCCGGTTGTCGGCCGCCTGCTCGAGGATGTGGGCGCACCAGCCGATCACCCGGCTCGACGCGAACGTCGGGGTGAACATCTCCCGGGGGAGCCCCGCCCGGTCCATCACGATGCCGGCGTAGAACTCGACGTTCGTGTAGAGCTTCCGGCCTGGCTTGAGCTCCGCGAGCACCTCGATCGCCTTGGCCTCGATCTGCTTGGCCAGCTCGATCTTGTCCCCGCCGAGCTGCTCCGCGACGCCCCGCAGCATGACGGAGCGGGGGTCGTCGGTCTTGTAGACCCGGTGCCCGAACCCCATCAGCCGGTCACCCCGCTCGACCGCGTCGCGCAGCCACGGCTCCGCGTTGTCGATCGTGCCGATCGCGTCGAGCATGTCGAGCGCGCGGCTCGGTGCTCCGCCGTGCAGCGGTCCGGACAGCGCACCGATCGCGCCGGTCACCGCGGCCGCGAGGTCGGCGCCCGTCGACGTGATCACCCGGGCCGTGAAGGTCGACGCGTTGAACCCGTGGTCGATCGTCGAGATCAGGTACTGCTCGACCGCCCGGGCGTGCTCGGCCGGCGGGACCTTGCCGCTGAGCATGTACAGGTAGTTGGCGGCGTACGCCAGGTCGGCGTTCGGGTCGATCGGCTCGAGGTCGTGCTGCAGCCGGTAGATCGACGTGAGAAGGGTCGGGACCACCGCGCACACCTGGAGCGCCTGCGTCCGCAGCTCGGCGTCGTCGATGTCGAGCGACGGCTGGAAGCCGAGGTTCGCGCCGAGCAGCGAGACGGTCGTGCGGAGCATGTCGAGCGGTGGTGCGCCGCGGCCGAGCCGCGCGACCTCGGGGAGCGCGCGCTTCACCTCCGCCGGGATCTCCCGCAACGGCGCGACGCGCGCGTGGAATGCCTCCGCCTGTGCCTTCGTGGGCAGCTCACCCTCGAACATCAGGTGCCAGACGTCCTCGAGCGATCGCTTCTCGCGCGAGGTCGACGGCGTTGTACTGGCGGTAGTGGTAGAAGCCTTCGAGGCCACGCACGTCGCCGATCTCGGTGTCGGCGACGACGACTCCTTCGAGGCCGCGCGGGATCTCGTGCGCGAGGTTCTCGGCCGGCTGGATCTGCGCGATCTTCATGAGGTCGCGCATCGAGACGATGCCGACGACCTCGTCGTGGTCGACCACCGGGATGTGCCGGTACCCGTGCTGCGAGAGGCTGGCGAACGCTTCGGTCGCGTCGACCTCGGGGGCCACGGAGTCCGGGTTCGCCGTCATCCAGTCGCGCACCGTCACGGTGCCGGTGTCCGCGCCCGCCGCGGCGATCCGCACGAGGTCGCGCTCGGTCAGGATGCCGACGGGATGGCTGTTGTCGACGACGACGACCGAGCCGACGCGCTGCTCGCGCATCTTCGATGCGGCTTCGGCGACCTTGTCGTCCGCACTGGCCACGATGACCGGGGTGCTCATGATGTCGCCGACGGTGCGGGACTTGCCGGTGTCAGCCGGGGGCATGGACGTCTCCTCAGCGGGGAAGTGCGATCTGAATCTGAATCGGAGGAAGTGCTGGCGCAAGTCTAGGAGCGCGGCGAGCCGTGGCGTCCCTCCCCGGCGACGAACCGGCCGACGGCCTGGTCGGGTGCGCGCATGGACACGCGTCCGAGGGCGAGCTCGTTGTCGATGGCCGCATCGAGCGGGAGGTCCCACTGCTCGTACGACGACCGGCGGTCCATGCGCATGCAGGTCTGGGGCAGCCCGGCGAGCTCCTGGGCCAGCGCGACCGCGACGGGCAGCGCCTCGCCCGGCTCGGTGAGCCGGTTCGCCAACCCCATCCGCAAGGCCTCGTCGCCCTCCACGCCGCGACCGGTCAGGATCAGGTCGAGCGCGTGGGAGTGGCCGATGAGCCGCGGCAGCCGCACCGTGCCGCCGTCGATGAGCGGGACGCCCCAGCGCCGGCAGAACACGCCGAACACCGCGTCCCGGGCGGCGATCCGCAGGTCGCACCAGACCGCGAGCTCGAGCCCGCCCGCGACCGCGAAGCCCTCCACCGCGGCCAGCACCGGCTTCGACAGCATCATCCGGCTCGGACCCATCGGACCGTCACCGTGGTCGAGGACCTGGTTGGCGGTCTCCGTGCCGAAGGACTTCAGATCTGCACCCGCGCAGAACGTGCCGCCGGCGCCGGTCAGCACCGCGACCGCGAGGTCGTCGTCCGCGTCGAAGGCGCGGAACGCGTCCGCGAGCGCGGCGGCGGTCGGTCCGTCGACCGCGTTGCGCGCCTCGGGCCGGTTGATCGTGATGATCCGCACCGCGCCATCCGTGGTGATCTCCACCGTCATGCGATCGCCTCCCGGGTGGCGTACAGGTGGGCCGTCTCATTGAGCGACGCGAGTGATCGCGCGCCGCTGCGGGCCGCGCGCACCCGGCTGACCGACGTGTAGGCCGGATCGAACCAGAGATGCTGCGTCGAGCCCGAGGAGCGCGGCGAGGTACACGTTGATCACGCCACCGTGGCAGACCACGACGACGGTCTCGCCGGCGTGCGCGTCGATGACCTCGTCGAGCGCGGGCACGATCCGGTCGCGGAACCGTCCCGGGGCTCTCCCCGCCGTAGTCCTCCCACCGGCCTTCGACCATCGCGGTCCACTGCTCGTCCTTCGACGCGCGCAGCTCTTCCATGGGGATGTAGTGGTCGGCGTCCGCGTCCCACTCGACCAGACCGTCGATGATCTCGACCTCGAGGCCGTGGGCCGAGGCCAGGGGCGCGGCCGTCTCGACCGCGCGGCGCTTCGGGCTGCTGATCACGTGGTGGACCGGCTCGAGCGCGAGCCACCGGCCGAGGCGCGCCGCCTGATCGGAGCCCCGGTCGGTCAGCTCGGGATCCGCGGGTCCTCCGGTGGACTCGCCGGGCCCGATGCGGACCGGCTCCGCGTGCCGTACGAGCACGAGCTCCATCAGGACCCGTCCAGCGGGAAGCCGAGGACGGCCGTCAGCTCGGACGAGCGCGGAGTCGGGGTCGGTGACCTTGATCGTCGTCATCCCGAGCGCGCGGGCGGGCTTGAGGTTGACGCCGAGGTCGTCGAGGAACACGGCTTCGGCCGGCGCGACCTCGAGGCGGGCGCAGACGAGCTCGTAGATGCGGGGGTCGGGCTTGCGCAGCCCTTCGACCGCGGACTCGACGACGACGTCGAACTGGCCCATGTGCCCGAGCGCGTTCGGCGCGGTGTCGGCTTCGGTGCGGCTCGGGGCCCAGTTGTTGGTGAGCGCTCCGACCTTGAGGCGCCGCGCCCGGATGGCCGCGATGGCCTGCACCATCGACGGGCGCGGCTCGAAGCCCCGGCCGATCTCGCGCATGAGGTCCGCGGCATCGACCGTGCCGCCCGCGTCGGCGCACTCGGCGCTGAACGCGACCGCGAACTCGTCGAAGGTCAGCTCGCTGCGCTCCAACCGGGCCCAGGCGCCGTGATCCGCGCTGGCCGCGACCACCCCGCGGATGAAGCGGTCCGGGAGGCCGTGCTCCCGTTCGTAGGCGGCGAAGACGTCGAACGGCGACGGGAAGACCACGCCACCGAGATCGAAGATCACCGCGCGAAACGTCATACGGGCGGCGACCGTACCCCAGGCGATACCTTGCCCTGCTGTGGACGATGCCGACGCCATCCGGTCGCTGCTCCACTCGTACGCGGAGCTCCTGGATGCGGGCGACCTCGACGGCGTGGCCGCGCTGTTCGAGCACGCCACCTGGCGCAGCTCGTCGCGCACGGATGTGCTGCGGGGATCGGAGCAGGTGCGAGACGCGTACCGCGGAGTCATCCTGTACGACGGCGTCCCGCGGACGCGCCACGTCATCACGAACGTGACGGTGGTCTGCGCCGACGCGCCGGTCGCGGCCTCGCGTTGCTACTTCACCGTGCTGCAGTCCGCGCCCGGCCTGACCCTGCAGCCGATCCTGGCCGGGCGGTACCACGACGAGTTCGAACGCGTCGACGGGGAGTGGCGGTTCACCGACCGCCTGATCCTGCCCGACCTGATCGGCGACCTGAGCCACCACATGGGGCCGGCCGGCTGACGCCCGGGGTCGGTTCACCGGTACGGGCTCGCGGCACGGAGGTGATGTCCCCATGCCGGAACCAACGGATGACCGGGCGCACGTCGATCGGCTCGAGGAGGTCTGGGCGTCGACCGCCCGGCTGGGCGACTCGCTCACCGAAGCGGAGTGGAAGGCGCCGACCGAGTGCCCGGGCTGGAGCGTCCAGGACAACCTCGCGCACGTGATCGGGATCGAGTCGGTGATCCTCGGTCGTCCCGAACCTGATGTCAGCCCGCCAACTGGCGATCACGTGAAGAACGAGATGGGTCGCTCGAACGAGGTGTGGGTGGAGGCCTATCGGGACCGGAGCGGCGTCGAGGTGCTCGACGAGTTCCGCGTGGTGACGGCCGAGCGCCTCGCCGCACTGCGCGCGCCGGACATGGACTTCGGCGCCGACTCGTGGACGCCGGTCGGGCCGGGCGAGGTGCGCGACATGCTCGGGTTCCGCATGTTCGACGCGTGGATGCACGAGCAGGACATGCGCCGCGCGGTCGGCAAGCCCGGGGGCTGGGACGGCGAAGCGGCGCGCGCGTCGTTGGACCGCATGGCGGACGTCATGCCGATGGTGGTGGGCAAGCGGGTCAAGCCCGCCGACGGCACGACGATCGTGTTCGAGCTCGTCGGTCCGGCCGGCCGCGACATCGCGGTGGGGATGGAGAACGGCCGGGCGCAGATGCTCGACGCCGCGCCCGGGACACCGACCGTCCGCATCCGGTTGAGCGGCGAGACGTTCGTGCGCCTCGGCGCGGGCCGGGGCGACGCCGAGGTGATCCTCGGCTCGGGCACCGTGGAGATCACCGGCGAAGCCGAGCTCGGCTTCACGATCACGCGGTCGATGAACTTCCTGTTCTGACCTCGGCGCTACGGACCGCCGGGCCGAGGCTTCACCTCGCCCCGCTGGTGCTTGATCAACCAGTCGCGACCGGGATGGTGGACGGCATCGAGGGCGGCGATCACCGCGTCGTGGTCGTAGTCGACGCGCGCATGCTCGATCGTGTGGCCCGTCTCGTTCGCCTCGACCATCACGTACGACGCGCGCAGGTCGGGAGGCAACGGGTTGCTGATGCTGCCGAGGTTCACCGCTCGGATCGCGCCGGCGACCCGGTTCACCGGGAGGTGCGTGTGACCCGCGAACACCACGTCGGCGTCGGCCCCGGCCAGACGCGCGTCGAGCTCGGCGTCGGTGTCGTGGTGATTGATGCCGGGCCCGTCGTCGCAGCCGGGCGTCGCGTGGACACCGAGGAGCCGCGTGCCGTCCGGCAAGGTCATCCGGACCTCGGACGGCCGCGCCGCCAGCCACGGCATCCAGCCCGCGGCCTGCACGTTGCCCGCGGTCCAGGCGAACGTCGCCGCGACCTCGGTGATGACGGGGACGAGATCCGGATCGTGGACCGCGGCCTCGAGCGCGGGCGGCGGGCGGTCGCCCGTGACGACGTAACGGTCCGTGTTCCCACTGATCACGGTCACGTCAGCCAGCTGCGTGATGCGCTCGAGCGTGCCGATCGGATCATGGCCGAGGGCGACGAGATCGCCGAGGACCCAGTGGCAATCGGCGCCACCGCGCCGGTCGATGTCGGCCAGCACCGCGTCGAGCGCGATCGAGTTGCCGTGCAGGTCCGAGACCAGTGCGAGGCGCATCGGAGCCGGTGCTACAGGACCAGCTCGGCCATCACCTGGAGCGCCTCGGGCTGCTGGGCGCCGACGATCAGCGTCGTGATCCCGCTCTCCTTCCACGCCTCGAGCCGATCCGCGATCCGCTCCTTGGGTCCGATGAGCGAGATCTCGTCGACCAGCTCGTCGGGCACGGCTGCGATCGCGTTCGTGCTTGTTGCCGTCGAGGTACAGATCCTGGATCTTCTTCGCCGCGTCCTCGAACCCGTAGCGACACGCGAGGTCGTTGTAGAAGTTCTTCCCGCGCGCGCCCATGCCGCCGATGTAGAGCGCGGCCATCGGCTTCGCGAAGCCGCGCAGCGTGTCGAGGTCGTCGCCGACGATGACGGTGACGGTCGGCGCGACGTCGAAGTCCGCGAGCGACTTCGTGCCGTCCGCCTTCGCGAAGCCCGCGTCGATCGCCGGGCCGTACGTCTCGCGGAACCGGGTGGGTGAGAAGAAGATCGGGAGCCAACCGTCGGCGATCTCGGCGCACAGCTCGACGTTCTTCGGGCCGATCGCGGCGAGGTAGATCGGCAGGTCGGCGCGGCGCGGGTGCACGATGATCTTGAGCGGCTTGCCGAGGCCGGTCGCGTCCGGTCCGTTGTACGGGATGTCGTAGTGCGGGCCGTGGTGCTCGAGCGGCGCCTCGCGCTTCAGGATGGTGCGGACGATGTCCACGTACTCGCGCGTCTTGCCCAGCGGCTTGCCGTACGGCTGCCCGTGCCACCCCTCGACGACCTGCGGCCCGGAGAGCCCGAGTCCGAGCAGGAACCGGCCGCCGCTCATCAGGTCGAGCGTCGCCGCGGTCATCGCGGTCATCGCCGGGGTGCGGGCGGGCATCTGCATGATCGCCGAGCCGAAGTTGAGCGTCTCGGTGTTGGCCATGAGCCACGTGAGCGGCGTGATCGCATCGGTGCCGTACGCCTCGGCCGTCCACACCGAGTGGTACCCGAGGCGCTCGGCCTCCTTGGCCGTCTGCACCGCGGCCGCGACGCCGGTGCCCCAGTCCTGGTACCCGAAGTTGATGCCAAGTCTCATGAGCCGGATCGTAGGCTGCTGCGCATGACTTCTCTCGTGACGAACATGGTGCGCGGCGACGCGGCCGAGCGCCTGCTGCTGCTGGTGCACGGGTACGGCGCCGACGAGCGCGACCTCGGCGGCCTGCTCCCGCACCTCGACCCGGAGGGCCGGTTCTGCGCGGTCATGCCCCGCGGTCCCGAGGCTGCGGCCGGCACTCCCGGCTTCGCGTGGTACTCGTGGAGCCCGCAGGGTGAGTTCGACCCGATCGCCTTCAAGACGTCGCTCGATGCGCTCGACGACCTGCTCGACGAGGCCTGCGCGGAGCAGGGCTTCGAGCGTTCGGAGGCGCTCGTCGCCGGCTTCTCGCAGGGTGCCGGGATGATGCTCGCGCTCGCCCTGCGCACCAGTGACCGGCCCCGCCCGATCGGCGTGCTCGCGATGAGCCCCGCGCTCCCCGGCCTGGACGTGTTCGAGGTGGACTGGGCCGCGGCGGCGAACATCCCGGTCCTGATCCAGCACGGCGACCAGGACCCGCTGGTCCCGGTGGCCCGGGTCCGCCAGCTCGCGCGGGTGCTCGAGGGCAGCGGGGTGCCGACCGTCTACTCGGAGTACCCGATGGGCCACCAGGTGGCGTTGGAGAGCATGCGCCACGCCCGTTCGTGGATCGACGGGGTGATCGCGGGCAAGAAGCCCACCGGGCCCGTGCCCGACGACCCGCCCGAGGGGCCGGTCAAGGCCGTGACGCACGGCGACCTTCCCGACCGAGGTGCTCCAGAGCGCGCTGCCGGTGATCGTCGACTTCTGGGCGCCGTGGTGCGGGCCGTGCCGCCAGGTGGGCCCGATCGTCGAGCAGATCGCCGAGATGCGCACCGGCGCCTACAAGGTCGTGAAGATCAACATCGACGAGGAGCCCGCGCTCGCGCAGGAGTACGACGTCCAGAGCATCCCGCTCATCGCGTTGTTCCGGAACGGTCGGCTCGAGCGGTCGTCACTCGGCGCCAAGCCCCGACCCCAGCTCGAAGCCGAGCTGGGGATGCTGGTCATCCCGTAGCTTCGGGCTCCGCGCCGTCGAGCTCCGGCCGCTTGCGGCTGCCCCACCAGAGCGCGAGCGCCCCCATGGCGAGCGACGCGATGCCGGCGGCCAGGACCATCGCGGTGCCGCTGCCGGTGAACGGGAGCTCGGCACCGGTGCTCGCGCCCGTCGCCTGGGTCGAGCGGACCGTGCTGCGCGGCCGGGTCGTCGGCGGATCGACTCGCAGCGGTGTCGGAGCGGTGATCTCGATCGGCGGGATCAGCGAGGTGGGGACGACGGTCGTGGGCGGGGTCGTCGCGGTGGTGGTCGAGGTGGTCGACGTCGTGGAGGTCGACGAGGTGGTCGAGGTCGACGTCGACGTGGTGGACGTCGCGCTGGGCCGGATCACGGTCACCGGCGGGAGCGGGGCGATCGGCGGCGATCGGCGGCGTCGGCGGCGCCGGCGGCCGGCAGGAGGAGGCCGACGCCCAGGACCGACGCGCCGAGCAGCGTGATCACCACTGTCGCGGAACGGCGGAGCGGGTACCGGTCGGCCACGGAGATTCCCCCGACGGGTGCGGGCCGACGCAGGAACGCCGACCCGTCCCATCTCTCGAGCAGAGACGACCGTATCCCCGGATCTTCCCGAAGTGGGGGATCTCGGGCGCGATTTCGGGGCTAGCCGACCCGTCCGTAGCCGCTGGCCGAGCCGTACCGGACCCCGGAGACGATCACGCCTTCGGCCGGGTTGGCCGCCGAGACGACCATTCCACCGCCGATGTAGATCTCGACGTGGCGGGAGCCACCGGGACCGTAGAAGACCAGGTCACCGGGCTGGAGGTCGCCGGGACCGATCCGGATCGTCTCCTGGTACTGGGCGCCGGAGTAGTGGGCGAGGCCGACGCCGCGCGGCGGCCCAGGCCGCTGCCGTGAGCCCGGAGCAGTCGAACGTCGACGGGCCCGAGGTGGCGAAGACGTAGCCCTTGCCGACCTGGGCCTTGGCGAAGGCCACCGCGGCCGCCGCCCTGCCGTTCGGTGCCGGCGCGTTCGGGAAGTTGGCCGGGATCGAGCCGCGGCTCGAGCGACCGCCACCGCCGGAGAAGCTGCGGGCCTTGGCCACGGCGGCGGCCCGGGTCGCGTTGCGCCTGGCGGGTTGCCGCCTCGGCGACGAGCGTCTTGAGCTGACCCTTCACCTGGCTGAGGAGCGCCTGGCGCTGGCTGGTGACCGACGGCGAGCTCGCTGCGGGCGTGGTCGGCCGCGTCACGTTCGCGCCGTGGCCGCGGCCTTCTGGGTCTCGAGCTGGCCCTTCTGGATCGCCAGGACCTCGCGCGCCTGCTGGAGCTTGCCGAGCAGCGAGTCGTCGTGGTCCGCGGCGGCCGACGCGTACTTCGAGCGCGCGGCCATGTCGGTGACGCTGCTGACGTCGACCGCGGCGAGCGGGTTGCTCGTGCCGGCGCCCTTGTAGATCTCGGCGGCGCGCGCGTCGAGCTGGTCGTGGATCTTGTTCGTCGCGGCCTGCGCGGCCGCGGTGCGGGCCTCGGCGTCGGCGATGGCGGCCTGCGCCTGCTCGAGCTTGATCCGGGCGCCGTTCAGCTGCTCGGACAGCGCGTCCATCTTGTCCTGGCTGCCGGAGATCTGGGCCTCCAGCGCGGCCGCCTGCGCCTGCTTGTCGGAGACCGGCGAACCTTGCGCCGACCGCCGCGGGCAGGACGCCGGCGGCGATGAGTGAAACGATCAAAACTCCCGAGACCTTGGTCCGGAGGTTCATATGGGGACTCCCTTTGGCGCTGAGGTGCCGCCGTCGGTCCTTGCTGAACACGGCCCGCTGAAACACGGTGCTGACATGCCTGACGGAATCACGACGCGCGCCGCTACAACTCACTGCGACGGGCGGTTCCGAGAACCCTACGCGGGGGCCACCCCGAAAGCATTTTTGCGCGACGGAAATCCCGCTGACCTGCGGTGACGCAGAGTGTCTGAGAAGTCCCTGACCAGCCAATTTCAGGCCAAGTCAGACCAGCCAGCCACCACTGGGAGTGGGAATGGGCTCACCCGGAGGGGCCACGTCCGGCGTCGACCAGGCCATCGCCTTCGCCACCGCGCGTGGCGACGGATTGCCACTCCGCCGGGTCCCAACCTTCGGTCGCCGCGCCGACGGTCGTGTCCTGGCGGAGGAAGACGAACGCGGGCAGGTGCTCGAGGCCGAGCGACTTCACCAGCGTGCGATCCGGGTCGACGAACGTCGCCTGGCGCTGCTCCTCGTCGCCGAGGATCCGCTCGCGCGATCGACGCGGTGCCGGTGACCACGTAGGCCGTCCGGCAGTCGCTGTCGCCGAGGACGTCGAAGATCCGTCGCGGCGACCGGGATCCAGGCCGATGCCTCCGGACGGTCGGGCAGGATCACCAGACACATCTGGAACATCGTGGACCAGTCGTCGAGCGTTCGGCTCACGCCTTTGCTCGTGATCAGCTCGAGAGTCGGGTCGGGGTTCGTCGCCACGGGCGGAGAACGGTAGCGCGACGCCCCGTTAGGCTCCGACTTCATGTCACGACGCGACCAGATCAGGATGACCGAGGACGAGACGCGCGCCTTCCTCGAGGCGGGCCGGGACCTGCAGGTGGCGTCGATCAACGCCGACGGCACTCCCCACCTCGTGACCATGTGGTACGCCCTCGACGGCGACGACCTCTGCTTCTGGACGTACGGCAAGAGCCAGAAGGTCGTGAACCTGCGCCGGGACCCGCGCCTCACGGTGCTCGTCGCGACCGGCGAGGTGTACGAGGAGCTGCGCGGGCGTGTCGATCGCCGGGCACGCGGAGATCGTGGAGTCCGCGCCGGAGGTGTTCGCGTTCGGCCTGTCACTGTTCCCGCGCTACTGGGGTCCCGCGGACGACGAGCTCGTGCGCGCCGGGATCGAGGCGCAGGCCTCCAAGCGCGTGGTGATCCGGGTGAAGGCCGACAAGACCGTCACCTGGGACCACGCCAAGCTCGCCGGCCTCTACTAACCCCCCCCCCTCCCCAACGCGCAGCGTTTCGGCGTGACCTACACCCTCTCGAGGGGGTTCAACTCACTCCGAAACGAGATGGAGGGGTCGCAGGGCGATGTTGTCCCAGGCCGCTCGTAGCGTGCGCGCATGTTCGAACCGCGCACGGAAGCGCTCGCAGCGACCCAACACGGGCTCATCACTCACGGTCAAGCGACGGCGCTCGGTCTGAGCCCGAAAGCGATCGAACACCGACGCACCCGAGGAGCGTTTCGACGCGTCGCGCGCGGCGTCTACCGGTTGCCCGGTGCCGTCGATACGGAGAGGCAGCGTGCACTCGCTGCGGTGCTCGCGTCGGGGGAGGGTGCGGCGCTGTCGCATCGAAGCGCGGCTGCCCTGCACGGCCTCCCTGGCTTCTCGATCGAGCCGTTGATTGTCACCGTTCGCCGAAATGGCCGACGAGCGCTTGCTGCAGTGCGTCTCGAGGAGTCATCGGAGTTGCCTGACCACCACCTGCAGGTCGTCGACTGCATTCCTTGCACGACCGTCGCGCGCGACCTTGTTCGATCTGTGTGGTGATGTCCACGCCGGAAGGTCGGAGCGTGCGTTGGACACGGCGTTGTCGCGCAAGCTCGTCAACCGGCAGGCGCTGTGGCGCGTGCTGGACGACCTCGCTGAGCACGGACGCGCCGGGACGGTGCTGTTCCGCTCGTTGCTCGAAGAGCGCGGCGACGAGTACGTCCCGCCGGAGAGTGAGCTCGAGGCGCGTTTCATCGAGCTCGTGCGCAGGCACGGGCTGGCTGAGCCCGAGCGTCAGGTCGATCTCGGTGACGATGATGGTTGGATCGGGCGGGTGGACTTCTTGTTCCGACGTGCGCACGTCATCGTCGAGGTCGACGGGGCGGCGTTCCACGACGGACTCACCGACCGCAACCACGATGCAGCCCGTGATGAGCGCCTGACGAGGGCGGGTTGGTTCGTGCTGCGGTTCCGCTGGTCCGACGTCGTTGATCGGCCCGCCGCCGTCGCCCAGTCGATCCGCTTTCAGCGTGAGTTGAACCCCTCATCGGGGGTGTAAGTCACGCCGAAACGAGTCAGGGGGTGAGGCCGATGAGCTTGAGCATGGTGGGGGGCATGCCGGGGTCGCCGGCGCGCAGCATGGCGGCCTTCTCGATGTTGATCGCGTCGCGCTCGGCGCGTTCGGTCCACTGGTCCCACGGGCCGGGTGGGATCGCGCCCTCGACGCAGTAGCGCAGGTACGCCTGGAGGTCGCGCACCTCGGCTCCGCTGCCGACCGGACCGTGCCCGGGGACGATGACGTCCGCGAGGTCCGCGACCGCGTCGAGCACGTCGGCCCACGTCGCCGGATCGCCCTGGAACGCAAACGGCGTCACGCCGAAGAAGCACAGGTCGCCCGCGAAGAGCAGGTCGGCGTCCGCGACGAGCGCCATCACGTCACCCGCGGTGTGGCCCGACGCGGGGAGCAGCTCGATGCGCGGGGTCAGCTGCGCGGCGTCGTCGACGATGTGGCTCACCGGACGGGTGCCGATCTCCGCGAGATCGTCGAACTCCTCCGCGAAGGCACCGAAGAACGTCTTGTACGACTCGACCGGCATCGGCTGGTCGAGCAGCTCGCTCGTGGCCGGCGATCCGAGCACCATCGCGTTGCGGAACGCCTGCGTCCCACCCACGTGATCGATGTGGGCGTGCGTCAGCAGCACGCGCTTGACCGGCCGGTCGAGCTCCGCGACCGCGGCTGCGAACGGCTCCCACTGCGACCGGACCATGAGCGTGTCGATCACGGTGAGCCCGTCCCAGTCGAGGACGACGCCGGCGTTGCTCACGCCCGACTCACCGTGAGGTTGGATCCACGCGTAGACCCCGTCGGCCAGCTCCTCGAGCTTCAACGGCGCGTCGTCGGCCATGCGCGGAGGGTACCGGACGACGTTCAGGCCAGGGCCGCGGCGACCGGCGCGGGATCGAGGTACTCGTCCACGCGGGTGATGAGCGCGTCGCCGACGTGGATGACCAGGCACGCGGGCATCGAGAAGGTCGTGCCCGAGCGCGTCGTCGCGTGCAGCACGTGCTGCTGGAGCACGCCGCCCTCGATCTCGACCCGGCGCACGATCTCGTAGCGCCGCTCGGTCGTGACGCTGAGCAGCCACTCGAGGACGCCCAACGACGAGTCGACGTCTCGGGCCCGGTTGTCGAAGCCCGCCCACACGACGACGTCCGGGGCGTAGACGGATCGCACCGCGGCGAGGTCACCGTCCTCGATCCCACGGATCAGGCGGTCGACGAGTTCGAGGGCACCGGAGGCAGCAGCGTCGGTCATGGCCGCATTCTGGCGGGTTGGGAGCACCCGAGCGACCTGTCGTAGCCTCCCCACCATGTCTCAACGCACGAAGAACCTGCCTCGACGGTCGTGTCTCTCGGTCCCCGGATCGAGCGAGAAGATGCTCGGCAAGGGCCCGACGCTCGGCGCCGACATGGTCTTCATCGACCTCGAGGACTCCGTGTCCCCGCTGGAGAAGGAAGCGGCGCGCGGCAAGGCGGTCACCGCCATCCGCGACCAGGACTGGGGCGAGACGGTCCTGTGCGTCCGGGTCAACGCGTGGGACACGCCGTGGACCGCGTACGACATCCTCGAGGTGGTCGGCAACGCGGGTGAGCGGCTCGAAGAGATCATGCTCCCGAAGGTGCAGACCGCGGCCGAGGTCGTCGCGATGGACCTTCTCCTCACTCAGGTCGAGCAGCAGGCGGGCCTGCCCGCGGGCCACATCGGCATCGAAGCGCAGATCGAGACGGCCCAGGGCCTGATCAACGTCAACGACATCTGCGCCGCGAGCCCCCGGCTCGAGACGATCATCCTCGGCCCGGTCGACATGTCGGCGTCGATGGAGATGCCCGGCCTGCGCGGTGGACTCGAGATCCCCGAGTACCCGGGCGACTACTTCCACTACGTCTTCGTCAAGATCCTCATGGCCGGGCGGGCCAACGGGCTGCAGGTCATCGACGGTCCGTACGTGAAGGTGCGCGACACCGACGGCTTCCGCGAGTTCGCGACCCGCGCGCAGATCCTCGGCTACGACGGCAAGTGGGCGCTGCACCCCGACCAGGTGCAGATCCTCAACGAGCTCTTCTCGCCGACCCAGGAGCAGTTCGACAAGGCCTGGGACATCCTCGAGACCTACGAGAAGGCGACGACCGAGGGCGACCGCAAGGGCGCGGTGATGCTCGGCGACGAGATGATCGACGAGGCGAGCCGCAAGGTGGCCGTCAAGCTCGTCAGCCGCGGCGAGCGCGCCGGCATGCAACGCAGCAAGGGCTAGCCGGACACGACGAACCGCTCAGGCGTCGTCCTCTGCGACCTCGGCCGCGGCGACGTCGAGCTCGGACGCGATCGTCTCGACGGACTCGATCGGCGTGGTGCTGCTCCGGTTCGTCCAGAGCACGTAGACGAACACCGTGCCGACCGACACGACGGTGAGCCACAGCTGGTTCCGGCTCACCCAGTCCAGGACGTCGACGAGCGGCGCGGCGAACAGGTTGGCGACGGTGCGGATGAGCACCAGCCGCACGCTCGTCGCGATCAGCGCGACGACGAGGAAGCCCGCGAACGACATCTCGTCCGCGCCGCCGAGCATCGCGGCGAGCGTCCCCGGGAACGCGATGACGATCGGGTAGCGCCCGCGGTGGAACTGCCGCTCGATCCAGCGCACGGGCCGCATCGAACGACCGGCGCGGTCCTCGGCCCAGCGCAGTGCCGCGTCGCCGTAGCGGCGACCGAAGAAGTAGTAGAGCGTGAGCACCCCGGCCGCGCGCACGAACGGGATGCCGTAGAACGCGAGCGCGTGCAGGTTCGGCGACGAGAGCAGGAGCCAGCGCGTCTTGGGCGCGAGCGCGAGGAGGAGCGCGGGCTCCTCGGTGAGCAGCGTCGGCGCCAGCGCGTTGCCAACGTTGGCCGCGATGGCCAGCACGACCATCGGCACCGCGAACAATGCGAGCTGCCGGCGCCGGATCACCGGCTTCGGTCGAAGGGGCTCCACGCCTCCTAGCCTGACAGGGTGCAACGGGTCGACGCGATCGTGGTGGGCGGCGGGATCATGGGCTCGGCCAGCGTGTGGTGGCTGGCCCGACGGGGCCGGGACGTCACGTTGCTCGAGCAGCTCGGCCCGGCGCACACCCTCGGGAGCTCGCACGGCGGCTCGCGGATCTACCGCTTGGCCTACCCGGACCCGCTGTACATCGACCTCGCCCGCGCCGCCCGCGAGGAATGGCGCGAGCTCGAGGACGAGACCGGCGCCGAGCTCCTCGTCAAGACCGGTTCGGTCGATCACGGCGATCCGGTCGCGGTGCGCGCGATCGAGTCGGCATTGAACATGCGCCACGTCCGCCACGAGATGCTCGAGCCCGACGCCGCGGCCCGGCGTTGGCCGGGGATGCGCTTCGACGGTCCGGTGCTCCACCAGCCCGATGGCGGGCGCATCGCGGCGGATCGCGCGTGGCAGGCGTTCACCGGGCGCTTCGAGGAGCTCGACGGGACCCTGCGGTGGAACACGCCGGCGCGCGCGATCGAGCTCGTCGGTGATCGTGCGCGCGTCGTGACGGACGACGAGACCTATGACGCCGACGTGGTGATCGTTGCGGCGGGTGGATGGATCGAGCCGCTGCTGTCAGAGCAGGTCGCGTTGCCGGAGCTCGTCGTCACCCAGGAGTCGGCATTCCACTTCGCGCCGCGCGAGTCGACGACCTGGCCGAGCTTCATCCACCACGGCCCGATCGCGCAGTACGGCCTCGAGACCCCGGGCGAAGGGGTGAAGGTCGCCGAGCACCACTCCGGCCCCCGGGTGACGGCTGCGACCCGTGACGGCGTGGTGGACGCGGCGGCGCGCCGGCGGGTGACCGAGTTCGTCGAGTCCTGGTTGCCGGGCCTGGTGCCGGAACCCGTCTCCGAGGTGACCTGCCTTTACACCAACACCGCGACCGAGGACTTCGTGCTGGATCGCGTGGGCCCGATCGTGGTCGTCTCGCCGTGCTCGGGCCACGGCTTCAAGTTCGCGCCCGCGATCGGGCGGATGGCGTCGAACCTGGCCGCGGGCGGCGCACCGATCCCCCGCTTCGCGCTCCCGGCCTGACCGCGCGGGTCGGCCGGACGCGCGCGCTCAGGCGCTGAGTGCCTGCTCGGTGAGCCGGCGGGCGATCACGCGGAGGCACAGGGTCTCGTCCGCGCCCTCGAAGATCGACAGCACCCGGGCGTCCACGAAGTACGCGCGACACCGGGAACTCCTCGGCGTACCCCATCCCGCCGTGCAGCTGCAGTCGACTCGCCGCGTGACCCACTCGGCCGCGCGGCAGACGTACGCCTTCACCATGCTGGCCTCGAGCGTGCCTTCGCCCCGGGCCATCTTGCGGGCGACGTCGTAGGAGAACTGGCGCCCGGCGCAGATCAGCGCGGCCATCTTGGCGAGCTTGACCTTCGACAGCTGGTAGTCGAACACCGGCTTGCCGAACACGGTGCGCTCCTGCGCGTAGGTGAGCCCGGCCTCGAACGCGGCCTGCATCACGCCGACGGCGCGCGGCCGCGGTCTGGAGTCGGCCGTTCTCGAAGCCCTCCATCTGGAGGTAGAAGCCCTTGCCGAGCCCGCCGTCGAGCCCGATGAGGTTCTCGGCCGGGCACGAACCAGTTGTCGAACGCGACCTCGTAGGAGTGCATGCCGCGGTAGCCGAGCGTGTCGATCGCGCGGCCTTCCATCTTCCCGTCGCGGCCGTCGTCGAACGCGAAGTGGTGGCCCTCGGCGCGGCGGCTTCTCGACGACGAACACCGAGAGGCCGCGGTGGCCCAGCGATGCGGTCGGGGTCGGTGCGGGCGAGGAGCATGAGCGTGTCGGCGCGGCCGGCGAACGTGCACCACGTCTTCACGCCGTTGATCACGTACCCGCCGTCGATGGGTGTCGCGGTCACCTTCACGCCCGCGACGTCGGAACCGAAGTCGGGCTCGGTCACCATCACGCCGACGACCGCTCGCCGCTCGCGATCTGCGGGAGCCACGCGTGCTTCTGCTCCTCGGTGCCACCCTTCACGACTGGCCCGGGTGAGGATCTCGGGCCGGGTGATGAGCGCGCCGCCGGCGCCGAGCGAGCCCCACGAGAGCTCCTCGGTGGCGACGCACATCGCCAGGTAGTCGGACTCGCCGCCGGCCGCGAACCCGCCGTACTCCTCGGGCACCGAGAGGCCGAACCCGCCGATCTCGGCCATGCCGTCGATGATCTCCTCCGGGATGTCGTCGTTGTGTGCGGTGGATGTGCTCGGCGACCGGGCGGATCTTGTCCTCGGCGAACCGGTGGAACGTGTCGCGGACGAGGTCGAAGTCGTCGTCGAGGTGCGCGGGGCCGGTGCCGGACTCCGGGAGCGCATCGGCGACGGTCTCGAGGAAGGCCGGGTCGCGGTAGCGGACCACGAAGTCCGCGGGTCGCGCGAGCTCGACCGGGCTCGACCCCCCACTCGTCCTCACGCGCGACGAGCGCGCGCTCACGTGCCGACGATGGCGTCGGCGATGTAGGTGTACGCGAGCGAGGCTTCGAGCTCGCCGTGCCGGGCGTAGTCGAGCATCACCCGGCAGCCGGCGACCGCGCTCGCCGCGTGCGCGAGGTCGTACGCGACGACCTGGTGCTCGATCGAGGGCCGACACCGAGATGCGGCCGTCCACGGTGGCGCGCTCGGCCAGGCTCCGGGCGGCCGCCTGGACCAGCGCTTCGGTCGTCTCGACGGCCGCGCCGGCTGCCGGTAGTGGTTCTCCGCTCATGCGGCGGGAGCCTACCGACGAGGAGGCAGCGGCTACGGGCTGGGAGTGCTGCCCGCGGTGGTCGACGGGGTCGATGCCGCGGTCGTGGCCGTCGTCGACGGTGGTGGTGAGACGACCGGGGCGGTGGCCGGCGTCGTGGCGATCGTGCCGCTCGACCCGCTTCCCGAGTTGTACGAGCGGTTGCTCGAGCCGTTGGAGCCGGAGCTGGAACCGGACGAGGAGCTCCCGGAGGAGCCGCTGCCCCCGGCCACCTGGGTCGAGCCCTTGGTCACGAGCACCTGCTTCGGCTGGCTCGGCACCGCCTGCTCGACCATCTTCCAGTCCTGCTCGATCTTGTTGAAGATGACGTTGGCCAGGTGGTCGCCCCCGGCCCCGGTGAGGTGGATGCCGTCGCCGGCGCGCATGAGCACCTTCTTGCCCGTCGCGTCGGCGCAGGTAGGACTGGTAGTCGCCGGTCTCGTCCGCGAAGAGCGTGTGCGCGTCGATGAGCGTGACGCCGGGAACCTTGGCGGCGGCCTCAGCCTGGATCTTGTTGACCTTGAGCACGTTCGCTTCGAGGTGCTCGTCGCGCATCACCGGTGCGTTGACCCAGTAGACCTCGCGACCGGAGCCGACGAGGATCGCGCATCATCTGCTCCGTCTTCATCTCGTACTCCGCGGCGAGGTTGAGTCGTCGAGACGTTGGCGTCGTTCGTGCCGATGATGAAGACCGACCGACCTCGGGGTCGAGGACGGTGAGCTGCTGCTGCGCGTGCACCGGCCAGTCGAGATGTCCCCGCTGATGAGCCCGCTGCCGACGCGCGAGTCGTACTGCGGCTGCACGACCCCGGTGGCGGCCGTCATCTCACCGAGTGACGGGCCGAGCGCGCCGGCCAGCGAGTCGCCGCCGATCCAGAGCCGCATCGGTTGCAGCGGGTTGATCGCCCGGTGCTCCGGCTGCTCCGCGGCGCCCGTCGTGTGGTGGCTCGCGCCGTTCGTCTTGATGCCTCCGCACCGTCGCGAGCGACGGACCTTCGGTGGGGATCCGCAGCGTGTCGCTGAACCACAGTGCCGCCAGCACGACGACGACCGTGACGATCAGACCGGTCAGGATGCGGCTGCGCATCTGCCGACGGTGGCGCTGTCGTTGCGCGGCTGTCGACCGCGTGGCGACGCGGGGTGGTCGGTCGGAATCAGCCATGCGAAGAAGGAACGTGCCGCGGCGGGATCGGGTTCCCGATGCTACCGGGCGCAGCGTCCGAGTCGGGGGTCAGGCGGACTCGACGGCGCGGGTCGTCGACGGGCGCCTCTGCGAGCTGGTCCACCTGGGTGCGGTACAGGTCGGCGTAGAGCCCGCCGCGCCGCATCAGCTCGCCGTGCGTGCCCTGTCCACGATCCGTCCGTCGTCGATGACGACGATCCGATCGGCGTTCGACGATCGTCGACAGGCGGTGCGCGATCACGAGCGCGGTGCGGCCCGCCAGCGCCGCGGTCAGCGCCTGCTGGATCGCGTGCTCGGACTCCGTGTCGAGGTGGGACGTCGCCTCGTCGAGGATGACGATCGCCGGAGCCTTCAGCAGCACGCGGGCGATCGCGACGCCGTTGCTTCTCGCCGCCCGACAGCCGATACCCACGCTCGCCGACGACCGTGTCGTACCCGTCGGGGAGTGACGCGATGAGCTCGTGGATACGCGCCGCGCGGCACGCGGCGATCGAGCTCGTCGTCGGTTGCGTCCGGGCTTCGCGTAGCGCAGGTTCTCGGCGATGGTGTCGTGGAACAGGTGCGGGTCCTGCATCACGAACCCGACGGCTTCGCGGAGCGACGCGAGCGTCAGGTCGCGCACGTCGTGCCCGTCGATCCGGACCGCGCCCTCGTTCACGTCGGCGATCCGCGGCACGAGCATCGCGGTGGTGGTCTTGCCCGCGCCCGACGGGCCGACGATCGCGACCAGCTCACCGGGCTCGATGGTGAGGCTCACGTCGCTCAGGATCCAGTCGCCCGGCTCGAGGTCGTCCGCGCCGGGCAGGCCCTCTTCGAGCGACTTCAGCGACGCGACCTCGCCGGGCCGGGTGGCGGAACCACACGTGGTCGAGCTCGATCGCGCCGACCGGGTCGACGAGATCGACCGCGCCGGGCTTCTCGGTCACGAGGGCCGGGAAGTCGAGGACCTCGAAGACGCGCTCGAAGCTCACCGAGCGCGGTGAGGACGTCGACCCGGGCGTTGGTGAGCTGCGTCAGCGGCGAGTAGATCTGCGCCGACGTAGATCACGAACGCGCCGACGGTCCCGATCGAGATCACGCTGGCTGATCGCCAGGCGGCCGCCGACGTAGTACACGACCGCGGTGCCGACGGCGGCGACGAGCCCGAGCGGCGACGAACAGACGCGCCGAGTACATCGCCGAGGTGACGCCGATGTCGCGGACCGTGGCGGCGCGGCTCGGCGAAGTCGTCGCGCTCGCGGTCGTGGTTGCCGAAGAGCTTCACGACGAGCGCGCCGGCGACGTTGAAGCGCTCGGCGATCGTGTTGTTCATCGACGCGTTCGAGCTGGAAGCCCTCGCGGGTCACGCCCTGCAGCCTGCGGCCGATGCGCCGGGCCGGGATGATGAAGGCGGGCAGGACGACGAGGGTGAGCAGGGTGAGCCGCCACTCGAGCCCGAACATCACCGCGAGCGTGACGACGAGCGTGATGATGTTCTGGACGACCGTGCCGATGGTGTTGGTGACCGCCTGCTGCGCGCCGATCACGTCGTTGTTCATGCGGCTGGTCGAGCGCGCCGGTCTGGGTGCGGGTGAAGAACGAGATCGGCAGCCGCTGCACGTGGTCGAACAGCGCGACCCGCATGTCGTAGATCAGACCTTCACCGACGCGGCCGAGTAGCTAGCGCTGCAGCAGGCTGAGCGCCGCGCTCGCGAGGGCGACGGCGACGGCCAGCGGCCGCGAGCACCGAGGACCAGGGTCTCGTTCTTGTCCGGGACCGCGGTAGTCGAGCAGCGACCGGAACAGCAGCGCCGGGATGACGCCGATCACGGCGCCCAGCGATGACGCGTGACGAGGAAGCCGATCAGGGCGCCGCGGTACGGGCGGGTCATGTCCGAGGACGCGCGCGGAGCAGAGCGCGCTCGACCTGCTTGCCCTGCACGGCCGTCGTGGTCGCGCCGGAAGCCCATCATCGTCTGGTGCATCATCAGGCGGGCCAACGTACCGGGTGCCCTGCATGTTCCTTGCACCCCCGGCGGCCCGGCCCGGGGTTCTCGTACCCTCTCGGCCATGACTGCGACGATTGACCCCGAGGTCCGAGCCGAGCTGCGGGCGGGCGTCCGCCGTTGGGTGGAGCGGGAGGTGCTCCCGGTCGCGAGCGACTTCGAGCACGCCGACGAGTATCCGGCCGAGATCGTCGAGCAGATGAAGGCGATGGGCCTGTTCGGGATCACGATCCCCGAGGCGCTCGGCGGCCTCGGTCTGGACCTCCTGGCGTACATCGCGGTCGTCGAGGAGCTCGCGGCCGGGTGGATGTCGTTGTCCGGGATCGTGAACACGCACACGATCGCGGCGAGCGTCATCATGCGCAACGGCACCCGCGAGCAGCAGGAGCGCTGGCTGCCCCGTCTCGCGACGGGCGAGCTGCGCGGGTGCCTCTCGCTCTCGGAGGCCGACGCCGGCAGCGACACCCGCAACATCTCCTGCCGCGCGGTCCGCGACGGGGACGAGTACGTCATCACCGGCACGAAGTTCTGGGTCACGAACGGCGAGCGCGCCGGCATCGTTGCGCTCGCGGCCCGCACCGACGAGGGCATCACGTGCTTCATCGTCGAGAAGGAGCCCGGCCCGGCCTTCGAGGGCATCACCGTCTCGAAGAACATCGGCAAGCTCGGGTACAAGGGCATCGAGACCGTCGAGATGGTCTACGACGGCCACCGCGTCGGGGCCGACTGCGTGCTCGGCGGCGACGAGGGTCTCGGTCACGGGCTCGGCTGGATCCTCGGCGCGCTGGAGGTCGGACGGATCAACATCGCGGCGCGTGCCTGCGGCGTTGCGCGCGCCGCGTTCGAGGCGGCGATCCGCTACGCGCAGGAGCGGCACACGTTCGGCAAGCCGATCGCCGAGCACCAGGCGATCCAGCAGAAGCTCGCCGACATGGCGACGAAGCTCCAGGCGGCCCGGCTCCTCACCGAGCACGCGGCGGTGCTCAAGCAGAACGGTGATCGGGCGGACGTCGAGGCCGGGATGGCGAAGCTGTTCGCGAGCGAGGCCGCGTTCGAGATCGCGACCGAGAGCCTGCGGATCCACGGCGGCGTCGGCTACACGACCGAGCTGCCGATCGAGCGCTACTACCGGGACGCGCCGCTGATGATCATCGGCGAGGGCACGAACGAGATCCAGCGCCTCGTGATCGCGCGCGGCCTGCTCCAGCGCTACGCGATCGACTGACCCCGTCGGGTCACGGGACGTACGCGTGGAAGAACGCGAGCAGCGCGTAGACGGTCATCCCGGCCCCTGAGAGCACGAGCACCGCACGCTCTACTCGTCGGTCCTTCGTGAGCGCCGCGACGACGAGCACGAGCGGGAACGCGGCCAGCGCGTACCGCTCGAACGAGTCGAGGTTCGACGAGACCACGGCCGAGAGGATCGAGACCGCGGCGAACACGCTGTAGCTCGCGGGCCAGGTCCGGAAGCACACGACGAGCAGCACGATGACGAGGATGAGCCACGGAACGTGGAGCCCGGTCCCGACCGTGTGCCCGTTGAAGAGGCCGTGGAGCGCGTGGCGGATCGTGTCGACCGGGTTCGTGAACGACCCCCGCCGGCTGGATTCGGTCTGGATCGAATAGGGGAGCCACATGTCGCCGAACTGGTGGCCGACCCACAGGAGGTAGAGCAGTGTGCCGACGCCGGGCCCGACGACCGCGGCGGCGCGCCCGACGTAGGCCTTGATCGAGAGGCCCCGGAACCCTCGCGCCGCTTCGATCAGCGCCGGGATCGCGAGCAGGAAGCCCGACGGCCGGGTCAGTCCGGCGAGCACTCCGAGCCCGGCGGCGATCCACCACCGTTGCGATCGCAGGGCGAGGAACATCCCGATCGCGAGCGCGAGGGTCGTCCCCTCCGTGTAGCCCATGACGAGCACGAACGCGGCGGGCGCGAGCGCGAGGAACCACGCGGCCCGCGTGGCGAGCGCCGCGTCACGACCTTCGCGTCGGGCGAGGAGGTAGATGAGGACGCCGGCGACGAGTGCGGAGACGTTGCTGACGATCAGCACCGCGGCCTTGGCGGGGACGCCGACCCAGATGAAGGGCTTCGCGAGCATCGGCACCAGCGGGAAGAACCGCAGCGCGTCGCGCGACATCGAGCCGTAGCCGTGCGCCGCGATCTTGATGTAGTACGCCGCGTCCCACGCGCCGAGGCCGGCGTGCGCGGTGGCGCGGACGATGGCGTCGTGCACGTGGAGCTGGTCGACCAGGTAGTGCGAGAGGGCCAGCGCGCCGATGACGAGGACCCGCGCGACGATCCAGCCGGGCAGGCTCTGGCTCAGCGGCGCTCGGAGCTTCGCCCGGAGTCCGGCCGTCGGTTCGCTTGGGGCCACGGACCAGGACTCTAGGTAGCCTCCCGGTCATGACGGTTCATGAGCGACCCTTTGGGCGGTACTTCGAGGACTTCGAGCCCGGCGACGTCTACAAGCACTGGCCGGGCAAGACCATCACCGAGTACGACGACCACCTCTTCTGCATGATCACGATGAACCACCATCCGTTGCACACGGATGCCTGGTACGCGCGAGACGCAGACCCAGTTCGGCAAGAACGTCGTGGTCGGCAACCTCGTCTACTCGCTCGTGCTCGGGATGAGCGTGCCCGACGTCAGCGGTCTCGCGATCGCCAACCTCGAGGTCGAGACGCTCCAGCACAAGCGGCCGACGTTCCACGGCGACACGATCTACGCGGAGACCCGCGTGCTCGAGAAGAAGGAGTCGCTCGAGCAAGCCCGACCGCGGCATCGTCACCGTCGAGACCTTCGGATTCAACCAGCGCGGCGAAGAGGTCTGCTACTTCAAGCGCAAGGTGATGGTGCCGAAGCAGAGCGCGGCCAAGCCGCGGGAGCGGCCGTACACGAGCCCGGAGTGATCTCGGATCCGAGCTGTCTGTTCTGCCGGATCATCGCGGGGGACGAGCCGACCGACTGGGTGATCCCGGACGGTCCCATCCGCGCGTTCCTCGATCACCGCCCGCTCTTCCCGGGCCACACGCTCATCGTCCCCGAAGACCACATCGAGAACCTCAACGTCACGCCCGACGCGGTCATGGGCCCGCTCTGGCAGGCGGTCCGCTCGGTGTCGCGGGCGATGACCGACGTGCTGGGCGCGGAAGGCAGCTTCACCGCGACGAACACCGTCGTGAGCCAGAGCGTCCCGCACCTCCACGTCCACGTCGCACCCCGGCGGCGCAAGGACGGGCTCAAGGGCTTCTTCTGGCCCCGGAGCCGGTACGCGTCCGACGAGGAGGCCGCGGCCGTCGCCGAGCAGCTCCGCAATGGTGTAATCTTGTAAACAACGAGAAGAGCACCAGGATCTACGGAGGTTTCGGCGATGGAAGCAGCGAGCAGCAAGACGATCGGTTGGTTCGCCGGACGGATCCCGGACGGCTGGTTCACCGGTCCCCCCGTCGTCACCTACGACCGGGACGAGGTGCTGGTGCTCGGCACGATCCCGGCCCCCGACCTGGGTGCGGACGCCGACGAGGACGCCCGGACCGCGGCGGTGCAATCCCGGATCGAGGCGTTCCGCGAGGAGACCCGGGCCCAGCGCATGGCCATCGCGGATGCCGCGGAGGCGCGCTTCGACCGCAAGGTCGCGTGGGGCATCGAGTGCGCCGGCGAGCGCGTGGTGTTCACGAGCCTGAGCGTGCCGGTGATGACGCGGCTGCGGATGCAGGAGCGCGGGGTGCTCGACACGTTGGTCGACGCTTCGGTGGCCCGGTCGCGGTCGGATGCGCTGGCGTGGTGTGTGCGGCTCGTCGGTGAGCATCAGGACGAGTGGATCTCGAAGCTTCGGGACGCGCTCGTCGAGGTCAACAAGGTTCGGTCTGAAGGGCCTACCTCCTAAGTCCCCTTCCGACACCCTCTTCCCCCGGGCCTGGGGTCGAGCCGGCATCGCTCCAGTCGCTCGAACAAGGGGTTCGCAAAGGGCGCTCACCCAACTCGCTTGGTGGAGCGACGCCGGCTCGACCCCTCCCACCATCTCTTCCGCCCTTGCTCGTAACCTGCGCGTACAGGTCTTCGTGCGTGCAGTTCTCAGGTGAGAGAGAAGGAGTGGGGTTGTGGGGGAGCGGTTGGTGGGGAAGGTTGGTGTCGTCACGGGTGGGGCTTCGGGGATCGGGCTGGCGACGGCGCGGCGGTTCGTGGCCGAGGGGGCGCGGGTCGTGCTCGGGGATCGGAACGGCGAGCTGCTGGCCGAGATCGGGGCGGAGCTGGGGGATGCGGCGGCGACGGAGGTGATCGACGTCACCGTCGAGGGGGACATCGAGCGCCTGGTGCAGCGGGCCGTCGAAACGTTCGGTGGACTGGACCTGGCCGTGAACTGCGCGGGGCTGGGGTCGTTCTCGCCGATCGCCGACCACCCGGCCGACGAGTGGCGGACCGTCATCGACGTGTGCCTGACCGGCGTGTTCCTGTCCGTCAAGCACGAGGCGCAGGCGATGCGTGCGGGTGGCAAGGGTGGCGTGATCGTCAACATCGCGTCGATCAACGCGAAGGTGCCGGCGGTCGGGCTCGGCGCGTACTGCTGCGCGAAGGCAGGCGTCGAGATGCTCACGCGCTGCGCGGGCATGGAGCTCGGACCCGAGGGGATCCGCGTGGCGGGCATCGGCCCGGGCTACGTCGAGACGCCGCTCACCGCGTTCGCGCAGCAGATCCCGGCACTGCACGACGCGTACGTCGAGTCCATTCCGCTCGGTCGGGCCGGCGCGGCCGACGACATCGCGAACGTGGCGCTGTTCCTCGTGGGCGACGAAGCGTCCTGGGTGACGGGGGAGACGCTCTACGTCGACGGGGCCGAGTCGACGAAGGGCTACCCGGACTTCACCAAGCTCGCGGGCTAGCGCCGGCCCGAGCGCAAGGACGCGTCAGCCGCTGATCGGCGGGGTCAGCGCGGCGAGGGGCGGCACGATCGCCTGGAGGCCGTGCTGGGTCCGCCACTGGTTCATCTCGCTGATCTCGCCGCGCTGGCCGTCGTCCATCGCCGCCGCGAGTGCCCGGGTCGACTTCTTCTCGGCGTGGGTCGCCGCGTAGGCCGCCATGTGGATGCCGCCCGCGTGGTGGTTGATCATCAGCTCGGTGAAGAGGTTGTCGAGCGCGAAGCCCCGGGCCGCGGCGAGCTGCGCCATCTGCGCCTTCGTCGCGAGCCCCGGCATCTGGCTGCGCGGGACCGGCGGCTGCATCCAGCCCATCGCGAGGGTCGGCGCATCGCCGACGTGGCCCCACTGGGTGAGCCAGGTGTTCATCGCCCCGATCTCGGAGCTCTGGTAGGTGACGATCTCCTGCGCCATCTGGAGCAGGCGGGGATCGTCGCCGTTGCGGATGTAGTCGAGCGCCATGGTGAGGGCCTGCTGGTGGTGCGCGCTCATGTCGTAGAAGAAGCCGACGTCGACGGATGACCGGCTCGGGTTCGACGGGCTGGAGTCCCCGATGCGCCAGCCGACGATCCCGGCGAGCAGGCAGACCGCGATGCCGAGTGCGATGAGCTGGAAGAGCGACGGCCCGCGAGACCGTCCCCGGCCGTCGTCGTCGGACTCGCCCGCCGCGGGCGGGTCGGCGCCCGCGCCGGAAGCCGGGTCGGTCGGTGCATCGGGCGTGGTCACTCCGGTCACATCGGTCACAACGTCGCCGCTCTCCTGTGGGTTCCGGTGTCGTGGTCATCGTCGTCGCAGCTGTGGCACTCGAGCTCGAGCGTCGCGTGCTCGATGCCGAACTGCTTGACCAGCTCCGCCTTCAGCTCCTCGCCCCGCGACTGCGCCTCGTGCAGGGTCAGCTCGCCGCCGAGCACCACGTGCGCCGACAGCGCCGGGGTCTCCGAGCCGATGGACCAGATGTGGAGGTGGTGGACCGCGTCGACGCCCTCGGCCGTCGTGAGGGCCTGCTCGACCGCAGCGACGTCGAGTCCCTTGGGGGCGCCCTCGAGCAGCACGCGGGTCGCGTCGCGCAGCAGCTGCCACGCGGCGACGAGGACGAGCACCGAGATGAGGATCGAGACCAGCGGGTCGACCCACTCGGCGCCGGTGACGATCACGACGAGGCCGGCCACGATGACGCCCACCGAGCCGGCCGCGTCCGAGGCGAGGTGGAGGAACGCGCCGCGCAGGTTCAGGCTGGCGCCACTCGAGCGGCCGATGACCCAGGCGCTGCCGGCGTTGACGCCGAGACCCAGCAGCCCGACGATCACGACGCCGAGCCCGTTGACGGGCTCGGGGTTCGAGAAGCGTTGGATCGCCTCGTAGATGACCCATCCCGAGACGAGCAGGAGCGCTGCCGCGTTGACCTGGGCGGCCAGCACCTCGGCCCGCTGCATCCCGTAGGTGTTGCGCGCGGAGGCGGGTCGGAGGATCAGCCGCTGGGCGAGGAGGGCCAGGGCGAGCGCCACGACGTCGGACGCCATGTGGGCCGAGTCTGCGATGAGCGCAAGCGATCCGAACACGATTCCCGCGACGAGCTGGACGCCGAAGAACGCCGCGTTGGCCGCGAGGGCGATCTGCAGCGCGCGGACGCGGGTCCGGTGCAGCTCGGGCGTTCCGTCGGCAGGCGCGGTGTGCGCGTGGTTGTGCGCCACGCCACAACGGTAATGCTCCCTTGGAACGCTTCCGGTGCGGTACCGCCGCGCGACCTAGCCGAGAAAGCTCAGGATGTGGCGGTTCACGGCCTCGGGCTGGTCGAGGTGCAGGAAGTGGCCGCTCGCCGGGACGATCTCGAGGTCGAGTCCGGCCGGGAAGAACATCTGCAGCTCCGCTTCGACGACGAGCTCGGCGCCCATGCAGCCGTCGTCCGCACCGTGGAGGTACAGGGTCGGTACGGGGGTGGGGCCGTTGCCCGCGTTCTGCACCGAATCCAGCACCGGGTTCCCCGGCTTCGTGCCGAGCATGGACTGGTAGTAGCTGATCGCGGCGGCGGTCGAGCCCGGTGCGCCGAGCGTCTCCTTCAACGCCCGCATGAAGGCGGCGTCCGGGACGAGCCCGGGCGACCAGTCGTGCCAGAGCATGTCGATGAGCGCGAAGTCGTCACCCGGAACGATCATCTCGGCGAGCGGGGTCTGGAAGAAGAAGATGTACCAGGACCGCTTGAGCTGCGCCGGCGTCGAGAGGAACCGGGCCATCAACGCGGCTTGATGCGGCACCGCCAACGTGACGAGCTTCGAGAACCGCTCCGGTCGGTGGCCGACGGCGGTGTACGCGGCGATCGCACCCCAGTCGTGACCGATGAGCACCGCGTCCCGGTCGCCGCCGAGCTCGTCGGCCAGTGCGAGCGCGTCGAGCGCGAGCGCGGCCACCTGGTAGTTGCCGTCCGGCGCGAGGCCCGTCGGCGCGTAGCCCCGGAGCCAGGGCGCGACGACGTGGTAGCCCGCGGCGGCGAGCTCGGGCATCAGGTGCTCCCACGTCGGTGCGTGGTCGGGGAAGCCGTGGAGGCACAACGCGAGCGGACCGTCGCTCGGACCGTCCTCCAGGTACGCGAAGTCCACCCCGTTGGCCTGCACGCGCTTCGGTTCCGTCATGGCCGGGAGCGTACGCAAGCCCTCGGCGCGCGAGCCCGCCGGGAAGTCGTTTGCCAACAAACCGTTAGGTGACTAATAATATGGCTCCTATGGAGCCTCCCCTCGGACGCCGTCTCTGGCTCGGCCACCGCGCCGTGCACGACGCCCTCGACGAACGCATGGCGGAGCACGGGGCGAGCATCTGGCACTGGATCCTCCTGAAGCACGCGGCGGAGAGCGAGGGCTCGAGCCAGCGCGAGCTCGCGGAGCACATGCACATCGAGCCGCCGACGTTGGTGCGCCACCTCGACAAGCTCGCCCACGAAGGCCTGGTCGAACGGCGGCGCGACGAGAACGACCGGCGCGTCGCCCGCGTGTACCTCACGCCCGCGGGGCGCCAGCGCCTCACCGAGCTGGGGCGGCTGCAGGAAGAAGTCGACCGCGAGCTCCGCTCGCTGCTGACCGAGCGCGAGGTCGAGGTGCTCGGCAAGACGCTCATGCGGATCCACGAACACTTCGACCACCAGTAGGACCCCCCACAAGGAGGAGCGCGGTGCCAACCAGCGTTGAACAGCTACCGGCGACAGTCGTGCACGACGCCGACGAGGTGATCCGCACGGAGAAGCTCACGAAGATCTATCCGGGCGACATCAAGGCCGTCGACGCGCTCGACCTCTCGGTCCGCCGGGGCGAGATCTTCGGCCTGCTCGGTCCGAACGGAGCCGGCAAGACCACGACCGCGGGAATGCTCACGACGCGCGTGATCCCGACCGAGCGGGGGTGCCTTCGTCGGTGGTGTCGACGTCGTCGCGCACCCGACCGCGGCCAAGCAGGTGATCGGCGTGGTCCCCCAGACCAACACGCTCGACCGCTCGCTGACCGTTTGGGAGAACCTGTACTTCCACGGCCGCTTCTTCGGCATGAACGCGAAGACGGCCAAGACCGAGGCGACGCAGCTGCTCCAGCAGTTCCGGCTGGCCGAGCGGGCGGAGGCACCGGTGCTGGCGCTCTCCGGCGGCATGGCGCAGCGGCTCATGGTGGCCCGGGCGATCATGCACCACCCCGCGATCCTGTTCCTCGACGAGCCCACCGCCGGCCTCGATCCGCAGAGCCGCATCGCACTGTGGGACATCCTCGGCGAGCTCCACGCCGACGGGCCAGACGATCCTGCTGACCACGCACTACATGGAGGAAGCCGACGAGCTGTGCGACCGGCTCGCGATCATCGACCGGGGATCGCTGCTCGCGCTCGGCACGCCGACGGAGCTGAAGCAGTCGGTCGGCATCGACGCGATGGTGACCGTGACGGCCGACGGCGACCTCGACAAGCTCGCGAGCGTCCTGCGCGACGAGATCCCGAACGCCACGACCGTCGAGCACTCGGACGGTGTCGTGCGCATGGGGGTGCAACAGATCCAAGGCGTGCTGCCGAAGGTCGTCGACGCGGCGGAACGGCACGGCTTCACCGTGTCCGACCTCTCCTCCACGGAACCGACTCTCGAAACCGTGTTCATCAACCTCACCGGGAAGGACCTGCGCGAATGACCACCATCACCAGCGTCGCCACGATCCCGGGCGTCAAGGAGCTCGAGCGCTCCGCCCGGAAGTCGACCCGCACCGCGTTCCGCGCCCTGTTCCTCCGGGACCTCACGGTGCTGCGCAAGTCCCTCAAGGAGTTCCTGCCGCGCACGCTGCTGCAGCCGTTCCTGCTCGTGTTCATCTTCACCTACGTCTTCCCGAAGATCGGCCAGGGCGTCGGTGGCTCGGGTGCGGCGGCGGGCGAGTTCTCGACCCGGCTCGTCGCCGGCGTCGTCGGCCTCTCGATCATGTTCCAGGGCATCCAGTCCGTCGCGCTGCCGATGGTCCAGGAGTTCGGGTACACCCGGGAGATCGAGGACCGGGTGCTCGCACCGATGCCGGTCGCGCTCGTGGCGATCGAGAAGGTGATCTCGGGCGCGTTCAACGGGCTCTTCGCCGCGCTGCTCGTGTTCCCCATCGCGGCGATCGTCCCGGCGACCCCGGTGCACCTCGACATCAACTGGCCCGTGCTGCTCACGCTGGCGCCGCTGGCCTGCTACATGTGCGGCGCCCTCGGCCTGACCTTCGGGACCCGGTTCGACCCCCGGACGGTGCCGATGCTCTTCGGGATCGTGGTGCTGCCACTGACGTTCCTCGGGGCCATCTACTACTCGTGGTCCTCGCTGGCCCCGATCCGGTGGCTCCAGGTCTTCGTCCTGGTGAACCCGCTCGTCTACATGTGCGAGGGGTTCCGGGCCGCGCTGACCACCAGCGAGCACATGAGCCTCTGGGCGGTATATCCGGTGATGATCGGCTTCTCCGCCCTCTTCACCTGGCTCGGCATCGCCGGGTTCAAGAAGCGGGTTCTTTCCTAAGCCCCTTCAGGACGGGGAGGTACCGGTCGAGATCCGTGAGTGTTTTTCCACGGCGATTGTGGGTATCCTCCCCGTCCAATGTCGGGGGGCATGAACGTCACCTTCCACGGCGTGCGCGGCTCGACACCGTGCGACGGCCCGCAGCTGGCCCGCTACGGCGGGAACACCTCCTGTGTCGCGGTCGAGGTCGAGGGTCAGGCACCGATCGTCTTCGATCTTGGAACGGGCCTGCGCAATTTCGGGCTCTCGCTCCTCGAGGACACGACGTTCGAGGACCTGGACTTCCACGGGACGGTGCTGCTGAGCCACCTGCACTGGGACCACGTGCAGGGCCTCCCGTTCTTCGTGCCGCTGCACCGGCCCGGGAACACGCTCGACGTCTACGGCCCGCAACAGGCCGAAGGCGCGCTCGGTGACGTCTTCACCGGGATGATGCAGCCGCCCTACTTCCCGATCACCCCGGAGCAGCTCGAGGGGACGGTGCAGTTCCACGACGTCGGCAACGACGACTTCCCCCTCTCGACGAACGCCAAGGTCCGCTCCCGCTGGATCCGCCACGTCGGGCCGACCCTCGGGTACCGCCTCGAGTGGCAGGGCGTCTCGATCGCCTACCTCTCCGACCACGGTCAGGGCTGTGCCGGCATCCAGTCGAAGGCGGGCCTCACCGAGGAACGCTCGGACAGCTACGTGCCCGACGACGTGCTCGACCTCTGCGACGGTGTGGACCTGCTGATCCACGACGCGCAGCACACCCCGGCCGAGTTCGAGCACAAGCGCCACTGGGGCCACTGCACGGTCGACTACGCGGTGCACGTCGCGAAGGAAGCGGGCGCGGCGCAGCTGGCCCTGTTCCACCACGACCCCGCGCACACCGACGACCAGATCGACTTCCTGGTCCAGGCCGCCCGCGAGACGGCCGCCACGATCGGCGGCGGCGAGGTCCTCGCCGCGTCCGAGGGCCTGACCCTCGAACTTGCACCGCGCCATTCACGCGGACTCCACTAGCGAGCGTGGCCGAAGAAGCTGTCTCGCAGGGTGCCGACACGGAGATCGTCACGCCGGAAGGCGCGTCGTTCCGTGCGGTGCTCGGCCACTTCGCCACCGGCATCACGGTCATCACCGCGATGGACGAGGGCGAGCCCGTCGGCATCGCGGCGAACTCCTTCACGTCGGTGTCGCTCGACCCTCCGCTGGTGCTGTTCTGCGCCGCGAAGACGTCGTCGACCTGGCCCCGGATCCAGCGCGCCGGGCACTTCTGCGTGAACGTCCTGGACGAGCACCAGGAGCACATCTCGAAGCTGTTCGCGACCAAGGGCGCGGACCGGTTCGGCCAGATCGAATGGCACACCGGTGAGCGCGGCCCGATCCTGCACGACGTGCACGCGTACCTCGACTGCACGATCGACGCTGAGCACGACGCGGGCGACCACGTCATCGTCGTCGGTCGGGTCCACGAGATCGGGCTGACCGCGGACGCCGGACCGCTGCTCTTCTACCAGGGCCAGTACGGGCGCCTGCTCGGGAGCCAGTCAGCGTACTCTGCCTGCGCCCGGGCTGCCGGCCGGAGCCACCACGGCGGCGCGGCTTGGTCGAGCGGTCGAGCTCCGCACCGAGCCCGAAGAGACCCGTCGCGCACGCGGCGCTGATCCCGGCGACGAGGATCGCGAGCACGGTCGCGATCGTGGTCATGCCCGCGAGCACGAGCAGCGTCGCGATGATCAGCGCGCCGAACACGATGAGCGCCTGGAAGCGGGCCCCCGCGGCGGTGTCCCACGCCCGGGCCGGCCCGAGCCGCGACGCGAACATCACCCGCCAGCACCGGGGCGTGGGCCCGGAACGGCCGAACGCGGCGTCCAGGCCCGGCAGCACGGCGGCCACCGGGATGAGCCAGACGATGGAGAAGACGAACCCGCCGAGGATCACCACGGTCACGACGCCCTGCTGCAGGCGCAGGATCCGGGCGTCGACATCGGGCACCGCCGGACCCTACCCCTGGGGTCTCGGACCTCACCTTCCGCGCGAACAGCATCTTCAGAGTCACTCTCGGTGGGTCGATACGGATGGTGCCCGACGGCCGTACGAGGGACGAAGAGGACAATGCGACTGAGCTCGAAGCTCCAGGCGGTGTAGGCGGTCGATGGACGTTCGGATGCTCGGCTCGGCCGAGGTGCTGCGCGGCGCCGTCGGTGACGTGGCCCGCCAACGCGAGACCCACCGGCGCCGGCGGGTGCTCAAGGTCGGGCTCGTGCTCGCCGTGATCGCGCTGTTCTTCTACTGGCGCCTGATCGGCGGGAACCCGGTGCGCTTCGGGTGGCCCGACCTCACGATCCCCGCGGGGCTGAAGGACTACCTGCCCGGGTTCCTCCTCATCATCGTGCTCGGCGGCGTCCTCATCGTCCCGCTCGCGACCGCCGGCCGGTCGCCGCACACGCTCTACCGCCCGAGTGAGATCCCGGTGACGCTTCGACGACGTCGTCGGCCTCGGCATCGTCCGCGACGAGGTCATCAAGACGCTCAACCTCTTCCTCGCGTTACAAGACGTTCCGCGAGTCGATGGGCGGCAACCCGCGCCGGGCGATCCTGTTCGAAGGTCCGCCCGGCACCGGCAAGACGTACATGGCGAAGGCGATGGCGCGCGAGGCCGGCGGTGCCGTTCCTGTTCGTGTCCGCGAGCGCGTTCCAGTCGATGTACTACGGGCAGACGAACCGCAAGATCCGCTCGTTCTTCAAGGAGCTGCGCAAGACCGCGCGACGCGAGGGCGGCGCGATCGGCTTCATCGAGGAGATCGACGCGATCGCCGGCGCGCGCGCAGGGGATGAACCGCTCGACGCCCGCGGACGACGGCATGGGCCGCGAGACCGCGCGCGCCGCAGGCGAGGGCATCAGCGGCGTCGTCAACGAGCTGCTCGTGCAGATGCAGTCGTTCGACGAGTCGACGTTCGGCGGCCGGATCCGCGGCTGGTTCATCGACCGGGTGAACCGGTTCCTGCCCCCGAACCACCAGATCCTGAAGAAGCCGCCGACGGGGTCGAACATCCTCGTCATCGGCGCGACCAACCGGGCCGCGGACCTCGACCCCGCGCTGCTGCGGCCCGGGCCGCTTCGACCGCTCGATCTACTTCGACCTGCCCGGACGCGGCGGCCGGCGCGAGATCATCGACTACTACCTGAACAAGAAGGCGCACGTCCCCGAGCTCGACAAGGACGAGCGCCGCGACCAGCTCGCGGCGATGACGTTCCAGTACTCGCCGGTGATGATCGAGCACCTCTTCGACGAGGCGCTGGTCTGGTGCGCTGCGCGACGGGCGCGACGCGATGGACTGGGCCGACGTCCAGCAGGCGAAGCTCACCGAGGAGATCGGTCTCGCGCAGCCGGTCGAGTACACCGTCGAGGAGAAGAGCTTCATCGCGACGCACGAAGCCGGGCACGCGGTGGTCGCGTACCTCGTCGGCGTCGGGCGCAAGCTCGAGGTGCTGACATCATCAAGCGCCGCGACGCGCTCGGCCTGCTCGCGCACTCCGACACGGAGGAGCGGTACACGCGCACGCGCTCGGAGCTGATCGCGAGCATCCAGATCAGCTTCGGCGGCATGACGGCCGAGGAGCTGTTCTTCGGCGAGTCCGGCACCGGTCCGGGCGGCGACCTCATGCAGCGCGACGACGCTCGCGGCGCAGATGGTCGGTTCGTTCGGCATGGCCGGCACGCTCCTGAGCTTCGACGCGATCCAAGCCGGGCCGATCAACCAGGGGATCGTCGCCAAGGTGCTGAACGACGACGAGGCCCGCCGGTCGGTGGAGCGCATCCTCGAGTCGGCGAAGGCCGACGTCCGCAACCTGCTCGACTCGCACCGCCACCTCGTCGTCGCGCTGCGGGACTCGCTGCTCGAGAACGAGGAGCTGGTCGGCGACGAGATCCTCGACGTGCTCCACGACGCCGAAGCCGAGCTCGCCGCGGGGACGGCCACCACCCGCTGAGGGCCCGCGTCCATATCCTGAGGGCCCGCTGAAGGGTCGCTGGTAGCCTCGCCCACCGCCCCGAACGCATCCCGCGTCGGGGACGCGAGGGGTGAGTGGACGCGTGAGCGTGAACGGAGAGAGCGGGTCGGCGGCGCCCGGGTCGGCGGAACGGGAAGCCCGGCGCGCGGGCTGGCGGCTCATGGGCAGCGCCATCAAGCCGCAGCGCTGGTGGGTCGCCGGCGGCGTCGGGGCCGGCCTCATCTGGACGCTCGGCGAAGCTCACGATCCCGTTGCTCGCGGCCGCCGCCATCGACGACGGCATGCGCAACGGCGACACCGGCAAGGTCCTCGGGCTCACCGCGGCGATCATCGCGGTCGGCGTGGTCCAGGCCGTCGCCACCGGTCTGCGGCGCTACGCCGCGTTCCGCATCGCGCTGCGCACCGAGACCGACCTGCGCCAGCGGCTGTTCGCGCACCTGCAGCGGCTGCACTTCGCGTTCCACGACCAGTCCCAGACCGGCCAGCTCATGGCCCGGGCGAACACGGACATCCAGCAGGTCGAGACCGTCGTGATCCTGATCCCGCTCACCGCGGCGAGCTGTCTCACGATGGTCGGGGTCATCGTGATCATGGTCATCGCGAGCCCGGTGCTCGCGTTGCTCGCGCTCGGCGCCCTGCCGTTCCTCAACATCGCGGCGACGCGCTTCAGCAACCGCATCGCGCCGGTGAACCTCGCGCTGCAAGAAGAGCTCGCCGACCTCTCGGGCGTCGTCGAGGAGAGCCTCGTCCGGCGTCCGCGTCGTCAAGGGCTTCGGTGCGGAGCGCATGCAGATCAAGCGGCTCGCAGGCCGAGGCGGACAGCGTCCTCGATCAGGCGCTGGCGGCGGCGCGGCTGCGGGCCGGGTTCATCCCGCTCATCGACTTCCTGCCCACGATCTCGATGGTCGCGATCCTCTGGTACGGCGGGCACCAGGTGCTCGACGGCAACCTGCAGCTCGGCGACATCCTCGCCTTCAACCTCTACATCCTGATGCTGATCTGGCCGCTGCGGATGGTCGGCATGCTCATCGCGCAGGCGTCGCGCGCGTCGGCCGGCGGCGGGCCGGGTGCACGAGATCCTCGTCACCGACCCGGAGATCATCGACCACTCGGACGCCGTCGCGCTGCCCGCCGGGCCCGGGCGACCGTGACGTTCGAGGGCGTCCACTTCGGGTACGGGCCGGGCCGCTCGGTGCTCGAACGGTCTCGACCTGACCATCCGCGGTGGGGAAGCCGTCGCGCTCGTCGGCGCGACCGGGAGCGGCAAGACGACGGTCGCGCGGCTGCTCCCGCGCTTCTACGACGTCGACGCGGGCCGGGTGCTGCTCGACGGGGTCGACGTGCGCGACATCGGCGTCCGGGACCTGCGGACAGTCGATCGGCATCGTGTTCGAGGACACGTTCCTCTTCACCGACTCGGTGCGGGAGAACATCGCGTTCGCGGATCCGGAGGCGTCGCAGGACGCGGTCCGTGCGCGCGGCGCGCCTCGTCCGGGCGCCGAGGCGTTCATCGACGCGCTGCCCGACGGCTACGAGACCGCTGATCGGTGAGCACGGCTTCTCGCTGTCCGGCGGGCAGCGTCAGCGCATCGCGATCGCCCGCGCGGTGCTCGCCGACCCGCAGGTGCTGATCCTCGACGACGCGACGTCGTCGGTGGACCCGACCAAGGAGCACGAGATCCGCGCCGCGCTCGGCGAGGTCATGGCGGGCCGGACCACGATCATCATCGCCCACCGCCCGGCGACGATCGCGCTGGCCGATCGCGTGCGTGCTGCTCGAGGACGGGCATGGTCGTCGCCGACGGCACGCACCAGGAGCTGCTCGCGACGTCCGAGCGGTACCGCACGCGTGCTCGCGGCCGCGGAGTCGCCCGGACCGACCGCGGTCGAAGGGGCGCGGTCATGAGGGGCGGCTGGGTCGACGGCGGGCCGGTCGACGAGGAGTCGAAGCTCGACCGCGCGCAGGCCCACCAGGTCATGCGCCGGTTGTGGCAGATGCTGCGGCCGTACCGCGCGCGAGATCGTGCTGGCGTGCGTCGTGCTGTTCATCCAGACGTCGTGCCTGCTCGCCGGGCCCGCGCTCGTCCGGTACGGCGTCGACTCCGGCCTGACGCGGGAACGACGCGCACGCGCTCGACATGGCCGCGCTCGCGTACCTCATCGTCGCGATCATCGGCTTCACCACCGGCCGCTCGGTGATCTGGCTCGTGAGCAAGACCGGCGAGAAGTTCCTGCAGGCGTTGCGCGAGCGGGTCTTCCGGCACCTCATGGGCCTGTCGATGGACTTCTACGAGCGGGAGAAGACCGGCCGGCTCGTCTCGCGCATGACGTCCGACATCGACGCGCTCCAGGAGCTCATCTCCCAGGGGCTCGTGATGTTCATCCAGAACATCCTGATCTTCTTCGGCGCGCTGATCGTCATCTTCGTCATGAGCTGGCAGCTCGCGCTCGTGCACGCTCGTCATCGTGCCGCCCGTCATGTGGGCGAGCCGCTGGTTCCGGCGCGAGTCGAACCGCGCGTACCTCGAGGTGCGCGAGCGGATCGGCCAGAACCTGGCCACGCTGCAGGAAGGGCTCGAAGGCGTGCGCGTCGTGCAGGCGTTCGGCCGGGAGCGCGGCTGGATCCGCCGGTTCCACGAGACGAACGAGGCGCAGTACGACGCCAACCTCGAGACCGTCCGCATCTCGGCCAGGTACTTCCCGTTCGTCGAGTTCGCGGGCGTGATCGGGATCGCGATCGTCGTCGGCGCGGGTGGGATCTTCGTCGACCAGGGGATCATCACGGTCGGCACGGTGCTCGCGTTCGTCCTCTACCTCAACAGCCTGTTCGAGCCGATCCAGCAGCTCAGCCAGCTCTACAACACCGTGCAGTCTGCGGGCGCGGCGCTCCACAAGGTGTTCGCGCTGCTCGACACGGAGGGCACCGTGGGCGAGAAGCCCGGCGCGGTGGACCTGCCCGAGCGGGGCGCGATCGAGGTCGACAACGTGGCGTTCTCGTACGGCGGCGGGCCGCCGGACACCGCGGGCGAGTCACATCCCGTCGGTCCGAAGGTGCTGCGCGACGTCTCGCTCACCGTGCAGCCGGGTGAGCGGGTCGCGCTCGTCGGCCCGACCGGCGCGGGGAAGTCGACGCTGGCCAAGCTCATGGTGCGGTTCTACGACCCGGGCGAAGGGGTCGGTGCGCTTCGACGGCGTGGACCTGCGCGAAGCCACGATGAGCAGCCTCCGGAAGCGGATCGTCGTCGTGCCGCAGGAGGGCTTCCTCTTCGCGGGGACGGTGCGCGACAACGTCCGGATCGGCCGGCCCGAAGCGACCGACGCGGAGGTCGACGCCGCGGTCGCGGCGCTCGGCCTGTCGGAGATCTTCGGTGCGTTCCCCGACGGTCTCGACACCGAGGTCCGCGAGCGCGGCTCGCGACTCTCGGCCGGGGAGAAGCAGCTGGTGTCGCTCGCCCGCGCCGCGCTCGCCGACCCGGCGCTGCTCGTGCTCGACGAAGCGACGTCGAACCTCGACCCCGGCACCGAGCGCGTCGTCGAGCGCGCGCTCGAGACGCTGACCGAGGGCCGGACCGTGGTCGTGGTCGCGCACCGGCTCTCGACCGCGGCGCGCTGCGATCGCATCGCGGTGGTCGACGACGGCCGCCTGATGGAGGTCGGCACCCACGACGAGCTCCTCGAGCGGCGCGGCCGCTACTCGCGCCTCTTCGCGGCCTGGGACGCCGGCCAACCCATGGGCCGCTCCGCCTGACCCTCTCGTTTTGGCGTCACTTACGCCCCTCAGCGGGGCCTAAATGACGCCAAAATCCGGTCTCGGGGTCAGATCGGGGCGGGCTCGGGTCGGAGGTCGAGGGGCTGGAGCTCGACGACGGGGTCGAGGCGGTGGGCGAAGCGGCGGAGGGTGCGCATCAGCACCACGCCGGTCAGCAGGATGAGGACCGCGTTCGTGAGCGCGGACGCCGCGTCCCACGCGAGCGACGTCGCGACGTAGAACGACCAGTAGTGGTGCAGCGTCTGGGCCAGGCCGAGGGTCGGGTCCCAGGAGAGCGGGCCCCCGTCGCGCTGGAACGGCCAGAACCACAGGTTCATGATCGCCCCGTAGACGAACCCCCACACCCACCCGTACGCGGCGAGCACGACGACCTCGACCCGCGGGGCCAGGCGCACGGTCGCGAGCCCGACCACGCCGGCGAGCCCGCCCATCCACGCGAGGGCGAGCATCTGGAACGGGAGCCAGGGACCGATCCCGCCGGTGATGATCGCCGACACCGCCATCGCGCAGAGCCCGAGCAGCAGTCCGAACCTCGGGCCGAACGCCGCGCCGACGAGCACGACGAGGAAGAAGATCCCGTTGCCACCACCGGGAAGGCCGAGCAGGCGGAGCAGGCCCGCGGTCGCGGCGAGCACGCCGAGGATCGCGACGGTCGCGCCGGTCATCGTGCCCCGGCGGACCTCCATCGCGATGGCGATCACGACGAGGCCACCCACCACCGCGGCCACGAGCGGAGCGTCGCCCGCGTGGGCCGAGTTCGGCAGCGCGGTGCTCGGCAGCCAGAACGGGTAGAGGAAGGCGGCCGCGCCCACGATGACCGCGAGCAGGTAGACGAGCACCGGCCGGGTCCGGCGGGCCGCAGTCGACGCGAGCGAGATCGCGGTCACGTTCGCTCCATCGCGCCGGCGACCTCTTCGACGGTGAGGAACGGGGGCAGGACCCGCACCACCTGGGGCGCGAACAGCGAGCCGGCGAGCACGTCGCGGGCGCGTCCCGCTGGCCACGACCTCGCCGTCACCGAGCACGATCGCCTGTGTCGCGCACCGTGCCGCGAGCTCGACGTCGTGGGTCGCGAGCACCACCGCGCCGCCGTCACCCGCGTGCCGGGCGATCGGCGCGCTCGAGCGCGTGCGCGCGAGTCGGCGTCCATGCCGCGCGGTCGGCTCGTCGAGCAGGAGGAGCTCCGCGCCGCCGACCGCGACGGCCGCGATGGCGACGCGTTGGCGCTCGTCCTCCCGACAGGCTGCCGCGGGTGGTGGTCGGCGAGGTCTTCGAGCCCGAGTGCCTCGAGCCACTGGTCGACCGCGGCGTCGGCGGGCCGTCCGAGGAGCCGGAGCGTCTCCGTCACCTCGGCGCGCACGGTCGCGGCGAACAGGAGCGTGTTGGGATCCTGGGGCACGTACGCGGTGGTGGGGCGCGGCTCCACCCGGCCGGCATCCGGTGCGAGCAGCCCGCCCAGGATGCGGAGCAGCGTGCTCTTGCCCGGCCCCGTTGCGGCCGAGCAGCGCGACGACCTCACCGCGGTGGATCTCGACGTCGATCCCGTGCAGCACCGGCTGGCGGCCGAGCGTCGACCCCGATGCCCTGCGCCCGCAGGAGGAGCTCACCGGGCGCGGCGGGGCTGGGGCCGTCGACGAGCGGTTCGGGCCGATGCTCCATCGCGACCGCGAGGCCGCGCGCGGTGCGGACGGTGAGCGGCGGGGGATCCCAGCCGAGCAGACGACCGAGTCGGGTGACGCTCGGCGCGCCGGGATAGTCGGCGAGGACGGTGCCGGTCGGCGCAGGCGCGGCCGGTGATGCGGCCGCCGTCCAACCGGCATCGCGGCGGTCGGCGAGCGGTGCCGCACGTTCGAGCCGGTGCTCGGCGAGCACGACCGTGGTGCCGAGATCCGCGTTGAGCCGGCCGACCGCGGCGAAGACGTCTTCCGCGCCCTGCGGATCGAGCTGCGAGGTCGGCTCGTCGAGCACGAGTGCGTCGGGTGCGGCCGCGAGCGCACCCGCGATCGCGGCAGCGTTGCCGCTCACCACCCGAGAGCGTCGGCGGGGTTGCGGTCGCGCAGATGGGCGATCCCCGAGCGCGTCGAGCACCTCCTCGACCCGGCGCCGCATCGCTTCGTCCGGGCAGGCCGAGGTTCTCGAGCACGAACGCGACGTCCGCCTCGACCCGGTCGACGACGAACTGCGCCTCGGGATCCTGGTGCACGAAGCCGACGACGTCGGCCAGCTCCCGCGGCTTGTGTGTCGCGCGTGGACCGTCCGAACGACGACGACCTCACCCGAGAAGCGGCCGCCGGTCGAGTGCGGGACGAGGCCGTTGGGGCAGCGCAGCAGCGTGCTCTTGCCCGACCCGGAGGACCCGACGACGAGCAGGATCTCGCCCGCCGCGACCTCGAGGTCGACCTGCTCGAGCGCGAGCGGGCCGTCGGGGTAGCCGAACGACACGCCGGCGAAGGAGATCGCGCTCATGCGCTGGTCACGGGCTCGGGGAGGAGCTCCGGCTCAGGGGCCGCGATCGCCGCGGCGCTGCGCCGCGGACGGCGGGCGCGGAGTGCGGGTCAGCGGGAAGAGCAGTGGCACGAGCGCGAGCGCGACGAGCGGTTGGAACGTCGGCCAGTGCAGCGGGCTCGTGTGCCAGACGAGCGAGTCTTCGCCCGCGAACCCGAACAGCCCGACGAGCAACGGCGTCGCAAGCACGCACGCGACCATCACCCAGTCGGCCGACGCCATGCGGCGATGACGGTAGCGGCGCCGATCCCGGGTGCGGCCCGACGCGAGCACCGCGGCGGCGACGAGGAACGCGATGCCGGCGAGGCCGAGTCCGATCGCCGCCGGCCGGGCGCGGCCGACCAGCGCGACGAACGCCGCCGGCGAGCGCGAGCAACGCGCCGAGTCCGCACCAACCCGCGGCCTGGTCGCCGCGGGTGCTGGTCTCGTACCCGAAGCCGCGCGCGTCCATGGACTCCGACAGCGAGACCGCCCGTTCCAGCCCCGTTCGAGCACCGGCACGATGAGCGCAGGATCCGCCCGCGCCGGATCGACCGGCCGCCGGTGCGGGCCCGGTCGGCCTCGCGCACTGCGCGCACGGACTCGATCGTCGACGGGCACGAACGCGAGCGCGACCGTCGTCGACCACACCGAGCTCGTGGAACGCGCGTGCGGCGACGACTGCACGAGCTCGTAGTGCGACGCAATCGCGTTGAACGCACCGAAGACGGCCATCATCCCGACGATCGCGAAGCCCGCGACAGCGACTGCAGCACCACGCCGGCCTCGACCGTCCCGCCGAGGGTGAAGCCGCCCAGCAGCCGGGGGCATCGTGACCTGGGGGAGCGTCATCAGCACGTCGATCCCTGTGTGCGCGGTGAGGGCCGAGATCACGACCCGGATCAGCGCGAACACGACGCCGACCGCGAGCAGTGCAGGGAACGCGCGGCGGTACGGACCCTCCGGCGCGTGGACCTCGACGACGAGCCACGCGATGCCGATGATCAGCGCCACGTAGACCGGGCTGGGCGCGAGCTGGACCGTCGCCGCGCCGCGCGATCGCCCACACGACCCAGGCCACGCGAATGCCAGGGTCGGGTGGTTGCCGTTGCGGAACGCATTCCTCTAGGGTGCGCGCTCGACAGCGGTCGTGCAAACCCCGGATGGAGCTCTGCGACGGTCCCGGAGCCGGGCAGCATCCCGGGTCCGGGGCGGGAGGAAGCCGGTGCAAGACCGGCGCTGACCCGCAACTGTGAGCGACCCGCCCGGAGCGCCTGCTCCGCCCGGATCGTGAGCCAGGACCACCGCCGCAGTCCACCGGTCCGCCGGTGCTCGCCGTACGAGCCGCTCCCGCGGTTGAGATCGAAGGCCCTCGTGGAACGGGGTCGGCGGAGGATCACATGCTCGGTCACCGGTCACCCCGCGTGGTGCTCCTCGCGATGACGATCGGTCTCGCGGCAGCGTCGTTCAGCGTGGCGCGAACCCGTCGGTCGCCGCCGCGGCGTCACCGCATCGGGCGGCGGTCATCGTCGACACCGGCGGCACCGTCCACCGGGTCGTCATCACCTTCACCGAGGACTCGATCTCGGGCATCGAGGCGCTGCAGCGCGCGGGCGCGAACCCGGTCGTGTACGTCTTCGGAGGCCAGGGCGGCGCGGTGTGCCGCATCTACGGCGTCGGTCGCGACGCCGGCCCGGGCTGTCTCGGCGGTGCGGACGGCGACAACCGGTACTGGGCGTACTTCCGCGCGCCGGCGGGCACGTCGACGTTCACCTACTCGTCGATCGGTGCCGGCTCGGCCCGGGTACACGACGGCGACGTCGAAGGGTGGAAGTTCGGGACCGGGACGGCACCCGCGTACGTGTCGCTGGCGACGCTGTCCCCGCCGCCACCCCCGACGACTCCCCCGGCCGCGGCGGCGACCCAGTCCCCGACCGGCGCGCCGGCCGGCGACAACGGGAACGCGCCGGCTGCCGGTGCCGCGGCGGGGACGGCTGCTGCGGGGACGCCGACGACGGCAACGACCCAGCCCAAGCCGGGCGCCGCGGCCGCCGTGGGCGCGGCGAAGGGCTCGGGCACGTCCACGAAGCACACGGGTGCCGCGGTCGACCACGAGACCGACGCCAACGGCAAGCCGATCAGCACGAAGCTCGCCAGCGCCGACGACGGTGGTGGTGGCGGCTCGAGCTGGTCGTTGCTCCTGTTCGCGGTCCTGCTCGTCGCGATCGTCGCCGCGATCCTCATCGTGCGCCGCGTCCGCCACCGCAACGCGATCCCCTAGGACTCGTTTCGGGGAGTCCCAGGGTCGCTCTGGCGACCCTCAAACGCCCCGAAACGAGTCCGGGCGCGGTCTGATCCGGGCCGGAGGGCGTGGTATCAATTCTGCGGGTCGGGGCACGGGAGGACCAATGAACGACGTCCCGCGCCGCAGAAGGTTGACTCTCAGTGCCGCGATCGCGGCCGCGGCTCGGCTTCGCCGCCGGCATCGTGGCGATGCTGCTCGTCACCGGGTGCTCGAGTGGCGGCTCGTCGAGTTCAGCGGATCGTCGACCACCGCGTCGTCGGCCGTCAGCACCGCGAGCTCCTCGGGAACGTCGAGGTCAGCGGGCTGCTCCCGGGCCGCATCGAGCGGGAGCGTCATGCTCACGGTCCTCCAGGGCTCGCGGCGCCGGGCCACGATCGTGCACGTGCCGACCGGGTACCACGTCGGGAACGCCGGTGGCACTCGTGCTCAACCTGCACGGCAGCGGGTCGTCGGCCGCCGGGCAGGAGGCGTTCACGGGGATGGACGCGACGGCCGACCGAGACGGGTTCATCGTCGTCTACCCCCAGGGCGCGATTCGCACGAGCACCGGGTACGACTGGAACGTCCCCGGCGTCCCGCTGCTCGGCGGCAAGGCGGTGCCGAAGGGTGCGGCCGACGACGTCGCATTTCTCTCGCGTCTGATCACCGTGCTCGAGCAGCACTACTGCATCAACCCGCACGACGTCGACGCGACCGGGTTCTCCGGTGGCGCGCGGATGACGAGCCAGCTCGGCTGCGACCTCGCCGATCGGGTGGCTGCGATCGCGCCGGTCAGTGGCCTGCGCTTCCCGTCGCCCTGCCCGGGCCAACGGGCGGTGCCGGTCGTCGCGTTCCACGGGACGGCCGACCCGGTCGATCCCTACGGGGGCGACGGCCAGGCGTACTGGACCTACAGCGTCTCCGAAGCGGCCCACCGTTGGGCCCAGCACGACGGTTGCCTGACACCGCCGGCGACCACCACGCCGGCCCCGACCGTGCAGCTCACGACGTACACGCCCTGCTCCACGACGGGCGTGGTGGAGCTGTACACGCTGCAGGGCGCGGGACACACTTGGCCCGGCGGGCCGCCGGTCTCGAAGCAGCTTCGGCGGCTGCTCGGCCCCGCATCGAACGCGATCGACGCGAACACGACCATGTGGACCTTCTTCCAACAGCACCCGCTGCCGTGACCCGGATCCGTCACCGGTTCGCGGTCGCGACTGCACTGGTGATGGTCGTCGGGTTGGCCTCGTGCTCCGGGAGCGCGGGTCCGGCGTCGGCCGCCACGGCGATCCGACCGAGCCGGGTCGTGGTGCCGGTGTCGGTCGTCGGCGGCCAGGGAACGCCGCGCGGCGCGCACCCGATGGTCGACGTGCGCGTCGGGCACTCCGCGCCGGTGCCGTTGCTGCTCGACACGGGGTCGACCGGGCTGCAGATCTTCGCGGCCAAGGTCCCGACCGGGCCCGGGACCGGCGTGGCGGTCACGAGCACGCCGGACCACGCGTCCTACGCGGGTGGGCATCAGCTGGCGGGAGTCGTCGGGACGGCACGGATCACGCTCGGTCCGCAGCGGACCGCGCGCCCGGTGGCCTTCGGGCTCGTGCAGTCGGCGACGTGCACGCCGGCGAAGCCCGCGTGCCCGGTGGCGGGCGGCGTCGAGGCGGCAATGGCGCGAGGCTTCTACGGCATCCTCGGCATCGGCACGAACCGGGGCCCGAACGGTCTGGCCAACCCGATCCTCGGCATGCCGGCCCGCCTCGCACAGAGCTGGAGCCTGCACATGCACCGGGCGACCGGCCGGCTCGTGCTCGGGCCGTTGCCCGCGTTCGCGTCGCGAACCCGGGCGACGGTGCCGCTCACGTCCCTCGGCGTCGTCGGTGGGAACCGGTTCTGGGACGCCACCGTCCACCTGTGCCTCGTCGTCGGGCCGTCGAGCTCGTGCGCGCCGGGCCTGTTCGATTCGGGAACCTTCGCGATGCAGCTCCCGGGCTCGCGGTTCCCCGACGCGCCCGTCCTCGTCGGGACCGGTCTCGTCGCGCCCGGCACCGCGGTCACCGCCACCATCCGCGGCAGCAGCACTCCGTTCTGGAGGTTCACGGCGGGGACCACGAAGTCCGCCGACACCGTGTCGATCCGGCCCGACGTCCCCCGCCTCGTGAACACGGGGGTCCAGGCCTTCTACGCGTTCACGATCACCTACGACAACGTGCACGGGACGATCGGCCTCGTCGCGCCCCGCTGAGGCTGCGGCGACCCGAAGTACCGTAGGCCGATGCCACCCCGGCGTCGTCCGACCTCCACCTCGAACTTCGGCGCGGGCCGGCGCGAGAGCCACGACGCGACCGCGTTCTACGACCGGTTCACCCCTCCGACGATCTCGACCGACGACGTCGTCAACCCGTGCCGTGCAGCGGGCCGCATCATCGCCGGCGACTCGCGCGACATGGCGGACGTCGACTCGAGCTCCGTCGCACTGGTCGTCACGTCGCCGCCCTACTTCGCGGGCAAGGAGTACGAGGAGGCGCTCGGCGAAGGCCACATCCCGGCGAGCTACCTCGACTACCTGACGATGCTGCGCGACGTGTTCGCCGAGTGCGTGCGCGTCCTCGAGCCCGGTGGTCGCATCGCGGTGAACGTCGCGAACCTCGGGCGCCGCCCGTACCGGTCCCTGGCCGGCGACGTCACGATGATCCTCCAGGACGAGCTCGGTCTCCTCCTGCGCGGTGAGGTCGTCTGGATCAAGGCCGACGGCGCGTCGGGTTCGACGGCCTGGGGTTCGTTCCAGAGCGCGGCGAACCCGGTGCTGCGAGATCTGAGCGAGCGCATCGTGATCGCGTCGAAGGGACGCTTCGACCGGGCCCCCAACCGCAAGAAGCGCGAGGCGCGTGGTCTGCCGTTCGAGAACACCATCTCGAAGCCGGACTTCATGGACGGCACGCTCGACGTGTGGCGCGTCCAGCCGGAGAGCGCGCGGCGGGTGGGGCACCCGGCGCCCTTCCCGGTCGAGATCCCGAGCCGGTGCATCGAGCTCTTCACGTATCGGGACGACGTCGTGCTGGACCCCTTCATGGGCTCCGGCTCGACCGCGGTCGCGGCCGTGCGCACCGACCGGCGCTATGTGGGCTACGACACCGACCCGGCCTACGTCGCCCTCGCCGAGAAGCGGGTCGCGGAGGCCCAGGAGCTCGTCGATGCGGAGCCCGACGAGGTCCCCGAAGCAGAACCGGGGCAAACCTCGCCGTAACCTCTCGGGGTGATCTTCGGTGCGATCACCTCTTCCAACATCTCCATCCTCGTGGCGTTCGGTGGCGGGATCATCTCGATCCTCTCGCCCTGCGTCCTTCCGATGATTCCCGGATACCTGAGCCTGGTCACCGGCCTGACGGTCACCGAGCTCCAGGGTGGTGAGCACCGGCACCTCGTCCGCATCGCGACCATGACCGGGTTCTTCGCGCTCGGCTTCACGCGCGGTCTTCACCCTCCTCGGGCTCGCGGCGACCACCGTCGGTCAGGCCACGTTCAGGAACCAGGAGACGCTCACGCAGATCTCGGGCCTCATCGTCTTCCTGATGGCGCTCTACCTCGCCGGCTCCCAGGTGCTGCGCGCCCCGCGGCTCTACCCCGAAGCACGGTTCCAGGTCAGTGACCGCTTCGGGATGTTCACCGCGCCGCTCGCGGGCGCGGCGTTCGCGTTCGGCTGGTCGCCGTGCCTCGGCCCGGTGATCGCCGCGGTCTTCGGCGTCGCCGCGACGGAGACCGGCGTCCGGGCGTTCTCGCTGCTCATCGCGTACTCACTCGGGATGGGCGTCTCGTTCCTGCTCGTCGGGTTGGCGTTCGGGCGGTGGGCCACCCCCCTCGACTTCGTGAAGCGGCACATGAAGACGCTCACGCTCGCGTCGGCCGCGCTCCTCGCGGTCTTCGGCCTGCTCCTGATGTTCGACCGGCTCTGGTGGCTGAGCGCGCAGCTCACCAATTTCCTCGACTGGCTCGGCCTCGACAGCCTGGTCCAGCTCGGGTAGCGAGGGCCGGGCCCGACGGTCAGCCGGGACGGGCGGTGTCTGTCAGAATCGGACGCCCGCCGACAATGGAGCCCCCGCATGACCGACTCGGCGACCCGGATCGTCGATACCCCCGAGTGGCGCGCGCTGCAGGCGCACTTCGAAGCCACCCGTGACGTCCACCTCCGCACCCTGTTCGCCGACCAGCCCGACCGGGGCGAGACGCTCTGCCTCGAGGTGGGGGACCTCTACCTCGACTACTCCAAGAACCGGCTCACCGCCGAGACGATGGCGCTCCTCGCCGCGCTGGCCCGCCGGGCCGGGGTCGAGCAGCTGCGCGACGCGATGTTCGCGGGCGAGAAGATCAACATCACCGAGGAGCGCGCGGTCCTGCACGTCGCGCTGCGGGCGCCCCGATGGACCAGAAGATCTTCGTCGACGGGGTCGACGTCGTGGCCGAGGTGCACGCGGTCCTGAACAAGATGACCGTCTTCTCGAGTCGGGTGCGCAGCGGTGCGTGGACCGGGCACACCGGCAAGCGAATCCGCAACGTGGTGAACGTCGGGATCGGCGGCAGCGACCTCGGGCCGCGCATGGCCACGACCGCGCTGGCCGACTTCAGCGACCGCTCGATGACGTTCCGGTTCGTGTCGAACGTCGACGGCACCGACTTCTTCGAGGCCACGCGCGACCTCGATCCGGAAGAGACGCTCTTCATCATCGCGTCGAAGACGTTCACCACGCTCGAGACGATGACCAACGCCCGCACCGCGCGGGAGTGGGCGCTCGCGAAGCTCGGCGACGAGGCCGCGGTCGCGAAGCACTTCGTCGCGGTGTCGACGAACGCGGAAGCAGGTCACGGAGTTCGGGATCGACACCGCCAACATGTTCGAGTTCTGGGACTGGGTCGGTGGTCGCTACTCGTTCGACTCCGCGATCGGGCTGTCGCTCATGGTCGCGATCGGGCCCGACGCGTTCGCGCGACATGCTCGCCGGGTTCCACGAGATGGACGAGCACTTCCGCACCGCGCCGATCGAGTCGAACCTGCCGATGCTCCTCGGGCTGATCGGCGTCTGGTACGACAACTTCTTCGGCGCCGAGACCGTGGCGATCCTCCCGTACAGCCAGTACCTCGCCCATCTGCCCGCGTACTTCCAGCAGCTGGAGATGGAGAGCAACGGCAAGTCGGTCGACCGTGACGGCGAACCGGGTCGAGCTGGCAGACCGGGCCGATCGTCTGGGGCCAGCCGGGCACGAACGGCCAGCACGCCTACTACCAGCTGATCCACCAGGGCACGAAGCTGATCCCGTGCGACTTCATCGGCTTCGCCCAGGCGAACGAGGTCGTCGGCGACCACCAGGACCTGCTCATCGCGAACCTGCTCGCGCAGCCCGAAGCGCTCGCGTTCGGCAAGACGCCGCGAGGAGGTCGAGGCCGAAGGCGTGCCCGCGCACCAGGTGCCGCACCGCGTGTTCGAGGGCAACCACCCGTCCAACATGATCCTCGGCGCCGAAGCTCACCCCGCACAGCGCTCGGTCAGCTGATCGCGCTGTACGAGCACAAGGTGTTCACCCAGGGCGCGATCTGGAACATCAACTCGTTCGACCAGTGGGGCGTCGAGCTGGGCAAGAAGCTCGCGCAGAACATCGTCCCGGAGCTGCAGTGCGGACCCGGAGCCGCCACTCGCGCACGACTCGTCGACGAACGACCTGATCCGCTCCGATCGTCGCCGATACCGCCGGCCTGCCGACGTTCCCACGCGGGAACGCGGCACCGCACCAAGGAGAACGACAGATGCAGCTCGGCATGGTGGGACTCGGTCGGATGGGCGCGAACCTCGTCCGGCGGCTCATGCGCGACGGTCACGAGTGCGTCGTCTACGACGTCAACCACGACGCGGTCGAAGAGCTCGAGGGCGAGGGCGCGCAGGGCGGGAACACGCTCGACGAGTTCCTGGCCAAGCTGAGCAGCCGCGGGCGGTTTGGGTCATGGTGCCGGCCGCGTTCACGGGCGACACCGTCGATGGAGATCGCCAAGAAGATGGACCCGGGCGACATCATCATCGACGGCGGCAACTCCTACTACCGCGACGACGTCGACCGAGCGAAGGAGCTCGCGAAGCTGGACGTCCACTACGTCGACTCGGCACCAGCGGCGGTGTCTTCGGCCTCGAGCGTGGGTTCTGCCTGATGATCGGCGGCGAGGACGATGTGGTCCGCGCACCTCGACCCGATCTTCAAGACGATCGCGCCCGGCGTCGACGCCGCGCCGCGCACCGACGGGGTCGACGGGCGAGCCGTCGACCGCCGAGAACGGGTACCTCCACTGCGGCCCGAACGGCGCCGGCCACTTCGTGAAGATGGTCCACAACGGCATCGAGTACGGGATGATGGCCGTCGTACGCCGAGGGTCTGAACGTCCTGAAGAACGCCAACGTCGGCAGGGTGAACGCGGGACGAGGACGCCGAGACCACGCCGCTCGCGGAACCCGGAGTACTACCAGTACGACCTCGACCTTCCCGCGGTCACCGAGGTGTGGCGGCGGGGGAGCGTGATCGCGTCCTGGTTGCTCGACCTCGCCGCGCACGCGCTCTCGCAGTCGCCGCAGCTCGACGACTTCGACGGTCGCGTGTCGGACTCGGGCGAGGGTCGCTGGACGAACCTCGCCGCGATCGACGAAGGAGTGCCGGTGCACGTGCTCAGCGCCGCGCTGTTCGATCGGTTCGAGTCCCGCGGTGACGCCGACTTCGCGGACAAGATCCTGTCGGCGATGCGCAAGGAATTCGGTGGCCACGACGAGAAGTCGTAACCGCGGCATCGGTCGCGCCGACGTCCTGTGCTGGTTCGGTTGCTCCGGCGACCTCGGCCACAAGATGACGTTCCCCGCGCTCTACGCGATGGCGAAGCGCGGCCATCTCGAAGGTGCCGGTCATCGGCATCGCGTACTCCAACTGGACCCTTGACGACCTCAAGGCCCGCGCGCTCGACAGCATCAACACCTACGGCGGCGGCGTCACGGACCAGAAGGCCTGGGACCACCTGATGAGCTCCCTGCACTACGTGGACGGGGACTACGCCGACCCGACCACGTTCCAGGAGCTGAAGGTCCAGATCGACAAGGTCGGGGCGAAGACGCCCGCGCACTACCTCGCGATCCCGCCGAGCCTCTTCGGCAAGGTGATCGAGTCGCTCGGGTCGTCGGGCGCGGCGGACAACGCGCGGGTCATCGTCGAGAAGCCGTTCGGCCGTGACCTGCGCCAGCGCGATCGAGCTCAACGAGATCATCCACACGGTGTTCCCGGAGCAGTGCGTCTACCGGATCGACCACTTCCTCGGGAAGGAAGAGGTCCAGAACATCCTCTACTTCCGGTTCGCCAACTCGTTCCTCGAGCCGATCTGGAACCGCAACTACATCTCGAACGTCCAGATCACGATGGCCGAGGACTTCGGTGTCCAGGGTCGGGGCGCGTTCTACGAGGAGGTCGGCTGCGCTGCGTGACGTCGTGCAGAACCACCTCTTCCAGGTCGTTGCGCTGCTCGCGATGGAACCGCCGCACGGGATGGGCGACAAGGCGCTGCGCGACGCGAAGGAGCGCGTCTTCGCCGCGGTCGAACAAGCTCGAGCCGTCCGACGTCGTGCGCGGGCAGTTCGAGGGCTACCGCAACGAGCCGGGCGTGGCGCCGGACTCCGACGTCGAGACCTACGTCGCGCTGCGGCTCCACATCGACTCGTGGCGCTGGGCCGGGGTGCCGTGGTTCCTCCGCGCCGGCAAGGAGCTGCCGGTGCACGTGCACCGAGGTGCTCGTCGAGCTCAAGCCGCCGCCGCAGCGGGTGTTCGAGGACTCCGGAGCCCGAGGTGGGGCGCTGCAACTACATGCGCTTCCGGTTCAACCCGAGATCGAGATCGGCCTCGGCGCCCGGGCCAAGATCGCCGGGCGAGGCGAACATCGGTGAGCAGCGCGAGCTGTTCCTCTCGCAACGAGTTCCCCGACGAGATGAGTCCGTACGAACGACTGCTCGGCGACGCGATCAACGGCGAGGGACTGCTGTTCGCGCGCGAGGACGGCGTCGAAGAGGCGTGGCGGGTCGTCGACAAGATCCTGACCCACCACCACATCGCTCGTCCCTACCCCCGCGGGAGCTGGGGACCCAAGGAGGCAAACCGCATGATCGAAGCGTTCGGTGGCTGGCACGATCCGATCGTCACCAAGTCGTGACCGATCGCGACGAGCTCAAGCAGGCCGCCGGCGAGCGGGCGGCGGACTTCGTGAGCTCCGGCATGGTCGTCGGGCTCGGCACCGGGAGCACGACGCTGTCCGCGATCCGCCGGATCGGCGTGCTCGTCGGGTCGGGTGACCTGCAGAACGTGCTCGGCATCCCGACGTCGAACGCGAGCGCGGAGCTCGCGGCCGAGGTCGGCATCCCGCTCACGACGTTGGCCGAGCACCCGGTCATCGACCTGACCATCGACGGTGCCGACGAGGTCGACCCCGACTTCAACCTGATCAAGGGCGCCGGCGGCGCGCTCCTCCACGAGAAGATCGTCGCCCAGGCGAGCCTGCGCGAGGTGATCGTCGTCGACGACACCAAGCTCGTCGCCGCTGCTCGGGTAGCGCAGCGCGCGCTGCCGGTCGAGGTCGTGCAGTTCGCGTGGCGACTCGAGGAGGAGTACCTCGCCGACCTCGGCGCCGAGGTGAACGTGCGGCGGGGCGCCGACAACGACGTCTTCGTGACCGACGAGGGCAACTGGATCCTCGACTGCACCTTCCCGCCGATCGCCGACCCGGCCCGGCTCTCCGCCCAGCTCGCCCGGCGGGCCGGGGTGGTCGAGCACGGTCTGTTCCTCGGGCCTCGCGACCGACCTCGTGGTCGCGAGCGCCGAGGGCGTGGAGCACCGCACCCTCCCGTGAGCCCGTTGCCGGACATCTGGCTGGTCCGTCACGGCGCGACCGAGTGGAGCGAGAGCCTCCGGCACACCGGCGTGACGGACCTGCCGCTCACTGCGGAGGGTCAGCGCCAAGCCGCGTCCCTGTTCCGCACGCTCGACCGGCAGCGGTTCGACCTCGTGCTCACGAGCTCGTTGCGCCGGGCCCGCGAGACCGCTCGCCTCGCCGGGTTCGCCGACGCCGATCGTCGACGACGACCTGCTCGAGTGGCACTACGGCGACTACGAGGGCCTCACGAGCGTCGAGATCCACGAGACCAACCCGGACTGGACGATCTTCACCGGTGTCACGCCCGGGGGCGAGACCCCCGAGCAGGTCGGGGCGCGGGCGCAGAAGGTGCTCGACCGGGTCGCGGGGTCCGAGGGACCGGTGCTGCTCTTCGCGCACGGCCACTTCCTGCGGGTGCTGACCGCGACCGCACTGGAGCTCGGACCGGAGGCCGGCGCCCGCTTCAGCCTCGACCCGGCGACCATCAACGTCATCGGATCGGAGTGGGGGATCCGCGCCCTCGTCCGCTGGAACGAGCACGTGACCCTGATGTGACGGCAATCTGCGCGCTTCGGCAGTTCCGAGCCGCCGGCTCTGCTACACAGGGCGCAGTTCCTTGGGGCCAAGGCGGCGCAATGACCACGATTCTCGACGAAGCGATCGAGCGGGTGCCGATCGGCGGGCACGACGGCCGATCGGGCGCGTCGATCGAGCGGGTGCGGCTGGGCGACGGCCGCCGGCTCGTCGTCAAGCGGATGCACCCGGACCACGACCTCACGATGCGGCTCACCGGCGACACGGTCGGGCGCGAGTACTCGCTCTGGCGCGAGGGCATGTTCGACGCACTGCCGTCCGGCATCGGTCACGCGATCGTCGACGGGTGGCAGGAGGGTGACGAGACCGTGCTCGTCATGCGCGACCTCGGTTCGGTCGTGCGAGGGTGGAACGACCTGGTCTCGTGGTCGGAGAACGAACGGCTCATGGGCGCGCTCGTCTCCATGCACGAGGCACTCCGCGGGTTTCAGAGCGCGGCACTGTGCCCGCTCGTGGACCGCGTCGCATTGCTGAGCCCGGTGACGATGCGCGCGATCAACGACACGACCGACAATCCGCTGCCGATGATCGTCGTGCGCGGCTGGGAGCGGTTCCCCGACCTGGTGCCGCCGGACGTCGCTGCCGCGGTGCGCGCGGTGCACGAGGTGCCGGCCGCGTTCGCGGCGCGCTTCGGCGCGCAGCCGTGCACGGTCGTGCACTCGGACGCCGCGCACGTGAACATCGGGTTCGAGGAGCACCAGGTCACGTTGCTCGACTGGGCTCTCGCGACCTGGGGGCCGCCGGCGCTCGAGCTGGTGCCGTACCTCACCGCGTCCGCGGCTTCGGTGGACGTCAGCCGGGAAGAGATCCTCGCGAGCTACCGCGTCGCGGCGGGCGACGGGTACGACGACGACGCGGTGCACCTGGCGCTCTTCCTCGGGCTCGTGGAGCTCGGGTGGAACAAGGCGCTCGACGTCACCGAGAACGAGGACCGGCTCGTGCGCGAGCGCGAGCGCGCCGACCTCGACTGGTGGGTCACCGAGGCCCGTCGGACCATCGAGCTCGGCCTCCTCGACGGCGTCGTGGTGTGACCCTCCCCGTTCTCGGCACGCTCGACCGCTCCTGGCGCGGTTCAACGTGCCGAGAACGGTGCTCGGGTCGGTAGCGTGGTGACCATGGCGGCGAGGAAGACCCGACGCGACTCGTTGCTCGAGTTCGCGCTGACGCTGCCGGGCGCGCACGAGGACCATCCGTGGGGCGAGACCGTCGTGAAGGTGCGCAAGAAGATCTTCGTGTTCCTCGGTGAGGACGGGTCGACGGAGCCGAAGTTCGCGGTGAAGCTGGACGAGTCGCTCGAGGCCGCGCTCGGGCTCGACGGCGCGGAGCCGTCCGGGTACGGGCTGGGCAAGGCGGGGTGGGTCAACGTGCCGTTGAAGGGCCGGTCGCCGTCGATCGGCGTCCTCCAGGACTGGGTCGAGGAGTCCTACCGCAAGGTCGCGCCGAAGACGCTGGTGCGCGAGCTCGACGGCGACACCTAGCGGCGCACCCGACCGCACGCGTCGGTACTGTCTGCGCCGTGACCGCGATCAGGACCGAAGACGACGGCGCGGTGCGGCACCTCGTGCTGTGCCGGCCGGATGCGTACAACACCATCACCCCCGAGCTGCGTGACGACCTGGTCGCGACGCTCGACGCCGCCGACGAGGACCGTTCGGTGCGCGTCGTCCTGGTGCGAGCGGAGGGTCCTGCGTTCTGCACCGGGTACGGGTTGGACTGGTCCACCGCCGCGCAGGCGACGGAGGAAGGTCGCGAGCGGGTCTGGGACTCGATGGCGGACCTCCGGATGATCGGCCGGTTCGCCGCTGCGTTCGCCAAGCTGCACACGATCAGCAAGCCGACGGTGGCCGCGGTGCACGGTTGGTGCATCGCCGGCGGCACGGATCTCGTGCTCAACGCCGACCTGATCGTCGCGGGGGAGTCCGCGCGCTTCGGCTACCCGCCGGCGCGGGTGTGGGGGATCCCCGAGGCGCCGTGGTTGTGGGTGGCGCGGCTCGGTCTCGAGCAGGCCAAGCGCTACCTGCTCACCGGCGACGAGATGGACGCGGAGACCGCAGCCCGACTCGGGCTCGTGCTGGAGTGCGTCCCCGACGCCGAGCTGCTCGAACGCGCGAGCGCACTCGCGCAACGGATGGCGAACCTGCCGCTCAACCAGCTGCAGATGCTCAAGCTCGTGTGCAACGACGTCGCCGAGCAGATGTACCGGCCGGATGCGTCAAGGATGCTCGGCTCCCTGTTCGACGGCGTCGCGCGCCACACGCAGGAGGGGCTGGACTTCGTCGCCCGCGCGCAGGACGCCGGCTTCCGCCAGGCCGTGCGCGAGCGCGACGACCCGTTCGGGGACTACGGCAGCCGGCCGCGAGCGCAATGAGGGAGCGCGGCCGTTGAGCGAGGTCACGAGCTACGCAACCGGCGTGCCGTGCTGGGTCGACGCCCAGAGCTCGGACCTCCCGACGACCGTCGACTTCTACTGCGCGCTGTTCGGTTGGGACGACGAGGACCAGGGCGAGGAGGCCGGCCACTACACGATGTTCCGACGGCACGGCCTCGAGGTCGCGGCGATCTTCCCGGTGATGATGGAGGGGATCCAGCCGCACTGGACGACGTACCTCGCCACGGACGACCTCGACGACACCGCGGCGAAGGTGCAGGCCGCGGGCGGTGTCGTGTTTCAGGGCCCGATCGACGTCTTCGACTCGGGGCGGATGGCGATCGTGGCCGATCCGACGGGCACGGTGTTCGGCGTGTGGGAAGGCAAGGAGCACATCGGGGCGCGGCTCGTGAACGAACCCGGGGCGATCGCGTGGAGCGAGCTCAACGTGCGCGACGTCGATGCCGCGCTGGCGTTCTACTCGTCGGTCTTCGGGCTCACGGTCCACGAGATCAACCTCGGCACCGAGGACGCGCCGTTGCTCTACCGGGAGCTGCAGGTCGGTGGGCGCACGGTCGCCGGGGTGACGCAGATGACCGACGACTGGCCCGAGGAGATCCCGTCGCACTGGACCGTGGTGTTCGCGGTCGAGGACGCGGACATCGCCGCGGCGGAAGCGGTCGTCCAAGGTGGCATGGTGCACGTGCCGCCCACCGACATCCCGCCGGGCCGTTACTCCGTGCTGACCGATCCGGTCGGCGCCGCGTTCTCGATCATCCAGCTGCGGTGATCGAGTCGTTCAGCCGGTCGATCACCGGCCGGAGGATCATCGTGTAGGTATCGGCCATCGCGGGCTCGCGGTGGCCGCGGTGGGCCTTCATCCGCTCCGGGTCGAAGACGACGGCCATGAATGCGGCCTTGCTCGGGAACACGTTGAAGCGGGCCTGGTCCCACGAACGGCCGTCACCGATGATCGTGCCTTCGACGCCGAACCAGCCCGCGAGCCGCACGCCGTGGGGGACCGCGACGACGCCCGCCGCGTCCTGGTAGCTGTCCATGTCGGGGATGCCGCCCGGGACGAACTTGATCACATGGATGACCATCACCGGACCGTCTCCGTCGGTCGGCGGGTGGGGCACGTCCGCCCAGTCGGTCGGGTCCGGGATCACGGGAGTGACCATCGGCTGGCAACCCAGGATGATCGACTCCTCCATCCCCGCTTCCTTGTGCTCGTGCAGCTCGACGAAGTCCGGACGCGACTGCATCTCGACGAACGAACGGCGGGTCGGGTACTTCACGATCGCGACGCGGTCCCACTTCGGCGCGTCGCCGAGCAGCTGGTCCTCGACGTCGGCGAAGAACACGACCTCCGCGCCGACCGCGGCCAACGGCTCGAGCGGCGCGTACGCGTCGTCGGCCTCCCGCCCGGTCAGCGTGGTGGCGCGACCGTCGATGTAGTCGGCGACCTCGCCGTACTTCATGAGGTTGACCATCCACACCGGACCGTCGTCCTCGGCCGGGGTGGTGGCGAGCCGTTCGAAGTACTGCGGGTCGATCTGGCCGTAGCGCACCGTCGGAGTGTCCATACGGCGGACCCTAAACGAGCCAGGAAACTTGTGACAACCGCTCCGCCACAAGTTCAGGCGGCCCGGGCGCGAGCGCCGCGTCGACGCAACGAGGGCCCGTCGCCTAGAGTGCATTCCACGCCGCGGGGTGGAGCAGTCTGGTAGCTCGTCGGGCTCATAACCCGAAGGTCGTAGGTTCAAATCCTACCCCCGCCACCATTTGCGCAGGTCAGAGCCGGTCCCTCGGGGCCGGCTCTGTTCGTTTCTGGCTCAACCTCTCACGCAATCGCGAGAGAGGGGCCCCGAGACTGCTGGCGTTGGTTCGTCGAGTTCCTGCCGTCCGGGAGTGGACTGGACCAGCGCGTGAGAAACGGCTTCGCTCGCACCTCGAGCCGCCTTCAGGAGGGCGGGATGAGGTGGCGCTTGTTCCAGCGGCGGTTGAGCAACCATGCAACGAGCACCAGCACGAGGCAGCCGGCGAGGGGCGGGCCGAGCTTCTTGGCGAGCCTCTTGCCCGCAGTCGTGGCCTGCGATCCGAGGAGCTCGATGTCGTGTTCGAGCGCGGCAGCAACGTCGGCGTCGGCCTCAGAGTCCATTCTCGGCAGTCTCGCAGCCGCTTCTTGTCGCGTCGAGGCCGGTTCTCTCCAGCCCGCAACAACAGTGGCTCCGCTCCGAGAGGCCGTAGCCTCGTACCAATGGCAAGCCACGATGACAACCACGTCCCGATGGTGTACTGATGAGACGCCGACTCTCCGCAGTTGCTGCGCTCATCATGGCGCTTGCCGCCGTTCTCGTGACGGTGATCGCGCTCCGTGGTGATGGACTCCGTCTTGTTGTTGCCGTCGTAGCTCGTGCTCGTGACGTCGGTCGGAGCTTGGTACGCGGTCACTCGACGGCGCGTGCTCCGTTGGATCGGAGCTGGCCGCGGCCGCGCTCGGAGTGGTCGCGCTCGTGGCCGTTGTGCTGACCGGAGACAGCACCGGCTTCGTGCTTGCGTCGGTTCTGGCCCTCATCGTGGTCTCGTCAGTTGCCGCTCGATACGCGCTGGGTCGTGACGCGGGCACTCTGCAGGGACTGCCGGTGCCGGGCGTTGAGGTCGGGGCAGCCACTCGTGGGGTGCTCATCATCAATCCGAAGTCCGGTGGGGGAAGGGCGAACGGTTTCACCTCGTCGACGAGGCTCGCCGTCGCGGGATCGAGCCGGTGGTCCTCGAACCGGGGATCGACCTGCTCGCGTTGGCCGAAGACGCCGTGCGACGCGGCGCGGATGTCATCGGCATGGCGGGCGGCGACGGATCCCAGGCCCTGGTGGCGTCGGTCGCGATCCGCCACGACGTCGCCCACGTCTGCATACCGGCCGGGACCCGCAATCACTTCGCGTTGGACCTCGGCCTCGACCGCGACGACGTTGTCGGCGCTCTGGATGCCTTCGGCCCGGCACGAGAGCGACGGATCGATCTCGCGACGGTGGGGGATCGAGTGTTCGTGAACAACGTGTCCCTCGGCGTCTACGCCAAGATCGTCCAGTCGCCGGAGTACCGCGACGCGAAGCGCCAGACTGCAGCCGCGATGCTGCCGGATCTGCTTGGCCCGGGCGAGTCGCCGTTCTCCTTGCGGTTCACTGGCCCGGACGGCCAAGCCATCCAGTCGGTCCCGCTGGTTCTCGTGTCGAACAATCCGTACACGCTGACGAAGCGAGCCGGATTCGGGACGCGAGCGCGGCTCGACACTGGAGTGCTGGGGGTCTCGACCATCCAGGTCCAGGGCGCGACTGACGTAGCGGGTTTCGTCGCAGCCGAAGCGACTGGGCAGCTCGCGCGCTACCCGGGCTTCCGTACGTGGTCAACGCCCGAGTTCGTCGTGGACTCCGACGAGCCGATCGAAGCGGGGGTGGATGGTGAGGCGCTGACACTCGACGCGCCATTGCAGTTCCGCTCGCTGCCGGCCGCTCTACGGGTGCGCATCCCCGAGCACGCGCCGGGATGGTCGCCCGCCGCGCTTGCCTCGCCGTCGTTCGTGTGGACGATCAGCGCGCTGCTGCACGTGATCGGCACCGGGCGGTTCCCGGCGATCGACGAGCAGGGGCGCTAGTCCGCCGGCATCGCGGCACGGTCTGTCGGCGAGCAGCCCCATCATCGACGCGCGAGACTCACCGCCGTTCTCCCGAGCGAGTCGACTGAGGGTGGTGTCCGAACGATGGCAGACGAGGCGAGCGCGTTGGGGCCGATCAGCTACCTGATCGTCCAGTTTCCCGGAAACAAGATGACCGGCGAGGGATTCCCGCTCCTCGTCGACCTCGTCGACACCGGTGTGATCCGCATCCTCGACCTCCTCTTCGTCACACGTGACGCGGACGGTTCCCTGCGTGCGCTCGAGCTGCGAGACATCGATGGCGACGGCAAGGCCGACCTTGCGGTGTTCGAAGGCGCGTCCTCGGGACTGCTCGACCAGAGCGATCTTGATGACGCGGCGTCGGTCATCGACATCGGCTCTTCGGCCGGGATCCTGGTCTTCGAGAACCGGTGGGCCGCACCGTTCACGCAGGCGCTCCGTAGCGGCGGCGCGCAGCTCGTTGCCGCCGGATACATCCCACAAGACGCCGTCGTGGCATCGCTCGACGCAACCGACCGCTAGTCCGAAGAGGAGAGGACACGACCATGCCTGGATTGCTTCGAGGGGTCGCTCGAACCGCCGTCGTCGCCGGGACCGCAACCGCGGTCTCGAATCGGGTATCCCGTCGTCAGGCCAATCGCTGGTCGCAGCAGGAACAGCAGCAATACGCGCAACAGCAATACGCACAGCCGGCAGCGGCACCGGCACCGGCAGCGGCTCCCGGGACCGACACGGTCGGCCAGCTGCAGAAGCTGGCCGAGATGAAGTCGCAGGGCGTCTTGACCGACGCGGAATTCGACGCCGCGAAGGCAAAGGTGCTCGCGGTCTAAGACGCTCGCCTTCGGGCGGTCGGAGTCATCGGCGTGGAAAGAGCAGCCGACCGACATCTCGAAACGGAACCACGACGAACACCGCGAGTCCGAGATACAACGCGATCGCCACGGAGGGAGAGACGAACCCCACCGCGATTGCCACGACGAAGCCGATGACTGTCGGCAGGAGCTTGCGCTCGTCGCGGCGAAGCTCGGCACTCTCTCCTTCTTGCTCGAAGAGTCGTTCACGTCGCGCGTACAGATCCAGGACATAGCCCAGGACATGGATGACGAGCAGCGTCACCCCGTACATCGTGACTGCCACGCGTTCTGCCGCCTCGTGGCCCTGGCCTTCGGCGAGCAGGCGGGTGGGGAACGGCAGGAACGCGATGACGAGCAGGAGGAGCAGGTTGAGGCGCAGGAAGACCGAGTCGGAACGTTCGAGTCGTTCGGTGAGCGCGGTGTGGTCGATCCACGCGGCGCCGATGGCGAAGAAGCTGATGATGTACGTCAGGTACGCGGGCCACGCGTTGATGACCTGCTCGAGCGGCGAGCCGGGCGGATGCACGACGATGTCGAGGACGAGCAATGTGATGGCGATCGCGAACACGCCATCGCTGAAAGCCTCCAAGCGCCCCTTGCCGAACGAGGGACGCGAGGGAGCATCGTCTCCGGTCGACACCATGCCCCCTCAGATCGTTTGCATGAGCCAGGGCAACCTATCGAAGTGCCGTGTTCGAACCGCCGCACCTCCATCGAGGTACGGCTCAGGCCAGGAGCTTCTGTTTCTGTGCGTCGAACTCGGCTTGCGAGATGACGCCCCGATCTTTGAGCTCGGCCAGCTTCTGAAGCTCGCTCGCGACCCCGGATCCGGCGGAGTCTGCGGCGGATCGGACGTATGACCGCATCGCTGCGTCCTGCTCCTGCGCAGCCTGCTGCGCGTGCTCCGACATTTTGTGCCCGCGAGCGATCAGGTAGACGAAGACCCCGAGATACGGGAGGACGATGATGAAGATGACCCACAGCGCCTTTGCGAATCCGCCCATGTCGTGACTGCGGAAGACGTCGACGAACACCATCACCAACAGCCAGATCCAGATGAAGAACAAGAAGAACCACAGCATTGACCAGAGGACCTGGCCGACTCCCCATTGCTCGGCGATCACGTGGTTCCTTTCCGACCTTCGGTATTGACCGCGCGACCGTAGCGAATGGAAACGGCCGTACACAACCAATCGCGATCTGCAGGACGTCCGCCGAGACGCATCGATACCATCCTGCGCGATGCCGAAGCTCTCGCCGCACCCGACACCGGAGACGCAACCGTTCTGGGACGGCTGCCGGGAGGGCGTGCTGATGCTGCAGCATTGCGGGCCGTGCGGGGCCGCCTACTTTCCCCCCTCGCCGTACTGCCCGCGATGCCTCTCCGACGATGTCGAGTGGAGAGCCAGCAGCGGTCGGGGGCGCCTCCACACGTACCTCATCTCGCACCGCCCGGCCCCGGGGTTCGAAGCCGACGTGCCCTACGCGATCGCCATCGTCGAGCTGGACGAGGGTCCGCGCATGATGTCGAACATCGTCGGCATCCCGAACACGCCGGAGCACCTGGTGCTCGACATGGAGCTCCGGGTGGAGTTCGAGCCCCGCGACGACGGCATGCAGGTGCCCGTGTTCGGACCGGTGGTCGCGTGAGCGCACGAACCGGAGCGGCGATCGTCGGCGCGGCGGAGACCACGGAGCTCGGACGGATCCCGGACGTCTCCGAGCTGACGCTGCACCTGGACGCCGCCCGCAACGCGATCGCGGACGCCGGGATCGACAAGGCCGAGATCGATGGGATCGCCGGCGTCGGGCGGTACCCGGGGATGGTCGCGCAGCAGCTCGGGCTCCATCCGGGCTACGTCGACGGCACCAGCGTGGGCGGATGCTCGTTCCTCATCCACGTCCGTCATGCCACTGCGGCGATCGCGCACGGCTTGGCGTCGATGGTGCTCATCACCCACGGCGAGTCGGGACGGTCCCGCGTCGGCGTCGCCGGCTTCTCCGGGCCGGGCGGCCCGGCGTTCCAGTTCCAGTTCCCGTACGGCGTGACGGGTGCTCCGACGATGTTCCCGATCGGTGTCGTCCGCTACATGAAGGAGCTCGGGCTGACCCACGAGCAGCTGGCTTCGGTGGCCGTGGTCCAGCGGCAATGGGCCGCGATGAACCCGCGGGCCATGATGCGCGAGCCGATCACCGTCGAGGACGTGCTGGCCTCGCCGCTGGTCGCGTATCCCATGCACCGGCTCGAGTGCTGCCTGGTGACGGACGGCGGGGGTGCCTTGCTGGTCACGTCGGCCGAACGCGCGCGCGACATGGACCTCTCGCACCCGCCCGTCTACGTCGCCGGGACGGGCGAGGCGTTGGGACCCGCGATGATCTCTCAGATGGACGACTTCACGACGTCGGCCGCGTTCCGCCTGTCCGGCGGCACCGCGTTCGCGAGCGCGGGCATCGGACCCGCCGATGTCGACCACCTCATGGTCTACGACGCCTTCGCGCACCTCCCGATCTACGGGCTCGAGGATCTCGGGTTCGTGGACCGCGGCGAGGCAGGGGCGTTCATCGCGGCGGGGAGCACCGCGCCCGGTGGATCACTCCCCATGAACACCAACGGGGGCGGACTCTCGTACACCCACACCGGGATGTACGGCATGTTCGCCATCCAGGAGTCCGTGCGGCAGCTGCGCGGCAGCGCCCCCGCCCAGGTGCCGGACGTCAAGGTGAGCGTGACGCACGGTGTCGGAGGCATGTTCGCGGCCGCCGCGACGCTCGTGCTCACGAACGACGACCAGATCTGAGCGAAGGAGCAACGCCATGACAGGAATGTGCGAGGGGCGGATAGCCATCGTCACGGGGGCCGGACGCGGAATCGGGCGGGAGTACGCGCTGATGCTCGCGGAGCAGGGCGCCAAGGTCATCGTCAACGACCTCGGTGCCGCACGTGACGGCACCGGGGCCGACGCCAGCCCCGCCCAACAGGTGGTCGACGAGATCACGACCATGGGAGGTGCGGCCGCGGTCAACGGTGCGGACGTCAGCGACTTCGATGCCGCGAAGGAGATGATCGACCAGGCCGTCGAGACGTTCGGTGGTCTCGACGTCGTCGTCAACAACGCCGGCATCCTCCGTGACCGCATGCTCACCAACATGACCGAGGAGGAGTGGGACCTCGTCATCAAGGTGCACCTGAAGGGCACGTTCGCGCCCGCGCATCACGCCGCGGCCTATTGGCGGGAGCGATCGAAGGACGGTGAGACCAACGACGCCCGGATCATCAACACGACGTCCGTCTCGGGCATCTACGGCAACGTCGGCCAGACGAACTACGGCGCGGCGAAGCAAGGGATCGCGGGCTTCACCTTCATCGCCGCGCTCGAGCTGGCGCGCTACGGCGTGACGGTGAACGCGATCGCGCCCGGCGCACTCACCCGGCTCACCGAGGATCTGGGCATGGGTCAGGCCAGCGAGGAAGCCAAGGCCGCCATGTCGCCCCGATGGATCGCGCCGCTGTGCACGTGGCTCGCCAGTCCGCAATCGGCGGGGATCACCGGGCGGGTGTTCGAGGCGTCCGGTCAGATGCTCGCGGTCGCCGAAGGCTGGCACCGCGGCCCCAGCGCGGCAGCCGTTGACGAGCCCGAGGCCGTTGACGAGATCATCCGCGACCTCTTGGCGCGGACCCGACCGCCAACCGGCATGGACGGCAAGGACCTGACCGGATGGGAGGGCCGATGACCTCCACCGACGAGCACGAGACGACCGAGTCGCCGGACCTGGCCGAGTTCCGGCGCAAGGCGCGGTCGTTCCTGAGTGAGCACGCACCCAAGCGCACGGTGCGCGGGGATGACGACGTGGCGCCGCTCGAAGCCCGGGTCGCCGACCTCCCGACGCAGAAGGCATTCCAGGCGGCACTCGCGGACGCCGGCCTCGCCGGGCTCACGTGGCCGAGGCCGTGGGGACAAGGCCTCACGCCCGAGCACCAGCGCGTCTTCAACGAGGAGGCGGCCGGCTACGACCTCCCGACCACGTCGTACATCATCGGTCTCGGCATGGTGATACCCACCATGATCGAGTACGGGACCGATGCCCAGCGCGAGCGGTACGTCGCCAAAGCGCTGCGGGGTGAGGAGATCTGGTCACAGCTGTTCTCCGAGCCGGGTGCCGGCTCTGATGTCGCCAGCCTGCAGATGCGCGCCGAGCGTGACGGCGACGAGTGGGTCCTCAACGGTCAGAAGGTCTGGACCACCGGCGCGCAGCTCTCAGACTTCGGGGCCGTCATCGCGCGCACGAACCCGGACCAGCCGAAGCACCGCGGGATCACGATGTTCATCATCGACTTCGCCGCGGCCGGTGTGGACATCCGACCTCTGCGCCAGATGAACGGAGGCTCGGGGTTCAACGAGGTGTTCTTCACCGACGTCCGCATCCCCGACGCCAACCGGATCGGCGACGTCGACGACGGTTGGCGCTGCGCGATCGCCATGCTCATGAACGAGCGCGTCGCGATCGGGTCCGGTGGCGGCGGCGGACGAAGCGCCGGCGTGAAGCCACTCATCGAGCTCGCCCGTCGGCGCGGAGTGGCAGGCGACCCCGTCGTGCGCCAAGGTCTCGCCGACGTCTACATCCGCATGCAGATCATGGGTTACATCGGGCAGCAGACTCGCGCCGCGGTGAAGGCGGGCAAGGCGCCGGGCCCCGGAGGATCCATCGGGAAGCTCGCCGGCGCGCAGCTGGCCCGGCGCACCTCCGACCTGGCGATGGCGATCGCCGGAGCGGGGGGTCAGGCATGGGGGGACCCGCGCGACTCCCGGTGGGCGCTCAGCGTGCTCTCCGCACCCGCGTCGCGCATCGCCGGGGGCACCGACGAGGTGCAACGCAACATCATCGGGGAACGGGTGCTCGGACTGCCGAAGGAACCTCAGACCGACCGCGAGATCCCCTTCAAGGAGCTCAGAGTCGGCACCCAGTCGGCTCGCGACTGACCGCTCATACGCGCAGCACGCAGTCGAGAAGGCCGGGGAAGCGGGCGTCCAGGTCGGCGCGACGGAGCGTGTGGTACTTGCGGGTGCCGTCGACCTCGGCGCTGACGACTCCGGCCTCGCGCAGCACCTTGAGGTGGTGTGAACCCGTCGACTTGCCGACCGTCATGGGGATCTCGTGGCACGCGATCGGGCTGTCCGCGGCGTCGAGAAAGCGCACGATCTGGATGCGGACGGGGTCGCCGAGGGCCTGGAGCACCTCGACGAGGTCGAGCTCACTGCGGGCCGGCCCCGCGAGCTGACCGAGCGGCTCAATCACGACGCACCCTCCACCGCGAGGTCCGCCGCTTCGGCCGCGACCATCGCGTCGGCCTTCGCCGTCGCCCTTCGCGCGGAGCAGCCAGGCGACGAGCCCCGACGCCACGACCACCACGATCGCGCCCACCCACAGGGTGGAGGTGAAGGCGTCGACCCACGACGTCTTCGCGAAGCTCACGATGTCGGCGCCCCGCGCGCCGCCGGCCCGGGCTCCCAACTGGAGCGCGTCGGCGAGTGAGTGCGTGGCGCGTCCCGGGAGGCCGCTCACGGCACCCTGCATGGAGCTGCGGAACTGCGACGCCACCAGGCTGCCCATCACCGCGACACCCAGCGCGCCACCGAGCTCGCGGGTGGTGTCGTTCACCGCTGAGCCGACGCCCGCCTTGTGCAGCGGGAGCGACCGCATGATCGCGCCGGTCGACGGCGCGGTCGTGATGCCCATGCCGAGCGCCTGCACCACGACGGCGAGCGCGAACCACCAGTAGCTCGCGGTCACGCTGCTCGTGACGGCCAGCAGCGCGATCCCGACCCCGGCGATGGTGAGACCGGACGCCACCACCCGCCGCTGGCCGAACCGCTCGACCAGCTTGGCCGACTGCGTGGCCGCGACCAGGTACGCGAGCGCCCAGGGCAGGATCCGCACGCCTGCCGAGAGCGGCGAGTAGCCGTGCACGAACTGCAGGTACTGGGTGAAGAGGAAGTACGAGCCGAACATGGCGAAGAACACGAGCGAGATCGCGACCGTCGCCGCAGTGAAGCGCGGGTTGCGGAAGTAGCCGAGGTCGAGCATCGGCTCCTTGGCCCGCAGCTCCCACGCCACGAACGCCCCGAGGACCACCAGCGCGATCGCGAACGTCCCCAGCGTCTGCGCCGAGCCCCATCCGTGGTCGGGCGCCTCGATGATGCCGTACACCAGCGCGCTGAGGCCGGCGATGGAGAGGACCGCGCCGAGCGGGTCGAGCGGCGCGTGGATCTTCTCGCGCGAACGGGGGATGAGGAAGAAGCCGGCCACCAGCGCGACCACCACGACGACGACGTTGATGAGGAAGATCGACCCCCACCAGAACTGCTCGAGCAGGGCGCCGCTCACGACGCCGCCCATCGCGACGCCGACGCCCGCGAACCCGGCCCAGATCGCGATTGCGCGCGGACGCTCGTTCGGGGGGAAGACGTGGGCGAGGATGGACAGCGTCGCCGGCATGACGAACGCGGCCCCGATGCCCATCACCGCGCGGGCGCCGATCACTGCGCCGGCCGAGCTCGAGGTCATGGCGAACAGGGACGCGGCGCCGAACACGACGAGTCCGCCGTTCAGCGCGAGGCGACGTCCGTAGCGGTCACCGAGTGATCCGGCCGTCAGCAGCAGCCCCGCGAACACGAGCGAGTAGGCGTCGACGATCCACTGCAGCCCGCTGGCGCCGGTGTGCAGGCTGTCGGCGAGCGTCGGCAACGCCACGTTGAGGCTGGCGTTGGCCATGACGATCATCACGAGGCTGATGCACAGCACGCCGAGCGTCCACCATCGGCGCTCGTAGTCCCGGTCGCTCGGGCCCTGTTCGCGGTCGAGCTCCCGATTGAAGTCGGACGCTTCGGCAGTGGGTTCTAGTTCGATGCTCATCGAACATTCCCAACCACCTCTGGGAGCGTCTGATTCCGGATCCGCGCAGAAAATTTACTCGCCGCCCCGCAGGTCGTTCTCGGTGAGGAGGGGTCGACGACCGGCGACGGCTACGTCACGATGCCGGCGCGACGAAGCGGTTGCGGATCGTGCCGATGCCCTCGATCCAGGTCTCGACCGTCTCACCGGCCTGCAGGAAGCGGGGAGGCTTCGACGTGACGCCGACGCCGGCCGGGGTGCCGGTGAAGATGATGTCTCCGGGCAGCAGGGGGAGCACCGCGGACAGCTCCTCGATCAGACGCGGCACCGAGAAGATCAGGTCGCTGGTGCGCGCGTCCTGCACGGTCGTGCCGTCGATCGAACAGCCGAGCCCGAGATCGTCCGGATCGTCGACCTCGTCCGGCGTCACCAGCCATGGACCCATCGGCCCGAAGCCGCGGTAGGACTTGCCGAGTGAGAACTGGCCGCCCGCGGCGAACTGCACGGTCCGCTCCGAGATGTCCTGGCCGACGGTGAGACCCGCGACGTAGGTCCACGCGTCGGTCTGGGTCACCCGGTCGGCGTGCGTGCCGATCACGACGACGAGCTCGACCTCCCAGTCGACCGTCGCGCCCGCGAGCTCGACGTCGGCGAACGGTCCGGTGAGTGACGCGGGGAACTTCGTGAACGTCGCCGGCACCTCCGGTACCGCCATGCCGGACTCTTCCGCATGCGAGCGGTAGTTGAGTCCGATCGCGAAGACCTGGCGTGGTTCCGGCACCGGTGAGCCGAGATCGGTCTGGTGGTAGGGCGCGGCGGCGGGGAGGTTCGCGCCGGCGACCCATGTGGTGAGCGCGGCCCAGTCGTCGTAGAGCGATTGCACGTCGGGACCGAAGCGCCCATCAGACGCGGTGGCGAGGTCGACCGCTCCCTCGTCGGTGATCAGGGCGGCGCGCCCGTTGAGGTTGGCGAGCTTCATCGTGGTTCCGTTCGATCGGCGTTGGGCCATGTTGATCAGGCGATCAAAGATCTGTCAACCGGCCGAATCAACCGCAGTAGGTTGGCAGGAGTGGCCAGGGACCCGACGAAGCTCGAGGATCGGACCCGGCGTCCGTCGGCCGATCCGACCCGCGACCGGATCGTCGCCGCCGCGGCCGACCTGTTCGCCGAGCGGTCCTTCGACGGTGCGACGACCCGTGAGATCGCAGCTCGCGCCGGCGTCGCACAGCCGCTGCTCAACTACCACTACCGGTCGAAGGACGAGCTGTGGCGCGCCGCGGTGGACTCGCTCTTCGAGTCCCTGACCAGCTCGATGGCCGCGCACCTGCGAAGAGCTGCGCGACGTCGACGAGCTGACCAGCGCCAAGCTCCAGGTCCGCGAGTTCGTGATCTTCTCGGCCCGCCACCCGCAGCTGCACCGCATCATCACGCAGGAGTCGCAAGGCCGACGGCGCCCGCATGGACTACCTCGTCGAGCACCACGTACGCCCGCTCTACGAGGGCACGGTGGCGCTGTTCGAGCACCTCGTGCGCGACGGCGTCGTGCCCCGACATCCCGGCCGCGCACCTCTACTACATCCTCACCGGCGCCGGGCCGACGATGTTCGTGCTCGCGCCCGAGTGCCGTCGCCTGACCGGGCTCGATCCCGAGTCCGACGACGTGATCGAGGCCCACGCCGACGCGGTGTGCACGCTGCTCTTCGGCCAGCCCTGACCGTCGGTCGGCCTCCGTCCGACCACCGCTTGACAGATCCCTGATCAATTGATCAGGATGGGCTCGATGGGGGATCGTGACCGTGCCCGGCAAGCTCGACGTCCACGCGCACTACCTGCCCGAGCCGTACCGGCGAGGCGCTCGAGCGCGCCGGCCACGGCCAGCCCGACGGCATGCCGCAGATCCCGGACTGGTCGGCGGACGAGCACGTGGCGCTGATGGACCGGCTGGGGATCGCCACCTCGCTCCTGTCGGTCTCGACCCGGGCGTCCACCTCGCCGACGACGCCGCCGCGCGGCGACCTGGCCCGCGAGGTGAACGAGGCCGGTCGGCGCGCGGTCGTCGACCACCCCGGTCGCTTCGGTCTGCTCGGCTCGCTCCCACTGCCGGATGTCGACGCCGACGATCGCCGAGATCGCGCACTGCGTCGACGACCTCGACGTCGACGGGTTCGTCCTGCTCACCAACGTCGACGGCATCTACCTCGGTGACCCGGCCTGGGACCCCGTGTTCGCCGAGCTCGACCGGCGCGGCGCCCGCGTCCTCATCCACCCACGTCGCCGGTCTGCTGGGAGCACACGTCGTTCGGGCGGCCGCGGCCGATGCTGGAGTTCCTGTTCGACACCACGCGGGCCGTCGTGAACCTCGTGCTCAACGGCACGGTGGCGCGCTACCCGGACCTCCGCCTCATCGTCCCGCACGCCGGCGCCACGCTCCCGGTCATCGCCGACCGCGTCGCCGGCTTCGCCCTCGCTGCTCGGCGTCGACCCCTCGGTCGACGTGCTCGCGCGACCTCGGCGACCTCCACTTCGACCTCGCCGGCACGCCGATCCCGCGCCAGCTCAACGCGCTGCTCGCGCTCACGACGCTCGAGCACCTCCACTACGGCAGCGACTTCCCGTTCACTCCCGACTTCGTCGCCGCGATGGCCAGCGAGCGCCTCGACGCCGCCGGCGATCCGCCCGGCTCGCTGACCGAGGCGCTGCGGGCGAACACCGAACGGCTCTTTCCCGCGGCTCGCCGCCGGACCGCTGACCGCTCCTCGAGAGGACCTCCGATGAACCACCAGATCGAGCTCGGCTACCTCGTCCTCGAGCTTCCGGAGCCGGACACGCTCACGCCCGTGCTGGCCGATGTCGTCGGCCTCGTCCCCGGCGAGCCGGCCGACGGAGCGCGCTCACCTGGCGCGACGACGATCGGGCCCAGCGGGTCGTCGTGCAGCCCGGGCCGGCCAACGACGCGGTGGCCGTCGGCTTCGAGGCCGTCGACGCCGCCGCCTTCGACGCGACCGTCGAGCGGCTGCGGGCGATCGGGGCCGACATCGTCGAGGGCACCGACGACGACACCCGGCGCGCGACGAGTCGACCGCCTGGTCCGCGACGACCGCGCCGTGGGGGGTCGACGTCGAGCTCGTGCTCGGGCTGGCCGACGCGGCGACGCCGTACTCGTCACCGCTGGTGCCCGGCGGCTTCCTCACCGAGGGCGTCGGGTTCGGGCACGTCGTGTTCGCCACGATGGCCTTCGACGAGTCGGTCCGCTTCCTCACCGACGGGCCTCGGGCTCGTCCAGTCCGACTGGCTCGAGACGGAGCTGGCGCCCGGGATCGACCTCGAGGTCCGGTTCTTCCACTGCAACGCGCGCCACCACACCGTCGCCCTGGCGCGGGCACCGTTCGAGCTGCCGCAGTGCCTCCACCACGTGATGTTCGAGGCGAACTCCCGCGACGACGTCGGGCGCGCGTTCGACCGGGCCTGGGACACCGACCTGCCGATCCCGAACGGGCTCGGTCGTCACGACAACGACGGGATGTTCAGCTTCTACCTGCAGACCCCGGCCGGCTTCCAGATCGAGTTCGGCCACGGCGCCCGCGTCGTCGACGACGACTGGGACGACGACCGTCGCTACGACCGCATCAGCGCCTGGGGCCACCAGCCGCTGCGCCAGCCATGAGCGCGGTCGAGCCGTCGGCGCGACGAGGTCGACTGCGACGTCGCCATCGTCGGCGCCGGGCCGTCGGGGCTGGTGCTCGCGGTGCTGCTCGCCCAGCTCGGTCGGTCCGTCGTCGTCCTCGAGCAGTGGCCCGACGCCCTACGCCGCTGCCGCGGGCGGTGCACTTCGACGACGAGGTCGGCCGCCTCCTCCAGTCCTGCGGCATCGGCGACGAGCTCCGGGCCGTGTCCGAGCCCGCCGAGGTCTACGAGTGGCGCAACGCCGCGGGCACGACGCTGCTCCGCTTCGGTCGCATCGGCACGGGCCGCATCCGGCTGGCCGTTCTCGTCGATGTTCTGCCAGCCCGAGCTCGAGGCGCCGCTCGAGGCCCGGGCGCACGCGCTGCCGACGATCGAGATCCGTCGTGGCGTCGCCGTCGACGTCGCTCGAGCAGCACGACGACGTCGTCACCGTCGGCTGCGACCGACGGTGACCCGGTCCGCGCCCGGTACGTCGTCGGCTGCGACGGCGCGAACTCGACCGTGCGCGAGCTGCTCGACATCGGCGTCGACGACCGCGGCTTCTTCTACGACTGGCTGATCGTCGACGTGATCCTCGACGAACCACGGGTGTTCGATCCGATCAACCTCCAGGTCTGCGATCCGAACCGGCCGACGACCGCGGTGTCGGGCGGGCCCGGTCGCCGGCGCTGGGAGTTCATGCGCCTGCCCGACGAGTCGCTCGACGAGCTCGGTCGAGGAGGCCACCGCGTGGAAGCTCCTCGAGCCCTGGGACGTGCACCCGGGCAACGCGCGCATCGAACGTCACGCCGTCTACACCTTCCAGGCCCGGGTCGCCGACCGTTGGCAGGACGGGCGGGTCTTCCTCGCCGGCGACGCCGCGCACCTGATGCCACCGTTCGCCGGTCAGGGCATGTGCTCCGGCATCCGGGACGCGGCCAACCTCGCGTGGAAGCTCGACCTGGTCCTCGACCGGACGGGCCGACGCCGGAGCTGCTCGGCGACCTACGAGGAGGAGCGGCGGCCGGGCGCCGTGGCCGCCATCGACCTGTCGATCGAGCTCGGCAAGGTCATCTGCGTCCCCGACCCGGCCGAGGCGGCGGCGCGTGACGAGGCGATGGCCGCGGCCGTCACCGGCGAGGTGTCCGAGGTGCCCGGACAGCCCGGCCTCGGCGCCGGTCTCATCCACCCGAGCTCGCCGCTCGCCGGGGAGCTGTTCCCGCAGGCGAACCTCGGCGGCCGGTGGTTCGACGACGTCCACGGTGCGGGGTGGCGCCTCGTGACCGACGATCCGGCCGCCGGCGACCTCGATCCCGCGCTCGTCGACTGGTTCGGCTCCATCGGCGGCGCCGTGGTCGACGTCGCGGACACCGCGCCGGACCTCACGGCCTGGTTCGCGCACGCACGACGTGCGCTGGGCGCTGCAGCGACCCGACTTCCACCTCTACGGAACCGCGACCGATCTTGCCGGCGCGGCCGCGGCTCGTCGAGCACCTCCGCGCGCGCCGGCTCGACCGCGATCGTGACGATCCGACGATCGGGGAGACCCACCACTGATGGCGACCTATGCGAACGCGTTCGGGCCGCACGCCCCCGACGACACCTACGTGGCCCACGACTACGAGGAGCAGCTGCTTCGACACCGGCGAGGTGCGAGATCAACTACGTCACCGCCGGCGACGCGTCGCGACCCGGCGCTGCTGCTGATCCCCGGTCAGACCGAGTCGTGGTGGGGCTACGAGCAGGCGCTGCCGCTCCTGGCCGATCACTTCCAGGCGTTCGCCGTCGACCTCCGCGGTCAGGGCCGATCGTCGCGGACGCCGGGTCGCTACACGCTCGACCTCATCGGCAACGACCTCGTGCGGTTCATCGACGGCGTCATCGGTCGGCCGACGATCGTCGCCGGGCTCTCGTCGGGCGGCGTGCATCTCGGCCTGGCTGTCGGCCTACGCCAAGCCCGGGCAGGTCGTCGGCGCCTACTACGAGGACCCGCCGCTGTTCTCCTCCGAGGTGCGCCCCGCGGTCGGGCAGAGCATCCGCCAGGCGATCGGTCCGATCTTCGCGGTCATGGCCAAGTACCTCGGCGACCAGTGGTCGATCGGCGACTGGGACGGCATGGTCGCGGCGCTGCCCGACCGAGCTGCCCGGATGGATGGCCATGCTCGCCGGCGCGCTTCGGCGATGGGCGGCGACGGGCCGCCGCAGGAGCTCAAGGAGTACGACCCGGAGTGGGGCCGGGCGTTCTGGACGGGCTCGTTCTACGGCTCGTGTGACCACGAGCGGATGCTCGCGGTCGGTCAAGGTGCCGGTGCTGTTCACCCACCACTTCCGCATCATCGACGAGGCGACCGGCGCGCTGATGGGCGCCAGCTCCGACCTGCAGGTCGGCGCGCGTCCGCCAGCTCGTCACCGATGCCGGTCAACCGTTCGACTACGTCGACGCTTGCCGACGACTGCCGCACTCGCTGCACGGCAGCGATCCGCAGCTCTACGTCGACACGTTGGTCGCGCTGGGCGGACACGCTGACGAAGGGGACTGCATCATGAGCGCGCATTCTCACTACCGCTGGGGACTATCGCGTGCGTGACCCGGGTACGGCTCCGCCATGAGCAAGCTCACCGCGAAGCAGCGGGCGAAGCTCCCGCCCAAGGCGTTCGGTCTCCCCGAAAGGGCGCGGTCCAAGCAGGCTCGGAAGGAATCGGGGAACTACCCCATGCCCGACCGCGGTCACGCCATCAGCGCATTGCGTCGGTCCGAGCGGGAGCGCATGCGGGGCAACCTCACGAAGAAGGAGTACGAACGCATCCAGCGCAAGGCGAAGAAGATCCTCCGCGGGAAGAAGAAGCGCTGAGGCCACGAGGTCGCACTCGGCGAGATCCGTACGCCGTCAGTCGGTTATCGTCCCGTTCGTCGCAAGTGGCGGAGTACGGGGGGAAACGTGCGAGCTCACCGAACACTGTTGGTCATCGCGGTCGTCGTCGTGTTGGTGGGTGCCGCGTGCGCGCCCTGGAACCGGCGCGGTTGGCATCGGGGAGTCACGACCGGCCCGGTGCCGACGATCACCGGTCCCGTCACGGGCGGCACCGGCAACATCAACCTCGTCGCGCCCGGCGTCTCACTCCACCCGAGCTACGTCGGCCAGGAGTTCTTCCTGCAGGGCACGGCCGAGTCGTACGTGCCGACCGCGCCGTTCGGCGCGGACGGCCGCTGGAGCGTGAAGCCCGCGACCCACGCGCCCTACAAGACCCGCATCGTCGTCTACCGCCCGTCCGATCCTGCGCACTTCAACGGCACCGTGTTCGTCGAGTGGCTGAACGTGAGTGCCGGCTTCGAGACCGCGCCCGACTGGGGGAGCGCGCACAACTGGATCACGCGGTCCGGCGCCGCGTGGGTCGGGGTCTCGGCCCAGGCCGCGGGAGTCCAGGGCGGCGAGCCCACGGTGGGCGGCGTCCCGGCGGGCGGGCTCCGCGCCGCGGACCCGGCGCGGTACGGCTCGCTCTCCCACCCCGGCGACGCGTACTCCTACGACATCTTCTCGCAGGCCGGCCGGGCCGTGGAGGCCCGCGGCGCAACGAATCCGCTCGGCGGGCTCAAGGTCAAGGAGGTCATCGCGGCAGGTGAGTCGCAGTCAGCGTTCCGCATGGTCACCTACATCAACGCGGTCAACCCGCTCGCGCACGTCTACGACGGCTTCCTCGTGCACAGCCGCTCTGCTTCGGGTGCCGGCCTCGGGTCATCGGACAACGATGGAGTCGGCGACGCTAACGTTCCGGCGACCACGGTCATCCGCGATGCGGGCGTTCCCGTGCTCACCTTCGAGACCGAGACCGACCTGCTCTCGCTCGGCTACGCCCAGGTCCAGCAACCCGACTCCCTGCACTCCCGGCTCTGGGAGGTGGCCGGCACCTCGCACGCCGACGCGTACACGGGGTCCATCGGATTCGGCGACACCGGAGACGGGCGCGCCGAGCTTGCGCTGCTCGACCCCACCAAGGCGAACGGCGGTCCGCTCGGTTGCAGCCAACCCATCAACTCGGGACCCGCGTTCGCGGTGTTGAGCGCGGCGATGGCCCACCTCGACCGGTGGGTGCAGGTCGGCATCCCGCCGCGCCCGGCGCCCCGGTTGAACGTCGCCGCCGACGGGTCGCTCGTCCGCGATGCCCACGGCAACGCGACGGGCGGCATCCGCACACCTTCGGTCGACGTGCCGGTCGCGACGATCACGGGGCTGCGCAACGCGGGCGGGTCGTTCTGCTCGCTCTTCGGTACGACCACACCGTTCGACGCGGCCACCCTCAGGGCCCTGTACCCGACCCACGATCAGTACGTGCGGGCGTTCGACCAGGCGACCCTGCGGTCGGAGCTCAACGGCTGGTTGCTCCCCACGGAGGCGAACCACTTCGCCGCCGCGGCCAATCAGCTCGCGGTCCCGCCGGCGCAGGGCTGACGAGCGCCGCCACGGAAGTCAGGAGAGGGATCAGAACGCGCGGGTCGCGATGCCCGGGTACTCGAGCACGAGTCCGGTGGCGTCGTAGGAGAGACGGCACGCGAAGTTGAACACGGGGGCGCGGTAGTCGTACTGCTCACCAGGCTCCTCGACGTCAACGCGCGTGTAGTCCTGCTCGAGCCGCTCGACCGCAAGGTCGAGCGCTCGCACGTAGACCGCGGGTGCCTGGTGCGTGTGGCCGACGCGCATCCTCAGGCGGCGCACCGGGAGCATGTTCGTGCAGGCGGAGGACTCGAGATCGACGTCGAGGCAGCCATCGAGCTCCGGGACGGTAGTTCCGTCCACGCTCCATCTGCCCTCGCCGTCGCCCTCGATCTGCACCTCGCGTTCCCCGGCGGTCGACCAGCCCCAGACTCGCGCCGTCCGCGTGACCCATCGCTCGTCGAGCGAGAGCTCGTAGCGGACCACCCAGGTCTCGCCGTCCTCAACCGCCGCGGTGTGCCCGGAGACGTGGTGGCCGGCACGGTCGGTACGGAAGAACACCGACTCGAAGCCCTCGCGGGTCTCCAGGTGTCGCCAAGCCGCGCTCGCAGGAAGCTCCGAGAACGCCATCGTCGATCTCCTTCCCTGAACTTTGCCATCGGGGACGCTCGGGAAGACTCACCCAGGACGGGTCGGCGATGAGTTCCGGCCGGCGCAGGCGTCTGAACCGGTACGGATCGCTACGCGGTAGGAGGACACCATGGGCAAGCTCATCGTCACCGAGTTCGTGACGCTGGACGGGGTGGCGCAGGCGCCGGGAGGGCCCGACGAGGATCGTGACAGCGGCTTCGCGCACGGCGGGTGGCAGGCACCACTGTTGGACGAGGAGGCCGGCCCCGCCATGTTCGAACAAGCGAAGAGCATGGACGCGCTCCTCCTCGGACGGAAGACGTATGAGATCTTCGCCGGCTACTGGCCGACCGCGCCGGAAGACAACCCGTTCGCCGGCCTGCTCAACGGTGTCCCGAAGTACGTCGCCAGCCGGACCCTGTCCGACCCCCTCACGTGGAAGGGCTCGACCCTCGTGACTGGCGACTTCGCCGGGAGCATCGCCGCGGTGAAGGAGCGCCACGACCGGGTCCATGTCATCGGCAGCCTGGATCTCGTGCAGTCGCTGCTGCGCTTCGGCCTCGTCGACCAGCTCAACCTCTGGCTGTACCCACTGCTGCTGGGCGACGGCAAGCACGTGTTCGGGGAAGGAACGGTGCCCACGACGCTGCGCTTGACCGAATCGCACACGTACGCCAAGGGCACGCTGCAGCTCGTGTACGAGACGGCCGGTACACCCACCTACGGCAGCATGGCCGAAGAGGTGTAGCGCACGCGTCCGATCTTCAGCGCGGGCCGTCAACGACGGAGTCGGCGAACAGAGCCGCGATCTCCTGCTCGTCGTAGCCGAGCTCGGCGAGCACCTCCGCGGTGTGCTCACCGCGTTCGGGCCCGCCGCGTCGCATCGTCGGGAGCTCGTCGTCGAACTGCACCGGAGCGGCCGCGAGGCGAAAGCTCGGATGCGTGGGGTGCGCCATCGCGTAGCCGTTGTCGACGACGGCGGAATCGGCGATGACCTCGGGCGGCGACGCGAAGAACGAGAAGATGCACCCTTCGTCGCGGAGACGCGGTTCGAGCTCGGCGCGAGTCAACGTGGCGATCTGCTCGGAGAACATCTGGGTCAGCTCGGGCCAGTGCGGCCGGCGCTCGGCCCCGTCCGCGTACCGATCGGCGAGCTCGGGCATTCCGAGCGCCCGGGTCGTCGGCGCCCAGTAACGCTCCTCGTCGAGCATGCTCAGCATGATCCAGCGCGAGTCCTTGGTGCGGTGGATGCCGACGAGTGGGGTCATCGTGCCCTTGCCCACCTGCATGCGCGGCATCTCGTTGCCGGTGATCGAGCTGTAGGCGATGTCCGGCCCCAGGGTCCACATCGCCGAGTTGAGGAGCGACGTGTCCACCACGGTCCCTTCTCCCGTACGCAAGGCGTGCACGAGTCCCGCGCAGATTCCGCCGGCGAGGAACATCCCCGAGGGAGCATCACCTTGCGCGGGTCGCTGGTTCACGAGCCTTGGTCGCGCCGGGCTCGGTGAGGATGTGGCCCATGCCCCCGCGCGACCAGAACGACACGGAGTCGAACCCGCCCGCCTCTGCATCAGGACCGCGCTGACCCTGGCCGTGCCCCTTGGCGTAGACCAGCTTGGAGTTGATGGCGAAGAGGTCGTCGGGCTCGGTGTGGAGCTTGCGGCGAACCCGAGGAAGCTGGTTCGTCACGTAGACATCGGCCCACCGCACCAGACGCTCGAACACGGCTCGACCCGCGGGGGTCGTGACATCCAGCGCGATCCCGCGCTTGTTGCGGTTCGCCATCTCGAACAGGTAGTCGACACCTTCCGCGTCGGGAGACAAGCCGTTGCGGATCACGGACCGCATCGGATCGCCCTCGATGCGTTCGATCTTCACCACGTCGGCACCCCAGTCGCGCGAGCGCGGCCGCGCCGCGGACGGCACGAAGCCGTGTTCGGAGAAGTCGACGACCTTGACGTCGGCGAGCGGGAGCGTCATGTCAAGCCTCCAGTACCAAGGGTTGATTGTGACAGTAGACAAGGGGAGCGATGAGTTTGCCGGGAGGGGCAAGTCTCTCCTGTGACCACACGAATGGAGGCACTCCATGACGAAGGTGATCGCGGACATCACGATGTCGCTCGACGGGTTCGTCACCGGCCCCGATCCCGATCTCGAGCACGGGCTCGGCCACGGCGGCGAGCCGCTGCACGAATGGGTGTTCAATGACGACGAGGTCGACGCGCAGGTGCTCGCGGACTCGACCGAGCGCTCCGGCGCCGTCGTCATGGGCCGTCGCCTCTTCGACATCGTGGACGGCCCGGGCGGCTGGAGCGACGAGGTGGGGTACGGAGCGAGGGAGGTCGGCAAGCCGCCGTTCTTCGTCGTGACCCACTCCAAGCCCGAGTCCATCCGGCTCGCGCTCGACTTCACGTTCGTCACCGACGGGATCGCGTCGGCCATCGAGCTGGCCCGAGCCGCGGCGGGGACCAAGGACGTCGTCGTCATGGGCGGTGGCGACGTGGTCCGCCAGTGTGTCGACGACGGCCTCGCGGACGAGCTGGTGCTGCACCTCGCGCCGATCGTCCTCGGCGCGGGGACCCCGCTGTTCGAGGGTGCAGCCCGTCGTCAGCTTCGGCAACGTGAGGTCCGCGTCTCGACGTACGCGACCCACCTGACCTACGAGGTCGTGGCCTGAGGCCGTGTCGCGCTAGTCGATGGGGGAGAGGACGTTGCCCGCGGCGTCGCCGAGGACGGGCTCGAGCAGCCACTCGGTGCGGACCATCCACCGGTGCAGGACTCGCACGACCTCGGGGTGGGGAAGGCCGGCGGTCGTGACCTCGGCGAGGCGATCGACGATGGCGTCGCCCACCTCGAGCACGCCGTCGATCGCAGTGATGTCGGTACGGGTCGCGGCGTCGAGGCTCGGCCCGAAGACCGCACACCGGTGCTGCCACTCGACGAGTGCGCGGGCGCCGCGACGCTGACGCTCGACGTCCGGGTCGGGAGCGCGCGCACCGACGAGCTCGCGGTGTTGTTGGTCGAGCCAGCTGGTCGTGGCGTCCCACCCGTTGGCCAGGCGGACCGCATCGCCGCCGAGCGCCGCGCTCTCAGTGGGGAGGTCGGGCGGATCGAGCTCGATCTCGTCGTGCTCGGCCAGGATCTCGATCGCGCACCGCTGCTGCTGGACGTACCAGACGAGGTACTGGGCGAGGTCGCCGGGCGGCAGGGCCATCGTGGTCGCGAGGCTGAGCGCCTGGGGGGTCTCGATCGCGGCCATGACCCCGAACCACCGCACCCGCTGGAGGTCGAGCGCGAACCCGCCGGCCTCGGCCCACCAGCGGTACGTGTCGGCCACGCCACCGACCGGCTCGCTGAAGTCGCGCATGCGCACGAAGGCGAGATCGTGATGCGGGTCGCCGAGGTGGACCATCTCGAGATCGACGAGGCCGGTGATGCGCTCGCCGTCCCACATGAACTGACCCGCATCGCCTTGCAACGGGGAGACCTGCTCGAAGCCGGATGGCATGGTCTCGGTGAGCCAGCGCTCGACGAACGTGATGAGCGGCTCGGGACGACCCTGGGTCGTCTGCCAGACCCGCACCCAGAAGTCGTGGTCGGCGGTAGCGATGGCGCGGGCACCGACCGGGCGCTTCCGATCGGTGTGGACGAAGAGGTTCGGGTCGGCTCGGTGGAGGCGCGCCAGCACCTCCGCGAACGCGCGCCGCGCGGCGGGTCGCTCGTGCTCGGGGACGTTGGCGTTGTCGACGCCGGGCAGCGCGTCCCAGAGCACGACGTCGAGCTCGGTCGACTGGCCCCAGACGCGGGCCGCCGGGATGCCCGCGACCGCCATGGCCTCGGCGGCGCGAGCCTCGCGGAAGACGTCGTTGGCTGCGCCGAAGCCGACCCGGTTCCCCCGGAGGTAGAGCGGGATGGATTCCCCGTCGCGCTCGACGTCGACCCACCAGCACGGTCGCCAGCGGGCCTGCCGCTCAACTCGCGTGACCGAGCCGCCCGTCACGTCGCTCACCCAGTCTGCGATCTTCTGCTCGTCCACGACTCCCGTTTCCGTCACGAAGGCCTCCACATACTGACCGGGTGGCGGGTTCGCCGCGTTGCGACGCGGGACGGCTCAGAGGTTGTTGACGGGAGCGATGATGTCCTCGTGGTAGCGGGCCAGGCTCTCGATCTTCTGGTCGAGTGGCGCGTCCAGGCCGGCGTAGAAGGCCCACGGCATCGTGAGGATGTCGGTGACGCCCACTTCCTCGGCGCGGCGGAAGTCGTCCGGCACCGAGGCGTCGACGAGCGGCGCGACGAGTGAGAAGGGCTCGTTCGAGCGCCCGTACTCGTCGCGCCAACGGTCGAGCTTGGCCCTGGCCGCGATCGCACCTTCGATGGTGAGGTAGTCGGCCAGCCAGCCGTCGTGGCGCGCGGCCCGCCTCATCGCCGCGTCAGAGATCCCGCCGACGAAGATCGGCACCGGCTCGGTGGGGACGGGGGTCATCTCGAGGCGGGGGATGTCGTAGAACTCGCCGTGGTGCTCGACCCACCCGGGCTGCCACATCGCCCGGAGCAGCTCGATCATCTCGTCGGTGCGCTTTCCCCGCTTGGCGAAGGGCTGCTCGAGGAGGTCGAACTCCTCCTCGCACCACCCGGTGCCGATGCCGAGCTGCACCCGGTTGTTCGAGATCACCGCAGCCGTGCCGACGGCCTTCGCGACGACGAGCGGGTTGCGCATCGGCAGCACGTAGACGCTGGTGAAGAACTGCAGCTGCTGCGTGACCGCCGCGAGGGCGCCGACCGTGACCCATGGGTCGAGCCAGGGGGTGAACGGCTCCCACCGTCGCGCTCCGTCCGTGGTGTACGGATACGCGGTCTCGAGGACCTCGAGGTTGACCACGTGATCGGACAGGCCGAGCCCGTGGTATCCGATCTCGTCGGCGGCCTTGGCCAGGGCCAGGACCTCGGGAAACTCCGTGAAGGCAGAGCTGATGGAGAAGCGCACTCACTCATCCTTCCGTACTGGCAGGATCACCGCATGGCGATGAGCTACGGCATCCACCTGCCCCAGTACGGACGGGTCGCCGGCGGCGACGCGGTTTCTCGCGCGGCCCGGCATGCGGAGGACCTCGGCTTCAGCGACGTCTGGGTGAGCGACCACATCGTGCACCCGGCCGAGCAGACCTATCCGTCGCCGTTCCTCCTCGACCCGTTCGCCACGCTGAGCTGGGCGGCGGGCGTCACGACCCGGGTCCGGCTCGGCACGAGCGTGCTCGTCGTGCCGCAGCACAACCCCGTCTGGCTGGCCAACCACCTCGCGACCGTCGACGCGATGAGCGGCGGGCGCCTGATCGTCGGGGCCGGGATCGGGTGGAGCAAGCGCGAGTACGACGCGCTCGGTCAGTCCTTCGAGACCCGGGGGCGGCGCATGGACGAGATCCTCGACCTGCTCCGGGCCGCATGGAGGGACGACCCCGTGACGTTCGACGGCGCCGGCTACCACCTCGACGCGATCCGCTTCCTCCCCAAGCCCGCGGGCGAGATCCCGATCTGGATCGGCGGCGGGGTCGAAGCGTCGTTCCGACGCGCGGTGGCGAAGGGCGACGGCTTCCACGTCGTCGGCCTGAAGCCGCCGGAAGTGGTCCCGATCGTCGAGCGCCTCCGCCGCGACCGGCCGGAGCCCTCGTTCACCATCTCGGCCCGGACCGGCTGGGACCCTCAGGGCATGGATCCCGGCCTCATCGCCGAAGAGAACGCGGCGTTCGAGGCCGCGGGCGTCCAGCACATGGTGGCGGCGCCGTGGCAGAAGGACCTCGACGCCTGGCTCCGCTCCATGGACCTCCTGGCCGAGATCGTCCGCCCCGGCTGATCGCTCGACCCGCTCCCGTCCGCGGTCACAGGTCGACGCGAGATGGGGAGCCCGCTCCGGCATCATCGGTCGCCTCGAGAACGACGATCGGGATCTCGCGCGACGTAGCCCGCTGGTACGCGTCGTATCGGCCGTGCGCGCCGGGATGCAGGAGAGGCGCCAACCCGCGGTTGTGCCGGTTGACGAGTGGCCACAGTCGCGCTCGCTCCTCGGGCGAGGCGACCCGCGCCGACGCCGACCACTTCTTCGGGCCGACTTGGACGCCAACGTGAGGTTCAGCCCGGAGGTTCGCCAACCAACCGGGACCGTGGTCGCTTCCACCGTTGGACGCCACGACGACCCACGACGCACCGTCCTTGTAGTAGATCAGCGCATTCGTGCGCGGCCGACCGGTCCGCCGCCCGACCGTTGTCAACAGGAGCGTCGACCGGCCCGTCATCCTTCTCCCGACCCAGCCGCGGCTACCCCGATAGATCGCCTGCTGCAACCGCAGGAATGGAGTAACAACGACGGCTGACGGGATGCGGTCCACCGGAACCTCCGAGCACCGACGCTATCCGCACCGGCGCAGGGCGCTAGAGAGGGTCGCGTCCCAAAGCAGCTTCGAGCCGCAGGCTCAGCCCCAACGGTGCGAACGGTCGGGTGACGTCACCGTTGCTCACGTATCGACAGCCGCCGCGGTCGACGCGCGCCAGGAGTGGGCGTCCACGCCCGGTAGGAGAAGTACAGCATGTACGTCTCACCGGAGTCGTTCGGGCAGTCGGGTACGACGTTCGACGTTGGTCGCGGTGTGGCATTGAGCTCGTGAGCGACGCGCGCCGCGGGAAGATTGGCCGCGGACCGGGCGAAGGTTCCGATGGGTTGGGGTTGATTGAAGCCGTGATAGCGGCACGCCAGCACGGCGATCGGATGTCCGGGCACCAGGGTTCGGGTCGTGCCGGCGCGCTGGTGGTGAGGCACGGAGAGCGGCGCTCGGATCGGGCAACCAGACGGTCCCCGACGCGCCGGCACACTCGACGCTGACTGGATCGTTGTCGACTTGGACGCTGCGGTCCCCAGCACTGCCGCCCGAACACGCAGCTCCCAACGTGAGCAACAGCAGGACTGCGACGGGTGACCGGAGGTGGTTTCGCATGCAGCCTCTTAGACGCAGCGGGCGGCCACCCGGTTCCCGCGTTGGCAACGCGGCTCATTGGTGGCGCTCGGGTCGCAGTGGAGCTTGTGTCCGGGGAGCCGATCCGTCGATGCTCTCGGGGAGATGTCTCGGCCCGGCGCACGTCAGCGAACCGTCCTGCCACCACGGACTGACCTGAGGACGCGACGCGAACGTGTCGCCGCTCGAGTGATGTTCCGTAGCTTGGACCTCTCTGAGCGGCTGAAGTCCCGGGTGCTGGTCGATGTGACACCTCCGGGCGAGGACCCGTTCTACCGAGCACCTCAGAAGCTGGACGCGTCCCGTCCGGGAGAGGTGCTCGACAGTCGGACCGTCGAGGTCCGAGGGTTCCGTCGGGTGGTGAGCGCGGATGCGTGGCAGGTGAAGTTCCGCTCCACCGACACTCGTGGAGCCGCGGTGTCCGGGGTCACCACGGTGATGGTTCCCCGGCGGCCCTTCAACGGGGCGGCCAGGCCGCTGCTCTCGTATCAGTGCGCCATCGACAGCCTGGGCGCGGCCGCCGACCCCTCGTACACACTGATGCACGGCGATCAGTGGGAGCTTCCCTTCATCGTCCGTGCGCTGCACCGGGGGTGGGGGGTCGTCACGACCGACTACACCGGACCGCGGCACGCCTTCGCCGCCGGGCTGCTGTCGGCCCACTTCGTGCTCGACGGCATCCGCGCGGCTCTCGCCTTCGGACTGGCCGGCTTCGATGCCGCCACGCCGATCGGCCTTTGGGGCTACTCGGGCGGTGCGCAGGCAACGCTCTGCGCGGCCGAACAGCACCCGGGTTACGCGCCGGAGCTGAACATCGTCGGCGCCGCCGCCGGCGGCATCACGGTCGACCCCACCACGACGCCCGGGATGTTCGAGGATGTGTACGACGGCAGCTTCCTGAGCGGGATTCCGTTCGGCGCCGTCATCGGGATCAGCCGCGAGTTTCCAGATGTCGACCTGCTCGGCGCCCTCACTCCGCAGGGTCGGGCCATGGTGGTCTCGGCGGCCGAGATGTCGGCCGACCAGCTCCTCCTGAGCTTTCCCTTCCTCCACTGGGACGACTACCTGACCGTTCCCAGTGTCTTGGACATCCCGGGATTGCGCACCGCCTTCGAGGCGAACCGGTTCGGTCAGGCAACGCCCACAACCGCGCTGTACCTCTACCACGGTGTGCATGAGCAGAACCTGCCGATCGCCGACGCGGATCAGCTGGTTAACACCTTCCGTCGCAACGGGGCCAACGTGACGTACCGCCGAGTTCGATTCGGTGAGCACATCATCGTGACGGTGATAGGCGCGCCCGGCGCACTCCGATTCCTGAGCGAGCGCTTCGCAGCCTCCTGACCGCCGGGCACTGCGGGGACGTCTCGCGGGCGACCATCGCGGCCGAAAGACCGCGTCGCCTGGAGGTGTCGCTCAGACCGAGGCCCAGAGGTGCCACTCGCCCGGTACGCCCTTGAGCACCTGCGTGCCGCGGTCGTCGAAGCCGAGGTCCGACCCGATCACGAGATCCTTCACGGTGCTCGTCACGAGCACCTCGCCCGGGCCTGCCAGCGCGCCCACCCGCGCACCGATGTGCACGCCGATGCCCGCGACATCCTCGCCGCGACGCTCGATCTCACCGGTGTGCAGGCCGGCGCGGACCTCGACGCCGAGCGGCCGTACGGCGTCCCGGACCGCGTGTGCCGCACGAACTCCGCGCCCCGGACCGTCGAACGTCGCGAGGAGCCCGTCGCCGGTGCGCTTGACGACAACCCCGCGTTGACCCTCGACCGCGTTGGCCGCATACGTGTCGTGCTGCTCGAGGAGGTCCCGCCACTTGCGGTCGCCGAGCTCCGCAGCCTGGACCGTCGAGTCGACGATGTCCGTGAACAACACCGTCTTGAGCACACGGTCCACATCGTCGTCCCGGCGTACGGGCGCGCCGGTCACGAACTCCTGGATCAGGTCGATGACGTCGTCATCCTGACCGACCGACCCCGCGACGTGGAAGTCGCCGGGCAGCGTGCTGATCTTCGCATCGCGGATGTGTCGCGCCAGGTACTCACCAGCTGCGACTCCGACGATGGGATCGTCGATCCGGTGGATGACGAGCGTCGGCGCAGAGACCGCACCGAGCGCGTGTCGGACGTCCATGTTCACGTTGTGGTGCAAGATCGTTGCCGCCGCACCCGGCGACGCGGTCTGGCGCTCGTATCGGGCCAGATCCGGCAGCAGGCGCTCGTCGAACTGACCGACGAAGCCTTCGAGCGCGTGACCGGTACCCCACTTCGCTCGAATGTCTTCGATGAACGCGTCCACGATCGCGGGATCGGCCCCCTGCTCGTAGTCGGACGCCCACAGCGCCCGGGCGAACGTCCCCCACAACACCAGCGACCGGACCCGTTCGGGAAACGTCGTCGCGAACAAGATGGCGAGCGGACCACCTTCCGAAAGCCCGACCAGATGGGCCGATTCGACCCCTGCGGCATCGGCCACGGCCCGTAGATCGTCCATGCGATCTTCGGCACTCCCCGTCCCCAAGCCGCGGTCCGAGCAACCGGTGCCGCGCTTGTCGAACACGATCAGCCGGCCGACGCTCGCGAGCCGCTTGAGCAGGTGCGCCTGGCCGGGCAGGTCCCACATGAGCTCGACATTCGAGACGAACCCCGGCACGAAGAGGATGTCGAGCGGCCCCTCGCCGATCACTTGGTACGCAATGCTCAAGTCGCCGCTCTGCGCGTACTGGGTCTCCGCAGGACCTGCCATGCGGGGGACGCTAGTCCCGGTCAGTCCCGGGGCACAGGTGCTCGCGAGCTCTATTCGCGCATGAGCATGGCTTGGCCGGCGCGTTCGAGGTCGAGGTACGGCTCGCCGCTCACGTCGACGGCAACGCGGTGGATCGTGCCACCCGTGAAGCTCCAGGGTTGGTCACCGGGGTAGTCGTCGGTGACGCAGTCGCCGCCGTCGCGCCCGACGCACAGGCCTTCCCCCGCGAGCATGAACATGCCCATCTGGGTCTTGATCTGACCCTCACCGACCTTCACGTCGGCGTGCCAGAGCGACAGGGTTCCCGTCGCCGCCCCCGAGTCATCGTTGCCGGCCTTTTCGAACGACGCGGAGAGGATCAGGTTCGTGCCGGTGGGAAGGTCGGCCGTCGCGACGATCTTCTGTTCGAGCATCCCGATGTAGTTGTTGACGTAGTGGAGCCGATTGTCTTTCACGTAGAGGCTGTGTCCACCGAAGCGTGACCCGTGGGCGAACAACACCCCGTGCGCTCCCGGCTCGGGGATGTCGACCAGCGCGCCGATCGCATAGGAGCGGTTCCGAATGTTGACGGCCTGTGCCTCGGGGACCTCGGCGCAGTCGGGGAAGTAGACGTAGCGATCCCTCGGCGCGGAGAGCAGCGGGCGTTCGGTGAGGATGATCTCGATCGGTGCACGATCGTCGAGAGGGAAGCCACCGTTCGCGCCGGCCTCGGCGAACCAGAGTCCCACCATCTCCCGCACCTTCTCCGGGTGCTCGGCGGCGAGGTTGTTGACCTCCGAGCGGTCGATCTCGGTGTGGTAGAGCTCCCACTCGTCGTCGTTGAAGTTGCTCCAACCAGCCATGGTGGCGTGGTTGGTCACGGCCTTCCATCCATCGTGATAGATCCCCCGCGATCCGAGCATGGAATAGAACTGCGTCCTCCGGTTCGACGGCGCGTCGGCATCATCGAAGCTGGAACGCATGCTGACGCCGTCGAAATGGCTCTGCACGTGGCCCTTGATCGTCGGGGGCGCCTCGACGCCCAGGACGTCCAACACGGTCGGGACGAGATCAACCGCGTGGTGGTACTGGGTCCGCAGCTCGCCCTTGGCCTTGATCCCTGCCGGCCAGGAGATGATGCACGGGTCGCTGGTCCCGCCGTTGAACTCGTAGCGCTTCCACATCTTGAACGGCGTGTTGAACGCCATCGCCCAACCGTTCGGGTAGTGGTTGTAGGTCTTCGGGCTACCAAGATCGTCAAGCATCGCCAGCGCGGAATCGATGTCGTCGGGCACCGCGTTGAGGAACCGCATCTCGTTCACCGAGCCGTTCGGGCCACCTTCACCACTCGCCCCGTTGTCGGACACCAGCATGATCACGGTGTTCTCCAGCTCACCGAGGGACTCCAAGAAGTCGAGGAGTCGACCGATGTGGTGATCAGTGTGCGAGAGGAAGCCGGCGTAGACCTCGGCCATCCGGGAGAACAGGCGCTGCTCTTCGGGCGAGAGCGAATCCCAGAGGCGGGTCTCGTCCATTGCAGGGAACGGCTTGCCGTCGGGTCCGGTCCGGGTCTGCGGGGTCCCGATCGGGTTGATCGGTGGCAGGACGGTGTCGGCCGGGACGATGCCGAGCTCCTTCTGGCGGGCAAGGGTCTGCTCCCGCATCGCCTCGTAGCCCATGTCGAACTTGCCCTGGTACTTGTCGGCCCATTCCTTGGGTGCGTGATGCGGCACGTGGCACGCGCCGGGCGCGTAGTAGAGGAAGAACGGCTTCTCCGGTGCCACGGCCTTGGCGTCGCGGATGAACTCGATCGCCTTGTCGGTGATGTCCTCAGTGAAGTGGTACCCCTCCTCGGGCGACTTCGGCTGATCCACCGTGTGGTTGTCATAGACGAGCTCCGGATACCACTGGTTGGTCTCCGCGCCGAGGAAGCCATACCAGCGTTCGAACCCGCGGCCGCTCGGCCAGTTCCGACGCGTGGACGCGAGGTTCATCTCGTCGGTGGGACAGAGGTGCCACTTGCCCACCATGTAGGTGTTCCAACCGAGCTCACCGAGGATCTCGGGCAGCATCCCGTTCTCGGGCGGGATCGTCCCGCTCGCGGCGGGGAATCCCACTGCCGCCTCGGTGATGCACGCCATGCTGTTGCGCGTGTGGTTGCGGCCCGTAAGCAGACACGAACGCGTCGGAGAGCACAACGCGGTGGTGTGGAACTGCGTGTACTTCACGCCGTCGGCCGCGATCCGGTCGATGTTGGGCGTGTCGATCGGACCGCCGTACCCGCTCATGGCCGAGAACCCGACGTCATCGAGTGTGATGTACACCACGTTCGGCGCACCGTCGGGTGCGCGGGGCGGCTCGAACGGATCCCAGTCGGGCTCGGAATCCCGGATGTCGACTTCGATCCGACCCGAAAACGCCTTCGCCATGATCGCCACCTCTCGGTCGGTCCGACGGTCAGGAAGCCCGCGTTGCCGACAAGCAGTTCTACCTGACGTCAGGCGAAGCCGCTCGCGGCCCCGCACCCGATGCGGCATGTTCGAATGCTCAGAGGCGGGGCATGACGTCGTCGGTGACGGTGCGGAGGTAGCGCCACGCGATCTCGGGCGCGAGGCCTCCGACGAGAGGTTGGAGTGGCAGCGGCGAGCCGGCCCGGATCATCGCGACGGCTTCGTCGACGGTGACGATGCGGTGGGAGCGGTTCTCGGCGCGCAGCTCCTCGATCGTCGTGGCGGGCGAGAGGCTCGCGGTGTGGGTGTTGCCCTCGTTGATCGCGGCATAGCTCCGGACGTCGTGCATGAGGTGCGGGCCGAGCTCGGCCCAGGCGGCGTCGAGGTCGTCGGCGACGAACACCGTGGTGGCCAGTGTCGGTCGGCGGGATCATGCAGAACCCGGGCTCGTGGCCGTGCGCTCGGGCCTCCGCCGCGTACACCTCCTCGAGCTCCGGCCCACCGCCCTGCGCGATGAAGTCGAGACCGAAGCGACCGGCGCGCTTCGGCCGCGGCGCGGCTTCCGCCGCCCCACATCACCGTCGGCCCACCGGGCGTGACCGGCGCCGGAGTCACGTGGATGCGCCGGCCCTCGTAGTCGAACGGCTCGCCGGACTTGGCCAGCAGCAGGAGCGCGAGCTGGTCCTCGACGAGCGGGCCGCGGCGGGCGAAGTCGGCGCCGTGGTGCTCGAACTCCTCGGGCCGGTAGCCGACGGCCATGACGTAGCTGACCCGGCCGCCGCTGATGATGTCGAGGACGACCATGTCCTCGGCGAGCCGGATCGGGTCGTACAGCGGCAGGATCACGCCGCCGTCATGATCGGCAGGCGTGGTCGTGCGGGCGGCCATCGCGGTCGCCAGCACCAAGGGCGACGGCAGGTAGCCGTCGGCCATCGTGTGGTGCTCGCACACGACTGCGACGATCGCGCCGCGGCTCTCGGCGAAGCTCGCCATCTCCAGCGCGGCGGCGTACAGCTCGCCGGTCGGCGCCCCGAACTCAGGTGCACGCATGTCGAAGCGCATCAGGAACACTGGTGGCCGTCCCCCTCAGGTGGTGCGTGCCGTCTCGGCCGCGCGTGGTCAGCATCGCAGATCGCGCCGCGACGGCATCGATCAGATCGCCGTGCGTGATGACGTACCGCTCGTCCGGCCAGGACCGCTTCGATCACGCCGGCGGCCGCGTCCTCGGGCGTGGCGAGCATCGCCGCCATCTCCGGGTTGCTGGCGATCATGGCGTCGAAGTCGCCGTCGTTCGCGATCGGCCGGCGCAGGTGGTCCGGGTTGCGCCGCTTCGCTGGTCTCGAGGTGGCGGGTGATCATCCCCGAGGGGAAGATCACCGAGACGCCGATGCCGTCGTCGGCGAGCTCGAGCCGGAGGGTCTCCGCCAGGCCCCACACCGCGAACTTGCTCGCCTGGTAGGCGCCGAGCCGGCTGGCGGGGTCGAGGATCGACGACGACGTCGTGAACGCGAGCCGTGGGTCGCTCGGACCGACGCAGCAAGCGGGAGGAAGGCCCGCGGCGACGCGTGGCGGACCCGGTGACGTTGACGTCGAGCAGCCATCGCCACTCGTCGTCGGTGAAGGACTCGACGGCGCCGAAGAGCTGCACCCCGACGTTCGAGACGCACGAGGTCGGCGACGCCGAAGCGCTCCTCGACGGCGGCGGCCGCGGCCTCCACGCCGGCGGCCTCGGCAACGTCGGCGACCATGCCGAGCGCGTCGACGTCGTGCGCTTCGCCGCGACGCGCGCCGCCTCGGCGGCGGCGCGCTCGCCGTCGAGGTCGAGCAGCGCGACGTCCATGCCGAGCGCCGCGCACGACTCACCGAGGGCCAGACCGAATCCCGACGCCCCGCCGGTGACGACGGCGACGGGCATCAGCGCTCCTCCGGCACCACGAAGTCGGCGTGCAGTCGGGTGAGCTTCGACGACGTGATCCGCCAGGCATCGGCGCGCTTCTCGTAGGTCTCGTGGTAGTGGCCGTAGCCGTCGAGTCGCACCCCGTTCGGGCCAGATCACGATGTCGTTGAGCGCCCAGATCCCCGTGGCCGTCGTCTCCGACGTGAGCTCGATCTCCGGCATGTGGCCCTGGTGCACGGTGACCGCGCCGTCGAGCGTCTCGCGGAGGAACGCCATGAACTCGTCGGCACCGTTCACGACGTCCGCCGCCGGCCTCGGTCGTGTCGATGACCACGTCGTCGGTGAACACCTGCCGCATCGCCGTCCCAGTCCTTGGTGTCCATCGTGCGGAAGTAGCGGGCCTTCAGTCGCCTGATCGCCTCGATGTCATCGATGCCCAAGTCTCGCTCCTTCTCGTCGTCCGGTCTTGTGCATCCCACGGCGGAGCGCCGGTTCAGATGGCAGCAGTCGGACGTCGGACGAGGCTGGTCATCATCGTGACGAGATCGTCCTCGAGGGCCGCTCGGGTGCTGTGCCCGGCGAGCCAGGTTCCGGTCGCGCCGACCACGGCGCCTTGGATCATCCCGGCGATCGCCTTCGCTCGATCTCGATCCAGCCCGTGGAACCGGTTGATCACCTCGACCTCGAAGATCACCCCGGCCTGGCCGGGGTCGGCGACGGACGCGATGGTGGAACCGGGGCGCGACAGCGCTGCGAGGACGGGTCCGCGCCGGCTCACCTCGTCGAAGTAGGCGCGGATGCCGACGCGGATGAGGTCATCGTCCGGCCCGGCACCGCGCAGCGCGATCCACACCGCGTGTCCCAGCGCCGTGGTTTCGCGGCGGTAGAGCTCGGCCAGCACGGCCTCGCTGTTCTCGAAGTGCTTGTAGGGCAACGCCTTGGACACGCCCGCCTCGGCGGCGAGTCGCTCCATGCTCATCGCGGCCGCGCCGTGTTCGACGAGGATCTGCGCGGCCGCGTCGAGGAGCTGGCGACGCCGATCGTCGCCGCGCATGCGCTGCCGGGGGACCGCGTCTTGATCGAGCGTCGACGCGACCTTCACGTGCCGAGCAACGTGCGGTAGTTGTCCTCGTAGAAGAGCTGACGAGCGGCATCGTCGGTGCCGCGCTCGTCGAAGGAACGCTCGAAGCGGCCGATCGGGTCCTTGGTGCCCTCGGGGTGGGGATAGTCGCTCGAGAACAGGTAGAGCTCCGGCCCCGAGATCGCCACCATCTCGGCCACGTCTTCGCCGGGGAACGGAGTGAAGCGCACCTGGCGCCGGATGTAGTCCGACGGCGTCAGGCTCAGCTCGCCGAGCATCGGCTCGGTGCGCTTGAAGCTCTTCGCCGCATAGTCGAGGCGGCCGAGCAACGATGGTGCCCACGATGCGCCCATCTCGATGACCCCGCAGCGCAGCCGGGGAAAGCGCTCGAACACGCCGTCAAGGATCATCGCGGTGAGGAAGGTCTCCGCGGCATGGTGGACGGAGGGCAGGTCCTTGGCCCGCAGGTTCTCACCGCCGCCGTGGAGGTCGACCGGTCGCGGTCGCCCGTTGCGATGCCACGCCTTCGAGACCGAGCTCTTGCCACCGCCGATGTGCATCACGATCGGCACACCGGACTCCTGAACCGCGGCCCATACCGGGTCGTTGTCGATGTGCGCAGGCGATCGACCCGATGACGGCGCGTGCGCGACCCATAGTGCGCCGCAGCCGAGATCGAGGGCCTCCTGCAGGGAGCCGAGGGAACGCTCGGGGTCGTTGAGCGGCAGGAAGCCCACACTGACGAGCCGAGGGTCGTCGCCGCAGAAGTCGACCATCATCCGGTTGTGCGCACTCGTGCCGCCGTAGACGGTGTCGAGGTCGTCCGAGAACGCGAACAGGCCGAGCGAGAAGGTCGAGAACACGAGCTGGGAGCTGAAGCCGAGCAGGTCGAGTGCCCGCGAGCGCTCGGTGGTGTCCATCGCCCCGAGGGCGGCCCAACCCTTCGCCGAGGCGATCACGTTCTCCTCGAGCGCCGCGGTCTTCCCGGCATTCCCGATGCGGGCTTCACCGATCTGGATCGCCTTCCCCGCGCCGGCGCCGCCCTTGTCCAGTGCACCGGTGAGGTCGGGCAGGAGATCGCGGGTCTTGGCGTCCGCGTGGTCGCGCAACCAGTCGAGCCCCTCCATCAGGTGGCTGTCGGCATCGAGGATGATCGGGCGGTGGGCATACGTCATGGCGGATCCCCTCAGGTCGGGAGATGGGCGCGACATCGTCCCCGACAAGTTACGTTTATTCACCTAACCCGGCAACCCTTCCCGGGAGGGATTCCGCCGGCGGGCGGGTCAGGCCGTCGTCGACGCGGGCGTGCGCTGCGCCGCGAGGAGCGCGCTGACTGCGCTCGCGGGCGCGGGTCGGGCGAGCAGGTAGCCCTGGCCCAGGTCGCAGCCGAGCTCGACGAGCTGCGCGAGCTGGCCCTCGGTCTCGATGCCCTCGGCGACCACGTCGAGACCCAGCGCGTGGGCGAGGCTCACGAGGTTCGCGGCGATGGCCACGTCCTTCGGGTCGTGCTCGATGCCCTGGATGAACGAGCGATCGATCTTGATGACGTCGATGGGGAAGCGCCGGAGGTGCTCGAGTGACGAGAACCCCGTGCCGAAGTCGTCGAGCGCGATGGCGAAGCCCCGGTCGTGCAGGTCCTGGAGCACGGCGCGCGCCTGCTCCGCGGGCGACCCCTCCACGACGATCGCAGTCTCGGTGACCTCGAAGCCGAGCGATCGGGTCTGGAGGCCTACCGACTGGAGGATCCGGTCCACCGTGCCGGTGATCCGGCGGTCCGAGAGCTGCACTGCGGAGAGGTTCACCCAGGTGACGAAGTCCGGGCCGACGAGGTCGTCGTCGATCCAGCGAACGGTCTGCCGGGCGGCTTCGCGCAGCACGAACTCACCGAGCTCGTGGATCAGCCCGGCCGCCTCGGCCACGGGCACGAACCGGTCCGGGGGCACGGTGCCCCGGGTCGGCGAGCGCCACCGGACGAGCGCCTCCACGCCGACGATCGTGTGCGCCGCGAGGTCGTAGCTCGGCTGGTAGTGGACGGTGACCTCGCCGTGCTTGCAGGCCGCGGCGCAGGTCGTGCTCCATCCCGAGGAGGTCGCTCGAATCCCGCATCATGTCGGCTCGGAACACCTCGAGGCGGCCCCGGCCTGCGTCCTTGGCCGCGTACATCGCGATGTCGGCGCGGCGCATGAGCTCCTCGCTCTCGCCGGCACCGCCCGGGTGCACGACCATGCCGATGCTGGCGCCGACCACCAGGTCGCGCCCGCCGATCTCGACCGGCTCCGACCGGAGCCGCTCCAGCAGGCGGCTTGCGAGCTCGGTCGCCTCCTGCTCGGACGTCCCTTCGAGGAGGATGACGAACTCGTCGCCTCCGAGGCGCGCGACGGTGTCGCTCGGCCGCAGCGCACGCTCGAAGCGGTGGGAGAGCTCGCGGAGCAGCTGGTCGCCGGCCTCGTGGCCCAGGTGTCGTTGACCTGCTTGAACCAGTCGATGTCGGCGAGGAGCACCGCCACCGGGTCCTGCGACCGCGCCGACCGGGCCAGCGCGTGGTCGAGCCGATCGCGGAACAGCGCCCGGTTCGCGAGCCCGGTGAGCTCGTCGTGGAACGCGCTGGTGGGTCAGCTCGGCTTCGAGCCGGACCCGCTCGGTGATGTCGCGCGAGTTCACCACGATGCCGCGGATCCGGCGGTCATGGCGCAGGTCCGTCACGTGGGCCTCGAGGTGGCGCCACTCCCCGAAGCTGTTCGACATCCGGAACACGAACTCGTGGGGCTCGCCGTCTGCGCGCACGGTCTCGAGCACCGAGCGGTCGTCCTCGTGCACGAAGTCGGCGTAGCCCAGGCCGAGCAGGTCCTTCTCCGCGCGTCCGACCATGGTCGCGATGGACGGGCTGACGTAGCCGCAGCCGCCGCGCCCGAAGACGAGCACGAGGTCGGTGGACGCGGTGACGAGGCTGCGGAAGTGGGCGGTCTGGCGCCGGGTGGCGGCGACGAGCGCGCCGCCGAGGAGCAGGGCGACGAGCAGGCCGCCGATGCCCAGCACGATCTGGAGCGACATCAGGTCCGAGATGTTCTGGTCGGTGTGGGCCGCGATCGTCCGGGCCGCGTTGAGCGACACGTTCTCGGTCATCGCCGCAATGATGCGGAGCTGCTCGACGCCGTTCGCCGCGTCGATCGTCTCACCCGCGGTCAGCCGATGGCGGTCCAGGGTTCTGCCGTGCAGGAGCGCGTGGCCGCTCGCGATCAGGTCCGCGACGAGGCGCCGCTGCTGCAGCAGCTGCAGCCGGGTCAGCGGGTCGGACACGGGCGACAGGCGAGTCTCGTCGTCGTCGCCGTTCACCGCCGGTGCTTCGCCGCCGTTCAGGAGGACCTGCGAGCTCTTCCGGAGCAGCCCTGCCGTGTACGCGGGATCGGCCGGTGCCCCGCGGAGCGCGAGCAGGACATCGTTGACGTACCGCTCGGCGAGCGTGCGTTGTCGGGCTGCGACCTGGACGACGGTCGCACGGTTCTTCGACCGTGCCGTGGCGCGGGTCGACAAGATGACGCTGATCGCCGAGAAGAGCGCGAAGAGCACGAGGATCGCGACGACGGCGCGCCGACCGCGTGACGCGAGCGGCCGGAACGCGGGTCCGCGCCGCATCATCCCTGCACCACGAAGCGCGCGTGCATGCCGCCGAGGTAGTGGCCCGACATGTTGCAGAACATCTCGTAGTGACCGGGGTGCAGATGGAGTCGCAGCGTCCGGAGGCTTCCCGGTTGGCCGGCCTCGAGTGAACCCGCGAGCCGGGGCGCCAGCCGGTCCTCGTCCACGGTCACACCGTCCGACCGCAATGGCAGCGTCCCCGCTCCGGTCCGGACGACGAGCAGCTCGTGGTCGTCCGGGCCCCGGTTCTTCACGCGGAGGACGACGGTGCCGGCCGGCAGACGGGTCGGGGCGGTGATGTGGAAGTCACGTTCCTCGACGTCCGCCGAGTGGCTCGGGCCGTGGTGCCGCAAGGCGGCGCCGGCGGCGATCGGGGCCCCGAGCGCGAGGAGACCTCCGCAGCACGCGACGATGAGGCACCGCCGGAAGCGTCCCAGAGCCCGCGGAATCACCCCAGGGGGATCGGTTTCTCCCAGGAAATCTTGAGTCAGTGCTGATCGGAGCTCGCCGCGTCGGCGAGGGCGTCCTCCGCCGACCCGAAGATGGGTACGACCTGGTCGAATCCGACGATCGTCATGGTGCGGTGGATGATCGAGCGCTCGGGGACCACGAGCAGGATCTCCGAGGTGCGCCGCAGCTGGTCGAGCATCGCGATTCCGGCGCTGTCGAGGTAGCGCACGTCAACGAGATCGATGACCAAGGTGCGGGAGCCACGGGCTGACAGCTCCGACGCGATGACCGCCGCATTCGACGCGTCGATCTCTCCGGCGATGACGGCGAGCGCGAGGTCTCCCCGGGTCTCGATGCGCAGCGTATGAAGGCGGTCGGTCATACGAGCTCGCGCTGTGGGAGAAATCGCAGGGTCACGATCGTTCCGTGCTGGTCGGTATCAAGGTCGACGCTCTCCGCCAAGGCTCGCATGAGCACGTGCCCACGGCCGCGGCCAGTGAAGAACCCCTCGATGCCGGGCTGCCACTGGCCCGAGTCGCTCACGCTGGCGACGAGGGCGTCACCGTCGAAGGCAATCTCGACGCGCACGACCTGACTCTCGTCAGCGCTGCCGTGATCAATGGCGTTGGCGATCGCTTCCCCGAGCCCGAGGAGCACGTCGTCTCGCGGTTCGCCACTGATCCCGTGCTCGTCGAGCCACGCGCGGAGCCGGCCCCGTGAGGGGCCGAGCTCACTTGGGCTGGCGAGGAATGCGTCGGCGAACAGCGAATGCGTCGACCCGACGGTGCGCACGGCCACGAGCGCGATGTCGTCGCGCGCTTCTTCATCGACCATCTCCGCGAAGATCGTCTGCTTGACCCGCCGCAGCGGGAGGGACCAGCACCGGCTGACCACCGACCGCAGGTGCCCCAGGCCCACGTCGATGCTTTCGCCGCGCCGCTCGACGAGCCCGTCGGTGTAGAGGAGGAGGAGGGAGCCCGGCGGGAGCGCCGCGGTGGCGGCGGGGACGCGGTGCTTGGCGAACTCGATGCCGAGCGGCCACGACACTCCTTCGGTGAGGTATCTGACCTCGCCGTCGGGAGTGACCAGGAGGGGCGGTGGGTGTCCCGCGGTGATGTACGTCATGGTCTCGGCGGCAGGATCGAGCATCGCAAACGCGACCGTGGCGCAGACGGCGCCGGGAACATGACCGGCATAACGGTCGAGGATCGCCACGGCATCGGAGGGATCGGCGGCCTGCAGCGCGGTGGCTCCCAGCGCCGCACGGAGCTGGCCCATGGTCGCAGCCGCGGGGAGGCCGCGCCCGACGACGTCGCCCACGGCGATCGCCAAGCGACCGTCGTCGAGCTCCACGGCGTCGTACCAGTCGCCTCCGATCTCCATCGCCGAGTCCGCGGCGCGATATCGCGCCCGCACGATGGCGCGGGTGCTGTGCAGATCGAGCGCGAGCAAGCCGTGTTGCAGGGTGAGCGCGACGGAGCGTTCGAGGTTCAGGACCTCGATCCGCTCGATGGCCTGGGCGGTCAACGCGGCAACATCCTGGAGCATCTCCACGAGCTCGGCTCCGAGCTCGCGCGGCTGCGTCCAGCCGATGGCCATCGCACCGAGTACGGCGCCGCTGGCGCGTCGCATCGGAACCACGGCCAGGCTCTGCGCGCCGACCGCCTCGAAGTCGGGGGTGAGCGCCGGGTATCGGGCCCGTTGCGCTCCCGGGTCGGCCAGCAACATGGTGTCGCACTGCTGCACCGCCCAGGTGATGGGGGTGTCGGCCGACACCGGTATCCGGAGATACCGCGCCTCGATGTCGTGCGGCACGCCCGGGCCGCCGAAGTACTGCCGCAGCACCGGCTCCTCGGCTTCGACGAGACCGAACGTCGCGAGCGCAACCTCGCCGGTCGTCGCCATCGCGGTGAAGACCGCGTCGGCGGCGTCCTGCGGGCTCTGGGACCCGCTCACCGTCGATGCGAACCCGGCGAGCACCTCGGCGGTCACGCGTCGTCCGTGCTCGAGGTCCAGCGCATTGCGACTCAACACCCGCTCCGTGACGTCCTGGGTCGTGCCCCAGATCTCGACGACCTCGGACCCCTCCACGACGGGCTGCGTGTAGCTCCGGACGTAACCCGTCGAGCCGTCGCGGTACACGATGCGGTGATCGACGACGACGGCAGACCGGGTAGCCAGCGCCCGTTCGAAGGCCGCCCTCACGACCCGACGGTCCTCGGGGTGGATCCCCGGAGTGAGCGTCGAGAGTCCGAAGTCGCCCGGATCGTCGTCGGCCAGGCCGTACATCCGCTGCATCTGCTGCGAGAGCACGAGTCCACCGGTCTTGATGTCGAGGCGCCAGACCCCGAGCTGCGCCAGGCGTTGCGCAGCCTCGAGCTCCTCGAGCGCGGTCTCGAGCTCGCGGCGTGACCGCTCGAGCGATGAGATGTCGCGCGACGCAACCAGCACGCCGTCCTCGAACCTGCTCGCCTGCACCGTGTAGTAGCCCGACACCGGCCTGCCGTCGATGACGTCCTCGTACGGCAAGACCTCGACGACCATGGGCTCGCCCGTCTCGACGACCTGCCGGTAGCCGGCGATCAGCTCGCCGCCCGCGAGCACCGGATAGAGCTCGGAGATCCGCCGACCGATGAGCTCCTCACGCGGACGCTGCGCCACGTCGACGGGCGCGTTGTTCATCCATTCGATCTCGAAATCGACGATGTCGCCGGCGGCATCGCGGACGGCCCGCTCGATCACCACCAGATCCAGGATGCTGTCCAGCGCGCGTCGGAACCGTTCGTCGAGTGTGCCCTTCGACGGTGATCCGGGTTCTTCCACGCCACACTCTCGGCTCGTCGGTCCGGTCATCGTACGCGCCCATCGGGGGCCGGCCGGCCGCCGCCGACGTCCCGACTCGACCGAGCCTCTTTCGGGTACGGAGCAACTAGAGGCTGCGAGAGGAGGCGACGTGACCGAACGAATGATTGATGTGGGCGGGATCGAGCTGTGCACCGAGTCGTTCGGCGAGCCGACCGATCCGCCGGTTCTCCTCGTCATGGGCATCGGCGCATCGATGCTGGGGTGGGACGAGGGCTTCTGTCGAGGCGTCGCGGCGGCTGGGTGGTTCGTGATCCGCTACGACCACCGTGACACCGGCCGGTCGATCACCTATCCGCCCGGGCATCCCGGCTACCGCGCGACGGATCTGATCGCGGACGCCATCCGTGTGCTCGATGCCTACCGTCTCGAAGCGGCACACCTGGTCGGCGTGTCGGCGGGTGGAGCATTCGCACAGCTCCTCGCTCTGGACTTCGCCGACCGCATCCTCTCGCTCGTGCTCATCAGCACCTCGCCGGCGATGTCCATTGGCCGAGACCTGCCGCCGCCGACCGCGGAGTTCAACCGCTTCGTGGCGGAAGCCGAGGTCGACTGGTCGAACCGGGAGTCAGTCACGGAGTACCTGGTCGGCTACTCCCGGCTCCTCGCCGGCGGGCAGCGCCCGTTCGATGAGCCCGCATGCCGTGACTTCGTCCAGCGCGACCTTGCGCGCGCCCGCAACGTCGCGTCGCTGCAGAACCACGGCGTCATGGAGCACGACGATCGGCCACGTTCACCACTGTCATCGATCACCGTGCCGACCTTGGTGATCCACGGCACCGCCGACCCGATGTTCCCCTTCGCACACGGCCAAGCCTTGGCGGAGGAGATCCCCGGCGCGACGTTGCTGCAGATCGACGGAGCCGGTCACGGCATCGACCGGGGCGATTCGGCGAGCATCGTGTCTGCGATCCTCGACCATACGGCCGTAGCTTCCTCAGGTCGCGAAGACCGCCACGAAGGAGCATCACCATGATCGAACGGATGGATCACGTGAGCATCGTCGTCGAGGACCTCGAGGCTGCGACCGCGTTCTTCGTCGACCTGGGCATGGAGCTGGATGGTGAGGGGCAGGTCGAGGGACCGTGGGTGGACGGTGTCTCGGGGCTCGACGATGTCCGGGTCGACATCGCCATGGTGCGGACTCCCGACGGCCACAGCCGCATCGAGCTGACGAAGTTCCACCGGCCGGCGGCGGTCGGCGCGGCGCCGAACGCACCGGCGAACACGCTGGGCATGCGGAGCATCATGTTCGCCGTCGACGACATCGACGCGGTCGTCGCAGGCCTACGAGCCCGCGGCTCGGAGCTCGTTGGGAAGGTGGAGCAGTACGAGGACATCTATCGGCTCTGCTACGTCCGCGGCCCCGAAGGGATCATCGTCGCGCTGGCCGAGCAGCTCACCTGACGTTGGAGGGAGACATGACCGAACGCACGTATCCCGACGGTGTTCCGTGCTGGGTCGACACGGTGCAGCCCGACGTCGGGGCCGCCGTCAGCTTCTACGGTGCGCTCTTCGGCTGGGCGTTCGAGGAGGTGACGGCGCCGGATGCCCCGGGGCACTACGCGATCGCCACGCTGGACGGCCACGACGTCGCCGGGATCGCCGGCCCCGGCGCCGGTGCCGCGGCCTGGAACACGTACGTCGCAGCCGATGATGCCGATGCCGCAGCACGACGTCTGGCGGGTCTCGGCGCGACGGTGGTCTCCGCTCCGGCGGATGCCGGTGCGTGGGGTCGCGCGGCGACACTGATCGACCCGGAAGGGGCCGAGCTTCGCATCTGGCAGGCTCGGCAGCGTCTGGGGGCGCAGGCAGTCAACGAGCCGGGGACCTGGAACTTCAGCGACCTGCACACCGGGGTTCCGCGCTCGGCCATCAGGTTCTACGAGGCGGCGTTCGGCTGGTCCTTCGACGATCTGGGCTTCGCGACGCTGATCCGCAGGCCCGGATACGGCGACCACCTCGAGGCGACGGTCGACCCGGACATCCGCGCGGCAGGAGGGCGTGGTCGCCCCTCCCGGCTTCGAGGACGCGATCGCCTGGCTGGCGCCCCTCGGGTCGGACGAGCGTCCGCACTGGCATGTCACGTTCGCCGTCGCCGACCGGGACCGGGCGGCCGCGGACGCCGAGCGCCTCGGGGCCGACGTCCTCGCCCGGGACGACACGCAATGGACGCGCACCGCACTGGTCCGCGACCCGCAGGGAGCGGAGCTCACCCTCAGCCAGTTCACGCCACCTGGCGGCTGAGTCGAGAGATGGTGTCGAATCCTGAACGATGACGACGACGGAGGTCTGACATGCCCGAACCGATCAGGATCGGTTGGCTCGGCTCGGCGCTCGATGGTCCGGACGGCGGCTACGACCGGATCCACCGCCTGGCCTTCGACGAGGGCGTGGAGAGCGGGCTCCTGGACCGGCCCTACGAGTTCGTGCTGCACGGCGAGAACGGACTTCCGAACGGCACCGCGAAGAACGCGACCGACGGCTTCCGGTTCCTGGTGGACGAGGGGTGCCTCGGCGTCGCGGGCGCCTACAGCTCCGACAACGCGATCACGGTCGCACCACTGGCAAACGAGCTGCACGTGCCGCTCATCAGCTGGGCCGGCACCGAGCGACTGCAGGGCGAGTACTGCTTCCGGCTCGGGAACGGCGACGTCGGTGGCGATGCCGCGCTCGTAGCTGCGTGGCTGAAGCGCCAGGGCCATCAGCGCGTCGCCGTGCTGAGCGAGATGTCGCCCAACGGTGAGGAGTACTTCCGCTTCTTCCGGCAGGAATGCCGTCGCCACGGGCTCACGATCTCGGCGGTCGAGACGGTGAGCCAGAGCCCCGAGCGCCTCGCCGACAACCTCGACAACCTCCGCCAGGTCGAACGCCGACGCGCTGGCGTACATGGGCTACGGGATGCTCGCCGCCAAGGGCCTGTTGCGCGAGGCGCTCGATGAGCTCCAGTGGGACCCGCCGCGGATCATGAGCACCGCGTTCATGTGGTACCTGATGGGCTTCGACAAGTTCGAGGGATGGGTCGGCATCGATCAGTTCGACCCCCGCAACCCCTCGACCCAGAGGTTCCACGATCGGTTCGTCGCCCGGTACGGCCAGGACCCGCCGCTCTGGCCGAACGCCATCCCCGGGCTCGCCTACGACACGGCCCGGGTGCTCGTCGAGGGTCTGTTCCGTGCGCCGATCCTCTCCGGTCCCGGGCTGAAGGCGGGGCTCGAGAGCATCCGCTTCATGCCGAGCACGACCGGCAGCGCGCAGACGCACATCGCGTGCTCGCCGTACGAGCACTGCATGTTCCGCGGCGACTGGTTGCTCTACGGCCGGGTCACGAACGGCGCACTCGAGTTCGAAGGCCTGTTCGAGCCGTGGGAGTGAACCCGCTCGGCCGAGTTCTCGACGGACTCGAGCCCAATCATCTGAGGACTCCTCAACATGGCATCACCGGTTCGTTCGTGGAAGCTCGGGCTCGCGTCGCTGCTCGTCATCGGGGCGCTGGCGCTGAGTGCCTGCGGTTCGAGTGGGGGAGGGCCGACGCATCAATCCCTCGCGCCGATGGTGCCGCCCGAGGTGGCGAACCACGCCGCGCAATGGCCGCTGCCGGGGCGTGACTACGACAACTCGCGCGCGCGTTCCGACTCGACGATCACCACGGCGAACGTCGATCGCCTGAAGCAGACGTGGTCCGTTCCGCTTCCTGGATCATCTGCGTACGGCAACGCGTCGACGACTCCGGTGATCATCGGTCGGACCGTCTTCGTGCAGGACCTGGGGAGCAACGTCCGAGCGATCGACCTCGCCACGGGCACGGTTCGCTGGACCAGCAAGCTCGACAAATTCCAGATCGGTCCCAACGGTGTCGCGGTCGGATACGGCCGCGTGTACGTCGCCGACGGCCCGCGCAACATCGCCGCACTCAACATGAAGACCGGTGCAGAGGAGTGGACGACCAAGATCACGGAGACCGCAACCGAAGGCGTGGACATCCAACCGACCGTCGTTGCCGGGTTGGTGCTCGCGGCGACAGTGCCGATCAGCGTGCAGGGGCAGTACAACGGGGGAGACCGAGGAGAGCTCTGGGCGCTCGACGCGAAGACCGGTCGCAAGGTGTGGAGCTTCGACACGATCAAGAGCCCGGACCTCTGGGGTCACCCCGAGCTCAACGCGGGCGGCGGGGCTTGGTTTCCCCCCGCCGTCGACGTGAAGCGCGGCCTCGTCTACTGGGGCGTGGCCAACCCCGCGCCCTTCGGGGGCACCCCGAAGTTCCCGAGAGGTTCGAGCCGACCCGGCCCGAACCTCTACACGGATTCGGTTGTTGCGCTGCACGTCCGCTCCGGCACGCTGGCCTGGTACCACCAGGCCACTCCGCACGATCTGTTCGACCACGACCTGCAGCTGACGGCGATCGCCCGCGGCTCGGACGGGTCCGAATCGGTGATCGGAACCGGCAAGGGTGGGCGAGTGCTCGCGCTCGATCCGGCAACGGGCAAGGTCGAGACCGATACGCCGGTGGGCAAGCACGTCAACGACGATCCGGCGAAGCTCACGAAGCAGGTGGATGTCATGCCCGGGTACTTCGGTGGCCTGCTCACTCCGCCGGCGGTCGCCGACGGTGTGGTCTACGCACCGGTCGTCAATGCGCCGTCGACCGAGGAACCGAACGTCGACCACGCGGTCGGCGGGACCAAGCTCGGCACCATGCCCGGCGAGGTCGCGGCCGTCGACGTACGAACCGGCCACGTCGTCTGGCACACGCCGATCGAAGGAGATCCGCTCGGTGGCACGCTCGTCATGGGTGACCTCGTGCTCACGGGCACCTTCCAAGGCAACATCGTGGTGCTCGATCGGTCGACGGGGCGGATCGTCCGTACCTTCGCGGCGCCGGGTGGCATCAACGGATGGCCCGCAGCGACGCGCGACACGATCGTGTGGCCGATCGGAAACGGCAAGACCCCGAGCCTCGTCGCGTACCGCGTTCCGACATCGCGGTGAGGCGGGACAGGGTGGGGGTACGCGCCCGTAGCATCAGCTCCGGAGGCGACGCGGCCATTGCCGAAGACGCCTTGTCGCCGTAGCGTTTGGTTGTCGTTCCGGTGGAGCAAGGCTGGGAGGGACGAATGCTTCGAGGGATCCGGGTCGCCGCGGTGACGATTCTCGTGGGAGCGCTCGTGGCTGGCGGGGAGGTCGCAGCCACATCCGCGTCCGCCGCCGATGCTCCGAGCCTGGCGGTGAGCCCTTCGGGCGGGCTGAGAGATGGGCAAACGGTGACCGCAACCGGCTCGGGTTTCCAGGCCGAGGTTGTGAACTTCGGTCAGACGAAACCAGGCCAGGCGACGGTGGCTCTCTGCAAGGCTCAGATCGGCAACGGCGGCTTGAACATGGCGGACCTGTGCAGCGCGACGGGTGTGGCCACGGTCCCGGTCGACCAATCCGGTCGCTTCAGCGCATCGCCCGTTGCGCCGCGCGTCTCGCTGAACGTCTTCGGCCAGCCCATCGACTGCACGACGGGTCCGGACGCGTGCGTCTGGCTGGCATTCGAGTTCGTCGGCTTCGCCGGACCGCTCCCGATTCCGACCGTGATCTCGGCGAGTGCACCCGTGAGCTTCCGGGCGCAGACCTTCGCGGACTGTCAGGCGACCCGGTGGCAGACCTTCACGGATGGACGGGGACGCCCCTTCCGGAGCCAGTTCGGCTGCCGGCTCTACGTGTTCGTCTCGTGGCTGATCTCGTCGCACCATCGATAGGCCGCGTCGCACCGGGAGCTACTCGAAGCCGGGCGGGACCTCGTAACCGCCGAGCACGTCGGCCGCGAGCTCGGCGACCCGGATCGCGCGGCGGTCCTGGAGGTAGGGCGCGACGATCTGCATCCCCACGGGGAGCCCGGCGGCCGTCCGCCCGATCGGGACGGTGACGGCCGGTTGATCGGTCACGTTGATGATCATCAACCACTGCGAGATCTCGAAGTGGTTGCGCGCCTCGCCGTTCACCATCACCACGTGGTCGAGCATGTTGCCGACCTGGTCGTGCTCGAACGGTGGCGTCGACCACGCAGGGAGGAGCAGCACGTCGTACGCGCCGAACCACTTCGCCCACGTGCGCTGGACCTTGGTGCGCCGCTCGTCGGCGCGGAGCCACGCGAGATGGCTGCCGGAGATCTGCTCCCCGACGTCGTCGGGCATGCTCGGCGACACCGCGGCGGCGATCAGGCGCATGTACAGGTTCATCATCTTCCCGAAGTCGACCGGGGGATGCGCGTCCTCGACCTTGGCGCCGCCGTCGGCGAGCGCGTCCGCCGCGCCGCGGAGCAGGCCGCGGTACTCCGCGTCGACGGGGCACGCGTCGTCGTCGAACCACGTCGCGACCCGGAGCCCGGCCAGCGACTCGACGCGAGGCTCGGGCAGCTCGACCCTCCACGCGATCGCATCCTCGGGGGTCGGTCCGGCGAGGACCGAGAGCAGGAGGTCGAGGTCGCCGGCGGCCCGGGCCATCGGACCGAACACGTTGATGTCCGTGCGGGTCGTGCCCCCACCGACGTGGTCGACGTAGCCGAGGTTGGGGACGAGTCCGTAGCTCGGCTTCAGCGCGTACACCCCGCAGCAGTGCGCGGGTGCGCGCACAGAACCGCCGATGTCGGTGCCGAGCTCCGCGCCGGTGAGGCCCGCGGCGAGCGCGGCGGCCGAGCCGCCGGACGACCCACCGGGGACGTGCGCGGCGGACCACGGGTTGTTGGTCGTGCCGAACAGGTCGTTGAACGCCTGGCTGTCACCACACCATCGCGGCAGGTTGGTCTTGCCGAAGACGATCGCCCCGGCCGCCTTCAGCTGGGCGACCGCAGGCGCGTCCTCGGTGGGCACGTGCTCGGCCAGCTCGACCGCGCCGCCGGTCGTTCGCATGCCCTCGGTCGCGATCGCGTCCTTGACCGTCATCGGGAGCCCGTGGAGCGGACCGAGCACCTCGCCCCGAGCCCGCGCGTCGTCCGCTGCTGCCGCGTCGCGCGCGGGCGCGTTCGGCGTCGACCGTGACGACCGCGTTCACACCGTCGCGATCCAGCCGGTCGATGCGCTCGAGGTAGCTCTCGAGCAGACCGCGAGAGGAGATGGCTCCCGACCGGAGCGCCGTGGTGAGTGCCACTGCCGATGACGTTGCGCCGATCTCGCCCATCCGCTCGCCTCCTCGCCGCTACAGCTGGATGACGTGCCCGGTGCGGGGCGGGGTCGATCCCGCGAGCACCTCCAACCAGTCGGCTCGCAGGCCTTCGGGACCGTTCGCCACCTTGACGTCGACCCAGTCGGCCACGACCGGCGCGAAGCGCTTCCATGCCGCAGCGTGCCCGTCCTCGACGCCGTCCGGTCCCCAGTCCTCGTAGCGCTTTCGCATCTGATCCGGTGCGAAGAAGAACGTCGGCGGCGCGCCGGGAAGGTTGCCGGTGTCCCCGAGGTCCGGCGCCGCGTCGTGGTGCGCGGCCCCGACGACGGCCGAGTGCACCGGCTGCAGGTGCTGGTGCACGATGCGCCGCACGGCCGCGTCGCCCGCGATGTCGACGAACACGGCTGACGTCGGCGGGATGCCGGCAATGTCGTCGTAGGTGAACACCTGCTCGTAGCACCCGAGGCTCTCGGTGAACTCACGATTCCGCGCGCTGGTGAGCCCGATCCGCTGGAGGCCGTCGAGGAGGAAGGCGGTGCCGTAGGCCGTCTTGCTCGACGCGCTGCTGATCACGACCGACTCGACTCCGAACGCGCCGTTGTCCTGGATGAAGTCGGCGAGCATGAAGCTGGTCATGAACAACGGTCGGTAGAGGATCTGGAGATCCTCGAGGTCCGCGTCGTAGGCCGGGTCCCCGGTCGTGGTCGTGAGCCCGTTGTACGGCGTCGGAAGGTGCCGGCGGTGCGGACTCGCGTCGCGAAATCCCTTCGGTCCGACGCCGGTCGGTTCGACCACCAGGTGACTGCTCGTGGGCAGGTACCCGAAGTAGCGGGTCCCTTCCACCACGCCGGCGACGGTGCTGCGGTCCACCACGGCGAAGCCCCAGAGCGGAACCCGGCCGTACGCGACGCCGTCCAGCTCGGCCGCCGGGAAGAAGTCCCAGTACTTCATGGCGTCGCCGAACACCGCGTACGTCACGTTGTTCGCGGTCATGCCGACGCGATCGACCTTCAGCACGACCTGCCCGTCGGACGGGTCGATGGGCGCGGCGTCGACGAGCTCGGTGTGGGCGAGGTCGGCACGGTCGATGAGCAGGTCCCAGGCCATGGGCAAGGTCTAGTCGCGCCGAGCGCGTTCCGGCGTGAGTTCCACCCGCACTGGGGGGTGCAACTCACGCCGAAACGACGAAGCCGCTACTTGGTGAGCGCGGGTGTGAGCCCGTCGACGTGCATCTCGTAGTACTCGTTGTTCGACCAGGCGCCGACCGCGCCTTCGACCACTTCGCGCACCGAGTCGACCGACTCGCCTTCCCAGACAAAACCTTTCTTTGCCTGACTTGCGCCCCGGTACACATCAATGCGTTTCGCCCCTAGCCCCGACCGCGATACCTCCTCAGCTCTGCCTTCGGCAGACCCCTTCCTGAAGACGTTGCGGCGCGCTGAGCAGGTTCGGCTCGGCGCTCAAAGGCATCTGCGCGCCGACCGATTGCTGCGGCCCCTACGAGGTCTCTAGCGCCGACCGTGAGCCGCCCTCAAAGGCACCACATGAGGCTTGATCAGCTTCGCCGAGGCGACGACGTCTCGGGCCCAGCAGCCCGCCCGGTGTGCTTGGTTTGCTGGGAACTCAGTGCTCGATGCCCTCGAGGATTATGGTCGAGTGCCGAGTCATGTTGTCAGGGTCTGGCAAGTGTTGCAGTTTTTTCAAACCACTCGCGGGCCTTCTGACTGTTTTCAAATTCCAACAGAACCATACGACGACCGTTTAGCCAGCCACCGCCGTATCCTAGATGGATCGGACTGCCGGTGCGCGCCAGTATCTTGGCACCCATTTATCTTGGCACCCATTTCAGCAATCAGTTTATCAAGAGCGGGCAGAAAAGCTGCACGATGTTTTTCCATATCGTGGATCGTGGCATCTGCAATGACTTAGGCAGCCATTGGTTTCCTCCTTCTGGTGAACTCAGTATGGCCTAGCAGCGCCGCGATCTCAGCAGATCGGGCAGCTTAGCGCATTGGCCGCGATGCGCCGCGCTTCGTCCCGCGTTAGTAGGTTCGCGGCAGTACGCCGGCCGTGCCCGCGCCCAAAATAGACCATAGGCAAGCGCGTGTCCGTTATTGTCACGGACGATGAAGCAGCTTCGATTGTGCTCTTCGATGTCCCAAGGTGGCGGGAAGCGACGAGCGGTCATGGTGCCTGATCTATGCGCGCTGTAACGTCGGAGAGAAGGGAATGTCTAATGGCCAAAGAACCGAAACAAAAGAGCTACGCCGAACTAGCTCAGGAAATGTGGAAGCGTGAAGATTCGTTACCTCATCTGATGGCGAAGGCCGAAATGGCGCGACGGGCCGCAGTCCAAGCGCGCTTTAATGGCTGGTGTATGCTCGCATCGGTCATCATTGCTACGCTAGCGGCTATCGCGTCAGCTTGCTCGGCACACTTCGCCTTTGTCGCGGCGGCCGCGAAAATGGTAGCGGAGTGATCACGGGGTAGCGGCGCGACGATGGTGCGGACTAGAGCGGTAACAGAATCGTCAACGAGGGCGGTGAAACATCACCCAGCGGAAGCACATTTAACAGCCTGGACGCGGGGAGTCGCCTAGCCCCCAGCCCCCGTGAATTCCCCGCAAATACTTCCTTGTGGGCGGATCGAAACGCCATCCCTTGCGAGCGCGCAGTCAAAGGTGAAGCCGGTTTCCCGCCAGTTGCGCCATTCGGCAACGCAAATACTTCATGCGACTGCCACAATTCGCCGGCACGATATGGCTGTCTCTAATGTTGTTCCCCAACACCAAGACTTTAGCCCCGGCCACAAACCCAGTTGGCCGGGGCTTTTCATTGGCGATCAGCGCGGCGATGTCGATTTCTTCGTTCGCCGTTCGACAATAGGACGTTGCTGATCACCGACGCCAACACACCTCGGATCACTATTACTGCCGTTGTAGTAGTCGCAGCGGACGATCACCGGCGGCACGTTGGACTCGGAACCGATACACACATTGTTCGACGTGAGCATGCCATTGCACCATCCCTCGGCATGTGCGGGCGGCGACGTTAGCAGCACGAAGACAAGAAGCGACGATGTGGCGTCATTGACGATATTCCTAACCAGCTTGGCCAGCTTCTCGAACGCGGCGCGCTTCTCGTCTTTGTAGCTGTGCCGATCGTATGTCGCTCGGATACCGGGCAGGACGTGGCCTAAGCAAAGCTCGGCGTGGTCGCTCGATACGCCAGCGCGGGACATGAGACTGCGCGCGGTGCGTCGCAGGTCGTGGATCGTCCAGTCCTGTAACGCCGCTGTCCATATCTAGCTCGGCCTTGCGCTTGCCGTGGTTGTTGATCGCGCCATTTCTGCCAGCGAACACATAGTCCGAGTTGCGCGGCAACGTATCCAGCAAGTCGCGCACGGCCTTAGAGAGGGGTCGGACAAGCTCCTGGTTGGTCTTGTTGCGCGTAGCAGGCAGATGCCAATCGGTATCCTTAATCTCCTGCCACGTCATCACGCGGGCTTCGTCACGACGTGCGGCTGTCAGTAACAGAAACCGGACAAGAGCGCCGAACGTATCGCTGGCAGTATATTTCCAGATTGCGCGTATCTCGTCATCGGTCAGGATGCGGTTGCGTGCTCGTTCCTTTGTCGAGGTCCGCGCCATGCCACGAATAATCGGCGATATGAAATTGTCGTCACGGCCCTCTTGCCAGTGAAACGCCTTGCGGAGATACGCCAGCGTCCGATCCGCCTGGACTGGTCCGCTGCTATCTTCGACGGAGTCTAGAAGCCGCGCGATGTCAGCACGCCGCAGATCGTAGATTGATCGTGTCCCTATCTCGGGACGTACCAGTCTATCGAAGGCGCTAATCTGCGCTTTGCTGCTGCGCTTGGTGCCAAGTACGCGGGCAACGTAGTTGTCGAGCACGGCGTCAACGGTCGTGGTGCGCTGTCGCTGCCGCTCTAATGCCGGATCGCGATCCTTCGCCAGATCGTCAAGGCGCTTCTCGGCGATTGAGCGAGCTTGATCCGGTGTGACGGAACCGTGTAGTCCGAGAGACAGCCTGCGACGTTCACCCGTTGCAGTCCGGTAGCGCAGATCGTAACAGATGGTGCCGCTCGGCAGGCACCGCGCCGTGAAGCCGTTCACATCGAGATCGGCAATAGCTTGTCCGGGTTGGAGCTTATCGACAGTCCGCTTGCTGATCCGTGCGCGCATCACGTGTTCTCCGTGGTCCCGTTTCGTGGTCCCGGAGAAAACAATAAGCGGAAAAACGTGACAAAGTCTAGCAATGCTAGATAAGGCCGAAAATGCTGGATTTGTTGGCGTTTCAGCGAAAATGACTAGATTTCCAAGGGGTTGCTAAATACCCATCACGCGATTTTGTATCTCGTGTTCATGCTCGTTCTCCTTCTCGGGGCTTTGCAGCAGCCCGTCTGCTGCGGGATGATCTCAAGCTTCTTCCGGCGGAATCGGCGTATCGACTAAGCACCTCTCAGGGTTGTATGGCGCCTGATTTACCACCATGCAGCATAGGTCTGCAAGGCATCCAATGCCCCAGGCGCCGTTAGAGGTTCGCAAGCTTCGGGCGGAATTGGCGTGCCGCCAGAAAGCCGAGCACGACGAAGAACACCAGCACGACCACTTGCACGATCACGAACGGCGGCTCCGATCCGGTCGGCGCCAGCTCGTGCAGGAAGGACAATTTGGCGAAGGCCTGAATGACGCCGACGAAAGCGTCCAGATAGAGCGCGGTCATCGCCGCGACCACATAGATCCAGCGCCACGGACCTGAGACCCGAAACACGTAGATCGCGAGCAGCGCAACGGCGAGCAGGACCAGCGACAGGATGCCGACCATGCGCGGCGGATCGAGCCCGAACGGCGGCAATGGAAAACCGGTAACGCTGGTGAGGATGATGGTGACGAGAAACAATTCCGTCCAGCCACCCAACGCGCGGCCCTTCAACAAGCCAAAGAGCACGACCAAACCCGCCACCAGCGCGATCAAGCTCAGCGCGACATGGATTTGAAGAAACAGATGGGTCGGAATTCCCCACGTCATTGCAAACCTCCTGTTCGGCCGGCGCTCGGGTTGCGCCGTCGTGATCAAGTGAAAGTGATGGGAAGCACGGGCGACACCGCGTGGACTAGAGTTGCAGCGCGGGCGGACGCGATATCTCCCCCCAGCAAGGCGCGAAGTATATTCGGCAACGGGGCAAAGTCGAATGACAGACCGCCTGGCCCGCGATCGGCCGGCGTTTGCCGGTCATTCAATCCGGGCTAAGTTCCCCGCCTCGTTGGCGGCAATTCGCCAAGTTCTAAGAGCCAAGTCTTAAGAGCCAAGTTCTAAGACAAGATCCAGAGGAACCCCCATGTCTTTTTCCATGTCCGGCGCATCGCTTTCCGTATTTGAACTGGGCCTCAATACGCTTTCGGCCCTGCTCGACAAGGCGGAGGGTTTTGCCGCCGCCAAGAAAGTCGATCCAACCGTGCTTCTGCACACCCGGCTTGCGCCGGACATGTTCGACTTCACCCGGCAAGTGCAGGTGGTCAGCGATCAGGCGCGCCGCGGCGCCGCGCGGCTCGCCGGCACCGAACCGCCGAGCGTCGAAGACACCGAGACGACGATCGATCAGCTCAAAACCCGGCTCGCCAAGACGATTGCTTATCTGAAGACGCTCGACCCCAAGCAAATTGACGCGTCCGCCGACCGCGATATCAAATTTCCGCTTGGCGGCGGCACCAGCGGCCTGATGAAAGGCGCCGACTATCTCAATTATTTCGTGCTGCCGAATTACTATTTCCATCTCACCGCCGCTTACGCCATCTTGCGGCACTGCGGAGTGGAAATCGGCAAGCGCGATTTTATCGGATCGATTCCGCTGCAAAGGATTTAGCACATAGCCCGCATGAGCGCAGCGACATGCGGGTATCAACGTAAGCTCACCCAGGATGTCGCGTTGCTCGTCCTGGCTATGCCTGTCAGGTCTTGCTTCGATCGCCAGGCAACGCTTTGCGGATACATTCCAGCACGCGCCGGCGAAATTCTTCCGGCTTGGTCCGGAACGCAATTTCGAAACGCGCGGTCGCGCTCTCGCTCAGCATCAGGTTATAGGGCGCGCCCTCGGTGTCGCCGGTGATGCGGAAATCCGTGCGATAGCAGACGATCGGCTTGCCCTTGGCAAAGGCATAGCCGCATTCCCAGGCGGTGCCGCTGTCCGGATCGGGACCGTCCATGCAGGCGACGACCATGTCGGCCCAGTCGATCGCCGCAACGTCCATCTCAAAGATCGCGCGAGCGGTCTTGTCGCGTGGTTCGTGTTCTTGCGGCAGCCAGACCTCGAAGCCTTCGCTTTCGAGAAAACGCGCCAGCTCGGCGTTGAAGCCTTGCTCCGCCAGCGAGAACAACGGCCCGGCCAGGTAGATTTTTGTCATTGCGTTCTCCGGTGATCGTCACTGTCGTGGAAGGGGCGAACCCATCCTACATGCTGCCGCTCATGGATTTCACGGCCCGATCCGGGTTACGTTCGCCGTCGTAGGATGGGTTGAGCGCGAGCGAAACCCATCACAGGCATCACGGCTCAATCGATGGGTTTCGTTTACTCAACCCATCCTACACGCTGGCACTTTGAGCGGAGCGTGCCGATGACAAAAGACCAAGCCATGCATTCATCGACGCGCGCAGTCCGCGTCGGTGACGCCGATATCCACGTGACCGAATGGGGCGCCGGACCGCCGGTTCTCTTGCTCCATGGCAATCCGGACAGCGGCGTCATGTGGGAGGGCATCGCCGAGCGCCTCGCGCCGCATTATCGCTGCATCGCGCCGGATCTGCCGGGCTTCGGCCATTCGGAAGTGCCGGCCAATTTCGAGCGTTCGCTCGACGGCCTGGCGCAATTCGTCGAACAATTCTTGGACGCCGCCGCGATCGAGCGGCCGCTCGATCTCGTGGCGCACGATTTCGGCGGCCCGTTCGCCTTCGCCTGGGCGGTCAAGCATCCCGATGCGGTGCACCGCATGGTCGCCATCAACACCCTGTTTTTCAGCGGCTATCGCTGGCATTTCTGGGCGCGCGTCTGGCGCACGCCGATCCTCGGCGAATTGTCCATGCTGGCCATGAACCGCCCGATGTTCGCGCAGGAGCTCAGGCGCGGCTCCAAGGCAATCAGCGACGCGCATATCGACAGCACCTGGGCGTTGATGACGCCGCGCATGAAAAAAGAAGTCTTGCGGCTGTATCGCGCCACCGACTCGGCCAATTTCCAGCCGTGGGAAAGTGCTTTTCTCGAACTCGTGCGCGCCAAGCCGACACTCGTGATCTGGGGCGACAAAGACCCTTACATCTCGTCGCGCTTCGCCGAACGCTTCAACGCTCAAAAGGTTCTGCATCTTCCGCAAGCCGGCCACTGGGCCGCGGTCGAAGCGCCGGCGCAATGTGCCGACGCCATTTTGCAATTCTTCTCCGCAGCCGGGTGAGGCCGCGAGGTGGAACCCGAATTCATCAACGACCTGTTCGCGCCCTTCGGCCCGGTCGTGGTGCGGCGCATGTTCGGCGGCGCCGGCATCTACCGCGAGGGGTTGATGTTCGCGCTCGTGTTCGACGGCGCGATCTTTCTGAAAGTCGACGAAGCGAGCATCCCCGAGTTCGAGCGCGAAGGCAGCCGGCCCTTCGTCTATACGCGTGCCAAAAGCCCGGGCAAGATCGGCCGCGCCTCGCTCTCCTATTGGCGGCTGCCCGAGCGCCTTTATGACGATCCCGAAGAACTCGCCGTCTGGGCCGAGCGCGCGCTCGCCATCGCGCAGCGCAAGAAAACAACGCCGCGCGCGCGGGCCAAGGTGAAGCGGCCGAGCGCTGCGCCGAAACCGTTAAAGCGCCATGCGCAGCGGCCGTCGTAAATGCGATGGCCGCCGATAAAATGAAAATCATGAACTTTGCGTCGGCGCCCGAACTACGGGCATGGCTTGCGAAAAACCACAGCCGATCGGAAGGAATTCTGTTGCGCCTTCGCAACGCTCAACAAGACCAACCTCTATTCCATCGCCTACCGCTTGCAGACCGCGAAGAAACCCGACACGCGCGAAAAACGCATGCGGGCCATCATCGAGAAGCTGGCGCGCGGCGAAAAATTTCACTGAACGAAGCGTCGCCGGCGCAGCGCCAGCGGTGATATGATTATCAGTGATTCAGCGGTACTTGCGTACCGACAAATTTTATAAATATCCGCCGGTCGCTCGTAACCGCCTTTAACGCGCGGAAGCCATGCTTTGCTTCACGCCGCAAAATGGGAATTGAACACAGAACCGGGAGACGAACACCATGTCCAGCTTCACCGGATCGCCTAACACGCTGCACGACACGGCGCTCGAGCCGTTGCGCGCCAAGTCGGGTTGGATCATCGCGCTCGGCGCCGTCTTTGTGATCGCCGGCATCATCGCGCTCGGCAGCGTGGTCATGGCCACCGCCGCCACCGTGTTCGTGGTCGGCATCATGATGGTAATCGCCGGCGTCGCCGAAGTGATCAACGCGTTCCAGATCAAGACCTGGGGCAAGTTTCTGCTCTGGCTGCTGCTCGGCGCGCTTTACATCGTCGCCGGTTTCTTCGCCTTCGAGAACCCGCTCCTGGCCGCCGCGGTCTTGACGCTATTGCTCGGCTTTTCGCTGCTCGTGTCGGGCGTCATGCGCATCGTGCTGGCCTTCAGCTTGCAAGAGACGATGCCCTGGATCTGGGTAGCCTTCTCCGGCGTCATTACCTTTTTGCTGGGTCTCCTGATCGTCGCCAAGTGGCCGGTGTCGAGCCTTTACGTTCTGGGCATCTTCTTGGGCGTCGATCTGGTGATTGCCGGCGCAGGGTGGATCGGCGTCGGGCTCGGGCTAAGGCGCTACGCTTGAGGGCGATGCAGCAGGTTGGTGCAGCGGGACGATAGTTCGGAAAACGAGGTCGTCCCGTCGGCCGGCAATCGCCTCGCCGAAAATTGCTTGGCTGGTGATTGCCTAGCTCCTGGCCTTGCGAGGCTGTAGAACTCGACAGGCCGTTGAGGAACGCAAGGGGGCTACCATGCGCTGGGTGTATCTGGCCATCGTCGTCGTGTTTCTGGCCGCGATCCTGATTTTCATCGTGCAGAACCGTGAGCTGGTGACGATGTCGTTTCTCGGCTTTGGCGTGCGCGCGCCGCTCGCGATCATGGCCGCGGTCGTTTATGTGCTCGGCGCGATCACCGGCGGCAGCCTTTACGCCTTGCTGCGCAAATCGGTGCGGGAATCGCGGCTGGGAGGGACACGGTAGAGCATGTCCCGGAAAAGTCGCCACCGGTTTTCCGAAAAGGACATGCGACCGCACAAGAATCCAGAACACGGACCGATTCGACTGAATCGGGCTGTGTTCTAGCGGCGCGGCACAGCCCGATGGCACAGGCCGGGGACCCGCCGCTGCTCGATCCGCGGCGGGGTGACGTCGAGGACGACGTCTCCAGTCCGAAGCAGCGATCGTTGCTCGCCATCGCGGGCAGCCTGCTTGCCGAAATCAGCCTGCCAAAGCTGCTCTTCGCCTGGATTTTTTCGATCGTGCTGCCGGCCTTGCTGCTCGGCCTGGCGCCTCTGGTCGCGACCGCCTGGTTGCTGAAGCTATCCAGGACCGCGACGCAAATGACGGGGCTCGGTGCGGCTTTTGTGCTGATGGCGGTCGTCGCGGCCGGATGGTTCGGATGGCAGCCGCTGTTGCGCATCGCCGAGCGAAACTTTTGGTCGCTGAACGCGCTCGCGATCCAGCCCGGCTATGCGTTCTGCCGCGAGGCGCTCCGCTATCTCAGCGAACGCATGCTCAGCACGGCTGCGAGCGACACGACGCGCACGCGCCTGCGCGCGATCAGCTCGGCCGCGGCCGCCATCATCTTGTCCATCATCGCTGTCGTGATCGCGGCCGCGGTCTGGCCGGCGTCACGCTGGATCGGGACGGCGGCGGATCTGTTGGATGTGCGCGGCCTGATCGTACCGACGCTCGCCAACGCCGTCGTGGTCGTCTGCGCCTATCTTGCGGTCGCGGCGCTGATCTGGGGCTTTGCCGATGCGCTCATGGACCAGCCGATCAATCTCGGCGCGTTCGATGCGGCGTCAGGCGGACCGTCATGGCGCATCGCGCACCTGTCGGACATTCATCTGGTCGGCGAACGCTACGGATTCCGGATCGAAAGCGGCCGCCGCGGGCCCCGCGGCAATGACCGTTTCGCGCGTATCCTGGAAGGCATCGAGGCGATTCACAAAACACGCCCGCTGGATCTCATCCTGATCACCGGCGACATGACCGACGCCGAAATCGCAACCGAATGGGCGCAATTTCTCGATGCGGTGGAGCTGCATCCGGCGCTCGCCGAACGCATGCTCATCCTTCCCGGCAATCATGACCTCAATATTGTCGATCGTCTCAACCCGGCGCGGCTCGATATGCCCTTCAGCCCGATCAAGCGCCTGCGGCAGATGCGGACGTTGTCGGCGATCGCCGCCATCCAGGGTCATCGCGTCCGCGTGGCCGATCCGGATTTCGGCGCGCTTGATCGCACTCTTGCGCAGGCGCTGGCGCCGCATCGCCACTGGATCGCCGAGTTTGCCGACACCGGCGGCCTGCGGCTGGCGATTGGCCTCGGCCAGCTTTGGGATGATCAGTTTCCGCTGATCCTGCCGCCCGCCGAGCCTGATGGCCTCGGCGTCGCCATCCTCAATTCAAACGCGCAGACGCATTTCTCGTTCACCAATGCGCTTGGTCTTGTAACGAGGGAACAGACGCGAGCCATCGAGAGGGTCGCCGCGTATTTTCCGCAGGCCAACTGGATCGTAGCGCTGCACCATCACGTGGTCGAATATCCTAAGGCGGCAAAAGCTCTGTCCGAACGCATTGGTACCGCGCTCATCAATGGAACGTGGTTTGTGCGCCGGATGCAACGGCTGCGACGCCGAGCGATACTCATGCACGGCCATCGCCATATCGACTGGATCGGAAGCTGCGGTGGGCTCGCCATCGTCTCGGCTCCATCACCGGTGATGGACGTCACGGACGACCGAGATACCTATTTCTATATCCACAATCTCGGCATTGGCGCGGACGGCAACCTCGCATTGTTCGAGCCCGAGCGCGTCGTCATTCGCGGCGGTATAGTTTGATGGTCGAGGCGGTGTGTACGGCTTCTAAACGCGATCAGGCGGAGGCGAGCCGAAAAGGTCGGCAATCCAGCGAGTCGAGGGATGCTCCTCGCAAAGCGTGAGAAGAGCGATGACAATCGGAATGCCAATGAACGCCCCTGCCAGACCCCAAAGAAAAGTCCAGAAAAAAACCGCGAACAAAACGACAAAGGGCGAAATCGACATTGCGCTGCCGACGAACCGTGGCTCCAGATAGCTTCCCACCACGAATTGGATGACGTTGAGACACGCGAAAACGAGCAGTGCCATCTGCCACGATTCGAACTGAGCTATAGCGAACACGGTCGGGAAGACGGTCGCGATAAATGGGCCAATGAAGGGGATGAAGTTTAGCGCGAACGCGATCACGCCCCATTCGACAGCAAGTGGCAGCCCGGCAAGCCAGGCAAAAGCCCACACCAGCAAGCCGGTGACGGCGCTCATCAAGGTCCGGACAAGCATGTATCGCCGAAGCTTGACGGCTGTTTTTGCACCGCCACGACCCAACACCTCACCCATCGACCCGTACGGCCAACCTCGGAGCTTGAGGTAAGCATCGTCCACCTCCAGCAAGCCGAGCAGGACGTAGATGAATACGACGATCAAAAAGCTGACTGCCGTATTGAGCCGCGTAGTGACCTGCTGAGCCAGGCGGATCAATTGATCAACGCTGAAATAATTTGCCCATAGCCCGGCAAGCTCAATGCCATGACTTTCAAGCCATACAGACATCGAGCCGTAAAGCGCCTGAAGGCGTTCCGCATCGTTCACAACGAAGCGCCCGACGCGAGCGGTGGCCCAGGCGATCAGGGACGCGAAGACGACCACAACGAGAATCGTTGCCGCCATGGTCAATGCGAGGGCCAGGAGCTGCGGCATGCGAGCCTGTAGCCGCCGCTGCAGCGGCCACGCGATGGCTATAATGAAGAAAGCGAAAGCGAGCGGTGCAAACACGCTCGCCGCCTGATAGGCCGCGAACGCGACCGCCACGGCAGCGACGATCGCAAGCGCGACCTTCCCTTCAAGACCGGCTGTCATTGCGACCTTCCTTCTGCCCGCGCAAACGACCCATGCGCAGGACTGTTTTCCTCAAAGGCGCAGCCTCATTGCAACACGACTGTAACTCGACCAGGATACGACAATCGTCCTTGCCAGCACTTTTCCGCACCTGCGCCAGCATTTCTATGGTCCAAAATCGCGGAGGTGAAGTTGGTCGGTCCGGGACAGCCGGCGAAACGCCTCTCGCTCGCCGCCATGGTGCTCTGTGCTGCGGCGCGTCCATCGTCTTCAACCGCGGCATTCGCCGGCTCGGCCCAGAGCACCAACACCTAACGCGCCGGCCATGCCTGGCTGGTCATGGACAATCGCCGGCTACGTGACATCTGTTACGCCGTAGCCTGGAACGGGCACCGTCCCGCACGGTCTCTCAACGCCTGGCTCCAGCGGTCGTCCTGACGCGCACGATGGGACTTTTGGGGTCGCGCCGGCGGCCTTCTCATCGTTTTCTGCCGTACGCTGTGGCGAATACGGCTCCAGCGCCTTTCATGGAAGTACGAATGGCGTTCGGATGTCGCGTCGCTCTCGCAAGAACACCTTCGGCGGCCGAGCGCTCACGCGCGAGCAGTTGGCTCGTCTGTCCTGCATACATTTAGAGCTTCCATCTTCTACATCGGAACGCTGTGCACCTACCATCCGACTTCGCCGATCAATCCGAAGCGCGAACCGTTGGACGGTCTCGCCGACCATCAATCACAGCTATATGCTGGACCGCGGCTGGACACGGTTTCCAGACTCATCTTCACTGGGCAATTCCACCAACAACAACATTTCTTCGTAAACGGGGCACAAACGCTCGCGCAAAAACCGATCTTCCGCATGGAAGAACATATAAGCCGTAATCTGACGGACAGGTTCTGGCTCTCGGCCGCGATTATTACAATGTCCGGCGGTGAGACGAGCATCGATTGAACGCCACAGGACAACGCGGTGAGCACGCTCCGGGTCGGGGCCGACATGGGGCTGCGTCTGTGGCGCCGCGCCTATCTCGGACTCAACTACGAGCGCGTCGTCGCGAAGCGGCCGGCGAGCCAGATTCTCAAACAATACGACCTTTCACTCAGACAATTCTGGTAAACGATTGGCAATTGCCTGCTGATCCAACACACAGCGCGCGGCCTCTTCACGAGCGAGATTCCATATCCACTGACTTCGGCCTCAGCGATAGACCGACAGTCATCACGACGGAGGAAGACGAGGGAACGGAAAGCTTTGGAACGTCGAACCGTCCTGAAGGGAGGCGCCGCGCGTTCGGCATGATCGGCAGCGCCGCGTCGGCCGCAACCATTGCCGCCGCGACGCCGGCTGCGGGCGAAGCCGCGCAATCGCCGCTGCCCGAACAGCTCCTCACCGCCGTCGAACGCTTTCGCGCGACCATTCCCGCCAATTTCGATCCCGACCATGTCGAGCACGCGGTCATACCGTTTTTCCTGACGAGCCTTTACGAAGGCGAGCGGTCGATGCTGCCGATGATCGATGTCAATTTCAGCAAGGAAAATGCGCTGCCGTACGATCTGTGGGGCCTATCTATCACGACTGGAGGCCGACCCCTGAAGAGGGCGTGACGGTTTTCCTGCAGGGCCTCGAGAAACGGGGCGACAACAATCTGCGCAAGCGCATCTACTTTTCCGGCGTAACGCCAGATCTCTACAGGCCGATGTACGGCGCCAGGTCACCGCCTTTTTCGACAAGATCCTGGATCAGCAATTCGCCAACAAGCCTTTCATGCGGCACTACCTCGACTACTATTTCGACCTTTACTGGGATCTTCACCTCGGCATCACCGGCGACGACATTCCCTTCGAGGTGCGCGAGATCGGCGAAGCGTTCAACACGGTCCTCGCCCACCGCAATCCGCTGCCCATCACCCATGACAACTACATGAAGGTGCGGGAGCTGCTCGACCTCTTGAAATCATGGATCGACGAGCGCATCGGCGATATCCAATCCGGCAAAATAAAAAACCCGGAAAAGACCATGGCGTGGTACTGGCTGAAGAATGCCGGAGACGGCAGCCATTTCAGCAAGAAAGACGTCGTCTTCGAGTGCTTCCACAATTTCGTCGCGCTCAGCCAATGGGGCAACACGATCTTCGGGATCATGTCGCGCCTGGCCGAAGACGGCGGCGATCCGGCCGTGCGGGCGTCCTTTCAGAAGACCATGAGCGGAAATTTCGATGCGGCGGGCGGCGCGCCTTTCACGCCGCTGGAGCTGTTCGTCATGGAATTGTTCCGTGTGATTTCGCCGAACGGCGGCAGCATCTCCGTCATCCGTGACGCAAGAGCAAGCGCGTACGGCGCATCTCCGCAGCGGAAGTTTGGCCTGCCCTTGGAGCGGCACAGCTATGTCAGCACGCCGCACACCAGCACGAATTATTCGATCCGGTCCACTGGAAAGATCCGAATACGTTCGATCCGCAACGTCCCGACCAGCGCGCAGATCAACGATGACAAATGCCGGCAGATCGGTTTGGCGCGCTGTCCGTTCGACATCACCAATTTCGAGGTGAAGGATGGGCGCAAGGCCAACATCACCAACAGCGGCTTCGGCACGGTATTTGCGGTCGTCGATGGCGCCGGCCATCCGGTTTGCGACTATGCTGGCTTTGCTCCGTTCGGCTTTGGCTATCGCCGCCGCCCGGGTGAGCAATTGACGATCCAGGTCTTCGAGGATTTCCTGCGCAAGGTCTGGCGCGACAAGATCGTGTTTCGCAAGCTCAATCTGGCAAACCCCGGTCGCGTGCCGATTGGGCCGAATGCCGTGATCCAGGACGATATCGGCTTCGCGCGATCGGCTTAAACTCGACACGGGGCACTCCGATGCAAGAACCCGCCGACCCGCTGCCGATCGATCTGGCGCTGCAAGGCGGGGGCTCCGCACGGCGCCTTTACCTGGGGCGTGCTCGACCGCTTGCTCGAAGAAGAGCGGCTGCGCATCGTCGTCATTTCCGGCACGTCGGCGGGGGCGATGAATGCAGCGGTCTTGGCCGATGGCTGGGCCGAAGCGGGCGGCCGGCGCACGCGCGGCGCTCCGCGCCTACTGGCAGGAAGTGTCGCGCGCAGCTACGCTCGAGCCCGCTGCAGCGTTCGCCGCTCGATGGCATGATGGGGCGATGGACGCTCGATACATTCGCCCGCCTACATCGCCATGGACCTGATGTCGCGGCTTCTCTCGCCCTACGATCTCAATCCGCTCGCTTACAATCCACTGCGCAAAATTCTCGTTAAATGCATCGACTTTGAACGGCTCGCCCGCTCGCCGATCAAGCTGTTCGTCACCGCCACCAGCGTGCGCACTGGCCGCGGGCGGATTTTCCGCAACGCCACATCACAGCCGATGTGCTGCTCGCCTCGGCTTGCCTGCCGACGATGTTTCGCGCCATCGAGATCGGCGGCGAGCCGTATTGGGACGGTGGATATGCCGGTAATCCGACCATCACGCCGCTCATTCGCGAAAGCGATGCGCACGACACCATCCTCGTCCAGATCAACCCGCGCGAACGGCCGGACACGCCGCGCTCCGCCTCGGAGATTCTCAATCGGCTGAACGAAATCTCCTTCAACTCGCCGCTGATGAAGGAGATCCGCATGATCGCGCTGCTGCGCCAGGTGGCCGATCCGGGCAGCGGTGAAGGCGCGCGCTGGGCGAACATGCGCGTGCACCGGGTCGGCACCGATATGCTGGCGCGGTTCGGCGCCTCCTCGAAGCTCGATGTCCGGAATGGGAATTCATCACCACGCTGTTCGGCGAGGGCCGCCGCGCCGCCAACGATTTTCTGAAAGAAAACGGCGAGC